>NZ_CP047185.1:0-3597743 GCF_009834265.1 Rathayibacter sp. VKM Ac-2805
ATGGCAGACGACACGTCGATGGTCGACGCGTGGAACGTGATCCTCGGCGCACTGTCCCAGGACGAGCGGATCACCGCTCCCCTCTACGGGTTCGTCTCGCTCGTGGAGCCCAAGGGCATCATGGCGGGCACCTTCTACCTGGAGGTCCCGAACGAGTTCACCCGCGGGATGCTCGAGCAGCGCGTGCGCGTGCCCCTGCTCAGCGCGATCGGGACGCTCGACGACTCCTTCGGCGTCACGACGTTCGCCTTCGTGGTGAACCCCGACATCGAGCACGAGCCCCTCAGCTCCCCGTCGTCGCAGGAGTCGATGAACCCGTTCGAGCCGATCACCGCCTCCTCGGCGACGGTCGCGCCGACCCGCGGGGTCGAGGAGCTGCGGACCGTGCCGGCGACCGACACCCGGCTGAACCCGAAGTACAGCTTCGACAACTTCGTCATCGGAGGCTCCAACCGGTTCGCGCACGCCGCGGCCGTCGCCGTCGCCGAGGCTCCCGCCAAGGCCTACAACCCGCTCTTCGTCTACGGCGACTCCGGGCTCGGCAAGACGCACCTCCTCCACGCCATCGGCCACTACGCGATGAGCCTCTACCCGGGGATCCGCGTGCGGTACGTCTCGAGCGAGGAGTTCACGAACGACTTCATCAACTCGATCGCGAACAACCGGGGCAACGCCTTCCACGGCCGCTACCGCAACGTCGACATCCTCCTGATCGACGACATCCAGTTCCTGCAGGGGAAGGCGGAGACGCAGGAGGCGTTCTTCCACACCTTCAACCAGCTGCACGACCACAACAAGCAGGTCGTGATCACGTCCGATCTGCCGCCGAAGGCCCTGACGGGCTTCGAGGACCGGATGCGCTCGCGCTTCGAGTGGGGCCTCATCACCGATGTGCAGGCTCCCGACCTCGAGACCCGCATCGCGATCCTCCGCAAGAAGGCGGTCAGCGAGAAGCTGCTCGTGCCCGACGACATCCTCGAGTTCATGGCGTCGAAGGTGTCGAGCAACATCCGCGAGCTCGAGGGGACGCTCATCCGCGTCACCGCGTTCGCGAGTCTGAACCGCACGCCGGTCGACATGTCGCTCGTGCAGACGGTGCTCAAGGACCTGATCACGCTCGACGAGGACAACGTCATCTCGCCGGTCGACATCATCAACCACACCGCGGACTACTTCAAGCTCACGGTCGACGACCTCTACGGCTCGTCGCGCTCGCAGGCCGTCGCCACCGCGCGCCAGATCGCCATGTACCTGTGCCGCGAGCTGACGAACCTCTCGCTGCCCAAGATCGGCCAGCTGTTCGGCAACCGCGACCACACCACGGTCATGTACGCGAACAAGAAGATCTCGGAGCTCATGAAGGAGCGCCGCAGCATCTACAACCAGGTCACCGAGCTGACCACCCGCATCAAGACGAACCGCTAGCCGGCAGTCGTGCGGTCCCCGGGACCGCCTGTCGCGGGTGGCGCGCCCCGAGGTCCATCAGCGTCCGTGCCCGGTGGTCGGGTAATCGCTCCCCTCCTTCCTCGCGTGAGGGGAGGCGGAGGCGACGGGGGTCGCGGCGCGAGCAGCAGGACGTCGGTGTCGGCGCGCGTCGAGATCGGGCGAAGGAGCCGGCGGGGGTCTCGATACGCCGCGCTGCGGCTACTCGACCAGCACGAACCGGACGTGCTCAGGGGTGCTGCTGAGCGGCTGAGCGGCCGGCGTGCGATCGGACGGTGTCGATCCGCCGTGCGTTGGCCCGGAGGGCAACGCGGGGGAGAGGGAGCGCGCACTGTCTTCCGGGCCGCTCGGACGGCGGCAGCTGCCCTCGACGGTCTCCGTCGTGACCGGAGAAGTCGTCGACGGACTCCTCGGACCTTCCGCGCGCGCCTCGGACACGCCGCCTCGCGCACCCCGGAGGGCCGATTTCCACAGTGTGAGGAACCTGTGGATAACTGTGGACAACCGCCTCGGGACTGTGCGCCGGGAGAGCCCGCCTGTGGAGGGCGACCGGTCGGCTCGGATCCCTCCACAGGGCGTCCACGGGCCCGCTCACACTCCCTCCACAGGGGCGGGTCCCTCCGATCCCACCCAGGAGTAGGGGTCCGAAGCGTTTTCCACAGTTTCCACACGTGTTAACACTGTTAACGCAGTTCTCTCTTTAATGAAGCCTCGACCGGCAACCTCTCCACAGCGGCTCGGGAGTGCTCGGCGGTCCACCCCCTTCCGAGCTCGTCGAGCCCGGCGGGTACGATGGGCGACGGTCTTCGTCCGCGACTCGTCAGGGGTGTACTCGTGAGGTTCCAAGCCAACCGCGATGTCTTCAGCGAGGCGGTGTCCTTCGCGGTCAAGCTGCTTCCGCAGCGCACGACCCTGCCGATCCTCTCCGGAGTCCTCATCGAGGCGACCGCCGAGGGTCTGACGCTGTCCTCCTTCGACTACGAGGTGTCCGCGCAGACGCAGATCGCGGCCGACGTGGAGGAGACGGGGACCGTGCTCGTCTCGGGCCGTCTGCTCGCCGACATCGCGAACCGCCTCCCCAACGCTCCCGTGCGCATCGCCACGGAGGAGTCGCGCGTCTCGGTCTCGGCCGGCTCGGCGCACTTCACGCTCCTGCAGATGCCCGTGGAGGAGTACCCGAGCATCCCCGAGATCGACGCCTCCACCGGCCTCGTCCCGGCCGACGCCTTCGCGGCCGCCGTCTCGCAGGTGGCGGTCGCCGCCTCCCGCGACGACGTGACCCCCGTCATCACCGGCGTGCAGCTCGAGATCACCGAGAACACGATCGGCCTCGTCGCGACGGACCGCTACCGCGTCGCCGTCCGCGAGATCGACTGGGACAACGGGGACAACCCCGCGCCCACCCAGCCGCTCACCGCCCTCGTGCCCGCGCGCACGCTGCAGGAGGTCGGCAAGACCTTCGGCCACTCCGGCACCGTCTCCGTCGCGATCACCAACCGCGACGAGCGCGAGCTGATCGCCTTCACCGCGGACCGCAAGACCGTCACCTCGCTGCTGATCAAGGGCAACTTCCCGCCCGTGAAGCGCCTCTTCCCCGCCTCCGTCGAGAACTACGCGGTCATGTCGACCAGCGACCTCATCGAGGCCACCCGCCGCGTCTCGCTCGTGCTCGAGCGCGAGGCGGCCCTCCGCTTCAGCTTCAGCAGCGACGGCCTCACCCTCGAGGCCATCGGCTCCGAGCAGGCGCAGGCGTCCGAGAGCATCGACGCGATCGTGACCGGCGACGACGTGGTCGTCTCGCTCAAGCCGCAGTTCCTGCTCGACGGCCTCGCCGCCGTCCACTCGGAGTTCGTGCGCATCGCGTTCACGAAGACCGAGAACCCCAACAAGCCCGGCCCCGTCCTGATCACCGCGCAGACCTCGCGGGAGCAGCCCGGCAGCGACAGCTACCGCTACCTGCTCCAGCCCAACCTGCTGCTGCGCTGACCGCTCCCCGGATCGCAGAGCCGCGACCGCCCCGCTCCCGACGAGCGCCCGCCCGCCGGACAACGAATCCAGGAAGGTTCACCATGCACATCGGACTCGTCGGCCTCGGCAAGATGGGCGACAACATGCGCTCCCGCCTCCGCTCCAAGGGGCTCGAGGTCACCGGCTACGACCGCAATCCCGACGTCTCGGACGCGGCCTCTCTCGACGAGATGATCGCCGCACTCCCCTCGCCCCGCATCGTCTGGGTGATGGTGCCGGCCGGGGAGATCACCGACGCGGTCGTCAAGGACCTGTCGGAGAAGCTCAGCGAGGGCGACCTCGTCATCGACGGCGGCAACTCCCGCTTCACCGAGGACTTCAAGCACGACGCGCTGCTGAAGCCCAAGGGCATCCACTACATCGACGCGGGCGTCTCCGGCGGCGTCTGGGGACTCCAGAACGGCTACGGCCTGATGGTCGGCGGCCCGAAGGAGCTCGTCGAGTACGCCATGCCCGTCTTCGACGCGCTGCGCCCGGAGGGCCCCCGCGAGGAGGGCTTCGTCCACGTCGGCGAGGTCGGCGCCGGCCACTACGCGAAGATGGTCCACAACGGCATCGAGTACGCCCTGATGCAGGCGTTCGCCGAGGGCTACGAGCTGCTCGAGACCCGCAGCGACATCATCAAGGACGTCACCGGCACCTTCAAGGCCTGGCAGCGCGGCACGGTCGTGCGCTCCTGGCTGCTCGAGCTCCTCGTCCGCGCCCTCGAGCAGGACCCGGACTTCAAGAACATCGAGGGCTACGTGCAGGACTCGGGCGAGGGCCGCTGGACCATCGAGGAGGCCATCAACAACGCCGTCCCGGTGCCCACGATCAGCGCCTCGATCTTCGCCCGCTTCGTCTCCCGTCAGGAGGACTCCCCCGCGATGAAGGCCGTCGCAGCGCTCCGCAACCAGTTCGGCGGGCACTCCGTCAAGGCCGTCGACTGAGTCGGCTGGTGAGGACTGCCTCCGGCAGTCCTCACGTCGGTCGGCTTCCCGAGGGGGGCGCGTTCCGTAGAGCCGGTGACGGACGGCGGACTGCGGCCCGCCGCCCCCGTGAGGCAGGGATGCTCTCACGGAGGCGGCGGGCCTCCGGCCGCCTCCACCTCGCCACGAACGTCGGGCGGCGGGCCTTCGGCCGCCTTCACGGGCGGGGACGGGGCTCCGCCGATCACGCTGGTCGAGTAGCCCCGCGACGGCGCATGGAGACCAGCCCGACGGATGGTCTTGCCAGCATGCTGGTCGAGTAGCCCCGGAGGGGCATATCGAGCCTCGAGGCGAGGGCCTGGCGGGAGCTGGGAGAGCGGATCGCAGGCGCCGGGGCGGGTGGACCGGCCGAGCGAGACGGGCGAGGAGCCCGCAGGGGTGCAGTGAAGGCCCGCGACGACGGGTGGAGGAGAGGAGCGCGACGTGCAGGTGACGCAGCTGGCGCTCAGCGACTTCCGGAACTACGAGTCGGTCGATGTCGAGCTCGTGCCCGGACCGAACCTCTTCGTCGGCCGCAACGGCCAGGGCAAGACGAACCTCGTCGAATCGCTCGGCTACCTCTCCACCCTGGGCTCGCACCGCGTGTCGAGCGACCAGGCGCTCATCCGCGCCGGCCGGGACAGCGCCGTGGTGCGCGCCCGCCTCCGCAACGGCGAGCGCGACCTGCTGGCCGAGGTGCAGATCAACCGCTCCTCCCCCAACCGCGCGCAGATCAACCGCGGCGGGATCAAGCCGCGCGAGCTCCCCCGCTTCTTCTCCAGCGTCCTCTTCGCGCCGGAGGACCTCCTCCTCATCCGCGGCGACCCGTCGGCCCGCCGCCGCTTCCTCGACCAGCTGGTGATCCTCCGCTCCCCGCGGATGAGCGCCGTCCAGGCCGACTACGAGCGGGTGCTGCGCCAGCGCAACTCGCTGCTCAAGTCCGCACGGGCGAGCGGCGTCCGCGACCCCTCGAAGCTCGGGACCCTCGACATCTGGGACGAGCGCCTGATCGCGCTCGGGACCGAGATCATGCAGTCGCGCCTCACCCTGGTGGAGGAGCTGAGCGGACCGGTGCGCGCCGCGTACGAGGCGGTCGCCGGTGCCGACCAGCGTCCGGTGCTCCGCTCCCGCCTGAGCATCGAGGGCGCGGTCGACGACGACGGCGAGCCCGTGGAGCAGCCGGGCGCCGCGTCACCGGCGGCGGGCGAGGGACTGGCGGAGGCGTTCGCGTCCGCGCTGGCCGGGGTGCGACGTCGCGAGCTCGACCGGGGCGTCTCCCTCGTCGGCCCGCACCGCGACGACGTGCAGTTCGAGCTGAACGCGCTGCCGGCCAAGGGCTACGCCAGCCACGGCGAGAGCTGGTCGTTCGCGCTGGCGCTGAAGCTGGGCGCCGCGGAGCTGCTCCGGCGCGACTCCCCCATGGGCGATCCGGTGCTGATGCTCGACGACGTCTTCGCCGAGCTGGACGCGCGCCGGCGCGAGCGGCTCGCCTCGGTGGTCGCCGACTACGAGCAGGTCCTGATCACCGCGGCCGTCTTCGACGACGTCCCGGAGGCGCTGGCCGCGCACACCGTGCGGATCGAGGCCGGCCGGATCGTCGGCACGGGCGCCGCCGCCGCGCCGATCGCCGTGCCGGAGCCGATCGCACCCGACTCCGCCTCGTCCGATCCTGTGTCCTCCGACTCCCCTCCTCCCGGTCCCGAGTCCTCCCGCTCCTCTTCTCCCGATCCGGTCTCGTCCGACTCCCCTTCTCCTGGTGCCGTCTCCTCCGCCGCGGCCTCCTCCTCGGAGACCGCGTCCCCAGCGCCGGCGTCCACAGATCCCGCGTCCCCGGAGCCGACCGCCCCCGCCCCGTCGGAGCCGTCCGATGGCTGACTCCCCCCGCCGCGGAACCCCCGCACCCGACTCCGAGGCCGCCCGCGTCTACCGCCACCTCAAGGAGGTGTTCGGCGCCGACGGCCCGCGCCGCATCCGGAAGACCGTCGAGCGCGCCGAGCCCAAGGGCGACGCGATCCCGTTCGGCAAGGGCCGCGACCCGCACGACCTCGGCGACGTCCTCGACTCCCTCACCGTGAAGCTCGGCTGGACGGCGCCGCTGGCGCAGGGCGACCTGATGTCGTCGTGGACGGCGATCGCCGGCGAGGAGACCGCGAAGCACTCGACTCCGGTGGGCGTCGTCGACGGCGTGCTGACGGTCGCGTGCGAGTCCACGGCGTGGTCGACGCAGCTCCGGCTGATGCGGATCGAGATCATGAACCACATCGCGGTGAACTTCCCCGACGCGGGCATCGCGTCGATCCGTTTCCAGGGCCCGGACGTCCCGAACTGGAAAAAGGGTCCCAGGTCGATTCCAGGGCGTGGTCCGCGCGACACCTACGGCTGAGGACGCATTTTCGGTCGACCGCCGATCTTTCGCGCCTCAGATCGCCGTCCAGCGCTTCGGATCGACCCGGCACGCGGTAGAATGGAGGGCCGCCGAACCGCAGTGACGCCGCCGCGCGGGCGATCTCCAGATCACCGTGCGCGTCGCGACGGACCGTCAGAGGAGAACTCCACAGCTATGACTCACGAGCCGAACGACTCCACGTCACCCGCAGCGAACGACCTGGACGCGAACGGCTCAGCAGCCCCCTCCGCTCCGCACGAGAGCATGTCGACCAAGTCGTCCGGCGACTACGGCGCGAACCAGATCCAGGTCCTCGAGGGCCTCGAGGCGGTCCGCAAGCGCCCCGGCATGTACATCGGATCCACGGGTCCGCGCGGTCTGCACCACCTGGTCTACGAGATCGTCGACAACGCCGTCGACGAGGCGCTCGCGGGCTACTGCGACAACATCGAGATCCTGATGCGCGCCGACGGAGGCGTCACCGTCTCCGACAACGGCCGCGGCATCCCGGTCGACATGCACCCGACCGAGGGCATCTCCACGGTCGAGCTGGTCCTCACCGTGCTGCACGCCGGCGGCAAGTTCGGCGGCGGCGGCTACGCGGTCTCCGGCGGCCTGCACGGCGTCGGCTCCTCCGTGGTCAACGCGCTGTCGACGCGCCTCGACGTCGAGGTCAAGCGCCAGGGCGCCGTGTACCGGATGAGCTTCACCGACGGAGTGCCGGACGCCCCGCTCGAGAAGGGCGAGGCCAGCGACGAGACCGGCACGACGATCACCTTCTGGCCCAACGCCGGCATCTTCGAGACGGTCGAGTTCGACTACGAGACCCTGCGTGCGCGCTTCCAGCAGATGGCGTTCCTCAACAAGGGCCTGCGCATCGCGCTGACCGACCAGAACGAGGTCGAGTTCGAGGGGGAGGGCGAGAACGAGACCGAGGGCGACCGGACCGACGTCTTCCACTACGAGAAGGGCCTCGTCGACTACGTCGAGTACATCAACTCGCTGAAGAAGTCGGACCTCGTGCACTCCGAGATCATCGACTTCGAGTCCGAGGACACCGAGCGCCGCATCTCGCTCGAGGTCGCGATGCAGTGGACCACCGCCTACACCGAGAGCGTCCACACCTACGCGAACACCATCAACACCCACGAGGGCGGCACCCACGAGGAGGGCTTCCGCGCCGCGCTGACCACGCTGGTCAACCGCTACGCGCGCGCGAACAACCTGCTCAAGGAGAAGGACGAGAACCTCTCGGGCGACGACATCCGCGAGGGCCTCACCGCCGTCGTGTCGATCAAGCTCGGCGAGCCGCAGTTCGAGGGCCAGACCAAGACGAAGCTCGGCAACACCGAGGCGAAGGCGTTCGTGCAGCGCGTGGCCGGCGAGCAGCTGGCCGACTGGTTCGACCGCAACCCGAGCCAGGCGAAGGACATCATCCGCAAGGCGATCCAGGCGGCCTCGGCCCGCATGGCGGCGCGCAAGGCGCGCGAGACCGCCCGCCGCAAGGGCCTGCTCGAGGGCGGCGGCATGCCGGGCAAGCTCAAGGACTGCCAGTCCAAGGACCCGTCGATCTCCGAGATCTTCATCGTCGAGGGCGACTCGGCGGGCGGATCCGCGGTGCAGGGCCGCAACCCCGAGACGCAGGCGATCCTCCCCCTCCGCGGCAAGATCCTCAACGTCGAGAAGGCGCGGCTCGACCGCGCTCTCGGCAACAACGAGGTCCAGGCGATGATCACGGCGTTCGGCGCCGGCATCGGCGAGGACTTCAACCCCGACAAGGCGCGGTACCACAAGATCATCCTGATGGCCGACGCCGACGTCGACGGCCAGCACATCACGACGCTGCTGCTGACGCTCCTCTTCCGCTACATGCGCCCGCTGATCGACCTCGGCTACGTCTACCTCGCGCAGCCGCCGCTGTACCGCCTCAAGTGGTCGAACTCCCCGCACGAGTACGTCTACAGCGACCGCGAGCGCGACGCCCTGATCGCGCACGGCTCGGCGACCAACAAGCGCATGCCCAAGGAGAACGGCATCCAGCGCTACAAGGGCCTCGGCGAGATGGACTACAAGGAGCTGTGGGAGACCACGATGGACCCCGCCACGCGGACCCTCCTCCAGGTCACGCTCGACGACGCGGCCGCGGCCGACGAGATCTTCTCCACCCTCATGGGAGAGGACGTCGAGTCCCGCCGCTCCTTCATCCAGAAGAATGCGAAGGACGTGCGCTTCCTCGACATCTAGCTGTCGAGGAAGCGGACGTCCTTCGAGAGGCGGCAGTCTGCGGATCGCACCGCGATCCGAAAGGCGGCAGCCCCGCGGCACACGGCCGCGGACCCGTCCACCTGAAGAAGGTGACGGCGGCCCCCAATGGGCCGCACGAACATCGCCGAACCGCCACCCGTCCCCGACACACCACCCACCGACACCTGACACCCAGCGCGACCGTCGCCCCCGCTCCTCCGGGGCACGGACCCACCTGAGAGACCAGAGACCATGGCAGAAGAACCCACCACCCCCACCGGCCCGGACGAGAGCGACGACATCGTCACCGAGACCGGTGTGGTGATCCACGGTCACGACAAGATCGAGCCGGTCGACCTGCAGCTCGAGATGCAGCGCTCCTACCTCGACTACGCGATGAGCGTCATCGTCGGGCGAGCCCTGCCGGAGGTGCGCGACGGCCTGAAGCCCGTGCACCGCCGCGTGATCTACGCCATGTACGACGGCGGCTACCGCCCCGACAAGGCGTTCTCGAAGTGCTCGCGCGTCGTCGGCGACGTGATGGGCCAGTTCCACCCGCACGGCGACTCCGCGATCTACGACGCGCTGGTCCGTCTGGTGCAGCCGTGGAGCCTCCGCTACCCGCTCGCGCTCGGGCAGGGCAACTTCGGCTCCCCCGGCAACGACGGCGCGGCCGCCCCCCGGTACACCGAGACCAAGATGGCGCCGCTCGCGCTCGAGATGGTCCGCGACATCGACAAGAACACCGTCGACTTCCAGGACAACTACGACGGCCGCACGCGCGAGCCGGCGATCCTGCCGGCCCGGTTCCCGAACCTGCTCGTCAACGGCTCCGTCGGCATCGCGGTCGGCATGGCGACCAACATCCCGCCGCACAACCTGCGCGAGGTCGCCGCCGGCGCCAAGTGGGCGCTCGAGAACCCCGACGCGACGCGCGAGGAGCTCCTCGAGGCGCTGCTGCAGCGGATCAAGGGACCCGACTTCCCCACCGGTGCGCAGATCCTCGGGGTCCGCGGCATCCAGGACGCGTACCGCACCGGCCGCGGCTCGATCACGATGCGCGCCGTCGTCTCCATCGAGGAGATCCAGGGCCGCACCTGCCTCGTCGTCACCGAGCTGCCGTACCAGGTGAACCCGGACAACCTGGCGATCAAGATCGCCGAGCTGGTCAAGGACGGGCGCGTCTCGGGCATCGCCGACATCCGCGACGAGACCTCCGGTCGCACCGGCCAGCGCCTCGTCGTCGTCCTCAAGCGCGACGCCGTGGCGAAGGTGGTGCTGAACAACCTCTACAAGCACACCCCGCTGCAGGAGAACTTCGGCGCGAACATGCTCGCCATCGTCGACGGCATCCCGCGCACGCTCTCGCTCGACGGCTTCATCCGCGCGTGGGTCGACCACCAGGTCGAGGTCATCGTGCGCCGAACCCAGTACCTCCTCGACGAGGCGGAGGCGCGGATCCACATCCTGCGCGGCTACCTCAAGGCGCTCGACGCGCTCGACGAGGTCATCGCCCTCATCCGCCGCTCCCCCACCGTGGAGGAGGCGCGCGACGGCCTGATGGAGCTGCTCGACATCGACGAGGTGCAGTCCCGCGCCATCCTCGACATGCAGCTGCGCCGCCTCGCGGCCCTCGAGCGCCAGAAGATCATCGACGAGCACGACCGGATCCAGGCCGAGATCGAGGACTACAAGTCGATCCTCGCGAGCCCCGAGCGCCAGCGCACGATCATCTCGGACGAGCTCGACGAGATCGTCGACCGCTTCGGCGACGACCGCCGCACCGAGATCCTCTTCGGGTTCGACGGCGACATGAGCGTCGAGGACCTGATCCCCGAGGAGGAGATGGTCGTCACCGTCACCCGAGGCGGTTACCTCAAGCGCACCCGGAGCGACTCCTACCGGGCCCAGCACCGCGGCGGCCGCGGCGTGCGCGGCGCGCAGCTGAAGGCCGACGACATCGTCGAGCACTTCTTCGTCACCACCACGCACCACTGGCTGCTGTTCTTCACGAACACCGGCCGCGTGTACCGCGCCAAGACCTACGAGCTGCAGGAGGCCGGCCGCGACGCCAAGGGCCAGCACATCGCGAACCTGCTCGCGCTCGAGCCGGGGGAGCAGATCGCGCAGATCCTCGACATCCGCGACTACGAGGCGGCCCGCTACCTGGTGCTCGCCACGCGCGACGGCCTCGTGAAGAAGACGGCCCTCTCGGAGTACGACACGAACCGCTCCGGCGGCATCATCGCGATCAAGCTGCGCGACGGCGACGAGCTCGTCTCGGCGCTCCTGGTCGAGGAGGACAGCGACGTGCTGCTGGTCTCCCGCAAGGGCATGTCGATCCGCTTCACCGCGTCCGACGAGGCGCTTCGTCCGATGGGCCGCTCCACCTCCGGAGTCCGCGGCATGTCGTTCCGCGGGGAGGACCGCCTCCTCGACGCCAACGTCGTCAGCGACGAGGGCTTCGTGTTCGTGGTCACCGAGGGCGGCTACGCCAAGCGCACCGCGGTCGACCAGTACCGCCTCCAGGGACGCGGCGGGCTGGGCATCAAGGTGGCCAAGCTGGAGGAGAAGCGCGGCGACCTCGTGGGCGCCATCATCACCGGAGAGGACGACGAGGTGCTCGTCGTGCTCGCCAGCGGCAAGGTGGTACGCTCTGCGGTGGCCGAGGTACCGGCCAAGGGTCGCGACACCATGGGAGTCGTCTTCGCACGATTCGCTGAGGACGACCGCATCATCGCACTCGCCAAGAACACCGAACGCAATCTCGACGCCCAGGACGAGGATCCCGACGCCGCGGCGCCGGCCGAGTCCGCCCCGGTGTCGGAGGAGGATGGGTCCGTAGATGAGTAGCACCGTCGCCGAGAAGCTCGCCAGGAAGTCCGCGAAGAGCCCGGCGGCGAAGCAGGTCCGCCTGAAGCTCGTCTACGTCGACTTCTGGTCGGCCGTGAAGCTCTCGTTCCTGCTGGGCCTGACGCTCGCGATCATCACGATCGTCGTCGTCTACCTGGTCTACACGGTCCTGGCCCAGACGGGAGTGTTCGACGAGGTCAACGGCCTCGTGCAGGACATCGCCGGCGCGGAGGCGTTCGACCTCAACACGATCATCTCGCTGCCGCAGGTCATGGGCTTCGCGATCGTCGTCGCGGTGCTGAACACCATCGTCACCACCGCGCTCGGCGCGATCGTGGCGCTGCTGTACAACCTCAGCGTCAAGATCACCGGCGGCCTCCTGGTGGGCTTCACCAACCAGTAGGGCGCACGGTCCGGCCGATTGGGATTCCTGCTCGATGTCGGGTAGAGTCTCCTCTGGCCATTCCGGGGGTATAGCTCAGGCGGTTAGAGCGCTTCACTGATAATGAAGAGGTCCCAGGTTCAAGTCCTGGTACCCCCACCCGGTCCGAACGGCCCGTCACCTCGCGGTGGCGGGCCGTTCGACTCTCGGAGACGGATCGCCCCGTCTCCGGCCCGGGGCCTTAGCTCAGTTGGTAGAGCGCCTGCTTTGCAAGCAGGATGTCAGGAGTTCGAATCTCCTAGGCTCCACACTTCCTCCCCGCTCGCGGGTGCTCCCAGTCGCCAGATGCGCCCATGCAGTTGTGCCGATGCAGCTCGGACGGCTCTCGAGGGTGCACGAAGCAGGCATATCCTCGCAGCAAGGCGCCGCGGGCCGTCCACTCGGAGCGACCACCGCATCTCCGTGCTGGGACGATAGTGTGACCGTCGTGGGGGACGCGACGGAGAAGAAGGCTCAGAGGCGCGGTCTGCGGTTCTGGGAGATCGTGGTCTACGTCATCGGCGCGGCTCTGGTCGTGCTCGGCGGTTGGGTGTGGGTTCTTCGCGCGAGCGTCGAGGGGGACCTGTCGCTTCGCTTGTCGCAACTATGGGACTCCATCGGGCTCATTTCGCTCGGTCTCGCCATGGTTGCCATCGGACTCACTCTCTCCATCCTTCGCGTGCAGAATCGCGAAGCCGCGCGAGCCGACCGCGAGACGAAGACCCGCCAGGACCAGCACGAAGAAGTGCTGAGGCGGGTCGAGGCCATCGCCGAGAGAACGCACGTCGCCGTCAGCGAGACGGGGGTGGACGTCAAGGACATGAAGCAACTCCTCGGGTCGCAGATCGAGTCAGCTCAAGCCGCGAGCCGGTCGGAGCCGGAGCCGGATCCGGGAACGTCATCGACGACGGAGTCCGAGACTGACGCGCTCTTCGACGACCTGTCGCTCGAAGGTGTCCGCGATGGCGACATCTCGAACCTCCCGCTCGATACCCACGCTCTCGCAGACAACCGACTGCTCGAAGAGGTGAGAATGCGCGAGGGTGTCTTCTATCCTGTCGGTGCTGTTCCCATCGGCGTGCTCGCCGACATCTTCGACGCTTGGGAAGCCGCCTATCCCGAGTCGAAGGCTCAGTGGAAGGTGGGCGCGCTCGTCGGCGCGTACCGCTCCTACTCAGCGAAGGCTCTGGCCAAGGGGCGCCGGTCGTTGCAGGGCGCGCCCTGGTACGTCACCTTCCGTCCTTCGCACGACACTCTCGTCACGTACTACCTGTCGAGATCCGGCCGTCTCCGGCGCGGCCAGACCGAGCGAACACCAGTCGTGAAGCGTCTGATGGGCGAAGGTGAGGATGCGCGCTGGGTGCCTCTCAGTGATGCACCCGACTTCACATGACGCGCTCACAACCGACGACGTAGACATCAACACGACGATCGGGCGATGGAGCCCCGGCTCACCCTCGGCTCGCACGCGAGTCCGCCGTGCTGACGATTGAGCGGTGTCGTCGCGCACCTTCGGGGCGAGCAGACACCGTCACGGGTGCGAGTACGTCGCGGCGCAGCTAGCCACTACGTCGAATCTCCTGCGCTCGACGGCTCCACCGCGAGTCCTCTGCCGTCGCCTGACCGCCGTTGGTCGCGGAGGGTCCGCGTCGGGGTCCACGGGCCGGCGGCCTCTCCTGTCGCCGACCGTGCGGTCGTGCGATCGAGGCCGCCGCTCGGACGGCCGCCCGCTCAGCGGTCCACGCAGGCGAGGCCGAGGAACTGCTGGACCGAGAGGGTCTCGGACGTGCCGTCGCGGATGTCGCCGACGATGATCTCGCCGACGGAGAGCGTGTCGAACTGCTCGGCCGTGAAGACGACCGGGCGGGCGAGCACGGAGCGGTCGGTCGCGTAGGCGCCCAGCGCGAGGTCGACGCCGAGCGGGAACCGCTCGATCACCGTGTCGGCCGGCCAGACCGTGGATCCGGAGAGGTCGGTCGCGCCCAGCTGCGTGACCGGTGACGGGGAGACCCAGCGGGTGACCCTCCGCAGCCCGTCGCCGATGGTCAGGGGGGCGGAGTCGGAGGCGGCGAGGTCGAGGCCGTCGACGGATCCCGAGCACACGACGACGACGCCGAGGACCTCGCCGCGCTCGCCGCCCCGTCCGAGCCCGACCGCGGCCGTGGTCACCGGCTCCTCGGAGGCGCATCCCGAGAGCGCGAGGGCGCCGAGCAGAACGACGGTGCTCGCGAGCGCAGCGCGACGGTGCATGGGTCCTCCCGCGGCCACCCTACGCGGGCAGGGCGAGGGCCAGAGCGGCGAGAGCCTGCGGGAGGGAGGGGGCGCCCTCCGCCCGGAAGACCACCTCTCCGGCCGTGTCCCGCACGACGACCATGGGGGTCGAGCGGATGCCGGCGGCCTCGGCCTCGACGGGGTGGAAGGCCACGTCGCGCTCGCGGATCTCGGCGGCGGGGACGAGCTCCGCGGCCCGCTCCAGCACCGAGCGCGCGGCATGGCACGCGCCGCAGAAGGCGGAGGTGTAGAGCTCGACGATCACGACGAAGGGAACGCCGGGGCGCGGCCGGGGATTCCCGGGCACCGTCAGCGGAGGAGCCAGGCCTCGTTCATGGTGAGGGCCGCGTCGACGAGCTCGACGCGCTCCAGCTCCTCGACGTCGCTCAGGGGGAACCAGGCGGCGGCGTCCGTGGAGCCGTCCACCTCGTGCGTGAGCTCGCCGCCCACGATGCGGGCGCGGTACACGACGCGGATGGCGTGCAGGGGGCCGGCCTCGGGATCGCTGCGGCGGTGCGCGGGGATCACGTGCGAGTCCACGCCGATGAGGGCCTCGAGCTCGGCACGGTAGCCCGTCTCCTCGAAGATCTCGCGGACCGCGGCGTCGGCGGGCGACTCGCCCTCGTCGATCCCGCCGCCCGGAAGCGTCCAGGCCGACCACGGCCCCTGGCTCCAGTGCGCGAGCAGCATCCGCTCGCCGTCGATGATCACGCCGTACGCGGCGACCCGGATGTCCACCGCAGAAGCCTAACCCGGGCATACGAAGGAGCCGGACCCCCTGAGGGGCCCGGCTCCAGCGACGAGAACGTCAGGAAGCGGTCGAGGCCGCGTTCTGCGCGGCGCTCTGCGGCTCGTCCTCGGCGACCCACAGCTCGTCGTCGGCGCGGAACGTCTGCCAGACGGCGTAGCCGATGCCGCCGACCGCGACCAGCGCTGCGCCGATCGCGAAGACCGTGCCGACCTTGCTCTTCTTCTTCGGGGGAGTGGTGAGCTCCTCCCAGCGCGCCTTCGAGATCTCGGCGAGCTTCGCGCGGTTCTTCGAGTCCTTGGCGGCCTCGAAGGCGGCGGCGGCCGTGCCGCCCACAGCGGCGAAGGTCGGGACGACTTTGTGCTTGTAGGCGTGGCGGGCCGAGGAGTACGTGCCCTCGACGGCCGAGACGCCGTTGTCGTAGACCGGCTTGACGCGCGAGTCGTACGTGTCCTTGACGAAGGGGACGAGCTCCTTCTTGGCGTACTTCGACGCGTGGCGGCGGCTCTTCTCGAGCACGGAGGCCGCGTGCGCCAGCACCTCCTGCTGCTCGCCCCAGACCGCCTCGGCGTTCTTGCGAAGACGCTTGAGGTCCTTCTTGTGCTTACGTGACAGACCCATGTTGGTCCTCCATCGGCTACGAGCAGCGAACGCCTCAATACTGCCACTCATCGATCGGCGTCCGCATCGCGCACCCAGCGCATTGACACCGGGCGTTGCAGGGGCCTACAGACGCGCTGTGCGAGAATCCGAGCATGCCTTTGCACACCGCAGTCGCGACGTTCCACACCAACAAGGGCGACATCGTCGTCAACCTCTACGGGAACCACGCTCCCAAGACGGTCCGCAACTTCGTCGGTCTCGCGACCGGCGACATCGAGTGGACCCACCCCGCCACGGGTGCGAAGACGAAGGAGCCGCTCTACAACGGCACCGTCTTCCACCGCATCATCCCCGACTTCATGCTCCAGGGCGGCGACCCGCTCGGCCAGGGCATCGGCGGCCCGGGCTACCAGTTCGACGACGAGATCAACTCGGAGCTCGACTTCACCCAGCCCTACATCCTCGCGATGGCGAACGCCGGCAAGCAGGCGGGCCGCGGCACCAACGGCTCGCAGTTCTTCATCACCGTGGCGCCGACCACCTGGCTCCAGGGCAAGCACACCATCTTCGGCGCCGTCGCCGACGAGGAGTCGAAGAAGCTCGTGCAGTCGCTCTCGGCGGTCCCCACCGACGGCCGCGACAAGCCGCTCGAGGACGTCGTGATCGAGAGCGTCGAGATCACCGAGGTCTGATCGCCTCATCCACCACTCATTCGAGGGCCGGGTCCGTCAGGGCCCGGCCCTCGTTCTCCCCGGAGGCACGTCCGTGACCCAGGTCCCGCCGAGCAGCACCTACTCCTGCTACCGACACCCCGACCGGCAGAGCTTCGTGCGCTGCCAGCGGTGCGGCCGCACCATCTGCGGCGAGTGCCAGACGCCCGCTCCGGTCGGCGTGATCTGCCCGGACGACATGGCGCAGCAGCGCGCCACCGCGCCGCGCACCCGCGGTCCCCTCCTCTCCCGAGTGCGGGCCATGACCCGAGCCGACCAGCCGACGGTGACCTACGCGATCATCGCGCTCTGCATCGTGCTGTGGATCGTCGAGATCCTCCCCTTCGTCGGCGGTCCGGCGGTCAACGCGCTCCTGTACGCCCCCGCCTACACGCTCCCCGGCTTCGGTGCCGGCTTCGAGCCGTGGCGGATGCTCACCTCGGTGTTCCTCCACAGCACGTCGCTCTTCATCGTCATCCCGTTCCACCTGGTGCTGAACATGTACACGCTGTGGGTGTTCGGCATGGTGCTCGAGCGCATGCTTGGCCGCGGGCGCTACCTCACCCTCTTCCTCCTGAGCGGTTTCGCCGGATCGGTGGGCGTCCTGCTCCTCGCGAACCCGTTGACCCCGGTGATCGGCGCCTCCGGTGCGATCTTCGGGCTGATGGGCGCGTACCTGGTGATCCTCCGGCACCTGGGCGGTCAGGCGTCGCAGCTGCTGGTGCTGGTCGGACTGAACCTCGTCATCGGCTTCCTGCCCGGGATGAACGTGGCGTGGCAGGCGCACGTCGGCGGTCTGGTGGCGGGCGCGCTCATCGGGCTGGTCTTCACGAAGACGCGGCAGCGCGCCCAGCGGCGCACGCAGAACCTCCTCGTCGGGCTCATCGGAGTCGGACTGGTGGCGATCACCGCGGGCGCCTACGTCCTCGGCTGATCCCCCCTCCCGCAGCGGCGGGTCCGGCAGTGCCTCGCGCACTCCCGGGCCCGCCGCTTCGTCGTTCCCGCGGCGACCGTCTCCACCGCTGTCCACAGGTGCTCTCAACAGGTGGGGAGGAAGTTATCCACAGAGTTGTTAACACTGGGGAGAACGTCCCGGGTGTCCTCCTCGGGAGGACGATCCGGGGAC
The DNA here is from genome assembly GCF_009834265.1 of Rathayibacter sp. VKM Ac-2805. Lineage (NCBI taxonomy): Bacteria > Bacillati > Actinomycetota > Actinomycetes > Micrococcales > Microbacteriaceae > Rathayibacter > Rathayibacter sp. VKM Ac-2805. The sequence continues at coordinate 17,781 of NZ_CP047185.1, forward strand.
GGCGGCGCGTCCGAGGACCGGCGGACTGGTGCGGATCCGGGCCCTCCTCGCCTCGAGCAGGCCAGCGCGGCGGGGACCGCGGAGTTCTCCACAGGAGATTCCACAGCTGGGGATAATTACAGCGGTGTAGTTCTCCGGCGGACGGCCACCAGGGCCGTCGCCTCACGGTCGTCGTCGCGGTGCAGCGAGGTGGCGAACCCGGCCGCCTGGAACGCGGAGGCACTCGCCGCGGCCTGATCCGCGCCGACCTCGATCACGACGACGCCGTGGGGTGCGAGCCACGCTCCCGCCTCCTGAGCGATGCGGCGGTGGAGGGCGAGCCCGTCCGACCCGCCGTCGAGCGTGAGCATCGGCTCGTGCACCCGGGCCTCCGGCGGCATGAGCGCGATCGCCGCGGTGGGGACGTAGGGGGCGTTGACGACGACGACGTCGATCCGCCCGCGCTCACTCCGGGGGAGGGCGTCGAAGAGGTCGCCCTCGTGGACGTCGGCGCGGCCTGCGAGCGTGCGGCGCGCGCAGGCGACGGCGGCGGGGGAGAGGTCGGCCGCGAGCAGGCGGACGTCCGGCCGCTCCTCGGAGATCGACCGGGCGAGGGCGCCGGATCCGCAGCAGAGGTCGAGCACCACGGCACCGCCCGGGAGGACCTCTAGGGCGCAGTCGACCAGCCACTCGGTGCGCACGCGGGGCACGAAGACGCCGGGTGCGACGGGGACGCGCAGGCCGCGGAAGGCGACCCAGCCGAGGATCTGCTCGAGGGGCTCGCCCGTCTCGCGGCGGCGGAGCAGCAGCTCGAGGTCGGAGGAGGAGTCGGCGGCCTCCTCGAGCAGGCCCGCCTCCTCCTCGGCGAAGACGCAGCCGGCGGTGCGCAGACGCTCCACCGACGACGAACGCCCCGTCGGCGGACCGGACGGGGCGTCGTTCACGACTGGGGGAGGCTCAGCGCCAGCGCGTCGTCATCAGGAAGCCGATGAACGCGATGCCGAAGCCGATCAGGATGTTGAGGTTGCCGAGATCGGGGATCGGCAGGGTGCCCTGGCTCACGTAGAAGACGATGATCCAGGCGAGTCCGAGCAGCATGAAGCCGAACATCACCGGCTTGAACCAGACCGGATTCGGTGCGTTCTCGCCGGTCCGGGCCTCGTCGCGCTCGGGCTTCGGGCTCTTCGTCGCTCGTGCCATGCCGACCACTGTACCGGGCGGAGGCTCCGGGCCGGGAGCGCCGGGGCTGCGCGGGTGCTGTGCGGACTCGCGGAGCGGCCGGTGCAGGCGCTCGAGTGGTCCCATCGGCCCTCCTCAGGCGGCGACTCGGGAGGGCTCTCCACAGGTCCGGATCATGCGCCACAGCCGGTCACGGCTCGCGCCTAGACTCGTCGCATGACCGCCCAGAACCCCGACGGGGCGGCTCTGCGGCCGCGAGCGAAGCGACGGAGGGCCCGCCCGGTCCGACGACTCTCGTTCTTCGGAGTCGTCGGCGAGCTCCTGATGACCGCCGGCGTCCTGGTCCTGCTCTTCCTGGCCTGGCAGCTCTGGTGGAACGACGCGGTGATCGCGGGCCGGCAGACGACGCAGGCCGCGGAGCTCCGCGAGACCTGGGGCGACTCCTCTCCGGCACCGCAGCCGACCGAGGCCGCCCCGGCGGAGCCGGTCGTCGCGTCGGTCGCCGCCCTCGACACCTCCTTCGGCAACCTCTACATCCCGCGCTACGGCGAGGGGTGGGTGCGCACGATCGCCGAGGGCATCGACGCCGAGAACGTGCTCGACGAGGGGAGCATCGGCCACTACCCCGGGACGCAGATGCCCGGCCAGGCCGGCAACTTCGCGCTCGCCGCGCACCGCAGCGCGTACGGCGGAGGCATGCACCTGATCGACGAGCTCCAGCTCGGCGACCCGATCTACATCGAGACGGCGGACGGCTGGTACACCTACCGCTTCCGCAATCTCGAGTACGTCCAGCCCTCCGACGTCCAGGTGATCGACCCGGTTCCGTGGACTCCGGACGCGGCTCCGACCGATCGCCTGATCACGCTGACGAGCTGCAACCCGCTCTACTCGACGGCCGAGCGGATCATCGCGTACGGCGTCTTCGACTCGTTCCAGCCGCGGTCCGCGGGCGCCCCCGCCGAGATCGCCGCCTCGCTGGCTCAGGAGGGCTGACCGTGTACGCAGCGCTGTGGCGGCTTCTGCCCGGGCCGTGGTGGGTCCGGCTCCTGATCGTCCTCGTCCTCGTCGCGGCGGTCCTGGTCGCGCTCGACGAGTGGGTGTTCCCCTGGGTGCAGTCGCTCGTGCTCGACCGGAACGTGACCGTCGGCTCGTGACCGGCGGCGCGGCCCCGCGGATCCTGGTCGTCGACCACCACGACAGCTTCGTCTTCACGCTCGTCTCGTATCTCCGCGAGCTCGGTGCCGAGGTCGACGTGGTCGAGTTCGACGACCTCGGGACGACGGCGCTCCTGGCTCTCGCGGAGGAGGCGGACGGAGTCCTGGTCTCACCCGGACCGGGCCGCCCCGAGGACGTCCCCGCGTCGACGGCGCTCGTGCAGCGGGCGGAGGCGACCGGGCGGCCGCTGCTCGGAGTCTGCCTCGGCCACCAGGTGCTCGCTCACGCTCTCGGCGCCCGCGTCACGGAGGCGCCGGAGCTGCTGCACGGCCGGACGTCCGCGGTCCTCCACGACGGAGATCCGCTCTTCGACGGCCTGCCCTCCGGCTTCGCCGCGATGCGGTACCACTCGCTCGCGGTCGACCGCGAGAGCCTTCCCGAGGAGCTGCGGGTGACGGCGCGGACACCGGAGGGAGTGGTCATGGCCGTCCGGCACCGGAGTGCTCCGCTCGTGGGCGTGCAGTTCCATCCGGAGTCGGTCCTCACCGAGGGCGGGCGGCGCCTTCTCGAGAACTGGCTGCGCGAGGTGAGGCCGGGCGGAGCGTCCGTATCGGCCGACGACACGCCCGGACTCTCGATCCCGGCTCGATGAGGCGGAATTCGCCGGGCTTATCGGGCTCGTTATCGAGTCGAGAGCATTGAGAATGATCAGCGACCACCGTCCCCCGAACGGGGATGCCGCCCTGAGTGCGTTCTCACGTAGAAATCCGCCATCTGACGGCTAAATGACGGCGGGCGGAGGAGAATGCCGCGACAGGGTATGAGTGTGACCTTGTCCACCCCCTTGCGGACCCCCCGATCAGGTGGCGGGATTTGACGGGCTCCCGGCGGAGGATGCGGCCCCTTTTCCCTGCATAATCAGAGGGCGTCGACAGGGGGTCGGCGCCACAAGAGAAGTCCGGGGGGACCAGATGGTCGCATCGATCTCCTGGGCTTTCTCGGGAATCCGAGAGCTCGAGAATCTCGGACCGCGCATCGTCATCAAACCCGGCACCGTTCCGAGCATCACCGGTTCGGGATTCGGCACCGCCGATCTGAGCGTCGTGCTGATGACGGTCTCGCCGCTGCGCGTCCTCCGCGGGACGTGGCCGGCCGACGACACCTCCTTCCTCACTTTCAGCTTCCTCATCGACGGCTTCGTGCGCATGGTCGCCCCGGACCGAACGGTGCTGCTGCGTCCGGGCTCGATCTCGTACCAGCAGGGGACGACGACGTTCACGACCGAGTCGACGACTCCGGCCACGATCCTCCACCTCTCGCTGCGCGCCGACGAGATGCGCCGCTACGGCTTCGACACGTCGGCCTCGGTCTACGCGCTCGATCCCGACGCCCGGTCCACCCGCGCCGCATACGCCTTCACGACCGCCTTCGCCCTCGCGGCGGAGTCCGGGACGGGGCTGCCCGGTGAGGGCGAGGTCACCGGCTTCGCCCATGTGGTCAAGCAGCTCCTCACCAGCGCGTTCCTCGCGGCGGCGAGCTCGCAGCCCGGCACCACGAGCGTCCGGGCCGCCACGCTCGGGCGCGCGCGCACGGTCATCGACCGGACGCACCGCACGCCGCGCTGCACCCCGGAGGCGGTGGCCGACGCGGTCAACGTGTCCACCCGCTCCCTCCAGCGGCTCTTCGAGGACGCGGGCACCACGGTCGCGAGCGAGATCGAGCGCTCCCGGGTCGCCAGCGCCGTGGAGCTCCTGCGCCGCCGCCCGCGGGAGGTCCCGCTCGAGGCGATCGCCGCCGCGTCCGGATTCTCCTCGGCGGACCACCTCCGCCGTGCGCTCAAGCGCCGCGAGGGGCTCACCCCGAGCGACATCCGCGGCAGGATCGCACGCCCCGCCGACGGATCGGCAGGCGGCGAGGTCGTGCGGCTCCAGCCCCCGCTCGCCGACGCGCGCCGGGCGTAGCCGTTCACCTCGGGGCTGTCGGCCTCGCGGAGCATCGACCCGACGAGCAACGTCCGGACGAGCCCTTCTCGGCGCGCAGAGCAGCGGCCCGGCCTCCACCGGGCGCCGTCGGCCGACGCCGCAGCCGCAGCGGGCCGCAGGCCGGGTCAGCCCGCGCAGTATCCGAGCTGGACGGTCGATCCCTGCGGGACGTCGCCCGGAGCCAGGGACTGGGTCGTGATGGGCGGGTTCGCCCGGGTCGCGTCGCAGGTCTCGTCCGGGACCTCGACCCCCACGAGCTGCAGCTTCTCGGAGGCGAGGGTGGCCAGCGCGCTGCTGAGGGACGTCCCGACGAGGTCGGGGAGCGTGACCTGGCCGGAGGAGACGGTGAGGTCGACCGGCGTGCCCGGGGCGACCTGCTGTCCCGCTCCGGGGGAGGCGGAGAGCACGACGTCGCCCGGGACGGTCGGCGAGTTCTCGCGGGTCTGGGAGCCCTCGACGAAGCCGACGGCGGTGAGCGCGTCGATGGCCTCGGCGAGGCTCTGCCCGACGGTGTCCGGCACGGCGACGGGCTGCGGACCCTGGGACACGACGATGCGGATGACCGTCTCGGGCGCGACGATCGTGCCCGAGCCCGGATCCGTGCGGATCACCTCGCCCTCGGGGACGGTCGAGCTGTACTCCGCGACCTGGCTCGGCACGAGGTCGAGCTCGGTCAGGGTCGACTGGGCGCTGTCGTAGGTGGTCTCGGTGAGGGTGGGGACCTCGCGCGACTGCGACGGGAGGGTCGACGCGGGCTGGAGCGTCAGCACCCAGATCACGAGTGCGGCGACGATCACGGCCAGCACGACGATCGAGGACCAGATCCAGAGGACCGGCGGGCGGCGCTGGGTGCGGACGATCGAGTTGTCCTCGGCCAGCTGGCGGAGGGCGAGCTCGGAGTCGTTGACTCCACCCTGGCTGCGGGCCGCGAAGAGCGAGGTGGTCAGCTCGTCGATCGGGCGGTGGTCGGGGAGGCGTCCGGCGGCGGCGTCGCGCAGGTCGTCGCGGAACTCCGCAGCTCCCTGGAAGCGCTCGTAGCGGTCCTTCGACAGCGCGCGGGCGACGACCGCGTCGAGCGCCGGCGTGACGGCCGGGTTGATGGAGCTCGGCGCCGGCGGCGTCTCGCTGACGTGCTGGTAGGCGACGGCCACCGGGGTGTCGCCGCGGAAGGGCGCACGGCCGGTGAGGAGCTCGAAGAGCACGATGCCGGCGGAGTAGAGGTCGCTGCGGGCGTCGACCTGCTCGCCCTTCGCCTGCTCGGGGGAGAAGTAGGCCGCGGTGCCGAGGATCGCCGTGGTCTGAGCGACCGTGGCGGCGGAGTCGGAGACGGCGCGGGCGATCCCGAAGTCCATCACCTTCACCTGGCCCGACGGGGTCAGCATGATGTTGCCGGGCTTGATGTCGCGGTGGACGACACCTGCGCGGTGCGAGTACTCGAGGGCGGTGAGGATGCCCTCCGTGATGCGGACGGCCTCGTCCACGTCGAGGGGGCCCTCGGCGATCAGGTCCTTGAGGAGGCGGCCCTCGATGTGCTCCATGACGATGAAGGGCCGGCGCGACTCGGCGCCGTTGTCGTCGAGCGAGACCTCCTCGCCCGCGTCGAAGACCCGGACGATCGTGGGGTGCGACATGCGCGACGCGGACTGCGCCTCCTGCCGGAACCGCAGGCGGAAGGCGGAGTCGGAGGAGAGGGAGAGCTTCAGCTCCTTGATGGCGACGGTGCGGCCGAGCCGGGTGTCGGTGCCGAGGTACACCTCGGACATCCCGCCGCGGCCGAGCCGGGGCCCGACCTGGTACCGTCCCGCGATCAGGCGACCCTCATCCGTCACGCGCACGCTCCCGCCCTGTACTTCCGTGTGGTGCGGCCCCGAGGAGCCACGGCAAGTGTACCTATGGGCCCCTGGTGTTCCGGGCGGGGGCGCGACGCGACGGCCCCGAGGCGCCGGGCCGGAGCGATGCCCCGGGCCGGCGCGCCGCCGCTACTCGGAGGGGGTGGGCGTCGAGGTGGCCTTCGAGGTGGGGGTCGGCGCCGGGGTCGGAGCCGGCTCCTCGACGGTGACGGACAGGGTGGGCGAGGCCGCCGACTCCGACTCGCCGCAGAGCACGGTGTACGTGACGTCGATCGTGCCCGCCGTGGTGCCGGCCTGGATCGTCGCGGTCGTCGAGTTCGACGGGTTGGTGCTCGTCACGCTCGCGCCCTCACCGGTCGCGGTCACCCGGTAACCGCTCACGGAGGTTCCGCTCGGGCACTGGTTGTAGTTGCTCCAGGTGACGTTGAACGTCGCGCCCGCCTCGACGCTGGAGGCGGCGGGGGTGACGGTCGGCACGGCGGTCGGTGCGTCCGGGGTCGCGACCTCGGTGAAGACGGAGACCTCGATGGTCGTGCCCTTCACCACGTTCGCGGTGGGGTTCACGTCCTCGACGAGTCCGACCTGCTCGGCGGTGGGGGCGCTCGGGCCGTCCGCGCGGCGGACGCCCATGCCCAGGGCCTCGAGCTCGGTCTCGACGTCGTCGAAGGAGCGCCCGACGTAGTCGGCCTTGTCGATGACGACCGTGTTCGAGGTCGGCGTCGGCGTGGGACTCGGAGTCTCGGACGGCGTCGGCGACGGGGCCGTGCTGGTCGTCGCGGTGGGGGAGGCGGCCGGGTCGCTGCTCCCGCCGGTCGTCAGGGCGAAGATCGTGCCCGCGATGACGACGGCGAGGATCACGATGAGGGCGATCAGCGGCCAGGTCCAGGGGCTGCGCCTGCGCGGCTCCTCGGAGGCCTCGAGCGGCTCCTCGATCGGCACGAACGGAGCGGCGGCCGCGGCCGCGGGCGCGCCGGAGGGGAGCACCGTGGTCGCCTGCGTCGCGCCCTGGTTGGAGGGGAGGACCGTGGTCGCCTGCGTCGCGGGCAGGTCGCTGAGGACCGCGGGGACGGCCAGCGCCGCTCCGCGCACGTCGCCCGAGCGCAGCGCCTGGGCCGCCCGCGCGAGGTGCGCGGCGGTGGCGGGGCGGTCGGCCGGCTTCTTGGCGATGCAGGAGTAGACGAGGTTGCGCACCGGCTCCGCGACCGTGACCGGCAGCTCCGGCGGGGTGTCGTTGATCTGCGCCATCGCGATGGCGACCTGCGACTCGCCCGTGAAGGGGCGGCGCCCGGCCAGGCACTCGTACGCGACGATGCCCAGCGAGTAGATGTCGGTGGCGGGGGAGGCGGGCTGGCCGCTCGCCTGCTCCGGGGACAGGTACTGGACCGTGCCCATGACCTGCCCGGTCGCCGTCAGCGGGACCTGGTCGGCGATGCGCGCGATGCCGAAGTCGGTGATCTTGACGCGGCCGTCCGGCGTGATGAGCAGGTTGCCCGGCTTCACATCGCGGTGCACGAGGCCCGCGGCGTGCGCGGCGTGCAGGGCGAGCGCGGTCTGCGCGACGATGTCGAGGACCTTGTCGGTCGACAGGACGCGCTCGCGCTCGAGGATGGTCGAGAGCGCCTCGCCGGGGACGAGCTCCATGACCAGGTAGGCCGAGCCGTCCTCTTCGCCGTAGTCGTAGACGTTGGCGATGCCCTCGTGGTTGACCAGCGCCGCGTGGCGGGCCTCGGCGCGGAAGCGCTCGAGGAAGCCGGGGTCGCCGAGGTACTCGTCCTTCAGGATCTTGATCGCGATGGTGCGGCCGATGACCAGATCGGTCGCCTGCCACACCTCTCCCATGCCGCCGATGGCGATCCGGGACTGCAGCTCGTAGCGTCCCCCGAAGGTGAGGCCTGTCGTGGGTCTCATTTGTTCAGCACCGCCTCTAGTACCTGTTGTCCGATGGGTGCGGCGATCAGGTTGCCGTACCCGGTCTGGCCGAGCCCTCCACCGTTCTCCACGAGCACGGTGATGGCGTACTGCGGGTCGTCCGCAGGCGCGAAGCCGGTGAACCAGAGGGTGTACGGGTCGTCCCCGCCGTTCTCGGCGGTACCGGTCTTACCGGCCACAGTGACGCCCCCTATTGTTGCATTCGTCGCCGCGCCGCCCTGGACGCTGGCGACCATCATCGCCTTGACGGCGTCCGCGGTCTGCGTGCTCACAGCCCGGCCGAGCGACTTCTCCTGGAACTGCTGCAGCACGCTGAGGTCCTGCGAGCGGATCGAGTCGACCAGGTTCGGCTGCATCACCTCGCCGCCGTTCGCGATCGCCGCGGAGACCATGGCGATCTGCAGCGGCGTCGCGCGCACCTCGTACTGCCCGAAGGCGGTGAGGGCCGTCTGGGCGTCGTCCGTCTTCGTCGGGTAGGTGCTCGCCTCGACCGACATCGGGATCTCGAGCTCGGTGTCGAAGCCGAACTTCTCGGCCTGCGAGCGGATCGCGTCCGCTCCCAGCTGCACGCCCATCTCGGCCATCGGGACGTTGCAGGAGAGCGAGACGGCGGTGGCCAGCGTGACCGTCTCTCCGGAGCCGCAGAGACCGCCTCCGGAGTTGATCACCTGCGACGAGGAGCCGGGCAGCGTGTAGGACTCGACGTTGGGGAAGCTCGAGTCGGCCGTGAAGCGGCCGGACTCGAGGGCGGCCGAGGCCACGACGAGCTTGAAGACGGAGCCGGGCGGGTTGAGCGAGCCGCCGATCGCACGGTTCACGAGGGGCTCGGAGGAGTCGTCGTTCAGCGCCCGGTAGGCGGCGAGGACGTCGTCGGTGTCGTGGGAGGCCAGCGCGGTGGGGTCGAAGGTGGGCTTCGAGACCATCGCGAGGATGCGGCCGGTGGCCGGCTCCGTCACGACGACGGCCCCCGTGTAGTCGCCGAGCGCGTCGAAGGCGGCCTGCTGGGCGACCGGGTCGATCGAGAGCTCGACCGACGCGCCCTTCGGGTCCTGGCCCGTGACGAGGTTGTTGATCTCGTCGAAGAACTGCGAGTTCGAGGTGCCCGAGAGGTAGTCGTTGAGCGTGCGCTCGATGCCGGTGGTGCCCTGGTTCAGGGTGAAGTAGCCGGTCACGGCGGAGTAGAGCGGGCCGTTCGCGTACTGCCGCTGGAACTTGTAGAGGTCGTCCGACGGCGTCGAGGAGGCGATCGGCTGACCGCCGGCGAGGATCGCACCGCGCTCGGTCGAGAAGCTCTCGTAGAGGGTCCGCGTGTTGCGACCGTCCTCGTCGAGGGAGTCGGCCTGGATCACCTGGATGGTGGTGGTGGAGAGGAAGAGGGCCACGAACATCGTCAGCACGACGAGGCTCACCCGTTTGAGTTCTCGGTTCATCGACGGATCACACCACCAGACGAGGCTGACTGCGGACTGTGTCGGACAGGCGCAGCAGCACCGCCACGATCATCCAGTTCGCCACGAGGGAGGAGCCGCCGGCGGCGAGGAACGGCGTGGTCAGGCCGGTCAGCGGGATGACGCGGGTGACGCCTCCGATGACGATGAAGCACTGCAGGGCGATCACGAACGAGAGGCCGACTCCCAGGAGGCGCCCGAAGTCGTCCTGCCCGGCGAAGCCGATGCGGAACCCGCGCGAGACCAGCAGGAGGTAGAGGCCGAAGATCGCGAAGAGCCCGGCGAGGCCCAGCTCCTCGCCGAGGCTGGCGATGATGTAGTCGGACTGCGGGACCGGCGTGAGATCCGGCATCCCCTGGCCGAGGCCCGTGCCGAGCAGCCCGCCGTGCGCGAGCCCGAAGAGGCCCTGCACGAGCTGGTAGCTGCCGCCCGGATCCGCCCCGTAGCGCTCGGCGCTGAACGGCTCGAGCCAGTTGGCGAAGCGGTTGCCCACGTAGTCGAGCGTCTGGCTCGCCAGCAGCGCACCGCCGAGGAACAGGCCGACGCCGATGAGGACCCAGCTGGTGCGCCCGGTCGCGACGTAGAGCATGACCAGGAACAGGCCGAAGTAGAGCAGCGCCGTCCCCAGGTCGCGCTGGAAGACGATGACGCCCATCGTGACAGCCCAGACCACCAGGATCGGGCCGAGGTCGCGCAGGCGCGGGAAGCGCATCCCGAGGACGGTGCGGCCCACCATCGAGAGGGAGTCGCGGTTGCGCACGAGGTAGCCGGCGAAGAAGACCGCGAGGGCGATCTTGGCGATCTCGCCGGGCTGGAAGCTCGCCACGTCGCCGATCCCGATCCACACGCGCGCGCCGCTGACCTCGCGGCCGATGAAGGGCAGGAGCGGCAGCAGGAGCAGCACGATCGCCGCGAACCCGGCGACGTAGGTGTAGCGGAACAGCACGCGGTGGTTGCGGATGACCAGCAGCACCACGATCGCCGCCACGACGGCCAGGGCGCTCCAGAAGATCTGCCGCACCGCCACCGACTCCCAGCCGGTCGCGCCGTCGGCGATGTCGATCCGGTAGATCTCGGCGACGCCCAGGCCGTTCAGCACGGTGGCGATCGGGAGGAGGAAGGGGTCGGCCGCCGGGGCCGCGAAGCGCAGCACGACGTGCACGGCGAGCACGAGCGCCGAGAGGCCGGCGCCCAGCGAGACCAGCGTGGTGTCGATCGAGCCGAGGGCGCCGAGCTGCACGAGCACGATGGCGCCGGCGTCGATCAGGCATGCGCCGATCAGGAGCAGGAGCTCGAGATTGCGCAGCTTCTGGCGGAAGAAGCCCTGCCGCTCGGGGGCGGGGCGGGCGGTGGCCGTGGCGGCGTCCGTCATGGTGCTCCGTTCGCGTCCGTGAGGCGCTCGACGATGTCGACCGCGCCGGCGTAGGAGTCGGCGCTGATCGTCTGCTCCAGCTGCTCGACGTCGTAGGCGCGGAGGGAGTCGAGCGGGATGCCCGTGTCCTCCTTCACCTCCGAGAGCGAGAGCGGGCCGACCGACTGCTGGATGCCCTGGTAGATGATCACGGTGTCCCCGTCGGTGCCGACGTAGAAGCGGGACTGCGTCCAGTCGTAGGCGAAGAGGATCCCGAGGAATCCGATGATGAGCACGAGGGACAGGCCGACGAGCCAGGTGATGCGGCGGCGCAGGTGCCGGCGGCGGTCCTCCTCGATCAGCTCGTCGAGGTAGTCCTCGGACGCGGGCTCGAAGTGGGTGGGGCCCTGCGCGGCGGGAGCCCGGGTGTGCAGGCGGAGGCCGGGGATCCGGACGCGGTTCTGCGAGTCGTCGGTGCTGAAGGGCGTGGGCGCGGCGGCGGATCCGACGACGACCGGCTCCTCCACGGGGGCGAGGATGCGCGCGGTGTCGCCCGCCCCGGGGATGTCGAGGACGACGACGGTGACGTTGTCCGGGGCGCCGTGCGAGAGGCTGTCGCGGATCAGGCGGTCGGCCACCTGCTGGGCGGTCTCGTCGCGGCTGAGCTCCTTGAGGATCTCGTCGTGCGGGACGACGCCGGAGAGGCCGTCGGAGCAGATCAGCCAGCGGTCGTGCGGCTCGGTCTCGAGCGTGAGCGTGTCGATCTCGGGGTTGGTGTGCACATCGCCGAGGACCCGCATCAGGACGGAGCGGCGCGGATGCGTCATCGCCTCCTCCTCCGTGATGCGGCCGGAGTCGACGAGGCGCTGCACGAAGGTGTGGTCGGTCGTGACCTGCTCGAGCCGGCCGTCGCGGAGGACGTAGATGCGGGAGTCGCCGATGTGCGCGATCGCCACCGACTCGCCGACGCGGGCGATCGCGCTGACGGTGGTGCCCATGCCGGTGAGCTCGGGGTGGTCGACCACGGCGTCGGCCAGCAGGGTGTTGGCCGCCAGCAGGGTGCGCTTGAGCTCGTCCTCGGCCTCGTAGGTGGAGGCGTAGACGCGGTCCGCCTCCGCGATGCGCTTGATCGCGATGGAGGAGGCGACGTCGCCGCCCGCGTGACCGCCCATGCCGTCGGCGACGACGAAGAGCTGCCGGCCCGCGTAGCCGGAGTCCTGGTTGTTGGAGCGGATCCTGCCGACGTGCGAGACGGCGGCGCTCTCGCGCACCGCGCCGTGGCCGGAGCCGCTCTCCGGAGTGGGGGCCACGCGCTACGACCGCCGCAGTTCGAAGGTGGTGGTTCCGACCTTCACGGGCGTGTCCAGCGGCACCTTGGTGGGCGCGCCGACGCGGCGGCCGTCGAGGAAGGTGCCGTTGGTGGAGTCGAGGTCCTGGATCATCCACTCGTCGTTCCAGAGGAGAAGGCGCGCGTGGTGGGTCGAGGTGTAGTCGTCGCGGATGACCAGCGTCGACTCCGCGGAGCGGCCGATCGTCAGCGGGTCGCCGGTCAGCTCGAGCTCGGTGCCCCGCTTGGGGCCCGAGGTGATCACGAGGCGCTGCGCCGTGTGGACGGTGGCGGCGCCTCCCTGCTCGGCGCGCTCGGCGGCGGCCTCGCGGCTCCTCCGGGCCGAGGGGGCCGACGGGGAGGCGGGCTGCGCGGGCGCGGGAGCCGGGGCGGCCGCGGCGACCACGGGCTGGGCCGCCGTCACGAACGGGGCCTCGGGGGACGCGGCCTGCGCGCCGGGCGGCAGCTTGCGCACGCGCTGCCCGAACAGGTCGGAGCGCAGCGCGTAGACGATGCCGAACACGAAGAACCACAGCAGCGCGAGGAACGCGATGCGCAGGAGGAAGAGAGTGAGCTCGCTCATAGCCGGTCGTCCCAGAATCCCTCGGAGCCGCGTCCGGCTGCCCTGCCGGACGACGGGCGGTCGGTGCGTGCAGGCGCGGAGCCCTGCACGACGCGGTAGACGATCGAGGTGCGCCCGATCGTGATGGTCTGCTCGGGGGCCAGGGGCGCCTGCGTGACGGGCCGGCCGTCGAGCTTCGAGCCGTTCGTGGACCCGAGGTCGTGCACCTGGGCGCGGGAGCCGTCCCAGAGGATCTCGACGTGCTTGCGGGACGTGCCCGAGTCGTCGACGGTGATGTCGGCGTCGCTGCCGCGGCCGATGACGGTGCGCGCCTTCGTGATCGGGTGCCGCCGGCCGTCGATGTCGAGGACGGGCGTGTAGGCGACGGTGCCCTTCACGCTGCGGGAGTCGACCTCGACCATGCCGTCGCTGAGCGCCGGATCGACGGCGAGGGAGATGTCGATCGGTCCGGGGAAGCGGAAGCCCTGCTTGGTGGCGTGCTCGGTGGCCACGGTGGTGAGCTCGTCGATCAGCGTGGCGCCGAGACGCTGCATCCGGTCGAGGTCGGTCGCGGACATCCGCAGGACGAGGCTGTTGGGGACGAGGATGCGGTCGCGGCTGACCACGGCGGCGGTGGTGTCGAGCTCCCGGCGGAGGGCGGAGGCGAGCTCGACCGGCTGCAGACCCGACTTGAAGGTCCGCGCGAACGCGCCGTTGACGACGCGCTCGAGTCCCTTCTCGAAGTTGTCCAGTATGCCCACAGTCTTCCGATCTTCCGGTTCTTCGCCTTCTCGGCGGTCGCGCACGGATCGAGATGTCTGCGCGCCCGTCGCCGCTTCCTCTTCTTGGTCTGCGCCGCGCACGGCTACGGGCATGTTACTGGGATGGTCTGGATGCGCGATCCTCCGCGGTGGTTTCGCGGCCGGAGTGCCGTGTGCGCGCTCTCACCGGGGCGGCCCGGTGGCGGCTCCCGGGGGAGCTCCGGCCCGGGGCGGCGGGTGCCGGTTCGGCTCGGAGGCCGGGGGATGCTACGATTTCTCGTCGGCGCTTCGGTGCCGCTGGTGAGCGCGAGTGGCGGAATAGGCAGACGCGCACGGTTCAGGTCCGTGTGCCCGAAAGGGCGTGGGGGTTCAACTCCCCCCTCGCGCACCAGAGTTCATGAGAACCGGAGTTCGTGAGAACCGGGTTCGAGGGAACCGGCGAGAAGCCCCCGATCGGATGTCCGGTCGGGGGCTTCTCCCGTTTCCGGGTGCGGTGCGCTCCGGGGCGGGCTCCTGTCGTGTCGTTCTCGCGGACGGCGTCCCGCGGAGGGGCGGTGTTCACCGGGAGGTCGGCGGGAGGTCGTCCGGCGCGGGCACGCTCGCGGGGTGATCGCCCTCCGTGCCGACGTGTCCGCCCTCGATCCGCGGGCGCTGCCCGAGCTGCTCCGACGTCTCCGCCGGCACCGGAGCGTGCAGGTGGGCGAGCGCCAGTGGATCGCGGTGCTGCCCGGATCGGGCCCGGTGCTGCTGACGGCCGGCGACCGCCTCGTGCTCGACCTGCTGATCGAGCGGCGCGCGCTGCTCCCCGTGGTGATCGACGCGCTCGAGGCGGAGGTGCGCAGCGGCGGCTTCCGTGAGCGGATCGCGCTGAGCTGGAGCACGCCGGACACGGTGCCCGTGCCGCTGCGCTGACGAGCCGCGGTCAGCGGCGGGTGAGCTCCACGACCGGGATGATGCGGGTGGTGCGCTTCTCGTAGTCGAGGAAGCCGGCGGAGGCGGTGGTGAAGCGGGCCCAGCCGGCGTCGCGCTCCTCCCCGGCGAGGACGCGCGCCCGGACGTCGACGGTGCCGTCGTCGGGGGTCTCGATCGCCAGGTCCGGGTGGGCGATCATGTTGTGGAACCAGGCGGGGTGCTTGGGCGCACCGGCGGCGGACGCGGCGAGCAGCCAGACGTCCTCGGAGGGGTGCAGCGCCATCAGCGGAGTCACGCGCTCCTCACCGGAGCGGGCGCCGCGGTGGTGCACCAGCACGAGGCTCCTCCGGAAGCCGCCCGTGGTCACGGTCCCGCCGTTCGCGCGGAACTCCTCGATGATCGTGTCGTTCCAGTCGGCCATGCTCGTCCTCCTCGACGCGGTGCCGGCACTCGAGTGCCGGGGTCAGGCTCGGGCGCCCAGGGCGTCCTCGCGGCTGCTGCTCCCACCCGGCGGCTGCACGCCCCCGGTGACGGCGGCGGGATCCGCCAGCGCCCGCCGCCAGGGTAGCTCCGCGGCGCCGACGAGTTCCAGCCTCGAGCGCAGGGCCGCGCGCTCGATCCGCACGCCGCGCGCGAGGTCGCTCAGGGCGCGGGCGGAGACGCGGGCGGCGAGGCGCTCGCGGTCGACGGTGAGCAGCGAGCCGAGGAAGCCGCCGAGCACGACCGCGGTGGGGTTGAAGAGGTTGATGTAGGTGGACAGGCCCTCCGAGAGCAGGTCGACCTGGCGGGCGACCTCGCCGAGGACGGCGGGGTCGCGGGAGGTGCCCAGGGCGATGTCGAGCTCGTCCTGGTCGAGGACGCGGGCGCCGAGGACGTCGAGGAGGGAGCGCATCCGGACCTCGGCCTCGAGGCAGCCGCGCCGGCCGCAGCCGCAGAGGCGGCCGTTCGTGGCGACGAGGGTGTGGCCCAGCTCGGCCGCGAACCCCGAGGAGCCCTGGAGGGGGACGCCGCCGATGATGACTCCTCCGCCGATGCCGCCCGCGCCGCCGGTGACGTAGACGACGTCGGCCACGCCGTGCGCGGCTCCGAAGAGGGACTCGCCGATGGCGCCGAGGGTCGCGTCGTTGCCGACGGCGACCGGGAGGTCGAGGGCGCGGCTGAGCTGGGTGGCGAGGTCGACGTCGCGCCAGCCCAGGTGCGGGGCGCGGTGGACGAAGCCGGAGTCGGCCTGGACGAGGCCGGGGACGGCGACGCCCGCGCCGACCAGCGTGCGGAGCGACTCCCGCTCGGAGCGGAAGCCCTCGACGATGCCGGTGACGACGCGGACCACCGTGACCGGGCTCGCGGGCTTGGGGGTGTCGAAGCGGACGCGGCGCAGCAGCTCGCCGTGCAGGCCGACCAGGCCGACGATGATCGCGTCGGTGTCGAGGTGGACGCCCACGGCCGCGAACCGGTCGCCGGGGACGACGGTGGCGCTGGGGCGGCCGATGCGGCCGTCGGGCGCGGTGGTCTCCTCCGCCACCCAGCCGAGCTCGCTCAGCTCGCCGACGAGGTTCGCGACGGCGGAGCGGTTCAGCCCGGTGAGGCGGCCGAGCTCGGCGCGGCTGGTGGGACCGGAGCGGTGCACCAGGGTCGCGAGGCTCGCGAGGTTCGTGCGGCGCAGCAGCGCGTTGCTGGAGGCTCCGACTGCTCCTGCCATGATCGCCTGCCTGTCGCTGGACCCCGACGGGTCTCGGATGCACTCGGGCGCGGCTCCCCCGAGGAGAAGCCGCGCCCGAGAACTGTAGAAGAGAAGGACGAGGAGCGCCGCTGGGCTGCGCCCGGCGTTCGCCTAGCGGCCGCCGGCGCGGCGCTTGTTGAAGATGTCGAACGCCACCGCGAGCAGGAGCACGAAGCCCTTGATCGCCATCTGCCAGGCCGCGTCGACCGAGAGGATGGACAGGCCCATGTTGAGCACGCCCATCACGAGTCCGCCGATGACGGCTCCGACGACGGTGCCCACGCCTCCCTGGACGGCGGCGCCGCCGATGAAGACCGCGGCGATCGCGTCCAGCTCGTAGTTCTGTCCGGCCGAGGCGACCGCACCGCCGGCGCGGGCGGTGCTGACGATGCCCGCGACTCCGGCCAGTGCGCCCATGTTGACGAAGATGAAGAAGTTGACCCACTTCGTCTTGACGCCGGACATCATCGCAGCGAACAGGTTGCCGCCCATCGCGTAGATGTGGCGGCCGAAGACCGTCCGGCCGAGCACGAAGCTGTAGGCGAGGATCAGCACGGCGAGCACGATCAGGATGATCGGGGTTCCGCTGTAGCCGGCGAGCAGCCAGGAGAGGGCCATGATCGCGATGACGGCGATGGCCGACTTCGCGACCAGCGAGCCGATGGGCTCGCGGGGCAGCTCGAGACGGCGGAGGGTCGCGCGGCTGCGGAGCTGCTGGGCCACGAGGACGACGCAGACGATCAGGCCGAGGACCAGGGTGAGCGCGTCGCGGCCGGCGATGCCGCCGAGGACGCCCGGCAGCCAGCCGGCGCCGATCGCGGTGAACTCGGTGGGGAGGCCGTTGATCGTTCCGCCGGTGAGGAGGACGAGGGTGAAGCCGCGGAAGATCAGCATGCCCGCGAGGGTCACGATGAACGCCGGTATGCCGACGAAGGCGACCCAGAAGCCCTGCCATGCTCCGACGGCGGCGCCGGTGACGAGGGCGACGACGACGGCCGCCCACCAGGGCAGGCCCCAGTTGTTCATCGCGATCGCCGAGATGGCGCCGACCATCGCCACGACCGAGCCGACCGAGAGGTCGATGTGGCCGGCGATGATGACCATCACCATGCCGATCGCGAGGATCAGCACGTAGGCGTTCTGCTGGATCAGGTTGTTGACGTTGCCGGGCAGGAGCAGGCGCCCGCCGGTCAGCACCTGGAAGAGCAGGATGATGATGGCCAGCGCGGCGAGGATGCCGTACTGCCGGAGGTTGATGTTCAGCCGGCGCGAGCGCTTGGGCGGGGTGGAGGGCGTGTTGGCGGGCGTGTCCGCCGGCGCTGTGGTGGTCGTGGCGCTCATCGGGCCTGTTCCTTTCCGGCGGTCATGTAGTGCATGAGGTGCTCCTGGGTGGCATCGGCGCGATCGATCTCGCCCGTGATCCGTCCCTCGGAGATGGTGTAGATGCGGTCGGCGAGGCCGATCAGCTCGGGCAGCTCGGACGAGATGACGACGACCGCCTTGCCCTGGGCCGCGAGCTCGTTGATGATCCCGTAGATCTCGTACTTGGCTCCCACGTCGATGCCGCGGGTGGGCTCGTCGAGGATCAGCACGTCGGGACCGGAGAAGATCCACTTCGAGAGGACGACCTTCTGCTGGTTGCCGCCGGAGAGCTTCCCCGTGACGGCCGAGACGGTCGGCGCCTTGATGTTCATCTTCGATCGGTACGAGTCGGCGACCTTGTACTCGCGGTGCTTGTCGATCACGCCGAGCCGGGCCAGGCGCGAGAGCGCGGCGGCCGAGACGTTGACGGTGATGTCGCCGATGAGGTTGAGCCCGTAGCGCTTGCGGTCCTCGGTCGCGTAGGCGAGGCCGTTGCGGATCGCCTCGTCGACGGTGCGGGTCTGGATCTCCTTGCCGTCCTTGTAGACGCGGCCGGAGATGCCGGTGCCGTAGCTCCTCCCGAAGATGCTCATCGCGAGCTCGGTGCGTCCGGCGCCCATCAGGCCCGCGAAGCCGACGATCTCGCCGGCGCGGACGGTGAAGGAGGCGTCGTCGACGACCACGCGGTTGATGTCGACGGGGTGGTGGACCGTCCAGTTCTCGACGCGCAGCTTCTCCTCGCCGATCTGCGGGTCGCGCGGCGGGAACATGCTGTTGAGGTCGCGGCCGACCATCGCGCGGATGATCCGGCTCTCGGACGCCTCCTCGCCGGCCATCGGGAAGCTCTCGATGGTGCGGCCGTCGCGGATGATCGTGACGGTGTCCGCGATGGCGCGGATCTCCTTCAGCTTGTGGCTGATGATGATGCAGGTGATGCCCTGCTTGCGGAGCTGGTCGATCAGGCCGAGCAGGTGGTCGCTGTCCTCGTCGTTGAGGGCGGCGGTGGGCTCGTCGAGGATGAGGAGCTTCACCTCCTTGGCGAGGGCCTTGGCGATCTCGACGAGCTGCTGCTTGCCGACACCGAGCTCGAGGATCTTGGTCGCGGGGCTCTCGGCGAGGCCGACGCGGGCGAGCAGCTTGGCCGCCTCCGCGTTGGTCGCGTTCCAGTTGATGACGCCGCGGGTCGACTTCTCGTTGCCGAGGAAGATGTTCTCGGCGATGGAGAGGTAGGGGCTGAGGGCGAGCTCCTGGTGGATGATCACGATGCCGTCGGCCTCGCTGTCGTTGATCGACCGGTACTGCGCCTCCTCGCCCTCGAACTCGATGGTGCCCTCGAAGCTGCCGTACGGGTACACGCCGGAGAGGACTTTCATCAGGGTCGACTTGCCGGCGCCGTTCTCGCCGCAGATGGCGTGGACCTCGCCGGGCTGGACCGAGAGCGAGACGCCGTCGAGGGCGCGGACGCCGCCGCCGAACTCCTTGACGATGTCGCGCATGATGAGGATGGGACTGGCCAACAGGGCCTCACTTCGTTGGGGGGGGGGGAGTGGTGTGCGGACGGGGAGGCGGGGGCGGGGAGGATCGCTCCTCCCCGCCCCCGCCCGACGGATCAGAGTCCGACGTCGCCGGCCTTGAGGAAGCCGGAGTCGACGAGGACCGACTGCACGTCGTCCTTCGTGACGACCTGCGGCTCCAGCAGGTAGGACGGGACGACCTTCTCGCCGTTGTCGTAGGTCTCGGTGTCGTTGACCTCGGGCTCCTCGCCCGCGACGATCGACTGCACCATCTGGAAGACGCGGTCGCCGAGGGTGCGGGTGTCCTTCCAGACCGTCATGGACTGCTCGTCGGCGAGGATCGCCTTGACGTTGGCCTTGTCGGCGTCCTGGCCGGTGATGACCGGGTAGTCGGCGCCGGGGGTGTAGCCGGCCGACTTCAGCGAGGCCTCGATGCCGATGGCCAGGCTGTCGTTGGGGGAGAGCACGACGTCGACCTTCTGGCCGCCGGTGTAGAAGGACGAGAGGCGGTTGTCCATCTCGGACTGCGCCTTGTCGGAGGCCCAGCCCTGGATGCCGATCGAGGCCCAGTCGTCGTCCGACGCGGGCGACTTGCCCGAGGGGACGGTGAGCTTGCCGCTCTCGATGTAGGGCTGCAGGACGTCCCACGCGCCGGAGAAGAAGAACTTCGCGTTGTTGTCGTCGGGGCTGCCGGCGAAGGGCTCGAGGGTGAAGGGACCCGCGGCGTTCTTCAGGTCGAGGGTCGACTCGATGTACTGGCCCTGGAGCTGGCCGACCTTGTAGTTGTCGAAGGTCGCGTAGTAGTCGACGTCCGCGGTGCCGTTGATGAGACGGTCGTAGGCGATGACGGTGGCGTTCTGCTTCTTCGCCTCGGCGAGGACGGGCGCGAGCGCCTCGCCGTCGATCGCGGCGATGACCAGGATCTTGGAGCCGCCGGCGATCTGGTTCTGGATCTGCGAGATCTGCTGATCGGTCTTGTTGTCGGCGTACTGGAGGTCGACGGTGCAGCCGTCGCCCTCGAGCTGCGACTGGAGGCCTTCGCCGTCGTTGATCCAGCGCTCGAGGCTGCGCGTGGGCATCGAGATGCCGACGGTGCAGTCGCCTTCCGCGCCGGCGCCGGCAGCGGCGCCTCCGGAGTTGGCGGGGCTCGCGGAACAGGCCGCGAGGCCGAGGGAGATGATGCCGGCGGCGGCCAGCGTGGTGATGCCGCGGGAGAACTTCATGGAGTGCATTCCTCTCTGAAAGCAGTGTCCGAGGGAGAGGACGACAAGAGGCGTGCACGTGTGGCGCACGTCGTCGTGTCGTCGCCCGGGAGGGCGGGAGAGCCCCGAGGGGCTTTGTCCACGGAGAGAACATATTCCTTCGATCGGGGGGAGTAAAGCGCGGGCGGCGAATTTGTCCAGGCGATGCCGAAATGTGATCTTCGGGACGCCGATCCCCGCCGTTGCTGCGGGAGAACGCTCTCAGCGCCCGGCTCCCGCCCCTCCGCCGGGCGCCCGTCGCCGTCCGCGTGAGGGAAACGCGAGGACTCCGGGCCGGGCCGTAGGGGAACCGTGAGGACCGCTCCGAGGAGCCCCCGCGAGGTGTTGCATCGCTTCCTGTGCCGCTTCCCGGCAGGCGTCCGGTCCCGGGCGTCGTCCGCTCCCCGGATGGAGTCCTCCGTGCTCGACCTCGCCTACCTCCTCGGCGTGCTCGCCCTCTTCTCGCTCATCGCTCTCGCCGCGAAGGGGGTCGAGCGGCTGGGCGGACCGCCCCCCTCGGCGACCCGCGGGACCCGCGAGAAGGAGGCGGGCCGGTGATCGTCTTCGACGCCCTCGCGGCCGTGCTGGCGCTCGCCGCCGTCGTCTACCTCGTCGCGGCCCTGATCCGACCGGAGCGCTTCTGATGGATCCGCTCCTCGCCGTCCTCCAGGTCGCGACCGTCGGCCTGGCCGTCGCCCTCCTCCACCGCCCCCTCGGCGACCACATGTTCCGCGTCTACACCTCGACGCGCGACCTCGCCCTCGAGCGCGGCGTCTACCGCCTCATCGGCGTCGACTCCGCGGGCGAGCAGAGCTGGCGCGCCTACCTCCGGGCCGTGCTGGCCTTCTCGCTCGTCGGCGTGCTCCTGCTCTACGGGATGCAGCGCCTCCAGGCGGTCCTGCCCGGCTCCCTCGGGCTGCCCGCGGTGCCGGAGGGGCTGGCCTTCAACACCGCCGTCTCGTTCGTCACCAACACCAACTGGCAGTCCTACTCGCCGGAGGCGACCCTCGGCTTCGCGGTGCAGCTCGGCGGCCTCGCCGTGCAGAACTTCGTCTCGGGGGCAGTGGGCCTGGCGGTGGCGGTGGCGCTGATCCGCGGATTCGCGCGCCGCTCCTCCGGCACGCTCGGCAACTTCTGGGTCGACCTCGTGCGCGGCACGCTGCGCCTCCTGCTGCCCCTCGCGGTGGTGGCAGCGGTCGTGATGATCGCGGGCGGCGTGATCCAGAACCTGAACGGCCCGCTGACGGTGACGACGCTCACCGGCGGCGAGCAGAGCATCCCGGGCGGCATGGTCGCGTCGCAGGAGGCGATCAAGCTGCTCGGCACCAACGGCGGCGGCTACTTCAACGCCAACTCCGCGCACCCGTTCGAGAACCCCTCGGCGTGGGTGTCGCTGCTGCAGATCGTGCTGATCCTCGCGATCCCGTTCTCACTGCCGCGCACCTTCGGCCGGATGGTCGGCGACGTGCGGCAGGGGCGCGCGATCCTCGCGGCGATGGCGACGATCTTCGTCGTGTCGCTCGCGGCCCTCACCGCGCTGGAGGCGGCGGGCGGCGGGTCCGCGGCGCAGGCGGCCGGAGCTGCGATGGAGGGCAAGGAGACGCGCTTCGGCATCGCCGGCTCCGCCCTCTACGCGACCGCCTCGACCCTGACCTCGACCGGCGCCGTCAACGCGATGCACGACTCCTTCACCGCGCTCGGCGGCATGCTGCCGATGCTCAACATGATGCTCGGCGAGGTCGCCCCCGGCGGCGTCGGCTCGGGCCTCTACGGGATGCTCGTGCTCGCCGTGCTGGCCGTGTTCGTCGGCGGGCTGCTGGTCGGCCGGACGCCGGAGTACCTGGGCAAGAAGCTCGGCCCGCGCGAGATCAAGCTCGCGAGCCTCTACATCCTCGTGACGCCGACGCTCGTGCTCGCCGGCACAGCCCTGAGCTTCGCGATCCCGGCGGTGCGGGAGGACGTGGAGGGCACGTCGATCCTCAACCCCGGACTGCACGGGCTCTCTGAGGTGCTCTACGCCTTCACCTCCGCGTCCAACAACAACGGCTCGGCGTTCGCGGGGCTGACGGCGAACACGCCCTGGCTCAACACGGCGCTCGGCGTCGCGATGCTCCTCGGCCGCTTCCTCCCGATCCTGCTGGTGCTCGCCCTGGCCGGCTCGCTCGCGGCGCAGTCGCCGGTGCCCTCCAGCGCCGGCACGCTGCCCACCCATCGGCCGCAGTTCGTCGGCCTCCTCGTGGGCGTCACGGTCGTCGTGACCGCGCTCACCTACTTCCCCGTACTCGCGCTGGGCCCCCTGGCGGAAGGACTGCGACTCCGATGACCACTGCACTCACCGAGGCCCCCGCGGAACCCGCGCGCCCCACCCGCGCCGCCCTCGGGCCGCGCCAGCTCGCCGCCGCCCTCCCCGGAGCGCTGCGCAAGCTCGATCCGCGCCTGATGTGGCGCAACCCCGTCATGTTCATCGTCGAGGTCGGCGCCGTGCTGACCACGGTGCTGGCGATCGCCGAGCCGTTCCTCGGCGGGCCGGAGGAGTCGGGCGGATCGACGGTGCCCGTCACCTTCACGGCCGGCATCGCGATCTGGCTCTGGCTCACCGTGGTGTTCGCGAACCTCGCGGAGTCGGTGGCCGAGGGCCGCGGCAAGGCCCAGGCCGAGAGCCTGCGCGCCACCCGCACCAGCACTCCGGCCCGGCGCGTGGTCGACTACGACCCCGCGGACCCCTCCGCCCTGTCGGCCCGCCTGGTCGAGGTCTCCTCGGCCGAGCTGCAGCTGGGCGACGTGGTCGTGGCGGAGGCGGGCGACCTCGTCCCCGGCGACGGCGACATCGTCTGGGGCATCGCCTCCATCGACGAGTCGGCGATCACGGGCGAGTCGGCCCCGGTCGTCCGCGAGAGCGGAGGCGACCGCAGCGCGGTGACGGGCGGCACGCGAGTGCTCTCGGACCGGATCGTGGTGCGCATCACCTCCCGGCCGGGCGAGACCTTCGTCGACCGGATGATCGGCCTGGTCGAGGGCGCGTCGCGGCAGAAGACGCCGAACGAGATCGCGCTCGACATCCTCCTGGCGAGCCTCTCGATCGTGTTCGTCGTGGTCGTGCTGACCCTGAACCCGATCGCCTCGTTCGCGGGAGCCTCCGTGAGCGTCCCGGTGCTGGTCGCCCTGCTCGTCTGCCTCATCCCGACCACCATCGGCGCCCTCCTCTCGGCCATCGGCATCGCCGGCATGGACCGGCTCGTGCAGCGCAACGTGCTCGCGATGTCAGGCCGGGCGGTGGAGGCGGCGGGCGACGTCACGACGCTCCTGCTCGACAAGACGGGGACGATCACCTACGGCAACCGCCGCGCGGTGGCGTTCCTCCCGCTCGACGGAGTGGCGCAGGCCGCCCTCGTCGACGCGGCCGCCTCCTCCTCGCTCAGCGACCCGACGCCCGAGGGGAAGTCGATCGTCGACCTCGCGGGCGACTCGGGCCGCCCCGCCGTCGAGCCCGCTCAGGCCGCCGTGGTGCCGTTCACCGCGCAGACCCGGATGAGCGGGCTCGACCTCCCCGACGGCTCCTCCATCCGCAAGGGCGCCGGCTCGGCCGTGCGCGCCTGGGTGGAGGAGGAGGGGCCGCTGCCGTCCGCGGTCGCGGCGCGCCTCACGGTGCTCGTCGACGGCGTCTCGGAGAGCGGCGGCACGCCCCTCGTCGTCGCGGTGAAGGACGCCCACGGCGCCCGCCTGCTCGGCGTCGTGCACCTGAAGGACGTGGTGAAGGACGGGCTCGCCGAGCGCTTCTCGGAGCTGCGCGCGATGGGCATCCGCACCGTGATGATCACGGGCGACAACCCGCTGACCGCGAAGGCGATCGCGGCGGAGGCGGGAGTCGACGACTACCTCGCCGAGGCGACCCCCGAGGACAAGCTCGCCCTGATCCGGCGCGAGCAGGAGGGCGGCGCGCTGGTCGCGATGACCGGCGACGGCACCAACGACGCCCCGGCCCTCGCGCAGGCAGACGTGGGCGTGGCGATGAACACCGGCACCTCGGCGGCGAAGGAGGCGGGCAACATGGTCGACCTCGACTCCGACCCCACCAAGCTCATCGACATCGTGCGGATCGGCAAGCAGCTGCTGATCACCCGCGGCGCGCTCACCACGTTCTCGATCGCGAACGACGTGGCGAAGTACTTCGCGATCATCCCGGCGATGTTCGCGGGGGTCTTCCCCGGGCTCGCGGTGCTGAACGTGATGCAGCTGCACTCGCCGGCCTCGGCGATCCTCTCGGCGATCGTGTTCAACGCGCTGGTGATCGTCGTGCTGATCCCGCTCGCGCTGCGGGGAGTGGCGTACCGCCCGGTCGCCGCCTCGCGCATCCTCAGCCGCAACCTCCTGGTCTACGGGTTGGGCGGAGTGATCGCTCCGTTCCTCGGGATCAAGCTCGTCGACCTGATCGTCGCCGCGATCCCCGGCTTCTGACCCGCCCGTCCCGACCACCGAAGACAGAGAGAAGAGACCATGTTCCGTCCCTACGGTGTCGCGCTGCGCGCGATGATCGTGCTCACCGTGCTGCTGGGAGCGGCGTACCCGCTCGCGGTGCTCGGGATCGGGCAGCTCGCCCTGCCCGCCCAGGCGAACGGCTCGCTGCTGCGCCAGGACGGCGCGGTGATCGGCTCGTCGCTGATCGGCCAGTCGTTCACGGACGCCGACGGAGCGCCCCTGCCGGAGTGGTTCCAGTCGCGTCCCTCCGCCGCGGGCTACGACGCCGCGGCCTCGACCGGCAGCAACCTCGGCCCCGAGAACGCCGACCTGGTCGCGTCCGTCGAGGAGCGCCGGGCCGCGATCGCGGCCTTCGAGGGCGTCGACCCGGCCGCGGTTCCGGCCGATGCGCTGACCGCCTCCGCCTCGGGGCTCGACCCCGCGGTCAGCCCCGCCTACGCGCAGCTGCAGGCGCCCCGCGTCGCCGCCGCCCGCGGGCTCGACGTGAGCGCCGTGCGCGCGCTGGTCGACGAGCACACCGCGGGCCGCGAGCTCGGGTACCTCGGCGAGCCGACGGTGGACGTGCTCGAGCTCAACGCCGCTCTCGCGCGGCTGTGACCGCTCCGGTGGCGCCTCCGGCTCGTAGAATCGCGATCGGCTCGTCGGGACCGTCCGATCGAGCGGATCGACGCCGGACCCGCGAGCCCGGGACACCCCGGATCCGCGAGCACGAGGGGAGGCCGGGAGCATGACGAAGGGCCGCCTGCGCGTGCTCCTCGGAGCCGCGCCCGGAGTGGGCAAGACCTACACGATGCTCGAGGAGGGCCGCCGGCTCGCCGCTGAGGGCCGCGACGTCGTGGTGGCCGTGGTCGAGACGCACGGCCGCACTGCCACCGCCGCGATGGTCGAGGGGCTGGAGGTCGTGCCGAGGAGGGCCGTCGAGCACCGCGGCGTGCTGCTCGACGAGATGGACCTCGACGCGGTGCTCGCCCGCCGGCCCGACGTCGCGCTGGTCGACGAGCTCGCGCACACCAACGCCCCCGGCTCCCGGCACGAGAAGCGCTGGGAGGACGTCAGGACGCTCCTCGACGCCGGCATCACCGTCTTCTCGACCGTGAACATCCAGCACATCGACTCGCTCAACGACGTCGTGCACGCGATCACCGGAGCGCCGCAGCGCGAGACGATCCCGGACGCGGTCCTCCGCGCCGCCGACCAGATCGAGGTCGTCGACCTGGCGCCCCAGGCGCTGCGCGACCGCCTCGCCGACGGCCGCGTCTACCCGCCCGAGCGCATCGACGCGGCGCTGTCCAACTACTTCCGGCTCGGCAACCTGACCGCCCTGCGCGAGCTCGCGCTGCTCTGGCTCGCCGACGAGGTCGACAGCGCGCTCCGCGACTACCGCGTCGAGCACGGCATCGACAGCACCTGGGAGGCCCGCGAGCGCGTGGTCGTGACCCTCACCGGCGGGCCGGAGGGAGAGACCCTGCTGCGGCGCGGCGCGCGGATCGCGGCCCGCGCCTCCGGGGGCGACCTGCTCGCCGTGCACGTGGTGACCCCCGACGGCCTCCGCACCCCGCGCCCGCACGTGCTCGAGGCGCAGCGCGTGCTGGTCGAGAAGCTCGGCGGCAGCTACCACCAGGTGGTCGGCGAGGACGTGCCGCGCACGCTGGTCGAGTTCGCCCGCTCGGTGAACGCGACGCAGCTGGTGATCGGCGTGAGCAGGCGGAGCCGTCTCGCCTCGGCGCTGACGCCCGGCACCGCGTCGACGGTGATCCGCGAGTCCGGCAACATCGACGTGCACATCGTCAGCCACTCCGCCGCCGGGCGCACCGCGGTGCTGCCGAGGCTCGACGGGGCCCTGACGCTGCGGCGCCGCCTCCTGGGACTGGCACTCGCCCTCGTGGGCGGCCCGCTGGTGACCTGGCTGCTCTCGAGCCTCCGCAGCGACGAGTCGATCACGAGCGACGTGCTCTCGTACCAGCTGCTGGTGGTGGTGGTCGCGCTGGTCGGCGGGCTCTGGCCGGCCCTCTTCGCGGCCGTGCTCTCGGGGCTGACCCTCGACTTCTTCTTCGTCGATCCGCTCTACACGATCACCGTCGACGAGCCTCTGCACGCGCTTGCGCTGGTGCTCTACGTGCTGAATGCGGCGCTCGTCAGCGCCGTGGTCGACCGCGCGGCCCGGCGGGCGCGGGCCGCCAAGCGGTCGGGGGCGGAGTCGGAGCTGCTGGCGACGATCGCGGGCGGCGTGATCCGCGGGCAGGGGGCGCTGCAGGCGATCCTCGAGCGCTCGCGCGAGGCGTTCGGGCTGACCGGCGTGCGGCTGCTGCGCGGCGGCGAGCTCGTCGCGGCGGACGGCGAGCCGCAGCCGGAGGGCGATCCCGCGCGCATCGCGGTGGGCGAGGGCGCGGTGCTCGAGCTGCACGGCCGTGAGCTGGAGGGGAGTGAGCGGCGACTGCTCCAGGTCGTCGCCGCCCAGCTGGACTCGGTGCTCGAGAACGCGGCCCTCAGCGAGACGGCCAGCTCCCTCGCTCCGCTGGCCGAGACCGACCGGGTGCGCAGCGCCCTGCTCTCGGCCGTCAGCCACGACCTGCGCCGGCCCCTCGCCGCGGCCACCGCGGCCGTCAGCGGTCTGCGCTCGCCCGAGGTGGTCTGGAGCGAGCGCGACCGGGAGGAGCTGCTCGCCACCGCCGACGAAAGCCTCACCGTGCTGGCCGCGCTGGTCACCGACCTGCTCGACGTGACGCGGCTGGAGGCGGGGGCGCTCGCCGTGGCGCTCGCTCCGCTCGACGCCGCCGACGTGGTGCTCCCCGCGCTCGACGAGCTCGGTCTCGGACCCGGCGAGGTCGACCTCGACCTCGATCCGGAGGGCCCGGCGCTGCTCGCCGACGCGGTTCTGCTGCAGCGCGTCGTGGTCAATCTGCTCGCGAACGCCGTCCGCTACGCGCCGTCCGGCACCCGGGTGCGCGTGGCCGCCAGCGCCTTCGGCGGGAGCGCGCAGCTGCGGATCGTCGACCACGGCCCCGGGGTGCCCGAGGAGCGCCGCGCGGAGATCTTCGTGCCGTTCCAGCGACTCGGCGACGACGACAACCTGACGGGCCTCGGCCTCGGCCTCGCGCTCTCGAAGGGGTTCACGGAGGGGATGGGCGGCACGCTCGAGACGGAGGACACTCCGGGGGGCGGGCTGACGATGGTGGTGACGCTGCCGCTGGCGCCGGAGACTGCTGCCGCTGCTCCTGCGGCTCACGTCGCTCCTGCCGCCCCGCACGACGGCGGGTCGGGCGCCGCCCCGCACGAGGACTCCGGAGGAGCCGCATGAAGATCCTGATCGCCGACGACGACCCGCAGATCCTGCGCGCCCTGCGCATCACCCTCACCGCCCGCGGATACGACGTGGTGACAGCCGGCGACGGCACCGAGGCGATCAACCGCGCGGTGGACGAGCATCCGGACCTCTACATGATCGACCTCGGCATGCCACGGCTCGACGGGGTGGAGGTCATCCACGGACTGCGCGGCTGGACGAGCGCGCCGATCCTGGTGGTGTCGGGGCGGACGGGCGCGGCCGACAAGGTGGGCGCGCTCGACGCCGGCGCGGACGACTACGTGACCAAGCCGTTCTCGATGGACGAGGTCCTCGCGCGCATCCGGGCCCTCTCGCGGCGGGTGCAGCCGGCCGACGGCGAGCCGCTGGTCGTGATCGGCGAGGTGACCGTGGACCTGGTGGCCAAGAGCGCGACGCGGGACGGCGCCTCCGTGCGGCTCACCCCGACGGAGTGGCAGGTGCTCGAGATCCTGATCCGCAACGCGGGCAAGCTGGTCACCCGCCGTTCGCTGCTGGCCGAGATCTGGGGCCCCGCGCACGTCACCGACACCGGCTACCTGCGCCTCTACCTCGCGCAGCTGCGCAAGAAGCTCGAGCCCGACCCCGCGCATCCGCGCCACCTGCTGACCGAGGCCGGCATGGGCTACCGCTTCGTGCCCTGACCGGCCTGTGCCCGGCGGGGGGAACCCCGGACCGTCGAGGGGGCCCGCTGGTCGTGGCTCCCGCGACGGTCCGGGATCGCCTCGGCGGAGGGGGGCAGGTCACCAGTCGTGGACGGTGCCGTCGGCGAGGCGATTGAAGGGCAGGTACGCGCGCACGTAGGGGTACTTCCCGGCGGCGTCGACGTCGAGCTCCACGCCCAGACCGGGGGCGTCGCCCGGGTGCAGCCGTCCCTCGCTCCAGGTGAACGACTGCTGGAAGACGCTGTCGGTCCGCTCGCCGTGCTTCATGTACTCCTGGATCCCGAAGTTGTGGATGGCCAGGCCCAGGTGCATCGCGGCCGCCATGCCCACCGGGGAGACGTCGGTGGGTCCGTGCATCCCGGACTTGATCTGGTACTGCGCGGCGTGGTCGAGGATCCTCCGGAGGTGGGAGACGCCTCCGGTGTGCGTGACCGCGCTCCGGATGTAGTCGATCAGCTGCTCGCGGATGAGGAGCTGGTAGTCCCAGACGGTGTTGAAGACCTCGCCGATCGCCAGGGGCGTCGTGGTGTGCTGCCGGACGAGGCGGAGGGCCTCCTGGTTCTCGGCGGGCGTGCAGTCCTCGAGCCAGAAGAGGTCGTACGGCTCGAGGGACTTGCCGAGGGCCGCGGCCTGGATCGGCGTCATCCGGTGGTGGCCGTCGTGGAGGAGGGGGAGCCCCGGCCCGAACTCGTTGCGGACGGCCTCGAAGACGCGGGGGACGTGGCGCAGGTAGGCGCGGGTGTCCCAGTCCTCCTCGGTCGGCAGACCGCCGCGCTGCGCCGGCTCGTGGTCGTAGCGCACACCGGCGTTGCCCTCGAGGACGGCGTTGGAGGCGATGCCGTAGATCGAGGTCAGCCCCGGCACCGCGGTCTGCACGCGGATCGCGCGGTACCCCTGCTCCTGGTGCTCGCGGATGCTGTCGAACAGCTCCGCGTCCGTCCGCCCGGACGCGTGGCCGTAGGCGAGCAGGCCGGTGCGGGACGCGCCTCCGAGCAGCTGGTAGAGCGGCATGCCGGCGGCCTTGCCCTTGATGTCCCAGAGGGCGGTGTCGACCGCCGCGATCGCCGCCATCGTGACCGGCCCGCGGCGCCAGTAGGACGACCGGTAGAGGAACTGCCAGGTGTCCTCGATGCGCGAGGCGTCACGGCCGAGGAGCAGCGGCACGACGTGGTCGGCGAGATAGGAGACCACGGCGAGCTCGCGGCCGTTGAGGGTCGCGTCGCCGAGGCCGGTCAGCCCGTCGTCGGTCGTGAGCTTGAGGGTGACGAAGTTGCGGTCGGGACTGGTGACGACGACCTCGGCCTTGTCGATCTTCATGGGATGCCTTTCGTGGTGGGGGATCGGGTCAGGGGTTCCGGCCGGGAGCGCGGTCCATCGAGAACGCGGCGGTCGAGAGGCCGGGCGCCACGGGCGCGGCCTGCCCCGTGCTCTCGCGGCGCTCGGCGATCTCGGCGACGATCTGCGCGTGCCGACGGTCGGTCAGCGGGTAGAACGCCATGATCAGCACCGCGAGCAGGGCCGCGACGGCAGGGATGAGGCCGGCGGCGGCGCGGATGCCCCACTCGGCGTGCTCGCTCTGCTCCGCGGCCCCGGCCACGTAGCCGCCCCAGGCCAGCGCGTACGCGGCGAGGGCGCCTCCGACCGCCTGGCCGGTCTTGCGGGTGAAGGAGAACAGGGCGTAGATCGTGCCCTCGGAGCGGATGCCGGTCTTCCACTCCCCGTACTCGACGGTGTCCGCCTCGATCGCCCAGACGAGCATGTTGACGAGCTGGATGCCGACGTAGGCGAGAACCAGTCCGCCGAAGCCGACCGCCACCGCGTCGCCCGGGGCGAGGAAGACGACCGTTCCGCCGCTGATCAGGACCCCGACTCCGGCCATGTAGGCGTTGCGCTTGCCGAACCGCCGCACGATCGTCGGGACGAGGGCGGCCAGGCCGAAGGTCAGGGCGAGCTGGATCAGCGACATCGCGGCGTAGAGCTGGACCGATCCGAGCACGTCGCGCAGGTAGTAGAGCTGCACGGTCTGGAGCGCGAGCGTCCCGGTGAGGAACAGGAACGAGCTGAGGCAGAGGAAGAGCAGCGGCCGGTTGGAGCGGAGGGTCGTCATGCTCTGACGGAACGTGACGTGCGCGACGTCGCGCTGGACGCGCTCCTTCGCGGTCAGGATCGTGAAGAGGTAGAGCGCGGAGCCGACGACGACGAAGCTCAGCGTGACGATCGAGAAGAGCGACTGCAGATCGGCGCCGGGGACGACCAGCGGGGCCATGAAGGTGCCGAGCCCGGCCCCCACGATCGCGCCGCCGATGGCGCGGGCGCTGGCGAGCTTCGCGCGCTCGGTGCCGACCTGCGTCATCGCTCCGGCGAGCGAGCCGTAGGGGATGTTGACGAGGCTGTAGGCGAGGCCGAGCGCGGCATAGCTCAGGTAGGCGTAGAGCAGGGTTCCGCTCTCGCCGATCTGCGGGACGGAGAAGGTCGCGGCCGAGAGCAGCAGGAGCGGAACCGACCCGAACATCAGGAAGGGCCGGAACTTGCCGAAGCGCCTGCTGTAGGTGCGGTCCACGACCCGGCCGGCGAAGACGTCGGCGAACGCGTCGAAGATCCGCACGACGAGCAGCAGCGTGCCCGCCGCGGCCGCGGAGATCCCGGCGACGTCGGTGTAGTAGACGAGCAGGAACATCGTGGCGGTGGTGAAGGCGAGGTTGTTCGCCGTGTCGCCGGCGCCGTAGCCCACGATGCTCAGCTTCGAGAGCTTCTCAGCGGCGGGCGCTCCGGGCGCGGTGGTGCGGGGGGTCATGCGGGCTCCTTTACCCGGGCGCGGACCCGTCGGGGATCCGCGCCGCATCGAGACGGTGCGAGGGTGGCAATCGGTTGCCGACAGTGCCGGAAGGCACTGCGCGGAGAGGCGGGGTGGAGGTCTAGGCCGCCTGAG
The DNA here is from genome assembly GCF_009834265.1 of Rathayibacter sp. VKM Ac-2805. NCBI lineage: Bacteria > Bacillati > Actinomycetota > Actinomycetes > Micrococcales > Microbacteriaceae > Rathayibacter > Rathayibacter sp. VKM Ac-2805. The sequence goes on from NZ_CP047185.1 coordinate 49,448, forward strand.
CGGCGACCGCGGCGACGAGGGCCGGGTCGTCGACGAGGCGCGGGTCGACGAGCCGCAGCAGCGCCTCGACGGGCCGGGCGGAGCCGAGGGCGCGGTCGAGGGCGGGGCGCTGCGCGTCGGGCAGGTGGTCGCCCTGGAGCAGCAGTGCGATCCAGTCGGCGACGGCACGGAGGGAGGCGGCTCCGCCGTGTCCGCCCGCGCGCTCGGCGAGGAGCACGGGCACGATCCGGATGCGGAGCTTGGCGGTCGCGTCGGCGCCGATCTGCTCGAGGCGGTGCTCGATCCGGGGGTTGCCGAAGCGCCCGAGGAGGGCGGCGCAGTAGGCGTCCGCGTCGAGACCGGCGGGGAGGCCGGCCGCCGCCTCCGCCCAGAACGCCTCGACGGCGCTCCGGCAGGCGGGGTCGGCGATCGCCTCCGCGACGGTGGCGAGGCCCCGCCGGCGGCCGGTGGCGGCGAGGAGCGTGTGCGCGCCGTTGAGGAGTCGCAGCTTGCGCCGCTCGAAGGGCTCGATGTCGTCCACGAAGCGGGCTCCGGCGCGCTCCCAGGCGGGTCGGCCGGCGGGGAAGCCGCCGCAGAGGACCCAGTCGCGGAACGGCTCGGTCACGACGGACGCGGCGTCGCTGATGCCGGTGAGCTCGGCCGCCGCCTCCCGGTCCGCCGCCGTGGCGGCCGGAGTGATCCGGTCGACGGAGGTCGACACGAACGAGACGGTTCGGTCGATCCAGTCGGCGAGCGACGGGTCGAGCCGCTCGGCGAGCAGGAGCAGCCCACGGCGCACGAGAGGGCCGTTGCCGGAGAGGTTGTCGCAGGGGACGACGGCGAGCGGGCCGGAGCCGGCGTCGCGCCGGGCGGTGAGGCCGAGGAGGAGGCGGCCGAGCGCGGTCGTCGGCGCTCCTCCCGATCGGAGGGCGGCGAGGTCGCTCCGGACGGCGGGGTCGTCCAGGTCGGGGCCGCCGTCCGCGGCGAGACGGTACCCGGCCTCCGTGATCGTCAGCGTCACGATCGCCGTCCCTGGAGCCGCGACGAGCTCGACGAGACGCGCGACGTCCGCGCCGTCGACCGCCTCGACGATGCTGCCCACGACCGTCGCCGAGTCGCCCTCCGGTCCGCGCTCGATCAGCGTGAACAGGCCGTCCTGCGCGGCGAGCTCCTCGGCCGCGCGGGGGCTCCGGCCGGTGAATGCGGCGATGCCCCACTCGTGGTCGTCGTCGACGGCGTGCGTGTACCAGGCCTGATGCGCTCGGTGGAAGGCGCCGAGGCCGAGGTGGACGATGCGGACGGGAGCCGCCGGCAGGCCCGTGGACGCGCGATCGAGCGCGCCTCCTCCGCCGTGCCCGCTCACAGCTTGAAGACCTTCCGCGGCTGGGCGTCGACGAGGTCCAGGATGACGGCGCTCGCCGTCTCGGAGTCGATGCGCCCCTCGGCGACCAGGCGAGCGAGGAACGCGGCGTCCAGCCTCCGCGCCATGTCGTGACGGGCCGGGATGGAGAGGAACGCGCGGGTGTCGTCGATGAAGCCGGAGCTCCGCGAGAAGCCGGCGGTCTCCGTCACGGCGGCGCGGAAGCGCAGCACCGCGTCGGGCGCGTCGAGGAACCACCACGGCGCTCCGAGGAACACCGACGGGTAGTAGCCGGCGAGGGGAGCGAGCTCGCGCGAGTGAGTGCTCTCGTCGATCCCGAAGAGGACGAGGTGGAAGCCCGGTGCGTTGCCGAGCTCCTGCAGCAGCGGGCGGAGGGGCTCGGCGAACCGGGTCGCGACGGGGATGTCGTGGCCGGTGTCGGGACCGAAGCGCTCGAAGGTCAGCCGATCGTGGTTGCGCAGCACCCCGGCGTGGACGGTCATCACCAGGCCGTCGTCGACGCTCATGCGGGCGGACTGCAGCAGCAGGTGCGCGGCGAGGACGCGGCTGCCCTCGGCGTCGATCGTGCCGGCGCGGGCGCGGGCGAAGAGGGACTGCGCCTCGGCGGGGTCGAGGTCGACGGTCAGCGGCTCCAGCACTCCGTGGTCGGCGGAGACGGCGCCGTGGTCGAGGAAGTACCGGCGCCGGGCGCGGAGGGCCTCGAGGAATCCGGGGAAGCTGGACTCCTTCGTTCCGGTGGCGGCGGCCAGGGCGGCGACGCGCTCGGGCCAGCCGGGGGTGGAGGGATCGAGGTAGGCGTCGGGGCGGAAGGTCGGCAGCACGCGGCCCGGGAACGCCGGATCCTCTGCCAGAGCCCGGTGGACGGCCAGGTCGTCCAGCGGATCGTCGGTCGTCGCCAGCACCTCGATCCCGAACCGCTCGAAGAGCGCCCGCGGGCGGAAGGCGGCGGACGACAGCCGGGCCCCGATCGCCGCGAAGAGGGCGTCGGCGGTGGAGGCGTCGGGCTGCTCGGTGATGCCGAACTGCTCGGCGAGGATCGACTGGAGCCAGTAGCCCGAGGCGGTTCCCGCGAAGATCCGCCAGTGCGCGCAGAACGTGCGCCACACCTCCTCCGGGCCGGCGAGGCGCTCGCCTCCGGGGATGCCGAGATCGCCGAGGTCGATCCCGGCGGAGTGGAGCAGCCGGGTGACGTAGTGGTCGTGCCGGAGGAAGAGCTCGGACGCGTCGGCGAAGGGGCGGTCCTCGAGCAGGAGGCGCGGATCCACGTGCCCGTGCGGGGAGAGGATCGGCAGGTCGGCGACGCTCGAGTGGAGGTCGCGGGCGATCGCCCGGGTCGTCGGGTCGATCGGCAGGAGTCGGTCGGGATCGTTCAGCAGCTTCGTCGGCACGGGGCCATCCAAGTATGGGTGCCGGAAACTGTCAACCGATTGCCAAGACTGTCGCACCGGTTGGCGCGCCATGGCGCGGACCGGGGTCAGGAGTCGCGGCGGGGTCCCGTCGAGGCGCGCGGGACGAACTCCGTCGGCAGGTCGTCGGCCCGCTCCGGAGGCTCCTCGTCGCCGAGCACCCGGCGGACCGCCCGCTCGCCCATCCGGCCCAGCGGTGCGCTGATGGTCGACAGCGGCGGCGAGGTGAAGTCGCTGCCGAAGATGTCGTCGAAGCCGATGATGCTGAGCTGCTCCGGGATCGCGACGCCCGACTCCTGAGCCGCGCGCATCAGTCCGATGGCGACCAGGTCGTTGTAGGCGATCACCGCGCCGACGCCGGAGGCGGTCACCCTCGCGAGCGCGCTCCTCCCGCCCTCGAGGGTCGAGACGCCCGGCCCGATCTCGACGACCGTCATGCCCCGCTGCGGAGCGCGGTCGAGGAGGAGCTCCCATCGCGCGGCACTCATCCACGAGTCGGGCGGACCGGCGATGAAGGCGAGGGAGCGGTGGCCGAGGGCCGCGAGGTGGTCGAGCGCGGCGTCGATCCCGGGGGCGAGATCGGGCACGATCCCCGCGACGCCGGGGACCACGCGGTTGAGGACGACGACCGGGATGCGCCCGGCCAGCGCGATGATCTCCTCGTCGCTGAGGCGGGTGCTGACGAGGACGAGCCCGTCGGTGGAGGCGGCGATGCGGTCGGCCGCCTCGGCCTCGCGCTCCCCGGACTCCTGCGACTCGGCGAGGATCATCGTGAAGCCGCGGAGCGACGCCGCCCGCTCCGCTCCGCGCACGGCGGGGAAGAAGGCCGGGTTGGTGATGTCGGCCACCAGGAGCCCGAGGGTCGAGCTGCGGCCCGTCGGCAGCGCGCGCGCCATCGGGTTGAGCCGGTAGCCCAGCTCCTTCGCGGCGGCGCGGATCCGCTGCTCGGTCGCGGCGTTCAGCCGCCCGGGCGTGCTCAGCCCGCGGGAGACCGTGGAGGGGGCGACTCCGGCGAGGCGGGCGACGTCGTAGATCGTCGTCGCGGAGCGGCCGCGGCGTCTCGCGGCGGAGGGGCCGGTGGGCGCGTCTTCGCTGGGCACGATCGCGGTCTTCTCTCGAGGGGCACGGCGGCGGACGGGGCGCCGTCCGCCGCCCATGCTGCCACAGGGCCGAGAAGCCCGCCCGGCCCGTCGCTCGCGTCCGGGTCGGGCCGGATCGGGGAGCCCGCGCTCCGGGAGGCCGCCGTCGCCGGTCGGCCGCCCACCGCTCCGGCCCCTCCAGCGCGGGTCCGCGCGGCTCCGCCCCGTCAGCTCCGCTCCGGGAACGCCCCCTCCTCGCGGATCCGCTCGTTGAGCGCCGCCAGGAACACGCCCTCGTCGAGGTCGAGCGGTACCTCGCGTCCCGTCCAGCTCGAGTAGTGGATGGCGTTGGCGAGCCGGACCCCGAGGATCCCCTCCGCCCCGGGTGCGAGCAGCGGCGTGCCGTGCAGGATGCTGTCCGCGAAGTCCTGCAGGACGGCCGTGTGCTGCTCGCCCCAGACCGACGCCGACTCGATCCGCTCCGTCGTGGAGAGGCCCGCGGTGTCGTAGCGACCGCTGAGCAGGAGGCCCACGTCCTCGGCGCTGAGGGCGGCGCTGACCTCGCGCTCGGGGGCGTTCAGCCGGGTGATGGTCGCGACCCGGGAGTCGTCGACGACGATCCGGCCGCGGTCGCCGACGATCTCGAGGCGGTCGGTGCCGATCGGGTCGTGCGTCGTGGTGACCAGCACGCCGGTCGTGCCCCCGCCGAAGTCGGCGAGCACCGTCACCTCGTCCTCCACCGCGATGTCGCGGCACCGCCCGTAGCCGGCCTTCGCGACCACCGACTCCGGCACTCCGCACAGCCACTGCCACAGGTCGAGCTGGTGGGGCGCCTGGTTGACCAGGACGCCTCCGCCCTCGCCTCCCCAGGTCGCGCGCCACGCGCTCTGGTCGAAGTAGGCCTGCGGCCGCCACCAGGTCGTGATGATCCAGTTCGAGCGCAGGATCCGGCCGATCCCGCCCTCGTCGACGACCTCCTTGAGCCGGCGGTAGAGCGGGTTCGCCCGCTGGTTGAACATGATCGCGAAGCGCTGACCGGGACGGGCGGCGGCGGCCTCGTTCAGCTCCGCGACCTGCGCGGCGTAGACGCCCGCCGGCTTGTCGACCAGCACGTGCAGCCCGTGCTCGAGAGCGTCGATGCCGATCCCGGGGTGGAGGTAGTGCGGAGTGCAGACGACGACGGCGTCGACCTCTCCGCTCGCGAGGAGGGAGCGGTGGTCGGCGTGGAAGGACGCTCCGGGTGCGAGCGCGGCGGCCGCCGCCTGCCGGGCGGGGTCGACGTCGGCGACGGCGGTGACGACGAGGTCGCGCACTCTGCCGTCGGCGAGGAAGCGGGCGTAGGAGGAGCCCTGGGCGCCGAATCCGATGATGCCGAGGCGGACGGTGGTCATGGGAGGAGTCCTTCGTTCGGGGTGGAATGGGGGATCCGCGCGGGCGCGCTCGGGGCGTAGGCGGCCTGGACGATCGCGAGCGACCTCGCCGCCTCGCGGGGCGAGATCCAGAAGGGCTCGTCCTCGCCGAGGCGGGCGTAGAAGTCGTGCACGAGCAGCTCGTGCGAGGCGCCCCAGTACGAGCGCCCGCCGGATCGGCGCTCCGTGTCCGGGACGACCTCGACGGATCCGTCGTCGCGCCGCACGGTGAGGGCACCGCGCAACGAGACGGTGGCGCGCTCGGTGCGCAGGCGGAGCTCGACCGGCTCGTCCCACGCGTTCGCCACGGTCGCGTAGAGGACGCTGCGCGCGCCGGAGGCGTGGGTGAGCACCAGGTCGGCGGTGTCCTCGACCTCGATCGGCAGCAGGCGCGTGGAGGCGGAGCCGCTCACCGCGACCACCTCGCCGAGGAGCCACTGCAGGAGGTCGACGGTGTGGATCGCCTGGTTCATCAGCATCCCGCCGCCGCCCTCGGCCCGCATCCCGCGCCAGGGGCGGTCGAGGTAGTAGCCGGGAGCGCGGTGCCAGAGCACGGTCGCGGCCGCACCTGTCACGGCACCCAGGGAGCCGGACGCCAGCAGCTCGCGGAGGCGCTGCACGGGCGGGTTGTAGCGGTTCTGGAAGCAGACGCCGATGCGCGCCCCGCCCCGCTCGGCCGCGGCGATCACCTGCTCGCCCTCGGCGACGGAGGAGGCGAGCGGCTTCTCGAGGAGCACCGCGACGCCGCGGTCCAGGGCCGCGACCGCCAGCGCGGCGTGCGTGCTGTGCGGAGTGCAGACGTGCACGACGTCGGGGCGGACGGAGTCGAGCATCCGGACCGCCTCGGGGAAGCCCGGCACCGCGTGCCTCTCGGCGGCCGCGGCGAGCCGGCCCGGGTCGGTGTCGCAGACCGCCACCAGCTCCGCGCCGGGTGCGGTGCCGATCGCCGCGAGGTGGACGGAGGAGATGTCGCCGCAGCCGATCACCGCCGCGCGGACGGTCATCGCAGGTCGATCCCGAGCGAGGAGGCGAGCCCCCGGAAGGCCCGAGCGGCCACTCCGAACGACTCGGGGCCGGAGAATCCGCCGAGGGCGTCCGTGATCGCGAGGTGCGGCTCCAGCGAGGCGACGCCCGTCCAGCCGTCGTCGCGCAGGGCGGTGAGCGTCTCGCGCAGCTGGCCGTCGCCCTCGCCGGCGGGCACCACGGTGCCGGTCGCGGCCACCGCGTCCTTCACCTGCAGGTAGTCGACGTAGGGCCGCAGCGCCGTCCAGCCGTCGTCGAAGGGCCGCACCCCGCACTGCACGAAGTTCGCGTTGTCCCAGGCGAGGCGCAGGGCGGGCGAGCCGACGGACTCGACCAGGTCGAGGATCCGCTCGGGGACGTCGCCGTAGATGTCCTTCTCGTTCTCGTGCAGCAGCACCACGCCCTCGCGCTCGGCGCGATCGGCGAGCCTGCGCATGCGCAGCAGGACGTCGTCGCGGATGCTCTCGACCGGCACTCCCTCGCCCCGGTAGAACGAGAAGACGCGGATGCTCGGTGTGCCGAGGGTGTGCGCGACGTGGATGACGCGGTTGAGGCGCGCCACCTCGAGCTCGGGGTCGAGGGCGACGTCGACCTTGCCGATGGGCGAGGCGACGGCCGAGACGGACTGGCCGCCGCGCTCGAGCACGGCGGCGAGGCGGGCGAGGCGCTCGTCGTCGAGGTCGACGACGTTCCGGCCCCAGGCGCTGCGCACCTCGATGCTGTGCGCGCCGAGCGCTCGGAGGACGGCGACCTGGACGACCGGGTCGGGGTCGATCTCGTCGCCGAAGCCGGAGAGGGTCCAGGGTGCGGGGTTCGCGGGTGCGGTCGTCGCGGGTGCGGTGGTCACGGTGCGTGCCTCGTTCTCGTCGTCGGGAACCGGCGGGCAGGAGCGCCGCCGTGCCACGACCATACGCGTATTGGCAACCGATTGACAAAATCGGAAGCGCGCCTCTACCGTCGGGGGCGTTCCGGGCCGCGGAGACGCCGGCCCCCACCGCGACCGGGAGGACTGCCGTGACCAGGATCGGCGTGCAGGCGATGATGCTGAAGGACGCGTTCGCCTCGGCGGGCGCCTTCGCGACGCTCCGGGAGGTCCGAGCGATCGGCTACCGGTCGGTGGAGATCTCGCAGATCCCGCTGACGGCGGCCACCGTGGCCGAGCTGCAGCGGGCGCGGGACGAGCTCGGCGTCGAGATCGCGGCGATCTCGGCGGGCCTGGCACCGGGGGACTCCCCGGGCGCCGCGCTCGAGGGCGGGCTCGCCGGGATCGTCGCCGACGCCCGCGCGCTCGGCACGCGCACGGTCCGGATCGGCATGCTGCCCGCCTCCGCGGCGGCCTCGCCGGCCGCTCTGCTCGACTTCGCCGACCGCTGCCAGGCCGCCGCGGCGAGGCTCCGCGACGACGGGCTGCGGCTGCTGCTCCACAACCACCACCACGAGTTCGCGCGGCACGACGGCCGCCTCCTGCTCGACGTCGTCGCCGACCGGGCTCCGCTGCTGGGGCTCGAGCTCGACGTGCACTGGGTGCAGCGGGGCGGGCTCGATCCCGTGACGACGCTGCGCCGGTACGGGGAGCGCGTCGCCCTGGTGCACCTGAAGGACTACCGGGTCGGGCCGCCCGCCGACATGTCCGGCGGGTGGTCCGTGCACGCCTTCACCTCGAACGTGCAGTTCGCCGAGGTGGGGGAGGGCAACCTCGACTTCCCGGGGATCATCGGGACGAGCCTCGCGCTCGGCGTCGACCACCTCCTCGTCGAGCAGGACGAGCGCTACGGGCGGAGCGCGCTCGACTGCCTGCGGACCTCGCACGCGAACCTCGTCGCGATGGGCTTCGCCGACCTGTTCTGAGGCGCGGTCCAGGCTCCTCCCCAGGTATCGGAGCGGCCCGTTCTCCACTGATCAGGGGGCCCGGGTCCCCGTCGCGCCGGGCGCCGCGGCACGCTCGATCCGTCGACGGAGGAGGTGGTGGCGATGGTCGTTCCGGACAGCGTGCTCGGCGTGATGGCGCTCGTCGCTCTGGTGCTGCCCGGGGTGCTCTACGCCTCGGTGCGGGTCTGGGCGGCGGGGTTCCGCTGGACCGACCACACGGTCTCCGCGCGTCTGTTCGAGGCGGTCCTGGTGAGCATCGCGCTCGACGCGGCGTACCTCGTCGTGGCGGGCGAGGAGCTGATCCGCCTGGCGGCCGATCCCCGTGCGGCGGTCCTGCGGGAGCCAAGGGCCGTGGGCTGGTGGATCCTCGTGCTCGGAGTGCTGGTGCCGGCGGCGCTCGGCTCGGCGCTGCACGTGCGGCTGCGGTGGTGGCGGCCGCCGTGGCGGGTGCTCCGGAGGCGGGGGCTCGGCTGGGTGCGCGTCCCGGCGGGGCGGACGACGGCCTACGAGAGCGTGCCGACCGCGTGGGACAAGGTGGCGCCGAGGATGAGGGAGACGTGGGTGCGCGTGCAGCTGCCGGACGGTCGGCGGGTCGGCGGGTGGATCTCGGTGGCCAGTTTCGCGTCCACCTACCCCCGATCTCGCGACATCTACATCGAGGAGCAGTTCGAGGTCCTCCCCGACGGTGCCTTCGGTGCGAGAGTGGAGGGGACTCGCGGGGTGTGGCTCTCCGTGCCGGACCAGTCCGTGGTCGAGTGGACCGAGAACGCCGCCCCGAACGCTGAGGAGGAACGATGACCGAGAAGACGACTGCGAACTACGGCTCGATGGCCCGCGGCTACCCGCCCGCATACGGTCGGCCTGCTCCGGCCACCCCTCCGCCCGGACGGTCGGGGATCTACGTTCCGCCCTCGCATCCGGGCGCAGCCCCGGAGAAGAAGTAGCGGGATCCGCCGGGGTCCGCCTCCGCTCGGCGCAGCGGAGGACAATGGAGGGACCCCCAGCGAAGGAGACCACCGTGGATCAGCCGCGCATGAACGTCGAGTCGTTCAACCTCGACCACCGCACCGTCGCCGCGCCGTACGTGCGCCTCGCCGACGCGAAGACGCTTCCCGGAGGCGACCACCTCGTCAAGTACGACGTGCGCTTCACCCAGCCCAACCGCGGGCACCTCGAGATGCCCACCGTGCACTCGCTCGAGCACCTGTTCGCCGAGAAGTCCCGCAACCACTCCGACCGCGTGATCGACTTCTCGCCGATGGGCTGCCAGACCGGCTTCTACCTGCTCCTCTCGGGCGAGCCCGAGCTCTCCGAGGTGCTCGGCCTGGTCGAGGCGACGCTCCAGGACATCACCGAGGCCGACGAGGTCCCCGCGGCCAACGAGACCCAGTGCGGCTGGGGCGCCAACCACTCCCTCGAGGGGGCGCAGGAGGCGGCGCGCACGTTCCTCGCGCACCGCTCGGAGTGGGAGACGGTCACCGCGTGAGCACGGCGATCGTCCTGGTCGCGATGGACGAGGAGGCCGTGCCGTTCCTCGCCGCCGCGACCAGCGCCTCCGAGCCTCGCGCCGTCGGCAACGCGCTGCAGTGGGAGCTCGAGCTCGACTCCCGCGCGGTGCTGCTCGTCCGCACCGGCATCGGTCTCGTCAACGCGTCCGGCGGTCTCACCGGGGCAATCCTGCGGGAGGACGGCGAGCGGCCGCTCGTGGTGAGCGCGGGGACCGCCGGCGGCCTGGGCGCCGACGTCCGCGTGGGCGAGGTCGTGATCGGCACCGAGCACGTGCAGACCGACGCCGATGCGCGGGCGTTCGGCTACGCGCTCGGGCAGGTCCCGGGGATGCCCGCCCGCTACTCCGGGGACGACGCGGCGCTCGCCGCGGAGCTCGACCTGCCCGAGGGGCCGCCGGTGCGCCGCGGCCTGATCGTCTCGAGCGACGTCTTCGTCTCCAGCGCCCATGTGGACCGCGTGAGGAGCGACTTCCCCGGCGCGCTCGCCACCGACATGGAGTCAGTCGCACTCGCGCAGACGGCGCACGTGCACGGGCTGCCGTTCGTCTCGGTCCGCGGGATCTCGGACCTCTGCGCCCCCGGCGAGTTCGAGGCGCACGTCGACGACGCGGCCGACCGCTCCGTCGCCGTGGTGCGGGCTCTGCTGCGCGGGCTCGGCGACCGGGACTGACGGACGAGCGGCCCTCCGCGACAGCGCGGGAGGGCCGCCCCGCGGGGTCAGTCGTTGCCGACGTGCTGGTCGCCGGCCTCCTGGGCCTTGTCGACCTGGCCGGCGAACTTCCCGCCGGTCGCGGAGTCGGCGGCGTCGCCCGCCTTGTCGAGTCCCTTGTCGGTCAGCTCCTCGCCCTTGTCGCTGCTCGCGGCGTTCTTCGCCTTGTCCGCGAGTCCTCCGAGATCCACCATGGGGTCGTTCCTTCCGTCGATGAGCGCCCGTCGAGCAACGGGCCGTCGCCAGTCTCCGCCGCTCGGCGAGGGTCTGCGCGGGGGTTGCGGCTCACGGCCGCGCCGAGGACGATGCGCCTCCGGATCCGCTGTTCCCCCGGAGCCGCCGACGCGCCAGAGTGAGCGGTGCGCCCCCGCGCACCGACTCCAGGGAGACCCGATGAAGTACATGCTGATCATGCGCGCGACCGATGCGGCGAAGGAGGCCTACGCCTCCATCCCGTTCGACGAGATCATCACCCGGATGGGGCAGTTCAACGAGGCGATGATCGAGGCGGGCGTGCTGCTCTCGGGCGACGGCCTGGCCGACGACGTGGCCTCCTCCGGCTTCGTGGTCGACTTCTCCTCCGAGCCGCCGACCGTCGTCGACGGCGCCTACGGCCCGACCGAGTCGCTCTTCAACGGCTTCTGGATCATCGGGGTCGACTCGAAGGAGCAGGCCCGCGAGTGGGCGCTGCGCTGCCCGCTGGTGCCCGGCAACCGCCTCGAGGTGCGCCGGATCACCGACGAGAGCGACTTCGCGGAGTTCGCCGACAACGAGTACGTGCAGAAGGAGGCCGGCTGGCGCGAGGACGAGGCGGCCCGCGCCTCCGGGGACTGACGCGGCGGCGGGCGTCACGCCTCCGTGACGACGCCCGCCTCGACGTGCCAGTGCCGCGTCAGCTGCACCGTCTCGAGCATCCGCCGGTCGTGGGTGACCAGCAGCAGGGTGCCCTCGTACGCCTCGAGCGCCTCCTCCAGCTGCTCGATGGCGACGAGGTCGAGGTGGTTGGTCGGCTCGTCGAGCACCAGCAGGTTCGTGCCGCGGGCCTGCAGGAGCGCCAGGGCGGCCCGCGTCCGCTCGCCCGGCGAGAGCTCGCCGACGCGGCGGCCGACGTGGTCGGCCTTCAGCCCGAACTTCGCCAGGAGCGTGCGGACCTCGGCGGTCGGCCACTCGGGGACCAGCGCCTCGAACGCGTCCGCGAGCGGCACCTCGGCGGCGAGCATCCCGCGGGCCTGGTCGATCTCGCCGATCGCCACGCTCGCGCCGAGTGAGGCGCCGCCCTCCTCCGGCTCGGCGCGGCCGAGGAGGAGCGACAGCAGCGTCGACTTGCCGGCGCCGTTGGGCCCGGTGATGCCGATCCGGTCGCCCGCGTCGACCTGGAGCGACACCGGACCGAGCGTGAACGCGCCCCGGCGGGCGACCGCGCCGTTCAGCGTCGAGACGACCGAGCTCGAGCGCGGGGCGCTCCCGATCGTGAAGGCGAGCTGCCACTCCTTGCGCGGCTCCTCGACCTCCTCGAGCCGCGCGATGCGGCTCTCCATCTGGCGCACCTTCTGCGCCTGCTTCTCGCTCGACTCCACCGAGGCCTTGCGGCGGATCTTGTCGTTGTCGGGGGCCTTCTTCATCGCGTTGCGCACGCCCTGGCTCGACCACTCCCGCTGGGTGCGGGCGCGGGAGACCAGGTCGGCCTTCTGCTCGGCGAAGTCCTCGTACTTCTCGCGGCGCTGACGGCGCGCGGTCTCGCGCTCCTCCAGGAACGCGTCGTAGCCGCCGCCGTAGACCCGGTTGGTGCCCTGCGCGAGATCGAGCTCGAGCACGCGGGTGACGCTGCGGGCGAGGAACTCGCGGTCGTGGCTGACGAGCACCGCACCGCCGCGGAGTCCGCGGACGAAGGCCTCCAGGCGCTCCAGGCCGTCGAGGTCGAGGTCGTTCGTCGGCTCGTCGAGCAGGACCACGTCGAAGCGGGAGAGGAGCAGGGCCGCGAGGCCCACCCGCGCCGCCTGCCCGCCGGAGAGGGAGGTCATCGTCGAGGAGGCGGCCGCGGCGCCGAGCGACAGGCCCAGGTCGGCCAGGACGACCGGGGTGCGCTCGTCGAGGTCGGCCGCGCCGCTCGCGAGCCAGCGGTCGAGCGCGAGGGCGTAGCGGTCGGCGATCGAGCCGTCGGGATCGGGGTCGGCCAGCGCGGAGGCGGCGGCGTCGAGCTCGGCGGAGGCCTCGGCGCAGCCGGTGCGGCGCGCGATGTAGCCGGCGACGGTCTCGCCCTCGCGGCGCTCGTGCTCCTGCGGAAGCCAGCCGACGAAGGCGTCGCCCGGCGAGAGCACGACGGAGCCCTCGAGCGGAGCCGTCTCGCCGGCGAGGATGCGCAGCAGCGTCGACTTGCCGGCTCCGTTCGCCCCGACGACGCCCACCACGTCCCCGGGGGCGACCGTCAGGTCGAGTCCGTCGAACAGGGTGCGGTGCGCATAGCCTCCGGAGAGGCCCTTGGCGACGAGGGTGGCGGTCACCGGTCCAGCGTAGGCGCGGGCGACTCGCTAGACGGTCTGGTGAGCAGCCGGTCTAGGATGTGCGGATGAGCGACACGAGCCTGCGGAGCGGCGCCGGGTACTGGTACCCCGACGAGTCGTCCACCCGCCGTGCGGTCGAGGTGCTGAGCGCCATGCGCACCTACCGCGTCTCCGAGGTCTCGATGCGCCGCCGCACGCGCGAGCGGATGGCGATGGGCGAGACGGACCTGATCGCCATCCAGTACCTGCTCCGCCAGCAGCGCAAGGGCGAGCTGGTGACCGGCAAGGATCTGGCCTCGCACCTCTCCATCTCGTCCGCGTCGACCACGGTCCTCATCGACCGCCTGGTCCGCAGCGGCCACCTCGTGCGCAAGCCCAACCCGACCGACCGGCGCGGGATCGTCGTGGAGGCGACCGTCGACAGCGACGACGAGGTGCGCGCCACGCTCCAGGAGATGCACCGCCGGATGCTCGAGATCGCCGAGGACCTGGACGCCCCCGAGGCCGAGGTCGTCGTCAACTTCCTCCGCCGGATGAGCGCGGCCGTCGACGAGATCGACGCGGAGCACGGCGACGGGCACGATACGGACGAAGCGGACGACGCGGAACCCTCCGCAGCCAAATAGCTAGACGGACTAGTAATAAGCCGAGGGGCCTATAGTCTGGCGGCATGGGTCAATTCCTCTACGGCACTCCTCCCGCCGTCATCGAGATCGAGGACCGGACCCTGGCCCACCTCCAGATCGTGATCTACGCGAAGTTCCGCCGCGACGAGCGCTTCAGCCTCACCCTCGACTCGATGCCCGAGGGCGCGCGGGGCCGCCACTCCTTCTGGATGAACCCGAACATCGCCCTGCAGTTCCACTTCGCGGGGAGCCGGCAGCCGACGATCAACCCGACCTGGGTCGAGCTCCTGATGGACGCGGCGAACAGCGGCGGCGGGCTGCGCCTGCTCACCGAGCCCCCGTCCTGACCTGGTCCCGGTGAGGCCGACCCGGCCCGGACGACCGCGGAGCTCCCTGCACGACGGTGGATCCGCAGCACCGGCCTCCTGCGACAGCGCACGTGCCCCCGGCCGCCCCGTCTCCTAGGGTGGAGCGGGCGCCGCGGGGCGCGCGGAGGGCGGGGGACATGCGCAGGACGGTCATCGGAGCGACGGCACTGGCCGGGGTGCTCGCGCTCGCGGGGTGCTCGGCGCCCGCTCCGGCTCCCACGGTCACGGTCACCGTGTTCGCCACGGCGACGCCGACTCCGGTGCCGGACCCGACCGTCACGGCGGCGCTCCCGCAGGCGACGGCCACGGTCTTCGCGCCGGTCCCCGAGGCGACGGTCACCTTCACGCCGAACGCGACACCGGACATCCCCGAGACCGCCTTCGCGGTCGACAACGGCGCGGTTCCCGGGGCGAACGGCGAGCCGACCCGCGACGGGGAGGGGGACATCGTGAGCTACACCGTGGTGCAGGGCGACACGTTCTTCGACATCGCGCAGCGCTTCGGGATCCCGGTGCAGCAGCTGCTCCGGATGAACCCGACGATCGCCGGAGCCGGCGAGGCGGTCTACATCAATGCAGTCATCAACCTCGACGCGAGCACGCTGGGCTGAGCGGAGCGGCGAGCCGCGGAGGCGGTCGCCCGGAGCGACCCGGCTACTGCGACTTCGGCAGGACGTGGAACGCGACGGCCAGCGATCCCGAGATCATCAGGATGCCGCCGACGAAGAGGAATCCGGCGATGTCGGGCAGCAGGAACGAGTTGCCGAGAACGAGGATCCCGCCGAGGAACAGCACGAACGAGAGGACGACGCCCAGACCAGTCATGCCCTCATCGTACGCAGGTCACGGGAGCAGGAGGTCCGCGAGCTCCTCGGCACCGGACACCAGCGCGATCGTCCCGACCGCCTCGAGCGGCGATCCGTAGCCCCACTCGACCATGATCGTCGGCACGCCGTGGGCTGCGGCGCCCTGCACGTCGTGCTCGCGGTCGCCCACCATCACCGGCGCCGAGAGGTCGACGCCGAGCTCGCGGAGCCGGCGCAGCGCCTCCTCCACGACGTCGGCCTTGGCGCTGCGGACCTCGTCCTCGGAGGCGCCGCAGATCACCGTGAAGTACTGCGCCAGTCCGTAGTGCTCGAGGATGCGCGTGGCCGCCGACTCCGGCTTGGAGGTCGCGAGCGAGAGCGGCACGCCGGCCTCGGCGATGCGCGCCAGCACCTCGGGCAGCCCCGGGTAGACCGAGGAGTCGAACAGCCCGCCCGCGTTGTAGCGGCGGCGATAGACCACGAGCGCGGCCTGCGCCTCCTCGACGGTCATCCCGCCGAGCTCGCGGAACGCCTCGAGCAGCGGAGGGCCGACGTAGGCCAGCAGCTCGGCCGGAGCGGGCACGGGGCGGCCCAGCTCGACGAAGGTCTCGACGAGGGTGCCGGTGATGCCGGGGGCCGAGTCGGTGATCGTGCCGTCGAGGTCGAACAGGATGCAGGACCAGGTGCCGGCGCGCGCGTCGAGGCCGGTGGCGGCGAGGGTCGTGTCGGACATGGCGGGCTCCTGACCTCGGAGGACGGGGTGACGCCGGCGCTGCCCCGCCGGGGGCCACACTCTACGGCCGTTCGGCGTCCAGAGCCCGTTCGACGAACGAACGGGTGACGACCTGGGCGATCGAGCCGGGGTCGAGCTGCACGGCGACGAAGTCGGCGGTGCGGATCAGCGCGAAGGCCTCGCGTCCGGGGAGGACCAGCATCTGCACCCGCGGATGCTGCTGCCGGGGGACCGCGGTGCGCACCTCGTCCGTGGAGGTGAACAGCGGCAGGACCTGCTCCCCGGTGGTCGTCGCGACGGTGCGGACGTGCGGCACGCCTCCGGGCTGGGAGCCCGTGACGTCGACCACGAGGGAGCCGTCGAGGCAGGCCTCGAGCAGCCGGTCGACGGCCTCGGCGGTGGGAGCGGCGACGAGCGCCTCCAGTGCTTCCCGTGCCTCCGCATTGCGGTACGGACCGGGTCGCGCCGGGCGTGCAGGGGGTCCGCCTCGTCGTGCCATGACTCCACGCTAACGAAGACCCGGGCGTGGTCGGAATCGCCGGGACCGGTTCCCGGGAATGCGCGCGATCGGTGTCCGGAATCGTTACGGCCACGTGCGGACACCGTGTCCTCTATTCGACGGCTGATGGCGAAGTGCTCGAATCCGCCGTGATTGCCTCCGCTTATCCTGAACATTCCCCTCGACATGGCGCGAGAAAGCGACGAATGGCGCCATTCATGACGCAGTCGATTGTGAAAGGGGGTAATGTCTCTCCCGGTCCGGGTCGAGACAGTCCGGTCCCGCGAACTCCAGGAGGAAAAGTGGCCCAGAAGATCACGCTTGTCGACGATATCGACGGAACCCCTATCGATTCGGGTGACGGCGGTACCGTCCGCTTCAGCATCGAGGGCGCCAACTACGAGATCGACCTCGGCCCCGACAACATCGCCGAGCTCCACTCGGCCCTCGAGAAGTTCGTCTCGAGCGCCCGCCGCGTCGGCTCGCGCCCCGCGGCCGCCACGAGCGTCGCCACCGCCTCCAAGAGCGACCCCAAGCAGCTCAAGGCCATCCGCGAGTGGGCGAACGCCAACGGCCACCCCGTCTCCGACCGCGGACGCATCCCCTCCGAGGTCCAGGCCGCCTACCAGGCCGCCCACAAGTAGGAGCGGCCGCCGGGCCCTCGGCCCGGTGGGACGCCGCATTCCCGGGCTCCGGACCCGACGCGCAGAAGGCCCCCGCGATCCGATCGCGGGGGCCTTCGCCGTGCCTGTCGCCGTGCCTGTCAGAACAGGCGCGTGTGCGAATCGTCGGTGCCGCGCATGGCCTCGTAGTCGAGCACCACGCAGCGGATTCCGCGGTCCTCGGCGAGGGTCCGCGCCTGCGGCTTGATCTCCTGAGCGGCGAAGACTCCCGTCACCGGGAAGAGGTGCGGATCGCGATTCATCAGCTCGAGATAGCGGGTGAGCTGCTCGACTCCGTCGATCTCGCCGCGGCGCTTGATCTCGACGGCGACGGCGGCTCCCGAGGAATCGCGGGCGAGGATGTCGACCGGGCCGATCGCGGTCATGTACTCGCGCCGGACGAGAGTGTGCCCCTCTCCGAGGAGGCCGATCTGCTCGGCGAGAAGGCGCTGGAGATGCGACTCCACTCCGTCCTTCACGAGTCCCGGATCGACGCCGAGCTCGTGCGCCGAATCGTGCAGCACCTCGTGGATCGAGACGACGAGAGCGTCGCCGGTCTTGCGGTGCGCGACGGTCCACTGCTGCGTCACTCCCGCGGCGCGCGCCTCCTCGTCGGGCTCGCCCGTGATCAGCGTGCAGGGAGGGCTCATCCAGTTCAGCGGCTTGTAGGAGCCGCCGTCGGAGTGGATGAGGACGCTCCCGTCGGCCTTGACGAGCAGGAGACGGGTGGCGAGCGGGAGGTGGGCGCTGAGACGGCCGGTGTAGTCGACGGAGCAGCGCGCGATGACGAGACGCACCCGTCGAGGATAGACGGCGCGGCTCCGGCGGGCTCCCGGCTCAGCGCGCGGCGACGGGAGGCCGGCGGCCGAGCGGAGGAGCGGGCGGCGGCACCGAGAGCGAGGCGCGCAGCGCGACCGCGAACTCGGCCGGCGCCTCCGCCCACGGGTGGTGGCCGCTCGACTCGATGACGGCCAGGCTCGCCTGCGGCAGGAGCGCGGTGAGCGCCTCCAGAGCGGCGACGCCCGTCACCGGATCGTCCTCGCCGCCGAGGACGACCGCGGGGCAGTCGAGGCGCTGCAGAGCGTCGCGGATCGCCGCGGTGTCGTCGGAGCCGGCGGGAGTCGTGTGACCGGCAGCCCGGTCGTCGATCCCGAGCCAGGCGGTGCTGGGGGCGATCAGGAGCAGGTGGGCGACGCGCTCGGGAGCGTCCACGGCGGCGAGCAGGACGGCGCGGCAGCCGGAGTCGTGCGCGGCGAGATCGAGCGCGTCGACGCCGAGGTGGCGGCGCAGGTCCTCCACGTCGGCGGCCGTCGTGGCCGGGGGAGCGGGAGGCAGCTCCGCGGAGCCGCCCACTCCGCGCGGGTGCAGCACGAGGACGCGGCGCGTGCAGGCGATCGAGGCGAACGAGCCGAGATAGGAGGGGTGGCGCTCCGGCTCGCCGGGGACGACCACCAGGGGTCGCCCCTGACCGGCTCCGTGCTCGTCGACGTGGAGCAGGGCGCCGTCGCGCGCTCGGTACCGCATCCGCTCCCCCTCCGCCGCCGTCCTGGGAAGCCTAGGGGGAGGCGCGTCGGAGCGCCCGGGCCCCACGGGGGCTTGCGGAGGCGCGTGGAGCGGGGCGGTCAGCTCCGTCGGCTGCGGGCGGCGGGGGAGGCGAGCCCGGCGACGACCACCAGGGCCAGCACCAGGAAGAGGGCGTTCAGCAGGCCGTAGTGCTCGCCGAGGAAGCCGATGGCCGGCGGTCCGACCAGGAACGCGACGTAGCCGAGCATCGCCACCGCGCTGACGCGGGCGGCCGAGTGCGGCCCCTCCGCCGCGGCCGACATGCCCACCGGGAAGCCGAGCGAGCAGCCCAGACCCCAGGCGACCGCGCCGACGACGACGAGCGCGTCGACCGGGGCGAGGATGAACAGCATGATGCCGACGATCGCGAGCCCGGCGGAGGCGCGCAGCACCGGGACACGGCCGAAGCGGTCGAGCACGGGTCCGCCGATCACGCGTCCGACGGTCATGGCGGCGACGAACACGCCGAACACGACGGCGGCGGTCGTCTTGTCGGTGCCGTGGCCGTCGACCATCGCCAGGGTCAGCCAGTCGTTCGCGGAGCCCTCGGCGAAGGCCATGCCCAGCATGATCAGGCCGATGAGGACGAGGCGGCCGTCGCGCCAGACGCCGAGGGAGGCGGCGACGCGCTCGCGGACCGGCGGCTTCACCGTGGTCGCCGCGCCGGAGGTGTCGAGCTCCTCGCGGACCGGGACGAAGCGGATCGCGATCACCGCGGTCACGGCGATCACCACGGCGATCGCGCCGAGGTGGACGGCGACGGGCACGGCCTGGGCGGAGGCGCCCGCGCCGATCAGCGCGCCGGCCACGGTGCCGAGGCTGAAGAAGGCGTGGAACAGCGGCAGGAGCGTCTTGCCGAAGGCCTTCTCGTTGGCCGCTCCCTCGACGTTCATCATCACGTCAACCGCACCGTTGCCGAAGCCGAGCATCGCCATGCCGGCGAAGGCCGCGGGGAGGACGCCGATGACGTCGGCCGAGACGCCCAGCACCGCGAGCCCCGCCGCCGAGACGGTGAGGCCGAGCGCCATGCCGCGCCGGGCGCCGATCGCGCCCATGACCGGCGTCGAGAACGCGAGTCCGACGATCGCGCCGATCGACATCGAGAGGATCAGCAGGCCCACTCCGGCGGTCGAGAGCTGGAGCTCGTCGCGGATGGCGGGGGTGCGCGAGACCCAGGTGGCGATCGAGATCCCGCTGAGGACGAAGATCGTGAAGACGGCGTTGCGCCAGGCGACCAGCTGCGGGCGCGTGAGCGCGGACGTCGAGGTCATGGCGGTTCTCCTGGTGCGGGCGGGATCCGGACACCGGATCGAGAGGCACGGTCGAATCGATTCGAAGCGAGCCGGTCTAAGCTATCCGGAACCCCGGGGACGGTCAACCGACGACGAGCGCGCCGCCCCCACGAGGAGGAACGTGGAACCCCGCAAGAGCCCCCGGCCGACGCTCGCCCGCGTCGCGAGCCGGGCCGGAGTGTCCCCCTCCACCGCCTCGCTGGTCTTCAGCGGCTCCGGCCCCGTCTCGGAGGCCACGAAGGAGCGGGTGCTGCGCGCGGCGTCCGAGCTCGACTACGCCGGTCCCGACCCGCGGGCGCGCTCGCTCCGCCGCGGCCGCTCGGGGATCGTGGGGGTCGTCGTGGACGAGCGGATGCTGCACGCGTTCCGCGACCCGATCAAGATCGCCATGCTCGACGGGATCGCCGACGTGCTCGGCGGGGTCGACGCCGGGATCCTGCTGCTCACCGAGACCGGCGACGGCGCGGGCCTGCTGGCGACCGCCCCGGTCGACGCGATGATCCTGGTCGGCTGCAGCCCGTCGGTCGACGACTCCGTCGCCGTGCTGCGTCGCCGGGGGGTGCCGGTCGTCGTGGTCGAGGGCCTCTCGGAGCTGGGCGGCGCCGTGATCTCGCTCGACAACCGCGAGGCCAGCCGCACCCTCGCGGAGCACCTGCGCGAGCTCGGCCACGAGCGGGTCGCGGTGGTCTCGCTCCCGTTCGCGAAGGACCGCCGTCGCGGCGCGATCCCGGCGGGCTGGCGCTCGAGCCCCAGCATCACTCCGGTCGACCGCCTCCTCGGAGTGCAGGACGTCTTCCCGGAGGCGTCGGTCGTCGCCGCCGCGGCGAGCTCGGTCGACGAGGGCGTCGCCGCGGGCCGCACGCTGCTCGAGGGGGCGGAGCCGCCGACCGCGGTCGTCGCGCAGAGCGATCTGCTGGCCGCGGGTGTGATCCTCGCGGCGGAGGAGCGCGGGCTGCGCGTGCCCGAGGACCTCTCGGTGGTCGGCTTCGACGGCGTGCAGGTGCCCGGTCTCGCGGCCGAGTACGACCTCACGACGATGGCCCAGCCCGCGGTCGAGAAGGGCCGTGCGGCGGGACGGGCCGCGGTCGCGCTCCTGGCCGACGAGGAGGCGGAGGCGGTCTGCTTCCACGCCGTCTTCCACCGCGGGAACACCAGCGCACCGCCGCGCTGACCGGAGTTGTCCACAGGCTTCTCCACAGGGGAGGAGTGCGGTCAGCGGAGCCAGACGTCGCTGCGGACCCGGAGCCCGAGGGTGACCGCGCGGGCGCCGAGGAAGCCGACGGCGAAGGCGAGCCAGAGCGCGAGGAGGCGCCATTCGGCGGGCGCGGCGGGGGCGAGCAGGGCGAGCGGGACGAAGGCGGCGAGGTTCGCGAGGCCGCTGAGCGCCAGGTAGCGGCCGTCGCCGGCGCCGATCAGCACGCCGTCGAGCACGAAGACGTAGCCGCCGAGCGGAGCGGTGAGGCCCACGACGGCGATCGCCGCGGGCAGCAGCCGCAGCACCTCCGGGTCGCTCGAGAAGACGTACGGCAGGACACCGCTCAGACCGGTGACCAGCGCTCCGAGCACTGCTCCCGCACCGATTCCCCAGGTCACACAGCGTTTCGTGACGACACCGGCCTGCTCGGTCTCGCCCGCGCCGAGGAGGCGGCCCAGCAGCGCTTGCGCGGCGATCGCCACCGCGTCGAGGGCGAAGGCGACCGTCGAGAACAGCGTCATCGCCACCTGGAAGGCGCCCAGCTCCTCCGCCCCGAGTGAGGTGGCGGTCGCGACCGCGAGAAGGATCGCCGCGCGGAGGCTCGCTGTGCGCAGCAGCATCCAGCCGCCGGATCCCGCGGAGGAGGCCAGGCCCGCGAGGTGCGGCCGCAGCGGCGCGCCGACCCTCCGGGCGAGCCGCAGCGCGACTCCCGCGTAGGCCGCGAGCATGGCCCACTGCGCGATCACCGTCCCCAGCGCGGAGCCGGTTATCCCCAGGCCGGCCGGGTAGATCAGCACGGCGTTGAGAGCGGCGTTGAGGGCGAATCCGCCGGCGGCGATCACCAGCGGAGTGCGGGTGTCCTGGAAGCCGCGGAGGAGCCCGGTGAGCGCGAAGACGCCGAGCATGGCGGGGATCCCGGCCATGCTCACCGCCAGGTACCGCACGCCCGCCTCGGACACCGCCGGCTCCGCGCCGAAGAGCGCCACGACGGCCGGAGCGGTCAGCGCGCCCACCACGGCGATGCCGGCGCCGAGGAGCAGGGCCAGCCAGCCGCCGTCGATCCCGGCCGCCACGGCCCTCCGCTCGTCGCCCTCGCCGAGGGCCCGGCCGACCCGCGGAGTGGTGCTGTACGCGAGGAAGACCATCAGGCCGACGATCGTCTGCAGCACCGTGCCGCCCAGCGCGAGCCCGGCGAGCGGGACGGCGCCGAGATGGCCGACCAGGGCGGAGTCGGTGAGCAGGAACAGCGGCTCGGCGACCAGCGAGCCCAGCGCCGGGACGGCGAGCCGGAGGATGCTGCGGTCGAGGGCGGAGGTCACCGCTCGACGCTAGCGGCTGCCGCAGCTCCGGGACGGGCGTACCGTGGGCGGGATGCAGCGCTTCGGGATCGGGCTGGCGGCCGTGGGCCGGCCGGCGTACATCACGGCAGGGCGCGACGACGACCTCGGCCCCGCGGCCGAGCGGAGCGTCGACGCGCTGCGGGAGCGCACGCACCTGCTGCTCGACGCGGCGTGGGACGCCGGCGTCCGCTTCCTCGACGCCGCGCGCTCCTACGGGCGGGCGGAGGAGTTCCTCGGCGGCTGGCTCGCCCGGCACCCCGAGCGGCGGGCGGCGCTCACGATCGAGTCGAAGTGGGGCTACGAGTACGTCGGCGGGTGGGCGATGGATGCGCCGGTGCACGAGCGCAAGGAGCACTCGGTCGCGATGCTCGACCGCCAGTGGCCGCTCACGCTCGACGCGCTCGGCTCGGCGCCCGACTCCTACCTCGTCCACTCGATCACTCCCGAGAGCCCGGCCCTCACCGACCGCCCGCTGCTGGACCGCCTGCGCGGCCTCGCCGGCTCCGGAGTGCGCGTCGGCCTCTCCACCAGCGGACCCGAGCAGGCGCGCGTGATCGAGCTCGCCCGCGCGATCCCGGAGTCGCCGTTCAGCGCGGTCCAGAGCACCTGGAACCCGCTCGAGCAGTCCGCGGGCCGGGCGCTCGCCGCCGCGCACGACAACGGCTGGCTGGTGGTGGTCAAGGAGGCCCTCGCCAACGGGAGGCTCGTGGCGCACCCGATCGAGCACGCCGGCGCCGCGCCGGACGCCGTCGCCCTGGGGGCCGCCCTCGCGCAGCCCTGGACCGACGTCGTGCTGAGCGGCGCGGCGACTCCGGAGCAGCTGCGGGCCAACCTGCGCGCGCAGCCCCTGGAGCTCCCGGACCTCCCGGCGCTCGCCGTGGATCCGGCCCGCTACTGGGCCGAGCGCTCCGCTCTCGACTGGACCTGAGAGCACTCGAACGAAGTGAGGCGTGCGCTCCGGCGCCGCACGGGATAGCGTTCCTCTCAGCGCCCCGTCTGCCCTCTCTGCGAGGGCTGGCGCGCGGATCGGCCCTCGTGATATCGCCCGAGGGGATCCGCCCCGGCCCGCCACCCCTCTTCGAGTGCGGGCGAATCGAGCTTTCCTCCGCGCCCGTCCGAGCACCTCCGCCGGTCCTAGCGTGACGCGCAGGTCGTCGATGCGGCCGGCTCGCCACCACCCCCAGGCGAGCGTTCGATCCTCGATCCGACGCCCAGCGGAGTGCCCCCATGTCCCGTGCCCGAACAGTCCTCCTCGTCACCGCCGCCCTCGTCGCGGGCCTGCTCACGGCGCCGAGCGCCGCGTCGGCCGCGACTCCCGGGACCACTCCCGTGACGGGCTTCGAGAGCGGCTCGGCCGCGCTCACGACGGTGACCGGCACGGCCTCCACGGCCGTCTCCGACGACAGCACGGAGGGCGACTCGTCGCTCGAGGTCTCGTACGACGTCACCGGGGGGCTCGCCGAGCTCGGCTTCGACCCGCTGCAGGCGCCCGTCATCCCCGCGCCCGCCTCGGCCCTGACGGTCGACCTCCGCGGCGACGGCTCCTACAACACCGTCTACCTGCGGGTCCGCGACACGAGCGGCGAGACCTTCGTGCACCGCGTCGACGCGATGCGCTCGACCCAATGGCAGACGCTCACCGTCGACCTGACCGCGGAGCCGGTGGCCCGCGACGGCGGCGACGGCAACGGAGTCATGGACGCGCCGCTCACCGTGGCCGGCGTCCTCGTGGTCCGCAACGGCGAGCAGCCGCCCACCGGCACCTTCGCCCTCGACGACGTGCGCGCGGACACCACCGGCTGGACCCTCCCCGTCGCCGCGTCGACCTACGTCGCCGCCGGGGCGAGCGCAGCGCTCTCCTTCGACGCGGGAGCCGCGGGCGACTGGGAGCTGCGGCTCGCGGACGCCGCCGGGCTCTCGCGCACCCTCACCGGCACGGCCGGCGCGGCGGGACCCGTCGCCGTCGACTGGGACGGACTCGACGACTCCGGAGCCGCGATGAGCGGCGACGTGCGCGCGGTGCTCCGCCAGGACGACTCGGCCGACGGCTCCCTCGGCGCCGCGACGACGACCGGCGTCCCGTTCCTGCTGACCCTGGCCGCGGCCGACGACCCCGACGCGACCTCGGTGGTCGAGGCCTTCGACGGCGGGGACGCCGGCTGGGGAGTGGCCACCGGATCCGCCACCCTGCGCCGCGCCTCCGCGGCCGAGGCGAAGGGCGGCGCGACCGGCACCGAGGGCACCGACGCGCTCGCCGTCGACTACGACCTCACCGACGGCATGGCCGGCATCACCCGCACCGCGCCGCTCGACGTCGCCACCGGCCCGGTCACGGGACTGAAGGTCGACCTCAAGGGCGACGGCAGCTACAACACGGTCTACCTCCGCGTCACCGACGCGAGCGGCGAGGCGTTCACCTACCGGATGGACGCGATGCGGCAGACCACCTGGACCACGGTGCCCATCGACCTCACCCAGGACCCGGTGCTCGCCGAGGGAGGCAACGCCGACTCCGTGCTCGACATGCCGCTGACGCTGACCGGCTTCTACGTCGTGCGCAACGGCGAGCAGTCCGCCACCGGCTCGCTCGTGCTCGACAACCTGCGCGCGGTGAGCAGCCGGTGGACGATGCCGGTCGCCGACACCGAGTTCCTCGTGCCGTCGGAGGGCGGAGTCGCCAGCCTCGCGTTCTCGGCCGCCACGGCCGGCGACTGGATGATCGTCCTCCGCGACGGCACCGGCCGCAGCCGCTCCCTCACCGGCACCCTCGCGGAGCCCGGCGAGACCGCCGTGCAGTGGGACGGGAAGGCCGACGACGGCCAGGAGATGGACGGCCCGATCCGCAGCACCTTCCTGCAGGACTCGACCCCGGACGGGCAGTTCTCCGCGTCGCGGACCCGCTCGGCGACTCCGACCCTGCTGACCGTCGCCGCGGCGCAGCCGTCGACGACCAGCGTGGTCGAGGGCTTCGAGGGTGCGGCGTCGGGCTGGAGCGTCGCGATGGGCTCGGCGGCGGTCTCGCGCACCAGCGCGCAGAAGACCCAGGGCTCCTACGCCCAGCGGATCGACTACGACGTCTCGTCGGGCCTGGTCGAGACGGTGCAGAGCACCCCCGCGACCGTGATCGCGAAGCCGGCCTCGTCGCTCCGGATCGACCTCAAGGGCGACGGCACCTACAACACCGTCTACACGCGCCTCCGCGACGCCTCGGGCGAGACCTTCACCTACCGGCTCGACGCGATGCGCTCGACGGCGTGGGCGACGATCGACGTCGACCTCACCGCTCCGGCCGCGCTGATCGAGGGCGGCGACGGCGACCAGGTGCTCGACTTCCCGGTGAAGCTCTCCGGCGTGATCATCGTGCGCAACGGCAGCCAGCCCGCCACCGGGACCGTCGTGCTCGACAACCTGCGCACCCTCGCCACCGGCTGGTCGCTGCCGACGGCCGCGACCGCGTTCTTCACCCCCGGCGCCTCGGCGACCACCTCGTTCTCCTTCACCGCGGCAGGCCCGGGCGACCACCGCCTCGAGCTGCGCGACAAGGAGGGGCGCGTGAAGACGATCACCGGGCGTGCGGCCGCGGCCGGCCCGGTCACCCTGACCTGGGACGGCTCGGACGACTCCGGGACCCGCATGCGCGGCGACGTCAGCGGCGTCTTCTCCCAGGACGGGACGGACGACGGCGTCCTCGCCTCGAACGCCACCCGCAGCGGGATCCCGCTCCTGCTGACCCTCGCCGAGATCGACGCGGACGCGAGCCTCGCGCAGTCCTTCGACTCCGCCGGGACCGACTGGGTGCAGGCCGCCGGCACCGCGACCCCCTCGACCTCGGCCACCCGCACCGAGGGCTCGGGCGCGCTGAGGATCGCCTACGACCTCTCCCGCGCGGACGCCGAGATCGAGACCGCGACGACTCCAGCGCCGCTGCTGACGCAGCCCGCGACCGCGCTCAAGGTCGACCTGCTCGGCGACAGCAGCTGGAACACCGTGTTCCTCAAGCTGCGCGACGCCACCGGCGAAATGTTCTTCTACCGCGTCGACGCGATGAGCCTCAGCCGGTGGACGACCGCGACGATCGACCTCCGGTCGCCCGCCGCGAACACCCACCTCGGCAACGACGACGGCGTGCTCGACTACCCGGTCTCGCTGGTGCGGATCAACGTGGTGCGCAACGGCGCCTCGGCCCCCGCCACCGGCACCGTCGTGCTCGACAACCTGCGCGTCCTCGACAAGGACTGGACCCTGCCGACCGCGAGCGCCGCCCGCTTCTCCCGCGAGAACGCGGCCACCACGACCGTCCGCTTCACGGCGGGCGGGCCCGGCGACTACGCCCTGGTGCTGCGCGACAGCGCCGGCCGCACCCGCACCTACGGCGGGACCGCCGCCGCCGCGGGCGAGATCACCGCGACCTACGACGGCACCGACGACAGCGGAGCCGCGATGGCCGGCAGCATCGCCGGACGCCTCACCTGGGACACGACCGCCGACGGCGCGCTCTCGGGAGCCGCCACGGCGACCCGCCCCTACCTCACCGGAGTGAGCGCCCGGGTCACCGAGGCGTCGCCCACGTCGATCAGCGGCATCAACAGCTTCCTCACCGAGCAGGACTCGCCCGTCGAGGCCGACCGGCAGGCCGCCCTCCTCGAGGACGCGCAGGTGCGCTGGGCCCGCGAGGAGTTCGAGTGGAAGCGCGTCGAGCCGCGGAAGGGCTTCTACGACTGGGCGAAGTTCGACCAGGCCGTCGCGATCAGCCAGGCGCGCAACGTCGACATGATCGGGAAGCTCGCCTACTCCGCGCCCTGGGCCTCGTCGGCCCCGGCCGGCACCGCGGCGGAGGACGCCCAGTACTACCCGCCGCGCAGCAACGCCGACTTCGCGTCGTACGCCGCGGCGACCGTGGCGCGGTACAAGGACCGCGTGCACGTCTGGGAGGTGTGGAACGAGCCGAACACCGACTACTACTGGCGCGGAGGCGCCACGGCCGGCCAGTACGGCGAGATGCTCAAGGCCGCGTACACGGCGATCAAGGCCGTGGACCCGACCGCGACCGTGCTGGTCGGCGGGCTCGACCAGTTCAGCGACCCGTTCATGGCGGGCGTGCTGGCGGCCGGGGCGGGCGACTCCTTCGACGGACTCGCGATCCACACGTACACGGTCGACGGAGCGCCCGAGACGGGAGCGATCCCGACCTACCTCGACGCGGCGCAGAACTTCCTCACCCGCAGCGCGCCGGGCCGGAGCCTGTGGATCACCGAGGTCAGCTGGGCGACCTGCACCACCTGCACCGGCGCCACCAGCGAGGCCGACCAGGCGTCGTACCTCTCGCGCTCCTACCTCGACGCCGCGGCCCGCGGGATCAAGGCGATCGCCTGGTACAACCTCGTCGGAGGCCCCGACCCGCAGGCGCCGCTGGACACCTTCGCGGTGACCGAGCGCTCCGGACGGCAGAAGCCCGCGTACGCGGCGCTGAAGGAGGTCGGCGCGGTCCTCGCGACCGGCACCGCGGTCGGCCGGGCGAGCGCGACCGCCTCCGCCTCGCCGGTGAAGGTCGACGACCTCTCCACCACGAGCGGATGGGCCGTGGCGCCGATCGGCGGCGGGACCGCCTCACTGGCCGCGACCTCGGCCGGCTACTCCGGCTCGGGCGCGCTGAAGCTGACCTACGACTTCTCCGGCACCTCGAAGGGCGCGCAGCTGCACACCTCGCGCACCCTCCCCGGCTCGCCGACGGCGGTCTCGGTCTGGGTCAGCGGCGACGCGAGCACCAGCCCCGTCTACCTGAAGCTGCAGGACGCGACCGGGGAGACCTTCCAGGGCCTCGTGGGCAACGTCGGCGGAACGCCTTGGCAGAAGATGACGCTGTTCTCGGACGGGCTGAACGCCAACTACACGCACTCCGGCGGCGACGGGGACGGGGTGTGGGACTACCCGGTGAAGCTCGTGGACGCCTTCGTCTACAAAGCGATGTCGGGCATCTCCTCCGGCACGGTCTCGATCGACGACGTGACGGCCGACTACGGAGTGAATCTGCACGGGACGGTGCTGCAGACGCCGACCGAGACGGTGCAGGCGCTCTACACCGCGGGCCCGTCGACGGCCTCGGTGCAGGTCTCGGGGGCGACGGCGTCGATCCGGACCACCGCGGGCAGCACGGCGCTGACCGTCGCCGACGGCCACGCGACCGCGACGCTCGGCCGGACGCCGGCGTTCGTGGTCTCGGCGCCCGCGGTGACCCGCCCCGGCGGCACGACGACGCTCGACTGGATGACCGGCGACGGCGCGACGACCAGTGTCGCGGTGCTCACGGCGTCCGGCGGAGTCGCGAAGCAGCTGACCTCGTCGATCCGCCACCTCGCGGGCCGGCAGACCCTCGCCTGGGACGGACGCCTGACGAACGGAGCCGTCGCCCAGGCCGGGTCGTACAGCATGCGCATCACGACGACGACGCTCGACGGACGCACCAGCGTGCAGAAGGTCGCGTTCACGCAGCCCTGACGCGGGCCGCTGCGGGGCGGCCGCCCCCTCGACTCCCGGAGTCTCGGGGCGGCCGTCCTCCTCGACCCTTCAAAAGTCGTCGCATTCGGCGTCGAGTGCGACGACTTCTGGACAATGGGGAGCGACGGCCGGCGCTCAGAGGGCGGCGAGGATGGCCGCCGCCGTGGCTGCGTCCGTCACGAGCGTGTTGATCAGCGAGCCGCGGACGGCGCCGATGATGCTCGCGGTCTTCTCGGCCCCGACCGCCCCGCCCACGGCGTGCGGCACGGCCGCCAGATCCTCGCGGGAGACGCGGACCATCCGGTCGCTGCCGGGGAACTCGAGGGCGCTCCCGTCGGCGTGGAAGAAGTCGAGGCACGCGGAAGCGCACCGCCCCCGGAGAGACGGCGCGCTTCTGCGGCGGATCAGACCGCGACGAGCCAGGTGAGCTGCGAGTGCGGCTCGACGATCAGCGGGCCGAGCTCCCTGTTGAACTCGGCTCCGTAGTCGGCCGAGATGTGCGCCTGGAAGGCGTCCTCGTCGCGGTAGACCTCGTAGACGAAGAACCGGGCCGGATCGTCCTCCCGCCGGTAGGGCGTGAACTCGACATTGCCCGGCTCCCGGCGGACCAGGACGGCGAGGTCGGCGATCATGCCGGCGACCGTCTCCTCGTGACCGGGCTTCGCGGTGAACTCGGCGTAGAGGATGCGGGCGCTCATGCCGTCGCCGCCCCGGTCATGATCGCGACCGCGTCGGTCATCGAGTGCGACTGCGGGGTGATCGTCGCGGCCTTCTTGCCGAGGCGCTGGATGTGGATCCGGTCGGCCACGTCGAACACGTGCGGCATGTTGTGGCTGATCAGGATGACCGGGATGCCGCGGTCGCGCAGATTGCGCACGAGCTGCAGCACCTGGTTCGACTCGCGGACTCCGAGGGCGGCGGTCGGCTCGTCGAGGACGACGACCTTCGAGCCGAACGCGGCGGCGCGGGCGACGGCCACGGCCTGGCGCTGTCCTCCGGAGAGGTTCTCGACCGGGACCGTGACGTCCTGGAGGGTCGAGATGCCCAGCTCGGTCAGCTCGGCGCGCGCCTCCTTGCGCATTCCGGCGGTGTCGAGCATCCGGAAGACGGAGCCGAGGATCCCCTTCTTGCGCTTCTCGCGGCCGAGGTAGAGGTTCGAGGCGACGTCGAGCGCCGGGGAGACGGCGAGGTTCTGGTAGACCGTCTCGATGCCGGCGCCGCGGGCGTCCTGCGGGCGCTTGAAGGTCACCGGCTGCCCGTCGAGGAGGATCTCGCCCTCGTCGGGGATCTCGGCGCCGGTGAGGCACTTGATCAGCGTCGACTTCCCGGCGCCGTTGTCGCCGATGATGGCGAGGACCTCGCCGGGGTAGAGCTCGAGGCTCACGCCGTCGAGCCCGACCACGCGGCCGAAGGTCTTGACGAGGCGCTTGGCCTGCAGGACGGGGGTGCGGGCGGCGGCGGGAGCGGTGCCCGCGGCGTCGATGAGGGTCACTTGCGAACCTTCCGGATCCACTGGTCGACCGAGACGGCGACGATGATGAGGACGCCGACAGCGAGCGTCTGGTAGAGGACGTCGAGCCCGGCGAGCGAGAGCCCGTTGCGGAAGACGCCGACGATGAGGGCGCCGAGGAGCGTGCCCCAGACCGTGCCGCGCCCGCCGAAGAGGCTGGTGCCGCCGATGACGACCGCGGTGATGGAGTCGAGGTTGAGGTCGGCTCCGGCGTTCGGGCTCGCCGCGTTGGTGCGGCCGATCTGGATCCACGCGCCGATGGCGAGGATCGCGCCGGCGGCGAGGTAGACGCTCATCAGGACGCGGTTCACGCTGATGCCGGCCAGGCGGGCGGCCTCCTTGTCGTCGCCCACCGCGTAGACGTGGCGGCCCCAGGCGGTCTTGCCGAGGATGAACGCGATCACGATGTAGACGAGGAGCATCAGCAGGACGCCGTAGCTGATGCGGACGCCGAGGATGTCGAAGGTGCCGCCGGTGGAGGGCAGCAGGGCCGGCATGTCGGTGCCGCGGACCGTCGAGCCGCTCGAGTAGAGGAGCGTCAGCGCGACGAAGATGTTGAGCGTGCCGAGGGTGACGATGAACGGGGGGAGCCGGAGCTTCGTCACGAGCAGGCCGTTGAAGGCGCCCGCTGCGAGGCCGACGATCAGGCCCAGGAGCAGGGCGACGACCGCCGGGAGCCCGTTCTCGGTCGCGGTCTGCGCGATGACCATCGAGGTGAGGACCATGACCGCGCCGACCGAGAGGTCGATGCCGGCGGTGAGGATGATCAGCGTCTGCGCGACGGCGAGGGTGCCGACCACCGCGACCTGCTGCGTGATGAGCGAGAGGTTCGACGGGTCGAGGAAGCGGTCGTTCAGGAGCCCGAAGACGATGACGGCCAGGACGAGGACGACCGCCGGGCTGACGGCCGGATAGCGGTGCAGGACTCCGCGGACGCGGTCCAGCGGCGTGCGGCGGTCGAGGAACTCGCTCGCGAGGTCGAGTGCGGAGGTCGGCGGATTCGGGTCGGTGGTCTTCTGAGCCACGATGGCCTTTCTGGAGTCGCTGGGAGCGGGAGGAGGAGGGCGGGGCGCCGGAGCGCCCCGCCCGTGGTGGGCTACTCGCCCCAGCAGATCCCGGCGGCGTCGTCGGAGGTGATGCTGTCGAGGCCGTCGACCGGGGTGTCGGTCACCAGCTGCGAGCCGGTGTCGAAGAAGTCGAGGCCCTCGCTGGTGCTGGGCTTGGTGCCGTCCTCGGCGAGCTGGGCGATCGCCTCGACGCCGAGCTGGGCCATCTTCACCGGGTACTGCTGCGCGGTGGCGCCGATGAGGCCCTCCTTGACGTTCTTCACGCCGGCGCAGCCGCCGTCGATCGAGACGAGCAGGACGTCCTTCTCCTTGCCCGCGGCCTGGAGGGCCTGGTAGGCGCCGTAGGCGGCGGGCTCGTTGATCGTGTAGACCACGTTCACGTCGGGGTTCTTGGACAGGAGCGTCTCCATGGCGGTGCGGCCGCCGTCCTCGGCACCCTGGGTGGCCTCGTTGCCGACGATCTCGTAGTCGCCGCCGCTGTAGCTGCCGGTCTTCGCCTCGTCGCCGTTGGTCTGGTCGTCGGCGACGTCGATCCCCATGCCGGTGAGGAAGCCCTGGTCGCGGTTGTAGTCGACCGAGACGACCTTGTCGTCGAAGAGGTCGAGCATCGCGATGGTCGCCTTCTTCCCGTCGAGCTGCGCGGCGGTCCACTCGCCGATGGCCTCGCCGGCCTTGAAGTTGTCGGTGGCGAAGGTGATGTCGACGGCGTCGGCGGGGTCGGGCGCCGTGTCGAGGGCGATGACGAAGAGACCGGCGTCGCGCGCCTTCTGGATGGCGTCGACGACGGAGGGGCCGTTCGGGGTGATCAGGATGCCCTTGTCGCCCTTCGAGATCGCGTTCTCGATGGCCTGGATCTGGGTGTCCTCGTCGCCGTCCTCCTTGCCTGCGGCGAGCGTGAGGTTCACGCCGGCGGAGGTGGCCGCCTCCTTGGCGCCGTCCTCCATCGCGACGAAGAAGGGGTTCGTCGTCGTCTTGACGATGAGGGTGACGCCGACGCCGTCTCCGCTGCCGGCGGTGGAGCCGGCGTCGGACGAGCCGGGGCCGGAGCTGGAGCAGGCGGTCATGCCCAGGGCCGCGAGGATCGCGACGGAGCCGAGGCCGATGTACCGGGTGAGGCGAGGGGAACGGTTCGTCATTGAAAGTCCTGTTCATAGGGCGGGAGCAGCCTCCCGACAACGATGTCAGAGGTAGGTCTATCGGGTCGGTGACGCTAAGGTCAAGCGATCCTCCAGAAAGCGAGACCCGACCGTGACATCGTTGTCAGATCGAAGCGGCGCCGGTGCAGGCCGCCGTCCGACCATGAAGCACGTCGCCGCTCTGGCCGGAGTGGGCATCAAGACGGTCTCCCGGGTCATCAACGGCGAGCCGAACGTGTCGGCCGCCACGATCGAGCGGGTGCAGGCCGCCGCCTCGCAGCTGCAGTACCAGCCGGATCTGCACGCCGGGAACCTCCGCCGCTCCAACGGGCGCACCAACACGCTCGGACTGCTGGTGGGCAGCGTGGCGAACCCCTTCTCGGGTGCTCTCCACCGTGCCGTCGAGGATCTCGCGAACGAGCGCGGGGTCGCGGTCTTCGCGTCGAGCCTCGATGACGACCCGGCCCGTGAGCGCTCCTCGGTGAACGCCTTCGTCTCGCGGCGCGTCGACGGGCTCATCCTGACCACGGTCGCGCCCAGCCAGGCCTACCTGGGCGTCGAGGTCGACCGCGGCACGCCTGCGGTGTTCGTCGACCGCGTCCCCTCGGGGATCACGGCAGACGCGGTGATCACCGACAACGCCGCCGGCATCGCCCGCGCAGTGGGGCACCTCGCCTCCTTCGGGCATCGCCGCATCGCGTTCCTGGGCGACCGGCCCGAGATCTTCACCGCTCAGGAGCGGGAGCGCGGCTTCCTCGAGGAGATGAGCCGGCTCGGTCTGCCGGTGCCGCCCGCGTACGTGCGCCACGGCGCCCACGACGAGCACGCGGCGGAGGAGATGGCGACCGCTCTGCTCGACCTCGAGGTGCCGCCGACCGCGATCGTCGGCGGGCAGAACCTGATCACGATCGGCGTGCTCGCCGCGCTCCGCCGTCGTGGCGCGCACGGAAGAGTCGCCCTGATCGGCTTCGACGACATCCCCCTGGCGGAGCTCCTCGAGCCCGCCGTCTCGGTGATCGCGCAGAACCCCGCGGTCATCGGGCGGACGGCCGCCGAGCGGGTGTTCCTCCGCCTCGACGGCGAGGACGAGCCGGCGCAGACGTTCGTGATCCCCACCGAGCTGATCGCCCGCGGCTCCGGCGAGGTGCCCTGCCCCGACTGAGAGGCGGTGGGACGGGATCTGATCTTTCTCGCAGACCGCTCTTGAATTGTCCGGAGGACAGTCCGTAGATTGCCCAGCAATTGACAACGTTGTCACTCGTGACACGCGCAACGAAGGGCGTTCTTCCGTGCTTTCTCCTCATCGCTCGCTCCCACGGCGCAGCGGCCTGGTGGCCGTCGCCGCCGCGCTCTGCCTCGTCGGCGGCGGGCTCTCCGTCCCCGCTGTCTCCGCCGCTCCGCTCGACGCGGCAGCGGAGACCTACCGTCCGGCGATCCATTACTCGCCGACGAAGAACTGGATGAACGACCCGAACGGGCTCGTGTACTACGAGGGGGTCTACCACCTCTACTACCAGTACAACCCGCAGGGGACGCGCTGGGGGAACATGAGCTGGGGCCACGCCACCAGCACCGACCTCACGCACTGGACCGAGCAGCCGCTCGCGATCCCGGGCGATGCGGAGTCGGACATCTTCTCCGGCTCGATCGTCGTGGACAAGGACAACACCTCCGGATTCGGCACCGCCGAGAACCCGCCCCTGGTGGCGATGTACACGGCCGCGTACAAGACGGGGGAGCAGGCGCAGGCGCTCGCGTACAGCACCGACGCCGGGCAGACGTGGACGAAGTACGAGGGCAACCCGGTCATCGACCGTGACCAGAACGACTTCCGCGACCCGCACGTGTTCTGGTACGACGGCGGCACTCCGGAATCCTCCTACTGGGTGGTCGTCACCGTGGAGGCCGACGACCACAAGGTCCTCCTCCACAAGTCGACGGACCTGCGGAACTGGACCGAGCTCAGCGAGTTCGGCCCGGCCAACGCGACCGGAGGCGTCTGGGAGTGCCCGGACCTGTTCCCGCTGGCGGTCGACGGCGACCCGTCGAACATCAAGTGGGTCATGGTCGTCAACCTCAACCCGGGGGCGGTGGGCGGCGGCTCCGGCGGCCAGTACTTCGTCGGCGACTTCGACGGCACCACCTTCACCTCCGAGTCGACCGTCGGCTCCGACACCCTCCCCGAGGGCACGACCCTCGCCGGGTTCGACGACGGGACGTACAACGGCTGGACCGTGGACAACGAGCCCGGCAACGGGAAGAACGGGCCCTTCGGCTCCGCCCCCGCCACCGGTCCGATCGACGGCCAGCAGACCGTCACCGGCTTCTCGGGGACGGGACTGATCAACGGCTTCAACGACGGCGACTGGCCGGTCGGCACGATGGAATCGCCCGCCTTCACCCTCGACCAGGACCACCTGAACTTCCTCGTCGGCGGCGGGAACCACCCGCACGTCGACGGCACGCAGCTCGCCAACGACCCTCCCGCAGGCAGCGAGCTCCTCTTCGAGGGCTTCGAGTTCCCGGACCAGCAGAGCCTCGCGGACAACGGCTGGACCGTGACCGGCGACTTCGCCGGCGGCACGAACCCCTCCACGAACGGCGGCGAGTTCTTCCTCGGCCAGAAGCGGATCAACACCTTCGAGGGCGGTCCGAAGGGCGACGACAACACCGGCACCATGACCTCGCCGGAGTTCACGATCGACAAGAGCAGCCTCAGCATGCTCGTCGGCGGCGGCTTCCGCCCCGAGGGCGACGCCCAGACCCTCGAGGTGCAGCTCGTCGTGGACGGCGAGGTGGTCGAGACCACGGCCGGGACGAACGACGGCGCCCTTAACTGGAAGAGCTGGGACGTCTCGGCGTACCAGGGGAGGACGGCGACGATCGTGGTGCAGGACGGCGCGACCGGCGGCTGGGGCCACCTCACGGTCGACCACATCGTGCTCGCCGACGCTCCGGCGCAGGTCCGCTCCAACGAGACGAGCGTGAACCTCGTCGTCGACGGGGAGATCGTCCGCACTGCGACCGGCAGCGACAGCGAGACGCTGGACTGGAAGAGCTGGGACGTCGCGGACCTCGCCGGCCGCACGGCGCACCTGCAGGTCGTCGACAACAACCGCGCCGGCTGGGGCCACATCCTCGCCGACCAGTTCATGCTCGCCGACGAGCCCGCGCAGAGCCGCCTCGTCGACTACGACTGGCTCGACTGGGGCCGCGACTACTACGCAGGGGTCACCTTCGACAACGCGCCCGACGACAAGCGGATCATGATCGCGTGGATGAACAACTGGCAGTACGGCGAGGCCATCCCGACCGGGACCTGGCGGGGAGCGATGGCCCTCCCGCGTGAGCTCTCCCTCGAGACCGTCGACGGCGCCCCGAAGCTCGTGCAGAAGGTCGTCGATCAGACCGCGGCCCTCGAGCGCGGCGACGAGGCGTTCACGCTGGGCGCCACGGACATCGCCGACGGTGAGACCGCACTCCCGGCTGCCGCCGAGGGCAGCGTCTACAAGCTCGACGCCGTCTTCAGCGCCGGGGACGCGGACTCCTTCGGCCTCTCGGTCCGCAACTCCGCCGACGGCTCCCAGCGCACGCCGATCACCTACGACGTCGCGTCCGGTCAGCTGAGCGTCGACCGCACCCGCTCGGGCGACGTCGGCTTCGACGCCGACTTCCCGTCGGTCGAGACCGCACCCGTGGCGCTCGACGACGGCGAGCTGCACCTCGAGCTCTACGTCGATCACGCCTCCGTCGAGACGTTCGCGCAGGGCGGCCGAGCGACGATCACCGATCAGGTCTTCCCCGACCCGAGCAGCACGGGAGTCTCGCTCCTCTCCTCCGGAGGGACGGCGCGCCTCGAGAGCCTGACGGTCACACCGCTCACTCCGTCGATGTTCACCGATCCGGCGGCGGTCGCCTCCCTGACCCCTGCGGGCGCGGCTCAGACCGTCGAGACCGGAGCGGCGATCACCGGCCTCGGAGTCACCGCTGCGAACGCGGCCGGCGAGCCGGTGGCGGGCGCGGACGTCGCGTACACGATCGAGGGTCCGGCCCGCTTCGCCGGCGGAGGCACGACCGCCCCCGCGACGACCGGCGCCGACGGCTCCGCTCCGCTCCCCACGGCCACGGCGGGCCCCGGCACGGGTGCCGTCTCGATCACCGCGGTCTCGGGAGGCGTCAGCCGGCTCCTCCCCGCCGTCACCGTCGTCGCCCCGGCGACCCGGGTCGACGTCGACGTGACGATCACCGGCGTGAAGCGCGGCGGCTCGGTCGTGCTGACCGCCACCGCGACGAACGAGGGGAGCACGCCGGTCCGTCTCAGCATCCCGACGGCCTTCGGTGAGCTGAAGGTCGCCTCGCTGGCGGCGGGCCGCACGAAGACCGTCTCGGTCGACACGCACCTCTCCCGGGTGCCGTCGGGCTCGTTCCGCGTGACGGCGACCGCACCGGACGGGACCCGGGAGACCTTCCGGGTGGCGTACCGCGGCACCGGCAAGTAGCGGCGACGAGCGGCGAGGAGAGGGGCGGAGGCTCGGGGCTGGACCCCGGGCCGCCGCCCCTCTCCTGCGCCCGCTGCCGGATCGCGCGTCCGACGAACGCGTCCGGCACCACGCCCGGTCTCCCGCCGCGAGGGCGGGCATCGATGCATCACGAACGGTCGTCAAACGCGCCCGGAAGCGACCGTTCGTGACGCCTCGATCGCGGGCCGCGGAACGTGTGCGGGGAACGCTGCACGGAGAGAGGCCGTCAGGCGAGCGGCTCGCGGTCGCGCGTCAGCGGGGCCGCCCGCAGCGCCCGCATGTAGACCCCGTACCGCCGCAGCTGGCCGGCCGCCGCCGCGGCGCGTCCGGGGCGCAGGCCGGACAGCCGGTACACCAGCATCCGCGACGCCATCCCCGCGAGCACGACCGCCCGCCAGACCTGCTGCTGCAGGTCCGAGCGCGCCATCCGCCAGCCGTACAGGTCGAAGAGGTTGACGATCCAGGCAGTGCCGACGCGGCCGTCGACGCCGCTCGAGGAGCCGCCCATCGCGTGCAGGGCGTGCAGGCGCGGATCGAGGACCACGCGCAGGCCCTCGGCGCGCAGGCGGAGGCAGATCTCGACGTCCTCGGCGTACATGAACCAGCGGTCGGTGAGTCCGCCGACGCGGTCCCAGACGGCCAGCGGGATCATCAGGCAGCCGCCGCTCACCCAGTCGACGTCGCGCGGGCGGCCGTGCAGGTCGGCGGCGAACAGGTAGTGGCCCTCGAAGGAGGGGAAGCGGCGACCGAGGCGCGAGAGGCCGGTCTGGTGCAGGAGCATCCGACGGACTGTGGGGGCGTGGCCGGCGGCGACGATCACGACGTCCTCGCCCTCGTTCTCGAGGAGGGGGGAGACGGCGCCGATCGTCGGATCGCTGTCGAGAAGTGACGCGAGCGAGCCGACGACCTCCGCCGAGATCTGCGCGTCCGGGTTCAGCAGCAGCAGGTGGCGGCCGGTGGCGTGGGCGGCGCCGAGGTTGACGGCCCGCGAGAATCCGGCGTTCTCGGTGTTCTCGACGACCTGGACGTCCGGGTACTCGGCGCGCAGCACGGCGACCGTCTCGTCGCGCGAGAGGTTGTCGACCACCAGGACCTCGACGCTCTCGTCGCGGCCGGCGAGCGCGTCGAGGCAGGAGCGGATGACGCCGATGCTGTTGTAGGTGACGATCACGATCGACACGGACGGCCCGCTCACGGCAGCACCGCCACCATCGCGGCGCGCAGCCGGGCGACCACGGCGTCCCAGCTGTAGTACTCGAGCACCGGAGCCGGATCGAGCGGCTCCGGCGGGTCGGCGACGAGCTCGCGGATCGCCGCCGCGATCGCCGGCACGTCTCGCGGATCGACCAGGCGGGCGTGCTCGCCGAGGATCTCGCGGAACACGGGGATGTCGCTGGCGAGGATCGGCGTGCGGCAGGCCAGGGCCTCGAGGGTCGGCAGGCCGAAGCCCTCGTCGAGGGTGAGGAAGAGGAACAGCGCGGCGTTCTCGTAGAGCCAGCGCAGCTCCTCCGTCTCGATCCGCCCGAGCAGGCGCACCGAGCCGTCGTCGAGCGCGGCGCGCACGGCGGGAGGGAACTCGGTGGGCACTCCGGAGGCCTCGCCGACGACGAGGAGCGGGAAGGAGGGGGAGAGCACCTGGGCGGCGAGTGCGGCCTCGATCGTGGTCGCGAGGTTCTTGCGGGCGTTGAGGCGTCCGACGGCGAGGAGGAAGCCGTCGAGTCCGTCGACGCCCGAGGGCGCCATGGGCTCCGCGTCGGCGAACGCCCGGTTGAGGCCGAGGCCGACGGGCACGGCGCTCGGCGCGGCCGACGTGCGGACGATGCGGTGCGACTCCGCGACGCTGCTCGCGATCACCACGTCGGCGCGGCGGACGGTGAGAGGCATGAGCGAGAAGTAGGCGCGCTCCCTGCGGGTGAACCACTCCGGATTCGTGAGGAAGAGGAAGTCGTGGATGAACACCGCGGACCGCCCCAGAAGGGGGGTGAAGTTGTGCGTCAAGGTGATGTCCGGACGGAGTCGGAGAGAGAGCAGGGCGAGTTCGAGAACGGCACTGACGCCCTGCGGCCGGAGCCTTGTCGGTACCACTCGGGCGAGTCCCGCTAATTCCCGTCTCGCCGTCTCCACCCCCGTCAGGGGGACGGCAATGACAAGTGAATCCTCAGGAAAGAGTCGTGCCCAGGAGAAGGCGATCTCTCGCATGACCTCACGGTTCGAGATCGGGCCGCGAATCCACCAATTACCATCGAGCAGGACCCGTAGGGATCCTCGGTGCGAACCTGTGCCGGGCATTCGACCCCTGTCTGGGAATGGGTTCTCATGGATGTCCCGACTGTAGCGAACGGACTCCTGCACCGGACGCCCACGAGTACCGGCCCGAGGGCCGCCGCACCGAGGAGAGGGCCCCATGAGAGCTCGACGCCGCACTGCACTCGTCCGCTGGGCCGTCGCCGCGCTGGGGGCGGTCGTGGTGCTCGACGCGGTCGTCGTCGCCCAGACGCAGGTGGGCTCGGACGCGACCGCCGACTTCCTGAGCTCGGTCACGGCGCTGACCAACATCCTCTCGGTGGTCTCCTTCGCGATCGCGGGGCGGAGCGCCTGGCGATCCGCGCGATCCGGCGGCAGGAGGAGCGCCGCGGCGCACGGGGAGTCGCGGGCGGTCACCGCGATGCGCACCCTCAACGCCGCCACTCTGCTGAGCATGTCCGGCCTGTTCCTGGTGATCTACGGGCCCGCCGTACTCGGCGACCCGGCCCAGCTGAACCCGGGCACGGTGGTCCTGCACGTGCTCGTGCCGGCACTCGCGCTGATCGAGCTGCTCGCGGTCCCGGGCGCCCGCCCGGTCGACCTCCGGCTGGTCTGGGCGGTGATGGTGTTCCCCGTCCTGTGGTTCGTCTACACCTTCGTCAGGGGCGCCCTCACCTCGCGCTACGTGTACGAGTTCCTCGATCCGGAGCTCTCCGGCGGGGAGCGGATCATCGTCGGGATGACCGTCCTGATCCTCTCGATCTTCTTCCTGATGGGTGTCGCGATCCTGTCCCTCCAGCGGTGGCGGACGGCGGTCCGTTCGCCGCTAGTATGAGCGCCGATACCCGCCTTCGGGGGTGCAAGTAGGCCGTCGAATGAATGCTGTGCACCGTCGCATCGCCTGGTATTGCGACAGCAGAGTTTCGTCGGGCGCGCCCCTTTCTCACGGCGCCGCACAACAAAGGGAGAACCGGGACATGGGCAGGTCGGTCGCCATTATCGGCACGCGGGGCTATCCCAGTTACTACGGGGGATTCGAGACAGCCGTCCGACGTCTCGCGCCATTCCTTGCGGAGCAGGGATGGGAGGTCACGGTCTACGGAAGGCCGGGCACCACGGCCCGCCAGGACCCGGATCGCGACGAGCGGGTGATCACCCGGCAGACGCGGGGTGTCGAGAGCAAGTCGCTC
Organism: Rathayibacter sp. VKM Ac-2805; assembly: GCF_009834265.1. Classification (NCBI taxonomy): domain Bacteria; kingdom Bacillati; phylum Actinomycetota; class Actinomycetes; order Micrococcales; family Microbacteriaceae; genus Rathayibacter; species Rathayibacter sp. VKM Ac-2805. The sequence goes on from NZ_CP047185.1 coordinate 89,558, forward strand.
AGCACCCTCTCCTACGGACTCACGGCCGCTCTCGACGCCGCGAAGCGCAAGCCCGACGTCGCGCTGGTGCTCAACTGCGCCAACGGCTTCTGGCTGCCGATCCTCAAGCAGCGCGGCATCCCCACCGTCGTCAACGTCGACGGCATCGAGTGGGACCGCGCCAAGTGGGGCCGGTTCGCGAAGTTCGTCTTCCACCAGGGTGCGGTCTGGACCGCCCGCCACGGCGACCGCATGGTCTACGACGCCGCGGCGATCGAGACGCGCTGGAAGCGGGAGTTCGGCCGCGACGGCGACGTCATCCCCTACGGCGGCGACGTCCCGCCGGAGCACCCGGTCGAGCCGGGGCTCACCCACCGCGGCTACGCGCTGATCGTGGCGCGCTTCGTCCCGGAGAACACGGTGCCCGAGTTCGTCGAGGCGGCCGAGCGGATCGCGCGGACCCACGACGTCGTCATCGTCGGCTCCTCCGGCTACGGCGGTCCGATCGACCAGGCGGTCAGCGCCCTCGCGCAGCAGAACGCGCGGGTGCACTGGTTCGGGCACGTCAGCGACGACACCCGGCTCCACTCCCTCTGGCAGCACGCCGGGGCCTACTTCCACGGGCACAGCGTCGGCGGCACCAACCCCGCGCTCGTGCAGGCGATGGCCTGCGGAGCTCCGGTCGTCGCCCGCGACACCGTCTTCAACCGCGAGGTGCTCCAGGAGGCGGGGCGCTTCGTCGCTCCGACCCCGGACGCGATCGCCGAGGGCGTGCTCTCGGTGCTGAACGACCCGATCGAGCAGGAGCGGCTCTCGTACCGGGGGCACCTGCGGGCCCTGCACTCCTACTCCTGGGCCGAGGTGAACGCCGGCTACGAGCGCTCGCTGCTCAGCGTCATCGCCGAGCGGGCCTCCGCGGGGGCGAGCAGGAGCCGGGCGTGAGAGCCCCGCGCGACCTCGGCTACGACGACCTCCTGATCGGCTACCACGTCGGTCCGCTGACCGGCGTGACGGCGGAGCGCGTGCGTGCCGCTCTCCGTGACGTCCTGCTCTCGCCGCGCGGCGCGGTGCTCCTGCGCCGCCGCAGCCGGTACCGCGGATGGCATCGGATCAGCGCGGCGGCGGCCCTGGACGCCTCGGAGCGCGCTGTCGACGTCGTCGCCGGCCCGCTCGAGCGCGAGGTGCTGGCGCACCGCCTGATCGGCGCGCAGTTCGCTCCGGGGGAGCTGCCCGTCCGCATCCTGTTCGACGGCGCGACGGTCGGCTTCACCCTCCCGCACAGCCTCTTCGACGGCACCGGAGCGACCGCGGTCGTCGCGCTCGTGATCGAGAAGCTGGGCGCCCCGGGGATCGACGCCGTCGCTCCGAAGCCGCTCGCCGCCGCTCCGCTGCGCGAGGTCGTGGAGCGCTTCGAGCTGACCGGCCTCGCCGGCGTCCGGAAGGCCCGCGACACCTTCCGCACGCTGACCGCCGCCACGGACGCGGGCTACCAGCTCGACGCGACCCTCTCGAAGCAGGAGTCGGACCGCCTCTCCCGCCTAGTGACGACGGTGCTCGATGCCGACGCGCTCCGCCGGATCGCCGCGACGCCCGAGACCGCGCGCGACGGGAAGCGCCCGGCCCGCCCACCGGTCTCGCTCAAGGTCGCGAGCCTCGTGCTCCGCTGCCTCCAGGACTGCGCCGCCGACGGCCTCGACTTCCGCGTCGTGGTCCCGGTCGACGGCCGCCGCTGGGTCGCCAAGGGCACCGAGGTCGCCGGCAACCTCTCGCCCTCCCTCCCGCTCGGCCGGCTCCGCGCCGACGACTGGTCGGCCACCTCGCTCCTCGAGCGGCTGTCCGCCGCGACGAAGTCCGGGCTCCCCGCGACCTGGCTGCTGGCCAGCGCGCTGGTGAGCGTGAAGAACCTCGTGCAGCACCCGCTGGCCGCGGTCCGCCCGCCGAGCGGGACGCCCCGCGTGCCGTTCGAGATCCACGTCTCCCTGCCCTCGACCGAGGTGCCGGTGCCCGAGGAGCTCCTGCCGCGGATCGAGGCGGACACCATGATCGGCGGGATGCCCGCGCACCTGCGCTTCCCGCTCGGCGTCTGGGTCGAGGTGGCTCCGATGCGCGACAGCATGCACCTGACCGTGCACGACGAGACCGGCACCTTCGCTCTCGACGGCTTCGAGGAACGGCTGCGCGCCGCCGTCGGCGCTTCGGCCGCGGAGGCCTCGTGAGCGGGCTGCTGCGCCTCCTGAACTCCCCGATCGCCATGCTCGCCAGCCGCCTCTCGGTGGCGGCGCTCGGGCTGGTGAGCGCCCCGCTGATCGCCCAGTCCCTCGGTCCGAGCGGACGCGGCGAGACGGCCGCGGCCCTCGCCTCGATGTACCTCGTCCCGATCCTGCTCGCTCTCGGGATGCCGCTGGAGATCCGCCGGCGCGTGCTCGCCGCGGCGGGCGACCTCGGCGCGGTGCGCACGGCCCGGCGGCTCGCGCTGCTGACCGCGATCCCGGCCGCGCTGATCGCCTGGCTGCTCACCTCGACCCTCCTCTCGGCGCTCGACGAGGCGGCCACGGTCGCGGTGTTCGTCGCGCTCACCGGCACCCCGCTGATGGTCTGCTGGATGATCGACATCGGCGTCGTCGGGGCGCAGCGCCGCTTCGGAGCGGTCGCACTGCTCCAGGCCACGCAGCCGCTGGTCTACGTCGGCGGGATCGTCGTGCTGTTCCTCCTCGACTCGATCACCGTCTCGGGCGTGATCTGGTCGAACTTCGCCGGCTCCGTGACGACGGCGCTGATCGGCTCGCTGCTCAACCGCCCCCGCGGAGCAGCACCGGCGCCCTGGCGGCCGCTCGTGCGCGGCTCCGTCACCTTCTACGGCGCGCAGGCCTCGGACGCCGCGTACCAGCGCCTCGACCAGGTGATCATGCTGCCGCTGATCGGCTCGCACCAGGCCGGCCTCTACTCCGTCGCCGTGACGATCGGCACCCTGCCGGTGTTCCTCGCGCACGCGGTCGCCGCTCCGGTCTTCTCGGACATCAGCCGGACGGAGGGGGGCGCCCGCGTCACCGCGATCGGCGACGCGCTGCGCTCGGCCTTCGCGGTCGGCCTGGCCTCGGCCGTGTTCCTCGCCGTCGTCACCCCCTGGGGCGTGCCGTTCCTCTTCGGCGACGAGTTCGCGGAGGCGATGCCCGCGGTCTTCTTCGCGATCCTCGGCTCCGTCTTCGTGGTCGTCACCGTCAGCGCCGGCGAGGTGCTCTCGGCGCGCAACCGCGGCATCAGCCTCACCGTCGCGCAGGGCGCCGGGCTGATCACCTGCCTTGTGCTCCTGTTCGCCTTCGGCCCGGCGAACGGCGCGATCGCCGCCGCCATCGCCAACGCGAGCGGGATCCTGATGGCGCTGGTGGTGATGGTGCTCGCGATCCGGCCCCCGGCGCGGACCATCGTCCCGCGGCCCTCCGACGTGCCGCTGGTCGTCCGGCGCCTCACGATGCGGGGCGGCGCGGCATGACCCGCACCGCGGCGCCGCTGCCCCGGGCCGGCTCCCGCACGGTCGCCCGCGGACCGGTGCGCACCCGCCGCACGCTCCGCGCCCTCCTCGGCCGTGACGGGCTCGGCCTGCCGTGGCTGGGCGTCCTGCTGCTGGTCTTCGCCCTCCCCGCGAACGGAGTCGCCTCCGCGTTCCTGCCGGGCGCCTCGGCGACCGCGTTCGGCGCGATCAAGGACGCCACCATCCTCGGACTCTTCCTGCTCGTGCTGGTCAGCGGGCGGATCAAGCGGGTGCCGGTGCCGATCGTCGTGCTCGTACTGATGATCGTCGGCCTCGGCGCCGTCTCGGCCGTGTGGACGGAGAACCCGATCCAGGCCGCCTACGGCTGGCGCAACGACTTCCTGCCGTTCCTCGCGCTCATCGTGGTGCCCGCGGTGCTCGAGAAGCGCCACCTCGGGATCCTCGCGGCCGCGTTCGTCGTCGCGCTGCAGCTCTCCTCGATCACGACCATCCTCACCTGGAACCAGGGGCTCGACTGGCTGTTCACCCTCGGGGTGTTCCCGCTGGCTCCCGGGACGCCGTTCCCCTCCTCCCTCTTCGTCGCCGGGAGTATCGTGCCCCGCGGCTTCAGCCCCTACAGCGCCCCGAACGAGAGCGCCGTCGCCGTCACGATCGCGCTCGCCGTGCTGTGGACCCGCCCCCGCTGGCCGCTGTGGCTGAAGGGCGCTCTGACGCTCCTGCCGCTGGTGGCCGTCTACCTGACGCAGTCCCGGAGCGGCTACATCGGCCTGGCGATGCTCGCGGTGACCCTGGTGGCCTGGGCGCTGTTCCGCGCGAAGCCGATGCTGGTGTGGGCGATGCTCACCGTGACCACGGCCGCGGCCGTCGGCGGAGTCACGCTCTACCTCTACATCGACAAGGTGATCTCGCACGTCGCCGACCCGTCGCTGATCGGCCACAGCGACAGCCTGCTCGAGAACATCCCGCTGCTCGTCGCGCACCCGTTCGGCTTCGGCCTCGGCAAGGTCGGCCCGCGCGCGCAGCTGTACTCGACCGACAGCGTCCTCGTCGAGAGCTTCTTCCTCGTGCTCGCGATCGAGTCGGGGATCATCGTGATGCTGCTGTTCGCGGCGCTGCTGGTGTACCTGTTCCTCCGCGGGCTGCGCGCGCCGACCCTCGACGGCTTCCTGCCCACGGCCGTGGTCGCGGGCACGCTGGTCAGCTACACGGTGCTGCCGACGCTCCAGGAGGGTCCGGTGGCGTACACGCTCTGGATCGTCTGCGGCATGGGCGTCGTGGCGGGGCGGGCCGAGCAGGCGGTGCGCGCGGGCGCCGCCCGGGTCCGCGAGCCCTCACCCTCGCGCAACGCCGCCCACCTCGACGGGCCGCGCGCCGGCACCGGGGCGCACGTCGTCACTCCCCGCGGGGAGGGGCGCCGGCACCGGCTGCAGCGCTCCCGGGTCTCAGGCGGACGCCGTCGCCGCGGCGGTGACGACCGTGCTGCGGGGAGCCTGCGCGACCACGGTCCCGAGGACGTCGCCCCCGACGTCCCGTAGCCGGTCGGCCGCGGCGACGAGGTCGGCCGAGGACGAGACCCCGGCGCCCGCGACGAGGACCGTCGTGGCGACCATCTTGCCCAGCAGCACCGCGTCGGTGGCCGAGAGGATCGCGGGGGAGTCGACGATCACGTGGTCGTAGCGGCGCGAGAGGTGCGCGATCACGCGCTCCATCGCGGGGGTGCCGATCAGGTCGCTCGGGTTCGCCTGGCTGCCGCCGGCCGTGAGCACCGTGACGCCCTGCGCGCTGACGGGCAGCGACCCGTCGGCGGGCAGGGTGCCGGTGCGGAGCAGGTCGGCGAGGGTCGGTCCGCCCGTGGGGACGCGGAAGACCGTCGACTGCGCCGGGTCGCGCAGGTCGGCGTCGATCAGCACCACAGTGCGGCCGATCTGGGCGATCGAGACGGCGAGGTTCGCGGCCACCGTGCTCTTGCCGTCGCCCTCGCGGGCGGAGGTGACGAGCAGGGTGCGCTCGTGGGTGCCGGAGCCGAACAGGAGCGTCGTGCGCAGCATCCGGAACGACTCGGCGACGGCGCTGCGGCCGTCCACGACGAGGGGGGAGCGACGGACGGCCGTGTCGAAGGGGATCGACTCGAGCACCGGCAGGGTGGTGCCGGCGGCGACGTCCTTGGCCGAGCGGATGCGGGAGTCGCCGAGCGAGCGCAGCACGACGACGCCGACGCCGAGGATGAGGCCGGTCGCTCCGCCGAGCACGAGGTAGACGAGGAGGTCGGGGCTGAGCGGCGAGCCCGGCACGGACGCCGCCTCGAGCACCTTCACGTCGACCCGGCTCGCGCCGCCCGTGACGGGGCGCTCGATCTGCGCGACGTAGCTGCGCAGGCTCTCGGCCACCGCGTCGGCGATCCGCGCGGCCCGCTCGGCGTCGGCGTCGACCACGTCGATGCTCATGATGACGGTGCCGGGGAGCGCGGCCGGAGTGACCTCGCCCGCCAGATCGCCGACGGTCATGTCGAGACCGAGGTCGTCGATGACGGGCTGCAGCACCGAGCTCGAGTCGACCAGCGCGACGTAGGAGGCGACCCGCGCCTCCGCGCTGGTGAAGGAGGCGCCGACCTCGGCGCTGGACTGGTTGTCGGCGGTCGCGACCGAGACGAACACGGTCGTCTGCGCCCGGTACTCCGACTCCGACGCCATGGTCGCCACCGACGCGGCCGCGAGGCCGAGGGCGACGAAGATCGAGATGACGAGCCAGCCCCGGCGGAGGAGTCGTCCGTACTCGCGAATTCCCACAGTGCCGTCCTTGTCGAGGAGGGATCCGGCGGAGCGGATCGAGACGATGAGCGTGCTGCTGTCGATCCTGGCAGAAGCGCGCCGCGTGTCCCCGGCGCCGGGCCGCAGCGGAAGCGCCGTCATCGCGGCGCGGACGTGAACGGGGCCGGATCCGTCGCGTTCGCCCCGGCCCGTGGCGTCGATCGACGGACGTCAGCCCCGCCGCACCCGCAGCCGCGTCTCCTCGAGGTCGAGCAGCGACTGGGCGTCGCGGAGGATGCGCTGCGGGTAGGCGCGGCGCGAGCGCGCGTCCAGCAGTGCCTCCCGCTCGGCCGCGACCACAGCGAGCCGCAGGGCCCGGTACAGGCGGTGCGGAGTGTCCGCGACCGACCGCTCCGTGCCGCGCGAGCGCTCCCAGGCGGCCTCGGAGCGGAGGAACGACGTCTGGCGCACCCGCTCCAGGACGTCCGGAGCGACGTCGTCGGCGCCCTCGACGGCGTCACCCGGACGCTCCAGCACCGAGAGGCCCTTCTCGGTGATCTCGTCGAGCAGGCCCGCGAGCGCGCGCTGGTCCTCGGGCACGTCGATCCCGCGGATGCCCAGGGCCCGGATCAGCAGGGGCAGCGTGCTGCCCTGGATCAGCAGGGTCGCGACGGCCACGGTGAAGGCGATCAGCACGAGCTGCGGGCGGTAGGGGATGTCCTCGGGCAGCGACTGCGCCGCCGCGAGGGTCACCACTCCGCGCATCCCGGACCAGCCGAGCACCAGCCCGCCGCGCCAGCCGATGCCGTTGCGGCTGAAGTGCCGGTAGTCGCTGCGCCGCAGCAGGTAGCGCCGCTTCGCCCTGCCGCGCTCCTCCTTCGGCAGCTCCTGCCCTTCGGGCGACTCGAGCAGCTCCTTCTGCTCACGGGCCCGTCGCTCGGCCCGGCGCGTCTGCCAGCGCTCGCCGAGGAGGACCGGGCCGACCCAGAGGAAGCGCACGACGATCAGCCCGACCACCGCGATCAGCCCGATCCCGACCGCTCCGGGCACGGAGAGGCGCGCGCTGTCGGCGTCGTGGATCAGCGAGCGGATCTCGAGACCGATCAGCAGGAACACGCCGTTCTCGAGCAGGAACTGCACGGTCCGCCAGTTGATCCGGTCGTTCACCCGCGACTGCGCGGTGAAGGCGCGGGAGGAGGCGTGCCCGGTGTGCAGGCCGGCGACGACCACGGCGAGCACGCCCGAGGCGCCCAGGCCCTCGGCGGGGATGAACGCGACGAAGGGGACGATGAAGGAGAGGACGGTGTTGAGCACCGGGTCCTCGAGCCGCGAGCGGACGAAGACGGTGACGACGCTGGCCACGAACCCGACCACGACGGCCACGACGACCGCGTAGAGGAAGTCGCCGATCGCGGCCCACGGCGTCGCGAGCGTCCCCGCGGCGGCGGCGAGGGCCGAGCGGAGGAGGACCAGCGCGGTCGCGTCGTTGATCAGCCCCTCGCCCTCGAGCAGGGTGAGCAGCCGCGGCGGGAGGCCGAGCCGCCGACCGACCGAGGTCGCGGCGACGGCGTCGGGCGGGCTGATGATCGCGCCCACGGCGATCGCCAGGCCGAGCCCGAGCTCGGGGAGGAGGAGGAAGAGGAGCGCGCCGACGCCGGCCGCCGAGATCAGCACCAGCACGACCGACAGGCCGGTGATGGTGGTCAGATTCCGGCGGAAGTCGATGAACGGGACGCTGAGCGCCGCCGCGTACAGCAGCGGCGGCAGCACGCCGTCGAGCACCCACTCGTGCGGGACGACCACCTCCGGCACCCCGGGGATGTACGAGAGGCCGACGCCGGCGAGCACGAGGACGATCGGGGCGGCGACGCCGAGGCGCCGCGAGAAGACGGCGACCGCGACGAGGACCGAGACGCCGACGATCGCGGCGATGCCCAGCTCCATCAGCGGAGGCTCTCGAGGGCGCAGAAGGGCATGGTCTCGTCTCCAGGGGTGGCGGGCGATCGCCCGGGACGAGTCTGCGCCTCTCGGCGGATGCGGGGCAGGGGGTTGCGAGCACCCGGCGTCCCGCGCCGGGGTCAGCCGTCGTCGCGAGCGGCGCGCCGGTCGAGCAGGCGGGCGAGCGCGAGGAGGAGCGCCATGGCGCCGAGCGCCGCGACGGCCAGGGCGAGCGCGGCGCCGGGCTCGAGCGTGATCCCGCGCTCGACGACCTGCGCCCGCAGCACCGGGTCGGCCGAGACGACGAGCAGGCCGATCGAGGCGGCGGCGAGGACGAGTCCGTAGAGGACGGCGCCGACGCGGATCCGCGGGCGGGCGGTGGCGGGGGTGGGCGTGGTGGTCATCGTGCGGCTCCGGTCTCGGGGGTGGGGCTCGGGGTGGGTGTCGGGGTGGCGTCGGCGTCCGGCGCAGTGGTGCCGGAGTCGGCGTTCGGTGAGGAGTCCTGGACGCGGATCGACCCGCCCTCCTGGGCGATGCGGACCACGAACGGCTCGGCCTCGGGATCGCCGAAGGTCTGCGTCCACAGCTGACGGCCGTCGGCGGTGCGGACCTCGCGGGGCGCGTCGATCGCGCCTCCGTCGGCGTCCAGTACGAGGAGCTCGGTGTCCTCCGTGGTCGCCTCGAGGCGGACCGCCGTTCCCGCCATCGTGGCGACGGACACGTGCCCGTAGCCGATCCAGAGGTCCAGCGGCTCGCCGGAGGTCTCGTAGCCGGGTGCGACCGTGACGCGCAGGTCGCTCGCCGCGAGCGTCGCGTAGCGGCCGGGAGCGGCGCTCGAGAAGCCGTAGGTGCCCAGTACGGGGAGCAGCTCGCGGTCGGTCGGCAGCACGGCGGCGCAGGCGGCCGTGACCAGCGCGACCGTCGCGAGGGCGACCAGCGCGATCGCGCGCCTCCGGAACAGGCCGGCGAGCACGATCACCACGGCGAGCACGAGCGCGGCCGAGGCGGCTCCGACGACGAGGGCCGTCGGCCCGGAGGCGGTGAGCGAGACCAGTGCGCCGGTCAGTGCGGCGGCGCCCAGGGCGAGCAGCGTGAGGCTCGCCCGCAGCCGGGGGTTCGCGGCGCGTCGGAGGCGCTGGCGCTCCAGGCGCGCGGCGGTGACGGCGGCGGCGGCGACTCGCGCCTCCTCCGCCCGGGCGCGGGCCGTCTCGCGGGCCGACGCGCTCTGCTGGGCGCGGAAGGCCTCCCGCTCGGCCCGCCAGGCCTCCTGGCGCTCGCGCCACTCGGCGACGGCCTCGGGGGACGAGGGGCGCTCGTCCTGCAGCCCGGGGTCGGGTGCGGGGTAGGCGGGAGCGGAGGGCGCGGGGTAGGGGAGCGTCGCGGAGGGGTGTGCGGACGGGGAGCCCTGGGCCGGGTGAGCGGCCGCGTCGTCCGATCGCCGGCTCCGCCGCACGATCCAGACCACGAAGGCCACGATCAGCCCGAGCACCACGAGCGACCACAGCGTCCGCCCGGTCGCGGGCGCCCAGGGCATCGCCCCGGTGTACGCGCCGCCGAGCGACCAGAAGCCCTGCGCCACCGGCAGCATCGAGGCGAGCACGAGGACGCCGATCCCGGCGTGCACCCGGTCGAGCGAGCCGCGGAGCAGCCGCTCCACCGGCAGGGCGCCGTCCTGGTCGGGCAGCAGCAGCCAGGCCGCGGCGTAGAGGAGGAGCGCGGGCCCGCCCAGCACCGCGACGACGAGCACGATCCCGCGCACGATCAGCGGGTCGATGCCGAGCCGGTCGGCGATCCCCGCGCAGACGCCGCCGATCCAGCCGGGACGGCGGGGCAGGTCGAGGCCGCGCAGCCAGAGCACGAAGCGGTTCTCGGGCGCAGGGGGCGGATCGGCGGGGCCGGAGGCTCCCGGGTCGGGGCTCTCGGGGCCGGTGCTGTCCGGGCCGGCGCTGTCGGGTCCGGCCGCTCCGGGATCCGTCCCGATCGGCGTCGTCGCTGTGCCTGCCGCCTCCGTGCCGTCCGGCTCCGCGGAGCCCGGCGGGGTCGTGCTCTGTCCTGTCATGCTGCGAGTCTCCCGTGCGCTCCACAACCCGGACCATCGGGGGAACCCCTGATCCGACCCCGAGAGCACCCCCGATCGCGCGGCCGACCTGTTTGGATGCAGGGGTGAGCACAGTCCCCGGCACCGCCGTCCGCCCCCCGCTGCGGCGCCCGCGGACGATGCTGCTCGGCGGAGTGTGCACCGCGGTCGCCGACCACCTCGGCTGGAGCGTGCGGAGGACCCGCGTCCTGGCCCTCCTCACGACCGCGCTCGGCGGGGGCGGCGCGCTCCTCTACCTCTGGCTCTGGGCGCTGGTGCCCCTCGCGCCGCTCGACTCGCGCGACGCGGATCCGGCCGTCCGCCGCTCCGCTCCCGTGGCCGGCCTGCTGACCCTCGCCGCCGCCGTCGCGGCGCTCGCCGTGCTGATCACCGTCGACAGCGGCGACGACGCCGACATCACGCGCGCGCTCGTCGCCGTCGGCCTGCTCGCGGGAGGAGCCGTCGGCTGGAGCCTCGGGCTCGACCGCGGCGACGCCGTCCGCCCCGCCCGGTACGGCTCCGCGGTGCGCCTCGCCTCCTGCGCGCTGCTGGTGCTCGCCGGAGCGGCCGTGCTCACCGGCCGCCCGAGCGCCCTCAACGCGGTGCTCGCCGTGGGCGTGCTGCTGATCGCCGCCGGCGTGCTGGCCGCGCCCCGGGTGGTGACCCTCTGGTCCGAGCTGATGGGCGAGCGCGCCGCCCGCGTGCGCGAGGAGCAGCGGGCCGAGATCGCCGCGCACCTGCACGACTCCGTGCTGCAGACCCTCGCGCTCATCCAGAACCGCGCCGGAGCCTCGAGCGAGGTCGCCCGCATCGCCCGCGCCCAGGAGCGGGAGTTGCGCGACTGGCTGTTCGAGCGCGACGTCCCGGTCGCCAACGACCTGGCCGCCGAGGTCCGGGCGATCGCCGCCGCCGTCGAGCTCGACTACCCCGTGCACCTCGAGGTGGTGGCCGTCGGAGCGTCCGTCCCCGGCGCCGCCGCGCTCCTCGCCGCGACCCGCGAGGCCGTGCTCAACGCGGCCCGGCACGCGGGCGGCGACGTCTCGGTGTACCTCGAGTCCTCCGTGCAGGGCGTCGACGTGTTCGTGCGCGACCGCGGCCCCGGCGTCGTCCTCGACGAGGTGCCCGGCGACCGCCTCGGCATCCGCGAGTCGATCATCGGCCGGATGGCGCGCGCGGGCGGCAGCGCGACCGTGCGCCCCGGAGTCGGCGGCACCGGCACCGAGGTGCATCTGCGGCTCCCCGCGGAGGTCGAGCGGTGACCCGCGTGCTGCTGGTCGACGACCACTCCATCTTCCGCTCCGGCCTGCGGGCCGACCTCGCCCCCGAGCTCGAGGTCGTCGGGGAGGCGGCCGACGTCGACTCCGCCGTCGGCCTGGTCGCCTCGCTCGCGCCCGAGGTGGTGCTGCTCGACGTGCACCTGCCGGGCGGTGCGGGCGGAGGCGGGGCCGAGGTGCTGCGGCGCAGCGCCGGGTCGTCGTCGCGCTTCCTGGCGCTGAGCGTCTCGGACGCCGCGGAGGACGTGGTCGGCGTGATCCGCGCCGGCGCCCGCGGCTACATCACCAAGGCCAGCTCCGGAGCCGAGGTCAGCCGGGCCGTGCTCGCGGTGGCGGGCGGGGACGCCGTGTTCTCGCCGCGCCTGGCCGGCTTCGTGCTCGACGCCTTCGGGGCGCTGGCAGGCGAGCAGGCGGAGTCGGGGGACGAGCTCGACCGGCTCTCGGCCCGCGAGCGCGAGGTGATGCGCCTGATCGCCCGCGGCTACGCCTACAAGGAGGCGGCCGCCGAGCTCTTCATCTCGGTCAAGACGGTCGAGTCCCACGTCTCCGCCGTCCTCCGCAAGCTGCAGCTCTCCTCCCGCTACGAGCTCACCGCCTGGGCCTCCGCCCGCCGCCTGCTCTAGGAGTCGAGGGCGGCCGGCGTGCGATCCGCAGGGGATCCGCGCTCTGCGGGACGCGCCGTGCGGCGGAACGCCCCTTCGCGCGCGGATCCCCTGCAGATCGCACGTTCGGCGGGCCTACGAGGGGCGCCGGTCCGGGTGCCACTGTGCAATTCGCAGGAGATCTGCCATCCAGGGGGCGCATCAAGTGGCAGAACGCCCCTTCGCGCGCGGATCCCCTGCGAATCGCACAGCCCACCTCACACCTCCGGGTCGCCCTCAGCTGCCGCGCGGCGGCGCGCTCCGAGTCCGAGCGCGGTGGCGCCCGCGGCCAGGAGTGCGGTGGCGCCCGCGATCAGGCCGACGCTCTCGACTCCGGTCGAGGCCAGTCCGCCGCCCGAGCCGCCGACGGGCAGCGGGGTGGGCGTGCCGGTCGGCGCGGTCGTGGGCACCGGGGACGGAGCCGCGGTGGGCGCCGCGGTCGGCCCGGCGGTCGGCGCCGTGGTGGGAGTCGCCGTGGGCGCGGTGGTCGGCGGGGTCGTCGGTGCCGTGGTCGGCCCGGCGGTCGGCGTCGGAGTCGGCGCCACCACCTGCGACGCCGGCAGGATCTGCACGATGGTCGGACGCGGTGCCGCCACCGCTCCCGCCGCCGTCGATCCGTAGTCAGGGAAGAACGAGGTCGGCGCCTCGAAGGTGCCCTCCTCGCCCGGGTGCTGCACCGCCACGAACACGTGCTGGTCGAGGTCGTGGACGATCGGTCCGCAGGTCTCGGCGTCGCGGGGCACCGAGAGGAACTGCTCCACCCTGCCGCGCGTCGCGCCCTCGAGCGCGACCTTGAAGAGCCCGTCGTTGTAGCCGATGCCGCTCGGGGCGCCGTCGGTCGAGATCCAGAGGTTCCCGACCGAGTCGAAGGCCAGGTTGTCCGGGCACGAGATCGGCGAGACCTGGTCCGCCGGGAAGCCGGAGAAGTAGACGACGTCGCCCTGAGCCTGGTCGCCGCAGAGCATCAGCAGGTTCCAGGTGAAGGTGCGGCCGGTCTGGTCGCCGCCGTCCTCGATGATCTCGACGATGTGGCCGTCGCGGTTCTCGGTGCGCGGGTTGACCTCGGTCGCGCCCTCCTTGGCGCCCTCGGTGCCGCGGGCGGAGTTGTTGGTGCAGGCCACGTAGATCCGGCCGCTGACCAGGCTGGGCTGCACGTCCTCGCAGCGGTCCATCTTGGTCGCGCCCGCGGCGTCCGCCGCCTGGCGGGTGTGCACGAGCACCTCGGCGACGCTCATCCCGGCGATCGTCGAGGCGCCGTTCAGCACCAGGGGCAGCCACTCGCCGATGCCGTCGAAGCCGCCGTCCGAGGGGACCGCCCCGGTGCCGGTGATCTCGGCCACGGGGGAGTCGCCGGTGAAGCGGGCGACGTAGAGGTCGCCCTCCTCCAGCAGGGTCTTGTTGTGGGCGCGGTCGCCCTCGATGTAGCGCTTCGTCGAGACGAACTTGTAGAGGTAGTCGAAGCGCTCGTCGTCCCCCTGGTACGCGACCACGCGGCCGTCCGGGGCGATGATGACGTTCGCGCCCTCGTGCTTGAGCCGGCCGAGCGCCGTGTGCTTCTTCGGCGTGGAGTCGGGGTCGAAGGGGTCGAACTCCACGATCCAGCCGAAGCGGTTCGGCTCGTTCTCGTAGCCCGGGGTGCGGGCGTCGAAGCGGGGGTCGTCGAGCTCCCAGAGGCGCGAGGTCTCGGAGTCGGCGAGGCCGTAGCGCTTCTCGGCGTCGCTCGTGCCGACGGCGCGGAAGTAGCCGTTGAAGTTCTCCTCGCCCGAGAGGATCGTGCCCCACGGCGTCGTGCCCCCGGAGCAGTTGCCGAGCGTGCCGAGCACGGTGCGGCCCTCGGGGTCGGCGACCGTCTTCAGCAGGTCGGTGCCGGCGGCGGCGCCGGTCACCTCGTAGGGGGTGTCGAGCAGGTAGCGGCGGTTGCGCTCGCCCCCGCGGACGTAGGCCCACGGGCGGTCGACCGCGGTGCGGACCAGCTCGACGACGCTGAGGCCGTGGGCGGCGCGGCCGACGGCGCGCACGCGCTCCGGCTCCGCCTCGAGCTGCGCGGCCGGGAACATGATGCTCTCGTTCGTGTACTCGTGGTTCACGACGAGCAGGGCGCGGAGGCGCTTCGAGCCCGGGATCTCGACGATGTCGGTGTAGTCGTTGTTGTAGCCGAACTGCGCGGCCTGGGCGGCCTCCGTCTGGTCGGCGATGTCGAAGGCGGGGCTGTCGGCGAAGAGCGGGTCGCCCCAGCGGATGATCGGCTGCCAGGCGAAGCCCTCGGGGACGGTGAACCGGTCGACCGTGTACGGCACCGGAGCGATCGGAGTGAAGGCGAGCGGCGAGCCGTCGGCCGCGGTCGCCACGGCCGCCTCGGCGGTGGGCGCTCCTCCGGCGGAGGCGACGGCGACGGTGACCGCGCCGGCCAGGCCGAGGCCGAGGGCGCTGCGGCGGGAGAGCTGCGACGAGACGATGTCGCGGAAGTAGCTGTTGTGCGACGTGTTGCAGGTCGCGGTGGAGCAGGCGTTGGCGCACTTCAGCGCGCAGGTGACGGGGCTGCGCTTGCCGCGCACGTGGCCGGCCATCGGGAGGAGGAGCGGGCGGCGGGCGGTGTCTGACATGGAGGTCCTTCGATCACGAGCAGGAGACGCGATCGAGGCAAGCAGGGGGAGGGGGCGCCGATGCCGCCGGGTGGAGGCTCCTCCCTGAACGGGACGTGAACGTTCTCACAAGAAGGTGAGGCTCACCTTCCCTCCCGGCGGCCCTCCGAGCGCGCCTCCAGGACCGCCCCGACGTTCCCCGCGATCCACTCGACGACCGGCAGCAGCCGATCCGCCAGCTCCGCTCCCAGCGGCGTCAGCCGGTACTCGACGTGCGGCGGGACGACCGGCCGCGCCTCGCGGTGCACGAAGCCGTCCTCCTCCAGGATCCGCAGCGTCTGAGCGAGCATCTTCTCGCTGATCCCGCCGATCCGGCGCCGCAGAGCGCCCCAGCGCAGCGTGCCCGGAGCGAGCGCCGCGAGCACCAGGACGCCCCACTTGCTGGTGACGTGCCCGAAGACCTCGCGGCTCGGGCAGTCGGCGGAGTAGACGTCCCCGGCGAGCAGGGGGGAGTCGGCGATCGTCATGGGGGTGCTCCTCGGGACAGGGGTGGTGACTGTACTAACGAAATAGTGGGTACTGCATTCCGGGAAGCAGGAGGAGTATTCGCCGGTTGCACCCTCCTGGCGGCGGACCCCGCCCGCCCCACCCGTCAGGAAGGACCCCTCATGACCCTCGTCGTCACCGGAGCCACCGGCCACCTCGGCCGTCTCGCCGTCGAGCACCTGCTCGCCCGCGGCACCGCCGCCTCCGACATCGTCGCCACCGGCCGCGACGCCGCGAAGCTCGAGGCGCTCGCCGCCGACCTCGGCGTCCGCACCGCCGTCGCGGACTTCGACGACCCCGCCTCGCTCGACGCCGCCTTCTCCGGCGCCGAGGCCGTCCTCCTCGTCTCGGGCTCCGAGGTCGGCAGGCGCGTCGCACAGCACACCGCCGCGATCGACGCCGCCGTCCGCGCCGGCGCGCGCCTGGTCTACACGAGCGCCCCGAAGGCGACCACGAGCGCGCTCATCCTCGCCCCCGAGCACAAGGCCACGGAGGAGGCGATCGCCGCCAGCGGAGTCCCCGCCGTCGTCCTCCGCAACGGCTGGTACAACGAGAACTACGAGCAGACCGTCGCCGAGCTCGCCTCCACCGGCAGCACCCTCTCGAGCGCCGGCGAGGGCCGCGTCGCCAGCGCCGCGCGCACCGACTACGCCGAGGCCGCAGCGGTCGCCCTGACCGACCCGTCCCTGGTCGGCACCGTGCACGAGCTCTCCGGCGACACCGCCTGGAGCTTCGACGAGCTGGCCGCGATCGTCGCCGAGGTCGCCGGACGCGACGCCGCGATCAGCCACGTCTCCTCCGACGAGCACGCCCGCGTCCTCACCGGCGCCGGCGTCCCCGAGGGCGGAGTCGGCTTCGTCGTCGGCCTCGACGCGAACATCGCCGACGGCCTCCTCGGCGGGACCGACGGCTCGCTCGCCCGCCTGATCGGGCGGCCGACCACGCCGATCCGCGCGTACGTCGAGGAGCAGCTCGGGCGCTGACGCTCCGGCGTCCCCGTCGGCCGGGTCCGGCTCGCAGGAGCACCCCGCTCCCGCGAGCCGGACGGTGGCGCGCCCGGCCTCCCGCGGCGCCGCGCCGGTCACTCCCTTCCGCGGCTCCGCGCCCGCCCTCCGCGGCTCCGCGCCCGACCCGCCGCACCTCGCGCCACCGTGTCGGCGCCCCGACGTAGGCTGTCCGCCATGACCTCGACGACGCCTCGCTCCGGTATCGACCGCTCCGAACTCGACCCCGCGACGCGCCCGCAGGACGACCTCTACCGGCACGTCAACGGGCTCTGGATCGACCGCACGGAGATCCCCGCCGACAAGGCGCGCTACGGCTCCTTCCACGTGCTCCAGGAGGAGGCGGAGAAGGCCGTGCGCGACATCATCGTCGAGGCGCAGACCGCGCAGCACGGCACCGAGGAGCGACTGTTCGGCGACCTCTACGCCTCCTTCATGGACGAGGAGCGGGCCGAGGAGCTCGGCGCCGCCCCGATCGCCGACGACCTCGCCGCCGTGCAGCGGGTCGACTCGATCCCCGGCCTGCTCCGCGCGGTCGGCGCCTTCGAGCGCACCGGCGTCCCCGGGCTCTTCGGCCTCTTCGTCGACAACGACCCGGGCAGCCCCGAGCGCTACCTCGTCTTCGTCAACCAGGGCGGCCTCGGCCTGCCGGACGAGAGCTACTACCGCGAGGAGGAGTTCGCCTCCGTCCGCGAGGCCTACACGCCGTTCGTCGCGCGGATGCTGGCCCTGGCCGGCATCGACGCCGCCGAGACCCGCGCCGAGCGCATCGTCGCCCTCGAGACCGACCTGGCCGCCGCGCACTGGGACAAGGTCCGCAGCCGCGACAGCCAGGCGACCTACAACCTCCGCTCCTGGTCCGAGGTCGAGGAGCTCGCCGCGGGCGTCGACCTCGGCGTCTGGCTCACCGCGATGGGCGCTCCGGAGGGGGCGCTCGCCGAGGTGGTCGTCCGCCAGCCGAGCTTCCTCCAGGGCCTCGCGGGCCTGCTCACCGAGGACCGGCTCCCGGCCTGGCGCGACTGGCTGTCCTGGCAGGTGATCCGCGGAGCCGCGGCCTACCTGTCCAGCGGCTTCGTCGACGCCAACTTCGACTTCTACGGCCGGACCCTCACCGGCACCCCGCAGAAGCGGGAGCGCTGGAAGCGCGCCGTGTCGCTCGTCGAGGGCTCGCTCGGCGAGGCGGTCGGCCGCACCTACGTCGCCCGCCACTTCCCCGAGACCGCGAAGGCCGCGATGGACGTCCTGGTCGCGAACCTCATCGAGGCGTACCGCCGCTCCATCGTCGACCTGGAGTGGATGAGCCCCGCCACCCGCGAGCGCGCGCTCGAGAAGCTCGCGAAGTTCACGCCCAAGATCGGCTACCCGGTCCGCTGGCGCGACTACTCCGCCCTCTCGATCGATCCGGCCGACCTGCTCGGCAACGCGCGCCGCGTGGCCGAGTTCGAGTTCGCCCGCGAGCTCGGCAAGATCGGCCGCCCGCTCGACCGCGACGAGTGGTTCATGACCCCGCAGACGATCAACGCGTACTACAACCCGGGCTTCAACGAGATCGTCTTCCCGGCCGCGATCCTGCAGTTCCCCTTCTTCGACGAGGCCCGCGACCCCGCCGCGAACTACGGAGCGATCGGCGCCGTCATCGGTCACGAGATCGGCCACGGCTTCGACGACCAGGGCTCGCGCTTCGACGGCGACGGCCGTCTCACCGACTGGTGGACCGAGGAGGACCGGGCCGCGTTCGAGGAGCGGACGAAGGCGCTCATCGCGCAGTACGACGCGCTCGCTCCCGCGACCACGCCCGGGCACTATGTGAACGGCGCCCTGACCATCGGCGAGAACATCGGCGACCTCGGCGGTCTCGGCATCGCCTGGAAGGCGTACCTGCTCTCGCTGGACGGCGAGGAGCCGCCCGTCGTGGACGGCCTGACCGGCGCCGAGCGCTTCTTCCTCTCCTGGGCGCAGGCCTGGCAGCAGAAGTCGCGCGACGAGGAGACGATCCGCCTCCTCGCCATCGATCCGCACGCTCCGGCCGAGTTCCGCTGCAACCAGATCGTCCGGAACATCGACGAGTTCTACGCTACTTTTGACGTCTCCGAAGGCGACGCCCTCTGGCTCTCCCCGAGCGAGCGCGTCACCATCTGGTAGTCGCCGCCGACCACCTCCGCACCACGGACGAGGAGCCCCGGGCATCGAGAGCCGACCGATGCCGCGGGGTCGTCCGCCGATCGCGCGTCCCGCCGGCGCGTGAGGACCCAGGTCCCCCCTCCGCACGACCGCACTCCCGACCCGTAGAGGGGCCGTACCCGTGGTGATCCCCACCAGCGAGACCCGCCGTGAGAGCCGACGCAACCGCCGGGGGCGCCACAAGGGCGGCGGTGACCGCGAGAACTTCCAGCGCGGCTTCGACGCCCTCGGCCGTCTCGCGATCGACGGGGTCGTCGTCTCGGCGCGCGCCGTCGACCTGGCGACCGGCCGCACCCTGTTCGCGGTCGACGACTCCGTCTCGATGCCCACCGCCTCCCTCGGCACCGTCGTGCTGCTGATCGAGGTCGCCGCCCGGCTGGCGAACGAGCCGCAGGAGAACCTGCGCCTGGTCGACCGGACCGCGGCGGACGCGGTCTCGGGCTCCGGGCTCTGGCAGCACCTCCAGGTGCCGTCGATGCCGATCGCCGACCTCGCCGCCCTCGTCGGGGCCTCGAGCGACAACCTCGCGACCAACGTCCTGCTGCGCCGCGTCGGCCTCGACGCCGTGCGCGAGCGGGCGGAGGCGCTCGGCCTCTCCCGCACCGCCCTGCTCGACGTCGTGCGCGACGAGCGCGGCCCGGACGACGCGCCGCAGCTCTCGATCGGCTCCGCCCGCGAGCTGACCTGGCTGCTCGCCACCCTCGCGAACGGCGAGATCGTGGACGCCGCCGTGAGCTCGCGGGTGATCGGCTGGCTCTCGCTCGGCACCGACCTCTCGATGGTCGCCGCCTCGTTCGGGCTCGACCCGCTCGCGCACCGCCACCCCGACCACGGGGTCCTGCTCGTCAACGCGACCGGCACCGACGTCGGCGTCCGCGCGGAGGCGGGCGTCCTCCGCGGCCCGCGCGCCGGAGTCGCCTATGCCGTCGCCACCCAGTTCGACGACACGACCCTGCACTACCGCCTCGCGGTGCTGGAGGGCATGCGCACCCTCGGAGCCGACCTGCTCGAGTACGTGCACTGACGGCTGCCGGGGCGGAGGCTCCTCCGGAGCAGGCCGACCCCGCGGGGCCCCTCGGGTGCCCCGTCAAGTCCGTGACCGCCTCCGGGGGCGCGACCTAGGCTGCCCGCAGCGGCGCCGCCTCCCGGGCGCACCGCGGAGAGGGAACCATGAGCAGCTTCGGCTTCGACGCCCCCGAGGACGTCACCGACACCACCCGCCCCGACGGCGACTCCCTGCCGGTCCCGCCGGAGGACCCGGCCGAGATCGACGACCCGGAGTCGATCGACGAGGCGCTCGACGAGGGCGCCGACGCCCGTCTCGGCGACGACCAGGACCCGCCGGAGCACCCCTTCATCCCGTCGCCCAGCTGATCGGCGGAGCCGGGCGCCCGAGCGGCGTCCGGCTCCTCCGAGCGGACTGCACCTCCGAGCGGACTACTCCTTCGACCCCGGCTTCAGGCGGTGCGCGAGCCGCTTGATCGGGTGGGCGGGCTCGCGCTCCGCCGGGTCCTCGACCTCGAGGCCGTAGAACGTGCCGATGTCGCCGACGAACGCCCTGCGGCGGGCCTTGTCGTAGGCGCGGATCTCGCGGCGGAAGGCGATCACCGTCGCGATGCACATCAGGATCATCACGACGCTGAACGGCAGGGCCGAGAGGATCGCGGCGGTCTGCAGGGCGTCGAGGCCCCCGGCGATCAGGAGCGACAGGGCGAGCAGCGCGGTCGCGACGGCGAAGAACACGCGGATCGGGTTGCGCGGCTCCGCCTGGCCGCCGGTCGCGATCATCGCCATGACCAGCGCGCCGGAGTCGGCGGAGGTCACGAAGAAGATGCCGATCAGGATGATCGCGCCGATCGTCAGCACCGAGCCAGCGGGAAGCCCCTGCAGCATCGAGAAGAGCGCCAGGTTCGTGTCCACCGAGCCGTCGGCACCGACGAGGCCGCCGTCGCCGTACAGCTCGCGGTAGATGGCGGTGCCGCCGAGGACGCTGAACCAGAGGAAGGTCATGATCGTCGGCACGAGCAGAACACCGCCGACGAACTCGCGGACCGTCCGGCCCTTGGAGACGCGGGCGATGAAGATGCCGACGAACGGCGCCCACGACATCCACCAGCCCCAGTAGAACGTGGTCCACGAGGCCTGCCACTGCTCGCCCTCGCGGCCGGAGTAGGCGCTGACCGTGAAGGTCAGGCCGATGAAGTTCTGCAGGTAGTTGCCGAGCGACTGCACGAACTCGCGCAGGAGGAACTGGGTCGGGCCGGCGACGAGCACGAAGACGAGAAGCGCCGCGGCCAGCAGCAGGTTGCCGGTCGAGAGCCACTTCATGCCCTTGCCCACGCCCGAGATCAGCGAGAAGACGGTCAGGCCCGTGACCACGGCGATGACCACGATCTGCACGGCGAGCGACGACTCCACGATGCCGCTCGCCTCCAGGCCCGCCGAGATCTGGGTGACGCCCAGGCCGAGCGAGGTCGCGACTCCGAACATGGTGCCGACCAGGGCGACCACGTCGATCGCGTTGCCCCAGCCTCCGCGGACCCGGCGGCCCAGCAGCGGCTCCAGCGCCCAGCGGATCGACACCGGCCGCTTGCGGCGGTGGATCGCGTAGGCGAGGGCGAGGCCGACCACCACGTAGATGGACCACGCGTGGACGCCCCAGTGCAGGTAGGTCTGCGAGATCGCGCTCTGCGCGAGCTCCGTCTCGGTGCCGGTGACGCCCGGGCGCGGAGTGGCGAAGTGGGTGAGCGGCTCCGCGACGCCGTAGAAGACGAGGCCGATGCCCATGCCGGCGGCGAAGAGGAGCGAGATCCAGGCGAGCATCGAGAACTCGGGCTCGTCGTCGTCGGCGCCGAGCTTGATGTCGCCGAAGCGGCTGACGCCCATCCAGATCGCGAAGGCCACGAAGACCGCGGCGATCAGCACGTAGTACCAGCTGAACGTGTTGACGACGGTGGTCTGCAGCGTCGAGAACACGGAGGTCGCGGCGTCGGGCGCGAGGATCGCGAAGGCCGCGATCGACAGCGTGAGGGCCGCCGCGGGCCAGAAGACCCACCGCGCGAGGCGGTGCGGAGGAGTGGGGGTGCCCGCGGTGGCGGGGGCGGTGTCCGGGGAGGACGGGTGCTCGGACATGGGGTCCTCTCGTCGGCGGCAACCGTCCACGGTACACGGGGGCCTGTCGGCGGCCCCGGCCGGGGGAGCCGGGCTGGCACGATCCGGCCCCGGTGCGGGAGGCTGGACCCGTGCAGTTCAGAGTCTTCACCGAACCCCAGCAGGGCGCGAGCTACGAGGACCTCCTCGCCGTCGCGCAGGCCGCCGAGAGCCTCGGCTACGACGGCTTCTTCCGCTCCGACCACTACCTCCGGATGGGCGACGGCGACCCCGGCGTCGGGCCGTCCGACGCGTGGACGACGCTCGCCGGCCTCGCCCGCGAGACCGAGCGGATCGCGCTCGGCACCCTCGTCTCCTCCGTCACCTACCGGCCGCCGGGGATCCTCGCGATCCAGGTCGCCCAGGTCGACGCGATGTCCGGGGGCCGCGCCGAGCTCGGCCTCGGCACCGGCTGGTTCGAGCAGGAGCACGCCGCGTACGGCATCCCCTTCCCTCCGCGCCGCTTCGACCTGCTCGAGGAGCAGCTCGAGATCGTGACGGGCCTGTGGTCGACGCCCGTCGGCGAGCGCTACTCCTTCGCCGGCGAGCACTACACGCTGACCGACTCCCCGGCCCTGCCCAAGCCCGCGCGCCTGCCGCTGCCGGTGATCGTCGGCGGCGGAGGGCCCAAGCGGACCCCGGCGCTCGCGGCGCGGTTCGCGAGCGAGTTCAACCTGCCCTTCCCCGAGTTCGACGCGATCCCGGGCGCCTTCGAGCGCGTCGACGAGGCGTGCCGGGCGATCGGGCGCGAGCCCTCGTCGCTCGTGCACTCGGTCGCGCTGATCGCGGTCGGCGGAGGCGACGAGGCGGAGTTCACGCGCCGTGCCGCGGCGATCGGCCGCGAGCCCGCCGAGCTGCGCGAGCACGGAGTGGCCGGCGGCGTCGACGAGGCGGTCGACCGCCTCGAGTCCCTCCGCGAGGCCGGCTGCGAGCGCGTCTACCTGCAGTTCATGGACCTGCAGGACCTCGACCACCTCGACTTCTTCGCCCGGGAGGTCCTGCCGCGCCTGTCGGCCTAGGCCGGCCGCGGCCTCTGCGCCGAGTGTCCAAAAGTTGTCGCACTGGACGCCGAGTGCGACAACTCCTGGACACTCGCGGGCTCTGGTCACCGCGCCCGGTCGCCCATTGTCCAGGAGTTGTCGCACTCGCGCTCGACTGCGACAACTCCTGGACACTCGCGGGCTCCGGTCCGCGCGCCCGGGCGCCCGCTCGCGCCGCCGCCTACGCTGGAGGGATGGCGGACACGATCGAGCGCGCGGACGAGCGCCTGGCGACCCGCTCGGCGGCCGAGGTCCCGTGGATCGTGCTGGTCTGGGACGATCCGGTCAACCTGATGTCGTACGTCTCGTACGTCTTCCGCAGCTACTTCGGCTTCGGCCGGGCCGAGGCGGAGCGGCTGATGCTGCAGGTGCACACCGAGGGGCGCGCGGTCGTCGCGACCGGCAACCGCGAGGAGATGGAGCGGCACGTGGAGGCGATGCACGGCTACGGCCTGTGGGCGACGCTGCAGAAGGCCGACGCGTGAGCGCCCCGCTGCGTCCCGCGGCCGCCGAGACCGGAGAGCACCCCGCTCGCGGCATCCGAGGACTCGGCTGATGCGCGCGTTCCGCCGCGACTCCTCCGGAGCGGCCGTCGCCCGTTTCGACCGCGAGGAGGCCGGGATCCTCCGCCATCTGGCCGGCGAGATGCTCGAGCTGCTCGATCGCGGGGCGTCCTCGGAGGAGGCCCGCTCCGATCCGGCGCTCGCCCGCCTCCTGCCCGACGCCTACCGCGACGACGCCGAGGCGGCCGACGAGTTCCGCCGCTTCACCGCTCCGGACCTCGCCGCCCGCAAGATGGACGACGCCCGCGCCGTCACGGCGGCCCTCGACGCCGGCGACGGCACGAGTCACGGCCGGATCTTCGAGGGGCTGGGCGAGGTCGCGGTCCGTCTCGAGGAGCCGCAGGCGATCGCCTGGCTCCGCGCATTGACCGATATGCGGCTCGCTCTGGCCGTGCGGCTGGGGATCGACGACACCGACGACGTCGTCCCGGAGGAGGGGAGCGCGGCCGCGATCCGCAGCGTCTACGACTGGCTGGGCGGCGTGCAGGACGGGCTCGTCCGCGCCGTCGACGTGTGATCCGCTCGTCCCTCTAGCGATTCCACAGCTGTGGACAACCCTGTGGAAAGGTGTGGAGAACCGGCTCCGGGAGCAGCTCCGAACGGCGGAGCGCCGGGCGCGGGGGTGTGGAAACGCGTAGCGTCCACCCTGTGAACACTCCGAGCACCGCCGACGCCCAGCGCACCGCCGACGACATCCAGGACTCCCGGGCGGTGCGGACCCTCGCCCGCGGCGGCTTCGCGGCGAACGGCCTCGTCCACCTCCTGATCGGAGTGATCGCGCTCGGCGTGGCCCGCGGCGGCGGAGGCGAGGCCGACCAGAGCGGTGCTCTCGGCGCCCTCGCGGCGCAGCCCGGCGGTCTGGTGGTCCTCTGGATCTGCACGGTCGGCCTCTTCGGCCTGGCGCTCTGGGGGCTGCTCGAGGCGTTCCTCGTCCGCCCGCGCGAGAGCGCCCTGAAGACCTGGGGCAGCCGGCTGAAGGAGGCGGGCAAGGCCGTCGTCTACGGCGCCCTCGGCGTGACGGCGCTGAAGTTCGCGACGGGCGGCGGGTCGAGCTCGTCCGAGTCGTCCGAGAGCGCGAGCGCGCAGGTGCTCTCGGCGCCGGGCGGAGTCGTGCTGCTCGTGATGGCGGGACTGGCCGTCCTCGCGGTCGGCGGCGTCTTCGTGTACCGCGGAGCGAGCAGGAAGTTCCTCGAGAACGTCGCGGAGCCGGGCGGCACGGCGGGCACCGTCGTCACCGTGCTCGGCGTCGCCGGCTACGTCGCCAAGGGCGTGGTCCTCGGCGCTCTCGGCGTGCTGCTGATCGTCGCCGCCGTCACCCATGATCCGGAGCAGGCGGGCGGGCTCGACGAGGCGCTGAAGTCGCTCGTGGAGCTGCCGGCGGGCGTGTTCCTCCTCGGCTTCGTCGCCGTCGGGCTCATCGCCTACGGGCTCTTCTGCTTCGCCCGCGCGCGCTGGCCGCGCCTCTGATGTCGGATAGCGGATCAGCTCCATACCTGTCACCCCCCTTCCGCGCAACTGGTCCCGCCGTCCCGGAGTCGGTGACACGCTGAGGCCTGTGAGTGCTGGAGGCGAGGACGCGACCGGAGGACGGGTGCGTCCGCCGCTGACGCAGGACGCCGCTCGTCTGCTGGCCCGCTCCGCCACGGGGGACGCCTCCGCTCTGGGAGAGCTCGTCGACCGCTTCGGCGGCCTCGTCTCGGCGTGCGTCGGCACGGTCCAGGCCGACCCGGCCGGCCGCGACCGGCTCTGCACCGACGTCTTCACCGCCGTCTGGCGCCGCTCCCGCGAGGGCGCCCGCTCGCCGGAGCCCGTGCTCTGGGTGCTCGAGGTCCTCTGCGAGACCCTCGGCTCCGCGCACGAGCTCGCCCGGCGTCCGCTCGGCAGCGGCCTGCTCGCCCTCGACTGCCCGGACCGCGAGCTCCTGCTGCTGGCTGCGGCCGGCGGCTTCTCGCAGGCCGAGATCTCGGCGCTGACCGGGGTCGACGAGCTCCGGCTGCGCTCGATCCTCCGGAACGCGCTCGAGACGCTCCAGGGCCGCGACAGCGATCTTCTGACGGCCTGATCGCCGGAGCCGTCGCGGGAGTAAAGTTGAGTCCGTCGAACTCAACTTTCGAGCCACGGAGGAGACCACCATCATGCAGGCCGGTCGGATGCCCCAGCAGGACGAGAAGTCCGCACTCGAGCAGTACGGCGTCAACCTGACCGCCATCGCGGCGAGCGGCAAGCTCGACCCGGTGATCGGGAGGGACGCCGAGATCCGGCGCGTCAGCCAGGTGCTCACGCGCCGCACCAAGAACAACCCCGTCCTCATCGGCGAGCCCGGCGTCGGCAAGACCGCCGTCGTCGAGGGGCTCGCCCAGCGGATCGTCGCGGGCGACGTCGCCGAGAGCCTCAAGGGCAAGCAGCTCGTCAGCCTCGACCTCTCGGCCCTGATCGCCGGAGCGAAGTACCGCGGCGAGTTCGAGGAGCGGCTGAAGGCCGTGCTCCAGGAGATCGAGGAGTCCGACGGCCGGATCATCACCTTCATCGACGAGCTGCACACGCTGATGGGCGCGGGCGGCGGCGAGGGATCGGTGGCGGCCGCGAACATGCTCAAGCCCATGCTGGCGCGCGGCGAGCTGCGGATGATCGGCGCGACGACGCTCGACGAGTACCGCCAGTACATCGAGAAGGACGCCGCTCTCGAGCGCCGCTTCCAGCAGGTCTTCGTCGGCGAGCCGACCGTCGAGGACACCGTGGCGATCCTCCGCGGGCTGAAGGAGCGCTACGAGGCGCACCACAAGGTGGCGATCGCCGACTCCGCCCTGGTCGCCGCCGCGTCGCTCTCGAACCGCTACATCACCTCCCGCCAGCTGCCGGACAAGGCGATCGACCTGATCGACGAGGCCGCGTCGCGGCTGCGCATGGAGATCGACTCCGCTCCCGTCGAGATCGACGAGCTGCGCCGCTCCGTCGACCGGCTGAGGCTCGAGGAGCTGGCGCTGAAGAAGGAGAAGGACGAGGCCTCGAAGGCACGGCTGGAGAAGCTGCGCGAGGACCTGGCCCGCCGCGGCGCCCAGCTCGAGGAGCTGCAGGAGCGCTGGGAGCGCGAGCGCGCCTCCCTCAACCGCGTCGGCGAGCTCAAGAACCGGCTCGACGCCCTGCGGATCGCCGCCGAGCGGGCGCAGCGCGAGGGCAAGCTCGAGCGCGCGTCGAAGCTGCTCTACGGCGACATCCCGGTGATCGAGCGCGAGCTCGCCGCCGCCGAGGCGGAGGAGGAGCCGGCCGAGGGCCGCATGGTCAACGAGCAGGTGACGGCCGACGACATCGCCGCGGTGATCGCCGCCTGGACGGGGATCCCCGTCGGGCGCCTCCTGCAGGGCGAGACCGAGAAGCTGCTGCACCTCGAGACCGAGCTGCACCGACGACTGATCGGCCAGGACGAGGCGGTGTCGGCCGTCGCGGACGCGGTGCGCCGCACCCGCGCGGGCATCTCCGACCCCGACCGGCCGACCGGCTCCTTCCTCTTCCTCGGGCCGACCGGCGTCGGCAAGACCGAGCTGGCGAAGGCGCTCGCCGACCACCTCTTCGACGACGAGAAGGCGATGGTCCGCATCGACATGTCGGAGTACGGCGAGAAGTTCGCCGTCTCGCGGCTGGTCGGCGCCCCTCCCGGCTACATCGGCTACGAGCAGGGCGGCCAGCTCACGGAGGCGGTCCGCCGCCGCCCGTACTCGGTGGTGCTCCTCGACGAGATCGAGAAGGCGCACCCCGAGGTGTTCGACGTCCTACTGCAGGTGCTCGACGACGGCCGGCTCACCGACGGCCAGGGGCGGACGGTCGACTTCCGCAACACGATCCTCATCCTCACCTCCAACCTGGGGTCGCAGTTCCTCGTGGACCCGGCGCTGTCGCGGCCGCAGAAGGAGGAGGCGGTCCAGCAGATGGTGCGCCAGGCCTTCAAGCCCGAGTTCGTGAACCGGCTCGACGACATCGTGATCTTCGACGCACTCGACCGCACCGAGCTCGGCGAGATCGTGTCGCTGTACGTCGACCGGCTGTCGAGGAGGCTCTCGGAGCGACGGCTCGACCTGGCGGTGACGCCCGCGGCCCGCGGGTGGCTGGCCGAGCGCGGCTACGACCCGCAGTACGGCGCGCGGCCGCTGCGCCGGCTGATGCAGCGGGCGATCGACGACCAGCTGGCGACGGCGCTGCTCGGCGGCACGGTGCGCGACGGGGACGTGGTGCTGGTGGACGTGGCGCCGGACGGCGAGAGCCTGTCGGTGACGGCGGGGATGCCCGCGTCGGACTGACCGGGGTGCTCGAGCCCTGTCGCGAGTCCGCAGACGTCGCGGTGGTCGCGGTCGAGTACCGCTACTCCTGCGTTCCCGCAGGGGGAGGAGCGCGGGGGCGGCGACGGGATGTCCCTCCACAGGGCGCGCGAGGGCGGGAGTCGTCCACAGTCGCGGGATCCGCGGCGCGCCCGTCCGGCGGGCTCCGTAGCGTCGGCGGCATGTCCTTCGAAACGCCCGGCCCCCGGATGGCCGACCTCCCTCCCGAGGAGAGGCCGAGGGAGCGCCTCCGCGCCTACGGACCGGAGGCGCTCACCGACGCCGAGACCCTCGCCGTGCTCATCGGGGCCGGCGTCCGCGGCGCCAACGCGACCGTCGTCGCGCAGCGCCTCCTCGCGCGCTTCGGCGGCATCGACGCCGTCGCCCGGGCCGGGGTGGGCGATCTGATGCGGCACCGCGGAGTCGGCGAGGTCGCCGCCTGCCGCCTGGTCGCCTCCTTCGAGCTGCGGCGGAGGATGAACCGCGCCTCGCGCGCCGCCCGGGTGACCGACGCCGCCGGCCTGGCCGGGCTCGTCGCTCCGCTGCTGGCCGCCCGGCCGGTCGAGACCGTGCTGGCGGTGGCGCTCGCCGAGTCCGGAGCCGTCCGC
Source organism: Rathayibacter sp. VKM Ac-2805 (assembly GCF_009834265.1). Classification (NCBI taxonomy): domain Bacteria; kingdom Bacillati; phylum Actinomycetota; class Actinomycetes; order Micrococcales; family Microbacteriaceae; genus Rathayibacter; species Rathayibacter sp. VKM Ac-2805. The sequence goes on from NZ_CP047185.1 coordinate 117,688, forward strand.
GACGTCCTGACGCTGGCCGACGGAGCCCCGGCGCACGCCGAGATCCCCGTCGCCGCCGTGCTCGCCGAGGTGCTGGCGCGCGGCGCGGCGGGCATCGGCCTGGCGCACAGCCACGCGGGCGAGGCCGTGGTGCTCCCCTCCGACCGTGCGGCGACGCGGGCGATCGCCGACGGGGCAGAGGCGTGCGGCCTGCGGTTCCTCGCGCACGTCGTGATCGGGCGCGACGGCTGGGCCGAGGCGCAGCCGTGACGCGGCGCAGGGCTGCTGCGAGGCTGCTCCGATCCGGCAGGACGCCTCCCGCCCCGCGCCGGACCGCCCCCGGCCGTGCCCCGGCTCTCCACCCGTGCCGCGTCGGCGCGCGTTCGTGCAAGCCCCCGCCTCTCCGGCACCCGCGGCCGGTCGCGGGCGTACCGTGGACGCCGACCCCACCCCCCTCCCGACCAGGAGCACCCATGCGAGCAACACTCATCCACGGCGAGCGCGACATCCGACTCGAGGAGGTCCCCGACCCGCAGCTCTCGACGGGGCGCGACGCGATCGTCCGCGTCACCGCGGCCTGCGTCTGCGGCTCAGACCTCTGGCCCTACCGCGGCGTCACTCCCACCAAGGAGGCGCACCGCATCGGCCACGAGTTCGTCGGCGTCGTCGAGGAGATCGGCGACGACGTGCACGACGTCGCGGTCGGCGACTTCGTGATCGCTCCGTTCTACGTCTGCGACGGCACCTGCGCGAACTGCGCCAACGGCGTCTCCACCTCGTGCCTCACCGGCGGCTGGTGGGGCGCCGAGGTCCGCGAGGAGGGCTTCGCGGACGGCGCCCAGGGCGAGAAGGTGCGCGTGCCCCTCGCCGACGGCACGCTCTTCCGCGTGGGCATCGACCCGGATCCGGCGCTCATCCCCAGCCTGCTCACCCTCGCCGACGTGATGGGGACCGGCCACCACGCCGCGGTCTCGGCCGGTGTCACCGCGGGCTCGACCGTCGCGGTCGTCGGCGACGGCGCGGTCGGCCTCTGCGCCGTCCTGGCGGCCAAGCGCCTCGGCGCGACCACGATCATCGCGATGTCGCGGCACGAGTCGCGGCAGAACCTCGCCCGCCGCTTCGGGGCGACCCACATCGTCGAGACCCGCGGCGACGAGGGCGTCGCGCGCGTCCGCGAGCTGACCGGCGGGATCGGCGCCGACTGCGTGCTCGAATGCGTCGGCACCAAGGAGTCGATGCAGCAGGCCCTCGACTCCGCCCGCCCCGGCGGCATGGTCGGCTACGTCGGCGTCCCCAACGGAGGCCCCGAGCTGCCCGTCCGTCAGATGTTCGGCTCGAACGTGGGCGTCAACGGCGGAGTCGCGCCGGTCCGCGGCTACATGGCCGAGCTGCTGCCGGACGTGCTCAGCGGCGCGATCGAGCCCGGTCTGGTCTTCGACCTCGAGCTGCCCCTCGAGGAGATCGCCGAGGCGTACGCCGCCATGGACGAGCGCCGCGCGATCAAGACCCTCGTGCGTCCGTAATCCCGCGGAGGGGCGCCGGCACGGCCGCGAGGAGTAGCCTCCCGCGCATGACCGCGTCAGCCCGCACCGCCGCGACGGCGCCCCTCTTCCACCCCGACCTCGCGCTCGGCCGCTTCCTCCCGCCGATCGTCCTCGGCCCGCGACTGCTGCGCCTCGCCACGCGACGCGCCGCCGAGGGAGGCGAGGCCCCGCCCGACATCGTGGTCGACGACGTCGAGATCCCCGCCGCCGGAGCCGCTCCCGTCCGGGCCCGCAGCTACCGGCCGCGCATCCTCCGCGGTACCGCTCCCGCGCTCCTCTGGGTGCACGGCGGCGGCATGGTGCTCGGCAGCCACCTCCAGGACGAGGCGTCCTGCATCGACTTCGCCCGCACCCTGGGCATCACGGTCGTCTCCGTCGACTACCGCCTCGCGCCCGCGCATCCGGCCCCGGCTGCCGTCGAGGACGTGCTGGCCGCGTTCGACTGGCTCGTCGAGCACGCGCAGGAGCGCGGCGTCGACCCGGCGCGCATCGCCGTCGGAGGCGCGAGCGCGGGCGGCGGCATCGCCGCGGGTGCGACCCTCCTCGCCCACGACCGCGGAGGAGCGCAGCCCGCGTTCCAGCTGCTCGTCTACCCGATGCTCGACGACCGCACCGTCACCCGGCCCGGTCCTCCTCCGCGCGGAGTCCGCGTCTGGACCCCGGGCAGCAACCGCTTCGGCTGGACCGCCTACCTCGCCGGCGAGCCCGGCGGCCCCGGCGTCACGGCCTACGCCGCCCCCGCCCGCCGCGACGACCTCACGGGCCTGCCGCCGGCCTGGATCGGCGTCGGCGGCCTCGACCTCTTCCACGACGAGGACGTCCGCTACGCCGAGCGCCTGCGCGCGGCCGGAGTGCCGTGCGGGCTCGAGATCGTGGAGGGCGCCTTCCACGGCTTCGACGCCCTGTTCCGCCGGACCGGCGTGGCGAAGCGCTTCTGGGCGGCGCAGGCCGCGGCGCTCGGCGAGGCCCTCCTCGCCTGACCTCCGCGTCGACGCGCCGGGCCGATTCCGTCTCCGGCGCTCGGCACTGCGAGGCTGAGGGGCGACGGCCGCCGCCCGCGCGTCATTTGTGCCGTGCCTGCCGCGCATCCCTCTCCGCCCGCCGCCCCGCCCCGTCTCCCGGAGGACCCATGGACATCGACCGCCTCGCCACCCGCTACGAGATCGCCCTGCCCGCCTGGATCGGTGACGCCCTCCGCGACGTCCCCGAGGTCCTCCCGAGCCTCGAGGACCGGATGGCCCTCGTGCACGCGCTCGCCGACCGCAACTTCCGCGAGGGGAACGGCGGCCCGTTCGCGGCGATCGTCGTCGAGCGCGACTCCGGTCGTCTCGTCTCGGTCGGAGTGAACGTCGTCCTCGGCAGCGGGGTCTCGTCCGGCCACGCCGAGGTGACGGCGCTCGGTCTCGCGCAGACCGCGCTCGGCACCTGGGACCTCGGCGGCGAGGGCCTCCCCGCGCACGACCTGGTCGTCAACTGGCGCCCGTGCGTGCAGTGCTACGGAGCGACGATGTGGTCGGGGGTGCGCCGCCTGGTCGTCGCGGGCTCCGGCCCCGAGCTCGAGGAGATCAGCACCTTCGACGAGGGGCCGATGCGCGAGGACTGGGCCGCGCAGTTCGAGGCCCGCGGCATCGAGGTCGTCGACGGCGTGCTCCGCGACGAGGCCCTCGACGTGTTCCGCGCCTACCGCGCCTCCGTCGACTCCGGCGAGGTGCTCGTCTACAACGCCCGCGCCGACTCCTGACCTCGCGGCGGGTCCGGTCCTCGCATCGGTTCCGCGCCGGACGCACGGGAGCCCCGCCTCAGCGGGGCCCCGTGCGGTCCTGAGCTGCCGGCCGCTGGAAGCGGTCAGCGGCGGCTCAGCGCCACCAGTCGTCGAACATCGACAGCGGCACCTGGCGCTTGTGCTCGGTCGCGGCGTACCGCGCCTCGATGGCCTCGGCGACGGCCTGGTCGACCTCGCCGCCCTCGAGGTACGTGTCGAGGTCGGCGTAGGTGAGCCCGAGGTTCGTCTCGTCGGTCTGGCCGGGGTTGTCGTCGAGCAGGTCCGCCGTCGGCGCCTTCTCGTAGAGCCGGGCCGGTGCGTCCAGGTGCTCGAGGAGCGAGCGCCCCTGCCGCTTGGTGAGGCCGGTGAGCGGGAGGACGTCGGCGCCGCCGTCGCCGTACTTCGTGAAGAAGCCGGTGACCGCCTCGGCCGCGTGGTCGGTCCCGACGACGAGCATCCCGGCCTGGCCGGCGATCGCGTACTGCGCGATCATCCGCATCCGCGCCTTCACGTTGCCCTTCACGAAGTCGCTGATCGGCTCGTCGACCGCGTCGCCGAACGCCGCGGCCACGCCGTCGACGCCCTGGTGGATGTCGAAGACGACCTGGCGGTCCGGGCGGATGAACGTGAGGGCGAGCTGGGCGTCCTCCTCGTCGGCCTGCACCTTGTACGGCAGGCGGACCGCGATGAAGGAGGCGTCGCCGCCGCTCGCGCGGACCTGCTCGACCGCGAGCTGGCAGAGGCGCCCGGCGAGGCTCGAGTCCTGGCCGCCGCTGATGCCGAGGACGAGGCCCTTCGCGCCGGTGCTGCGGAGGTAGTCGGCGAGGAAGCCGCTGCGCCGTTCGACCTCGACGGCCGGATCGACGGCGGGGGAGACGTGGAGCTCGGAGATGATCTGCTGTTGGACGTCGCGCACGGCTTCACGCTACTCCGGATGCTCCCCGGCGGCCCCTCCTCGCCGCGGACGCGCAGGCTCCCGACGCCTCCCCGAAACAGGGGCCGCCCGCCGCGTCCGCTCGGCGCGGCGCCTACCCGCGCTCGGCGACGATGCGGGCGATGCGCGCCGGGACGGTGTCGTCCTGCAGGCTCGTCACGTCTCCGAGCGGGCGGCCGTCGCGGATGTCGCCGAGCAGCCGCCGCATGATCTTGCCGGAGCGGGTCTTGGGCAGATCCGGCACCACCACCACGTCGCGCGGCTTGGCGATCGGACCGATCGCGACCGCCACGTGGTCGCGCAGGAGCACCGAGAGCGTCGTGCCGAGCGCGGCCCAGTAGGCCGGGTCCTCCTCGGCGCGGTCGACGGCCTCGTCGGAGGGGATGACGAACGCCGCGATCGCCTGGCCGGTCGTCGCGTCGGCGACTCCGACGACTCCGGCCTCGCCGACGGCCGGATGGGCGACGAGTGCCGACTCGATCTCGATCGTGGACAGGCGGTGCCCGGAGACGTTGATGACGTCGTCGACGCGGCCCAGCACCCAGACGTCGCCGTCGGCGTCGTACTTCGCGCCGTCCCCGGAGAAGAACCACCCCTGGGACGCGTAGCGGGCCCAGTAGGAGTCGCGGTACCGCTCCGGGTCGCCCCACACGGTGCGGGCGAGCGCCGGCCCGGTCCGGTCGACCACGAGGTAGCCGCCGGAGCCGTTCGGCACCCGCTCGCCGTGCTCGTCCACCACGAGGACGCCGAGCCCGGGCAGGGCTCCGAGAGACGAGCCCGGCTTGAGGGTCGAGACGCCCGGCAGCGGGCACATCACCGCGGCGCCGGTCTCGGACTGCCACCAGGTGTCGACGATCGGGCAGCCTCCGCCGCCGATCGCCTCGTGGAACCAGACCCAGGCCTCGGGGTTGATGGACTCGCCGACGGTGCCGAGCAGGCGCAGGCTCGACAGGTCGTACCGGGCGGGCACGCCCTCGGGGAACCAGGTCATCAGGGTCCGGATCAGCGTCGGCGCCGTGTAGTAGACGGTCACCCCGTACCGCTCGATGATCTCGAAGTGCCGGGCCGTGTGCGGGGTGCTCGGGGTGCCCTCGTAGATCACCTGGGTGAGCCCGTTCGAGAGCGGTCCGTAGATCTCGTAGGTGTGCGCGGTGACCCAGGCGAGGTCGGCGGTGCACCAGTGCACGTCGTCCGGCTTCGCGTCGAACACGGCCCAGTGCGTCCAGGAGGCCTGCGTGAGGTAGCCGCCGCTGGTGTGCACCAGCCCCTTGGGCTTCCCGGTCGTGCCGGAGGTGTAGATGATGAACAGCGGCGTCTCGGAGTCGAAGGCCTCGGCCTCGTGGACGTCGCTCTGCGCATCGACCAGCTCGTGCCACCAGACGTCGCGGCCCGGGGTCCACGGGACGTCGGTCTCACCGGTGCGGCGGACGACGAGGACGTGCTCGATCGACGCGACGCCCTCGACCGCCCGGTCGGCGCTCGCCTTGACCGGCACCGCCGCTCCGCGCCGGAACTGCCCGTCCGTGGTGACCAGGAGCTTCGCGCCGGTGTCCTCCACACGGAACCGCACCGCCTCGGCAGAGAAGCCGCCGAAGACGAGCGAGTGGATCGCGCCGATCCGCGCGATCGCGAGCGTGATGACGATGGTCTCGGGGATCACCGGGAGATAGACGACGACGCGGTCGCCCTTCCCGATCCCGAGCGCGGTCAGCGCGTTCGCGGCGCGGGAGACCTCGCGCTGGAGCTCGGCGTAGGTGATCGACCGCCGGTCGCCGCGCTCGCCCTCGAAGTGGAGGGCGGTCTTCCCGCCGCGTCCCGCGTCCACGTGGCGGTCGACGCAGTTGACGGCCACGTTCAGCCGCCCGCCCTCGAACCAGGTCGTGCGCGGCACCGAGAGCGAGCCGTCGGGCAGCGGAGCGGCAGGCTCCCAGCTGTGGGCGGTGTGCCACGGCTCCGCCCACTCGAGGCGGCGGGCCGCCTCCTCCCAGAACGCGACCGGATCGGCGGCGGCTCGCGAGTACTCCTCCGCGCCCGCGTTCGCCTGCGCGGCGAAGGCCGCGGGCGGGGGGAACCGGCGGTGCTCGTCGAGCAGGTTGGCGATCGTCCCGCTCACGCTCGGAGCTCCCTCCCCGGCGCTCACGCCCACTTCCTCACGGCGTAGCGCTGGAACACGCCGACGACGGCATCGGTGAGCTTGCCCAGCACGGCCAGCAGGACGATCGCCAGGAACACCCGGTCGATCCGGCCGTTGTTCTGGCTGTCGATGAGGCGGAAGCCGAGGCCCATCGAGGAGGCGATGAGCTCGGAGGCGACCAGGAACAGCCACGACTGGGCGAGCGCGAGGCGCAGCCCGGAGATCACGGACGGGATCACCGCGGGCAGCTGCACCGTCGTGAAGAGCCGGACGCCCGAGAGGCCGAAGGCGCGGCCGGCCTCGACGAGGTGCCGGTCGACGTGGCCGAGCGCCGTGGCCACCGTGGTGAAGACGGGGAAGAACGCGCCGATCGTGATCAGCGTGATCTTCGACTCCTCGCCGATGCCCATCCAGAGCAGCAGCAGCGGGACCCAGGCCAGCGACGGGACCGCCCGGATCGCGCCGAGCGTCGGCCCGAGGACGACCTCCCAGACGCGGGAGAGCCCGAAGAGCGCGCCGACCACGAGCCCGAGCGCCGAGCCGAGCGCGAACCCGATGAGCACGCGCTGCGTCGAGATGGCGACGTCCTGGCCGAGGTCGCCGCGCTGGGCGAGGTCGACGCCGGCCGCCCAGACCATCGCGGGCGAGGGGAAGACCGCCACCGAGACCATCCCGGTCGTCGTCGCGATCTGCCAGGCGGCGAGCAGCAGCACGGGCAGGATCGCGCCTCCCGCGACCACGAACCACCGTCGCGTGGTGAGCGGGTGGGAGCGGTCCTCGCGGAGGCGGCGCTGGGAGGCCGCGACCGACGGGCCCGCCGTCACGAGTCCGGGCTCACCCGGCATCGGCGCGGACAGCGCGCTCCGGCGCAGCACATCGGCGTCGGTCGCGGTGTCGTCGTCGCGGATCGTCATCGTCGGTCTCCTCGGATCACGGGGTCGGGGGCGGAGGGCGGGACCCTCAGGCGCCGATGGCGCTCGGGTCGGCCGCCGAGGCGTAGGTGTCGTCGAGCAGCGAGTCGAGCGCGTCGTCGACCTGCTGCTGCGAGGCGACGTCGCCGTTCTCGACGAAGATCGGGCCGATCACGGCGAGCACGTCGGTCTGCGCGGAGCCTGGGACGTTGTCGACGTCGAGGTTGCTGCGCTCGGTGATGACCGTCGTCGCCACCGCCACGTCGAGGCCGGCGACGGAGGCGAGGATGCTCGCCGTCTCGTCCTGGTTCTCGAGCGCCCAGGCGCGGGCGTGCTCGTACGCGTTCACGACGGTCTGCGCGAGGTCCGGCTTCTCGGCGAGGAAGCTCTCGGTCGCGTTGAGCAGACCGTAGGAGTTGAAGTCGACGTTGCGGTAGAGCAGGGTCGCCCCGGCCGCCTCGGCGCCGGCCATGATCGGGTCCAGGCCCGCCCAGGCGTCGACGGAGCCGTTCTGCAGCGCCGCCCAGCCGTCGGCGTGCTGCAGGTTCTGCACCGTCACGTCGCCGATGCCCAGCCCGGCGGCCTCGAGCGCCTGCACCAGGAAGAAGTAGGGGTCGGTGCCCTTGGTGGCCGCGATCTGCTTGCCCTTGAGCTGCTCGACCGACGTGATCGCCGAGCCGGCGGGGACGACGAGGGCCGACCACTCCGGCTGCGAGAAGATGTCGATCGTCCTGATCGGCGAGCCGTTCGAGCGGGCGAGCAGCGCGGCGGAGCCGGCGGTGGAGCCGACGTCGATCGCTCCGGCGCGCAGGGCCTCGTTGGCCTTGTTGGAGCCGGCCGACTGCACCCAGGCGACGGTGACCTGCTGCTCGGCGAGGGCGGCCTCGAGCCAGCCCTTCTCCTTGATGACCAGGCTCAGCGGGTTGTACGTCGCGAAGTCGAGCGTGAGCGTGCCGCCCTGAGTTCCTCCGGAGGCGGCGTCGGCGGTCGCGGCCGCCGCTCCTCCTCCGCCCTCGCCCTGCACGCAGCCCGCGAGGAGCGGGACGGCGGCGGCGGTGAGCAGACCGGCGAGAGCGGTGCGGCGGGTGAGTGGGGAGCTGGTGAACGACATGGGGGCCTCGGCTTCGGGGATGCGGTGACAGCGAGTGTGGACGCTGCAGGGGAGGGGCGGTGCGGGGAGGTGCTCGTGCGGTGGAGAGCGGGAGGAGGAGGCGGCTGGGGAGGGAGGTCGTGCCGCCCGGACCGTGCCGCCCGGGTGGAGGGACGCGGGTCGATCCGCCCGGGGTCAGTGCCGCTCGATGCCCAGCCCCGCGAGGAGCTCGGCCCGGTGCTCGGCGAGCTCCGCCGAGCCGCGGTCGCGGGGCCGCGCGCCGGGGACGGTGACGATCCGCTGGATGCGCGAGACGCCTCCGGGCTCGTCGCGCCCGAGGAGCACGATGCGGTCGGCCAGCTGCAGGGCCTCGTCGACGTCGTGGGTGACGAGCAGGATCGTCGCCGGAGCCGCCGCGTGCACGTCGAGCAGCAGGTCCTGCATCCGCAGGCGGGTCAGCGCGTCGAGCGCCCCGAAGGGCTCGTCCAGGAGGAGCACGCCGGGGTTCCGGGCGAGGGCGCGGGCGAGGGAGGCTCGCTGGGCCATCCCTCCGGACACCTCGCGGGGCCGCGAGCGGGCGTGCGCGGTGAGGCCGACCAGCGAGAGCAGCTCGTCGACGGCGGCGCGGGCGGCCGGGCGCGGGGTGCCGCGCGGCAGTCCGAGCGCGACATTGTCGGCGATGCTCCGCCAGGGCAGCAGCCGCGGCTCCTGGAACGCCACCGCGCAGCGCGGGTCGATGCCGGAGACGGGGGCGCCGTCGATGAGGACGGACCCCTCGGAGGCGGTGTCCAGGCCCGCCGCGATGCGCAGCAGCGTCGACTTGCCGCAGCCGCTCGGGCCGAGGATCGCGATGACCTCGCCCGCGGCGGCCTCGAGCGTCACGTCCGTCAGCACGGGGGCCCCGGGCGCGAAGGTGCGGCCGACCCCCTCGAAGCGCACGGGGAACGCCGACTGGCCGAGCTCGGCGTCGAAGGCCAGGCTCGTGCGGGCGGCGGGGGTGGCGGGCATGTCTCTCCGGGCAGCGGGACGGGCGGGCGGATCGTCCGATCGTACGGAGAGGCTCCCGGCGGCACAGCGGGGACCGACACGGGGAGTAACACAGGGGGTGGGACGCGGAAGGCCTCCCCGGTCCGCGGACGGGGGAGGCCTTCCGCCGGAGGGCTACGCCTGGACGAGCACGAGCTCCTCGAGGGGCAGGCGGGTGCGCGGCGCGGTCTCGCGCTCGCGGAGGGTCTCGTTCGCCAGCGCGTCGGCGTCGGCCGCGACTCCCACCGCGGCGATCGTCACCGGGTCGAAGCGCTCGTCGACGCCGAACGCGGCGCGGACGGCGTCCTTGTCGAAGCCGGCCATCTGGTGCACGTGCAGGCCCTCGTGGTGCGCCTGGACGCTGAGGTGGGCGATCGACTGGCCGAGGTCGTAGACGGCCCAGGGGCGCGGCTTCCCCTCGGAGTCGACGGTCTCGGCGAGCGCGACGACCAGGACGGCGGCGGAGCCGGCCCAGGCGCCGTTGAAGCCGGCGAGCGTCGCGACGATGCGGTCGAACCCGTCGGTTCCGCGGCGGGCGACGATGAAGCGCCACGGCTGCGAGTTGCTGGCGGACGGGGACCAGCGCGCGGCCTCGAGGAGGGACGCGAGGGTCTCGTCGGAGACGGTCGCGGTCGCGTCGTAGGAGCGGGGGCTCCAGCGCTCCGCGAGGACGTCGAGGATCGGGGCGCTGGTGCTGGCGGTGCGGGAGGCGGTGGCGGACATCGCGGGGCTTCTTCCGTGCGGGGGACTGGGGGAGGGGCTCCGTCGCCCGTGGAGCCCAACCGCCCCCGCCCCGCGGGCATTCCCGCGCGTGCACGGCAGGCGCCCGCGCGCGCGTTCGCCCACGGAGGAGCGGGCCGCCTCCGAGCCCCGGAACGGTACGGTGGGAGACGGCGTGGTCACCCCGCGCACCACCATCCACGACTCTGGAGGATCATCCATGGCCCAGCACTTCGACGTCGTCGTCCTGGGGGCAGGCCCCGGCGGATACGTGGCCGCGATCCGCGCCGCCCAGCTCGGCAAGTCCGTCGCCGTCGTCGAGAAGCAGTACTGGGGCGGTGTCTGCCTCAACGTCGGCTGCATCCCGTCCAAGGCGCTGCTGCGCAACGCGGAGCTCGCCCACCTCTTCCACACCCAGGCGAAGCAGTTCGGCATCTCGGGCGACGTCTCGTTCGACTTCGGCGCGGCGTTCGACCGCAGCCGCTCGGTCGCGGACGGCCGCACCAAGGGCGTCCACTTCCTGATGAAGAAGAACAAGATCGCCGAGTTCGACGGCGTCGGCTCCTTCACCGGCCCGCAGGGCCTCGACGTGCAGCTGAGCAAGGGCGGCACGGAGTCGCTGACCTTCGACGACGCGATCATCGCGACCGGCGCGAGCGTCCGCCTCCTCCCCGGCGTCGAGCTCTCCGAGAACGTCGTCACCTACGAGACCCAGATCATGACCCGCGAGCTCCCCGACACGATGGCCATCGTGGGCGCGGGCGCGATCGGCATGGAGTTCGCCTACGTCCTCAAGAACTACGGCGTCGACGTGACGATCATCGAGTTCATGGACCGCGCCCTCCCCAACGAGGACCCGGACGTCTCCAAGGAGATCCAGAAGCAGTACAAGAAGCTCGGCGTCGAGATCCTGACCTCGACCAAGGTCGAGTCGGTCGTCGACAAGGACGGCTACGTCACGGTCACCTACACCGCGAAGGACGGCACGCAGTCGACCCTCGAGGTCGACAAGGTGCTCATGTCGATCGGCTGGGTCCCCCGCACCGAGGGCTTTGGCCTCGAGAAGACGGGCGTCGAGCTCACCGAGCGCGGCGCGATCGCGATCGACGACCACATGCGCACCAACGTGCCGCACATCTACGCCATCGGCGACGTCACCGCGAAGCTGCAGCTCGCGCACGTCGCGGAGGCGCAGGGCGTCGTCGCCGCCGAGACCCTCGCCGGTGCCGAGACCCAGACCCTGGGCGACTACCGGATGATGCCGCGCGCGACGTTCTGCCAGCCGCAGATCGCCTCCTTCGGCCTCACCGAGAAGCAGGCGACGGACGAGGGACACGAGATCACCGTCTCGACCTTCCCCTTCATGGCGAACGGCAAGGCCCACGGCCTCGGCGAGCCCACCGGCTTCGTGAAGCTCATCGCGAGCAAGAAGTACGGCGAGCTCCTCGGCGCCCACATGATCGGCCCGGACGTCTCGGAGCTGCTCCCCGAGCTCACGCTCGCCCAGAAGTGGGACCTCACGGCGACCGAGCTGGCCCGCAACGTGCACACCCACCCGACGCTGTCGGAGGCGCTGCAGGAGGGCTTCCACGGCCTCAAGGGGCACATGATCAACATGTAGGGCTCGTCCCTCCACGGCCTCCGGCCCGCAGGATCCCGCTCGGCTCGTCCGCGGCGGATCCTGCGGGCCGGAGCCGTCTCCGGGGCGTCCGCGGGGCTCCGGCGCCGCTCCCGCTACCGTGGCCCGATGGATCCGCGCCTGCTCGACCGCCTCGCCGCCGACGCCTGGCCCGCGCTCGTGCGGCGCCCCCTCGGCCCATGGGAGCTGCGCGCCTCCGCAGGAGTCACCAAGCGCGCGAACTCGGTGCTCGCGTCCGGCGACGTCGTCGACCAGGAGGCGGCCCTCGACACGGCGGAGGCGTTCGCCCGCGAGCACGGGATCGCGCCCCTCGTGCAGATCGGGCCGCCGAGCCCCGCCGGTCTGACCGGGCTGCTCGCCGAGCGCGGCGCCGCGCCGATCGACCGGACGCTCGTGCTGACGGGTTCGGTGCAGGAGGCGCTCGCCGCCCTGTCCACGACGTCGGGGTCCGCGCCGTCGAGGCCAGTGCCGCCGAGGCCCGCGCCGCAGCCTCGCGTCCGCCTCGCCCCGGCTCCCGACGAGGACTGGCTCGCCCTCTGGTGGTCGGTGGACGGTCGCGGTGGCGCGGAGGAGCGTGCGGTCGCCGAGCGCATCCTCGCGGGCTGCCCCTCCTCCTACGCTCTCGCCGTCGACGGGGACGGCCCGGCCGCGACCGGCCGCCTCGCGCTCGTCACGGCGCCGGACGGCGAGCTCTGGGGCGGCCTCTTCGCCCTGGCGACCCGCCCGGACGCCCGGCGCCGCGGGCTCGCCTCCGCCGTGATCCGCGCCCTCCTCGAGGACGCGTCCGGCCGGGGCGTCGCGCGCTTCTGGCTCCAGGTGCTCGCCGAGAACGCCGGCGCCCGCCGCCTCTACGCGTCCCTCGGCTGCCGCGAGTCGTCCTGGTACGAGTACTGGCGCTGACCCGCTCGCGGAGGAGGAGCGGGGCGCCCGGGTCAGGCGTTCGCGAGCACGGCGCGGGCGACGGCCTCGGCCTTCGCCGCGTCGCCGGTGACGGTCACGCGCCACCACACGTCGTCGGCCAGCGCGTCGATCTCGCAGACGCCCGCCGCGCAGCCGGTGAGGGCCTTCTCGCCGAAGCCGTCGAGCGGCTCGAGCGGGATCGCCAGGCCCGAGGTCAGCGAGAGGTTCCGCCAGCCGTCGTCGCCGTTCGGGAGCGCGTCGACCGTCACGCCCGAGTAGGCGGCGCTGGAGGCGTCGCTCCAGCTGCAGGAGGCGTACCCGGCCCGGGCGGCGGCAGCGGCCGACGCGGTGGTCGGCGTCCCGGTCCCCGTCCCCGCGGTCGCCTGCGCGAGACCGGCGGCACCGGACAGCTGCTCGGCCGTCAGGACCTCGGTGCAGACGGGCGCCGTCGCGGTGACCGGCTCGTCGAGGCTGCCGAGCGCGGCGGAGGCGGTGCCGGTCGCCAGCGCGGCGAGGTCGACCGCGGCCGGGGCGCCGCGCAGCTGCAGCGTCACCCAGGTGGCGCCGGCGAGCAGGTCCAGGTCGCAGCTGCCGTCGGTGCAGGAGCCGTAGGCCTCGACGCCGGTCTCGAGGCGCGGGCCCGGACGGCCGGCGAACGCCTCAGCGGCGTCGTCGACCGCCGCCGCGGTGATCGAGGCGTCCTCGTCGTACCAGGCGCAGCGGAGCACTCCGCCGTTCTCCTCCGCGGCCTCGCGGATCAGCTCGCCCGAGGAGCGCGTCGTCACCTCGCGGCTGCCCTCGAGAGCGCTGCGGGAGACCCCCAGCGCCGAGGCCGCCCGTGTGGCGGGGAGGAGGGAGTCGCAGCCCAGGCGGGTCGAGGCCGTGGGCGAGGGCGTCGGAGTCGCGGAGGGAGTCGGAGCGGCGGTCTCGGACGCCGACGGGGTGGCCGCGACGTCCGAGCGCTCGGCCGACGTGCAGCCCGTCAGCGCGACGAGAACGGCGAGCGCGGCGCCGACCGTCGCCAGGCGCGGGAGGCGGGCCCTCACGCGGCCAGCTCGCGCTCGATCGCGGCCGTGAACGCGTCGATGTCGTCCTCCGTCGTGTCGAAGGAGCAGACCCAGCGGACCTCGCCGGTCGCCGGGTTCCAGTCGTAGAAGCGGTAGGCGGTGCGGAGCCGGTCCGCGACTCCGGGCGGCAGCGTCGCGAAGACCGCGTTGGCCTGGGTCTGCTGCGTGAACTCGAGCCCGGTGATCCGGCCGGCGGCGATCGCCTCCTCGAGCCCCGAGCGCAGGCGCGCCGCCATGGCGTTCGCGTGCCGGGCCGAGCGGAGCCACAGGGGCTCCTCCTCGCCGCCGTCGCCGAGCAGGGCGAGCAGCTGCGCCGAGATGAAGCGCATCTTGGAGGACAGCTGCATGTTGGTCTTGCGGAGGAAGGTCAGCCCGGTCGAGGCCGCCGGGTCGAGCACGACGATCGCCTCGCCGAGCAGGATGCCGTTCTTGGTGCCGCCGAACGAGAGCACGTCGACGCCCGCGTCGGTCGTGAAGGACCGCAGGGGCAGGCCGAGGGCGGCCGCGGCGTTCGCGATGCGCGCCCCGTCCATGTGCAGCCGCATGCCGAGGCCGTGCGCGTGGTCGGCGAGCGCGCGCACCTCCTCGGGGGTGTAGACGGTGCCGAGCTCGGAGGACTGGGTGATCGAGACCACGAGCGGCTGGGCGCGGTGCTCGTCGCCGAAGCCCCACGCCTCCTGGTCGACCAGGGCCGGCGTCAGCTTGCCGTCGGGCGTGGGGACCGTGAGGATCTTGATCCCGCCGACCTTCTCGGGTGCTCCGCCCTCGTCGGAGGTGATGTGCGCGGTGCCCGCCGACACGACGGCGCCCCAGCGCGGCAGCATCGACTGCAGGCCGGTGACGTTGGCGCCCGTGCCGTTGAAGACGGGGAAGGCCCGCGCCTGCTCGCCGAACTCGTGCCGGAACGCCTCCTGCAGGCGCTCGGTGTAGACGTCCTCGCCGTAGGCGATCTGGTGCGCTCCGTTGGCCGCGGCGATCGCGGCGAGGACCTCGTCGTGCACTCCGGAGTAGTTGTCGGAGGCGAAGCCGCGGACGTCGGGATCGTGCAGAGCGCTCATCCCTCCATCTTCGCAGCCCGCCGCCCGGAGGAGCCCGGGAGGCGCCCTCCGCGACGCCCCTCCTGCCCCCCGTTTGTTTCGGGCAGGTGAACGGACGACGACCCGAAAGCCGATCTCCGTCAAGAAGTTGGTATCGGCTGGGAGGCAGGCCACTCTTGACCTATGCGCATGGACACCTCGGGAGCTGTCCGCGACATGCCCGCCCCTCCCGGGGTGGACGAGATCGCGGCACGCTTCGGCGATCCCGTCCTCGCGTTCGCGCCCCAGCCGCGGCTGGAGGAGTTCGCCGCCGCGCAGACGATGGCGCTCGGCCGCTTCGTCGAGATCTCGCTCTCGTACTCGTTCTACAAGAACCCGCGCAACCGCGCCGACCCCGTCAACCACGTCCCGCTGACCCCCGAGCAGAAGCGCGCGATCGAGCGGGCCGAGAACGACCACCTTCCGCCGTGGATGGTCGACCAGGTGACGCGGATGCGGTACCCGGTCCTCTGGGAGGCGGTGCGCACCTCCGTGCCGATCCCCGCCGAGCGCAGCCGGCCTCTGGAGTCCCGCCTCGCGGCCCACATGGGCGACGTGCTCCGCAACACCTTCCCGGGCCGTGTGCGCAGCCGCCGCGGCGGGATGCCGGTGGTCGCGGCCGCTCTCCGCGACGAGGACGTCGTGCGCGGCGTGCCGGTGATCGTCGACGGGGAGGCGCTGCGCGGCTACCGGGTGGACACCGACCCGGACGTGGTCGCGATCGGCGCCCGCGTCGACGGCCGCTACATGACGGTCGTGCTCGACCGGAAGATCGTGCCGGAGATCCGGATGGAGTTCGTCCGCCGCACCCCGCCGCGCCCGGCCTCGAGCCAGCCCCGGCGCTGACCGCCCGACGTCGAGCACCCGAGAGCCGACCGCCCGCCCACCGCTCAGGGGCGCCCCGGCACCGCGATCCCGTGCTCGTAGGCGAACACGACCGCCTGGATCCGGTCGCGCACGCCGAGCTTCATCAGGATCTTCGAGACGTGCGTCTTCACGGTCGCCTCGCCCACGAACAGCTCGGCAGCGATCTCGGCGTTCGACCAGCCCCGCGCCAGGTGCACGAGCACCTCGCGCTCGCGGTCCGTCAGGTCGGCGACTCCGGAGTGCTCGGCGGCGGCCGGCGTGCGCTCGGGCACGGACGCGAACCGCTCGATCACGCGCCGGGTGACGTCGGGGGCGAGCATCGCGTCGCCGCGGGCGACCACCTGCACCGCCTCGACCAGCTCCTCCGGCGACGCGTTCTTGAGCAGGAACCCGCTCGCGCCGGCCGAGAGCGCCTCGAAGAGGTAGTCGTCGCGGTCGAAGGTGGTGAGGATGAGCACCCGCGAGCACAGGCGCGGGTCGGCCACGATCTCGCGGGTCGCGGCCAGGCCGTCGAGACCGGGCATCTGCACGTCCATGCAGATCACGTCGGGGCGCAGCTCGGAGGCGCGCTGCAGGGCCTCGAGCCCGGTGCGGGCCTCGCCGACCACCTCGATCCCCGGCTCCGACTCGAGGATGATGCGGAAGCCCACGCGGACGAGCTCCTGGTCGTCGACGAGCAGCACGCGCACGTGCTCGGTCATGGGCGGCCCCCGCTCGCTCGCTCCTGACGCCCCCGCGACGTCTCCGACGACGGTACCGGGTCGTCGGCGTCCGGCACGCTCGCCCGGACGGGGGACAGCGGCACCCGGGCGTGCACGAGGTACCCTCCGCCCCTCGGCCCCATCTCGATCCAGCCGCCGACCGCGGCCGCACGCTCGCTCATGCCGGTGTGCCCCAGTCCGCAGGAGGCGGGAGCGCTCGGGTGCGGGCCGGACCCGCCGTCGTCGGCGATCTCGAGCTCGACCGCGTCGGGGGCGTAGCGGAGGCGCACCTCGGCGTGCGCGCCGCGCCCCGCGTGCTTGCGGACGTTCGTGAGCGACTCCTGCGCGATGCGGTAGAGGCTGAGCCCCACCGTCGCGGGGATCTCGCGGGGCGTGCCGAGGGTGAGGAAGACGGTGGGCAGGCCCGATCCGCTGGACGCCGCGACCAGCTCCTCGAGCTGGGCCACCCCGCGGGTGGACGCGGCGTCGGTGAGCGGATTCGGGACCGCGTCCTCGGCGCGCAGCGCGACCAGGATGCGGTGCAGCTCCTCGATCGCCGAGCGCGCGTCGCCCTCGATGGCGCTGAGCGATGCCGCCGCCCGCTCCGGATCCCGCGCCAGCACCCGTCGCGCCGCTCCCGCCTGCACGCCCATCACGCTGACGTGGTGCGCGACCACGTCGTGCAGCTCGCGCGCGATCCGCAGCCGCTCGGAGGACACGGCCTGCCGCGAGGAGCGCTCCCGCTCGTCGTCGAGCTCGGCCGTGCGCGTCTCGAGCGCCTCCAGCCGGCGGGCCGACTGCCACGACGCCTCGCCGAAGACGTAGGCGCTGCCGAAGTAGAGCAGGTTCGAGACGACCGCGAGGGCCGACTCCGCCGCGTAGGGCGAGAGCAGGCCGGGGGAGTCGTCGACCGGCACGGAGCTGCCGAAGTACTCGCCCGTGGCGAGGGTGGTGAGCAGCCAGCCCAGCATCCCGACCGCGATCGCCACTCGGACGACGAGCGCCGTGCGCCGGTTCCGGCCCCACGCGCCGACCGTGTAGAGCGCGAGGAACAGGCAGATCTGGCCGAAGAGCGACTCCGGCACCTGGAGCACGATCCCGAGCGCGTAGACGACGGAGAGCCCGGCCGCCACGCTCGCGGGGAACCGGCGGCGCAGCGCGAGGGGAAGGGTCATCAGGACGGCCCAGTGGGCGCTGACGACGGGGTGCGCCGCGTCCGGGAAGCCCGCCGAGGAGTACAGCGCGACGGAGACGATCGTCGCCACCAGCAGGATCCCCGCAGTGACCGCATCGCGCACGTATCCGGCCCGGCTCGGCGCTCGCCGGATCCAGCCCGCGTCGAGCGGGTCCGCGGCTCCGTCACCTGAGGGCATGCGCCCCACGCTAACCGACGCCGGTCGGACGGGGCCCCGGGAGGCGGAGGAGCGCACCCCGCCGCCTCCCGGGCGCGACGTCAGTCCCGGCCGGTGATGCCCCGGGTCGAGGCGATGACGTCGCCCATCTTCTTCCCGAGGGCCTCGTAGAACATCGACAGCGGGAACTCGTCGTCCAGCACCGCGTCGGTGAGCCCGCGCGGGGCGCCGAGCAGCACCTCGTCCGGGAGCCCGCGGGCCCAGGCGGAGGCGGGGTGCGGAGTGAGAGTGGCCGCGATCAGCTCGTGCGCGGCCAGCCAGTGCGCCGTCTTCGGCCGGTCGATCGAGCGCCAGTAGAGCTCGTCGATCGCGTCCGAGAGGGCGACGACCACGTCGGCGACGCCGTCCCACTCGAACGCCAGCCGGGTGTCGGTCCAGTGCAGGACGCCGTGCTGGTGCAGCCAGGCGAAGAGCAGCTGGCCGCCGAGGCCGTCGTAGTTGCGCACCCGCGACCCGGTGAGCGGGAAGCGGAAGAGCCGGTCGAACAGGATCGCGTACTGCACGAAGCGCGAGCGCTCGGCCAGCGCCTCCTCCTCGTCGTCGCGGCGGTCCAGCGCGCCGAGGCGGCGCTCGATGGCGACGGCCTCGCGGAAGGCGGTGAGGTCGCACCGCAGCTCCTCCAGCGAGTAGAGGAAGAAGGGCATCCGCTGCTTGATCATGAACGGGTCGAACGGCAGGTCGCCGCGCATGTGGGTGCGGTCGTGGATGAGGTCCCACATCACGAAGGACTCCTCCGCCAGGCGCTGGTCGGCCAGCAGGCGCTGCGCGTCCTCCGGGAGCTCGAGACGGGTGATCCGGGCCGCCTGCGTGACGACGCGGCGGAACCGGGCCGCCTCGCGGTCGGCGAAGATCGCGCCCCAGGTGAAGGACGGGACGGAGCGCATCGCGACCGTCTCGGGGAACAGCACGGCGCTGTCGGTGTCGTAGCCGGCGGTGAAGTCGACGAAGCGCACGGGCACGAAGAGGGCGTTGGAGTAGTCCCCCGCCTCCAGCTCGGCGACGAACCGCGGCCAGACGACCTCGACGAGGACGGCCTCGACGTGGCGGTCGCGGCTGCCGTTCTGGGTGTACATGGGGAAGACGACGAGGTGGCGGCGGCCGTCGACGCGCTCGAGCTGCGGCTGGAACGCGGTGAGCGAGTCGAGGAAGTCGGGCAGGCCGAGGCCGTCGGCGCTCCAGCGCTCGAGGTCGACGACCAGCGCGTCGAGGTACGCGGCGTCGTGCGGGAACGCGGGGGCGAGGGTGCGGACGCCGGCGACGATCCGCTCGACGAGGGTGCGCGCCTCCTCGAGCCTCTCGGGCTCGGCGAGCGAGCCGTCCTGGGACTGGAGCGGCTGCAGCGCGGCGGCGGCCGCCTTCAGGTCGAGCCAGGCGGCGGACTCCTCCACGCGGTCCTCGACGACCTCGGGTTCTCCGACGACGGTGCTCTGCACGGCTTGCGACATGGTGATCCTCCTCACGCTGGTGATACGGGGCTGCAGGAGCGGAACGCGCTCCGACTCCGAGCGTATGGGCTCGTGCGCGCGCTTTTCTTGCGTCTCAGCGGAGCGAAGCGGCGATCTCGCGGGGGTGGGCGCACGTCTCCGCCGCCCCTCGGAGGCCCCGCAATCAGCGGTTGCCCAGGTGTTGTGCAGGTGCCACCCCCCGTCCGGGGCTAGATTCCTCACCGCTTCCGTTTCCCTCCCCTGATCGGGTCGAAGATGGGGCGACACCGTGTCCGCATCCCGAGTGCGGAGACATCCGATCGGACAGGCGCGCCGAACACCCTGGCGGCGCGCTCGATCGGCGAGCCATCCTGAGAGAGAGGATCGGAGCGCGTGACGGGACCCGAACCCGGAAGCGACCAGAGAACAGCCAGCATCGACCACCACCCCGAGAACCTCCGCCTGCTCCCCTGGCCGCAGGCGGACGCCTCCGTCCTGCGCGACACCCTCGCGCACGCGGGCGGCGGACTCGAGAGCGAGAGCGAGATCCTCGCGCGCCACGACCGCTACCTGCGCGGTTGGGCGGACGGCGACGCGTTCTTCTACGTGGTCGAGCTGGACGGACTCTCCGTCGGCTCCATCGGCTATTGGTACGGCTGCTCGCGCGGCGTCGTCGCCTACGAGGCGGCGTGGAGCATCGCTCCGCACGCCCGCGGCATCACCGCGGACTCCGTGCGGATGCTGCTCGAGGAGGCGGCGGCGTTCCCCGTGCCCCGCTTCGTGCACGCCTTCGTGGCGGAGAGCGACCTGGACGCCGGCGCGACCTGCGTCGAGGCCGGCTTCGACCGGATCGACCTCGTCGAGCAGGGCGAACCGCCGGAGCTCTACGTGGACTGGGCGTTCGACCTGGCCGCCGTGGCCTGATCAGATCCCGTGGCGCTCCAGCCACGGCCGCAGCACCGCGAGGAACTCCTCCGGGTGCTCGAGGCCGGGCAGGTGCGCCGCGTCCTCGAGCACGTGCAGCTCGGCACCGCTCACCTCGGCGGCGAGGTGCTCGCAGACCGGCAGCGACTCCGAGAGGTCGTGCGCGCCCGCCACGACGAGGGTCGGCACGGCGATCTCCCCGAGCCGCTCGCCCGCCGGCCCGGAGGGCTCGATCGGGCGGGGGGCCTCCGCCTCGTGGCCGACGCCCGTGAGCGCGAGCTCCCGGACCCGCGCGAGGAACTCCGGAGCGACGTCGTCCGCGGAGCGGTCGGGACCCACGGCCCAGAGCTCCGCCTCGACGATCGCCGCGGCCTCCCGCTCGCCCGCGAGCTCCAGCGCCTCGACCTCCCCGAAGCGGCGCTCCTCCTCCGCCGTCAGCGCGGGGTAGTCGAAGCCCGCCAGGCCCGGGGCGATCACGACCAGGCCGGTCACCCGCTCCGGATGCTCGAGCGCCAGGTCGAGCGCGAGTGTTCCGCCCCGCGAGCAGCCGACGACCACCGCGCGCTCGACGCCGAGGTGGTCGAGCACGTCCAGGGCGTCCCGGCGCGGGTCGTACTCCACGTCCTCCGTGCTCGTTCCGCCCGCGCCGCGGACGTCGTAGCGGACCACCAGCCGGTCGCGGGAGAGGTCGGGGACGAGCGGGTCCCACATCCGCAGGTCGGCGATGCCCGCGTGCACGAGCAGCAGGGCGGGCGCGGAGGCGTGGCCGTCCGCCTCCCAGTGGAGGCTCGCGCCGGGGACCTCGAGATGCGGCATGCCGCACACCGTAGGCGCGTCGCGCCGGCGCTGCAACGCCCGGCCACTGCCTAGGGTGGAGGCGCGACAGCGGACGGGCCGCGGCGGGGAGGCGGCGGCGTGGAGGGCGTGCTCACCGGCTTCTCGATTATCGGGGTCGTCATCGCGGTCGGCTACCTGATCGCGCGGTTCCGGATCGTCCCGCCCGAGAGCCGGCTGATCCTGTCGCGGATCGCCTTCTTCGTCACGACGCCGGCGCTGCTGTTCACCGTGCTGTCGCGGGCCGACGTCTCCGTCCTCTTCTCCTCGTTCCTCCTCGTCTCGCTCCTGACGGTGCTGACCGTCGCCCTGCTCTACGTGCTGGCCTCACGGCTGCTCTTCCCCCGCCCGCTGCCGGAGACGGTGATCGGGACCGCGGCCTCCTCCTACGTCAACGCCAACAACATCGGACTGCCGGTCGCCATCTACGTGCTGGGCGATCCGCAGTGGGTGGCGCCGACGCTCCTCCTGCAGCTGATCGTCCTCGCGCCGACGATCCTGACGCTGCTCGACGTCTCGACGAGCGGGCGGACCTCGGTCGGCGCGATCCTCACGCAGCCGCTGCGGAACCCGATGATCATCGCCTCCGCCCTCGGCCTCGTCGTCGCCCTCACCGGCGTGGAGCTGCCCGCGCCCGTGCTGCAGCCGTTCTCGATCATCGGCAACGCGTCGATCCCGCTGGTGCTGATCGCCTTCGGGATGTCGCTGCGCGGGCAGCGGCCGCTGGAGGCGGGGCCGGCGCGGGTCGAGGTGGTCGTCGCCTCCGTGCTCAAGTCGCTGGTGATGCCGGCGGTCGCGCTGCTGCTGGGGCGCTTCGCGTTCCACCTCGACTCCGAGCACCTCTTCGTGGTGACGGTGACCGCCGCGCTGCCGACCGCGCAGAACATCTTCACCTTCGCCTCGCGCTACGACCGGGGCGTCGCCGTCGCCCGCGACACGGCCCTCGTGACCACGGTCGCCGCGGTGCCCGTGCTCATCGGGGTGTCCCTCCTGCTGGGCTGAGCGGAGCAGCATCCCCGCCTCCCGCTCGGTCCCGGCGGAGGCGCCGGACGGCCCGCGCATCCGCGTCGCGTGTCCCTCGTCCTGGGACGGGGCCGGTGGCGCGGGCCCGGTCGCACTCCGCCGACCGTCGCTTAGGCTCTCTCGAATGAGCACCACCACGTCAGCCGACCGCTCCGCCCGCGGGAGGCCGCGCCGCCGTCGCGGCCTCTGGATCACGCTGATCGTCCTCCTGGTCCTGCTGATCGGTGCCGTCGTCGCGGTGCTCCTCGGCGTGCGCACCTACGACAAGGCGATGACCGTCCGCGACAAGCTGACCGAGGCGATCCCACTGGTGTCGCAGGTGACGGACAGGCTGACGACGTTCGACACCTCCGGTGCGGAGGAGACCGCGGGCCGGATCGCGACCCTCACCGGCGAGGCGCGCGACGAGACCGAGGACCCGGTGTGGCGGGTGATGGAGGTGGTGCCCGTCCTCGGGCCGAACCTGTCCGCGGTCCGCGCCGCGACCGAGATCGCCGACGACGTCTCCGGCCGGATCGTCACGCCGCTCTCCACGACCTCGCTCGACATCCTCAAGCCCGTCGACGGCAGGGTAGACCTCGCGGCGATCACCGAGCTGTCGCAGAAGATCACCGTCGCCAAGGAGGTCGTCGACGCGGCGCAGACCCGCGTCGAGGGCATCGACCGCGGCCCGCTGGTGCCGCAGGTGGCCTCGGCCCTCGACTCCTTCACTCCGCAGCTGGCCACCGCCACCGCGGCGATGGAGCAGGTCGAGCCGCTCACCGCGATCCTCCCCGACTCCCTCGGAGCCTCCGGCCCGCGCCACTACCTGGTGATGTTCCAGAACCTGGCGGAGTCGCAGGCTCTGGGCGGCGGCGCGTCGTCGGTGATGCAGCTCGACGTCGACGGCGGCGCGATCTCGATCGGCCGTCAGCTGGGCAGCGGCGACTTCCGCGGTCTGGCGCCCGTCACCGTCGACCAGAGCGCGCTCGACACCATCGGCGAGAACATGGCGACGACCTTCAACGTCTCGACCAGCCGCCCCGACTTCCCGACGGCCGCCTCGATCGCCTCGCAGTTCTGGGCGCAGAAGTTCCCCGAGCAGAGGATCGACGGCGTCCTCGCGATCGACCCCGTCGCCCTCTCCTACCTCCTCGGCTCGACCGGGCCGGTGACCCTCACCGACGGCACGGTCCTCACGAGCGAGAACACCGTCTCGACCCTGCTCAACGAGGTCTACTTCCGCTACCCGGAGTCGGTCGTGGCCGAGCGCACCGACGAGTTCTTCTCGGAGGCGAGCGCGACGGTCCTGGGGAAGATCCTCGGCGGGGAGATGGAGCCCACGAAGATGCTCCCGGCGATCGTGAAGGCGGTCGACGAGAGCCGCATCCTCGCCTACAGCTCCGACGCCGACGAGCAGGCGCTCCTCGCGCCCACGCCGATCGCGGGGGTCCTGCCGCAGACGACGACCGACGGCACGACCACCGGAGTGTTCTTCCAGGACGCCTCGGGCGGCTCGAAGATGGACTACTACCTGAGCACGGCGGTCACGCAGTCGAGCGCGGGCCGGTGCGCCGCCTCCGGCGCGGTCTTCACCACCTCCGTCACCGTGACCAACACGATCTCGAAGGCGGTCGCTCGGACGCTGCCCGGCTACGTCGCCGCGGCCGGCGGGCGCGGTGCGTACCCCCTGGGCGACTTCGTCACCAACATCTACGTCTACGGCCCTCCCGGGACCACGGTGTCGAGCGCGGCCTGGGCCGACGGCACGGGGTACGGACCCGAGAGCCTCGACGACCTCGGCCGTCCCGTCTCGAAGGTCGCGGTGCAGCTCTCGCCCGGCCAGTCCGAGACGTTCGACGTGCAGTTCAGCGCCGGCGACGCCTCCGGCTTCGGCGATCAGACCGTGCGGGTGACCCCGATGATCAACCCCACCGCGGTGACGCTGAACGACGAGCCCGCCTGCGGCTGACCTCGCCGGCGGTCGGCGCCCCGGGTCGGTGCTGGACCAGCGCTGACCGCGCCGACCGCTGACGCGCCCCCCGGGTAAGTGCTAGACCAGCGCCGAACCGGGGATCGAGCTCGTCACGAGCGAGGAGGCGAGGAACGCGGTGGCGATGCAGAGCACGAACCCGATGACCGGCACGAGGAACGCGCGTCGGCCCACGAGGTAGCGCACGACCGTCACGACCACGGCGATCAGCGTCAGCGCGGGCGGCCCGATCAGCGCGATCGAGACGCCCCAATCGATCCGGTCGAAGTCGCAGGCGAAGTTCTGGCCCTCGCACTGCGCGGGGAAGACCGAGAGGATCGCGGCGAGGTAGCCGAGCACGATCGTGAGCAGGCCGAGGGCGAGGCAGCCGAGGATCGAGAGCACGAGGTCCCAGCGGCGCCGGCGCGGCTTCCCGGCGGCGATGATCTCGCCCACCGAGCGGTAGGCGTCGGACCGGAACTCGTCGTGCGCGGCTCCGGGGCGGGCGGTCGCAGGGCGCGCCGTCGCGGGTCGGGCGGCGGGGCGGGAGGCGCCGGCCGAGGCGGCCTCGGCCCGCGCGCGCTTCTTCTTCGACGAGGCCATGCTCAGAAGATCATCGGGCGGTCGTCGTCGAGGGTCGTCTCCAGGTCGAGGTCGACCACCACCGGGACGTGGTCGCTCGGGGCGTCGCCCTTGCGCTCGTCGCGGTGGATCGAGGCGCCGGTGACGAGCTCGCCGAACGCGGGGGAGCCGAGCACGAAGTCGATCCGCAGCCCCTCGTTGCGCGGGAAGCGGAGCTGCTTGTAGTCCCAGTAGGTGTAGCCCTCGGGCACGAGCGGGCGGACGACGTCGCGCAGGCCCGCGTCCTCGAAGGCGGCGAAGGCGGCGCGCTCGGGGATCGAGACGTGCGTGGATCCGGGGCCGAGGCTCGGGTCGCCCACGTCGCTGTCGAGCGGCGCGACGTTCCAGTCGCCGACCAGGGCGAGCGGCAGGTCGGGCTCGGCGGCCAGCCACTCGCGGGTGCTCGCCTCGAGGGCTGCGAGCCACTCGAGCTTGTAGAGGTAGTGCGGGTCGTCGACCGCGCGGCCGTTCGGGACGTAGAGGCTCCAGACGCGCACGCCGTCGACCGTGGCGCCGATCGCGCGGGCCTCGAGCGGGTAGGAGCCGTCGGCCGCCGCCTCCTTCGCGAAGCCGGGCATGCCCGGGAAGCCGATCTGCACGTCCTCCATCGGCAGGCGCGAGGCGATGCCGACGCCGTTCCACTGGCTGAGCCCGACCATCTCGACGTGGTACCCGGCGTCGGCGAAGGCCTCGTGCGGGAACTGCTCGGGCTTGCACTTGAGCTCCTGCATGGCGAGGACGTCCACGTCCTCGCGCACGAGCCAGTCGACGACGCGGCCGGTGCGGGCCCGGATGGAGTTCACGTTCCAGGTGGCGATGCGCATCCTGGAAGTGTAGGAGCCGCCGCCGACACGTCTCCTGCGCGTCCTCCGCGCGTCCCGGCGGCCGCGGGCCGGGGTAGTCATCCCCTCGGCGGATTGCGGAACCGGTGTCGGTGGTCGATGGTTGTCTAGCGCCGTCCCGACCGGCCGTTCGTCGTGCCGTCCGGACGCCGCCGCCGCCCGCGCCGTGCGGGCCCGACGGGCTCCTCGGCGCTCCGCGCTCCCGAGCCCGGTCCCCTCCCCTCCCGCTCCTGCTCCGCCCCTCCGGAGGACCCATGATCCTGCTCCGCCTCGCCTCCGCCTACGCGAAGCCCTACGCGCGGTGGGTGGCCGCCGTCGTCGTGCTGCAGCTCGTCGCGACGCTCGCCGCGCTCTACCTGCCGAGCCTCAACGCCGAGATCATCGACCAGGGCATCGGCCGCGGCGACACCGACTTCATCTGGGGCACCGGCATGACCATGCTCGGCGTCTGCGTCGTGCAGGTCGCCGCGGCGATCGGAGCCGTCTACTTCGGCGCCCGCACCGCCATGTCCGTCGGCCGCGACCTGCGCCGCGACGTCTACCGCCGCGTCGACTCGCTCAGCGGGCTCGAGGTCGGCGGCTTCGGCACGGCCACCCTGATCACCCGCGGCACGAACGACGTGCAGCAGGTGCAGATGCTCGTGCTGATGACCCTCAACTTCATGGTGTCCGCGCCGATCATGTGCGTCGGCGGCATCGTCTTCGCCCTGCGCGAGGACGCCGGCCTCTCCTGGCTGGTCTGGGTGTCGGTGCCGCTGCTGTTCGTCGTGGTCGGCTTCCTGGTGTTCCTGCTGCTGCCGCTGTTCCGCCTCATGCAGGACCGGATCGACGGGATCAACAGCGTGCTGCGCGAGCAGATCACGGGCATCCGCGTGGTGCGCGCCTTCGTGCGCGAGCCGTTCGAGTCCGAGCGGTACCGCAAGGCCAACGCGGCGATCACCGAGGTGTCGATCAAGGTCGGCAACATCTTCGTGCTGATGTTCCCCGCGATCATGATGATCCTGCACCTGGCCACCGCGGCCGTGCTGTGGTTCGGCGGGCAGCGGGTCGACGCAGGTCAGATGCAGGTGGGCTCGCTCACCGCGTTCCTGCAGTACCTCCTCCAGATCCTCACCGCCGTGATGATGGGCGTCTTCATGGTGATGATGATCCCCCGCGCGGTCGTCTGCGCCGAGCGGATCCAGCAGGTGCTCGACGCCCGCACCAGCCTCACCACGCCCGAGGGCGGAGTCCCGACGCCCGCGCGCGGCCGCGTCGAGTTCTCCGGGGTCGTCTTCGGCTACCCGGGCGCCGAGCGCCCCGTGCTCTCGGGCATCGACATCGTCGCGGAGCCGGGCCGCACCACGGCCGTCGTCGGCTCCACCGGCGCCGGCAAGACGACCCTGCTCGGCCTCGTGCCGCGCCTGTTCGACCCGCAGGAGGGCACCGTCACGATCGACGGCGTGCCCGTCTCCTCCCTCGACCGGGCGCAGCTCGCCGAGGTGATCGGGCTCGTGCCCCAGCGCCCCTACCTCTTCTCGGGGACGATCGCCTCGAACCTGCGCTTCGGCCGCCCCGACGCGACGGACGCCGAGCTGTGGGAGGCGCTGCGCATCGCCCAGGGCGAGGACTTCGTGCGGAGCAAGGAGCACGGGCTCGACGAGCCGGTCTCGCAGGGCGGCACCAACGTCTCCGGCGGGCAGCGCCAGCGGCTCTGCATCGCGCGGGCCCTCGTCGCGAAGCCGCGGGTCTACCTGTTCGACGACTCGTTCTCGGCGCTCGACGTCGCGACCGATGCGCGGCTGCGGGAGTCGCTGGCCGACGCCACCACCGACGCGACCGTGATCATCGTGGCCCAGCGGGTGTCGACCATCCGCCACGCCGACCAGATCGTCGTGCTCGACGCGGGCCGCGTCGTCGGCCGCGGCACGCACGACGAGCTCCTCGAGACGAACGCGACCTACCGCGAGATCGTCGTATCCCAGCTGAGCGTCGAAGGAGTGTCCTGAGATGGCGCGCATACGCGACACCACCGCCCCCGAGGAGACGACGTCCCCCGAGCCCGAGTTCGAGCCCGGCGAGGGCGACGGCGGCATGTTCGGGGACGGGCCGCCCGCCCGCAAGGCGCAGAACTTCTGGCCCTCGGCCAAGCGCCTCTTCTCGCTGCTCGGCCCCGAGCGCGCCCGGATGGTCCTCGTGGTCGCCCTGGTCTCGCTGTCGGTCGTCCTCACCGTCATCGCGCCCAAGATCCTCGGGCAGGCGATGGACACGATCTTCAACGGCGTGATCGGCTCGCAGCTCCCCGCCGGCGTCCCGCTCGAGCAGATCATCGAGCAGCAGCGCGCCTCGGGCAACGGCACCTTCGCCGACATGCTGGCCAAGACCGACATCGTGCCCGGCGCGGGCATCGACTTCGTGGTCCTCGGCCGCCTGATCATCATCGTACTGCTGATGTACGTCGTCGCGTCGGTGCTCATGTGGGCGCAGGGCTACATCCTCAACGGCCTCGTGATGCGGGTGGTCTTCGGCCTCCGCCAGGACATCGAGGCGAAGCTCAACCGCCTCCCGCTGCGCTTCTTCGACACCCGGCAGCGCGGCGACGTGATGTCGCGCGTCACGAACGATGTCGACAACATCCAGACCGCGCTGCAGCAGGCCTTCTCGCAGCTGGTGCAGTCGGTGCTCACCATCATCGGCATCGCCGCGATGATGTTCATCGTCTCGTGGCAGCTCGCGCTGATCGCGCTGATCTCGATCCCGCTCTCGGGCGTGATCGCAGGCGTGATCGGCGCCCGCTCCCAGAAGCTCTTCGCCGCCCAGTGGAAGAACACGGGCGCGCTCAACGGCCACATCGAGGAGACCTTCTCCGGGCTCGAGATCGTCCGCGCCTTCGGCCGCGACCGCGAGATGCTCGAGGAGTTCGACCGCCGCAACGACAGCCTCTACACCGCCTCGTTCGGCGCCCAGTTCGTCTCGGGCATGATCATGCCCGCGATGACCTTCGTCTCCTACCTCTCCTACGTGCTCATCGCCGTGGTCGGCGGCCTGCGGGTCGCCTCCGGTCAGCTGACGCTCGGCGACGCGACCGCGTTCATCCAGTACTCGCGCGAGTTCACCCAGCCGGTGACCCAGCTGGCGAGCATGGCGAACATGCTGCAGTCCGGCGTCGCCTCGGCCGAGCGCACGTTCGAGCTGCTCGACGCCGAGGAGCAGGAGCCGGAGACGGCGACCGCGTCGCTCCCGCAGCGCACCGACGGCCACGTGGAGTTCGAGGGCGTCTCGTTCTCGTACGACCCGGAGCAGCCGCTGATCGAGGACCTGACCTTCTCGGCGCAGCCCGGGCAGACGGTCGCCATCGTCGGTCCGACCGGCGCCGGCAAGACCACGCTGGTCAACCTGGTCATGCGCTTCTACGAGCTCACCGGAGGGCGCATCCTGCTCGACGGCGTCGACATCACGAGCCTCGCGCGCGGCGACCTGCGCTCGCGCGTGGGCATGGTGCTGCAGGACGCGTGGCTCTTCCAGGGCACCATCCGCGAGAACATCCGCTACGGGCGCCTGGACGCGACCGACGAGGAGATCGTCGACGCGGCGAAGGCCACCATGGTCGACCGCTTCGTGCGCCAGCTGCCCGACGGCTACGACACGGTGCTGGACGCCGACGGCGGCAGCGTCTCGGCGGGCGAGCGGCAGCTGATCACGATCGCGCGCGCGTTCCTCGCGAACCCGTCGCTGCTGATCCTCGACGAGGCCACCTCCTCGGTCGACACCCGCACGGAGCTGCTCGTGCAGCACGCGATGAACGCGCTCCGCACCGACCGGACCTCGTTCGTCATCGCGCACCGGCTCTCCACGATCCGCGACGCCGACACCATCCTGGTGATGGAGTCGGGCCGGATCGTCGAGCAGGGCGCGCACGAGGCGCTCCTGAAGCAGCGCGGTGCCTACTACGAGCTCTACATGACGCAGTTCCGCGGAGGAGGCGACGAGGCGGGCGAGCACGCCGCAGCGGGCGCGCTCCCGAGCGGGGGAGGGGTCTCCCCGTAGAGTAGGCGCGTGACCGACGCACGCCAGCAGCTCATCGAGTACATCGGCTCCGACGCCGTCTTCCACGGGGACTTCACCCTCACGAGCGGCAAGAAGGCGTCGTACTACGTCGACCTGCGCCGCGTGAGCCTCGACCACCGCGTCGCGCCGCTGATCGGGCAGGTCATGCTCGACCTCATCGCGCCGCTCGAGCGCGTCGACGCCGTCGGCGGCCTCACCATGGGAGCCGACCCGATCGCCGCCGCGATCCTCCACCAGGGCGCCGCTCGCGGTCTCGCCTACGACGCGTTCGTCGTGCGCAAGGAGCCCAAGGACCACGGCCGCGGCCGGCAGGTCGAGGGCCCCGACCTCGAGGGCAAGCGCGTCGTCGTCGTCGAGGACACGTCCACCACCGGCGGCTCGCCGCTGAAGGCGATCGAGGCCCTGCTGAAGGTCGGCGCCGAGATCGCAGGAGTCGCCGTCGTCGTCGACCGCGCGACCGGGGCCCGCGAGATCATCGAGGACGCCGGCTACCCGTACTTCGCCGCGATCGGTCTGGCCGACCTCGGCCTGAGCTGATGGTCGACGAGGGGGGACGCGGCGGGGGCCCGGGAGGCGGCGACCACCCGGAGCCGGAGCGCCGCGGGTCCGAGGGCCGCGAGCCGGAGCCTGCCGGATCGGAGGCCTCCGAGCCGGAGCGTGCCGAGCCGGAGCGTGCCGAGCCGGAGCGACCCGAGCCGGAGCGTCCCGTCGGCAGCAGCGAGTGGCTGCTCCAGCAGCTCAGCGGCGGCCGCCTGAAGAGCATCTTCGACTCGCCCCGCCCCGTCCCTCCCGTGGAGGAGTCGCGCGCGGAGCGGACGTCCGGTCCTGCTGAGTCCGCAGCCGACGAGGCCCACGCGTCAGCGGAGGAGCGGAGCGTTGCGAGTGAGTCGGCCTCCTCTGCCGACGCGGCCGCACCGTCTTCGAGCGACCGCGACCGCGACAGCGACAGCAACTCCGACACTGCGCCGCGCCGTGCCCCTGCCGCTCCGGTCGGCCTGTGGCCGGGGGAGCCCGTGCTGAGCGCGACGCCCGCCGCCGAGGAGGCCGACGGCGACCTCCCGAAACCCGCGGACGACTCCGCTCGGGTGGAGGAGCAGGACGCCGACGCCGACCGCGGAACGGTCGTGGAGCCGGAGCGCTCCTGCGGCCGCGACGGCGTCCCCGCCGAGGGACGGAGCTCTCCGGGCCCTGACACGGGAGCCCCCGACACGGGAGCCCGCGCCATGGGAGCGCCCGAGACGAGTGCCCGTGAGGCGAGTGCCCGCGAGACGGGTGCCGGTGGGACGACTGCCCGCGACACGAGTGCCTCCGACGCGGACGTGTCCGACGAGGACGCCTTCGACGCCTTCTTCGCCCCCCTCCGCGACGACAACGCCGACGGCTCCGGCTCCGACGCCTCCACCGATGCCGGCCGCACCGAGGTGCACCGCCGCGGGGCGGACTCCGTGCGCCCGGTCCTGCCGCACACCGACCCTCCCGCCGACCTGCCGACCGCCCCCGCCGGACTGCGCAGCGCGCACCGGCCGGACGACGAGCCCGATGCCGGATCCTCGGCCGACGTCGACCCGGCGGGCCGCTCCGGCGTCCCCTACCCCGCCGACGGACGCCCGGTCGGCGCCACCCCGCCGACTCCGCGCGAGCCGACTCCGCCCGCCGTCTACGAGTGGCCCGACCCGCGCGGGGACTGGGACCAGCCGCCCGTGTGGGAGCAGGTCGTCGCTCCGCATGACGAGCCCGACGAGGACGGCGGCGACGAGGAGCTGTGGCGCGAGACCGCCGGCGCCTACTCGTGGAACCTCGAGCCGGCCGCCGAGCCCGCCGACCGCGCCGAGCCCGCGCCCTTCCGCACCGCTCCCGCGGCCGCCCACGTCAACGCCGCTCCGCCGCGGAAGCGCCGCTCCGCCCGGTCCCGACCCGAGAGCCGCGAGCGCGACTCGGCGCCCGCCGCAGCACCCGCGTGGCGCACGCTCAGCCGACGCCGGCTCCTGATCGGCCTGATCGCGGCGGGTGCGGTGATCCTCCTCGCCGGGCTCTTCGCGATCGGCATCGCCGTCGGGAGCGCCGGCGGCCGAGCAGAGCCGCAGGCCGCCCCGGTCGTCAGCGAGACGCCCACGGCGGAGCCGACCCCCTCGCCCACGCCGACCGCGACCCTCCCGACCGTCGGACCGCTGCCCGTCGGCACCTGGGCCTGGAGCGCGCTCCTCGGCGGCGAGTGCGTCGATCCCTTCGACTCCGTCTGGGCGGAGGAGTTCACCGTCGTGGACTGCGCGGCGGCTCACTCCGCCCAGCTCGTCGCCACGGCGGAGCTGACCGACGCGGCGTTCCCCGGCCAGGACGCTCTGGCCGTCACCGTCTCCTCGCTCTGCCAGGCGCAGGGCGTCGTGGACGTCGCGGCGGCCGAGACCTACGGCGACGTGCAGGTCGCCGGTGCGTTCCCCGTCACCCAGGAGCAGTGGGACGCGGGCGAGCGCAGCTACTACTGCTTCGTCGACCGGGCGGGCGGCGGCGAGCTGACCGGCTCCCTCGCCGGCACTCCCGCGGCCTGACGCGCGCCGTCCCTCGGGCCTCGGAGGATGCCGCCGGGCACCGGCCCGGTGCACCCGGCCGAGCCGCGGAGCGCCCAGTAGGATCGCTCGTCGTGCAGGAGAACGAGGCGACCCCCGCGACCGGACCCACCGCCTCCGTGGAGCTCACGACGAGCGGCGTCGGCCCCTGGCAGGGGGAGTGGCCCGAGGACGACCGCCTCGACCCGGAGCTGCTGGAGCGCGGCGACGCGCGCAACGTGGTCGACCGGTTCCGCTACTGGCGGATGGACGCGATCGTCGCGGAGCTCGACCGCACGCGGCACCCGTTCCACGTCGCGATCGAGAACTGGCAGCACGACATGAACATCGGCTCGATCGTCCGCAGCGCCAACGCGTTCGGCGCGGAGGGCGTCCACATCGTCGGCCGGCGGCGCTGGAACAAGCGCGGCGCGATGGTCACCGACCGCTACCAGCACGTCCAGCACCACGAGACGGTGGCCGACCTCGCGCAGTGGGCCGCGGAGGCGGACGTGCCCCTCCTCGCCGTCGACAACGTCCCCGGCTGCGTGCCGCTCGAGACCTACCGGCTCCCCGAGCGCTGCCTCCTGCTGTTCGGGCAGGAGGGACCCGGCCTCTCGGAGGAGGCGATCGCCGCCTCGGAGGCCGTGCTCGAGATCACGCAGTTCGGCTCGACCCGGTCGATCAACGCCTCGGCGGCGGCAGCCGTCGCGATGCACGCCTGGGTGCTGCAGCACGTCCGCTTCTGACCCCCGCGAGCCGCGGTGCCGTGTCAGGAACCGGCGCCCGGCCCGCTGCCGGGCCGCCGGGACTCAGACCGCTGAATCCGGCGGGAACTCCGACTCCAGCGGCTCCGACGACAGGAGCTCGTGCACCCCGCTCAGCACCTCGTCCGGGCGGAACGGGTAGCGCTCGATCTCGGCCTCGTCGCTGATCCCCGTCAGCACCAGCACGGTGTGCAGGCCCGCCTCGATGCCCGCGACGATGTCGGTGTCCATCCGGTCGCCGATCATCCCGGTGTTCTCGCTGTGCGCGCCGATCTTGTTCATCGCCGAGCGGAACATCATCGGGTTCGGCTTGCCGACGACGTACGGATCCTTGCCCGTCGCCTTCGTGATGAGCGCCGCGATAGCCCCCGTCGCCGGGAGCACGCCCTCGGCGCTCGGCCCCGTCGCATCGGGATTGGTGACGATGAAGCGCGCACCCGCGACGATCAGGCGGATCGCCTTCGTGATCGCCTCGAAGCTGTAGTTGCGGGTCTCGCCCACGACCACGTAGTCCGGCGCCGTCTCCGTCATGATGAAGCCCGCCTCGTGCAGCGCGGTGGTGATCCCCGCCTCGCCGATCACGAACGCGCTCCCGCCCGGCTTCTGCGACGCGCAGAAGTCCGCCGTCGCCAGAGCGCTCGTCCAGATCCGCTCCTCCGGCACGTGCAGCCCCGACCCGCGCAGCCGCGCCGCCAGATCCCGTGGCGTGAAGATCGAGTTGTTCGTCAGCACCAGGAACGGGGTGCCCGAATCGGTCCACTCCTGGATCAGCTCGGGCGCGCCGGGGAGCGCCTTGTTCTCGTGCACCAGCACGCCGTCCATGTCCGTGAGCCAGGCCTCGACTTCACTGCGGTTCGTCGCCATGGGTCGATGCTATCGGCGGCACCCCCGCGCACGACGGCGACGACCGGCGAACCGCCCGGCTCCCTCCGCTGACGCCCCTGTGGAGGGACGACCGTCGTGCGCCGGACGGCCGGACCCCGGACCCGCACAGCCCCGAGCGGGATAGCCTGGGAGGCATGAGTGGCGAGAACCTGCTGGGCCCCGAACCGACCCTCCTCCCCGACGAGCCCGCGGTCACCGCGGCCCTCGCGAAGCACGCGAACCCGGGAGCCGTCGAATTCGCCGCCCTCGCCGCCGCCCACCCGCGCTCCCCGCTGGCCTGGGCACTGCTCGCCGACAGCGTCTGGGGCATCGACGCGGCCCTCCCCTCCTACGCCTACGCCCGCGTCGGCTACCACCGCGGCCTCGACCTCCTCCGCGGAGCCGGCTGGCGCGGCCAGGGCCCCATCCCCTGGCGCCACGGACCCAACCGCGGATTCCTGCTCTCCCTCTACGCCCTCCGCCGCGCCGCCGACTCCATCGGCGAGACCGAGGAGGTCACCCGCCTCACCCAGTTCCTCCAGCAGGCCGACCCGATCGCCATCGAGGAGATCGAGCGGTACCACGAGGACGCGTTACCCCCTACCGCCGCCATCATCATCCTCGGCAACGACTAGGCGCCGCCCGGGTGCGGTTCTGGCGGCGTTGTCGTCGGGCGCCGTAGCGCCGCTACGGCTTCCTCCTCCGCCTTGCCAGAACCGCACCCGGACGCCGCCTAGCCCTGTGCTGGTGGGGTGGGCGCCGTGCCTGCGGCACGAGCGCGGGGCGCCGTGCCGGGGCACGAGCGGCCGCGGGGGGCTTGAGCGGGGGGCCGTGCCTGCGGCACGAGCCTGGTCCGGGGGGAGTGCGGGGGCCGTGCCTGCGGCAGGATGGGGGGATGGACGGCGGGGCGGTGGAGCGGCTTCTCGAAGGGCTTCCGGGGGCGGAGGCGGGGTTCCCGTTCGGGGAGGGGATCCGGGTGTGGAAGGTCGCGGGGAAGGTCTTCGCGCTCGAGTCGGAGCGGTTCGGGCGGCCGGTCGTGAGCGTGAAGGCGCTGCCCGAGAACGTGGTGCACCTGGTCGCGGGGGTCGACGGGATCGAGCCCGGCTACCACCTGAACAAGAAGCACTGGGTCACCGTCGACGCCGGCGGGACCGTCGAGCCCGAGCTGGTGCTCGAGCTCATCGAGGAGTCGCACGCGATCGTGGTCGCGAACCTGCCGAAACGGCTCCGCCTCGCCCTCGACGGCACGGCGTCCGGATCGCTGAACGAGGACGTCTGACAGCGGCCGGGACACGAGGACCCGGACGCGCAGACCCCCGAACCGGCTGAGCCCGGACGCGCTGCGCCCGAGGCCCCGACGGAGCACCGGACGCCTGACGGTGCCCGCGCGCGCAGTGCCTGGACGCGTGGGTGCACAGGACCCGCGAGGGGGCGCCGACGCCTGACGGCAGCTGGACGCGCACCGCCCACGACGTCCAGCGCCCGAGGCCTGCGACGACCCCCGGATGCACGGAATCCCCCGCCGCAGCAGGGGATCCCGGAACGTCTCGCGCGGAGCGGCTACAGGCCGTAGGAGCGGAGGTATGCGGCGGTGTCGTGCCAGCCCTCGACGGCGAAGCACTCGACGCCCATCGCCTTGACGGGGTAGTCGTTGCCGTCGGGGTCGAGGCGGTCGCCGACGAAGATCATGTCGTCGAGAGGGATGCCCGTCAGCTCGGTGAGCTTGTTCATCCCGTACGCCTTGTCGATGCCCTTGCGGGTGATGTCGACCGACGTCGAGCCGCCGGAGCGGACCTCGAGGTCGGGGAGCACGGCCTGCACGGCCTCGCGGAGGGTGTTCTTCTTCTCGCCGTCCGGGTCCCAGGCCTGCTTGACCTCGACGGGCGCGGACTGGCCGAGGGCCGAGAAGGTGATCTGCGAGTCGCGGTCCTCGAGGATCGGGCCCCAGGTCTCGGACTCCCAGTAGCCGAGCTCCTTCGCCTTCTCCTCGACGGCGGCGAGCGCGCGCGACTTCTCGTCCTCGGTGAGGTTCTCGGCGTAGATCTGCGCCCAGTCGCCGTTCTCGTACCGGTAGTACTGCGTGCCGCAGGTGGGCATGAGGTGCAGCTTCGCGAGGACCTCGGGGTCGGCGCCCTCGAGGCGGTCGAGCACCTGCATCCGGAACTGGCCGATCTGGCCGCCCGAGATGATGCACACCTCGGTGGCCTGGAGCAGCTTCACGAAGAGGTCGGCCATCGCCGGGTCGACGGGGGACTTCGAGGCGGCGAGGGTGTCGTCGAGGTCGAAGGCCATCAGGCGGGGCAGGGTGCTCATGGAACTCGTTTCACGGTCTGCGGACGGGGCGGTAACGAGGATACGGGGCGCCGCCGGAACGCGCTCGCGGTCGGCGCGAGCGGGCTCCGAGCGCAGACTGGGGGCATGACCGCCGCCACAGCTCACGACGGAGGACGCCGCTCCCTCCCGCGCACTCTCGCCCGCATCCTCCTGGGCCTGCTGCTCGTCACGGCCGGCACGGCGCACCTGACGGTCGCGCGTCAGGCCTTCCAGGCGCAGGTCCCGCCGTGGCTGCCGGCCGACCCGGACCTGGTGGTCGTCGCGTCGGGCGTCGTCGAGATCGCGCTCGGGCTCGCGCTCGTCGTGCTCGTGCGGTGGCGCGTGATCGTGGGAGTCGTGGTGGCCGCGTTCTTCGTCGCGGTCTTCCCCGGGAACATCTCGCAGCTGGTGACGCGGACGCCGGCGTTCGGCCTCGAGACGGACGCGGCGCGCGCGGTGCGGCTCGTCTTCCAGCCCCTGCTGGTGATCTGGGCGCTCTGGTCCACCGGCGCGTTCTCGGCCTGGCGGGCCCGCCGGTCGCGACGCCGCGGCGACTGAGCCGCCGGTCCGCGGCCCGATCGTCCCGCGATCCTCCGGAACGGCGAACGGCGGCCGGCGGGAGACCCCGCCGACCGCCGCCCGTGCCCTGCTCGGCTAGGCCGCGAGGCGGCGTCGCGCGACGACCAGCGCGAGACCCGACAGCAGCAGCACGAGGGCTCCGCCGATCAGGCCGGCCGCGTCGGCGCCGGTGTTCGCGAGCGAGCCCGGGCCGGAGCCTCCCGCGACGGGGGCCGCCGTGGTGGTGGGGTGCGGCGACGGAGCGGTGGTGGGCTGCTCCGTCGGGGTGCCGGGCTCGGTCGGCGCCGGGGTGACCGGGACCTCGGCGGCGGGCTCCGTCGTCAGCGACCAGTTGGGGTCGTAGAAGTCGGCCTGGTCGATCACGCCGCGGGCGGTCGACCAGTCGATGAGGAGCTGGCGGATCTCGAGACGCTCGTCGTAGACGAGCGGTGCCTGCGCGACGGCCGGGTAGGCGCCTCCGCCGCTCTGGCGGTAGTTGTTGACCGCCATCACGAAGCGCTCGTCGTCGGCGACCGGGGTCCCGTCGGCGTGGGCGAGACCGCGGATCCGCGAGCCGGCGGGCTGGGAGACGTCGACCACGTAGTCCAGGCCAGAGATCGCGTCGTAGTTGTAGTCCGGGATGCCGTCGGGGCGGTCCTCGGTCGTCGCGTTGGTGCCGGTCTCGGGGTCGAACACGGCGCCCTCGGCGGTCTGCACGAAGTAGCGGGCCGAGAACTCGAGGTAGTCGCGCACCTCGGCTCCGGTCAGCTCCACTCCGCGGAGGGTGTTCTCGTAGATGTACAGTCCCGCGATGTCGCGGATGCTGACCTGCCCCTTCGGGAAGACGGCGGTGCGCGAGAACGGCGACGCCTGCGAGATCACCGGCAGGTCGGCCCACTCGGTGCCCTCGAGCGCCGTCTCGACGGTCTCGGCCTGGACGGTGTTGATGAAGTCGATGATCGGGGTGTCCTCGTAGCGCGAGGTCGCGGCCGAGAGCTCCTCGACCGAGTCGGCGACGGGGGTGTTCACGTACTCGATCGTGGCGGCGTGCTGCTCGGCGAGGGCGTCGACCAGTGCGGGCGACTCCTCGGCGATGTCCTTCGCGTAGACGGGCTGCGTGACGGGTGCGTTCCCGGCCGACCAGTCGACCTCGAGGCCGCCCGCGGCGTCCGGCACCAGGTTCAGGGTGACCTCGGTGAGGCCCTGCGCCCAGAACTCGGGCTGGGTGACCAGCACCTGCTCGCCGGCGACGTTGGTGAACAGCGTCTGCGGCAGGTCCTTGTGGCTGTGGCCGGCGACGACCACGTCGATCCCGGGGACCTGCGTCGCGATGTTGTTGACGACGTCCTCGTTGAGGTCGGCGGCGTCGTACTCGGCGTCCGGCACCGTGCCCTGGCCGGTGTGCGCGAGGACGACGACCACGTCCGCCTGCTCCTGCACGATCGGGACCCACTGCTTCGCGGCGGCGACCATGTCCTGGAACTCGAGGACGCCGTCGACGTACTGCTTGTCCCAGACGCGGACGCCGGGAGTGACGAGGCCGAGGACGCCGACGGTGACCGTCTTGCCGTCGATCTCGCGCTCGATCAGCGTGTAGGGGTCGTGGTACGGCTTGCCGGTGGCGACGTCGACGACGTTCGCGCCCAGCAGCGGGGCGTTCAGGTCGCCCTCGTACGCGCTGAGCATGTCGAGCCCGTAGTTGTACTCGTGGTTGCCGACGACCTGCGCGTCGTAGCCGATGGTGTTGAACGCGGTGGCCATCGGGTGCGTCGTCTCGCCGGAGAGGACGCCTGCGGCGCCGTCGCCGAGGCCGTAGTAGTAGGTGAGCGGCGTGCCCTGGATCGCGTCGCCGTTGTCCATGACGAGCACGGACTCCTCGCCCTTCTCGGCGCGGAGGCGGTCGACCTCGGTCGCGACGCGGGTGAGGCCGAGCGCACCGTCGGCCGGGTACGGCGCGTTCGCGAAGTAGTCCCAGTCGTAGACGTGCCCGTGCGTGTCGGTCGTCGACACCAGGGTGAGCTCGACGCCGTCGTCGAGAGGGGCGGCCGAGGCGATCGGAGCGGCGGTGGCGGCTCCGAGTGCGACGACGGCGAGGAGGCTTGCGGCGCGGAGTCTGCGCATCGTGGTCCTGTTCGCGTGATGAGTGGAGTGTGAACGTCCTCGAATCTATGCGCCGCGTGTGAACTGCGCATGACGGGATCGAGAGCATTGCTCGGCGATGCGTCCGCGGTGCCGGCCCGGAGCCGGGGGAGTCCGCGGGGCCGACCCCGAGCGCTGGAGGCGTCCTCCGGCCCCTCCGCTAGAATCGAGCGGCTGGTCGCGCGGAGGCGGCACGACTGCCGCGCCGCACCCGCCCACCCCCGCCCCTCCCGTCGAGAAGGACACGCCATGCCAGCAATCGTCATCACCGGCGCCCAGTGGGGCGACGAGGGCAAGGGACGCGCCACCGACCTCCTCGGCAGCCGCGTCGACTACGTCGTGAAGTTCAACGGCGGCAACAACGCCGGGCACACCGTCGTCGTGGGCGACGAGAAGTACGCCCTGCACCTGCTCCCCTCCGGCATCCTCACCCCGGGCGTCGTCCCGGTCATCGCGAACGGCGTCGTCGTCGATATCGAGGTGCTGTTCCACGAGCTCGAGGCGCTGAGCGCCCGCGGCGTCGACGTGTCGAAGCTGCTCGTCAGCGCCAACGCGCACGTCATCACCAGCTACCACCGCACCCTCGACAAGGTGACGGAGCGCTTCCTCGGCAAGCGCCAGATCGGCACCACCGGCCGCGGCATCGGCCCGGCGTACGCCGACAAGATCAACCGCGTCGGCATCCGCATCCAGGACCTCTTCGACGAGAACATCCTCCGTCAGAAGGTCGAGGGCGCCCTCGACCAGAAGAACCACCTGCTGGTGAAGGTCTACAACCGCCGCGCGATCCTGGTCGAGCAGGTGCTGGAGGACCTGCTGCAGTACACCGAGCGCCTGCGCCCGATGGTCGCCGACACGTCGCTGGTCCTCTCGCAGGCGCTCGACGCGGGCAAAACGGTGCTGTTCGAGGCCGGCCAGGCCACGATGCTCGACGTCGACCACGGCACCTACCCGTTCGTCACCTCCTCCAACGCGACCTCGGGAGGAGCGGCCACCGGCTCCGGAGTCGCGCCGAACCGCATCGACCGCGTCATCGCGGTCATCAAGGCGTACACGACCCGCGTCGGCGCCGGACCGTTCCCGACCGAGCTCTTCGACGAGTGGGGCGAGTACCTCCGCCGGCAGGGCTTCGAGTTCGGCACCACGACAGGCCGCCCGCGCCGCTGCGGCTGGTACGACGCCCCGATCGCCCGCTACTCGGCGCGGATCAACGGCGTCACCGACTTCGTCCTCACGAAGCTCGACGTGCTCTCGGGCCTCGAGACCATCCCCGTCTGCGTCGCCTACGACGTCGACGGCGTGCGCCACGACGAGGTCCCGGTCTCGCAGAGCGACTTCCACCACGCGAAGCCGATCTACGAGGAGTTCCCCGGCTGGCAGGAGGACATCTCCGGCTGCCGCGAGTTCTCGGACCTGCCGCAGACCGCGCAGGACTACGTGCGCGCGCTCGAGGCGATGAGCGGTGCCCGGTTCTCGGCGATCGGCGTCGGGCCGGAGCGCGAGCAGGTCGTCGTGCTGCACGACCTGCTCGACTAGAAGCGGCGAGGAGCCGGGCCGGGCAGCCCTCTCGGAGGCGGCCGACGTGGTCACAACGGAGCAAGAATATCGGTGACCTCGCGGAGAGACGCGGATCCCGGGCCCTGTCGACGAATCCTTCCTGCGGTGTGGACACGAACGCCGCCGAGCGCGCCGGATAATCGGCGCATGCAGATCTACGCCGACCTCCCGGCCGTCCGCGCGCGGCAGATCCTGGCCGACGCCCTCGCTCTCGGCGTGGCCGTCGTGGCGATCGCCGCGGGGATCGCGGTCGGCTCGCTGATCGCCGGCCTGGCCGAGATCGGCCGTCGGCTGGAGAGCGCCGGCAGCGGCTTCGGCTCGACCATGAGCGACGCCGGGACCACCCTCGGCGGCATCCCCCTGCTCGGCGACGCCGTGCGCGCGCCGTTCGACGAGGCGAGCGGGGCCGGCTCCGTGCTGGCCGCCGCCGGACGCGACCAGCAGCAGCTCGCGAGCGCCCTGGCCGTGGTCGCCGGGCTCGCCGTCGGGGGTCTCCCGCTCCTGCTCCTGGCCGTGCTCTGGCTCCGGCCCCGGCTCCGCTTCGCCCGCCGGACCGCCGAGCTGCGCGCCCTCGGCTCGACCGGCGGCGGAACCGAGCTGCTGGCCCTGCGCGCGCTCACCCAGGCGTCCCCCCGCGACATCCTCG
This sequence comes from Rathayibacter sp. VKM Ac-2805, assembly GCF_009834265.1. Classification (NCBI taxonomy): domain Bacteria; kingdom Bacillati; phylum Actinomycetota; class Actinomycetes; order Micrococcales; family Microbacteriaceae; genus Rathayibacter; species Rathayibacter sp. VKM Ac-2805. The sequence continues at coordinate 158,503 of NZ_CP047185.1, forward strand.
CCGCGCACCCGGACGCCGCCGCGGGCTGGCGGACCGGCGACCCCGCCGTCACCGCCGCGCTGGCGGCCCTCGCCCTCCGCCGGGCGGGACTCCGGCCCCGCTGACCCCGCAGGACCACCGCGGGTCCGCCGGAGGGATGACGCCGCGAGCCACTGCGGACGACGCCGGCGACACGGGTGCCTCCGTAGCGTCGAGGACATGCAGAACCAGACCTCCTCCGTCGTGGCGCGCGTCGAGGGCGTGCGCAAGCTCTACGGCAGCACGCCGCCCGTCGTCGCCCTCGACGACGTCACGCTCTCGATCGAGCGGGGCGAGTTCACCGCGGTGATGGGCCCCAGCGGATCCGGCAAGTCGACGCTCATGCACGTCCTCGCCGGCCTCGACACCGCCTCCTCCGGCCGCGTGTTCCTCGGGGACGCCGAGATCACCTCGATGAGCGACGCCGAGCTGACCGTGCTCCGCCGCCGCAGCGTCGGCTTCGTCTTCCAGGCCTTCAACCTCGTCCCCACGCTCGACGTGCGCGGAAACATCCGCCTCCCGTTCGAGCTCGACGGCCGCTCCGTGACCGGCGACGAGGAGCAGTGGATCGCCCGGCTGATCGAGTCCCTCGGGCTCCGCGAGCGCCTCACGCACCGGCCCCATGAGCTCTCGGGCGGGCAGCAGCAGCGCGTGGCGATCGCCCGCGCCCTCGCCACCCGGCCGCAGCTGATCTTCGCCGACGAGCCCACCGGCAACCTGGACTCGCGCACCGGCCGCGAGGTCCTCAGCCTGCTCCGGGCCTCCACCCGCGAGTACGGCCAGTCGATCGCCATGGTCACCCACGACCCGATCGCGGCGGCCTACGCCGACCGCATCGTCTTCCTCCGCGACGGGGCCGTGGTCGACGACCGCCGCGGGATGAGCGCCGAGGAGATCTCGCGCGCGATGCTCACGATGGAGGGCGCGGCGTGAGCGGCGTGCGCACGGGCTCGAGCCAGGGCGGGGGCGCCATCGTCACCGTCGCCGCACTCGCCGCGGCGTTCGGCGCCGTGCTCGTGCAGGTCATCGCCGACATGGTCGCGGCCTTCGCGGCAGCGGGGATCGACGGCATCGGCCAGGTCGCCCTCATGCTCGGGATGGTCGGCGCCGTCTTCTTCGGCATCGCGGTGTTCGTGGGCGGGATCGTCACGGCCAACGCGGTCTCGACCGTCATCGCCGGGCGCACCCGCGAGATCGCCCTGCTGCGCCTGCTCGGCGCCTCCGGCCGGTCGCTGCGCAGCGGGATCGTCCGCACGGGCCTCCTGCAGGGGCTCCTCGGAGCGGCGATCGGCCTGGTCGCCGGCGTCGCTCTCGTGGCGCTCGCCGCGGAGCTCGCCATCCGGAGCGGCACCCTGCCCCGCTTCGACTACCCGCTCGTCTCGCCCGGCCTCGTGCTGCCGCTGATCGCCGTGGTCGCCTCGACAGTCATCGCCTCGTGGTCCGGATCGCGCCGCGTGCTCGCGGTCGCGCCGTCGCAGGCCGCCGGATCCTCCGCCGAGCCCCGCTACGAGGAGCTGCGAGGCCGCACCGCCCGCAACGTCACGGCGATCGTCTTCGTCGTGGTCGGCGCGCTGCTGCTCGCCGCCGGTGTGGTGTTCGGGCTCGCCAACCCCGGCGGCGTCCTCCTCGGGCTGGTCGGAGGCATGGCGTCCTTCACCGGCGTGATCCTCGGGGCGCCCGTCCTGCTCCCTCCGCTCACGGCCCTCGTGGGCCGCGCCTTCGGCCGGGGCCCCGTCGCCCGACTGGCGTCGGCCAACGCCGTCCGCAATCCGGCGCGCAGCGCCCGCGCCGTCATCGGACTGGTCATCGGAGTGTCGCTGGTCACGATGTTCGCGGTCGCCGCCGCCACCTTCGGCACGATCATGGAGCGCTCGGGCGAGACGAATCCCGAGGTGATCGCGGCGTTCGAGCAGTTCATCCAGGTGAGCACCGCGGTGATGAGCGTCCTGCTCGGCTTCTCGGTCGTCCTGGCCGCCGTCGGCATGGTCAACACGCTGTCGCTCAGCGTGCTGCAGCGCCGGCGCGAGCTGGGCCTGCTCCGCGCGCTCGGCTTCACCGGCTCGCAGGTGCGGTCGATGGTGGTGCTCGAGGCGGCGCAGATGATCATCGCTGCCGCGGTGCTCGGCATCGTGCTCGGGATCGTCTACGGCTGGTGCGGCGCGATCTCGGTGTTCGGCTCGCTGCCGGGCATCGGACTGATCCCGCCGACCGTCCCGGTGCCGATCCTGGTGGCGGTGCTCGTGGTCGGTGTCGTGATCACGGTCGTCTCGGCCGTGCTGCCCGCCCGCCGCGCCACGAAGGTGTCGCCGGTCGCCGCTCTCGCCGTGGCCTGAGGACCGGCACCACGTAGAACCCGCGGCCCTAGGATCAGCGCCCTCACCACGGAGGACCCGGTGGCCGAAGGGCCGGCGCCGCGCAGAACCCGCAGCCGGAGGGCCGGCGCCCTCACACCACCGAGAACCCCGCGGCGAGGGGCTCCCGCCCGCTCAGCGCGAGCAGGAGCTCCTCGCCGCGTCCGGCTCGAGCGGCCAGCCCGCCGGTCAGCGCGCAGCACGCCTCGACGGCCTCGCCGGGCAGCACGTGCGGGATCCCGGTGGCCCGCGAGAGGTCGAGCGTGTGCACGACCAGCTCGAGCAGCCGGGTCCGGAGGTACTCGTCCAGCTCGATCGCGTGGCCGCCCACGGCGACGAGGCGGCCGGGACGCTGGGCGGCGACCAGCTCGACCGCGCGGCCCGCCGCCTCCGCCAGCGCCTGAGCCGGCCTGTCGCCGAGCAGCAGCCCCGCCTCGACCCCGCGCCGCGCCACCGCCGCGGGGTCGGCGACGTTCCCGGCCAGCGCGGCGTAGTAGTCGAGCGCGTCCTCGATGGTCGGCTCGGGCGGCTCCGGAGCGAGGAGGTACGCCTCGACGGTCAGCACCGCCCGCGAGGCGTGTCCCGCGAGGCCGCGGACGTCCCAGACACCGAGCCCCGGCTGCTCCCACTGGTCCTCCCGCACCTGCGCGAGCAGGCCGACGAGGGCGGCGGCGGCGGACTCGAACAGCGCGGCGGTGCTCATGGAGCCATGCTGGCACGGTGCCCCACACTGATCGCATGAGCAGTCCCCGCCGCCCCGGTCCCGTCACGCTCGTCGGCCGCTCGATCGTCCTCGAGCCGCTCGCCGTCGAGCACGTCGAGCCGCTCGGGCGGGCGATCGGGCGTCCGGAGGTGTTCGCCGGCGGCTACGGAGGAGGACCGTCCGGCCTCCCCGGCACCCCGGAGGAGTTCCGCGCCTTCGTCGACCGCTACTACCCCTGGGGCACGGGCCTGCCGTTCGCCGTGCTGCAGGAGGGACGCGTCGTCGGCACGACCTCGCTGGCCGACTTCGACGAGGCGCGCGAGGCGGCCCACCTCGGCTGGACGGCCTACGCGCCCGAGACGTGGGGCACCGTCGTGAACCCGGAGGCGAAGCGGCTGGTGCTCGGGCTCGCCTTCGACAGCGGCTACGAGCGGGTGAAGCTCCAAGCGGATGCGGTGAACGCGCGCTCGCGGGCCGCGATCCTCCGCCTCGGCGCCGTGTTCGAGGGGGTGCTCCGCCACGACCAGCGGCGGGCCGACGGCTCGTGGCGCGACACGGCCGTCCACTCGATCCTCGCGGCCGAGTGGCCGGCCGTCCGCGACGCGCTCGACCGCCGGATCGACGCGGCGCTAGCGCTCCCCGCCTCGCCCGCGCAACCGCTGACCGGGCGGCCGCCCGAGGAGTAGGAATAAGGCATGGAACGCATCCACTACGCCGGCAGCTCCGTACTGACGGGTACCGCCATCGCGCGGTCGCTGCTGGCCTACGCGGAGGCGCTGGCGCTCACCAAGGGGTCGATCACGGTCGACATCCCGATCCGCCAGGAGTCCGGCCGGCCCGGACGGGCGGCGCTGCTGATCGGACCGGCGAGCCAGCTGTTCTCGGAGTCCGAGGACGACGGAGCCGAGGAGCTGCTCGACGAGGAGCTCGTCGAGCGCTTCACCCGCGAGACGGCTCGCCTGGGTGTCTCGCACCCCGTGGCCGAGGAGGACGGCGGCGCCGGGCCCCTCTCCGCCGTCGACACCGAGATCCCGCACTTCCACGGCGAGGACGACTCCTGGTGAGCATCCGGGGCGCCGGTAGGATCGACACTCACGACTCCGCCCGATCCTTCGCGGACGGGCGACTTCCCGAACGGAGAACCGCCTGATGGGGCGACTGATCTACGACTCGACCCTCGAGGCCGACTTCGACGACCGTCTGCTGGCGCACCTGCAGATCGTGATCGGCTCGAAGCTCGCGCGCAACGAGTCCTTCTACTTCTCGTGGAAGGACTCGCAGGCGGTCGGCGACGGACGCACGTCGATCTGGCTGCACCCCGCCATCCCGTTGCGCTTCAAGTACCACGGCGGCCGTGCCCCGAACATCAACCCGGACTGGATCCGACAGCTGCTCGCCGACTCGCACACGGCGCACGGGCTGCGGATCAGCGAGGAGCCCCACGGGACCGCCCGTCAGAGCGAGGAGAGCATGCTGTGAAGCGCGTCGAGATCATCTACGGCGGAGCGCCGTTCAGCCTGAGCGAGACGTCGGCCGCGGAGGTGCGCGAGAGCATCGACCGCGCCCTGGACGGCTCCGCGTCGCGCTGGATCACGGTGAACCAGGGCGAGGGCGAGCCTCGCGAGACCTCGATCCTGATCACGCCGGGAGTGGCGTTCTCGGTCGCCGACGTCGCGCACTGAGGTCGACGCCGCGGTCACGGTGATCGCCGCCGCTCACGCCGCCGGCTCGGTCCGGGGCGCTCGCACCGCCGGCCCGCCTCGGAACGACTGCCGTCCTCAGCGCACCCGCGCCGCTCAGCCCGCCAGCACGCGGGGGAACTCCCCCGGGATCTCGCTCGCGAGGTACCCGGCCGGGCCGATCCGCGCGGAGAGGCGCGAGTCCGCCTCCGTGTGCAGGAACGCGCCCCACGCGGCCGCGCCCATCGGATCGACGCCGCGCCCGCGCAGGCCCGCCGTCGCTCCGGCGAGCACGTCGCCGCTGCCCGCGGTGGCCAGCCCGGGGTGCTCGCCCTCGATCCGCACCGCGTCGCCGTCGGGCGAGGCGATCGTGTTGAACAGGCTCACCACCGCGCCGTAGCGCTCGGCGACCGCGAGGGCGGCCCGCTCGACGTCGTCGACCTCCTCGCCGAGGAGCCGGGACGCCTCCTCCGAGTTCGGGGTCAGCAGGAGCCGGCCCGCGAGCCTCCGCGCGAGACGGCGCTGCCCGGGCAGGACTCCGAGCGGGAAGGCGTCGAGGTGCACGGCCGGCACGTCGTCGAGGAGCGGAGCGAGGGCGCGGAGGGTCGCGGCGGTCGCGCGCGGGTCGTCCAGGCCGGGTCCGATCAGGGCGACGTCGGCGGAGGAGAGCTCGCCGGCCAGGACGTCGAGCCCGCTGCCCGAGACGGAGCCGGTGCGCGTCTCCGCGAGCGGGACCACTCCGCACTCGGGTAGCGCGACTGCGGTGGCCGACGCGACCGACTCGGCGACGCAGAGCGTGATGCGCCCCGCGCCGGTCCGCAGCGCGGCGATCCCCGCGAGGATCGCGGCGCCGGGCGTCTTGCGGGCGCCGCCGACGACGACCACGTCGCCGCGGGAGTGCTTCGAGCCTCCGGGCTCCGGGAGGGGCCAGCGCTGCTCGAGCAGGGCGCGGGAGACGAGGTCACTCATGAGGGTCTCCTTCTCCGGCTGCGCGGTCGTCGTGCCGGGTGACGGGTGCGCCGGAGCGCTCGAGGTGGGACGTGCGGTTGAAGAGCTCGAGGCGCCACGCGTCGCCGTCGCGGACGAGACGCGTGACGGAGCCGTTGGCGACGGGCGTCGAGGCGCCGATGTCGAGCAGCTCGTGCTCGGAGAGGCCCTCGAGGACGTAGCGGAGGACGAGGACGACCGCGTCGTGGCAGAAGAGGATCGCCGGCCCGGGAGGCGCGGCGACGGCGAGGTGGTCGACGAAGGCGCGGACGCGGAGCGCGAGGTCCGTCCAGGCCTCGCCTCCCGGCGGCCGGTAGTAGAACTTGCCGAGCCACTCGCGCCGCGCCGCCTCCTCGGGCATCCGGGCCCGCACGCCGGCGGAGGTGAGGCGGTCGGTGACGCCGAGGTCGCGGTCGCGCAGGCGCTCGTCGGGGCGCAGCCGCAGGTCGATGCCGGCCTCGCCGAGGGCGAGGCGGGCGGTCGCGGAGGCGCGGCGGTAGGGCGACGTCCAGGCGGAGGCGGGTCGCGCCTCCTCGGCCAGCCAGCGGCCGAGCGCGCGCGCCTGGTCCTCGCCGGCGGGGGAGAGCTCGACGTCGGGGTCGCGGCGGTCGACGGCGATCTCGTGCGCCCCCGAGGCCTCGGCGGCGCTCGCCGCGATGTTGGCGAGGCTCTCGCCGTGACGGACGAGGAGGAGCTCGGTCGGGCCGGTGGAGGAGGCGGGCATGGCTCCACGCTCCGCCTCGCGGGCCGGAGGCGCCAGGGGGTTCCGCCGCGGCGACGCGGGTTGCTACGGAGGGGTTCCGCCGTCGTCAGGGCGCCTCTCCGTCGGCGCGCTCCTCCGCCGAGACCGCCGTGACGACCGCGGTGAGCGTCTCGGGGTCGCTCAGGATGCGGAAGTGCCCGCCGGTCTCGATCCGGACGTTGACCGCGCCCTCGAGCATGCTGCCCTCGGGGATGTGCGGATCGAAGAGGCCGAACACGGACGTGATCCGCGCGTTCGCTCCGGAGCGGCTCGACAGCAGCAGGGTCGTGGCGTCGCGCGGCGAGAAGGCGCGCAGGCTCCGGAGGACCAGGTAGGGCGCGTAGCGGGAGCCTCCGAACGGAGTCGCCACGGCGACCATCCGGTCGACCCGGCCGTCCGGGTCGAGCTCGGTCATCACGTACTTGCCGATCAGTCCGCCCTTGCTGTGGGCGACGATCACCACGTCGCGGAGCCCGTGCTCGGCGAGGTAGGCGGCCACGTCCTCGGCCGTCCGGGCGACCGGGCGGCCGTTGCGGCCGAGGCTCGTCAGCACGTGGAGAGGGTGCCCGCGCTCGTGCAGCGGATCGATGATCGGGCGGAGGAAGGACCAGGTCTCCCAGATCCCCGGCAGGACCACGACGGGCCGCCGGTCGCCGTCGAGGTAGTCGTCCGGGGCACGGCGCGAGAGGACGCCGCGCACCTGCCAGGCGACGGCGTAGGCGTAGTCGCGGATCCACCAGACGGCGTCGCGGACCAGGCGCCGGAGCCGACTCATGCGGCCGGCTCCGACCGGAGGGGGAGCGGGGCGGCGGGCCTCTCGCCGAGCGCGGCGGCGAAGCGGAGGATCTCGCGGGCGAGCGCTCCGGGCTCGGTGCGGGGGACGACGTGGCGCGAGCCGGCGAACTCGACGAGCCGCCCCTCGCGCGCGTGGGCCGTGAGCCGCTCGCACCAGTCCCGGGTGGCGATCGGATCGTCGCGGCCGCGGGCGACGAGGACCGGCACCTCCAGCTCGGCGACGCGCACCTGGACCGGATGCCGCAGCATCTCGGGCAGCTGGCGCAGGTACCAGCGCAGGCCGCCGCGCAGGTAGTCGGCCAGCAGGATCGCGTCGACGCCCACCGGCTCGCCGAGGCAGTCCCGCAGCAGCGCGAGCCCCTGGCGGACCGCTCCGGGCCGCTGCGGATCCACCACCGGCCCGATGAGCACCGCGCCGTCGACCAGGCCGGGCGCGCGCAGCCCCAGCTCGACCGCCACCTGCGACCCCATCGAGTGCCCGACGACGACCGCGCGCGAGACGCCCAGTCCGCGGAGGACCTGCTCGACCTGCCGCGCGTGGTCCTCGAGGCCGATCCTCCGCCGCGGGCGCGTATTCGGGCCGAAGCCGGCGAGGTCGACGCCGATCACCCGGCCGTGCCGCTTCAGGCGGGCGGCGAGCGGCGAGAAGGTGTGGTGCGACATCCCGATCCCGTGGATCAGGACGAACACCGCGCCCGCCCCGGCCGGACCGGTGTCGACCGTCCGCAGCGTGACGCCCTCGACCTCGTGTCGCACGGGGAGGACGCGGCGGGGCGGTGTCGGCAGCATCGTCCCAGGCTAGGGATCGGCGGCCGGCCGCGCGGGGGGATGCGCCCGCTCCCGCCGTGGTCTAGGCCGCATCCACCCTGGGGAGGAGCGTTCACCCCGCCGGCCGCCGGCGGTCTCCGCCGAGCGTCCCGTCGTGCCCGCTGTCAAGCGGCTCCTCCGCGGCGGCGCCCCTGCCTAGCCTCGGAGGAGGGGGCCGGCGTGCGCCGCTCCCGGAGGGATGACGCCATGCGGATCGCGATCGTCGGGGCGACCGGCAACCTGGGGACGGCCCTGCTGCGGCGCCTGCACGGCGAGGCCGGGGTGGAGGAGATCGTGGGCATCGCCCGCCGGGCCCCTCGGCTCCGCTCGGAGGAGTACCGCGACGTGCGCTGGGTCGAGATCGACCTCGCGTCGAGCGTCGCCCCGCGGCGGCTCCGCGAGGCCTTCGCCGGCGTCGACGCCGTCGTGCACCTCGCCTGGGCGCTGCAGCCCAGCCACGACGAGCCGTTCCAGCGGCTGGTCGACGTCGGAGGCACTGCGGCCGTGCTCGAGGCGGTCGCCGCCGCGGGAGTCGGCCAGGTCGCCGTCGCCTCGTCCGTGGGCGCCTACAGCGCCGCGCCGAAGTCGATCCGGGTGACCGAGGACTGGCCCACGGGCGGCCTGCACACCTCGACCTACAGCCGCCACAAGGCCGCGAACGAGCGGCAGCTCGACGCCTTCGAGGAGCGGCACCCCGAGATCGTCGTCACGCGCCTGCGCCCGGGGCTCGTCTTCCAGCGCGGAGCGGCGACCGAGATCGCCGGGCTCTTCGCCGGACCCCACTACCCGACGCGGTGGCTGAAGGCGGTCCGGATCCCGGTCCTTCCGCTGCCGAGAAGCATCGTCTTCCAGGGCGTGCACGCCGACGACGTGGCCGACGCCTTCTGGCGCGCGCTCGACCGGCGCGCCGGCGGGGCCTTCAACATCGCGGCCGAGCCGGTCCTCACTCCGGAGCGGCTGGCGCACGCCTTCGGCGCCCGCCTGGTCACGGTGCCGTTCGGGCTGCTCCGCTCCGTCGTCACCGCGACCTGGCACCTGCGCCTGCAGCGCACCGACGCGGGCTGGCTCGACATCGCGGGCAACGTCCCGGTGATGTCGACCGAGCGCGCCCGCGCCGAGCTCGGCTGGGCGCCGACCCGCACGGCCGAGGAGGCGCTCGCCGAGCTCGTGGCCGGCCTGGCCGACCGCTCGACCGTCCCGGGCTCGCCCCCGCTCCGGGGATGATCCGGCCGGTCGTCGATCGGAGGCGAGCCCTCCCGGTCAGTCGGCGACGCGGATGAGCACCTTGCCCGTCGCGCCCTGCTCGACCGCGTCGTGGGCGGCCGCGGTCTCCTCGAGCGGGAACCAGGTCAGCGGGAGGCCCGCCTCCTCGCCCACCGGGAGCGCGCCGTCGGCGAGCGCCGCGGTGATGTCCTCGGCCGCGGCCTGCAGCGCCTCCTCGCCCACGGTGTAGAGCAGCAGGCCCTGCCAGCGGGCGTTCTTCGCGAAGCTCGCGACGATCGGCACGGTGAACTCGTCGCCGTTGTTGTTCGCGTAGTACCCGATGCTGCCGTGGTTGGCGAGCACCTCGACGTCGAGCGCGGCGTTCTGAGCCGGTGCGACCTCGACCACGTGCTGGACGCCCTCGGGGGCGAGCTCGCGGATCCGGTCGGCGAGCGCGTCGTCCGGGTACTGCAGCACGTGCTGCGCACCGGCCGCACGGGCGAGCCGCTCCTTGGAGTCGCTGCTCACCGTCGCGATGACGGTCGCCCCGGCCCAGACCGCGAGCTGGATCGCGGCGTGCCCGACGGCTCCGGCGCCACCCTGGACCAGGACGGTGCGGCCGGCGAGGGCGCCGGGGGCGAGGCGTGAGGGGCCGTGCTCGTGCACGGTGAGGGCGCGGTGGGCGGTCATCGCGGGGACGCCGAGGCTCGCGGCGACGTCGGTGCCGACGCCCTCGGGCAGGCGCACGACGTGCTCGGCGGCGAGCACCGCCGACTCCTGCGCGGTACCGGTGGGGCGGCGGTGCGCGGAGAGGTACATCCAGACCCGGTCGCCGACGGCCAGGCCCTCGACGCCCTCGCCGACCGCCTCGACGACACCGGCGCCGTCCTGGTTCGGGACGACCTCGTCGAACGCGAGGTCGCCGTCGGCGCGTGCCTTCCAGTCGGTCGGATTCACGCCCGACGCCAGGACGCGGACGCGGACCTCGCCGGCGCCCGGCGCCCGCTCCTCCCGATCGACGAGGGAGAGGACGGAGGAGTCACCGGTGCGGGAGTAGACGATCGATCGCATACGGAGGGCAAGGAGCGCGGGCGGCGGTGTATTCCCGGCGGCACGACGAAGGGCGGCGGGCCCGGAGGCCCACCGCCCTGTCAGCGCCGACGGATCAGTGCTGCACGTCCTCCTGGACGGCGTGCTTGGCCTCGCGGGCCGAGTCCTTCACGTCGTCGGTGGCGGACGTGCCCGCCTCCTTGACGTTCTGCGCGGCGTCGGTCGCGGTCTCCTTGACGGAGGCGAAGGCCTGCTGCGCGGGCTCGCGGAGCTCGCTCGCCGCCTCCTTGGCCGCGTCGGTCACCTTGTCGACGACCGGCTGGGCCTGCTCCTTGACGCGGCTCGCCGCCTCCTTCTCCTTGCTGGAGGCGGGGATGAGCGAGGCGACGAGGAGTCCGGCGCCGAGGGCGATGAGCCCCACGGCGAACGGGTTGCCCTCGGCCTTGGCCTTCGCCGAGCCCGCACCGCTCGAGAGCGAGTCGGAGGCGTCGTGCGCCGAGCCCATCACCCGGTCGCGGACGGAGCCCACGGCCGACTTGACCTTGTCGGTCTGACGCTGCGCGATGGCGGACGGGCTGACCTTCTCGGCCAGCGCGTCGACGTCTCCGCCGAGCTCCAGGCGCGTGCGCTCGATGTCCGCCCGGATCTCCTCGGGTGTCTTGTTCTGTCCTGCGTCGTACGTCATCGTCCTGCCCCGTTCGGCTTGAGGGTGTCGGGAATCTTCTTGAGGGAGTCGACCGTCTCGGGAGCGCCGTCGACCTGCTTCAGGCTCTTGCGGCCCACCGCGTAGAGGATCGCGGCCACGATCGCCCAGATGACGGCCACGACCACTCCGGACCAGCCGTTGCCGATCAGAGTGCCCAAGCCCCACCAGAGGGCGATCGAGAGGAAGAGCACGGCCATCAGCGCGGCGTAGCCCGCCCCGCCGAGGAGGCCCGCTCCCTTGCCCGCCTTGCCGGCGGACTCCTTGAGCTCGGCCTTGGCGAGGGCCATCTCCTGGCGGATCAGCGTGGAGAGGTCGCGCGAGACCTCGCCGAGCAGATCGCCCAGCGACGTCGACCCGGCCCGCTGGTCGGGCGTCTCCGTCGAGCGGTGGACGCCCGTCGGGTCGGTCACAGCCGGCCGCCGTTCGGGAAGCCGCCGTCGAGCGGGTCGGCGACGGGCTCGGTCGGCGCGTAGTCGCGCTCGAGGGAGCTCGAGCCGACGGTGCCGTAGGCGGACGCGACGGGCGCGTCGTACGCGGAGGCGTCGGAGTGCGCGGTGGTCGAGGCGGGGGCGTCGAACTCGGGCCCGTCGGTGCGGGTGCTCGTCGCCTCCTTCTCGTCCTTCGCCTCGGCGGTCAGGGCGCGGATGAGGCGCCCGCCGACGAGTCCCGTCGCCGCGGCGATGAGGATGAAGGCACCCGGGCGGCGGCGGGCGAACGCGCGGACGTCGTCGAGGAGCTCGGACGGGTCGCGGTTCTCGAGCCACGAGGCCACACCCTGCACGCGGGTGGCCGCCTGGGAGACGAGCTTCGCGGCGGCGTTGTCGCTGCCGCCCTCGCCGTTGGCCAGCGCGGTCAGGTCGTCGCTGAAGGCGCGGGCGCCCTTGGCGGCGTTCTCCTTCTGGGCGTGGGCCTGCTCGGTGAGCTGGGTGCGGCTCTGGTCGTAGAGGTCCTTGACCTGGACCTTGGCCTCCTGGACCACGTTGGCGGCCTCGTCCTTGCCGGTCGAGAGCACTTCGCTCGCGGCCTGCTTGGCGTCGCCGGCGACGGCGCCGGCCTGGTCCTTGGCGGTGCCCGCGGCGGCGCTCGCCTTCTCCTTCGCGGAGTCGGCCGTGCCGCCCGAGGAGGAGCCGGAGGAGGTGTCCGTGGAGGCGACGTGCGCCCCGCTGTCGATGGGGGTCTCGGTCGCGCCGAAGTTCGCGGCGCCGTCTCCGAACGGAGGTGAAGCGGGATCGATGTTCGACATCGTCTGTCCCTTCCAGGATCGAGTGGGGAATGAATGCGTGCCGGCGTCGCCAGTCTGTTCGGGCCCTCGAGTACCGGGAAGGGCATAGCGGCTGACCCCCCGATGGGGCTACCATCCCGCGCCCACGAGGGCGGGGCCCGAGAGCCCGTGGATCGACTGCTCCGCCGCCGCGTCAAGCCCCTTCTGACCCGCGAACGGGGCTCCCTACCGTCGAGAGGACAGACATCGGACGTCCGCACCCGGATCCGCCCGGCTACCCCGGAAAGGCAACCAGTCATGTTCTTCCACCGTCAGGAACTCCAGTTCACGTCCACGCCCTCGAAGCCCGACGCGGTCTTCGCCCGTCGCTTCCAGGAGGTGCTCGGCGGCCAGGAGGACCTGCCCGTGCCCTCGAACTTCCCGATCTCGAAGGAGGAGCGCTCCGTGTCGTACGAGTACATCAACTTCTCGGACGGAGCAGCGGCCTCCGAGGGCAGCTGGGCCTCGGGCCCGACCCCGGACGGCAAGGGAGAGTTCAGCTACCGCGTCGCGGAGCCCGGCGGCAACGTCCCGATGCCCCCGCCCACGCAGCCGGACGAGCGCCTCTACGGCACCGACCCGAAGCCGAACATCGTCGAGAAGGCAGTGGGGGCCGTCAAGGACGCGGTGACGGGCAAGTGAGCGCCGCACGGGTCCTCGGGGCGCTCGGCGCCTCCGCCCTGACGATCGGCCTGCTGGCCGGCTGCACCGGCGACGCCCAGACGCCGTACCAGTCGGGGAGCGCGGTGCCCACCAGCGCCGACGACGGATCGTCGCAGACGCCCACGAACGCGCCCTCGCAGTCCGCTCCGTCCGAGTCCGCCACCCCGGCGACCTGATCCCGCGCCCTCGGCCGGCCGGCCCCGGTCGAGGGCGCGAATCATCGCAGTCCAGCGGGCACCCGGGCAAGCCCCTTCCCGCTCCCAGGAAGCGGGCAGTTCCCGGTCCTACGGTCGTGCCAACGATCAGCGAAGGAGGCACCACCATGGGGCTCGATGACAAGATCAAGAACGCCGCTCAGGACATCGCCGGCAAGGCGAAGGAAGCCCTGGGCGACCACAAGAACGACGACAGCCTGAAGGCCGAAGGCCAGAAGGACCAGGCCGCGGCCTCGGCCAAGAAGGCCGGCGAGGACGTCAAGGACGTCTTCAAGTAGGTCTCGGCAGTACCGCGAAGGCGGCGCTCCCCTCGGGGGGCGCCGCCTTCGCTGTTCCCCGGCTAGGGGTGCAGGACGACCTTGATGCAGCCGTCCTCCTTCTTCTGGAAGGTCTCGTAGAGGGCCGGAGCGTCCTCGAGCGGCGCCCGGTGGGTCACGAGGTCCATCACGCCGAGCGGATCGGAGGAGTCCTCCACCAGCGGCAGCAGATCGTCGATCCAGCGCTTCACGTTGCACTGGCCCATCCGCACCGTCACCTGCTTGTCGAACATCGACTTCAGCGGCATCGGGTCGGCCTCTCCGCCGTAGACCCCGCTCAGCGAGACGGTGCCGCCGCGGCGGACCAGGTCGAGGGACGCGTGCACCGCGGCGAGGCGGTCGACGCCGACCGTGTCCATCGCCTTGCGGGCGATCGGGTCGGGCAGGAGCCCCGCCATCGACTGAGCGAACGAGCCGACCGGCGAGCCGTGCGCCTCCATGCCGACCGCGTCGACGACGGAGTCGGGGCCGCGCCCGTCCGTGAGGTCGCGCAGCTGCGCGGCGATGTCATCGGACAGGTCGAACGTCTCCACGCCGTACCGCTCGGCCATCGCGCGCCGCTCGGCGACGGGCTCCACGGCGAGGACGCGGTAGCCGCGGTGGGCGCCGATCCGCGCCGCGAACTGGCCGACCGGGCCGAGTCCGAAGACGACCAGGGTCCCGCCGTCGGGCACCTGCGCGTACTCCACGCCCTGCCACGCGGTGGGCACGATGTCGCTGAGGAAGAGGTAGCGCTCGTCCGGCAGGTCCGTGCCGACGACGATCGTGTTGTAGTCGGCCAGCGGCACGCGGAGCAGCTCGGCCTGCCCTCCGGGGACCTGGCCGTACATCTTCGTGTAGCCGAAGAGCGCCGCTCCCGAGCCGTACTCGGTGACCTGCGTCGTCTCGCACTGCGACTGCAGCCCTCGGCGGCACATGAAGCACTCGCCGCAGGCGATGTTGAAGGGCACGACGACGCGGTCGCCGGGCTTCAGGGTGGTGACTCCGGAGCCCACCTCCTCGACGACGCCCATCGGCTCGTGGCCGAGCACGTCCCCGCGGTCGATGTAGGGCCCGAGGAGGCGGTAGAGGTGCAGGTCGGAGCCGCAGATCGCGGTCGAGGTGATCCGGACGATCGCGTCGGTCGGCTGCTGGATGCGGGGGTCGGGGACGGTCTCGACCGAGACCTTCTCGATGCCCTGCCAGGTGAGTGCTCGCATGCTTGTGTCCGTTCTCCGGCTCGCGCCGGTCGGGGTCGGTGTCCCTCCACCGCACACCCGGAGGGCGCCGAGGGGGAGGGGCTTGACGCTCCCCGGAGCGCTTCCGAGGGGGATTCCCGGGAGAACGCACGGACGTGCATCCCGCGTTCACCCGACTCACGGCGGCCGAGTGGTGGGATGGGGGGATGGATGCTCTCTACACCGCCATCGCCCACGCCTCCGGTGGAGGACGCGACGGCCACGTCCGCACCGAGGACGACCGTCTCGACCTCGACACCCGCGCCCCGCAGGAGCTCGGCGGCTCCGGCGAGGGGACCAACCCCGAGCAGCTGTTCGCGGCCGGCTACTCCGCCTGCTTCCTCAGCGCCCTGCACGGAGCCGGTCGCCAGCTGAAGATCGACACGACCGACGCGGCCGTCTCGGCCAGCGTCTCGATCGGGAAGAACGACTCCGACGGCTTCGGCCTCTCGGTCGAGCTCGACGTCTACGTGCCGAAGGCGAGCTCCGAGGACGCGCAGAAGGTGGCCGATGCGGCGCACCAGCTCTGCCCGTACTCCAACGCCACCCGCGGCAACATCCCCGTGCAGATCAACCTGGTCGACTGACCGGGCCCTCTCGACGGCCCCTCCCGGACTCCGGGCAGGGGCCGTCGTCGTGTCCGGGGGCGGTCCGTTAGGGTCGGGGCATGACCGAGGAGCTGTCGCACGAGGAGCCGTCGCACGAGGAGTCCCTGGCGCGGGCCGAGCTCGTGCAGATCCGTCAGAGCATCGACAACATCGACGCGGCGCTGATCCACCTGCTCGCCGAGCGCTTCAAGTTCACGCAGAAGGTCGGCCGGCTGAAGGCCGCGCACGGGCTGCCCGCCGCGGACCTCGAGCGCGAGGCCCGCCAGATCGCGCGGCTGCGGGCGCTCGCCGAGGAGTCGCACCTCGACCCGGCGTTCGCCGAGAAGTTCCTCGGGTTCATCGTCGCCGAGGTCATCCACCACCACCAGCGCATCGCCGACGGCGCCGAGGACTGAGGCTCAGCCCTCGATCCGCAGCAGCCCCGCCGTGCGCTCGCGCAGCACGCCGAGCAGCAGCGGGTAGTCGGGGAAGAGCTGGTCGCGCCGCAGCGTCGGCACCCGCAGCCCGAGGGGGACCTCCGTGATGCGGCCGTTCGTCTCGGTGAGGGTCAGGCGGAGGCTATGGCTCCCCGTCGGGCTCGAGGCGACGACCGAGCGCAGGGCCTCGAGCGGGAAGATCAGCCCGTCGATCTGGATGGCCGACTCCGACACCACGATCGAGCCCGGCAGCCCGGGCCGCAGCGCCAGCCGCGCGGCGACCAGCCCGAGCGGGAGGGAGAGCGCCACGACGACCGCCCCCAGCGCGATCTGCGCGCGGTCGCCCGACGGGGATCCCGCGAGGGCGACGGCCAGGACGCCGGCGGCGAACGCCTCCGTGGCGACGACGACCAGGGCGACCGCCCGGCGCTGGAGCGGAGCGCGGTGCGGCCGGAAGCGGACGGCCGAGGCGGGCCCGGCCAGAGCGGGCTGCAGGGCGTCGCGGACGCGGGCGGCGGCGCCGAGGTCGGCGAGCAGGGCGGCGAGGTCCTCCGGGCGGAAGTGCGCGCAGCGGACCTCGACTCCGTCGCCGCGGCACCAGGCGACGAAGCCGTCGCCGTCGGCGGACTCGAGGAAGCGGACCGACCGGCGGGGCCACTGCTCGCGGCGGCGACGGCCGCGCATCAGCACGACCTGCGTCTCGGTCGTCATCACGCGGGTGGGGGAGACGACGAAGAGCGAGACCGCCGAGGCCAGTCCGATGACGACGGTGAGGGCGAGGAGGCCGAGCGCGAGCACCGACTCGTCGAGGACCCCGCGGCGGTCCGCGAGGACGGCGAACGGGATGAGCACGGCCGCGAGGCCGGCGCCGAGGAGCCGCAGGAGGAGGGCGCGGAGGCGCCGCAGGACCGATGGGCCGTACACCCGTCGCGTCCGGATCGCCATCGGTTCCGACTCCATCGCGTCAGGCTAGCCCCGGCCGGGATCGGTCGCCCGGAGAGGCGCGTCGGTGGCGCGATCCTCGCGCCACCCGTCCCCGGTTCGGGGGAGGAGTGGCGCGAGGCGCGGCCTACGCCTCCGCGGTGCGGTGCAGGGCGCGGACCGAGACGACCCGGCGACGGGCGATCGCGGCGACGGTGAGCAGCAGCCCGAACAGCAGCCAGATCACCAGGCCGACGACGGCGCCGGCCGTGCCGTCGGTGCCCTCGACCACTCCGGACAGCGCGTTCTGCGCCGCCGAGAGCGGCAGGAACCCGAGCACGTCGTCGAACAGCCCGGGGACCGTCGAGATGATGCCCGCGCCGAGCGCGATCACCGCCGCGACCATCGCGAGGAAGCGGCCGATCCCTCCGAGCAGGGCGACCAGCCCCTGGTTCACCGCGGCGAACGAGGCGCCGGTGAGCATCGCCAGAAGGGCGAAGCCGACCCAGCGGCCCGGCTCCAGGCCCGCGACCCCGCTCATCACGATCGCGACCGCGAGTCCCTGCACCACGCCGATCACGAGCGCCGGCACGTAGGAGGAGAGGGCGAGCGCGGCGGAGGAGCGGGTCGAGGAGAGCGCGCGGTGCGAGAACGCCGCGAGCACCAGGAACGTCGCGAGGGCGCCCAGCCAGAGGGCGATCGTCGCGAAGAACGGGACGCTGGAGGCTCCGAACAGGTCGGTCGCGCTGCTCGCGTTCTCGACCGGGTCCGAGACGACGTCGGCGAGGTTCGTCGACTCCGACTCGGTGTAGGTCGGGAGCTGCGCGACGGCGGCGTCGAGGCCGGTGGCGAGCGTGCGGGTGCCGTCGGCGAGCTGCACGGCGCCGTCCGAGACCCCGCTCGCGCCGTCGGCGAGCTGGTCGGCTCCGTCGGCGGCGGAGGAGGCTCCCGTCGCGAGGTCGGCGGCGCCGCCCGCGGCGGTGGTGGCGCCGGTCGCGAGGTCGCGGGCGCCGGCCGCGGCGGTGGTGGCGCCGGTCGCGAGCTGCGCGGACCCGGCCGCCGTGGTGTCGAGGCCGTCGGCGAGCTGGGAGGCTCCGCCCGCGGCGTCGTCCGCGCCGTCGGCGAGCTGCGTCAGGCCGCCGGACAGCTGTCCGATGCCTCCCGAGAGAGTGCGCGCGCCGGTGGCGGACTGCCCGACCGCGTCGATCAGCGAGGGCTGCCCGTCGCCGCCGAGGCGGATGCCCGCGTCGATCCCGGCGACGGCTCCCGCGGTCGTCGTGGCGAGGGTGGTCGCGCCGGTGGGTCCGTCGGCCGAGGCGA
The DNA here is from genome assembly GCF_009834265.1 of Rathayibacter sp. VKM Ac-2805. Classification (NCBI taxonomy): domain Bacteria; kingdom Bacillati; phylum Actinomycetota; class Actinomycetes; order Micrococcales; family Microbacteriaceae; genus Rathayibacter; species Rathayibacter sp. VKM Ac-2805. The sequence continues at coordinate 176,482 of NZ_CP047185.1, forward strand.
TGACGGCGCGCGCGGCGAGGCACTGCGTCGTCTCGCAGCCCTCGAGCGCGGCGCTGAGCGCCTCGAAGGTCCCCGCGGTGGCGGCGGCGGCGCCGGCGCTGAGGGCGGCGACCTGCTGGGTCCCGTCGCCGGTCCTCACCACTCCCTCCCTCAGCTGGTCGAGCCCGTCGGCCAGGTCGGAGGCGCCGCCCTGCAGCGCGGTCGCCCCGGTCGCCGAGTCTCGGGCGCCCGTCGCGAGCTGTCCCACTCCGCCGGAGAGGCCGCGCGCACCGGTGGCCAGCTGCGCGACTCCGCCGGAGAGGTCGGAGGCTCCGGTGCCCAGCTGCCCCACGCCGTCGGCGAGGGACGAGGCTCCGGTGCCGATCTGCCCGACGCCGTCCGAGAGCGAGGAGGCGCCGGAGGCGAGCTCATCGATCCCGTCGGCGAGGCTGCTGGTGCCGTCGGCGAGGGTGGAGGCGCCGGTGCCGAGCTGGTCGGCGCCGTCGGCGAGCGTGCCCGCGCCCTCGGCCGCCTGGCCGATCTGCTCGTTGAGGGTGTTGAAGCCGACGTAGACGTTCTCGAGGTAGGCCGTGGTCAGCTGCGTGTTGAGCAGCGAGGTGGCGGTGCTGGTCACCGTGGCCGAGATGGCGTCGTCGACGAGCTTGGCCTTCTCGCTGGTGGCGATGTCGATGGTCGCCTTCGTCGCCTCCGCGGCGTCGCCCGAGTACGAGGTGGCGGCGGCGGAGAAGGAGGAGGGGATCGTCACGACGGTCGCGTAGCTGCCGTCGGCGAGGCCCTTCGCGGCGTCGTCCTTGTCCGTGAGGACCCAGGTGAAGTTGCCCGTCGAGTCCGAGCCGGAGACGTTGGGCACCGGGGTCGTGCTCGCGGACGGCGTCGCGCTCGCCGAGGGGGTGGAGGAGGGGGCGTCCGAGCTCGCGGAGTCGGTGCCGCCCGTCACCAGGCCGGCCGCGAGCTGGCGCCCGAGCGGCACCGTCTGCCCGTTGATCTCGACCGGGGTGTCCTCGTTGACCACGGCGGCCGTGATCGTGTCGAGGCGCTCGGTCGGGTTCCAGAGCGCCCACACCAGGAGGCCGCCGATGACGAGGGGGACCAGGACGATCCCGAGAAGGGTCAGCCAGGACACCTTCTTGACGCCGCGGGGGCGTTCGAGGGAGAGGAGAGCCATCTGTCAGAGGACCTTTGCGATCGCGCGGCGCTCGGCCGCGGGCGAGACCGCGAGCACGCCGCGGTCGGAGGGGAGGAGGTCGTCGAGCGCCTCGGCGTCGACGGAGGAGGCGACCACGGTGAACGCGTCGTCGGCGGCGCGGGCGGCGTCGAGCTCGGCCCGGATCGCGCCGCGCAGCTGCGGGTCGGTGACCGTGTCGAGGTCGTCGAGCACCAGGATCGGCGGGGCCGACTCCAGGGCCGACCGGACGTCGGCGACGGGGTCGGCGGCTCCGGCGAGGCGCACCAGCCCGACCCGGCCGCGCACGGCGGCGGAGCGGATCGGCACGACCAGGCCCGCGACCTTCAGGCGCCCGGAGTCGGGAGCGAGCCGGCCGGCGATGCTCAGCAGCAGCGCGGTGCGGCCGGAGCGGTGCGGCCCGTGGACCACGAGGGAGGAGCCGGGAGCGACCCGCAGCGAGACGCCGCTGTAGACGGGACCGTCGGGTCCGTCGAGGCGGAGGTCCTCGGCCGCGATCACGTCCGTGGATCCGGGCTCCGGCCAGTCGGCCAGCGCGAGCTCCTTCGTGAGGCCCTCGCCCTCGACGTCGAAGGACGGGAGGATGCGGTCGAGCCAGCGCGGCATGTGCCAGGCGCGGTCGCCGAGCAGGTGCAGCACGGCGGGCACCAGCGTCATCCGCACGATGAACGCGTCGACGAAGACGCCCACGGCGAGCCCGAGCGCGATCGGCTTGATGTTGGTGTCCCCCTCCGGCACGAAGGCGGCGAAGACCGAGAACATGATGACCGCGGCGGCCGTGACCACCTTGGCCGAGCCGACGAAGCCCGACTCGACGGCGGCGCGCGCCGGCCTCCCGTGCACGTAGTCCTCGCGCATCCGCGAGACCAGGAACACCTCGTAGTCCATCGCGAGGCCGAAGAGCACGCCCATCAGGATGATCGGCATGAAGCTGATGATCGGGCCCGTCTTGTCGACGTGCAGAGCGTCCGAGAACCATCCCCATTCGAACACCGCCGCCACGGCGCCGAAGGACGCACCGACCGACAGCAGGTAGCCCAGCGTCGCCTTGATCGGCACCCAGAGCGAGCGGAACACCATCGTCAGCAGCACCAGCGACAGGCCCACGACGAGCAGGCCGAACGGCAGCAGGGCCTTGGCGAGAGTGTCCGAGATGTCGATCCCGACCGCGGTCTGGCCGGTCACTGCGAGGTCGACGCCGTACTCCTGCTGGAAGTAGTCGTGCTTGTCGCGGATCTCGGCGACCAGCGCCTTGGTGGCCTCGGAGTCGGGGCCGCCCTCGGGAATGACCTGGATGATGCCGGTGTCGGCGGTCTCGTTGGGCGTCGCGAGCGGCACCGAGGCGACTCCGTCGAGCTTCTCGATCTCGCCCTTGAGGTCGTCCATCAGGCCGAGCGGATCGGTCGAGCCGATGATCGTGCCGGTGACGATGAGCGGGCCGTTGTAGCCGGCGCCGAAGTTCTCGGCGAGCAGGTCGTAGGTGGTGCGCGCGGGAGTGCCCTCGGCCTGGTAGCCGGCGTCCGGCAGGGCGAGGCGGAGGCTGAGCGCCGGGATGCTCGCGACGCCGAGCACGCCGATCACCGCGATGATCGTCACGATCGGGAAGCGCGTGACGACCCGGACCCAGCCGCGGAAGAACCCGCGCGGGACCTCGGCGTGCACGTGGCCGCCGGGGGAGGCGGTCGCCGCCTCCTCGTGCGCCTCGGTGTCGACGTGGGTGCCCGCGGCGGCGGCGGCCTTCGCCGCCTTCTTCTTCGCGCGGCGCTCCTTCGGGCGCAGCCGCGCGCCGGCGAAGCCGAGGAGGGCGGGGGTCAGGGTGAGCGCGATGACCACGGCGATCGCGACTCCGCCCGCCGCCGCGACGCCCATCGTGGTGAGGAACGGGATGCCCGCGACCGAGAGGCCGACGAGCGCGATGATCACGGTCAGGCCCGCGAAGACGACGGCGGAGCCCGCGGTCGCGGTCGCCCGCGCGGTCGACTCCTCCGGGTCCATGCCCTGCTTCAGCTGGTCCTGGTGGCGGCTGATGATGAAGAGGGCGTAGTCGATGCCGACCGCCAGGCCCAGCATCAGCGCCAGGAGCGGCGTGGTCGAGGAGATCGAGGCGAAGCGGGTGGCGATGAAGATGGCCGACATCGAGAGGGCGACGCCGAGCAGTGCGGTGACCAGCGGCATGCCGGCGGCCAGGAACGAGCCGAAGGTGAGCACGAGGACGACGAGGGCGACCACGAGGCCGATCGCCTCCGTGATGGTCACGCCGGGGAGGTTCTGGGCGAAGAGGTCGCCGCCGAGCGAGACCACGGAGCCGGCGGGCAGCGCGTCCTGGAGGGTCGTCGCCTCGGCCTTCAGCGCGTCGCGGCTCTCGGGGCTCGTGGTGGTGGCGGAGCCGTCCATCTGCGCGGTGATGACGAGGGCGTTCCCGGCGTCGGAGATCGTGCCGGACACGCTGTCGGAGTAGGGGTCCGTGACGGCCGCGACCTCGTCGACGTCGCCGAGCGCGGCGACCGCGTCGCTGACGGGGCCCTTCACGTCGGCGTCCTGGACGCTGCCCCCGTCGGGCGCGACGACCACGTACCGCGCGGACGTGCCGCTGACCTGGGGGAAGGTGCGCTCGAGCTGGTCGAGGGCGGTCTGCGACTGCGTGCCCGGGATGGAGAACGTGTTGTCGGTGCCCTGGTTGAGCAGCAGCGCTCCTCCTCCGCCCGCCACCACGATCAGCAGCCACAGGACGGCGACGAGGCGGTGGGCGCGGTACACGCGACGACCGAGACGGTAGAGCAGCGACGACACGCGGTCTCCTGACGATGGGTGGGGAGGATGGCGATACGTCTCTGTACCAGGGCGGAGCCGGGCTCCGATACACGAGCGTATCCGATACAGGACCGTATTCGATACGTGAATGTATCGGATAGGGTGAACGGTGTCGAAGGTGTTGACAGGGCGGGCAGGAGGCTGGTGATGACGGCGATCGACTCCACCCCTCCCGAGACCTCCCGCCGCGGCCGCACCCGCGAGCGCCTGCTCGACGCGGCCTACGACGTCTTCGCCGAGACCGGCGTGCACAGCGCGTCCGTCGAGCAGATCTGCGAGCGCGCCGGGTTCTCGCGCGGCGCCTTCTACTCCAACTTCTCCACCAAGGAGGAGCTGTTCTTCGCGCTCATGGAGCGGGAGAACGGCGCCCGGGTGACCGCCCTCGTCGAGCAGATGGACCGCACGATCCCGCGCGTCGTCTCGGCCGACGAGCCGCTGACGGCCGAGACGCTGGCCGTGGTCATCCTCGACTTCCTCCAGGGACCTGCCACCGACAACCGCCGCTGGTGCGTGGTCGAGTCGGAGTTCGAGCTGCTCGCGCTCCGCGACCCGCGGATCGCTCCGCAGTACCGCGACTTCCGCGCCGGCTTCGACGCCTCGCTCGTGCAGATCGTGCACGGGGCGCTGCGCCAGGTGCGCCGCGAGTTCTCCCTCGAGCCGACGACCGCCGTGCGCCTGCTGGTGGCGGGCTACGACGACGCGGTGAAGCAGTCGATCCTCGAGGACGAGTCGGAGCCCGCGTCGCTCGAGCGCCTGCGGGCGACGCTGACGGCGATCGTCCTCGCGATCTCGTCCGCCGACGCCTGAGCCGGGCCGGCCCTCGCGACGGCCGCCGCCGTACCAGACGGCCGGCTCCGCACTGGGAGGCCGAGCGGCCGCTGGGGAGTGCCGGGTCCGGTCCCCGCTCCTCCGCCCGCGCGACGAGGATGGACCCATGGAACTGCGACAGCTCGAACACTTCCTCGCCGTCGCGAAGGAGCAGCACTTCACCCGCGCCGCGAGCGCCCTGCAGATCTCGCAGTCGGGCCTCTCGGCGTCGATCCGTGCGCTCGAGAGCGAGCTGGGCAGCCCCCTCTTCACCCGCAGCACGCGCCGGGTCGAGCTGACGCCGGCCGGCCGGGCGATGCTCGCGGAGTCGGAGCGCTCGGTCGCCAGCGCGCTCGCCGCCCGCGACGCGGTTCTCGCCGTGCAGGGGGTGCTCCGCGGGAGCCTCGCGGTCGGCACGGAGGAGTGCCTCGGCGGCGTGCACCTGCCGCGCGAGCTCGCGACCTTCCGCGAGCAGCACCCGGGAGTCGCGCTCAGGCTGATCCACGAGGGGTCCGGCACGCTGCTCGACTCCGTCGCCGCCGGCCGCCTCGACCTGGCGCTGGTCGCCGACATCGGAGCCGTGCCGGGCGGCGTGCGGACGATGCCGCTGGCGAGCGAGGGCTTCACGGTGCTCGTGCGCCCGGGTCACCCGCTCGCGAGCCGCGTCGGCTGCCGCATCCCGGACCTGGCGGGCGAGACGATCGTGGGGCTGCAGGAGCACTGGGCGGCGAGTCACCTCGCGGCGCGGGCGTTCGCGGCGCACGGCCTCGCGTTCGAGGTCGAGCTCGAGGTGAACGACGTGCACACGCTGCTCGACCTGGTCGAGTACGGCATGGGGATCGCGGTCGTGCCGGCGCACTTCGCCGAGAAGCGCCCGGCCGGGCTGCGGGCGGTGGCCCTCGCCGATCCGCTCCTGGTGTGGCGGACGATGGTGGCGGTGCCGGAGCGGCCGAGCGCCGCGGCCCGCGCGTTCGTCTCGGCCCTCCCGCAGCCGCTGCAGGACGCGGTCTGAGCCGGATCGTGCTCGCAACGGAGGAGGGATCAGCGCCGAGATCCCGCGATCCGCGTCGGACCGGTGCCTCGACCGGATCCCTCCTCCGTCCTGAACGGGCTCAGTCGAGCGACGCCAGCTCCTCGGCCGTGAGCTCCAGGTCGGCCGCCGTCGCGGAGTCGCGGATGCTCTCGGGGCGGGAGGCGCCCGGGATCGGCAGCACGACCGGGGCCTTCGCCAGCTCCCAGGCGAGGCAGACGACCTGCGGCGTCACGCCGCGGGCCTCGGCGACCGCCGCGAACGCGGAGTAGCGCGAGCCGAGCTCGCCCGCCGAGGAGATGCCGCCGAGCGGGCTCCACGGCAGGAACGCAAGTCCCAGCTCGGCGCAGAGCTCGAGCTCCGGCTCGCTGGAGCGGAACGACGGCGAGAACTGGTTCTGCACCGAGACCAGGCGCTCGCCGAGGATGCCGTGCGCCTCGCGGATCTGGTCCGGGTCGGCGTTCGAGATGCCCGCGCGGAGGACGACGCCCTCGTCGAGCAGCTCGGCCAGCGCTCCGATCGAGTCGGCGTAGGGGACCGCCGGGTCGGGCCGGTGGTACTGGTAGAGGCCGATCGCGTCGACGCCGAGGCGCTTCGCGGACGCGCGAGCCGCCTCCTTGAGGTACTCGGGGCGGCCGTCCTGATCCCAGGGGCCGGGCTCGCGGCGCAGGTGGCCGCCCTTGGTGGCGACGAGCACGGCGGAGGTGTCGCCGCCGTAGCTGCGCAGCGCCTCCGCGATCAGCAGCTCGTTGTGGCCGAGGTCGTCCTGGGTGGCGAGGTGGTAGGCGTCGGCCGTGTCGATCAGGGTCACGCCGGCGTCGAGGGCGGCGTGGATCGTGGCGATCGAGCGCTCGCGGTCCGGGCGGCCCTCGATCGACATCGGCATGCCGCCGAGTCCGATCGCGCCGACCTGGATATCGCCGAGAGTGCGCTGCTTCATGAATGCTCCTTCGCAGTGGGGTGGGTGGTCACCAGGCGTAGTCCTCGGGGGCGGTCCGGTGGCCGGGGAAGATCTCGTCGAGGCGCGCGAGGGCCTCCGAGTCGAGGGTGATGTCGACGGCGGCGACGGCGCTCTCGAGCTGCTCGAGCGTCCGCGGCCCGGTGATCGGACCGGTGACGGCGGGCTGGTGGAGGAGCCACGCCAGCGCCAGCTCGCCGGGCGCCTCGCCGCGCTCGCGGGCGAACGCCTCCCACTGCTCCAGGGCGGGGCGGTGCTCCTCGATCGCGGCGAGGGTGCGCTCGGAGGAGCGGCGCCCGCCCTCCGCGGTCTTCTCGAGCACGCCGCCCAGCAGTCCGCCCTGCAGCGGCGACCAGGGGATGACGCCGAGCCCGTAGTGCAGCGCGGCGGGCAGGACCTCGCGCTCGACGTCGCGGACGAGCAGGTTGTAGATCGACTGCTCGGAGGCGAGGCCGGTGAAGTGGCGGGCGCGCGCCGCCTCCTGCGCCTGGGCGAGGTGCCAGCCGGCGAAGTTGCTGGAGCCGACGTAGAGGACCTTGCCCTGCTGGACGGCGACCTCCATCGCCTGCCAGATCTCGTCCCAGGGCGTCGTCCGGTCGACGTGGTGGAACTGGTAGAGGTCGATGTGGTCCGTCTGCAGGCGGCGGAGGCTCTCGTCGAGCGCGCGGCGCAGGGTGAGCGCCGAGAGGCGGCCGCCGTTGGGCCAGGAGTCGCGGCCGCGCTCGGCTCCGGGAGCGGCGAACTCGCCCATGTCGCCGAAGACCTTGGTCGCGAGGACGGTGCGCTCGCGGCGCTCGCCGCCCTGTGCGAACCAGCGGCCCACGATCTCCTCGGTGGCGCCGCGGCCGGCCTCGCCTCCGTACACGTTGGCGGTGTCGAAGAAGTTGACGCCGAGCTCGTGCGCGCGGTCCATGATCGCGAACGAGTCGTTCTCCTCGGTCTGCATGCCGAAGTTCATGGTGCCGAGGACGGTGCGGGAGACGGACAGGCCGGTGCGGCCGAGGTGCGTGTACTGCATGGTCCCAGTCGACTCCGGTTCGGGCCGCGTGTCCAACAGGTGCTCGGCATGGGTGCGATCGACGGGGGAGGTCAATCGGGGGCGCGCCGTCCAGGGGCCGCCCGAGCCCCGCCTCGGTCGGGCCTGCGCGTCGGCCGGGTCCAGCGGCCTCGACCGGATCGCCCGCAGCCCGCTGGGCGCGGTGGCGCCCGGCCGCCCGGGTGCCGGGTTAGAGTCGCGGAATGGTCCGGACGACGCAGCGCCTCGTGATCGCCCTCTCCGCCGTGGTCCTGCTCGCCGGCTGCACGGCGGAGGCGACGAGCCCCGCCGCCGCACCCGCCGAGCCGACCGCCTCGACCGCGCCGCCCGCCGCCGGAGCCGAGTCCACGCCGCGGCCGGTGCCGAGCGTCTCGACCACTCCCGCACCCGTCGAGGACGTCTCGGGCGAGTGCGTCGTCCAGGCGCTCGACGAGGGGACGCTCGACGGCGTCGACCTCGAGCGCGTGCGCGACCGCGGCACCCGCGTCGGCGCGACCGGGACGGCGAGCACCGCCTCCGACGGCGCCCCGGCCTCCTATCTGGTGGCAGCGGGCGACATCAGCGAGCGGATCGCGGACCGGTTCTGCATCAGCTCCGACTACCTCTCCGCGCTGAACTCGGTGCGCCGCGACGGCGTCGACATCGACAGCCTCTACGGCGGCGACACCCTCAACCTCCGCCCGACGACAGTCCTGAGCGTCGGCGACCAGAACGGCCGCGTCCTCGACAACGCCGAGCCCGACGACCTCCCCGCGCAGACCGGCTGACGCCGCTCCCGCCCGCGCCCGCCGCCACTCCTCCCGCCTCGCAGCAGCACGCGACCACCGCGGAAGGCGCGGATCCGACGGCACGTGCGCGGCACTCAGCCCAGGACGCCGATCAGGACCGCCGATACGGCGACGGTCGCCGCGAGCCCGGTCGTCCGCGAGCGGCGGCGCGCCGGATCCTCGAACCACGGCAGCCCGCCCCAGCGCAGCACGGCGCCGGCCGCCCCGGCCGCGGTGAGAGCCACCAGCGCGGCCCAGGGGAGCAGCGTCAGCGCCGACCAGTCGACGAGCGCCCGCCCGAGCAGCAGCACGGCGACGGCCTCGACGCCGCGGGCGAGCGTCCGGACGCGGTCGCGGTCGAGGAGCCCGGCCGCCCGGCGCCGGGGGACGCTCCCCAGGGCGAAGCGGCCGACGGTGAACGCGACGACGAGCAGGACGAGGATCGAGGCGATCATCACGACTCCTCCCCGGCGCGCTCCAGCAGGCGCAGGCCGAGCTCGTCGACCGAGCTCGCCGTGTCCCCGTTGACGAACACGGCAACGCCGCGCTCCCGGTCCATCGCGAGCATCGTCGAGTAGCCGGAGGTCCCTCCGTTGTGCCAGGTGACGGATCCGCCGTCCTCCGACTCCGAGGTGAACCAGCCGAGGCCGATCCGCGCCCCGTCGGCATCGAACCGCGGATCCAGGACGCTCGCCGCGGGCACCCCCAGCGCGGGGTCGTCGGTGAGGAGGGCCTGCGCGTAGCGGGCCATGTCCGCCGCCGTGGAGCGGACGCCGCCCGCCGGCGCGTAGCCCGCCATCGTCCACGCGTCGACGGACCGCCCGCTCGCCGAGAAGCCGGTCGGCGCGTCGGCGGGGAGGGCGTCCGCGGTCTCCGGGACGGAGGTCGCGGTCATCCCGAGCGGATCGAGGACGCGCTCGCGGAGGAGGTCGGCGTAGTCGCGGCCCTCGGCGCGGGCGAGCGTCTGGCCCAGCACCGCCGCACCGAGGTTCGAGTAGGCGTGCACGTGCTCGCCCTGGTCCGCCTCGGCGGCCTGCCGGAGGACGTCGTCGGCCGACCAGCCCGCGTAGGGGTCCGTGCCGCGCAGCTGGGCGACGAGCGTCGAGGCGAGGTCGCCGACACCGGTGGGGAGGCGCGGCAGGCTGGAGCGGTGGGTCGCCAGCTCCTCGAGCGTCCCGGTGAAGCCGCCGACGTCGGCGTGCTCCGCGGCGGGGTCCTCGAGCCCGACCGTCCCCTCGGAGGCGCTCCGGGCGAGGAGGAGCGCGGTCATCGTCTTCGTGACCGATCCGATCTCGACCTCGGTCCGCTCGTCGGCTCCGAGTCCGCCGTAGCGCACGCCGTCGGGCGTGATCACGGCGGCGACGAGGTGGTTCCGCGCGCCGTCTCCGACGTCGGTCCGGAGCCACCCGGCGATCTCGGCGTCGCCGGTCGCCTCGGTCGAGAGGGTCGGAGCGGAGGGACGGAGCAGCACTCCGCCGAGCAGGACGACGGCCGCGGCGGAGGCGGCGGCGAGGGCGAGGCGGCGGCGGGTCATCGGGGTCCTCCGGAGGCGAGCAGGATCACGAGCAGGGGGACGAAGCGCTCCGGCGGGACGCCGTAGCGGCCGCGGCCGCGCGCCTCCAGCCAACCGGCGGCGACCAGCTGGTTGACGTGGTGGTAGATCTGCCCGGTGGTGCCCGCGCCCTCGCTCTCGGCGAGCTGCGCGACGGTCTCGACTCCGCCGGCCACCGCCTGCAGGAACCGCAGACGCACGGGGCTGCCCAGCGCGGCGAGCGCGGTCGGCCCGGGGCTCGCTCCCCAGTCGCGCTCGAAGAACGCGTCGGTGCTGAGGCCGTACTGCCACTCGACGGGGCCGGCCGGAGTGGCGACCGAGCCGGCGAAGACGACTCCGCCGGGAGAGGGCAGGCGCTCGCGGAGAGCGGTCAGGGCCCAGAGCGGATCGTCGGCGGCGGGCGCGGCGGGGGTGTCGGCGCGCTCGAGGCGGTCCAGCCGCGCTCGGAGCTCGTCGACCTCGCCGGCGAGGTCTCGGGAGGAGGTCATGCCTCCACTATTGCAAACATTCCGTAATCACGGAACTCCGGAGCGGAGCCGGTACCGCAGAAGTCGCGGTGGTCCAGCTCGACCACCGCGACTCCTGCGGACTCGGATCGCCCGGAGGCTCAGCCGAAGTGGCGCGGCAGCACGGCGCCGTTCACCGAGCGCAGCTCGTCCAGCGGCAGCGTGAAGAGGCCCTGCACCTCGACCGCGGGGGTCGCCGCGTCGGTCACGCCGATGCGCAGCACCGGGTAGCCCCGGCCCTCGCAGAGCCCGCGGAACTTCACGTCGTCCTCGCGCGGCACCGACACGAGCACGCGGCCGGTCGACTCCGAGAACAGCGCGGCCGTCGCGTCGACGCCGTCGCGCTCCATCAGCTCGTCGAGCCAGATGCGCGCCCCGACGCCGAAGCGCAGCGCCGACTCGGCCAGCGCCACCACGAGCCCGCCGTCGGCGAGGTCGTGGGCGGAGGCGATGAGCGACTCCTTCGCGCCCGCCGAGATCAGCTCGGCCAGCGCGCGCTCGGCGGCCAGGTCGAGCTGCGGGGGCAGCCCGCCGAGGTGGTCGTGGATCGTGCCGGCCCACGCGGAGCCGTCGAGCTCGTCGCGGGTGGTGCCGAGGAGGTAGAGGTTGTCGCCCTCGTCCTGCCAGCCGGAGGGGATGCGGCGCGCGACGTCGTCGATCACGCCGAGGACGCCGACGACGGGGGTCGGGAAGATCGGCACGTCGCCGGTCTGGTTGTAGAACGAGACGTTGCCGCCGGTGACGGGGATCTCGAGCTCGAGGCAGGCGTCGGCGAGCGCGCCCACGGCCTCGCGGAACTGCCACATCACCTCGGGGTTCTCGGGGCTGCCGAAGTTGAGGCAGTCCGAGACGGCGACCGGGGTCGCTCCGGTGACGGCGACGTTGCGGAACGCCTCGGCCAGCGCCAGGCGGGCGCCCTGTGCCGGGTCGAGCTGGCACCAGCGCCCGTTCGCGTCGGTCGCGACCGCGAAGCCGAGGCCCGACTCCTCGTCGACGCGGACCATGCCGCCGTCGTCGGGGTAGCTGAGCGCGGTGTTGCCGAGCACGTAGCGGTCGTACTGCGAGGTGATCCAGCTCTTGTCGGCGAGGTTCGCCGAGCCCAGCAGCGCCAGGGTCTCGGCGCGCAGCGCGTCGCCGCCGGTCGAGCGGGGCAGGCGGGAGGAGGAGTCGGCCTGCAGCGCGTCGAGCCAGGAGGGGTACTCGATCGGGCGCTCGTAGACCGGGCCGTCGACCGCGACGGTGCGCGGGTCGACGTTGACGATCTCCTCGCCGTGCCAGTTGATGATGAGGCGGCCGGAGTCGGTGACCTCGCCGAGCACGCTGGTCTCGACGTCCCACTTGCCGACGACCTCGAGGAACGCGTCGAGCTTCTCGGGCGTGACGACGGCCATCATCCGCTCCTGCGACTCCGACATGAGGATCTCCTCCGCCGTGAGCGAGGGGTCGCGCAGCAGCACCGAGTCGAGCTCGATGAACATGCCGCCGTCGCCGTTGGAGGCCAGCTCCGAGGTGGCGCACGAGATGCCCGCGGCGCCCAGGTCCTGGATGCCCTCGACGAGGTCCTTGCGGAACAGCTCGAGGCAGCACTCGATGAGCACCTTCTCGGCGAACGGGTCGCCGACCTGCACCGCGGGGCGCTTGGTCGGTCCGCCGTCGGCGAAGGTGTCGGAGGCGAGGATCGACGCGCCGCCGATGCCGTCGCCTCCGGTGCGCGCCCCGAAGAGCACGACCTTGTTGCCGACACCGCGGGCGTTCGCGAGGTGCAGATCCTCGTGGCGGAGGACGCCGACGGCCAGCGCGTTGACGAGCGGGTTGCCCTGGTAGACGGAGTCGAAGTAGGTCTCGCCGCCGATGTTCGGCAGGCCGAGGCAGTTGCCGTAGAAGGAGATGCCGGCCACGACGCCGTGCACCACGCGCGCGGTGTCGGGGTCGTCGATGGCCCCGAAGCGCAGCGCGTCCATGACCGCGACCGGCCGGGCGCCCATCGAGATGATGTCGCGGACGATGCCGCCGACCCCCGTCGCCGCACCCTGGAAGGGCTCGATGTAGCTCGGGTGGTTGTGGCTCTCGATCTTGAAGGTGACGGCCCAGCCCTCGCCGACGTCGACCACTCCGGCGTTCTCGCCCATGCCGACCATGAGGTTCTTCTTCATGGCGGGGGAGACCTTCTGCCCGAACTGGCGGAGGTACATCTTCGACGACTTGTAGGAGCAGTGCTCGCTCCACATCACCGAGTACATCGCGAGCTCGCCGCTCGTGGGGCGGCGGCCGAGGATCTCGCGGATGCTCGCGTACTCGTCGGGCTTGAGTCCGAGGGCCGCGTAGGGCTGCTCCCGCTCGGGCGTCGCCTCCGCGTTCGCAGTGGTGTCGGGAACGGCGGTGCGGCTGTCTGCCATGTGCTGGAGGCTCCAGGGGAGGGGGACGGGATGCGCGTCGATCCTACCCGCCGCGGTCGCCGGGGCCCGGGCCCTCCGGTGGAGCGGTGCGGGCAGCGGCGCCTAGGATCGGGCGGGTGAAGCGGGCGGCTCTGATCGGGACCGTGCTGTGGGGGCTCTACCAGTGCTTCGGGAACCTCGGAGCGGCGAACATCTCGTCGGACGAGCCCGTGTACCTCGCCGCGGGGTGGGACTACCTGCACGGCGACGTGAGCGCGAACCTCGAGCATCCGCCGACGGCGAAGTACCTGATCGGGCTCGCGCAGGTGCTGCTCGGCGAAGGGCTGCTCGCGGGCAGGATCGCCGCCGGCGCGGCCGCGTTCCTCACCGGGCTGGTGCTCTGGCTCTGGTTCCGGCGCGAGCTCGGCCCGACCCTCGCGCTCGTCCCGGCCGGCCTGTTCCTCCTCCTCCCGCGCACCGCCGTGGGCGCCGGCACCCGGATCGACCGCCTCGCGCTCCTGGAGCCGTTCATGGTGCTCTTCGCCGTCGCGGCGATGGCGGCGGCGTGGACCTGGTCGCGCGCCTCCCCGGGCAGGCGGAGCGGCTGGCTGATCGCGCTGGCCGGTGCGCTGCTGGCGCTGTCGGTCACCTCGAAGCTGACCACCGCGGTCCTCGCGCCCGTGCTCCTGCTGCCGCTGCTGTGGTCGGGGAGCAGGGCCCGGGCTCTGCGGGGCGGCCCGCCCTCTCCGTCGCGTTCGTCGTCACCGGGGTGCTCGCCTACCTGCCGGTGCACCCGGTCGAGGCGATCCGGTACCTGCTCGAGTTCCAGTCCGAGCACAACGCCGACGGCCACCTGATCGAGGTCGCCGGGACCGCGTACGTCTTCCCTCCGTGGTGGGCGAACCTCTGGTTCATGCTCGTCGGCATCGGGCCGGCGGCGCTCGCCGTGCTGCTCCTCGGGGCCCTGCTGGCACTGCTCGCTCCGCGGCGCCGCGCGCTGGTGCTCTACCTGGGCGCCGCGACGCTGCTCCTCCTCGTGTTCCACCTGGCGATCAGCTCGGTCGCGCTGCCGCATTACTACGCGGCGTGGGCGTGGCTCCTCTGCGCGCTGGCGGGCATCGGCATCGCGGAGGCGCTGCGCGGCGGGATCGTGCTGACCGCACCCCTCGCCCGCGGCGTCGGCGCGGTGCTGGTGGCCGCCTCCCTCGTGATCGCGATCGCCACCTCGGCGGGGATCGCCCAGGAGCGGCCGACCGGGATCGCGCGGGTGGCCGACGTGCTGCGCGAGCGCGGCCTCGACGGCGGCCTGGTCCTCGCGCAGGGCATGTCCTCGGGCGTCTACGTGCCCTACATCGGCGACCGGGTGACGACCGATCCGTCGTCCGCCGGGATCGTCGCCATCGCGATCGAGCGGTCGGCGCGCTTCCCCGTCGATCCGCGCGTGTCCGTCTACCTCGAGTCGGCGCGGCCCGAGACGGTGCGGCTCGACGACCTCACCCTCGTGCTGGTCGACGGACCGCTGCCGTGACCGCTCACTTCGAGCGGCAGGCCCCCGGATCGACGGCGTCCGTCAGCGAGGCGGCCTGCTCGACCACGGGAGTGAGAACCGAGAGCGGGATGGCGTAGCCGACGTTGTCGACGGAGGCGGCCTTGCCGAAGACGACGCCCGACACGGTGCCCTCGAGAGAGAGCAGCGGGCCGCCCGAGTTGCCCTGGTTGACGACGGCGGCGAGGGTCAGCACCTCCCGTGAGGTCGGTGCTCCGTCGACCATCAGCGAGACCGTGGCGTCGGAGGAGATCTCGGCCGAGCCGAGGGTCAGCGGGCCGCCGAAGGGGTAGCCCGCGACCACGGCGTCGTCCCCGGCGGCGACGGCGTCGTCGAGCGGGAGCGGAGAGGCGTCGAGCCCGTCGACGGCGATCACGGCGAGGTCGGCGGCGGGGTCGAGGTAGACGACGCGGCCGGTGCGCGGGGCCTCGCCCGGCGCCTCGACGACCGGCTGCGAGACTCCGCCGACCACGTGCGCGTTGGTGATGACGCGGTCGTCCGAGACGACGAAGCCGCTGCCCGTCACTCCGACGTCGCAGGCCCAGGCCGTGCCGGAGACGCGCACGACCGAGCGGGTGGCGGCGGCGACCTCCGGGTCGTCGGTGGAGACGTCCGGGATCGCGGGCGCCCGGGTCGGAGCGTCGAGCGCCTCGACGACCCAGGACGTGCCCTCGTCGACCACGGTCGACTGCAGCTGGGCGAGGAAGGCGCGGACGGGGGAGGGGGTGAGGTCGTCGATCGTGCGGATGACCGTCGAGCCGGCGACCGAGGTCGTGACGAGGGGGACGCCGAGGAGGGAGACGGCCGAGGTGACGGCGATCCAGACCAGGCCGGAGATCGCGACGCCGGCGACGCCGCCCGCGAGCCGGTCGAGCAGGCCGAGCTTCACCCGGTCGGCTCCCCGGCCGATGACCGCGCCGAGCGTCGCTCCGATCGCGTAGCCGACGCCCAGCAGCAGCACGGCGGTGCCGATCACGGCGAGCAGGCGCCACTCGCTGCCGGCCGCCCACGACGAGACGGCGGGCACGGCGAACGAGGCGCCGATCGCGCCCGCGACGATCCCGGCGAGACCGCCGAGGGTCCGGAGCAGGCCGCGCCGCAGGCCGTCGACGAGCGCGCCGATGAGGCTCAGCACGACGAGGACGTCGACGATCACGGATGCACCCACGCGGAACTCCTGCCGGTGTCGGGGACGGGTCCTCCAGCATGACCGACGCGGGATGCGCGGACGCCCGGAGGCGGCTGGCAGTCCGCGGCGGCTGAGGTGCGCGGGACGGCGGCGGCGGCGCGGGAGCCGGACACCGCCGGCAGCGCG
The DNA here is from genome assembly GCF_009834265.1 of Rathayibacter sp. VKM Ac-2805. Lineage (NCBI taxonomy): Bacteria > Bacillati > Actinomycetota > Actinomycetes > Micrococcales > Microbacteriaceae > Rathayibacter > Rathayibacter sp. VKM Ac-2805. The sequence goes on from NZ_CP047185.1 coordinate 192,368, forward strand.
CTGCCGCCGGCCGGGCGCTGCAGCCGAGCGGGCGGTGCCTCTTAGAAGAACGAGATGCAGTACGGCGTCGCGATCGGCGCGAACAGGCGGTCCATCCGCCCCGCCTCGCCCGTCACGCGCGCCAGCCCGGCCTTCGCCAGGATCGACGGCCGCACCGAGCCCAGCAGCAGCGAGCCCAGGTCGGCCACGTCCAGCGCGAGCTCGGCCTCGTCCCCGGTGCGCTCCACGGTGGCGGAGCCGCCCGAGGCGGTGAGGCGGTAGCGGCCGTCGGCGAGCCCGAGCCCGTCGGCCACCTCGACCACGACCGAGCCGTCAGCGGTCCACGGCCGGGCCGAGAACGCGGCGGCGACGTCGAGGATCCGCAGCCAGATCAGGTCGCCCACGTGGCTCACCTGCACCACGCGCGCGTCGCGGAGCGCCCAGGTCAGCGGATCGTCCACCGGCGCCATGTCCCAGGTCACCGCGGAGGCGAGGTCGACCGCGCCGAGGTAGCCCCAGAGCGCGAGGTAGGCGTCGGCGCCGGGGGCGACGAGGTCGACGATCTCGAGGGTCTTGTCGTCCTCGGGCCCGACCGCGCGGTAGGTCACGAAGCCGTCGAGCGTCCCCTCCTCGTCGAGGTGGACGGCCGAGCGGACGTCGAGGCCGGGCGTGGTCTCGCCGGACGCGGTGCCGACGGAGTTCGCCTCGTAGCGCGACTGCCGGGTGAGCGAGCCGGGGGTCGACGCCTGGAACGCGGCGAACACCGCGGGGATGCGCGGCTGCAGCCAGCTCGTCGCGACCACCTCGACGCGACCGGCGGGCTCGGTCTGCAGGCCGAAGCGCGGTCCGGTGTCGACGCGGATCGAGCGGGTGAAGGCCGAGCGGCCGAAGCCGAACCGGCGGTAGATGGAGGCCTCGCTCGCCGTGAGCGCGGCGACCGGGGTGCCGGCCTCCTTCGCCAGGCGCAGGTCCTCGGTGATCATCGCGCGCAGGATGCCGCGGCGCCGGTGCGTGGGCCGCACGGTCACCTGCGACACCAGGTGCGCCGGCAGCTCGCGTCCGCCGCCGACCTGCAGGGCCCCGGGGAACGCCGCGTAGGTGCCGACCGGCACGCCCGCGCCGTCGAGCCCCTCGGGGGCGGAGGAGTCGACGACCGCGGTGAGCACGCGCTGGTCGGCGACCATGTGCTCGGCCCAGTCGCGCAGCTTCTCCGGCGTGAACTCCTTCTCGTGGAAGCCCGCGTTGATCGCGGTGGCCCACGCGGCGGTGGCGGCGTCGGGACCGCCCTCGTCGTTCAGGGCGGCGGGGAAGCGGCGGAGGTCGAGACCGGTGAGAGGCATCCGTCCAGCCTATTCACCCGGGGTGCGCGGGGGCTGAACCGGTGCGCGAACGGTCACCGCGACGGGCGCGCCCGTAACGCGGACCGCCGTCAGAGCACGGTCCACCGCTTCTCGAGCGCCGCGTCCACCGCCTGCGCGAGCTCGTCCAGCCGCCGGGAGTCGAGGCGCCCCGGGTCCGCGGCCGCCCGGATCCGCCCGCTCATCGCTGCGATCGCCGAGCGCCGCCGCGGCAGGGTCGCGGTGAACGCGCAGTCGCGCAGCAGCACCAGCAGCTCGCTCGCCCGGCCCTGCGCCTCCGCGAGGACCTCGAGCCGCCGCTCGAACGGCGACTCCGGGACCGTCACGCGCAGGAACCCGTCCGGATCCTGGAACGCCGCCGGCGGATCCGGGACCCGCGCGAGCAGCGCCAGAGCGGAGCCCAGCTCGTCCAGACCGCCCTCGTGCGCCAGCTCCCGCAGCCGCGAGTCCACGTCCTCGGCCGGCCCCGCCCCGAGTTCCACCGTCCGCAGCACGAGCGCGTCGAGCCGACGCTCCTCCTCCTCGCCCGGGACCGACGGAGTCGCCGACCACCACGAGAGCACCGGAGTCGCGGCCACCGCGTGCTCGCCGATCCGCCGCTCCAGCGCGATCAGCAGGTCCTCCCGCGCGGCGAGCGCCACCAGCGCGTCCACGTCGACGTGGAGCAGGGTGCCCGAGGCGGGCGGCGCTACCAGCCGGCGTCCGGAGGGAGGGACGGTCTCCGCCCGCGTCCTCGCCCCGGGTCCGCGCTCGCTCGCCCGCAGGATCTCCTCCTCGAGGGTCCGCCGGGGTCGTCGTCGTCCGCTTCCGCGCGCCATGCCGTCACGCTACCGTCGGCCGCATGACCCGGTTCCTCGCCCTCCTCCGCGGAGTGAACGTCAACGGCCGCACCGTCCGCAGCGCCGAGCTCGCCGAGACGGTCGCCGGGATCGGCGTGGACCGGGTGCGGACGGTCCTCGCGAGCGGCAACGCGGCCTTCGACTCCGACCGCCCGGCCGCCGAGCTGAAGCACGCGCTCGAGGCGGCGCTCGCCGAGCGGTTCGGCTACGACGCCTGGATCGTGCTCGTGACGCAGGAGGCGCTCGCCGCGGTGCTCGCCGCCTACCCGTTCCCGCGGATCGACGAGGAGGCGCATCCGTACGTCGTCTTCGGCTCGGACGAGGAGGCGCTCGACGCCGCGCAGGCCGCGATCGGCGAGCCGGATCCGGCGGTCGAGCTCGTCGCCCGGGGCGCCGGTGTCCTCTACTGGCGCTGCCCGCGCGGCTCCTCGACGGACACTCCGGTCGCGAGGATCCTCGCCCGTTCCGCCTGCCGCTCGAGCACCACGACCCGGAACCTGCGCACCGTCGAGAGGCTCGCGACGGCGTGACGTCCGCGGCCGTGGCAGGGCCGTCTCCGGGCTCTGCGAGCGGCACCTCGGGGCGCCTGCGACCTCGGGAGGCGAGGAATCGGGGCTGAGAGCACGCACATTCTTTGGTTAGGCTGTCCTTAGTGCCGGTCCACTCGGACCCTGCGCCGCCTCCCGCACAGCCTCTCGAAAGGGACCCATGCCCCGCGCCACCACGCCCCTCGCCCTGCTCGCCGCCACCGCGCTGACGATCGGCCTCGCCGGCTGCAGCGGCTCGGCCGCCGGAGACGACGCCGTCGCCGACAGCGACTTCACGCCGATCACGATCGAGCACGCTCTCGGCACCACCACCATCGAGTCGGCGCCCGAGCGCGTGGCGACCGTCAACTGGGCCAACCACGAGGTCCCGCTCGCGCTGGGTGTCGTCCCAGTGGGCATGGCCGCCGCCAACTTCGGCGACGACGACGGCGACGGGCTCCTCCCCTGGGTGAGCGAGAAGCTCGACGAGCTCGGCGCCGAGACCCCCGTCCTCTTCGACGAGACCGACGGCATCGACTTCGAGGCCGTCTCGGACACCGACCCGGACGTCATCCTCGCCGCCTACTCCGGCCTCACGCAGGAGGACTACGACACCCTGAGCGAGATCGCCCCCGTCGTCGCCTACCCCGAGACCGCCTGGGGCACCTCCTGGCGCGACATGATCACGCTGAACAGCGAGGCGATGGGCAGGGCCGACGAGGGCGCCGCCCTGATCACCGAGCTCGAGGGCGAGATCGAGGAGAAGGTCGCCGCGCACCCGCAGCTGGCCGGCACCTCGGCGATGTTCCTCACCCACGTCGACCCGACCGACCTCAGCCAGGTCAGCTTCTACACCTCGCACGACACCCGCCCCGCGTTCTTCGAGGACCTCGGCATGGCCACCCCGGGCAGCATCGCGACCGCCTCCGCCGCGACCGACAAGTTCTCGCTCACGCAGAGCGCCGAGCAGGCCGACGCGTTCAGCGACGTCGACGTGATCGTCACCTACGGCGACGACGAGCTCGTGAGCACCCTCAAGGCCGACCCGCTGCTCTCGCAGATCCCCGCGGTCGCCGACGACGCCATCGTGCGCCTGCCCTCCACCCCGCTCGGCACCGCCGCCAACCCGACGCCGCTCTCGATCTCGTGGGTCCTCGACGACTACCTGGACCTGCTCGACGAGGCCGCCGCCAAGGCCGCGCAGAGCACTCCGGCCGCCTGAGCCGGGATCCGACCCGCGTGACCCTCGCCGCTCCTCCCGCCGCCTCTGGCGTCGCCGCCGTGCGCCGCCCGAGGCGGCTGCGCGCCCTCTGGCTGCTCGCGGCCGTGGCCGTGCTGCTCGCCGCCGCCGTGGTGTCGGTGCTGGTGGGGTCGCGGGAGGTGGCGTGGAGCGACGTCGTCGCCGCGTTCGGCGGGTCCACGGACGGATTCGCGCAGGCCGCGGTCGCCAAGCGCATCCCGCGCACCGTGCTCGCCGCGATCGCGGGCGCGGCCCTCGGCGTGGCCGGCGTGCTGATGCAGGGGGTGACCCGCAATCCGCTGGCCGACCCCGGCATCCTCGGGGTGAACACCGGAGCCTCGCTCGCGGTCGTGACGGGCATCGTCTTCTTCGGACTGACGAGCTCCGCCGCCTACGTCTGGGTCGCGATCGGCGGGGCCGCGGTCGCCGCGGTCTTCGTCTACACGGTCGGGTCGCTCGGGCGCGGCGGCGCGACTCCGCTCAAACTCGCCCTGGCCGGGGCCGCCACCTCGGCCGCGCTGGTCTCGGTCATCAGCGCGATCGTCCTGCCGCGCGCCGACATCGCGGGCGGCATCCGCTCCTGGCAGATCGGCGGAGTGGGCGGCGCCACGTCCGCGAGCATCGCGCAGGTGCTCCCCTTCCTCCTGGCCGGCCTCGTGCTCTGCGTGCTCTCGGCCAAGAGCCTCAACACCCTCGCGCTCGGCGACGAGCTCGCCGCGGGCCTGGGGGAGCGGGTCGCCCTCGCGCGCGGCGGGGCAGCCCTGGGCGCGGTCGTGCTCTGCGGAGCGACGACCGCGGTCACCGGGCCCATCGGCTTCGTGGGCCTGGTCGTCCCGCACGCCTGCCGCCTGATCGTCGGCGTCGACCACCGCTGGCTGCTGCCGTTCTCGGCGGTGACCGGCGCCGTGCTCCTGATCGCCGCGGACATCGTCGGCCGCGTCGTCGCGCGCCCGAGCGAGATCGACGTGGGCATCGTCACCGCGCTGGTCGGCGCTCCGGTGTTCATCGCGATCGTCCGCCGCCAGAAGGTGCGCGAGCTGTGACCGCGCTGCTCGAGGCGCCCTCCGCCACAGCCCTCGCCGTCGCCGCTGGCCGCCGCCGCCGCGGGGCCCGCCGCCGGGTCGTCGTCGCCGTCCTCGCCGCCCTGATCGTCGCCGTCTTCGCCGTCTCGCTGCTGGTCGGGCAGACCGTCTACTCGCCCGACGAGGTGCTGCGCGTGATCCTCGGCGAGCAGGTCCCCGGGGCGAGCTTCACCGTCGGGCGCCTCCGCCTCCCGCGCGCCGTCCTCGCCCTGCTGGTGGGCCTGTGCTTCGGGCTCGGCGGAGTGAGCTTCCAGACCATGCTCCGCAACCCGCTCGCCAGCCCCGACATCATCGGGATCAGCGCCGGGGCGAGCGCCGCCGCGGCCTTCGCCATCGTGACGCTCTCGCTCGGGGCCGCGCAGGTCTCGGCCCTCGCGATCGTCGCGGGACTCGTGGTCGCCCTGCTCGTCTACGCCCTGTCCTACCGCAGCGGAGTCGCCGGCACCCGGCTGATCCTGATCGGCATCGGGGTCGCCGCGATGCTCGACTCCCTCACCGCCTACGTGCTCTCGCAGGCCGCCGCGTGGGACCTGCAGGAGGCGTCCCGCTGGCTCACCGGGAGCCTCAACGGCGCGAGCTGGAGCGAGGTCGTGCCGGTCCTCGCCGCGGTCGTCGTCCTCACCCCCGTCCTGCTCTCGCGCTCGCGCGACCTCTCCGCCACGCAGCTCGGCGACGACACCGCCTCCGCGCTCGGCATCCGCGTGAACGCCACCCGCCTCGTCGTGATCGTCGCCGCGGTCGGGCTGATCGCCTTCGCGACCGCCGCCGCCGGCCCGATCGCGTTCGTGGCCTTCCTCTCCGGCCCGATCGCCGCCCGCCTGATCGGGCCCGGCGCGTCGCTCCTCATCCCCTCGGCCCTCGTCGGCGCGCTGCTCGTGCTCGTCGCCGACTTCGTCGGGCAGTTCGGGCTGGGCCTGCGCTACCCGGTCGGAGTGGTCACCGGCGTCCTCGGGGCGCCGTACCTCGTCTACCTCATCGTCCGCAGCAACAGAGCGGGAGGCTCACTGTGACCACCGCGCACACCCTGACGGCCGAGGGGGTCACCCTCGGCTACGGCGACCGGACCGTCGTCGACGGCCTCGACCTCGTCGTCCCGCCCGGCCGCATCACCGCGATCGTCGGAGCGAACGCCTGCGGCAAGTCGACGCTCCTGCGCTCGATGTCGCGCCTGCTCGCGCCCCGCTCCGGCGCCGTGCTGCTCGACGGCAGGGCCGTGCACCGGACGCCGGCGAAGCAGCTCGCCCGCACGCTGGGCCTCCTCCCGCAGTCGCCGATCGCCCCGGAGGGCATCACCGTCGCGGATCTCGTCGGCCGCGGCCGCCATCCGCACCAGGGGATGCTGAGCCGCTGGAGCGCCCACGACGACGAGGCCGTCGCGACCGCGCTCGACGCGACCGACACCGCCGCCCTGGCCGACCGCTCCGTCGACGAGCTCAGCGGCGGGCAGCGCCAGCGCGTCTGGATCGCGATGGCCCTCGCGCAGGAGACCGACGTGCTGCTGCTGGACGAGCCGACCACCTTCCTCGACGTCAGCCACCAGATCGAGGTGCTCGACCTGCTCGTCGACCTCAACCGCACCCGCGGGACGACGGTGGTGATGGTGCTGCACGACCTCAACATGGCCGCCCGCTACGCCGACCACCTCGTGGCCATCGCGCACGGCGCGGTGCACGCCTCCGGCACCCCGGCCGCGGTGCTCACCGAGGAGACGGTGCTCGCCGTGTTCGGCCTCGACAGCCGCATCATCACCGACCCGACCTCGGGCACCCCGCTGATGCTCCCCCTCGGGCGGCACCGCCTCGCCCCCGAGCGGATCGACGCCCCCGGCGGCGCGCAGATGACGGACGTGTAAACGGTTCCACACGGCGGCCGGGGGGCGTATACGATACCTGCAGTCCGCGGCGGACGACCGTCATCGGCGGAACCGCCGAACGCCTGCCCCCGATCAGAGGTCCTCCCCGCCGTGACTGCATCCCCGACGCGCCCCGACGCCTCCGCCCTCCGCGGCGTCCGCGCGCTCCTGTTCGACCTCGACGGCGTGCTCACGCCGACCGCCGACGTCCACATGCAGGCCTGGTCGCGGCTGTTCACGGAGTACCTCTCCTCGCGCGGGATCGCCGAGGGCTACACCGACGCCGACTACTTCCGGTACATCGACGGACGCCCGCGGTACGACGGCGTCCGGGCGCTCCTCGCCTCGCGCGGCATCACCCTCCCCGAGGGCGCGCCCGAGGACGACCCGTCGCTCGAGACCGTCTGCGGGCTCGGCAACCGCAAGAACGACGCCTTCAACCGCACCCTCGCCGAGACCGGCGTCGCTCCCTACCCGGGCTCGCTCCGCTTCGTCGACGCCGCGATCGCCGCGGGCGTGCAGGTCGCCGTCGTCACCTCCTCCCGCAACGGCGTGCCGGTGCTCGAGGCGGCCGGCCTCCGCGACCGCTTCGAGGTCGTCGTGGACGGGCTCCTCGCCGCCGAGCGCTCGATCGCCGGCAAGCCCGCGCCCGACACCTACCTCTACGCGGCCGAGCTCCTCGGCCTCCCGGCCGCCGAGTGCGCCGTCCTCGAGGACGCGCACTCCGGAGTCGCGGCAGGCCGCGCGGGCGGCTTCGGCCTCGTCGTCGGCGTCGACCGCGGAGTCGGGGCCGACACTCTGCTCGAGCACGGCGCCGACCTGGTCGTGGACGACCTGGCCGAGATGCTCCCCTTCCTCCCCACCGCTCCCGCCCCCGAGGACGCCGCATGAACCCCATCACCTCCGACCCGCTCGACCGGAACCGCTTCCCGATCGACGAGTGGGCCCTCGTCGAGACCGAGTTCGCCTCCGAGCTGCAGGGCCGCACCGAGACGCTCTTCGCCACCGGCAACGGCTACCTCGGCCTCCGCGGCAACGTGGAGGAGGGGCGCGACGGCTACGCCTACGGCACCTTCATCAACGGGTTCCACGAGACCTGGCCCATCCGCCACGCGGAGGAGGCGTTCGGCTTCGCCCGCGTCGGCCAGACCATCGTCAACGTGCCGGACGCCAAGATCATCCGCCTCTACGTCGACGACGAGCCCTTCGTGCTGAGCGAGGCCGACGTCCTCGCCTACTCGCGCCGCCTCGACTTCGCGAACGGCGTGCTCACCCGCGAGCTGGAGTGGCGCACCCCCTCCGGCAAGCGCGTCCTGATCCGCTCGCGCCGCCTGGTCTCGTTCACCGACCGGCACCTCGCGATCCTCGACTACGAGGTCGAGATGCTCGACCACGACGCGTCCGTGCTGATCTCGAGCCAGATCCTCAACCGCCAGGACGGCGTCGACGAGTACCACGCCCCCTCCGGCAGCGAGGGGGCCGGCTTCGACCCGCGCAAGGCGGAGTCGTTCGAGGACCGCGTGCTCCAGCCGCGCCTCAAACGCGTCAGCGGCACCCGCTACCTCCTCGGCTACCGGACCACCAACTCCCAGATGACCGTCGCCTGCGGCGCCGAGCACCAGCTCGAGACCGAGAACGAGTGGGACCAGACCTCCCAGATCGACGACGACCTCGCCAAGCACGTCTACCGCGTGAAGGCCAAGGCCGGCCGGCCGGTCCGCCTGGTCAAGACGCTGACCTACCACACCTCCCGCGGCGTGCCCGTGCGCGAGCTCGCCGACCGCTGCGACCGCACGCTCGACCGCGCCCGCGAGACGCCGGTCGAGGAGCAGTTCGTCAAGCAGCGCGAGTGGCTGGACGACTTCTGGACCCGCTCCGACGTGCAGCTGGACGGCCAGCCCGCGATCCAGCAGGCCACCCGCTGGAACCTCTTCCAGCTCGCCCAGTCCACCGCCCGCACCGACGGCGGCGGAGTCGCGGCCAAGGGCGTCTCGGGCTCCGGCTACGGCGGCCACTACTTCTGGGACACCGAGGTCTACGTCCTCCCGTTCCTCAGCTACACGGCGCCCCTCGTCGCCCGGAACGCCCTGCGCTTCCGGCAGAACATGCTCGAGGCCGCCCGGGCGCGCGCCTCCGAGCTCAACCAGCGCGGCGCGCTCTTCCCCTGGCGCACCATCAACGGGCAGGAGTCGTCGGCGTACTACGCCGCCGGCACCGCTCAGTACCACATCGACGCCGACATCTCCTACGCGCTCATGCAGTACGTGGGTGCCACGGGCGACGACGACTTCCTCGCCCGCGGAGCGATCGACATCCTCGTCGAGACCGCGCGGATGTGGGCCGATCTGGGCTTCTGGCGCAGCAACGGCGACGACCACTTCCACATCCACGGAGTGACGGGGCCGGACGAGTACACGACCGTCGTCAACGACAACCTGTACACGAACGTCATGGCCCGGGCGAACCTCCGCTCGGCCGCCCGCGCCGTCGAGCTGCTGAAGGCCGTCGAGCCCGCCGCGTACGAGCGGATGGCCGACCGCCTCGCTCTCGACGAGGGCGAGGTGCTCGAGTGGGCGCGCGCCGCCGAGAAGATGCACATCCCCTTCGACGCGCGGGCGGGCATCCACCCGCAGGACGCGGCCTTCCTCGAGAAGGAGCTGTGGGACCTCGAGAACACCCCGGCGAGCAAGCGCCCGCTGCTGCTGCACTTCCACCCGCTGGTGATCTACCGCTTCCAGGTGCTCAAGCAGGCCGACGTCGTGCTCGCGCTGCTGCTGCAGGGCAACGAGTTCACCGCCGAGCAGAAGCGCGCCGACTTCGAGTACTACGACGCGCTGACCACCGGCGACTCGACCCTGTCGGCCGTCGTGCAGTCGATCATCGCCGCCGAGGTCGGCTACAGCGACCTGGCCCGCCACTACTTCCTGTCCGCGCTGTTCGTCGACCTCGCCGACCTGCACCGCAACACCGCGGACGGCATCCACGTCGCCTCGACGGGCGGCGTCTGGAGCGCCCTCGTCTACGGCTTCTGCGGGATGCGCGACCACGGCGGCCGGATCACGCTCGACCCGCGCCTGCCCGACGACTGGGGCCGCCTCGCCTTCCGCATCACCCTCCACGGCACGCGCGTGCGCGTCGAGGTGACGCAGGCCGAGGTCCTGCTGACGGTCGAGACCGGCGACTCCGCCGCGATCACCGTCCGCGACGAGCGCGTGCACGTCGCCGCCGGCAGCCCCGTGCGCGTCCCGCTCACGCACCAGGGCCGCCGCCTGCACGGAGCGCCGACCACGTCCGACATCGAGGGCACCCGCCGCTCCGACGGCACCGTGATCACCGCCTCGATCCCCACCATCTCGATGACCCCCGAGCCCGAGGTGCTCACCGGTCCCTGAGTCCGTCCCCGCCCGAGTCGCGGGAGGCGTCCGGCCGTCGACGATGTCCTCCGCAGGTGCGGAGGACATCGTCCGTGAGGACCTGTCCGCCGGCCTGATCGGCCGAGCACGGTCCAGGCGGGACTCGGCCGGATCGTCCCGGACCTCGACCTCCTCGTCCTCCGACGTCCACCTCCTCGTCCTCCGACGTCCACCTCCTCGTCCTCCGACGATCCAGCACCGCGGTCCTCCGAGCCGATCCGGCGGAGGCGCGCCGCTCGGCAGCATGGGCGTCGTGGTCCTGCGAGAGGGCCTCCCGCCCCGGGAGGCCGATCGCGGACGGGGGAGGAGGCGCTGTGACGACCGCGACCGAGGGGAACGGGACCTACACGGGTCTGGTGGCGGAGCTGCACGACCGCATGTACCCGGACGCCCTGGGCGACATCGCACAGCTCATCGCCTGTCTCCAGCGCGTCGCCCCCGGGCCTCGGGTGATGGAGTTCGGCATCGGCTCGGGCCGGGCGGCGCTGCCCCTGGCCGAAGCGGGCCTCGACGTCTCCGGTGTGGAGATCTCGTCGGACATGCTCCGGCTCCTCGCCGAGCGCGACACGGAGAAGCGCATCACGGCGCGCCGCGCCAGCTTCATCGACGACGAGCTGGAGGGCGAGTACGACGCCGTCACCCTGCTGCTCAACACGCTCCTCGTCGCCACCACGGCCGAGCAGCAGCTCGCGGTGCTCCGGAACGCCCGCCGGTGCCTCGCTCCGGGCGGCGTGCTCCTCGTCGAGTGCTTCACCCCCTCGCGCTACCACGGGCTGACGGCACCCGCGATGTCGCTGAGGGACCTGGGCGACGGCGACGTCGTCATCGAGCAGTACACCGTCGAGCCGTCGCTCCAGCTGCTGGTCTCGCAGAACCTCGTCTTCGTCGGCGAGAAGCGGAGCACCTACACGCAGGTCCTGCGCTACGTCTTCCCCGCCGAGCTCGACTCCGCCGCGCGTCTCGCCGGCCTCGAGCCGCTCGGCCGCATGGCCGACTGGCAGGGCGCTCCGGTCACCGCGGCGTCCGAGCGCTTCATCTCCGCCTATCGACGGAGCGCGGAGTGATCGCGTCCGCCGAGCAGAAGCACCTGCTGGACCGCATCGCTCCCCTCCTGGCCCGGCTCGGCCGGACCCGGGACGAGATCGAGGACGCGCCGGTGCTCCTGGGCCGCAACCTCAACGCCCGCCTCCGTTTCTCCGACGGCGACGACGTCTTCGTGAAGGCCGTCCGCGGCCTCGGCGCCGCGGGCCGGTACCAGCGGGTCACCACCTTCCACGACGTGATGGACCTCACCGGGCTCCCCCTCCGCACCCCGGACCTCCTCGCCCGTGACGACGCCGGACTGGTGCTGGCGCAGACCGTGGTCGACGCCGAGAGCACCTTCGCCGAGCGGGTGCGCGAGAGCACCGTGAGCTCGGAGGAGCTCGAGCTGGTCGCCGGCGCGCTCGCCGCGGTGCACGGCGCGACTCCCTCGGACGCGAGCAGAGTCGAGAACCGGCCGCCGTCGCTTCCTCCGCACGGGCTCGACGCGATGCCCATCGACCTGTTCGAGGGATCGACGATGGGACAGCTCGAGATGTGGCGGCTCCTGCAGGGCGACCCCGTCCTTCGGGACCGGCTGGACGCGCTGGTGCGCTCCGCGCCGAGCGGCGACGACGCCTCTCCGATCCACGGGGACCTGCGCTCCGACCAGATCCTCCTCGACGGCGCCACCTGCTGGATGCTCGACTGGGAGGACTTCCGGCTCGGAGACCCCGCTCGCGACGTCGGCGGCCTTCTCGGCGAGCTGTTCTACCACCGGGCGCGCCGTCTGGTGCACTCCATCGTCGCCGAGGGCGAGGAGGTGACCGACGCGTCGATCATCGCCCACGGCGGCCGCATGGTCGACGAGGCCGTCCCCTCCCTCCGCACCTTCTGGAGGGCGTACACCCGCGCCCGTGCCGTGGAGGAGGGCTTCGCTGCGCGAGCGGTCGGTTTCCTCGGGTGGCAGCTGTTCGACAGGGCTCTCGCCTCGGCCACCTACTACGGGCGGATGTCCGCGATGGACCGAGCCCTCGCCGGGATCGGCCGCGAGGCGATCGTCAACGCCACCGGGTACACCGACGTCCTCGGGCTGGGGGCGGAATGAGCGCGCCGACCCTCGCTGCGACCGAGCAGGGGCTCGCGAGCGGGGTCTCCTGGATCCTCTCGCGCATCGAGATCGGGGACGACCAGCGCTCGGCCCGCGCCTTCGGCACGGAGATCGAGACCGCCTCCGCGTCCGAGCTCGGCCAGGTCCTCGCTCGGCGCATCTACCAGTTCGCGCACGCGGGGATCGGCCTGCGGGACGACGCCCCGGGCGGCAGCCTCACCAGCGAGGACCGGATCATGGAGGAGCGGATCGCCTCCGCGACCGCGCGGCGGGCGAGGGCCGCCCGGGTCCCGCTGCTCGAGACGGTGCCCCAGTACAACGGTGTCGTCGTCCTGCATCAGGGACTGCGCGTGTTCGTCCCGGACTCCCGCGTCCTGGACCGCACGTCGGCGACGGCGCACATCGCGCTCAACTCCCTCGCGACGCGCCTCTCGGTGGGCTTCTCGTTCTTCACCTCGAGCGCGGGAGCGGGCAGCGGATCCCGTCCGCTCCGCCTCTACCGCGCCGCCGCCGACGCCGACGACGCCCTCGACGCGTGGGGGCGGCTGACGGAGCGGCTGGAGTCGGCGCACGTGCCCGCTCGGGCGAAGATCCTCTCGTCGAGCGAGGCCTATCCGCGCACGGACGCGATCGTCCTCTACCTCCCCCAGGAGTCCTGGGGGCGCGTGCGGGAGTTCGCCGATCTGCTGGCGAGCGACGACCCCCGGGCGGGCGCCTCCGTGCTCGCCGGTCGCCTCGCTCCGGGAGTCGGATACGCCTGGGAGCCCGACGATCCGGCCCGGTCCCGGCGCACCCTGAGCTTCGGCGAGCACCGGGCCGAGACCATCGCGAAGGCGCTCGTCGAGCCCGGCGGGGAGTCGACCGCCGATCGCGTCCGCCTGGCGCTCCTCGCGGCCAACATCCACCCCCTGCGGGTGCACGAGAACCTCGACTCGCCGCAGCTCCCGGGCTGAGCGAGCAGGTCGACGGCCGCCGACGCGGACGTCGAGCCGACACGGCACAGGAAACACGATCACAGAAAGCGAGAACGACATGAGCAGCACGACAGCCGAATCCCTCATCGCGGGATACCGCTCCTATGCGGTCCAGGCGCCCGACCTCTCCGGCATCACCGAGGCGGCGCCGGCAGCGACCCCGGGCGTCCTCAGCTTCATCGCCGCCTCCACGGTCGCCTGCGGAACGGCGATCAGCGTCGTCGGCGGCTCCGTCGTCGGAACCACGGTCAACGCGGGCTGCTGACGCCGCACCCCCACCTCTCGTCGGAACCTCTCGGAAAGAAGGACATGCCATGACCTCGAACCAGACCCTCATCGCCGGCTTCGCGAGCTACGCGAGCGCCGAGGAGCTCGTCTCCACCTCGCTCGAGTCCGCTCCCGGCGCGACTCCGTCGCCCATCTCGGCCGTCTCGGTCTTCGTGACCGCGTCCTCCCCCGAGTGCGCGCTCGTCTCGGTCGGCGTCACCGCGGGCGGAACCACCACCACCCTCGCCGCGGGCTGCTGACGACCCGGGCCCGGGGGCTCCGGTCCCCGGGCCCTCCACCTCTGGAGGAGACCATGACCGGATCCGCACTGACCAGTGCCGGGAGCAGCGGACCGCGGACCTCGATCGCCGAGGTCCCGGGAGCTCGGAGCGTGGCCGTCACGCTCGCCGTCGGCGCGGGCTCGGTCGACGAGCGACCGGGCGAGGCGGGCGCGGCGCATCTGGCGGAGCACCTCCTCTACAGCGAGGCGCGCCTCGAGACCGGCCGGCTCGCCGAGCAGTCGGTCCTGCACCGCGGCGGAGTCAGCAACGCTCAGAGCTACCCGTTCCACACGGAGTACTCGGTCGTCCTCCCGGTCGAGGACGACCCCCTGGCGGTCCTCGGCGAGGCCGCCGACGTGGCGCTGGCCCGGGCCTCCCTGACCGAGGTGCCGGTCGCGGCGATCGAGCGGGAGCGCTCGGTGATCGCCCGCGAGATCGAGGAGCGGCGCACGGACGGCGCGCTCGCGACCTTCCCGTGGAACGGCGCCCTGGCGACACGGGGGAGGCAGCGGACCGACGACTCCTTCACCACTCCGGTCCTCGCACCGGACGAGCTCCTGGGCTTCCTCCGCCGTCTGCACTCCACGCGCGAGGTCGCTCTCGGTGTCGCGTCGGCGCTCGACCCGCACCTCGTCGAGGAGGTCGTCGCCCCGGTCGTCGCGCTCCTGTCCCCGCGGAGCCCCGTTCCGGACTGGAGATCGCGGCTCGGAGCGGTCCGGACGGTGCGCCGGCGGGTCCTGCCCCGCGGAATGTCCGCGACCGCCGAGACGCGCCTCCTGCCGGAGCACGGTCCGCGCGAGCGCGAGCGCGCCGTCGCGGCCGTGCTCGCCCGGGCGGTGGACGCCGCGTCCACGGGAGCGCACTGGCGCGCCGGGCTCTTCGGCGTGCACGAGGGCCCGGAGACCGCCCTCCTCATCGGGTCGTCCAGCGTCGCCGGGCCCGCGCCCGACCGACCGGCCACCACCCTCCCCGACCGGCTGGACCTCGACCGGCTCGACGCGTGGCGGCGGGCCGAGCTCCACAGCCTGCAGCGCAGGCTCTCCGGAACCGCCACGGCGAGTTCCCTCCTGGCTCGCGACAGGCTCTTCGGCCTCGACACACGGCGCACGGCGGCGGAGCTGACGGCGGTGCGCTCCGTGGACGTGGCGGAGGCCTTCGACCACCTGCGCCGCGACGAGCCGGGCTTCCTGGTCTGGGAGCACGGGGGAGGAGAGGCCGCGTGACGGCGACGACTCCCGCCCCGGAGGCGCTCGATCGCCACGCCGACGGACTCCGCGTCCTCGGCGGAGGGCGCGGCGCCGTCGTGGCGCTCGTCGTCGAGACCGGACCGCTCTCCTGGCAGGGCCGGCTGCGGGCCGCGAGCCTGCTCCGGCGCGCCCTCGAGCCGGCGAGCGCTGAGATCGACGTCCGTCCGGGTCCTTCCGGCGTGAGCGCGATCCTCCCGCTCGCCGAGGCGACCCCCGAGGACTGGGACCGCCTCCTCGGACGCCTCGGGAGCTGGCGCGAGCTCGTCGGCGCCGATCCCGCGCCCGAGACCCCTGCTGTGCCCCGCTCCCTCGGCGAGCTCGGCCTGGCGCTCGCGCTCGGCGATGCGGGCGAGTCGCCGACGCCGGGCGAGTTCTCGCGCCGACCGGTCGCGGTCGCCCTCTCCGCCGGCTCCGGCCTCCTGCCGCTCGATCTCGGGCAGAGGCTCGAGGAGCTGATCGAGGCGGCCGGCCGCCGGTGCGAGGGCCACCCGCCCCCGCCGCCGAGCACGGCCGGACCGGTGACGGAGTCGGGCGTTGTCCCGGTCCCCGGGATCCGCTCCTCCCTCGTCCGGATCCTCGCTCCGCTCCCGGGCGCGAGCGAGGCGAGCGAGGCTCTCGCCCGCTCCCTCGCCGCGCTGATCCTGGGCGGTACCGCCGCCGGCCCCCTCGCCCGGCGCCTCCGGGACGACCACGCGCTCAGCTACAGCCCCGGCAGTGCGCTGACCCGTCTGCCGCAGGGCGAGTACTTCGCGGTGGAGGCGCCGGTCGCCGCGGGCGCGGCGGAGCGGGCGGACGGGCTGATCCGCGACGTCCTCACGGAGCAGTCGGTGTCGCCGCCGGACGACGGCGTCGTGGCCTGGGCACTGCGGTACGCCCGGGGACGCCGGCTCGTCGACGCGGACTCCCCGCTCACCGCGCACCTCGGCTTCGCGGCCCGCCACGACGGGAGCGACCCCTGGGGCCTGCTCGAGCGCCACGCCCCCGCGGTCGACGCCGACCTCGTCCGCCGCCAGTTCCTCCTCCTCTGCCGCGCTGTCCTCGAGACACCGGCCCTGATGCTCGTTCCGACCCCGGAAGAAGGGAGCCGACCATGGACGTCGGCGTGATGTACCCCAAGATGCCCACGACGCTGGGCGGCGTGCTCCCCTACGCCGACCTCGCCCGCCGTCACGGCGGCCGGCTCTGGTTCGGCCACTCCGATGCGGTCGACTCGCTGACGATGATGGCGGCGCTCGCCGGACGGGGTGCCGCGATCCCCCTCGGGACGGCCGTCACCCTCCACCCGCTGTGGTCGCCGAGCGCGCTCGCACGCCAGGCGCTGTCGATCTCGCGCCTGAGCGGCGCCTCCGTCGTGCTCGGCATCGGCCCCGGCGGGGCGCGCTTCCAGGAGTCGGCACTCGGCGCGCCCCTCGCCCGCCCGGTCGCCGAGACGGAGCGCTTCGCCCGCCAGGTCCTCGCGGCCACCGAGCACTCGCCCGCCGCTGTCCAGCTCGGCTTCGGAGTGCTCCGGCCGGCGATGGCGGAGGCAGCGGGCCGCGCGGCCTCCCACGCGATCACCTGGCTCACCCCGGGCTCCTGGATCCGCGACTCGATCGCTCCCGCACTGGCGCGCGGCGCCGCCTCCTCGGAGCGCCCCGTCCCGCACCTCGAGGCCGTCGTGCACGTGGGAGTCCGGCGCCCGGGGCGCGATCCGGTCTCGCTCGTGGACTCCGCCGTCCACGCGCATCTCGCCGCACCGCACTACCGCGACATGCTGCGCCGGGCCGGGATCGACCTGCCCGACGACGGTCGGGGCGCCGCGCGGGCCGTCGTCGACCAGGGGGTCTACCTCTTCGGATCGCCCGAGGAGATCGCCGACGGCCTCGAGCTCCTCCACGCGGACGGTGCCGACGAGGTCGTCGTCAACGTCTTCGGGGTCCTCGCGTCGCACGGCGAGGCGGCCGCCCTCGCGGATCTCGAGGAGGTCCTCGCCGTGCTCACGGAACGCCGCATCGCCCGGGAGCGGGCGCGCACCGAGGCGCTCGACTCGTTCCTCGCCGGTGCCGAGGACGTGCTCGCGTGAGCGCCGTCGACGAGCAGGCCCGACGCCTGAGCGGTCTCGCGGACCGCAGGATCGTGATCGCCGCGACCGGGGCGCTCGGCACCGCCTTCCTCCCGAGCTGGATCGGCTGGATGCAGGAGGTGTGCCCGAGCACCCGGTTCCGAGTCGTGCTGACTCCGCGCGCCCGGGCCTTCGTCGGCGTCTCGGCGGTCACGGCGCTGACGGGCGAGCGGCCGATCATCGACGAGTGGGGCGACCGGCACGACGACCCCGTCCACGTCGGGCTCGAGCAGTGGGCCGAGGGCTACCTCGTGCACCCGGCCTCGATGGACTTCCTCTCGCGGCTCAGCCTGGGGCTGTGCGACTCCCCGCTGCTGCTCGCCCTCCAGGGCACCGTCAGCCCGCTCGTCGTGGCCGCCGCCGCACCGCCCGGATTCACGTCCGGCCCGAGCTGGCCGCTCTACGCCGAGCGGATGTCGGCACGCGCGCGCACCGTCCTCCTGCCTCCGATGGACGGCGTCAGCGTCGCGGCGCCCGAGCGCGTCGGAGCGCCCCCGCAGCTCTTCCCCGTCGCGGCCGCGGCCCTCGGCGAGCTCCTGCAGCAGGAGGCCGCATGAGCGCCGGCACCGTCTGGAGCGTCCGCACCCGCGTGTGGCGCCAGAGCATCGAGGCGCTCGACGAGGGGTACCTCCTCCGCCGCGAGTACGCCGCGGCCCCCGCCGGGCGGCCTCCCGCCGAGGCCGTGCGGACGGCGCACGCCGCCGTCGTGCCCGCTGCGCTCGACGCCTCCGGCACATGGGCCGCGCGGATCGGAGCAGCGGGCCCCGTCGCGGCGGATCTCCTCCCCGGCTCGCCGGCCTCGGGACGCGAGGCGTTCGCGGCGACCGCCGAGCGTCTCGGCGCCGTGCTCGCGGCCCTGCACGCCGGCGAGCGCGGCGCGGGACCCGTGCCCCTGCCGCTGCGCCGTCTCGAGCAGGACCTCCGCGACGCCGCTTCGTCGCCCGTCGGCCGCGCGATCACGACCGCGCTCGGTCCGGACCGCTCCGCGCGGCTCGCGTCGCTCCTCGACGCCGTCCCGTCCGAGGGGGTCCGCGTGCACGGGGCGTTCGGCCTCGGCTCCGTGTTCGTCGACCCGTGCGGAGACGTCGTCGTCGTCGCCGGACCGGAGAGCGGGTTCGGGCCCCCCGAGCTCGATGCGGGCTGGCTCCGCGGCGAGCTCACCGAGCTCTCGCTGGCCGCGGCCGCGGCGGGGGAGTCCGACGCGCCCTTCGCCCGAGCGGCGGAGTCCTTCGACCGCGGCTACGCGGAGGCGGGCGGCGGGCCGCTCGATCCGAGCCTCCTCGACGCCGTGGTCGCTCTGCGCTTCGCCCTGCACCAGTGGGACTTCCACGAGACCCACGGCTCCCTCCCCGCGTCGACCGATCTGGCGTTCCTCGCCTGGCTGCTCGACCGCAGGCCCGTCGACCACTCCATCCCCCAGACCACTACCCACCGGAGGTGACCATGAAGACCTCGCAGCACTCGCCGGCCATCAGCGTCGAGGGTCTCCGCATGCGCTACGGCGCCAAGGACGTCCTCGCGGGCGTGACGCTCGACGTCGAGCGGGGCCAGCGCATCGCCGTGCTCGGCCCCAACGGCGCGGGCAAGAGCACCATGATCGAGATCCTCGAGGGATTCCGGCGCCCGTCGGCCGGACGCGTCCGCGTCCTGGACGCCGACCCTCTGGACGCGCCCTCGGTCTGGCGCTCCCGGATCGGGATCGTCCTCCAGGCGTGGCGCGATCACGGGACCTGGCGGGTCCGCGAGCTCCTCGAGCTCGTGGCCGCGTCTCACGACGCCGCCCGTCCGGGCGTCGCGCTGCCCGTCGGCGAGATGCTGCGCTCCGTGGGGCTCGAGGACCTCGCGGACCGGCGCCTCGCGACACTCTCCGGGGGCCAGCGGCGTCGCGTCGACGTGGCCGCCGCGCTGATCGGGCGCCCGGAGCTGGTCTTCCTCGACGAGCCGACCACCGGGTTCGATCCCGAGATCCGCGCCGCCTTCCACGAGCTCATCCGTGCTCTGACGCCGGAGACGACCGTCCTCTGGGCGACGCACGACCTCCACGAGGCCGAGGCGATGTGCGACCGGATCGTCATCCTCGCCCGAGGCTCCGTCGAGGCCGACGGCTCCCCGGAGGAGCTCCGCGACCGCTTCGCCTCCGGGACCACCGTCCGCTGGCGCGCCGACGGCGGCCTGCACACCGAGCACGTCGGTGATCCGGCTCCGGTGCTCGCCCGGCTGTCGGCGCAGGGCGTCGACCTCTCCGGACTCGAGGTCCGTCGCGCCTCCCTCGAGGACGCCTACCTCGCGATCGTCGCCGGCTCGGAGGCCGTCGACGCCGCGCCCGAGCTCGCATCCACCGAGAAGGAGACCCGCCCGTGAGCACCGCCACCACGACCACGTCCGCCGCGCCTCGGAGCAGTCGCGCCCGCGCGGCCCGGGGCATCGCCCGTGTCGCCGCCGTCCAGGCCAGGATCGAGCTCCGCCGCCGGTTCCTCCGCTGGACCGCCGTCTCCTTCCTGGTGCCTCCCGTCGTCCTGTTCCTCGTCTTCCGCTTCCTCGATCTGGACCTGTTCGGAGGCGCGGACGGCGTGCGCTCCGTGCTGGCCGGCTTCGCCGCCGCGTCGATGTTCGTCGGCGGCATGGTCGGCATCGCGAGCGAGCTGGTGACGGAGCAGGAGGACGGATCGGTCCTGCGGGCCAAGACCCTCCCGTTCGGGATGGCCTCCTACCTCTCGGGCAAGCTGATCGCGCTGAGCGTCACGAACCTCGTCGCGCTCGTCCTCATCCTGATCAGCTCCGACCTCGTCATCGGAGGCGTCCTGCCCCGCGACCCGGTGGGATGGATCGGAGTGGCGGGACTCGCGGTGCTCACCCTCGCCTGCACCGTCCCGCTCGGGGCGACCCTCGGCAGCCTCGTGTCCTCGCCCTTCGCGGTCCTGCCCCTCTCGCTGGTCGCCTACGGCCTGATGCTGGTCTCGGGCGTCTTCTTCCCGGTCGAGCTCCTCCCCGAGTGGCTCCGCGCCGTCGTCTCGGTCTTCCCCGTCTACTGGCTGGGCGAGCTCGCCCGCGCGGTCCTCCTGCCCGGGTTCGTGCTCGAGGGCGGGCGGCTCGTCCTGGCGGTCGTCGTCCCGCTCGCCTGGGGAGTCCTCGGGATGATCCTGGCACCGCGCGCCCTGGGCGCGATGGCCCGCCGCCAGTCGGGTCGGCGCCTCGAGACGATCCAGGAGCGACGCGCTCAGCGCGGGTACTGACCCACGGGTCAGGCTCCGCGGTGCAGGTCGGTGATCAGCAGAGCGAGGGCGACGCGGCCGGAGATCTCGAGCTTGGCATAGGAGTTCGACAGGTGGGTCTTCACCGTCGACTCCGAGAGGTGAAGGGCCTGCGCGATCTCGCCGTTCGAGCGGCCGTCCGCGACCAGGCGGACGACGTCGCGCTCCCGATCGCTCAGCACGGCCAGGGTCTGCTCGATCCGCTCGGCGGCCCCGCGGTCCTCCGCCGGGTCGTCGAGCGTGAGCGCGAGTGCGCCGCGGCCGGCCAGCCGACGGGGCACGAGGACGCTCCCGGTCGCGACCGCCCTGATCGCGTTGACGACCGCGGTGGCCCCCGAATCGCGGAGGACGTAGCCGCTGGCGCCGGCGGCGAGCACGCGCGCCGCGAGCGCGTCGTCGTCGAGTGCCGAGAGGACGAGCACCGCGCAGGCCTCGTTCCCGGCGAGTCCCCGCACCGCGGGCTCGCCGCTCGGCTCGTCGATCGAGACGACGACCACGTCGGCGTCGCACACGTCCGCTCGCCCGTCGCCGTGATCGAGGAGCTCGAGGTCCTCCTCGGCGGCGATCAGGCGCTGCAGACCGGCGACCACGATCTCGTCGCCGACGAGGCTCACCCGGATCGTGTCTCGTCGGATCTCTGCCACCCCCCGGAAGCGTCTCGGGCGGAGGGACCCCCGACCGGCTGCCACCCTAGCCAAGGGGCCCACCGCGAACCTGAGAGAATCAAGACACTCCTGCGCACCACCACCCAGGCACGTCCTAGTCCTCCGGGACGAGGCCGCCGGCTCAGAACGGCACGTCCGTCCCATGGCGGTCCGCGGACCCGCGGGCGAAGATGAGGACGCGTGCGGTCTTCCGCGTCGCGCACCTCACGACGAGAGAAGGGAACTCACCATGGCATCTCCCCTCAGCGGTCTCCTCGGAGACCACGCCGACCCGACCGAGGAGCTCGTCTCCCTCTTCGGAGACGGGGCATCGACCACCCCCGCGGCCGTCGCGTCAGCGGTCGACTGGGGTCGTGGCGTCCTCGCCGAGCGCGGGATCGAGCCCAGGAAGCAGGTGGCCGCCATTCACGCCTTCCGTCAGGCGGAGCCCCGCCTGTCCCTCAAGCCCGCGACGTACCTGGCGAAGCTCGTCGCGGCCTGAGCCGGGCGGCCGCGCAGGCCGCTCGAGACGAACGAGACCCCCGGCCGCTGGAGCCGGGGGTCTTGCTCGTCGTGCCCCGGGAGGACCCGGGCCGGATACGTCAGGCGGAGGCGAGCAGCGAGCGCAGCGCGGACGTGAAGAAGGTCAGTCCGTCGACTCCGGAGCGCATCGCGGCGGCCGTGTCGGGCCCGAAGCCCTCCTCGACAGCGTGCTCCGGGTGCGGCATGAGGCCCACCACGTTGCCGCGGCGGTTGCTGATGCCGGCGATGTCGTTCATCGAGCCGTTCGGGTTGTGGCCGAGGTAGCGGACGACGACGCGTCCCTCCGCCTCGAGCTCCAGCAGCGTCTCGGCCGAGGCGATGTAGCCGCCCTCGCCGTTCTTCAGCGGGATGGTGATCTCCTGGCCGGGCTCGAAGCCGTTCGTCCAGGCGGTCTCGGTGCTCGCGACGAGCAGGCGCTGGTCGCGGCAGACGAAGGAGCCGATGTCGTTCGCGATCAGGCCGCCGGGCAGCAGGTGCGCCTCGGTGAGCATCTGGAAGCCGTTGCAGATGCCGAGGACCGGGGTCCCGGCGTTCGCGGCGTCGACGACCTCGCGCATGATGGGCGAGTGCGAGGCGATGGCGCCGCAGCGCAGGTAGTCGCCGTAGGAGAACCCGCCGGGCAGGACGATCGCGTCGACCCCGTCGAGATCGTGGTCGCCGTGCCAGAGCGCGACCGGCTCGGCACCCGCGAACCGGACGGCGCGCTGGGCGTCGCGGTCGTCGAGCGAGCCGGGGAAGGTGATGACGCCGATCCTCATCGGGCGGCCTCCGCCGGGTAGTGGATCCCGACGACGTCCTCGATCACCGAGTTCGAGAGCATCTCGTCGGCGATGCGCTGCACCGAGGCGCGCACCTCGTCGGTCACCTCGTCGACGGTGATCTCGAAGCGCTTGCCCACCCGCACGCCGTGGAGGGCGGAGTGGCCCAGTCGCGCGAGCGCGCCGGCGACGGCCTTCCCCTGCGGGTCGAGCAGCTCGGCCTTGGGCATGACTTCAACGACGATCGTGGGCACCGTGTTCTCCGGAGTCTCGGGGGAGTGCGGTCTTCCGCGCGACCATCGTACCCGCGGGGGTCCCCGCGGTCGGCGGCGCTCAGGAGGTCGTGACGCGGATCGCGTTCGCCCAGGGGTCCTCGAAGGCGAGGGTGCGGCCGTCGTCGCGGGTGGCGACTCCGGAGCGGGCCAGCCGCTCGCCGAGCGCGCCGAGGTCGTCGGCGCCGGGCACCACGATCTCGACCTGTCCGAGGCCGAGGGCCTGCTGCCGGCGTCCGGCGCCCGCCGAGTTCCAGGTGTTCATCGCCATGTGGTGGTGGTAGCCGCCCGCCGAGACGAAGAGCGCCTGCCCGCCGTACGCGATCGTCGTCTCGAAGCCGAGCCGGTCGACGTAGAACTCCTTCGCGGTGGCGACGTCGCCCACGCTCAGGTGCACGTGGCCGACGGAGGCGCCGCCGAGGCGCGGCTGCGCGATCGACTCCTCGGTGAGGTGCTCCTGCAGGAACGCGTTCGGGTCGAGGAAGAGCGTGCTCATCTCGATCCGCCCGTGCGTCCACGACCACTGCGTGCGGTCGCGGTCCCAGTAGAGCTCGACGCCGTTGTGCTCGGGGTCGTCGAAGTAGAAGGCCTTGCTGACCAGGTGGTCGGAGCTGCCGGTGAAGGAGCCGGGGTGCCGGGTCGCGACGCTGTACACGGCCGCGGCGAGCGCCGCCTCCGATTCGAAGAGGATCGCCGTGTGGAAGAGGCCGGCGCTGCGCGGCGAGGCGTGCACCAGCTCGGGCGCGTGCTGGAGGATCACGGCCGGCACTCCGCCGCGGCCGAGCACCGCGACCGGTCCGTCGTGCGAGAGCAGCTCGAGCGTCACGGCGTCGCGGTAGTAGGCGATCATCCCGTCGAGGTCGGCGACGCGGAGGGTCACCGCGCCCATCGCGGTGTCGGGAGCGAGCAGGTCGGGGGAGGAGGTGGTCACGGCGGAGACGCTACCCGCTTTTGGTTGACGCTACAACCATTCGGAGGGGCGAGCGCTCATAGGAACCGCATAAGCAGCGTCCAGGCGGCGCCGGGAGGCCGGGCGTGGAATGGGAACCGGTCGCCGTCAGGGGCGGCCCCGGCACGAGGACGACACCATGAACGAGCGACACGAATCCGACGAGCGAGAGCTCACCGACCAGCCCGCCATCACCGAGGCGACGGGCGCCGACGAGGTGCGCACGCTGCGCGCGGACGACCGTCGTCGTCGTCGTCGGGCGCTGATCGCCGGCGGCCTCGGCCTCGCCGTGCTGATCGGAGTGACAGCAGGCGGAGTCGCCACCGCCGGCCGCACCGAGGCGGCCTCCTCCGCCTCGGCCGGCGCCGCCACGATCGTCTACCCCGGCGGCTCGCGGGGATCCTTCGGCGGCGGGTACGTGATCGTCCCCTCCTGGGGCGGATCGACGCAGGGCGGCTCGACGCAGGGCGGCTCCTCCGCCTCCGAGCCGGCCACCGGCGCGACCGACGCCGTGGCCGCGAGCACCGCGCAGACCGCCGGCGTCGTCACGATCACCTCCGAGCTCACCTACCAGGGCGCCCGCTCGGCCGGCACCGGCATGATCCTCACCTCCGACGGCATGATCCTCACCAACAACCACGTCGTCGAGGGCGCCACCGCGATCTCGGTCACGGTGGAGTCGACGGGCCGCAGCTACACCGCCCGCGTCGTCGGCACCGACGCGACGAACGACGTCGCCGTCCTGCAGCTGGAGGACGCCTCCGGCCTCACCCCCGCCTCGCTCGACACGGACGGGGTCGCTGTGGGCGACACCGTGACCGCCGTCGGCAACGCGGGAGGGACGGGCGACCTGGTCGCCGCCACCGGCACGGTCACGGGTCTCGATCAGCAGATCACCACCCGCTCCGAGTCGGGGATCTCCGCCGAGACGCTGACCGGGCTGATCCAGACCGACGCCGATATCGTCTCCGGCGACTCCGGCGGCCCGCTCGTCGACTCCGCCGGCCGCGTCGTGGGGATGGACACCGCCGCCTCCAGCGGGACGGCCGACATCACCGGCTTCGCGATCCCGATCTCGAAGGCCCTGGACATCGTCACCACCATCGAGGCGGGCGCCGACACGGCCACCGTCGAGATCGGCTATCCGGCCTTCCTCGGCGTCTCCCTCTCCTCCGGCACCGCGTCGCCGACCTCGCGCGCGCTCGCGACCACCGCGTCCGGCGCCGTGATCGGCGGAGTCGTCGAGGGCGGGCCGGCCGCGCAGGCGGGCCTCGAGGCGGGGGACGTCGTCACCGCGGTCGACGGGGTCGCCGTCGCCTCGGCCGACCAGCTGTCCGCCTCGCTCGCGCAGCGCGAGCCCGGGGAGTCGGTGACGATCTCGTGGACCGACTCCGCGGGCGCCGCCCGCTCCGCCCAGGTCGTGCTGGTCGAGGGTCCGGTCGCCTGATCGGAGCCTCCGCGTGGCCGCCGGAGCGTTCCCGGCCGTTCACCCGGACGAGCGCGCCACGCCGCCCGTTGTTTTGATCCGCTCAAGACAACTCGGGTAGTGTCCTCGGCATGACGACAGTGGACGAGCGGCTCCGAGCCTCCGGGCTCAAGGTCACCGCCACCCGGCGCGCGGTGCTCCTCGCTCTCGAGGAGCACCCGCACTCCGGGGTCGACGCGGTCCTGGCCCGAGTGCGCGAGGGCCTCCCCGAGGCCTCGGCGCAGGCCGTCTACGGAGTGCTCTCGGCGTTCACCGACGCCGGGATCGTCCGCCGCATCGAGCCGGAGGGCCACCCCCGCCGGTTCGAGCTGCGGGTCGGCGACAACCACCACCACGTGGTGTGCCGGCGCTGCGGGGCCGTGGCCGACGTCGACTGCGTCGTCGGGGAGGCGCCGTGCCTGCATCCGCAGACCGCGAGCGACTTCGCCGTGGACACCGCCGACGTCACGTTCTGGGGCACCTGCCCCGACTGCCTGGCCCTGGCCCTGGCCCACTGACCGACATCCGCTACACCGCAGCGGCGGGCTCCGTGCCCCTCGCCGACAGGAGGAACATGACCGAGGAACGATTCACCACCACGAACTCCGGAGCACCGGTCGCGAGCGACGACCACTCGCTGAGCGTCGGAGCCGACGGACCCCTCGCGCTCCACGACCACTACCTCGTCGAGAAGCTGGCCCAGTTCAACCGCGAGCGCATCCCGGAGCGGGTCGTCCACGCCAAGGGCGGCGGAGCCTTCGGACGCTTCACCACCACCGCCGACGTCAGCGCCTACACGCGTGCCGCGCTCTTCCAGCCCGGAGTCGAGACCGAGATGCTCGCGCGGTTCTCCACGGTCGCCGGCGAGCAGGGCTCGCCCGACACCTGGCGCGACCCCCGCGGCTTCGCGCTGAAGTTCTACACGAGCGAGGGCAACTACGACCTCGTCGGCAACAACACCCCCGTCTTCTTCATCCGCGACGGCATCAAGTTCCCCGACTTCATCCGCTCGCAGAAGCGCCTGCCCGGCAGCCACTTGCGCGACCACGACATGCAGTGGGACTTCTGGACCCTCTCGCCCGAGTCGGCCCACCAGGTCACGTGGCTCATGGGCGACCGCGGCCTCCCCTCCTCGTGGCGGCACATGGACGGCTTCGGCTCGCACACCTACCAGTGGATCAACGCCGCCGGCGAGCGCTTCTGGGTCAAGTACCACTTCAAGACCGATCAGGGGGTCGAGATCCTGAGCCAGGAGCAGGCCGACCAGATCGCCGGTGAGGACGCGGACTTCCACATCCGCGACCTGTCCTCCGCCATCGACCGCGGCGACTTCCCCTCGTGGACGCTGTCCGTGCAGGTCATGCCGTACGAGGACGCGAAGAGCTACCGGTTCAACCCGTTCGACCTCACCAAGGTCTGGCCCCACGCGGACTACCCGCTGATCCAGGTCGGCACCATGACGCTCGACAGGAACCCCGAGAACTACTTCGCGCAGATCGAGCAGGCGGCGTTCGCCCCCTCGAACTTCGTGCCCGGGATCGCGGCAAGCCCCGACAAGATGCTCCTCGCGCGCATCTTCAGCTACGCCGACGCGCACCGCTACCGCGTGGGGACCAACCACGCGCAGCTGCCGGTGAACGCGCCGAAGTCGCCGGTGCACTCGTACTCGAAGGACGGCCCCATGCGGTTCGACTTCCAGAAGTCCGAGGTGCCCGTCTACGCGCCGAACACGATGGGCGGCGCCCACGCCGATCCCGCCCGGGCGGCGGAGTCGGCCGGCTGGGAGACCGACGGCGAGCTGACGCGCGCCGCGGCGACCCTCCACCCGGAGGACGACGACTTCGGTCAGGCGGGGACGCTCTACCGCGAGGTCCTCGACGACGACGCGCGCGCCCGCCTGGTCGCGAACATCGCCGGCCACGTGTCGAAGGTCACCCGTCCGGAGCTGCGGCAGCGCGTGCTCCAGTACTGGGCGAACGTCGACTCGTCGCTCTCGCAGCGCGTCGCCGAGGCGCTCGAGCCCTCGGCTCCCGGTGCGGACGTCTCCCCCGAGGCGGTCGGCATCGGGGCGTAGTCCCGGCATCCCCTCGAGGAGCGCGCGGTACCGGAGCGATCCGGGTCGCGCGCTCCTCGTCGTTTCCGGGGAGGGTCCTTCCACTCGGTGGAGTCGGATCCCGCGCGCGCGGGTGCCCGCCTCGGTCCGATGCAGCCGGCTCGGACCCCGGATCCGCCCGCGGAACCGGGCGCCGACGGGGAGGACCCCTGATCCCGACACGCCCGGGATGTGCGATTTCGGCCCGTCGTTTGACAGCACCGCGATCGCTGCGTAACTTATTCCGAGTCGCCACAAAGGCCGCAGGGAAACGGAAAGAGCAGCAGCTCCTACGTCCCGGCCTCAATCGGGACCATCCACTCGGCAAGACAGCTTTTCGGAGCAGGTCTGCCGCACGGATGTAAAGCCTTCGCAGGATTCCTCGGATCCAGCAACTTCGCCGCCCGGCGCAGGACTCAGGTCCTGAACCGAGCAACGTCGGAGCGCCTACGAGCGTGACGACATCGCGAAGAAGCCGGATTTGACACGGCCTGCGGATGTGCTAAGTTATACAAGTTGCCACGGCGACAGGGAGAAAGAAACTTCTCCTAGTCTACCGAGAAGACGCGTATGACGCAAGCAACATTATCTTCGATCACTTCCGTTGTGAAGCACCGTTCTGGTGTGGAGGCGGGATGTGTCCGATTCTTGAGAACTCAACAGCGTGCACTATGTTCAATGCCAATTTTATACCCCGGCCTTGATCTTCGGATCGGGTTGGGATTCCTTTGGAAATTGATGTCAGCTTCCGGCTTTCGGGTCGGAGAGATGTCTTATTTGCTAGAGGTCAAACTTGACTCTCCTTCTCTTCGGGGTTGGGGGTCGTAATTTTTTTACGGAGAGTTTGATCCTGGCTCAGGACGAACGCTGGCGGCGTGCTTAACACATGCAAGTCGAACGATGAAGCCCAGCTTGCTGGGTGGATTAGTGGCGAACGGGTGAGTAACACGTGAGTAACCTGCCCTTGACTCTGGGATAAGCGCTGGAAACGGCGTCTAATACCGGATACGACCTGCCCTGGCATCGGGTGCGGGTGGAAAGTTTTTCGGTCAAGGATGGACTCGCGGCCTATCAGCTAGTTGGTGAGGTAATGGCTCACCAAGGCGACGACGGGTAGCCGGCCTGAGAGGGTGACCGGCCACACTGGGACTGAGACACGGCCCAGACTCCTACGGGAGGCAGCAGTGGGGAATATTGCACAATGGGCGAAAGCCTGATGCAGCAACGCCGCGTGGGGGATGACGGCCTTCGGGTTGTAAACCTCTTTTAGTAGGGAAGAAGGGCTTCGGCTTGACGGTACCTGCAGAAAAAGCACCGGCTAACTACGTGCCAGCAGCCGCGGTAATACGTAGGGTGCAAGCGTTGTCCGGAATTATTGGGCGTAAAGAGCTCGTAGGCGGTTTGTCGCGTCTGCTGTGAAAACCCGAGGCTCAACCTCGGGCCTGCAGTGGGTACGGGCAGACTAGAGTGCGGTAGGGGAGAATGGAATTCCTGGTGTAGCGGTGGAATGCGCAGATATCAGGAGGAACACCGATGGCGAAGGCAGTTCTCTGGGCCGTTACTGACGCTGAGGAGCGAAAGCGTGGGGAGCGAACAGGATTAGATACCCTGGTAGTCCACGCCGTAAACGTTGGGAACTAGATGTGGGGACCTTTCCACGGTCTCCGTGTCGCAGCTAACGCATTAAGTTCCCCGCCTGGGGAGTACGGCCGCAAGGCTAAAACTCAAAGGAATTGACGGGGGCCCGCACAAGCGGCGGAGCATGCGGATTAATTCGATGCAACGCGAAGAACCTTACCAAGGCTTGACATATACCGGAAACTTCCAGAAATGGTTGCCCCGCAAGGTCGGTATACAGGTGGTGCATGGTTGTCGTCAGCTCGTGTCGTGAGATGTTGGGTTAAGTCCCGCAACGAGCGCAACCCTCGTTCTATGTTGCCAGCACGTCATGGTGGGAACTCATAGGAGACTGCCGGGGTCAACTCGGAGGAAGGTGGGGATGACGTCAAATCATCATGCCCCTTATGTCTTGGGCTTCACGCATGCTACAATGGCCGGTACAAAGGGCTGCGATACCGTAAGGTGGAGCGAATCCCAAAAAGCCGGTCTCAGTTCGGATTGAGGTCTGCAACTCGACCTCATGAAGTCGGAGTCGCTAGTAATCGCAGATCAGCAACGCTGCGGTGAATACGTTCCCGGGCCTTGTACACACCGCCCGTCAAGTCATGAAAGTCGGTAACACCCGAAGCCAGTGGCCTAACCGCAAGGAGGGAGCTGTCGAAGGTGGGATCGGTGATTAGGACTAAGTCGTAACAAGGTAGCCGTACCGGAAGGTGCGGCTGGATCACCTCCTTTCTAAGGAGCATCTGGACACCGCAGGGTGTTCCAGGCGCCAGATCAAAGCGAATGTCTTTGCTGGTAGCTCATGGGTGGAACATTGAACTAGGTGCTCGGTGAGATCGTCTCGCGTCAGTACAGCCTTCGGGTTGGGAACGCGTCGGGGCGGTGGAGTCGGGTACATGCACGCTGTTGGGTCCTGAGGGACCGGGCCGGCTGCCTTCGGGTAGCGGGGTCGACTCTCCGGATCCTTTTCTCACGCCTGGGTGTGTGGGAGAGGGATACCGCCCGTATTTTGAGAACTACACAGTGGACGCGAGCATCTTAGATTCACGGCTTCGGTCGTGGATCGACAAGATTCGCATGGCGCGGCTTTCGGGCTGCGGTCATGCAAATCATTGGATCTGCAACTTTTCGAGTTGTAGTTTCTTAACTCATGTGATTAGCAAGTTCATAAGAGCAAACGGTGAATGCCTTGGCATCTGGAGCCGAAGAAGGACGTCGTAATCTGCGATAAGCCTCGGGGAGCTGATAAACGAGCTGTGATCCGAGGATTTCCGAATGGGGAAACCCCGCCAGGCCCCTTGTGGTGACCTGGTGACTCCCGCCTGAATATATAGGGCGGGTAGAGGGAACGTGGGGAAGTGAAACATCTCAGTACCCACAGGAAGAGAAAACAACAGTGATTCCGTCAGTAGTGGCGAGCGAACGCGGAAGAGGCTAAACCGAGTCATGTGTGATACCCGGCAGGGGTTGCATGGCCGGGGTTGTGGGACTTTTCATTCCGGTCTGCCGGCCGGTGAACGTTACAGCGCATCATAGACGAACAGGTTTGAACGCCTGGCCAGAGCGGGTGCGAGCCCCGTAGTCGAAATGGTGTTATGGCGTGAAGAGTATCCCAAGTAGCACGGGGCCCGAGAAATCCCGTGTGAATCTGTCAGGACCACCTGATAAGCCTAAATACTCCCAGATGACCGATAGCGGACAAGTACCGTGAGGGAAAGGTGAAAAGTACCCCGGGAGGGGAGTGAAATAGTACCTGAAACCGTTTGCTTACAAACCGTCGGAGCCTCCTTGTAGGGGTGACGGCGTGCCTTTTGAAGAATGAGCCTGCGAGTTAGTGCTCTGTGGCGAGGTTAACCCGTGTGGGGCAGCCGTAGCGAAAGCGAGTCCGAATAGGGCGATTCAGTCGCAGGGTCTAGACCCGAAGCGAAGTGATCTATCCATGGCCAGGTTGAAGCGACGGTAAGACGTCGTGGAGGACCGAACCCACTTCAGTTGAAAATGGAGGGGATGAGCTGTGGATAGGGGTGAAAGGCCAATCAAACTTCGTGATAGCTGGTTCTCTCCGAAATGCATTTAGGTGCAGCGTTGCGTGTTTCTTGCCGGAGGTAGAGCTACTGGATGGCCGATGGGGCCCAAAAGCTTACTGACGTCAGCCAAACTCCGAATGCCGGTAAGTGAGAGCGCAGCAGTGAGACTGTGGGGGATAAGCTTCATAGTCGAGAGGGAAACAACCCAGACCACCAACTAAGGTCCCTAAGCGCGTGCTAAGTGGGAAAGGATGTGGAGTTGCACAGACAACCAGGAGGTTGGCTTAGAAGCAGCCACCCTTGAAAGAGTGCGTAATAGCTCACTGGTCAAGTGATTCCGCGCCGACAATGTAACGGGGCTCAAGCACGCCACCGAAGTTGTGGCATTGACATTAGTGGTAGGCCTTCGTGGTCCAGCCGTGTTGATGGGTAGGAGAGCGTCGTGTGGCGAGTGAAGCGGCGGTGTGAACCAGCCGTGGATGCCACACGAGTGAGAATGCAGGCATGAGTAGCGAAAGACGGGTGAGAAACCCGTCCTCCGGAAGACCAAGGGTTCCAGGGTCAAGCTAATCTTCCCTGGGTAAGTCGGGACCTAAGGCGAGGCCGACAGGCGTAGTCGATGGACAACGGGTTGATATTCCCGTACCGGCGAAGAACCGCCCAAGACAATCCAGTAGTGCTAAGTATCTGAATCCCTTTGATGGATCCCTTCGGGGTGAAGCGTTGGGCCTAGCGTACGACCCCGTGCTGGTGCGTTTAGCGTATTAACAGGTGTGACGCAGGAAGGTAGCCGAGCCGGGCGATGGTTGTCCCGGTCTAAGGATGTAGGGCGAACGATAGGCAAATCCGTCGTTCATATAGCCTGAGATCTGATGGGTAGACGCAAGTCGAAATCGGTGATCCTATGCTGCCAAGAAAAGCATCGACGCGAGGTTCTAGCTGCCCGTACCCCAAACCGACTCAGGTGGTCAGGTAGAGAATACTAAGGAGATCGAGAGAATCGTGGTTAAGGAACTCGGCAAAATGCCCCCGTAACTTCGGGAGAAGGGGGGCCTGAGGCGTGAACGGACTTGCTCCGGGAGCGTTCGATGGCCGCAGAGACCAGTGGGAAGCGACTGTTTACTAAAAACACAGGTCCGTGCTAAGTCGCAAGACGATGTATACGGACTGACGCCTGCCCGGTGCTGGAAGGTTAAGAGGAACGGTTAGCCGCAAGGCGAAGCTGAGAATTTAAGCCCCAGTAAACGGCGGTGGTAACTATAACCATCCTAAGGTAGCGAAATTCCTTGTCGGGTAAGTTCCGACCTGCACGAATGGCGTAACGACTTCCCAGCTGTCTCAACCGCGAACTCGGCGAAATTGCATTACGAGTAAAGATGCTCGTTACGCGCAGCAGGACGGAAAGACCCCGTGACCTTTACTATAGTTTGGTATTGGTGTTCGGTGTGGCTTGTGTAGGATAGGTGGGAGACTGTGAAGCGGGCACGCTAGTGTTCGTGGAGTCATTGTTGAAATACCACTCTGGTCACTCTGGATATCTAACTTCGGACCCTAATCGGGTTCAGGGACAGTGCCTGATGGGTAGTTTAACTGGGGCGGTTGCCTCCCAAAGAGTAACGGAGGCGCCCAAAGGTTCCCTCAACCTGGTTGGCAATCAGGTGGCGAGTGTAAGTGCACAAGGGAGCTTGACTGTGAGACTGACAAGTCGAGCAGGGACGAAAGTCGGGACTAGTGATCCGGCAGTGGCTTGTGGAAGCGCTGTCGCTCAACGGATAAAAGGTACCTCGGGGATAACAGGCTGATCTTGCCCAAGAGTCCATATCGACGGCATGGTTTGGCACCTCGATGTCGGCTCGTCGCATCCTGGGGCTGGAGTAGGTCCCAAGGGTTGGGCTGTTCGCCCATTAAAGCGGTACGCGAGCTGGGTTTAGAACGTCGTGAGACAGTTCGGTCCCTATCCGCTGCGCGCGCAGGAAATTTGAGAAGATCTATCCCTAGTACGAGAGGACCGGGATGGACGAACCTCTGGTGTGTCAGTTGTTCCGCCAGGAGCACCGCTGATTAGCTACGTTCGGAACGGATAACCGCTGAAAGCATCTAAGCGGGAAGCCGGCTTCGAGATGAGATTTCCATCCCTTCGGGGGAGAGGCTCCCAGCCAGACGACTGGGTTGATAGGCCGGATGTGGAAGACAGGACTAAAGACTGTCGGAGCTGACCGGTACTAATAAGCCGATAACTTGATAATCACTACACTCATACCGTTGTAAAGGCTGGTAGGAGTGGTCAGAGATTGCTTGCGTCCACTTTGTGGTTCCCAGAAGACGGGCACCCCGCATCCTCCTTCGGGAGGAGCGGAACAATTGAATACACGCACGGCGTGTAACCCAGATTTGACCATGTGCCCTCGGGTGCGTGTGTCGCCAGGGTTACGGCGGCCATAGCGAGAGGGAAACGCCCGGTCACATTCCGAACCCGGAAGCTAAGACTCTCAGCGCCGATGGTACTGCAGGGGGGACCCTGTGGGAGAGTAGGACACCGCCGGACACCATTCACGATGGCCACCCAGAAATGGGTGGCCATCGCTGTTTAACCACCACCTCGGATCCCCGCTGCTCACTGGAGCGCGGTGCGGGTTAGGGTGGTGCGACGGTTACGGCCGTCCTCCCCGCCCTCGGGCGGGTCAACTCCACAGAGCATCACCGACAGGCGAGGAACGCATGGACGACTCAGGATCCGACCGCAACGACCGGGACTCCGGACGTCGTGACGAGCGGCCGCCTCGCGCCGGCGGCCCCGGCCGCTCCTCGAACGATCGCGGCGGCTCGGGCGATGCCCGCCCCCGCCGCGACGGTGATGCTCGTCCTCCCTATCGTGGCGGTGGCGACTCCCGTCCGCAGCGTGATGGTGACTCGCGTCCTCCGTACCGCGGTGGTGGCGATTCCCGTCCGCAGCGCGACGGGGACTCTCGTCCTCCGTACCGTGGTGGTGGGGACTCCCGTCCGCAGCGTGATGGTGACTCGCGTCCGCAGCGTGACGGGGACTCCCGTCCTCCTTACCGTGGCGGTGGGGATTCGCGTCCGCAGCGTGATGGTGACTCGCGTCCTCCTTACCGTGGTGGTGGGGACTCCCGTCCGCAGCGCGACGGGGACTCCCGTCCTCCTTACCGTGGCGGTGGGGATTCGCGTCCGCAGCGAGACGGCGACTCTCGTCCTCCTTACCGTGGTGGTGGGGATTCCCGTCCGCAGCGCGATGGGGACTCCCGTCCTCCTTATCGCGGTGGTGGAGACTCGCGTCCGCAGCGCGATGGCGACTCCCGTCCTCCTTATCGCGGTGGTGGGGACTCGCGTCCGCAGCGCGATGGCGACTCGCGTCCTCCTTATCGCGGTGGTGGAGACTCTCGTCCGCAGCGTGACGGGGACTCTCGTCCTCCTTACCGCGGGGGTGGGGATTCCCGTCCTCAGCGCGACGGGGACTCCCGTCCTCCTTACCGTGGCGGTGGGGACTCCCGTCCGCAGCGGGACGGTGACTCGCGTCCTCCCTATCGCGGTGGCGACTCGCGTCCGCAGCGGGACGGTGACTCGCGTCCTCCCTATCGCGGTGGCGACTCGCGTCCCCAGCGTGACGGGGACTCCTGGCCTCCTTACCGTGGAGGTGGGGACTCGCGTCCGCAGCGGGATGGAGACTCCCGCCCTTCCTACCGTGGTGGTGGCGACTCTCGTCCGCAGCGGGATGGGGACTCGCGTCCTCCGTTCCGCGGTGGATCGCGCGACGGCGGAAGCCGGCCGTGGTCGGACGATCGTCGGGGCGGCGGAGACCGCCAGGGCGGCGGACGCGGACGCGAGGGCTTCGGCGGCGGACGCGGCGGCCCCCGCGAGGAGCCGGAGCTCACCGAGGAGGAGCGCGAGCGGCGCTCCCTCCAGTCGGTGCGTCCGCGCCACGACGACCCGGACCTTCCGGACGACGTGCAGGCCAAGGACCTCGACAAGGTCGCCCGCAACGAGCTGCGCACGCTCTCGAAGGACAACGCCGAATGGGTCGCCCGTCACCTGGTGATGGCCGGCCGCCTCCTCGAGGAGGACCCCGAGCTGGCGCACCGCCACGTGCTCTCGGCGGCCCGCCGCGCGGGACGTATCGCCGTGGTCCGCGAGTCGCTGGCCATCTCGGCGTACGCGACGGGCGACTTCGCCCTGGCGCTGCGCGAGCTGCGCACCTTCCGCAGGATCTCCGGCTCGGACGAGCAGGTGCCGCTGATGGTCGACTCCGAGCGCGGCGTCGGCCGACCCGACAAGGCGCTCGAGCTGGGACGGTCGATCGACCGCACCACGCTGAGCCCCGGCGCGCAGGTGTCGCTGGCGATCGCCATGTCCGGCGCCCGCCTCGACCTCGGGCAGGCGGAGCTCGCTCTCATGGAGCTCGAGATCCCGCAGCTGGACCCGGACCGCGCGTTCTCGTACAGCCCGGATCTCTTCGCCGCCTACTCGCTCGTCCTCGAGGAGGTCGGCCGCTCCGAGGAGGCGGCCGAGTGGCAGCGTCGGGCCGACATCGCGGCGCAGGCCGTCTTCGCGGCCGAGGGCGGCGGTGACGACGAGACGATCGAGGTGATCGAGGAGGAGCACGAGTCGGCCGACGCAGCGTCTGCTCCCGATCGCGCCGAGGAAAGGACCGCGGTCGACGACGCGGACGACTACCTGGACGACGAGGACGGCCCGACCGCCGTCGACGACGCGGACGAGGACGAGGTCCACCGGACTGTGTCCGAGGAGATCGACGACGACGACGCGGACGCGGACGACGCCGATGCGACCGCTGACGCCGAGGCCGACCTCGTCGACACGGACGAGCCGACCTTCGCGGACGAGTCCCTCGAGTCCGACGATCTCGCCGAGACGGACGCGGACGAGGCTCTCGACTCGGCCGAGCCGACCGCCGACGAGTCGGTCGAACCCGCCGACACCACCGAGGAGGACGCCGATGTTCCGCAGCAGCAGGACTGAGCCCACTCCGCTCGACGGCCGCGACTCCGTCCTGGCCGACCTCGACGGGGTCGTCTACAAGGGCGCCGACGCGATCCCCTTCGCGGTGGAGAGCCTCAACCGCGCGGCCGAGACGCTGCGGGTCGGCTACATCACCAACAACGCCTCCCGCACGGACGCCTCCGTCGCCGGGCACCTCTCCGAGCTGGGGCTGAGCGTCCGGCCCGAGGACGTCGTCACCTCCCCCCAGGCGGCGGTCGTGCTGCTCGCCGACCTGGTGCCGGCCGGCTCGACGATCCTCGTCGTCGGGGCGGAGGGCCTCACCTCCGAGGTCGAGCGCGCCGGGTTCACCGTGACGCGCAGCGCGGAGGACTCGCCGGCGGCGGTCATCCAGGGCTTCGCGCCCACGGTCGGCTGGGAGCAGCTGGCCGAGGCCTCGTTCGCGCTCCACACGGGGATCCCGTGGGTCGCGACGAACACCGACTGGACGATCCCCGTCGCGCGCGGCATCGCCCCGGGCAACGGGACCCTCGTCTCGGCCGTGCACACCGCAGTCGGTCGGCTCCCGGTCGTCGCGGGCAAGCCCGAGCGGGCCATCTTCGACGCGGCGACCGCGCGCTTCGGCTCGACGAACCCGCTGTTCCTCGGCGACCGGCTCGACACCGACATCGCCGGCGCGAACGGCGCAGACATGGAGAGCGCCCACGTGCTCACCGGGATCGACCGGGCCAAGCAGCTCCTCGCCGCGGAGCCCAAGCTCCGGCCGACGTACATCCTCGGCGACCTGCGCGAGCTGCACCTGCCCTACCCGGCGACGACGGTCTCGCGGAACGGCACGCACGCCGTCCGCGGCGCCAAGGTCCGCCTCGACGGCGACTCCGTGGTGATCGTGGACGCCGGCGACGACGCGACCGATCTGCTCCGGGCCGCCTGCTCGGTGATCTGGTCGTCCGGCCGCGCGATCTACGGCCTCGACGTGCCGGAGTCGCTCTACAGCTGAGCCTGCTCGGCGGGCTCCCGGCGTCCCTCGCGGCGCAGGAGTCCGTCGAGCCGGCCGGCCAGACCGACTGCGACGATCGCGATCAGCGCGGCGTACGAGAAGGTCGCGGCGAAGACCCCGGTCCCGGCCCCGATCAGGCCGGTGACCGCCGCCGCGAGGAGGCCCGTCAGCGCGAGGGAGACCGAGGCGCCGGTCGAGTCGGCGATCTGCAGGGCCGAGCTGTTGAAGCCCTCCCGGCCCGGAGCGGAGAGCGCGAGCGTCATCGTCCCCATCCGCGGGAACATCGTGCCCATGCCGCCGCCGGCCAGGAACCAGCCCACGCCCGCGACGATCGGGCTGAGGGCGAGCACCGTGACGAGCAGCACGACTCCGATGCCGGCGAGCACGAGCGACGTGCCGAGCCGCATCGCTCCGCCGTGGCTGAGGCGGGTACCCGGGCGTCCCTGGATGTTCGAGCCGAGAGCCCAGGAGACGGCGCCCGCGGTGAGCATGGCGCCCGAGAGCCAGGGCGGCAGGCCGTACTGCTCCGAGAGCAGCAGCGGCAGGTAGACCTCGGTGCCGAAGAACGCCGCGGCGACGAGGGCGCGGAGGAGGATCACCGACGGCAGGACGCCCCGGGCGCGCAGCGTGCCCGCGGGCAGGAGCGCGCGAACCGCCACGACCACGACCACCACGGCGGCCGCGGCCAGGAGCCCGGCGAGGTCGGGCGCGAGCTCGGCGCTCGTGCTCAGCACGACGACTCCGGCCGAGACGACCACGGCGCGGGCGATGCGGCCCACTGCCCGGCGATCGAAGGGGAGGCGCTCGCGCGGCTCGAGCGAGCGGAGCGTCGGCGCGATCGCGGCGCTCGCGAGGGCCACCAGGGCGACGACTCCGAAGAAGACCCAGTGCCAGCTCGCGAGCTCGGCGACGACTCCGGCCACCAGCGGCCCCACCAGCGACGGCACGACCCAGGCCGCGGCGAAGGCGCCGAAGATCCTCGGATGCAGCTCGCTCGGGTAGACCCGCGCGACGAGCACGTAGAGGGTGACGGTGATCCCTCCGCTGCCCAGCCCCTGCAGCAGGCGGGCCGCCACGAAGACCGGCATCGACTGCGCGGCGCCCGCGGCGACGAGGCCCAGGGTGAAGAGCAGGATCGCGACCACGAGCGACGGCGTCGGGCCGCGGCGGTCGGCGGAGGAGCCGGCCGCGACCATCCCGACCACGGCGGCGGCGAGCGTCGCCGCGAAGGCCAGGGGGTAGAGGGCGCGACCGTCGAGGTCGGCGCTGACGATCGGCATGATCGTCGTCACGGCGAGCGACTCGAACGCGCAGAGGAAGACGAGGCTCGTCGTTCCGATGGTCGTCAGGAGGAGGGGAGCCGAGGTGATGCCGCGGCGATCACGAGAACGCACCTGCTCAACAGTACGCCGAGCGCAGAGCCGGTCAGCGGTAGACGGCCCAGTCGTCCTTCGCGAGCACCGTCGGGGTGCCCTCGATCTCGACCAGCCAGCCGCGGTCGTCGCGCTCGAGGTAGCGCCCCTGCACGATCTCGGGAGCCCAGCCGCCGTCGCGGGAGGAGATCCAGCGGACGAAGCGGACGGTGCCTCCGCGCCGGAACAGTGTGCCGTTGTGGTCGCTCATGCGGGGATCTTCTTCACGGAGAGGTCGTCGGGCGACGAGGTTTCGGGGAGGAGGTGGAGGCCGAGGCGGCCGTTCGAGGCGTTCGAGAGCTCGCGCAGCCAGTGCGGGTTCAGCTCGATCGCGGCGGTGCCGTCGTACTCGTAGCGGGTGGGGATGCCGGGGTGGAGCCACAGTTCGGACCGGCGGCCCTCGGCGTCCTCGATCGTCAGGAGGAAGCCCTCGCCGCGGCGGAACCGCGAGGTGATCACGGTCTGGAGGTGAGCCAGGGCGCGGTCCTCGAAGGAGTGCGAGCTGGCGGGTGCGCCGTAGAGCAGTCGTCCCATCGCGCGCACCTCCTCACCGTCGGCGGCGCACGGAAGGCGTGCCGCACCGTCGACACTAGGTATTGCTAAGTCGGTTGACTAACAGTCTCGGCGCCGACTGCGCTTTCGGGACACACGCCGTCCGATCGCCGGAGAAGTGGTTCGATGGGGGCAGCGAGTTCCCGTCCGGGGCGCCTGCCGCTCGGAAGGTGCACCTCGATGGACGCTCGGCCAGACCTGTTCGCTCTGCTCACGCGATTGCGCACGGCGGAGCGCGACTACGACGGCCGCGTGGAGCGCCGCCTGGGCATCGGCGCCACGGATCTCGCGGCCCTGCGGCTGATCGGGGTCGGGGAGCGGCGCGACGAGATCGTCCGCGCCGTCGACCTGTCCGCGGCCCTGTCGATCACGACGGCGGCCGTCTCCCTCCTCGTCGACCGCCTCGCCCGCGCCGGCTACGTGGACCGCACTCCCGACCCGTCCGACGGCCGCGGCCGCATCCTCTGCCTGACGGAGCGCGCGCAGAAGGCCATCGTCGGCACCGACGACCCGACCTACGAGCAGATCCGCGCGATGGTCGCGAAGGTGCCCGAGTCGGAGGCCGCGACCGTCGCGGTGCTGCTCGACGGCCTCAGCCGCATCCTCGAGGGGCAGCCGCCGCCCGAGCTCGTCGACTGATCAGCTCTGCAGGGTGGCGCTCGGCGACTCGCCGAATCGCTCCGCGTAGGCCGCGCTGAAGCGGCCCGCGTTCCCGAAGCCCCAGTGCCGGGCGACGGCGGCGACCGTCGTCCCGTGGGGCGGACTCACGGCGAGCTCCTCCCGGGCGCGGTCGAGCCGCACCAGGCGCAGGTAGGCGATCGGGCGCATCCCGAGCACCCGCTGGAACGCGGACTGCAGGCCCCGGACGGTCAGGCCCGACGCCGCCGCCATCTCGGCGGGGCCGATCGGCTCGCTGCAGTGGGCGTGCACGTACTCGACGGCCGTGCGGATCCGTGCGTTCCGGGGGGCGAGGAGCTCGGGCGGGACCGGAGCGGACTCCGGAGGGTAGAGGTCGAGCAGCGCGGAGGCCGTGGCACGGGTGAGCTCGTCCCAGAGCAGCGGCTCGACGCGCTCGCTGCGCAGCGCGCGGGCGGAGTCGGCGACGGCCGTGCGCCAGCGGCGGATCGCCGCGGCGTCGGGGCGGTGCTCGGAGTCGAAGACGAGGGAGCCGACGAGGCCGCGCTCGGCGGCGACCCGGTCGACCACTCCCCGGTCGAGGTGCACCAGGCGCTGGTCGAAGTCGACGTAGTCGAAGGCGAACGGCCGGCCGACGGGGAAGAGGACGGGACGGTTCTCCTCCATCGCGATCGAGGCGCGGCCGACGTCGATCCGGCCGGAGCCGCCCACGATCCACTGCACGACGACGTCGTCCGAGTCGCCCACGCCGCCCGCGAGGCGCCCGGACATCCGCGAGGTGCGGAGGGTCATCCCGCCGTCGCCGATCGCCGCGTAGCGGTAGCTGAAGTCGGCCGCGGTGGTGGCGGCGCGCCACTCGTCGCCGTTGTAGAGCCGCGCGAGGCTGTGCCGCGCCTCGTCCGGATCCTCGCCGCGGGCCTCCAGCCGGACGCGAGGGTGGTGATCGTCCACAAATCGTTCCGGTGCCTCAGCGCGTGAGACGCTCGATGAGCTCGCGGTAGCGCGCGGCCGTGCGCTCGACGATCTCGGACGGGAGGGTCGGCGGGAGGCCCTGGCCGTCCCAGTTGTCGGAGAGCCAGTCGCGCACGATCTGCTTGTCGAACGAGCGGCCGCGGATGCCGGCGTCGTAGTCGTCGGCGTCCCAGTAGCGGGAGGAGTCGCTCGTGAGGACCTCATCGCCGAGGGTGACGACTCCGGTCCCGCGGTCGACTCCGAACTCGAACTTCGTGTCGGCCAGCAGCACGCCGCGGGCCAGGGCGATGGTGGACGCCTCGCGGAAGACGGCGAGCGAGAGGGTGCGCAGCGCCTCCGCGGCCTCCTCCCCGACGATCTCGACCGTGCGCTCGAAGGTGATGTTCTCGTCGTGCTCGCCCTGCGGGGCCTTCCAGGCCGGGGTGTAGACCGGCTCGGGGAGCGCGTCGCCGTCCTGGAGGCCCTCGGGGAGCGGGACGCCGCAGACGGAGCCCGTCTCCCGGTACTCCTTCCAGCCGCTGCCGGAGAGGTAGCCGCGCACGACGCACTCGATCGGGAACATGTCGAGCGTCTTCACCAGCATCGACCGGCCGCGGACCGCCTCGGGGATCGCGCCCGGGATCAGATGGTTGGGGACGTCGGAGAGCTGCGCGAACCACCAGAGGGAGAGCGTGGTCAGCAGCTCGCCCTTGCCGGGGATCCCTGGCTCGAGGACCGCGTCGTACGCGCTGACCCGGTCGCTGGCGACGACGAGCATGCGGTCGGCGCCGAGCACGGGGTCGGCGTCGTCGGGGGTGTAGAGGTCGCGCACCTTGCCGGAGTAGGCGTGCTGCCAGCCGGGCAGCGGCGCCGTGGTGTCGAAGGACAGGGAGTCGTCGCGGGTCACCGCACCATTCTCCCCGATCCGGGAAGCCTCGCGGCTCCTGAAGACCTCCTGTGTCCTGGCGGATCGGGGCTGTCAAGCACGCGCGGTCGCCGATCCCGCGCGCCTAGCGTCGAGACATGACTTCGCAGAACGACCAGACTCCGCAGAACGACCAGTACACGTTCCAAGACCCGACCGCGATGTTCGCCGACATCGACACGGAGGCCCAGTACCAGGAGGGCTCCGGCCTCGACTCTAAGATGGACGATCCCGCCGACCGCGGCGAGTCGACCTACCGCGGCTCCGGCCGCCTGACCGGGCGCAAGGCGCTCGTCACCGGAGGCGACTCGGGCATCGGCGCGGCCGTCGCCATCGCCTACGCCCGCGAGGGCGCCGACGTCGCGATCGTCTACCTCCCCGAGGAGGAGTCGGACGCGAAGAAGGTCGTCGCGCTGATCGAGGAGGCCGGCCGCACCGCCGTCGCCATCCCCGGCGACATCACCGACCACGACTTCGCGGTGGGCGCCGTCGCGAAGGCCGTCGAGGGCCTGGGCGGACTCGACATCCTCGTCAACAACGCGGGCAAGCAGCAGCACGTCGAGGACTTCCTCGAGCTCTCGGACGAGCAGTTCGACGAGACCTTCAAGACCAACGTCTACGCGATGTTCTGGATGACGAAGGCGGCCGTGCCGCACCTCGCCCCGGGCTCCGCGATCATCAGCACCTCGTCGATCCAGGCCTACCAGCCGTCGCCGATGCTGGTCGACTACGCCAGCACGAAGGCCACGATCAACACGTTCTCGAAGGCGCTCGCGCAGCAGCTCGCGCCCAAGGGGATCCGCGTGAACGTCGTCGCCCCGGGCCCGATCTGGACGCCGCTGCAGACCGCGGGCGGCCAGCCGTCCGACAAGCTGCCCGAGGTCGGCTCGCAGACGCCGCTCGGACGCTGGGGCCAGCCGGCCGAGCTCGCTCCCGCCTACGTGTTCCTCGCCTCCCCGGAGTCGAGCTACGTCGTCGGCGAGACGCTGCACGTCAACGGCGGCATGCCCACGCCGTAACACTCGGCGCTCACGGCGGGCCCGGTCGCGGCGCGGAGGAACCCTCTTCCGCGGCGTGGCGGGGCCCGCCGTTTTGGTTGTCGTAACAATCGACTGCTGTGCAGGTTCGTGCGCGAGAGTCGGTGCATGACCGATTCCCTGCCGATCCTCGACCTGTCCCGCCTCGACCAGGGGGAGGCGGAGGCCGCCGCCTTCCGCCGCGACCTCCGGGAGACCACGCACGACGTGGGCTTCTTCTACCTCGTCGGCCACGGCGTGCCCCAGGACCTCCTCGACGACGTCGTCGCCGTCTCCCGCCGCTTCTTCGACCTGCCGGAGGAGGAGAAGCTCGCGATCGAGAATACCCTCAGCCCGCAGTTCCGCGGCTACACCCGCTTCGGCGCCGAGCTCACCAACGGCGACATCGACTACCGCGAGCAGGTCGACATCGGCATCGACCGACCGGCCGTTCCCGCCGGGCCCGGCGTCGCCGACTACGAGCGCCTCGAGGGGCCGAACCTCTGGCCCGAGGCGCTGCCGGAGTTCCGCGAGGTCTTCGAGCGCTGGCACGCGGAGCTCGCCGCGGTCGCGATCCGACTGCTGCGCACCTGGGCCGTCGCGCTCGACGCCCCGGAGGACGTGTTCGACGAGGCGTTCGCCGAGCGGCCGTTCTCGCTGGTGAAGGTCGTCCGCTACCCGGGCACCTCCGACCCGGAGCCCAAGCAGGGCGTGGGCGCGCACCGCGACGGCGGCGTGCTGACGCTGCTGCTGGTCGAGCCCGGCAAGGGCGGCCTGCAGGTCGAGCACGACGGCTCGTGGATCGAGGCACCCGCGATGGAGGGTGCGTTCGTCGTCAACATCGGCGAGATGCTGGAGCTCGCCACGGGCGGCTACCTCAAGGCCACGCTGCACCGCGTGATCTCGCCGCTGATCGGAACGGACCGGATCTCGATCCCGTTCTTCTTCAATCCCGCGCTCTCGGCCACCATGCCCTCGCTCCCGCTGCCCGAGGAGCTCAAGTCCGGCCTCTCGGTCGACCCGACGAACGCGCCGATCCTCGAGACCTACGGCGAGAACGCGCTGCGCTACCGGCTCCGGGCCCACCCGAACGTGGCGGCCGCCCACCACGCGGACCTGCTCGCTCCCACCGTCTGACCCGGGAACGACGAAGGGCCCCCTTCCGCGCGAGCGCAGGAGGGGGCCCTTCGTCGTCAGTGCGTCAGCAGCGCGCGGCGGCCACGGGGACCGTCGCGGTGAACGCGGGCTGGCCGGTCGCCGATCCGGTCACCGTCACCGTGCCGGCCGGCATCGAGGCCAGGCGGGTGGTGAAGGCGGCGGAGGCGGACGAGCCGGGAGCGACCGCGGTGAACGACTTCGAGCCGTAGGCCGAGGTGATCGTGACGTCCGCGGCAGTGGTGTCGGTGTTCTTCACGGTCGCGGTGAGCACGATCTTGCCGGCGACGCAGCGCGTGGCGACGGCGGGGACGAGCTCGAGGGTGTCCAGCGGGACGGCGGCCGAGACCGACGTGCGCACCAGCTTGTCCGCGTACCCGGTGTAGGAGGCCGTGACGCCGGTCACGTCCGCCGGGACCGAGACGCTCGCCGAGCCGCCGGAGAGCGGGACGGTCGAGGTCCACGAGCCGCCGGTGAAGGTGACCGAGCCGACGACGTCGCCCCTGTCGGCCGCCGCGACCGTCGCCGTGACCGTGCGGCCGTCGGCGGTGAGGGTCGTGGTGGAGTCGACGGCGGTGACGCCGGTCCAGTTCTTCATGGCGGTGAGGACCGTCTGCGGGACGCTCACGAACGCACCGTGCCGCGGGCTGGCCGGGAGGCCGGCGCGGCTCTTGGGCGAGACGTTCCAGTCGGCCGACTGCGAGAGGCGGTTCGTCTGCGAGCTGCCGGCGATGGCCGCTCCGGAGGTGAGGAAGGCCTTGTAGCCGCCGTCGCCGTAGTTGTCGACGAGGAACGCGTAGCCGTCGCCCGTGCCGGTGGTGTCGTTCGGGTCGCCCGCGTTCAGCTTGATGATCTCGGGTCCCTCACCGGCCTGGCCGGTCTCGAGCGAGGTCATCCGAGTGTCGGTGAGCTGCCAGGTGGTGTTCGGGTCGGCACTCCAGTTCGAGAAGGTCGTCCCGGCGGTCAGGACCTTCGACTTCTCGAGGAAGATGTCCTTCCCGGCCTCGAGGGTGCCGGCGGCGCCGCCCTCCTCGTTCTTGGTGAAGCGGTAGTAGTAGTCGCCGATCTTCGTGATCGTCGAGTCGATCCGCGCGTAGCCGGTGTCCTGCCAGGTGGCGGGAGGAGCGGTGAAGGTGCGGAAGTCGCGGGTGATCACGGAG
Source organism: Rathayibacter sp. VKM Ac-2805 (assembly GCF_009834265.1). NCBI lineage: Bacteria > Bacillati > Actinomycetota > Actinomycetes > Micrococcales > Microbacteriaceae > Rathayibacter > Rathayibacter sp. VKM Ac-2805. The sequence continues at coordinate 237,064 of NZ_CP047185.1, forward strand.
AAGACGCGGGAGTAGAGCTTGTCGTTGTTGCTCTTCGTCGCGTCGGAGTAGAGGCGCGAGGAGAAGAACACGACGTAGGACTGCAGGGCGTCGTCCCAGTACGCCTCGGGCGCCCAGGTCATTCCGGCGGCCGGCTGGTTCACCGTGATGCCGGTGTCGGCGCCGTTGGTGCGGGTCCACTGCACCAGGTCGGTCGACTCCCAGACCTCGATCTTCAGGCTGCCCTTGGACTGGGCGTCGCCCCAGCCGGTGCCGCAGGAGATGCAGAGGTCGGTGGCGACCATGTAGTACTTGTCGCCGTTGTGCGAGCGGAGGATGAACGGGTCGCGCAGGCCCTTCGTGTCGGTCGTCGAGGTGATGACCGCCTTCCCGCCGTTGACCGGCGAGAAGGTGAAGAAGTCGTTGCCCGAGGTCGCGGCCTGGTAGATCTTCTCGTCGCCGTCCGACTTGAAGTACGCCGAGGCGTAGCCCGCGTCGGGAGCGGTGCGGCCGAGCTCGGCGACCGTCAGCGTGAAGGCGCGCGTCTCGGTGACGCCGTTGAGGGTGGCCGTCGCCGTGAGGGTGACTGTCCTGTCCCCGGAGCCGTAGGCCGGCCGGGTGACGACGCCGCCGCCGCGGTAGGGGTCGGCCGCGCCGACCGCCGGAGCCGCGTAGGAGGTGTTCGTCGGCGTGACGAGGGCCGGGTCCGAGGAGGTCCAGGTGATGTCGGTGCCGTTCCGGGCGCCCTTCACCGCGAGGGGGAGGTTCTCGGTGGTGCGCGTGGCGAGCTTCAGCGCGTCGAGGTCGTCGTTGATGCTCGGGGCGAGCACGACCACCTCGAAGGCGATCGTCGCGCCCTGGGCGGTGGTCGCCGTCAGGGTGACCGGGGTGTTCTGCGCGATCGAGCGCGAGACGACGCCGGTGGCCGAGACGACCGCGCTGTTCGAGGAGGTCCAGGTGAGCGGGACGCCGCTGCTGGAGGCGGGCAGCGTCAGGTTCGAGGAGACCTGGGTCAGCGACGGGTTGCCGGCCAGCAGGACGGGCTGGATGTCCGAGCGCAGCAGGGCGGAGGTCGCGGACGCCTTCGCCGCGGCGGTCGGCATGCTCGAGGCGACCTGCTCGGCGGTGAGGGAGGTGTCCCAGAACTTCACGTCGGTGACGTCGGCGGTCACGAGCGCGTCGCCGGAGTAGAGCGAGCGGCCGAGGTAGCCGAGCGTGGACCCGGTCGGGACGATGCTCGCCATCGACTTCGTGGTGTTCGCCGTCGAGATCTGCGTGCCGTCGCGGTAGAGCGTCAGCACGGTGCTCGACCCCGTGCCGGTGCCGACGAGCGTGAGCGTCGTGAACCCGGGGTTCAGCGTGCCGCCGAACGGCATGCGGGTCTCGCCGTTGCTGGTGGGCTCCTTGACGCGGATGCCCGCGAGGACCTGTCCGCTGGGCGAGCCGTCGGGGTTGCGCGGGTTCACGAAGACGTGGTTGCCGAGCTGCGTGGTGTTCCACGGGCCGACGCCGTCGCCGATGACCCAGCCGAACTGGTTGGCGGTGGTCTGCGTCTTCACCGTGTACTCGACGGCGAAGGCGTTGTCGGCTCCGGTGACCAGGCCCTGGGGGAGGCTCGCGTAGCCGTCGTTCTTGAACCGGGCGACCTGGTCGCCGCCGGCGTTCGCGAAGGACGCGTCGGTGAGGCCGGTCAGGGTGGCGTTGCGTCCGTTGCCCGAGATGTCGAGCAGGGCCGAGCCGGCGTGCGACATGTCGTAGTGCGCGGTGGGCGCCGGGACGTCGACGGCCTGCGCCGAGACGGGGACGAGAGCGCCGGTGAGGGCGACGCTCGTGCAGGCGAGAGCGGAGAGGAAGAGGGATCGCACGCCGCGCCGAGGCGCGGCGGCAGGGGGCTCCGGGGAGCGTCGTCTCATCGTCGAGACCTTTCCTTCAGGGGAGGGATGCGTCGAGCCGAGGGGACCGACGCGTGTGTTCACGTTAACATGTGAGCCGCCTCAGAGCCATGGGGGAATTGCTCCGGCGTCGGGAGCGAACCATGCGACAGGGGCGCGCCTCGGCGCAAGACCTGCACCCGCGAGCGCCCGGGGCGTAGCGTGAGCGCACCGCATCCTGGCCCCCGGTGACGGAACCATGCCCATCCGCCTGCCCTGCGAGGAATTGACCATGACGACGCTCTTCCACACCGGTGGCTCCCTCTCCCTCGACGACGCGACCGCCGACGCCGTCGTCCGCTACTCGCTCGCGCTCGCGCAGCAGCATCGGATGAGCACGGTCAGCGTCGCCGACGACTCGGCCCCCTCCTCCGTCGTGACGCTCACCGTCGGGCTCGGCGTCCCCCTGGTGGTCGCGGGCAGCGGCAGCGCAGCGGCGGAGTCGAGCGACGAGATCCTCGAGCGCCTCGACGCGCTCGACGGCGCCGGCGGTCCGGTGCCCGCCTCGGACGTCGACCCCCGCGCGACGTGGGAGCTCGAGAACGAGTACTGAGCTCCGAGCCGCGGCGCCGCCGGCGCGGATCCGCCCCGCTCCTGCTCCGCTGGCGCGGAGCGTCAGCGCCGGTAGTCGCGGATGATCTCCTGGGCGAGCGTCGTGATCGGGGTCGACGTCGCTCGCGCGCGGACCCGCAGCACCTCGAAGGCCTGCTCGACCGTGGTGCGGTGGGCGTAGGCGAGTATCCCCTTCGCCTGCTCGATCAGCACCCGGCTGTCGAGCGCGTGCTGCAGCTGCTCCTGGGTGACCGTGCTCTGCTGGAGCGCGCGCTGGTGCAGGATCCCGATCGTCGCGACGTCGGCGAACGCCTGCACGACCGCGATGTCGTCCGGATCGAGCCGGCCGGGCCGGGCCTGGAAGAGGTTGAGGGAGCCGATCGTCGTCCCCGCCGAGCGCATCGGCACGCAGTGCGCCGAGAGAACGTCGAGCTCGACCGCCAGCGTCCGGAACTCCGCCCACTCCTCGCCCACGGCGCGGGCGTCCTCGACGATGACAGGCCGCCCGGTCTCGAAGCACTGGATGCACGGGCCCGATCCGCTGTCGAGCTGGAGCAGCTCGATCAGCCGGGTGTCCTCGTCCGTGGAGGCGAGCACCTCGAGGGAGCCGGTGGAGTCGGCGAGGACGAGCCCCGCCGAGACGGCGTCGAAGAGGGTCGCGCTGCTCTCCACGAGGGTCTGCGTGAAGTCGACGACGTCGTAGTCGGCGACCAGCGTGTCGGAGAGGGCGACGAACGTCTGGATGACGCTGCGCTCGCGGGAGTTCGTCACCATGTGTCGTCCTGGGCGGTGAGAGGGCGGTCGGGGAACCCGTCGTGCCGGGCCACGATGCCGGAGGCGACATCGACGACGGAGCGCTGCTGGGCGAAGGCGTGGGCGCGCAGCAGCAGCTGCGCCTCCTCGGCCGTGCTGCCGTAGCGCGCGATGATCATGCCGGTCGCCTGGTGCACCACGCGTCGCGAGCGCGGATTCGTGCTCTCCTCGACCTCGTTGTCGCGCAGCACCGCGGCCAGCACCAGCAGCGCCGTCGCGGTGGTCGAGGCGCTGATCCGGCCGAGGAGGGAGTCGCTGAGCGACGTGGGGCGGCGGGAGTAGAGGTCGACCGCGCCGATCGAGAGCCCCGCGATCGAGAGCGGGAAGGCGAAGACCGCGCGCACCGCCGTGGGGCCGATCGCCTCGGTGAAGAGCGGCCAGCGCTCCTCCGCGCCGGTGTCCGGCACCGAGACGGGGCCGGCAGCGCGGATCGCCTCCCAGCACGGGCCCTCGCCGAGGTCGATCTGGATCTCGTCCAGCCGGCTCGCGGTGCTGTCGCTCGCGGCGACGGTCTCGCCGCCGAAGGGGCTGCCGAGCGTGGAGATCGCGACGCCGTCGATCGGATACCCGCGCAGATACGGGTCGCAGAGAGCGTCGGAGTCGGTCACCGCGCCCATTTCAGCCGTCGGCTCCGCACGGAGCGACGCTCCCCCGGACCGGCGGGGACCACGACACGGTGACGCGCGGGAGCCCGCCTGGCTGCGCTGCCCGGGCGCACGAGGCGACGGCCCGTGAAGCGGCTCGTCGGGCGCGGACGGTGCGCGGTGCGGGGCGACGGGAGCCGGAGGACGGCGGCCTGCACGGCGACGGAGCGGCTCAGGCCGGGGTCGATCGAGCCGGGACGCTCGAGGGCGGCGATGAGGTCGTCGAGGACGGCGAAGGCGGGATCTGTCATCACGGCTCCTGGCCGGGTGTCCGCGGCCGTTGTTCTGCGCGCCGGGGCGCGGGCGGTGTCGATCGGGTGTCGCCGTGCGGGGTCCGCGCACGACGTCGACGAGGTCCTGCCTGACGGTACGGGGCGCGGATCGACCGGACGACGTGGTTGACCTCCCGGAGGTCCGCCGCTACTCGTACTCTGCGTTGAGCTTGTCGAAGTCGTTCGTGATGATCGACAGCGGGGTGTACGGCGTGATGAGGAGGAGCGCCGGGTTCGCGCGACCCTCGCCGTAGTTGACGGTCAGCCACTGCGGGGTCGGGGAGGCCAGGGCGGCCTCGACCTCGGCGCGGAACTCCTCGAGGCTCCTGTTGTTGACGGTGTAGGCGGTGCCGTTGTAGATCAGGTCGATGCGCTTCACAGCTGGTCGCCCTTCGCCGGGGGACGCACCGGTTCGGCGGGTTCCGAGATCACGTACAGCCCGCCCGCGGAGTTCGCGAGGTCGGTGAGCGCGGAGATCCAGGCGGGGTTGATGCGGGGCATCCGGCCGCCGAAGTACTTGTAGCGGAGCGCGTGGGAGGGGTGGATCCAGATCGCGCTGCGGCCGTCGCCCATGCTGTGATCGTCGCGCCAGCTGAGCAGGAACGACTCGTTGCGGCGCAGCTTCGCGGTGATGACGATCTGCAGGTGCGCGAGCACGCGGTCCTCGAAGTCGATCTCGACGGTCCCGTCGTAGTGCAGCTTCCCCATCAGCGTCTCCAGCCCCTGATCTCCGGCAGGCAGACGCCCGCCGTTGCCTCCACCCTTCCGCAGACCGGACGGATCCGACAACCGGGTCTGCCATTCTCTGCTCGATCTGTCCAGGTCTTCCGTCAGCGGCGGTCATCTGTCAACCTCCTCCCTCCACGCAGCCGGCGTTGCCGAGCATGGGCGGCATGAAGCACATCCTCTTCGCCGACAAGACGATCCTGGTGGGGGACGAGGCGGCCGACGCACTCGTCGAGTACGCCGTCGCCCTCGCCTCGAAGGGCGCGGCCGACTCCGTCGAGTACACGGGGATCGGCGCCGACGGCGGGACGGTCGACGCCACCTTCCTCGTGAACGCCGCGGCCGCCCTCATCGTCGAGACCACGCCGAGCGACCTGCCCGAACCGGACAACGCGGCGGAGGTGGCACGGCTGCGCGAGCGGATCGACGCGCTCACCGGCGAGCATCCCGTGCAACCCGGCGACGGCGAGCTGACCAGTGGTGCCGGCTACGAGGACTCCTACGAGCAGTGAGTGGTTCCCCGTCGTGCGCGTCCGGGCGCGACCGGCGTCCGCTACCACTGCGAGGCTCCGCAGTGAACCCCCTGATCGGCTGAGGGGAGGCGGACGTACCGTGGCCCTGCGGGTCGCCGACGACACGATCACCGGTCGACCGCTACGGGCACGGCCGCGGGTCGGCCGGGGAGGACGGACACCATGACCGGAGACCATCCCTTCTGGGTGCGCCTCGCGCGCAAGGAGCCGCAGTGCGCCATCGTGCGCGGCCGGGTCTTCGAGATCGGCGCCCCCGACGAGCGGGACGGCGCCTTCCTCCTCACGGTCTGGGAGAAGGGGCGGCCCGTCGGGCACGTCCTGAACGTGGATCCGCCCGCCTACAAGCCGTGCGGACCCGGGCACCCGGTCGAGCCGCAGCGGGTCGACGGGGTCGAGGAGCTGCTCGAGCTCCTGGTGCCCCAGCGCACCCGGCTCGCGGCGCACGGCTGACGCCGCTCCCGTCCGCGGGGGCCGCCCGAGTCCTGTGCACCGGGAGCGGGGCGAGCGCTGAGCACCCGCCGGCGGACGCCCGGGACGGGGGAGTCGTGCGGCCGGGCGGCGGCTGGCATCCTGACCTCGGTGCGACGAGCGCGCCCGCGAGGGGGAGCCCGATGAGCACCACCGAGGACGTCGACGACGGGACCGCCGAGTTCGGGTACCGCCCCTCCCTCACCCGCGGGATCGGCCGCTTCGGCAGCTTCGCCGCGGGCGTGAGCTACATCTCGATCCTGACCGGCACGTTCCAGCTCTTCTCCTTCGGCTTCGCGCTCGGCGGTCCCGCCTACTGGTGGTCCTGGCCGATCGTGTTCGCCGGGCAGCTCATGGTGGCGCTGTGCTTCGCCGAGCTCGCCGCCCGCTACCCGGTCGCCGGCTCCGTCTACAACTGGAGCAAGCGCCTGGCCGGTCCGACGGTGAGCTGGCTGGCGGGCTGGCTGATGGCGACCGCCTCCGTGGTCACGCTCGCGGCCGTCGTGCTGGCGTACCAGGCGACGCTCCCGCAGATCTGGAGCGGGTTCCAGCTCGGCGGCTCCGCGGGGGTGAGCGCGGTGGTCTGGGGAGCGCTGCTGATCGCGTTCACCACCGCGGTCAACGCGCGCGGCGTGCGCCTGATGGCCCGGATCAACAGCGTCGGCGTGCTGATCGAGCTCGTCGCGGCGGTGCTGCTGGTGGCGGTGCTCGCGGTGAACGTGGTGCATCCGCCGACCGTGCTGCTCGACACCAGCGGCTACGGCGGGAGCACGCCGGGCGGGTACGCCGGCGCGTTCCTCATCGCCGCGATCGCGTCGGCGTACGTGATGTACGGGTTCGACACCGCGGGCTCGCTCGGCGAGGAGACGGTCGATCCGCGCCGGACCGCGCCGGCGGCGATCCTGCGGGCGGTGACCGCCTCCTTCGTCCTCGGCGGCCTCATCCTGCTGCTGGGGATCCTCTCGGCGCCCGACCTCGCCGACCCGGCGCTCGGGCAGGCGTCGGGCGGGCTGCAGCGGATCGTGCTGCAGGTGCTCGGCGGCCCCCTCGGATCGGTCCTCCTGCTCTGCGTGGTCGTCGCGATCACAGTGTGCGCGCTGGCGGTGCACACGGCGGCCATCCGACTGATCTTCGCGATGGCCCGCGACAACGCCCTGCCCGGCAGCCGCGTGCTCGCCCGCGTCGAACCGCGGCGCGGGACCCCGATGGCGCCGGCGCTGGTCGTGGGGGTGCTCGCGGTGCTGATCCTGGTCGTGAACATCGGGACGCCGGCGATCTTCACGGCCGTGACGAGCGTGGCGGTCATCCTGATCTACCTCGCCTACCTGCTGGTGACGGTGCCGCTGCTGATCGCCCGGCTCCGCGGCCGGTGGCCCGCAGCCGCGCCCGGGCGCTTCTCGCTCGGCCGCGCGGGCCTGCCGGTGAACGTCGTCGCGGTGCTCTGGGGCGCGGCGATGACGGTCGACCTCGCGTGGCCGCGCGTCGAGGTCTACGGGGAGGAGCTGCGCTGGAGCGCGGTCGTCGTGATCGCCGCGGTCGTCGGGATCGGCCTGGCCTGGTTCCTCCTCCGCGGCCGGCACCGCCTCGGCACCCTGCCCGCGCACGCGCTCCCCTCGCCGCCGCCGCAGGGCTGAGCCGGAAGGCCCGTTCTCGAGGCGGGAGGACGGGCGTGCCAGGGCGGGTCGGTGGCGGCACCGGGAGGAGGATGGGGGAGCGGGTGCTCGGCCGAGCGCCGCGGGAAGGAGCGCGCGTGCGGAACCGCCTGGCGACTCCGTCCCTGCTCGCGCACGCCGTGCTCATCCAGGCCGTCGCGTTCCTGCTCCGGCCGGCCGCCGTCTACCAGGCGATCCGGCTCGACGTGCCGGCCTGGGCACTCGGGGCGCTCGGCGCCTCGTTCGCGCTGGTGCCGCTGCTGATCGCGCTGCCGGTGGGCGGGCTGGTCGATCGGGTCGGCGCCCGGGCCGTGATGGCCGTCGGCTCGCTCGTCGCGGTGGGAGCGGCCGCGGTGCTGCTCCTGGCGGGCGGGAGCGTCGCGGGGCTGCTCCTCGGCATCGCCCTGCTCGGCGCGGGGCACCTGGGCTGCGTGGTCGGGCAGCAGACCGTCGTCGCGGGCGGCACCGGAGGGACGCGGCTCGACAGCCGCTTCGGCTACTACACGTTCGCCGCGTCGCTCGGGCAGGCGATCGGGCCCGCATTCATCCCGGTGCTCGCGGGCGGCTCGGTGCGGCCCGACCCGGCGCCGCTGTTCCTCGTGGGCGGGATCCTCGCGGTGCTGCTGCTCGTCTCGACGGCGGGGATCCGCAGCCCGTCCCCGCGCGGACCCGCGGCGGAAGGGGCGGCGGCTCCGGGCTCGACGCTCGGTCTCCTCCGGGTGCCGGGCCTCGCGCGCGCCCTGCTGACCAGCGCGACCGTCGTCGCCGCCGTCGACCTGACCGTCGTCTACCTCCCCGCCCTCGGCGCCGAGCGCGGGCTCCCGGCCGGCGTCGTCGGGGCCCTGCTCACCGTGCGCGCGCTCGCGTCGATGGCCTCGCGGCTCCTCCTCGGCGCGGCCACCGCCCGGCTCGGGCGCACCCGGGTGATGGTGGGCGGCATCCTGATCTCGGCGCTCTGCCTGGTGCTGGTCGCCCTGCCCGCGCCGACCGTGCTCCTCTTCGTCGCGGTCGCCGCCCTCGGCCTGGGCCTCGGGATCGGCCAGCCCATCACGATGTCCTGGCTGATCGAGCGCACCCCCGCCGACCGCCACGGCCGCGCCCTCGCGCTGCGCCTGGCCGGGAACCGCCTCGGGCTGATCGCCCTGCCCAGCCTCCTCGGCGTCCTCGCGGCGGCGGCCGGAGCGGGCGGTGTCCTCATCGGCACCGGTGCCGCGGTCGGCGCGACCCTCCTCCTGCTGCGCGGGGTGCGCCTGGACTGAGGTGCCGGGGGCGCAGCGGATCGCCGGCGCGCGCCGCGTTCCCGGGCCTCTCCGTCGGAAGACCGGAGGGTCAGCTGCCCGGCTCCTCCACGCGGACGTCCGCGGCGGCCTTGTCGGCGCGCCAGCCGCGCCAGACCGGCTGGCGGAGGGTGCCGGAGGCGGTGCGCTCGCGGTAGCGGACCTCGCCGACCAGGACGGGCGACACCCAGTGCACGCCGCGCGACTCGAGCGGAGGGACGGAGACGGCGGGCTCCTCGGTGGCGTGCTCGGCCAGGCGGTCGACCAGTCCGCGGCGCTCGCGGTCGCTGAAGCCGGTGCCCACACGGCCGGAGTACGCGAGCCCGTCCTCGCCGGGGATCGCGGTCAGCAGCGCCCCGACCGACCCCTGCAGGCCGCCGTCGCCCTCGCGCCAGCCCACGATCACGACCTCCTGCAGCCGGTGGTGGGTGAGCTTGATCCAGTCGCGCGAGCGGCTGCCCTCCTGGTAGCGCGAGTCGCGGTGCTTGGCGACCACGCCCTCGAGGCCGAGGGCGCGGCTGGTGGCCATCGCCTCCTCCAGGTCGCCGTCGAACACGGACGGGACGTGCACGCGCTCGTTCTCGGCGACGAGGTTGACCAGTGCCGAGCGACGGGTGTCGTAGTCGCTCCCGGTCAGGTCCTCTCCTGCGCGCTCGAGCAGGTCGAAGACCATCAGGTGCACCGGAGTGGACCGGGCGGCCGCCTCGATCTCGCGCGGCTTCGTCAGCCCGCCGCGGGTCTGCAGGGCGCCGAAGTCGGGGCGCCCGCGAGCGTCGAGGGCGACGATCTCGCCGTCGAGCACGGCGTCGGCGGCGGCCTCGGCGAGCGGGGCGAGCAGATCGGGGAACGCTGCGGTCAGGTCGTTGCCGTTGCGGCTCGTGAGGGTCGCGGTGCCGCCCTGCACCCGCACGAGAGCGCGGTAGCCGTCCCACTTCATCTCGATCGCGGCCCCCGGGTCCACGTCGCCGCGGCGTCCGGCCGTGGCGAGCATGGGGCGGTGGCGGCGCGGGGCGGAGTCCTCGGCCGGGCGGTCGGCGGAGGGTGCGGGGCGGGGAGCGGGCGACGCGGCGGACGCGGCCGCCCGGCCCCGTCGCTGCGTCCCGTGCCCGTGAGCGGGACCCGGCGCCATCAGGTGCAGGAGCCAGTTCTTCTCGGCGCCCTCCCCCGAGCCCGTGTGCAGCAGGGCGTAGCGGCGGGGCTCGCCACCGAGCCCGCCGTCGTGGCGGCCGGTCAGCACCGCGATCACCTCCTTCCCCTCGCGCCACTTCTCGAGCGCGTAGGTGCCCTCGTCCCAGATGCGCACCTCGCCGCCGCCGTACTCCCCGGCCGGGATCGTGCCCTCGAAGGTCGCGTACTCGAGGGGGTGGTCCTCGGTCTGCACCGCGAGCCGGTTCGGGTCGCCCTCCAGCGGCGGGCCCTTCGGCACCGCCCAGCTGACCAGGACGCCGTCGTGCTCGAGCCGGAAGTCGTAGTGCAGGCGCCGCGCGTGGTGCTCCTGGATGACGAAGGAGTCGCCCGAGGAGGTGCCCGCCGACCCCGCCTCGGGCACCGGCTCCGGCGTCCTCGACGCGTCGCGCATGCTGCGGTAGGTCGCCAGGCGGTCGGAGGAGGCGTCCGTCGCGGCGAAGCCCGCCATCCGCTCCGGGGTCGGCTCGAGCCCGGCACCCCGGGTGGCGAGCAGCGGGCGGAGGAGGTCGCCGTCGCTCCGCAGCCGCTCCACCACCTCGTCGGGCGACAGGTGGCGCAGGTCCTCGGCGCCCAGCTCCTCCCACGTCCGGGGCGCGGCGGCGGCCGGCCGGAGGCGCCCGCGGAGGGAGTAGGGGGCGATGGTCGTCTTCGCCGCGCTGTTCTGGCTCCAGTCGACGAGGACCTTGCCCTCGCGCAGGGTCTTCTTCATGTCCGAGACGACGAGGTCGCGGTGGTCCGACTCGAGCGCGCGCGCCAGCTCGTGCGCGACCGCCGAGATCTGGTCGCTGGAGGCGGAGGCGTCCAGCGGGCAGTAGAGGTGGATCCCCTTGCTCCCGCTGGTCACCGGCAGCGGAGCCAGCCCCATCCCCTCCAGCAGGTCGCGGGCGAGGAACGCGACCTCGGCGCACTCGGCGAGGCCCGCCCCCTCGCCCGGGTCGAGGTCGAGCACGAGGCGGTCGGGCGGACGGCGCTCGCCGTCGGAGCCCACCCGCCACTGCGGGACGTGCAGCTCGAGCGCCGCCTGCTGCGCCAGCCAGGTGAGCCCGGCGACGTCGTCGACCAGCGGGTACTCGACGTCGCGCGACGAGTGCGCGAGCCGGGTCCGGCTCAGCCAGTAGGGGGCGGAGGAGGGGAGGTTCTTCTCGAAGAAGACCTCGCCCGGATGCTCGGCGGTGCCCACTCCGTCGACCCAGCGCTTCCGGGTGACCGGGCGGCGCGCGAGATGGGGAAGCATCGCGGAGGCGACGGAGGCGTAGTAGGAGAGCACATCGGCTTTGGTGAAGCCCGTCTCCGGGTAGACGACCTTGTCGAGGTTCGTCAGCCGCAGCCTCCGCCCGCCGACCGAGACGATCTGCTGCGAGGCGGCCATCCCCCCATGGTGGAGGCAGGCGCGCGCGGAGGGAACCCCGGACCGTCGCGGGAACCCGCAGCGAGCCGCCTCCACGACTCGGGGTTCCCTCGGCGGCGGGGAGTAGCGTCGACGCACCACGTCCGAAGGAGCCCTCCGTGCCCGACACGATCGCCGACATCCCCCTCACCACGATCGACGGCACCACGTCGACCCTCGCCGACTACCCGCCCGTGCGGCTGATCGTCAACGTCGCCTCCCGCTGCGGCCTCGCCCCGCAGTACGAGAAGCTCGAGGCCCTGCAGAAGAGCTACGGGGAGCGCGGATTCACGGTCCTCGGCTTCCCGAGCAACCAGTTCCTCCAGGAGCTGAGCGACGAGGACAAGATCAAGGCGTACTGCTCGACGACCTGGGGGGTCACCTTCCCGATGTTCGAGAAGGTCCGCGTCAACGGCCGCTCGGCGCACCCGCTCTACGCGGAGCTCACCAAGGCGGAGGACGAGAACGGCAAGGCCGGCCGGGTGAAGTGGAACTTCGAGAAGTTCCTGATCACGGCCGACGGCACGGTCCACCGGTTCCGCCCGACGGTCGAGCCCGACGACCCGCGGATCGTCGACCTGATCGAGGCCTCGCTCCCCGCCTGATCCCGCTCAGCGGCGGGCGCGGGGCGGAGCACCCCGCCCGTCGCTGATCAGCGGTCGCGGAGCCCCAGGGCCGAGCGGGCGTCCGCGGGCTCGACGCCCTCGGGGCAGACGATGTCCGAGACGTCGAACGGTGTTGCGCGCGAGAACGGGATCATCTCGATCCCGTCGACATGGCGCAGCAGCACGAGTCCGCCCTGGCCCTCGCGCAGGCTCCTCCGCACCTGGCGCAGGAAGATGCCGGCCATGTCGAGCTCGACGACGAAGGAGCGGCCGCTCACGTCGATCCGGCAGCCGATGACCGGCTGGGAGCCGACGGAGACGGAGTCCGGCACGCGGCGCGGCTCGATCGGCTGCTCCTTGCGGAGCGTCCGCACCGGGGTGAGGGTGGGCAGGCCGGTCGCTCGCGCGGTGTCCGTCATGGTCGTCTCCGTCCGTCGACGTCCGCCGATGGTTCCGGGGACGTCTTCTCGACGGTACTTCGCGTCCCCCGCAGAGGGGACGGGGTTGACGGCCGTGCGATCAGGGGGCAGCGGGGCCCAGGAGCGGCGGAGCTCAGGAGCTCAGGAGCCCTGGCGCTGCTCCTCGGGCTCCGGCAGGACCGAGAGCTCGCCGTGCATGCTGGCGACGCTGAGCATCTGCTCGATCCACGCGCGGTTGAGCTTGGGCTGGTGCGCCTCGGTGAAGCGGAAGTGCAGCGGCACCGACGGGTGCAGCCAGACGGAGCTCCGGCCGTGTCCGGTGGAGGCGTCCTCCATCCACGAGAGCGAGAAGGCTTCGTTGCGGCGCAGCTTCGAGAGGACGGCGACCTTCAGGTGCGCGAGGACGCGCTCCTCGAATTCGATCTCGAGGTTCTGCGGTCCGTAGATGAGCGTGGCCACGGGCCCCCTTCGTTCATCGGGCCGACCCTGGCGGACGGCTCCTCGGGGGACGGTATCCGCTCGGACCCCGGTGCGGGGAATCGGGCGGGAGACACGCCGGACCCCCATTGACAGTCCCGCGGACGGGACGTAGCACTGCCGGGCGTGCTGGGCGCCACGTTAGCCGACGCATGTAGCGAGAGTCGATGCTCCGTCGCGGATCTCCCGTCGGCCGGGGCCGGCCCGGGAGCGAGCGCGGGCACCTCCGGCTGCCGGCCGCGCCGCTCAGGATCCCGTCACGGCCCGGCCGGCGCGTCCCACCCCTCCTGCGGAGTCGCGCAGGTGCCGCGGAAGACGTACTGCGACGGAAGCTTCCGCTGGTGCGAGGACCAGTCGATCGCCGGCCGCCGCTGCTCCGGAGGCAGGTAGCCGAGCCGGTACACCGCCATCAGCTCCAGCTCGTCGGGCACGGCGAGCAGCGACTCGATCCGCGCCCACGCTCCCGGCACCTCCATCGGGAACGACACGAACTGGATCCCCATCCCCAGCTCGACCGTGCTCAGCCAGACGTTCTCCATCGCGGCGCCCATGCTGAACACCGAGTAGAAGGAGGAGAGCTCGCCCGGCCGGTACTCGGAGCGGTCGAGCATCACCCCGAGCAGCAGCGGCGATCCCGCGACGAGCCGGCGGTTCTCCTCACCGAGCGTCTGCGGGACGCGGAGGGAGTTCATCAGGAACTGCCCGCGCTTCGTGAAGACCTGCTTCGTGAAGGGGCGGAGCGGAGCCGGCAGCTTGTCGAACAGCATCCCGTCGCGCCGCTGCTCCATCTCCTCGCTGCTGAAGCGGAAGTAGGGCTTGTAGCGCTCGAAGAACGTGCCGTTCGACATCGCGGTGGTCATGCTCTCGCCGCTGATCGCGGCGATCCGGTCGATCGTCTCGCGCTCCTCGACGAGCACGAACCGCCACGGCTGGCTGTTGAGCTGCGAGGGCGCCCGGCCGGCCACCTCCATCAGGAGCCGCTGGTGCTCCTCGGAGACGGGGTCGGGCAGGAACGCGCCGTTGGTGGTCTTCCGGCGCCGGACGACATCGAGGAACTCCATGCCTCGATCCTGCCCCGACCGATCGCGCAGAGGGGGGAGCGGCGGCGGCCCGGGGCGCGCGCGGTAGCATCGAGGGTCCTGTGCAGGCTCGAGGGAAGCGGTGGAACGGTGAAGACGAGGGTCATCTTCTACCTTCTCGGAGGTGTGTTCGTGCTCGGCGCGGGCATCAACTCGGTCGTGGGCAGCGGCTTCTCGGTGCCGAACCTGCTGACGATGCTCTGCGGCGCGCTGATCCTCGCGATCGCCGGCTGGCAGGCGCTGCGCTCGTACCGCTCCGACCCCGACCGCGACGTCGAGCCCCCGCGCTAGAAGCCGGGGCGCGTCAGCGCAGGGCTGACCCGGCCCTGAGACACTGGAGCACTCCTCGGCGCCGCGCCGGCCGCCGCGTCCGCCCGAGAGCGGCGAGCACGAACGGAGCCGCCGCCAGCGCGATCGCCGGGTGCCGACGTCCGTGCGTCCCCGCGAAGGGGATCACCGCCAGCGGGACGGCGGCGGGAGCCAGCGCGGACGCGGCGCGGGTGTCCGACCGTCGCAGCGTCGCCCAGGCCAGAGCGGTGAGCGTCGACGTGCAGATGTAGAGCGCGTGATGGATCCAGTGCCAGCGGCCCGTGCGGAGAGCGCCGGCGGCGACGGCGGTGCCGAGGGCGCAGTTGGCGGAGTAGCTGACAGCGGCGGCGCGCAGCCAGAGCGGACCGGACGCGCTCGCCCTCCGCCGCGTCCTCACACCTCGCCCCGCGCGAGCAGCAGCCGGTAGGGCGCCGCGCGCTCGACCCGCCACCCCTCGGGCGCCACCGCCCGCAGCTCGGCGGCGGTGAAGCTGCGCCGCACCGACAGCGACCCGTCGTAGTGGAGGAACGAGCCGGCCGCGATCGGGCGCGTCGCCAGCAGGTAGGCCGTGTAGGCCAGCCGCGAGCGCTCGATGTCGTTGTGGAGGGCGCGCGGGGCCAGGCGCTCGCTGTCGGCGAGCAGGTCGGCGAGTGATTCCGGCGACAGGTGGTGCAGCACGTGGTTGGAGGTCACCAGGTCGAAGTGCTCGCCCTCGGCGACCAGGTCGGCGCTGCTCGCGCGGCGGAACTCGACTCCGGGCGGCGCGGGCGTCGACGTGGCGAAGGCGGAGGCGCGCTCGTCCGGATCGACGGCGGTGATCGCCAGGCGGAGGCCGTCCTCGCGGGCCCAGCCGGCGAGGGAGCGGGCGACGTCGCCGCCTCCGGAGCCGATGTCGAGCAGGCGGAACGGCTCGTCGAACCGCAGCAGCGGACGCAGGCGCGAGCGGTAGAGGCCACGCCACCCCGAGACCAGCCGGTTCACGGTGCCGAAGCGGGCGTAGGTGGCGTCGAGCAGGGTGCGGTCGCAGTCCGGGTCGTCCATCAGCTCCTGCTCGGAGACCTCGCGGTGGCGCAGGTCCGGCGCGAGAGGGGCTCGCGGAGTCACTCCCCGCCCCGCTTGGTGAGCAGCGCGAGCTCGACGGTGAGGCCGGGGCCGAACGCCATCGCGCCGATCCGCTCGCCGTCGGCCGCCTCGCCGTGCAGCAGGCGCCGCAGGATGAAGAGGACGGTCGCGCTCGACATGTTGCCGTTGGTCCGCAGCACCTCGCGCGACGGGGCCAGCTGCTCGTCGCTGAGGGCGAGCGAGGCCTGCACCTTGTCGAGGATGCTGCGGCCGCCGGGGTGGATCGCCCAGCGCTGCACGTCGCTCCGCTCGACCTCGGCGCCGGCCAGCAGCGGGGCGACGGCCGCCTCGATGTTCGCTCCGATGATCGAGGGCACGTAGGTGCTCAGCCGCATCGAGAAGCCGTGGTCGCCGATCGTCCACGCCATCTCGGTCTCGCCCTCGTCGGTGAGCGTCGTGGCGAGCGCGTCGAGCTCGAGCACCGGGGTGCCGGGCGCGGCCTCGCGGGCGGTGACGACGGCCGCCGCACCGCCGTCGGCGAAGACGGAGGTCGCGACGATCTGCTCCGGGTCGTTGGAGCTCGTGAGGTGGATGGTGCACAGCTCGACCGCGACGACGAGGACGACCGCCTCCGGGTCGGCCTCGCAGAACTGGCGGGCGGCGCGCAGACCGGGGAAGGCGCCGTAGCAGCCCATGAAGCCGAGGTGGAAGCGCTGCGTCGAGGGCGCGAGGCCGAGGCGGCGGACCAGCTGGTAGTCGGGCCCCGGGGCGTAGAAGCCGGTGCAGGAGACCGTCACCACGTGGGTGACGTCCTCGGGGGTCATCGACGCGGACGCGAGGGCGCGGCGGGCCGCCTCCGTGAAGAGCTCGGGAGCGCGCTCGGTGTAGACGGCGTTGCGCGCGGCCGTCCCCGGGTCGAGCACCAGGCCGCTCCCCGCGTCGTAGAAGACGCTCGCACCCTCCCGCTCGACCCGGTCGAGCTCGTCGACCACCGTGCTGCGGGTGTCGATCCCGGACGCGTCGAAGGCCGCGCCGATCAGGCGGGACCCGAGCCGGGTCATCGCGGGCTGGGACGCGAAGAGGTCGCGCACCTCGGACTGGCGCAGGACCGTGGTCGGCACCGCCGTCTCGATGCTGCGGATGTGCACACTCACCCGCAGGAACCTATCGCGGAATCCTGCGGGTGAGCGGTGCCCTGGAGCCTGATCAGAGGATCGGCTTCCCGCCGGTGACGGCGATCGTCGACCCGCTGATGTAGCTCGCCTCGTCGGAGGCGAGGAGGACGTAGGCGGGGGCCACCTCGGCCGGCTGCCCGGGGCGGCCCAGCGGGACCTGCTCGCCGAACTCGGCGACGGCCTCCTCCGGCATGGTCGAGGGGATGAGCGGCGTCCAGATCGGGCCGGGCGCGACCGAGTTGGCGCGGATGCCCTTCTCGCCGAGCGCCTGCGCGAACGAGGCGGTGAGGCTGAGGATCGCCGACTTCGTGGCGGCGTAGGGAAGCAGCTGGTACGACGGCTGGTCGGACTGCACCGAGCTCGTCGCGATGATCGACGCGCCCTCCTTCAGGTGGGGCAGCGCCGACTTCACGAGGTGGAAGTAGGCGCTGATGTTCGTCGCGATCGTGCGGTCCCACTCCTCGTCCGGGATGTCGGTGACGCTCTCGCGGCTCATCTGGAAGGCGGCGTTGCTGACGAGCACCTCGAGGTGGCCGAAGCGCTCGACGGTCTCGGTGACGACGGCGCGGCAGTGCGCCGGGTCCTGCAGGTCGCCGGGGAGGAGCAGCGCCTCGCGGCCGGCCTCCCGGACCCACTTGGCGGTGTCCTCGGCGTCATCGTGCTCGTCGAGGTACGAGATCGCGACGTCGGCGCCCTCGCGCGCGAACGCGATCGCGACGGCCTTGCCGATGCCGCTGTCGCCGCCCGTGATGAGGGCGACCTTGCCGCTGAGGCGGCCGGTGCCGCGGTAGGTGGTCTCGCCGTGGTCGGCCTTCGGCGTCAGCTCGGCCTCGGTGCCGGGCGGTGTCTGCTCGGGGGATTCCGGAGTCATGACTCTCCCTCTCGTGTCGTCGGTCGGTCCCTCCATGCAAGCGGGTGGGAGGGAGGGGGCGCAGGGGGTTGACGCCCGGACCGCTCCGTCGTGTCGTCAAGCCCGCGACACCGAGGGCTCCCTGGGTCTTGACTGAGCGTGTCGCCCTTCTTCGGGGCGCTCGGCCAGGAGGTTCGACATGAGCACGACAGACAGGGATCCGGCTGACGGCGGACTGCCGCGACGGGCAGAGGGCTCGGCGGCGGGCGGCACGGCGCGCATCGACTCCGCGGGGGACACGGGAGCGGCTGCGGCGACGGACCGCTCCGCGACTCCGGACCGTTCCGCCTCCTCGGACCGCTCCGCTTCGACGGACCGCTCCGCTTCGACGGACCGCTCCGACTCCGCGCATTCGGCTCCCGAGCACCGCGCGCCCGTCGACCCCGACTCCGCCGAGGCGAAGCAGGCCCGTGCGGCCGCGCGCAAGGACATCCACCAGCGCGAGCGCGACCGCTTCGGCGGCTTCAAGATCGGCTGCGCCTTCTTCGGCTGGCTCGCCGCCACCGGACTCGCCGTCCTCCTGACCGCCCTCGTCACCGCGATCGGGGCCGCCGTCATCGGCACCCAGGACGTCACCGGCGACCTCGCGGCCGACCCCGCCGCGTTCGGCTGGGCGGGCGCGATCGCACTGCTGGTCATCCTCCTCGTCGCCTACTACTGCGGCGGCTACGTGGCAGGCCGCATGGCCCGCTTCAGCGGAGCGAAGCAGGGCGTCGGAGTGTGGGCCTGGGCGGTCGTCGTCGCGATCGTCGTGGGCATCGTCTCGGCGATCACCGGCGGCAGCCAGGCGCTCTCCGCGGTGAGCGGCTTCCCGACGATCCCCCTGGACGCCGGCGACGCCACGGCCGCGGCGGTCGTGACGGCGCTCGCCGCCCTGGTCGTCGCGCTGGTCGGCGCCGTGCTCGGCGGTCTCGCCGGCATGCGCTTCCACCGCCGCGTCGACCGCGAGGGCCTCTCCGGCCTCTCCGTTTGACGCTCCCGTCCCTCCTCCTCTCCCGCGAGATGCCACTTCGGTACGCCACGCACGGCGTGTCGCGCACCGAAGTGGCATCTCGCGGAGGGGAGGTAGGGTCCTTCGCGTGACGGGGGAGCGAGGGACGCGGCTGGCGGGCGAGCTGCGGGAGTGGGACGCGGGCGCGCTCGCGGACCTGCGGGACGAGTACCTGGCGTTCCTCGAGCAGCGCGGCGAGTCGGCGCTCGAGCGCGACGGCGGCCCCGAGCACGTCACGGCGAGCTGCTTCGTGCTCTCGCCGAATCTGGCGCAGGTGCTGCTCTGCTTCCACCGCAAGGGCCGGTTCTGGGTGCAGCTCGGCGGTCATGTCGAGCCGGGCGACGGCTCCGTGGCCGCCGCGGCCCTCCGCGAGGCGCGGGAGGAGAGCGGCCTGGCTCGGCTCCGCCCGCTCGGCGAGCTCCCGCTGGATCTCGACCGCCACGGGCTCGGCAGCGGCTTCGGCCGGTGCGCCCGCCACTGGGACGTGGGCTACGGCGCTCTCGCCGATCCCGACGCCCCACTGATCGTGAGCGACGAGAGCGACGACGTGGCCTGGTGGCCGGTCGATGCCCTGCCCGCGGAGGTGCCGCCCGGCTTCCCGGAGCGGCTCGCGGGTGCGCTCGAGGCGGCGCGTCTGCTCTGACCCGCTCTGCGCGCCGGGGACCTCGGCCGTGCGGTGTCGAACGAAGGAAGGAAGTGCTTCCACTGCGGCGGATCCGCCTGACACCAGTCGCTCGCGGGCGTTCCTCCTTCGTTCGGAACACCGCCGCCGCGTCGGTGCGGCACGATGGGGCGATGAGCAGCACCGCTGGCCCCGTCGTCGTCCTCGCCGGAGCGAGCGGCTTCCTCGGCACCGACCTCGCCCGCCGCTTCACCGCAGACGGCTGGACGGTGCGGAGGATCGGCCGCTCCGGGCCGGACGCGCGCTGGGGCGACACCGCCGGCATCACCCGGGTCCTCGACGGTGCGCGCCTCCTGGTGAACCTGGCCGGCAAGAGCGTCGACTGCCGGTACACCGCGGCGAACCGCGCCGAGATCCTCCGCTCGCGCGTGGCGACCACCGCGGAGCTGCACCGCGCGGTAGCGGCGGCCGCGACTCCTCCTCCGGTCTGGATGAACGCGAGCACGGCCACGATCTACCGGCACGAGGAGGAGCGGGCGAACACCGAGGACGAGGGCGTGCTCGGCGAGGGCTTCTCGGTCGACGTGGCGCGGGCGTGGGAGTCGGAGTTCTTCGCCGGGGAGACGCCCGGCGTGCGGCGCGTGGCGCTGCGGATGTCCATCGTGCTCGGAGACGGTCCGGCGACGGCGATCCTGCTGCGGCTGGCGCGGCTCGGGCTCGGCGGTCCGCAGTTCGACGGGCCGTGGCCCTCGACGCGCGCCCGCCGCGAGGCCGGTGTGCACCACGAGCACCGGCGCACCCGCGGCCGTCAGCACTTCAGCTGGATCCACGTGGAGGACGTCCACCGGTCGATCCGCTTCCTCGAGGAGTCGACCCTCGACGGGCCGGTGAACCTCGCGTCGCCGAATCCGAGCGACAACACCGAGCTCTCCCGGCTGCTCCGCGCCGCCGTCGGCCGCCGGATCGGCGTGCCGGCTCCGCGCTTCGTCCTCGAGCCCGCGACGCTCCTGCTCCGCACCGAGTCCGAGCTCCTGCTCAAGTCCCGCTGGGTCGTGCCCGCCCGCCTCGAGGACGCCGGCTTCACCTTCGCGCACCCCCACCTCGCCGAGGCCCTCCGCACCCTGGCCTGACCCGCCCCCCGCGAGGCGACCGACCTCCGCCGCGAGCCCGTGTCGCGGAGGTCCGAGTCCGAGCGCGGATCCACCCCACCCCCGGCCACCCTCGAGGCGTCGACCGGAACGCGTGCCGAGCGTGTCGGACGCGCCGATCGCTCCCCGGTCTCCGAGACCCGGCCACTCTCCCAGTCGACCGCGCCACGCCGCGCGGGGAGCGGCGTGGCCGACATCACGGCGAAGGTCGCGCTACCGCGCGACCTTCGCCGCGATGTCGCTCCGATACAGTCCGCCATCGAGGTGGATCAGGTCGAGCGCGCGGTACGCCCGCTCCCGCGCCTCGGCGAAGTCGGCGCCGCGTGCGACGACGTTGAGCACGCGGCCGCCGGTGGCGACGAAGCTCCCGTCGACCAGCTGGGTCGCCGCGTGGGCGATGGTGACGCCGGGGACGTCCGCCGCCGCGTCGAGTCCGGTGATGGTCCGTCCGGTGACGGCGTTCTCGGGGTAGCCCTCGCTCGCGAGGACGACGGTGACGGCGACCTCGTCCGTGAACGCGGGCCACGGGACGGAGGCGAGCGCGCCGGTGGCCGCCGCGTGCAGCAGCGCGGACAGCGGGGAGGCGAGGCGGGGGAGGACGACCTGGGTCTCGGGGTCTCCGAAGCGGGCGTTGAACTCGATCACGCGCAGGCCCGCGTCGGTCACGATGAGGCCGCAGTAGAGGAGTCCGACGAAGGGGGTGCGCTCGCGCTCGAGCTGGCGGATGGTCGGGATGGCGACCGTGTCGATCACCTCGTCGACGAAGGCGCGCTCGCTCTCCCAGCGGTCGGCGAGCCAGGGGAGCGGGGAGTAGGCGCCCATGCCGCCGGTGTTCGGCCCCTCGTCGCCGTCGCTCAGGCGCTTGAAGTCCTGCGCGGGGGAGAGGGGGACGACGTCGTGGCCGTCGGAGAGGAGGAAGAGGGAGACCTCCTGGCCGGCGAGGAACTCCTCGATGAGGACGTCGCCGGACTGCAGCCAGAACTCGGCGTGCGCGATCGCGGCGCTGCGCGACTCCGTCACCAGGACTCCCTTGCCCGCGGCGAGGCCGTCGGCCTTGACGACCGAGGGGAGTCCGTACTCGTCGATGGCGCGGGTGGCGTCGACCAGGGTGGAGACGCGGGTCGCGCGGCCGGTGGGCACGCGGGCCATGTCCATCACGCGCTTCGCGAAGGTCTTCGAGCCCTCGAGTGCGGCGGCGGCCCGGTCGGGGCCGAAGGTGGGGATGCGGCGCTTGCGGAGCGCGTCGGCGACTCCGGCGACCAGGGGCGCCTCGGGGCCGATGACGACGAGCTCGATGCCCTGCTCCACCGCGAAGTCACTGACCAGCCGGGGGCTGTTCGTGTCGAAGTGGATGACCTCGACGTCGCGCGCGATGCCGGCGTTGCCGGGCGCCGCGATGATCTCGTGGTGCTCCTCCTCCGCGAGGAGAGCCGTGATGATGGCGTGCTCACGGGCACCCGAACCGAGGACGAGGATCTTCACCCTGACAGGATAGGGCGCCCCGCGCCGGGGCTGGTCCCTGTGACGTCCTCCTCCGCAGGGCGGCGCTGCGGACGCCGACACGCCGGGCGGAGCCCCGCGGAGGCCTCCGGGAGCGAGCGGCGGCGGCAGGATGGGTGCATGGCCAAGGGCAGGATCGACGAGGCGAGCGGGCAGTCCGCGGTGCGGGCGGCGCTCGCCGGAGGAGCGGACCGGAACACGACGGCGACGGCGGTGCGGTTCCTCCTGCAGATCATCGAGACGAACGTCCCCGGGCGCAGCGTCGAGGTGCGCGTTCCGCCGTTCGGCGCGGCCCAGTGCGTCGAGGGCCCGGGCCACACCCGCGGGACTCCGCCGAACGTGATCGAGATGGACGCGGCGACCTGGCTGCCGCTCGCGACCGGCTCCCTGCCGTGGAGCGAGGGCCTCGCGAGCGGGCGGATCCACGCCTCCGGAGTGCGCGCGGACCTCACGCCGTTCCTCCCCATCCTGCGCGTCGGCTGAGCGTCGGCGAGTTAACTTCTCGTAAACGCGGCGGCGAGCCGTCGTCAGAACGTTTGACCTGGGCTCCGCCGTCGGGTTGTCTGGGAATAACCCCCTCACGCGGCACGAATCCTCTCCGGATCCACCGCTCGATGCTTGGAGTCCCCTTCACGATGCGCAGTACTTCCCCGGGCCGACGCGGCCTCACCCGACTCCTCTCCGCGACCGCCGTCGGCGCCGTCGCCGGAGCGGCCCTCCTCGGCGCCACGCCCGCCGCGGCGGCCGAGGGCGATGTCGCCATCGACATCCTCTCGATCAACGACTTCCACGGGCGGCTCGCCGCCGACCGCGCCGTCGCCGGAGCCGCCGTGCTCGCCGGTGCCGTCGACTCCTACCGCGCCGCCAACCCGAACACGCTGTTCGTCTCGGCCGGCGACAACATCGGCGCCTCGACCTTCGTGTCGAAGGTGCAGGGCGACATCCCCACGCTCGACTCGCTCAACGCGATGGGCCTCGACGTCAGCACGCTGGGCAACCACGAGTTCGACCAGGGCCGCGCCGATGTCGACGGCCGCGTCGTGGACGCCTCGGCGTTCCCCTACGTGAACGCGAACCTCTACGACACCGCGACCGGCGAGCGCGCCTACTCCCCGTACGTGATCACCGAGCAGGACGGCGTCTCCGTCGCCTTCATCGGCGCGATCACCGAGGACCTCGGCAAGCTCGTCAGCCCCGCCACGATCTCGACGCTCTCCATCGAGCCCATCGCCGAGAACGTCAACGAGGTCGCCGCGCAGCTCCAGGACGGCGACGCCGCCAACGACGAGGCCGACGTTGTCGTCCTGCTCCTGCACGAGGGAGCCGACGCCGACGCGGCCGAGCTGAACACTCCGGAGGCGGACCCCAAGTTCGGCGCGATCGTCAACGCGGTCGCCCCGAACGTCGACGCGATCGTCTCGGGCCACAGCCACCAGGAGTACGACGCGGGCATCGACGCGGGCCGGGCCTTCCCGACCGTCGTGTCGCAGACCGGCAGCTACGCCGAGAACATCGGCCGCATGTCCCTGACCGTCGACCCGGCGACCAAGCAGCTCACGTCGCTCACCAGCGAGGTCGTGCCGCTGACGAAGGTCGTCGACGACCCGACCTCCGACGACCCGGCCAAGACGATCGTCGTCGGCGCCTTCGAGCCCGACCCCGAGGTCGAGACCATCGTCGCCGACGCCCAGGCCGTCGCCGTCCGCGAGGGCAGCGTGAAGGTCGGCACCATCACCGAGGACATCTCGCGCGCCTACCGCCCGGACGGCACCACGACCAACCGCGGCTCGGAGTCGACCCTCGGCAACCTCGTCTCGGACGCCCAGCTGTGGGCCACCCGTGAGCTCGGCACGCAGATCGCCTTCTCGAACGCGGGCGGCCTGCGCGACGACCTGTCCTACACCGCGACTCCGGACCAGCCCGGCGACGCGGACGGCGTGGTCACCTACGCCGAGGCCTCCGACGCCCAGCCCTTCGCGAACACCCTGGTGACCCTGCAGCTGACCGGCGAGCAGATCTCCGACCTGCTCGAGGAGCAGTGGGTGGGCAGCTCCAGCCACCCGCAGCTGAACCTCTCCACCTCGAAGGACCTCACCTACGTCTTCGACGCGACGGCGCCCGAGGGCTCGCGCATCTCGCAGGTGTTCTTCCAGAACGAGCCGATCGACCCGGCCGCGACCTTCACCGTCGTGACCAGCAGCTTCCTCGCGAGCGGCGGCGACGGCTTCAGCACCTTCACCGAGGGCACTGGCACGGCCGACTCCGGCCGCATCGACCTGGACGCCTTCGTCGGCTACATCCAGGACCTCGGCACCGTCAGCCCCGACCCCGTGCAGCGCACGATCGGCCTGACCGACAACGTCCCGGACTCGGGCGAGTACGCGGTCGGCGACACCATGACCGTCGACCTCTCCTCGCTCCTGTTCAGCACCGGAGCCGCGGCCGACACCACCGTGACCGCGAGCGTCGACGGCACCGTCGTCGGCACCGCGACGATCGATCCGACCCGGGCCGTCACCGACGACTCGACCGGTCGCGCCTCGTTCTCGGTCCCGATCGACGAGAGTCTGGCGGGCGGCGCGCACACCGCGACGTTCGCGCTCGACACCACCGGCACCGAGATCAGCGTCGGCTTCGCCGTCGCGGCCGGTGCCGGAGCGGGCACCCCGACTCCCGGACCGACCACGGAGCCGACGCCCGCGCCGACCACGCCGCCCACCACGGGCCCCGCGCCGACGCCGACCACTGCTCCGGTCGCCGGCTCGCACCACCTCGCCGAGACCGGAGTGGACGCGACCCCCGCGTTCGCCGCCGGGATCGCCGCTCTGCTGCTCGGTCTGGGCATGACGGTCGCGCGCCTGCGCCGCCGCACCGCCGCGAAGTAGCCGCACCACGCGCACGACGGGCCCTCGACTCCGGTCGGGGGCCCGTCGTCGTGTGCGGGGCGAGCCGATGGTCGACCCCCGGGAGCCGCGGCGGGGAGGCGCTCCCCGAGGAGCGGCGCCAGCCCCCGGAGACGCGAGAACGCCGCCTCCCGGTCGGGAGACGGCGTCGGAACGCGATGAGGTGCTGTCGCGGAGCGGCGGGGCTCAGTGCTGCGCGGGGACCTGACGGTAGCCGTCGCGGCTGGCGACGAGCACCGTCGACACCGTGCCCCATGCGGCGAGGCCACTGAGGACGACGAGGATTGCGATGCTCATGAGTGTTCTGCCTTTCGTTGCGGCGGCTTCTGATCGATCCGCCGGGATGCTGTGTACAACGTCCAGTGTCCGGCCGCGTGTTCCGTAGGACAATCGAACTGTTCTTGCCCTGACGTGTAGTTTCTCTACATGGACGTGCGACGGCTGGAACTGCTCCGCGAGCTCTCGATGCGCCGCTCGATCACGGCCGTGGCGGAGGCGACGCACCGCACGCCCTCCGCGGTCTCGCAGCAGCTCAAGGTGCTCGAGCGCGAGGCCGGCGTGCCGCTGATCGAGCGCTCCGGCCGCGGTGTGGTGCTCACGGCGGCGGGACGCGAGCTCGCCCGGAGCGCCACCGAGATCGCGATCGCGCTCGAGCGGGCCGACGCCGTCTGGCAGACGTTCAAGAACAACCCGATCGGCGAGGTCACCATCGCGACCTTCCCCACTGCGGGCCAGATGCTCCTCCCGAACGCGCTGGTCGCGCTCCGGAGCGTCGAGGGGCTCGTCGTGCAGTGCGAGGACGCGGACCCCGGCACCGACGAGTTCGCCGACCTGACCGCCGACTTCGACATCGTGCTCGCCCACTCGCCCACCGGCAGAAGCGCCTGGGCCGGTCGCGGCCTCGCGATGGCGGAGCTGATGATCGAGCCCCTCGACATCGGCCTGCCGGCCGGGCACCGCCTCGCGGACCGGGCGACGGTCTCGGCGGCGGATCTGGTCGGCGAGACCTGGATCGGCGTCCCGGACGGGTTCCCGTTCGAGCGCGTGATGCAGGACATCGAGACCGCGTCCGGCGAGGCGGTGCGGGTGGAGCAGCGCTTCGCGTCGACCCGCGTGACGGAGGCGTTCGTCGCGGCGGGCCTGGGCATCGCGGTGCTCCCGCGCTACACGGCGGGCGGCGCGGGAGTGGTGGTGAAGCCGCTCCGCGGGGTGAACTCCGTGCGGCACATCGTCGCGCTGATGCGGCCGGACCGGGCGGAGCGGCTCTCGGTCCGCACCGTCGTCCGCGAGCTGCGCGCGCAGGCGGGCCGGCTCGTGCACGCGCTCTGAGCGATCACGGTGCCTTGCCCTCGCCCGCGCGGGGGAGAATGGAGGCATGAGCGATCCCGCCCGCCCCGAGGTCACCCGCGAAGAGGTCGACGTCCGCCGCTCCCCGCGCGTCTGGCGCATCCTGACCCTCGGCGTCGGGCTCGGAGCGATCGCGGCCTTCGTGCTGACCTTCGCGCTGCCCGAGACGCAGGGCTTCTCCCGCGGGCAGGTCTTCGGCTTCAGCCTGCTGCTCTTCGTGACGCTGTTCGGCGCTCTCGCGGGGCTCGTCGTGGTGCTGCTCGACCGGGTCGTCGGCGGGAAGGTCGTCCGGACCACCGCCGAGCGGATCGTCGAGCGCGAGGACGCGGCCGAGGAGCCCGGGGCCGAGGAGGCCCTGCCCGACGCGCGGACGACGTCCGATGAGGACGACCCGCAGACGGGGTCCGACCGGGTCTAGCCGGCGGAGGCGGGCCGCCCTGCGGCCGCTGCACTCCGCTCTGCGCTGAAGGTCCCGCCCGCGGCTCGCGCTCGCGGACGGGACCGCGGCGTCAGCGTCCCCGGCGCGACGAGGAGCGGCGGCTGCTGCTCGGGGTGGACGTCGGGCGCTTGGCGGCCGCGCGCTTGGCCTTCTGCGACTTCGAGATCTTCTTGGCCACGAAGGTGAGCAGGAACGGAAGGATTCGGTAGATCACGGGGGACTCCTCGGGTGCATGCGCGCGGGGCCGCGCACCCTCCGATCATGGAGCGGCGCACGGATCCGCGGCACCCGTTGCGCCGCGCCCGGCGCTGTGCAGAGCTCAGCTCAGCTGCGTGCGCTCCACCCAGTCGAGGTACTCCGGGGTGACGGTGCCCGTGACGTACTCTCCGGTGAAGCAGCTGGTCTCGAGGTCGGTGACGTCCGAGCCCTCGAGGATCGCCGCCTTCATGTCGGCGACCTCCTGGTAGATCAGCTGGTCGGCGCCGATCGCCTCCGAGATCTCGGGGATGCGGCGGTTGTGGGCGACGAGCTCCTGGCGCGAGGGCATGTTGATCCCGTACACGTGCGGGTAGCGCACGGGAGGCGCGGCGGACGCGAAGGTGACCGTGTTCGCGCCGGCCGCGCGGGCCATGTCGACGATCTCCTTGGAGGTGGTGCCGCGGACGATCGAGTCGTCGACGATCAGGACGTTCTTGCCCTTGAACTCGCTCGACATCGCGTTGAGCTTCTGCCGCACCGACTTCTTGCGGACCGCCTGCCCGGGCATGATGAACGTCCGGCCGACGTAGCGGTTCTTGTAGAAGCCCTCGCGGTACTCGATCCCGAGCTTCTGCGCGACCTGCATCGCGGCGGGGCGGGAGGAGTCGGGGATCGGCATGACGACGTCGATCGCTCCGCCCGGGGTGTACTGCGCGATGGTGTCGGCGAGGCGGTCGCCCAGGCGCAGGCGCGCCTCGTAGACCGAGATGCCCGACATCACGGAGTCGGGGCGGGCGAGGTAGACGTACTCGAACGAGCACGGGATGAGTCGCGGATCCTTCGCGCACTGGCGGCTGGCCATCCGGCCGTCGGGGGTGATGAAGACCGCCTCGCCGGGAGCGACGTCGCGGACGATCTCGAAGCCCTGCGCCTCGAGCACGAGCGACTCGGAGGCGACGACCCAGTCGTCCGGCGCCCCGGTGTTGCTGCGGCGGCCGACGATGAGCGGGCGGATCCCGAAGGGGTCGCGGAACGCCAGCAGCCCGACGCCGGCGATCAGCGCGATGGTGGCGTAGGAGCCCTCGACGCGCTCGTGCACGCGGGCGACGGCGTCGAACACCTCGTCGGCGTCGAGGTCGCGGCCCGACATCGAGGCCTGCAGCTCGTTCGCCAGCACGTTGACCAGCAGCTCCGTGTCGGAGGTGGTGTTGAGGTGGCGGCGGTCGATGCGGAAGAGCTCCTCGGTGAGCTCGCGCGTGTTCGTGAGGTTGCCGTTGTGGACGAGGATGATGCCGTACGGCGCGTTCACGTAGAACGGCTGGGCCTCCTCCTCGCGCTCGGCGTTGCCCTTCGTCGCGTAGCGCACGTGGCCGAGGCCCATGGATCCGAGCAGCGAGCGCATGTCGCGGGTGCGGAACGCCTCGCGGACCTGTCCCGCGGCCTTCTTGATGTGCAGGGTGCTGCCGTCGGCGGTCGCGATGCCGGTCGAGTCCTGGCCGCGGTGCTGCAGGAGGGAGAGGCTGTCGTAGATGGACTGGTTGACCGGTCCGGAGGACACGATCCCAACGATTCCGCACATGCCGGAGGGGCTCCCAAGGGGATAGCAGGGGGGTTTGACGGTCCATCCTGGCACGCGGGGGACTCATCCCCTAATGGTTCGCCGTGGGCGGATCCGTGGTCGTGGGGGTACTCAGGGCGGCGTCGACCGGCGGATCGGCCGGGCGGTCGGTCGGGGAGCCGCGCGGCCGCTCAGCTGCTCGGAGCCGTCCAGGCGCCGGCGAGGCTGCGGTCCAGGACGCGGCGCCAGCCCTGCGGAGCCGCGGACTCGCGGCTGGTCGTGCCCGCCATCCAGAGCAGGGCCATCAGGTCGTCGTGGGTGAAGTCGGGGGAGAGGGATCCGTCGCGGTGGGCGGCCTCGACGAGATCCCGGCCGAGCTCGATCGAGCGGTCGCAGGCCTCGATGAGGGCGACCGCGTCGGGGAAGCGGCGCAGCATCGCGTCGTTGAGGGCGGGGTCCTCCAGCTGGAGGTCGATCATCCCGGAGACGAAGCGCTCCAGGCGTCCGCGGGAGGACCGCTCGGCGAGAGCGCGCTCGGTCAGGCCCTTCAGCTTCTCGCCGGCGACGGCCGGGACGACGGCGTCGATGAGCTCCTCACGGGAGCCGACGCGGTTGTAGAGGGTGCCGATGCTCACGCCGGCGTGACGGGCGATGTCCTCGAGGGGGGCGGCCAGGCCGCGGGAGCCGAAGACCTCGAGGGCGGCGGCGTGCAGCTTCTCGACGTTCCGCTGCGCGTCCCGGCGCAGGGCCTTCTGCTCGTCCATGCGATCCTCCCGATGATCTTGAGGTACCACTCAACTTATGGTGCACTGGGTCTTGAGGCTGACCTCAACTTAGCAGCCCCGCTCATCGCGCCCCGGGGCGCACGACGACAGGACCCCCATGCCCCTTCTCACCGTCATCGGCGCGGGCCCCGGCCTCGGCCTCGAGATCGCCCGCGTCTTCGGCCGGGCCGGCTTCACCGTCGCTCTCGTCTCGCGGAACCAGGAGAAGCTGGACGGCCTGGCCGCCCGCCTCGCCGAGGAGGGCATCGAGGCGACGGGGTTCGCCGCCGACATCGCGCAGCCCGAGACCCTGGCCGCCGCGCTGCGGGCGATCCGTGCCGACCTCGGTCCGATCGACGTCCTCGAGTTCTCCCCCGCCGACTCCGCTCTCACCCCGGTCGGCGTCCTGGACGTCACGTCCGAGAACCTGCAGCCGCAGATCGACTTCTACCTCGGCGGCGCGCTCCGCGCCGTCGGCGAGGTGGTTCCGGACATGATCGCCGCCGGCAGCGGGACGATCCTCGTCACCACCGGCGGCGGCTCCGTCTCCCCGCACGCGGCGCTGGCGAACATCAACATCGCCGCCGCGGGCCTGCGGAACTGGGTCCTCAACCTCCACTCCGCGCTCGAGCCCCGGGGCGTCTACGCCGCCCACGTGGCGATCACCGCGCTCATCGACGGCGGCCACCCGGACGCGGCGGCCGAGGTCATCGCCCGGTCCTACCTCGACCTCCACCGCAGCCGCGACCGCGCCGAGCTGCACTACGTGGCCTGGGACGCGTGACCGCGGGCGCGGAGCGGGAGCTGCCGGCGAGGCGGACCCGGATCCGCGCCGCGGCGGGAGAGGGCAGTCGGTAGGGTCGTCGCGTGAGTGATGAGACGAGCAGCTACGCCCGCGCAGGAGTCGACACGGCGGCGGGGGACCTCGCCGTCGAGCTGATGAAGTCGGCGGTGTCGGCGACGCACGACAGCCGGGTCCTCGGCGGGGTCGGCGGCTTCGCGGGCCTGTACGACGTCTCCTTCCTCCGCGACTTCCGTGCCCCCCTCCTTGCCACCTCGACCGACGGCGTCGGCACCAAGGTCGCGCTCGCCCAGGCGATCGACAAGCACGACACCATCGGGCAGGACCTCGTCGGCATGGTCGTCGACGACATCGTCGTGGTCGGCGCCCGCCCGTTCTTCATGACCGACTACATAGCGTGCGGCAAGGTGGTCCCAGCCCGCATCGCCGACATCGTCGCCGGCATCGCGCGCGCCTGCTCCGAGACGGGCACCGCGCTCGTCGGCGGCGAGACGGCCGAGCACCCGGGCCTGCTCGGACCCGACGACTACGACGTGGCGGGCGCGGCGGTCGGCGCGATCGAGGCCGACCAGGTGCGCGGCGCCGACCTCGTGCGCGACGGCGACGTCGTGGTGGCGATGGCCTCCTCCGGACTGCACTCGAACGGCTACTCGCTCGTGCGCCACATCCTCGCCGAGCGCGGCATCGGCTTCACCGACCGCTCCGAGGAGCTGGGCGGCGTGGTCGGCGAGGTGCTGCTGGAGCCGACCCGCCTCTACACCCGGCCCCTCCTCGATCTGCTCGACGACGCCGAGCTCGGCCCGGCCGTCCACTCCATCAGCCACGTCACCGGCGGCGGGATCGCGGCGAACCTCGCCCGGGTGCTGCCGCGCGGCTCCTGGGTCGAGGTCGAGCGGGCGAGCTGGAGCCCGTCCGACGTGTTCCGCGCGCTCGCCGGGATGTCCGGCGCGACGCTCGAGAGCACCGAGGGCACCTGGAACCTCGGCATCGGCATGTTCGCCGTGGTCGCGGCGGAGGCGGCCGACGGCGTGATCGCACGCCTCGAGCGCTCGGGCGTCCCGTCGTGGGTCGCGGGCCGCGTCTCGACGGCCGCGCGCGGGTTCGAGGGCTTCGAGCAGGGCGCGAAGGGCGTCGACGGCGGAGCGGTCCGCCTGGTCGGGTCCTACGCGGGCTGATCCCCGGAGGCGCCGCGGATCAGCGCGGTACGGCGTGCGCGCGCTCCCAGGAGTGCTCGTGCCGGGTCAGCAGCCACGAGCCCGCCGCGCAGAGGGCGCAGGCGGCCGCGGTGGCGAGCAGGGCGGTCGCCCAGGTCGGGGCGTCGCGGCTGACGAGCAGATTCGCACAGGCGACCAGCACGCCGAGGCCGGCGCCCGCGCTGGTGCCGAGCACGAACGGGCCGTCGCGGCGGCTCGCGACGCGCACCGCGACCATGCCGGCGACCGCTCCCGCGCCTCCGACGACTCCGATGCCCGCGCCGGAGGCCGCTCCCATGAGCAGGCCGAAGCTCACCAGCCCGGGCGGGCCGTCGGCGGCGAGGACGCCGGGCAGGTAGAGGACCAGGGCGACGGCGGCGCCGACCGCGCCGCCCACCAGGATCGCGCCGACCAGCAGGGCGGCGGTGACGTAGCCGACCCGCGCGACAGGCCGCGCGGATCCTCCGGGTTCGAACATTCGCGGCTCCATCGACGCGGCCCGCGGGGCAGCGGGCGGTCCTCGGACAGTACGCCCGAACGCCCCTCGGCGGAACCGCCGTCGGGGATCGGCGGGACTAGCGCCGGAGGGTCTCGCTCGGGAGCTCGCCGAACCGCGTCGCGTAGTGCTGGGCGAAGCGGCCGCCGCTGATGAACCCCCAGCGTGCGGCGACGTCGCCGACCACCAGCGAGCCGATCGATCCGGCCGAGAGCTCCTCGTGCGCGCGCTCGAGGCGGACGTCGCGCAGGTAGTGCCGCGGGGTCTCGCCGAAGGCGCGCTGGAACGCCAGCTGCACGCCGCGGACCGTGAGCCCGGCCGCGTCGGCGATGTCGGCCACTCCGAGGGGCAGGTCGGCGTTGGCCTGCACGAACTCCACGGCCCGGCGGAGGCGCCGCGCGCTGACCGAGGGCGGCACGGCCGGCAGCGGGGCGATGCGGTGGGCGAAGGTCTGCAGGGCGGCGAGCGCGGCGATGCGGGCGACGCCGTCGCGCTGCAGCACGGTGGGCGTGTGCGGGGAGGCGAGGGTGTCGCGCAGGAGCCGGATCGCGGCCCACCAGGCGGTCGTGTCGCGCGCCACGGGGGCGAACCGCAGCGGGCCGGGCTCGGTGCCGTGCAGCTCGGCGGCGATCGCCTCGAGGTGGGCGGCCTCGAAGTGCACGAGCGCGTCGCGGTACTCGAGGGCCTCGAAGCCGAAGGGCCGGCCGCTCGGGAACATGGCCGGGCGGCCGACGACGAGGCGGTGCTCGTCGCGCCCCAGGTCGAGGGAGGCGCGCCCCGCGGTCAGCCAGAGGGCGACGTAGACGTCGCTCGGGGCCACCGTGCCGCGCACCCGGCCGAGGAAGGAGGCGGAGTGGAGGCTCACGGGCCCGGGCCCGGTCGTCGTGTAGCGGAACGCGAACGGCACGACCGAGCGCTCGGCCCGGAAGCCGGAGCCGTTGTACGAGCCGGCGTAGAACTCGCGCGCCTCGTCGAGGTCGCTCCCGCGACGCTCCGACTGCCACACGGGCAGCCGTGCGGGCGGGGAAGTGCTCATCCGGTCAGTGTCCCAGGGGGCACCGACATTCTGCACTCAGTGGCGGAAAGCGGGAGAACGTGCTCAGCCGAGCGACCCGCGCTCCAGGTCGGGTCCCTCACCCGCCGGATCCCCGTCCGCACGCGAAACGGGGCCGCCCCGAGGGAGCGGCCCCGATTCACGGGAGGAGTCACGCACGCTTCTGGTGCGGCTCCTCGACGAGGTCCGTGTCGTCGCCGTCGTCCTCGGCGTCGATCCACTTCGAGTAGTCCGGCTCGTCCGGGTGGCTGAGCTCGCGCTCGAGCGCGCTGTAATCGACCGCCGGGCTGAACGACTTCAGCTCACGGGCGATCTTGGTGTTCTTCGCCTTCTGACGGCCGCGCCCCATGGGTGACCCCCTCACGATGACAGGCCAGACGGGCAGTGAGCCGGCTGGGGAAAAGAGCAGACAGGGAAAGTTGAAATCTACGCGGTAGTTTAGCAGACGGGGGACACGCCACCCCGGGCCTCGATCTGCCGGACGGCCGCCCATCCTCGACCGCGTCAGGAGCACCGTGGACAGCGTCGCCCCACCGCGTCCCGTCGTGGTGATCGGCGCGGGCCAGGCGGGTCTGTCCGTGGCCTACTACCTGCGCCGTCTCGGCCTCGTCCCCGGGCGCGACCTGATCGTCCTCGACCGCGGTCCGGAGCCCGGCGGGGCCTGGCAGTTCCGCTGGGAGGCCCTGCGGCTCGGCTCCGCGCACCGCGTGCACGATCTCCCGGGCATGGAGCGGATGGGGCTCTCGTTCCGCACGGCCGATCACCGGCGACCGGCACGGGACGTGGTCCGCGAGTACTACGGGCGCTACGAGGAGGAGCTCGGTCTCGAGATCCGCCGTCCGGAGTCGGTGCGGCGCGTCACGAGTGCGACGCCGCACGACACGGGGTCGCCGCTCGTCGTCGAGTCCGACCGCGCGGTCGAGCGCGCGAGCCTGCTCGTCAACGCGACCGGCACCTGGGGATCGCCCTTCGTCCCGCACTACCCCGGGCGCGACCGCTTCCGCGGAGTGCAGATCGACCCGACCGAGTACGTCCGCGCCGAGGACTTCGCCGGGAAGCAGGTGCTCGTGGTCGGCGGCGGCACCTCGGCGATCGGCTTCCTGCTGGAGCTCGAGCGGGTGGCGCGCTCCCTGACGTGGGCGACGCGGCGACCGGTCGTCTACCACGACGGCGAGCAGCTGGCGATGGAGTCGGCGGTGGAGGCGGTGGCCGAGCAGGACCGCGCCGCCCGCGCCGGGCTGCCCCTCCCGAGCATCGTCGGCGGCACGGGCGTGCAGCGCACCCGCCGGGTGGTCGCCGGGATCGAGCGCGGGCTCCTGCACGAGCGGGGGATGTTCTCGTCGATCGAGGAGGAGGGCGTGCGCTGGCCCGACGGCTCCTTCACGCGCGCCGACGCGATCATCTGGGCGACGGGCTTCCGGCCGGAGCTGCGCCACCTCGCTCCGCTCGGGCTGCGCGAGCGCGAGGGCGGCATCGCGGTCGCCGACGGAGCCTCGCTGACGGATCCGCGCGTCTTCTTCGCCGGCTACGGCCCGACGGCCTCGACCATCGGGGCGAACCGCTCGGGCCGGCGCATCGCGCGCGCGGTCGTGGCGCGCCTGCCCTGAGCGCGCCTGCCCTGAGCCGGCCTGATCTGAGCCGGTCTGCCCTGAGCGGCGCGGCGCCTCAGATCCTGCCGTCCCAGTCCACCGGCACCACGGAGCCGCGGTAGCGGATCCCGTCCACGCGGATCGGCCCGGCGAGCGCGGGCGAGAGCGGCGCGACGACCAGGGTGTCGCCTCCGGGAGCGAGCCCCAGCGCCGCCGACAGCACGGCGACGGAGGCGGCCGCCGACCAGGCCTGCGGTCGGCAGGCCGCCGGGTACGGCACCGGCGCGTGCACCTCGGCGGCGGGGTCGCCCGAGTGCAGCTCGGGCATCCGGTAGCCGAAGCCCTCGGCCGCGGCGATCAGTCCGCGCGAGAGGGTCGTCGCCTCCGCCCCGAAGCCCTCCCGGGCGAGCCCGGTGACGGCGATCGCGGTGTCGTGGGCCCAGACGGAGCCGCCGTGGTACGACAGCGGCCAGTAGCCGCCCGAGCCGGTGTCCAGGGTGCGCAGGCCGAAGCCCGAGTCGAGCCCGGGGGAGACCAGCAGCTCGGCGACCCGGGCGGCGTGCTCGGGGGAGAGGATGCCGGTGCCGAGGAGGTGGCCGAGGTTGCTGGTGATCGTGTCGACCGGGCGCCCGGCCGCGTCGAGCGCGATCGCCGGGTAGCCGCCGTCGGCGTCGTCGATCCAGAACGCCTCCGCGAAGCGCGACTTCAGCGTCGACGCCGCCTCGCGCCACTCCGAGCCGTCGCGGCCGAGGTGCTCGAGCAGCGCCGCTCCGCCGACCATGGCCTCGTGGGCGTAGGCCTGCACCTCGCAGAGCGCGATCGGACCCTCCGCGAGCGTGCCGTCGCGCCACTGGATCGAGTCGCCCGAGTCCTTCCAGCCCTGGTTGGCGAGGCCGTGCCCCGTGGTGTCGACGTACTCGAGGAACCCGTCGCCGTCGGAGTCGCCGTCGTCGCGGAGCCAGCGCAGCGCCGCCTCCAGAGCGGGCAGCAGCTCCTCGACCTCGTCGTCCGGGAGCCCCCAGCGCCAGGCGTCGTGGAGGAGGCAGACCCAGAGCGCGGTGGCGTCGACCGTGCCGAAGTAGAGCGGGGGCAGCGAGACGCCCTCGCCGGGGATCTCGAGGGTCGTGGCGCGCAGCTCGTGCATGATCCTGCCCGGCTGCTCGGCGGTGTCCGCGACGTGGCGGGTGCCCTGCAGGCCGGCCAGGACGCGGAGGGTGGAGGCGGCGATCCCGGTCCCGAGGGGGAGGAGCATCCGCGCCGCCCAGATCGAGTCGCGGCCGAAGAGGGTGAAGAACCACGGCGCTCCCGCGGCGAGGAACGGCTCGCCGGGGCGCTCCACGGTGACCATGCGCAGGGCGTCGAGGTCGTCGAGCGCGGCGCGGCACCAGGAGGCGAGGCGGGAGTCGCCGGTCTCGAGCGCGGTCCCCGCCCATTCGGCCGGTCCGGACGCGGCGGCGACCACGGCGGAGGCGTCCTCCGCGGCGACGCTCCACACGACCTCGACGCTCCCGCGGGCCGGGACCACGACGCTCCAGGTGAGCACCGTGCCCGAGATCGAGGCGCCGGGCGCGCGCAGCTCGGCGCGGACCGGGCCGTGGGTCCAGTCGAGACCGCCGTCCACCGGAGCGGTCGCGAAGGAGGGCTCGTCGCGGAGCCCCGCCTTCACCACGTGCACGAGCGAGAAGTCGGGGTCGAGGGTCAGCTCGACGGTGGTCGCGACCTCGTCGGGGAGCGCCGACTCGAGGCGGATGCTCTCGCGGACGCCTCCGGCGGAGACCTCCCGCGAGCGGACCACGCGGATCCGCGGGTCCGCGGCGGCGTCGTCGAGATGGCGGGCGAGCGCGGTGAAGCGGGCGGAGGAGGCGCCGTCGCGGCCGGTCGCGATCGCCTCGAGCGCCGCGCCGCCCACACGGAGCGAGGCGCCCGCGAGCACGCGCACGTCGCCGAGGTAGAGCCCGTGCACGGGGCGGGAGCCGACCTCGCCCGCCTCGTCCGACCACAGCTGCACGGGTGCGCGGAGCAGGACGAGGGAGTCGTGGAGGAGGGGCTGGCGGGGCGGGGTCTGTCGGTCGTCGCGCTCGGTCGTCACTGTCGACTCCTCACTGGATCGTCGGTGCTGGGGGCGTGCCGCCGATCGTCCTCCGCCGGCTCCGGGAGTGCCGGAGCGTGGCGGACGGTTGACGGCAGCGTCGTCGGAGGTAACCTTACCGAAGGATTTGATCGATCAAACCGGTGGATCCCGCCAGGTTGGAACGATCAAGATCACGTCGAGGAGGACGCATGGCACTGCCGACCGTCGAGGACGTCGCCCGTGCCGCCGGCGTCTCGCGCCAGACCGTGTCGAACGTGCTCAACAGCCCGCACATCGTCCGCGACAGCACCCGCGAGCGCGTCGAGAAGGCGATCGGCGACCTCAACTACCGGCCGCACGCCTCCGCCCGCCGCCTCCGCACCCGCAAGTCCGGGACCATCGGCGTCCGGATGGACCGCGTGCTCGACGGCATCTCCGGCAGCCTGCTCGACCGCTTCCTCCACGCCGTCACCGAGCAGGCCGACGCGCGGGGCATGCGCATCCTCCTCTACACGGCGAAGAGCCCGGAGGAGGAGATCGAGCGGATCGGGCGCCTCCGCGACGGAGCCGACGTCGACGCCTTCGTGCTCACCTCCACTTTCTACGGCGACCCCCGGACCGCCTGGCTGATCGAGCAGGCCGTGCCCTTCGTCACCTTCGGCCGTCCCTGGGGCGTCGACGACCGCAACGACCCGCAGCACCTCTGGGTCGACGTCGACGGCGCCGCCGGGCTCGCCCAGGCCACGGCGCACCTCGCCGACAGCGGCTGCTCCCGCATCGGCTTCCTCGGCTGGCCGAGCGGATCCGCGACCGGCGACGACCGCCGCAGCGGCTGGGAGCGGGTGCACCGCGAGCGGTTCCGCGACGCGCCACTGCTCGCCGCCTCCTCCGAGGACGACGTCCAGCAGGCCCGGATCGCGGCCATCGAGTTCCTCCGCTCGACCCCGGAGCTCGACGGGCTGGTCTGCGTCTCCGACTCGCTCGCGCTCGGCGCCTCGATGGCAGCCGTGGCCGTCGGCCGGCCCTCCCTCCCGATCGTCGGCTTCGACAACACCCCGGTCGCCGCGGCCGTCGGCCTGCCGAGCATCGAGCAGGACCTCGACGCGGTGGCCGCGGGCGCGCTCGAGCTCCTGCTGGGCGAGCGCGGCGACGACGTCGTCCACCGCTCGCTCGCGCCGGGCGAGGCCCACCGCCTGATCGAGCCCCACCTCGTGCTCCGCACACCCCTCCACCACCCCGCCGACTGAGGCGCCGTCACTCCGACCGGCGCCCCTCCCCACGAAAGGCCAGACCATGACCCCCACCCACCGCGCGGCACGCTGGGGTGCCGCGATCCTCGCCGGAGGCCTGCTGCTCCCGCTCGCCGCCTGCTCGAGCGGCTCCGACTCCGGTGACGCGGGCGGCGACTCCGCCCTCACCGTGATGATCGGCTCGTCCGGCGACGCCGAGACGACCGCCGTCACCGACGCCGTGAACGCCTGGGGCGAGCAGAACAGCACGACGGTCGACGTGGTCGCCGCCAGCGACCTGACGCAGCAGCTCGGCCAGGGCTTCTCCGGCGGCAACCCGCCCGACCTCTTCTACATGAGCTGGGACCAGTTCCAGACCTACGCGAGCAACCGCTACCTGGAGCCGTACGCCCAGGACGCCGGGAACGCCGACGCCTTCTACCCGGCGCTGCGCGACGCGTTCAGCTACGACGACCGGTTCTACTGCGAGCCCAAGGACTTCTCCACGCTCGGCCTCGTGATCAACACGGACCTCTGGGCGGCGGCCGGCCTCACCGACGCGGACGTCCCCACCGACTGGGCCTCGCTCGAGTCGGCGGCGACGAAGCTGACCGCGAACGGAGTGACCGGGCTCTCCTTCGGCGCCGAGTACGCGCGCATCGGCACCTTCATGAACCAGGCCGGCGGATCGCTCCTCTCGGAGGACGGCACCACCGTCACCGCGGACACCCCCGAGAACGTCGCGGGCCTGACCGAGGTGAAGACGCTGCTCACCGACGGCGTGCTGAAGTTCCCGGCCGCGCTCGACTCCGGCTGGTCCGGCGAGGCGTTCGGCAAGGGCGCGGCGGCGATGGTCATCGAGGGCCCATGGATCAACGGAGCGCTCGCGGCCGACTACCCCGACGTGAACTACCGCGTCGCCGAGCTCCCCGCCGGCCCCGGCGGGAAGTCGACCTTCACCTTCAGCAACTGCTGGGGCATCCCCGTCGGCAGCGCCACGGCCGAGAAGACGGAGTCGCTCGTGTCGGCCCTGACCTCGGACGAGCAGCAGCTCGCCTTCTCGGACGCCTTCGGAGTCATCCCCTCCACCGAGACCGGAGCCGCCGAGTACGCGACGAAGTACCCCGAGAACGCCGCCTTCGTCTCCGGCAACGACTACGCGGTGAGCCCGGTGGCCTTCGCCGGCGCGGCGACCGTCATCACCGACTTCAACTCGGCGCTCGAGGGCCTCGCGACCGGCGACCCGGAGTCGATCCTCGGCGACCTGCAGACCAACCTGCAGGACGCGCTCGACACCGCGAACGCGAAGTAGCCCGGCCGGGAGGCGGCGGACCCGACCGCCGCCTCCCCGTGCCGACCGGCACGCCCCACCCCGCGCACGTGAGTCGAAGGAGACGCATCGATGAGCACCACCGCCGCCCCCCGGAGCCGCCGCTCCGGCATCCGCGGGCACGAGGCCCGCTACGGCTGGCTCTTCACCCTCCCGGCGATCGTCGTGATCGGCGTGTTCCTCGTCGTCCCGATCGGCCTCGCCCTCTGGGTCAGCGTGAGCAACTGGAACGGGCTCGGCTCGCCCCTCGGGCCGACCGCGCAGTTCGTCGGAGCCGACAACTACCGCGCGGTGCTCACCGACTCCGGCCTGGCGCAGAAGGACTTCGGCACCGCGATCCGCAACAACGTCTACTACGTGCTGCTCGTGGTGCCGCTGCAGACCGCGCTCGCGCTCTTCCTCGCCGTGCAGGTGAACCGGCGGATCCTGCGGGGCCGGGGCTTCTTCCGCACCGCCTTCTACTTCCCCTCCGTCACCTCCTCGATCGCGATCACCGTGATCTTCCTGTTCCTCTTCTCCGCCTCGGGCGTCGTCAACGCGGTGCTCGGCTGGTTCGGCGCCGACGGGCCGACCTGGATGGCCGACCCGACCGGTGTCCTGCACTCGCTCCTGGGCGCCGTCGGCGTCGACGGCTCCGGGCCGCTGGCCGCGGGCGCCCCGCTCGGACTCACCTGGTGGGACTGGCTGTCCGGCCCGTCCGTCGCGATGTGCGTGCTGATCACGATGGCGATCTTCACCACCTCGGGCACGTTCATGCTGCTGTTCCTCGCGGCGCTGCAGAACATCGGCGCCGAGATCGACGAGGCGGCGCTCATGGACGGCGCCGGCCCGCTCCGGAAGTTCTTCTCGGTCACCCTGCCGATGCTCAAGCCCACGCTCTTCACCGTGCTGACCCTCGGACTGATCGGCACCTGGCAGGTGTTCGACCAGATCTACCTCACCGGAGGAGGGGCGCCGGGCAAGACGCTGCTCACCCCGGCGTACCTCGCCTACGAGTCCTCGTTCACGGATCTCCGCTGGGGTCAGGGCGCCGCGATCGCCTTCATCCTCTTCTTCATCATCGTCGTGCTGACGCTCCTGCAGCGGGCGCTCCTCCGCGAGAAGGGGGAGCCGCGCCGGCGCCCCCGCCGCGCCGCTCGCGCCGACGCCGCGACGACCCTCACCACGGGAGGCATCCGATGAGCACGCTGACCGAGCCCGGCACCCGCGCCCCCGAGAGCCCCGAGCCCGCCGCGCCGGTCCCGCACCGCCGCATCCGCCTCGGCGCGCGCGGCCGCGCGTCGCTGATCGGCGGCTACCTGCTGCTGATCGCGCTGGCGCTGGTGTACATCTACCCGTTCCTGATCTCGGTCGCGTCGTCGTTCAAGTCGGACGCCGACGCCACCGCGAACCCGCTGTCGCTGCTGCCCGCGACCTGGTCGTTCGCCTCCTACGAGCGGCTGTTCACCGACGTCCCGCTGCCGCTGTGGACGCTCAACTCGGTGATCGTCACCGTGTTCGTCACCGTCGGCCGGGTCTTCTTCGACTCGCTGGCCGGCTACGCGCTGTCGCGGCTGCGCTTCCGCGGACGGGGTCTGCTGTTCGCGCTGTTCATCGGAGTGATGAGCGTGCCCGCGGTGGTGCTGCTGATCCCGCGGTTCCTGATCCTCAAGCAGCTCGGCCTCTACGACAGCTACGCGGGGATGATCGTCCCGCTGATCGTGGACGCGGCGGGGATCTTCATCATGAAGCAGTTCTTCGACTCGATCCCGCTCTCCATCGAGGAGGCCGCGCGGATCGACGGGGCCGGAGTGTTCCGGACCTTCCGCTCGATCGTGGTGCCGATGGCGCGTCCGGCGATCGTGACGCTGTTCATCCTGTCGTTCCAGGGCTCGTGGAACGAGTTCTCGCACTTCGTGGTGTCTCGGCAGTCGCCGGAGCTCAACACGCTGACGACCGGAGTCGCGTCGCTCGTGTCGGGGCAGCTGGGCACCGGCAACCAGTACCCGCTGCAGCTCGCGGCCGCGGTGCTGATGTCGATCCCGGTGGCCGTGCTGTTCTTCGTCTTCCAGCGGCGGATCATGAACACGACCGAGGGCGCGGAGAAGGGCTGACGCGGGGGCTCCGGCTCCTGCTGAGCGAGCATCGCGCGTGGGTGACCGGTTCCTGCTGATCGAGCAGCGCACAGGGCGCGTATCGAGATCCGTGTCCGTGCGACGGGCCTCGATACGCCCCTGCGGGGCTGCTCGACCAGCATGCGGGAGTGCCGCCGCTACTTCGCGAGGAACTCCAGGACGACGCGGTTCCACTCCTCCGGGTGGCTCACGGTCACTCCGTGCGGGGCGCCGTGGACGACGTGCAGCTCGGAGCCGGGGATCGCCGCGTGGGTGCGGGCGCCGGAGCCCTCGAACGGAACCGTGCCGTCGCCGTCGCCGTGGATGACGAGCGCGGGCACCGACACGTTGGGCAGGTCCTCGCGGAAGTCGGTGGTCGCGAACGCCGTCATGCAGGCGAGGGCCGCGTGCTTGGCCGACTGCTTCGCCAGAGCGATCGCCTCCTGGCGCTGCTCCTCCGTCACCTTCAGCACGCCGTCGACCGAGAAGAAGTCGGTGGTGAACTGGTCGTAGAAGTCGTCCTCGCTCTTCGTGAGGCCCGCGGTCATCTGCGCGGCCTGCGCCTTCTCGAGCGGGCCGTCCGGGTTGTCGTCCGTCTTCATCAGGTACGGCGGGACGGCCGAGGCGAAGACGACGCTGTGCAGGCGATCGGCGCCGTACTTCGTGAAGTAGCGGGCGACCTCGCCGCCGCCCATCGAGAAGCCGACCAGGGTGACGTCCTGCAGGTCGAGCTCGGTGAGGAGGGTGTGCAGGTCCTCGGTGAGCGTGTCGTAGCTGTAGCCGGTGAGCGGCTTGTCGCTGCGCCCGAAGCCACGGCGGTCGTAGGTGACGACGCGGTAGCCTGCCTCGGCGAACGCGGGGACCTGCTCCTTCCACGACTCGCCCGAGAGGGGC
The DNA here is from genome assembly GCF_009834265.1 of Rathayibacter sp. VKM Ac-2805. Classification (NCBI taxonomy): domain Bacteria; kingdom Bacillati; phylum Actinomycetota; class Actinomycetes; order Micrococcales; family Microbacteriaceae; genus Rathayibacter; species Rathayibacter sp. VKM Ac-2805. The sequence goes on from NZ_CP047185.1 coordinate 278,743, forward strand.
CAGCCGTGGATGAGGACCACGGGGCGGCCCGATCCGCCGGTGTCGTCGACGTGCAGGTCCGTGTCCTTGAAGAGTCCGTGGTGGGCGGTGATCTCGGCCATGGCGAGTGCTCCTTCCGGCGCCGACGATCGGCGTCACTCGATGTTCGAGGACGTCCCTGCGAGCGGATGGCCGGGGCGGGGAGGGTTGACAACTCCCGTCACTCCGCGACGACGGCCGCGGCGAGGCCCCGCAGCGCGGTGTGCAGCCCGGGGCTCATGGGCAGCCCGGCGTCGAGCACGGCGTTCGCGGCGGCGACCAGCACCGGTGCCGCGGGGGAGGAGACCACGGTGAGGCCGACGGGCGGATCCGTGTCGCCCGAGGGCCGCACGACCAGGACGAGCCGGGAGCTGGGAGCGCTCGTGCTGATCGTCGCTCCCGATCGGGCGGGCAGCACCGCGAGGGTGCCGCGGCCGACGAACTCGCGCTCCTCCCGGCTGGCGACGGTGAACGCGCCCTCGAGCGGGAGCAGGAGCACCACCGACCCCGGGTCGGCGCGGGGGCTCGGGCGGAAGTCGATCGTGCCGGCCGTGTGCCAGATCCGCCGGAGGAGCACGCCCTCGGCGGCCGCCTCCTGCCCGGTGACGGCGAACGCGGGGTCGGGCCCGGCCTCGGCGTGGCGGGCCCGCAGCCAGTGCCGGGCGGAGTCGCCGCGGAGGGGCATCGGGCGGATCAGCGGATCGGACACGGCGGCTCCCGAGGAACGCGGACCTGAATCGGCCGAGACAGTGAGGAACCATCATCCTAGGAGCGGCGGGAGGCGTGGTCCCCGGAGTGGCGCGTCCTCACGTGCCGATGCCGCCCCGGCCGCGCTGAGCGCGGCGCCGGAGCGGCATCCGAAATGTGGTGCGGACTACTGGAATCCGCCGCCGCGGTCCTCCGGGTCCTCGATCGGGTCGGAGTCGGGCGTGTCGATCGAGTAGGTCACGTGGACCGCCTCGCCGACCTCCTTGGCGGAGACGGCGTTGTAGACGAGGTGCGTCTCCTGGCCGTCGACGGCGGCGTAGACGTCGACCTCCTTCTCGTAGCTCCCGTCGGTGCTGACGCGGTTCTCGGTCTGGCCGTCGAACGGCCCGCCCTGGAAGAAGACGAGGTAGCTCTCGCCCTCGGCGAGTGCGCGGATGTCGTTGCTCATGCCCCCAGGTCTACCACTCGGCGACTCCCCGCCGCTCGGCCTTGCGCTCGGCGGGCGGAGGAGGGCCGGGGCGCCGCATTCCTCACGCCGGTCGTTCTCGGCTCCGCGGCCGGGGTCAGGAGGCCGACCGTTCCATCCGGCGCCAGGCTCCGCCGAGCAGCGGAGTGCCGGCGGCGACCACGTAGACCACGGCGGTGACGGCGAAGGTGAGGCGGAGGCCGAGCGTGTCGGCGGCGAGCCCTCCGAGGACTCCGCCGAGCGGCATCCCTGCCCAGGTCCCGGCGGACACGAGTCCGAGCACGCGCGCCTGGAGGGCGGTCGGGATGCGATCGAGGAAGACCGCGCCGAGGATCGGGTTCAGGGCTCCGGCGGCGAGCCCGCAGACGGCGGCCGAGGCGGCCAGCCCCACGACACCGAGACCGAGAGCCGGCGCGGCTCCGTAGGTGGCGGCGACGAGGAAGCAGGCGGCGAAGGGGATCCGGCGCGGCAGGCGGTGCGCGACGAGGCCGAAGGCGAGCGTTCCGGTCAGGGCGGCCGCGCCGAACACGCCGGAGACGAGGCCGAGGGACGACGCGCCCTCGAGGTGCCGCTCGGCGTAGAGGGGGAGGAGCGTGCTCGACCGGGCGGCGTCGAGGGTGTTGGTGACGAGGACGAGGGCGATGATGCAGCGCAGGAGGGGATCCCGGCGGATGAAGCGCAGACCCTCCCGGAGGTCCGACCAGTAGCCCGTCGAGCTCTCCTCCGGCCCCTCGGGGGTGGTCGACGGTGCCCGGACGAGTGCCGCCGTGAGGATCGCGGACGCGGCGAAGGACACTGCGGTCGCGAGGAGGGCCGCATCGGCGCCGAGAGTGCTGACCATCACCCCCGCGAGCGGCGCGCCGAGCATGGTGGAGAGGCGGGTGGTGGCGTCGAGGAAGCCGACCGAGCGCTCCAGCGGGATGCCCGCCGTCTGGGAGAGGCGGGGGAGGAGGACGCGTCGGGCGGTCTCCCCGGGGACGTCGAGGAGGCCGCTGACGAAGACGATCGTCAGGAGGACCGGGAACGGCAGCGCGTCGAGCGCGGTCAGGAGCGGGATGAGCGCGAGACTCGTGCCGCTCACCGCGTCGGAGAGCACGGACGACCGCACGAGGCCGACACGATCGACGAGTGCGCCGCCGAGCGGCCCGCCGAGGAGGACGGGTGCGGTCGCCGCGGCGGCCGCTGTCCCTACCTCCACCGGTCCTCCGCCCGCGCTGAGCACCAGGAACGGCACGGCGAACAGGGTGACGACGTTGCCGGTTCTGGAGAGGACGTGCCCGACGAGGAGTGCGGCGAGGGGCCGCGAGGAGCGCTCCGCCGCGCTCATCGCGGCCGGCGGTAGGCCTGGACGAGGAAGAACACCTCTTCCGACCCATCGTCGGTCCGGTGGTCGTCGCTGATCCGCGCCCACTTCCGGTCGAGCTGCGCGAGCTCGTCGCGCAGCTCCCACAGCTGATCCGCGCTCAGGCGCCAGCGGCGGTCGCTGCTCGTGCCGGCGCTCACCCACTCCTCCGGCAGCGTCGGCGTCGACGCGAGGTACTCGTCGTACTGCTGCGCGTAGACGCGGGAGATCGCCGCCGCCATCTCACGGAGGGCTCCGAGCTTCTCCGGGTCGCGTGCGACCTCGCTCTCGTCCCACACGGTCTCGAGGTGCTTCGCCCTCCACCAGCGCTCCCGCCGATCCCGGCCCGACTCCGGCGCCTCCTCGATCAGCCCGGCTCCCGCCAGCTTCGTCAGGTGGTAGCTCAGCGTCCCCGGCGCCTCGTCGATGTGCTCCGAGAGCTGCGCGGCGGTTCGTGGGCCGAGCTCTCGGAGCAGCCCGAGCAGGCGTAGGCGGGTGGGGTGAGCAAGGACGCGCATGTGAGCTGCGTCGTGCAGATTCGATCGGTCGACCATGCGCTCAGCCTAAAGCACAAGAAAGATTGTGCAAGAAGCGTTGTGTATCTGGGTGGCGGCGCGGTACTTCGACGACCCGTCAGGGCACGAGCCGCTGCGTGATCGAGGCCGTCGGCCCGCTCAGCGCGATCTCGGCGAGCGCGCCGTTGACCAGGGGCATCTGCGGCGGCTGGTGCCCGATGTCGACGTCGAGGATCACCGGCACGCCGAGATCGCCGAGGGCACGCCGCACCGCGTCCTCCTGGCTCAGCTCAGGCAGGGAGGCGCTCTCGGTCCGTCCGATCAGGACGCCGGTCGCCTGCTCGAACCAGCCCGCGAGCCGGAGGGAGGTGAGCATCCGGAGCACCGAGGCGGAGTCGGATCCGGCCGCCTCCAGGTAGACGACGGTGCCCTCCGGCGCGTGCCGTCGAGCGAAGCCCGGAACGTCGCCGTAGGGCGTGCCCGCGAGCAGGGACACCGTCTCGAGGCATCCGCCGATCAAGCGGCCGGACATCGCCGCGTCCGCTGACCCGTCGAGCGAGCGCCAGCGGGTCGGCTCCTCGTAGGCCCGCTCGCGGTCGAGCGGCTCGTCCATCCACGCGCCCCAGGGTCGGCTCCGGCGTCGCGGTGCGGCGTGCTGCGTGAACGCGGCTCCGGGCTCGAGGCCGGCGACCTCGGTCCAGCGGTGGAACCCGACCGGCAGCTCCCACGGCTCGTCCATCAGGTTGGCGCCGTGGATCGTCGCGAGCCCGGTCATCGTCGTCAGCGGCAGGAGCAGCGTCGAGACGTCCGACCAGCCGACGAACCAGGGCCGGGCCTCCGCGAGGGCGCGCCAGTCGAGCCTGTCCAGGAGCTCGACGGCGAGCTCGCCGCCCCACGGAGGAAGGACCGCGTCTCCGCTCCGGAAGGCGTCGTGCAAATCGGCCGCGCGATCCGCGGCGGACGCCGGAACGAGTCCGCCCGTGAGAGCGTGCGGCCGCACCCGGACGTCGTAGCCCACCGAGCCGAGTCGGCGCACGGCGTCCTGCAGCCGGTCGTGCAGGTGCGCGGGGACTCCCATCGAGGGCGCGGGCACCTCCACCCGGCCTCCGACGCGAAGGGGCGCGGGGTACGTGATGCTCGCCATCCGACGACGCTAACGCCCCTCGCTACGACGGGCCGCGGATGCACCGCGGCGTGAGGGCCTACGCGCCCGTCCCGCCAGCCGGCCGCCGAGCGCGATCGCGAGGAGGGTCAGCGCGAGTGCCGCGCCGCCGATCCACTCGCGCGCCGCGCTGGCCGCCGGGAGGAGGGGTGCGACCAGGAGGCACGCGACGACGCCGACGGCGAGAGCGCCGACGGTCCACCACGAGCGCAGGGCGAAGCGCCGAGAGGAGCCGCCGCTGTCGTCAGCGCGCTCCGTCACGGCCGACCCGTCCCGGATCGGCTGACCGGCTGCTGCTCCTCGTCCCGGTGGAGGTGCCGCGCTCGGCGCCCGGAGAGCACGACCCCGGCGATCGCGGCGCCGCCCCAGAGCACGGACCACCCGTGTCCGAGCCCGGCGTGCACGAGGAACGCGACGGCGAGGAACGCGCAGGCGGCGGCGTACACGACGCAGATCCACGACGTCGGAAGGAGACCGTTCACGCTCGTACCCTAGCGGCGGCGACTCCGCGGCTCGCCGCAGGCGTCTCGGGCACGCTGCTGCCGGCGGTCATCCGCGCCACGCGGCTCCCTCAGCTCGTGAGGCGGCCGATCTCGTCCTCGGAGAGGAGGCGGTCGGAGTAGAGCACGATGTGAGCCGCGGGGTCAGGGCTGTGCGCGTCGGGGCCCGCCCACCTCCGTTCGAGACCGAGTCGAGCGACCGTGCGGTGCGATCGCTCGTTCCGTTCCGCGACGACCGCGGTCACGGGGAGCTCCGGCCCGAGCCGCCGCGCCCGAGCGATCCCTGCGGAGGCGACCTCCTGGGCGTACCCCCTGCCCCAGTGGTCCGGATGGACGGTGAACGCGACGTTCCAGGCCGTGTCGGCGAGGAGGGTGCATCCGCCGATCCCGATCGCGCCGTCCGCGCCGCCTTCGGGACTCCGCAGCCGGACGACCCAGCTGCTGAGGTCGTCCCGTGCCCACTGCGCCGTCCGGCGGGCGAGCACCGCCCGGGTCTGCTCGACGGAGTCGTGCCGGAGGAGGGGGTCGCCCGCCGCGATCCGCTCGTCGGAGTACAGCCGCCACAGCTCGTCCAGATCGCCCTCGGCGGGACGGAACAGCCGGAGCCGCTCGGTCGTCTCGTCGGGGCGATCACCGGCGCCGATGCTGCTGCCGCTCGCTCGAGGAGGGACTCGGGGCCATCGGGGCGGTCGCCGAGGAGTGAGGCGAGCGCGGTGACCGTGCCTGGACGTCCACCTGCTCAGCCCGTGATCAGGCCGGTGAGGCGGTCGGCGGCGGCTCCGACGGTCGAGACCGCATTGACCGTGACGAGGCAGGCGACGCCCCAGAACCAGGTGCGACCGGGTGCCCCGGCGCTGCGCCGCTCGAAGGCGAGCCACCAGGCGCCGACCACCGAGACGCACGCCGCGACCACCGAGCCGAGCGCCATGCGGACGTACTCCTCCGGTCCGGGGGAGGACCAGGCCGTGGTCGCGAGGACGATGAGCAGCGGGACCACGATCATGCCCAGCGCGCCGAGCAGCACCGCGTGGAGGTGGCTGCGGGGAGGGGCCCCGGCCGTCGTCGTCGCGGTCCGCGTCCGTGTCGTGTCCATGCCGCGTCCCCCGTCACCGCGGACCGGTCCGCGCTGCCCCGACGCTATCCGCTCGCCGTCCCGCCGTCACCCCGCACCTCGAAGCGGGCCGCGTGCCCGGGTGGCGTCAGCACCACGCCGCCCGCGCCGCCCCGGCCGAACGCCGAGAACGTAGGATGTCCGGGATGACGATCGGACGCCGCCTCTTCCTCTCGGGAGCCGCCACGGGAGTCGGGCTCCTGGCCCTCGCGGGCTGCACGCCGTCGCGTCCGACGCCGACCCGCTCCGTCACGAAGGCCCCCGTGCCCACGCCGAGCACCACCGCCGTCCCCGCGCCGGCCGCCTTCGTGCGCTCCGCCTGGGCCGAGGATCCGTACGCGCTCGGCTCCGTCTCGTACCTGCCCGTCGGCGCGACGCCGCAGCACCGCACCGACCTGGGCACCGCGGTCCTCGACCGCGTCTTCCTCGCGGGCGAGGCCACCGACACGGAGGCGCCCGGCACGCTCCAGGGCGCCTGGAGCTCCGGGGTCCGCGCGGCCGCCGAGATCAGCGCCGTCGCCGACGAGGGCGAGCGGATCGCGATCATCGGGGCCGGTCTCGCCGGAGCGGTCGCCGCGCGGCGCCTGTCCGACGCGGGCTTCGACGTCACCGTGGTCGAGGCGCGCGAGCGCACCGGCGGCCGCATCGCCACCGCGACTCCGGACGGCTGGCCGATCGCCGTCGAGACCGGAGCCTGGGCCCTCACCGGCGCGGGAGCCGCCCTGCGCGAGAGCATCGCGGACGCGGGCGTCGTCACGACCGCGGTCGACCTCGCCGACGTCCGCTCGAGCGACGCCGGCGGCGCGGCCCTCGACACCGGCACCACGGGCGCCGACGCCCTGACCCGTGCTCTCGAGTGGGGAGCGGAGCAGCCGGAGGACCTGGCGCTCGCCGAGTCGTTCGCCGGCTCCGGAGCGCCCGACCCCGCCGAGGCCGAGCCGGGCTCCGGCGACGGCGACGCCGCCCGCGTGGCGGCGCACCTCGCCGGGACGACCGCGCTGCGCACCGGCGCCGCTCCCGAGGAGCTCTCCTCCTGGTACGGACTGGGCGACGCCTCCGCCGCCACGACCGCGGAGGAGCTGAGCGACGACTCCGGCGACGCGCTGCTGACCGACGGGCTCGCGCCCCTGGTCGACACCTTGCTCGCCGACGTCGAGGTCTCGCTGCGCGCCGTGGTGAGCGGCATCGGCTACACGGAGACCGGCGTCAGCATCCGCCTGGGCACCGGCGAGTCGTTCACAGCCGACCGGGTGCTGGTCACCGTGCCGATCGGGGTGCTCCAGACGGACGCGATCGCCTTCGACCCGCCGCTCCCGTTCGCGCAGCGCGCGGCCGTCGCGGCCCTCGGCTCCGGCGTCGTCGAGACGCTGTGGCTGCGCTTCGACGAGGCGTTCTGGGAGGCCGACGCCCCCGCGCGCTGGTCGCTCGTCGGCTCCGAGGCGGGCATCACCGAGTGGCTCAACCTCCAGCCGTCGACCGGCGAGGCGGTGCTCGTCGGGCTGGTCGGAGCGGATCAGGCCCTCTCGCTGCAAGACCTCAGCGACGACGAGCTGGTCACCCTCGCGCAGACGGCGCTCGAGCCGTTCGCCGTCGTCCCCGGCTGACGAGCTCGCGGAGCCGCGCCAGCGGCCCCCGCCACTCCGACGCGTGCGCCGCCCCGAGTGGCCGCACCCGGCTGAGCGCGAGGACGAACGCCGCGATGCCGGAGATCAGGCTCAGCACGATCACGTCGTAGAGCACGAACATCACGGGTCCGTCGACCTGGCCGGGGTCGAGGAAGAAGTACGGGTACCAGCCGATGAGGGCCCCGCGGACCAGGGTGATGACGCCCCAGACGATCGGGAAGCCGAGCACGGTCAGCGCCCCGCGCCAGGCGACCGGGCGGCGGCCGGGTCCGAGGATCCAGTCGAGGATCGCGAGCGTGGGGATCACGAAGTGCAGGAGCGCGCTCGACCAGGGCACGTCGACCCGCACGCCGCGGTTGTTGGCCTCGACCGCGATCAGCCCGAAGACGATCCCCGACACGACCATGTAGGTGAGCACGAGCGCCCGCACCGTGCTGAGCCAGCGCGGCTCCCGCTCGCGCGCGAGGGCGACCAGGCCGGACAGGCCCAGCACCACGACCCCGGCCATGTTCGACTGCGTCGTGAAGTAGGCGAAGAAGTTGTCGATCTGGAACGCGCGGAAGCCCAGCGTGTAGAAGAAGTCGCCGACGAGTCCGACCGCGCCCAGCCCGGCGAGGGCCAGGCGGAGGATCGCGAACGCCTTCCGCACACCCGCTCCGATCCGTCGCCGCTGGGCCCGGAGGGCCGGACTTCCGGACGATTCTACGGTCGCCGCGCTCGGAGCTCCCCGAGCGCGCGGCTCCGCCGGACGGGGGAGGCGGGCCCCGCGGAGGCGATCTAGCGTGGAGTGATGGCGCGCGCACAGGACGGGAAGGGTTCGGGTCGGATGTCGTCGGAGGAGGCGTCTCGGCGCTGGAACGCGGTCACGGGTCCGCTGTTCCTCGCGGCGGGAGCGGTCTTCGCGGTCCTCGGGAATCCGGTCTGGCCGGTGTTCCTCGTCCTGGGGATCACGTTCCTCGGGCTGACCGCCGGCCCCGGGAGGCCGACGAGCCGGAGCGGAGCCCAGGAGCCGGACCGCGATCGGTGACGCGCGCTTCGCGACGCGGACACTCGCCGGCCGCGTTGCCGGGATAGCGTGCGTGTCATGCCCTTCACGCCGAGCCACGCCGTCGTCGCGCTCGCGTTCTCGAACGGCCGGATCCCCGCCGCGGCCGTGGCCATCGGCGCGATGGTCCCGGACATCGGCATGTACCTCCCGATCGCCGTCGCCCGCGAGTCCACCCACTCCCTCCTCGGCGTCGTCACCGTCGACCTGCTGCTCGGGATGCTCGGCCTCGCGCTGTGGAGCGCGGTCGTCGCTCCGGCCTGGCGCGACCTCGCGCCCGCGCTGGTCCGCTCGCGCCTGCGTCCCCGGCGCTCGCCGCCCCGCGGGGCCGCCGAGTGGATCCGCGTGCTCGTCTTCGCGGCCGCCGGCATCGCGATCGGAGCCGCCAGCCACGTGATGTGGGACGGCTTCACCCACCGGGGCGGCCTCTTCGTCTCGGCGATCCCGCTGCTGCAGCAGGAGCTCGGGCCCTTCCCCGGCTTCCGATGGGCGCAGTACGCGAGCGGCGTGCTCGGGCTGCTCGGGCTCGGGATCGGAGCGGTGGTCTGGTACGTCGGCCGCCGTCCCCGGAAGCTCCGCTCCGACGGCCGGCAGCCGGTGCGCATCGCGGCCGCGGCCGTGGTGCTCGCGGCCGCGGTGGTTCCCGCCGGGATCGTGCTGGCGGGGGCGGGCATCGATCCGCTCGACGCCGCCTACCGGGCGCACGTGGTGCGGGCGGCGATCCTGCTCGTGGGCGGCGGCGCTGCGGCCGCGGTCGCCGTCGCGGCGGTCTGGTGGCTCACCGGCCGAGGGGTGCGCGGGGCCGTCGTCTGAGACGACGGAGGACGAGCCTGTCGTCTCAAGGGAGCACGGGCATCCGTCGCGAGGAGGATGCGCCGGTGCATAGCCCACCGATAGCGTCGGACACGGCCCGTTGGGGCGGGCCGCCTTCGGGGGAAGGCACTAAGGGGAAATCGGGGGCTCGCGGCACACGCCGCGGGCCCTCTACCCGTTTCCGGGCCCCCGCCGCCTCAGCGCCGCTTCGAGCGCGGCCGGTTCTGCGCGGCCGGGCGCTGCGGGATGCGCGGAGCGCCCTCGCCGGCGGCACCCTGGGGGAGCGAGGACGCGGGCGGGATCGGGCGGCGGGTCACCGGGCGGACCGGCTCGCCGCGGCGCGTCTGGCCGGGGATCGGTCGCGAGCGGCGTCCGTAGATCAGCTCGGACGAGTCGAGCAGCCACGGCACCAGCGCCACCGTCACTCCGTGCACCAGCAGGAGCTTCTGGCGGATCCGCCGCGACTTGTGGTTGTGGAGGAACGCCTCCCACCAGTGCCCGACGATGTACTGCGGCATGTAGACCGTCGTGATCTCGGAGCCGTGCTCGAGGCGGTGGGCCTTGATGTACTTGATGAGCGGGTACGAGATGTCGCGATAGGGAGAGGCCACGCAGCGCAGCGGCACCTCGATGTCCATCTGCGCCCAGTCGGCCTTGAGCTGCGCGGTCTGCGCGTCGTCGATGGAGGAGTGCACCGCCTCCAGCGTCTCGTGCCGCGCCGCGATGGCGTAGTCGAGAGCCTTCAGCGTGGGCTTGTTCATCCGGCCCACCAGCACGATCGCGTGGTCGCCGTTGGCGCCGAAGGTCGTGGTCGGGTCGACCTCGATCTCCTTCTCGACGTCGCGGTAGTAGCGGTAGACGCCGGCCATCAGGACACCGAGGATCGGCATCACCAGGTAGACGAGCCAGGCGCCGTGGGTGAACTTCGTGATCGTGACGACGACGAGCACCGCGAACGTCAGCGTCGCGCCGAACAGGTTGATGGCCAGGCTCGTGTAGACGGTGCGCGAGCCCTCGCCGTTGCGGATCATCCGCACCCAGTGCTTGACCATGCCCGACTGCCCGAGCGTGAACGAGACGAAGACGCCGATGATGTACAGCTGCACGAGGCTCGTGAGCGAGGCCTGGTAGACGAGCAGGATGATCGCGGCGACGAGCGCCAGGATGATCACTCCGTTGGAGTAGATGAGGCGGTCGCCGCGGGTGTTCAGCGACTTGGGCGCGTAGCCGTCGCGGGCCAGCACGGAGCCCAGCAGCGGGAAGCCGTTGAACGCGGTGTTCGCCGCGAGGAGAAGGACGGCGGCGGTCGCGGCCTGGATGATGAAGAACAGGATCGTGTTGTTGCCGAACGTGGCGGCGGCGACCTGCGCGATCACGGAGCGCTGCGGGGTCGTGGCGCAGTCGGCGAAGCCCACCAGATGGCAGGCGTTCTCGGCGTAGTGCACGTTCGAGAGCAGGGCGAGGGCGGTCAGGCCGACGAAGAGCACGATCGCGATCGTGCCCATCGCGACGAGGGTGCGCTGGGCGTTCTTGACCTTCGGGGCGCGGAACGCGGGCACGCCGTTCGAGATGGCCTCGACGCCCGTGAGCGCCGCGCAGCCGCTCGCGAAGGAGCGCAGCAGCAGGAGGACGACGGCCGCCTGCGTGAGCTGCTCGCCCTGCACGGTGAAGCCCGCCGACTCCGCGACCGGGGTGTCGCCGAAGGCGGTGCGGACCAGGCCGACGACGACCATCACGAAGACGCTCGCGACGAAGAGGTACGTCGGGACGGCGAAGGCGCGGCTCGACTCCGAGACGCCGCGGAGGTTCACGGCCGCCAGCAGCACCACGAAGAGGATGGCCAGTTCGACCCGCAGCGGCGCCAGCTCGGGCACCGCGGAGATGATGTTGTCGACTCCGGAGGCGACCGACACGGCCACGGTGAGCACGTAGTCCACGAGGAGGGCGGCGGCGACCGTGAGGCCCGCCGTCTCGCCCAGGTTGGTGCGGGCGACCTCGTAGTCGCCGCCGCCGGACGGGTACGCCCGGATCAGCTGGCGGTAGCTCAGCACCACCACGACGAGGAGGACGACCACGCACGCGGCCACCCAGGGGGCGAAGGTGAGGAAGGAGAGTCCGCCGAGCAGCAGGATCATCAGCAGCTCCTGCGGAGCGTAGGCCACGGAGGAGAGCGGGTCGCTGGCGAAGATGGGGAGCGCGAGCCGCTTCTGCAGCAGCTGTCCCTCGAGCTTGTCGCTGGGGAGCGGCTCGCCGATGAAGAAGTGCTTGGCGGTGCGCAGCTCGGTCGCGTCGGCCGATGATCCGTCCGCGGCGGACGGGGGGCCCTCGTGTGTCACGAGCGATGACACTACTCCGTGCGAGGGGGCAGTCAAGACGGCCGGGAGCGGGCCGGGCGGAGGCTGATCCCGCGCTGTGACCGGGAGTTTCCCGGTGCGACGGGGAGCGGCGGCCGGCGTGCTCGCGGCCGGCGCCCCGAGCGGGGGGTCAGCGGCCGTCGCGGGTCGCGGCTCCGATCAGGCCGGTGAGGCTGTCGCGGAGCGCGGTGAGCTCCTCGAGGGGGACGTCGAGCCGCTCCAGGATCTGCGGAGGAACCTGCAGGGCCTGCTCGCGGAGGGCCGCTCCGGAGGGGGTCAGCGCGACGTCGAGGCGGCGCTCGTCGTCGCTGCTCCGGGCCCGCGTGACGTGGCCGCTCGCCTCCAGGCGCTTCACGAGCGGGCTGAGCGTGGCCGGCTCGAGGCGGAGGGCGGAGCCGAGGTCGGCGAGCGAGCGGGGGCTGCGCTCCCAGAGCGCGAGCATCACGAGGTACTGCGGGTGCGTGAGTCCGAGCGGTTCGAGCACGGGGCGGTACAGCCCGATGACGGTGCGCGCCGCGACGGCGAGGGAGAAGCAGACCTGGTTCTGGAGGGCGAGCGGGTCGGTTTCCACGGCGTCATCCTCTCATCGTGCCGTGATGGTTAGTACACTAAGGATATGACGCGGAAGAAGACCGGCTCCCTCTACCAGCGCTTCAACGCGCGGCTGTTCCCCTGGATCGGCCCGCCGCCGCTCGGCCCGTACGACCAGCCCGAGCAGGAGGCGCCCGCGGGGCAGGCGTGCCCGCTCTGCGGCCGGCCGATGTCCGAGCACGTCATCGACCGCTCCGGTCCGCGCACCCAGCTGTACTGCCCGAGCGACCCCTCCTGAGTCGCACGCCCCCGTTCGGGGGTCAGGGGCTTCGGGCGGCGGGGGCGGATGATGAGCGCATGTCCCGTCTGAGCCCCACCGCCGCCCGCGTCGTCCAGTACAGCCGTTTCGGCGACGCGGACGTCCTCGAGATCGTCGAGGTCGAGCGGCCGAAGCCCGGGGCGGGCGAGGTGCTGGTCGAGGTGCTCTCCGCCGGGGTGAACCACATGGAGGCGTTCATCCGGCAGGGCCAGTTCGACTCCGACCACTCCGCGGCCTTCCCGATGCGCCAGGGCACCGACTTCTCGGGCGTCGTCGTCGCCCTCGGCGAGGGCGTCACCGACATCAAGCTCCGCAGCGACGTGGTCGGCCACGCGCTCGTCGGCTCGCACGCGACCCACGTCGTGGTGCCGCGCCGCAACCTCGTCGCCAAGCCCGCCTCCGTGAGCTGGGAGGTCGGCGGCGCGCTGTTCCTCGCCGGAGTGACCGCGTGGCGCGCGCTCGAGGCCACGCACGTCGGACCGGACGACACCGTCCTCGTCTCCGCCGCGGCCGGAGGAGTGGGCAGTCTCGAGATCCAGCTGGCGAAGCTCCGCGGCGCGACCGTGATCGGCACCTGCGGCGAGCGCAACTTCGACTACCTCCGCCAGATCGGCGTGAAGCCGGTGGTCTACGGCGACGGGATCGCCGACCGCATCCGGGCCGCGGCGCCCGGCGGGGTCACGGTGTTCCTCGACAACTTCGGCGGGGAGAACGACGCCCTCGCCGACGAGCTCGGCATCGCGGCCGGCCGCTTCCACTCCAGCGACGACCGCAAGGAGATCGAGCTGCGCGCCGTCTGGCCCGACGCCGAGACCGCCCAGCGCGACACCGAGATCCTCGGCGAGCTGGTCGGCCTCGTCGGCGAGCAGAAGCTGCGGGTGCTCGTCTCGGGCTTCTACCCCTTCGACCAGGTGCAGGACGCCTTCGACGACCTCGAGAAGCGGCACTCGCGCGGCAAGATCGTCCTCGGCATGAACCCGGTGGACCCGGCGAAGGTCACCAAGGCGCGCGACATCCACGAGGCCGGCCGCTAGCCGCACCCTCCCGGCGGCTGTCCGGGCTGCTCTCCGGGCGGCCACAATGGGGCCGTGGCGCGCGGACGCCCGGGAGGAGTGACGCGATGGAGGAGCCCGTCGTCGCGATCGTCTGGATCGTCTCGTTCGTGGTGGTGACCGTCCTGGTCACCGGGCTGTCGGGGCGGGTGAACTGGTCCGCTCCCGTGGCGCTCGTCGCCGTCGGAGCCCTCGCCTCCTTCGTCCCCGGGATCCCGGAGGTGGTGGTCGAGCCGGACGTGGTGCTGTTCGGGATCCTGCCGCCGCTGCTCTACGCGGCGGCGATCCGCACCTCCGTCCTCGACGTCCGCGCCCGCGGCGACAGCATCCTCCTGCTGTCGGTGGGGCTGGTCGTGTTCACGGTCGCGGTGGTCGGCGCGGTGGCCTGGATGGTCGTGCCGGCGATCACGGTCGCCGCGGCCCTCGCGTTCGGCGCGATCGTGGCGCCCACGGACGCGGTGGCGGTCACGGCGATCGCGGGGCGGCTCCGCCTGCCGCGGCGCATGCTCACGGTGCTCGAGGGCGAGAGCCTCCTCAACGACGCGACCGCACTGGTGGCGCTGAACGCCTCCCTCCTGGCGATCGTCAGCACGGTCACTCCCGGGCGCATCGCGCTCGACTTCGTGCTGGCCGTGGCGGTGGGCGGCGGGGTCGGGATCGGCATCGCCGTGCTGCTCGGGTTCGTGCGCAAGCAGGTGCAGTCGTCCGTCCTGGACACGAGCCTCTCGCTGGTGACGCCCTACGTCGCGTTCATCCCGGCGCAGCTGCTGCACGGCTCCGGGGTGCTGGCGGTCGTGGTCGCGGGGCTCTACCTGGGCTACCGGGCGCCGGTCATCCAGTCCGCGCAGGCGCGGATCGCGGAGTCGCTCAACTGGCGGACGATCCAGTTCCTGCTCGAGAACGCAGTGTTCCTCTTCATCGGGCTGAGCCTGTCGTCGGTGGTGGAGGCGACGGCCGACTCGGGCATCGGGGTCTGGCAGACGGTCGGCATCGGCGCGGCCGTGCTCGCGGCGCTGGTCGGGAGCCGCGTGGCCTGGATGTGCATGACGACGCTGCTGTTCCGGCACGGTCCGCGCCGGCTGCAGCAGCGCGGGTGGACCTGGCCGACCGCGATCGGGGTGTCGTTCGCGGGCATCCGCGGCGTGGTCACCCTCGCCGCCGCGTTCCTCCTGCCCGCGGAGACGCCGCAGCGCGCGTTCCTGCAGTTCCTCGCCTTCATCGTGGTGGCGGGGACGCTCGTCGAGGGGCTCGCGCTCCCGCGGCTCGTCCGCGCCCTGAAGCTGCCGGCCCCGAACGAGATGCAGGAGCACGTCGAGAAGCAGATGCTGCTCGCGGAGGCACAGGCCGCCGGGCTCGCCCGGCTCGACGCGGAGCCGCAGGACGGAGTGGAGGACCGCGTTCTCGACCGGCTGCGGCGGAACGCGACGTTCCTCGCCGACGCTCTGGAGAACCCGCCGGAGGGCGAGGGTGTGGAGCCGCTCCCGCAGGCCTACAACCGACTCCGGCGCGTGATGATCGCGGCCGAGCGGGAGGCGGTGCTCCGCGCGCGCTCCGAGGGGCGGTACCAGGAGCCGGCGGTGGTGAGCGCTCTGGCGTTCCTCGACGTGGAGGAGGAGGCGCTGGCGGTCGGGCGGCAGTAGCGCCGGGAGGGCGGGGACCCCGGGCGGGATCCCCGCCCTCTCGGCGGTACGGTGTCCGGGCTCAGTCCAGGGTGGAGCGGACCGAGGCGCGGGCCTCGTCGAGCGCGGCGCGCAGGGCGTCGACGCTCGCGGTCGTCACGGATCCCGAGGAGGCGGCGGTGCGCAGCTCCGCGCGCAGCTCGTCGCGGAACTCGGTGAGCAGCACCTCGGCGTCGCGCAGGGCGATCCGCGAGGCGGTGCGCGCGTCGGGCGAGGCCGGCGCGGCCTGCCCCGGCGCGGGCTGCTCGGAGGGGGTGCCGGACGTGTCCTGCGGGCGCGGCTCCTCGGCGGAGTGCTCCGGTCGGCGTCCGGGCTCCCGCGAGTCGCGGGCGGCGCTGGCCAGGTCGGCGCGGAGGCTCTTCATCGCCTCCGCGACGCCGAGGCGGACCTCGTCGGCGAGCCGGCGGACGGAGTCGGTGAGCTCCTCCTCGATGTCGCCCAGGTCGGTCGCGCGGTTCGCGAGCTCGGCGCGGCCGGCGTCGGTGATGGAGTAGACGGTCTTGCGGCCGTCGGCCTCCTTCGTGACGAGTCCCTCCTCCTCGAGCTTCGCGAGGCGCGGGTAGACCGTGCCGGCGCTGGGCGCGTAGGTGCCGCCGAAGCGCTCGCTGAGCGCCTGGATCAGCTCGTAGCCGTGGCGCGGCGACTCGGCGAGGAGGTTGAGCAGGTAGAGGCGCAGGCGGCCGTGCGCGAAGACGGGGCTCACAGCGAGCTCCCGTCCATCGGGCGGCGGTCGTCGGCGGGGCCGGTGTCGGGGGAGCCCCAGCCCTCGCCCACCGAGGCGGAGGACGCGGCGACGGACCGGCGGACGACGACCACGTCTCCCGAGACGGAGTTGGCGGCGACGTCGACCCACTTCGAGTCGAGCGAGCCCGTGGTCGAGGTGAAGCCCCGGCCGAAGGTGCCCTTGACGACGGAGCCGTCGAGCTGGAGTGTGCCCGAGACGGTGTTGATGCGGTAGCGGGCGCCGAGGCCCTCGTCGACGCGGATCGTGAGGTCGCCGCTGACGGTGTTGGCCTGGATCCGGTCGGGGGTGCCCTCGGCGTCGACGAACACGCTGCCCGAGACGCCGTCGACGGTGAAGCGGGTGAGCTCGCCGGTCGCGGTGACGTCGCCGGAGACGGTGCGCGCGGTGACGCGGCCGGTGTGGCTGCGGACCGAGAGCTCGCCGTGGACGGTGTTCACCTCGATGTCGCCGTGCAGGCCGTCGACGACGATGTCGCCGCCGACCGTCGAGACGCGGGCGTCGCTGTGGAGGCCCGAGACCAGGCCGTCGGCCGAGACGGTGTCGAACTTGAGGTCGACGCCGCGGGGGACGAGGAGGCTGATGTCGGCGCGGTCGCCGCGGCGGCCGAGGCCCTTCACGACGTCGACGATGGTGTCCCAGCGGAGCTGGACGTGGTCGATCTCGAGGCGGTCGCCGTCCATCGAGACCTTGAGCGGGCGGCCGTCGACGCTGTGGACCTCCACGCGAGCGGTCGGCTCGTCGTGGGCGATGACGTCGATCTGGCCGCCGACGAGGGCGACCTTGACCGAGCGGACGACGTCGAGGTCGATGACCTTCGTCTCGCCGGCCTGTACGAGCCATTTCTCGAGGGACATGAGCTCCTCCTCCTGCACCGGGGTGCCTTTCTGAAACGCGATACATCGCGAGTGGACGAGAGTCACGATATATCTCGATCGCTGCGCTCGGCAACGGGGCTCGGCCGGTTCCCAGCGTCGAGCGGCCGGGACCGGGGCGGCGCCGCGGCGCGGCTATGCCGGGGGCCGGAGCCGACGCCACCGTCGAGGGGGTGAGGCCGCGGCGGGCGCCGTGGTAGACCGGGCGCATGGACCCGATCGCGGCACTCGAGGAGATCGCAGCACTGCTCGAGCGGGAGCGGGCCTCCCGCTACCGGGCGAAGGCGTTCCGCCGGGCGGCCGCGGTGCTGGAGGGGATGGCGTCCGCCGAGCGGGACGACCTCGCCCTCGTGCGGCGGGCCTCCGGGATCGGCGACACGACCTTCACGGTGATCGAGCAGGCGCGGTCGGGCCGGGTGCCCGACTACCTCGCGGAGCTGCGCGGCTCGGCTCCTCCGCCCGCGAGCGCCTTGCGGGGACGGCTGCGCGGCGATCTCCACAGCCACAGCGAGTGGTCCGACGGGGCGACGCCCGTCCTCGCGATGGCGGACGCGGCCCGCGCGCTCGGCCACGAGTACCTGGCGCTCACCGACCACTCGCCGCGGCTCCGGGTCGCCCACGGTCTCAGCGCGGAGCGGCTGGAGGAGCAGCTGGCCCATCTCGCGGGCCTCGACACCGGGCCCCTGCGGCTGCTCAGCGGGATCGAGGTGGACGTCCTCGAGGACGGCGCGCTCGACCAGACGGACGAGCTGCTGGACCGCCTCGACGTGGTAGTCGCGAGCGCCCACTCGAAGCTGCGGCTGCCCTCCCGCGAGATGACGGCCCGGCTGGTCGCGGCGGCCTCGGATCCGCGGACCGACGTCCTCGGCCATGTCACGGGGCGGCTGGTGTCGGGCGAGCGCGGCACCCGCCCGCCGTCGACCTTCGACGCCCGGGCCGTGTTCCGGGCGTGCGCCGACCACTCCACCGCGGTCGAGATCAACGCCCGCCCCGAGCGCGAGGACCCGCCGGACGAGCTGATCGCGGTCGCGCTCGAGGAGGGCTGCCTGTTCTCGATCGACAGCGACGCGCACGCTCCGGGCCAGCTGGGCCTGCTCGACTACGGGGCCGAGCGGGCGGAGCGGCTCGGCGTCCCGGAGGAGCGGATCGTGACCACCTGGCCGGTCGAGCGGCTCCTGGAGTGGACCCGCGGTTGAGGATCCTCGCGCGTTGCGCAAACGAACTGCGGCCATCACCCCCTTGACAGGAGGCCGTACCGCGGGAGGAGATCCGACGCAAGTGGCGAAATCCCAGCCGCCCACGCGGCATGCTCGGTACCGGTCCGCTCCTCCTGGGCCGCTCCAGCGGTCGGGAGTCGCGCTCCGTCGTACTCTCCGCTCCGACAGACCAGGTGAACCATGGCCACGCAGACCGCTCTCGACGCCGTGCGCGCCGCTCCCACTCTGCTCGAGGCCGTCCGGATGGCGGACGAGCTGACGGTCGCCGCGGTGAGCGACGGTGGTGGCCGCGCGGTGCGCCTGCTCACCCGCGCAGCCCTGGACCCCTCGGACCAGCTCACTGCGATCGCGGCCGTGCACTCGCTCGCGCAGGTCTTCGACGAGGAGGCCGACCTCGCGCTGCTGATGCTACTCGAGGACGAGCGCCCGTACCTCCGCGAGCACGCGGCCTGGGCCTTCGGCGGGCGCCTGCCCCGCCCCGCCGCGCTCGGACCGCTGCTGCGCCTGGTCCGCGACGGCGGCTTCTCCGGCATGCTCGCGCAGCGCACCGTCCTGCTCTGGGCCTCCTCGACCCCCGACCTCGTCGCCGTCGCGCTCGAGGGCGCGCTGCTCGGCGAGCGCGAAGCGGCGGCCCGGGCACGGCTCGTCGAGACCCTGGGCCTCGTGCCCGGCGCGATCGCCGAGCGCACCCTCCTGCACGTGGCCGCCGATCGCGCGGAGGGGCTGGAGGCGCGGGCCGCCGCGACGGACGCGCTCGGCGAGCGCGGCTCCGACGACGCCGAGCTCCTGCTCACCGGCCTGGCCGAGGAGGCGGCGCCGATCGGGCCCCTCGCCCTGCTCGCCCTCGGCGACCTCGCCCCCGCACCGGCCGTGGAGGCCGGGCCGACGGTCGCGCAGCTCTTCGTCCACGCCGACATCGACGGCACCCTGACGCGGGTGGGCGCGGGCGACAACGGCGGCATCGCGACCCTGCTGGTGCGCCTGGGCGACTCGCTCGTCGAGCAGGAGGGCATCGACCGGGTGCTCACGCTCTCGCGCGGGACCCCGGCCGAGGCCGAGCGCGCGCTCGGCGAGCTGCCCGACTCCGGCCACGGCTTCGCTCCGGTCCCGTTCGTGGGGCCGCCCGTGGCCATGCCTCAGGCGTGGAGCCGTCGCATCGCCGCCGAGCGCGGCATCCGCCGGATCCTGCGCGCGGCCGGCCGGGTCGACGTGCTGCACCTGCGCATGGCGGACGTCGGATCCCTCGCGGCGGCCGCGGTCGCCCGGGAGCTCGAGATCCCCGTCGTGTTCACCCTCGCTCCGGACCCGCACGCCCTGATCGCGGGCCTGGACGCCTCCGGCGCCCTCACCCGCGCGGACTTCGGTGAGCGCGACGCCGCCGAGCACTTCTGGTTCCGCGTGCGCCTGGTGCAGCGCCTGGCCGCCGACGCCGCGCACACCGTCCTCTTCCCGCGGGAGGAGCTGGCGGCGACCATCCGCGAGCTGATCGGCGTCGACATCACCGCGCACCCGGAGCGGCACACGATCGTCCCGGAGGGGATCGACGTCGGCCTGGTCGAGCGCGGCGAGTCGGCCGCACGGGCCTCTGCCGCCGGTGAGCCGGTCGCGCTGGACGAGGGCGGGGACCTGGCCTCGCTCGACCTCCTGCTGGAGGAGCTGCCCGAGCACCGCCGCGGCCTCCCGCTGCTGCTCAGCGTGGGTCGCCTGCACCGGGTGAAGGGGATGGCGGCGCTCGCCGAGGCCTGGGCGTCCGACCCCTCGCTCCGGGAGCGCGCCAACCTGCTCCTGGTCGGCGGCGACCTCGCCGACCCGAGCCCCGACGAGCTCGAGCAGCTCGACCGCATCCGCGCCGTCGCGTCCGACGGGCTGCTCCTGGCCGGCCACCGCCCGAACGGGACCGTTGCCCGCTGGCTCGGCGCGATCCGGCACGGCCGACCGGGGCTCTCTGCTCCGGGAGGCGCCTACGTCTGCGCGAGCGTCAAGGAGGAGTTCGGCATCGCCCTCCTCGAGGCGCTCTCCGCAGGACTGGTCGTCGTCGCTCCGGCGACAGGCGGGCCCGCGACCTACGTCGAGGAGGGGGAGACCGGCTTCCTGGTCGACACCGCCGACCCCGCGGCGCTCGCCGCCGGCGCCGCCGCCGCACTGGATCTCGCAGGAGGGCCTCTCGGCGAGCACGCCGCGGCCCGCGGGCGTGCGATGGTCGCCGAGCGCTACACGGTGCAGGCCATGGCTCATGCCCTCTCGGGCGTCTACGCGCACGCGACCGCGGACCAGGAGCGTCCCCTCCGCTCGCCGCTCGTGCTGGGGGCCTCGTGACCCTGCTGATCATCAGCCCCGACTACGCGTCGCACCTGCTGCCGCTGGCGACCCTCGGCACGGCGTGGCAGGAGGCGGGCGAGCGCGTCGTCGTGGCCACCGGCGACGCGACGCGCTCCATCGTCGACGGCTTCGGATTCGAGCACATCGCGCTCCGGCTGGGGCGCGGCTCCAACCCGGGCACGATCCGCGCGGAGGAGCAGGCGCCCGACGAGGGCGCGTCCCTCCGCGGCTTCTTCGACGCCACCCGGCGCGGGATGGTCCCGACCCTCGCCTACCAGGCGCGGGAACGGCTCACCGACCTGCTCTGGGATCCGTCCGGCGTCGCCGCGCGCCTGCGCGTGATCCTCGACGAGGTGCAGCCCGACGCGATCGTGGTCGACCACCTCGCCTTCACCGCGCGCGTGGCGCTGAAGGCACTCCGCGTGCCCTACGGCGACGTCGTGCTCGGCCACCCCAGCGCGCTCACGGTGCCCGGCGAGGTCTACGGCTTCCCTCCGGTCTGGCCGGACGCCTTCGCTCCGGAGCCCGACGACCTCGATGCGCTCCGCGCCCTCTGCGAGCAGGTGCGCGACTCCTTCACCGCGGAGTGGAACGCCGCCCTCACCACCCTCGACCCCGGGGCGGCGCCCAGCGCCGACGCCTTCGCCGAGAGCGGCGACGTCCTGCTGCTCAACTACCCGGGCGAGCTCCACGACTCGGCCCGCACCGCTCAGCTGCCGCCGCACGCGTTCCTCGGCTCCGCCGTCCGCGAGGAGCCCGACGACGCGGAGGTCGAGGAGTGGCTCGCCGCGTCCGAGGACCCGGTCGTCTACGTGAGCTTCGGCAGTTTCCTCTCGGTGCGCGACGACGTGCTCGCCCGGGTCGTCGAGGCCCTGGCCGGCGTCGAGGCCGGGGGCAGGCCCGTCCGCGTGGCTCTCGCCTCCGGCGCGACCGAGCGCGCGGCTCTGGGCGAGATCCCCGAGGGCTGGCTGGTCCGCGGCTTCCTGCCGCAGGTCGCGCTCCTGCGCCGGGCCGCGCTCGCGGTCAGCCACGGCGGCAACAACAGCGTCACGGAGGCGATGACCGCGGGCGTGCCGCTCGTCGTCCTCCCGTTCTCGACGGACCAGTTCGCGGGGGCGGCCGCACTCGAGGACGCCGGGTTCGCCGCCGTGCTCGACCCCAACGCCGCCTCCGCGCGACAGCTCGCGGAGGCTGCGCGGCGAATGCTCGCACTCGACGATCCCGCCCGGGAACGGCTGGCGGCGCTCGCCGAGGGCCTCGCCCGCGATACGGGACCGCAGCGGGCCCTCTCCGCCCTGAGCGGAGCGACCGTCCAGCGCTAGCCTGGGCCGATGGTCGAGCCGACACCCCAGGACGCGCCGCTGCGTGCCGAGCGGAACGCCGCGCGGGCGGAGCCGATGCTGGCTGCTCTCGGCGCGTTCGGGCGCTTCGAGGGGATCGTCCCTCCGCTGTTCGAGGCGGCCGTGCGGATCCTGCACCCCTCCGACGACCCGCCCCGGCGCTGGCGCGAGGTCGCCGAGCGGGAGGGGACGCTCCTGCATCCGCTCGCGCAGTGGGACTCGCTCACCGGCGAGCATCCCGACGAGTACGCGGAGCCCCGCCTCGGAGTGCTCCCGCTCGACGAGCTCGCGGCCGTCGCGGCCGTGCTCGCGGAGCACACGAGCGCTCCCGAGGACTGCCTGGCCGTGTTCTGGGAGGGGTTCGGCGTGCTGAGCGGCGGGTCGCGGATCCTGATCTCCCGCTCGGACGCCTCGGACGAGCTGCCCGAGTGGATGAGCGACACCCGGCCGACCGGCTGGGAGCACCCCGAGACCGCCGCCGCGGCGACGGTCGAGCTGCCGGGGCGGGAGGGGCCTCTGCTCTCGCTCGACGTCAGGGTGCTCGAGGACACCGCGTGGGCGCGCTCGGCGGGCTTCGCCGACGCCTCCGGGCTCGTCGTGCAGACTCCGCTCGCGCTCTGGCCGGAGGACCGGGCCTGGTACCTCGCGAGCGAGGTCGACTTCGACTCGACGCTGATCGGCGGCTCGCGCGCCCTCGTCGACGACCTGCTGCGGCTCTCCGCCGCGGGGCGGATCGAGGCGCTCCTGCTGCCGGAGCAGGTGGACCTCACGAGCACCGGTGACCGGCTCAACCCGAGGCGGCGGTGACGGAGTGAGCGACGAGGACGACGAGCGCTGGCTCGTCGTGAAGGGCCGCCGATGGCGGCGCACCGACCCCTCGCTGCCGGAGGACGTGGTCGCCGGCCTCACCTCGCACCTCGGGCGCGGGCGCTCGGGAGTGCGCTCGGCCAGGATGCACGAGGACGCGGAGGCGGAGGCGCTGGCGCGCAGGAGGGTCGGGCTCGCCAAGCACGGGCTGGGCGAGCGCGGACCGGCATGGTGGGACGAGCCCGAGGCCGATCGGCTCGAGCGCGCCCGCGAGGCGCTGCGGGCGCTCGAGGAGCTCGACGCTCCGGAGGACTGACTCGGCTTCTGCATCCCCCGAGCGTGCTCGTCGGGCGAGGCGGGCGGGGAGTGCCCGAGCGGATCCGGGGAGAGCGCGCGGAACCGCGGCCTGTGGAGGAGGACCGCCCCCGCCGAGGCCGCGAGCCGAGCCCGCCCGCCCCTAGCGGAACCTCACCACGAAGCCGTCCTCCGGCCCGGTCGGAAAGCTCTGCAGGCTCACGCGCAGATCCTGCCCGTCCTCGGCGTCGTACGGGTGCCCCGCGGCCAGGAGCTCCAGCGCCGCGGACAGCAGGTCGACGGTCGCCGGCTCGCCCGGGCACCGGTGGTCGCCGCCGTAGTGCCCGCCGCCCTGGGCGATGAAGCCGTTGCGGTCGACCGGCGACCGGAACCGCTCCGGATCGAAGCGGCCCGGCGCCTCCCAGTGCGAGCCGTGGTCCGTCGCGTAGAGGTCGAGCAGCATCCACTGCCCCGCGGGAAGCGTCTCGCCGCGGAAGTCCAGCTCCCGGCGGGCCCTTCCTCCGACCATCGGGAAGAACGGGTAGAAGCGCCGCACCTCGTTCGCGAACGCGACGCGCTCCTCCTGGTCGGCGAGCCGCTCCCGCCACTCCGGATGCCGGTGCAGCGCGAGCGCCGCCAGGACCACGAAGCGCCCCACCGCGACCGTGGGCCGCAGCACGTTGATCAGCTCCACCGCGGCGACCTCGACGGGCAGGAGGCCGCCGTCCTCCTTCTCGTGGGCGATCCGGTGCAGGGGAGTCGGGGAGGGTCCGGCCGTCCGGCTCGCCTCGATCAGGCCGCGCGCCCACCGCTCGGTCGAGCGGCGGCGGAGTCGCGCGGCCCAGTTGGGCGGGCCGAAGCGCCCGGCGTTGTCGATCATCGCCCGGAGCTCGTCCGTGCGCCGCAGCACCTCCTCCTCGTCGGCCTCGATGCCGGCCCACGACAGGACCGCGCGGCCCAGGACCTCCGCGGCGACGTCCTGGAGGCGGACCCGCTCGCCCGTCAGCCGGGCGGCGGACGCCTGCCACTCCCGCGCGAAGGCCGAGACCAGCCTCGACCGCTGCTCGGGCGTCTCCACCAGATCCAGGAACATCCGCTTCCGCCTCCGGTGCGGCTCGTCCTCGAGGGTCTGCACGCTGCCCTCGTCCTGCAGGAGGTGCAGCACGGAGCCGGGCAGCGCGCCCTCGCGGTCGAAGCGCCCGCCCTCGTAGAAGAAGCGCGCCGCCTCGATACCGCGCGCCATGATCACGGGGCGTCCGAGGATCCGGGTGCGGAACGCGTCCGCGCCCACGTCGTCGAAGCGCCGCGTCCCGAAGAGGTAGCCGTCGGCGAGGACGGCCGCGCTGCTGTCGACGGCGGGGAGGACGGGGATCGAGGCGGCGATCAGCCGGCCGATCCCTCGGTGTCGTCGCCCTCGGCCTGCGAGGGCTTGTCTACGCCCGCGTCGTCGACGTGGTCGTGGTTCTGCGGGTTCTCCTGCGGCTGCTCGGTCCGGTCGGTCATGGTGCTCCTCTCGCGTCGGCGCGGTGCGCGCCTCGCGGCCACGGTAGGAAGAGCGCGGCGGACCCGGGTACCCCGTTGACTCGCGGGGGAGGGGCGGGCAGACTCCGCCGCCCTCAGCGCCTCCGCAGGAGGACCGGCGCGGTCGCCCAGACCACGGCGAGCAGCAGCAGCACGCCTCCGCCCGCCCAGAGGCCCGCCGGCCCGCCCAGCACGACGTCGAACACGAAGCCCACGACTCCGACGAACAGCAGCGATCCCGCCGCGAGGCACACCGTGACCACCCGGTTGCCGAACCGCACCAGCTCGGCCTTCCTCCGCCGCTGGAACAGCAGCCGGTGGGCGATGACGGGCGCCAGCGCCAGGATCGTGACGCACGCGGCGAGCAGGACGAGCACGAGGTAGAGCGCCACGTCGGGCGGCGCGAGG
This sequence comes from Rathayibacter sp. VKM Ac-2805, assembly GCF_009834265.1. Classification (NCBI taxonomy): domain Bacteria; kingdom Bacillati; phylum Actinomycetota; class Actinomycetes; order Micrococcales; family Microbacteriaceae; genus Rathayibacter; species Rathayibacter sp. VKM Ac-2805. Next base: position 303,506 of record NZ_CP047185.1, read on the forward strand.
TCGGCGAAGCGCTGCTGGAAGCACAGCGTCAGCAGGAAGCCGCCCAGGATCTGCGTGCCGGTCTGCACGACCCGCAGCTCCTGCAGGATCTCGTTCCAGTTGCGGTCGGATCGCTCCTCCACCGTCTCGTCGCGACCGGAGTCGGGGGCGGAGGGGTCGACGGGTCGGTCGCTCATGGGACGAGGGTAGAGCTCAGGCGAGCAGGGACTCCGCCAGCGAGATCGCCCCGCGCACCCCGGACTCGTCGCCGAGGGCCGGGCGCACGATGCGGATCCGCCCGCCGCCAGTCCCCGTCGCTCCGGGCGCGCCCATCAGCCGCTCGACCTCGGCCTCGACCGCGGGGACGAGCCCAGGCGTCTTCGACACGCCTCCGCCGACGACCGCGAGCCGCACGCCCGCGACGTAAGCGAGCGTCGTGACGAGCTGCGCGAGGTAGTAGGAGCTGAAGCGGAGGTTCGCGGCCGCCTCCTCGGTGCCGAGGCGGGAGCCGTCGACGCCCCAGCGCGCTGAGATCGCGGGACCGGCGACCAGGCCCTCGAGGCAGTCGCCGTGGAACGGGCAGGTGCCGGCGAAGCCGTCCCCGGGGTGGCGGCGGGGCAGCAGGTGCGCGACCTCGGGCCAGCCGCTGCCGGCGAGGAGCCGTCCGCCCGCGATCACGCCGCCGCCGACTCCGGTGCCGACGGTCAGGTAGACGAAGTCGTCGACTCCGGCTCCGGCGCCCCAGCGGGCCTCGCCCAGGGCGGCTCCGTTGACGTCGGTGACCAGCGCGAGCCGGGCGCCCGGTGCGGCCGCGCCGATCGGGCCGAGGACGTCAGTGCCCTCCCAGCCGAGTTTCGGCGTGGAGGTGAGGTGCCCGTAGGTCGGCGAGCCGGGATCGATGTCGAGCGGGCCGAAGGAGGCGACGCCGACCGCGGCGACGGTGCCGTCGACTCCGTGGCCGCTGACGAAACCGGCCAGATCGGCGAGAGTCTCGGCGGGCCCGCGGGTCGGCAGGGTCGTCGTCGCGAGGATCCGCTCGGGATCAGCGGCGTCGGCGACCGCCGCGACGACCTTCGTGCCCCCGGTCTCGATGCCGACGAGGAGGGGACGGTCGGCGGTGGCGCTCATGGATCTCCAGGGCTCGTGCGGTGCGTCTCGGGTCTCAGCAGGCGGACAGCGAGCGCACCTGCGCCGACAGGGTCAGGGGGCTGCCGAGGAGCAGCACCTGATCGAGGTCGTGGCCCTGCATCTTCACACGGGTGCTGCGCGGCAGGCAGGTCGGCTCGCTGAGGTAGAGCGGGGCGCCCTGCTTCGCGGCGACCGGGCCCACGGCCAGCGCGTCGGCGAAGCCGGTGGCGGTCGCGAGGTAGACGGTGTCGCCCAGCTCGGACGGCGGGAAGACGTCGTTGAGGCGTCGGCTGGTGTCGTGGCGGTCCGTCCCGGCGATGCGCGACACGGTGTCGGCGATCTTCGCGGCGCGGAGGTCGGCCTCCACGGCGGTCGAGATCGACGGCGCACCGCCGAGCAGCTGCACGGAGGAGGGGTCGAGTCCGGCGAGGGTGTCGCGGGTCGGCTGGTCGAGGCGCGAGCGGGCGCCGTCGACGAGGAGGACGGGCTCGGCGCGGCGGCCGGCGATCGGCGCGACCGAGAGGGCGTCCGGGAAGTTGGTGCCGGTCGCGACGAAGACGTTCTCGTAGCTGCCGTCGGGGAAGGCGTCCTCGACGATCCGGCGCGAGGTGTCGTAGCGGTCGACGCCCTCGATGCGCTCGGTCGGGATCCCGAGGGCCCGCACCTGCTGGAGCACCGAGTCGCTCACGGAGAGGGCGCTGCCGACCACGACGATCCGCTGCGGGGCGAGGCGGCGCAGCTCGGCCGCCACCACGGCGGGCAGGACGCTCGGGTCGGTGAGCAGGAGGGCGCCGCCCTGCTTCGCGGCGGCGGGGCCGGCGCTCAGCGCGTCCGGCCAGTTCGCTCCGCTGGCGAGGTAGACGACGGGGGCGCCGTCGGCGAATCCGGAGGTGGTCACCGCGACAGCGGTCGCGTATCTGTCGGTCCCGGCGAGGCGGGCGACGTCGGAGGAGTAGGCCGACGGGAAGAAGTCGATGCCGCTGCGGCCGCCCGGCGGCACGGTGACGACCGCGCGCTCGTCGAGGCGGGCCAGGCGCGAGAAGTACTGGTCGTCGTAGGCGGGGTACCCCGGCTCCACGAGGCGCAGGAGGTAGTCGCCGGCGGGCAGGGCGAGGTCGCCCGTGTCCCACGCGCGGGCGGCGCCGGGGGCTCCGGTGACGGGGACGGTGTCGAGGAGCGAGTACGTCCCTCCGTCGACCCACCAGGCCTGCACGTCGAAGGAGGGGGAGGAGACGCCCGGGACCGCGTCGGCGGTGACCGATCCGGACAGCTCGGCGGTGCGCAGGAGGGAGATGGCGATGGACTCGTCGGTCCCCCGGGTCGTCCTCGCGGCCTCGGCGACCGGGGTGTCGCCGAACCAGGTCGGGAACCAGTCGTCGCTGCCGATCAGGTTCGCGCGGACGGTGAGGGGCTCGCCGCCGGGAACGGGGAGGGAGAAGTCCGCGCCCGTATCGGCCTCGGCGACCACGTCCCCCTCGGCGTTCTGGACCTGGATGTAGAAGGACGGGTTCGCGGGGGCGGGGTGCTCCTCGTCGGCGTCGCGGAGCGCGATGGTGCCGGAGAGGACGACCTCGGCGGACGCCTCCTGCGCGGCGCTCGCGCTCGGGAGATCGGGGGCGGCGACGGCCGGACCGGCAGCGAGGCCGGCCAGCAGGAGAGCGGAGACGCCGATCGCGGCGAGGGAGCGTGCGGGCACGGCGGGCCTTTCGGCAGGATCCGCGGGAGGCCGCGGCGGACACGGTGTCTGAATGCTAGCCGTCGCTCGCCTCCGGGCGAGGGCGGGTGTCGGCGGGATGGGCCCCCGTCCGGGGGGGCGATGGTGGTGGATTCCCGGGGCCGCCGGAGGAGTCCGCGCGAGCAGGCTCCCCCGGCGACCCGGGTCGGATCCCCTACTTGACGACTGCTGCGGTGGCGGCGGAGGTGCGCGTCGCCGTCGTGTAGTCGGCCTTCTTGCCGGTGACGGTCACCGTGATCTTCTTCCCCACCGTGGCGCTGGTCGGCTTGTACGTGGCGGAGGTCGCCCCGGAGATCGCCGTGCCGTTCGCCTTCCACTGGTAGGTGAGGGTCACCGGCGAGGGCCCCCAGGTCCCCGGCTTGGCGGTCAGGGTGGAGCCGACCTTCGCGGTTCCGGAGATCGTCGGGGTCGCGGCGGAGAGGGTGCCCGCCGCCACGGCGCTCGTCTTCGCGGAGGTCTTCGTCACGGCGGTGAAGCCGGACTTCGACCCCGTGACCGTCACGGTGATCGTCTTGCCGAGGGTGGCGCTCGTCGGCGTGTAGGTCGCGGACGTCGCCCCGCTCAGAGCGGTGCCGTTCGCTTTCCACTGGTAGGCGAGGGCGACGGGGGAGGGGCCCCAGGTGCCGGGCTTCGCGGTGAGGGTCGAGCCCACCTTCGCGGTGCCGCCGATGGTCGGCGTCGCGGCGGTGATCGCACCGCCGGTCACGGCAGGGGTCCCGGAGGAGACCCGCGTGGTCGAGACGTAGCCCGACTTGGAGCCCGTGACGGCGACGGTGATCACCTTCCCTGCGTCGGTCGAGACCGGGCGGTACGTGGTGCCCGTCGCTCCGCTGATCGCAGTGCCGTTCGCGCGCCACTGGTACGCGAGGGCGACGGGGGAGGGGCCCCAGGTGCCGGCGCTCGCCGTGAGCGTCGAGCCGACCGCGGCGGTGCCGGTGACGGTCGGAGTCGCGGCGGTGAGGGCGGTGCCGCCGATGACGATGCTCCTCGTCACGGCGTAGCTCTCTCCGGCGGAGTTCAGAGCGCTCACCCGCAGCGTGTAGGCGGAACCGATGGTCAGATTGGAGAAGGTCTGCGAGAGCTTCGACGCCGACACCACGGTGGACCAGGGACCGGCTCCACTGTTGTCGATGCCGTCGCGCGACACGCGGTAGCCGGTGATCGAGGTTCCTCCGGTGTCGGTCGGCACCTTCCAGTTCAGGGTCGCGCTGCGGGTGGAGCTGTCGGGGATCGCTACGACGGAGTTCGGCTCCGAAGGGGCGTGGTGCGGCTCGACGACGATCGTGGTCGTCGCGGACTCGCCCTGACCGATCTTGTTGAAAGCGGTGACCGAGAAGGTGTACTCGGTATTCGCCTTCAGATTCGTGAAGGTCTGGCTGTAGGGCTGAGCGGAATCGCTCCGCACGGTGCTCACAATGGTCGACCAGGGTCCGCTGCCGCTCGCGTCAGTGCCGGACCGGCCGACGCGATAGCCGAGAATCGGCGAGTTGCCGTCCCCGACGGGTGGCTGCCAGCTCACGACGACTCGGCGATCCGATCCTGCCGTTGCTTGGAGCGATGAGACGGAGGCTGGCGCGGAGGTGCTCCACGTCGCCGTCGCGCACGCGGGTTCACCTGTTGCGTACTCCGGAGTTTCCTCGCCCGAGTACTCGTAGGTCTCCGCGGCGACGCAAAACTCGTACTGCTGACCCGGCTTCATCTGAAAGGAGGCTTCATTCGTCCGAGAGTCGACGACATCTTCGTGGTGATCCGAATACTCCTGAGTCGACGCGTACCAGCTGTATTGATCGAAGGCGCACAGCAGTCCGTCCTTCGTAGGCGGGGCCCATCGCCACGTCACGGTGCCAGTGCTCGACACCTCTCCGGAGACCTGAGGCGGAGCCGGAGCGGTCCAGAAGTGGTCGATCTCGGCGGTCGAGGTCGTGCTCTGAGTACTGGAGGGCACGAGCAGGACTCCATCGGAACCTCCCTCGAAAGGAACACCGAAATCGGTGACGCTCGCTACTTCGAAGTGGTAGGGCTTCCTATAGGAGCCGAGGTCGACCGTGATGGACGTGCTGCCGGAAGTGGAGTAGAGCCGGACGGTGTCCTTCCAGCCGCCTCCGTCCCACACATCACCCTCAATCGTGTAGATGTGCACGCGATAGCCGGCGACCTTCTGCGCGGGTGCCGTCCACGAGATGGTGACGGCGTCCGTGCAGCTGTTGTCAGACGCGACGACGTTCGTCGGCGCGGCCGGCGAGCCCGCGGCCTGGGCCGGGGTCGCGACGAAGAGGGAGAGGAGCAGGGCGAGGAAAAGGGAGACGCTGAGGGTCTTCGTTCGCATGGAGGAGGGCATCCGGATTCGTCGGAGCGAGAAGGCCGACGACTGTCGGGCCGGAGGGATCGTCCCATGCCGCTTATCGCTGCACTAAGTCCCCCATTCAGGGCGGAATTTGGCGGAATGGAGAAGTGTCATCAGCGCGATGACAAGCGAGGGATAAGGCTCTTCCTCCGAGAGGCGCCGCGTCATCCCTCCGGAAGCCGCCTCAAGGCGAGAGTCGCGGCGGCATAACAGCGCCCCGCGCGAGAGCCGCGGCGGTTTCCCGCGCCGCATCCACCGTTCACGCGCGTTCCGTGCGCCCCACGGCGAGAACCGCACGATCGGCGCGTGCAAGACTGGGCGCGAGCGTGCTCCATCCCGCTGCGTCATGCGCGGGGCACGGAGCCACTGGACCCGGTCCGCTCATCCGCATCCTTTCGCAGGAGGACTCGAATGACCGATACCGCCGTGCTCGCCGAGGCACCCGCCCGAACCCCCGTCGCGAAGACGATCCTGATGTGCCGTCCCGAGCACTTCACCGTCGTCTACCGCATCAATCCGTGGATGGACCCGCAGGTCCCCACCGACACCTCCCTCGCCGTCCGGCAGTGGCAGACCCTCTACGACACCTACGCCGATCTGGGCTTCACCATCGAGCTGATCGAGCCCGAGGCCGGACTGCCGGACATGGTCTACGCGGCCAACGGCGGATTCGTGATCGACGGCATCGCCTACGGCGCCTCCTTCACCTACCCCGAGCGCCAGCCGGAGGGCCCGGCGTACATGGACTGGTTCCGCTCGGCCGGCTTCGACGTCCGCGTCCCCGAGGAGATCAACGAGGGCGAGGGCGACTTCCTCCTCGTCGGCGAGCGGATCCTCGCCGGCACGGGCTTCCGCTCCGCCTCCGACTCGCACGCCGAGGTCGCCCGCGTCTTCGGCCGCGAGGTCGTCACGCTCGAGCTCGTGAACCCGTCGTTCTACCACCTCGACACCGCGATCGCCGTGCTCGACGACACGAACATCGCCTACCTTCCGAGCGCGTTCAGCGAGGAGGGCAACCGCACCCTCCGCGAGCTCTACCCCGACGCGATCCTCGTCTCGGAGGAGGACGCGTCCGTGCTCGGACTCAACTCCTTCTCCGACGGCCTCAACGTCGTCATCGCCTCCCGCGCGACGGGCTTCGAGCGCCAGCTGCGCGAGCGCGGCTACAACCCGATCGGCGTCGACCTGTCCGAGCTGCTGCTCGGCGGCGGCGGCGTGAAGTGCTGCACGCTCGAGCTGCGCCGCTGACCCCACTCCACCGGCCGGCGACGCCCCTGCGCAGCGCCGACCCACCCTCCACTGTCCACGATTCGTCGCACTCGACGCCGAGTGCGACGACTCCTGGAGAGTCGATCGTCCCCTCAGGAGGAACGACATGAGCATCACCGACACCGACACCGCCCGCTCCGCCGCCCTCATCGCCGCGGAGGAGGAGCACGCCGCCCACAACTACCACCCGCTGCCCGTCGTCGCGGCCACCGGCGAGGGCGCCTGGATCACCGACGTCGAGGGCGTCCGCTACCTCGACTGCCTCGCCGCCTACTCCGCCGTGAACTTCGGCCACTCGCACCCGGTGCTGCTGGAGGCGGCCCGCGAGCAGCTCGGCCGCGTCACCCTCACCAGCCGCGCGTTCCACAACGACCGCCTCGGCCCGTTCGTCACGGCGCTCGCCGCGCTCGCCGGCAAGGACATGGTCCTGCCGATGAACACGGGCGCGGAGGCGGTCGAGTCGGGCATCAAGGTCGCCCGCGCCTGGGGCTACCGGGTCAAGGGCGTCGCTCCGGGCCGGGCGAACATCATCGTCGCGGCGGGCAACTTCCACGGTCGCACGACCACGATCATCTCGTTCAGCGACGACGCGGAGGCGCGCGACGGCTTCGCTCCGTTCACGCCCGGATTCCGCACGGTCCCGTTCGGGGACGCGGAGGCCCTCGAGGCCGCGATCGACGACGACACCGTCGCCGTGCTGATCGAGCCGATCCAGGGTGAGGCGGGCATCGTCGTGCCGCCGGCCGACTACCTCCCGGCCGTCCGCGAGATCACCGCGCGCCGCAACGTCCTCTTCATCGCCGACGAGATCCAGTCCGGCCTCGGCCGCACCGGCGCCACCTTCGCCTGCGACCTGGTCGGAGTCGTCCCCGACGTCTACCTGCTCGGCAAGGCGCTCGGCGGCGGCATCGTCCCCGTCTCGGCCGTGGTCGCGGACGCCGACGTGCTCGGCGTCCTGCAGCCGGGCCAGCACGGCTCCACCTTCGGCGGCAACCCGCTCGCCGCTGCCGTCGGCCTGGCGGTCGTCGAGATGCTCGCGACCGGCGAGTACCAGGCCCTCGCCCGCGAGCGCGGCGCCCAGCTGCATGCCCGCCTCGAGGCGCTGATCGGCCGCGGAGTGGTCGCCGTCCGCGGCGCCGGACTCTGGGCCGGCATCGACATCGACCCGGGGCTCGCCTCGGGCCGCGCCGTCTGCGAGGCCCTGATGGCCCGCGGAGTGCTGGCCAAGGACACGCACGGCTCGACGATCCGCCTGGCGCCGCCGCTGGTGGTCACCGCCGCCGAGATCGACTTCGCCGTCGACGAGCTGGAGGCCGTGCTCGCCTCCCTCCGCTGAGGCGCCCCGCCCTCCCTGCCTCCGCGAGATGCCACTTCGGTACGCCCGGCACGGCGTGTCGCGTACCTAAGTGGCATCTCGCGGAGGGGAGCGGGGTCAGCAGGCGGCGCCGGCGGTCGCCGACTCGGGGAGGTTGCTCATCGGGAGCGTGTACTCGCCCTTCAGCGCCGAGATCCAGACGGTGGTCGGGGCGACGGCGGCGAAGTTGGAGTTGAGCAGCGCCATCAGCGTGGTGTGCAGGGAGTGGGCGTCGATCGAGCCCGCGTCGTTCGAGATCGCGATCGCGCCCGTCGCGTCCGAGAGGACTTCGGCGCGGAGCCCGTGGGTCTCGGCCTCGGCGGCGGAGGCGAGGATGCAGTTGTTGGTCATGTAGCCGACGAGGGTGATCGTGTCGACGTCGTGCTCGCGCAGCCAGTCGAGCAGGTCGGTCCCCGCGAAGACGGTGCCGAACTGCTTCGTCACGCTCTTCCACGAGTCCGAGCGGCGCTTCTCGATCTCCGGGTGCAGAGCGAAGGACGGGCCGGACGGGTCGAAGATCGGGGCCCCCTCGCCCGCGCTGTGCTGGACCACGGCGATCGGGAGGCCCGCGGCGGCGGCGGAGTCGAGAGCGGCGGCGATCCTCGGCAGCGACTGCGCGTGCGGCGGGTACTGGATCTCGAGCGGACCGCTGAAGTACTCCTGCTGCACGTCGACGAGGATCAGTGCGCGGCGCGGTGTGGTCATGAGGTGCTCCCATCGGTGGCGGACGTCGCCGATCCTCCCGCCCGGGGCTGGGAGCGGCGGTCAGCCACGCGGCCCGCCACCCGGTCGTGCGCGCAGGCCCACACCTCCTCGTGCTCGAGCGGGGTGAGGACGCCGGCATCGAGCAGCCGGTCGGCCCGGCGCAGCGCGGCCGCGATCGAGGCCAGCTCGGCGACGGCGGGGGAGTCGACGTCCGCGATCACGAGATGGCGGGCACAGGCGCAGCGGAGGCGGCGGGTGGAGCGGGCCGAGAGGAGCAGGAGCGACGCGGTCGGCAGGGCGAGCGCGGCCAGCAGGAGGAGCGACAGCCGGTCGAGGGCGAGCGTCCCGACGGCTCCGGCGGTCATCGCGGCGAGGACCAGCTGCGGACCGGCCGCGTGCAGGCGGAGGAGCCTCCGCTCCTCGAGGGAGGTGCCGGGTGCGAAGACGACGAGCTCGCTCCGGACGACGCCGTACCGGCTCGAGCCGACGGTGTGGCGGCCCCAGCGGGGCCCGGCGTCGAGGAGGCGGAGGAGCAGGTGCACGAGCGCCATCCTCGGCCCGTGACGGCGGCATCCGAGGGGGTCCTGACGGAATGCAGGCGGGCCCCGACCCGATCCGCACGATCCGCTCGCGCGACACTCACGACCCCCTCACGACGCGGGATCGCGCGCCGACGTCCCTCCACAGCCGATTACCCGTGAGGAAAGCGTGAGGATCCGCTCATTCAGGGCGGGCGCGCTCCTCACGGCGAGTAGAAACATCCAGTGACCTCTTCCGTCGTCCGTGGCGACCCCGACGCCCTCGAACCCTCCCCCCTCTCCTCCGCGCGCGCGGGCGGGGTGAAGGCGTGGCTCCTCGAGGGCCTCCGCGACGACTCCGGAGCCCACCCGGGCCCCCACGCGGCCACCGCCAAGACGCACTCGTGGTGGCGGGTGATGTGCCTCACGGGCGTCGACTACTTCTCCACCCTCGGCTACCAGCCGGCGATCGCGGCGCTCGCCGCGGGCCTGGTCTCGCCGCTCGCGACGATCGTCCTGGTGGTGCTGACACTCCTGGGCGCACTCCCCGTCTACCGCCGCGTGGCCCGCGAGAGCTTCCGCGGCGAGGGGTCGATCGCGATGCTCGAGCGCCTGCTGCCCTGGTGGGGCGGCAAGCTCTTCGTGCTCGTGCTGCTGGGGTTCGCGGCGACCGACTTCATGATCACGATCACCCTCTCGGCGGCCGACGCGACGGCGCACGCGGTCGAGAACCCCTTCGCTCCCGCCTGGTTCCACGGCGCGGAGGTGCCGCTCACGCTGGGCCTGATCGCCCTGCTGGGGATCGTGTTCCTCCGCGGGTTCCGCGAGGCCATCTCGATCGCGGTCGTGCTCGTGGCCGTGTTCCTCCTCCTCAACGCGATCGTCATCGCCGTGGCGATCGGGCACGTGGCCGAGAACCCCGTCGTCATCGGCGACTGGTGGTCGGCGCTCACGACCCAGCACGGGAATCCGCTCGTCATGGTCGGCATCGCGCTCATCGTGTTCCCCAAGCTCGCGCTCGGGCTCTCCGGCTTCGAGACCGGGGTCGCGGTCATGCCGCAGATCCGAGGCGACGCGGGCGACACCGAGGACGCCCCGGTCGGCCGCATCCGCGGGGCGAAGCGGCTGCTCATCACCGCCGCCGTCACGATGTCGGCGTTCCTCATCACCTCGAGCTTCGTGACCACGCTGCTCATCCCGCAGGCGCAGTTCCAGCCGGGCGGCGAGGCCAACGGCCGCGCGCTGGCCTACCTCGCCCACGAGTACCTCGGCGAGGGCTTCGGCACGGTCTACGACGTCGCGACGATCTGCATCCTCTGGTTCGCGGGCGCCTCCGCCCTGGCCGGCCTGCTCAACATCGTCCCGCGCTACCTGCCCCGCTACGGCATGGCGCCGCAGTGGGCCGGCGCCGTGCGTCCGCTCGTGCTGGTCTTCACCGTCGTGGCCTTCGTCATCACGATCCTCTTCCGCGCCGACGTCGACGCGCAGGGCGGGGCCTACGCGACCGGCGTGCTGGTGCTGATCACCTCCGCGTCCGTCGCCGTGTTCCTCTCGGCGAAGCGGAAGAAGCAGCGCAAGCGCGCGGTGGGCTTCGCAGTCATCGCCCTGGTCTTCGTCTACACGACGGTCGTCAACGTGATCGAGCGGCCCGACGGCGTGCGGATCGCGGCGGTCTTCATCGTCGGCATCCTCGCGGTCTCGCTCGTCTCGCGGGTGCACCGCTCGTTCCAGCTGCGCGCCACCTCCGTGGTGTTCGACGCCGCCGCGATCGACTTCCTCACCACGGACGCCGACGACTACGGCGTGATCCGCATCCTCGCGAACGAGCCCGACGACGGCTCCGAGGCCGAGTACCGGGACAAGCTGGCGGAGGAGCAGCGCGACAGCAACCTGCCCATGCGCGGGCCGGTGCTCTTCCTCGAGGTGCACACCACCGACTCCTCCGACTTCGAGGAGGACCTGGTCGTGCAGGGCCGCGTCTGCCACGGCTTCCGCGTGCTCATGGTGACCAGCGGCAACATCCCGAACACCATCGCCACGGTGCTGCTCGAGATCCGCGACCTCACCGGCGTGATCCCGGACGTCTACTTCGAGTGGACCGAGGGCGGCCCCCTCTCGAACATGTTCCGCTTCCTCATCACCGGCACCGGCGAGGTCGCCCCCGTCACCCGCGAGGTCCTCCGCCGCGCGGAGTCCCGCCGCGACCGCCGGCCGGGCGTGCACGTGGGCTGACGCCTGCTGCGCGGCGGGGGCGTGGCGGCGCCGAGGTGCCGCTCCTGCTGCGGGATGCCGCCGAGACGCCGCTCCGTCATCGAGACACCGCGGCAGGAGCGGTGCGTCGGCGGAGGAGGCGGTGTTCCGGCGCGCGGCGGCCCCGTAGCGTGGGCGCGGGCGCCCGTCGGGGCGCCGACACCGACGAACGGACGACGATGACCCTCGAGGACCAGCGCGCGCACATCCTGACCGGCGCCGTGTACGACGACATGACCCCCGAGCTCGTCGCCGCGCGTGAGCGGGCGGTCCTCGCCTCGAACGCGTACAACGCGAGCTTCGGGCGCCCATCGGTCGAGCGGGAGGCTCTGCTCCGCGAGCTCGTCGCCTCGGTGGGCGCGGACGCGCACCTCGAGCCGACGTTCCGCTGCGAGTTCGGGTTCAACATCACGATCGGCGACCGCTTCTACGCGAACTTCGACTGCATCCTGCTCGACGGCGCCCCCATCACGATCGGCGACGACGTGCTGTTCGGCCCGCGCGTCTCGATCTACACGTCGAACCACGCCCTCGACCCGGCGGAGCGCGCCGCCGGCGCCTGCACTGCGAAGCCGGTCGTCGTCGGCGACGGCGTCTGGATCGGCGGCGGCGTCACGATCAACCAGGGCGTCACCATCGGCGACGGGGCCGTGATCGGCTCGGGCAGCGTCGTCACCCGCGACGTCCCTCCGCTCACCATCGCCGCCGGCGTCCCCGCCCGCGTCCTCCGCTCGATCACCCCCGACGACCGGACGGGCTACCGCCCCAGCCACTGACCGAAGGCGCGTGGCCGAGCTGGCGTCACCGAGACGAAGAGCATCTCGATCAACGCAGCGTGCCATGAGGCTCCATAGGGCGCCATCTCGACGATCGATGCCCCCGGGATGTGAGGATAGGTCGCATTATCTCCGAACAATCATAGGAGCTTTATGCGGTTAAGAAAGTCCAAGGCAATTGTGGCACTACTCGTCGCCGTCGGTATCGGAGCCCCTGTGGCGGCAGGTCAGCCAGCAGACGTGCGCGGCGATCCGATCGTTCTCATGCAATCACTTGCGGGCGAACTCCTGCTTCCATCATCCCCTGAAACCACTATAAGTCTCGGCCCGAGCTCTACTGCATTCGAGGGTCTTGCTGGTCCGGCTGTCTCTGTGACCACTATCGATCAAACTTCTTCCGTTGATCTGGCTTTGAGTTCAGGCGCGGAGCAGGAGCGCTCCGCGCAAGACGACTTCACTTTGTTCTCAACGCCTAATAACGAGTTTGCGACTGCTATCCGTTCCACTCCGACGGGAGCGCAGATTCTCTTCTCAACGTACAACTCCGAGCATCTCGATGAGATGCGGGTTTCCTTCCACATCGAGAGTCATCTCGACAACGTCGATGGAAGTGTTTATCTTTTCCTCGAGAACGGGAAGACTCTTTATGTGGAGAAGCCCTGGGCGAGAGACGCATCGGGTGCTGATGTCTCAACGCATTTTGAGGTAGATGGAGACTATCTACGTCAAATCATCGAGAGTCCGGAAGATGTTAGGTACCCTCTCGTAGCCGATCCCGCATGGAGTTATACCATGGACTATGGGATCGGCTCTACAACTCCGGGAGTGGCGCAGAAGGTTCTTCACGGATGCTTCAACTGCTATTTCCCCGTACCCGGGGCGCCAAGAGATTTTCCCGCTGCAGGAGGGGACTTACCCCTGAGTATCGGCCTGATGAACCTTCACTGTACTTTCAATCAAGAGCGAGTGGGGCCCTTCCCAGACGAGCCCACCTACTCTTTCATGTTCGATTCAGCCGAGGGTCATGTGGATGGCCTCGGCTCTCGAATAACCTTCGCCTTCTTCAAGAAGCCAGGTGAGGGAACCTTCACTCTTAGTGTCCACGGCTACATCGTCAACGACAATCCGGGGGGCTTCGGCAGGCCCGCCTACCTGACCGGGGCAGCCGGTCAATGGTCGATCTTCCAGAAGAACATGAGTAATCTCACCATCAGGAGTTGAAACTGAGAGGCGATTCGATGAGGACCCTTGTGGCTTTCGCGGGTATCGGAGCGCTGGTGGTCGCCGTGACCTTCGCTGCCGCTCCTTTCCTCGGGGGCGCGCTCATGGTCGGATTCGTTCTGTATCTGGTCGTAGCAGCTACGGCCTCCGCGCTGACCACCTGTCGCCGCTCTCATGAGGCCACCGAGAGTCACGCTTACGCAGCCCCGCTCCCGTCCTGGGTCGTGTCGGTGATTGCGTACGCCTGTCTCGATGCGCTCTCCACAGGAACGGTCGACGTCGCCCGACTGCCGGGTTTCGCGGCGATGTTCTCTGTATGGCCGGTTCTCCATCTCCTCGTCGTGTTCTCAGCGCGACGCTGTCGCCGAGGAGTCGATGCGCTCGGGCGCGCCGACCCCTGACTGCGCGCCCGGTGACCGCGAGATGCCATCTGCGTCCGGGACAGGCCGAGGAACACCGTCACAGGTGGCATGTTCTGGGAAAGGGCGGCACCTCAGTACCCGGCGGCGCCCCGACGCAACGACCCAGCGTGGAGGCATGATCGACGTGACGCCCGCGGGCACCCCCGCCTCAGTCTTGAGCGAGGGGCCGTCTGGGATCCGGACACCGCCCGCCGCTCGGGCAGCGTCGTCACCCGCGACGTCCCTCCGCTCACGATCGCCGCCGGCGTCCCCGCCCGCGTCCTCCGCGCGATCACCCCCGACGACCGGACGGGCTACCGCCCGGCCCACTGACGACCGCCGCCCACCACCGCCCGGCTCCGCTCGCGAGATGCCACCTGTGAGGGCGACACGCCGCCAGGGAGCGTCACAAGTGGCATCTCGCGGGAGGGAGAGGGCGAGCCGTCCCTCAGGACTTCACCGTCGACAGGGGCTCGGTGATGTCCTCGAGGCTGCGGCGCTCGGCGTCGACGCCGAAGAGCAGGGCGATCACGCCGCCGAGGATCATCACGGCGGCGCCGACGAAGTAGCCGATCGTCAGCGGGCCGCGGTCGCTGCCGTCGCCGATCAGGGCGCCGTAGAGGGCGGGCGCGACCGCTCCGGCGATCTGGCCGAGGGTGAAGAAGTACGAGATCGCCTGGCTGCGCAGCTCGAGCGGGAAGATCTCACTCACGGTGAGGTAGGCGCTCGAGGCTCCCGCGGAGGCGAAGAAGAACGACACGCACCAGAGGATCGTCTGCGTCGTCGCGGTCAGGACGTCCATGCTGAAGAGGACCGCCGAGACGGCCAGGACCGCTCCCGAGACGCCGTAGGTGAGGAAGATCATCTTCCGCCGGCCCCAGACGTCGAACAGGTGCCCGAGCACCAGCGGCCCGACGAGGTTGCCGATCGCGAACGGGAAGAAGAAGTACGAGATCGCGCTCTGCTCGACCCCGTAGAAGTTCTCGAGCACCAGCGCATAGGTGAAGAAGATCGCGTTGTAGAGGAAGGACTGGGTGATCATCATCGTCGCGCCCACCAGCGTGCGCTTCGGGTACTGCCTCAGCAGCACACCGGCGATGGTGCGGAACGGGATGCTCTCGGTCGCCTTCACCGTGATCGCCTTCGAGTCGTCGACCGGCTCGAGCACGCCGCCCTCCGCCTCCACTCGGCGCTCGATCTCGTCGACGGTGCGCTCCGCCTCCTCCTCGCGGCCGTGCGTCATCAGCCAGCGGGGGCTCTCGGGGATGTGGCGGCGGAGGTAGATGATCGCCAGTCCGAGGATCGGGCCGAGGAAGAAGCCGAGGCGCCAGCCGACGTTCTCGGCGAAGAGCGCGTCGTTCAGGAAGAACAGGTTGGCCGCGGAGCCCAGAGCCGCGCCGCCCCAGTAGGTGCCGTTGATCGCGATGTCGACGCGGCCGCGGTACTTGGAGGGGATGAGCTCGTCGATCGCGGAGTTGATCGCCGCGTACTCGCCGCCGATCCCCATGCCCGCGAAGAAGCGGAACACGGCGAGGAAGACGTAGTTCGGCGCGAGCCCCGCCAGGCCGCTGGCGACCAGGTAGATGACGAGCGTCAGGATGAACAGCTTGCGCCGCCCGAGCTTGTCGCTCAGCCGCCCGAAGATCAGGGCGCCCGCGATCTGCCCGCACAGGTAGATCGTGCCGAGCAGGCCGACCTCGAAGGCCGAGAGCCCGAACTCCTTCGCGAAGCCGGCGGAGGCGACGATCTGGATCTCGAGTCCGTCCAGCACCCACGAGAAGCCGAGGCCGACGACGATCGACCAGTGGAAGCGGGTCCAGGGGAGCCTGTCGATGCGGGCGGGCACGAGGCTCCGGACCGGGCCGCGCGGACTGGTGGATGTCGACATGGCGAGCGCCTTCCTGTCGCCCCGGCGTCGTTGCGGAGGAACGCTGTCCCGAGCGCGGCGAGACGACACTAGACCCGCGGGCGGCTCCATATCGCCGGGCTATTCACCCCTTGTCACCGACCGCCGAGCGGGTGTATTCCGGGGGTCGGTGCCCACCCGGATCCGGAGCGCGGCGCGGTGGACGCGAGCCCGGATCCGTCCCGCGGGGCCTGACACCGCCCGCCTCCTCGGCCTAGCGTGGGGGCATGATCGACGCGACGCCCGCGGGCACCCCCACCTACGTCCTCAGCGAGGCGCCCGTCTGGGATCCGGACACCGCCCGCCTCACCTGGGTCGACATCGAGGCCGGCGCGGTCCTGTCGGCCCCCGTCACCGCGGAGGGGATCGGGGCGATCTCGCGCACCGACGTCGGCGAGCAGGTCGGCGCCGCGCTGCCGCTGGGCGACGGCCGGACGCTGGTCGCGCTGACCCGACGGCTCGCGATCCTCGAGGTCGACGGCTCCCTCACCCGCGGCTCCGAGCTGCTGCCGGAGGGGCACCGCTTCAACGACGGCACGATCGACCCGCAGGGGCGCCTCCTCGTCGGCTCGCTGACGCTCGGCGAGTCGGCGGGCGACGACGTCCTGCTGCGCATCGAGCGCGACGGATCCGTCACCGTGCTCGACGACGACCTGCGGCTCTCCAACGGGCTCGGCTTCTCGCCGGACGGCTCCGTGCTGTACTCGGCCGACACCGAGTCGGGCGTGATCCGCCGCCGCTCCTACGCGAACGGCGAGCACGGCACGCGGGAGCCCTTCGTCGAGCTCGAGGAGGGCGTGTTCGCCGACGGGCTGACCGTGGACGCGGACGGCCGCGTGTGGGTCGCGGTCTGGGGCGGGAGCGGCGTCCGCGTGTTCGAGGCCGACGGCAGCCCGGTCGAGGGCGAGGGCATCAGGATCGACGCCCCGCACTCCTCCAGCATCGCCTTCGCGGGGGAGGACCTGGACATCGCGGTCGTCACCTCCGCATCACGCGACCTCTCGGCGGACGAGCGGGCGCGTCATCCGCACGCCGGCGGACTGTGGATCGCGCAGCCCGGAGCCCGCGGCCGCGCCGCCACGCGCTGGGTGGAGGGCCCTCTGCCCTAGGCGCGGCCGGTCGCCCGTCAGGCGGCGGGCGCCGTCGGCGGGCTCGGCTCCGACGCGGGCTGCGGCACGAGGGTCAGCCGCGAGATGCGGTAGCGGTCCGTCTCGGCCACGCGGAGCAGGTGGTCGCCGACGAGCACGGAGTCGCCCACCACGGCCACACGCCCGATCCGGTCGAGGACGAATCCGCCGACCGTCTCGTACGGACCCTCGGGCAGCTCGATGCCCAGCTGCTCCGCCAGGTCCTCGAGGATCATCCCGCCGTCGACGTCGTGCAGCTGCTCGGCCGCCTTCGCGTCGACCGCCTGGCGGGCGCCGTCGTACTCGTCGTAGATCTCGCCGACGAGCTCCTCGAGCAGGTCCTCCAGCGTGATGATGCCGTCGGTTCCCCCGTACTCGTCGATGACGACGGCGATCTGGTGGCCGTCCTGGCGCATGGTGCGCAGGGCCGCGAGCACCTTCGTCGTGCCGGGGACCGCGAGGATCGGGCGGGTGATGTCGGCGACGCTGCTCGCGGTGCCGGCGCGGCCCGCCTCCGGGAACGCGGACATCAGGTCGCGCACGTGGACGAAGCCGAGCACGTCGTCGAAGTCGTCGCCGACCACCGGGTAGCGCGAGTGCGGCTGGTCGAGGACCGCCGCGTAGCCCTCGGCCACGCTGAGCGCGCCGCGGAGGAAGTCGACGTCCGGGCGCGGGCGCATCACCTCGGCGACGCGGCGGTCGTCCGCGCGGAAGATGTCGGTGAGCAGCCGGCGGCTGTCCTCGTGGATCTCGGTGTTGCTGGAGATCATGTCGCGCACCTCGTCGGCCGAGACGCTCTCGCCCTTCTCGCGCGGGTCGGCGCCGAGGAGGCGGACGACGGCGTCGGTCGAGACGGACAGCAGCCAGATCACGGGGCGCATCAGGCGCGCGAGGGCGTTGAGCGGGGGCGCGAGGGCCTTGGTGAACGCGACGGACTTCTGCATCGCCAGGCGCTTGGGGACCAGCTCGCCCAGCACCAGGGAGAGGTACGCGATGACGAGGGTCATCAGGATCAGGGCGACGGTCGAGGCGGCGGAGGCCGAGAGGCCGAGCGACTGCAGCGGCGGCACGAGGTCGGGCGCGATGGTCGAGGCGCCGTACGCCGAGGAGAAGAAGCCGGCGAGCGTGACGCCGATCTGGACCGCGGAGAGGAACGTGTTGGGGTTGCGGACGAGCTCGGCGATGCGCCGGCCGCGCTCGCTGCCGGCCTCGATCGCGCGGACCTGGCTCTCGCGGAGGCTGACGATGGCCATCTCGGTGCCCGCGAAGACGCCTCCGAGGAGGACGAACAGCACGACGAGGCCGATGTTGAGGAGGGTGTCGAGATCCACGCCGACCAGAGTAGGGATGCCGGCCGTGAGAACGCCTCGTGGACTCTCAGGGAGCGGGGTCGGGCGGGACGACGCCCCGCCCGCCCCTCGCTCAGGACGCGTCGGCCGGGCGCACGCCGATCGTGAGGATGAGGTTCGCGTAGATGCGGCGGTCGCCCGAGGCGATGGTGAGCGCGACGTCGGGCGTGCGCGCCTCGGCGTAGAAGGCGTGCCGCTCGAGCGAGGTGAAGGGGACGCCGTCGAGGGACCGGCGGAAGGCGTCCTGCGCGGGGACGTCGATCCCGGGCGCGGGCGTCATGACCGTCGCCTCCTCGACGACGATCGCCGAGAGCAGGGCGTCGAGGATCTCGTCGACGGTCAGCATGTCGGGCCGGAGGTTCAGGTGCACCAGCGCGGAGTTCGGTCCGAGCGTGGTGCCGACGGGGTAGTTGCCGTCGGCGATGAGGACGCGGGAGCCGTGGCCCGCGCGGGCGAGTGCGTGCAGGATCTCGGGGTGGAGGAGGGTCGTGGTCAGCAAGAGGAGCTCCTAGAGGTCGTGGAGGTGGGCGACGGACGAGCCGGCGAGCAGGCGGCCGGGGAGCCTCCGCTCCTGGGGACCGGGCTGCTCCGCCCCGGAGTCGAGGCGGAGGCGGACGAGGGCGGCGGCCTCGGCGGCGATCGCCTCGGTCGGCTGGGCGATCGTGGTCAGGTGCGGGCGGACCACGCGGGCCAGCTCGACGTTGTCGAAGCCGACGACGGAGAGGTCCGTCGGCACGCGCAGTCCGGAGTCGCCGAGCGCGATCAGGGCGCCGACCGTCAGCTCGCGGTTGCTCGCGAACAGGGCGGTCGGCCGGGGGCTCAGGGCGAGGATCCGCTCGACGGCGGCGACTCCGCTCTCGACCGTCAGCGGGCCGCGCACCACGGCGTCGGCGGCGGGGTGGACGCCGCGCTCGGCCAGGGCGGCGAGGAAGCCGGCGGTCCGCTCCCGGGTGGAGGACACTCCGTCCTCCCCGCCGAGCACCGCGATCCAGCGGTGGCCGTGGTCGAGGAGGTGGCGGGCGGCGGAGGCGCCGGCGCCCGCGTTGTCGAGCGCGACGCGATCGGTGACCAGTGCGTCGTCGATCCAGTCGACGGCCACCACGGGGGTGCCCTGCTCGGAGGCGCGGCGCAGCGCGTCGACGTCGCCCGCGGACGGCACCGCCACGATCCCGTCGACCATCTTCTCGAGCAGCAGGTCGACCGCGGCTCCCGGCTCGGGGCGGCTCACACCGACCAGCACGCCGATGCCCTCTCCGCGCAGGGCCCGCTCGAGGCCCGCGATGATCGAGAGGTGGAACTCGTTGTCGAGGGCGGGCAGCAGCACTCCGACCGTGCGGGAGCGCCGCGAGCGCAGGCCTCGAGCGAAGCCGTTGACCCGGAAGCCGACCTCGGCGGCCGCCGCCTCGATCGCCGCCCGGTTCTCGGGGCGCACGGGGAGCCCGTTGTAGTGCTTCGAGATGGTCGAGAGCGAGAGGCCGGTCAGCCGCTGCAGGTCCTTGTAGGTGGCCACGTCACAGGGTGGCGCGGGGCGAGCCGTAGCCGCTCCAGCCCGGGATCGTGCCGTCGGCGTCCCACAGGTCGAGCCAGCCGGTGCTGCCGGGCCAGAGGAAGACCTGGCCCTTGATCAGCCGGTTGTTGCGCTCGGCGCCGCGCAGCGCCTCCTGCTCCTCGGCCGTGAGCACCAGGGAGGCGGCGGCCAGGTTCGCCTCGATCTGCTCCGGCTTCACCGCGAACGGGATCGGGATCTGGCCGCGGTTCACCGCCCAGGCGAGGCACACGACGGCCGGATGCACGCCCCGCTCGTCGGCGATCGCCCGCACCGCGGGGTGCTCGATGTCGACGATGTCGCCCTCCACCCGGTCGCGCTCGGGCCGCGACGGCGAGCCCAGCGGCGAGTAGCCGATCGGCTGGATGCGGTGGTCGAGGCAGAAGCGGAACAGCTCCGGCTGCTGGAAGCAGGGGTGCAGCTCCATCTCGTTCAGCTGCGGGGCGATGCGGACGTCGGCGAGGATCCGCTCGAGCTTGGGGATCGTGACGTTGGAGGTGCCGAGGTGCCGGACGAGGCCCCGGTCGACCAGGCTCTCGAGCGCGCACCAGGTCTCGAGGAACGCCTCGTGGATGTAGGGGCGGGCGTGCGGATCGCGCGCGTCGGTCTCGGCGTGCGGCGGGTGGTGGTTGGGGAAGGGCCAGTGCACGAAGACGGCGTCGAGCACGTCGAGGCCGAGATCGGCGAGCGAGCGCTCGACGGAGGCGACGGCCGCCGCGGGCTCGTGCGCGTCGTTCCAGATCTTCGACATGACGAAGAGCTCGTCGCGGTCGACTCCGGAGTCGGCGATCGCCCGGCCGACGCGCGGCTCGTTGCCGTAGACGGTGGCGCAGTCGAGGAGGCGGAAGCCGGCGCGGAGGGAGTGCTCGACCGCGAGGCCGACGGTCTCGGCGTCGTAGCGGTCGGAGCCGAACGTCCCGGCGCCGATCGCGGGGATGCGGCCGCCGCTCGCGAGGACGCGGTGGCTCGGCGGAGTGGGGGCCATGCGGATCCTCCTGGTGCGGCGGCGGGCGAAACGTTGCGCTTCACGGTAGGCGGGAGGACGTGGCGTCGTCAACCGGGCTTCGGATGCTCGTGTGCAACGTTTCGTCTGGAGCGCGCTCTCGTCCACCCGTCTCGCTGCTCCGCCTCTCTCGAGACTCCAGTAGTTGTCGCACTCGAGGTCGACTGCGACGACTTTCGGAGAGTCGAGCCGACCGAGCTGAGCGCGAATCGAGCGCGGTCGCTGCACGCGTGCACTCCACCGCCAGACTCCAGAAGTTGTCGCATTCGAGGTCGACTGCGACAACTTCCGGACTCTCGGGTGGGAGCGGCGGGCGCGCGACGAGCGGCCTGCGGAACGACGTCCGGAGGCCGGCACGCCGCTCAGACCAGCCGGCGCGACTCCTCCGTGACCACGCGGAACCAGCGCGCGCCGTAGCCGTCGAGGGGTACCGACACGGCGCCGTCCTCGCCGAGCGGGAGCGACTCGCCGCCGAGGGAGTCGACCAGCCGCGCCCCGGCGGGGGTGTCGGGGAGCGTCAGGTGCGCCGTGCGCGGGTTCGACGCCAGGTTGTGCACCGCGACGGTCGTGCCGGTCGACGCGGACATCCGGTGCGCGAGCACGCTCGGCTCGTCGCAGGGGAGGTGCGTGTACTCGCCCCAGCCGATCTCCGGCGACCGCCGGTACAGCCAGGCGAGGCCCTTCACGTGGGCCAGGAGGGAGTCCGGATCCTGGAGCTGCGCGGCCGCGTTCACGTGCTCGGGTCCGAAGCCGCCGCCGGGAGGGGCGGCGATCAGGTCGGCGGCGTCGGCGCGCGAGAACCCGCCGTTGGCGGCGCTGCTCCACTGCATCGGGGTCCGCACGGCGCTGCGGCCCGGGATGTCGGCGTTCTCGCCCATCCCGATCTCCTCGCCGTAGTAGAGCACCGGGGTCCCGGGCAGCGAGAAGACCAGGCTGTGGACCAGGCGGACGCGGCGCGGGTCGCCGTCGACCATCGGCGGGAGGCGGCGGACGATGCCGCGCCCGTGGATCCGCTGCGACTGCTCCGGAGCGAACGCCGCGAAGACCTCGTCGCGCTCGTCGTCGCTCAGCTGGTCGAGGGTGAGCTCGTCGTGGTTGCGCGCGAAGTTCGCCCACTGGCTGCCGACGGAGATCTCGGGGCGGCTCGCGAGCGCCTCGACGAGCGGCGCCGCCTCCTCCCGGGCCAGCGCGAGGTAGAGGCGCTGGTTGCCGATGAAGTCGAACTGCATCGACAGCTCGTCCGCGTCCTCGCCGCCGAAGAAGCCGAGCTGCTCCTCGCGGGTCACGTTGACCTCGCCCAGCAGCATCGCCTCGCCGGAGCGCCGCGAGACGAAGCGGCGCAGCAGGCGCAGCCACTCGTGCTCGTCGCGGGCGCCGGGCTCGATCAGGTACGGCACCGCGTCGACCCGGAAGCCGTCGACGCCCAGCTGCAGCCAGAACCCGATGAGCTTCGCGATCTCGTCGCGCACGGCCGGGTTCTCGGTGTTGAGGTCGGGCTGGTGCCGGTAGAAGTGGTGCAGGTAGTACTGGCCCGCCTCCTCGTCACGGAACCAGACGCCGTCCTCCGCGTCCGGGAACACGTTCGCGGGCTGATCGGCGGGCGGCTCGTCGCGCCAGACGTAGTAGTCGCGGTACGGGCTGTCGGGGGAGGAGCGGGCGGCCTGGAACCAGGGGTGCTGGTCCGAGGTGTGGTTGACGACGAGGTCGACGATCACGCGCATCCCGCGGTCGTGGGCCGTCCGGATCACCTCGACGACGTCGCCGTGATGCCCGAAGCGCTCGTCCACTCCGTAGAAGTCGCTGATGTCGTAGCCGTTGTCGCGGCCGGGGGACCGGTAGAACGGCGCGAGCCAGAGGCAGCTGACGCCGAGCTCGGCCAGGTAGTCGATCCGGTGGACGAGGCCCTCGAGGTCGCCGACGCCGTCGTCGTCCCAGTCCATGAACGTCTTCACGTCGAGGTTGTAGAAGACGGCGGTGCGCCACCACAGGTCGCTGGTGTCGGTGACCCTCATGCGCGGGGCTCCGGGCGGGAGGAGGCGGAGGGTGCGGGGGTGAGTGGCGCGGGCGCGGGCGTCCGGGTGGCGGCGGTGGGGGTGGCGGCGTGCTTGTGCTCGTGATGCGTCACGGAGGGGCTCCAGGGGTCGAGGGAGGCGGCGGGGGCCGTCCTCGGAGGCTAGGCGGGGCGGAGGGCGGCGTCCGCCCGTTGACTTCCCAGGTGCGCGGCCGTGCTCGCGGGTCCGGGGGCGCTCGCCGGCTCGCGCTCCGTCCTCCTCCGGCTCCCGCTCCGTTCTCCTCCGGCTCCCGCTCCGTTCTCCTCCGGCTCCCGCGACTGTCCAGGAGTTGTCGCACTCGAGCTCGAGTGCGACGACTTCTGCGCACTCGGCGACGACCGCTGGGACAGGCCCGGCGGCTCGCGACCACGCGGAAGCGGCCGTACTGGAGCGCGAGTACGGCGACTTCGGAGCAGTGGCGACCGGCTCGCGTCTGCGGGTCCGCGAGTGCCCAAGAGTTGTCGCAGTCGACGCCGAGTGCGACGACTTCTGGACAGTGGGGGGAGGGGCTCCGGGTGAGGGCTCGCGAGTGCTCAGGAGTTGTCGCAGTCGAGGCCGAGTGCGACAAGTTCTGGACAGTGGGGGAGGCTCCGGGGTGAGGGCTTGCGAGTGCTCAAGAGTTGTCGCAGTCGACGCCGAGTGCGACGACTTCTGGACAGTGGGGGGCTCCGGGGTGAGGGTTCGCGAGTGCTCGGGAGTCGTCGCGGTCGCGGCCGAGTGCGACGACTTCTGGACGGTGGGCGGCGTCCGAGCGGCGTCAGGGGCCCCGGCAGCACCCGTCTGGGACCCCGGCGGCACGCATCCGGGGCCCCGGCGGCACGCGTCGCGCCCGGCGCCCGCGACCTAGGGTGAGGGCATGCATCCGCTCGACGCCAAGGACCCGCTCGCGCACTGCCCCGAGCTGTTCGTCCGCACCCCCGAGGTCCGCTCCTACCTCGACGGCAACTCGCTCGGCCGGCCGCTGCGCGCGAGCGTCGCCCGGCTCGCGCGGTTCGCGGAGGAGGAGTGGGGCGGCCGCCTCATCCGCGGCTGGGAGGAGGGCTGGCTCGACATGCCGCTCGAGGTCGGCGACGCCCTCGGCTCCGCGGTGCTGGGAGCCGCGGCCGGCCAGACGATCGTCGCCGACTCCACGACCGTCCTGCTCTACAAGCTCGCCCGCGCGGCGATCGCCCGCCAGGCGGAGCAGGGGCGCGACGAGATCGTCGTGGACACCGACAACTTCCCCACCGACCGGTACGTGCTGGAGGGCATCGCGGCCGAGACCGGCAGCACTCTCCGCTGGATCGACTCCGACCCCGGGAGCGGCGTCGGCCCCGACGACCTCGCCCCCGTGCTCGGCGAGCGGACGGCACTGGTGCTGCTCAGCCACGTCGCGTACCGCTCGGGGTTCCTCGCCGACGCCGCGGCGATCACCGCCCAGGCGCACGAGGCCGGCGCGCTCGTGCTCTGGGACGCCTCCCACTCCGTCGGCTCGGTGCCGCTCGAGCTCGACGAGTGGGGCGCGGACCTCGCGGTCGGCTGCTCCTACAAGTACCTGAACGGAGGCCCGGGGGCGCCCGCGTGGGCGTACGTCGCGTCGCGGCACCAGGGCTCGCTCGCGCAGCCGGTGCAGGGCTGGATGGGCGTCGCCGACATGTTCGAGATGGGACCCGGCTATCGTCCGGCCGAGGGGATGCGGCGCTTCCTCAGCGGCACCCCGCCGATCACGGGGATGCTCGCGATGCAGGACATGATCGCGCTGATCGCCTCGGTCGGCATGCCCGCGGTGCGCGCGAAATCGGAGGCGATGACGGCGTACGCGCTGGAGCTGGCCGACGCGTGGCTGGTGCCGCGCGGGGTGCGGGTGGCGACTCCGCTCGACCCCGCCCGGCGCGGCTCGCACGTGACGATCGCGCACGAGTCGTTCGCCGGCCTCGTCCCGCGGCTGCAGGCGGACGGGATCGTGCCGGACTTCCGCCGACCCGACGGCATCCGGATCGGCCTCTCGCCGCTGTCGACCAATTTCGCCGAGCTGGAGCTGGGCATGGCGGCCGTCCGGGACGCGCTGGACTGAGCGGGGCCGGGGCTCGGCGGGGCGGGTGTTCCCGGCCCCGCCCCCTGCCCCTACCGCGCGTCGCGCGTCCGTCGAGTGCTCTCCTTCTGCAGGGCCTCGACGAGCTCGGCCTTCGTCATGCGCGAGCGGCCGGAGACGTCCAGGCGCTTGGCGAGGTCCATCAGGTGCGCCTTGGTCGCGTTCGCGTCCACTCCGCCCGCCGTCTCGCCCCCGGGGGAGCGGCCGTGGCCCTCGGCGCGGGAGTCGGAGGGGCCGCTCTCGGCCTTGCGCTCCCAGTGGTCGCCGACCTTCTCGTACTCGTGCTTCAGTGCGGCGAAGGCCGTGCGGTGGGCGCGCTCACCGTCGCCGTAGCTGTCGACGGCCGAGTCGTGCGCGGCCGACCAGAGCTTCTGCGCGTGCTCGTCGGAGCGCTCGATGGTGGACGGGATCTGTTCCTCGCGGGGCATGGCGGCCTCCCTCTCGTCCTCCGACGCTACGTCGGGTCGGAGGCGCCGGTCACCCCGTTGACGAGCGCGCGGCGGGCGCCTCCGTCCCCGGAGCGCACTCGGGAGGCCGCCGCCGGTGTTCTCACCGGGCCGACGCCGATGATGGGGCGATGTTCATCCCGACCAGAGCCGCCGGCCTCGAGGCGCTCGACGACTTCGTCGCCCGCGCGGGCTCCGCCTACGCCCGCGACCGCAACCACGACCTCGGACCGTCCCGGGACAACGTCTCCGGGCTCTCGCCCTACCTCCGCCACCGCCTCGTCACCGAGCGGGAGGTCGTCGCCGCGGTCCTCGCGCGGCATCGCCTGACCGCCGCGGAGAAGTTCGTGCAGGAGGTGTTCTGGCGCACCTACTGGAAGGGCTGGCTCGAGCAGAACCCGGATGTCTGGCGCCGCTACCGCCGCGAGGTGGCGGACTCCTCCGCGGGTGATCCTCCGCCCGGCTACCTCGACGCGATCGGCGGACGCAGCGGCATCGACGCGATGGACGCGTGGGTGAGCGAGCTCGTCGAGACCGGGTACCTCCACAACCACACCCGCATGTGGTTCGCGAGCATCTGGATCTTCACCCTCGGACTGCCCTGGCAGCTCGGCGCCGACTTCTTCTACCGGCACCTGCTGGACGGCGACGCCGCGTCCAACACCCTGTCGTGGCGATGGGTCGCCGGCCTGCAGACTCCCGGCAAGACCTACCTCGCCTCCGCGTCCAACATCGCCCGCTACACGGAGGGGCGCTTCTCGCCGAGCGGCCTCGCCACCACGGCCCCCGCGCTCACCGAGGAGCCCTTCCCGCCGCGGGCACCGCTCGAGCAGGAGGACGTCGTGGGGACCGTCGGCGGCCGCCCCGGCCTCCTGCTGCACGAGGAGGACCTCGAGGCGGAGAGCCTGCTCGCCGAGCAGCCGGGTCTGGCCGAGCGCCTCGTGGCGTGCGCCGTCGCCGGGGACGCGAGCGGGCGCTCGCCGTCCGGAGACTCCGACGCGGTCGCCGCCTTCACCGCCGCGGCGCTCGCCGACGCCGCCGAGCGCACCTCCGACTCCAGCGGCCGGCCGGCGAGGGTGCTCGCGGACGCGCGTCCCGCAACTGTCGTCGACTGGGCGGTCTCCGAGCGGATCGACACCGTGGTCGTTCCGTACGCGCCGGTCGGGCCCGTCGGCGAGCGGGTGGAGGCGCTCCGCTCGGCTCTCGCCGACGAGGGGGTCGCGCTCGTCACCGTGCGCCGCCGCTGGGACGGTGCGGCGTGGCCGTCGGCGTCGCGGGGGTTCTTCCCGTTCCGGAAGCGGATCCCGGCGCTGGTGCGCGACCTCGTCGAGCCCGCCGACGCGGCCCGCCTGTTCTGAGCCGCGTCCTGTGAGCCGCGGCCTGTGACCCGCGTCCTGTAGGCCGCATCCCGCATCCCGCGAGCCGCGAGCCGCGAGCCGCGAGCCGCGAGCCGTGTCCTGTGAGCCCCGTCCCGCGACCCACGTCCTGTGAACCCCGTCCCGCGGAACCTGCCTGGTCCCGCGGGGCGGGTGCCGCTCAGCCGAGCAGGCGGTCGCGGAGGAAGTCGCTCGCGAAGCGGCCCGAGGGGTCCCACTCGGAGCGGAGGGTGCGCCACTCCTCGAGGTGCGGGTAGAGCGGCGCGATCTCGTCGGCTCCGGCGAGGAAGTGCTTGCCCCAGTGCGGCCGGGCGCCGAGCGGCAGCAGCGCGCCCTCGACGGCGGGGAGCACGGCGTCGACGCCGGCGCGGTCCTTCTTGAAGGTGAAGTGCACGCCGACGCTGTCGCGGCCTCCGGCGGGGGAGAGCCACTGGTCGTCGCCCGCCATGGTCCGCAGCTCCGTGATGAGCAGGACGTCGTCGATCCGCTCGCCGATCGCGCGCAGCGCCACGATCGCCTCGCGGACGTTCGCGCGCGGCAACATGTACTCGCTCTGGATCTCGTCGCCCGCGCTCGGCTCGCGGTCGAGGCGGAAGTGCGGCAGGCGCTCGGACCACGGTCCGACGGAGCCGCCGAACGGGTTCAGGTTGGAGTCGACACCCTCCGAGACGGCGAAGAGGCTCGCGGAGGCGGCGACCGCGCCCAGGTGCGTCACGTCGACGTCGGCGACGGATCCCGCCGCCACCTTGGTCTTCAGCCACAGCTGCTCCACGGTCGGCGAGGACCAGTGGGTCATGAGGCTGACGCTGTAGGCGGAGGAGGTGATCGCGTCGAAGTCGTCGAGCACGCGCTCCCAGGGCAGGTCGACGAACGCGTCCTGGCGGACGTCGAAGGTCGGCTGGATGTCGAGGGTCACGCGGGTGACGATGCCGAAGGCGCCGAGGCCGACGACGACGCCCTCGAAGCCCGGCTCCCCGCGGCGGATCGTGCGCAGCGAGCCGTCGGCGGTGACGAGCTCGAGGGCAGAGACGGCGGAGGAGAGGTTCGCGTTGCGGTCGCCCGAACCGTGGGTGCCGGTCGCGATGGCGCCGGCGACCGAGATGTGCGGGAGCGAGCCCATGTTGTGCAGGGCGTAGCCGTTGCTGTGCAGGTGTGCGGCGACGACGCCGTAGCGGGTGGCGCCGCCGACGGTGACGGTGCTCGCCTCCGCGTCGATCACGGGGTCGGAGGCGAGGCGCCCCAGGTGCAGCAGTGCGCCGGGGGTGTCGGGCAGGGAGTTGAAGGAGTGGCGGCTGCCGAGGGCGCGGACGCGCTCGTTCTCGCGGACGAGGCGCTGCACCTCCTCGACGGACTCCGGCTCGATGATGGCGGCGGCGCGGTACTCGTAGGTGCCCGCCCAGTTGCTCCGTGAGGTCATGGGTCCATTCTGCCGGGTGCTCAGGGGATTTGTTGTTGGTTGCAACGAATGGCCTGGTGACGCACGGGTCGCGGCAGGACGGAACGGCGTGGATTTTGTTCGGGGCGCGCTCCGGGCCCCTGACGGGGAGGGCGGCGATGACCGCGCGCAGACGATCCCGCTCCGATCTGTTCCGGGTGAGCGTGAGCCTCCTGGTCACCATCGTGGTGGTGCTGCTCGTCCTGGCGACGGGGACACCCGCTCCGGGCGACGGGGCCGTCGATGCGACGGCGACCCTCGTTCCGGTCTCTCTGCTCGGCCGGCCGCTCTCCACCGCCCTCTCCGTGGGCTGGAGCGCCGCCTCGTACTCGCGCCTCGACGAGCAGGCGCTCCGGAGCGCCGCCTCCTTCTCGCGCCTCGACGAGCAGGCGCTGCGGAGCACCGCCGAGGAGGAGGCGCGCGGCGAGCGGCGCCTCCTCTCGCGGATGGCGGGGGCGACCGGGGCGACCGGCACGACGCTGCCGGCGGCGGTGCGGGCGATCGTGGTCACGGTGGCGATCGCGGTCACGGTGGCGATCGCGCAGAGGACGGAGTCCCGCAGCGAGCCCCCTTCTATCGCCGCCGCCCTGCTCGCCGTCGCGAGCTCGTGGGTGCTGATGGTCTTCTCGGTCGCACAGGCCTGCCTGCGCCTCGAGTCGCGGTCGCCCCGGCGGTCGCAGGTGCGCTCCGCCTTCGAGGAGGCGCCGCACTTCAGTGACGACGCGACCCTCGCGCTCCTGCTGTCCACGACGGCGGCCACGGTCTCGGCAGAGATCCGCTCGAGCGAGGGCCGGCGCCTGGTGCGCGCGAACGTCGTCATCGCGTCCGCCTTCGACTCGGTCATCATCGCGATGACGGTGTCGCTGCTGTTCGGCGGACTCACGGCCTGAGACGGCGGGAGCGGAGCGTCCGGCGGAGCCGGGGGCGGTGGGGTCGGGGCGGGTTCGAGCGGGGCGGGTTCGAGCGGGCCGGGTTGGCCGGGTCGGGCCGGCTCGAGCGGGCCGGGTTCGAGCGGGGCGGGTTCGAGCGGGCCGGGTTCGAGCGGGCGGGGGTGGCCGAGTCGGGGCGGGTTCGAGTGGGCCGGGTTCGAGCGGAGCCGGGGGCGGCCGGGTCGGGGCGGGTTCGAGCGGGGCGGGTTCGAGCGGACGGGTTCGAGCGGGGCGGGCGGCGCGGGCTGGTGCTCGGCTCAGGAATCGCGCGGACAGCGGTGCGCGAGCCCGCGCTCGCCGGCGGTCCGTCCCTCCACAGGCGGGGTACCGGCTCCGTTGTCCCGATCCTGGTCATGGGCCCCGGCCCGATGTCGGTGGTCGCTGATTCAATACAGGTATGACAAATTCGGGTGACGCGGTGCAGGCGGTCGAGGCGGTGCAGGCGGGCGAGACGGCGCGGACGCTCGACGCGGTGCGCGCGCTCGCCGGTCTCGCGGCGGGGCTCGCCCGCTCCTCGGCACCGGTGCTGCTCGCGGGGGCGGTCGCCCTGCACACGGCGTACCGGGCGGCGCTGCTCGTGCCGGAGTCGTTCGCGCGGGGGAGTCGTCTCTCCCGGAGCGAGGCGGGAGACCTCGTGGAGCGCTCGATCCGAGCCGAGTTCGCGACTGCGCTCGGGATGTCGGAGCGCGCGGCGTCTCGGCGTCTCGAGCATGCTCGGCTCCTCATCGAGGACCTCCCGGAGACCCGCACCCTCCTGGCCGAGGCCCGGATCCTCTGGGAGGCCGGCGAGGTCGTCTGCGCCGCCGCCGCGACCCTCCCCGCTCCGTCGCGCGCGCCCTTCGACGAGCGGGCCGCCGCCGCGGCGCTCACGCAGACGCCCACCCAGCTCCGCCGGACCGTGGCGCGGTTGCGCGACGAGCTGCACGAGCAGCCGTTCACCGAGCGCCACGCCCGCGCCCGCGAGGACCGCAGCGTGTGGCTCGGCGCCGAGGCCGACGGCATGGCCACGCTCTGCGCCCTGCTGCCGGCCCCGGTCGCGGTCGGCGCCTACAACCGTCTCGACCGCATCGCCCGCTCGCTCCGCGACGGGGCGGACGCGGCGAGGATCGGGCTCGGTGCAGGTGCAGGTGCAGGTGCAGGTGCAGGTGCAGGTGCAGGTGCAGGTGCAGGTGCAGGTGCAGGTGCAGGTGCAGGTGCGAGTGCGAGTGCGAGTGTGACTGCGACTGCGACTGCGACTGCACAGAGCGGTGCTGGTGCCCGTGGCGATGCCCGGGTAGCAGTCGGTGCGGGAACGGACGCTGGTGCTGGTGCTGGTGCTGGTGCTGGTGCTGGTGCTGGTGCGCGTGCTGGTGCCGTGCTCGGCGCGGAGACGGGTGGCGGCGCCGGTGGAGACGCTGACATCTCCCTCGGCGACGGCCGGACGCTCGCGCAGCTGCGGGCCGACGCACTCGTCGATCTGCTCATCGACGGCGACATCTCCGCAGACGGATCCTCGGGCGACGGATCCTCGGGCGAAGGAGCGAGCGGAATCCCCGCCTCTGTACTCGGAAGCCCCGCCTCGGTCTCCGGAGTCCGCGCCGACGTGCGCCTCACCCTCGCCGCCAGCACCGCGGTCGGCCTCGACGACGCGCCGGCCGAACTCGACGGCTACGGTCTCGTCCCCGCCGACGTCGCCCGGGAGCTCGTGCGCACGGCGGCCGCCTTCACGCGGGTGCTGACCGATCCGGACACGGGAGTGGTGACGTCGGTCGGCAGGACCCTCCGCGTCCCGCCCCCTCGGATGCGCCTCCAGCTGCAGCTGCGCGACCGGACCTGCCGGTTCCCCGGCTGCACCCGCTCGGCCTCGACGGCCGAGGCCGACCACACCCTCGAGTGGCGGAACGGAGGCGAGACCGCCCTCGGCAACCTGGCCTCGCTCTGCGTCGCGCACCACCACGTCCGCCACGGCGACCGCTGGACCTACGCCCTCCATCCGGACGGCACCGTCGTCTGGACGACACCCACCGGCCGTCGGATCACCGACCGACCGCGGGCGCTGCCCGGGGCTCCGCTGCCGCCCACGCGACGACCGACGCCGCAATCGGCGCAAGAGCCGGAGCCGGAGCCGGAGCCGCAGCCGCAGCTGAAGCCCGAGCCCGAGCCGGAGCCGGAGCCGCAGCCGCAGCCGCAGCCGCAGCCGCAGCCGCAGCCGCAGCCGCAGCCGCCACGATCTTCGTCCTCGCTGCTGTGGTCGTCGCGACCGTCGTCACCTCGGGCGTCTCCCTCGGTTCTGTCGCCGACGCGGCCGAGGTTCGTGGACGCGTCTCCGCCGTTCTGATCCGCAGCCCGACCTGCCGGGCGATTCGACACTCCGTCGGACGCGAGGCGGTGCATCGCCGTGCCTGGACACGCCCAGGCGCCCTCGCGCTCTCGCACCTCCGGCGCCGCGAGGTCCGTCGGCACGTTGGCGCTTCGTCGAGCCTCGAGTTCCGAGCCCCGAGCCCCGAGCCCCGAGCCCCGAGTCCCGGAGCTCCGAGCCTCGAGCCCCGTCTCCCGTCGTGCTTCGGCGCTTCGGGGCGTCGGCCACCGCGTCCCGGTCCGCCCCTGTCCCTGGTCCGCCCCTGTCCCTGGTCCGCCCCTCCGTCCCGGTCCGCTCCCGTCCCGCTCCGGCTGGCGGACGCCCCCGCCACGCAGGAGAGCCGTCGAACTCGGGAGATCACGACCGGACGACCTCCACGTGGTTCTCGTTCTCCGCCGCCCGCCGCCCGCAGCGTCCGTCGGCACTCTCCTGCCCCGTCCTCTCCGGCCCTGCTCTGTCCTCTCCTTCCACGTCCTCTCCTGCCCCGTCCGGTCAGGAGCGCCCGGCCGCGGCGACCGCTCCACGCCACCCGTGCCGCCACCCGTGCCGCCACCCGTGCCGCCGCCCGTGCCTCTGCCCGACCTCACCGGATGCCGCTGCGCGCGAACCCCTGCACGAAGTAGCGCTGGAAGCACAGGAACAGCAGCACCATCGGCAGCACCGACACCAGCGCCAGCGCCATGCTCGCGCTGTAGTCCGGCGTCGACTGGCCCTTGAGGTAGAGCAGGCCGATCGGCAGCGTGAACAGCTCGTTGTCCTTCAGGGCGATCAGCGGCCAGGCGAAGTCGTTCCAGCTGCCGAGCAGAGTCAGCAGGATCAGGACGGCGATCAGCGGCTTCGAGAGCGGCAGCACGATCTGCAGGAACACCCGCAGGTGGCCGGCGCCGTCGATCCGCGCCGCCTCGATCAGCTCCTCCGGGATGGAGAGGAAGAACTGCCGGGCGAGGAAGATCCCGAAGGCCGCCGCTGCTCCGGGCAGGATCACCGACCAGTAGGTGCCGTAGATCTGCAGTCCGGTCACGAGCTTGAACTGCGCGACCATGATCGCCTGCACCGGGATCATCATCGTGGCCAGTGCGAGCAGGAACAGCAGGTTCCGCCCGGGGAAGCGCAGCCGCGCGAAGCCCCAGCCGGCCAGCAGGTTCACCACGACGGTGAACACCGTGACGAACGCCCCGATCACGACCGAGTTGACGAACCACTCGCCCACGGGGAAGCGCGCGAACACCGTCGCGAAGTTCTCGAACGAGATCTCGCTCGGCCAGAAGCGGGGCGGGCCGGGCGCGAACACCTCGCCGCGCGGCGAGAAGGCGATGACGAGCATCCAGTACAGCGGGAAGAACACGACCGCCGAGGCGACGATCGCGACGACGAGGCGGACGACGAGTCCGGAGCGGGAGCCGTCGCGGCGGGAGGGACGCCGGCGCGGGGTCTCGCGGGCGGTGGCCGCGGCGACCGCGGCGGGCGTGGTGACGGTGGAGGACGACATGAGGGCTCCTAGTCGACGAGGTCGCGCGTGCGGCTCGTGCGCCACTGCAGATAGGTGAAGGCGAGGGAGACCAGCAGGATGACGACGCCGAGCGCGGCGCCGTAGCCCTGCTCGCGGACCTGGAAGCCGTTGCGGTACGCGTAGGTGCCGAGCACCGACGTGGAGAAGCCGGGGCCGCCGCCCGTCATCACGAAGACGATGTCGAAGACCTGGAACGAGGCGATCACGTTCATGATCAGCAGGAAGAAGGTGGACGGGCCGACCAGCGGCACCGTCAGTGCTCGGAACTGCTGCCAGCGCGTCGCTCCGTCGATCCGTGCGGCCTCGTAGAGCTCGGGCGAGACGCTCTGCAGGCCCGCCAGGTAGATCACCATGTTGAAGCCGATCCGCAGCCACACCGCGGTCAGCATCACCGAGATCATCGCCGCGGAGCCGTCCGACTGCCAGGCGACCGGCGAGGCGCCCAGCGAGCTCAGCACCTTGTTCACGATGCCCGAGGACTCGCTGAAGATCGTGACCGCGATCATCCCGGAGGCGACGCCCGAGATCACCAGGGGCAGCACGATCACCGTGCGGAAGATCCCGCGCGCGGGCAGGACGGAGTTGAGCAGCACGGCCAGGCCGAGGCCGCCGGCGAGCTCGAGCGGCACGGTGACCGCGGTGAAGAGGAGCGTGTTGCCCAGGCTCTGCCAGAACACCGGGTCGGCGCCCATCCGCAGGTAGTTCGCGAAGCCGACCCACTCGGGCGTGCCGAAGCCGCGCGACTCCTGGAACGAGAGCTGGATCGCCCAGAGGATCGGCACGAACAGGAACAGCGCCATCAGGAGCAGGTTCGGGCCGACGAAGCCGAAGCCGGCGAGGGCCTCGCGCCTGCGGGCCGACCGCGGCCGGGCGGAGGAGCCCGCCCGGCCGCGGAGGGTGGTGGCGGTCATCAGCTGGTCGCCTGCTGGATGGCCGCGTCGAGGCCGGAGAGGGTCTCCTCGGTGCTGCGTCCGCCGACGAACGCCTCCTCGAGCTGGTCCTGCATCGCGACGGAGATCTTCGCGAGGAACGGCGAGGTGAGCTGCTGCACGTCCCGCGGGGTGATCGTCGCGGCCTGCTCGACGAACACGGGCATCACGTCCGGGCGCACCGCGAAGTCGATCGACGCGGGGTCGATGTCGGACCGGGTGGGCAGCTCGTTCGTCGCCGCGCAGAACTCGGCCATGGTGTCGGCCTGCGTCATGAACGAGAGGAACTCGGTCGCGAGCTCGGGGTTGTCGGTGTCGGCCGTGGCGACGAGGGCGTTGCCGCCGAGGTCGGTCGCGCCGCGCTCGTCGACGGGCATCGGCGTGGCGGTCCACTCGAAGTCGGCGAGGTCGTCGATGTCCGGCACCAGGAAGGACCCGGCGAAGGCCATCGCCGCGGTCTGCTCCGTGAAGAAGGAGTCGGCGTAGGTGGCGGACTTCACCGAGCTGGTCGGCGGGACCCAGTCGTTGTCGAAGAAGCTCTTCGTGAAGTCCAGCGCCTTCGCGCCGGCGGCGGAGTCGATCGCCGGAGTGGTGCCGTCCTCCTCCAGGAGCGTGCCGTCGGCCTCGAACAGCCAGCTCAGCCAGCGGGGCGTGCCGCCGAGCTGCCAGTTGTAGACGAACGGGTACTGCTCGGCGGGCAGGCTCGCGCGCAGCTTCGCGGAGGCGTCGGCGAACTCCTCCCAGGTCCACGCCTCGTCGGCGGTGGTCGGCACGTCGGTGATGCCGGCCGCCGCGAGCAGCTGCGTGTTCACCAGCAGCGCCGACACGTCGGTCTGGTGCGGGACGCCGTAGGGCTTCCCCTCGAACGAGACGGCCTCCTGGAACGCGGGCGTGAAGGAGTCGAAGTCGTCGATCCGGTCGGTCAGGTCGAGCAGCTGCTCCTGGCTGGAGTAGACGCCGAGGTTGCCGTAGTCGACGCGGAACACGTCGGGGGCCTCGCCCGACGACAGCTGCGCGTCGATGTTGCTGAACATCTGGTCGTAGGGGACGACGTTGAGCTCGACGCTCGCCCCCTCGTGCTCGGCCTCGAAGTCGGTGATCAGCGACTCGAAGGCCGCCTGCTCGGACTCGCTGGCCCAGGTGGTGAAGGTGATCGAGTCGGCGTCGGCCGAACCGCCGCCTCCTCCGCCGAAGCCGCTGCAGCCGGTGAGGGCGGCGGTCGACGCCAGGACGGCGGCGAGTGGGATGAATCGTCTGCGCATGGGTGGTCTCCTGCTGTGAAGGGTCGGACGGGGGCGGGGTCGGAGGGCCGCGTCAGGCGGGGCGGCGGAGGGCGGTCTCGACGAGCGAGACGAGGCCGTGCGGGCCGAGCTGGCCGGCGAGCAGGTCGAGCGGAGTGGGGACGGGCAGCGCCGAGGCGGCGCGGCCGAGGCGGGAGGCGGGCACGGGAGCGGCCTCGCGCTCCTCCGGCTCCGGGTCGGCGAGGGCCAGCGCGACAGTGGCCGCCACGTCCTCGACCGCGCGGACGCAGCCGAAGCGGACGATCCGCTCGTCGTCGATCAGGGCCTCGCCGTAGCCCGCGCGGAACGCCGAGCGCTGCACGTCGCTGATCGGCCGCGAGTAGATGACTCCCAGCTCGATCAGGAGCAGGTCGGCCTCCCGCGGGGCGACGGTGGCCTCGTCGAAGTCGATCAGCCAGGGGCGGCCGCTCTCGTCGATGACGACGTTGCCGGGATGCGGGTCGCCGTGGAGGGGCACGCGGGAGGTGGGCGTGCGGGCGCGCTTCAGCCGCCGCTCAGCGTCGGCGAGGGCGTCGAGGCGGGAGCGGTTCGCGCGCCACAGCGCGGTGAGGCGGGGGCGGGACTCCGGCTGCGCGTCGATCCTCTCGTCGGTCTCGGCGAGGAGGTCGGCGAGCGGACGGCGGACGCGGCGGATGCCCCGCCGCACGGGAGGCGCGAGGGTCGGCGGCTCGGCGTCGTGCACGGAGCGCAGGACCGCGCCGAACCCCTCCCAGTCGAGGGCGTCCTCGCCGGAGTCGACCGCGTCCTCGCCGAGGATCCACGGCGCGACCGAGACCCGCAGCCCGCGGTCCTCCGCCCAGGGGCGCCCGTCGGAGGCGCGGTGCGGCGCCGCGACGCCCGGCACGCCCGACTCTCCCAGCGACGCCGAGAGCGCGAGTCCGAAGCGCCCGTCGCGGGCCGACGCCTTGACGCTCCACAGCGCCCCGGAGCCGTCGGCCGCGCACCAGACGCGCGCTCCGTGGTCGAGTCCGCCGACGACGGGCTCCAGGTCGACGAGGCCGATGCCGAACTCGCGGCGCACCAGAGCGCGCGCCCAGGCGCCCGCCTCCTCGATCGTGTCCATCCCGCTCATGCTGACGTGCGGGCGCCCCGCGAGCAGGTGCTTGCGCGATCGGTGATCGTAGGCATGGGTGCGGGCTGAGCCGCGTCTCAGGCTCGCGCGGGGAAGAGGGCGAGCCGCTGCTCCGTCCCCTGCTGCCGGACCGTGAGAACGGGAGCCGCGAGCGCGTGACCGTGGTGGTAGCCCGTCACCGACTCGGGGGCGTCCGCAGCGGTGAGGGGTAGGAACGCTATCGGCGAGAGGTCCGCGTCGGCGCGGAACAGCGAGAGCGCCCTCGAGGTGACGACGGCCAGCAGCACGGGGTCCGGCTTCGCCGCGCGCAGCGCCGGGAGGTCGACCGCGGCTCCGGCGACCGCGAGCGTCCGCAGCGAGGCCAGCGTCTCCGGAGTGTTCAGCACCGCGGTGACGCCGCCGTCCGGATGCTCGGCCCGCAGCCTCTCGAGGCTCGGCCGGGACCACCGCTCCTCGACGCGCCGCCGGAGCCCGAAGCCGAGCCCCGCGACGATCACCGCCGCCACCGCGAGCACCACGCCCCACCCTCCGTAGAGCTGGTAGGCCCGAGCGCCCGACCACGCCGCCGCGACGACCACCGTCGCCCCGAAGAACGCCTCGCTTCCGAGCGATCGCAGCCGGGTCGACTGCACTTCCTGCGTCACGAGCGCTCCTCCGGGTCGGGCGGACCTCCGGGCGGGATCACGTCAGCGCATGATCGCACCGGCGCCTGCGGGTCGGGCGGGGATCCGTCCCCTCGCGCGAGAGGCCGGCTCAGCGCCCGCGCCGCGCCCGCGGATCGGTGAGGAGTCGGACCGGGGGGAGGTCGGCCAGGTCGGGGGACACGAATCCCAGCACGTCGGAGTGGTGGTCGGCGGAGGCACGGCGGAGGAAGGACCAGCACTTGAGCGAGGACGGGCGCCGGTCGAGGGGGAGGGGAGCGGCCTCCACGATGATCACGGTGGCGGAGCGGTGCAGGATCCGCACGGGCACGCGGCTCTCGCGGCCGTCGACGGTCCAGCTGGAGACGCCGCGGATGCGGCCGTCCTCGCGGTCGACCCCGACGGTGAGGACGCTCCGGAAGTCGTCGGACGCGGCGCCCATGCCGATCTGGAAGTCCCCCTCCGCGCCGTCGAGCACGAAGGCGACGTCGAGTCCGCGGCGGTGCCGGACGGTGAAGGTGGCGAGCAGGGGACCGCTCCCGAACCTCGGGGCCTCGTCGCGGGCCTGCCGGACACGCTGCTCCGCGTCGTCCTTGTCCATGGAGCCACTCCTGCCGTCCCGGCGGAGCGGGGCCCGCGCGCCCGTCGAGCCTAGGGGGAGCGGGAGGGCCTGCGGGTCAGCGGGCGCGCGGCAGGGTCACGCGGAACCGCGCTCCCACCGGTCCCGCCTGCGCCACCAGGTCGCCGCCGAGGGCCCGGGCCAGCCCGCGCGCGATCGGCAGGCCGAGGCCTGAGCCGCCGTCGGCGCGGTTGCGGGCGTCGTCGAGGCGGACGAGGCGGTCG
Organism: Rathayibacter sp. VKM Ac-2805; assembly: GCF_009834265.1. Classification (NCBI taxonomy): domain Bacteria; kingdom Bacillati; phylum Actinomycetota; class Actinomycetes; order Micrococcales; family Microbacteriaceae; genus Rathayibacter; species Rathayibacter sp. VKM Ac-2805. The sequence goes on from NZ_CP047185.1 coordinate 341,059, forward strand.
AAGACGCGCTCGCGGTCGGCCTCGGCGATGCCGGGGCCGTCGTCGTCGACGGTGATCGTGACGGAGTCGGCGGCCGCCTCGACGGCGACGTCGATCCGGGAGCGGGCGAAGCGGGCGCCGTTCTCGAGGAGGTTGCCGAGCACCTGGGCCAGCCGGTCGGCGTCGGCGCTGACCAGGAGCGGCTCGGCGGGCCGGTGCAGCTCGATGGCGAGGCCCGGGCGGCGCAGCTCCTGGCGCTCGATCGCGGCCTCGGCGACGCCCGCGGGGTCCAGCGGACGCGACTGCAGAGCCAGGCCCTCGTCCAGCCGCGCCATCAGCAGCATGTCCTGGATGAGGCGACCCGCGCGCAGCGACTCCCGCACGACGTGCACCGAGAGGCGCTCGCGCTCCTGCTCGCCGCCGTCGGCGCGGACGAGCGCGTCGGCGGCGGCCTGGATGCCGGCGACCGGCGTCCGCAGCTCGTGCGCGGCGTCCGAGACGAACGCGCGCATCCGCTGCTCCGCCGCGAGGGCCGTCGCCTCGGCGGCGAGGGCGCTGCGCTCGGCCTGCTCGAGGTCGTCGAGCATCTCGTCGAACGCGATCGCGGTGCGGCCGAGCTCGGTCCGCGGACGGGAGGGGCGCAGCCGCCGCCCGCGGTCGCCGTGCGCGATGTCGCGGGCCACGTCGGTCATCCGCTCCAGGGGCCGGAGGGTCGCGCGGACCACGACGATCAGCGCGAGCGCGGCCAGCAGGAGGAACACGGCCGACGCGCCGAGCAGGATCCCGTTCAGCTGCGCGAGGGTGCTGCCGACCGATCCGGCCTCGCTGGTGAGCTCGAGGCGGGTGCCGTCGCTGAGGGTCGACTCGAGGGTGATCAGCTCGTCGTCGGCGGCGACGCTGCTCGAGACGACGGTGACGGCGGCGGAGGCGGCTCGGGGCGAGACGGCTCCGGAGGAGGAGCTCGTGCCGGGCGGCGACGGCGGCTCTCCGAGCTGGTCGGCGGCTCCCGGGCCCAGGCGCAGCTGCTCCGGGCTCGGCCCGGCCACGACGTCCTCGCCCTCGGGGCTCGTGATCCGCACCGAGACGCCCTGCGCCGAGAGGCGGGAGGCGAGGGCGTCGTCGGCGATCGTGCCGACCAGCGCGGCGGCGGCGGAGGCACGGTCCTGCAGCCGCTCCTCGATCTGGTCGCGGAGGCGCTCGCCGAGCACCGCCTGCACCGTCGCCGAGAGGGCCAGGAGCAGCACGGCCAGCAGAGCGAGCACGGCCAGGACGGTGCGGAGGCGGAGCGAGCCCGTCCGCAGCGCGCCCGGCTGGGCGCGGCTCACGCCTCCACCCGGTAGCCGAGGCCGCGGACGGTGTGCACGAGCCGGTCGCCGTGCGCCTCCATCTTCTTGCGGAGGGAGCTGAGGTGCACCTCGACGAGGTTCGGGTCGACGTGGTCGTAGCCCCAGACCTGCGTGAGGATCTGGGTCTTGGTGAGGGTGCGGCCGCGGTTACCGGCGAGGAAGGCGAGGAGGCGGAACTCGGTCGCGGTGAGGTCGAGGGCGACGCCGCCGCGGCGGGCGCGGCCCGACTCCGGGTCGACGACGAGGTCGCCGATCTCGACGACGGACGGGATGCGGCCGCGGCGCCGCAGCACGGCGGTCACGCGCTTGACGAGCTCGGCGAGCACGAACGGCTTCACCACGTAGTCGTCGACGCCCTCGTCGAAGCCGCGGAGGCGGTCGTCGACGGCGTCGCGGGCGGTGAGCATGATCACGGCCGCGTCGCTGCTGCGGCGGATCCGCTCGGCGAGCACGATGCCGCTCGGGCCGGGGAGCATCCAGTCGAGGATCACCAGGTCCGGAGCGAAGGTGCTCAGCTCGCGGGCGAGGTCCTCGCCGGAGACGAGACCGCGGACCGTGAAGCGCTCGCTGCGCAGCGCGGACTCGACGGAGGAGCGGATGGCGTCGTCGTCCTCGATGAGGAGCACACGGGCGGAGGAGGGCATGTGGTCGAACCTAGGGGCCGCGGATCGGGGCGCACCCGGCGTCTGCTGTGGAGGGTCTGTTCTTAAGTCCGGCTTCAGATTCGCCTTCGAATCTGAGATGGAACCGGCCGCAACCGATCCCGAACGGGGTCGGCACCGGGCCGGAACGAGGAGACACCCATGACCGAGTCGACCACCCCCGCCGAGAAGGGCTCGAGCTTCGGGCCGCGCCGTCCGAAGAAGCGCGCCCTGACCATCGGCATCGCCGTCGGCGCCCTCGGACTCGTCGCGCTCGGCTCGACCGCCGCGTTCGCCGCGACGCCGTCGAGCACGCCGACCTCCAGCGCCACCCCGCTGCACTCCACCTCGACCGACGCTCCGTCCACCGGTGCGCCGTCGACCGGTGCGCCGTCGACGGACGCGCCCGCCGAGGGCACCGCTCCCACCCCGCCCGGCCCCGGCCGGTGCGGCCCCGCCGGCCCCGGCCCCGCCGCGCTGCCGACCCCGCCCGCCGACGGCACGGCGCCGACGCCGCCGACGGATGCGCCGACCCCGCCCACCGACGGCTCCGCGCCGACGCCGCCGGCCGACGGCTCGATGCCCACGCCTCCCGCGGACGCTCCGACTTCGCCCGCCGCCCCGACCGACGGCTCGGCGCCGACTCCTCCGACCGACGCGCCCACGCCCCCGGCCGACGGCACGATGCCCACGCCCCCGGCCGACGGCACGATGCCCACGCCTCCGGCCGACGGCACGATGCCCACGCCTCCGGCCGACGGCACGATGCCCACGCCTCCGGCCGACGGCACGATGCCCACGCCTCCGGCCGCCGCTGACGGCACGGCACCGACCCCGCCGGCTCCGGGCGAGTGCGGCCCCGCCGGACACCCCGCCCCGCCGGCCCCCGCTGACGGCTCCGGCCCTGCCGCGCCCGTCGCCCCGCAGGCGCCCTCCGAGAGCACCTCTCCCGACACCGAGGACGCCCCCACCGGAAGCTGACACCGGAAGCTGACACCCGACCACTCGCCCCACCCGCCCCGCTCGCGGCGGGAACGCCGACGGCCCGGAGGACACTGTCCCCCGGGCCGTCGGCGTCCGTCAGCGCGCGTCGCGGCGGCGGCGCGTGACTCCGAGCGCGAGCGCTCCACCGGCGAGCAGGGCGAGAGCCGCCGCGGCGGTCCAGCCCGTCTCGACGCCGGTGCTCGCGAGTCCCGAGCCGGTCCGCGGAGGAACGGCGCCGGCCGGAGCAGGAGCCGGCGTGCGGGTCGGCTCGGCCGTGGGCGGCGCGGTCGGCTCAGCCGTCGGCGCGACCGTGGGCTGCGCAGTGGGCTGCGCGGTCGGCGCCGTGGTCGGCTCAGCCGTCGGCGCCACCGTCGGCTCGACAGTCGGTCCCGGAGTCGGCACCGTCCCCGCCCCGAACACGGACGCCGCGGAGCCGAGCGATGCGAGCACCGTCTCGCCGTTCGCGTCGTCCACGCCGTCGTTGTCGGTCACCGCGAACACCTCGCCGGAGCCGGTGATCCCGAGGCCCTCGAGCTTCTCCTGGGTCCAGCCGTTCCCGGCCTGCAGCGCGGGCAGCACGTCGACCGCGAGGGTCTTCTCGAGCATCGGCAGCGTCTCGCCGACCGCCGCGCCGGCCTCCGTCGGCAGCGGCACCGTGTACACGGCCTTCAGCGCGGCGTCCGGCCCGTTGAGCTTGTCGCGCTCGATCACCGCGAGCGTGCCCGCGGGGGTCAGCGTGATCTCCGAGAGCCCGTTCCAGTCGCCGTCCGCCCCGGACACGGCCTCCAGCGGGTAGCCGAAGAAGCTCCAGCTGTCGGCGGCGACGTCGTAGCGCCCGATCCGGACCACTCCGTCGGCGTCGATCGAGGCCTCGCGCTGCAGCGCCGTCCAGACGATCTCACCGGCGGCGCCGTCCTCGACGGTCACTCCCTCGAAGCCCTGCTTGCCCAGCGCGGTGGCGAGCTCCGCGGGCAGGGCGATCCGCTCGGTCACCGCGGCGTCCGCGTCGAGTCGCAGGAGCGCGTTGCCGTCGCCTGTCCCTCCCTCCGTCACGGCCCAGAAGCCGCCGTCGACGCGGGCGGCGATCCCCTCCAGATCCAGAGCGGCGGGCTCGCCGCCCTCGGTCACCGTGAGGGTCGTGTCGAGCAGCGCCGGCGAGACGGAGGTGTCGATCGAGTGGAGTGTGCTCGGCGCGTAGGCGCTGTCGCTCACCGCGTACAGGCGGTCGGGCGCCGCCGGGTCGGTCGAGAGGCCCGAGAGCGCGCCCCAGGGCAGCGGCGATCCGTCGACGTCGGCCGACAGCACGGTCGGGAACGCGGGGGCGGAGGCGCCGAGCGCGTAGAGCTGCACGCTCGCGCGGACGGCGGCCTCGGCGTCGTCGGTCTCGCTCGAGACGACCAGCAGGTCGCGCTCGGGCAGGGCGAGCAGCCCCTCCGGGCCGGGCGTCGACGGCAGCGCCTGCACGAAGCGCGGCGCGGTCGGCTCCGACACGTCGTAGACGGCCACGAAGTTGGCCCGCTCGGCGCCGACGAACACGTAGGGGACGCCGTCGAAGGTGGCCGAGAGCAGGCCCTCGGGCTCGGAGCCCTTCGCGTCGGAGCGCTTGTCCGGGTAGAGCCCGAGGCGCACCGCGAGGTGGTCGAACGAGTTCCCGGCGTCCCACTGCACGGCCCCGGTCGCGGCGTCGAGGATCGACCAGCCGCGCGTGCCGCCCTTCCAGTCGCCCTCGTTCGCGATCGCGACGTGGTCGTCGCCGACCCAGCCGATCGCGTCGGGCTCGCGCGGGACGTCGGTGATCGAGCCGGTCAGCGAGATCGAGTCGTCGTCGAGCGTGTCGATGCCGCTGACGGAGGCGGTGCCCGCGGTGTACGAGGCGGTGACGGAGCGGGTGGCCAGGTCGACGATCGCGACGGCGTTGTTCTCCTGCAGCGTCACGGCGACGGCCGTGTCGGCCGGGTTGATCGAGACGTACTCGGGCTCCGGGTCCGACGGGGTGTCGAGGCCGGCGAGACCGGTGAAGTCGACGTGCTCCGGCACCCAGGCGGAGGGGTCGCCCGCGAGGTCCATCACCACGAGCTCCCCGGCGGGCGCCTGCGGGAGGTCGCCCTCCTCGCCGCCCTCGGGGGCGAGGTCCTCGTCGCGCTGGTTCTCGATCGCGATGACCGCGGTCGAGCCGTCGGTGGTGACGTCGATGGAGTCGGGCTGGCCGCCGAGCTCGATGCTCGCGACGGGCGCGAGGTCGTCGGCGTGCAGCACGCTGACGTGGCCGGAGGGGTTCGCGAAGTCGCCGTCGCTCGTGTCGACCACCGCGAGCACGTACTCGCCGGTCGCGTAGACCGAGGTCGGCTCGCCGCCCACGCCGACGCCGCCGAGCGGCTCGGGGGAGTCGGGGTCCGAGATGTCGAGGACGTCGATGCGCTGCCCGGCGGAGTCCGTCGAGTAGACCAGGCGGCCGTCGGGCGACGCGCTCGAGATCTCCGCGACGGCGGAGTCGGCGGACGGGTCGGCCGCGTTCAGGTAGGCCGGCACCGTGGCGATGCGGGTGAAGAAGGAGTCGCCCGCGGCGGAGGCGGGCAGGGCCGCGGCTCCGAGGGTGCAGCCGGCGAGGGTGACGGTGAGGGCGAGGGCGGCGGTGCGGGTGCGGGTGTGACGAGAGGACACGGGTCTCCTGAGCGGCTTCGAAGGAACCCGCCCACGCTGGCCGCCCCCGGTGAACGCCCCGCCGCCCGCAGGTGTCCGCCCGGCGAACGCGCGGTGGCGGAGCCGCGACCGGGCGGGGTCTCGAGACGCCGGCACGGACGCCTCGAGATCCGCCAGGCGGCGTGGTCAGCGCGCGAGGCCCTCCGCGGCCGAGCCCCAGGAGCCGAGGGCCGCGCGGACGCGCTCGTCGCGCGCGAGCGTCAGCGCCTCCGCGTACCCCTCCTCCAGCACGTCGTCGAGCCGCACCCGCGCGCCCGTCTCGGAGGAGCGGACCGCCGCCTCCACCATCGCGAGGCTCCGCACGTTCGAGTGCACCTCGCCCGAGGGCACCGCCCCCGAGCCCAGCACCCGCACGAACTCCGCGAGCGAGCCCGCGATCTCCTCGGGCACGGGCTCGAGCGTGGCGGTCCGCACCGCCTCCGACTCGCGCGACTGCCACTCCGGAGCGCCGTCGCCGTCCCAGTGCGCGGTGCCGCCGGCCCCGTTCACGCGCCAGTCGCCGTTCCACGAGGTCTCGAGGCCGTCGGCGCACCAGCTGCCGGTGTAGCTGAAGCGCACTCCGCCGGCGAACTCGAACACGGCGCTCGCCGCGGCTCCGTCGGCGTACCAGCTCCAGCCCGGGTTGTACTCCTCGCAGTAGACCGCGACCGGGTCGCTGTCGAGCAGGTACCGCGCCGCATCGAAGGCGTGGATCGCCATGTCGACCAGGAGCACGTGGTCCATCTCGTCGCGGAAGCCGCCGAAGCGGGGCGCCTTCGCGAAGTGCACGGAGGCGGTGCCCAGCTGCCCGAGCCCGGCGATCTGCTCGCGGAAGGCGGTGATCGCCGCGTAGTAGCGGCGCGACTGGCTGGTCATCAGGAGCCGGCCCGAGGCCTCTGCCGTCGCCGCGAGCACCAGCGCCTCGGCGATGGTCGGCGCGATCGGCTTCTCGGAGAGCACGGGCAGCCCGGCGAACAGCGCCTCCGAGCTGACGGGCAGGTGCGCCCGCGGCACGGTCACGTTGACCACGGCGTCGGCGCCGGAGCGCGCGGCGACCTCGGCGACGGAGGTGCCGACCGCGACCGGGCCGACCCCCTCCTCCTCCGCGGCAGCCGTGGCGAGGTCGACGTCGAGGTCGACCAGGCCGACGAGCTCGGCGTCCGGGGAGTCGCGGATGGTGCGGATCCAGGCGCGGCCCATCGCGCCGGCGCCGACCTGGACGAGGCGGACCGTCATCGGACGAGCGCTCCCTCGTAGTCCTGGCCGTTGTGGAAGTCCTCGGTCTCGTAGCGCTGCAGCACCGGGAGGCTGCGCTCGGGGCGCGAGGAGCGCACCCACTCGACGCCGTTCGCGATCACGCGGCGCACCTCGGCCTGGTGGTAGACGGGGTAGTCCTGGTCGCCGGGGGAGAAGAAGAAGATGCGCCCGTGGCCGCGCTTCCAGGTCATGCCGGAGCGGAACACCTCGCCGCCCGAGAAGGTCGAGAGGAACACGAGCTCGTCGGGCGCCGGCACGTCGAAGAACTCGCCGTACATCTCCTGCTGCGGGATCAGGAAGGGGTGCGGGATCCCCTGGGCGATGGGGTGCGTGGGGTCGACGGTCCAGACCAGCTCGCGGTCCTGCTCCGAGCGCCAGCGCAGCGTGCAGGTGGTGCCCATGAGCTTGCCGAAGATCTTCGACCAGTGGCCGGAGTGCAGGACGACGAGGCCCATGCCCGAGAGGACGTGGCGCTGGACGCGCTCGACGATCTCGTCGGAGACGTCGCCGTGGGCCATGTGGCCCCACCAGACGAGCACGTCGGTGGCGTCGAGGACGTCCTCGGTGAGGCCGTGCTCGGGCTCGTCGAGCGTGGTGGTGGAGACGGTGGCGCGCTCGCCGAGGTTCTCGCGGATGCCGTCGGCGATCGTGCTGTGCATGCCGTCGGGGTAGATCGCGCGGACCTTCTCCTCGATCTGCTCATGGCGGTTCTCGCCCCAGACGAGGACGCGGACGGGGGAGGAGGGTGTGGTCACGGTGTTCCTTCTTCGACGGTGGAGACGGTGCGGCAGTGGGCGGCCCGACACGGGGTTAACCGCTTTACCGGCCGCGTCTCCTAGGATGCGGGAGACGTCCGCCCCGCGTCAACCACGGCCGGGCGGCGCGAGCGGAGGAGGCGCGGTGGCCACGATGAGGGACGTCGCGCGCCTCGCGGGGGTCTCGATCGCGACGGTCTCGTTCGTGGTCAACGACACCAAGCCCGTCTCGCCCGAGACCCGCGAGCGGGTGCGGGCGGCGATGCACGAGCTCGGCTTCCGGCCGCACGCCCTGGCCCGCGCCCTCGCGCGGCGCCGCTCGGGGATCGTCGCGGTCGTCTATCCGCTCGTGTCGAGCCGGCCGCTCAACACCGCCACCTCGTTCCTGCTCGGAGCCGCCGAGGCCGCGGCGGAGCAGGACCACTCGATCGTCCTGTGGCCGACGGTCGGCGGCTCCGACCGCCTCGCCGACCTGCGCGCCGACGGCCTGATCGACGGCGTCGTGCTGATGCAGGTCACCAGCGAGGACGAGCGCGTGCCGGTCCTGCGGGACTCCGGCACGCCCTTCGCCCTCATCGGGCGCACCCGCGACCCGTCCGCCCTCGACTGGGTCGACATCGACTTCGAGGGGATGGTCGAGGAGGCGCTCGGCCGGCTCGCCGGCCTGGGGCACGCGCGGGTGGCGCTCGTGCTCGGCCCGGACCGCGACGCCGCGGCCGACTTCGGCCCCTACGCGCGCACCCAGGAGGCGTTCGCGCTCGCCTGCGCGGCCCGCGGCGTCGAGGGCGTGCTGCTGCGCTGCGAGGAGTCGCCCGCCGGTGGCCGCACCCTCGCCCGCTCGTTCGACCCCGCCTCCGCGACCGCCGTGGTGATCGTCAACGGGGGCGCCGCCGTCGGGTTCGCGCACGAGGTGCGGCACGGCGGGCTGCGCGTGCCCGAGGACCTCTCGATCGTCCTGCTCGCCTCCGACCCCGACGTCGCCGACCTGGCCGACCCGGCGCTCGACCTGCTCGTCGCGCCCGGCCGCGAGCTCGGCCGCCGCGGAGTGGAGGCGCTGCTCGCCCGCCTCGCCGACCCGGCGGCGCCGCTCCTCCAGGAGCGCATCGGCGGCCCGTGGCGCCCCGGCGGCTCGGTCGCCCCTCCGCGCTGACGGCCGGCGCCCCGGGAAGCCCCGGGAGCGCGCGCTACGGCACGATCGAGTCGATGTAGCCGCCGTCGACGCGCACGGCGGCGCCCGTGGTGGCCGAGGCGAGCGGGGAGGCGAGGTACGCCACCATGTGGGCGATCTCCTCCGGCTCGATGAGGCGCTTCAGCAGCGACTGCGGCCGGTGCAGGCGCATGAACTCGCGCTGCGCCTCCTCCCACGGGAGCTCGCGGTCGACCAGCTCGTAGACGAAGTCCTCGACGCCGCCCGTGTGGGTCGGCCCGGCGAGCACGCTGTTCACCGTCACCCCGGTGCCGGCGGCGGCCTTGGCGAAGCCGCGCGAGACGCCCAGCAGCGCGGTCTTCGACACTCCGTAGTGGATCATCTCGGCGGGCGTGACGACGGCGGAGTCGCTGCCGATGTAGAGGACGCGGCCCCACTCGCGCTCCATCATCCCCGGGAGGTAGGCGCGGGTGAGGCGCACGCCGGTGAGCACGTTGACCTCGAAGTAGCGGCGCCACTCGTCGTCGTCGATGGAGAGCGCATCGGCGGAGCCGAAGATCCCGAGGTTGTTGACGAGCACGTCCACGTCGGCGGCCGCGCGCAGGAGGGAGGCCGTGCCCTTCTCCGTCGACACGTCGGCCGCGACTCCGCGCACCCGCGCCTCCGGCACCGCCGCGCCGACCGCCTCGATCGCCCGGCGGATCGACCGCTCGGAGCGGGCGTTCACGATCACCTCGGCGCCCGCCTCCGCGAGCGTCGTCGCGATGGCCAGCCCGATGCCCTGCCCCGACCCCGTGACGAGGGCCGTGCGCCCGGTGAGATCCAACCCGATCATGCTGCTCCGCTCCGCGCCGCCGCCCGCCGGCCGCGCTCGGGGTCGAGCATGCCACCGAGCCCTGACATCCGGCCCGCTTCCGGCTGAGGACGCCCGCGGGTCGCCGCGGCATCGCTCGGAACATCGGAGACCGTTGCCAACCGGACACTCGTGCGTTACGGTCTAACCAACCGGCAATACGTATTACCCGCGGGTAGTAGGCCGATGACCCAGACTGTCGACGAGGACGAGGCGGACGCGTGACCCCGATGCAAGCAGATGTCGCCGTGATCGGCGGCGGCCTCGGAGGAGTGGCGGCGGCGATCGCCCTCGCCCGCAACGGCCTCTCGGTCGTGCTGACCGAGCAGTACCCGTGGCTGGGCGGCCAGCTCACCTCGCAGGGCGTCCCGCCGGACGAGCACACCTGGGTCGAGCAGTTCGGCGTCACCGCCGACTACCGGCGCCTCCGGGACGGCATCCGCGGCTACTACCGCCGCAACTACCCCCTCACCGCCGAGGCGATGCGCGACGACCGCCTGAACCCCGGCCGCGGACTCGTGAGCCGGCTCTGCGCCGAGCCCCGCGTCGCCGTCGCCGTGCTCGACGAGATGCTCGCCCCCTACCGCTCGAGCGGAGCGATCCGCGTCGTCACCGGCGTCGTCCCCTTCGCCGTCGACGGCGGCCCGGGCCGGATCGAGCGCGTCCTGCTGCGCGACGCGGTCTCGGGCGAGGAGCTCGCCGTCTCCGGACGGTACGTGGTCGACGCGACCGAGACGGGGGAGCTGCTCCCCCTCGCGGAGGTCGACTACGTCACGGGGTCCGAGTCGCGCGACGAGCACGGCGAGCCCAGCGCTCCCGCCGTCGCCGACCCGATGAACGTGCAGGCCGTCACCTGGTGCTTCGGCTTCGACAGCGCGGACGGCGACCACACCATCGAGCGCCCGGCCGACTACGACTACTGGCACGAGTACGAGGTGCCGTTCTGGGGCGGGAAGCTCCTCTCCTTCACCGCGCCGAACCCGAGGACGCTGCGCCCCGAGACCCGCACGATGCACGTCAACGCCGTGGGCGACACCCGCACCGCCGACCAGCGCGCGCAGGGCGGGGACACCGACCTCTGGATGTTCCGCCGGATCCTCGCGACCGAGACCCTCCGACCGGGCGCGCTCGACAGCGACATCGTGCTCGCGAACTGGCCGATGCTCGACTACCTCGACAGCTCGATCCTCGACGTGCCGGAGCCGGAGAAGCACCTCGCCGGCGCCCGCGCGCTCTCGCTGTCGTACTTCTACTGGCTCCAGACCGAGGCGCCCCGGCCCGACGGCGGCCGCGGCTGGCCCGGGCTCCGGCTCCGCGGCGACGTGATGGGCACCGCCGACGGCCTCGCGCAGGCCCCCTACATCCGCGAGTCCCGCCGGATCCGCGCGCTCACCACGGTGCGCGAGCAGGACGTCTCCGTCGCCGCCCGCGGGACGGGGAGCCCCGCGCGCTTCGACGACTCCGTCGGCGTGGGCATGTACCGGATCGACCTGCACCCGACCACCGGAGGCGACAACTACCTCGACGTGGAGTGCTCGCCGTTCGAGATCCCGCTCGGCGCCCTCGTGCCGCGCACCCCGACGAACCTGCTGCCCGGGGGCAAGAACATCGGGACGACGCACATCACCAACGGCGCGTACCGCCTCCACCCCGTGGAGTGGAACATCGGCGAGGCCGTCGGCGAGCTGGCGGCCCTCGCCCTCGCCGAGGACCTGTCGCCCCACGAGATCGCCGCCGACCCCGCCCTCGTCGCCCGCCTGCAGGCGAGGCTCGAGTCGCGCGGCGTAGAGACCCACTGGCCCGACGTCGTCGGGTACTGACCGGGAACACCGAGAAGACCATTGGAGAAAGAGAGACGATGAGACCAGCGAAGAAGCTGATGGCCTCGCTCGCCGCAGTCGGAGTGATCGCCGCCCTCTCGGGCTGCGGCGCCGCCGGCGGCGGGGACGACTCAGCACCCGTCGCTCTGAGGATGTCCGTCTGGACCTCCGACGAGAAGCAGCTCGCCCTGTTCGACTCGATGGCCGACGAGTACATCGCCGACCACCCCGAGATCGAGTCCGTGACCTTCGAGTCCCTCCCGTTCGCGGACTACAACTCGACCCTGACCACGCAGGCCGCGGGCGGCAACGCCCCCGACCTCGCCTGGGTCGGCGACATCGCGAAGGACCTGATCGACGCCGGAGCGCTCGCTCCGCTGACCGAGACCTTCGAGGGGACCGAGGGCTACGAGTACGACGACATCCTGCCCAGCGTGGCGCAGTCGTTCAGCCAGGACGGCGAGCTCTACGCGTACCCGTTCTCCAACTCGCCGTTCGCGCTGTACGTGAACCAGGACCTCATCGCGCAGGCCGGGCAGACCGTCGACCCCGCGACGCTCAGCTGGGAGGACGTCGACCGCATCGGCGCGGCCGTCAACGAGTCGACCGGCAAGGCCGGCTACATCATCCGCGACTTCGACTTCTCGGGCTGGCTGAGCCTCGCGAACCTCTGGGCGGGCTGGGGAGCCCAGCCGTGGAGCGACGACGGGACCCAGTGCACGATGGACTCGCCCGAGATGGTGGAGGCGTTCCAGTTCTTCCACGACTCGGTCTACGTCAGCGGCGCGACCCCCGGACCCGGCGTGACGGCGGACTTCTTCGCCGGCGACGCCGCGTTCACGACCGCGCAGGTCTCGCGCGCGAGCCTGCTCGACGGCTCGTTCCCGTTCGAGATCTACCCGCTGCCCGTCGGCCCCGCCGGCGAGTACGGCAACATCGGCCAGGCCGGCATGGCCGCGCTCGCAGGGGGCGACCACGTGGAGGAGGCGACCGGCTTCCTCTCGTTCATGACCAACCCGGAGAACTCCGCCAAGCTCGCGCAGTTCTTCCCGCCGCCCCGCGAGTCGCTGCTGTCCGGTGAGGAGCTGGCGAAGGTCAACACCCTCCTCAGCGCCGAGCAGCTCGACCGCGTCGTGGTCGACGAGCTCGCCGACGTGTCCGCCACCCCTCCGGTGACGAGCCCCGCCGAGATCACCTCGGTCGGCAAGACGGCGCTGGACCGCATGTGGTCGGCCGACGCCGACGTCGCCGAGGTGCTCGGAGGCGTCTGCGACGCCATCGCGCCCGTCCTCCAGGGGAAGTGATCCCGTGACCGCGACCTCGACGGACAGCCGCCGATCCGCTCCCGCCGGCGCCTACTGGAACCTCCGGCGCCGCGACGCGCTCGCCGGCTGGCTCTTCATCGCGCCCCAGCTGCTCGGTGTGATCGTGTTCGTGCTGCTGCCCGTCGGGCTCGCGGTCTGGTTCAGCCTCAACGAGTGGAACGTCTTCACCGGCTCCATGACCTTCGTGGGCGGCGAGAACTACGAGCGGGCGATCAACGACCCGAGCATCGGCGCGGTGCTCGGCACGACCGCGGTCTTCTCCGGGGGAGTGGTCGTCCTGAACCTCGCCCTCGGGCTGGGCCTGGCCGTGCTGCTCAACCGGAGGATCCCGGGCGGCGCCCTGTTCCGCACGCTCTTCTTCTCGCCCGTCGTCATCTCGGTGGTCGCCTGGACCCTCGTCTGGGGCTTCCTCCTCCAGGACAACGGCGCGATCAACGGCCTGCTCTCGCTGGTCGGCCTCGACGGGCCGAACTGGCTCCAGGAGGGACCCACCGCGATGGCGAGCGTCATCGTCACGCAGGTCATCCGCAGCGTCGGCGTCAACATGGTGCTCTTCCTCGCCGCGCTGCAGGGAGTGCCGGGCGACCTCTACGAGGCGGCCCGCCTGGACGGCGCGAGCCCCCGCGCGATCTTCTTCCGGATCACGCTCCCGCTCATCTCGCCCACCCTGCTCCTCACCGCCATCCTCACGATCGTCGGCTCGCTGCAGGCGTTCGCGCAGGTCGCCGTCCTGACCGAGGGCGGGCCGGAGCTGTCGACGACAGTGCTCGTCTACTACGTGTTCCAACAGGCCTTCGAGTTCAGCGACATCGGCTACGGCGCGACGCTCTCGCTGATGCTGCTCCTCTTCGTCCTGATCCTCACGGTCGTGCAGTGGCAGCTGCGCAGGAAATGGGTCTTCTATGAGAACTGACGCCGTCGTCGAGCAGGGGACCCCGCTCACGCCACGCCTCGAAGCCGTCCCGGAGCCGCCCGTCAAGCGCCGCCGCGGCCGCAGCCCGCTCATGACCGCCCTGCTCGTCGTGACGCTGATCCTGCTCGTGCTGCCGTTCGCGGTGCCGACGTTCTGGATGATCGCCTCGTCGTTCAAGCCGGTGAACGAGATCTTCTCGAACCCGCCGACCCTGCTGCCGGACTCGCCGAGCCTGGCGGGCTACGCCGAGGCGTTCCGGTTCCAGCCGTTCGCGCTCCAGTACTGGAACAGCCTCTACATCGCGGTCACGGTCACCGTGGTGACGCTGCTGGTCTCGAGCCTGGCCGGCTACGCCTTCGCCCGGATCCCGTTCCCGGGACGCAACGCGGTGTTCCTCGTCGTCCTGACCGGCCTGCTGGTGCCGACGGAGGTGACGATCATCCCGCTGTTCCAGATCTTCCGGCAGCTCGGCTTCATCGACACCCACGTGCCGCTGCTGCTGGTGCCGATGGTCGGAGCGCCGGCGGTGCTGGGCACGTTCATCATGCGGCAGTACTTCATCGCGATGCCCGGCGAGCTCGAGGAGGCCGCGCGCCTGGACGGCCTCGGCCGCTTCGGGATCTGGCGGCGCATCTTCCTGCCGCTGTCCAAGCCCGCGCTGTCGGCCGTCGCGATCCTGACCTTCCTCGGGTCCTGGAACATGTACCTCGAGCCGACGGTCTACCTGACCTCACCCGAGCTCTTCACCCTGCCCCAGGCGCTCACCCGCTTCACCGACGCCTACGGCGGGGAGATGTGGGACGTGCAGCTCGCCGCGGCGACGATGACGGTCGTGCCCGTGCTGGCCGTGTTCCTCCTCGCTCAGCGGCAGTTCGTGGAAGGGCTCGCGCACTCCGGTCTGAAAGGCTGACCCGGTGTTCACGGATCGCCCCCTCGCCGCCCTCCGCGAGTTCCGTGCGGAGGTCGCGGAGCCCGACGACTTCGACGCCTTCTGGCGGGCCACCCTCGCGCTCGGGCGGGAGGGCGGCCCCGGCGTCAGCGCCGCGCCGGTCGACGCGGGCCTCCCGCTGGTGCGGGTGCGGGACGTGCTGTTCCCCGGCTTCGCGGGCGAGCCGATCGCCGCCTGGCTGGTGACCCCCGCGGTCGACCCGGGCGCCCCGCTCCCCGTGGTGATCGAGTACCCCGGGTACGGCAGCGGACGGGGCCGTCCGATCGAGCACCTCTGGATCGCCTCCGCCGGGTACGCGCACCTGGTCGTCGACGCGCGAGGCCAGGGAGCCGGCCGCCTCGCCCGCTCCGGAGCCACCCCCGACCCCCACGGCAGCGGACCCGCGTACCCCGGGGTCACGACCCGCGGCATCGAGTCGCCCGAGACGTACTACTACCGGCGCCTGATCGCGGACGCGGCGCTCGCCGTCGACGCCGTGGAGTCGCTCCCCGGGCTGGACCCGGATCGCGTGGCCGTCTTCGGCGGCAGCCAGGGCGGAGCGCTCGCTACCGCCGCGGCGGCGCTGCGTCCCCGGGTGAGGGCCGCGATCGCCCTGGTGCCCTTCCTCTCCGACGTCCTGCGCGCCACGACGATCACGAACGAGGCGCCCTACGTGGAGATCGCCCGCTACCTGGCGACCCGCCCCGAGGACCTCGCCGCCGTCGAGCGGACCCTCTCCTACGTCGACGGCGTCCACTTCTCGCAGCGGCTGCGCTGCCGGGTGCACCGCTCGGTCGGCCTGATGGACCCGATCTGCCCGCCCTCGACGGTCTTCGCCTCCCACAACGTCTCCGGCGGCGAGACGTCGATCGACGTGTGGCCGTACAGCGGGCACGAGGGCGGCGGGGTCGGTGACCGCGAGCGGGCGCTGGAGGTGCTGCGGGAGGTCCTCGGGTGACCGGACGGGCGTGACTCCGCGTCTCAGGACGTCGCGGCGTGCGCGCTCCGGGAGCCGAGGGCGGACAGCGCCGCGTCCACCCGGCGTCGCGCGTCGGCTGCTCCGCGCGCGGAGATCAGGGCGGACGCCAGGGCGGCGGCGTCGACCGCGGTGAGGTCGACCGCGAGAGCCTCGAGCTCGGACTGCTGGGCGCGCGAGAGCGCGACGCAGCGCGCGCCCGTCCCGAAGAGCGCCGCCAGCCACGATGCCGTGGCGGAGGGGGGCACGCTGACGAAGGTGGGCACGGCGGCCGAGGCCGTCAGTGCCAGCCGCAGGATCGCGAGGAGGGACGGGTGCCACAGGATCTCGTCGGCCCGCTCCTGGGCGTCCCGCCGGCCGGACGGGGAGGAGCAGGCGAGAGCGAGCCTCCCCGCGTCGATGTGGACGAAGTCGCTCTCCTGCGCGATCGACGACGTGAGCAGGGCGGCGGCGGGGGAGGCGATGGAGGCGCCGACGGTGTGGAAGCCCGCCCAGCGGGCCGCCTCGACCTCGCGGCCGATGGCGTCGGAGTCGTGCACGCCTGTCACCGCCAGCCACAGCCCCGTGCCGGGATGCTCGCGCTGCCTCTCCGCCAGGCGGCGTCGACGGGCCGGGTCCTCCTGGAAGCGCTCGACGTCGGCCTCGACGATCGCCACCCGGCAGCCGCTGCCGGCGAGCACGGCGTCGATCCCGGCGGCGTCGCACCCGCCCGCGGCCCCCTCGCCCGCCGTGCCGGACGGCGCCGGCACGAACGCCACGTCCGCGCCGACGGCGGCCGCGAGCGGCTCGAGGGCGTCGGAGCTCACGACGGACAGTGCCGAGCCGTCCGCCCACACGATCCGGGCGAGTGCGGTGTCGAGCACGGTGCCTCCCCTGCCGAAACGATTTTGCAGGAGCATAGCGTCTCGCCGCGACGCGGGGACGCCGCGGTCACCGCTGCGTGCTCGAGCGCGGGACCAGGACCGGGGCGATCGAGAGCACGGAGGGGGCCGCGACCGCGCCGGGGGAGTCCGTCGCCGAGACCGCGAGGCGGGCGCACGCGGCACCGACCTCCCGCGGGCGCAGGTCGACGGCGGTGACGCCCGCCGCCCTCAGCGCCGCGTGGTCGACGTAGCCGGCGATCAGCGGGCGCCCCTCCCGCTGTTCCGCGAAGGCTCGGACGAGCGGCTCGGCCGATCCCATCGGCACGCCCACGATCGCGTCGGCTCCGGCGGCGGCCAGTCGCCGAGCCGCCAGGAGGACCGTCTCGTCGGAGGAACCGGGCAGGAGCGTCTCGCTCAGGTCCGGGATCGAGCGCTCCTCGAACCAGGAGGCGGAGGCCGCGCAGAGCCGGCGGCCCCACATCACCGTGGTCATCGGAGCGAGCAGCGCCGGGCGCGTCGCACCGCGCTCGACGAGGTGGTCGAGGAGGCTCCGGATCCCCGCTCCGTGATCGATCGCGACGACGGCAGAGGGGGTCGGCGCCCCGTCGGGGACGGTGTCCGCCGTGACCACCGGGCGCCGATCGGCGACGAGCTCCGCGAGACGGGGGGAGTCCACGTCGACGTCCGGCACGAGGAAGGCGTCGACCGGCAGCCGCGGGATGTCGTCGAGCATCGCGCCGGTGATGATCGAGACCGCGACCCCCTGGGTGGCCGCCCACTCCGCGGCTCCCATCGCGAACTCCAGGTAGAAGGAGTCCTCGGCGTCGATCCGGGGCAGCACGAGCCCGATCGAGCCCGCGCGGGAGCGGCGGAGATTGCGGGCGCCCGCGTGCGGCGCGTAGTCCAGGGTCTGCGCGACGCGCTTGACCCGCTCGCGCGTGGCGTCGCTGACCCGTCCGGTGCCGGCGAGCGCGGAGGACGCCGTCCCGACCGACACCCCGGCGGCGAGCGCCACGTCACGAAGGCTCGTCCGCTGGTCCTGCACGCTCCGAATGTACCCGCCGCTCCGGGAGCGGGGCTCGGGAGCGACCCGTCATCTCCCGGCAACACGGCGGGAAACCTGTCCGACATCTTCGGCTCGAGAACTGTCCGCCAGGGGTAACACGACCGACACGGCGCGGAATCGGCGGGCTGCGACTGTCGTCCTGCCCGCCTACGAGAGGAACTGCCTTGCATCCGAACACCCTTCGCCGTCGCGGACGGCTGCTCGCCGCGACGGGAGCACTCGCCGCCGGCGCGCTGGTCCTCGCCGGGTGCACGCCCGACGCCGCGGACGACTCCGCGAGCGCCCGCGCCGACCTCTTCGTCCTCGAGGAGGCGACCATCGCCCAGGCGCAGCACGCGCTCGAGTCCGGAGCGCTGACCAGCGTCGAGCTGACGGCGATGTACCTCGATCGGATCCACGCCTACGACGTCAACGGGCTCTCGCTCGACTCGATCCCCGTCCTCGACCCCGGGGTGATGGCGGCGGCCGAGGCGTCCGATGCGCGCCGTGCGGCCGGGGAGACCCTCGGCCCGCTGGACGGCATCCCGTACACGGTCAAGGACAGCTACATGGTCGAGGGGCTCACCGTCGCCTCGGGCTCTCCCGCCTTCGCCGATCTCACCGCGGCGAGCGACGCCTTCACGGTCGAGAAGATCCGTGAGGCGGGAGGCGTGCTGATCGGCAAGACGAACATGCCGCCGATGGCCGGCGGCGGGATGCAGCGCGGCGTGTACGGCCGCGCCGAGAGCCCCTACAACGCCGACTTCCTGCCCGCCGCCTGGTTCTCCGGCTCCTCCAACGGCTCCGGGACATCCACCGCCGCGAACTTCGCGATGTTCGGCATGGGCGAGGAGACGGTCTCCTCCGGGCGCTCCCCCGCGTCGAACAGCGGGCTCATCGCCTACACGCCCTCCCGCGGGATGATCTCGATCCGCGGCAACTGGCCGCTGTTCCCGGTGCGCGACGTCGTCGTGCCGCACACCCGCACGGTCGACGACATGCTCACGCTGCTCAACACGATCGTGGTCGAGGACGAGAACACGGAGAACGACTTCTGGCGCGACCAGACCGCCGTCGACCTGCCGTCCGTCGAGGACGTGCGCCCCGACGACTTCACGAGCCTGGCCGACGCGGGTGCGCTCGAGGGCGTCCGCCTGGGCGTGCCGAAGATGTACATCGGCGAGGACCTCGGAGGGTCGAACCCGATCCGGATCCGGCCGTCCATCAAGGCGAGCTGGGACGAGGCGGCGGACGACCTGCGCGCCCTCGGCGCTGAGGTCGTGGAGGTCGACCTTCCCGTCCAGCACAATCAGGACCTGGACCGGGTGGGGGCGGTCTCGCCCGAGTCCCGCGGCCTGATGCCCGCGGACTTCGGGGAGATCGAGTTCAGCCGCATCAACCCCTACGCGGCCGAGAAGTTCCTCAAGGCCGTCGGCGACCCGGAGCTGACGTCGTGGACCCAGGTCGACACCTCGAAGGTGTTCCCCAACCCGCCAGGATCCCTCGCGGAGCAGGACGGTGTCAGCTACGGCGGCTACATGGACGCCTACCCCGCCGCGGTGGCGGACGGCGTGCCGGCGGAGTGGTCCGAGGTCGACGGACTGCAGGAGTCGCTCCAGGGGCTCGAGGACACCCGGAAGGTCGACTTCGAGGAGTGGCTCGACGCGGAGGGGCTCGACGGGATCGTCTTCCCGGCGAACTCGGACATCGGAGAGGCGGACGCGGACGTCGACCGCGAGGCCAACACGGTGGCCGATCGGAACGGCAACTACTTCTCGAACATGAACTACACCCTCCGGATGCTGGGGATCCCGACGGTCTCGGTGCCGATGGGGCTGATGGACGACACGCACATGCCGGTCAACCTCACGATCGCCGGTCCCGCGTACGACGATGCCGCGCTCCTCGGCTACGCGTACGCCTACGAGGCGGGCACGCACAACCGCGAGGCGCCCACCCGCACGCCGGCGCTCGCCGGGGAGACCGTCGACCTCGCGGCCTCCCCCTTCCCCGAGCCGGAGCGGCGGTCCGAGTCGGACGCGCCCGAGGCGGCACTCGAGGCCGCGCTCGTCGACGGTGCCCTGCGGCTCTCCGGCACGGCGACGGACGCCAGCGAGCTCGACAGCGTGCGGGTGTCCGTCAACGGGGAGAGGATCGCCGTCGACGGGGGACCGGCCGAGTGGAGCGCGACCCTCGACACGGCGAAGTACCGCCTGCCCGGCGCCTTCGCCGCGGCCGAGCTGTACGTCTCGGTCGTCGTCAAGGACGCGCAGGGCAACACGGCCGTGGTCAGCGAGTCGGTACCGCTCGGCTAGAGGCGGGGCGCCGGCCCCGTTCAGGACGCCGGCGCCTCCTCCATCCCGAGCCGCATCGCCAGGTCCATGGCACGCAGGCGGGCCGGCGAGACGTCGTAGGGCAGGCTCCGGATGATCTCGCCGGCGCTCCGGGCGCGGGAGCCCTGTGCGGGATCGGGGGCCGGCGCGGGGTCCTCGGGCGGATGCGCCTCGTCCCACGCGTCGAAGATCGCCTCGTCCTCCTCGAGCTGACCGGACTCCTCGACGACGCGCATCAGCCGGGCCTCGAAGGCGTGCCGCTCCCGCGCCACCTGCTCCACCCGGGGGTCGTCCTCGGCGACCGTGTCGTCGAGGGCCTCCTCGGCGGCGTCGACGCGGTCGGCCTCCGCCCGCAGCGCCGGATCGGCGGCCAGGACCACGAAGCGGCCGGCCTGGGAGACGGCGCCCAGCGGGCCGAACATCCGCTCGGTGACCAGCAGGTTGTCGAGGTCGGCCTGGCGCAGCGAGCCCTCGGGTGCGCCCTCGAGGCGGCGCGAGACGATGTCGTCGAGCAGCCCCAGCCGGCCGCCGAGGGTCCGCATGCGCCGGACCGAGGCCCGCTTCCGCTGCAGCTCCTCCTCCTGCGCGGCGAGCGCGGCGTCCAGCCGCGCGAGGACGCCCGCGACCTCGTCCTCGCGGTCGGCGCTGTCCTCGGCGCCGGCCGGGGCTGCGACGGCGAAGGCGTCCCGGATGTCCTCGAGTGCGACCCCGGCGTCGGCCAGGCGGCGGATCCAGAGCAGCCGGATGATGTCGTCGTAGCCGTAGCGCCTGCGGCCGTCGCCGCCCCGCTCGCGCTCGGGGAGCAGGCCGAGCCGGTGGTAGTGGCGGATCGCCCGCGGAGTGACGCCGGCGAACGCGGCGGCGTCGCCGATCTGCACCTGGCGGGGCGGGGCGGGGAACGACTGCATGGGGGACCTCTCCGATCGGGACGGTGTGCATCGAGCAGACCACATGACGCAGGGGCAGGAGCAAGCCGGCCCGGCACGGGTCCGAGACCCGGACCGGCGGTCCGGGGGAGTCACAGCGGGGCGTCCTGTCCGGTCAGGACTGATGACTGGACAGGAAGAAGGTCATCCCGTGAAGCACATCCTCATCGTCGGCGGCGGATACGCCGGTTTCTACACGGCCTGGAAGCTGGAGAAGAAGCTGCGCCGTGGCGAGGCGCAGGTCACCATCGTCGATCCGCGCCCCTACATGACGTACCAGCCGTTCCTGCCGGAGGTGGCGGCGGGATCGGTCGAGCCGCGCCACGTCGCCGTCTCCCTGCGCAGCCACCTCCGCCGCACGCGGGTGGTGGCCGGGTCGGTCTCCGGGATCGAGCACGCGCAGCGGCGCGTCACCGTCCTGCCGGAAGCGGGCGAGCCGTTCGTCCTCGGCTACGACGTCATCGTCGTCACGGCCGGGGCCGTCACTCGGACGTTCCCCGTCCCCGGGCTCTCGACCGAGGCCATCGGCATGAAGAACGTCGAGGAGGCGGTGGCCATCCGGGACCGCCTTCTGACGGCGTTCGATCGCGCATCGATGCTGCCCCGGGGGCCGGAGCGCGCGCGCCTGCTCACCGTCACCTTCGTCGGGGGCGGATTCTCCGGCGTCGAGGGCTTCGGCGAGACGCTCGCCCTCGCCACGGCACTGCTGAAGTCGTACCCCGAGCTGTCGGAGTCCGACCTGTCCTTCCACCTCGTCGAGGCGATGGGACGGATCCTCCCGGAGGTCACCGACGAGCCGGGCGCCTGGGTCGTGCGGCACCTCGAACGGCGCGGGGGCCGCGTGCACCTGAACACGCAGATGCTCTCCGCCGAGGGCGGTCACGTGGTGCTGTCCTCGGGGGAGGAGTTCGACTCGGACCTGATCGTCTGGACCGCGGGCAACGCGTCGAATCCGGTGGTCGCGAAGCACACGGACCTGCCGGTCGACGGGCGCGGATTCATCCGGGTCCGAGCGGACCTCCGAGTGGAGGACCAGGGGCGCATCGTCCCTGGTGCGTGGGCCGCCGGCGACGACGCGTACGTGCCCGACCTCGCCTCCGAGGTCCCCGGCAGCCGGACCGTGCCCAACGCGCAGCACGCGGTCCGGCAGGGGAAGCGGATGGCCGCGAACCTCGTGGCCGTGCTCCGAGGCGAGGAGCCCCGCGACTACGTGCACCACAGCCTGGGCGTCGTCGCGACCCTGGGCCTCGGGAAGGGCGTCTTCCAGTACAGAGGCCTGGTGATCACGGGCGTCGTCGCCTGGATGATGCACCGCGGGTACCACGCCCTCGCGGTTCCCACCTGGGAGCGCACGATCCGCGTCCTCCTGGTCTGGGCGGGCGCTGCTCTGACCGGCCGGGACATCGTCTCCCTCGCCTCGACCACTCAGCCGCGGCACGCCTTCGTGACCGGCGGTGAGCCGGATGCCCGTTGAGCGCCGCCCCGGCCGCGGGGTGAGGAGCGGCGTCGGGCGTCTGCGGCGGAGCCCGGCGGGCCGTCTCCTCGACGGTGCGCTCGTCACGGCGCGGCGCCGGCGCGTCCCGCTGCACTGGACGAGCGTCTGGGGAGTCGTCACCGCCGCCTCCGCAAGCGTCTTCATCGCGTCGGGCGTCTTCCTGATGGTCGTGTTCGTGCCGTCCAGCGACCCGACCGTGTACGACGGCGCGTATGCACCGATGCGGGGTCGGGAGATGTCCGAGGCGTACGCGTCCACGCTGCGCATCGTCTTCGACATCCCTGGCGGGCTCCTCGTGCGGCAGGCGCACCACTGGTCGATGCAGCTGCTTCCCGCGTCGATCGTCCTGCAGCTGCTCACGACCTTCTTCACAGGCGGCTTCCGCCGGCCCCGGCGGACCGGATGGGTGCTCCTGCTCCTCCTCTTCGTGGTCGCCCTGGTCGGCGGCTGGAGCGGATACGGCCTGCCCGACGACATGCTCTCCGGCACCGGTCTGCAGATCGTGCAGGGCATCACCCTCGCCCTCCCCGTGATCGGCGCGTGGGCAAGCGGCCTCCTGTTCGGGGGCGCCTTCCCGGGCGTGATCATCGAGCACCTCGCCGTCATCCACTTCCTCGTCGTCCCGCCGCTGCTGATCCTCCTGCTGGCACTCCGCGCCGCGCTCGCGTGGCGGCGGCAGCCGGCGCAGTTCCCCGCACCGGGACGCACGGAGGAGAACGTCGTCGGTGTGCCGCTCCTCCCGACCGCGGTGCTCCGGCTCGGCGGCCTGTTCCTCCTGGTGACCGGCGTCCTCCTGCTCGTCTCGGCGACGGTGACGGTGAGCCCGGTGTGGCTCTACGGCCCCTCCGATCCGGGGAACGCGTCCGCCGGATCCCAGCCGGACTGGTACACGGGGTTCCTCGACGGAGCACTGCGCCTGGTGCCGTCGGGATGGGAGTTCGTCTGGCTCGGCCGCACCTGGACCCTGTACGTCCTCGTGCCTCTCGCCGTGGTCGGCCTCTTCCTGGTCGTGGTGCTCGCCTACCCCTTCCTCGAGGAGTGGGCGAGCGGAGACCACCGCGAGCACCACCTGCTCCAACGCCCTCGGGACACCCCGACGCGCACCGGCATCGGCGCCGCAGGGACGACCTTCTCCGCCGTGCTCTGGGGCGCCGGAAGCGCTGACGTCATGGCGCACCGGTTCCAGCTGGCGTTCGAGCAGATCATCCTGCTCGAGCAGGCGGCCCTTCTCATCGGACCCGCCGCCGCCTTCGCCCTGACCCGCTCGGTCTGCTCCGCTCTGCAGCGCTCGGACAGAGACCTGCTGCTCCACGGCCGCGAGACCGGCCGGATCGTCCGGCTCCCCGGCGGAGAGTTCATCGAGGTCCACGAGCCCGCGAGCGCGGGTGAGCGGTGGCGCATCCTCGCCGCCGAGCAGCACGACGACCGCCTCGCCCCCGAGCACTACTCTTCCTGAGCCGCCGGTCGGCCCTCCGCCCTGCATTCCGAGGACCGGTGTCACAGATCGGCACGTCATCCGGTCACAGTGGTGAGGGATCCCGCTCTCGACCGGGGAAGGAGCGCAATCGGTGGACGATCAGTCGGATGTGGACAGGGTGGTGGCGTCCTTCATGGGTGCGCGGCCGAGGATGTTCGGGATCGCCTACCGCATGCTGGGCAGCGTCTCCCAGGCCGAGGACGTCCTGCAGGAGGTGTGGATCCGATGGCAGGGGACCGACACCGACGCGATCCGGGAGCCCGTCGCCTTCCTGACCACGGCGACCACGCGCATCGCCATCAACGTGCTGCAGTCGGCCCGGCATCGCCGGGAGACCTACATCGGCCCCTGGCTCCCCGAGCCGGTGGACACCTCCAGCGACCCCGCTCTCGGAGCGGAACGGGGGGAGGCGCTCGAGATGGCGGTGCTCCTGCTGCTCGAGAAGCTCACCCCCACCGAGCGCGCCGCCTACGTCCTCCGCGAGGCGTTCGACTACCCCTACGACCGCATCGCCGACATCGTCCGCATCTCCCCGGCCGGCGCGCGTCAGCTGGTGAGCCGAGCGCGGAAGCATCTGGGAGAGGAGCGCAGCAGGTCCGTCCCGGATCAGCAGCGACGGCGGCTGCTCGACGCCTTCGTCTCGGCCGCCCGTCGCGGAGACATGGACGCGCTCGAGCAGCTGTTCGACGAGGACATCGTCAGCGTCTCCGACGGCGGCGGCGTCGTCAGGGCGTCGCGCATCCCCGTCGTCGGCCGAGGACGGGTCGCCGCGTTCGTCCGCGCGTTCGCGCCCCGGTTCTGGACGGACGTCGCCGTCCATCCGGTGGACGTCAACGGAGAGAGCGCCGTCGCGCTCACCAGGGCGGGGGAGGGTCGTCCGTTCGCCGTCGTCACCATCGTCACCTCCGACACCGGGATCTCCCGCCTGCTGTGGCTCATGAACCCCCACAAGCTGACGGGGATGCCGGACCAGGTGGCGGGGTGAACGGCGCCGGTGCACTCCGGCGCCTCGCCCTCGGCCTGCGAACGGGGGCGGAGAGCACGATCCGCTCCTCGCTGGCCTCCACCGTCGCACTGACCGTCGACTCCGGAGCCCGCGCCCCGTGGCCTCAGCACCTGGTCACGGGCCGGCGGCCTGTCGCGGAGGTCCTCACGCGGCTCACGGGACACGGCTCCACCGTCGAGCCGTCGCGTGTCAACAACGGGTCCGGCGTGGTGCTGCGGCACGACGGCCGCGTCGTGGCCGTCGTCGTCGCCCGTACGGCGCGGTGCCGCATCGCCGAGCTGTGGGTCGTCACGAATCCCGACAAGCTCTCCGGCTGGAAGCCGACGCGGAGCGCGTGAGCGTCGACTCGTCACAGATCCCCGTCATGGCCGGTCACTCCTGTCGAACGGCCGCAGCCTCCCGGCTCCCAGGCCACCTCTCGGAAGGAACACCATGAGAATCGTCATCGTCGGAGGATCCGGACTCATCGGCAGGAGACTGGTCGAGCTGCTGCGCGGAGCAGGGCACGACGTCCTCGCCGCGTCCCCCTCGACCGGCGTCGACACGGTGACGGGTGCCGGTGTCCGCGAGGCCTTCGCCGGCGCGGACGTCGTCGTGGACATCCCCAACTCGCCGTCCTTCGCCGACGGGCCGGTCATGGAGTTCTTCCGGACCTCGACCCGCACCATCGCCGAGGAGGCCGAGCGCGCCGGCATCGGACACCACGTGGTGCTCTCCATCGTCGGCGCCGACCGCATGCCCGACATCGGCTACATGCGCGCCAAGGTCGCTCAGGAGGACATCGTCAAGGAGAGCGGCACCCCGTACACGATCGTCCGCGCCACCCAGTTCTTCGAGTTCATCGCCGGAATCGCGGAGGGGACCGCGGACGACACCGTCGTCCGCCTGTCCCCGGTGCTCATGCAGCCGATCGCAGCATCGGACGTCTCGGAGGTCCTCGCGGAGGTCGCGACCAGGGCGCCCGCCGACGCGACCTGGGAGCTGGCCGGACCCGAGGCCCTCCCGATCGTCGAGCTCGGCCGCCGCGTGCTCGCGAAGGCCGGCGACACCCGCGAGATCGTGGAGGACCCGGCGGTCGGCTACTACGGCGGGAACGTCGACGACCGGTCCCTGACGCCGGGCCACGACCCCGCCCTCGCTCACCGGCTGGCAGAGACGACCCTCGAGGAGTGGCTGGCGCGATGACCCGGGAACGGCAGTGCTGATGCGGACGGGAACGGCCGCGCGTCCGCGGAGCGGGGGATGGAGCGCGACCCGGGTGGGCCTCGCACTCATCGGTCTCGGAGCGGGGATCGGGCGGTCCACCGACCGCAGAGCGGTCTCGGCGCTGCGTGCCGCGATCGACGACGGCGACCCGAGCGGGATCGGCCGCCTGCTGAGCCCCTCGGTCAGCGTCGTCGTCGATCCCGGCCGGCCCGACCGGCAGGGTGCTCGCGTCGTGAGCGGTGTCGTCGACGCCGTGCGGGTGCTGCTGCACGGCACGACGCCGACCGCCGGCCGAGTGCTCACGCTGCGCGACGTGAACGGCCGACCCGGACTGGTCCTCCTGCGCGGGGACGACGCGGAGGCGGTCATCGGCGTCGACGTCGAGGACGGAGCGGTCTCGGTCCTCTGGGTGCGTCTCCACCCCGACTACCGGCGTCACGGCAACACCACGTAGCCGGTCGCGGAGGGGCTGCCTTCCGCGACCGGCCGCGTCCCCTCGCGCTCAGCGCGCCAGGCGCACCGTCGCGATCTCGAACGGGCGCAGCTCGAGCCGCACGTCGGCCGACTCCGCCTCGACGGAGCTCTCGATGCGGACCTGCTCGGTCTGGCGCTCCATCAGGTCGGTGCGGGTGACCGCCCGGACGGCGAAGGCGGCGCGGAGGGTCGCTGCGGCGCGGCGGCCGAGCGACTCGTAGAGCCGCACGATCACGTCGCCGCTCCCGTCGTCCGCCGCCTTCACGGCCTCGACGATCACCGAGGGGTCGTCGATCGACACCAGGGGAGCGACGGGCGCGGCGCCGGTGAGCCTGCGGACCGGGGTGTTCAGCGCGTAGCCGGCCTCGACGGCGTCGGGCAGCTCGGCGCCGACCACGAGCGAGACGGCGAGGCGGTGGCGGCCCTGGTCGGCGTCCGGGTCGGGGAACAGCGGCGCGCGCAGGAGCGAGAGCCGGACCGTGGTCGTCGGGGTGCCGGCCGCGGCGCGGTCGCGGGTGATGTCGTGCCCGTAGGTGGAGTCGTTGACGACCGCGACGCCGAAGCCCGGCTCGCCGACGTGCACCCAGCGGTGCGCGACGGTCTCGAAGCGGGCGGCGTCCCACGTCGTGTTCACGTGGGTCGGGCGGTGCACGTGGCCGAACTGGATCTCGGACGTCGCCCGGTCCGAGAGCAGGTCGAGCGGGAAGGCGAGCTTGAGCAGCTTGCGGCGCTCGTGCCAGTCGATGTCGAGGTCGAGGTCGACGGCCGCCCGGCCGATCTGCAGCGAGACGGTCTGCACGACCGTGGAGCCGCCGAACGAGCGGGTGATCACGACCGCCGGCACCTCGCGGCCGAGCGGGTCGCTCACGGTGCCGGCGCGGACCGAGTCGACGCCGACGAGGTCCTCCACCGTGCGGCGGTAGTTGTCGTCGAGGTCCCAGGCGTCCCACTTGTTCGGGGTGTCGCGGTGGAGCTGGAGGAGCCCCGCGGCGGCACCGGCGGGCACGACCTCCCGGCCGCTCGCGAGGTCCACGACCGACTCGAGGAGCCCGGAGGCGCCGATCCGCACCCGGACGAGCCCGTTGTCGAGGACGTGGGCGTCGCCGTCGGAGCGGAGCGTCGGGGCCGAGTGCTCCGCGGCGGGGTCGGCCGCGGCCGCGCCGAGCGCCGGCACGCCCCCGACGGCGAAGGGGGAGGAGTTCACCAGCAGCTCCGCGGAGCCCTCGCCGGCGAGGGCCCGGACGGTCTCGGCGATCATCTCCTCGATCCGCTGCGCGATGCGGGCGTAGTTCTCCTCCGCCTCGCGGTGCACCCAGGCGATGGAGGTGCCGGGCAGGATGTCGTGGAACTGCTGCAGGAGGACCGTCCGCCACATCTCGCGCAGCTCGTCGGCCGGGTACGGTACCCCGGCGCGGACGAGGGCCGTGGTCGCCCACAGCTCGATCTCGCGGAGCAGGTGCTCGCTGCGGCGGTTGCCCTGCTTGGTGCGCGCCTGCGACGTGTAGGTGCCGCGGTGGAACTCGAGGTAGAGCTCGCCCGACCAGGTGGGCGCGTCCGGGTACTCGGCCTGCGCCTCCTCGAAGAAGCGGCGGGGTGTGGACAGCTCGACGGTCGGCGAGCCCTCGAGGCTGCGCGTGCGGCGGGCGGCCGCGATCATCTCGCGGTTGGGGCCTCCTCCGCCGTCGCCGTAGCCGAAGGGCACGAGCGACATGGTGCCGCTGCCCTTCTCGGCGTACTGGCGCTCGGCGCGGGCGAGGTCCTCGCCGGAGAGGTCGGAGTTGTAGAGGTCGACGGGCGGGAAGTGCGTGAACACGCGGGTGCCGTCGATGCCCTCCCACCAGAAGGTGTGGTGGGGCATCGTGTTGGTCTCGTTCCACGAGATCTTCTGCGTGAGGAACCAGCGCCCGCCTGCTCCGGCGATGATCTGCGGCAGCGCGGCGGAGTAGCCGAAGGAGTCCGGGAGCCAGACCTCCTCCGTGTCGATCCCGAACTCGTCGAGGAAGAAGCGCTTGCCCTCGAGCAGCTGGCGCACGAGCGCCTCGCCGCCGGGCATGTTCGTGTCCGACTCGACCCACATCCCGCCGACCGGCACGAAG
This sequence comes from Rathayibacter sp. VKM Ac-2805, assembly GCF_009834265.1. Lineage (NCBI taxonomy): Bacteria > Bacillati > Actinomycetota > Actinomycetes > Micrococcales > Microbacteriaceae > Rathayibacter > Rathayibacter sp. VKM Ac-2805. The sequence goes on from NZ_CP047185.1 coordinate 369,583, forward strand.
CGGCCCGCGAGCACGTGGCCGCGGACGCGCTCGAACAGCTCCGGGTGGTCGCGCTTCAGCCACGCGTACTGCTGCGCGGAGGAGGCGGCGAAGACGAAGCCCTCCTCGCGCTCGATCAGATCGCAGACGTTCGAGAAGGTGCGGGCCACCTTGCGAGCGGTCTCGCGGGCGGGCCAGAGCCAGGCGGAGTCGATGTGGGCGTGGCCGACGGCGTGCAGGTGGTGCGCGCTGGCCGAGGCGGGGCGCTCGAGGACCGTCCGCAGCGCCTCCCGGCCGGCGGCGGCGGTGCCGGACACGTCGTCCGGATCGAGGACGTCGACGGCGCGGTCGAGGGCGCGCACGATCTCGGCGCGGCGCTGGGAGGACTCGGGCAGCTGCCCGATCAGCCCGACGAGCACGGCCATGTCCTGCTCCAGCTCCCAGACCTCCCGGTCGAGCAGCCCGAGCTCGAGGCGTCGGAGGCGGTAGAGCGGGTCGGACGGCAGGGCGCCGTCGGCGGGGCGGCCGCCGAGCGCCGTGGGGGTGAAGGACCAGTCGCCGGTGATGTTCGGGTTGGCGGCGGCCTCGATGTAGAGCTCGACCGTGCGGTCGCCCGCCTCGCGGCCGGGCAGACGGTCGAGCGGGACCGACTGGTTGAACGGCTCGACGGCCTTCACGACCGTGCCGGTCGCGGTGAAGACGAGCCCCTCCGCCTCGAAGCCGGACTGGGCGCCGGTGTAGCCGAGGTCGACGACGAGCTCGGGCTCGCAGCCGTCGACGCCGACCCAGGAGGCGGGGATCTCGCCGCGCACGTGGAACCACACGGTGCCCCACGGGGCGCCCCACGGCTCCCCGATGCGGGCGGGCGCGTAGGACGCGGCCCGCGCCTGGTCGAAGGGGACCGGCTCGCCCGGAGCGGTCCACGACTCGATCCCGAGCGGCTCGACCGCCCGGTGGATCGCCGGCCGGAGGCTCTCGGCGCGGAAGCGGGCGATGCGGGCTTCGATGCGGGTGCTGTCGTCATGCATGCGTTCTGGTGCTCGTTCCGTGTGCAGTGGGGGAGGGCGGCGGCGCGGAGGGCGCCGCCGCCCGGGGTCAGGAGGCGATGACGACGCGGTGCCCGTCGGGGAAGACGGCCACCTTCCGCCAGGTGTCGCCGGAGCGCTCCCAGCCCTCGTTGACCTGCCCGGCCGGAGGGGTCGGGATGGTCTCGGGGGCGCGGGCGACCGTGGTGTAGCCGGCCGCGCGCTCCACCCGGCCGCGGCCGAGCTCGAACGAGGTCAGGCGTCCGTCGTCGACGATCAGCGAGCCCTCGTCCACTCCCGCGGCGCCGCGCTCGATGAACGGGTTCACGAGGCGCGTCTGGGAGGAGTCGCTGCCCAGCACGATCGCCTTCTGCTGCGGGAAGCGGCCGAGGCTGAGCCCGTAGAAGCCGCCGAGGACGGTGAGGTTGCGCACCTCGAAGTCCGCTCCGCCGTTCGTCAGGCCGACGCCGAGGCAGTTCGCGCCCGAGGTCGGGAAGAAGTTCGGGTTCACGATCATGTGGCTCGTGCCGGCCTCGATCAGCACCTCCCAGCCGTCGCGGGAGCCCTCCGAGCGGAAGTTGATCAGGGTCAGGCCGGAGTTGACCGAGCGCCGGTTCTCGTTGCGGATCGACCGGAGGCCGACCGTGCCGCCGATGGCCTGGCAGTCGAGCAGCGTCATGTTCGTCGGCGCGAGGAGGAAGCCGCCGAGGCCGGGGCTGATCGCCTCGACGTTGGTCATCGAGCCGCCGATGGAGGCCTTGCCCGAGTCCTCCACGCCCCAGCCCGCGGGGGCGACGATCTTGATCTTGTTCCAGGAGTTGGCGTACGAGTACTCGTCGTCGACGCCCGACACGAAGGTGGCGCGCTCGCGGAAGATGCCCGACTTGCCGGTCTTCTGGATCCACAGGTTGCGGAACTCGCAGTTGACCAGCGAGCGCAGCGACATCCCGTGGCCGCCGGAGGGCGTGCCCGTCATCTCGAAGTCGGCGAGGACGACGCCGGTGGCCTTGTTGTTGTTGGCGGGGCCGGCCGCGTCGCCGGTCTGGCCGGAGACGGTGAAGATGTCGCGGGTCGAGCCCTCGATCTGGACGATCCTCGTCTGGCGCATGCCGGCGCCGACGATCTTCGGCCCGGCGTAGCCGTAGGGCGGCCCGTTCTCGGGCTGCACCGGGTAGCCGCGGTAGTCGACCGCGAGGCCCGTCACCCGGATCTCGCCGGCGGGCAGCGACACCTCGCCGCCCGGAGCGGTCATCGCCTTGTCGATGGCCGCCTGCACCGCGCGGGTGTTGTCTGCGCCGGCGCGGTCGTCCCAGCGGAACTCCTTGTCGAGCGGTGAGATCGGCCCCTCGGTGACGCTCAGGCGCTTCTTCTGCCCGGGAGCGTCGGCCGGGGGCGCGGCGGCGGCCGGAGTGGCGGCGCCGACGGCCCCTGCCGCGCCGGCGAGAGCGGCGGCGCCCCCGGCGAGGAAGAGGCGGCGCGAGTTGTCGGGCCTGCGCTGCGGATCGTGCTCGGGCTGCTGATCGGGCTTGTGCTGCCGATCGGGCCTCGGGGAGGCCGTGGTCTGGTTGTCTGGGTCTGCGGGATTCATCATCGTCGACGTTCCGCCCTCTCTCGCCCCGGATGGGCGTACGGCGATCCTTCGTCATCGGTAGCCTGAGGTCAAGACGTAATACCTATTACCAGGATGAAGCGGAGGTGTCCGGGTGCCGCGGATCACGCAGAAGGACATCGCGCGTCTCGCGGGAGTCAGCCAGACGACGGTGTCGTTCGTGCTCAACGACAAGGGCGAGCAGCTCGCCCGGGTCCCGGAGGCGACGCGGGCGCGGATCCTCAAGGCGATCCAGGAGACGGGGTACGTCGCCGACCCCATCGCGCGCCGCCTCAAGCAGGTCGGCACCGGCATGATCGGCGTCTACACCTACGAGAGCCTGTTCCCGCTCGACCGCGAGGACTTCTTCCACCCGTTCCTCGCCGGCATCGAGGAGGAGGCGCAGAACCGCGACATCGACCTCCTCCTGCTGACCAGTGGTCGCGTCGGCGGCCGCCGCGGCGGCCTGAGCGGCGGCACCACCCGGCTGCGCCTGGCCGACTCCTGCATCCTCCTCGGGCAGCACATGCCCCGTGAGGAGCTCGAGTTCCTCAACGCGAGCGGCTTCTCCTTCGTCAGCGTCGGCCGCCGCGACGACGCCGGCGGGCCCGTGCCCTACGTGGCCGCCGACTACGCGTCGATCGTCCGCGAGCTGATCTCCTGCGCGCGCGCCCTCGGCCACACCCGCTTCGCCTACGCCGGCCACGGCGAGGGTGTCGAGTCGTACACCGACCGCATGGCCGGCGCGCGGTCCGAGCTCGGCGACGGCTTCCTCCACCTCGTCCCGGGGCCGGAGGCGTCGCCGCGGGAGTGGATCCGCCGGATCGCCGCCGAGGGCGTCACGGTCGTCCTCGCCGAGCAGGAGGAGCAGTTCGTCCTCCTGCAGGAGGCCGCCGAGGCCGAGGGGGTGGCGGTGCCGGGCGACCTGTCGCTGGTGTCGCTCTCCGGATCGGCCGACCGCACCGGCTGGCAGGCCGGCTTCGAGCTGCCCCGGCGCGACATGGGCCGCCGCGCCGTGCAGATCCTCATCGAGGGCGACCCCGCGCGACGGGAGCAGCAGCTCCTCCGCTGCACGCTCGTCGACGGCGCCTCCCTGGCCGCGGCCCCGGCCTGACCGCTCAGCCCTGAACGGCCGGCCGGGCTCAGCCCGAGTGGTGGCGCCCGATCGGCAGCACCAGCGGCGTCCGCGAGACCGGGTCCTCGATCACGCGCGACTCCATCCCGAACACCGCGCGCACCGTCTCCGGCGTCACCACCTCGGCGGGCGTGCCCGAGGCGTACAGGGCTCCGTCGCGCACGGCGACGAGGTGGTCGGCGTAGCGGGCGGCGAGGTTGAGGTCGTGCAGCACGATCACGATGGTCGTCCCGCGCGAGCGGTTGAGGTCGGTGAGCAGGTCGAGCACCTCGACCTGGTGCGACACGTCGAGGTAGGTCGTCGGCTCGTCCAGGAGGAGCACGTCGGTCCGCTGGGCGAGGGCCATCGCGATCCACACCCGCTGGCGCTGCCCGCCCGAGAGCTCGTCCACGGGGCGGTCGGCGAGCTCGAGCGTGCCGGTGTCGCGCAGCGCCTCCTCGACGATCGCGTCGTCGTCCGATCCGGACCCGCGGCCGAAGAGGCCCCGGTGCGGGTAGCGGCCCCGGGCGACCAGGTCCGAGACGGCGATCCCCTCCGGCGCGATCGGGGTCTGCGGCAGCAGCCCCACCTGCTGCGCGACCTGGCGCGTCGGGAGCCGGTGGATCGCGCGCCCGTCGAGCAGGACGCTCCCCGAGCGCGGGGTGATCAGCCGCGCCATCGCGCGCAGGAGCGTCGACTTGCCGCAGGCGTTCGCGCCGACGATCACCGTGATCCGGCCGGGCGGCACGGCGAGCGAGAGCCCGTCGACCACCACGCGCTCGTCGTAGGCGAGGGTGACCGCGTCGGCGGCGAGGGTGGGCGGGGCGTCGGTCACAGGGAGCCTCCGGAGCGGTTGCGGCGGGCGAGGAGCCAGAGCAGGAAGGGCGCGCCGAGGGCGCCGGTGACGACGCCGACCGGGAAGCGCGCGCCCGAGAACAGCGCGCCGACGACGTACTGGGCGAGCAGGTCGGCGGCGAGCACCACGACCGCGCCGACCAGGGCGGAGGGGATCAGCAGCGTGCGCGCGCTCGGCAGGACCCGCCGCGCGATCGGCCCCGAGACGAAGGCGACGAACGCGATCGGGCCGGTGGCGGCGGTCGCGACGGCCACGAGGCCGACTCCGACCGCGAGCAGGGCCAGCCGGCTGCGCCGCACGTCGAGCCCGAGCGCGGTCGCCGACTCGTCGCCGAGCTGCAGCACGCCGAGCCGGCCCGAGAGCAGCAGCGCCAGCGGCACCAGCACGAGCATCGTCAGCGCGAGCGGCGGGACGGAGGGCCAGGCGGCCGAGTTGAGGCTGCCGGTCAGCCAGCGCAGCGACTCCTGGACGTCCTCGAAATCGGCGCGGGTCTGCACGTAGGCGATCACGCTCTGGAACATCGCCGCGACGCCGATGCCGATGAGGATCAGCCGCGCCCCGATCACTCCGCCGCCCTCGGCCAGCCCGGCGATGATCAGAGCCGTCGCGAGCCCGGCCGCGACCGCGATCACCGAGACCGCGCCTCCCGAGAGCCCGAAGAACGCGATCGCGACGACGGCCGCCGCGCTCGCCCCCGAGGTGATGCCGATGATGTCGGGGCTGGCGAGGGCGTTGCGCAGCATCGTCTGGAAGATCACGCCGCCCATTCCGAAGCCCACGCCCACCAGGACGGCGGTGATCGTGCGCGGCAGCCGCAGCGTGCCCACGGTGAAGGAGGCGCCCGGCACGGTCTCGCCGAGGATCACGCGGACGACCTCCGGCACCGAGTAGACCGTGCTGCCGACCGTGAGCGAGACGACGACGAGCGCCAGCGCGAGCACCGCGAGGACCGCGCAGCCGATGACCGTGCGTTGACGGCGCAGCGTGCGGCCGGCCGCGATGCCGACCGCAGCGGGCGCCTCCGCGGTCCTCACAGCGCCCGCACCTTCGAGCGGCGCACGATCGCGATCAGCACCGGGGCGCCGATCAGCGCGGTCACGATGCCCACCTCGACGTCGCTCGGCCGGGCGACCACGCGGCCGACCACGTCGGCGACGAGCAGCAGCAGGGCGCCGAGCAGAGCGGAGGAGGGCAGCAGCCAGGCGTGCGCGGGGCCGGTGACGCGGCGGGCGAGGTGCGGGACGACCAGGCCGATGAATCCGATCGGTCCGGCGATCGCGGTCGCGGCGCCGCAGAGCAGCACGGCCGCGAGCCCCGCGACCAGGCGGATGCGCCCCACGCGCCGGCCGAGGCCGGTCGCCAGGTCGTCGCCGAGCGCCAGGGCGTCGAGCCCCCGCGCGCTGGACAGAGCCAGCACCGCGCCGACCGCGAGGAACGGGAGGACCTGCAGGATGCTCGCGGTCTCGGCGCCGCCGACTCCGCCGACCTGCCAGAAGCGGAAGCGGTTCAGCGTGGTCTCCTGGGTGAGCAGGACCGCGCTGATGAGGGAGGTGAGCGCGGCGGCGGTGGCGGCTCCGGCGAGGGCGAGCTTCAGCGGAGTGGCGCCCTCGCGGCCGAGCGAGGCGACCGCGTAGACGAACGCCCCGGCGGCGGCGGCTCCGAGGAACGCGAGCCAGATGAACTGCGGCAGGCTCGTCGCGCCGACCCCGGCGATCCCGAGCACGACCGCGAGCGAGGCGCCGGAGTTGAGGCCGAGGATGCCCGGATCGGCGAGCGGGTTGCGGGTCAGGCCCTGCATCACGGCTCCGGCGAGCCCGAGCGCGGCGCCGACCAGGATCGCGAGGACCGTCCGCGGCACCCGCCCCTGCACCGCTGCGTCGACGATGGACGCCGGATCGGGCGAGGTCAGCGCCGGCCAGACCTCGCCGAGCGGGATCTCGCGGGAGCCGTACACGAGCGAGAGGACCGACGCGACGGCCAGCGCGACGAGGGCGACCGCCAGCGCGGTCGCCCTCGTCTTCCGGGTGGGTGCGGTGCGGGTCACGACACCTTGTCGGCGGCCGCGGCGAGGCCGGCGGTGTACTCGTCGAGCACCCACGGGATGCTGAGCAGGTTCGGCGACGAGGTGGCCATGGCGGCGGAGGAGCCGTCCTCCAGAACGTAGACGGAGCCGCGCTCGACGGCCGGGATCTTGGAGAGCAGCGGGTCGGCCTGCAGTGCGGCGAGGGTCGTGTCGTCGCCGTAGACGACGAGCACGTCGGCGTCGAGCTGGTCGGCGTTCTCGGAGCTGATCGTGCCGCTGAACGCCTCCGAGTCGCCGGAGAGCTCGGCGACGCTCGGGGCGACGTCGAGTCCGAGGTCCTCGACGAACTTCACGCGCGCGTCGTTCGGCGTGTAGTAGGTGAAGGTGCTCGCGTCGGTCGGGTCGTACCAGCCGTACATGAACGTGGTGCCCGCGAGCTGCGGGTAGGACGCGGTGGTCTGCGTGATGTCGCTCTCGATCTCGCCGACCTTCGCGACGGCCTCGTCCTCGAGGCCCAGTGCGGCGCCGTCGAGTTTCGCGGAGTCCTGCCAGGTCGTGCCCCAGGGCAGGCCCGGGTAGGCGACGGTGGGGGCGATCTGGCTGAGGGTGTCGTAGTCCTGCCGGGTGATGCCGGAGTAGGCCGAGAGGATCACGGTCGGGCTGAGGTCCGAGATCGCCTCGAAGGGCACGCCGTCGGTCTCGTCGAACAGGGTCGGGGTCTCGGCGCCGGAGGCGTCGAGCGCCTCCTTCGTCCACACCAGCAGGCCGTCGCCGTCCTCGTCGCCGTAGGAGGCGCGGGTGAAGCCGACCGGGGTCACGCCCAGCGCGAGCGCCACGTCCTGGTTGGTCCAGCTCGTCGCGACGACGCGGTCGGCCGACTCGACGGTGGTGCTGCCGAAGGCGTGGTCGACGGTGACGGGGAAGCCCTCGCCGCTCTCGGCGGCGCTGCTCTCGGACGTGCCCTCGGAGCCGGCGCCGGCTCCTCCCGAGCAGGCGGTGAGCAGCAGCGCGGCGAGGCCGAGCGAGGCGACGGCGGTCAGGCGGAGGGGGGTGCGAGTGGCGGGCACGGCGATCCTTCGAAGGGGGTGGTGTGGGTTGCGAAGGTTAACCTAACCTAACCGCCTGGACGGGGCCAGTGGCCGGGGGGATCAGCGGCGGTGGGACGCGACCAGGCGGCGCAGGTGCTCGCGGGGAGCGTCGACGATCCGGACGGGGTCGTCGAGCACGAGCGTCGTGCGCTCGGATCCGTACTCGGGCCAGCCGGCGTCGCCCGTCGCCGCGAAGGCGGCCCAGCGCGACGAGACCTCGTCGCTGAGGCGCTGCGGGGCGGGCCCGATCGTGCCACGGGCGTCGTCGAGGCTGCGGAAGAGGAAGGGCAGCTCGAGGGAGTGGGTCGCGCCGCGGGAGTCGTCGGCGCGCCAGGCGAACAGGGCGGCGCGCGTCGATCCGGTCGCTGCGGCCCGGGCGTCGAGCAGCCGCAGACTCGGCTGCCGGTAGATCTCGTCGGCGAGGCACGCCTCCAGGGCCTCGGCGTCCGAGGGGGTGCGGCCCAGGTCGGCCGCCAGAGCCTCTCGATAGGCCCCCGCGTCCCCTCCCGGAAGCAGGTCGGCGACGTGCCGGTCGAGCTGTGCGCGCAGCTCGACGGAGTCGGGAGCCCGGAGGTCGACGGAGCCCGAGCCCTCGTTGACGTTCGTCGTCACGACGAGATCCACTCCGCTCGAGGCTCCCGCCGCGACGGCGGACACCGGGTCGCGGGTCAGCAAGCGGCCGTCGAGGCCCGCCCGGAACACGGCGACGGTGTTCGGACCCGCGGCCGAGCGGCGGGCGAGCAGGCGGTCCTGCGCCTGGATCAGGCGAGGCCAGGGCAGGTCGAGGAGCCGCTCCGGCGGCGCGCCGAGCAGGTCCAGCAGCTCCGCCGTCGCCTCCTCGCCGTACTCGCGGGACCCGACGCGCTCGGGGTTCGCGCTCTGCAGCACTGCTCGCGCGAAGAGGCCCTCGGCGCGGGGCGCTGCGAGCAGCATCGCGGCCGACGTCGCGCCGGCGGACTGGCCGGCCAGCGTGATCCGACCGGGGTCTCCTCCGAACGCCGCGATCTCGTCGCGGACCCACTCGAGCGCGGCGACGGTGTCGTGCAGGCCCGCGTTCGCGGAGTCGCGGTACTCGTGGCCGAGGAGGTGGTCCACGGTGAGGAATCCGAGCGCGCCGAGCCGGTGGCCGAGCGCCACGACGACGGTGCCGGTCCGGGCGGCGAGCCGTGCTCCGTCGCAGAAGGGCTCGGAGGGGGAGCCGGCGACGTGCAGCCCTCCGTGGATCCAGACGATCACCGGGCAGGCCTCGGCTGCCTCCGGCGTCCAGACGTTCACGGTCAGGCAGCCGGTCTCGCTTCCACCCGACGTCTGCGGAGCGCGCGGTCCGGGCTCCAGCGCCTCGCGCCGTCCGCTCCAGGCCTCGAGCGGCGGAGCCGGGAGGAAGCGCCGGGGGTCGCCCGCGTAGGGCACCCCGAGGAACGCGTGCGCCGCTCCGTCCGGCGTCTCGACGGTCCGCCCGAGCAGCCGGCCGGCGGAGACGACGGCCTCAGCCATCGCGCCCTCCGGGCTGCAGGAGCACCGGCCCGTGCCCGGGCGAGAGGGTGCTCTGCAGCACGAGGGAGGACGCTCCGACGGCGGCCGCGTCGCGCGGGTTGCTCGAGAGCTCGACCTCGATCGGGTGGGCCCGGCGGGCGAAGCGGCGCTCGTCGAGGCGGGCGCGGATCGCGCGGGTGTGGATCGATCCGGCGATGGCGACTCCGGGGCCGGTGAGGACCAGCTCGTCGAGGTCGAACAGGTTGGCCAGGATCAGAGCGCCGTCGGCCAGGTGCCCGGCCGCGCGCTCGATCAGGGCGAGGGCCGCCGGATGGCCGTTGATCGCCGCCAGGCTGAGCACGTCGAAGTCGCGGGCGTGCTCCTCGGCGCGGAAGGCGAGGTCGAGGTCGGCGAACGCGGCGCGGTCGGAGCGCGCCTCCTCCACGACCACCGTCGGCGAGGCGTACCGCTCGAGGCAGCCGACGTTGCCGCAGAAGCACTCGCGCCCGCCCGGCACGATCGTGACGTGGCCGATCTCGACCGCGTTCGAGCTCGCCCCGCGCAGCAGTGCGCCGTCGAGGACGACGCCGGCCCCGATGCCGGTGCCGACGTAGATGCTCCCGAAGGTGCGGTGCCGCGAGACGCCGCGGCTCCAGAACTCGCCGATCGCGGCGGCGGCGGCGTCGTTGTCGAGCAGGATCGGCGCGCCCAGACCGGCGCCGAGCTCCTGGCGGAGCGGGTGGTCGCGCCAGTGGTGCAGCGTCGGCGGGCCGAGGACGCGGCCCGCGGCCTGGTCGATCGGGCCGGGAGCGACGACCGCCACGCCCGCGATCGAGCCGCGGTCGATCCCGGTCCCGCGGATGAAGTCGTCGTAGGCCCGGACCAGGCGCGCGGTGACCTCCTCCGGGGAGGCGAGCGCGGCGCCGTCGATCTGCTGGCGTGCGATCACGCCTCCGCCCGTGTCGGTCGCGACCAGGGTGATCGACTCGAAGCCGAGCTGCAGGCCGATGGCGATCCTCGCCCGCGCGTTGATCTCGAGCAGCTGCCGCGGCTTGCCCCCGGTCGAGGTCGAGCCGGTCTGGCGGACGATGCCGTCGGTGAGGAGCTTGCGCACGATCATCGAGATGGCGGGCTGGGTGAGGCCGGTCGCGGCGGTCAGCTCGACGCGGCTGATCGGCCCGGAGGAGCGGATCAGGTCCACGACGAGGGCGCGGCTCCCGGGGGCCGCGGGTGTCGATTCGCGCCGTGCCATGCCGTCACCTCCCGTTCCGCTCGTCAGCGTACGGGACGGCTCCGGCGCCGATCGGCCCCCTACTCTGGACGGGCGACGAAGGGCGGTGGCGATGACGCGGACGAGACCGATCGGCCTGGCCCTGGTGCGGGCGACCGAGATCATGGGCGCGGAGCCGTACTTCCACGAGTTCATCGCCGGTGTCGAGCGGGCGGTCCGCCCCTCGGGCTACTCGGTGCTCCTCAACGTCCTGCCCGACGCCGACGCCGAGCTCGCGACCTATCGGCGGTGGAGCGAGGACGGCGAGGTGAGCGGCGTGATCCTGGTCGACCTCGAGGACGGGGATCCGCGGCCGGAGTTCGTGCGCGGCCTCGGCCTCCCCGCCGTCGTGATCGGCCCGCCGAGCGCCGCCGTCGGCTTCCGCGCGGTGTGGACGGACGACGACAACGCGATGCGCGCGGCCGTCGACTTCCTCGCCGGTCAGGGCCACTCCCGGCTCGGCCGCGTCGCCGGACCCGCGGAGCTGCTGCACACGCGCATCCGCGAGGAGACGTTCGCGCAGGAGTGCGCGCGGCACGGAGTGTCCGGACCGACGGCCGGGGGCGACTACTCGCGGGCCTCCGGGGCCCGAGCTCTGGCGGCCCTGCTCGACGGCGACGAGCGGCCGACGGCGGTCGTCTTCGACAGCGACCTGATGGCGCTCGGCGGACTCGACGAGGCCCGCGATCGCGGTCTCGTCGTCCCGGGCGAGCTCTCGCTCCTCGCCTGGGACGACTCCGCGCAGTGCCAGCTCAGCGAGCCCCCGCTCTCGGCGGTCTCGCACGACGTGCAGGTCATCGGGATGCTCGCCGGCCGGGAGCTCCTGGCCGGAATCGCGGGTGGCGAGAGCCGCGCGATCAGCAGCCCTGCCGTCGTGATCGTCCCGCGCGGATCCACGGGCGCGCCGGCGGCCTGAGCATCTCCGACCGCCGGTCGACGGCCGTCACCACGCCCCGCGTGCTCGCACTGCCGTCTCGATTCGTTACATAAATTATTTACTTTTGATATTGACCTCGACGGGGAGGACAGGGGAGTCTGTCCGAGGACCGGCCGACGAGGGCGGGGCGACGAGCCCCGATCCCGAGAGCGGAACGACGCGAGCCGGTCCTCCACCCCGGTCGAAGGAGCCCTGGAACACACATGACCCGTGCCGCAGCACCGCCCGCCCCGAGGCGCTCCCGCCTCCGCTCGGCCCTCGCCGGCGGAGCGATCGCCGCCGTCGTCGCCTCGACCCTCGTCGCGACCGCGTCCTCCGCCCAGGCCGCCCAGGCCGCGCCGGCCGACTGGACCAGCGCCAACACCGCGTTCGTCCAGCGCGACGGCAGCGCCCTCACCCTCGACGGCGAGCGCTTCCGTGCCAGCGGGACGAACATCTACTGGCTCGGCCTCGACGAGAACGTCGGCGGGATCGACTACCCGACCTACTTCCGCATCAAGGACGCCCTCGACACGGCGGCCGGGCTCGGTGTCACCGTCGTGCGCTCGCACATGATGACGTCGACCAGCCAGGACGACGCCGACCCGCTCGCGCTGATGCCGCGGCTCGGCGAGTACAACGAGGAGGCGTTCCGCACCATCGACTTCGCGGTCGCCTACGCGGGCACTCTCGGCATCCGCCTGGTGCTGCCGCTCACCGACCAGTGGGAGTACTACCACGGCGGTCACCGCGACTTCACGACTCCGCTCGGCCTCGAGTCGGACGACTTCTACACCGACCCGGCCGCGATCGCGGCATACCAGGACTACGTCGACCACGTGCTCGACCACACGAACACGATCACCGGGACGCGCTTCGTCGACGACCCGACGATCATGGCGTGGGAGCTGGGCAACGAGCTCGAGGGCATGACCCGCGAGTGGATCGACGCCCAGGTCGCGCACCTGAAGGAGAAGGCCCCGGAGCAGCTCGTCGCCGCCGGCCGCCGCTTCGACATCGATCCCGACACCCTCGCGTCGCCGGACCTCGACATCGTCGACGTCCACTACTACCCGCCGACCGCCGAGCGGGTCTCGGCCGACGCGCGGACCGTCGCGGACGCGGGCAAGGTCTACATCGCGGGGGAGTACGCCTCGACGGCCGCCTCCGCCACGCTGCTCGACGCGGCCGCGGCCGACCGGAACGTCTCGGGCATGTTCTTCTGGTCGCTGTTCGGGAACAACGACCGCGGGGGCTTCGTCCCGCACGACGACGGCTTCACCCTCCACTACCCGGGCGATTCGGCGCGGGAGCGGGAGAGCGTGGACGCGGTCGAGCGCTACAGCGCGGCCGTCGGCAGCACGCCCGGCCGGCACGAGCTCGGCGCCCCGCTCGTCACGGCCCTCGACCAGGTGTACGGCATCACCACCGTCTCGTGGCGCGGGACCGCGGGAGCGCAGGGCTATCTCGTGCAGCGCTCGGTCGACGGCGGTGCCTGGAGCGACGTGACCGACGGCGCCGTCTCCGCCTCCGCCTCCCCGGTCACCGAATACGACTCGCCCGACGGAGCGCGCTACCGCGTGGTCGCGGTCGGCGAGGGCGATCGCCCCGGCCCCGCCTCCGACCCCGTGACCGCGCCCGAGGCCGGCACGGTGCTCGTCGACCCGCTGCAGACCTGGACCCTCAGCTCGGCACACGAGAACGCGCGGCTCGAGCCGACGCCGGCCGGCGGAGTCGTCGCCGCGACGGGCGCTGCGAGCATCACCTGGCAGCGCGACGGCGTGACCGCCGCCGAGTTCCTCCTCTCGGACCCCTCGGCCGCGACCGTCTCGACGAGCACCGACGGGACGACCTGGACTCCGGCCGCGACCACGGTCGACGGCGGCGCCCTCCGGGCGGTCGGCCTCGACGGCGACGCCGTCCGCCTCTCCTGGAGCGGCAGCGCCACCCTCGAGCGCGCCACCGTCACGAGCGCGGCGGAGGCGGTGGCCCTCGCGGACCCGCTCGACGACTTCTCGAAGGTGTCGGCCCGCACGGGCAGCCTCGCGATCGACTCCGGCTCGCCCGCGCAGTTCGGCGGAGACGTCTCCCGCGTGAAACGCGAGAGCACCGATCCGGCGAGCCTCACCTGGAGCTTCGACGACATCAGCGGCGCCGACGTGACGGCCTGGTACTGGCCCGACCAGCCGGTCGCCCCGCTCACCGTGGAGGGCTCGGCCGACGGCGCGACGTGGGCGCCGATCGCGGTCGACACCCGCGGCGGCACCGGGAACTGGAAGCAGTACACGCTGTCGGTGCGCGGCCTCTCCGGCGTGAACCAGCTGCGCGTCTCGTGGCCGCAGGGCCCGGGCGAGGCGTGGACGCCGCAGATCGGCTCCGTGAACCTCTTCTCGCCGAACGCCGCTCCGCTCGGCGCCCCGGCCGCCCCCGCGCTCGTCGCGCCGGCCGCCGGCGCCGACGGGATCACCGCGACCCCCGCGTTCTCATGGGAGCCCGCCGCCGACGCCGCGTTCTACCGCTTCACCCTCTCGGCATCGGAGGACCTCTCCGACCCGATCGTGGAGACGACCGGGCTCACCGCGACCACCGTCCGCCCGGACGTCGACCTCGCCCCCGAGACGCGCTACTCCTGGCAGGTGACCGCCGTGAACGGCGTCGGCTCCACCGTGTCCGAGGTCCGCTCGTTCGAGACCTCGGCCGTGCCGACGGAGCCCGTCGTGGTCGACGACTTCGAGGGCTACGCCGACGACGCGGCGGTCCGCGAGGCCTACGTCCGGAACAGCGGGGGCGGCACCATCGCGCCGACGCTGGTGCCCTCCGGCGCCGGCAGCGCCGCGCGCTTCGACTACGACACGGGCACGGCCGGCTACGCGGGCGTCGTGAAGACGTTCGATGCTCCGCAGAACTGGTGGGGCTACTCCGGGCTGACCCTCGACGTGGACGCCGCGGCCCCGTTCTCGGTGCAGTTCGTCGCGAACGGCGCCTACTGGGAGGCCTCCGTCACCCCGGCGACGGAGGGGCCGACCGTCGTCCCCTTCTCAGCCTTCGCTCCGCCGTCGTGGGCCCCGGAGGCCGATCTCGACCTGACCTCGGTGACCCAGTACGCCCTCTACGTGAACGGATCGGGGACCGGAGTCCTCACCGTCGACGACGTGGCGACGGTGGTCGCCGCCGGGCCCGCCCCGACGCCGACGCCGACCACTCCGCCCACGACGACGCCGACCACCCCGCCGACGACGACGCCCACCGCACCGCCGACGACTCCCACCGCGCCGCCGACGGCCGGACCCTCGCCCCACCCCCACGTGCCGTCGTGGCTGGAGTCGCTGGTGCGCCAGTACCTCCCGACGATCCGGCACTGGTGGCAGGCCCGTCACTGACCTCCGTCCCGCACCCACTGCACTCACCGTCGCACCGCGACGCCCTACCGAGGAGAACACCCGTGCAACGACCCACCAGAAACCGCAGGACCACGCTGATCGGCATCGTCGCCGTCGCCGTCACGTCCTCCCTCGCGCTCGCCGGCTGCTCCGGCGGATCGGCGGGGAACGACTCCGGCGAGCCGGCCGGCGAGATCACTGTGCTGACCAACCGCACCGACCTGGTCGACACGACCTTCGCCGACTACGCGACGACGTTCGAGGGGAAGTACCCCGGGACGACCGTGAAGTTCGAGGCCCTGACCGACTACGAGGGCGACACCAAGATCCGCCTGAACTCGAAGGACTACGGCGACGTGCTGCTCATCCCGAGCTCCAACGTCACCAAGGACGACTACTCCGACTACTTCGAGCCGCTGGGCTCGACGGAGGAGCTGTCGAAGACCTACCGCTTCACCAACGAGGGCTCGTTCGACGGCACCGCCTACGGAGTCTCGACCTTCGGCTCGGCCATGGGCTACGTGTTCAACCGCGACGTCTGGACCGCGGCGGGCATCACCGACCCGCCCGCCACGGAGGAGGAGTACCTCGCCGACCTCGAGAAGATCAAGGCCGACGGCGTCGTCCCCTATTACACGAACTACAAGGACGGGTGGCCCCTCGCGACGATCGAGGGCAACCTCGGCACGGTGCAGGGGGCGGACGTCCGCACCGAGATGATCGCGGACGACGCGCCCTGGACCGAGGGCAACGACCAGTACAACATCGACGGCCTGCTCTACGACACGGTCGCGCAGGGCCTCAGCGAGGCGGACCCGACCACCACGAACTGGGAGGAGTCGAAGGACCTCCTCGCGAGCGGGGAGATCGGCTCGATGGTGCTCGGCTCCTGGGCCGTCTCGCAGATGCAGGACGCGGCCGAGAAGGCCGGGAAGTCCCGCGACGTCATCGGCTTCTGGCCGATGCCGTGGGCGCAGGACGGGACCTTCACCTCGGTGACCGCCTCGGACAAGTTCCTCGCGATCAACAAGAACTCGGACAACAAGGCCACCGCCCGCGCGTGGATCGACTGGTTCACGAACGAGTCCGGCTACGCCGAGAGCCAGGGCGCGATCAGCCCCGTGATCAGCGACCCCGCTCCCGACACCCTCGCGGACTTCGACGCGCTCGGCGTGCAGTACCTCGAGCTCGCCCCGGACCCGGTCGGCAAGGAGGCGGTCATCAACGACATCGCCAACGAGGCCGAGATCGACCTGTTCGGCAACGCCTACCGCCAGGAGCTGATCGACGCCGCGCGCGGTGCGGGCGCCGGCGACAAGGAGTCGCTGTTCGCCGACCTCAACTCGCGCTGGGCCGCGGCCCGCGCCGACGTCGCCGAGTAGTCCCCGCGGGCGGCCGCCTCCCGCGGCCGCCCGCCCCCTCCGGAGCTCCACAGCTCCTGCACCCCCGAACGACGGAAGGATCGACCATGGCGATCACCGACGCTCCGCCCATCGAGGTCGGAGCGAGCAAGCGGATCCGGCCCCGCCGCCGGCAGCGCCTCACCGGCAGGCGCATCACCCCCTGGCTCTTCCTGGCGGTCCCGCTGGCGTTCCTGGTCGTGCTGACGTACATCCCGGTCGCGAACATGTTCTGGTACAGCGTCACCGACTGGGACGGCCTGGACCCCGACAAGACCTTCGTCGGCCTCGAGAACTACGTCGAGATCTTCACCCGGCCCGAGATCTTCCGCGTCTTCTTCGTCAGCCTGTTCTACCTCGCCGGCGCGATCGCGCAGCTCGGCCTCGCCCTCTTCTTCGCGACGCTGCTGAGCTTCCGCACCCGGTTCCGCAACTTCTTCAAGGGCGTCATCTTCTTCCCCTACCTGATCAACGGCGTCGCCATCGGGCTGATGTTCCTCTACTTCTTCCGTCCGGACGGCACGCTCGACGCGGTGCTCGGCGTCTTCGGCGTGCAGGACACCCCGCAGTGGCTCGGCGACCCCTCCGTCGTCAACGTGTCCCTCGCGGCCACCTCGGTCTGGCGCTACATGGGGCTGAATTTCGTGCTGTTCCTCGGTGCGATCCAGTCGGTCCCGGAGGAGCAGTACGAGGCGGCGGATCTCGACGGCGCGAGCGCGTTCGACAAGTTCCGCTACATCATCGTGCCGAGCATCCGGCGCATCCTCGGGCTGTCCTTCATCCTCGCGATCGCCGGGGCGCTCTCGGCCTTCGAGATGCCCTACATCATGACCGGCGGCGCGAACGGGTCCGAGACCTTCGTGATCCAGACCGTCGACACCGCCTTCCGCTACTCCAAGGTCGGCCTCGCGTCGGCGATGGCCGTGGTGCTGCTGGCGATCGTGCTGATCATCACGGCCGTGCAGCGGCGCGTGTTCCCCGACGAGAAGGCGAGCCAGGAATGACCAGCACCCAGCAGCGCCCCCCGGCGGTCACCGGTCTCCCGGTGACGCGGCAGGCGGCCGTGAAGGAGCGGCGCACCCGCCGGTCGGCGGGATCCGTCCTCGGCTCGATCGGGAAGTACGGCTCGCTGATCGTGGCCTGCCTCTTCGCTCTCGTGCCGATCGTCACGATCGTGATGCTCGCGTTCAAGACCTCGGCGGAGTACCGGGGCACCGGACCGCTCACGCCGCCCTCGAACTGGTTCAACCTCGAGAACTTCGCCATCGCCTTCACGCAGGGCGGGATGGTCACCGGGTTCCTCAACACCGGGATCATCCTCGTCGTCTCGATCGTGGGCACCGTGCTGATCGGCACGATGGCCGCCTACGCGATCGACCGGTTCCGCTTCCGCGGGCGGAGCCTGGTGACCGGGCTCTTCCTGCTCGCGACGCTGGTCCCGTCCGTCACCACGCAGGTGGCGACGTTCCAGGTGATCAACGCCCTCGACCTCTTCAACACCCGCTGGTCGGCGATCCTGCTGTTCACGGGCACCGACATCGTCGCGATCTACATCTTCCTGCAGTTCATGCAGTCGATCCCGGTCTCGCTGGACGAGGCCGCGATGCTCGACGGAGCGAGCCGCTTCACCGTGTACTGGCGGATCGTGCTCCCGCTGCTGAAGCCCGCGATCGCGACCGTGGTGATCATCAAGGGCATCGCGGTCTACAACGAGTTCTACATCCCCTTCCTCTACATGCCCTCCCGCGACCTCGGCGTGATCTCGACCTCCCTCTTCCGCTTCATGGGCCCGTTCGGGGCCCAGTGGGAGGTCATCGCGGCGGGCACGATCCTGGTGATCGTGCCGACCCTCGTCGCCTTCCTCTTCCTCCAGCGCTTCATCTACAACGGACTGACCTCAGGAGCCACGAAGTGACCCACACCATCGACACCGACAGCCGGGCGACCACCGCGGCCACCCGCCGCCTGCACGAGGGCTGGAGCGTCCGCGCGACCCGCGGGCCCGTCCCCGCCGAGCTCGTCGCCGCCGTCGTCCCCGCGGTCGTGCCCGGCCTGGTGCACACCGACCTGCTCGCCGCGGGTCTGATCCCCGACCCCTATCTCGACCAGAACGAGAAGAAGGTCACCTGGATCGGCGAGACGGACTGGGAGTACTCCTCCTCGTTCGACTGGGCCCCCGACGGCCGCGACGTGCACGAGCTCGTCTTCGAGGGCCTGGACACGGTGGCCGTCGTCACGCTGAACGGGCGCGAGATCGCCCGCACCCGCAACCAGCACCGCACCTACCGGATCCGCGTCGACGAGGCTCTGCAGGAGGGGGCGAACGAGCTGGTCGTCGCCTTCGCCTCGCCCGTCGCCGAGGCCGACCGAGCGAGCCTCGAGATCGGCTACCGGCCGCACACCTACTCCCACCCCTTCAACGCCCTGCGGAAGGCCGCCTGCAACTTCGGCTGGGACTGGGGGCTGGACGCCGCCTCCGCCGGCATCTGGAAGCCGGTGACCCTCCATGCCTGGAGCGGTGCGCGCCTCGCCTCGGTGCGCCCCGTGGTCACGGTCGACGGGACGACCGGCCGCGTCGAGCTGCACGTGGGGCTCGACCGGGCCTCGGACGCCGAGGTGGAGGTGCGCGCCTCCGTCGCCGGCGCGGAGGCCGTGGCGAGCGTCCCCGGTGGCGAGCGCACCGCGGTCCTCCACCTCGAGGCGGCCGAGGTGGCCCTGTGGTGGCCGCGGGGCTTCGGCGGGCAGCCGCTCCACGACCTCGAGGTCGCGCTCCTGCAGGGCGGAGCCGTCATCGACGAGCGCTCCCAGCGGATCGGCTTCCGGACCCTGGAGGTGCAGCTCGACCGCGACGACGAGGGCACCTCGTTCCGCTTCGTCGTCAACGGCGAGCCCGTCTGGATCCGCGGAGCCAACTGGATCCCGGACGACGCCTTCATCACCCGGGTCGACCGCGAGCGCCTCGCCCGCAGGATGGACCAGGCCGAGTCCGCGAACCTCAACCTCCTCCGCATCTGGGGCGGCGGCTACTTCGAGTCCGACGACTTCTACGACCTCTGCGACGAGCGCGGCATCCTCGTCTGGCAGGACTTCCTCTTCGCCTGCGCGGCCTACGCGGAGGAGGAGCCGCTCCGCAGCGAGGTCGAGGCGGAGGTCCGCGACAACGTCACGCGGATCATGCCGCACCCGAGCCTCGCGCTCTGGAACGGCAACAACGAGAACATCTGGGGCTTCGAGGAGTGGGGCTGGGAGAAGCGCCTCCAGGGCCGCACCTGGGGCCTGGGCTACTACCTCGATCTGCTCCCGCGCCTGGTCGCCGAGCTCGACCCGGCGCGCTCGTACACGCCCGGGAGCCCCTGGTCGGGCGACCCGCAGATCTTCGCGAACGACCTCGACCACGGCTCCGTGCACCTCTGGGAGCTGTGGAACCGCGTCGACTACCCCGCCTACCGGGACGCCCACGCGCGATTCGTCGCCGAGTTCGGCTGGCAGGGGCCGGCGTCGTGGTCGACCATCCAGCGCTCGATCTCGGACTCGCCGCTGACTCCCGAGTCGCCCGGGATGATCCACCACCAGAAGGCGACCGACGGCAACGACAAGCTGACCGACGGTCTCGTCGCTCACCTCCCGCTGCCCGACGACACGGAGGACTGGCACTGGGCGATGTCGCTCAACCAGGCGCTCGCGGTGACGCTCGCGATCGAGCACCAGCGCTCCGAGAGCCCGCGCTGCATGGGCTCGATCGTCTGGCAGCTCAACGACTGCTGGCCGGTCACCTCGTGGGCCGCGGTGGACGGCGACGGCACCGCCAAGCCGCTCCTCTACGCGCTCAAGCACGTCTTCGAGGACCGTCTGCTCACCGTGCAGCCGCGCGGGGAGGGGCTCGCCGTGGTCGCCGTGGGCGACTCCCCCGAGGAGTGGGCCGGCGAGTGCGTCGTGCGCCGCCTGGCGTTCGACGGGACGGTGCTGGCGGAGGAGCGGCAGGAGCTCGCGGTCGGGGCGCGCTCGGTGCGCACCCTGCCGATCGGGTCCGGCGTGGCGACGCCCGAGGACGCCGCCGCCGAGCTGCTCGTCGTCGACTTCGCCGGGACGCGCGCGTTCTGGTTCTTCGCCGAGTACCGCGACTCCGCCCTGGAGGCCGCGCGCCTGCGCACGAGCGCCGCCCCCGTCGAGGGCGGAGTGCAGGTGACCGTCACCGCCGAGAACCTCGTGCGCGACGTCACCCTCCTGGTCGACAAAGTGGACCCGTCCGCCGTCGTCGACGACCAGCTGGTCACGCTGCTGCCGGGCGAGAGCGTCGTCTTCACGGTGCGCGGCTCCGGTCTCGACACCGAGGCGCTGGTGTCGCCGAGCGTGCTGCGCACGGCCAACCAGCTCGTCGCCGACTGGGCCTGATCCGCGGTGAGCACGCAGCCCGCCCTGGCCGTCGACGTCGGCGGCACGAAGATCGAGACCGCCCTCGTCGACGCCGGGGGCGGGCTCGTGCCCGGCACGCGGCACCGGCGCGCGACCGGCCCCGCCCTGACTCCTGAGGAGTTCGAGCGGGCGCTCGCGGAGTGCGTCGCCGCCTCGACGGCCGGGGCGGACGTCGTCGGCGTCGGCGCCGGATCCGCGGGGCCGATCGACCTCGACGGCGGCCGGATCCGACCGAAGAACCTCCCGCTGCTCCACGGCGTCCCGCTCCGGGAGGCGCTCGAGCGGCTCGTGCCCGGTCGGCCGGTCGAGCTGCGCCTCGACGGGACCTGCATCGCCCTCGCCGAGCACTGGTACGGGGCCAACCGGGGCGCCGTCTCCTCGGTGAGCCTCGTCGTGTCGACCGGGATCGGCGGCGGGATCGTCCTCGACGGCCGGGTGCTGGCGGGCCGCTCCGGCAACGCCGGCCACCTGGGCCAGGTGCACGTCGCCGACGCCGACCCCGAGGAGGGGAGCGACGGGACGCTCGAGAGCATCGCCTCCGGACCGAGCACCGTCGCCTGGGCCCGGCGCCGGGGCTTCGCCGGGAGCACCGGGGAGGAGCTCGGGCGCGCGGCCGCGGACGGCGACGCCGTGGCCCTGTCCGCGGTCCGCCGCTCCGCCGAGGCCGTCGGCACGGCGATCGCGGGCGCGGCGACCCTGCTCGACGTGCACGACTTCGCCGTCGGCGGCGGTTTCGCGGGCGTGACCCGCGACTACCTCCACCTCGTGCAGGCGAGCGCCCGGGAGCACGCTGTCCTGGACTACGCCCGCGGTCTCGACGTCCGCCCGTCCGGGCTCGGGGGGGGAGGGGCCTCTGATCGGCGCGGCCGCCCTGATCCTCCGATCGACGGCGGCGGCGCGCGAGCCCGCCCTCGTGCCGTGAGCGGCATCTCCTCCGAGCATCCGCTCCGCTCGGCCCTGCGCCCGTCGCGGCACCGGGTCGTCGGGGCGGCGCTCGCCTACGTCGTCAAGGACAGCCCGCTGTGGATCCTGCCGCTCGTCACCGCCGCCGTGGTCGACGCCCTCGTCGACGGCCGGTCGCCATCGGCGCTCGTCGTGCCGGCCGCGGCCGCCGCGGCGACGATCCTCGCGAACATCGGGGCGAACGCGGTCTACGTGCGGCTCTCCTCGTCCGCCGTCCGCGCGCTGGGCCTGCGGCTGCGGGAGGCGCTCGCCGAGCGGCTGCAGAGCCTCTCGCTCGACTACCACTCGCGAGGCAGCGCCTCCATCGCCCAGACGAAGGTGGTGCGCGACGTCGAGAACCTCGAGCTGATGCTGCAGCAGGCCTTCGGGCCGGTGCTGACAGCGCTGGTGGTGCTCGTCGGAGCCGGAGTGGCGACGGGCACGAGGGTGCCGCAGTTCCTGCTGGTGTTCGCGCTGACCGTCCCGGTCGCGGCCGCACTCGTGCTCTGGCTCCGTCGGCGGACAGCGGCCGGCAACGAGGCGTTCCGGCGCCACGTCGAGACGATGTCCGGCACCGTCGGCGAGATGTCCGCGCTCCTCGAGGTCACCCGCGCCCACGGCCTCGAGAAGGTCTCGGTCCAGCGGGTGGTGGAGGCAGCCCGCCGCGTCGAGCGGGCGGGCGTCGCCCTCGACCGCCTGAACGGGCGCTTCGGGGCGCTGTCGTGGAGCAGCTACCAGCTCATCACGCTCGGCTCGCTCTTCGGCGCAGCCGTCATCGCGATGACGGGCGTCCTGCCGGTGACGGTCGGCGAGGTCGTGCTGCTGAGCTCCTACTTCGCGCTGCTCACCGGGACGATCACGGCGGCGTTCCAGACTGCTCCGCTGGTCACCCGCGGCCTCGAGTCGCGCCGCTCGATCGCCGAGGTCCTGGCGGACCCCGACGTGGAGCACAACGAGGGCGAGCCGGTCGTCGACGCCCTCGCCGGAGGAGTCGAGCTCGACCGGGTGAGCGTCGACTACGGCGACCGGCGCGTGCTGCACGACGTGTCGCTCCGGATCGCCCCGGGGGAGACCGTGGCCTTCGTCGGCCCCTCCGGCTCGGGGAAGTCGACGCTGACCCGGGTGGTCCTCGGATTCGTCCGCCCCTCGCAGGGCCGCGTGCTGCTCGACGGCCGTGACATCGCCGCCCTCGACATGCGCACGGCCCGCCGCTTCGTCTCGGTCGTGCCGCAGGAGTCGGTGCTCTTCCGCGGCAGCATCCGCGACAACGTGCTCTACGGGACAGCGGACCCCGACGACCACCGGCTCGAGGCGGCGCTGCGGCGGCGAACGCGGAGTTCGTCCTCGAGCTGCCCGACGGCTGGGACACGGTCGTGGGGGAGCGGGGCGCCCTGCTGTCGGGAGGCCAGCGCCAGCGCCTCGCGATCGCGCGGGCCCTGATCCGCGACCCCCGTCTGCTCGTGCTCGACGAGGCGACCGCCGCACTCGATCCGCGCACCGAGCGCGAGGTCCGGCTCGCCCTCGAGCGGCTGCGCGAGGGGCGCACGACGCTGATCGTCGCCCACCGCCTGAGCACCGTCCGCACGGCCGACCGGATCGTGGTGCTCAGCGAGGGGCGCGTCGTGGAGCAGGGGACGCACGATGAGCTGCTCGCGACGGGCGGCGCGTACGCCGCGCTGCACGCGACGGCCTGAGCGGGCCGCCGCCGCGTCCATCCGTCGTCCGCGGCCCGTGCCCTCCGCCGGGACGGGCCGCTGCTGACGGATCGATCGCGGGTGCGGCCCAGCGGGAGCATCGTTAGCGTGGAGGTCCGCGCCGATCGCCGGCGCCGAGGGGAGCCCCATGGACCAGACCGTCGAGATCGACGCCCGGGCGGAGGCCCTGCGCGCCGACCCCGAGAGCTTCGCCGCGATGGACGCGCTCTGGCGCAGCGTCTACGCCCTGCCGATGTGGTGCTTCATCGCGCGGGGGCCGGACGACGCGCCCACCCCCTTCGTCGGCGGCCTGGAGTCGGGGCCGATGGTCTTCGCCTTCACCACGGGGGAGCGGGCGCGCGCCGGGGCGCTGCACGCCGGCCTCTCCGACGAGGACGCGTCGCGCGTGCTGAAGGTGCCGATGCCGGCCGCGCTCGAGTGGATCGCGGCGATGGGATCCTCCGGAGTCGCGGGAGTGGTCTTCGACCTGCCCCGCTTCGGGTACTTCGCGCCCCTCCAGAACCTGCTGCCGATGCGCGACTTCATGGCGGCGAACCCGCCGGCCTGAGCCCTGCCCCGTCGAGACCAGCGGATCCGCCGGTACCAGCTGATCCGGTGGTTGTCGCCGCCCCGAACTGGTCACTGGACGACACCCGAGGATGGTGGGCCGGAGGCGCGCCCGTCCTCCGAGGACGAGGCCGGGAGACGCCGAGGGGGAAGCTGCACTACGACGGATCGGTCGAGATCGACGTCGAGGACCGGGTGCTCGCCCACCTGCAGATCGTCCTCACCGCGAAGCTGCGCCGGGGGGAGTCGTGCCTGCTCACCTGGCGCGACGAGAACGGGATGAGCGACGGCCGCAGCGCGATCTGGCTGCACCCCTCGCACACGCTCCGCTACACCTACGCCGGCGGCCGCATGCCCCGCATCAACCCCGCCTGGATCGCGGCGCTCACCGATCTCGCGAACTCCGCCGGCGGCCTCCGCTTCGTCCCCGAGCCGCCGGAGCCCGTGCATCCCCCCGGCGGGAGCGCTCGCCGGTGACCGGCGGCCGGCCCCGTGCCCGGCCTCGGGCTCAGCAGCCGGAGTCGGCGGCGTCCGCGTCGAGCGCCGCCGCGGTGCCGAGCGCGATCAGCGACTGATCCGTCGCGACCGCGACCCTCGGGAAGCCGAGCGCTCGCAGCAGCCCGGCGCGCTCGCGGTCGCCCGCGTAGGCCCCGGCACCCTTGCCCGCGCGCCGGGCCGCCGCGGCGATCCTCGGCAGCGGGTCGTCGGGCCCGTCGGCCGCGAGCAGGTCGGACAGGTCCCGTCCGAGGCCGATCGCGAGGTCGAACGGGCCGACGAAGACTCCGCTCACGCCCGGCACCGCGAGGATCCGATCGACGGCGTCGAGGCCGGCCTGCGTCTCGATCATGACCCAGAGCGCGGTGCGCGCCTCGGCGGCCGACGGGGGAGCGGCGCCCCAGAGATCGGACATCGGCCCCCAGCTGCGTCGGCCGAGCGGCGGGTAGTGCGCGGCGCTGACGGCCGCGAGCGCCTCCTCGACCGTCTCGATCATCGGGACGACGACGACGTCCGCTCCGGCGTCGAGCGCCCTGCCGATCAGCGCGTCGGAGAGTCCGGCGACCCGGACGCCGACGGGCGGCCTCCCGCTCACGGCGTCGAGCACGCGAAGGGAGGCGAGGACCGCGGCGTCGTCGAACGCGCCGTGCTGCGCGTCCAGGCACAGCCACGCGGGCCCGCCGCGAGCGATCTGCGCGACCGTCAGCGGCTCCCCGAGCCGGCACCACACCCCGTCGGCACGTCCGTCTCCGAGAACCCGTTCCGCATCCACGGGTCCGATCCTCGCGCACGCGGGGCCGACGTGCTCGCCGGAACGCCTACCCCAGATGGGGTAGACGTCCAGAGACTCGTCGGAGCGGTTCTCCGCGCCGTCCGCGGGTTCTCGGGGCTGGTCGCCCCTCCGCCCGGCCTGAGAGTCTTGACGACCTTTGTTCACGGTAACAAGCTGGCGCCACTCACACGACGATCCGGTCGCCCGGTGATGTTGTCGCGCACGAGCGCGGCAAGGGCGATCGTTCAGCGGCTGCAGAGCTGCAGCCTTCAGAGAGGGAATCCAATGGTGGATCAGGACAAGCCGGGTACGGGACGTCGCAGCTTCCTGCAGGTCAGCGGGCTGGGTGCGGCTGCGGCCGTCGCCGCAGGAGTCGGCGGACTCGCCCCCGCAGCGAGTGCCGCTCCCGGAGGTGTCGCGGCAGCCGCTGCGATCGCCGCCGCCGCTCGGATGGCGACGGCGAGCAGGCCCGGGAAGGTGCCGCTGGACGGCGCCGACATCCGGAACACGTACATCAATCCCATCAACCTGTCGTTCATGGAGGTCGCGAAGGCCCCCCGCCCGCTGGCGCCGACGGAGGAGGGCGTGGCGGACTCCTCCGGCATGCCCGCGGTGCTCGCCAAGGAGACCTGGGTCGAGGCCGATGGGCGCGCCCTGGTCCGGGCGGCCAAGCGCGGGCTGCAGGTGCTCACGGAGAACGGCTACCGCACGGCGGCGGACTTCTCGCCGGTCGCCATCGGCGACACGGTCTACGTCTACGCCTCGGGCAACATCTCGGGGACTCCCGAGAGCAAGGCCGTGTGGTCGACGAAGGACTACATCACGTGGGAGCACCACGACATGAACCTGGGCCTCACGGCCCCGTCGGTGGTCAACGTCGGCGCGAAGTTCTACATGATCGGCAACAACAGCCCGGTGTACACCGCTGACTCCCCGACCGGGCCCTGGAGCGAGCTCGGCGGATTCGTCAAGCGCGACGGCACGCCGCTGGCGACGGGGGACATGCAGTTCTTCCTCGACACCGACGGCCGCCTGTACCTCACCTACAACATCGGCGCGCCCATCATGGGCGTCGAGCTCGACGCGAACGACCCGCGGAAGATCCTCACCGATCCCGTCGTCCTCTGGGACTTCGATCCCGCGCAGGAGTGGCTGCACTTCGGCGACAACAAGCAGCACTCGACCCAGGGCTGGGTCGAGGGCTCGCAGATGTTCAAGATCGGCTCGACCTACTACCTCTCCGTCGCGGCCGGTGGAACCGAGCACACCACCTACGCGACCGGAGTGATGTCCTCGAAGTCGCCGCTGAGCGGCTACACGATGCAGGCGGCGAACCCGATCGGGCAGGCCCTCGGCAACTCGGCCGACTACCCCAACGCCGGCCACGGCGGCTTCGTGGTCGACAAGGCCGGGCACCTGCTGTTCTTCTACTCCTACGTCATCGCGTACGAGCAGGGCTTCGAGCGCCGCCTCGGAATGGACATCTGCACGGTCGAGAAGGACGGCACGATCAGCTGCCGGCTCTCCAACACGCCTCGCCTGGCCCCGGGTCGCGAGGTCGGAGGGAAGGACGATCTCGGCCTCTACAACCTCAGCACGATGACGAACGCCTACTGGGCCAGCAGCTTCTCCCCCGGCCGCACGCCCTACTACGCCGGCGACCGCACGCTGGCGACCTGGTGGCAGCCCGCCGCCGACGACGCGAACCCGACGTACATCATGGGCTTCGCCAGCGCGTTCCACATCTCGGCCCTGCAGATCCACTGGAAGGAGATCGGCTTCGACTTCACCAAGAACAACGCGATCCGCTACACGCTCGAGTACCGCGACATCGACGCCAACACCTGGAAGATGCTGGTCGATCGGAGCGGGAACACCACGCCCTACACGGCCGAGTACCAGACCTTCGACCGGACCTTCACCCACGCCGTCCGGCTCAGGCTCCTCGGCACGACCGAGAACACGCCCGTCGGCATCGCGCAGCTCAACGTCTTCGGCGAGAACTACACGCTGGCGAAGCAGAAGGGCCTCTTCGCCCTGACCCCGCCGCCGGTGCGCCCGCTGAAGGTCGACCTCACCGCGAAGCTGACGACGGTCGGGAACAAGCCGCGGATCACGGTCGCCGTCAAGAACAACGAGGCGGTGCCGATCGACGTCGCGTTCAACACCGACTACGGCTCGAAGGAGTTCAAGAAGGTGCAGCCCGGCAAGTCGGCCACGGTGGCCTTCACGGCTCCCCGCAGCGTCACCGCTGCGGCGGGCGAGGCGAGCGTCGTGGTCACCGCGGTGATCGACGGGAAGACCGTCACGGAGACCAAGACCGTGACCTACCCCGCGCTCACCAAGGGCTGATCCGGCCCCTGCGGTGAGGAGCCCGGTCGACCTCGGTCGCCCGGGCTCCTTCCCGTTCCCGTGATCACCGTCCGGAGCGGAGGTCG
This sequence comes from Rathayibacter sp. VKM Ac-2805, assembly GCF_009834265.1. NCBI lineage: Bacteria > Bacillati > Actinomycetota > Actinomycetes > Micrococcales > Microbacteriaceae > Rathayibacter > Rathayibacter sp. VKM Ac-2805. The sequence goes on from NZ_CP047185.1 coordinate 397,016, forward strand.
GCGACCGCTCCGAGACGGTGCGCCAGGGCGACGAGCCCCGCGCGGTCGTGCGAGCCGAGCTTCCTCATCGCGTTCCGCACGTGGGTCTTCACCGTCGCCGACGAGATGTCGAGCCGCCGCCCGATCTCGTCGTTCGTGAGTCCCAGGGCGGCCAGCCGGACGATGCCCAGCTCGCGCGGCGTGAGGTCGATGTCGTCCAGCGTCGGTGCGCCCCGCTCCGCCGGCTCCCTCCGGGCGACACGGCGCGAGACCGGGGCCCGGCCGCGGGCCACGGCGTGGATCGCCTGGACCAGAGCGTCCGTCGAGAAGCCCTTCCCGATGAAGCCGTCCGCTCCGGCCGCCCGGCAGGCGCGCGCCACCTCGGCCTCCTCGAAGGTCGTGACCACGAGGACGCGCGTCTCCGACGGACCCGGCAGCGCCTTGATCCGCACCGTCGCCTCCACCCCGGAGAGGCCGGGCATGCGCACGTCCATCAGCACGACGTGCGGACGGAGCGCGGCGACCTGCTGGACGGCCTCGATCCCGTTCCTCGCCTCGCCCACGACCACCACGTCCGGACGGGGCGCCAGCAGTGCGCGCAGTCCCGCTCGGATCAGGTCCTGGTCGTCCGCGAGGACCACCCGTACCGGCTCGCCCGTCATGAGCGGCCCAGCGGGATGTCGATGCGGAGCGCGAAGACCCCGCCCTCCACGGCGGAGCGGGACGACCCTCCGAGTGCGCGAGCGCGCTCCTCGACGCCGAGCAGCCCGAAGCCCCGGGAGGCTCCCGGTGCCGCGACGGCCGTGACGGGATTGGTCACCGCCAGGCGCACCGACAGCGGGCCGGCCGTGATCGCGGCACGGACGGGCTCCCCGGCTCGACCGTGCTTGTAGGCGTTGACCAGCGCCTCCTCGACGATCCGGTAGACCGCTTCGTCGACCGCCGCGGACAGGTCGGGCAGATCCTCGGCCAGCTCGAGCTCGACGCGGAGCCCGCCGGCGGACAGGGTCGCCGCCAGCCGTGGGAGGGTCTCCCGGATCGACGCGGTCGGAGGGACGCGCGCGTCGCTCCGGCGCAGCTCGTTGAGGAGCTCGCGGATCTCGTCCATGATGCGCGCTGCGCTCTGCTCGATCAGGAGCAGCGAGTCCCTCGCGTTCTCCGGAGCCGAGCCCAGGGCCTCGGTCGCGACCCGGGCGTAGAGATTGATGACGGCGAGCTCGTGCCCGACCGCGTCGTGCAGGTCCCGCGCGGTGGCGAGCCTCTGCTCCGCGACCCGCGTCGCCGCCAGCGCCTCCCGCGTCCGCTCGGCTTCCGCGGCACGCCGGAGGGTGGCCGAGAGCAGCCGCTTCCGTGCCGTCAGCAGCTGCCCGATCGTGAGGGCGATCGCCATCGACGTCGCCATCAGGAGGGGGATCAGATGGAACACGGTCGTTCCGCGCACGAGGACGACCCCCGCCACGAAGACGGCCACCGCGATCGAGGCGGTCGCCACGGCCGCTCTCATCGTCATGGTCGAGAAGACCGCGGCACCGCTGACCGTCATCAGGAGGACCAGGCCCACCAGGGAGACCCGCGGCTCGAACCCGAACGCGAACGCGAGCGCGAGCGCGAGCGCACCGCCGAACGGGACCCAGGGCGCGCGCGAGCGGAGGAGGACCGAGAGCGTCAGCAGCACGAGGACGACGGACATGACCGGCGCCACCGGGAGCCAGGCGAACGCGATCTGCCACTCTCTCGGCTGGAAGAAGGTCAGGAAGAGGAAGGCACCCTGGATCAGCAGGGTCAGCGACCACCACACGGGTGCAGAACGCCCACGTCGGCGCCCGGCAGTGGGGGCACTGCGCATCTGCTCAGTCTAGTCGTCGACCCGCCGTCTCCGAGGGGCTCAGCGAGCGTCCTCCGGTCGCCTAGGCGAGGACCGCCAGCGCCGTCGACAGGATCCCGAGGACGACGCCTGCCCCGAGCAGGATCAGGCCGGTCAGGCGCAGCGCCCGCACCGCGTCGCTCCACCGGTGCAGGCGGATGCGGTGCGGATCCTCCTCGCGGTAGTGCACCTCCCGCTGGTCCGACCGCGTCGGCGTCAGCGGGTCCCCGGCGGACAGCGGACGCGATCGGACCTCGCCGGCCCGGGTCACCCAGTGCAGCGCGAGGGGCGGACCCTCCTCGAGGTAGGCGGTCGTCGTCAGCCAGCGTCCGTCGATCAGCGCCGCGACGAAAGCGGCGAGCAGGAACAGCACGCCGAGGGGGAGGGTGACCAGCGAGAGAGCCTCGGAGATCGTCTCCAGCATGCAGCGTCCCTCCGACCGGATCCGGTGCTGAGCGTACCGAGTCGGCGGCCGGCGCGTCCGCAGTGCAACGCGCCCCGCCGCCGAGCCCGCGGGCCTCAGCCCCAGGCGACCTCGAGGTCGACGACGAACGTCACTCCGAAGCGATCGCGCAGCATCCCGTAGAGGGGCGACCAGGCCGCCGGGGCCAGGGGCACGACGACCGCCGCCCCCTCCGAGAGGCCGTCCCAGAGGCGGTGCAGCTCGTCGGCGTCGGAGCCGCGCAGCGACACGAACACCGGGATCGTGCCCGGGTCGTAAGCCGTGTGCGCGGGGACGTCGTACGCCATGACGCGGAAGCCGGCCTCGGAGACGACCTGGCCCCACATCAGCTGGTCGGCCTCGTCGGGCGCGGTGACAGCGTTCGCGTCCGCGTAGGACATCGCGTCGACCCGGCCTCCCGTGACCGAGGCGTAGAACTCCAGCGCCTCGCGGGCCTGTCCGCGGAAGTTGAGGTGGGTCGTCGTGGTGATGCTCATGGTGCGCTCCTCGCAGTCGTGCCGGGTCGATCACCCGGTGCCCCGACGCTCCCAGGAGAAGAGGACGGTGACGGTCCTCTTCTCGGAATACCCTCGGGACGTGCCCACGACGACCGAGCGGCTCCTCCTGCTCCTCTCCCTCCTGCAGACCCGCCGCGACTGGCCGGGCGGAGTGCTCGCCGAGCGCCTGGGGATCGCGCCGCGCACGGTGCGTCGCGACGTCGACCGACTCCGCACGATGGGCTACCGGATCGACGCGGCGAAGGGCCCCGACGGCGGGTACCGGCTCGAGGCCGGCGCCGAGCTCCCGCCGCTGCTCTTCGACGACGAGCAGGTGCTCGCCCTCACCGCCGCCCTGCGCGCGCCGATCGCGGGGCTCGAGGAGGCGTCGGCCCGTGCGCTGGCGACGGTGCGGCAGGTCCTGCCCGCCCGGCTCCGGCCCCGAGCTGATGCGCTGCGCTTCACGGTCGCGGCGGCGCCGGCCCCCGCGGTCCCTCCGGAGCGGCTGGTCGCGGTCGCGGCGGCCGTCCGGGCCTCGGAGGTGCTCCGCTTCGCGTACGCGGAGGCGGTGCGCCGCGTCGAGCCCCACCACCTGGTCGCGCGTCAGGGCCGCTGGTACCTCATCGGCTTCGACCTCGACCGCGACGACTGGCGGGTGTTCCGCGTCGACCGGCTCGAGCCGCGCTCGCCCCGCGGTGCCCGCTTCCGCCGCCGGGCGCTGCCGGTCGGGAGTCCCGCCGAGTTCCTGGAGGCGCGGTTCCGCGGCGGAGCGCCCGGGGAGGGGTGGCCGTGCCGCGGCTCGGTGGTGCTGGAGGCGCCCGCCGCCGAGGTCCTGCCCTACGCGGGCGACGGGGAGGTGGAGGACCTCGGCGACGCGGGCTGCCGACTCGCCCTCGGCGCCTGGTCGTGGGAGGCGCTCGCCGCGTCGTTCGGCCGGTTCGACGCTCCGATGGCCGGGGCCGAGCCGCCCGAGCTGGCCGCCGCGTTCCGCGTGCTCGCGGAGCGGTACGCCGCGGCGGGAGCCTGACCGGACCGCGGCGGCCGTCCGGCGCCGCTACTTCACCGAGTACCGGGCGCTCCCCGTGCTGCCGTCCGCCGTCGTGACCGTCAGCGTCCAGCAGGTGCCCCGCTTCGCGGGCACCGTCCACGCCTTCACGTAGCGGTTCGTCGCGGTGTCGTAGCGGAGGCGTCCGGTCAGGGTGGTCGTCGGCGCTCCGGTGAGGACGGCGCCGGCGGTGCAGGAGGTCTGCTTCTGCGTGACGCTGCGCACGTCGGCGAGGGCGGAGTGGCGGAACGTTCCCGCGGAGGACGTCGAGGTCACCTGGAACGTCATGCCGGTCGCGGCTCCGGCGGCCACGCTCTTCACCGAGGTGCTGAGCCCGCCGATCGTCCACGGGGTCACGGTGTAGGACGCGGTGAGGGTCGAGACGTTGCCCGCCCGGTCGGTCGCGGTCGCCCGGTACACGTGCGGTCCGACGGAGCGGCCGCCGCCCGTGATCACGCAGTCGCCGGTGAGGCCCGAGAGCGCGTCGTCCGCGAGGCAGCGCGCCTCCGGGAGCACGGTGCCGAAGGGGTAGGACCCCTCGGGCCTCGACGTGAACGAGAGCTGCGGCTTCGTGGTGTCGATGGCGATGCCGCTGCGGGTCGTCGTGGCGCGGTTGCCCGCGTTGTCGACGGCGGTGCCGGTGACGCTCTGGCCGGGGCCCTCGCGCAGGATCCGCGCGGGGGTGCAGCTGCGGATCCCGGAGCCGCTGCCGTCGGCGCAGGAGAAGCCGACGGAGACGGGGGAGCGGAACCAGCCCGCGGCGTTCGGAGCCGTCGGCGCGGTCGTCGCGGCGATGGTGGGGACGCCGGTGTCGACGATCCGGTAGGTCGCGGCGGCGGTCGTGGTCAGTCCTCCGGGGTCGGTCCAGGTGCAGGTCGCCGTGCGGGTGCCGAGGCCGTTCACGAGCGTGCCGGTGACGACGGCCTCCTCGCTGAACGTTCCGCTCTCCGCATCCGTGATCGCGCAGGCGGCCCTCGGCTCCGAGCCCTTCTCGTAGGAGGCGCCGTCGGTGGCGGAGGCGACCGTCACGACGGGCGGGGTGTTCGCGGGGACCACGGTGACCGTGTGCGGCACGCCGGCCGTGGTGCCGTACGCGTTCCGCGCGCTCACCGTGAAGGTGGAGTCGCCTGCGGTGGTCGGCCTGCCCGAGACGACGCCCTCCGGCGAGAGGGCCACCCCCGCGGGAAGGGCGCCGGACGAGACCTCGAAGGTCGCAGCCGGGCCGGACGCCGTGAAGGTCGCGGAGTAGCGGGTCCCGGTCTTGACGAGCGTCTCGGCGGTGTCGGCGGTGAGGGTCGGCAGCGGGCCGATCGCGAAGGCGTGGTTGAAGCCGACCGCGATGCCGGTGGCGCCGGTGATCCCGGCCGGGACGTCCAGCTCCGTGTCGCCGTCGGGGTGCAGGGAGACGACGGTGCCGTCGGACGTCAGCAGGACGCTGAAGCCGATGCCGGCGGCGATCGCGGTGATGCCGCCGAGATCGGCGGGGACCCGCGGCAAGCCGGAGTCGGCGGGGTCGCCCCAGGTGACGACGGTGCCGTCCCGCTTCAGGGCGAGGCTGTGGGAGTAGCTGACCGAGACGGCGACGACGTCGCGGAGGCCTGCTGGGGCGGTGTACGCGCCCCTGTCGTCGCCGCCCCACGCCACGACCGTCCCGTCGGCGCGCAGCGCGAGGCTGTTCCAGCCGCCCGCGGCGAGCGCGACCACTCCGGAGAGACCCGCCGGCACGTCGGTCGCTCCGAACTGATCGGAGCCCCAGGCCGCCACGGTCCCGTCGCCCCGCAGAGCGAGGGTGTGGTAGCTGCCCGCGGCGACGGCGGTCACGCCGCCGAGTCCGGCCGGGACGTCGGTCTGGCCCCGGCGGTCGTCGCCCCACGCGACGACCGTCCCCTCCATCGTGAGGGCGATGCTGTGGAGGTACCCGGTCGAGATCGCGGTCACCTCGCGGAGCCCGGCCGGCACGTCCCGCTCGCCCTCCAGATCCGCTCCCCAGGCCTCGACGGTGCCGTCGGTGTGGAGCGCGAGGGTGTGGCTGTAGCTGCTCGCGACGTCCGTGAGGTCGGACATGCCCGCCGGCACGTCCCACTCCCCGTTGAGGTAGCGCCCCCAGGCGGCGACGCCGTTGGCGAGGTGGTCGTTCCCGACCGGCACCGGGTCCGGCTCGGCGGAGGCGAGGGGGGCCGCAGTGCCGGCGAGCAGCGCGACGGTCGCGGTCAGAGCGAGCAGAGTGCGGCGCAGACCCGCGGCGGTGCGGGCGGGGCGCGGAGAAGCGGGGTCGGTCACGGGCTCACGCTAGGGGCCGGCTCTCCTCCGCGGCGGGGGCGGGGGCGCCCTGTAGCGGACATGTCCTCTAGAGGGCGGAGCGCCGCTTCTCCAGGGCGGAGCCTGGCCCCTCGGGGCCCGCGGCGGAAGGGCTTGCCCGGATCCGCGGCGGGCGATTGGCTGGAGGGCAGGAGAGAGAGGTGTCACCATGACGCAGACCTTCCCCGCCTGGTTGCGGGATCAGCAGAAGAGGGACGACGAGGTCGGCCGCTTCGCGCAGGCCTTCGGCGGTCGCGACGACCTGCCCGAGCACGGCGGCCGCGCGATCTACGACGGCTACTTCGCCAGCGAGCCCGAGTCGGCGCAGGCCGATCTGGACCGCGCCTGGATGGAGTTCGAGGCGCACCCCGAGCCGTCCGCCACGTCCGACGAGCCGGAGGGACTCCGATGAGCGACCAGACCCCGAGCCCCGTCGAGGACCCGGACGACCAGTCCGACAAGCCGTCGCAGGCCGAGGGCGAGGACGAGCGCGACACCCCGCACGAGGTCCTGCCCGCCGAGGGCAAGCCCTCGAAGGCCGAGGGCTGAGCCGACGCCCTGAGCCGACGCACTGAGCCGACGCACTCCCCGGAGGGGCGCATCCTGCAGAGGGTGCGCCCCTCCGTCGCGTCAGCGCCCGGTGACCGCCAGCAGCTCGTGCGCCGCGGCGCTGTCCGGGTAGCGGGAGAGCACGCGCTCCAGATCGCGCCGAGCCGGAGCCGTGCGCCCGTCCGAGAGGAGCGTGCTCGCGCGCTCGAGCAGCGCCTCCGCCCGCAGCTCCACGGGCCGCGCACTGGTGACGGTCGGGCGCACCACGCGGTCGAACGCCTCGAGGGCGCCCTCGATCAGGCCGAGCTCGCGGAGAGCGACGCCGCGGCGGATGAGCACCGCGGCGGAGGCGGCGTCCACGTTCTCGACGGGCGCCGAGAACTCGGCCACGTCGCCCCAGCGGCGGCGGGCGGAGTAGAGGGAGGCGAGCGTCGACGCCGCGAGGGTCGACGGCTCCAGGGTCTCGACCGCCACGACCGCCGCGGCCGGATCCATCGGTGCTGCCAGCTCGGCGTAGAGCAGGCGCAGCGCCGGGGCGTCGAGCGGCACCTCCACGTCGAGGCCGCCGCTCAGCGGCAGGCGGACGGTCAGCGCGATCCCGTAGCGGCGGAGGAAGGAGTCGGCCGACGGGTCGTAGCGGATGCGCACCAGCCAGCCGGTGAGCCGCAGAGCGCGGTCGTCGTCCGCGGAGTGAAGGGCGTCGCGGACGAGCTCGACGACGGCCGCGAGGCGCGAGCCCTCGGGGGAGCCGGTGGTCGCCTCGTGCAGGTCCTCCGCCGGCGCTCCGGCGCGCACGAGCCGGAGCAGGGGCGCCTCCCACGCCGGAGCGAGGGCGGAGGGGCGCACGAGACCCGGCCCGCCGGGCATGCCGAGCCAGCCGGACAGCCGGGAGCGGTGGTCCTCGGGGGAGAGCGGGTCGCCGACCGCCCGGAGCCGGGGGCGCGTGAGGGCACGGAGCTCACCGCTCCGCCGGAAGCCGACTGCCACGGCCGATCCCCCTCCGCGTGCGACGGCGGCTGAGGACCGTCGATCCGCCGAGTCTACGGCGTCGCGCCCCGCCGTCACCCCCGAACGGGGAGCGACGCGCTGGCGGCGATCCCCCGCCTCCCGTCGTCGCCCCCCGGCGCTGTCAGGCGCCGATCGAGCCGGCCGTGCGCAGCGGCATCACGTCGGGCTTCTCGGCGGTGCTCGCGATCGTCACGACCGCCTTCTCCTCGTTCGAGCGGAGCACGGCGTCCATGATCTCGAGCACGTGCAGGGCCACGCGGCCGGAGGCGCGGTGCGGGCGGTCCTCCGCGATCGCCTCTGCGAGGTCGGCCAGTCCCACTCCGCGACCGGTGTCGATCACGCCGGCGGAGTCGGGGACGACCCGCCAGTCCTCGTCGCGGACGGCGACCTCGACCGGGTCCGAGAACATGTTCGGATCCGGGACCGAGATGGTGCCCTCGGTGCCGTAGACCTCGAACTTCGGGGCCCGGCTGCGCCAGACCTCGAAGCTCACGGTGACGGTCGTGGCGACTCCGCTCGCGTGCTCGAGCAGCGCGGTGATGTGCGTGTCGATCGTCACCTCGATCGGCGTGCCCGCCTTCGGCCCGGTCTCGATCGTGCGCGGGCGGTCGGAGCGGTTGGCCAGGCCCGTGACGCGGACGACCGGCCCGAAGAAGTGCACGAGCGCCGTCAGGTAGTACGGGCCCATGTCCAGCAGCGGGCCGCCGCCGGGCTGGTAGTAGAACTCGGGCGCCGGGTGCCAGCGCTCGTGGCCGGGAGCGGCCCAGTGCACCTGCGCGGCGATCGGGGTGCCGATCGCGCCGGAGTCGAGGGTGAGGCGCGCGGTCTGCACGCCGGTCCCGAGCACCGTGTCCGGGGCGCTCGCGAAGCGCAGGCCCAGCTCGTCCGCGAGGTCGAGCATCGGCGCGGCCTCGGCCGGGTTCAGCCCGAGCGGCTTCTCGGCGAAGACGTGCTTGCCCGCCTTCAGGGCGCGGGTGCCGATCTCGACGTGCGCCGCCGGGATCGTGAGGTTCAGCACCGCGTCGATCTCCGGGTCGTCGATCAGCGCGTCGACGGTGAGGGCGCGGACGCCCTGCTCGTCGGCGACCTGCTGCGCCCGCTCCTGGTTCAGGTCGGCGACCGCGACGAGGCGGAGGCCGGGGAAGGTCGGGAGGTTCGCGAGGTACTGCTCGCTGATCTTCCCGACGCCGATGATGCCGACTCTCAGCGGGACGCCCACAGCATTCCCCTCTCGATGATCGTGCGGACGTTGTCGTCCTGGAGGATCTCGACGCGGTGGCCCGGCGTCGAGACGAAGATGCGGCCCTCGCCCCAGAGGCGGGTCCAGATCGCGGGGGAGGTGATGGGGCGCTTCCACGGGTCCCACGGGCGGACGGCCTGCGTGGTCGTGGCGAGCACGTCGTTGTAGTCGTCGTGCAGCACCCAGTACTGCTCCGTGACCAGCTCGAAGTCGGAGATGCCCTGCGTGATCGGGTGGTCGGCGGCGAGGGCCGTCATCTCGATCGTGTGCGGCATGTAGTTGTCCGACTGCTCGCCGGTGCGCTCGTCCGGGTGCTTGCCGGGGTGCGAGGCGAACTGGCCGCCGATCAGCTGCAGGTAGTCGGAGTTGTCGCGGTAGGAGTCGGCGATCCCGCCGTGCCAGCCGGCGAGGCCCGTGCCGCGCTCGACCGCCGCGCGGAGGCCCAGGAACTCCTCCCACTGGATGGAGGTCATCGTGTTCGACTGCACGATCAGGTCGACCGTCCGCATGTAGGCCTCATCGGCGTACACGGCGGTCGACTCCTCGACGCGCACGTCGTAGCCGTTGTCGCGGAGGAACGGCAGGAACAGCTCGGTCGCCTCGACCGGTTGGTGGCCGTCCCAGCCCCCTCGGACGACGAGGGCCGTCTTGCCGGGAGTGGTCGGGGAGTGGTCGGTCATCGTCGTCCTCACGTGCGGGCGGATCGCTCCGCGGTTCGTCATCGAACAGGACTTGCGCAACTTCTGCGCGGGAGCCCCGGCGTCCGACCATCATGCACCGCGGTTCCCGGCGGGAGCAAGCCATCCGCGCGCCTGTCCAGTTGCGAAAGTCGGTATCCGCTACGGTGAGCACATGCCCGACCACGACGACGTCTCCGGAGCGACCACCCGCCCGACCATGGCGCTCATCGCCGAGCGCGCCGGGACCAGCGTCCCCACCGTCTCGAAGGTGCTCAACGGCGGCACCGACGTCTCGGAGGCGACCCGTCTGCGCGTGATGGAGGCGGCGCACGCGCTCGGCTACCGCCGCCGTCCGCGCCTGCGCCCGCCGGTCGAGGATCCGCACTCCGCCCAGATCGTCGACGTCGTCGTCGGCCACATCGGCGGCACCTGGATCGGCCCGGTCCTCGAGGGCATCGAGGCCGAGGCCTCCGCCGCCGGGGTCGACCTGGTGCTCACCCGCGCCCGCGACGACGGCGCCTGGATCAGCCGCCTCCTCCGCCGCCCCTCGCTCGGCGCCATCGTGGTGCTGGTCAACGTCTCGGCCGCGCAGCTGCACCTGCTGACCACCGCCGAGCTGCCCGTCGTCGTCGTCGACCCCAGCACGCGGCCGCCGGCCGACGTCGCGAGCGTCGGCGCGACCAACTGGGACGGGGGCCGCATGGCCGCCGAGCACCTCCTCGACGCCGGCCACACCCGCTTCGGCGTCCTCGGCGGCACCCGCACCCAGCTCTACAGCAGCGCCCGGATCGACGGCTTCACCACCGCGCTCCGCGCCGCCGGAGTCGAGGATCCGCGCGTCGCCTACTGCGACTGGGACCGCGAGCTGGCCCGCGAGGCCGCCGGGCTGATGCTCGCCGAGCCCGCCGCGCCGACCGCCTTCTTCGCCTGCTCCGACGTGATGGCGCTCGGCGTCTACGAGGCCGCCGACGACGCCGGCCTCCGCATCCCCCGCGACCTCAGCGTCATCGGCTTCGACGACGTCGAGGAGTCGGCCTGGGCGACCCCGCCGATGACCACGATCCAGCAGCCCATCGGCGAGATGGGCGCCATCGCCTTCCGGATGCTGCACCAGGCGCACCGGTCGGCGACCCCGCTCGCCTCGGGCGCCTCGGCCACCCGCATGGAGCTGGAGACGCGGCTGATCCGCCGCGCCTCCGTCGCACCCGTGCGCGTCTAGCGCCGCCCGCTCGCCCTCCCACCCCCGCCCCCTCGGGATCGATGCGTCACGAACGGCCCCTCTCCCGCGCCCGTGACGACCGTTCGTGACGCATCGACCCCGGTGGGCGCCGCGGTCCCGCGGCCCCCGCCCTCAGTGCCCCGCGCCGAGATTCCCGGCGAGGCGGCCGTGCATCCGGGTGGAGGCGTCGTTCATGCCCTCGATCACGGCGCGGGTGCCGTGGCGCTCGTACTTGGTGGTGACGGCGTCCAGCGCGGCGACGGTCGAGGCGTCCCAGATGTGGGAGCCGGAGAGGTCGATGACGACGTGCGCGGGGTCCTCCGCGTAGGAGAACTGCGTGGTGAGGTCGTTGCTGGAGGCGAAGAACAGCTCGCCGGTGACCGTGTAGTGGGCCGTCGATCCGTCGGCCGAGAGGGTGCGCTCGACGGTGGCGAAGTGGGCGACCCGGCGGGCGAAGACGACCATGGCGGCGAGGACGCCGACGACGACTCCGATCGCCAGGTTGTGGGTGAGGACGACCACGACGACCGTGGCGATCATGACGACCGTCTCGCCCACGGGCATCCGCTTCAGGGTCGACGGGCGGATGCTGTGCCAGTCGAACGTCGCCACCGAGACCATCACCATCACCGCGACCAGCGCGGCCATCGGGATGATCGCGACGAGGTCGCCGAGCGCGACGACGAGGATCAGGAGGAACACGCCGGCGAGGAAGGTCGAGATGCGGGTGCGGGCGCCGGACGCCTTCACGTTGATCATCGTCTGGCCGATCATCGCGCAGCCGCCCATGCCGCCGAACAGGCCGGAGAGCACGTTCGCGGCGCCCTGCCCGAGCGACTCGCGGGTCTTGCGGGAGGGGGTGTCGGTGATGTCGTCGACGAGCTTCGCGGTCATCAGCGACTCGAGGAGCCCGACGAGCGCCATCGCGACGGCGTACGGCGCGATGGTCGTGAAGGTCTCCCAGGTCAGCGGCACGTTCGGCACGAACAGCTCGGGGAGGCTGCGGGGCAGCTCGCCCTGATCGCCCACGGTGGGGACGGCGACCGCCGTGACGACGACCGCCGCGGTGATCAGGACGATGGCGACGAGAGGCGCCGGAACGGCCTTCGTCAGGCGCGGCATCACGACCATGATCACGATGCCGACGGCGACCAGCGGGTAGACCAGCCAGGGCACGCCGATCAGGTTGGGGATCTGCGCCGAGAAGATCAGGATCGCCAGCGCGTTCACGAATCCGACCATCACGCTGCGGGGGATGAAGCGCATGAGCTTCGCCACTCCGAGCAGCCCGAGCACGATCTGGAACACGCCCGCGAGGATCACCGTCGCGATGAAGTAGTCCATCCCGTAGTCGCGGGCGACGGGGGCGATCACGAGGGCGACGGCGCCGGTGGCGGCGGTGATCATCGCGGGGCGGCCGCCGAGGAAGGCGATCGACACGGCCATCACGAACGACGAGAAGAGGCCGACCCGCGGATCCACGCCCGCGATGATCGAGAACGAGATCGCCTCGGGGATGAGCGCGAGCGCGACCACGAGGCCGGCGAGGACCTCGCGGGTCAGGATGCGGGGGGTGCGCAGCGCCGTCATCACGGTGGGCTCGGCGTGCGGGCGGGCAGGGGTCTTCGAGGCGAGGGCCATTGCGGCGGCTCCAGGGAGTGGGAGGGGTGCTCGACGAGGAGCGCGGAGGGCTGCGGCATCGGGTCGGCGGAAGCGGGCGGGGATGCCAAGCTTGCAGAGGCGTGTCAGCAGCACGGGCAACCCTACCCTCACGTAAGGGTAGATCTGAAGGGGTGAGCAGGATCGGCACCATGCACATCGGCGAGCTCGCCGAGCGGACCGGCCTCTCGCTCCGGACCCTGCGCCACTACGACGAGATCGGCCTCGTGAAGGCGTCCGGCCGCACCGAGGGCGGCTTCCGCCTCTACACGTCCACCGACTACGACCGCCTGATCCTCATCCGCCGCATGAAGCCGCTCGGCTTCTCGCTGGAGGAGATGGCCGCGCTGCTCCGCGTGATCGACACCCTCGAGGCCGAGGGCGACGACGCGCCGGCCGAGGTCCGCGCGCAGCTCGACGCCTTCGTCGCGCAGGCCCGCGAGCGCCGCGAGGCGCTGAGCGCCCAACTCGCGATGGCCGACGAGTTCGTCGAGCTGCTCACCAGCCGCTGAGCCCGGCCGCCTGCGCGATCGATGCGTCGCGAACGGCTCCCACGCGGCTCCGATGACGACCTTTCGCGACGCATCGGATCCCCGGGAGCGCGGGAGAGCCGCTCAGGTCGCGCTCGCGTCGGGCAGCTGCTCCGGGCAGTCGCCGCCCGGCTCGGTGGCGAGCTCGAAGTGCCAGATCTCGTTCGCGTAGATCTGGCAGAGCCCGTAGTCGGTGCCGTGCTGCGCGAGCCAGCTGTCCGCGTCCGTGTAGCCGATGTCGACCGCGCCGCCGGTGAGGTGGGCGGAGGAGGTGACGGATGCGACGCGGCGGCCCGCCTCCTCCGCGCCGTACTCGCGGACGGCGTCGTCGACCAGCGCCTGCTGGTAGCGCTCGCTGCGCCAGCCGCTGGTCACCACGAAGGGCACCTCGTCGGCGGCCGCGTCCGCGGCGGCGGCCTGGACGGCCGCGCGCAGGGCGGGGTCGAGGCGGGCGATCGCCGGGAGGTCGTCGGCGAAGGGCGAGACCGACTCGCCCTCCTCGATGTAGCCGTCCTCGTCGCCGAGGGGGTCGGAGAGGAGCTCGGCCGCCGCGGGCGCGCTGCCGCGCCGCTCGCTCAGGAGGGCCCACGACGCCGCTCCGAGGAGGGCGGCGAGCAGGACGACGGCCAGGGAGGCGGCGATCACGGCGGAGCCGGCGCGGTGAGGGCGGTGAGGGGAGACGAAGGTGGAGCGCATGCAGCGAGCACACCAGGGGAGGGGTGACGGGAGCGTCAGGGCCGAGCAGACGCCGACCATACGCCGGGAGGGGGGAACCGCACCGTCACCGTGAGCCCGCCCTCGTCGCGGGCGTCGAGGCGCAGCTCGCCGTCGTGCACCTGGACGATCCGGGCGGCGAGCGCGAGCCCGAGCCCGGCGCCGCGCGGGCCCGCCCCGCCCGCGGTGCGTCCGGCGCCGCGCACGAAGGGCTCGGTCATCGCGGCGAGCAGCGCGTCGGGGACCACCGGTCCGGTGTTGACGACCGCGACCTCGACCGCTCCGTCGGGGGCCGTCCGCGTCGCGACGACCACCCGGCCGCCCTCCGGCACGTTGTGACGGACGCCGTTCAGCACGAGATTGCCGAGCAGCTGCCGCACCAGCACCGGATGCCCGTCGAACGAGCCCTCGCCCAGCTCGTCGATCACGACGATCCCGGAGGCCTCGGCCAGCGGGCGCAGCTCGTCGACGACGTCGGAGGCGGTCTCGGCGATGTCGACGGGCTCCCGGAGGAGCGGCTCGGACGAGTCGAGGGCCGCCAGGGCGAGCAGCGCCTCCACGATCTCGGTGCCCCGCCGGTTCGTCTCGTCGAGGCGCCGGAGCGTCTCGCCCGGGTCGCCGTTCCCGGGGTCGGCGAGGGCCGCGTCGAGGATGCTGCGCGCGATCGCCTGCGGGGTCCGCAGCTCGTGCGAGGCGTTCGCCGCGAACCTCCGCTGCTCCGCGAAGGAGCGCTCCAGCCGCTCGAGCATCGAGTCGAAGGCGTCGGCGAGCAGGCCGAACTCGTCGGGTCGGCCCCCGAGCCCGACCCGCCGGTCGAGCGAGCCGGCGGCCACCTCCCGGGCGACCGCGCTGATCCTCGCCAGCGGGCGCAGGATCCGCCCGGCGAGGAACCAGCCGCCGATCAGCCCCACCACCGCCAGGGCGAGGAGCACCTGCCACACCCGCGGGAGGAGCGCCTCGATCAGGTCCGTGCGGCTCGGCACGAAGGGGCCGCCCGCGTCGATCTGCTCGTCGGGCACGAAGCGGAGGACGTAGAACAGCAGGGCGATGAGCGCTCCGCCCGCGACGAGGAGGAACCCCGCGTAGCTGAGGGTGAGGCGGAGGCGGACGCTCACGGTGCCGTGGCGCCGGGGTCGACCATCCCGTAGCCGACGCCCGGCTCGGTGCGGACGACCCAGGGGTCGCCGAGCCGCTTGCGCAGCGAGGAGATCGTGATGCGGACGGCGTTGGTGAACGGATCGGCGTTCGCGTCCCAGGCCCGCTCGAGCAGCGTCTCGGCGCTCACGATCCCGCCGCGCGCGGCCATCAGGACCTCGAGCACGGCGAACTCCTTGCGCGTCAGCGCCACGTAGCGGTCGCCGCGGTAGACCTCGCGGCGGAAAGGATCGAGCCGGAGCCCGGCGAACTCCAGCACCGGGGGCGCGCCCTCGGCCGGCCGGCGCGCGACGGCCCGCAGGCGCATCACCACCTCGCGGAGGGCGAAGGGCTTGGTGATGTAGTCGTCCGCCCCGAGCTCGAAGCCGCGCACCTTCTCGTCGAGCCGGTCCGCCGCGGTCACCATCAGCACCCGCACCGGCAGCGCGTCCGCGACGATCCGCCGCAGCACCTCGTCGCCGGGGATGCCGGGCAGGTCGCGGTCGAGCAGCACGGCGTCGTAGTCGGTGACCGCCAGCTGCTCGAGGGCCGTCTCGCCGTCGGGAGCGATGTCGGCCGCGATCGCCTCGAGGCGCAGCCCGTCGCGCACCGCCTCGGCGAGGTAGGGCTCGTCCTCGACGATCAGCACGCGCATGCCGTCATGCTACGGACCGGGGCGTATGGCGGGCGTCTGGTCTCCCGGGGCTCGCTCCCCGCACTCTGCTCCCCGGCGTCTGCTCGTGGCCGCGTCAGCCGAGCACGCGGATCGGCGCTCCCGAGACCCAGGCGCGGATGCACTCCAGCGAGTCGGCGAAGAAGCGTCGGTAGGTGTCCTCCGTGACGTAGCCCAGGTGCGGGCTGAGCACGGTGCGCGGGGCGCTGCGCCAGGGGGAGTCCGAGGGGAGCGGCTCCTCGTCGTGCACGTCGAGGGCCGCGCCGCCGAGCGCGCCCCGGTGCAGGGTGTCGAGGAGGGCGGGTCCGTCGACGAGGGCCGAGCGGGCCGTGTTCACCAGCAGAGCGGTCGGCTTCATCGCGGCGAGCTCGTCCTCGCCGATCAGGCCGCGCGAGCCGGGAGTGAGGCGGGCGTGCAGGCTGACCACGTCGGAGGTCGCGAGCAGCTCCTCCTTCGACACTGCGGAGGCCCCGGCGGCGACGGCCCGCTCGGTGTCGAGGTGCGGGCTCCACGCCACCACGTCCATCCCGAACGCCGCGCCGACCCGGGCCACCCGCGAGCCGATCGCCCCCAGCCCGAGGAGGCCGAGCCGGCGCCCGGCGAGGTCACCGCCGATCGTCCGCTGCCAGCCTCCCTCGCGCACGGAGCGGTCCTCTTCGGGCAGGTGCCGCAGGGCGGCGAGGATCAGCGCCCAGGTGAGCTCGGCCGCGCCGGTGGTGCCTCCGGAGGCTCCGCTGGACACCACGACGCCCGCGCGGGAGGCGGCGGCGAGGTCGATCGCCGAGTTCGCCCGGCCGGTGGTGACGAGCAGGCGGAGGGAGGGGAGCGCCGACAGCACCGCCTCGTCGAAGCGGGTGCGCTCGCGCATCGCGACGACCACGTCGAACGGCGCGAGCGCGGCGACCACCTCCTCCGCGGTGCCGAGGTGCTCGCGCAGCACCGAGACCTCGGCTCCGCCCGGCACGTCCGTCCAGTCGACGGCGCGGCCGGCGACCCCCTGGTAGTCGTCGAGGACGGCGATGCGGATCGGACCGGGCACGGTGGGCTCCTTCGGACGGACGGACGGACGGACGGACGGACGGACGGGCGGGCGGGCGGTTCGGCGGCGGCGCGGATCAGGCGAGCGCCGACGGCAGCACGACGAGCAGCAGCCAGCAGATCGCCGGCGCGATCGCGACCACGATCCCCGCGTTGACCAGCAGCTGACGGTAGAACCGGCCCCTGTCGATGTTCTGCGCGTTGGCCAGCACCAGGGCGCCGTTCGTCGAGAACGGCGACACGTCGACCACGGTCGCCGCGATCGAGAGCGCGGCCACGACCCCGACCACCGGCAGCTCCCCGAGCTGCAGCAGCGGCAGCGAGAGGGGGATGATCGCGGCCAGCAGCGCCGTCGAGGAGGCGAAGGCGGAGGAGATGCCGATCACGTAGCAGAGCACCAGCGCCACCAGGAGGGGCGCCCCGATGAGCAGCGCCATGTCGGCGAGGTCGTCGATCGTGCCGAGCTCCTCGAGCATCGCGATGTAGGTCACCATGCCGGCCACCAGCAGCACGGTCGGCCAGCTGATCCCGGCGATCGACCGGCTCGTGTTCTTCAGGTCGGTGAAGGAGAGGAGGACGCCCGCCGCGATCGCGACGAAGCTGATGGGCTGGTGCAGGACGAGCACGATCAGCAGGATCGCGGCGATCAGCACCAGCGTGAGCAGGCGGGTGCGGGTGAGCGGGATCCGCTCGGCCTCGACGGCGTTCGGCCCGACCGTGCGGATGGAGCCGGTGGCCGTGTACTCGAGGGTGCGGACGCGGGAGGCGACGGCGTAGACGACGACGGTGAGCACCGAGAGGAGCGTGTTGATCCCGAAGCTGGAGAGGAACAGCTGCCACGGGTCGAGCGTGAGGCCGGCGTCCTCGACGATGCCGCGGACGAGCACACCCGAGACCGAGATGGGGGAGAAGGCTCCGGCGTGGGCGCCGTTGATGGTCATGATGCCCATGACGAGGGGGCTCATCCGGGTGCGGCCGGCGAAGCTCATCGCGGCGGGGGCGATCAGCGCGACCGCGGCCGGACTGAAGGTGCCGAGCGAGGTGAGGAAGGCCGCGACGAGGAAGAACACCCACGGGATGAGGTAGACCCGGCCGCGCACGGCCCGGATGCAGGCGTTCACCATCAGGTCGATGGTGCCGTTCTGCTTCGCCATGCCGAAGAAGTAGGTCACGCCGATGATGGTGAGGACGATCGACGCCGGGAAGACCTCGAGGATCTCCTTGTCGTCGTAGCCGAATGCGATCGCGCCGACGAGGAAGGCTCCGATGAAGCCGAGGAAGCCGATGTTGATCGGGAACACGGTCGCGATGACGAACATCACGACGAGGCCGATGAGGGGGATGATCTCGATAGACGACACTGTCTTCTCCTGATTGGTGCTGACGGTAGCGCGTCAGCGCGCGAGGGTCTGGTGGGTGAGCAGCTCGGAGTCGGCGATCCGGCGGGCCGCGCGCTGCAGGAGCACGCGGGTGGTGCCGGCGTCGGCCTGCACCTCGCAGCGGAGGGGGCCGCCGAGGGTGCCGATGCGCAGGGCGGTGGTCGACGGATCGACCCCCGTCGCGGTGAGGACGGAGCCGTCGACGCCGGCCGCGAGGGCCACGGCGACGGCGCTGGTGAGGCCGATGGTCGGGTGCGGGGCGTTCATCGAGAGCATCCGCACCGAGACGTCGTAGTCGGCGGCGGCGACGTGCTCGCCGAGCGAGGTGACGTAGTCGACGGCCGGGCCGACGACTCCGACCTTGGGCACCGCGTCGCCGGCCGCCTCGACCGACGGAGCCAGCCCCATCGCGACCGCGGCGTGCGCGCGGATCCGGCGCAGCAGCGGCACGTGGGCGAGCAGGTCGATCTCGCCGGCCGCCGGTCCGAGGCCGAGGGCGCTCGCCGCGACGAGCACGACGGGGGCGCCGGCGTCGGCGAGGGTGACCTCGAGCTCCCGTCCGTCGACCGCGAGCGTGGTGAGCGGGCCGCCGCCGGGCCAGAGCGAGCCGGTGGAGGAGCCGGCCGGGTCGACGAACGCCAGGTCGACCGCCGTGCCGGTCCCGCGGACGCCGGGGACCGAGACCTCCTCGGAGGAGCCGCCGGCCACGCGGGCGTCGACGACCGCCGAGGTGTTGAGGTTGCGCATCCGCACGCCGGTGAAGCCGTTCTCGTCGCGGGGGAGGCCGAACTGCTCGACCGCCCAGAGGGCGACGGCGGTGGCGCAGTTGCCGCAGTTGCTGCCCCACTCGACGACGTGGGCGCCGATCGCGACCTGGGCGAACAGGTAGTCGATGTCGATGCCGGGCTCGGTGCTGCGGCCGACGACGACCGCCTTCGAGGTGACGGAGGTGCCGCCGCCCACGCCGTCGAGCTGGCGGGGGTCGTCGGCGCCGAAGAGCTCGATGAGGAGCTCGGCGAGGGCGTCCCGATCGGCGGGGACGGCGTCGCGATCGAAGAGCCAGCACTTGCTGGTGCCTCCTCGCATGAGGGTGGCGGGAATGCGCACGGTGCCTCCTGAGCGTCGGTGATGGGCTCACGCTACGAATCAGGAGGCTTCGGCAAAATCTCGAAATGCTACGGAGGCCTTAAGCAGAGCTACACTCGCCCATGGCCACCTTCGATCTCGTCACTCTCGATCTGCTCCTCGACGTCGTCGAGACGAGCACCCTGACGGGCGGCGCCGCCCGCTCCCGGATGACCACCTCGGCCGCCTCGCAGCGCATCGCCAAGCTCGAGCAGCTCATCGGGCAGCCGGTCCTGGACCGTCTTCCGCGGGGCGTCCAGCTCACCGAGGCGGGGCGGGTCCTGGTCGAGCGGGCGCGGGCGGTCCGCCGGGAGCTCCGGGCCGCCGAGGGGGAGCTCGAGGCGATCCGCGGACTCGAGCGGGGCACCGTGCGCCTCGGGTCGTTCCCCACCGTGAGCGCCTCGCTCCTCTCGGACGCGCTGAAGGACGCCCACGCGGCCTGGCCGGGGATCGAGATCCGCGTGCAGTCCGCTCTCCGCCCGCAGCTGATCGACATGCTCAGCTCGGGCGAGATCGAGCTGGCGCTGCTGTGGAGCTACGCCTGGACGGAGGAGACCGAGAAGAACCTCGTGCTGCGCCGCCTCGTGCAGGACGAGACGATGCTGCTGGTCGCCGCGGACAGCCCCATCCAGGACGGCGTCCCCCTCCGCTCGCTCTCGCGCGAGCAGTGGATCACGCGCAACGGAGGCCACCCCGCCGCCGACGTGCTGTACCGCAGCTGCGCGCGCGCCCGCATCACTCCGGACGTCGTCTACGAGGCGTACGACTACCAGGAGGTGCAGGCGATGGTCGCTGCGGGCGTGGGCATCGCGATGGCGCCGCGGCTCGCGCTGGCGACGCACCGGGACGACGTCCGGGCCGTCTCGTTCCGGCAGGCCGACGCCGTCCCGGCGCGGACGATCTACCTCGCGACGCTGGCCCGGCGCGTCGAGACCCCGGCGATCCGGGCGCTCTCGGAGGCGGTCACCCGCGCCGCCCGGGCCTTCGCCGCCGCGGCCTGACGGCGGCTCTCAGCCGCGCGGGCCGCGGGCCAGCAGGGCGTGCAGAAGCGGCAGTGCCGACGCGATCATCAGCACCGTGCCGAAGCCGCTGTCGTCCGGGCGCACGACGGCACCCGCGATCAGCAGGCCCGCGAACAGCACGGCCGAGATCACGCGGCGGACGGTGCCCTCGAGCCGGTTCAGCCGGCGCTCGATCGTGGGGACGGTGACCGCGAGCTCGCCGTCGTCGAGGGTCGTGACGAGCTCGTCGAGCCGGCGCGGCAGGCGCCAGATCAGGCCGAGCGTGTCGACGGCCTGCTTGCCGACGTCCTGCACGACGGAGCCGCGCTCCTCGCGGATCAGCTGCTGCGCGTAGGGCTCGACCGAGTCCCACAGGTTGAAGGCCGGGTCGAGCGCGCTGCAGACGCCCGAGGTCAGCGACATCGCGCGGATGACGAGCAGGAAGTTCTCGGGGAGCTGGAACGGCAGCGCGCGCACGACGTCGCCGAACTGGACGGCGAAGTCGCGGAACTCGCGCGGATCCACCTCCCGCAGCTCGGCGAAGCCCATGCCGCCGAAGCGGGCGAAGAGCTGCGTGAGCGCCCGCTCCAGCTCTCGGGAGTCGGCCGAGGGGAGGAGGACGCCGACCGCGCGGGCCGCGTCGACGAGACCCTTGCCGTCGCGGGAGGCGGCGGCGATCAGCATCCGGCGCAGGCCCGCGCGGGTGCTCGGCGGCACCTCGCCCATCATCCCGAAGTCGATGAAGGTGAGGCGCCAGGGCAGCTCGCCCCCGGGGGTCGGCGTGACGAAGACGTTGCCGGGGTGCGGATCCGCGTGGAAGTAGCCGTTGGTGAAGAGCTGGTCGAACATCACGGCCGCGAAGACCGGAGCGACCTCCCGCGGGTCGATCCCGGCGGCCAGCAGCGCGGCGTGGTCGGTGATCTTGATCGCGGTGACGTCCTCGAGCGTGAGGACCTTGCGGGTCGAGCGCTCCCAGACCACGTCCGGGACGGCCACCCGGGCGTCGCCCGCGAAGTCGGCGGCGAAGCGGACGGAGTTGGCCGCCTCCTGCAGGTAGTCGATCTCCTCGAGGCTGGTGACCGCGAACTCCTCGACGAGGGCCGGGGCGTCGACGCGGTCCGAGACGAGGCGCACGTGGCTGAGCCAGCCGCCGACGCGGCGCAGAGCCGCGAGGTCGACCTCGACGATCTGGTCGATCCCCGGCCGCTGCACCTTCATGATGGCGGCGGAGTAGCCGGTGTCCTCGGCGTCGACGGGGGAGAGCCGGGCGCGGTGGGCCTGCCCGAGGGAGGCGGCGGCGACGGGCGACTCGTCGACTCCGGCGTACGCGCGCTCGAGCGGCAGCCCGAGCTCGGACTCGGCCAGCGCCCGGATCCGCGGGAACGGGACGGGCGGGACCTCGTCCTGCAGCCCCTCCAGCTCGCGCGTGATCTCGGGCGGCAGCACGTCCAGGCGCGACGACATGAACTGGCCGACCTTGATCATCAGGCCGCCGAGGTCGACCGCGAGCACGTGGAAGCTGCGGGCGAAGCGGCGCATCCGGCCGGGTCGGGTGCGGAGCGCGACGCGCGTGAGCCCCACCCGAGGCAGGAGCAGGTCGAAGAACCAGGTGACCGCGAGATGCCACGCGGCGAAGCGGAGGATCCGGCGGTAGCGCCGCCGGTCCTCCCGCTCTCGGTGGCCCGGGGCGGCAGGACCCGGGCTGACCGAGGCCACCCGGGTCAGTCCTGCGCGAGGATCGCGTACAGGCGGCGGCGCACGTCCTCGAGTTCGGCGACGGCCTTGCGGATCTGCTCGGGGGTGCCCGAGCGTCCGACCTGGGCCGCGGCCTGGGCGAGCTCGAGGCCCGCCTTGGGCAGGGCGCCGAAGTCGACGTGGTCGGAGTCGTTCCACGGGGTGGAGGTGCCGTGCTCGGCGACCGTCGCGCGGCCGGCGTCGGTCAGCGTGTAGGTCTTGCGGCCGTTCTGCTCGTCGGCCGTGATGAGACCCTCGTCCGCGAGGAGCTGGAGGGTCGGGTAGACCGAGCCGGGGCTCGGCTTCCAGTCGCCTCCGCTGCGCTCCTCGATCTCGCGGATGATCTGGTAGCCGTGCATGGGCTGCTCGGCGAGGAGCGCGAGCACCGCGGTGCGCACGTCCCCGCGGCCGACCCGGGAGCCGACGCGCTTCTCCATGCGGGAGCGGGCCTGCTCCATCGCGCGCCAGATGCTCTCGATGGGCGTGCCGGTGCCGAACGCGCCGGTCGATGACGATCCGTTCATGATGACCTCCTGTTTCTCCGAACGATACTCAGCGATATGGGTGGCGACTGTGAACGACTGCCGCGTCGGCTCAGAGCTTCGCGAGCTTCGCCCGGGCGACGAGGAACAGCCCGTACATGACCAGTCCCGCGCTGACGAGGGTCAGGGCGATCGTGCCGTACGGAGGGACGTCGAGGAAGCGGATGGCTCCGTCGAGCCCGGTCGCCTGGCGGGCGTCGCCGGTCAGCGCCGCGACCACGAAGATCCCGCCGGCCAGGCCCAGAGCGAGCCCCTTCGTGATGTAACCGGTCGCGCCGAGGATCAGCACGGCCGTCCCCGTCGGGCCCTCGGGGATGCGGACGAGCTTGCGGAAGCCGCGCCGGATCCCGATCGCGACGAAGCCGATCCCGCTGCCCAGCACGATCCCGCCGACGATCACGAGGATCACGACGCCGACCGTGCTCGTCAGCAGCTCGGTGTTGATGCGGCGGATCGTGGCCGAGGAGCTCGTCGAGCCGCCGAGCGCGAAGACGAGCGTGGTGCCCGCGAGCGTGAGCGAGGCGAAGCCCTTGCCCGACTCGACGATCCGGCGGCCCAGGCGGGCGGGGAGCCCCGGCGCGGAGGAGCGCCCGCCGAGGGAGAGCTGCCAGAGGCCGAGCGCGACCAGCCCGACCAGCGCGGCCCAGACCACCACGAGCCCGACGGGGGAGTCGGCCATGCGCCCGATCGCTCCGGACGCGTCCGCCTCCCGCGAGGTCTCGTCGCTGACCGCGACGCGCAGGGCGAGGCCGCCGATCAGGAGGTGGATCAGTCCGTTGACGGCGAAGCCCGTGCGGGCGAGGCGCCGGAAGCGCCGGGTCCGGACTCTGGCGCGCGGCGACGGCACGCTCGCAGTGGACATCGCGCAACCCTCTCATCCCCGGCGGCCCCGGCGCCTCCTGACCCGCCGACGCGCGCGTGGCGACCCTCTCCCCGGCCGGGTGCCCGAGTCGTGGGATGGAGGTGCGGCGCGGTTCGCACCGCAGCAGGACGAGAGAAGGAACCCCATGCGTGCACGCCGACGTCGCGCGGGCGGTCGCCGAGGGCCGAGGCGGGGCGGACGTCCCGGACCGGTCCCGAGCGGGGGAGGGCGACGACGATGACCGGAGCGACGCTCCTGGTCCGCCACCCGTCGAGCCCGGCCTCGCGGGTGCTGGTGCTCCACGCGACCGCGGTCGAGCTGGAGCTGCTGGTGAACGCGCTGCTCGGGCTCGCCGAGGCGACGTCGTGCCTCGATGTGCGGGTGGCGGCGAGGTCGCGGGCGGCGGTCCTGCTGGCGACCGTCGATCCGGAGGTGGTGCTGCCGCTGGCCGAGGCGCGGCGGGTCCGCGTCGGGCTCCGCCGCGAGCGCGAGGAGCTGGAGCGCGGCGGGATCGGGTGCCGGCACGTCGTCGAGGCGCGGGTCGGCCGTCGGTAGGTCCGGAGCGGGTCCGATCGGCCGTCGGCCTCGCGTCGAAGTCCTGACGGAGGTCGTTCACCGCCGATGTGCGCCGCGCCGTCCCTCCCTCTTCAGCAGCAGCCGCAGGCCTCGGAGTCCTCCCTCGTCAGCGCGGAGATCGGCGTCGTGCAGGACTCGCCGCGCCAGGCCTCCAGGCCTTCGCGGACGGCGACCGCGGCGATCACGAGGCCGGCGACGGGGTCGGCCCACGTCCATCCGAGCGTGCTGTTCAGCAGCAGGCCCACCAGGACGGCGGCGGAGAGGTACGAGCAGAGGAGCGTCTGCTTCGAGTCCGCGACGGCCGAGGCCGAGCCGAGCTCGCGGCCGGTCCGGCGCTCGAGCAGGGAGAACGCGGGCATCAACAGCAGGCTGACGGCGGCCAGCACGATGCCGACGGGGGAGTGCTGGGCCTCCGAGAATCCGAGCAGCGCCCGGACCGAGTCGACGGCGACGAACGCGGCCAGGCCGAGGAACGAGACGGCGATCACCCGCAGGGCGGTGCGCTCGCGCGCCTCCGGATCGCGGCCCGAGAACTGCCAGGCGACGGCCGCGGCGGAGAGCACCTCCACCACGGAGTCGAGGCCGAAGGCGACGAGTGCGGTGGACGAGGCGACCGTCCCGGCGGCGAGGGCCACGATCGCCTCCACCACGTTGTAGGCGATGGTCGCGC
This sequence comes from Rathayibacter sp. VKM Ac-2805, assembly GCF_009834265.1. Classification (NCBI taxonomy): domain Bacteria; kingdom Bacillati; phylum Actinomycetota; class Actinomycetes; order Micrococcales; family Microbacteriaceae; genus Rathayibacter; species Rathayibacter sp. VKM Ac-2805. Next base: position 421,474 of record NZ_CP047185.1, read on the forward strand.
CGACGATCCAGCGGATGCGCCTCTGCAGCACGCGGCGGCGGGCGGGGAGGAGCGGAGCGCGCAGGGCGCTCATGCGCAGCGGCAGTCGTCGCCGGAGCAGCAGTCCGGATCGACGACCAGGGCCAGGCGGAGCAGGTGGTCGAGCGCCCCGGCGATCCGGGTCTCGGCCAGCCGGTACCAGGTGTACCGGCCGTCCTTCACGGCCTCCACCAGCCCGCATCCGCGGAGGCACGCCAGCTGATTCGACATCACCTGCCGCGAGACCCCGAGCGCGTCCGCGAGGTCGGAGGGGACGGCCGGAGCCTCTCGCAGCGCGAGCAGGATCCGGGACCGCGTCTCGTCGGCCAGGGCGGATCCGAGGCGCGCGAGAGCAGCGGAGTGGGTGAGGGTCGCGGTGGCGAGCACGGGAGCGACGGTACACGCGATGCTGTATCGAGCGCGAGGGCGGTGGTCTCTCCTCGAACGTGCGAGCCCCCCCTCCTGCTCCCCCCGTCGGGTGGGCGGACGGGCCGCACTGCCGCGGATCCCCGGGGCCGGCCTCCACGGCGCGCCCCGAGCGGCCCGCGCGCCGTGCCAGGATCCCCTTGATCACGGCGCCCGTCCGCCGCTCCGCCGCTCGGTCTCCTGGAAGGGCCACGGACCCGCCTTGCTCGATGCCACGACCCTCCGCGTCGCCTTCGGGGTCACCGCCCTCACCCTCTTCCTGCTGTTCGCGCTGGTCACCTACCGGTCGACACGCTCGTCCTTCAGCTTCTGGTGGTGCACGGCGCTCGCGCTGTTCATGGGCGGCTCGCTCGCCTACCTCCGCGACGGCACGGCCGACCAGGTGTGGGCGAATCCGCTCGGCAACGGGCTCATCGTGGCCGGCGCCGCCGCGGTCTGGGCGGCGAGCCGCTCCCTCCGCGGCAGGCCGACGCCGTGGTGGCTGGTGGTCGCTCCGACCGTGGTGGTGACGAGCGTGTCCAGCCTCGACTCGCCCGCCGTCAACGACTGGTCGGGAGGGCCGCTCTACCTCGCCTCGATGGCGCTCCTCATCGGCCTGTCGACCCGCGAGATCGCGCTGCTCGGCGCCGGGCGCTCGCGCACGCGCTGGCCGCTGCTGCTGAGCTCCGGCGCCCTCTCCCTCTACTACGCGCTCCGGTTCGCCGTGTTCCTGGCCGCGGGGCTGCGCAGCGAGCTGTTCGCGACCTGGTTCGGGACCCCGACCACCACGCTGATCACGCTGGTGCTGCTGGTCGTGGTGTCGTTCAGCATGGCGTCGCTCAGCGGCGAGCAGGTCGCGCAGATGCTCACCGCCGGCGCCGCCCGCTCGCGGCAGGAGCTCGCCGACGGCGAGAGGGTGCAGCGGCGGCTCGAGCCCCGCTCGGTCCCGGATCTCCCGGGCTACGACGTCGCCGGCGCCTGCGTGCCCAGCGGGACGGTGAGCGGCGACTTCTTCGACTGGCGCTGCACGCCCGACGGGCTCGCCGTCACCGTTGCCGACGTGATGGGCAAGGGGGTCGGCGCCGCGATGATCGCGGCCACGGTCCGCGCCGCCCTGCGCGTCACTCCTCCCGCTCTCGGCCCCGCGGCGACGATGGCGCTCATCGACCGGGTCGTCGAGCCGGATCTGTCGGCGAACGACGCGTTCGTCACGCTCCTTCACCTGCGGCTCAGCGCCTCGACCGGCGACATCGCGCTCGTCGACGCCGGCCACGGACTCGGGATCGTCTGCCGCACCGACGGCTCCCGCGAGCGCATCCCCTCCGCCCACCTGCCGCTCGGCCTCCTCGGCACGCAGGAGTGGGAGCCGACCGGCCTCCGGCTCCACCCCGGCGACCTGCTGCTGATCTGCAGCGACGGCGTGCTGGACCTCTTCGACGGCTCCCTCGCCGCCCTCGACCGGGTGGCCGACGCGGCCGTCGCCGCCCCCGCGACCGCCGCCGACGCGGTCGCCGGCGTCACCCGCCTGGCGGCCGAGGGGCTGCTGGCGGACGACGTGACCGTGGTCGCGATCCGGCGGACCTCGGGGAGCTGACCCGGCTCGTGCCCGCCCCGCCTGCAGGCGCAGCGTGTCGGCAGCAGGTCGGGGCAGGGAGCGTGCCTCACGATCGGGCTCCGATCGCCGACGTCGCTCCGGCGACGAGGTGCCGCGGTGGCCTCAAGACCGGCGACAGGACGAGACGTCCGGAGGAGCACGGACGTCGTCGGAGGAAGGACGCAGACGTCCGCGCTGCTCGTCTCAGCTGCGGGGCCGCGGCAGCAGGCGTTCGAGCTGGGTGACGTGCTGGGGGGTGAGCTCTTCGAGGGAGTGGGCGCCGAGGAGCTTCATGGTGCGGACGATCTGGTCGGAGAGGATCGCGATGGTGCGGTCGACGCCCTGGCGTCCGCCGGCCATCAGGCCGTAGAGGTAGGCGCGGCCGATGAGGGTGAACTTCGCGCCGAGGGCGATGGAGGAGACGATGTCGGCGCCGTTCATGATGCCGGTGTCGACCATCACCTCGGTGTCGCCACCGACCTCGCGGACGACGTCGGGGAGCAGGTGGAAGGGGATCGGTGCGCGGTCGAGCTGGCGGCCTCCGTGGTTGGAGAGGACGATGCCGTCGACGCCGAAGTCGGCGAACCGGTGGGCGTCCTCGACGCTCTGCACGCCCTTGATGACGAGCTTGCCGGGCCACATCTCGCGGATGACCTTCAGGTCCTCGAAGCTGATGGTGGGGTCCATGGCGAGGTCGAGGAGGTCGCCGACGGTGCCGCCGGTGGCGCTGAGGGAGGCGAACTCGAGCTTCTGCGTGGTGAGGAAGTCGAACCACCACCAGGGGCGCGGGAGAGCGTCGAGGACGGTTCCGACGGTGAGCTGCGGCGGGATGGAGAAGCCGTTCCGCTTGTCGCGGAGCCGTGCGCCGGCGACGGGGGTGTCGACGGTGAAGAAGAGGGTCTCGTAGCCGGCCTGCGCGGCGCGCTCGACGAGGCCGTAGGAGATCTCGCGGTCCCGCATCACGTACAGCTGGAACCAGTTGCGGCCGTCGGGGTTGACCTTCTTCACGTTCTCGATCGAGGTGGTGCCGAGCGTGGAGAGGGTGAACGGAATGCCCGCGGCGGCCGCGGCACCCGCTCCCGCCGTCTCGCCCTCGGTCTGCATCAGGCGGGTGAACCCGGTCGGAGCGATCCCGAAGGGCAGGGCGGAGGGCGCCCCGAGGACGGTGGCGGTGGTGTCGACGGCGGCGACGTCGCGGAGCACCTGCGGGTGGAATTCGACGTCCTCGAAGGCCTGGCGGGCGCGAGCGATCGAGATCTCGCCCTCGGCTGAGCCGTCGGTGTAGTCGAATGCGGCCTTGGGGGTGCGGCGCTTCGCGATGGTGCGGAGGTCCTCGATCGTGAGGGCGGCGTCGAGGCGGCGCTTGCGGCCGTCGAGCTCGGGCTTCTTGAAGCTGAGGTACTCGAGCAGCTCGACGGGCTTGGGGAACTGGCGCTGGACCATGCTGGTCAGCCTTTCTCGGGGGAGGAGGTGGGGCGGGGGTCGTAGCGGACCGGCGGGAAGGCCCGGAGCACGAGGGAGCGGAGCGATTCGAGGGATCCGTGCGCGAGGCCCTGAGCGCGGGCCTGGACGAGGATGTTGCCGATCGCGGTCGCCTCGACCGGACCGGCGAGCACGGTGAGGCCGGTGCGGTCGGCGGTCAGCCGGCAGAGCAGCTCGTTCTGCGATCCGCCGCCCACGATGTGCACGGTGTCGATCGGTGTGCCCGAGAGCGCGGACGCCTGCTGGAGGGTCGTGGCGTAGGCCTCCGCGAGGGACTCGAGGATCGAGCGCACGAACTCCGCGCGGGAGCGGGGCTGAGCGACCCCGCGCTCGACGCACCACTCCACGATCCGGCCGGGGATGTTCCCCGGTGCGACGAAGCGCTCGTCGGCCGCGTCGAAGGTGGTGACGCGGCCGCGGATCGCGGCGGCCTCGGCGAGGAGGAGCGGCAGCTCGATCCGCTCGCCGGTCTGCTTCTCCCAGGTCCGGATCGACTCGGACAGGAGCCAGAGTCCCGACACGTTCTTCAGGAAGCGGACACGCCCGTCGACGCCGCCCTCGTTGGTGAAGCCGGCGGTCCGACCCTCCAGCGAGACCACCGGCCTCTCGAGCTCGACGCCGACGAGCGACCAGGTTCCGCTCGAGATGTACGCCACGTGATCGCCCGTCGAGGGCACCGCGACGACGGCGGAGGCCGTGTCGTGGGAGCCGACGGCGACGACGCCCAGGCTCTCCGGTGCGCCGAGGTCGGCGGCGACGGAGGGCAGGAGCGTGCCGAGCCGGGTGCCCGGCTCGATCAGAGGCGCGAGGATCTCGCGCGGAAGGTCGAGGCGCGTGAGGAGGTCCTCGTCCCACGCCCGGGTGTGCGGGCTGAGGAGCCCGGTGGTGGAGGCGTTCGTGATCTCGGTCGCCGCGACACCGGTCAGCCAGTAGCTGATCAGGTCGGGAACGAGCAGCGCCTGATCGGCGAGCGCCAGCACATCGCGCTCGGCGGCGAACTGGAACAGCGTGTTGAACGGCAGGTGCTGCAGGCCATTGCGCCGGTACAGCTCGTCGCCGTCGATCCGGGCGTGGACGTCGGCGACGCCGCGCACGGTCCGCTCGTCGCGGTAGTGGTACGGGGCTCCCAGCATCCGGCCCTCCCGCAGGAGCGCGTAGTCGACGGCCCACGAGTCGACGCCGATCGAGACGGTCTCCGGCTCCTCGCGGAGAGCGCTCGCCAGCCCCGCTGTCAGCGAGCGGTACAGCTCCAGGATGTTCCAGTGAAGAGCGGAGGAGGCGCCCTCGTGGGTGCGCACCGGCTGGTTCGGGAACCGCGCGACGTGCCGCAGCCGCAGCTCGTCGTGGCTGACGGAGCCGAGGATCACCCGGCCGCTTGTCGCGCCGAGGTCGACGGCGGCGACGGCCTTCATCGGAGGAACGCCGCCGCGACTCCAGCGTCCACGGGAATGTGCAGACCCGTGGTGTGGGAGAAGTCGGACGTGCAGAGGGCGAAGACGGCGTTGGCGACGTTCTCGGGGACGACCTCGCGCTTGAGGATGGTGCGCTTCGCGTAGAACGCGCCCAGGTCCTCCTCGTCGATGCCGTAGGTCTTGGCGCGGTTCGCGCCCCAGCCGGAGGCGAAGATGCCGGAGCCGCGGACGACGCCGTCGGGGTTGATGCCGTTGACCTTGATGCCGTGCTCGCCGAGCTCGGCCGCCAGCAGGCGCACCTGGTGGGCCTGGTCGGCTTTGGTCGCGGAGTAGGCGATGTTGTTCGGGCCCGCGAAGACCGAGTTCTTCGAGGAGATGTAGACGATGTCGCCGCCCAGCTTCTGGTCGACGAGCACCCGGGCAGCCGCCTGCGAGACGAGGAACGAGCCCTTCGCCATCACGTCGTGCTGGAGGTCCCAGTCGGCCTCGGTGGTGTCGAAGAGCGACTTCGAGAGCGAGAGACCGGCGTTGTTGACGACGAGGTCCAATCCGCCGAAGGCGAGCACGGTCGCGTCGATCGCGGCCTTCACGGCAGCGGCATCAGCCACGTTCGCCGCGACTCCCACCGCGACGTCGGTCGAGCCGAGCTCGGCGGCCGCGGCCTGCGCCTTCGCGAGGTCGAGGTCGGCGACGACGACGCAGGCGCCCTCGGCCGCGAGACGGGTGGCGATGGCCTTGCCGATGCCGGAGGCGGCCCCGGTGACCAGGGCGATGCGGGAGGCGAGGGGCTTGGGCTCCGGCATCCGCTGCAGCTTCGCCTCCTCGAGCGCCCAGTACTCGATGCGGAACTTCTCGGCCTCGTCGATGGGTGCGTAGGTCGAGATCGCCTCGGCGCCGCGCATGACGTTGATCGCGTTGACGTAGAACTCGCCGGCGACGCGGGCGGTCTGCTTGTTCGCGCCGTAGGAGAACATGCCCACGCCCGGAACGAGCACGATCAGCGGATCGGCGCCGCGGATCGCGGGGCTCTCCGGCGTCGCGTGCGCGTCGTAGTAGGCCTGGTAGTCGGCGCGGTACGCCTCGTGCAGGGCGGGGAGGCGCTCGAGGATCTCCTCGACGGAGGCGGTGGCCGGCAGGTCGACGAGGAGCGGCTTGACCTTGGTGCGGAGGAAGTGGTCGGGGCAGGAGGTGCCGAGCGCGGCCAGGCGCGGGTGCTCGGTGCTCGCGAGGAAGTCGAGGACCTCGGCGGAGTCGGTGAAGTGGCCGACCTGGGGACGGTCGTGCGAGGCGATCGCGCGCAGGTGCGGGGCGAGGGCGGCGGCCTTCGCGCGGCGCTCCTCCTCCGGGAGGGTGGTGAAGCCCTCGAGGGCCGGGCCGAAGGGCTCGGGGCGCCCGTGCTCGGCGATGTAGGCGCTCGCGGTCCGGATGATGCGGAGCGAGTTCGCCTCCGCCTCCTCGCTCGTGTCGCCCCAGGCGGTGATGCCGTGGCCGCCGAGGATCGCACCGATGACCCCGGGGTGCGCCTCCTTGACGGCGGCGATGTCGAGGCCGAGCTGGAACCCGGGGCGGCGCCACGGGACCCATGCGACGGTTCCGCCGAAGGCCTCGGCGGTGAGGCGCTCGCCGTCGGCGGCGGTCGCGAAGGCGATGCCGGAGTCGGGGTGGAGGTGGTCGACGTGCGCGGCGTCCACGAGGCCGTGCATCGCGGTGTCGATCGAGGGAGCGGCACCGCCCTTGCCGTGCAGCGTGTAGTCGAAGGCGGCGACCATCTCGTCCTCGCGCTCGGTGCCCGGGTAGACGTTCACCAGCGCACGGAGGCGGTCGAGCCGGAGCACGGCGAGGCCGGACTCGGTGAGCGTGCCGAGGTCTCCTCCGGAGCCCTTCACCCACAGCAGCTCGACGGGCTCGCCGGTCACGGGATCGGTCTCGACGCCCTTCGCGGAGGTGTTCCCGCCCGCGTAGTTCGTGGTGCGCGGGTCTGCTCCGAGGCGGTTCGAGCGGGCGATGAGCTCCGCGGCCGTGTCGTTCGTCATGAGGTGCGAGGGTTCCTGTTCGGAGTGGAGAGGAGGAGGAAGGAGGGGTCGGGTCGAGACGGGGCCGTGCGCCGTGAGGATGCGCGGCCCTGCCCCGGATCGGTCAGGCGCCCCAGGAGCTCTGGGTGCCGCCGATGCGCTCCTCGGCGAGCTGCTGAGCCCGGCCCGAGTCGGCGTAGGCGCGCATCGGGTCGGCGGGGAGGCCCCGGGTCTCGCGCCACGCGGCCAACGCGGGGCGGACGTCCGAGTAGAAGGCGTCCATCAGGATCCCGTTCGCACCGAGCACGTCGCCCGCGAGCTGAGCGGTCTCGAGCTCCGCACTGTCGACGAGCAGCGCGCGCGCCGTCATCTCCTGCACGTTGAGCACGGAGCGGATCTGGCCCGGGATCTTGTCCTCGACGTTGTGGCACTGGTCGAGCATGAACGCGACCGGCGAGTCGGGACCGAACCCGCCGCCGCGCACCACTTCGTAGAGGATGCGGAAGAGCTGGAACGGGTCGGCGGCACCGACGATCAGATCGTCGTCCGCATAAAAGCGCGAGTTGAAGTCGAACGAGCCGAGCTTCTCGAGACGCAGCAGCTGCGCGACGATGAACTCGATGTTCGTGCCCGGCGCGTGGTGGCCGGTGTCGAGGCAGACGAGCGCCCGATCGCCGAGAGCGGCCACGTGGGCGTAGGAGGTCCCCCAGTCGGGCACATCCATGTGGTAGAACGCGGGCTCGAAGAACTTGTACTCGAGGACCATCCGCTGCTCGGTGCCGAGGCGCTCGTAGATCGCGGCGAGGGAGTCGGCGAGGCGATCCTGGCGACCGCGGATGTCCTGCTGACCGGGGTAGTTGGAGCCGTCGGCGAGCCAGATCTTGAGGTCGCGGGAGCCGGTCGCGTCCATGATGTCGATGCAGGCGAGGTGGTGATCGATCGCCTTCTGCCGGATCACCAGGTCGGAGTGCGTGAGCGAGCCGAACTTGTAGTCGTCGTCCTGGAACGTGTTCGAGTTGATCGTGCCCAGCGAGACGCCCTTCGACGCGGCGAAGTCGCCCAGAGCGGAGTAGTCGTCGACCCTGTCCCACGGAATGTGCAGCGCCACCGTCGGCGCGAGTCCGGTGAGCTCGTGGACGGTCGCCGCGTCCGAGATCTTCTCCTCGATGGTGCGAGGGATTCCCGGAGTGGTGAAGACCTTGAAGCGGGTGCCGGCGTTGCCGAAGGCCCACGAGGGCAGCTCGATCGCCTGCTGCTCGAGCCGGCTGAGGAGATCGGGGGAGAGGTCGGTCACGGGCGGATCCTTCGAGACGGCGGTGGCGGAAGGCGATGGATGAATCGTTTCATCGCTCGGCAGCGACCCTAGTCGCCCCCTCCGCCCGGTGTCAAAGGACTCGGCCTCCGGCGGCCCGGACGGGGAGGGGATGGCCTACCCTCGGGCCCGGGGCTCCGAGCGTCGGAGCCGACCCGACCAGGAGGCGGATGCGCTGTGGCCGTGAGCATCCGGGACGTCGCCGCCCGCGCGGGTGTCGCCGTCGGGACCGTGTCGAACGTCCTCAACGGGCGATCGAGCGTGAACGCCGACACCGTCCGCCGGGTGCAGGACGCGATCACCGAGCTCGGCTTCGTGCGCAACGACGCCGCCCGCCAGCTCCGCGCCGGACGCAGCCGCAGCATCGGCCTCATCGTCCTCGACGGCGGGAACCCCTTCTTCGCCGAGCTCGCCCGGGGTGCCCAGGCCCGGGCTGCGGAGGCCGGTCTCGCCGTCCTGCTGGCGAGCACCGACGGCGACGCGGAACGCGAGGGCGCCTACCTCGACCTCTTCGAGGAGCAGCGGGTGACCGGTGTCCTCCTCTCGCCGCAGGGTGAGAACCCGACGCGGCTCGCCCGTCTCCGATCGCACGGCATCCCCTGCGTCCTGGTCGACAGCGAATCGGACGACCCCGCCGTCTCCTCGGTCTCGGTCGACGACGTCGCAGGGGGGCGCCTCGCCGCGGAGCACCTGCTCGGTCTCGGTCGCCGCCGCCTCGCCGTGATCGGGGGTCCGGAGTCGATCCGGCAGGTCGCCGACCGTCTGGCCGGTGCACGCGCGGCCGTCGCCGCCGTCGAGGGCGCGGTCCTCGAGGAGATCCCCACCGACGCGCTCTCGGTCCTGGCGGGCAGGGAAGCCGGCCGGGCTCTCGCCGAGCGGGACGCGGAGGATCGCCCGGACGCGGTCTTCTGCGCCAACGACCTGCTCGCGGTGGGGGTCCTGCAGGCGCTCGTGCTCCTCGGCCGGGTCCGCGTCCCCGAGGACATCGCCCTCATCGGCTACGACGACATCGCCTTCGCGACCGCCACGGTCGTGCCGCTCTCGAGTGTCCGGCAGCCGAGCGCGCTCCTCGGCGCGACGGCCGTCGAGCTCCTCCTCGAGCGGGAGCCGCGTCAGGTGCGCTTCCAGCCCGAGCTCGTCGTACGGCGCTCGTCGAGCTGTCGCGGGTCCCGGGACGAGCAGTAGGGGCGTCTCGCCGGAGGCCTCAGCCCCGCCCCGCCTGCAGTCGGAGCCCGGCCAGCAGCAGGTCGAGGCCGGAGCGGAACACGTCGAGGTCGTCGTGCGTCGCCATGACGTCGGCCGCGTGGTGGCCGAAGGGGAACTTCTCCGGATCGAGGGCGCGCCAGCGGTCGGCCAGGTGCTCGAGGAACTCGCCCCTCTCCATCCCGCTCTCGAGGAACTCGCGGGGCGGCGGCTGCGCCAGGTCGGCCGCGACTCCGACTACGTAGCTGACGATGGACGACACGGCGTGGAACCGCTGCCGGGGCGTCAGATCGAGAGCCATGAGCTGCTGCCCGAGGCGCTCGTACATCGCCATCGAGTTGGGCTGCACCCCGGTCGTGCGGAGCATGTAGAGGCCGAACCAGGGTCGGCGGACGCACTCGTCGAAGAGGGCCAGCGCGACGCCGCGGACGTTGTCGATCGGGTCCGGCCCGTGGGTGAGCGGCTCGCTCTCGGCGAGGACCCGGCCCATGACCTCGTCGGTCGCCCGCTCCAGCAGCTCGTCGCGGCTGCCGACGTACCAGTAGATGCTCGCCACACCGCCGCCGAGTCGGGCCGCGAGCGCGCGGAACGTGAGGGCCGACTCCCCGGACTCGTCGAGGATCGCGATCGCCTCGGCCAGCACGGTGTCGAGCGAGTGCGACGCTCGGCGGCGGCCCCGGGCGAGGGAGGGCGCGGCAGCGGTCTCCGTCGGGCGATCTGCAGGCATGGCTTGCATCTTACCGAACGGCGTTCCATACTATCGAACGCCGTACGAGAGTCGAACGGCGTTCGATAGGAAGGCGCCTCGATGTCCGCTCCGACGACCACCTCCTCCGAGTCCCGCGCTCACACCTCCCTCCGCTCCGCGGCACTCCCGCTCGCCGCTCTCTGCCTCGCGTTCTTCGTCGAGATGGTCGACAACACGCTGCTCTCGATCGCCCTCCCGACGATCGGACGCTCACTCGACGGGTCGACCGCCGGACTGCAGTGGGTGACCGGTGCCTACTCCCTGACCTTCGGCGGGCTGCTGCTGACAGCCGGGTCCGCCGCCGACCGGTTCGGCCGCCGCCGCGTGCTCCTCACCGGCCTCGCCGCGTTCGGGCTGATCAGCCTCGCCGTCGTCCTCGTCACCGACATCGGCCAGCTGATCGCCCTCCGCGCGGCGCTCGGCTGCGCCGCGGCCGCCATGGCGCCCGTCACGATGTCGCTGGTGTTCCGGCTCTTCGACGACGAGAGACTCCGCATGCGGTCGATCACGATCGTGATGATCGTCGGGATGTCCGGCATGGTCCTCGGCCCCCTCCTCGGCGGCTCGATCCTCAGCACCGTCAGCTGGCAGTGGCTGCTCGTCGTCAACGCCCCGATCGCGCTGCTGGTCTGGATCGGCGTGCGCCTCGGAGTCCCCGCGGACCGGCGCGCCGACCTCACCTCCGGTCGGCTCGACCTGCCGGGGACCGCCCTCACCGTCGCCGCGGTGGGGCTCGGCTGCTACACACTCACCAGCGGAGTCGAGAACGGCTGGCTGTCGCTCCTCACGATCGCCTGCGCCGCGGGGACCGTCGCGGCCGTCGCGGGATTCGTCGTCCGCGAGCGCCGCGCCGTCTCGCCCATGATCGACCTCGCGATCTTCCGCGCCGGCCCCGCGCGGGGAGCGGCGCTCACGCAGCTCGGCGCCTCGGTCGCCTTCGCGAGCGTCCTGTTCGGCCTGATCCTGCACTTCCAGTACGCCTACGGCTGGAGTCCGGTGCGCGCCGGCCTCGCGAACCTGCCCGTCATCGTCACGATGCTCGCCGCCACTCCGGTCACCGAGCGCCTCGCCGCGAAGCTGGGGCACCGCGCGGCCTGCCTGATCGGCACCGGGCTCCTGGTCGGCGCGCTGCTCGGGATGTCCTGGGCGGTGGACCGGGGCTACCTCGCGATCGCCGTGATGATGGTCGTGATGACGGTGGGCCTGCGGACGATCATGACCATCTGCGCCGTCGCCCTCGTCGAGGCGATGCCCGCGAACCGCACGTCGATCGGTGCGGCGCTCAACGACACGGCCCAGGAGATCGGCACCAGCATCGGCACGGCCGTCGTCGGAACGCTGATCGCCGCACTGGTGGCGACCACCCTCCCGGCGGGCGCGTGGAGCGCGGACCTCGTCCGGAGCTTCTTCGCGGGTGAGCGGGTCGCTTTCCTGGTCGTGGCGGTCCTCGTCGGCGTGATCGCGACGATCGGCTCGCTGTCCCTCAGCGACTCCCGCTCCACCGAGGAGCCGGCGGCGGCCTAGTCCGTCGGGTCGCGCCGGGCGTCCTCGAGGTCGGCGATGTCCGTGTACTCGAGGAAGTCCAGCGGAGGGACGTCCGTCATCTCCTCGCTCCACGAGGGACGGGCCGGCTGCATGCGGTGCGTCTCGAGCTCGATGCGGGCGATGACCTCCGCGTCGTCCGGCTCCTCCACCTCGCTGCTGTCGATCGGCAGCGTCCAGAGCTGGCTCGCCGGCCCGATCAGCAGGTGGGCGTAGGCGCGGCCGCCGCCCTCGGTCAGGACAGGCACCGAGACGACGTCCGACTTGTTGACGTCCGCGAGGGCCCGGGCGTACCGGAGGACCGCCTTGCAGGTCAGGTCGCCGACGAGGAGGTGGCCGCTGGAGTAGTGCAGTTTCCGCATGCGTCCAGCCTCCGCGCGCCGCCCGCGGGCCCTCAAGAGGGTTGCCGCGGGGAGGCGGCTCCCCTCATGGGCCGGGAGGTCCCGCCCGATCGGGGTCATCGCTCCGGGTGTCCGGCGCTCTCGCGGAGCTCGCGGCCGTCGGCGACGTCCTCGGCGTGCTTCTCGGCTTTCTTGTCGCTCTGCCGGGTGTCGCGGGGCGGGAGCTGGATGTGCTCCTCGGCTTCGATGCCGGCCTGCAGCTGGCGGCCGCGCTCGAGCTCGGCGTCGAACTCCGCCCCGAAGAGCAGGGCGAGGTTCGTGATCCAGAGCCAGAGGAGGAAGACGATCACGCCGCCGAGCGCGCCGTAGGTCTTGTTGTAGTTGCTGAAGTTGGCGACGTAGAACGCGAAGCCGGCCGAGGCCAGCGCCCAGACGACGAGGGCGAGGATCGAGCCCATGCTGGTCCAGCGGAACTTCGGCTGCCGCACGTTGGGGGACCAGTGGTAGAGGACCGCGACGATGACGACCATGATCGCGATCAGCACCGGCCACTTGGCGATGCTCCACACGGTCAGGGCGACCTCGCCGAGGCCGATCGCGTCGCCGATGGTCTGCGCGATCGAACCGCTGAGCACGAGGATCAGTCCGGCGATGACGAGCAGGAGGACCGTCACGAGGGTGACGGCGAGCATCGTGGGGCGCAGCTTCCAGATCGGGCGGCCCTCGTCGATCTCGTAGACGCGGTTCATGCCGCGCCCGAACGCGCCGACGTAGCCGGAGGCGGACCAGAGGGCGCCGAGGACACCGGTGACGAAGGCCAGACCGGCGGCGGGGCTGGAGGTGAGCTCCTGGATCGGGCCGCGGACCGTGTCGAGGACGTCGGCCGACACGAATCCGCCGGCGATCTCGAGCACAGTGTCGGTCGTGGTCTCGGCCTGGCCGAAGAGGCCGAGGATCGAGACGATCGCGAGCAGCCCGGGGAACAGCGCGAGGACGGCGTAGTAGGTGAGTCCGGCCGCGATGTCCGTGCACTGGTCGGCGCCGAATTCACGGAGCGTCTTCTTGAGGACGTAGCCCCAGGAGCGCTTGGTGACCTCGGTCGGTCCGTCGGGCTTGCGGGAGTCGTCGGGGTCGGGCGCGGTGCGGTCGCGCTCGGTGCTGGTCTGGGCCACGGTCGTCCTCCATCTCGAGCGTCTGCGGATCGTCGGGGACGGAAGGACCGCCTGCGATCGCTCCGCGCCCCGACGACGCCGTGCTCGCCACCGACCGTAGGAGCGCCGGACGCTCAGGGCAGGACGGTTGACAGCCGCCCGTCGAATCCGGTGGGGGAGGTGTTCCGCGGTGGCGCCCGCGCTCAGAGCTGCGCGAGCAGCCTCTCGCACGCCTGCTCGCAGCGGCGGCAGGCCTCGGCGCAGATCCGGCAGTGCTCGTGCATCCCGGCGTGCTGCTCGCAGTCGTCGGCGCAGGCGCGGCAGGCCAGGAGGCAGGCCTCGACGAGGGCGCGGACGGCCGCGGATCCGACGACGCCGCGGCGCGAGAGCACGGCGCCGGTCGCGGCGCACACGTCGGCGCAAACGAGGTCGGTGCGGATGCAGTGGACCAGCTCGGCGACCGACTCCTCGCCGAGGCACGCGTCGGCGCAGGCGGTGCAGGTGAGCGCGCAGGCGCCGCACGCGTCGATGCACTCGGCCAGGACCTCCGGATCGACGCCGCGCAGCTCCTCGGGGTGGCTCCGGATCATGTCGCTCGTGCTGCTCATGGCGCGTCCTCTCGCCGTGACCCCGGCGGGTCGATCGGTCCGGGCGACGCTACGGGCCCCGCCCGCCACCGGGCGAGGGCCTGGCCAGGCACCGCGGCCGGTGATAGCCGGGCGGTCAGCCCCTCACGACGAAGGCGTCGTGGATCAGGTTGCCCCCGGTCGCCGCCGGATTCCGCGTGCTGCCGCGGGTGATCGTGACGGTGTGGGTGCCGGCGGGCAGGGTCCCGCTGGTCCAGACGGTCTGGGCGGAGCGGGTGGTGGCGCTGTAGCGGTCGACCGAGGCCACGAGGACGCCGTCGAGGCGGACCTCGTCGATCCCGGACGTGCTGGACCGGCGGCTCACCCACGAGACTCCGGTGCCGGTGAAGCGGAGGGTCGCCGAGGCGCCCCCCGTCGACGAGAAGGAGACGCCGCCGCCGCTGTCCGCGGAGGAGGAGGTCGTGGACCAGGTGCCCGTGACGGCGACGGCCGGCGAGCCGTTCTGGTGGGTGCCGGCCCCGACGGCGGCGAGCGGAGTCGCGGTGGCGGTCGGCGTGGAGGTCGGCGCGGGGGTCGCGGTCGGTGTGGGCGTGGCCGTCGGCGCCGGAGTGGCGGCCCTCTTCGCGAGCACGATGGACGCCGTCGCTCCCTTCAGCCCGTTCGGCCGGAACGTGATCGTCGTCGCGGTGCTCGTCCTGCTCGTCACGCTCAGGGCGGCGCTCGAGGACACCGTGCCCGCGGTCGGCCGCGCGAGCGTCACGGTGAGCGCGCTCGTCGAGACCTGCGTCGGGTCGACGGTCGAGACGGTCACCGTGTCCGCGTCCTCTCGGATCGAGACCAGTCCGGCGCCGGTGATGCTCGCGACCCGGGTGCCTCCGACGAGCACGGGGCTCGTGGTCCCGGCCTTCCACGACACGGCGCTCACGGTGCCGGTCGAGCGGTCGCGGGCGGCGCTCAGCTGGGGTGTGTTGCTGAGCACGGTCACGTCCGGGTCCGAGGCGTACGCGGCGGTCGCCGCCTCGGAGGCGCCGGGGAGGACCGTGTACGCGTACGAGGCGCCGGTCGGGTTCGTGCCGTGGCTCGTCGTGAGGGAGTAGTAGTGGCCGGTCACCGGCGCCGGCGAGCCGGCGGCGCTCACGGCGCTCCAGGCTCCGGTGCGGGTCCGTCCCTGCGCGGTCAGGGCGATCGGCGCCGGGAAGACGTAGCCCACCGACTCCGCGGAACCGGTGATCGAGGCCCAGCGGGCGGTGCTCGTGGCGGTCGCCTCCGCACCGCGGAGGACGCCGTCCACGCGGAGCCTCGCGTCGGGAGCGACGTCGCGGCGGTCGTCGATCACCGTCTCCGCGCGCCGGCGCACCCCGTCCCAGCCGGTCCCGGACATGTCGGTCGCCGTGATCCCGGAGCCGAGCGCGAGGATCTCGTCGTCGAAGGTGAACCAGGCCTTCTTCGCGACCAGGCTCACCGACGCCGCGTCGAAGTCGAGCGCCGCGATCCCCGTCCGCCGCGACGGGCTCTCGAGGCTCCCGGTGAAGGTCGTCGTCGGGCGGGACGACGCGCCCTCGCCCGCGCTCCGGACGATCGTGTCCTCGGTGGTGCCGGGCATCCGGTACGGATTGGCCGTGGCCCAGTAGCCGTCGTCGTACTGGCGCCCGCTGCCCAGGTGGAGCGAGGTCGCGCCGTCGCCGGTGTACCAGCCGCTGCGGTTCTCGCCGTTGAGCGACTCGTAGCGCGCGATCCGCGTGCTCGACAGGCCGACGGCGAAGCCCGAGGTCGCCGTGGTCCGCGTGAAGCGGTCCATCCCGGCGAAGGCCCGGACGCCCGAGCCGATCGGGGTCGCGGTCAGGCCCGTGTCGGCGAGGACGAGCCGCGCGCGCACGACGTCGCTGACGGATCCGGCCGTCTCGATGCTCACGGGGCTGCCGGCGTTGCAGGCCAGCCAGCTCTTCGCCAGCGCGTTCGTCCGTGTCCTGGCCGAGGGAGGGGCGCTGTCGGCGAGGCGCAGCACCGCCGCCTGCAGCTGGACGCCGACGTCGCCGTCCTCCGACTCCGCCCGCGCGGTCTCGCGGCCGCGGACCGTCGACATCACGGCGCCGCACCAGGTGACGGGGGCGAAGGAGGAGGCGAGCCGGTCGTACACGCCGAGCCCCTCCGGGCTCGTGATCTCCCAGCGGGAGCCGTCGAGCAGCGCGTACAGGTCGTCGAGGGTGTCGAGCATCGAGAGCCCGTACCCGCCGCTGTAGGCGAAGACGCTGTGCTGCACGAAGGAGCCGTCGGCGTGGAAGCCGTCGCCGGACGCCACCGTCCGCAGCGCCGGGTCGATGCCGGCGGCCGCCTCCGCGATCTTCGTCGGCTGCTTCAGCAGCACCGCCCGCCCGGCGATGACCGCCGCCGTCCAGACGCGGTTGGCGCCGGTCCGGGTGACGGTGTCGGCGAAGCGCGTCGAGGCCGACAGGTAGGCCTGCACCTGCGCCGCCGAGAGGTCGGGGTAGAGGAGGGCGGTGATGCTGTTCAGCTCGAGCGGGATGCCGATCTGCTGCTCCCACCAGCGGGAGGTGCCGGTGGTCGAGCGGTTGTAGCGGTTCGCCGAGAGCCAGTCGGCGGTCGTGACGACGTCGCGGAGGAGCGCCGGGTCGCCGCTGAGGGCGGTGCCGGGGGTCTTCAGCGCGGTCGCGAGGACGGTGACCCGCTTGTAGGCGGCCCACACCTCCACCGCCGAGGTGCCCGTGACCAGGTCGGGCCAGGGCTCGCCGCCGTCGGTCTCGAGCGTCGACCAGTAGCCCTCGGCCTCGGCGACGAGGCGGCCCTTCGCCGCGGCGAGGCCGCCGACGCTCGCGCTGCCCGGGATCGTGCCCGTCAGGTCGGCGACGAGGCCGAGGCGCATCGCGTCGTACTCGTCGCCCGCCGAGTCGACGGCGGACGCGGTCGGCGCGGCGGCGAGCGGGAGGATCAGGGCGGTCACCAGCAGGAGCGCCGCAGCGAGCGGGCTCCCGCGCCGGGGCGCGTCGGATCGAGAGGGTCGGTTCGTCTCCGCGCGCGTTCGGCGGAGGGGACGCGGCTGGGTGGGCACGGGCGCTCCTGAGGCGACGCCCACGAGCCTGCGGGCTTCGGGTGCTCGCGGGTCGCCGGGGGAGCGTCGGGTGAAGAGTAGGGGTCCGCTCCGTCCGGCGGCAAGAGACGGAGGCGAGGACGGCCGGGATCGGCCACCGCCGACGCTCCCGACCGCGCGATCTGCGACAGCCGTACCCCGTGAGGGGTACAGAGGCGCCGAAGGTCCCCCACCCGTCAAGCGGGGCGATACGGTCGGAGGTGCGTGTGCGCTCCGGGGAGTCCCGGCGCGGCGCGCAGGGGGAAGGGGGCACGGATGATCGAGGCCGAGCAGGATCCGCGGCTGGTGGCGCTCGAGGCGCTCGAGATGATGGGGTCGGCTCCGGAGGAGCGCTTCGACCGGATCACGCGGATGGCCGAGGAGCTGTTCCGCGTGCCCGTGGCCGAGATCCACTTCCTCGACGACACCACGCTGTTCACGAAGTCCCCACAGCGTCCGGACGCCGTGCTCGCCTACCCGCGCGCCGGCACCTTCTGCGACGCGACGCTCGAGAAGCGCACCACCTTCGTCGTGCCGGACCTCGGTGCCGACGAGGCGTGGGTCGGGCACGAGCACGTCGCGGGGTACCCGCACGTCCGCTTCTACGCCGGGCGGCCGCTGTCGGTCGAGGGCGACCTGCAGCTGGGCACCCTCTGCCTCATCGACTTCGTGCCCCGGAGCCTCACCCCGGACGAGCGGCAGCTGCTCGAGGAGTTCGGCGAGTGGGTCGAGCGCGAGCTGCGCGACACGGCGGAGCGCGACCGCGCCGCCGACATGCAGACGCAGATGGCTCCCTCCTCCCTCCACCACCCCGCCGGCTACGAGCTCTCGGGGCTCTCGCTGCCGCGGTGGACGATCACCGGCGACTTCTACAGCTGGCGCGGCGACGACGAGACGGTCGACCTGACCCTCGTGGACGTGATGGGCAAGGGGACGGCAGCGGCGATCGTGGCCGCCTCGATCCGCTCCGCGTTCCGGGCGCGCCTGGGCGGCGACCCCGACGCGGTCGTCAGCGCGGTGAGCGCCCAGCTGCACGACGACTTCACGGCCACCGAGACCTTCGCGACCCTCTTCCACGGGCGCCTCGACACCGCGTCCGGCCGGATCGACTTCGTCGACGCGGGCCACGGGCTCACCGTCCTCCTCCGCGCCGACGGCTCGTTCCAGCGGCTCGCGGCACTGGGCCTCCCGCTGGGCATCGCGGAGGACGGCGGCTGGATCACCCAGACCGTGGAGCTCGCGGTCGGCGACTCGCTCCTGGCCTTCACCGACGGCGTCCTCGACCTCTACGACGGGACGCTGCAGTCCCTGGCGCGCGCGGTCGACCTCGCCCGCGACTCCGCCGACACCGCCGCGTTCCTGCAGGCGCTGAGGGCGCTCGCCGCCTCCGGCTCCGCGTCCGACGACATCACCGCCCTCGTGCTGACCCGCACGGGCGCCGACCGCTCCGCCGAGAAGGACCCCGCATGACGTTCACGACCGAGACGACCGCCCCCGACATCGCCGTGCTGCGGGGGGAGGGGCGGCTCAACGCGGCCTCGGCTCCGGAGCTGCGCTCGGCCGTCCGCCGGGCGATCGACGAGGGCAGCCCCCGCATCGTCGTCGAGCTCAGCGCGGTGACGTTCATGGACTCCTCCGGCCTCGGCGCCCTGGTCGGCGCTCTCAAGACCGCGCGGCAGGCGGGCGGCGACCTGCGGATCGCGGCGCCCAGCGAGCAGGTCGTGATGGTGCTGCAGCTGTCCAATCTGGACCGGGTGCTCACCCTCTTCGACACGGCCGGCGACGCGTACCGTGACTGAGCGCAGCGTCGGGTTCCGCACGCCCCCGGACGACACCGAGGTCGTCCACGAGATGCTCGCCGGGCTCTGGGGCGAGCGGCCGGACCTGCCGGCCCGCGACCGCATGGCCATCGAGACGGCGCTGGTCGAGCTGGTCGACAACGTCATCCAGCACGCGACGTCGACGACGACGATCGTCTGCCGCCTCGTCGTGCGCGTCGAGGGCGACGCGATCCACGCGGAGCTGGTCGACACGGCCGATCCGCCGGACATCGGCACGGGGCCGCGGGAGATGCCGGACGTCTTCGCGGAGTCGGGCCGCGGGCTCGCCCTCATCCAGGCGCTGACGACCACGTTCGAGCACGAGCGCTCCGAGGGGCGCAACGTCTGGACCCTGACCCGGGCGCTGGACTCCTAGCGACTGGCGCGGATCAGCGGATCGTATGCGCGGTGATGACCGCGGCGGCACGCGCCAGGTCGTCCGCCATGCCGTTCAGCCCGGGGGAGGCCTTCAGCACCTCCGCGCTGACCTCGTCGTAGCGCTCGTCCACCTGCGCGAGCAGCTGCTCCCCGGAGGCGGTGAGGCGCAGGAGGACGCTGCGGCGGTCCTGCGGGTTGGCGAGCCGGTCGACGTGGCCGGCGGTCGCCAGCCGGTCGAGGAGCGCGGTCACGGCGCCCGTCGAGAGGGAGAGCTCGAGACCCAGCCACTTCGGCGTGAGGTCGGGCGACTCGCCGAGGACCTCGAGCGCGGTGAGCTCCGAGATGCCCACGCCCACGCCCGCGGCGATGCTCGCGCGGAGGTGCCGCTGCGCGTTCTCGAGCAGGCGGAGCGACTGCCGCAGCTGCACGGCGGGCGCGTCCTGGTCGACGTCGCGCGGGGTCGGTCTCTCGGTGGTCATTCGTCCTTCTCGGGGTAGGGCTGGGGTCATCGTACGGGTCGCCCTCGGGGGTCCCGGCCTGTCACCCGGACAGGGGGTGAAAGAACGATTGCAATGTATCTTTGCCATCAAGTAACTTAGCGATCAATCGAGTTCGGCGGAACACCAGCCGGACCCTCCCCCTTCAGCACCAGCCCGCCCCACCCGATCAGGAGTCCTGCCATGTCGACCCACACCGCCAAGTCCAAGCGCGTCCGCTTCGCCCCCCTCGCCATCGCGACGAGCATCGCCGCCGCCGCTCTCCTCTCCGTCTCGATGTCCGGCACCCTGTCCGGCTTCGTCGCGAGCATCTCCAACACCGGCAACACCGCCGCCTCCGGCTCGCTCGTCATGGAGGAGAAGTCGACCGGCGCCAGCCCCATCACCTGCCTCAGCACCGACGGCGGCTCGATCAGCACCAACACCGCGACCTGCGCGACCATCAACAAGTTCGGCGGATCGACCACGATGGTCCCCGGCCAGACCGTCACCACCGCGATCACGCTGAAGAACACCGGCACCGTCGCCGCCAACACCTTCACGCTGACCCCCGGCGCCACCTGCTCGCAGAGCAACAACGTCGCGGCCGGTGCCTCCGGCTCCGCCACCGACTTCTGCGGCAAGCTCAACGTCGTGATCACCTCCGGCGGGACCACCGTCTTCACCGGCACCGCCGCGACCCTCGCCGGCTCGGCCGTCAAGACCCTCAACACCGCCCCGGTCACCCCCGGCACCTCCACCCCCTTCTCCATCGCCGTGACCCTCGACTCGTCGGCCACCAACGCCTACCAGGGCCTGTCCGCCTCGCTCCCGCTCACCTGGACCTTCGCGAGCTGATCCCCTCTCCACCCGGCCCGGAGCGCCCCCGCGCGACGGGCCGGGGGAGGAGCGTCCCGCAGCGCTCCTCCTGCACCGCCCCCGAGAACCCCCCTCTCCCCCCCGAGAACCGCGCCGCACGGCGCACGCCCCCGAGAACCCCTCTCCCCCCGAGATCCCCCCACCCCCACCACCCACACCCTGAACCGCGAGCGGGGCCGGCCCCCCACGGCCCCGCTCGCACCACGCCGGAGGAGGCGGACACGATGACCCTCGTCGACACCGCCGACCTCCGCCTCCCCGAGTCGCCCGCCCCGACGGCTCGCCCCCGCACCGACCGCCCCCGCCGGTCCCTCCTCCGCACCGCCCTGATCGGGACGACGACCGCTCTGCTGGCCGTCCTGGTCGCGGCGGCGCTCCTGTTCCACGCGTCCGGCGGACGCTGGTTCATCGTGCAGACGCCCTCCATGGGCACGGCCGCCCCGGTCGGCACCCTCGTCCTCACCGAGCCGACGGCCCTCGAGGACGTCCGGGTCGGCGACGCGGTCAGCTTCCACCCCACCACCACGCCCGACGAGACCTACACCCACCGGGTCGTCGAGATCGCCGACGACGGCACGCTCCGCACCCAGGGCGACATCAACGGAGCCGTCGATCCGTGGGCCACCGGCCAGGACCAGCTCATCGGAGTCGTCACCACGGCGCTGCCGGTGCTCGGCTGGCTCGTGCGCGGCCTGCCGCTGCTGATCATCGGCGCCGTCCTCGTGCAGCTGCTCACCCGCGTCATCGCCTCGCCCACCCAGCGGGCGTCGATGCGGATCCTCGGCCTCTCGCTCGTCGCGTCCGTCACCGTCTTCGTGCTCCGCCCGCTGGTCGGCATCGTCGTCCTCGAGGCCACCGTCGACAGCGGCACGACGAACGCCACGCTCGTCTCGACAGGCGTCCTCCCCATCCGCGTGAGCGCCGAGGGTGCCGACCCCGTGGACCTGGTCTCCGGACAGGTCGGCCGCCTGCAGATCCCGGCGCACGACGGAGACGCCTACGCCCTCTCCTCCGCTCTGCACCTGCCGTTCTGGGGCTGGGTCCTCTTCGTCCTGCTCTGCGCGATCCCGGTGCTCTACACGGTCTTCGTCGGCCTCCCCGGCGAGCCGGAGCGGACCGCCGAGCGCGGCCGCCGCGCCGCCCGCGAGGAGGAGACGGCATGAGCCGGCACCGCCTCTCCGCCGCCTCGCCGGCCGCGCGGCTGCGCACTCTCCTCGCCCGCCCGAGGTCTGTCGTCGCCGCCCTCGCCGCCGCCGCCCTGGCCGCCGTGCTGCTCACCGCCCCGGCCACCTCCGGCGCGTACACCGCCTCGATCCTGAACTCGACCAACACGGTCGGCAGCGCCGCCGCGTTCTTCACCTGCGACGGCGCCCTCGCCGCCGACCGCGGGGCCGCGCTCTTCGCCTACACGCTCGCGCAGCCGAGCGGATCGACGACCGCTCCCGACACGGACTCCGGCCAGTACCCGGGCACCTACCGCTCCACCGGCCTCTTCCCGACCGCGATGGTCAGCTCCGCCGCGACGCCCAAGGCCTGCCCGCGCGACGCGGGCGGCTCCTGGACGCCGAACGGCACCAACCAGTACCTGAGCACGCCGCTGGAGATCAGGAACCCCGCCACCTTCAGCACCGAGATCTGGTTCAAGACCACGAACGCGGGCGGCAAGCTCTTCAGCTTCAGCGCGGGAGCCACCGCTCCCGGCGGCCAGTACGACCGCCACACCTACATCGGTGCCGACGGCAAGCTCGTCTTCGGCGTCTACAACGGCGCCGCGCAGACCATCACGAGCACCCGAGCCGTCAACGACGGGCTCTGGCACCACGTCGTCTCCACGCTCTCGCCGACGGCGGGCATCGCGCTCTGGGTCGACGGCGTGAAGGTCGCCTCGAACAGCACGTACCGCACGGCCGAGAACACGACGGGCACCTGGAAGATCGGCTACGACAGCCTCGGCGGCCAGTGGCCGAACGTCGGCTCGTCGTACTTCGGCGGGAGCCTGCGCTACGCCGCGGTGTACTCGACGGTCCTCACGCCGGAGCAGATCCAGACGCACTACGCGGCAGGACGCTGAGCGAACGGCCCGGTCGGCGGCGCCTCCGCAGCCCTAGGGTGAGCGGATGACCGCCCCCGCCCTCTCGCGCCGCGCGCGCTTCCACCAGCGGTTCCTCGTGGAGGAGCGCGTGATGGCCCCGGAGGCGCGCCGCGGCCTCGACCGCGCCGGCTTCGGCCTCATCGGCATCGGAGTGGTCCTCTTCGCGGCCTTCACCGCGCAGGTCGCGAGCGGCACCGGCCTCACGGTCCTCGACCCGGTCGTCGCCGAGTGGTTCCGCGAGAAGCGCTCCGCCGAGGGCACCGTCGTGATGGACGCGCTCGCCACCGTCTTCGGGCCGGTCTACCTGCCCGTCATCATCCTGGCGGTGCTCGTGCTCTGGTTCGTCCTCGCCCGGCACCTCTGGCGGCCGATCCTCCTGGCCGGCGGCATGCTCGTCGGGATGCTCAGCGTGCAGCTGGCCGCTCACCTCGTGATGCGGATGCGCCCGCCGGTCGAGTACATGCTGCTCGGGCCCGACGGCACGTTCTCGTTCCCCTCCGGCCACGTCACCGGCGTGAGCGACTTCTTCCTGATCACCACGTTCCTCCTCGCCTCCCGCCGCTCCTCCCGGAGCTGGATGATCGGGGGCTTCGCGCTCTCGCTCGGGATGATCGCCGGCCAGATCGTCGCCCGGCTCTACCTCGGCTACCACTGGCTGACCGACACGCTCGCCTCGGTGTCGCTCGCCCTGATCGTGCTCGGCTCGGTGATCGTCATCGACACCCGCCGGACCGCGGTCGTGCGGGGCGGCGCGGGCTGACCGGCGGGGCGGCTGCTCGCAGCGGGGAGCCGGAGCCGCGGCTGTCGTGGCCGCACGACGGAGGCGGGCCGACCCGAGGGGGTCGACCCGCCGAGAGGAGGAGCCGTGCTGTGCGGAAGGAGCTAGTTGCGGGAGCTGGCCGAGTTGTCGATCGCGAAATACCGGTCGCTGACGTCGCGATTGTTCTCGGCGTTCGAGTCGACGGCGCCCGACGACCCCACCATGATGCGCGATCGCGACCGCATCGAGAGCGAGTCGTACTTCGGGAAGCCCACTCCTGACGGGTTCGACGGGCGATCCCGGAGCTGGGCCTTGTAGGTCAGGTTGAAGATCTCTCCCGGAGCGAGCGGCTTCTCCACGCGCTGGGACCACCACTTGATGTTGACCGAGACGTTGGGATCCTCCTCGAGTTTGGTGGTCGCGCTGGTGTCGATGCCGAGGTCGGTCAGCGGGATCGAGGCGGGGTTCTCCTGCACCGCGAGCGAGTCCCAGTAGCCGGCGAAGGCCAGGCCGAAGCCGATGACGGAGCCGGCGGGCACCGTGTCGGGCCCGTTGTTGCGGTAGGTCGCGACGAACGTCAGGTCCCGGTAGCCCTTGTACATCGGATTGCCGCTGAAGGTGCCGCCCCCCGAGACCGCCCCGTCAGGGGCCTCGGTCGGGCGCCGGACCACCGTGGCCAGGTCGACCTGCGGGTCGGTCGGGACCGTCGACGCCGCGGCGAGCGGGGCGGCGATCGTGGCCGCCACGACCGGCGCGGCCCAGACGGCTCCGCGCACGATCGTCCGGCGGGAGGTCGCCTCGCGCGCTTCGGAGGACAGGGCGTCCGTCGACGTCGCGTCGAGCTGAGGGGTGTGTGACATGGGGTCTCTCCTAGAGGACGGTGGTCCGTCCGGTTCGCGGTGTCGGGTCGACGCCGGCGGTGGGGCACCGCAGGCGATCGCTCCGTCCGGTCGCCTCGAAGGGCGGCCGGCCCGGGTGCGCGCGTCGGATTCCGATCAGCGGCCTCGGGTGGATCTGACCGATCCTCACCGAGCCGCGTGCGCGGATCGAGGCCGGGGCCGCGATCGGACGGATTCTCGTCGGAGAGTGGCGGATTACCGTCCACCGAGCACCGCCCAGACGCGTGTGGTGGAGTTCGGAGGATGATCGACCACGGAGAGGGGAAGCGCATGCTGAGGAGCGACCCGTCGAGGATCGAGCGGAGAGTGGGCCTGGGGGGCGCGGACGCGACCGCGTGGCTCGGCGCACGCGGGTTCGCCACCGTGCCGTCCGCACGAGCGTTCCGGCTGGCGGCCGACGCCTGCCGCGCGCCGGATCTCGCCCTCGCGCGCATCCTCCGGGGGCCGGGGGAGACCAGGCAGGGGGGTGCGCGTGCTCCCGGCGTCTCCGTCTCGCTGGTCACCGAGGGAGCACTCGAGTTCCTCCTGCCCGCGGGCGGCGTCCGGGTGGAGCGCGGGCAGGCCGTGTTCAGCCGGACCACGCGCGCCCTCGAGACGAGGAACACCGACTCGGTCGGCACGATCGAGATCGTCTTCGGTTCGAGCTCCTCCTCGCGGTTCGATCTGCAGCTCGGAGGGGAGCCGGTGATCGTCCAGGACGACGTCCGCAGCGTCCGTGCGCTCTCCGCCCTCGCCAACGAGGTCCTCGGGGGCGCCGACGACTCGGCGGCCCTCCTCCCGACCGGATACCGCATCGCGCTGGAGGCGCTCGCCTCCGACGTCCTCGATCGGATCGGGCCCGACCTGCCGAGGACGCTCGATTCTGCGGACCGCCGCCTCGTCCTCGCTGCTCGCCGCGTCGTCCGCGAGCGGCTCGGCGACCCGGGCTTCTCCGTCCGCGCCCTCGCCTCCGATCTCGCGGTCGGCGAGAGGCGGTTGCAGCGTGCTTTCGCTCCGACCGGCACGACGGCGAAAGGATTCCTCCGACGCGCGCGAGCGGAGGCCGCGGAGAGGCTGCTCCGCACGCACCCGGCGGTCACGCCGGTCGAGCTGGAGCTCGTCGCGCGCCAGGTCGGGCTGCCCGGCGCCCGCGCTCTGAAGGACCACCTCGCGGTCCACGGCCTCTCCGTCCCCGGCTCCGCGCGGCCCGTCAGCCCCGGTCCGCAGGATCCTCCTCGCTGACGACCGGTACCGGCTCCGTCACGCCGATCGTGCTGACGATCGGGACGACTCCGGTGCGGACGAACGGCTCCTCGGCCGGGGGCGCCGGCTCGTCGGGCGGCGATGCGGGCTCACCCGGGGTCGGTGCCGCCCGGTCGGACGCCGCGACGCCCGCCTGCCCGAGGTCGGCCTGCGCGATCTCGGGCGCGTCCTGGTAGAGGACGTCGGCGGCGAGGGCCTGCTCGATCCCGCGGTCCCGGCGGGTCCGGGCGCGGACCGGCGCCACCGCCCGCACGATCGGGGTGCGCAGGCGGCGGTAGGCGATCCGGCCGAGCGTGACTCCGCCGGCGAGGCCCAGCGCGATCATGCCCGCCTGGAGCAGGAGCTCGATCCCGGCGCTCGGGCCGGCGTTCGAGGTGAGGCCGAGGACGCCGCGGTAGAGGGTGAGGCCGGGCAGGAGGGGGACGATCGCGCACGCGGTCGTCACCACGGCGGGCACCCGCATCCGCTCGGCCAGCATCTCGCCGAGCAGTCCGATCGCCAGGGCGGGGAGCGCGTTGGCCATCAGCGGAGCGAAGCCCGAAGTGGTCAGGGAGTCGGAGACCAGGAACGCGCCGGCTCCGGTGAGGGCGGCGATGAGCGCGGGCCGCGGCGGGGTGTGCGACGAGAGCGCCCACGCGCCCGCCGCGACCCCGGCGCCGAGCACCTGCACGGCGGCCGGCCAGGGGCGGGCGTAGGAGTCGACCAGCACCAGCTCGACCCCGAGCGAGCGCGCGCCGTCCAGCACCACGGCGATGCCGACGACGATGCCCAGCGTCAGCAGCCCGACCTCGAGCAGTCGGCCGCCCGCGGTGATCGGGAACCCGTTGATCGCGTCGTCCGCCGCTCCCACGAACGAGAGCCCGGCGAGGAGCACGACCACCCCCGACGCGACGACGAGCGCGGGCGGCAGAACCGCCAGCTCCACGGGCAGCCGCGGCACGACCGCGAGGAGCACCACCGCCACTCCGGTCGCCAGCGCGGCGCCGGCGATCTGCTGGAAGAAGGCGGGCAGGCCCCAGCGGGCGAGCAGCTGGTTGACCAGGTCGATCGCGGCGGCCGTCGCGGCGGCGAGGAGCACGACGAGGGGTCCGCCCCCGAGCAGGAGCGCGACGCCCGCCGCCATCAGGGCGAGCGTGAGGGTGACGACCCCGCGGCGGTAGCGGTGCGGCTGGACGAGGATCGCGTCGAGCCGGTCGTGCGCGGCCTCGAACTGGTGCCGCGCCTCCTCGCGGGCCTCGGCGGAGTCGACGGCGTCCGCGACGCGCACCTCCGGCGAGCCCTCGGTGATGGCGGTGACGAGCGCCGTCACGCGGGCGAGCCGCTC
Source organism: Rathayibacter sp. VKM Ac-2805 (assembly GCF_009834265.1). Classification (NCBI taxonomy): domain Bacteria; kingdom Bacillati; phylum Actinomycetota; class Actinomycetes; order Micrococcales; family Microbacteriaceae; genus Rathayibacter; species Rathayibacter sp. VKM Ac-2805. The sequence goes on from NZ_CP047185.1 coordinate 448,236, forward strand.
GTAGTCGGCGCTGCGGGAGGGGACGACGCGCAGCACGCTCACGCTGGGGGAGTCGTCGCCTCCGTCGTGCACGACCAGGATCGACGTGAAGGTGAGGTCGACCTGGCACTCGATGCCGTACGCGCGGCATACCCGCTGGATCGTCTCGGTCACCTCGGCGGCCGCGGACCCCAGCGAGAGCAGCGTCTCGCCCAGCCGCACGGCCAGCTCGAGCACCCCGCGGACCGTCTGCTCGGCGAGGAGCGCGCGCTGCGCTCGACGGCTCACCGGGGCCGCGGGCCGCTGCCCGCCGAGCTTGCCGACGACCTGCTGCAGAAGACGAGGAGAGCGCACCGTCCAGGGTAGGCACGCCGGGGCCGGTCCGGGGACGGGTTGCGGCGGCTTTCCTGCGGATGTCCGAGCGGCAGTCCTCAGAAGCAGGCGAGCACCCGGGTCGACAGCCAGAGGGCGGCCTCGAGCTCGGTGTGCAGCTCCCGGCCGAGGGCGAGCCAGCGCTCCTCCGCCTCGGCGCTCCTCCAGCCCTCGAACACGTCGCATCCGGCGGCCCAGAGCTCCTGCCAGCGGAGCAGTGGTCCGTGCAGGGCCTCCGGGACGCCGATCGCACCCGGGTCGTCGACCGGGCCGTCGACCGCCCAGAGCGGATACTCCGCGCAGTGGTCCGGGTACAGGCGGAGGTCGGCGAGCCGCCCCTCCCGATCGGCCCGCGCGCGGGCGAGGGTGTCCTCCTCCGTCGCGAACGGCGGGACGATCCACTCGATCTGCGTCACGGGATCGACGACTCGGCGTTCCACGGCTCCTCCTCCGCTCCTCGATGCGCGCACGACGGTAGCAGGGCCGTTCCGCGCCGCATCGGAGGGGGCCTGCCTACACTGGCGAGCGACTGCGTCCGCGAACGGGCGGGCGGGGCGAGGGGTGGGAGCGCATGAGGGTTCACGAGCGCGCGGTGCGGCACGGGCGGCTCCGGCGGCGGTCCGGGGTGCGGACAGTGGTGGTCGGGATCGCGGCGGTGGTCGGCGTCCTCGCCGTCAGCGCCACCTCGCTCGTGGCGATCGCGACGGTGAACATCAGCCGGAACGTCGCCGACAACGCGGTCGATCTGGGCGTCGCTCCTCCCACCGCCGGGAACGTGCAGATGGGCGCGGTCGAGGGCGGCTTCGACGTCCTGGTGGTCGGCACCGACAACGACGCCACGCAGGGCGACACGTTCGGCGTCCGCGACGACACGCTCAACGACGTCAACATCCTGCTCCACGTCTCGGCCGACCACCGCAGCGCGACGGTGATCAGCTTCCCGCGCGACCTGATCCTGGACCGTCCCGCGTGCACCGACCCCGAGACGGGCGTCGTCACCGAGGCCGCCGCCGGCGTCCCGCTCAACTCCGCGTTCCAGTACGGCGGGCTCGCCTGCGTCAACGACACCCTGCAGCAGTTCACCGGCCTGACGGTGCCCTACGCCGGCTGGGTGTCCTTCAACGGCGTCATCGAGATGAGCAACGCCGTCGGCGGCGTCCCGATCTGCCTCACGGGTCCGATCCTCGACACCGACTCGGGACTCGACCTGCCCGCCGGCACCTCCACCGTCTCCGGGTCGATGGCCCTCTCGTTCCTCCGCAGCCGCCACGGCGTCGGCGACCAGAGCGACCTCAGCCGCATCTCGTCGCAGCAGCAGTACCTGGCCTCGCTGATGCGCACCGTCCGCTCGGCCGACACCCTCTCGAACATCCCCGCCCTCTACGGACTCGCGCAGGCGACCTCGTCGAACGTGCACCTGTCGACGTCGCTCACGAGCCCGGCGACGATGATCTCGCTCGCCCTCGCACTGAAGGACGTCGACCTCTCGAAGATGGTCTTCGTGCAGTACCCGGCGCTCGACGACCCGGACTACCCGGGCAAGGTCGTGCCGAACGCCGAGGTCGGCGCCGAGCTGATGAACCGCGTCCTCAACGACCAGCCGGTGACCCTCGCCTCCGACGCTCCGGCTGAGGAGGCGCCCGCGGCGGAGGCGCCCGCGGACGGCGGCGCGGCTCCGGCGGATCCCGCTCCCGTCGCCGTCGACGCTCCGGGCCAGACCGCGGCGGAGGAGACCTGCGCGGTGCCGTCCGACTGACCCGACGGGTCTCGCGACGACGAAGGCGCCCGGGCGGTGTGCCCGGGCGCCTTCGTCGTGCGCGGTGCGCGGCCGTCTACGCGCGGCGGCGGCGGAGCACCGTCAGGGCGAGACCGCCGAGGATGCCGAAGGCGGCCAGGGCGAGCGGCGCGGTCGTCGAGACGCCGGTCGAGGCGAGGACAGGGCGGTGGCCGCCCGTCTGCGCAGCGGGTCCGGAGCCGGCCGGGTGCCCTGCAGGCCCGGCGCCGACAGGGTGCGCCGTGACCGCGGCGACCGCGGCGGAGCAGTCGGCCTCTCCGGCGATCGGGTCCTCCTCCGTCAGCGTGTAGTCGTAGGAGGTGCTCGCCACGAGACCGCTCGACGTGCCGCGGGCGATGACGCAGTAGATCTCGCTCGCCGGGTCCTGCAGCGGGTACTGGCCGAGGGAGATCAGGCTCCAGCCGAGCGCGTCGACGCCGACCTCGAGGCTCGAGCCGCCGCCCGTGAGCGTCTGGCGCGCACCCGAGGTCGAGAAGACGCCGATCGAGACGGTCTCGTCCGCGCCGAAGCCGAGGAGAGCGCCACCGCTGGTGGGCTGTCCGTCCGCCGGGGCGGGCTCGGGCGAAGCCCCCTGGGGCCAGATCCGGATCGCGGTGCGCGAGGGGACCTGCTCGAGCGACGACGTCACGGAGCGTCCGCTGCTCTCTCCCGTGGCGGTGACGGTGAAGGTGCCCAGCTGGTCCGCCATGGTGTCGGCGTCGAGCAGGACGAAGGCCTCGCCCGAGAGCGGGGTCGGCGCGGGGGGCACGAGGGCGGAGGTGCTGCCGTCGGGCGCGGTGAGCGTGACGGACACGTCCTCGCCGCGGTCGAATCCGCGGAACGAGGCGACGACGCCGTAGATCCGGAACTCACCGACCTGGATGTCCGCACCGGCCGGGAGCACCCCGCCGTCCTCCCGGTTCTGGAAGACGACGCTCGTGTCGGGCTGCGTCACGGTCAGCTCGACGGCATCGGAGGCGACACGGGCGCCCGAGGCGTCGAGTCCCTCCGCGACGACGGAGATCGTCTCGCCGGGGAGCGGGAGGTGGGGGTCCACCGCGACGCCGTCCGCGTCGGTGGGGAGCCAGTCCTGGAGGCGGAGCTCGCCGGAGGCGGTGATCACGCTGGTGGTGACGGCCTCCTCCGAGTCGCCGTCGCGGAGCACGACGACGGCGACGGTGCCGGGCTGGAAACCGGTCCCGGACACGTCCAGGCCGCCGGCCCAGCCCTCCGCCGACGGGATCGCGGAGAACGCCGAGCCCGCTTCGTAGGTGGTGCGGTCGAGGGCGATCGCCAGGGGCGACTGCGCGCTCTCGACGGGCGCGATGGTCGGAGCCGGAGTGGGCGCCGGAGTCGAGGCCGGCTGCGGCGTCGCCGTGGGCTCCGGAGTCGCGGTCGGCTCCGCGGTGGGAGCCGGCTCGGCCGGTGCAGGACTCGAGGCGGCGTCCGGGACGACCTCGGTGGCCAGAGCGACGGACGGGAACGCGAGCGCCCCCAGCAGTGCCGCAGTGGTGATGACGGTGACGCCGTGGCGTCGTCGCGCAGAGCGCACGATTCCTGCTTCCTCCGAGCCGCTGATCGCGGTCGGCTTCCCCATGAGCGGGGGACGCTCGCCCCCTGTCGCTGAGTGTGTCCTATGCGGAACCTCAGCCGGTGCCGGATCCTGCAACGATCCGATCACGCCGCGCGGCGCGAGGTGACGGTTCGGTCACGGGCGCGCGCGGCGACCCGGACAGACTGGTGGGCGACGCTCCCCGGGGGGTCCTCAGGCCGGCGGCACGACCAGCAGCACCACGCCGATCGCGGCACTCATCGCGGCGACCACGCACCAGCGCTCCGCCCGGGTCCCCGCGGGTCCGCGCGTCCGCGCCATGGCGCCGAGACCGATCGCGAGCACGGCGATGCCGACCTGCAGCGCCACGGTGGTGCGGATCAGCGTCCAGGCCTCGAAGACGCTCGCTCCAGCCGATCCCGTGGCGAGCAGCGGCACTCCGCCGACGCCCGCCGGCACCAGCAGCAGGCCTGATCCGATCGCGAGCGCCGCGACCAGGTGGGCGAGCACGTCGTCCAGCGCGGTCCGTGGGGGCGCGCCGACCGGCCCGAGAGCGGCGGCGCCGGGCCTCATCGCGACAGTGCGGAGGTGCATGGGGTGAGCGTAGGCCCGGACCGCACCCGGGCGGACCCCCTGTGGAGGCCCCTGTCCGGTGGGCATTCCGGGGGAGGATCGGCGCTGAGCGAGTAGTCGAGGGCCCCGCCCTCCGGTCGCTCATCGACGCCGTCCGGGCGGCTCGCTTCACGCCCGTCAGTCGCTGCTCCCGGTCCAGGTCCCTTCGATCACCTGGATCAGGTCGTGCCGCTCATCGGGGCCCAGATCCGGTTCGAACTCGACGACGAGCCGGTCCGACCGGTAGACGTCCCTCGTGTTGTACACCGTCGCCTGCCGCGCGAGATCGAGGGAGTGGTAGCGGTGGATCGACGCCCCGGGCCCGTCGACGCCCTCCACGCACCCACGACGATCTCCGCAGGCCTCCCTGCTCGGAGCGGCAGCGCGCTCGAGTCCGTCCAGCTCCGCGCGGGTGACGTCCCGGATCGTGATCCTCGATCTCGAGTCGTCGAGGAGGAGCCCCGCTCCGAAGACGGCGGCTCCGCCGACGACGGCCCCGACGACGAGACCCGCCGCCCCGAAGACGACGGCGGTCCGGCCGACCGTTCCCGTGGCTCTGCTCGTCGCTGTCATGGAGGTCCTCTCTTCGGCCGGCTGCTCGGGCGGACGGCGGAGTGCCACCGCATCCGGAGAACCTCCCAGCGCTCATCGGCGGAGTCAAGAGCGCACACCTCGATGGCAGGAGATGTGGCGCGATCGTCGACGCAGAGGGTGCAGCAGCAGGCTCCGCATCCGCCCGGCGCCTCCGCCTCAGGCGCCGTCTCCGGCAGGATCAGGGGATGCGCCTGCAGACCCTCACCACCGGATCCGGACCGCGACACGTCGGGCTGGTGCACGGTCTCGGCGCGTCGGCGGCGACCTGGGGGCCGTTCGTCGAGCGGCTCGTCGCGACCGGCCGCTGCACAGTCACGGCCGTCGACCTGCGCGGGCACGGCGCGAGCCCGCGGGCGGAGTCGTACCGGATCGACGACATGGCCGCCGATCTGGTCGAGTCGCTGCCGACGGGGCTCCACAGCGTGGTCGGCCATTCGCTCGGCGGCGCAGTGCTGCAGCGGGCCGTCGCCGGACTCGCGCCCGGCCGAGCCGTCTACCTCGATCCCGGATTCGCCCTGTCGCTGCCGACGAGCGGCCTGGCCGGACGGCTGTTCTGGGCGGCGCCGCTCCTGTCGCTCGGCATCGCCCAGCTCGGGCAGGCGCGGGCGAGCGCCGCGGTCCGCGCCGCCTACAGCCCGGAGATCCGCGCGCTGCTCGACGACGCGAAGAAGAGGTTCGACGCGCGGATGGCCGTCGGCGTGTTCCGGGACGTCGCCTTCCACCCGGTCCCGGTCGAGGCGCCGGCGGTCCCGTCGACGATCGTGCTCTCCGACCAGTCGCCGGCGGTGCTGCCCGACGCCCTGGCCGCGCGGCTCGAGCAGCGGGGCTGGCAGGTGCGCCGGCTCTCGGGCGTGCACCACGACATGCAGCTCGAAGATCCGGACCGGACGTTGGCCGCGATCGTCGACGTGCTCTAGGCGCGCCCCTCCGCGGGTCGGGCGCCGGTGAGCGGGAATTCCCCGGATGCATCCGTACCCGCGGATCGAGACGGCGGGCGATCCCGGAGGGCCGCCCGCCGTCCTCCTGCGCCCGCGGTCAGCGGACGGTCGTCGCGGCGGTGTCGGTGTTGCTGCGGATCGACGGGTCCGGCGTCCTGACCGAGAACGCGGTGGCGAAGGCGGTCGCGGTGCCGGTGCCGGTGGCCGTGACGGTGATCCTCTCGGTGACGGTCCGCCCGTTCGCGAGACTCGAGCGCGGGAAGATCACGATGCTCCCGATGCGGCTGTACGAGCCCGTGGCGGACACGAACTGCACGGTCGGGGGGAGGATCACCTTCGAGTAGACGGACGTCGACGCGGAGGGTCCGGCGTTCTTCGTGATGAGCGTGTACGTGAACGTCCTCCCCTTCGCGGCCGTGGTCGGAGCGGAGACGTCGACGCGCAGGTCGGCCCGCGTGGTCGCCTTCTGCGGAGAGACGGTCAGAGTGCTCGCCGCCTCGACCGTGCCCGCCGGGTTCGCCGCGCGGAGGGTGAAGCCGTAGGTCCCCGCGGTGGTCGGGGTGCCGGTGAGGCGGCCTGAGCCGTCGAGGGCGAGCCCGGGAGGCAGAGTGCCCGACGCGACGGTGACGACCGGTGCCGGGGATCCGGTCGCCGTGTACGTGAAGTCGTAGGCGGAGCCGACCACGCCGGCCGCGGCCGTCCCCGAGAGGGTCGGAGCGGTCGCCGCCGGCCCGACGGTGAGGGTGTGCGGCGCGCCGGTGGTGGTGCCGAAGGTGGTGCGGGCGGACACGGTGAAGGAGGACGCTCCCTCGACGGTCGGGGTGCCGGAGAGGACGCCCGCGGAGGTGAGGGCCAGGCCGGCCGGGAGGGACCCGGACGCGAGCTCGAACGTCGTCGCGCCGCCGGTGGCGAAGGTGTAGGAGAAGGGCGTTGCGAGAGGTGTCGTCGCCGGAGGGGCGTCGGCCGTGAAGACGGGCCGAGCGCCGAGGGCGATGCTGTGGAAGCTGCCGCCGGACACGGCGGTGGCGCCGGTGAGTCCCGCCGGCACGGAGGCCTCGCCGAAGCCGTCGTAGCCCCAGGCGGTGACGGTGCCGTCGCGGCGCAGAGCGATGCTGTGGTAGCCGCCGGCGGCGACGGCGGTGACGTCCGCGAGGCCGCCGGGGACGTCGGACTGGCCGTCGCTGTCGCTGCCCCAGGCGACGACGGTCCCGTCCGCGCGCAGCGCGAGGCTGTGGGTGGCTCCGGCGGAGACGGCGGTGACGCCGGTGAGTCCCGCGGGCACGTCGGTCTGCCCGAAGGCGTCGTCTCCCCAGGCGGTGACGGTGCCGTCGCGGTGCAGCACGAGGTCGTGGAATCGGCCGGCGGCGATGGCGACGACTCCGCTGAGCCCGTCCGGCACGGTCGCCTGGCCGGAGAAGTCGTATCCCCAGGCGGTGACGGTCCCGTCGCCGTGCAGGGCGAGGTTGTGGTAGCCGCCGGCAGCGATGGCGGTGACGTCGGCGAGCCCGTCCGGCACCGTGGCCTGCCCGTCGCCGTCGTCGCCCCAGGCGGTGACGGTCCCGTCCCTCCGCAGGGCGAGGCTGTGGTTCACGCCGGCGTCGACGGCGACGACGTCGTCCAGACCGGTCGGCACGGTGGCCTGCCCGCTGCTGTCCTCGCCCCAGGCGGCGACGGTGCCGTCGCTGCGCAGGGCGAGGCTGTGGGAGCCGCCCGCGGCGATCGCCGTCGCGTCGGTGAGCCCAGCCGGCGCAGCGACCTGCCCGCTGGAGTCGTCACCCCAGCCGACGACACCGGTCGCCGCGGGAGCCGCGGCGACCGCGGACAGGGGAGCCGTGGTCCCGAGGAGGAGCGCGACGGTCGCCGTCAGCGCGAGCAGGCCGAGCGCCGGCCGGGGCCTCGTCCTCCGCTCAGGGGTCGAGCGGGCCGTGCCGGCGTCCGGGTCGGTCGGGCGGGAGGCGGAGGGAGAGCGCATGCTGGAGCCTTCGATCGAGTCGACCGTGGGCGGCCGTCTCCGAACAGTGGCACCCGGTCCCACCGCCGACAACAGCCTCTAGAGGACATGTCCGCAACAGGGCAGGGGCCGGTGCGCGGAGGACGCGTCGGCCTCGGAACGGGCCCGCGGAGCATCCCCCACCGGCGCCGAGGCCGGTCCCGACGGATCGCGCGCAGGCGTCTCGCGCGGACCGATCGCGGCGAGACGTTCTCCTCCCGGCCACCCGTGCCGGACGCCCCGGCCCCTACCGTGGCCGCATGACAGCAGCGGAGTCAGGACGTCCCGACGCCCGTGAGCGGGGCTCGAGCGGGATTATCGCGGCCGGCGCTCTGATGCTCGCCTCGGCCGGGCTGCAGCAGCTCGCAGCCGTCCAGCGCTGGGCCGTCGCCGGGCCGATCCTGGGCGAGCAGGCGATCGAGGACCACCGGTACGACTACTCGTGGCCCTCCGATCCGTGGGAGAACGTCGGATCGGCAGCGCAGCTGCTCGGGATCGGGCACCTCCTCGTCGCTCTCGCCGTCCTCGCCGCGGTCGGTCCGGGACGGCGGCGCCCGGTCGCGGTGCTGCGGATCGTGGTCGCCGCGTCGTTCGGCTGCCTCGGCCTGCACTCGGTCCTGTCCGGGATCCTCGGCGCACCGACGATCCTGCAGGCGATGCTCCCGGCGGTCCTGCTGGGACTGGCCGCACCCGCCGGCCTGCTCGTCCTCGCGGTCCTCGTGGCGAGGACGTCACCCCTCCGCGCCGTCTCCTTCGTCCTCCTGATCGGATCGACGCTGCCCGGCTACCTCGTCGCGACGTTCGCGATCGCTCCCGCGCTCGTCGGCTCCCAGTCGTACGACACCACGCCCTGGACGGAGTCGGTGGTCGCCGCCTCGGTGGCGCTCGCCGGGGCGGCGCTGCTGCTCGAAGCGCTGATCCGCTCGATCGTGCAGCGCGCGGGGGCCGTGCCGCATCGCGACCGGTCGCCGGGAGCCGCGGCCTCCTGAAGGCGGGCTCACCAGCCCGCCGTGTCGGCAGTGCCCTGGCGCGAGGAAGGGCCGCCCCGGGGGACGGCCCTTCCCGCGACTCCGTCGGCCCTGCGCTCCTCGGCAGGAGCGCGGTCGCCGGGGTCGGGTCAGCGCTGGACGAGCGGAACGGCGATGTCCGTGACGTTCGCGCCGATGGCGCCGAGCGGAGTCGCCGTTCCGTTCAGCAGTCCGATCTCGTAGAGCGACCCGTTGACGGCGGCGAGGCCGACCGAGCCGATGGAGCTGCCGTTGCGGAGGACGGAGTAGATGTCGAAGCCGGTCGCACCCACTGCGTCGAGGCCGAGCTTCCCGGTCGGCGCCAGGGTGCCGGCGTTGGCCGGGGACTGGATGGCGATCTGGTCGAGGGCCGTGTCGAGGACGAACAGGGTGGTCGCGCTGTTCGCGTCGAGGTCGTTGTTCGTGTACGCGGCCCCGGCGACACCGGTGGCCACGGCGGGCGCGGCGTAGCTGAGCGTGCCGTCGGCGACCGTCGCGGCGCCCGCGGTGGCGAACGGCTGACGGAGGTTCTGGCCCGTGTCGCTGACCACGCGGAGCGCGTTCGCGGCGGGGTTGAAGTCGACGCCGAAGGAGGTGCCGCTCAGCGCCACGGTGAGACGGGTCACCTGGGTGGCCACGCCGGTGGACGGGTTGATGGAGTAGACGCCGGCGCTCGCCGCGTTGTCCCCGACGCCGTAGAGGGCGCCGTCCTGGACCCGGTAGTCGATGCCGATGAGCGCGGTGTCGCCGCCGGTGAGGCCGGTGACGGCGACGCGGTTCGTGACCTTGCCGGGCTTGGTCGGGTTGAACTGCACGAGCTTCGTGCCGCCGTCGGAGAGCCCGACGACCCGCAGCTTCGCCGCCACGGAGCGGACCGCGTTGATCAGGTTCCTGTCCGACGCGCTGCTGGAGTCGCTGGTCGCCGCGGCGGGAGCGACGCTGCTCGCACCGGCGAGCACGGGTGCCACCGCCATCACGCCCGCGACGGCGACAGCTGCGATACCGACTCTGATGTTCCTGGTCATCGTGCACTCCTCGAGACTTGCGGTCGCCGGAGATCGGCGGCTCGGAGGGGGATACCGTCCGGAGCGCGCGAGCGTTCATCCGATCCGGAAACCGATCTCCGCGACGACGACCGGATGTCGGAGCCCGACGCGCACGGAACGCCACCACCACGACGACGGAAGCCGCCGTCGGACTCGTCGCCGTACTTCCGGGAGCCGTGCAGACGGCGGGTACGACCGAAGCCGCGACGATCCGCCGGCGACGGGCGCTGCTCTGCGGCCGAGCGAGAGGAGCGGCGCCTGGAGGGTGACACGGAGAGGCCCGTGACGGCAGTGGTCGTCACGGGCCTCTTCGTGTCGAAGACGCTCGAGCCCGGTCACCGGGTCCGAGCGTCAGCGGCGGGGATCAGTGCCTGATGCTGATGGCGGTGCTGCGGCCCTCGTTGCCGGCGGCGTCGAACGCGCGGGCGGTGATGCTGAAGGTGCCGGACGGGTAAGCGGAGGTGGAGACGGTCAGGCGCCAGGTCCCGTTGGACGCCCTGGTCGCGTCGCCGAGCCTGGTCGAGCCGCTCCAGAAGCTGACCCGGGTCGTGGCGACGTCGTCGGTCGAGGAGGCGATGAAGGTCACGCTCGAGCCGACGGTCGTCCCTGTCGTGGGAGACGTGATGACGACGGACGGGGCGGTCGTGTCCGCACCGGGCGTCGGGGTCGGCGTGGGCGTGCCTCCGGAGTCACCGGAGAGGCCCCAGGCCTCCCAGGTGGTCCTCGCGATCGTCGCCTGACCGGACACGCTGGGGTGGAAGTAGTCCACGGTCGAGACGGCGCTCGCCGGGACGGCCATGCGCGAGAGCGCTCCTCCATCCCATCTGCAGTCGTTCGTCGTCGCGGCGCAGGCGTCGGAGAGCGCCCTGTTGTAGGCGGTCGCGCGGCTCGCCGCTTCTGCGAGCAGGGCTGTGTACTGGGTACCGGTCTGCTGCACTCCGGCCTCGCTCACGCCGCGGAACTTCCCGCACAGGTCCGCCGCCTGCCAGATCACGGCGCCCTTCGTCGCCTTGACGGTGCTCCACTCCGCGGCGATGTTCGGAACCGAGCCGACGAGCACGGTGGCGTCGGGCCAGGCGGAGGCGATCTTCGACATCACGCCCTTCGCGGAGGAGGTGAAGCCCGCGACGGAGGTCATGTCGTACGTCTGGCAGAGGTCGTTCCCGCCGATGAGGAGCGTGACGTAGTCCGGTTCCGCGCCGGCCGCGACGGCCTCGTCGATCTTGGCGCCCACGCCGCCGATGAAGCTGCCCGACCTCGCCGCGTTGACCGTCGTCAGGCTCGTGGTCGAGCTCGAGGCCTCGAGACGCGCAGCGATCGAGTCGACCGCCGGGTTCGTTCCGGTCGACCAGTTGCTCGCGACGCAGTCACCGGTCCCGTTGCAGGTTCCCGCCCCGCGCGAGATCGAGTCGCCCAGGGCGAGCAGGGTCTGCGTCCCGGCGGCCTGCGCCGGCCCGGCGACGAGGAGGCTGCCGAAGAGTGCGGCGGCGCCCAGACCAGCGCCGAGTGCGGCACGCCAGCGGCGATGAGTGGTGGATCGTCGTGATGTGACGGTCATGGTGGAGTCCCCCCGGGATTCGATGATGGAGCACGTAGGAGAGCGCGTGACTGCGATGCCCCCTGATGGGAGGCAAGTGCAGGGGAGTGCGCTCGTCAACCACGAGGGGTCCGTTGACTCTGACGGGGGTGACGGAGGCGGCGACGGAGAGGGAGTGGCGGGGGTCCGTCACTCCGGCGAGCCGTCGGCGAACCGTCGGAGCGCGGCGGCGTAGCGGTCCGGGTCCCGGTGGTCGCTGTCGGTCAGGATCAGCACCGTGCCGGAGACGGCGCGCGTGTACTCGCCGCGACAGGGGAGGGTGACCACCGTCGTCAGCCCGGCCTCCCAGGCGGGGACGAGGGAGCCGAGGCAGCGCCGCTCGGGGGCGGCGTCCAGAGGGACGTCCCGTGCGTCCATCCGGGCGGACCGCAGCTCGTCGTGCCAGGCGCGGAAGGGAGCTCCGAGGGAGTCGTCTCCGAAGCGCTCCCGCCAGCCGGGGCCGCGATCGAGGTCGAGGAGGCGTGCGCGCTCGGGCGATCCGTCGGCGGTGCTGGAGAGCCGTCGGAGGAGCGGGCCGGTCTCGACCGCCAGATGCTCGACGCAGTCCTGCCACAGCTGAGGCCAGGCGCGCTGCTCGTCGGCGCCGGGCTCCGCCGACCCGACCCGCTCCGGGGACCGCTCGAGCGGCGGCGGCCCGTCGCCCGCCGGGGTGAGGCCCCGCGCCTCGCGGATCCAGAGGAGCTCGAGCAGCGCCGAGGGGTTGTCCTCGACCGTGATGACCATCTCCGACGGCCAGGGGTCGCCGGGAAGGGGACGGGATGCGCGCATGGGAGGGGCTCCTTCCGAGGGGATGAGGTCGGATCGTGCCGGAGAAGGCTCCAGGGAGGCTGGGCTCGCGTCGGCCGACGCGCCACTCCTCCGTGCTCCCAGCGGCGTCGCCGGTGATCCTCCGCGCCGGCGGTCCAGGACGGCGCCGAGCGCCTCCCGAATGTCGGTGCCCCCGACCTACACTCGGACGCATTCGAACACACGTTCGATGAGACGAGGAGGGGGCCGACCATGGGCGTGACCGTCGTGGAGCGCATCGCGACCCCCGCCTCGGACGCCGTCGCCGTCATGTTCCTCGTCGCCAGCGAGGCGGTGGCGGCCGGATTCCCGTCGCCGGCGCAGGACTACTTCGACGGGTCCCTCGACCTCAACGACCACCTGATCCGCGACAGGACGTCGACGTTCATCGTCCGCGTCTCGGGCGAGAGCATGGTCGGCGCGGGCATCAGCGACGGCGACGAACTCGTGGTCGACCGGTCGATCACGCCGACGCACGGGAGCGTCGTCATCGCTATCCTCGACGGCGAGCTGACCGTCAAGCGCCTCGAGCTGCACCCCGGGGGAGTGGTGCTGCGGGCCGAGAACCCGGAGTACCCACCGATCCACGTCGCCGAGCTGAGCGACCTCCAGGTGTGGGGCGTCGTCACCGTCTGCCTCCACCGGCTGCACCGTGCGCTCTGAGCGGCGCATCGCCCTGGTCGACGTGAACTCGTTCTACGTCTCCTGCGAGCGGCTGTTCGATCCGAGGCTCGCGGGCCGGCCGGTCGTCGTCCTCTCGAACAACGACGGCTGCGTGGTCGCGCGCTCCGACGAGGTGAAGAGGCTCGGGATCGAGAACGGCACGCCCTGGTTCCAGATCGAGCCGCTCATCCGCTCCGGTCGCCTCCCGGAGGTGATCGCCCGATCGAGCAACTACGAGCTGTACGGCGAGCTGTCCGCGCGCGTCATGGAGCTGCTGGGCCGCTACTCCGCCTGGCAGGAGGTGTACTCGATCGACGAGTCCTTCCTCGGCGTCGACGGCGATGTGGCGGAGCGGGCGAAGATCGGCCGGGCGATGCGGGCGGCCGTCGCGAAGAACGTCGGCCTGCCCGTCTGCGTCGGATTCGGGCCGAGCAAGACTCTCGCGAAGTTCGTCAACAAGGGCGGAGCGAAGAAGCACCCGCGCCTGGGCGGCGTCTGCGACACCGACTGGTACACCCCCGAGCAGCTCGACGCGCTGATGGCCTCGCAGCACGTCACCGAGCTGTGGGGGGTCGCCGGCCGCATCGGCAAGCGCCTCGCGGAGCTGTCCATCCACACGATCCGGGACCTCCGCGACGCGGACCCCGCGCTCATCCGCAAGAAGTTCTCCGTCGTCCTGCAGCGCTCCGTCTACGAGCTGCGCGGCGTCGACTGCATCCCGCTCGAGGCCGCCCGCACCGTCCGCGACCAGCTGATCTTCTCCCGGTCGTTCGCCACTCCCGTGACGACGATCAGCGACATGGAGCAGGTGCTCTCCGTCTACGCGCAGCGCGCCGCCCACCGCCTCCGCGCGCAGGAGTCGGTCACCAGGACGATGAGCGTGTTCGCGTCGACATCGCCGTTCGCGGACGCGCCCTACGAGTCCGCCGGCGGCCTGGCCGGCTTCCCCGTGCCCACGGACGACCCGGTGGCGATGGTGAAGGCCGCGATCGGCACGCTCCGCCCGCGCCTCCGCGAGGGCGCTCGCTACGTGCGGGCCGGCGTCATCCTCACGAACCTGTCGCCGCGGAACTCCCACGCGCTGCTCGAGATCTTCGACACCGCCTTCGACACGAAGGGCCTCGGCGCCACCATCGACGCCGTGACGAAGCGCCACGGCCGCTCCGCGGTCGGCCTCGGGCTCGCGGGGATCCGCAAGGGTCCGGTCTGGACGATGAAGCGCGACGCCCTCTCGCTCCGGGCGACGACGCACTGGGGCGAGCTGGCGACGGCGCACGCGCGGTGACCTCGTGGCCGGGGAGATCGGGTCATCCGACGCGTAGGCGCTCGGAGCGCTCTCGGGCAGGCTCGTCGCCATCGACGAGTGTCGGTGCGGGTACGGCGGGAGGACCCATGGCCGAGAGCTGGCAGGACGCGTCGGTGCGGGGCGTCGCGATGATCGAGAACGAGCTGGTCGTGCGCGACTTCCTCGAGGTCTGGAGCGCTCGCGACAGCCGCCAGCTCATCCCGTTCCTGCATCCGGAGGTCGTCTACAGCGCGTCGAGCTCGCAGGAGATCGCGGGGCGGGCGCGGGTCCTCGAGATGTGCGACGAGGTCCACCGGGCGTTCACCGAGATCCGGATCGCCCTCGTCACGATCGCCGTCGCCGGCAGCGTCGTCCTCACCGAGCACGCCCTGCACCTCCGCTCGGACACGGGGGAGGGCCACTGGCTCCGATGCTTCGGGAGCTACGAGCTCCGCGGCGATCAGGTCGTCACCTGGCGGCAGCTCCATGGCTGAGGATCCCGCGTGACGGCGGTGACCGGACCTGCGCGCCTGCGGCTCGCCCTGGTGCTGCTGGCGATCGCCTCGGGCGCGACCGATGCGTTCGCGTTCCTCCTGCTCGGCGGCATCTTCACCGCGAACATGACGGGCAACCTGGTCCTGCTGGGGCTGTACCCCCGCTCCGCCTGGCTGACGACCGCGGCCGGAGCGGTCACGGCGATCGTCTTCTTCGCCGGAGCGGTCTACGCCGGGTTCCGCACGACGCGGGCGCGCACGTCGTCGACCGGCGACGGGAGACGTCCGCTCCGCGCGATCGCCCTCGCGGGGGTCGTCCTCCAGCTCGCCGTCGCGGTCGCCTGGCCGACGGTGCAGGGCGGCCGGCCGCTGCTCGTGGACTGCGCCTTCATCGCGACCAGCGCGGCGGCGCTCGGGCTGCAGACCGTGCTCGCGAAGCGGATCTCCGGCTCTGCCGGCCTGACGACGACCTTCGTCACGGGCACGCTCACCAGCCTGATGCAGGAGCTCGCCGAGCGCTCGTCCGGGTCGAGGACCCTCCAGGCGCTCATCGTCGCGAGCCTCGCGGGCGGGGCCGTCGTCGGAGCGGCGACCGTGACGCTCGCTCCGGCCTGGTCTCCGACGCCGGCCCTCGTGCTCTCGGCGCTCGCCGTCGTGCTGCTCTTCGCGCACCGGGCGCCGGCCGTGCACGCGGGAGCGGAGCCCGGGGCCCCGCGTCCCGCGTGACCGGGATCAGGCGTCGAGCGCCCACTTCGGCCGGACCCAGTGGCAGGTGTAGCCGCCGGGGTGCTTGCGCAGGTAGTCCTGGTGCTCCTCCTCGGCGTCCCAGAACTCGCCGGCCGGCTCGACCTCGGTGACGACCGGTCCGGGCCAGCGGCCCGACGCGTCGATCTCGGTGATCGTCTCGCGCGCGACCCTCTCCTGCTCGGGGGAGAGGAAGAGGATCACGGAGCGGTACGCCGTGCCGATGTCGTTGCCCTGACGGTTCTTCGTCGTCGGGTCGTGCACCTGGAAGAAGAACTCGAGCAGGTCGCGGTAGGAGAGCTGCTCGGGATCGAACTCGATCTCGACCGCCTCAGCGTGGTCGCCGTGGTGGCGGTAGGTCGCGTTCGGCGTGCTGCCGCCGGCGTACCCGGCGCGGGTGCTGAAGACGCCCGGCATGTCGCGGATGAGCTCCTGGAGCCCCCAGAAGCATCCGCCCGCGAGGATCGCGCGCTCCTCGGCCATCAGACGCCTGCCTTCGTGTCGTGCGCGGACTCGCGCGGAGAGATCATCATGCGGGCAAGTCCATCACGACCGGAGACGTCGCGGCGAGCGTCGGACGACTCTCGGAGCAGACCGTCGGCGGGCAGCGCGGCTCGATCCTCGGCCCGGCGGCCCCGGGATCCGGATGCGCCGACGACGAGCGGGGACGGTCCGGCCGATCGAGCGCGGCTGCCGGCCGAGCTCCGCCGGACACGGCGCCGACGGAGTGCGGTCGCTGTGCTCTTGTTCAACGGACCCGGCGAAGCCCCCAGGCCCGGGTACCGCAGGCTGCCCGAGCATGGCGGCATGACGCACCTCACCGATCAGCGCCGACCTCCGCTCCCTCGGATCCGCTCACATCTCGTCGCCGGCCGGTACGCCGCCTCGACGGTGCCCGAGGCGACGGCGCTGTTCTGGATCCTCAAGGTGCTGACGACGGGGATGGGCGAGACGGCGTCGGACTTCCTCGCGACCGCGTTCGACCCGGTGATCGTGGTCGGCGCGACAGGGCTCGCGTTCCTCGCGGCCCTCGCGCTGCAGTTCGCGGCCCGCCGGTACATCCCGTGGGTGTACTGGACGGCGGTGCTGATGGTGAGCGTCTTCGGCACGATGGCCGCCGACGTGCTGCACGTGGTCGCCGGAGTCCCGTACCTCGTCTCGACTCTCGGGTTCGCGGTGGCGCTCGCCGCGGTCTTCGCCCTGTGGTGGCGGGCGGAGCGGACGCTGTCGATCCACTCGATCACGACGCCGCGCCGCGCCGCGTTCTACTGGCTCGCCGTCTCCGGGACCTTCGCGCTCGGCACGGCCGCGGGCGATCTGACCGCGTCGACGCTCGGGTTCGGCTACCTGCCGTCCGCGGTCCTGTTCGCGGCGGTCATCGCGGTGCCGGCGCTCGCGCACCGGTTCACGGGGCGGAACGCGGTCCTCGCGTTCTGGGCCGCCTACGTCGTCACGCGACCGCTCGGCGCCTCGGTCTGCGACTGGCTCGCGGATCCGGTCGACCGGAAGGGCCTGGGCCTGGGCACCGGCCCGGTCACGCTCGCGGCCCTCGCGGTGTTCCTGCTGCTGGTAGCGGTGATCGCGCTCCGCCGACCGCGCCCGACCCGTTGAGCGCGGCGCTCAGGCGTCGCGGCCGGCGCGGTTCTTCTGCCGCCAGTACGTGAGGGCGATGCCGGCGAGGCTGATCACGACGATGCCGACGAGGACGATGTCGATGTACGTCCCCACGAAGTCCGCGACGCCGGGGATCTGCCCGAGGAAGAAGCCGAGGAGGATCACGCCGGTGGACCAGACGGCGGCGCCGAGGGCGTTGAAGCCGACGAAGTGGCCGTAGTGCATCTTGCCGACGCCCGCGGCGACGGGGGCGAAGGTGCGCACGACCGGCACGAAGCGGGCGATGGTGACCGCCCAGCCGCCGAACCGGTCGAAGAACGACTGGGTGCGGGCGACGCTCGAGCGGCTGAAGAGCCCGCTGTCCTTGCGCTCGAAGATCCGCGGCCCGCTCGCGCGGCCGATGACGAACCCGAGCTGGTCGCCGAGGAACGCGGCGGCGGCGACCATCAGGATCACCAGCGGCACCGGCAGGGAGATCACGCCGGTCGCGACGAAGACACCGGTGAAGAAGAGGAGGGTGTCACCGGGGAGGAAGAACCCGATCAGCAGGCCCGTCTCGACGAAGGCGATCAGGCAGACCAGGGCGATCGCCCAGGGGCCGGCGCCGTCGAGGAGGGATTGAGGGTCGATCATCGGTTCTCCTTGCGAGAGGTCGGGTGGGGCTGCGTCGCGGGGATGCGGACGTCGACACCGAGGCCGTGGGGGACGAGGTTGCGGAGTCGGAGCTCGCCGCCGGCGGCGCGGCTGAGACCGGCGACGATCGCGAGCCCGAGGCCGGCGCCGCCGTCGCGGGAGCGGGCGGCGTCGGGGCGGGTGAAACGGTCTGTCGCGACGGCGAGGAACGCCTCCGGAACGCCGGGGCCGTCGTCGTCCACCGAGAGGACGGCCTCTCCCGAGCGCTCGACGAGGGTCGCGGTGATGCTGCCCCCGTCCGGAGTCGCGGCGACGGCGTTGGCGAGCAGGTTGTCCAGAATCCGGCCGAAGTCGGTCGGCGAGACGGCATACCGGGTGGCGCGAGCCGACGCGGGGGCGACGAAGTCGATCGCGAGGTCACGGTCGCGGGCGAGCATGCGAGCGCGGTCGACGCTGTCGGTCACCTCCTCCCGCAGTGCCGTCGACGGCGCATCACCGACGGCGGTGCCGGCATCGATCCTCGACAGGATCAGCAGTCCGTCCGTCAGGGACTGGAGGCGGTCGATCGACCGCCGCGCGTCGACGACGTCGGCGTAGAGAGCGGCCGGGTCGTCGCGCACCCGCTCGGCGAGCTCCAGCCGCGTGCGCAGAGCGGCGAGGGGGGTCCGCAGCTCGTGGCTCGCGTCGGCGACGAGCCGCCGCTCCCGGTCCGCGGACTCCCGCAGATCCTCGATCAGCGCGTTCAGAGTCGAGGCGAGGTCGGAGAGCTCGTCCTGCGCCGGGCCGACGGGGAGCAGCTCGGTGGAGTGTCCGCGGCGCAGGCGGTCGGCGATCGCGCGCATCCTGCCGACGGGGCGCAGCGCGAGGCCGACGAGGACCCAGGAGGCCACCGCGAACACGACGAAGAGGATCGCCAGGGCGAGGAGGAGTGTCCTGCTGACGCCGCCGACGACCGCCTCGGCGGTGTCGCGGCTCTCCTCGATCAGCGCCTGCGACGCTCCCGAGCGGACCAGCTCGATGGTGGAGGCGTCGAGGATGTGGTCCAGCTGCTCGCGGACGATGATCGCGACGATCCCGAAGAACAGCATCGCGACCAGCAGGCTCGACACCGTGATCCGCACCCGGATCGACAGGGACCGCCACCTCACGGCTTCACCCCGAGCCGGTAGCCCGCACCCCGACGGGTGACGATCTCGACCGACGCGGCACCGGCGACGAGCTTGCGGCGGAGGTAGCTGATGTACTGCTCCGCGATGTTGTGGTCCACGAACTCCGCCGACCCCCACACCTCGAGCAGGAGCTCCTCCCGCATGACGAACCCGCCCGCACGCACGGCGAGCACGCGGAGGACGCCGAACTCCTTCGGGCTCAACGGCAGGACGGCGCCGTCGACCGTCGCGGAGTGGGTGTACGGGTCCATGCGCAGGTTCCCGATCACGACCGGCGCGCGGTGTGTGAGGCGCTCGCGGCGGATCATCGCGCGGAGGCGGGCGGAGAGCTCCTCGAAGTGGAACGGTTTCGCGAGGTAGTCGTCGGCCCCCGCGTCCAGGCCGAACACACGGTCCTGCAGCGCGTCGCGGGCGGTGAGCATGATCACCGGGAGCGTGGCACCGCTCGCGCGCAGGTGCCGGCAGATCTCGAAGCCGCTCATGCCGGGGAGCATCACGTCGAGGACCGCCGCGGCGTAGTCCGCGTCGCGCGCCGCGTTCAGCGCGTCGACTCCGTTGGAGAAGAGGGCGACGTCGTAGCCGTCGCCGAGGAGACCGCGCTCGAGGAGCCCGCCCATCTCGACGTCGTCCTCCACGACCATCACCGCATCACGCATCCGTGCCTCCTCCGGTCATGCTCGCATCCGCGGCGGGCCGGGACCGGCCCGTCGCGCCCGGATGTGCGGCTTCTCAGCGGCACGGCCCGGATGCGGGGGCGGCTCACGTGCGGACCGTCCGAGGAGGAGTGCGGGACCGGCCGGGGCAGGGGGCGGCCGCAGGGCGACGGGCAGCGGGCCCGCCGGCAGAACGAGTCATCTGACCGGGTCGCTCCGGGTGCCCCCGTTCCTACGCTCGTCGGTACAACCGAGGAGAGAGCGGAGCGGACCATGGAGCAGCCGAACGTCGAGACGCGCAGTGCACGGCGGGTGATCGAGACCCTGACCGCCAACGGCGTGAAGTACGTCTTCGGGATCCCGGGAGCGAAGATCGACGCGGTCTTCGACGTCCTCGCCGACGAGGGGCCGGAGCTGATCGTCTGCCGCCACGAGCAGAACGCCGCCTTCATGGCCGCCGCGGTGGGGCGGCTCACGGGCAGCCCGGGCGTCGTCCTGGTGACCTCCGGCCCCGGCACGACCAACCTCGCCACCGGCCTGCTCACGGCCAACACAGAGCAGGACCCGGTCGTCGCGCTCGCCGGGGCCGTGCAGCTCTCCGACCGCCTCAAGCGCACGCACCAGTCGATGGATGCGGCCGCCTTCCTCACCACCGTGACGAAGTACACGGTCGAGTCGACGGATCCGGACGACGTCTCGGAGGCGGTCAGCAACGCCTTCCGCGCCGCCGTCACCGAGCCCCGAGGCGCCGCGGCGGTCGTCCTGTCGGCCAGCGTGATGGCCGCGCCGACCTCGCAGGTCATCACCCGGGCGGCCACGGGGCCGACGAGCGGTCCGGCGCGCGCCGAGGACCTCACCCACGCCGCCGACCTGATCAACACCGCGGAGCGGCCCGTCCTCCTCGTGGGACTCCGCGCGTCGGAGCCGGCGACCGTCGCGGCCCTGCGGGTCCTGATCAGCGAGACGGAGCTGCCGGTGATCGAGACGTTCCAGGCGGCCGGCCTCGTCTCCCGCGAGCTCGAGGACCACTACCTCGGCCGCGTCGGCCTGTTCAAGAACCAGCCCGCCGACCTCGCCCTCGCCGAGTCCGACCTCGTCGTCGCGATCGGCTACGACGCCGTCGAGTACGACCCGGTGATCTGGAACAGCGACGTCGACCGCCGGATCGTCCACATCGACTCCGTCGACGCCCCGCTGGACAACCACTACCTGCCTGCGCTGGAGCTGAAGGGCGATCTCGCGCAGACCGTCGCTGCCCTCACGCCCCTCGTCTCCGGCCTGCAGCTCGACGAGGACGCGGCCGACCGGGTCGCCCGGCACCGGAGCGAGCTGGAGCGGATCGACGACGCGGCGCGGACGGCCGAGGCGGCTCCCGGGACCGTCGATCCCGCCCGCCTCGTGCTCCTGATGCGCGACCTGCTCTCGGACGACGCCACCGTGGCCTGCGACATCGGCTCGAACTACATCTTCATGGCCCGGCACTTCCGCGTGTACGAGCCGAAGCACCTGCTCTTCTCGAACGGGCAGCAGACCCTCGGCGTCTCCTTCCCGTGGGGCATGGCGGCGAGCCTCCTGCGCCCCGGGACCCCGGTGGTCTCCGTCTCGGGCGACGGAGGCTTCCTGTTCTCCGCGACGGAGATCGAGACGGCGACGCGGCTCGGCCTCTCGTTCACGCACGTGATCATGCGGGACGACACCTACGACATGGTCGGCTTCCAGCAGCTGCTGAAGTACGGCCGCAAGTCCGGAGTCCAGCTCGGCGACTACGACATCGAGAAGTTCGCGGCGGCGTTCGGCGCCACGGGCAGGCGGGTGAGCGGCCTCGCCGAGTTCGAGGAGGCCTTCCGGGCGTCGCTGGCCGAGCCGGGCGTCTCGATCATCGACGTCGCGGTGGACTACAGCCGCAACGTCGACATCGCCGCCCACCTGGTCGAGGACGCCTTCGAATGAGCACGCACACGGTCGACTCGACCGACGACTACGCGATCTACCAGAGCTCGACCATGGCCGCGCTGCTGGCCGGGGTCTACGACGGGGACCTGACGATCCGCGAGCTGCTCACCCACGGCGATCTCGGCCTGGGCACCTTCAACCACCTGGACGGCGAGATGGTGATCGTCGACGGCGTCTGCTACCACCTGCGCAGCGACGGCTCCGTCCAGGTCGCGGACGGCGACGACCGGACGCCCTTCGCCGCCGTGCTGCCCTTCCACGCGACCACGACGTTCACGGTGGAGGAGCCGACCGGTCTCGCCGGCCTCACCCGGCTGATCGACGACGCGGTCGACGGCGGGAACATCCCCGTCGCCCTGCGGATCGACGGCCGGTTCACCGAGGTCCGCACCCGGACCGTGGGCGCGCAGACCGAGCCGTACCCGCCCCTGATCGAGGCGACCGCCCACCAGAGCGTCACCGGCATCGCCGACACCCGCGGCACGATCGCGGGCTTCCGCACTCCGCAGTTCGAGCAGGCCGTGTCGGTCCCCGGGTACCACCTGCACTACGTCGACGACGCCCGCGAGAAGGGCGGGCACGTCCTCGACGTGACCGTGGCCGAGGTGACGGTCTCGCTCACGACCGTCGCCGGACTGCACCTCGCGCTTCCGGAGACGGACCAGTTCCGCCGGGCGGACCTGGCGATGCAGGACATCGCGGCGCAGGAGGCGCGAGCGGAGGGGTGAGGCGGGCGGGACCTCCGGGGAGACGGGCCGGCCGCGACCCGTCTCCCCGGAGGCCGGTCAGGGCGCGAGCTCCTCGCGGACGATCGCTGCTCCCGCGCTCAGCGCGCTGAGCTTCCCCCAGGCGAGGTCGCGGGGCAGCGGTGCCATGCCGCAGTTCGTGCTGGGGAGGAGCAGGTCCGCGTCGACGAACCGGAGGGCGCGGCGCAGGGTGTCGGCGACCTCCTCGGGCGTCTCGACGGTCCCGCTCGCCACGTCGATCGCTCCGAGCATGACCTTCTTGCCGCGGACGAGCTCGATCAGCTCCATCGGCACGTGGGAGTGGTGGCTCTCCAGCGAGACGATGTCGAGCGAGGACTGCTGGAGGAGCGGCAACGACTCCTCGTACTGCCGCCACTCCGACCCGAGGGTCGCCTTCCAGTCGGTGTTCGCCTTGATCCCGTAGCCGTAGCAGATGTGCACCGCGGTCTCGATGCGGAGTCCCTCCGCCGCCCTCTCCAGCGCGGCCACGCCCCAGTCCTGCACCTCGTCGAAGAAGACGGTGAAGGCGGGCTCGTCGAACTGGACGATGTCCACTCCGGCGTCCTGGAGGGCTCGCGCCTCCTCGTTGAGGATGCTCGCGAACTCCCATGCCAGCTTCTCGCGGCTCCCGTAGTGCCGGTCGGAGAGGGTGTCGATCATCGTCATCGGGCCGGGCAGCGCCCACTTGATGGGCTGATCGGTCTGCTCGCGCAGGAACCGGGCGTCGTCGGCGAACACGGGCCTCTCGAGGCCCACGGCGCCGACGACGGTCGGCACGCTCGCGTCGTACCGGTCGCGGATGCGCACCGTCTCGCGCCGCTCGAAGTCGACGCCGGTGAGGTGCTCGATGAACGTCGTGACGAAGTGCTGGCGGGTCTGCTCCCCGTCGCTGACGATGTCCAGGCCCCGGTGGTGCTGCTCGTGGACGGCGGCGCGCAGGGCGTCCTGCTTGCCCTCGGCCAGGGCGTCGCCGGTCAGCCGCCACGGGGACCACAGGGTCTCCGGCTGCGCGAGCCACGACGGCTTCGGCAGGCTGCCGGCGATCGAGGTGGGCAGGAGCGGGAGGGACGTCGAGGATCCGCAGGCGCTCATCGGACCGCTCCCGCGTACCCGGCGGCCCACTGCCGCAGCCGCTCCCCGTGCGGCTTCATGAGGTGCTCCTCCGCGAACCGCCCCTGCTCGACCGCGAGCCGGCCGCGCTCCTCGCGGTCGTAGGAGACCGCGGGCCGCACGTAGTCCTGCTGCTCCAGGTCCGGCCGGTAGACGTCGGCGGCGGCCGAGCGCGCGCCGTAGATCTCGGGCCGGTAGATCCTCTGGAACGTCTCCATCGTGCTGATGGTGGCGATGAGCTGGAGGTCCGAGTAGTCCTCCAGCAGGTCGCCGCCGCAGTAGAACGCGAGCGGCGCCGTGCTGCCGGGCGGCATGAAGAAGCGGACCCCGAGGCCCATCTCCGAGAAGTACCGGTCGGTCAGCGAGAGCTCGTCCTGCCGGTACTCGACGCCGAGGATCGGATGGAGGGTCCCGGTGCGCCGGTACGTCCTGCTCGTCGAGACGCTGATGCAGATGACGGGCGGCGTCGACGAGAGCTCCGCGTACTGCGCGGAGTCCCGGAAGTGCTGGAAGAGCGCGCCGTGCAGGACGCCGAAGTCGTCGGGGACGGTGAAGCCGGCCTGCGAGGCGTTGACCGCAGGCAGCCGCACGCTGAAGTCGTGGTCGCGGAGGTAGGAGGAGAAGTTGTTCCCCAGTGTCCCCGGCTGACATCGGCCGGTGCGGCGGTCGAGGATCCGGGTGCGCAGGACCTCCAGCAGCGGGAACTCCCGGTCCTCGCCGTCCGCGGTGAGCCGCAGCCCGACGGAGACGATGTCGAGCCCGACCGTGTAGCGGCCGCGGCTCGGATCGTCGCCCGGCACGAGATCGTTCAACCGGTCGTCGATCATCCGCAGCGCGGTCCGGAGGTTCTCCCGGCGGCGCTCGCCGCGGGCCAGATTCGCGAAGTTGGTGGTGATCCGGGAGCTCCGGGCCGGCGAGTAGTCCTCGTCGAAGGGGGTGAGGGTGATGCTGAAGGCGGGTTCGTTCGTCATGATCGGCCGATCGGTAGGAGGGACAGGGGCGGGGGCACGATCAGTGCGGGTGGTCCTCGGTCAGCTTGAAGCCGAGTCGGCCGTGCGCGAAGGCGGCTCCGGCTCCGATGGCGGCCGCGACCCAGGCTGATTCGGCGAGCTCGGTCTCGGTCGCACCGGCGCGCACGGCGTTCTGGCCGTGGCCGTCGATGCAGTAGACGCACTGCTTGCTGATGCCCACGGCGTAGGCGATGAGCTCGCGGTACTTGAGCGGGATCTCGCGACCCTGCGGAGCGAAGACGGCGGTGTCGAAGGCGGTGAACGCCGCAAGGACGTCGGGGGTCTCCTTCTTGTAGGCGGCGGTGTAGCGGCGGTCGGCTGCGCGGTCGTAGTAGGCGTCGGTCATGGTCTTCCTTCGGAGGTCGGAGAGGGGGCGGAGGGGATGAGGTCACGGCCGGGCGGGGATCTCCAGGCCGAGGTTCTCCCGCAGGGTCGTGCCCTCGTACTCGGTGCGCAGCGAACCGCGCTCCTGCAGCAGCGGCACGACGCGGTCGACGAACTCGTCCAGACCACCCGGGTGCAGGTGCGATCCGAGGACGACCCCGTCGCCGCCTCCGCTCTGCACGAACTCGTCGAGACGGTCGGCGACCTGCTCAGCCGTGCCCACGTACTCCGTGCGGTCGAAGACGGTCTCGGCGAGACCGCGGAGGGTGAGGTCGCGCTCCTGAGCGAGCGCACGCCAGGCGCGCACGGTCCCCGCGCGATCACCGTGGATCAGTGCGCGGCCCTCGATCAGCGGCGGCGCCTCGAGGTCGGGCTCGAGATCGGGTACCGGCCCGTCGACGTCGAAGCCCGACAGGTCCCGGTTCCAGACCTGCTCGAAGAGCACCTGGATCGTGCGCGGTGTGAGTTGCTGATCGCGGATCCACCGCGCTCTCTCCTCCGCCTCCGCAGCGGTGCCGCCGAGGACGACGGCGGCTGACGGGAGGATCCGCACGGAGCCGGCCGGGCGACCCGCCGCCGCGACCCGGGCCGCGATGTCGCGCGCGAACTCGTGCGCCTCAGGTCCCCGGTGGTAGGGGGAGAAGATCACGTCGGCGCTCGACGCCGCGAAGTCGCGGCCCTGCGGAGAGACGCCCGCCTGCACGATCACCGGGCGGCCCTGCGGGCTTCGCGGCACGGTGAAACGGCCGGAGACGTCGAACTGGCTGCTCGAGACGGCGAACGACCCCGTCGACGAGTCGGCGAGGAACTCGCCGGAGGGGGCATCGGCTCGCACGGCGTCGGAGGTCCAGGTGTCCCAGAGCGTCGTCACCGCGCGGACGGCCTCCTCGGCACGGGCGTAGCGGTCGGCGCGGTCGAGGAAGCCGCCGCGGCGGAAGTTCGCGCCCGTGAAGGCGTCGAAGGACGTGACCACGTTCCACCCCGCTCGTCCGCCTGAGAGGTGGTCGAGGGTCGCGATCTGACGGGCGAGCTCGAAGGGCTCGTTGAACGTCGCGTTGAGCGTGCCGACCAGGCCGATGTGCTCCGTGACCGCGGCCAGCGCGGCGAGGAGCGGCAGAGTGTCCGGTCGTCCGGCGATGTCATGGTCGAACGGGCGCCCCGCGCGCTCCCGCAGGGCCAGACCCTCGGCGAGGAAGAAGTAGTCGAACCGCCCGCGCTCCGCGGTCTCTGCGACGCGGCGGAACGTCGAGAAGTCGACCTGGCTGCCGGCGTCGGGGTGCTCCCACAGGGTGTGCTCGTTCACCCCGCCCACGTAGGCGGCGAGGACGATCTGCTTCGGTCGCCGCGTCATGACTGCTCCTCGGAGGCGTAGCGGTTCGGGATCGACGTGGGCAGGCCCAGGGCTGAGCGGAGGGTGCGGCCCTCCTCCGTCCCGACGAGCAGACCGCGTCGGCGCAGCTCGGGCACGAGGTCGTCGGCGATCAGCGGCAGATCGGTGGCGAGAACCGCGGGTCGGAGGCGGACGCCGTCGTAGCCGAGCCGTGAGAGCTCGGCGATGCGGTCGGCGACGGACGCGGCCGACCCGGCGGCGACGGCGGCGTCGCCGGTGAGCGGTCGGCCGAGAGCGTCGAGGCGCGAGAGTCTGGCCGCGGCGGACTCCGCCGGGGTGTCGAGGACGACGACGAGGTCGGCGAGGACCCGCAGGCGCTCGCCCGTCCGCCCCGCCCCGCGCTCCGCCTCGGCGATCTCCTGGAGGATCCTCTCGGCGTCCGCTGCGTTCTGAGGCGTCGCGAACACGACGTCGGCCGAGCGCGCGGCGAAACGGTACGGGATGTCGGCGTGTGCGAGCGCGGCGACGACGGGCTGCCCCTGCGGCGGCCGGGGAGTGATCGCGGGGCCGCGCACCGAGAACCAGCGTCCTGCGAAGTCGACGCGGTGCACCTTGTCGGCGTCGAGGAAGCGATCGGTGGCGACGTCGCGGATCTCGGCGTCGTCCTCCCAGCTGTCCCAGAGTCTCCGTGCGACCTCGACGGCGTCGGCCGCCTCCTCGAAGAGCTCGTCGACGACGGCGCGGATCGCGGGGTCCTCGAGAAGGGGCGTGCCCGGCTCCGGCGGCACGATCGCCGCGATTCGTCGTCCGACGTGCGAGGCTTCGTCGACGCGTGACGACACCCTGACCTGCCAACCGCCCCGGCCCCGGCTCAGGTGGTCGAGCGTCGCGACGGCCTTCGACACGTGGAAGGGCTCCGTGTGCGTCACGGTGACCGTGGGCACGAGACCGATGCGGCTCGTGAGGGGGGCGACGTAGGAGGCGATCAGCAGCGCGTCGAGCCGGCCGCGGACCTCGTCGGTGCGGTCGTCGGCCAGGAAGGGGTCCGCCGATTGCAGGGCGAAGGAGTCCTCGATCGTCACGAAGTCGATCCCGCCGCGCTCCGCCCGCTGCACGATGTCCGCCCAGTACGCGCCGGTGAAGAGCGCGTCGGGACGGGCGCCAGGCTCGCGCCAGGACGCGGGGTGCCAGCCGGCGCCCTCGAGGGCGACGGCGAGGCTGAGGGGTGGGGCGGCGGTCATCGTGCTCCTCGGATCAGGGTGCCGGCTCGGACGAGCTCCTCGTCGTCGAGTGCGCGGAGGCGGCGCAGCAGCGCGCGCGCGACCTTGTCGTTCTCGCGGAACGACACCGCGTTCGTGCCCGGCCGGGAGAAGGCGCCGACGAACGGCGAGTCGGTGTACGGGCCGATCGCGTACCGGCGGCCGACGCGGCCTCCCGCCGTCGAGCGCAGCAGGGTGTCGTCCTGGTGCACGCGCAGCCTCCCGGTCGACAGGAGAGTGTCGCCGACGTCGACGAGGTCCTCGACCGCCGACCCCGACGCGACGAGCGCTCGCATCAGCGCGTCGTCACTCCTCGCAACGGACGTCCGGGGGAGGCGCGCGTCGACGAGAGCGTCGGCGAGGACGACCTGATCGGTCGCCCCGCCGCTCGCGACGAAGCGGCCCTCCTCTTCGGAGGTCTCCACACGGATGCCCGGGCCGAGGAAGTCGACGACGCCCGCGTCCGAGAGTGCGAGCAGCTCCTCGAGACGGTGCGCGGGCGGCCCGCTCGCGAGGAAGCTGAACCAGCCGAGCCACCATCCGTGCAGATCCTCGATCCGCGAGCGGGGCGTCCACCTCGCGGACGCGGTGAGATCGGCGACGAGGAAGTGGCTGCGCAGAAGCGCGAGGAAGAGCGCCATCGTGGCGCTGTGCTCCTGCCGGCTGCGCAGAGCCAGGTCGTCCCGGATGTAGGCGCGCACCGCCTCCTGCAGCGCCGAGCCGTCGGCGAACCGCACATCGGCGAACGGGCGGTCGAGATCGGGGAGGAGCAGCCTGTCGAGGCTGTCCGGCACAGTGTCCGCGACGAGCGCGGTCAGGGTCCGCGCATCTCCGAGGACCCGCTCGGCGTCGGCCCCGAGTGCGGGGAGAGCGTACCCCTGTCCCGCTTCGGGTCGCGGGCCGCGGGAGCCGGCGAGGACCGAGGCGCGCGGGTCGAGCCGCGAGAACACCTCCGAGAAGTGCGTCCAGTCGGTGCTCACCCGGTCGGGGTGCCCGGTGAAGAGCTCACGGTAGTAGCCCCAGAGCATCTCCTGGGCGATCAGGGGCCAGACGTCCTCGCTGAAGTCGAGCGGGCGGTGTCGCGAGCGCAGCTCCTCGACGACGGACGCCGAGAACCAGCGGGGCTCGGGCGCGGCTCCCTGGAGCGTCGAGCCGATCTTCGAGTGGTAGGGGACCCCGCGGCGGCTGCCGATCAGGATGCGCGGCTCACGTCCCGACGGGTGGTAGCGCAGTCCGCCGGCGTCGTCCCGTTCGAAGCGGCCGCCCCGGCCCTCGGTGAGCAGCACCAGGAGGTCGACCGCGACGAGGCCGAGGCCGCGCACGATCACGTCGTGTCCGGCGCGAAGGGATCCGAGGTCGGCGTCGGCCGTGAACGACGGCGGCAGGTAGGCGAGGCCGTGGCGCTCGGCGAACCCGGCCAGCCGGGTCTCGTCGACCGTCGGCAGAGCGCCGCTGTGCCCGAGCGAGAACAGGACCAGGTCCGCCTCGATCACGTCGCCGGAGTCGAGGACGACCCGCTGCGCACCGTCGTCGCGACCGAGCACCTCGACGACGCGCGCCGCGTGCTCGCGGACCTCGACGTCAGGGCGGAGAGCGGCGAGCGCCTCCCGGTGGAACCAGCGCAGATAGAGGCTCTGCAGCCGGCGGGTGGGGAAGCTGTCGGCGCGGAGCCCGTCGAGCTCGCGGCGCACGGCTTCGTCGCCCTCTGCGAGCGCGATCCGGCCGGCCCGCACCGCCTCCGCCCACTCGATCAGCGAGGGTCCGGGGCGCACCGGCCCCTCGATCGTCGCGCTCGCGTCGGTGAACATCGTCACGTCGGCTGCGAGCGAGTTGAGCTTCAGCAGCGGCGACTGCTCGTAGCGCCAGATCCGGCCGGGGCCGACGGGGTACGGGTCGACGACGTGGACGACGAGCGCGGCCGGCCCGAGGGCGTCCTCGGCGGCGTTCGCGGCGAGGCGCTCGAGGACCCCGACCGCGCGGGGACCTCCCCCGACGATCACGAGGGAGCGGGTCCCGTCCGATGGCGCTGACATGCGTCCACGATGACCCTTCCCCCGTGAGGACGCCGCTCTGTGACGACTCGTGACGATGTGAAGAAGTGTGTAGCGGCGGGTTGGAGCCGGGTGGCCGCGGACCCTAGCGTCGGCCCCCACGGCGTGCAGAACGGTGCGCCCCGACAGGCAGGAGCCTCGAGTGCCCATCGAATTCCTCGGCATCGCCGCGCTCAACGACGGCAGCGAGACACGAGCACGCAGCGGCGCGAGCTTCGACCCGGAGTACACGGTGCGTCTGGCCGCGGCTCATGAGGACAGCGGGTGGGACCGCATCCTGTTCGCCTACCACTCCGGAGCCCCCGACCCCGCCGTCGCCGCCGCTTTCATCGCGTCGCGGCTCGAGCGCATCCAGCTGCTGCTGGCGCACCGGCCCAACGTCTCCTACCCCACGGTCGCGGCGAAAGCCTTCGCGACCCTCGATCAGCTGAGTGGAGGCCGCCTGAGCGTCCACGTGATCACGGGCGGGTCGGACGCGGACCAGGCCGCGGAGGGCGACTACCTGAGCAAGGACGAGCGCTACGCGCGCACCGCCGAGTACATCAGGATCGTCAAGCAGGTCTGGACGACCCGTGAGCCGTTCGATCACGTCGGGGAGCACTACCGCTTCTCCCGGTTCGTCAGCGACGTCTGGCCGGTGCAGCAGCCTCGGCCGCAGATCTCGTTCGGAGGCTCCTCTCCCGCCGCTCTGTCCGTCGGTGCCGCCGAGAGCGACGTCTACGCGCTCTGGGGCGAGCCGCTGCGGGACACCGCCGAGCAGATCCGCAGCATCCGGGAGGCGGCGGCGGCGGCCGGCCGCGACGTCGCGCCGCGCATCCAGGTCGCCTTCCGACCCATCCTCGGGGCCACCGAGGAGCAGGCCTGGGAGAAGGCGGAGGGGATCCTCCGCCGCATCGAGGCGCGCACCCGCGAGACCGCCCCCGGAGGCCTCGCCGCGCCGGAGAACACCGGCTCGCAGCGCCTCCTCGCGATCGCCGCCGCAGGCGACCGTTTCGATCGCGCGCTCTGGACCAGGGCGGGAGTCGCCGCGGGAGCGCGCGGCAACTCGAACGCCCTCGTCGGGACGCCGGAGACGGTGGCCGCCGCGCTGCTCGACTACGTCGATCTCGGGGTCGACATCATCTCGGCGCGCGGCTACGACTACGTCGACGACACCCTCGACTTCGGTCGCCACGTGATACCGCTGGTGCGCGAGGAGGTCGCTCGACGCGACGCCGCGGCCGCCCAGGCCGCCGAGGAGGCCGCTCGTGTCCTCGTCTGACACCGTCGCGGCCGACGAGTTCGTCCATGTGCGGGCCGATGACCCGCGGGCCCGGCCCCTGCTCGACGAGCTCGAGCGCGAGTACGACACCCGCTACGGCACCGCCTGGGGCGAGCCGGCATCGGCCGAGCTCGCGCGCTACCCGAGCGAGGTGTTCGCCCCGCCGGAGGGATCCTTCGTCCTGCTTCTGCGCGACGGCACCGCGATCGCCGGAGGCGCGCTGAAGAGATTCGACGACACGACCGCCGAGCTCAAGCGCATCTGGACATCCTCGGCGCACCGTCGGCAGGGACTCGCCCTGCGCGTGGTCGCCGAGCTCGAGGCGGAGGCCCGCCGGCTCGGCTACTCGACCGTCTACCTCACGACCGGGCCGCTCCAGCCGGAGGCGCAGCGGCTCTACCTCACCGCGGGCTACACACCGCTCTACGACGTGACCCAGCCTCCGGAGGTGGTCGTCCTGCACGGCTATGCGCGGACGCTCACCGATCGGCCGCTCGACGTCGCGAGGATCCGGACCGCGCACGACGACTCCTTCGCGCAGCTCACCGCGTCCCTGCCCGACGGCGGAGCACGCCTGCGCGGTGGCGTCAGGGGGCGTGCCTCATGAGCGGCACGATCGCGCCGCCTCGACCGCGGGACACGTCCGGCCCCCTTCCCGGAGGCATCGACCTCGCCCGACTCGGCGAGCGGCCGGTGCTGCCGCTGCGCCACCCGGTGCGCTGGGTGGTCGCCGCACTGGTGCTCGTGCTCCTGCTGAACGCCGGACAGACCCTCTTCACGAACCCGTCGTGGGAGTGGCCGAAGGTCGGGACCTGGCTCTTCAGTCCGGCGATCCTGAAGGGGCTGCAGCTGACGCTCCTCGCCACCGCCATCAGTGCCGTGATCAGCTTCGTCGGAGGCATCGTCGTCGCCGTCGCCAGGCTCTCGGGCAATCCGGTGCTGTCGACGCTCAGCTGGGTCTACATCTGGCTGTTCCGCTCGGTGCCGCTGATCCTCGTCCTCATCTTCCTGTTCAATCTCGGCAACCTGTATCCGACCGTCGGCATCGGCATCCCCTTCGGTCCGCAGTGGTCGGTGCCGACGGTGTCGCTGCTGCCTCCGCTCGCCCTCGGCGTGATCGGCCTGAGCCTGTCCGAGATCGCCTACAGCGCCGAGGTCGTCCGTTCCGGGGTGCTCGCGGTCGATCAGGGGCAGCACGAAGCGGCGAAGGCGCTCGGGATCCCGCAGCGCCGCCAGTTCACCCGCATCGTCCTCCCGCAGGCGCTCCGCTCGATCGTGCCCGCCTACGTGAACCAGATCATCGGCCTGCTGAAAGCGAGCTCGCTGCTGTTCTACGTCTCGCTGCTCGACCTGTTCGGGGTCGCTCAGAACCTCGGCAGCACGTACCCGACGGACATCATCCCCCTGCTCGTCGTTGCGACGATCTGGTACCTGGTGCTGACCTCGGCGATCTCGGTCGTGCAGTTCTACATCGAGCGCTTCTACGCCCGCGGCGCGCACCGGGAGCTCGCGCCCACGCCCCTCCAGCGGGTGCGGCGCTCGCTCGCCGGCCTGAGGAGTGCGCGATGACCGCCGCCATCGAGATCCACAACGCGACCAAGTCCTACGGCGACCGGACCGTGCTCCGGGGAGTCGACCTGCGCGTCGAGGCGGGCACCGTCACGGTCATCCTCGGTCCGAGCGGCTCGGGCAAGTCGACCCTGCTGCGGGCGATCAACCATCTCGAGAAGCTCGACGAGGGGTTCGTCTCCGTGAACGGCGAGCTGATCGGGGTGCGGCTGCGCGGCGGTCGGCTCAAGGAGCTGCGCGAGAAGGAGATCCTGCGCCAGAGGGCGAGGATCGGCTTCGTCTTCCAGAGCTTCAACCTCTTCCCGCACCTGACGATCCTCGAGAACGTCACCGAGGCGCCGATCTCGCAGGGGCAGCCGCCGGCGGAGGCCCGCGAGCGGGCACGCGCCCTGCTCGAGCACGTCCGTCTCGCCGACAAGGCGGCGGCCTATCCGAGGCAGCTCTCCGGCGGCCAGCAGCAGCGCGTGGCCATCGCGCGTGCGCTCGCGCTCGACCCCGAGGTGATCCTCTTCGACGAGCCGACCTCGGCTCTCGATCCCGAGCTCGTCGGGGAGGTGCTGCAGGTCATCCGGTCGCTGGCCGAGAGCGGCCGCACCCTCATCGTCGTGACCCACGAGATCGGCTTCGCCCGCGAGGTCGCCGACCGGGTGGTGTTCGTCGACGACGGCCTCGTCGTCGAGCAGGGCAGCCCGAGCGAGGTCCTCGACCGCCCGCAGAATCCGCGGACCCGCGACTTCCTCGGCCGAGTCCTCGGCTGAGCCCCCGCACTCCTCCTCCTCTCCATCCGCACGACAGACACAGGAATCGAATCATGACCAGACCGCGCATCACTCGTTGGACCAGAGTCGGGGCGCTTCTCGCTGCCGCCGCGCTGACGACGGGCCTCGCGGCCTGCTCCGGTGCCGCCGCCTCCGACCCGGCCTCCCCGGGAGCCGCCTCCGGCACCACCACCGTCACCGTGGGTGCCCTCTCCAACGGAGCGGCGACCGAGACGGACATCGACGTGCCGGTCGTCGACGAGATCCGCGGCACGCTGCCGCAGGAGATCCTCGACCGCGGGACCCTGACGATCGGCGTCGGCGCTCTCCCCGCAGGCTTCCCTCCGCTCGCGTTCACCGGGACCGACACCGAGACCCTCACCGGCTCGGAGCCCGATCTCGGCCGCCTCGTCGCCGCCGTCCTCGGGCTGCAGCCCGAGGTGGAGAACTCCACCTGGGACAACCTCTTCGTGGGCATCGACACCGGAGGCAGCGACGTCGGCTTCTCGAACATCACCGTCACGGAGAAGCGCAAGGAGAAGTACGACTTCGCCTCCTACCGCGCCGACACCCTCGCGTTCCAGGTCCTCGCCTCGAACGACTGGGAGTTCGACGGCGACTACGAGAACCTCGACGGACTCACCGTCGCGGTCAGCAGCGGCACCAACCAGGAGAAGATCCTGCTCGAGTGGCAGGCCCGTCTGCAGTCCGAGGGCAGGTCCCTGGAGATCACGCGACTGCCCGATGCCAACTCCGTCACTCTCGCTCTCGGCTCCGGCCGGATCGACGCCTACTTCGGGCCCAACCCGACGACGGTCTACCAGAACCGGATCTCGGAGGACGGCGCCGACCCGACCCGCAACGCCGGCACGTTCTCCGGAGCGGGCGAATCGCTCGACGGGCTGATCGCGGCGACTGTGAAGAAGGACTCCGGACTCGCCGAGCCGATCGCCCAGGCCCTCGGCTACCTCATCGGGAACGGTCAGTACCAGGACTGGCTGTCGGCCTACGGCCTGCAGGACGAGGCCGTGGACGAGGCCCTGGTGAACCCGCCCGGGCTCCCGCTCGACAACAGCTGAGCCGCCCCCGCCTCGGGCGCCCCGATCGACCAGCGGGGCGCCCTCCGCCCGCTTCCCCGAGGACTCCCATGCACCTGTTCGACTCGCTCACGCGCGAACGACTCGACCGCCCGACGAGCCGCAAGTGGAGCCTCCGCCCCGGCACCATCGGAGCCTGGGTCGCCGAGATGGACTTCGGTACGGCGCCGGCCGTTCGGAGGGCACTGCACGACGCCGTGGCCGGCGACGTGCTGGGCTATCTGTCCCCCTCGACTGCGGGCGAGCTGGGCGAGGCCGCCGCGGAGTACCTCGCTGAGCAGTACGCGTGGACGGTCGACCCCGCCCGCGTGCACTCCGTCTCGGATGTCATGGCCGCGCTCGGAGTGGCCGTCACCGAGTTCTCCCGCCCCGGCTCACCGGTGATCGTGCCTACCCCCGCTTACATGCCGTTCCTCACCTACCTGTCGGCCATCGGACGCGAGGTGATCGAGGTCCCGGGAACGATCGTCGACGGCCGCTGGGAGCACGACCTCGACGGGATCGATGCGGCCTTCGCGCAGGGAGCGGGCACCCTGGTGCTCTGCAATCCGCACAACCCGACGGGCTCGGTCCTGCCGCGGTCCGAGCTCGAAGGTCTCGCCGCTGTCGTCGAGCGCCACGGCGGGCGGGTCTTCGCCGACGAGATCCACGCGCCGCTGCGGTTCGACGGCGTCCCCCACATCCCTTACGCCTCGGTCTCGGAGGAGGCCGCCCGGCATTCCGTCACCGGAACGAGCGCCTCGAAGGCGTGGAACATCCCCGGCCTGAAGGCCGCGCAGCTGATCACCACGAACGACGCAGACGAGGACGTCTACTCGCGCTTCGGGTTCGCGGTGCAGCACGGCGCTTCGAATCTCGGCGTGATCGCCTCGACGGCCGCCTACCGGGAGGGCGGAGCGTGGCTCGACGAGGTCGTCGACTACCTCGACGGCAACCGGCGCCTCATCGCCGACTTCCTCGCCTCCGAGCTGCCCCGGATCGGGCACCGCACCCCGGAGGCGACGTATCTCGCCTGGTTCGACCTGGGTGCTCTCGGCCTCGCCGATCCCGCGCAGCACCTGCAGCGCGAGGCGGGAGTGACGCTCACCTCCGGACGCCTGTGCGGCGCCGGCTACGCCGACCACGTGCGTCTCGTCTTCGCCATGCCGCGTCCCCTCCTCCTCGAGACGCTCGAAGCCGTGCGGGCCGCCGTGTGAACGGCGGAGCGCCTTCGCGGGGACTCGACGAGGTGGGACGGCGGAGCACCGAGGCGGGCGGCATCGCACGACAGTGGCGAGGAGCCGTCCTTCAGCGCCTCCGCTCCCTCTGCACCCCCGATGAGGCCGGGCCGCCGGCGGTGGACCGGGCGGCCTCGCGTGTCGAGGCTGTGCAGCTCGCCCACGAGATCGAGCACGGATCCTTCCGCCCGGTGCCCGGCCGGGCGCAGGATCCGGAGTGAGACGGGGCGGACCCCCCCTACGTCCCGAAGAGGTTGGCGCGGGTCCCGCCGGGAGCGAGCTCGTCGCGGAGGATCCCGCGGCGGCGCAGCACGGGGACGAGGTCGTCGAGCATCCGGTGCAGGGTGACCGGGTGCAGGTCCCCGGAGAGGAGGAGCCCGTCGCTGCCGCCGTCGTCGCCGAGCTCCTCGACGAAGTCGGCGAACTCCTCCGCGGTGCCGACGAAGCCGGCGCGCTCGGCGACGCGGCCCTTGCGCGCCTTCCTTGTCAGCAGCTCCCGCAGCGGAGCGTCCTCCGTACCGCCGTAGAGGCCGGCGATGGTGCCGTGCGAGACGTGCTCGCCGAACACCGACCGCGGGACGGGGAGGTCCAGGTCCAGCCCGGTGAGGGCGGTCTCCAGGTCGCTCGACCAGCCGAGCGCGATCCGCCGCAGCGCGTCCTCGTCGGGGTGGCGCGACGCCTCGACGACGCGCGCGGCCTCCTCCGGGCTCGACACGATCTCGGGCTTCACGACGAAGAGCACGCGCAGGTCGTCCGCGGTCCGCCCGTGCTGCTCGGCCGCGGCGAGCACGCGCGCCCGGTAGTCGCGCACCGCCCGGGCCTCCAGAGGGGCGAGGGCGAGCTGCACGTCCGACTGCGTGCCGGCGAAGGCCAGGCCGCGCGGAGACCCGCCGGGGGAGACGACGATCGGGTCGCCGTTCGCGAAGGGGACGGCGTTAAGGGGTCCGTCCACGCGGAAGTGCTCCCCGCGGTGGCGGAACGCGTCGATCCGGGTGCCATCGGCGTAGCGGCCCGACTCGGGGTCGGCGACCAGCGCGCCCTCGCCCCAGCTGTGCCAGAGCCGGCGGACGACCGCCATCCACTCGTCGGCCCGGTCGTAGGCCGCGTCGTGCGACAGCGGCTCCAGGCCCACGTGGCGGGCGCTGCCGACGTCGGTGACGAGGTTGATCCCGAAGCGGTCGGAGCTGAGGTGCTGCAGTGTCGCCGCCTGCCGGGCGGCGAGGTACGGGGGCGTGATGCCGGCGTTGATCGTCGGCGCCAGCCCGATCCGCTCGGTCGCCGCGAACAGGTACGGCGCCAGGAGGAGCGGATCGTGCTTCGGCCCGCCGTACGCTCCCCGCACCCGCAGGTCGAGCGTCTCCGGGGAGCCGAGCGAGACGGCGTCCTCCATCACGATCAGCTCGAAGCCGGCCTGCTCCAGCTCGCGGGCCGACTGCTGGTAGAGGCCGGGCTTCGTCCAGTCGTGGTTCCACTCCCGGTAGGGGTGCCCCCATCCCTGCGGTCCGAAGCCCCGGGAGAAGAACCAGCCGAAGTGCTGACGGCGCGCCACGCTCACACCTCCGCGAGCGCGGGGAGGGCGCGTGCGCGCACCGCGGCGAGCCCGCGCTCGAGGTCGCGGAGGAGGTCGTCGACGTCCTCGATCCCGATCGAAAGCCGGAGGAGCCCGGGGTGGATCCCGGCGGCGGCGCGCTCGGCGGGGGTGCGTCCGGCGTGGGTGGTCGACGCGGGATGCAGCACCAGCGAGCGCACGTCGCCGAGGTGGGTCATGTGGCTGAACAGCTCGACGGCGTCGATGAAGGCGGCCGCGCCCGCCTCCCCTCCGGCCACGGTGAAGGAGAAGACGGAGCCCTGCCCGCGGGGGAGCAGGCGCTGCGCGAGGGCGAACGACGGGCTCGACTCCAGGCCGGAGTAGTCGACCGACACGACCTCGGGCCGCCCCTCGAGGAAGCGGGCGACGGCGAGGGCGTTCGCGGAGTGCCGCTCGACCCGCAGCGACAGCGTCTCGACGCCCTGCCGCAGCAGGAAGGAGTTCAGCGGTGACGGCGTCGGTCCGAGGCGGGAGACCACGATGTCCCGCGTGTACGAGACGAAGGCGCGCCGGCCGTGCTGCTCGGTCCAGCTGCGGCCGCCGAACGACCGCTCCTCCTGGTTGAGGTGCGGGAAGAGCGCGGGGCGCGCCGCCCAGTCGAACGTGCCGGCGTCGACGATCACGCCGCCGAGGGCGGAGCCGTGCCCGGCGAGGAACTTGCTGGTCGAGTGCACGACCACGTCGGCCCCGTGCTCGATCGGGCGGAGGAGGTACGGGGTCGCGAGCGTGTTGTCGACCACGAACGGGAGCCCGTGCCGGTGCGCGATCGCGGCCAGCGCCGGGAGGTCCAGCAGATCGTTCTTCGGGTTCGGGATCGGCTCGCCGAAGAGGACCCGGGTGTCGGGCCCGATCCGCCGCTCCCACTCGCCGAGGTCCGACGCGTCGTCGACGAAGTCCACGCCGATCCCGAGCCGACCGAAGTTCTGCACCAGCAGCCCCCGGTTGCCCTCGTACAAGCGGCGCGACGAGAGCACCCGGTCGCCGGCCTGCAGGATCCCCAGGAGAGCGGAGGCGGTGGCCGCCTGGCCGCTCGCCACCAGGATCGCCTCGGCGCCGCCCTCGAGATCGGCGAGCCGACGCTCGACCTCCTCGGTGGTCGGGTTCCCGTTGCGGGTGTAGAGGTAGCCCTCGTCCTCGCCGGCGAACCGCTCGCGGGCGTGCTCGAAGCTGTCGAACACGAAGCCGGCGCTGAGGTGCACGGGCGTGACGCGCGCTCCGTGGGCGCCGTCGGGCGCGGCACCGGCGTGCACCTGGCGCGTGGTGAAGCCGGCCGCCGCGGAGGCACGGTCTTCGGGCGCCGGGGTCGAGGTCGCGGCGCTCGCCGCAGTGGTCGCTGTGGTCGCCGCAGCGGTGGTCGCGGTGGTCGCCGGTGCAGTGATCGTCACGGTGTGCTCCTGTCCAGACGCCCTGAAGGCGGATGCCGGGAGCCTGTCAGGCCGAGGGGAGTGCGCGCCGGATCGTGACGGAGTGTGACTGCGAGGGCGCGCCGTCGCGGGTCGTGGACGTCGACCGCTCGGCGTCCGCGGGTCGTGACTCAGCTGTGCGTCGTGTTCGCCCGGATCTCCTCGACGGACAGCTCCGGCGCACCGCCCGCCGCAGCCGCCGGGTCCATCCAGACGAAGTCCCAGTGGTGGCCGTCGAGGTCGTCGAAGCTCTTCGAGTACATGAACCCGTGGTCCTGCTTGCCGGCCGGGGTCGCGCCCGCGGCGAGGGCCTTCCCGTGGAGGGTGTCGACCTCCTCCCTGCTGTCGGCGCTGAGGGCGAGCTGCACCTCGGTCGAGGTGGTGGCGTCGATGATCGGCTTGCTGGTGAACTCGGCGAAGAACTCCCGCGTGAGCAGCATCGCGGTGATCGTGTCGCTGATCACCACGCTGACGGCGTTCTCGTCGCTGAAGCCCTCGTTGATCGAGTAGCCGAGCGATTCGTAGAAGGCCCTCGCCCGGGCGAGATCGGCGACGGCCAGGTTGACGAAGAGCATGGTGGGCATCGGTGCACCGTTCCTGTCGGGACGCCGGTGGCGCGCCGCCGCCGGTCGTGACTGCATGATGATGACCGGCCGGCGGCGGTGTCAAGGAAGCGCTGCCGGGAAGGCGGTGGATGCCCGGTGCGGGGCGACCGGCGGAGGACGCGGCGCACGGATGCCGCGGATCTGCTGGACTGGCCTCGAGCACCGCAGCACGAGCAGGAGGGAGCGGAGATGATCCGGACCCTCGTTCCCACCGTCCTCGCGGCCGCCCTCCTCGCGGCCGGCTGGACCGCGATCGGACCCTCGCATCCGGTCTTCGCCGCGGTCGCGCAGATGGTCCTCACCAGCTGGGCGGCACTGACCTTCGGCGGGCGCACGCGTCCGCTCGAGCCGTCCTGGTTCGACGTGGGTCGCCGCGAGCCGGCGCTGCTGCGAGCGCTCGGGGTCGGCGTCTTCGGCCGGCTGCTCGACGTCGTCGGGTGGAACCGCCTCGTCACCCGCGAGCGCGGCTTCGACGGCACGCGCGCGGGACTGACCGCTCTCGATCAGCACACCCGCCGCTCCGAGGCGGTGCACCTCGCGTGCACGGCCGTCGGAGTCGCGCTCGCCCTCGCCGCGACGGTCACGGGTGCGACGGGCGGCGCGGCCTGGCTGCTCGGATCGACGATCGCCGTCCAGCTCTACCCCGCGCTGCTGCAGCGGCTGGTGCGGGCGCGCATCCAGCGGGCGGGGCGGGCGGCGCGCGGCGCGCTTCACGTCGCGGACTCGGGAGACAGCGCCCCCGGCGGCGGACCGACCACGGCTCTGGAAGGGCGGTGATCACGGGGTCACCGACGCGCCGCGATCGTCACCGGGATCGGCCAGGGGATGGCGGCGCGCGAGGACATCGCGAGCCACGTCGGGCGGATCGCGCCGGTCGTGCTCCGCCGCCGTCAGCAGGAGAGCGAGGGCCGTGTCGGCGGGGACCCGCTGCGCTGCGCTGATGAAGCCGACGGCCTGCAGCACGGCGATCGTCCCCGGCGTGAGCGGGGCGCGGGACGCCGCTCAGCGACGGACCTCGGCGTCGTCCGTGTCCTCGGTCAGAGCGTCGGCCAGGAGGCGTGGAGGGAGGGCATGGGCGGGCCGGTCAGTACCCGAAGCCGTGCTCGAGCTCGACGTCGAAGGTGACGTCGTCCTCGCTCGGCTGCACGGGGAACACCCCCGTGAGCGTCCTGGTGCGTTCGCGGATGCGGGCGACCTCGGCCGTGTTGTCCGGCTCCGGGAGATCGGAGGGAGTGGTCTCGGCGACCAGGGCGGCGCCGGCGTTGAGCAGGAACACCGCCTGCACGGTGCCGCCGTCGCCGCCGATGCCGGTGTACTCCACGCGGTCCGCCGTGCTGCTCACGGCGAGGGCGACGCCGTACTCGATCAGAGCGTCCGCCGCGTCGTCTCCGACCAGCATCGTCTTGTTCGCGAAGAGGAGATGCTTCATGCCCCCAGCGTGCGCAGCGCCGAGGCCGACGGGGGAGAGACTTGACAGCTCCTGGGGCGGTCGACAGACGCGACCGCGGCACCCGGTGACGCCCGGTCGTCCTCGGCGTCGCCGAGACGGCACCCGTGGCGTCGGCCGTCCTCTGAGCAGGTGCAGATGAGCGCCTTCAGGCCGATCGCTCGGCGGTCAGGCCGACGAGGGACCCTCGGGACGCGAGGAGTCGGGCTCGGGCAGGACGAGCAGCCCTGGCGGGGCGTAGGAGTTCCCGAGGAGCAGTCGCACCCACTCCGCGCTGATCACGGGTGGTCGCCCGCCGTGGTACTTGAACCGCAGCGCGATGGCCGGATGCAGCCAGAGCGACGTCCGTCCGCTGCCGGCGCTGACGGACTCCCTCCAGCTGAAGTAGAACGACTCGTCCTTGGTGAGCTTGGATCCGATCACGATCTGCAGATGCGCGAGGGTGCGGTCGTCGAAGTCGGCGTCGAAGGAGGAGTCGTAGGACAGGCGTCCCATGGGGGCCTTTCGTCAGCAGCACGCGGTCGTGGGGGACGACTTCTCAGAAGGGATCGGACCCGCCTTCGTCGTTCCAGCGGTCGAGGTCCTTCTCCTCCCCGGCGCTGGATGCGGCACCGCGCCATGCGACGGCGGCCGCATCCGCCCAGGCCGTGGAGGAGGAGGGGTCGGTGTCGAAGGAGGCCCGGAATCGGATCTCGCGGTCGGCCCCCTCGCTCGCCTGCGCGAGCAGGTCGTGCCGTGTGGATGTCCCGACCGTCGCCGGCTGGGCGCTTCGATCAGCGTCGCCGTCGGCACGAGCCGGGATCGCGAGGGGTGCGGTCATGCTCGGACTGTACGCCGAAGGAGGTGCCCGGAACGGGATCGGTCGATATCGAGGAGTCGACGGTGAGGACCCGCCCCGAATGCCTCCGAACGCCTCTACCGGTGCGTCGGTGGAGGGCGTACGGTGGGGCGCCGCACCGCGCCGCGGAGGTGCACGAACCCTCTGCCGGACGACCCGGACCTGATTGTCGGACGGAGAGGGCTTCTCCTCGCCGAACCGAGCAGCCATGTCCCGAGCAGACGACAGCACCGCCTGATCCCGCGCGGTGCTCGACGAGGTGATCGCCGCCTTCTCGCTCCCCGGGGCTGTGGATCCCGGCCTCGCGGCTCTCGTCGTCGCGAACGCCACCCGCCTCCGCGACCGGACCATCCCGGCGCCGGAGGAACGGAGGCGCCGGCGGATGCCGATGCCCCTCGATCGACGCGCAGCCGCGTTCACCGAGCCGGACCCGCCACCCATCCCTCCGGCGGCGCTGTGAGGGGTGGCGCCTCGCGATCCGCGTCACAGGGACGTGGATCGACGGACCCGTGCTGATGTCGGCCGCCGAGACACCCGGCCGAGAGCAGGGCGACGTGACAGGCGGTGTCAGCGGACCATTCGCCGACGCCCGCGCCGCTTCTCCCCTCTGAGGATCAGGGCCGCGAGGAACGCGGCGAGGAGTGCGCCGATGGTGTTCATGAACCAGTCGTTCGTGTCGCAGGAGCGGCCGATCGCCGGAACGCCCGCCTGGACCAGCTCGATCAGGGCGGACAGGCCGGAGACGGCGGCGGC
The DNA here is from genome assembly GCF_009834265.1 of Rathayibacter sp. VKM Ac-2805. Taxonomy (NCBI): domain Bacteria; kingdom Bacillati; phylum Actinomycetota; class Actinomycetes; order Micrococcales; family Microbacteriaceae; genus Rathayibacter; species Rathayibacter sp. VKM Ac-2805. The sequence continues at coordinate 490,117 of NZ_CP047185.1, forward strand.
GACGAGCAGGGGCCGGCCGACCGCGACCGCGAGCAGCAGGGCCCCGGGGAGCAGGAGCGCGATGTTCGCGAGGGTGTCGATGCCGTCGAACGGCACCGAGAACTGCACGGTGCAGAAGACCCGCGGCGTCCCGTCGGGCGGATACACGGTCAGCGCGATCCCCACGACGAAGGCGAGCGCGGCGAGGACGAGAAGAGACCTTTCCGCGCCGCGCCGGTGCAGCAGCCAGGCGATCGCCGTGACCACCGCGACCGCGATCCAGAAGGCGATCGGGACGAGCGCGGCGTGGTCGACGAGGAACGTGCTGATCACGGTGCTCCGCTTCGAGGTGTCGGGGTGGCGGGAGAGGAAGAGGTCTTCCGTTGACGGACGGCCCGCTCACTCCAGGTCGGCCTGTGCCGACGGCCGGCAGGCCTTCGGCACGAGTCAGCTCCGGAGGGGAGAGCCTGCTGCGTCGAAGCGGTAGCCGCCGAAGGCGCCGCTGAGCAGCGGGCGCGCCGTCGCGATCGCGGCCTGGACCCGGGGGAGGGCGAGGGAGGCCCGATGCGCCTCAGCGCTCTCCCACAGCTCGACGACGAAGACGGTGTCGGGCTGCTCGTCGTCGACCCCGACCTCGTAGAGCAGGCAGCCGGCGTCGACGAGGTCGTCGTTGTGCTCGGTGAGGACGGCGACGAGCTCGTCGCGTCTGCCGGGGACGGCCCCGAGGGTGCCGACGTTCACGAAGGTCATGCCGCGAGGGTACCGCCGAGGACACCGGCGGCGGGTGGCCGTCCCGACGGTCGGAGTGCGGTCGGGACGTCACGCTGGACGGAGTCGCCGTGCTCCCGCCTGCGAACCGCAGACCGGTCGCGGTCGGCCCGAGGCCACGCCGGCTCGGGAGGATCGCGTCGCGAGAGAGGATCCCCGGTGGTCTCCGCGATCCCCGTCGGGTCCCACCGGCCAGGCGTGAGCGTGCTCGGACCGACGGAGTGCGCCCGATCAGCCCGCGGGCCTGCTGAACAGGTTGACGACGTTCCCGTCCGGGTCGCGGACGAGGGTGGAGCGGTTGCCCCACGGCATGGTGCTCGGCGGGAGCACCACGTCCTCGCTCCGGGGTCCGAGCCCGGCGAAGGCGCGGTCGACGTCGGGCACCTCGAACTCGAGCAGGACGGAGCGGTTCGACGCGGGGACGACGGCGCCGTCCAGCACGGCGACCGTCGAGGTGTGGGCGATCGCGAGGGTCGCGCCCGCTCCCGTGAACTGCGCGAAGACCGGCGCCGGGCGCTCGGCCGGTCGGCCGACGACCTGCTCGTAGAAGGCGACGAGGGCGTCGAGGTCGTCGGTGACGATGCGGAGGGAGGTGAACGACATGGGGCTCCTTCAGGGGCGGGGATGAGGTGGAGGCACCAGGCTCGCCGGTCGCCGCGACACCGTCCTGTCGGTGTTTCCGCAGATCGTCCGCGTCTCCGCGAGGCCAGCGGGGCCCGTCCCCGGAGCGGGTCAGCCGTCGACGACGGACCGCAGCCGGCCGTACTGGAGCGCGAGGTCCTCGGCCCGGAGGGTGCGCTGCGGAGGCCGCTCGTCGGTCACCTCGACCGACAGCATCCGGTCGCCGCGGAACGCCCGGACCCCCTCCCGCAGCCGGCACCACGCGATCAGGTACCAGTGCTCCTCCTTCCCGATCGAGCCGAGCGGTTCGACGTCGCGGACCGACTCCGCGCCGCTGCTGTCGCGGTAGCGCAGCCGGACGACACGATCCGCTCGGAGGGCCGTCGCGAACTCCGCCGGGACGACCGCCTCCTCCTCGCTCTCGAGGAAGTGCACCCGGGACGCGACCGCGCCGGCGCGGGCGGCCACGTCGTCCGGCAGGACCGCGAGCGTCTTCCGTGCGGCGGTCCCGGCCGCCTGCCGGAACGGACTGCGCCGCAGCGCACTGAGGCCGATCAGCACGGCGACGGCCTCCTCCACCGTGAACCCGGCCGGACCGAGGGTCGCCGACGCGTCGATGACGTAGCCGCCCGTGCGGCCGGGCTCCGCCCAGATCGGCAGACCCACCTGCTGCAGCGCGGACAGGTCCCGCTCGATGGTCCGCACCGACACCTCGAACCGCTCGGCGAGACGGCGCGCGCTCCGCGGCCGGGGCGAGACCGCCCGCAGCTCCTCGACGAGCCCGTACAGACGATCGGTGCGGTTCACCCGACCATCATCCGCCCGGGGCCGCCGCGAGCGGCCGCAGCGCTGGGCTCAGTACTGCGCCTGCTCGTGCACCTCGACCGAGCCGTAGAGGGGGGCGCGTCGGGCGTACCGCACGGCGTCGTCCCGGGTCGGGCAGTCGAGCAGGTAGTAGCCGACGAGGGCTGACCGCTCCTCCGCTCGGGAAGGGGCCGGAGTGCCGCCTTCTCTTCGCGCCGCGGTCAGATCCGTCTCGACGGAGACGTCGCCGGAGGCGTCGGCGAAGCGTCCGGAGTCGACGAGGACGCCGTCCGCCTTCAGCGACGCGTCGTAGTCCGCCCAGGCCGCGTAGTCCTCGGGGGTATCGCCCCCGGCGTAGCTGCCGTCGGACCGCATCACGAGCATGACCTTCATCGCGCCTCCTGGTCCATCCGACCACCGTTCCCCCGGCGGCCGCCTCCGCGGTCGGATCGCCCCCGGGAACCGGCGCGCCGAGCCTCCGACCATTCTGGGTCGAGGCGACCGTGCGGGGAAGGGATCGCTACGGAGCGGGATCGTCTGCGTCGAGGGCCTGCTGGAGGAGCCGGAGCGCCTTCGGCCCGACTCCGTGGAGGGTTGCGAGACGGTCGAGGCCCACCCGCCTCACGTCGTCCAGATCGTGCACGCCCGCGTCCTCGAGCGCACGCGTGGCCGGGGCGCCGACGGCGGGAAGCGGTCGCGGATCCCTGCGTCCGACACGACGAACCGGTCGGCCACCCGACAGCCGATCCGGCTCGGCGCGGGTCGCACTCGCGACTCTGCGTCTCAGGGCGTCGACGAGTGCCGCCACCGAGGCGTCCGGTACGGCACGAGTGACGGCCAGGACGGTGCGCTCGAGGGGCGGGTGCAGTCCGACGGCGACCATCCCGTGCGCGAGGGCGCTCCGCGGGACGGGGGCGGCCCCGACACCGGCGGAGGCGAGGGCGGCGGCCTGCTGCACAGACCGGGTCTGGAGGGCGTAGGAGACGAGCACTCCGGTTCCCGCGAGCCGCTCGGCCAGCCAGGCGCCGTACCCGTTCGACGCGTCCACGCCGATCAGGCCTCCCGCCTCACCGAGCTTGGCCATGGGGAGCCGGCCCGCCGAGACCTCTCCGGCGGGCCGGCCGACGACGACGATCTCCTCCGTCCCGAGGCGCTCGACGTGCAGTCCGTCCACCGTCGCCGGCCCGGGGACGACGACGAGGTCGAGGAGGCCGGCGCGCAGGTCGTCGATCGAGGTGGCGGCGCTGGTCGTCTCGACGAGCTGCAGCGGCGTGCGTCCGTCGGCGTTCCACCGGGTGACCACGGGGACGAGGAAGGGCAGGGTGAAGCTCTCGGCGACGGCGAGCCGGATCGGCTGCTCCGCGTCCGCCGTCCGCGCGGCCGCCACGGCGCGTTCGGCGGCGTCGACGGAGAGGCGGGCGTGCTCGACGAGCGCGCGACCGTACCGGGTGAGGGTCGCGCCGGCCGGATTCCGGTCGACGAGGGGCACCCCGACCTCGCGCTCGAGGGACGCGACCTGGTGGGAGACCGCGGGCTGCGAGAGGTGCAGCGCGCGCGCGGTCGCGCCGATCGATCCGACCCGCGCCAGCGTCACCATCACCTCGAGGGCTCGAAGACTGGGCATAGACGAACCCTATCCCTGACCTCAGATAAGCGACAGTCGTTTATGGACTGATGGTGTCCGTCCCCTGGTTGTCACGAACGAAGGAGCCGCACCGGCTCCTCGACAGGGAGGCACCATGAACGAGAAGAAGAACCGCGTGCTCGTCGTCGGAGGGGGATCCGGCATCGCCCGCGCTCTCGTGCGCGAGCTGCTCGAGAGAGGTGACGACGTGATCGTCGGCGGACGTCACCCGGAGGCGCTCGGTGATGACGCGGGGGAGTCCGGCGGCCGGCTCCGGTCCGTCCGGATCGATCTCGCCGATGAGTCGAGCATCGCGGCGGCCGCCGATCTCGGGCCCCTCGACTTCGTCGTCTCGTTCGCGGCGGCGCACGCGAACGGCCCGGTCACCGGGCTGGAGCGCGATGCCGTCGTGATGGCGTTCGACGCGAAGGTCATCGGCCCGATCCTGCTCGCCAAGCACCTCGCGTCCTCCGTCCGGCCGGGCGGCGGCTTCCTCTTCTTCTCCGGTGTCGCCGCCTGGAGGCCGTCGGCGGGTCTCGCGGTGATGGCGACGACCAACGGAGCGGTCTCCTTCCTGGTCGAGGCGCTCGCGGTCGAGCTCGCCCCGGTGCGCGCCGTCGCGATCTCGCCGGGGATCATCGACTCCGGCGCCTGGGACGCACTGGGCGAGCAGGAGAAATCAGCGATGTTCGCCGAGACGGCGGCCGGGAATCCTGCTCGCCGGATCGGCTCGGTCGACGACATCGTGTCCGCCGTGCGCTTCGCCATGGACAACACGTTCGTGACCGGGACGACGCTGCACGTCGACGGCGGCGGGCGGCTCGCATGAACCGCCGCGCACCCCTCCTCGCCGTCGGTCTCGCCGCACTCCTCGCCACCGCCGGCTGCGCGAGCACGGTCGCGACGGAGGACCCGGCCGCGGCGGTGAGCGGCGACGACGGCCTCGTGCAGCCCGGGACCGTGCATCTGGGGGACTCGAGCGTCGAAGCGAGCCGACCCGTCGTCCTCCGCGCGCAACAGCTCTACTCCTTCTGGAACACGGGCGACGAGACCTGGCTCGAGCTCGCCGTCGACGACTCCTTCCTCGACCGCACCCTCCCGACGGGGCGACCCCAGGGAGTCGAGGGGCCGATCACCGCCTCGGAGCAGTTCCGCGCGGCGGTGCCCGACCTGGCGTGCTCGCTCGACGACCTGTACGTCACGGGCGACACCTTCACCGCGCGCCTGACCTTCACCGGCCACTTCACCGGCGTCTCCGGCGGAGTCCAGGGCCAGGGCCAGCCGATCGAGTTCGGCGCGATCGACATCCAGCACGTCGGCGCGAGCGGGCGGATCGTCGAGGACTGGCACCTCGAGGACGACCTGACCTTCCAGCAGCAGGCGGGCCTGCTGCCGGCACCCGCCTCCTGATCTCCCCTCCGACAGGCGACCGTCCTGCACGAGCCCCGTTCGACGCCGTCGTGGGCCCGCGATCGATGGTGGTCTCCGGATCCGGCGAGCGCAGGAGCGCGGGACGCGAGTCGTGTCACGGTCGTCCGCTCAGAAGGCGCGTCGTCCACCCGGCCAGCGCGGAGACGGCGGTTCGCGACAGCTCGGCGCCGGGCATCATGCTGGTGAACCCGTGGAACGCGCCGGGCCAGACGTGGAGCTCCGCCTGGACTCCGGCTTGCCGCGTCGAGACGGTCGAATCGCCGTCGTCGAGCATCGGGGAGATCAGGGCCTCGGCCCGGTCCGTTCACCGGGGCGGGGTCGAGGGAGAAGCCCCTCCGCCGCGAGGAACGGCAGAACAGCACGTGCGGGCCGCTTCGAACGGCCGGCAGATGCGAGCACGTCGACGGAGCACCGGTGCTCGAGGTTCATGGAGGGCACCCGATCGACGTGTCGTCACTGGTCCACCCCCCCGCTCGACCCTCAAGCGGTTCGGACCTCTACCGTTGCACCCGTGCCCCTCCTTCTCGCCGACCTGCTGTCGTGAGAGCGCTCGTCGCCTGGCTCGAGCACCGCCAGATCCCGCTCTACCTCGCCGCGATCGCCGCCGGCGCCGCTCTCGGACTGCTGCTGCCCGCCGCGCACCACCTCGAGGTCGCGATCGAACCGGTGCTCGCGCTGCTGCTGTTCGCCACGTTCCTCGGGGTCCCGTTCGCCGCGATCGGACGGTCTCTGCGCGACGGCCGCTTCCTCGCCGCGGTCGGGGTGCTGAACTTCGTCGTCGTGCCGCTCGTCGCCTACGGGCTGTCCCGACTCGTCGCCGACACTCCGGTGCTGCTGTTCGGGGTCCTCCTGGTGCTCCTGACGCCGTGCATCGACTACGTGATCGTGTTCGCCGGGCTCGCCGGAGGGGCGTCCGACCGACTGCTCGCCGCCGCACCGCTGCTGATGCTCGCGCAGATCCTCCTCCTCCCCGTGTATCTGCTGCTCTTCATCGGTCCTGCGGGGGTGGCGGTGGTCGACGCCGGTCCGTTCGCGCGAGCGTTCCTGCTGCTGATCGTGGTGCCGTTGTCCGCGGCCGGGCTGGTGCAGGCACTCGCGCGCCGACACGGGTCCGGACGGATCGTCGAGTCCACGATGCTCGGGCTCCTGGTGCCGCTCATGACGGCCACGCTCTTCACCGTCGTCGCCTCCCAGGCCGGCGCCGTGGGCGCCTCGGCCGGCCGGCTTCTCGTCCTCGTCCCGCTCTACGCGGGATTCCTCGTGGTCATGACCGCTCTGGGGCTGGGTGCTGGACGCGTCTTCCGACTCGACGTGCCCGCGACGCGCGCCCTCGTGTTCAGCGGCGCGACCCGCAACTCGCTCGTCGTGCTGCCCCTCGCACTCGCGCTCCCGGCACCGCTGTCGCTCGCGCCCGTCGTCGTCGTCACGCAGACCCTCGTGGAACTCGTCGGCATGGTCGTCCTCGTCCGACTGCTCCCTCGGCTCGCCCGAGACCGAGCAGCGCGGGCCGGCCCGGTCTGACGCGGACTCACCAGCGCCCGAGACGACTCGGGCCTGCAGAAGGGTCGCCCGGGGAGTCGCCCGGGAGGTGCTCGCCGGTCAGTCCTTCTCCGGTCTGCCCGCAGTCCCCGCGTCAGCGGGCTCATCGGCCGGGGCGACAGGAGCTGCGGACTCGACCGCGGTGGGCTGGACCTCGGCTGATCTCGCATTCCTGGCGGCGAGGCGCTTCTTCTGGGACTTGCCGGTGCTGAACGGGCTCACCCACAACCAGGAGAAGCGCCGCAGCGACTGGAAGAGGAACAGCGACGCCCAGAGGGAGAACACCGTCAGGGCGAACGGGAAGACCGTCGCCGGGCCGGTCGGGACATTCGTCTCGCCGAGCAGGGGGACGAACGCGACGACGACAGCGATCACGAAGAGGTGCAGGAGGTAGATCTGGAAGCTCTGCTGCCCCATGGTGACGAAGATCTTCAGTACGCGGACCTTGACGAGGTACTGGGAGCCGGCGATGCCCGCGATGATCGCGACCGAACTGGCTATCAGGATGACGCCCGGAATGCGGTTGGCGTCGAAGGCGACGATCACCGCGATGATGCCGATGTAGGACACTGCGAGCGCGAGCACCTGCCAGAGCTTCACGCGGGCGGCGAAGCGGTAGAAGGTGCGGGGGATGAACATCGCCACGAGGAAGAAGATGAAGTTCTGGAGCACCCGGTCCCAGCCGATGTTGTCGGTGTCCAGCAGGCCGGTGGTCGTGGACGCGACGGACAGCAGCCCGGCCACCGAGAGCTGGATCCACCGGGGCACCTTCCGGATCGCCCAGGCGAGGATGCTGAAGATCGCCAGAGCCCAGATGAACCAGTAGCTGCTCGACGGCAGGATGGGCAGCACCAGCACGTTGAGCGGGTCCGTCGGTGAGGTGGCCTCCGACCGCGAGAACGGGACGATGAGGTAGAAGACGACCCGGATGAACGACCACAGCAGGTAGAGGTACACCAGCGCGAGGACCCGGCGGCGCCACAGCTCGGCGAACGTCCACGTCAGCATCCGGGCGGCCGTGAGGCCCGCGATGAAGAAGAACACGGGCATGGGGAAGTAGAGCAGCACCGTGCGGAGCTTCGGAACGTACCCCTCGAGGCCGAAGAATCCCAGGAACAACGACGAGTGGTAGAGCACGACGAGGCTGATCGCGATGCCCTTGGCGAAGTCGATCCACTCCCGCGACTCGGGGCGCTTCACCAGGGCGCCGGTCGTGCTCGACCCGGTCATCCGCCGCTCCTCGCGTGGGCGCACACGGCGCGATCACTGTTCACCGATTGCTGCGGATCCATTGCGCCCCCAAGATGTCGAATTCGAACCGGATGCGAATGAGCCCCCGGTTCATTCCCCGTACGGGTCCTGAGAGTACGGGAAAGTTTCCGATCACGGACGAGTCGATGGAGTATCGAGGCGGCAAGGGAAGTCCGGACGCCTCGCAGCCGCCTGTCCGCGGACATCGCCCGTCCGATCCCGGAGTCGCGCGTTCGATCGGGACGGACGGCGGAGGATCGCAGACGAATGGACAGTCCAGAGACGTGCAGACGGCGCTTTCGTCCAGCTCTCGGGACCGCGGACCCGAAGAACGAGACGAAACCGGCGTGCGGCCAGGACGCCTCGACCTCTCCGGCATACTCCATGACGTGAACGACGCCACCACCGCCCCCAGTCTCGACGGCCGCGAGTTCGTGATGACCTCCTCGACCAACAGCGCGGTCGACCCGGAGTCGCCGTCGCGGTTCCACTACTCCGAGCGCGACGGAGTGGTCTGGGGCGACTACGTCGGCGACACCGTGACCTTCGGCCGGTTCGTGGGCACGCGCACCGGCGACGCGCTGCAGGTCTCGTTCGTGCACCAGCTGCTCGACGGCGGGACCGTGGTCAGCGGCACCGGCGGCAGCCGCGTCGAGCTCGACGGCGAGGGCCTGCTGCGGCTCGTCGAGGAGTTCGAGATCGACGGCGACGACCACGTCAGCATCTGCGTCGAGGTCTGACGCTCAGCGCGCCGCGTCGCGGCCGTTCCCCGCGGTGGTGAACCGCGTCATGCCGAGCCGGTTCGTCGATCCGGAGCGGTCGGGGATGTCGGAGGGCAGCAGGTAGGCCTTGCGCACCACCTCGTCGAGCACGACGACCGAGACCACCGACTTCACCTCGGGCCGGGCCGCGACCACGCCGGTGACGAAGTCGTGCACGCCGCCGATGTCGAGCGAGCGGACCAGGAGCATCGCGTCGTGCTCGCCGGTCGTGATGCAGCAGTACTCGACGTCGGGCATCTGGAGGATGCCCTCGCGGAACCGGTGCCACGACTGCGGATGCACCGTCACGAACACCAGGGCGCAGACGTCGAGCCCCACCTTTCCCGGATCGACCAGGGCCGAGAATCCGGTGATGACGCCGGATGCGGTCAGCTGCTCGACCCGGTTGTAGACGCTCGCCCGCGAGACGTTCACCCGCTCGGCCAGGGCGGACATCGAGATGCGCCCGTTCTCGCGCAGGACGGCGAGGATGCGCAGATTGAGGTCGTCGAGCCCGCCCGCGCTTTGTCCAGCGACCGCACCGGCGGCCGGATCGGTGATCGACATAATCCACTCCTTCGTCGCTGCGGGCGGCAGTTCGTCCACGATAGCGGCCCTCTGGAAACGGAGTGCGTCGCGATGTGCCATCGTTTCGCAACACGTCCAGCCGAACCCTCGCCAGGAGGCCTCCATGGTTGTCCGCTCCACCCGCACCCCGCGCTCCGCCCCGACGCGAGTGGTGATCGCCGCTGCGGCGGTCTCCCTCGCCCTTCTGGTGGCGGGCTGCTCCTCGGGCCGCGTCGACACCGCCGACGGCAGCAGCGCGACGCTCACCATCAACAAGGCGTTCGACCTCAAGACCGCCGACCCGGGCCGCATGTACGAGCCGACCGGCCAGATGGTCGACAAGGCGCTCTACGAGACCCTCCTCACCTTCGAGGGCGGCGACGTCTCGCAGGTCGTCGACGGCCTCGCGAGCCTCGAGCAGTCCGACGACGCGAAGACCTTCACCCTCACCCTGAACGGCGAGCACACCTTCTCGGACGGCACCGCGATGACCGCCGACGACGTGGTGTTCTCGCTGCAGCGCGTGATCGGCCTCAAGGGCAACCCCTCGTTCCTCCTCGACGGCGTCACCGTCACGAAGAAGGACGACACGACGGTGGTGCTGACCACCGAGAACCCCACGCCCGCCCTGCCGGCGATCCTGGCGAACCCGGCGCTCGGCATCCTGAACTCGAAGGTCGTGAAGGAGAACGGCGGCACCACCGACGAGACCGACACCGCCGAGACGTTCCTCAACACCACCTCCGCCGGCTCCGGCCCGTACGTGCTCGACACGCTCGACCTCGCCTCGCAGGTCGTGCTGACCGCGAACGAGAACTACGACGGCGACGCCCCGGGCTACGGCCGCGTGGTCATCCAGAACGTCGAGGGTGCGACCCAGAAGATCAACGTCGAGGGCGGCAGCGCCGATGTGGCGCTGGACCTCTCGGGCACTCAGGCGGAGGCGCTCGGCGACTCGGTCGCGGTGACCAGCGACCCGTCGGCGAACGTGATCTTCCTGCTGCTCAACCAGAACCCGAGCGTCTCGGCGATCACGTCGAACCCCGACTTCGTGAAGGCCGTGAAGGAGGCCGTCGACTACGACGACCTCGTCTCGATCGCCGGCAACGGCACCGCCCAGGCGTCCGGCGTCATCCCGAGCATGCTGCTCGGCGCCCTGCCCGAGAGCGGCGCGCTCACCCAGGACCTCGACGCCGCGAAGGCTGACCTCGCGAAGAGCGGCTACGCCGGCGAGTCCGTGACGCTCAACTTCCCGAGCGACATCAGCCTGAACGGCATCGACTTCCCGACCATCGCGCAGCGCATCCAGTCGCAGCTGAAGGACGCCGGCATCACCGTCGAGCTCGCCCCGGCCCCCGTCGCCACCGAGCTCGACGCCTACCGCAACGGCACCGAGACCATGGGCCTCTGGTACTGGGGCCCGGACTACCCGGACCCGAGCGACTACCTCGTCTTCACCCCGGGCGACGTCGTGGGCCTCCGCTCCGGCTGGACCGACGGTGCGGCCCCCGCGATCTCGGCGCTGGCCGACGCCGCGGCCACCGGCGGCAGCGACGACGAGCGCCAGTCGCGCTTCGAGGAGCTGCAGACCGCGCTGAACGCCGACGGCCCCTTCATCCCGCTGCTCCAGCCCGGCAACAACATCGCCGCGGCGAAGGACGTCTCGGGTGTCGTCTACAACGCGGTGTGGACCATCGACATCGCGGCCCTCGCCGCGCAGTAGCCCGTGTCCACCACCACGACGGCCGTCCGGACCCCGCGTCAGCGCGGGGGCCGGGCGGCCCACCCGTTCCTCCGCTACGCGCTCCGCCGCGTGCTCACCTCGCTGCTGCTGGTGGTGGGCGTGACCCTCGTCACCTTCATCCTGACCAACCTCGTGCCGGGCGACCCCGTGGCGGCCGCCCTCGGCCAGCGCGCTGCGGAGGATCCGGAGATCGTCGCGCAGTTCCGCGCCCAGTACGGTCTCGACCAGCCGCTCGTCGTGCAGTACTTCACCTATCTCGGAAACCTGCTGCACGGCGACCTCGGCGTCTCCACCACCACGCACAACCCGGTGGTCGCCGACCTGGCGAAGGCGCTGCCGGCCACCCTCGAGATCGCCTTCGGCGCCATCGTGCTCAGCGTGATCATCGGCGTGCTGTTCGGCACCGTCGCCGCCTACCGGCGCGGCAGGGCCTCCGACCACGTTCTGCGCGTCGTGTCGCTGGCCGGCCTCAGCGTGCCGACCTTCTGGCTCGCGCTGGTCCTCTACTACGTCCTCTACTTCCAGCTGCGGATCGCGCCGGGTTCCGGCCGGCTGAGCAGCGACTTCACCACGCCGCCGACGGTGACGGGCCTCTACACGGTCGACGCCCTGCTCGCCGGCCAGCTCGACACCTTCCTCGACGCGGCGTCGCACCTCTTCCTCCCCGTCCTCGTCCTGACGCTCTACACGGTGGGCCTGCTGACCCGGTTCGTGCGCACCGCGGTGCTCGAGATCCTCGACCAGGACTACGTGCGGGCCGCCCGCGCGAAGGGGCTGCCGAACCGCGCGGTCACCTTCTCCTACGTGCTGCGCGGGGCGAGCATCCCGATCCTCACCGTCGTGGGCCTCGCCTTCGGCAGCCTGCTCAGCGGCACCGTGCTCGTCGAGGCGGTCTTCGGCTGGCCCGGGATCGGCTCCTACGCCTACCAGGCCGCGTCGCACCTCGACCTGCGCGGCATCATGGGCGTCGGCCTGCTCATCGGCGTGATGTACCTGCTCGTGAACCTGATCGTCGACCTGCTGTACGGCGTGCTCGACCCGAGAGTGAGGCTGGCCTCGTGACGGATCCGCGAACCACTCGGTCCGACCCGCGCGACGGCGCTCCGGCCGGTCCGCGCGACGGCGTCGGTGCCGGAGTGCTCGACCCGGTCGCCGCCCCCGGCCTCCGCCTGCGTCGCCCCCGCCTGCGCCTGGGCCGCTGGTCGGCGCCGCTCGGACTCCTCGGCGCCACCGTCGGCGTGCTCTGGATCCTCATCGCCGTGCTCGCCCCCGTCATCGCCCCGCACGATCCGCTCGCGCAGGACCTGCCCCTCCTCCAGGCGCCCGGTGAGGGCACGCTGATGGGGACCGACGCGCTCGGCCGGGACGTGTTCTCGCGGGTGATCTGGGGTGCCCGGGTCACCATCCCGCTCGCCCTGCTGCTCGTCGTGATGTCGGTGCTGATCGGCGCGATCGTCGGATCCGTCGCCGGATTCTTCGGCCGTGCGGTCGACGAGGTCGCGATGCGCATCACCGACCTCGTGATGGCGTTCCCCACGGTCATCCTGGCGATGGTGATCGCGGCCGCGCTCGGAGCGTCGCTCCTGAACGCGGTGCTCGCGGCGCTGATCGTGTCGTGGCCGTCCTATGCCCGGCTGACCCGAGGCCTCGTGCTCGGCCTCCGCTCGTCGAACTACGTCGTGTCCGGCCAGCTGCTCGGCTTCTCGCCGCTGCGCTCCCTCGTCCGCGACATCGCGCCCAACATCGTCGGCCCGGTGCTCGTCCTGGCGAGCCTCGACATCGGCACGGCCATCCTCCTGCTGTCGGGCCTGTCGTTCCTCGGGCTCGGTGCGAAGCCGCCGACCGCGGAGTGGGGCTCGATGGTGTCGGACGCCATCCAGAACTTCGACGCGTGGTGGATCGGGGTCTTCCCGGGCCTGGCCATCCTCACCGTCGTCATCGCGTTCAACTTCGTCGGCGACGCCCTGCGCGACGCCCTGGACCCGCGGTCGCAGACGATCCGCGGAGGAGGCGCCACGCTGTGAGCGACGCACTGACCATCAGCGGGCTGCGCATCCGCACCCGCAGCCACGCCGTCGTCGACGGCATCGATCTGGCGCTGCGCCGCGGCGGCATCCACGGTCTCGCCGGCGAGTCGGGCTCGGGCAAGACCATGACCGCCCTGGCGGTGCTCGGACTGCTGCCCGGATCGATGACGGCCAGCGGCAGCATCCGCCTCGCCGACGACACCGGCGACGGCACGACGGAGCTCGTCGGCGCGTCCCGGCAGGTGCTCGGCGCGGTGCGCGGACGCCGGGTCGCCATGGTCTTCCAGGACCCGTCGACGAGCCTGCACCCGCAGCTCACCGTGGGCCGCCAGCTCACCGACCATCTGCGCCATCACCTCGGTCTCGGCAAGGAGGCCGCGCGGTCCAGGGCCGAGGCCCTGCTCGAGCGGGTGCGGGTGCCGGACACCCGGGCCTCCCTCGGGCGCTATCCCCACCAGTTCTCCGGTGGTCAGCGGCAGCGCATCGCGATCGCGGTGGCGCTCGCGTGCGAGCCCTCCGTGCTGCTGGCCGACGAGCCGACGACCGCGCTCGACGTGACCGTGCAGGCCGGAGTGCTGCAGCTGCTGCGGGAGCTGGTCGACGACGGCGGGCTGAGCATCCTGCTCGTCACCCACGATCTCGGCGTGATGAGCGCTGTGGCCGACGAGGTGACGGTGATGCGCCAGGGGCTCGTCGTCGAGTCGGCTCCGCGGGAGCGGCTGTTCACCGCGCCCGAGGACGAGTACACGCGGGCGCTGCTCGCGGCTCTGCCCGGCTCGAGCTTCGAGGAGAGCCCGGAGGAGCTGGTCGCCGAGCTCGTCGAGGGGCACGAGAGGGCCGCCGCCGCGGACGATCCGGGCGCGGCCGCGGCAGGCGACGTCGAGAGGGGTGCGCGATGAGCGCGGGAGTGGTTCTCGAGGCCGATGGCATCGTCGTCGAGTACGGGCGGAGACCGCCGCTGCGTGCCGTCGACGGGGTCGGCTTCCGGGTGGCGGCCGGCGAGGTCGTGGCGCTGGTCGGCGAGAGCGGCTGCGGAAAGTCGAGCCTCGCGCGCGCCGTCGTCGGCATCGAGAAGCGCCGCGGTGGCGACGTTCGCCTGAACGGCGTCGACGTGCCCGCGCTCGGACTCCGTCGGCGCAGTCCGGCGATGACTGGCGTGCAGATGGTCTTCCAGGATCCGAACTCCTCGCTCAACCCCCGTCGCCGCATCGGCGAGCAGATCGGCGACGGCGTCCGGGCGGCTCTCGCCCGGGGAGCCGAGGGCTCGGACCCGGCCGACTGGCTGCGCCGCGTCGGGCTCGACCCGGCGATGGCGAGCCGGTTCCCGCACGAGTTCTCCGGCGGGCAGAAGCAGCGCATCGCCATCGCGCGGGCCCTCGCGGCGCGGCCGCGGATGCTCGTGGCCGACGAGCCGATCTCGGCCCTCGACGCCTCGACCCAGACGAGCGTCGCCGCGCTGATGCGCTCGCTCAGCGTCGAGGCCGGCGCGGGCATGCTGTTCATCTCGCACGATCTCTCGGTGGTCCGGCGCATCGCCGACCGGGTGCTCGTGATGTACCGCGGCCGGGTCGTGGAGTCGGGGGACACCGAGACGGTGTGGCAGAGCCCTCTGCATCCGTACACCCGGGCGCTGCTCGCGGCGATCCCGCTGCCGGACGGGCTGGGGCGGCTGCCGCTGGCCCCGCTCGACTCCGACCGGGCGGCCTGGCTCGAGGAGCTGCCCGACGCGCTGGAGCGGACGGGCGCGTGAGCGCGGTGGAGGAGGCCCGGGCCGAGGAGTCCGCACTCTGGAGCATGCCGAGGGCCGTGAACCGCAGTCCGCTCCCCGGGGACGGCGCGTTCATGACCGCCGGCTGGGCCGATCCGGAGCCGGTGATCGACCCCGACGAGCCGGTGCTCGCCTACACCGCGGAGCGCCGGTCGCGACTGGCGCAGGCGCTGCCCGCCGAGCTGCTGATCATCCCCTCCGGCCTGCCGCGGGTGCGCTCGAACGACAGCGACCACCGCTTCCGCCCGGGCACCGACCACGTGTGGCTGACGGGCAACGGAGTCGCCGAGAGCGTGCTCGTCGTCGACACGACGGGAGGGGAGGCCGGCTCGATCCTGTACCTGCGTGCTCCCTCCGGCCGCGACGGCGACGAGTTCTGGCAGAACGACGCGCTCGGCGACCTCTGGGTCGGGCCGCGGCCGTCGCTCGCCGAGACGCAGGCAGCACTGGGCATCGAGACCCGGCCGCTGGCCGACTTCACTCGCGACGTGCAGCGGGCTGCGCGGCGGGCCCGGCGCATCCGGGTCCTGCCCACCCTCGACGAGAGCGTCGACGAGCTGGTGCGGAGCATCTGCGGGCCGGAGCTCGGACCGCACCTCGTGCTCAAGTCGACGCTCGACGAGCTGCGCCTGATCAAGAACGACTGGGAGATCGGACGGCTGCAGCTCGCCGTCGACGGCACGGCGCGAGGATTCGACGACTGCCTCGAGGCGTGGCCGGTCGCCCGCGCGATGCCCCGCGGCGAGCGCTACCTCGAGGGCACCTTCGCCCGCCGCGCCCTGGTCGAGGGACAGGGGCCGGCCTACGGATCGGTCGTCGCCTCGGGAGCGCACGCCACGACCCTGCACTACACGCGGAACACCGGGCCCCTCGCCGACGGCGACCTCGTCCTGATGGACATGGGCGTCGAGCTGCCCTCGCTCTACGCCGCCGATATCACCCGCACCTTCCCGGTCAGCGGGGAGTTCACCCCGCTGCAGCGGGACGTGTACTCGATCGTGCTGCGCGCGCAGCAGGCCGGCATCGACTCCCTGCGCGCGGGAGTGCGCTTCCAGGACTACCAGGACGCGTGCGGGCGAGCCCTCACCGAGGGGCTGATCGACCTCGGCTTGATCCGCTGCTCCGTCGACGAGGCCATGGCCCCGTCCGCGTCGTACCACCGCCGGTGGAGCATCTCCCGCGCCGGGCACATGCTCGGGATGGACGTGCACGACTGCAACCACGCTCCGCACGAGACGTACCTCGGCGGAGTGCTCGCGGCCGGCCACACGCTCACCGTGGAGCCGGGCCTCTACTTCCAGCCGGGCGACCTGACGGTCCCCGCCGAGCTGCGGGGCCTGGGCATCCGGATCGAGGACGACCTCGTGGTCACGGAGACGTCGTCGATCCTGCTCTCGGCGGCGATGCCGCGCACGCCCGACGCGGTGGAGGAGTGGATGGCGAGGCTGGCGGGCTGAGAGGTCGGGCGCGCAACGCGAGGGGCTGACGCGTCGAGGCCTGCCGCGAGGCGACCTGCGGCCGAGCCCGCGCCGACGTCGCCGCTTGGACCACCGGACACCGTTGCGCGCCGGGCACGGTCGCCCGCCGCATCGACCGGCTCGATACCGGCATTCGCGGACGCACGCGGAAGATCGAGGGCAGCTCGCACGACTTCGACGGAACCCGCCCCTCCACAGTCGCTCACAGCGACGTGCAGGGACACCACAGCGCCACCGACGCCGAGGGGGCCCGTACCGCGGTCGCCGAGAAGGCCGCCTCGAGCTGAACGGTTGCGAGCTTCCTACCTGGACACCCTGGCAGGAAGCTCGTGAGGGGCGGGCCCCTCACACTCTCTAATGATTCCGGCTGGCCTGGTGCCGGCTGTCAGGCTGGTTCTGGCTTGCTCGGGCGTGACTCATCACACTCTTGACCGTTGTGTCTTGCTGGGGACCTGTCCGGCCGAGCGAGCTAGTACCGGCGTGACGCTGCGATGGCTTGATAGAAGGTTGTCCGCGACTTCGGTCGTGTGACTCGTTAGAGAGATGCCTCCGCGGCGCATCCCACCCGGATGACCCTGAGAGAAGAGGCCGCATGATCGTCGCCCACCACTACAACCATGTCGTCGGAGTCGACACCCACGCCCGCACCCACACTTACGCGATAGTCGCCACCAAGACGGGCGAGATCCTCGGCACGAAAGCGTTTCCGGTCACGGCGACGGCGATCGACAGAGCGATCGCCTGGGTCAGAGGCGTCACGAGTGGATCAGTCCTGTTCGCGCTGGAGGGCACCGGCTCGTACGGTTCTTCGCTGGGGCGGGCGCTGGCGCGCGACGCGATTGCGTTCTGCGAGATCCGCCCACCGAAGAAGTCGAGCCGCCTCCGCGGCAAGACTGATGAGATCGACGCGATCGCTGCCGCGACGTCAGCGATGGGGATCGAGCTCGACGCGCTGACCCGTCCGAAAGTCGACGGGCTCCGCAACGCCCTCCGGGTCTCGCTCGACGCCCGCCGCGACATGGAGGTCCGTCGCACGAGCGCCCGGAACCAGCTCAACGCGCTGGTCCGCACCGCCGACTTCGGCCTGGACACCAGACGCGCGCTCACCGACCGCGGCGTGCGGCACCTCGCTGATCTGGATGTGGAGCGCACAGATGTTGCAGAGCGCATCATCCGCGCGGAAGCGGTCCGGCTGGCTTCCACCGTGATTGAACTCGGCCATCAGATGCTCAGGAACCGCGCCTCGCTCGCCGAGCTCGTGGAGCTTCTCGCGCCGGGTTTGCAGCAGATCTACGGCGTTGGGCCGGTCACCGCCGCTGTTGCTGTTGCTGCGTACTCGCATCCAGGGCGGGTACGGAGCGAAGCCGCGTTCGCGGCACTCGCTGGGGTGAGCCCAATTCCTGCCTCATCGGGGAACACGATTCGGCACCGACTGAATCGAGGTGGCGACCGGCGCCTGAACCGGGCACTGGACGTCATCGCGAAAGTGCGAATGGTGTCCGAGGCCCGCACACGCGCCTACGTCACACGCCGCACCGCCGAAGGGCGAACTGCTCGAGAGATCCGGCGCTGCGTGAAGAGATACATCTCGCGGGAGCTGTTCAAAGCGCTGCAGAGCCGGATGACGCCGATGACGCCACCGGGATGACGCGCGAGGCGCAGGTTGCCCTCGTTACGTGGCGCAGGAGCGCCGCGAGGGCTGGCTACTCGCGGGTGGAGTTCGGAGCGCGATTCACGCCGTAGGTGTGGAGTGGGTCAGGGCCGTCGAGAGTTATCGACGTACCGGGCTCGCCGTCGAACTCGTCCGCCGTGCGTTGCTCTGTCCCTCGGCCGGCGTACACGTCGCGGAGAACACTCGCCGCAGCACCAGCTGGCGCCGCGGCTTCACGGAAACGTCGCCGCCTGATGACCCCCACGGCGAAACCAACCGCTACGACGAGGCCCAGAGCCATGATCAGAAGTGCTTCGGACATCGAGATCTCCGATCGTTGATGTCGGTTCAGTCCAACACGCCCGCCCGAAGGAAGCAATCGTTCGGGGCGACTCTCCCCAGGCTCCGGCGCTCCGTTCAGGTGCAGGGGACCGCCGACCGGGGACGTCAGTGTCGGCACAAGAACACGTCTGACCGCAACCGACCGCCGCACCCGATCTTCGCCAACGGATCACGGCCAGCGGGCGTATCGCTGCGTCAACTTGACGAGCACCCATAGAAGGGTCTCCGGGATTCCCGTTCCGGGAGGCACGAGCTGCGCTCGTGTCACTGCGAGTCACGTCAGACGCAGTGCCTCGCGAATTGCGCCGTCGTACTGCTCCCTCTCGAAGGTGAGGGTCCGAACAAGCTCTCCGTTCGGACACCATCCGGCGAACTCATCGGTCACGCCGAAGCCAAGTCGCAGGCTGAGCCGGCCGAGAAGCGTTGATGGAGGTGGAAGCGGTCGAAGAGTCTCTGACTCCCACCGGGAGTCCTTCCACTGGACGATCTCGCCGTTGCGCACGAGTTCTGCGCTGAAGAGGATGCCGCAGCTGGAGTCGCCGCAGGACGCGCAGCTGGCCAGCGCGATCCGGCCAGGAAGCATGGCCGTGACGACCGATGGTCCTTCTCCGAGAAGCGAGAGAAGGAACGGACGCCACTCGCCCCAGGGTGCCGTGAAGACGTCACCCGTACCCTCCGGATCGTCGTCGGTCACGAAATCCCCGATGGGACGTCCGTCGAGGGTGATGTCCGGTTCTTCCGTCACGCTCGAGGTGACGACCGCTATCACCGTGCGTTCTCTCATGGACACATCGTGACATCGGCGACCGCGAGCGGTCCGACTATGACAAAGCGGGCGCGAGCTGCGCTCGTGCAGCGGCGACGGAGCGCCGCCAAGAGGTCGCCCGGCTGCGCCGGCCGCCGTTGGTCGCCCTACGGGCTCACACCCTTTTTTGCCGTGAAGCCTTCGGCGGCTCCCTCCGCTTCGCTGCGGTCGTAGCTACCTACGGGCTCCGTTCAAGTGGCTGCGCCACCGGCTCCTCCGAGACTTTCGGCACGCGGGAGCTTTGCTCCCTCACATCGCGCCGAAACTCTCTCCACCGCCGCCCAGCGGGTTGCACTGCGCCCTCCGGTTGCTAAGGCGGAGAACCGCCTTCCTTACCGTTATTTCCGTGGATTCGGGGCAGTTGTAGGCTCCGGAACGCGCCAGGGGTCTCGGGTATGGCTGACCGCCTTCGGCCGCCTGATGGCACGCCGTGATGAGCCGCCCGGGACCCCGCAACGGCAGGACCGCTCATTGAGAAACGCGACCAGATCGCCCAGTAAGGACATGCCGGCACGGTCGTTCACGGCGCACCGCACCCCTCAACGGAAGGACCCTGCGTGCCCCAACTCTGGGCCGGTATCGACGCCGGCAAGACCGAACACCACTGCGTCGTCATCGACGGCAACGGAACCAAACTGCTCTCGCAACGGTTCAAGAACCGAGAAGCGGCGATCCTGACCCTGATGGGCGACGTCGCATCCCTGCCGGGAGGAACCGACGTCGCCTGGGCGACGGATCTGAACCACGGCGGGACGGGGCTGCTGCAGACGCTGCTCAGCTCGCATGCGCAGCCGCTGTTCTACATCTCGGGCCGCGTCGTGCACCACGCCTCGGGCGCCTACCGGGGTGAGGCGAAGACGGACGCGAAAGACGCGGTGATCATCGCCGACCAGGCGCGGACTCGGCGAGACGTGACGTTGATGCGGCAGGTCGACGAGGTCACCGCGGAGCTGCGCCTGCTGTCGGCGCGACGGGAAGACCTGGTGCACGATCGCACCCGCGCCGTGAACCGGCTGCGCGCCATCCTGGTCCACTACTTCCCGTCACTCGAGGGGCGTTCAACTACGCGACGACCAGGGGACCTCTGGTGCTGCTCACCCGGTACGCGACACCGTCCGCGATCCGGAGGATGGGGGAGAGCCGGCTGGCGTCGTGGTTGAAGGGGCAGGGGTGCTGGAAGTCAGCGGCCGTGGCCAAGACGGCGGCCGACGCTGCTCGCGAGCAGACGTCGGTCGTTGTGGGGGAGGGGGCGGCGGCCCGGCTGGTCAGTCGCTCTGCGCGTGATCTGCTCCACATCCGGGACGAGGTGGCGGAGCTCGACGCGGAGATCGAAGCCGTTCTGCAGGACAGTAGGTCCGCGGATCTGCTGGTATCGATTCCGGGGTTCGGGCGCAGGCTCGCTGCGGATTTCCTTGCCGCGACCGGTACTGACCTCGCCGCGTTCGAGACGCCCGACCGGCTGGCCAGCTTCGCGGGCCTCGCCCCGGTGCCGCGTGACTCCGGGAAGATCTCCGGCAACCACCACCGGCCACGGCGCTACGACCGGCGGCTGTTGAATGCCTTCTTCCAGGCAGCGTTCATCGCGTCGAAGAACTGCCCGGTCTCGCGCTCGTTCTACGAACGGAAACGACGAGAGGGCAAGTCGCACAAGCAGGCACTGATCGCTCTCGCCCGGCGCCGGATCAACGTCATCTGGGCGATCTTCCGCGACCAGACCAGCTACAACCTCACCCCGGCAGGGCCAAACGATCCCGTCCCTCTGCTTCTGCAGAACGGTCCAGCTTCGCCATCGAGGAACAGATCTTCCATCGCCCTCGCGGGCTAGGTGTGCAGTTCGGTCTTTATCAGAGCAGCGACCGCCTCGCGGAGGATGGACGTTCTCGGTCCTCTAGCCGGCTGAGTGATGCCCACAGAATCTTCAGCCGACGGAAGCTTGGAGCGAGGGGACTCCGGCCGCCTGCGCAGGATGGGGCCTGTCGATAGACAGCGCTGTCAGAAGACTGTATGGTCCTTTCTGACAGCGCTGTCTGATCTGACAGCGCGGTCCGATGGAGGTTCCCATGGGTGAGGTCAAGCTGCCGACGATGGCGGACGTTGCCGAGCGTGCCGGTGTTGCCTTGAAGACGGTGTCACGAGTGGTAAACGGCGAGACCTACGTGTCCGACGCTGTGCGCGAGAAGGTGCAGTTCGCGATCGGCGAGCTCGGATACCGGCCTAACCGCGCTGCTCAGTCGTTGATGCGAAAGCGGTCCGGGGTGATGGGCATCGTCGCCTACGGCAGCCCGCTGTACGGGCCGTCGATGTCTTTGCTGGGGCTGGCGGAAGCGGTGAAGCGCCGCGGCCTGATGCCGTCGCTGATCACGACCGAGGCCAACGATCACGCCGAGATCCAGAACGCGATCGGGCGCCTCATCGACATGGGAGTGGACGGCGTGCTGATCGCCGAGCCTGTCGTGGACATGGACTTCGAGGGCGCCAACCACGGATCCACCCCGATCGTCGTGGTCGGAGGCCGCGCCCTTCAAACCTCCCCGACCGCTGGTACATCGATCCGGTCGGGTGCGCACCAGGCGGTCGAGCACCTGCTGCAGCTGGGGCATCAGACCGTGCACCACCTCGCGGGCGCCCCTAACTGGTACGCCACGCAGGCTCGGATCGACGCGTGGCGGGAAGTGCTCGAGCAGTCCGGCCGCGACATCCCCGCGATCGTCGCGGGGGACTGGACGCCGGCATCCGGCTACGAGGCCGCTCGCGCTCTGCTCGCCGAGAAGCCGACCGCAGTGTTCGTCGCGAACGATCACATGGCTATCGGCCTGTTGAAGGCATGCCATGAGCTCGGGGTCCGCGTCCCCGAGGACCTCTCGATCGTCGGCTTCGATGACGTCCCCGAGGCCACCTACCTGACCGTTCCGCTGACCACCGTGCGCGTGGACATGACTCGGAACATGGCGGACGCGGTCGATGAGCTGCTGCGCCGCATCGACGGCGACGACGCCTCGGTGAGCATCGCCCCACAGATCAACGCGGAGCTCATGGTCCGCGAGACGACAGCCCGACCCCGCCCGAGCGCGCCGGCCTCCACCTCGGACGCCCAGTGACCGGCCACGACCTCGTCCCGAGTGGAAGAACCGCATGAACCCCTTCATCGACCGTCAGAAGTCCGTCCACTTCGGTGCCGCGTACTACCCCGAGTACCACCGCACGGACCGCCTCGACGTCGACCTGGACCTGATGGTCGAGGCCGGATTCACCGTCATCCGCGTCGGCGAGTCGGTGTGGTCCACGTGGGAGCCCGAGGAGGGCGTCTTCAACCTCGACTGGCTCCGCCCGGTCATCGACGCCGCGCACGCTCGCGACATCTCTGTCGTCGTTGGAACCCCGACCTACGCCGTCCCTCTGTGGCTCGCCCGCCGGTACCCGGAGATCGCGGGGGAGCGGCGCGACGGCCGCACGATCCCGTGGGGCGCCCGCCAGGAGGCCGACTACAGCCACGCCGCCTACCGCTTCTACGCGGACCGGATCACCGAGAAGGTCGTCGCCGCATACCGCGATCACCCCGCGGTCATCGGCTTCCAGCTCGACAACGAACCGGGACTGGAGTTCTTCCACGGGCACGCCGTGTTCGAGTCGTTCAAAGACTGGCTGCGCCGCAAGTACGAGACCGTTGACCGCCTCAACACGGAGTGGGGCCTGACCTACTGGTCGCACCGGCTCGCCACCTGGGACGACCTCTGGCACCCGCGCGGCAACGCCCAGCCGCAGTACGCCATCGACTGGCGTCGCTTCCAAGCCGAGATCGTCAACGACTTCATCGGCTCGCAGCTGGACATCGCCCGCCGCCTCAAGCGCGAGGACCAGTTCGCGATGACCTGCGTCGCGCTGGACCGGCCCGTCTCCAACGAACGCGACCTCGCCGGCGAGCTCGACGTGACGACGGTGAACATCTACTACACGATGCAGGCAGGACTGAACGTCCCTCGCCGCGTCGGAGACGTCCCCGCCAGCTGGATCACCAACGGCGCCGGAGACCTCGTCTTCACCGCCGACCGCGCCTTCGCTGCCCGCGAGGAGCCGTTCTACATCACGGAGACCAACGCAGGCGCCGCCGGCCGGTCTGCGATGAACTACCCCGCCTTCGACGGGCAGTGGCGCCAAGCAGCGTGGGCGCTGGTCGGGCGCGGAGCGTCGATGATCGAGTACTGGCACTGGCACTCCACCCAGGACGGCACCGAGACGTTCTGGCTCGGCGTCCTCCCGCACGACCTCACCCCGGGCCGCGCCTACGAGGAGATCGCCCTCATCGGCGACGAGCTGCGCCGCGCCGGCGACCGCGTCGTGGGCCTGGAACCCCTCGCAGACGTCGACTTCCTCTACTCGGTGCCGTCGAAGTGGGGAATGGCGTCGGCCCCGCCCCACCTGGACCGCCCCGTTCTGGGCGAGCTGCAGCACGACGAGGACGCCTACCACCGCTTCTTCAGCCCCTTCTACGTCGGAGCGTTCCAAGCAGGCCTGCAGACCCGCATCGTGCACGATGCGGCCCTCGTCGCCCCCGACGGCTCCTGGCTCGCCGACCCCGCCCAGGAAGCGCAGAAGCGGCCCGTCCTGGTCGTCCCGGCGCTCTACATCGTCAATGACGAGACCCTGGACTGGCTCGCGGCGTACGTCGACGCTGGCGGGCACCTCGTGCTCGGCCCGCGCACCGGCTATGCCGACACAGCAGCGCGCGCGCGAACCGAGGTGAAACCCGCCCGTCTCGCCGCGATCGCAGGCGTCTCCTACCAGGAGTTCTCGAACCTGCCCACCCCGATGACCGTCACCGAGAACGACGACACCCTCGGCGCGGTGAAGACCTGGACCGACCTCGTCGTCGCCGACACCGCGCGCACGGTCCTGGAGTACTCCGACCCGATGTGGGCCCGGTGGGCCGTGTTCACCGAGGCCGACCACGGGAAGGGGAAGGTGAGCGTCATGGCGGCCCTCCCCGACGACACCCTCGCGAAGACCCTGTTCGCCCGGATCGCTAGCAGCGCCTGGGGCAACGGCGAGAGCGTCACCGCGATCCGCGCCACGAACCGCCACGGGGAGGAGATCGTCATCCTCCACAACTGGTCCTCCACCCAGGCCACCACCGTCATCCCCGTCGACGTCGAAGACGTCCTCACCGCCGGCATCCTCTCGAGCGGATCGACACTGACGATGCCGGCCTGGGACGTCCGCGTGCTCGCCGTCACCGCGCCCACCGAGGTGCCGCAGGCATGACCCGGCCCGACCTCGAAGAAGTGAGGACCAGCCCTCCACCCGCCCAGACACCCCGGTTGATCGTCGTGATGGGCGTCTCCGCCGCAGGCAAATCCAGCGTCTCGGCCGCCCTGGCTCAACAGCTCGATCTCCCGTGGCTGGACGCCGATGACCTCCACCCCACCGCGAACACCGAGAAGATGGCTACCGGGCAGCCCCTCACCGACGAGGACCGCTGGCCGTGGCTGGAGGAAGTCGCCCGCCGCCTGGCCGTCACCAGCGACACCGGCGGGGTGATCATCGCGTGCTCCGCGCTGCGCCGCGCCTACCGCGACCACATCCGCCGTGACGCGCCCGGTGCGGTGTTCGTGCACCTCACAGGACCCCGTGCTCTGCTGCGTGATCGCGCCGAGAGCCGCGTCGGGCATTTCATGCCCGCCACGCTGCTCGAATCTCAGCTCACCCTCCTCGAACCACTCGACCCGGACGAAGCAGGGACCACCCTGCAGATCGACGCGTCGGTGTCCGACATCGCCCGCGCCGCAGCAGCCTGGGTAGCCTCTCGTGACTGAGCGGCAGCCCGGCCGGCGGTGGCGATACCGCCCCACTTCCGCGCGCCGTAACGGCCGCCGCGGCCAGCTGATCACGATTCAACCGGCCCGCTTGACTACGAAGTCAGCGATGTGGTCAACTCCTCCACGGCACACTGACTACGAAGTCAGTCAGGACGAAGGAATTGGCATGGACGACAACACGGCACGCGCCGAACGCTCGGGCGCACTGCGCGCAGTGTCGATGACCGACGTTGCCCAGCGCGCCGGCGTATCCCAGAAGACCGTGTCCCGCGTCGTGCGCAGCGAACCCAACGTCGCCGCCGCCGTCCGCGAGCGCGTCAACCAGGCGATCCAGGAGCTCGGGTTCCGCCCGAATGCGGCAGCTCGCGCGTTGAAGATGCAGCAGCGATCACGTCGTATCGGCATGCTCACCCTCGGCACCGCCCTGCACGGCCCCATGTCGGTCCTCGCAGGAGTGGAGAGCGCGACGCGTCGCGCCGGCTACTCCCTCTCCGTCATCCGCACCGACGAGTCCGATCCTGACGGCCTCCAGCCGGCCGTCGACGCTCTCGTCGGCGAGGGGGTCGAGGCGATCATCATCTCCGAACCCGCCGACCAGGACCTCAGCGAGCTGCGCGTGCCCGAAGGGATCGCGGTCCTCACCTTCGACGGAACCTCCGCGGACGACCACACCCGCGTCCTCACGCAGCGCGTCGACAACGCCGGCGGCGCCCGCAGCGCCACGGAGCACCTGCTGGCACTGGATCACGAGACCGTGTGGCACATCGCCGGCCCCGACTCCTGGACGGGCACCACCAGCCGCCTGGAGGGTTGGCGCATGGCCCTGCAGGAGGCCGGCGCCGCTGAGCCTCCCGTGCTTCAGGGCGACTGGAGCGCCCGCAGCGGCTTCGAGGCCATGAACCGCGTCGTGCACCGTCCCGACGTGACGGCCGTGTTCGCCTCCAACGACCAGATGGCCATCGGCGCGATGTCCGCGATCCTCGCGGCCGGTCTGCGCGTACCCGAGGACGTCAGCGTCGTCGGATTCGATGACGAGCCCATCTCCCAATACCTTCCCATTCCCCTCACCACCGTCAGGCAGGACATCGACGAGAGCACCCGCGTCGCGATGCACCGCCTCTTCCGCTTCCTCGAGGGCCACCCGCCCGTCGAGAGCGAGCGGCTCATGCCCGTGACGCTCGTCGTCCGCGGCAGTACAGCCTCACCCAACCCGGCGCGCGGATCCGTGCGCCCCGTCCGCTGACCGGGGACCACCCCGTCCGCTGATTTCAGGGACCCACCCCGTCCCTGCTCGAGCCGAGCGCCCACCTAGGCGCTGTCGCGGCGTGCGCTCTTCCAGAGCGCCGTCCGCCGCTTCCTCACCCACCCACGACGACGACGTCAGGAGACCTCCATGACACCCCCGCTCGATTCGCGCCACTCACGGCGCGACGTTCTCCGCCTGGGCGCGGCGATCGGCGGCAGCGCCGCTCTCGCCGGCCTGCTCGCGGCCTGCTCCAGCAGCGCACCCGCCACGATGATCAGCAACGGCGCCGTCGACTTGTCCTTCTGGACCCACGACGACGGCTACATCAAGTTCTTCACCGAGGCGATCCCGCTCGCCGACGAGGCCACTGCGTTCGACTACAGCCTCTCTTTCACGAAGTCGCAGTCCGACGACGTGGTGACCAAGATGATCGCCCAGGCCGTCGCGAACACCGGCACGCCCGACGTCGTAGGCCTGGAAGTCGGCGCGTTCCCCCGCACCCTCCGCGGCGACATCGCCTCCGAGCTGCTGGTGGACCTCACCGACTCGATCGCGGAGTACCGCGACGACCTCATCGAGGCTCGCCTCTCGCCGTTCGCGAAAGACGGCGCCGTGTACGCGCTCGACTCCGATACCCCCATGTGCGTCTACTACTACCGCGAGGACGAGTTCAAGCGGCTCGGGATCCCGGACGACGTCGCCACCTGGGAAGAGATGGCGAGCATCGGCAACGCCCTCTACGAGAGCGAGCAGGTCTCCTTCGGCGCCCTCGCGGTCAGCGACCCCCGCGGCACCGTGCAGAGCGTGCACATCCTGCTCCTGCAGCGCGGCGGTGACCTCTTCGACGCCGACGGCAACCTCACCATCGAGACCCCCGAAGCGGAAGAAGCCCTCGCGTTCGCCGCGAACGGCATGCAGTCCGGCTTCTACCAGGGCGTCGCCGACCTCTACGGCCCGAGCATGCAGTCCGGTCTGAAGCAGGGCCGCATCCTCGCCGTGGACATGCCCTCCTGGTACTCCAGCTACGGCATCAAGCCCAACGTCCCCGAGCAGGAGGGCCTGTGGCGCGTGCGCACCCTTCCGCGCTTCGCCGGCGGCGGCGTCGGCACCGCCGTCGCAGGCGGCACCGGCTTCGCGGCGCTGCGGAACAAGGCGAACACCGAGGCCTCCACGGACCTCGTGATCGCCGCGTACCTCGACCCCTCCCAGCAGGCCAAGCGCTACCGCGACCTCGGCTACCTGCCGACGCTGCGCTCGTCGTTCGAGGACCCCGAGCTCGCCGCGATCGGCGACGACTACTTCGGCGGCCAGCAGCTGTTCGGCGTCTACCGCGAGGTGGTCGATGAGGTCCCGGCGATGCACCAGAGCCCGGACCAGCCGATCCTCAACACCGTCCTCAGCGGCTACATCCTCCAGGCCTACAAGGGCCAGCTCACCCCGGCGCAGGCGCTCACCGCCGCTGCGAACGACTTCCGCGGCCAGACCCGCAGCTAAGGATCGATGATGTCGACACTCACCACGACCGGAGCACCCGCCTCCGCTCAGGACGGCCGCGGCGGCTCATCGCTCGAGGCCCGCGCCGCCAAGCGCAAGCGCCTGAACACCTCCGGCGGCAAGGCCCCCTACCTGTTCATCGCGCCGTTCTACGTGCTCTACGGCCTGTTCATGATCGTTCCGATCTTCGCCGCGATCTTCCTCAGCCTCACCGAATGGGTGGGCCTGGGCTCGCCCGATTTCGTCGGCCTGGCCAACTACGGCGCCCTGCTCGCCGACACCAGCTTCGGCGTCGCCCTGGTCAACACGCTGATCTACACCCTCATCGCGGTGTTCATCGTCGTCCCCTGCTCGCTGCTGATCGCCCAGGGCCTCAATGCCCGCGGGCTGAAGGCCCGGGACCTGTTCCGGCTCACCTTCTTCATCCCGATGGTGCTCTCCCCGATCGTCATCGCGCTGATCTACAGCCTGATCTTCGACCGCAGCTACGGCCTGCTCAACGCCTTCCTCCAGGCCGTCTTCGGCCTCGGGAACATCGACTGGCTCGGCGACCCCACCCTCGCCAAGGGCGCCATCGGCTTCGTGCTGCTGTGGCGCACCGTCGGCTACCTCACGATCTTCTTCCTCGCCGCCCTGCAGGCGGTCCCGAAGGAGCTGTACGAGGCCGCCGAGCTCGACGGTGCCGGCGTACTCGCCCGCTTCCGCAATGTGACCCTGCCGGCCATCCAGCCGGTGACCGCGTTCGTGGTCGTCACCTCCTTCATCAGCGCCGCCCAGATCTTCGATGAGCCCTACCTGCTCACCCGGGGCGGACCCGGCGAGGCGACCCTGTCCGTCTCGATGTTCATCTACCGCGCCGCATTCGAACGCCAGCAGTTCGGCTACGCCGCCGCGGCCGGAGTCGTGCTCTTCGTCATCGTCTTCGCCGTCAGTCAGATCCTCAACCGCGCCCTCGCCATCGGGAGAACCTCATGACCGCCACCACGGGAATCGTCACCGCCGACGCACCGGACCGCCGAAAGAACGCGGGACAGCGCAAGAACGGCGGCCAGCGCAGAGCCTCAGGAGGCGAGCGCGCCCGCCGCGGACTGCTCTACGTCACCCTGTCCGCGCTGCTGCTCGTGTTCATCTTCCCGCTCGCGTGGGCGCTCAGCGGATCGTTCAAGAACCGCGGCGACATCTTCTCCACGCCGCCCACCCTCATCCCCAACCCCGCGACCACCGAGAACTACACCAACCTGCTCACCACCCAGCCCTTCTGGGCCTGGTTCGGGATGAGCGTCGGCACCGCCCTGCTGGCGACCACCGTGTCCGTCTTCGTCTGCGCGATGGCCGGCTACGGCTTCGCGAAGTTCGCGTTCCGCGGGAAGAAGGTGCTCTTCACGATCATGTTCTCGTCGCTGTCGGTGCCGTTCGTCGTGATCCTCGTGCCGCTGTTCATCCTCATCGTGAAGACCGGCCTCTCAAACCCCTGGTTCGCGCTGATCGTCCCGTGGGTCGCCCCCGCGTTCGGAATCTTCATGATGCAGCAGTTCATCGTCCAGTCGATCCCGGACGAGATCATCGAAGCCGCCCGCATCGACGGCAACTCGGAATTCGGCACCTTCTGGCGCGTCGTGCTGCCGCTGCTGCGCCCCTCCCTCGGAGCGCTCGGCGTGTGGGGCTTCCTGCAGACGTACAACAGCTTCCTCTGGCCGCTGGTACTGCTCTCGGACTCCTCGCAGTACACGCTTCCGCTGGGACTGAACGTGCTCTACGCATCCGAGAACCGCTCCTACGACCTCGTCCTCGCCGGCGCAGTGCTCGCCTCGGTCCCGACGATCCTGGTGTTCTTCCTGCTGCGCAAGCAGCTGCTCGACGGCCTCACCGCCGGCGCCATCAAGGGCTGACCGGCCCGCCCTCGAACCTCCCCATTCCACCTCGGAAGGACCCTATGCAGCACCTCACCGACTCCGTCCTGTTCGGCGCGGCGTACTACCACGAGTACCACCCCTCGCCGCGGCTCGAAGAAGACATGCGACTCATGCAGGAGGCCGGCTTCACCGTCATTCGCGTCGGCGAATCCGTCTGGTCGACGTGGGAGCCCGAGAACGGCGTGTTCGACCTCGACTGGCTCCAGCCCGTCCTCGACGCCGCGCACGCGCACGGCATCAACGTGATCCTCGGCACCCCCACCTACGCGATCCCCATGTGGCTCGCGCGGGAAGTACCCGAGATCAACGCCGAGCTCGAGACCGGCAAGCGGCTCGGCTGGGGCGCGCGGCAGGAGATCAACTACCTCCACCCCGCGTTCCTCTTCCACGCCGAACGCGTGATCCGCAAGATCATCGCCCGCTACGCCGAGCACCCCGCCGTCATCGGCTACCAGGTCGACAACGAGCCCGGCTTCTACCCCCTCCACAACGACCAGGTGTTCCAGCGCTTCGTGGATCACCTCCGCCACGAGTACGGCACCGTCGAGAAGCTCAACGACGAGTGGGGCCTGACCTACTGGTCACATCTGCTCACCACCTGGGCCGACCTCTGGCGTCCCGACATGAACGCGCAGGCGCAGTACGACCTCGCCTGGCGCCGCTTCCAGGCGCAGGTCACCACCGGCTTCATCTCCTGGCAGGCCGACGTCGTCCGCGAGTACTCCCGCGAGGACCAGTTCGTCACCACCTGCATCTCCTACGACCGCCCCACAGCGGAAGAAGGACAGCTCGGCGCCGCCCTCGACATCACCGCCGGAAACCCCTACTACCGGATGCAGGACTCCCTCGAACTGCCCCTGCGCGAGCAGTCGGAGCAGTTCTGGATGACGACCGGCGCGTGGACGATCATCCTCTCCGCCGACCGGATGTACGGCACCAAGCAGGCGCCGTTCCTCATCACCGAGACCAACGCGCAAGCCATCGGCCCCGAATGGCTGAACGAGCCCGCCTACACCGGGCAGTACCGCCAAGCAGCCTGGGCCCTCGTCTCGCGCGGCGCCACGATGATCGAGTACTGGCACTGGCACACGCTGCACTACGGCACCGAGACCTACTGGGGTGGAATCCTCCCGCACAGCCAGGAACCCGGCCGCGTCTACCGCGAACTCGCCGCCCTCGGCGCCGAGTTCAAGCAGGCAGGGGACCGGGTCACCGAGCTCACCCCCCACGCGGACGTGCAGATCCTGTGGTCCTCGGAGAGCAAGTGGGCCCAGAACGAGCACCCCTCGCTCGGCACCCCTCACACGCCCGACCGGCGGGCGTACCACACCGTCGTCGACGCGTTCGCGCGCGGCACCTTCGACGCCGGCCTGCAGAGCGGCATCGTGCACCCCCGCCAGCTCGCAGAAACCACACCCGAGGAGTACGCAGCTGTACACCCCGTGCTCGTGGCCGCAGCGTTCACCATCGCCGACGACTCGCAGCTGCAGTGGCTCGAGAAGTACGCCGCCGCCGGCGGACACCTCATCGTCGGTATCCGCACCGGCTATGAGGACCAGGAGCAGCGCGCCCGCCTCGAGCGCAAGCCCGCACACCTCACCGACGCGGCCGGCATCTGGTACGAGGAGTTCAGCAACCTGCAGAACCCCCTCCCGCTCCTGCCCGGAGCAGGAGCAGCAGGCGCAGGTTTCTTCGACCTGCCCACCGACGCGACAGCAACGCTCTGGGCAGACGGAGTCGAGGTCGAAGACGCCGAAGTGCTCGTGCGCTACGACCACCCGCACTTCGGCCAGTGGGCCGCCGCCACGACCCGTGTCCACGGCTCCGGCCGCGTCACGTACGTGGGCACCGTCCCCAACCCGGAGCTTGCGACCGCGCTCATGGACTGGGCCGTCGAGGTCGGCTCGGGCACCCCGTCGTGGCGACCGGAAGGACCCACCCAGACCGTGCACTCCGCGATCAACCGGCACGGCGAAACCGTGCACGTGATCCACAACTGGACGTGGGAGCCGAGCACCTACACGCTCCCCAGCGGAGCGCGAGACGTCCTTTCCGGCGAAGACCTCGCAGAAGGCGCCACTCTGCAGCTCGGGGCCTGGGACGTGCGGGTGGTTACCGTCTCCTGACCGGAAGTAGAGCGGCGTCGACCTCAGGGTTGACGCCGCTCTCGTGCGCTCATGGCCGACGAAGCAGTAGCCGCAGGCCAGTGGCGTCCGTGCCTCAGTCCAGCTCGTGCGCCTTCGCGATCTCGTCAGCCTCTGCGGTGTAACCGCGAGCGCGAAGCTCCTTGACGAAGACGTCGATCGGAGGGGTGCACGACATGTAGGGCTCGTCGCATCGGCCCGTGTAAAGACCTCCGCCAGGCGAGCTGTCGAGGCCCCCCTTGTTGTACTTGTCGAGGCCGCCGCCGTTGTAGCGATCGAGCCCGCCCCCGTTGTACTTGTCCAGGCCGCCGCCGTTGTACTTGTCGAGCCCACCGCCGTTGTACTGATCGAGGCCGCCGCCGTTGTACTTGTCGAGCCCGCCGCCGTTGTACTTGTCAGCTCCGCCGCCTCCGTGAGCGTAGAGTCCCCCGCCCTCATTGGCGTTGAGTCCTCCGCCGGTACCGGTGTACCTGTCGCGCGGCCACTTCCTCTTCATCGCAGTTCCTCTCGTCGCGCTCAGTCCCGAAACCTTGCCAGGGACGTCCGACAGTAGCCGCGTCACCAGTCCGAGAACCCGTCCGCCAGGTCGAAGTCAGCGCTCTATCGACACCAGGCGGACGCCGCTCGACGCGTAGCTGGTGGAAAGCCGACAGCCTCCCAGGAGGGGGCGCATCTTGAAGCCGGCTGAAATCTCTCGGCGGAAGACTCCGCGAGCAAGTGGACGCCGACCTCTGGTCGGCGCGGTGTTGTGCGCTGCGCGCATTTTTGCCTGGAAGCCTTCGGCAGCGTACGGGCCTCCGGCGTCCACGCAAGCCGCTTCGCGGCCGGCTCCTCCGACGTTCTCGGCACGCAGTCGCTGCGCTCCCTCACACCGCGCCGACAACCTCTCCTCCTCCGCCCTCCGGGTTGCGCTCCCGTCTTCGACCCTGCTCGGCACTACGTGCCTTCCAGGCAAAAAAACGCTGGGAGAGAAGGAAGGACGACCGAGCCAGACCACCCCCGCTGGCTTGACAAATCTGATTGAGAATCCTTCTGTGACTTCGTCGCAGCGAAGACGACGCCATGATCATGCTCGGCGGCGCCGCGTGGACATGATGACCAGCCCACCGAGTGCGATCAGGGCGATCGATGTGGCGAGGAGCAGGAGTCCTTCCACTCCGGTGGATGCGAGTCCGCCACTGTCAGCTGCTGGTCGCGGCGAGTGGTCGGTCGGAAGATCGCCGTTCACCGGGCCGCTCGTCGTGGAGGGGGAGGGGCTGGCCGCGGGGTCGGTAGTGGGGGTCGGCGCTGGGTCGGAGGGCCCACTGCCGGGGGTCTCCGAGAGGTTGTCGGACAGCGGCGGCGCCTTCAGGGGTGTGAGGAACAACGCCGCTACAGGCTGCGAGACGGCCTCAGCGAGACCCGTTCCCCCGATGGTCCTGAAGTTGACGGAGCCGTTCGACGGGTCGACGGCGGTCGATTGGAGGTACCAGCGCTGGTTGTCGTCGCTGTCCGCGCACGGCTCGAGTGTGACGATCTGGTTGAAGCTGAGAACTCCCCGGCCTGTCGCGCAGTTCCCGGTGACCGTGTCCAGGAGGCGGACGATCGGGGTTCCGCTCGGAGAGACGCTCGCCGGTTCGGCGACCGTTCTCCACTCGACGATCGACGAGTCGGGCAGCAGGTCTTGCGGAACATCTGCGCGAACGGACTGGTCGGCTCGAACGAGCACCCACTCGAACTGACTGTCCACGAAGCCGATGGTGAATTCCGGTATGACGACCGGGGTGATGGTCACGGACCCGTTCGTCCCGGAGTCGTTGGAGCCGACGGTGAACGAGGAGCTCAGCGCGCCGTCCGCGACGAAGCTGGTGCCTCCGGTTCCGCCGCCGAGACGGCTCGCGCCACCGCCGATGAAACCTCCGCCTCCGCCTCCGCCGAGGCCGTTGTCACTGTACGGATCCTCTCCTTCTCCGTCGGGGGCCGTAGCGCCGGTCAAGTAGCTGTTCGTTGCGAGCGTGCTGTCGCTGTTCGAAGGGATGCAGCCGTTCATCACGCAGGAGTTCCCTCCGTCTCGCGCCGCGTCAGCATCGAAAGCCGACGCGGCGGCGCCGGCGCCGCCACCGCCGCCGGCGACGACCAGCGGAAGGAGGCACTCGTCATCCAGAGCGATGGAGGACAGGCCACCTCCTCCCGCGCCCGCCTGCCGCCCGAGATCGGTGTCGCTGGTCCAGGTGCCACCGCCGCCACCACCGCCGATGCCTCCCGCTGCTCCTCGCTCTCGCTGGCTGCCGTCGACGAATCCACCGGCGCCTCCGACACCGGCGAAGAGCTGTGTGCCCGCGCTGACGGGAAGGACCGCGTTCACCACTCCGCCCCGTCCTCCGTACCGGTAGCTCTCATCGAAGATGACGTCCTCGCCTGCGCGCGAACCACCCGCGGCACCCGAGACCGTGACACTGATGCCGTTGTAGCCCTGCGGCTGGACGTAAGGGTCGTCGGTGTTGCACTGCGCCGGCGCCGTGTACGTCACGGGGCTCGCGTCGCCGATCGCGGAGCTGTTCGAGAGGGTGGAAGCGGACGCGGACGGCGGTGCTGCGGCGCTTGCCGCCTCCTCGACAGCGTCCGCTGCGCGGGAGTCCGCGGACGCGTCCGGGTACAGGGGTGTGTCGGGCGGTCCGACAGGCAGGTCCTGCACGAGCATCAAGCGTCCGCCGAAGCTCGCGGTCGGATCCATGCCGTCCTCGGCGAAGGTCAGGCGCTCCGGGCCGGAGTAGGGGTTGCTGGTGAAGACGAGAACCTGTGCGCTGTCGGAGTCGACGACGACCGGTGGAATGGTGTTCGACGTGTCGATTCCATTGGAGATCGGCTGGTACTGGAGGGCGGGGACGTTCTCGATCTCCGCCCACTGCGAGACGCCGTCCTCGACTCGGGGAATCGTGATCAGGGACGGCGGATTCTTGATGCGCGAGGGACGGGTCATGACGAGGGAGGCGAAGTCGTCGTCCGTGGGGACGCGCCAGCCGGTCAGACCGAGCTGCTCGGCACCGACAGAAAGGCTCAGCGGTGGGAAGTTCGGCAGAACGGAGGCGCGCAGCACAGCTTCGCTCCGAGCGCTCGACGTCGCTGCCCACTCCGGGGCGTAGCAGGTGACGGAGGCCATGCAGTACGAGTTCTGAGCGGAGCCCGCGAGCGTGACCGTCTCCGTGGTCCACAGACGGATGGTTCCCGAGACGTCTCCGTTGCTCGGATCCGTCAGCTTCTCCTGGAGCAGGTCGACGCTCGTGCCGGCCGGGAGGGTGGGTAGATTGCGATTCCCGAGGAGGGACCACTCCTGGATCGCCGGTACCCAGCTGTTGTCGTAGTACTGCTCGAGCAGTGCGGGGCGCGTCTGAACCTGAGGAGAGTGGACGACCTCGGCGAACGCTTGAAGATGAAGAGTGGCGATGTTCCCGTAGTAGGCGACCTGCGACTGCAAGGTGTTCGCGTCCTCAGCGGACAGGAGTGTCGCGGAGGGGCTCGAGCTGCCGACCGCCTTCA
This sequence comes from Rathayibacter sp. VKM Ac-2805, assembly GCF_009834265.1. NCBI lineage: Bacteria > Bacillati > Actinomycetota > Actinomycetes > Micrococcales > Microbacteriaceae > Rathayibacter > Rathayibacter sp. VKM Ac-2805. The sequence continues at coordinate 525,403 of NZ_CP047185.1, forward strand.
CCGACCACAGCACGTCTCGGTACGCTTCGAACAGTCCGCCCGTGATGTCGTCTCCGACGAGCACGGCACTGAGCGCGTTGAAGTTGGCCTGACCGTTCTCGGCGACCTCCTTGAGACTGTCGATCTCCTCCTGCGTCAGCGACTCGGTCACACCCGATGCTTCGGCGTCGTCGCGGTGGAGCTCGGTGATCTCGCACACCTGCTGGATGTCGTCCTCGACCTTCTGCAACGCCGTGTTCGCTGCAGTCGACTTCGTGACGAAGGTCTGCCACTTCGCGTCCTGATCGATCTCGGTCGCGAGGGCACTCACATCGGTCTGGATGGTTCTGCCGAGGTCCGCGATCTCCGTCTGCACCTGAGTGACCTGCGCTTTGAGGTCCGCGAGGTCCTGCAGCTCCTCCGCCTCGATCTTCGTGGGCTTCGTCGGGCCGGTCAGCTCGCTGACCACCCACCCGAAGGCGACGTCACCGACCTTCCCGAGAGCGCTCCCCACGACACTCTTCAGCAGATCCTTCGCGGTGGAGGAGAACAGCGATTCGCCGACCTCGGCTGCGGCAGGCGGGCTTCCCAGGTCGGGCGGCGGACTTCCCACCCCGAGCTCCCCGACGCTCCGCTGAATCGCCGGGCAGTCGATGGAGCCCGTGGCCGATCCGCCCACCGAGTCCTGAGCGAAGACAGCGTCGACGCCTGACACGGCGAATCCGGATCCCAGGAGCGCGATAGCCGCGACGACGCCGGCTGTACGGTTCCAGCGGCGCTTCGCTCGATGGGCAGGGAAGAACGGCACAGGGGCCTCCGAATCCGAGGCGATCTACACTGCGCCGTCAGCCCACTCTGTCCTATGGTCTGCGCGCACTGCCGCCCCCCAAGCAGGGCTGGCGGTCTCACCGTCTCGACGTGCGTCGAGCCGACTCCGAACCGTCGCGCTCGACGAGAACGACACGACGCGCCCCTGCTTGCCGGTGATCAGCCGAACCGCCTCACACCGAGGCTGGTCAGTGGCCCGGCTCGCGCTCGGCATCGCGTTCCGCCTGCGAGACGCCGTTCCGGCACCAGTGAGGCAGCGGAGTCGATCCTGCCGCTACACGCGTCAGGGGAGCGGTCGGTGGTCGAGACATCGAGAACCGGACGAGATGCGATAGCCGACGCGGCCTACGGGAGCTGCGGGGGCGCGATCAGTTCGAGGAATCCGCCGAGGGCACCTTCGAGGTAGATGATGCGCGTGCCGGCTCGGGCGCCACCGGTCATCCGGTGAGGTGTCCCGACCGGTCTCCAGCCGTGTCCAGCGCAGAGCTCGAGGACACGATCGAGGTCCGAGACCGTGAGCGCGATGTGCACCGTGCCGACCTGTGCGGGCGAGCCGGCGGATTCGAGCTGTCGGGGCGGGTCGTACTGCAGCAGCTCCACCCGGTGGGGGCCGAGTGCCAGCGTCGCTGCGCGGATCACGGCTCCACGGACGCCGGTGGTCGCCGCCGTGACGTCGACGTCGAGCGTGAAGGTGCGCTCGAGCACGAACCCGAGACCGGAGCACCACAGCACCAGCGCGTCGTCGAGGTCGGCCACGGTGAGACCGGAGTGAGCGACGTCGGAGACGAGGGGTGATGCCATGACATCAGTATCGAGCTCCGACACGCCTGCCTGAGGATGTGCGGCGCTCCTCACCCTCCCTGGGTGAGGCCGGTGATCAGGTTGATGGCGACGGCGACGACGAAGGTGCCGAAGAAGTAGGACAGCAGGGCGTGGGCCAGGGCTACGCGGCGTGAGGGGGTGGAGGACTGGGTGATGCTGCTCGCGCTGTAGGCCATCCCGATCGAGAACGCGGTGTAGGCGAAGTCGCTGTAGGACGGGTCCTCGTCCTGGTCGAAGTCGAAGCGGTGGCGGTCGTCGAGGTAGTACATGCGCGCGTACTTGAAGGCGTAGACGGTGTTGACGAGCGCCCAGGCCGCGACGACCCCGACGACCGCCAGGATCGCGGCCGCGGATCCGACGGGGTCCTTCTGCTGGCTGCGGAGGAGTGCGACGACCACGAGGACGAGGCTGAAGAAGGTGGCGGCGATGATGAGCGAGTCGACCAGCTTCCGGGACCGGTCCTCGTGGCGGGCGAGGTCGCGGGTGCGTTCCGGGCCGGCCGGCCACGCCGTCGACCAGGCCCAGACGAGGAACACCGCCGCGGCGATCGCCCAGCCGAGCAGAGGCGACAGATCGGGGACACCGAGGAGCGCGGCGATCGCCGCGACGGCGACGCCGACGACTGCGGCGACACCGGCCTTGACGGACAGGTGGGACATGACGGTTCCCTTCTGATCGGTGGGTCGTCGTCCGGTCGCGCAGTGCAGTGATGCTCCGCGCGGAGCTCATCCGGGCCGGGCTCGCGAGAGGGGGACGTAGAGGCCGGCGCGCTCGGCGCGAACGGCCGCGAGCGTGCGGGACGTGGCGTCCAGCTTGACCAGGATGTGCTCGAGGTGAGCGGCGACCGTGCGGGGAGCGACTCCCAGCGCCCGGGCGATCTCGAGATTGGAGCACCCCTCGATCACGTGGCCCAGCACCTCGAGCTCCCGCGGTGTCAGCCCCCGCAGGCGTGTCGCGGGGGAGAGCACGACGACTCCGCGGGTCACTGCGGCGAGTTCTCTCTCGCAGGCCAGCACCGTCACCCGCACGTAGCCGTCCGGCGACTGCCGGCGTCAGCGGGGCCACAGGAACGAGGCGTAGTCCTGCCCCTCGGCGATGACGTCCCTCGCGGCGTCGATCAGAGCCGAATCGGCGGTGAGCAGCTCGTCCGGGGAGAGGCCCGGAAGGGAGGTGACGCCGTGGTCGGGGAGGAGGACCACCCCTGCTCCGGCTCCGCCGACGACCGAGGCCGACGCGGCGAGCGAGCGGACGGGGTCGATGCCCGAGGTGAGCGTCGGCACGAGTCGAGCGAGGCGTCGGCGGACCGCAGGCGACGGCGGTTCCGCGCTTCGGAACAGCACCGTCATGAAGCCCACGTGCCGGCCGCCGTCCTCGAACAGAGCGACGGACAGGGTCTCGTGGAATTCCGCGGGGAGCAGGCACTCCGCCCAGGTCTGCAGGTCCCTCGGGGAGTAGGGGACGTCCGACAGGCTGATGGGGGGCCGTTCGCGATCCGCACCGGTCCTCTCGATGTCGAGCGCCATCTGCGGACCGCTCAGGTAGCGGATGCAGGACTCGTCGAGGTCGGTGCTCGCGACCGAGCGGTATCCCGTGCCTTTCGGCTCGGCCAGCGCCAGCCACGCGCCGTCGAAGGGGATGTGGTGCTGCAGCTCGTCCAGCATCGCCTGCGCCCGCTCGTGGACCGGGCCCGGGCGCGCGGCCGTCTCGGCGAGGTGGAGCGCGGCAGTGCGTGACACGGGACTCGACCACCTCAGGACCAGGGGCAGGGGAAACGAAGGGATTGTCCGAAGACCGTTGCTACCGGGATACCACCAGGACTCCCTTCACGGGGACCCCCTCGACGGCAGACCGCATCGGCAGTCCTGCCGATGGCGCCTCCCGGTCCGTGGGCGTGAGATCGAGGTGTCGCCGGGTCGACCGGCGCGCGGCGGCTTCGACGGAACGTCGCGAACGGGAGGGGAACGAGCATGAGAGCAGTGGTGTACGAGGGGCCGCGCACAGTCGCGGTGAGAGACGTCCCGGATGCGCGGATCGAGCGCTCCACCGACGTGCTGGTGCGCATCACGACCACGAACATCTGCGGGTCCGACCTGCACATGTACGAGGGGCGCACCAGCTTCGAGACCGGGCGGTGGTTCGGTCACGAGAACATGGGCGAGGTGATCGAGGTCGGCGACGGCGTCGACAAGGTGAAGGTGGGGGATCACGTCGTCCTGCCGTTCAACGTGGCGTGCGGGCACTGCAAGAACTGCGAGCGCGGGCTGACCAACTACTGCCTCACCGCTCAGCCCGTCCCGGAAGGGGCCGGTGCGGCGTACGGGTTCGCCGACATGGGGCCGTGGGCCGGAGGCCAGGCCGAGCTGCTGCGGGTGCCGTGGGGCGACTTCAACTGCCTCCGCCTGGGAGAGGACGCGGAGGAGAAGTCCGCCGACTACGTGATGCTCGCCGACATCTTCCCGACCGGCTACCACGCGACCGAGATGGCGGGAGTGAAGCCAGGAGACCAGACCGTCATCTACGGCGCCGGCCCCGTCGGACTCATGGCCGCGCTGTCGGCCACCATCAAGGGTGCGAGCCGGGTCATGGTCGTGGATCGGCATCCGGATCGACTTCGACTGGCGGAGTCCATCGGGGCGATCGCGATCGACGACTCGAAGGTCGATCCTGTGGAGGCCGTGCTCGAGCACACGATGGGGCTCGGCGCCGACAACGGCTGCGAGTGCGTCGGCTATCAGGCGCACGACCCCGGCGGCGACGAGCAGCCGGACCTCACGCTGAACCGCCTGGTCCGGTCGGTGCGCTTCACCGGGCGGATCGGCACCGTCGGCGTCTTCGTGCCGCAGGACCCCGGCGGCCCCGACGAGCTCGCGAAGGAGGGGCGGATCGCCTTCGACATCGGCCTGCACTGGTTCAAGGGCCAGACCATGGGAACCGGACAGGCGCCCGTCAAGAAGTACAACCGCCGGCTCCGCGACCTGATCGCCGCGGGAAAGGCGACGCCGTCGTTCATCGTCAGTCACGAGCTGCCGCTCGAGCAGGCGCCGGACGCCTACGAGCACTTCGACAACCGGGACGACGGGTGGACCAAGGTCGTCCTCAAGCCGGGAAAGGCGGCGTGATCATGGCCGGAAGAGCAGCTGCGGCAGTCGGAGTCGGCATCGCAGGGGTCGCGGTGGGCCTCGTCGCCCGTTCCCTCGTCAAGAAGGAACGGGAGTCCGACGGGGACGGGGCCCACCCGGAAGGGTGGAAGGCGGTCACCGTCCTGGGCGAGGCCCGGGACTTCGAGAGCGGAGGATATCCCGAGCCGCTGGCGCGTCTGGCGGAGTCGCTCGAGATCCGGATCGATCCGGCTCCCGGCGACAAGGGCTTCGAGGTGCACGCCCGGGTCCGCGAGGGTGCCGACGCCGGAGTGGGCGACGATCCGGGGAAGGCGCTGCGCGAGTCTCTGCGCGACGCCAAGCAGATCTTCGAGACGGGTGAGGTCCTGCGGGCGACCCCGAGACCGCACGGAGAACGACCGCGCACCCTGCTCGGTGGCGCGGTCGACGAAGCAGAGGACGAGGCGAAAGGCGGAGGTGTGCTGTGAAGGCTCTGTGCTGGACCGGAGTGAACGAGCTCTCGGTCGAGACCGTCGAGGATCCCGGGATCCAAAATGCTCAGGACGCGATCGTCAAGGTGACCCTGAGCACGAGCTGCGGCTCGGATCTCCACCTGCTCGGCGGGTACGTCCCGACCATGCGGGCGGGCGACGTGCTCGGTCACGAGTTCATCGGCGAGATCGTCGAGGTCGGATCGGCCGTCACGAAGCACCGGGTGGGCGATCGTGTGGTGGTCTGCTCGTTCATCAGCTGCGGGAAGTGCTGGTACTGCCGCAACGAGCTCTACTCCCTGTGCGACAACGGAAACCCGAACGCGGGGATCCCCGAGATGCTCTGGGGCCAGGCGCCCGGCGGCTGCTACGGCTACTCCCACGCGCTGGGCGGGTGGGCCGGCAGCCACGCCGAGTACATCCGCGTGCCCTACGCCGACCAGGGGGCCTTTTCCGTCCCGGAAGGGGTGAGCGACGAGCGGGCGCTCTTCGCTTCCGACGCCGCCCCGACCGGATGGATGGGCGCGGATCTGGGTGGTGTGAAGCCCGGAGACACCGTCGCGGTCTGGGGTGCCGGCGGCGTCGGCCAGATGGCGGCGCGCGCGTCGCTGCTGCTCGGCGCCGAGCGCGTCATCGTGATCGACCGCTTCCAGGAGCGGCTCGCCCAGGTCGAGCAGGTCATCGGCGCGGAGACCATGAACTACGAGACCAGCGAGGTGACGGCCGAACTCCGCGAGCTGACCGGCGGGCGCGGCCCCGACGTGTGCATCGAGGCGGTCGGCATGGAGGCGCACCGCGACGGACCCGACTTCGCCTACGACCAGGTGAAGCAGCAGCTGCGGCTGCAGACGGACAGGCCCACCGCCGTCCGCGAGGCGATCTTCGCCGCGCGCAAGGGCGGAAGCCTCTTCGTGCTGGGCGTCTTCGGCGGCTTCGTCGACAAGTTCCCTCTGGGGGCGGTGATGAACAAGGGCCTCACGCTCCGGTCCGCTCAGCAGCACGGGCACCGGTACATCCCGATGCTCCTCGAGAGGATGGCGCGAGACGAGATCGTCACCGAGCACCTCGCCACGCACGTCATGCCGCTCGAGGACGGCCCCGCCGGCTACGCCATGTTCAAGGAGAAGACCGACGGATGCGTGCGGGCGGTCTTCCGACCCTGACCGTCGAGGGAGCCGCTCCTCCTCCGCCCTCCTTACCGTTATTTCCGTGGATTCGGGGCAGTTGTAGGCTCCGGAACGCGCCAGGGGTCCCGGGTATGGCTGACCGCCTTCAGCCGCCTGATGGCACGCCGTGATGAGCCGCCCGGGACCCCGCAGCGGCAGGACCGCTCATTGAGAAACGCGACCAGATCGCCCAGTAAGGACATGCCGGCACGGTCGTTCACGGCGCACCGCACCCCTCAACGGAAGGACCCTGCGTGCCCCAACTCTGGGCCGGTATCGACGCCGGCAAGACCGAACACCACTGCGTCGTCATCGACGGCAACGGAACCAAGCTGCTCTCGCAGCGGTTCGAGAACCGAGAAGCGGCGATCCTGACCCTGATGGGCGACGTCGCATCCCTGCCGGGCGGAACCGACGTCGCCTGGGCGACGGATCTGAACCACGGCGGGACGGGGCTGCTGCAGACGCTGCTGAGCTCGTACGCGCAGCCGCTGTTCTACATCTACGCGACGACCAGGGGACCTCTGGTGCTGCTCACCCGGTACGCGACACCGTCCGCGATCCGGAGGATGGGGGAGAGCCGGCTGGCGTCGTGGTTGAAGGGGCAGGGGTGCTGGAAGTCAGCGGCCGTGGCCAAGACGGCGGTCGACGCTGCTCGCGAGCAGACGTCGGTCGTTGTGGGGGAGGGGGCGGCGGCCCGGCTGGTCAGTCGCTCTGCGCGTGATCTGCTCCGCATCCGGGACGAGGTGGCGGAGCTCGACGCGGAGATCGAAGCCGTTCTGCAGGACAGTAGGTCCGCGGATCTGCTGGTATCGATTCCGGGGTTCGGGCGCAGGCTCGCTGCGGATTTCCTTGCCGCGACCGGTACTGACCTCGCCGCCCCTTGGACGTAGGAGTAGTACCGCGCCATCAGAAGGCGTTTCCGGGCCGACGCATCTTCCACTCTTCGCCGGCGCCTGGTCAGGTCGCCGACGACATACAGGGGAATTGGGCGACCACCGCGGGTCTCCCGAGCCTCGTGCTCGATGACCTCCTCCGCCTCCAAGTTGCGGGCGGCCGTGGTGAGGTGATGAGGTTCGAAGGGAGTCGAGCCGAGGTGGACCTCGATGAGCTTCGCCTCGAGCTCGATGCGGCTGACCACCAGGTTCGACTCCATGAAGTCGCGGAGCGCGGCTGTCGCGGCAGCTACGCGGGCTTCGCTAGCAGCACCCTCGCTCACGACGCCTCCCGTGCGGTTCCACCCAACGTAACCCGTCTATAGATAGAAGTTGTTCCCCTCCGCCCGTCACGGCTCCTGGGCGAGGACGTGGTCTGCCGCGATGCCAGGAAGTTCGGTCGTGTACTGCCTAATGGCTAGAACGAGAGCTCGTAAGCGCTTGTCGAGCGACCCCCAGGGCCGACCAGGCCGCCCCGAGGGGCCGATGCTCTCGGTCACATCAGTTACGTCGACGTCGAACTCGAGTGTCAGGTCGAAGTTGTCAGGGGAGAGGGTCACGCTGTCTGCGAGACGAAGACGCACGATCTGGTCGCCGTCGCCGATGATGCCCGGGTGTCCCCGGCTGAGGACCTCGATGTAGCGGAGGTCCACTTTCATGCGCAGGTGAGAGAGGTAGAGCCCGAGGCCGTGCATCGATCTGTGCCGGTCCACTCGCGCGAGCTCGTGAAGGATGGCGAGGCTGTTCCACCCAGGAAGCTTGGCTTGGTAGGGCTGGACCTTCTCGAGCGCCTCCTGAATCACCGGCGGAAGGTCTCGGTACCTGCTGGCCTGGTTCTTCCACTCCGTCGGAGTCCCTCTGATCGGCCATTCGAGCCTCGCAGCGCTGGGCGGCGGGTTCTCGCCGGAGACGAGCACGGCAACCGCGTACAAGCAGTTGTCGAGCGCTGCGCGAAGCTCGTAGAGCAGTTCACCGAAGACCACCGACAACTCGACGGGTAGCGGCTTGATCCTCCCAAGCCGCACGATCAGAACTCCGTCTGTCTCTGCGGTGTGTTCCAGTCGGTGCGGTCTGGTGTCAAGGTACTCGTCCCAGATCTCTCCGAACTTCTGAACGTGTTGATCGGCACGATCGAGCCGCGCCTGCACGAGCCGGATCTCGAAAGCAATCGGATCGAAGACAGCAGGAAGCGGTTCGGTCATGACGCATGATCGCTCGCGTTCCGCGCGTCCCGTATGGAGATGGGCCACCGGGACGTCGCGCACATTTCAAAGCTGGTGTCCGACGGTCGCTGGCCGCGTTGGCGGCCGTAGCTACGATGATCGACGTGGTTCGCTCTGAGAGTCCGTCGATGATCGCGAGGCTCGCTGTGCCCCTAATGGGGAAGGACGGTGCAGGTCTCGGGACGGCGATGCAGGCGATCGTTACCTGGGGCACATCCACCGCGTTCCGTGAACGCCTGATGACCTCGAGCGGTTTTCCGCTCCCCGATGACCTCCCCGCGTTCCTGCTGGTGAATCAGCTCGTCTACCGCGGCGCCGCCCGGCCCACCGATCTCGCTGACGCCATCCAGACCGGTCGCTCGAACGTCAGCAAGATCGTCCGGCGCCTCGAAGAGGCGGGGCTGGTCGTTCGCGGTGTCGATCCGGGTGATGAGCGAGGAGTGGTCGTGGTCCTCTCAGACGATGGCCGAGCTGTGGGGCAGAGGATCGTCGACACGATGACGGTGGAGTTCGGCTCTGCACTGAGCGAGTGGCAGCAGGGTGACCTGGATCTGCTCCAGCGTCTCCTTGTGAAGCTCGCGACCTCGCTCGATGCGCTTCCGGGCCATCCGTTGGAATCGGCTGCAGGAACGGCTTTTCCGAGCTGATCAAAGTGTTGTCCTGAGGACAACATCTCTGTAGGGTGACGACGTCGCCCGCACTGTGCGACGTCGTTGCTTCGAAGGAGAAGTCATGTCACGTCTGGGTCAGTCGCGCCCTGTGCGCCCGTGGTGGGTCGGCCTCGTCTGCGGGATGGCGTCCTACGTCGACGCCGCCGCGATCATCACCTTCGGCATCGCGGTGATCATCTTCCAGCAGACTCTCGGACTCGACGCTTTCCAGGTCGGCGTCGCATCGGGCGCGCTGACTCTGGGAGTGGCGGTGGGCGCGCTTCTTGGCGGACGGCTCGGGGACCGTTTCGGACGCCGGCCGGTGTTCACGATCACGATGGTCGTCAACATCCTGGCTCTGATCGTGCTGATGATCTCTCCGCCGTTCGCGGTCCTCTTCGCGGCCGCTCTGCTGCTCGGCCTCGGAACCGGAGCGGATCTCCCGGTCTCGCTGTCGACGATTTCCGAGGCCGCGACCGACGAGAACCGTGGCAAACTCCTCGGCTTCTCGCAGCTGCTCTGGCTGGCCGGCGCAGTGGTCAGCTCGATCGTCGCCTCGTCTGTGGCGAGCCTGGGCTCGCTCGGTATCGCCGTGATGTTCGGGCAGATCGCCTTTTTCGCGCTGCTCAGCCTGCTCGGTCGCCTCTCTGTCCCGGAGTCCGAGAGCTGGCGGGCGGCGCAGGCTGAGCAGAAGAGCGGCGCGAGGACCGTCCGCGCTCAGCGCGCCGGCGTGAGCGAGCTGTTCCGCTCGCGCTACGGAGTGCCCCTCGTCGCCTTGATCGTGTTCTACTCGCTCACCAACCTGGTCGCGAACACGACTGGGCAGTTCGGCACCTACGTCCTCGTCAACTACGGCGGCGTCGACCTCAGCATCGCGCCCGTTCTCGGCCTCGCGCTGCTGCCGCTGTCGATCATCGGGTCGCTGATCTTCATGCGCATCGCGGACAAGCCGGTGCGATACCGCTACTTCCTCGTCGGAGGAGTCGCCCTCGTCATCGGTCCGCTCATCTACACCTTCTTCGGAGTGAACGTCGTCACCTACCTCCTCCAGACCGTGTTCCAGGTCGTCGGAACGTCCTTCGCGTTCGAGGGGATCATGAAGGTCTGGACGCAGGAGTCGTTCCCGACCCTCCTTCGCACCACCGCACAAGGCGTCATCCTCTCCGTGGCACGCTTCGCCGCGGCCGCGCTGGCGAGCGTCACTCCTCTTCTGCTCCAGGTGGGCCCGGGCCTGATGTACGGGATCCTCTCCGCCGTCTCCCTGGTGGGCGTCGTCTGGGCGGGCGTCGTCTTCCGCACCCGCGACCGCGACAACGTCTTCGACACCGAGACCGCGCTCGCCTCCGCGGACGAGCGAGCATCCGTCGCCTGACGGAGCCTCTGACTTTCCCTGCCGATCTTCACGAGGAGAACCCCATGTCCCAACTCGACGACCACCGCGACGCCCTGCGCCGGCCGCCCATCGACTACCGTCCAGAGCTGCGCTGGTGGCTTGCGGAAGGACTGCACACCGACGTCACCCTCCGATCGGAGATTGACGCCGCGCACCGCCTCGGCTTCGGCGGCATGGAGTTCCTCGCCATGGACGAGCAGGCCGTCGACCACGCCCGCTACGGCTGGGGTGCGGAGGAGTGGGTCCACGACTCGGCGATCGTCGTGGAGGAGACGACCGCGCGCGGCATGTCCGTCAGCTTCACCTCGGGTACGAACTGGTCGAACGCGAATCTCCCCGGAATCGACGCCGACCACCCCGCCGCGGCGCAGGAGCTGAACTTCGTCGCACTCGACGCGACGCGCGCAGCTCCCGTCTTCGGCGACCTGCCCCGCATCGATCTGACCGAGGACCGCAGCGGCAGCATGCTGCCCGGTCACCGTGTAGCTCCGACGAAGCAGACGCTGGAAGCGGTCGTCGCGGCCGCCATTCTCGAGGACGGCGTCCTCGACTCGTCGTCGGTGACCGATCTCACCGCCCTCGTCGCCGGGCACGCACTTGACTGGGCGCCGGAGGACGACCGGGACTGGCGCGTCTTCGTCTTCTGGTCCCACGGCACGGGCCAGACCGCCAATCCCTCCGCGAGCGTGAACTACACGGTGAACTACCTCGACCGCGCCGGCGTCGACGCCATCACCGCGTACTGGGACTCGACCGTTCTCACGGCCGGCCTGCGAGAGCAGATCGCGAAGAACCCGCGTACGCAGATGTACATGGACTCCCTCGAGCTCTCCACCTGGGGCGCCGGCGGGATGTTCTGGGGAGCGAGCGTCGCGGAGGAGTTCCGCCGCCGCCGCGGCTACGACATCACGCCCTGGCTACCGTTCCTGGTCCGCTCGGTGCAGATGATGGCCTCTTCGACCGTCTACCACTACGACGCCGGCGCCGACCAGCGCGCGATCGTCGAGAAGGTCCGCTACGACTACGTGCGGACCCTGACCGATCTCTACATCGAGAACATGCTCCAGCCGTTCTCCGAGTTTTTGCATGCCAACGGGATCACCTTGCGGTCCGAGATCAGTTACGGACTGCCGTTCGAACTGACCCGTCCCGGAATCGCGGTCGACGGCATCGAGACGGAGTCGCTGGAGTTCGGCTCGCAGATCGATGCGTACCGGCTCCTCGCGGGCCCAGCGCATCTGTTCGGCAAGCAGTACTCGTCCGAGACGGGAGCGACGACGCGCCATCACATGCTCGACCACCGCTTCTACGATCAGATCATCCGTACCCAGCTCGCCGCCGGGGTCACGAAGACCGTCCTGCACGGATGGGCGAGCGTCGCCGGCGCCGAGGAGACCACTCAGTGGCCCGGGCACGAGGGCATGTGGCCGATGTTCTCGGAGCGCTTCGACCTCCGTCAGCCGGGATCGGAGTTCTACCCGCTGTGGAACGACGCGATCGGGCGCTACCAGTACCTCCTGCGCCAGGGGAGGCCGCGCATCGACGTCGGGATCCTCCGCACCGACCACTTCGTCGACAACCTCTCGGGCATGGCCTTCATCGATGATGACGGATCGCGCGTCCCGGACGAGGTCGCCTACGGCACTCGCTGGATGCGGAACCGCGAGAACCACTGGTGGCAGGACCTCGGGATGCAGGACGCCGGCTGGTCGTACGAGTTCCTCGACGCCTCACTGCTGCTCCACGACGACGTCTCCTCCAGCGAGGGACTCGTCCAGCCCGACGGTCCCGGTTACCAGGCACTCATCGTGTATCAGGAGACGCTCGATCCTGACGCCGCCACCCTTCTGCTCGACTGGGCCCGAGCGGGACTGCGCGTGCTGATCGTCAACGGTGCCCGCGAGCTGAAACTGCTGATGGCGAAGCAGTACACCCACCACGGGAGCGCGGCCTCCCGCACACCCGGACTCGACGGACGCGACCAGGAACTCGCCGACACCCTCGCCGCGCTGCGCACCCTGTCGACCGTGCGCGAGATCGACGACCCGGCGGAGACCGTCGGAGCGCTGCGCGCGCTCGGCGTGATCGGGCGCGCCGAGTTCACCGCCGAGAACCGCGACGTGCTGACGTACCTGCGCGAGGACGGCGACCAGCTCCACCTCTTCGCCTACCACTTCCTCTACGAGACGGCCGCGGAGACCACGGTCGAGATCGCGCTTCCGGGGACTGGGCTCGTCTCGCGCATCGACGCGAACACCGGAGAGGCCCGCCCGCACCAGGGCGTGCGCACCGCCGGCAGAACGACCGTGCTCGAGCTCACCCTCGCCCCCGGCGAATCCGCGCTACTCACCCTCGACAGGTCGGAGCCGATTGCGGATTCCACCCCCGCACAGCGGACGGACATCGCCACGATCACGGGGTGGGACATCACCGTCGAGAGCTGGGACGCCGGCAAGAACGAGCTCATCACCGAGGACCGCGGACTTGGCTACGAGACCCGCGAGATCAAGCCGACCACGGCCGTCACGCACCTCGCGAGCTCCGACAGGACTTTGCTCCCCTGGAAGGACCTCGCCGGAGTGGGCCCCGAGGTGTCGGGCGTGGGGGAGTACCGCGCGGTGATCGACCTGGGCGAGGAGATCACGGGTCGCCTGATCCTCAACCTCGGATCCACGTCCGGCGGACTCGGATCGGTGAGTGTCAACGGCGGCCCCGTCCGCGGCTTCGACACCTCACACCCCGTCGTGGACATCACGGACGACGTCCGCAGCGGTTCGAACGAGATCGTCGTCCGAGTGGCGAGCTCGCTGAACAACCGGCTCATCGCCCGCGGCTACTACGACCGGATCCCCGACATCGCGCTGATGTCCACGGGCAGCGCGGGTCCGCACGTCACGCCGATCCGGGACTACGGCCTTCTCGGCCCGGTCACCGTGTCGCGCGTGCTCTAGCCGGGCGGGGTGGCGGCCGGGCGACAAGACCAGCCGTCACCCTCGCCGACGGACAAGCGGGGACGGTTCTTCAAAGTCGAGACATCGCTCAGCCGAACCCGCGTCGCACCGTTGCTCGCTGCGTCCCGTATGGGGATCGTCCACCGGTACGCGCAGACCCCACACTGAGCGCCGCGAAAATCTTTGGATCGCGGCGTGAAGTGACGGTGTTCTAGCGCCGCTTCATGTCGCATCCAGATGAAGGGCTGGGCTGGCGGAATCTGACGGCGCGTCAGGTCGACGTCGAGAGAGACGGCTGCCCATCATGCTGACGGCCTGTTGCGACGGGGGTTCAGGGAGTGGAGTCTCGATCAAGAAGTGATCCCGCGTCGCGCCAAAGCTCGAAGAGATCAAGAGCCGGGTCTCGAAGCCAGCTGATCTGAACTCCGTCCAGCAGTGCCAGCACTACTGTTGCGAACGCTTCGGGCCGGGGGTGCCAGCACTCGATAGATTCGACAAAGGTCTTCCGCGCGGAGCGGGCGCGCTCCTGGAAGTAGTCGTGCGCCGGATGCGCCGGGTCGAGGGATTCGGAACCCAGCACGGTGTAGAGCCGCACGATCTCGCGCTGCGACGCATTGCGACGGACGGCGTCGTCCAGGGCGCGCCACGTGGCTTCTCGATCCCTGGGCGCCCCGGTGTCACCGAGAAGCGCGATGTCCTCCGAGTCGCGGTGACGCAGGACGGCGATGAGGATCTCGTCGCGGGAGCCGAAGTAGTGATCGAGCCCTCGCCGCGTCATCCCGCACGCTTCAGCGAGCCCCAGCAGGGTGAAGGCGTTGAACCCGCGCTCGGAGATCAACGTCGTGGCGCGCTCAACGATCATCGCGCGCCGCACCTCGGGAGCCAAGCGTGTGCGCGAAGGCGTGCCGGCCGAAGCCCCACCCGGCACTTCTTGCGCAGTCACAGGTTCATGTCTACCATCTCCTTACCCGCACTGATGCGGGTAACGGTTCCACCCTGGAAGCACCTCAGTCGGCGGCGAACGCCGACGGAGGTCGATCGGAGGAAAGTCGATGACGACCACTCACACCCTGTTCGATGACGCCGTAGAGCGCGTGCGCGGGGGTCGCGCCGCGCAAGCGGAGGCCGCTGCGCTCCTCGCTCAGCTGACGGCGGAGGAGAAGCTGGGTCTTCTCGACGGCGACGACGACTTCTGGCCGGGCATGGGGGAGATGGCGCAGCGATACAACAGCGTCCCCATCGTCATGGGCCGGATCGATCGAATCGGCGTGCCGGGGCTCCGGTTCAGCGATGGGCCCCGCGGCGCGGTCATGGGTGCTTCGACCGCCTTCCCGGTCTCGATGGCTCGCGGAGCCACCTGGGATCTCGCGCTCGAGGAGCGGATCGGGATCGCCATCGGCGCGGAAGTCCGGGCCCAGGGCGGGAACTTCTTCGGAGGTGTCTGCATCAATCTGCCTCGCCACCCCGCGTGGGGGCGCGCGCAGGAGACGTACGGCGAGGACAGCTACGCGCTCGGTGAATTCGGGGCAGCTCTCACTCGCGGGGTCCGACACCACACCATGGCCGTGTCGAAGCACTTCGCGCTGAACTCGATGGAGAACGCTCGGTTCGTGGTGGACGTCACCGCCGATGACGCCGCCCTTCACGAGGTCTACCTCCCGCACTTCCGGCGCACGGTCGAGGAGGGCGTCGATGGGATCATGACCGCCTACAACAGCGTCAACGGCGAATGGGCGGGAGAGAACGAGGCCCTGATGGAGGGCGTTCTGCGGGAGAGGTGGGGCTTCCAGGGGGTCACCGTCTCGGACTTCATCTTCGGGCTTCGCGACGCCGCGAAGTCCCTGCACGCCGGTCTGGACGTCGAAGAGCCCTTCCGTCAGCAGCGGGCACACTCCCTGCCGGCCGACCTCGATGCCGGGCGGGCGTCCTGGGACGACGTCGAGCGCGCCGGGACGCGCATCCTCGCTACACAGCTCGCGTTCTTCGCGCGCGAGCTCGACGCAGAGCCGTCGATCGAGGTGGTCTTCTCGGATGAGCACCGAGCGCTGGCCCGTGAAGCCGCCGCCACTGCGGCAGTTCTTCTCAAGAACGATGACGTGGACGGCCGCCCGCTGCTGCCCCTGGACGCGGCTTCGCTGCGGCGCGTCTCGGTGATCGGTCGGCTGGCGGGGCTGGCCAACACCGGCGACGAGGGCTCCTCGAACGTCCGTTCTCCGCAGGTGGTCACGCCCCTGGACGGGATCCGCGCCGCTGTGCCAGGTGCGAGAGTCGACTTCGTGGAAGCCGATGACCCGGCGGCGGCCGCAGCCGCGTCCGCCGACGCCGATGTCGCGATCGTCGTCGTCGGCTACACCTCAGCCGATGAGGGCGAGTACCTCGGCGACCTCATGAACGACCCCTCTCTCCTCGCCCTCTTCCCCCCCGCCCCGGAAGGCGTCGACCTGAGTGCCCTCATGACCGAGGCCAGCGGCACTGTGATGGGATCGGCGACGGGCGGCGATCGCCGATCCCTGCGCGTTCGCCCCATCGACGCGGACATCATCCGCGCGACTGCGACGGCGAATCCGCGCACCGTCGTGGTCGTCGTGACGGCAGGAGCCGTCATCACCGAGGAGTGGCGGGACGAGGTTCCGGCCGTCCTCATCGGCTGGTACAGCGGCACAGAGGGAGGGTCGGCCCTCGCGGACGTCCTCCTCGGCCACCACGACGCCACCGGCCGACTGCCGTACTCCATCCCCGCCGATGAAGCTCACCTGCCCTTCTTCGACATCGACGCCACCGCGATCACCTACGACCGCTGGCATGGACAACGGCTCCTCGACCGCGACGGAAACCGCGCCGCGTTCCCCTTGGGATTCGGTCTGTCGTACACGACGTTCAGCATCGATCGCGTCACCGTGAGCGCCGTCGAACAGGAGCACTTCGACGCCACCGTCACCGTCACGAACACCGGTGATCGAGCCGGTCGCCACGTCGTGCAGCTCTACGCCCTCATCGACGCTCACGACTTCCCGCATCGCGTGCTCGTCGGGTTCGCCCCTGCGTGGATCGACGCCGGCGCAACGGCAACCATCACGATCGACGGCTCCACTCGCCCCACCCACCGGTGGACCGACGACGGTTTCGTCCCCGCCGCTTCGTCGGCGATCATCGAGGCCGCCGCTTTCTCCGGAGATGCGGCAGCCGCAACGACGACGATCGACCTGCTGTAAGAGGCGCTTCGTCGGGACGCGGATACCGTCATCGCCGCTGAGCTCGGAGGCGTCGCGGGCCCGTTCGCCACCGTCGTGGCGGGCGGTCCCGCGACCCTCACGATCCGCCCGGCTCCGGGCCTGGAGCCGTCGACCCGCGAGTGCTGACGTCAGTGCGCCGAGCCGGCCGATTGATGGGCGCCTTCAGGGCTTTGTGCAGAGGGGACGACTTCGAGGTGGCGCGTGCGGTCAGCAGCTGTCTCCTGCAACCACCCACGCGACGTCGCTCGGCTCGAGAGCCGTGACCTCATCCGCCGTTGCAGCTCCGGCACCGCGGATCACGGTCAGTTGACCGAGGAACAAGTCGATGATCCGAGGGAGGTCGATGTGCACACTCGTCAGACGCGGTGCGACGAGCTGACCGAGCATCGTGTGATCGACCCCGATCACGCCGACTCGGGAAGGCACCGGGAGCTCCAGCCTGCGTGCGGCAGCGATGACGGCGATGGCGACGTCGTCGTTGTAGGCGCACACGGCGACGGCGTCGTCTCCCGTCGTCTCGAGCGCTGAGCTGAGCGCCTGTGTGGCGGAGTCCTCATCGAGTTCCACCCTGATCACGACGGGGTCCGCCAACCCGTGAGCGGAGCACTCCGATCGGACGCCCTGGAGCCGGAAATCCCCGTAGGGGGCTGCTCGGGAGTCCTGCAGCTGGGCGTAGATCACGTGCCTCTTCCCGCGGAGGACGAGTTCACGCACCTGGAGGCGTCCGACGAAGACGTCGAGCTCGTCCGTCGCATCCTGCCCGGATTCGGGAATCGGTGGGAAGAGCCGACTGCCAGCGGACTCCAGGGTCCGCCCCTGCTCGGGTGTGAACACTCCGAAATCGATGATGACCATCGGTCGCAGGTCCAGGACCGAGGTGAGAGTCGCGGCCGTGTCGCGGCCGGCGAACCGAACGACGACGCTCATCCCCAGAGTCGCCGACGCTTCAGTGATCTGATCGACCGCGTTCTGCAGATTCGGGCCGAAGGTGGCGCTGGGAATCGCGAGAACGATCATGTCGCTCACGCCGGTCGCGAGAGCGCGGCCGGCCCGAGAGGGGCGGTAGTTCAGCTCCGCCGCGGCGGCCGAGACGCGATCGCGCGTCTCCTGCGGGAAGCTCGCCACGTTCCCGTTGAGGATCTGACTCACCGTCGTCCGAGACAGCCCGGCGCGTCGGGCGACGTCCGAGCTCGTCGCTCGGCGAGCGGGAGTCGTCGAGGTCATTCCTGAAGTCTGACACAGCCCTGTTGACGGCCGAAGCGGACACGCCTACTGTGGTGACGCGCGTTAGTGACGCGCGTCAGTAACACGCGTCAGTCGCCGTTCGGCGAACTACGAGTGCTCGATGTGACGAAGGAGTCATTCATGGCGAAAGATCCTCGACGGGTGCAGGGCGAGCAGATGCGCGCCGCCGTCGCCCTCAGCACGGAGGAGTCGGTCACCGCCGCCTTGTCGGCAGACGCTGTCGGCCAGGCGATCCGCGAGGACCGCTCAGGCGAGAAGCTGAAGCTGCGGGAGAAGCTCTCCTACGGAGTCGGCGATATCGGAGCGAATCTGATCTTCGCGCCGGTGTCCGCTTTCCTGCTCTTCTACTTCACCGACACGGTCGGCATCGGCGCCGCGATCGCCGGAACGCTTCTCCTGTTCGGACGCGTGCTCGACGGCACACTCGACCTCATCATCGGCACGCTGGTCGACAAGACCTCGACCCGCTGGGGCAAGGCGAGGCCGTGGATCCTCTTCAGCATGCCGGTGCTGGTGATCTCCTTCGTCCTGCTGTTCAACGTTCCCGCGGGACTGAACGAGACAGGCAAGGAGATCTACGCCTTCGTCTTCTACTTCCTCTGCCTCGGCGTCGGGTTCGTCAGCTCGAACCTCGCCTATCACACGCTGCTCTCCGTGATCACCTCCGACTCCCGGACGCGCGTGACGCTGACTGTCATCCGGACCTTCTGCGCGATCCTGACGACCCTCCTGGTGAACTCCTTGACCGTTCCGCTGCTGACCGCGTTCGGCGGCGGTCAGGGCGGGTGGACGGCGACGACGTTGATCTACGGCGGCATCGCGGCGATCACGCTGCTCATCGTGTTCCTCGGTACGAAGGAGCGCGTCACGAGCACTGTCACCACGACGGCCGGACCGAAGATGCCGCTGGGCAAGATGATCCGGATCCTGTTCCGCAACCCGTACTTCTTCCTCGTCTTCGGCTTCTTCCTCCTGCAGTTCATGGTCCAGGGCACCGCCAGCGTCGGCATCTACTTCGCCTCCGACGTCCTCGAGGACCCGAGCCTGTTCGGCCTCCTCAGCATCGCCGGACTCGCGCCCCTCCTGCTGGGCATGTGGTTCATGCCCGCGATCATCGGCCGCTTCGGCAAGCGCAAGCCCATCCTGTTCGGCACGAGCCTGACGGTCATCGGCGCGATCATCACGCTCGTCGACCCGTCGAACCTCACCCTCCTGATCGTCGGAAGCCTGATCCGAGCGGTCGGCGGTATCCCGACTGCCTCGGCCCTCTTCGCCCTCGTCGCCGACGTCGTCGACTACGGAGAGTGGAAGAGCGGCGTCCGTCTGGACGGGATGACCTATGCGGCCGCGACCGCCGGCCAGAACTTCGGCGCCGGACTGGGCACGGCCCTCGTCGGCTGGCTGCTCGCCTTCGGCATGTACGACGGCCTCGCGGATTCGCAGCCGCAGTCGGCGCTCGACGTGGAGATCTTCCTCTACCTGTGGCTGCCGATGATCGTGGCGATCCTGATGGCCGTGATCATCTACTTCCTCGACATCGACAAGAACATGTCTCAGATGCAGCGCGACCTCGCCGAGCGGCGCGGAAGCGCCGCGGCCGTGGCCGAGTAGGGACCGGTGACGGCCTCGGAGAGCCGACTGACGTGGGGTGTCGTCGGTACCGGCGACATCTCACGCTCCATCTGCTCCGACCTCGCCCACCTCGATACCGCGCGTCTGCTCTCGGTCTGCTCGCGGGCGGTCGCGACCGCAGAGCAGTTCGCTGCGGAGACCAGAGCGGAACGAGTGCACGGAGATCTCGACGAGATGCTCGCCGACGACGATCTCGACATCGTCTACATCGGCACCCCGCACGCGACACACCTGCCGATCGCGCTCGCGGCGCTGCGTGCCGGCAAGCACGTCCTGATCGAGAAGCCCCTCGGCGTGAGCGCCGACGAAGCACGCATCATCGCGGACACGGCGCGCCGATCGGGTAGGTTCGCGATGGAGGCGATGTGGATGAAGTTCGCACCCGCTTACCGCAGTCTCCTACACGCGGTTCGAGCGGGAGCGATCGGGCAGGTGCGCAGCATCCGAGCCTCGTTCGGGCTCCCGTTCGACACGGCGGACTCCGAGCGCTGGTCCGCAGCGCGATCCAGCAGCACCCTGCTCGATCAAGGGATCTACCCGGTCACCCTCGCCCTCGACGTGCTCGGAACCCCATGGCGGATCCACGCAGACCATCTGCTGCGCGACGACGGCGTGGACGTCGTCAGCCGCGCGACCCTGGAATACGCCGGCGGACGACGCGCGGACCTCGCAGCGTCGATGACCGAGTACATCGATCCCAGCGCCTCCCTCAGCGGATCCCTCGGCTGGATCGACGTCCCTGCCCCGTTCTGGGCGACAACCCGCTTCACCGTCCACGCGGGGACCATCGCAGACGCATTCCGCTCGCCGAAGACGACCGCACTCGAACCAGAAGGTCACGGGTACGTGCCCATGCTGCGTGCCGTGACCGACGCCGTCCGACAAGGCCTCACCGAGCACCCACTGCACCCGCTGGAGGCGTCGATCCGGACCTTCGTCGCCCTCGACCGCATCCGATCCGCCGCGAACGCGACCCGCGCCGCCTGACTCCGCCTGCCACCGCGGGCTTCCCCCACCACCGCAACCCGGGCGACCGCCCCGCACGAAGGAGAGACCATGACGACCACATCGTTCAACGACGGCTGGAGCGTCCGCGACAAGAAGAGCATCTTCGAGGCTCTTCAGAGCGCGACCGCCGACGCGGTGTCCGTTCGACTCCCGCACGACGCGCTGATCCACCGCGACCGCACCGACGCCCCGGGACGCACGTCGCACACGGGCTACTTCCCCAGCGCGGTCGTCGAGTACTCGACGACGCTCGATGTCCCGGAGGAGTACCGCGACAAGCGCGTCACCCTCGAGTTCCAGGGCGTCCACCGCGACGCGATGGTCTACGTGAACGAGGTGTTCGCTGCGCAGCGCCCGTTCGGGTACTCCACGTTCTCCGTCGAGCTCGACGCGTTCCTGCAGTACGGCGCCGCCAACACGATCCGCGTCGAGGCCCGCGCACACGAGGACTCCCGCTGGTACACCGGCGTCGGCATCCACCGCGACGTCCTGCTGCACGTCACCGAGCTCGTCCACGTCGCTCCCGAGGGCGGCGTGCAGATCACGACCCCGGACATCGACGCCCGTCGGGCCGTCGTCGAGATCGCGACCACCGTGCGGAACGAGAGCACCGGCACCGCGCAGCGCTCGGTCTCCACCGTGCTGCGCGCCGCCGACGGACGGATCGTCGCGACCGACACCGCTCCGATCACGCTCCGTGCAGGCGCGGCCTCCGTCGTGCGTCAGCGGCTCTACGTGCAGGCTCCGCAGCTGTGGGACGTCGACAGCCCCTTCCTGTACACGGCGGCCACCACCCTCGGCGACTCCGGCACCGCGGTGGAGGAGCGCACGACCCGCTTCGGCATCCGGACCCTCCAGCTCGACCCGATGGAGGGCCTGCGCATCAACGGGACGACCGTCAAGCTGCGCGGTGCCTGCATCCACCACGACAACGGCGTTCTGGGAGCCGCCACCATCGGGCGTGCTGAGGAGCGCCGCGTGCAGCTGCTCAAGGACGCCGGGTTCAACGCGATCCGCAGCTCCCACAACCCGCTCAGCCAGGCGATGCTCGACGCCTGCGACCGCCACGGGATGCTCGTGATGGACGAGACGTTCGACATGTGGACG
This sequence comes from Rathayibacter sp. VKM Ac-2805, assembly GCF_009834265.1. Lineage (NCBI taxonomy): Bacteria > Bacillati > Actinomycetota > Actinomycetes > Micrococcales > Microbacteriaceae > Rathayibacter > Rathayibacter sp. VKM Ac-2805. The sequence continues at coordinate 547,164 of NZ_CP047185.1, forward strand.
ATCGGCAAGTCCGCCTTCGACTACTCCCTCTCCTTCCCCGAGTGGTGGGAGCGCGACGTCGAAGCGCTCGTCGCGAAGGACTTCAACCACCCGTCGGTGATCTTCTACTCCATCGGCAACGAGATCCCCGAGACCGGGAACCCGCTGGGCACCGACTGGGGCCGGCGGATCGCCGAGAAGATCCGCTCGCTCGATGAGACCCGCTACATCACGAACAGCATCAACGGGTTCGTCTCCGTCCTCCCGGAGGTCGCCGCCCTCATGAGCGCCCAGGCCGACGGCGGCGCGCCGGCCGGCGTGAACGCCGCAAGCGATTTCATGGGCATGATCAACGCCTCAGACCTCGTCACGGAGAAGACCGCGGAGTCCTTCGCCGCCGTTGACGTCGCCGGCCTCAACTACGGCGACTCCCGCTACGTCGGCGACCGCGAAGCGTTCCCCAACCGCATCATCGTCGGCACCGAGACGTTCCCCACGAACATCGACGTCAACTGGCGGCTCGTCGAGGAGAACCCGCACGTCATCGGAGACTTCACCTGGACCGGCTGGGACTACCTCGGAGAAGCCGGCATCGGACGAGTGCAGCACCTCTCGGACGACGAGGCGCCGCTGTTCGCGGCCCCCTACCCCTGGCTCGCAGCCTGGTGCGGCGACCTCGACATCACCGGACACCGCCGGCCCGCCTCCTACTACCGCGAGACGGTCTTCGGTCTGCGCCACGAGCCCTACATCGCTGTCCACCGCCCCGAGCACCACGGCGCCACCCGGCACTCGAGCCCGTGGACCTGGTCCGACAGCATCGCCAGCTGGAGCTGGGACGTCGCCGTCGGCTCACCCATCACCGTCGAGGTCTACAGCGACGCCGACGAGGTCGAGCTGCTCCTCAACGGCGACAGCATCGGACGCGCACCCGCCGGACGCGACAATCGCTACCGCGCCACCTTCGAGACGCAGTACGCACCCGGCGAGCTCACCGCGGTCGCTGTCACCGGCGGCGCCGAAGTCAGCCGCACGAGCCTCCCCACCGCCTCCTCGGACCTGCTGATGAAGGTGAACGCGGACCGCGACCAGCTCGTCGACGACTCCTCCGACCTCAGCTTCATCACCATCGAGCTGCACGACGACAAGGGGACCCTCGTGACCTGCGATGACCGCCTCATCACGGTCAACGTCAGCGGGGCAGGAATTCTCCAGGGTCTGGGCAGCGCGCGTCCCGACACGACGGAGAAGTTCGACGCCCGGGAGTTCACCACCTTCGACGGGCGCCTTCTCGCCGTCATCCGCCCCACCGGCGCAGGACGCATCACCGTCGACGTGACAGCCAACGGTCTCGACCGTGTGCAGGTGACGCTGGACGTGCTCAGCGAGTCCCGGACGACGCCGTCCGATGCGGCGCGCCTCACCGTTCTCTGAGATGCGACCTCACTGATGAGCGGGCGCGGATGCGCTCGCCATCGGTGAGGTGGTTGATGTGCGTTCCCGGTCGTTCGAGTGTCCCGTCAGGGGATCGGTCAGCGGTGCACTGTCAGTGACGTCGACCGAGCCGTGCTGTTTCGTCAGCATCAGACTTTGGTTCCGAGGCGTCGTCTTCGGGGGTCGGGTATCCGAGGAAGTACCCGCGCAGCTGCTCGAACCCGTCGGCGGGTCGTCCCTGTCGGTTTCGACGAGACGCGAACCCGAATATCTCGTTGACTCTGTGGCCGAGGCTAGCTGCGAGGCAGAGGAGGAGCAGCACCCACCACGTCGTCCTGAAGATCGGCTCGTCATAGCCCAGCGTGATGGGGATGATGCCGATGAGGGTTGCGAGGCACGCCAGCACGTACAGCGCGATCAGCGCGAGCCAGACGTTCTGACGCTTCGTTCGCTGCATGGGGCAACCCTCAGTCAGCCCTCTCGCGCGAGCGAGGTCGCTCAGCAGTCGTTTCATATGGGGATCGTTCACCGCGTCAGTTGTGGTCTTCGGTAATGAGGGCTGCTAGATCGTCGCGGGTCAGCGATTCGACGGGCGCGTGCTCGACCATGGCTGAGTATGTGCCGTCCGCCTCCTCGTAGCTGCCGGCGCCTCCGCCGAGGAGGTACGGGCGTTCGCCGTCGGAGAGGAAAAGGAGGTAGGAGGTTCCGGGCGCGAGCAGGGGTTCCTGGGTGGTCGTGTAGAGAACGCCGTCCATGACCCCGCCGGTCTGGGTGATCGTGATCTGCTCTTCCGCTGCTCCCTTGTGAACGACGGTCACTTCGAGCTGGACCTCTGTGGCAGCGATGGCGCCCTCGCGGGCTGCAGTTCGTTGTTCCTCCTCCGACAGGTCACTCAGCGGGTTCACCAGAGGGTCGTCGCCCTCGTAGGTCGGATATTGGATGACATCGCTGGTCGAGACGGCTGTGCCTTCGATGATGCGATCAGCTTCCTGCACGAGTTGAGGTAGATCGTAAAAGGGGTACTGGACGGCCATCTGCGCAGTCCGCTCAATGACCGGCTGCTCGGGAGCGCCTGCACAGCCGGCGAAGAGGGTGATCGACAACAGTGAGGAGCCGGCGGTGCCTTGGTACCGGGGCGGCGACACCATCGATGGAGCATGCACACAGTCTGAGGGAGGAAACGACTAAACGAGTGAAGATGACGCATGTATGCCCATGGACCGGGCCGAGGTTGGCTATACGACGTCTCGTGAGGCGATCGGTGAGCGGACGGTGCAGCTAGCCGTGGCCCATCGGGCGCGGTGCTGTCGATGCAAGGTAGGTGGTGGCGAGCTGGACGACTTCTTCGCTGTAGCGGCGAGCAACTTTCCTGGAGCGGCGGGAGACCGTGTACAGGTCGAGTACGTCGTCCATTTCGACAAAAGGCTGCGCTGCTTCCGGCTCATCGTGGCCGATCAGGTCATGAGCCCACGAGGAGAACGCCCGGAGGTCCAGGTCCCCGTCTAGAAAGCGTCGGCATGCGACTCGAAGGGCGAGGAGCGGGATCTCCTCGCTGTCTCTGTCGAGCGGCGGGTCACCAGCTTCGGCGAGTGCGCTCGAGCTGAGGTCGAAGATCTCAGGGGACGTTGCGCTTGCGTAGAGGGAAGCAAGAGCGATCAGCGAAGGACTGTCGTGTCCATCCGCGAGAAGATCGGCTGCTAGCGCGATGACACCTTTGGTGGTGGAAAGGCCTAGGAGGAGCGCTGCGGTCTGTTCGCGCAGGTCCGCTGTTGAGGGCCGACTCGGCTCTCTCGAGTCGTCTCGCATCCGACCTCCTCACGACGACACTCACGCTAACGCTCTTCAGTCGAGCCGATCTGCCCAAGAGCACTCGCGACGTCCCGTATGGGGATCGGTGACCGGACGATCCACCGCCTTGGCGTTGCCACCTACGCGACGCCCCCGACTCCGGCGCTCGATCAGGAGCGCAGCGTCATGCGCCGTCGCGACGCCGCTGTCGCCGCCGCACGAGAACGATTCCGACATTCACGACGAACAACGTCAAGCAGGTAATCGCGCCACTCGCGCCGTTGAGGTCCGTCGTGAGCTCGAGGACCACGAACGCGATGGCAGCGGCGAGAAAGATGCACGCGGCAATGGTGAACACGCGAATCTGCCGTGCGTCGTTTCGCCGCTCCTCGTCACTGCTCATAAATGAGACCTTCCCGCAACTACTCGTTGGAGAGCGTGACGAGTCTTCGAGCTCCGAGCCATGGGAACTGCGTACCGATAGGGGATAGTCGGCCGGGCGTCGAGCATCTAGTGGCCGGAACCGCGGGTCGTACGACAGGCTGAGCCAAACGGAAGGGGCGAGTGATGGCGGCAGGGTTCAGAGGTGGACGTTCGTCGTCCGAGGTGCGACTCACTCAGTGGAACTGGTTCAGTCGCGCAGGAGCACCGACGGAGCGAGTCCTCATCGGAATCACTGTCGTTGCGATCATCGGCGGCAACGTGATCTTCGACGCACTGAACCCGGACGCCCTTCCCCTTGCTGCTCGCCTGGCGGTACTCGTCGGTGCGCTCGTGGTGTTGAACGTTCTGCCGCTCGTCGTGCACGCCATTCGCCAACCTGCACCGTACGCCGACCTGTCAGCCGAGACGGTGCGCGTGCGCTCACGGGTCACGCCGTTCGCGTCGTTCACCACAGCACGCAGGATCGAGACCGGCCGGTCGAAGCAGGTCGTCCTCGAGGTGTCCGCGCCAGGCCAGAAGGTGCTTCTCGAACTGCGCGACAGGCTGGGCCGAGTCACCACCGACCCCACACACGACGCGATCCTGACGTTCCTCCAGGGGAGCAGTGTCGCGATGCCATCCTCCTCGGACGATCCCACCGGCCGGTTCGCTCACGTGAACTTCCCGCAGCACCTCACCCGCGAGCAAGCCATCGAGCTCGCCTCCCACCCGCTGACTGCCCCCGACAGCGGCGCCGGCCATCACGACGTCGGAACGCCATCGCGCGGCGAGTCGCCGTCCCAGTAGGGGATGGTCTATCGGGTGCGGACGTTCAGCGTGTCAGGCGTTCCTCTCGAAAAGGCTGCCGGAGTGCGCCGACGAGCCGACCCACGCTTCGCGTGCGTTCACTCGGCCAGCGAAGAACGTGGTCCAGGTCTGCTTCGAAGCGGGCTCGGGGAACGTCGTGACTGCTCGGGTAGGCGGCTCCTGCTCCGATGTCGATTCCGAAGAGCCCGATGTAGAACGCGTGGACGAGTAGGAAGCCGGGAACTAGATGCACGCCGACGGCGGCCACAGCGAGCATCGCAACCGGAGTGCGCGGATCGCGTTCCTTCCGAATCGATGACCGGTGATTCACGCGGAGAACACCATGAGAGCTCGTGCGCGTTCCACGACGAGTCGGGGCGCTCGGGATGCTCCTGGGGTGACGCGGGTGCTGGCAGCGATGCCTGGCGATGCCCGCTAGCGGCGCAGCGGCGTCACTGTTCCGTGCTGGAGGGCGGCACTCGAGCGGCTGCGAGCTGGCGGGTGCCGGGATCACCGACACCCAGGATGAGGACGCTCTCGATGCTGCCGATCGTGTCGGGATCGATGATCTGCAATTCCTGATCAGCATCCGATGTCAGTGACCCGACCTCGCTTCCGACGTCCGAAGGGAACCTCAGCTCGCCGTCGTTTTCCTCGAGCGGAGCGCTCGTGAAAAGGACCCGCGGTTCCACTGCTCCGGTCAGGCTCAGCCCGCTGAGGGACAGCCACACCGTCCCGTCCTCTCGCTCCTCGATCAGCAGATCGCCGGTCGCATCGTCGGACACGCTCTCGAGTGACGTGCGGATGGGCAGCTGCTCCAGAAGCGACTGGGCGGCGGGAGAGTCCGTCGCGTCAGAACCGTCCGTGGGAGTGCTCGTAGGAAGGCTGGGAGCGGCGGACGTCGCCGAGGGGCTGGCGACGGCGGTTCCATCGAAGGGTGCCGTGCACCCGGCCAGGGCCAGAACGAGCCCGGTCGCAGCGGCCACGGCCGAGAGTCGACCGATCGCGTTCGTGTCTGTCATGGTTTGTGCTGCTCCGTCCGTCGAACTGTCGCTCAGCCTACGCAGGGCGCGATTCTCATCGCCCTGTCGAAGGGTCTCTGCGGGGTCAGTGGTGTGAACGCCTGTCGATCAAATCGTCGAGCGAGTAGCGCCGGGCATCAGTCGCGCTCCACCCCTGTCCCTCTTGGCATCGTGAGCCAGAGGATGAAGGTGAGGATGAGGCCGAGGATGCCGCTAACGAGCAGCGCGGCGACGGCGAAGGCGGAAGCGCCGAACGACCCCTGAGCATCGTTGCTCATATCCACCGGCACGAACCAGTAGACGACGGCTCCGACGATGAACAGCAGGCTGACGACGAGAGCGCCGATGCAGGTGTCCCGCCGCACCTTCTCTTGGGACCCGTCGCCTGAGAGGTTGACGAGCCACAGGATTCCGATAACGGCGGGAGCGCCAGCGAGGAACGCTAGAAACACGGGTGCTCCTGGTTGGTGACGGGTCGCGACAGTATCCGCAGCTGGGGCAGGAGGAGCGCCGCAGCCGATACGGCGACCATCACGCTCCTCCGTCGAGGGCGACCGAGTGGCTCGCGGTCATCGGGCGGCAACGGTGAGATTCAGGTCCTCACCGACGCGGAGGATCTCGTCCGAGGGGAACCGGAACGGGTTGAGGTAGAACAGGTCGTCGGCCGTCATGCCGAATCGTCGGGACCGAAAGACGCGGCGGGGATGACGAGCTCGTCGGATGTCAGGGCCAGCCGGCCGTCCGCCGCGCTCAACTGGACGGCGCCGGTGGTCCCGTCGCTCCCGGTGAACGTCGCCACGCCTAGATCGCCGGTCAGCGGGGAGGTGAAGCCGTCGTCCGTGTTCGTCGCCGGTGGCGGAGTCGGTGGTGCAGGCTGCGCCGTGCATCCCGTCACGACCGCCAGGCATGCCGCGACCGCGACCGTGTTGCGCACTTTCGAGAACGTCCCCACCGGCTCAGGTTAAGCGACGTCACCGCTTTCCTCGTGGTCGCGTCTCGGCCTGAAATGCTCAGCACGGTTCGGAAAGGGGAACGTCTGTCGCGGGCCAGCAGGAAGCCCAACGGCTCCTAGGCTGACCCGATGAGTTCCCCGGCACCGACCCGCCCATTCGTGGGTGTAGCGCGCATCGCCGTCGGTGCAGCCGCGGTCGCGGTGATCCTCCACACCTACGCGCTGAGCATCGTGGCCGGCGACCCGAATCCGTTCGACTACTTCGGCTACTTCACGAACCAGACCAGCCTCCTCGCGAGCGCGGTGCTCATCGTCGCCGGATCGGTCGCGCTCGCCCGCCGTCCGACGCCGGTGTGGCTGAGCTACGTCCGCGGCGCGGCGACGGCCTACTCGATCGTCGTCGCCGTGATCTACAACACCCTCGTACCCGGTACCGGGACGGCTCCGCCCTGGGTCAGCGCCGTCCTGCACGTGGTGCTCCCCGCGCTCGTCCTCCTCGACTGGATCGTCGTCGCCGACCGCGGACCGCTCTCCTGGCGCCGGCTGTGGGTGGTCCTGCCCTACCCGATCGTCTGGGTCGTCGTCGTGCTCGTCCGCGGAGCGACCGACGGGTGGGTGCCGTACGGTTTCCTGCTCCCCGAGAACGGAATGCCGTCGCTCGTCCTGCACGTCGCCGGGCTGACCTGCGCGGTGCTCCTCGCGGGCGCGCTCGTCTGGGCACTGAGCCGACGCCGCAGATCGGCCGGTTGATGTCCTGTTCTCCGTCGCCGTGAATCATGAGGCGTGCTGATTCCCGACGTCGGGCGCGTCACCTCTCGTGCGCCGCGGCTCGGCCGCAGCGGGCTCTGATCACGCGCGACACGAGATCGATGACCAGCAACCCCGACATCAGTTCAGTCTCGCGAACCCGAGCGCCTTGTGCGCGTCCCGTATGGGGATCGTCGAGCGATCACCTGAACGCCGATTCGTGGACCGACGCACGCCGCATCGCGACGGCGGGACGATAGAACCCCTGGGAGCCGCCGTCTCTCACCATTCGTCGCCCAGCTTGCGGAGCCGGTTGTCCTCCGGCAGGGTCTGGCGCGAGAAGTCGTGCAGAACGTCGGACGACGCCGTTTCCTGTCCGTCGCGTTCAGCTCGTCGGATGGCCGCGAGGACGACGCATGTCACAGCCACGATCAACGCCGCAGCAGTCGTCAACGTCATCCATGTCGGCTGAACGGTCGAACCATCCGAGCACAGCGGGTTCCAGAGGAACCCCTCTCCGGTCAGGCTGCCTCCGCCGCGGGTCCGGCACGTCTCGCTCGGGTCCCACATGTAGATGGAGGCAACCGCTCCCATGACGGCTGCGAGACCGCCGGAGACCAAGGCGAGAACGACGGGCGTCGCTGCACTCGGTCGCGGGGGCTCTCCAACGGTCATCGGGACATCATGCACTGCACTCCACGGGATCGATCAAGAACCGGAACAACAGAGGCGGCTGCGAGCGCCCCGCAGGGAGGTCATCGCGCAGCGACAGAGGACTTCAGCACTTCACCGACACGCAGAATCTCGTCCGAAGGGAAGCGGAACGGGTTGAGGGAGAGCAGGTCATCCGCCGTCATCCCCGCTCTTCCCTTTCTCGTGAGGTTGGGGCGACCGGATGGAGTGGCCGCACTTCCCTCAGGGGCCACAGCGCATTGCTCGTGGCCGGGCTCGTGGATGAGCCCAGAGAGCGCGGACGCCCTTTCGTCGTCGCGGGAGCGACGATCGCGGCTGCAGCCGTTCTCTGCGCTCCCGTGTACGACGCCGGTCTAGCCGTCCTCCGGACCGAGGGGGACGTGCCGACAGCTGCTCTCGGTGCGCCCGCCCGACGCGATGATCCCGAACAGCTGTCGAGCCAGCTCGGAACGACGCCGCAAGCGCGCATCAGCTACGGGCAGCGGTAGGTCTTCGCGAAGTCGGTTGCCGTGAACTGCCTTCCCTCGGTCATGGAGTTCAGTGACGGGCAGATGTCGTTGTTGTGCGCCGCCGCTACGAAGGGGGTCGCTGCTTGTGGGACGCAGCCGTAGTCCTGGTCGGGCTGGTCGAGGATGCGCAGCTGACCTGTCTCCCCGGCGGCGAGGTGAAGATCGGACCAGGAGCAGGACCAGGTGAGTGAGGCTCCGGTGTCGTTGGTGATGCTGACGTAGTGGGAAGGGCCATGCACTCCGAACAGCAGATCACCCACCCACAGAACCGCGGCCGCCACGACGGCTAGAGCGCCCAGCGCGATCGACAGTCTCACCGACCGTCGTTGGCGGGGTGGCGTCTGCCGGTCCGGCGAGAGTCTGCTCGGGTCCCAACTGTCCAGACCTTCAACCACGGCGTCTCCCCTCAATGGGCGAGAAACGGCCTCGACCGCTGCCCAGCTCGAGTCCGCCCACGGGAGAAGAGTAGGCGTGATGCGGCTCTCACCACGAGGAGCAACCGGCTCGCGACCGAGAGCGTCCGCAAGGCGATCGTTCACAGACGCATTGCGGGACTGGCGATGTTCGTTCGTGAAGTTTGAGACGAAACGGCGCTCTGAGGGCATTCACTACTGAGGGGGTGATGTCGGGTGGTCGGTGCTGCTGAGGTGACGCTGGTGGATCGTCTTCGCGGCGGTGACCCTTCGGCGCTGGACGTTCTCTTCCGGATGCACGGCCGCGCGGTCTACCGCGCCGCGGGAAGCTTCCTCGCGGACGCCGGTCACGCCGAGGACGTCGTGCAGGAGAGCTTCTTCCTGCTCTGGCAGCGCCGCACGAGCGTGCGCATCGTGGGGGAGTCGGTGCTGCCCTGGCTGCTGGTCACGGTACGCAACCTCAGCTTCTCGACCAATCGCCGCGAGCAGCGCCGACGCCACCTGCCCCTCTCCGACGACACCGCCTCTCGCGGCGTCGACGCGGAGGCGAGCGACCGGCTGCTGGACGTGCGACGTCTGGTCGAGCAGATGAGCGCGACGGACCGCGCGATCTGGACGGCGTGCATCGAGGACGACCTCAGCTACAGCGATGCCGCGCGTTCCCTCGGCCTGTCCCGCGGGACGGTCCGCAATCGCCTCTCGCGGGCACGGGCATCGGTGACGAGAGCCCTGACGGAACGGACAGAGGACCATGGACAGTCGTGACCTGAGCGATGAGCAGCTCGAGCGCATCAGCGCACGCCTCGCGCACCGCATCCGCCGCCGCCGACGTCTTCGCCAGGCCGCGGCGGTGACGCTCGCCGGCATCGCCGGCGCCGTCCTCAGCGCGGCAGTCCTCACGGCGGTGACGACCGAGCGCGGCACTCCGGTCGCAGCGCCCGTCACCTGCTGGGAACCGGACGGGCAGGGCGTTGCCCTGTCGGGCGAGATCCAGACGCCCGCGAAGCAGTCCACTGCGTCGCTCGCCGCGGCGTGTGCTGCGCTCGCGGGCACCAACGGAGACGGAACGGACGCCGCCTTGTTCTCCCTCGCAGGAACCCAGGTGTGCCGGGAGGGCGGCCGGATCGAGATCTTCACGGGACTGCCCACCACAGTCGACTGCACCAACCCGCCCGCGACGCGGACCGGAGTCGACCAGTGACCTTCCGACGCACGAGAACACTCGCCCTCACCATCCTCTGCCTCTCCGCGGCGCTCCTCGTCAGTGGATGCGCGACGAGCGCCAGCAGCCCCGGGTCGCCGTCGACGGCGCAGCTGCCGGGTGAACTGCTCAGCGCCGAAGACGCGACCAAGCCCGTCTACGAGACCACCGCTGTCATCGGCGATCAAGGATCAGGCGGATGGCTGCTCGATCACCCCGTCAGCCTTCGCATCACCGGCACCGACGGCCGGTCGCAGCTCAGCGTCGACGGTCCCTGCAACACGCTCACCTACGACCTCCAGTCCGCCGGCCTGCAGACCTCCGTATGGGTCGTCACCGGAGGCCCCGCGACGACGTACGTCGGCTGCCTCGCCGCCGTTGGCGAACGAGAGCAGTGGCTGATGGACGTCCTGGGCGCCGAGGACGTCAGCCTCACCCAGACCTTCACGACGATGCGCATCCGCTCCGGCCCCGTCACCATCGACGCCACCGCCAGCACGACCCCCATCTCCACCGAGACGCCTGCCCAACCAACGGAGACGACGGAGGCCCTGACACCCACCGTCCCGACGGAGGGCCCGCCGGGCACCCCCATCGCCGCCGCCGCCTCTGAGGGGCCGATCATCGACGTCCAGCAGCTGACAAATCCGGCGCTCGACCTGGCCAACGGCACCGGAAGACTCCTCTCGACGCTCAGTGCGGAGGAGAAGAAGCAGTACCCGATCTACGCGGTCGGAACCACGTACGAGGAGCTCGCCGCGTATGACCCCGCTCTCGCGGACCACTACTGGGTCGCACAGGACGAGCCGGTCTGGGCGCTGACCGTGCACGCGCCCGCGGAGAGAACAGACGTGCCCTATGGCTTCGACCTCCATCGGGTGGACGTCTTCACCGCCGTCTACGACGGGATCAGCGGAGAGCTCCTGACGTCACAGGGCGATGTCGACCTCGCTTCTCTCGGTGCGCCCGGCGAGCTGATCACTGCCGGATAGATCCTTAGTTACCGTGCCTGGAGGGGATCGTCCTACGAGCGGTCGAGTTCGGCTAGTCGACGGTCGTAGTCGGCGAGCTCGTTCCGCATCTGCTCGATCGACCTCGGCGTGAAGCGTCTCACCTGCAAGTCAAGGATCGCGTCGGCCACCACGTCCCTGACCTCGAACTCTGCGGCGACGGCTGCCCTCTCGTCGTCGCGACCTCCCGACACATTCGCGCACACCCGAAACAGCTTCTCAGGATTCTCGACAGCTCTGATGTAGGCGCTGACGATCTCGGTCCGCGTCTCAAGGTTCTGACGTTCGTGGTCGTCGTCCATGCGGTCACCGTACCGGCCCGAAGCGACCTGCCTCCGGGCACTCATCGCATCATCTACTGACGTGAGCGATCCATCCCGTAGGGGGATGGTTCTTCGGACGCATTCAGGCCGACGGCAGAAGTGGAGTCCTCCGGTTCGAAGCATCGGTCTGTGTGCGCCGCTGAACGCCGACACCGAGGAAGGCGATGCTCCCGCCGGTGATCGCGAGGGACACCGGCAATGCGAGTGCGCTGCCGACGAGGACGAGGGCTTGAGTGACGCTCGTCGGCAGGCCGAGTGACGCGAGGATCCAGGCGCCGGTGACGGGTGCTGCGGCAGTGGCGCCGATACTCCACTGCGCGGCCGGCTCGAGAATTGCGGCGCGCACAGCGGCGATGGCGGCGGCGAGTGGTGCCGCCAGAGCGACGGCGCTAAGGAGGATCAACATCACCGGCGTTCGCCCGTCGACCGGTGCGGCGAGACCTGACCAGGCCAGCTCATATGTCGTCCATGCGGATGCTGCGCCACCGACGGCGATGACAAGCGAAAGCCACCGACGGCCGCGGTGGAGAGCGACGATCGCCATGAGCAGCCAAGCGAGGGCGACGAGCCCAGCGGTGATCAACACCGGTGCCTCATACGAGCGACCCACGAGGTCCACGAACCCGCCGGTGACGACGGTCATAATCCGTCCCCCCACTCCGAGAGTCACCGATCCCAGGAAGGCTGCGGTGAGGAGCAGAATCACGCCAATGACTGTCGTCACCAGCCTCGACGGACGAAGTGTCCCCAGAATGGTCTCCATAGCTCCCGCGCACGCCAAGTCGAGCCGGTCCTTCCGGGATGGGCCGTTCGCTCCGGTCGCCTCGTCGCGATCGAGGTATGCGCCGATCACGGCGTCTCCTCGGCTTCGCAGCCATGCTGTCGGGTACCAGCGCAGAGCCCGCCGGTAGTTGTCGAGCGGAGACCTGCTCATGCTGGCGCGATCCGGCCGAGGTGGCGAGTAGCACTGGATGCGGCGCGTTCGAGCTGCGCCAGGCGCTCGGCGTCCGCTGCGAGGCGGGCGGCGCCGGCGTCGGTGAGCCGGAAGTAACGGCGCCGACGCCCGTTGACCTCTTCATCGCCATCCGCGGCGACGAGCCCTTGACGCTCGAGACGCTCCAACGCGGCGTAGAGAGTCGGGATTTTCATCATCATCGCGCCGTCGGAGAGCTCGCGCACCGCCGTCACGATGCCGTAGCCGTGCGCTCGTCCAGTGGCTAGGACCGTCATGATCCACACCCGTGGTTCGCGTATCTCTTCCATGCCCGAAACATACTCTGCGTCACGGAGTATCGCCAGCGACTGAATCACTCGGCAGCCGTTCAGTATGGGGATCGTTCAGCGGATGGCGGCGGCCGGCTGAGGGCGCCGATCAGTGGTCTCTGTCGCCCGCAGCGGAACGAGTCCAAGTGCGCGTCTGAAGCCGAACGCGCCCGACGCTGGCCCGGACAACTCTCGCCGTCGCCGGTCGTAGGTTCAGCTAGGTTCAACTCGTGCCCTCGAGTCGACCAAGTGACCTTCCCGCTTCGGCAACAACAGGAGCAAGTTTTCTTGCACACGCGTGGATGGCCCTGCTTGTAGGGGTTTCTTACACGGTATCTGCTCTTATGATCGCTGGACCGATGCGTGAAGCGGCTTCGGGAGTTCACTACACGCTGGCGCATGCAATTTTCGAGTATGCCTGGCCATTTGCTTTCGCTGCTGTAGTCCTTCTGGCGCTGTCGCTCTTGACCTCGAAGATATCGAGGTCAATTAGTGGCAGCACTAATGGGAGTTCTCGTCAACCACTGAGCATCGCGAGACAAGCTTGGCTTATTTCGTTAGTTGCGTTTGGGGTCTGTATAATTCCCGCAACCCTTGCCAGCGCTTTTGGGTTTCTGATAATACCATTCTTGCTAATCATCGGCGCGCCGTCGTCCTTTTGTATAGTGGTGCTTTTCTTGCAAAGGGCAAACGTGCGCAGTGCGCGGCAAATCAAACCTTGAAACAGGTGGTCGCGTGTTCGCCATGTACTCACCGGAGGGGCCGGCGCTTGCTCCGTACGTTGCTGCGCGGCGATCCCGCCCGAGGGTCAGAGGGTGGGGAACCAGCTTGAGTTGTCCACGATCCACAGCGAGACGGAGTTCCAGTGACCCGAAGTCCGTCCCGTAAGCGGATCGTGTAATGGGAGCTAGGCCTGGTTGAGGGGGGCGGCGGTAGGGCTGGGGTGGGAGGCTGATCGGAACGAGAGGTTGGGTAGTGGCGGCGAAGTCGAGAAGTGGTCGGTCGGGCTCCGAGGTGCGGCTCACGCAATGGGGGTGGTTCAGTCGGTTGGGGGCGCCGACGGAGCGTGCCCTCATCGGAGGGTCTGTCATCTCGATCGGCGTCGGCTTACTCCTCTCTGACCTGCTGAATCCCGGCGCGCTGCCGTTCGCTGCTCGGCTGGCGATACTCACGGGAGCGTTCGTGTTGCTGTTCGTGGTGCCTCTAGTGGTCCACGCGATTCGCGAGCCTGTGCCGTACGCCGATCTGTCCGCGCGATCAGTGCGCGTGCGCTCCCGCGTCACACCGTTTACGGATTTCACCACAGCGCGGAGGGTGGAGACGGCCCGGTCTAAGCGGGTCGTTCTGGAGGTGTCAGCGCCGGCACAGAAGGTGCTTCTCGAGTTGCGCGACCGACTCGGCCGGGTTACAACCGACCCGACTCGAAGCGCGATCGTCGCGTTCCTGGAAGGAAGCAGCATCACGATGCCGTCTTCGCTGCACGACCCCACCGGCCGCTTCGCTCACGTCAACTTCCCGCAGCACCTCACTCGCGAGCAGGCCGTCGAACTCGCGACCCGCCCGCTGACCGTCCCGGACGTCGGCGCCGGACATCACGGCCTCTGAGCGTAGAGCGGCTCCGAACTCCATCCCCCAGTTGCGAGACCGGCGCTCACGAGCGAGGTCGGCAGCGATCAGCGGCTACGTACGTGGGGGTCTTCCTCCGGCGTCGTATGCGGGCCTGGCGCCGCGCTCTGTCGGCGGCGTCGAACGACGATGTCGCCGAGCGTCACAGCGGCCAGGAGGAGCCAGAGGACGGCGAACACGCCGTTCACGGGATCGCCGCCGGACAAGGCTCGCACGATGCCGGTCACGGCGAGGATCACCAAGAGCATGGCCAGAATCATCCGGATCCGCTCTCGCCGGTTCGCTTTCGGCGCGTCGTTCACCTGCTCAAGCTAGCCATTGCGGCCGCAACTCGCGATATCCGACGTCCGTCCGGCCCGGTGAACACGGCACCCACGCTGATCGGGCCAGACAGTACCCCAACACGACGAGGCTTGTCCGCCGACGTATCGTTCGGCGAAGGAACCGCGTCCCGTATGGGGATGGTTCTCCGGTACACGCGCACGCAGCAGAACCGGCCGCGGGATCCCGCGGCTCGCAGTGTCCCGACAACCCCGTCCGATGAAGAGTCCCGCTGAGGCACCCCACTCGGGACGGTACTCGTGGCGACCCGACGAAGGCGAGCTGCTCAGAGGCGCCGCTGCCTGTGTGCTCCGCCCGTCCGTGACGGCGACGTGTTCCGGCGGAACGACGCCCTCGGCGACCTGCGGAAAGACGCCCTCGGCGACCTCCGGGTCGGGCCGCGGCCGTCGCTCGCCGAGACCGAGACGGCGCTCGGCATCGAAAGCGATCTCGGCGACCCTCCCTCCGCCCGGCCGCCCGGCCGCTCGAGCAGCGGGGGAGCGCCCCCGGTCTCGTGGTGAACGTTCACGTGCGGGATCCGCGACGCACTTGTCCCGGCCCCTCCCGCCCGCCTAGCGTGGTGCGTGAACGTTCACGTCGACGACGCCGCGAAAGGGTCCCCATGACCGACTCCACCTCGACCACTACCGCACCCGGCTGGGCGGTGCTCGGCCCCGGCAGCATCGCGCGCCGGTTCCTCTCCCAGCTCCCGGCGAGCGACCGCGGCGCCCGGCTCGTCGCGGCGGGCAGCTCCGACCCGGGGCGCGCCGCCGCTTTCGCCGCCGAGGCCGTCGACGCCGGCTTCCCGGACGCGACCGCCGGCGACTACGCCGCGGCCCTCGCCGATCCGCGGGTCACCGCGGTCTACATCTCCACCGTGCACACCGGTCACGCCGCGCTCGTCGTGCAGGCGCTCGAGGCCGGCAAGGCCGTGCTCTGCGAGAAGCCGCTCGCCGTCAACCACGGCACGGCGATGGCCCTGGTCGACGCCGCCCGCAGCGCCGGTCTGCCGCTGGTCGAGGCGTACATGTACCGCTTCCACCCGCAGACCGCCGCGCTGCTCGAGCTCGTCCGCGACGGCGCGATCGGCGAGGTCGTGCACATCGACGCGTCCTTCTCCTTCCGGACCCCGTCCCGGGAGGGCCGCCTGTACGACGTCGCGACGGCCGGAGGAGGCGTCCTCGACGTCGGCGGGTACACCGTCACCGCCGCGGCGGCCGTGGTGCAGGCCGCGACCGGTGCCGCCGTCGCGGAGCCCGTCGAGCTCGACGCGAGGGGCAGCCTCGGCCCGACCGGCGTCGACGAGTGGAGCGTCGCCCGCGCGACCTACCGCGGCGGCATCACCGCGACCCTCCGCACCGGCGTGGCACTCGACGACGTGAACGCCCTGACGATCCACGGCACGCGCGGCCGTCTGCACGTGGCCGACCCGTGGTTCGGTGCGTCCGACACGGGCATCGAGATCAGCGTTGTCGGGGAGGAGCCGCGCATCCTCACGTTCGAGGGGGAGAGCCCCTACGCGCTCGAGGCGGATGCGACGACCGACGCCCTGGCGGCCGATTCGGTCGAGGCGCCGCAGATCACGCTCGAGGAGACGCTCGCGACGGCCCGCACGCTCGACCGCTGGCGCGCCGCGATCGGCCTGCGCTTCCCGTTCGAGGCCGAGACCGCGGACATCCCGACGGTGTCCGGACGGCCGCTGAGCGTTGCGTCGGACACCCCGATGCTCTTCGGCGAGATCCCCGGTGTCGGCAAGCGGATGTCGCGGCTCGTGATAGGCGTCGACAACCAGCCGGATCTGGCGCACGCCTCGGCGATCTTCGACGCGTTCGTCGAGCAGGGCGGCACCGCCTTCGACACCGGCTACATCTACGGCGACGGCGAGATGGAGGGCCGCCTCGGCCGGTGGATCCGCAACCGCGGCATCCGCGAAGACGTCGTCGTGATCACCAAGGGCGCGCACACCCCCTACTGCGATCCGGAGTCGCTCTCCCGGCAGCTGCTCGAGAGCCTCGAGCGGCAGGGCACCGACTACGCCGACATCTACCTGATGCACCGCGACAACCTCGAGGTGCCGGTGGGTGAGTTCGTCGACGTGATGGACGAGCACCAGCGCGCCGGGCGGATCCGCGCCTACGGCGTCTCGAACTGGACGCCGGCGCGCTTCGACGAGGCGCAGGAGTACGCCCGCACTCACGGGCGGGCCGGGTTCCAGGCGCTGAGCGACCACTTCGGCCTGGCCGAGGCGTACGACGTGCCGTGGGAGGGCTGCGTGCACGTCACCGACCGGGCGTCGAAGGAGTGGCTGGTCGAGCGGCAGATCCCGCTGCTGCCGTGGTCCTCGCAGGCCCGCGGCTTCTTCACCGGCCGCGCCCGCCCGGACGACACCAGCGACGCCGAGCTGGTGCGCTGCTACTACGGGCCGGACAACTTCGAGCGCCTGCGCCGAGCCGAGCAGCTGGCGGCCGAGCACGGCGTCGGAGCGACGGCGATCGCGCTGGCCTACGTGCTCGCGCAGCCGTTCCCCACCTTCCCGCTCTTCGGTCCGCGCACGATCACCGAGCTGCGCTCGTCGATGCGCGGTCTGTCGATCGAGCTGACCCCGGAGCAGACGGCATGGCTCGACCTCCGCGCCTGAGCGGAGCCGAGGCCGGCGGCCGCGCGACGATCCACGACGTCGCGGCCGCCGCCGGGGTCTCCCGCCAGACCGTCACCCGCGCGATGAACGGCATGCCGGGCATCAGCGAGGAGACGAAGCGGCGGGTCCTCGACTCCGCGGAGCAGCTGTCCTACCGCCCGTCGCGGTTCGGCCGCGGCCTGGTCACCGGCGGCGAGCACCAGCTCGGGCTCGTCGTCGACGACCTGCGGAACCCGTGGTCGCCGGAGCTCGCCTCGGCCGTCGTGCGGGTCGCGGCGGCGCGGGGATGGAACGTGTCGCTCGCGGACGTGGGCCTCGCCGCCGACTCCGACCGGATGATCCAGGCGCTGGGCGCGCAGACCGATGCGGTGATCGGCACCTTCGGCGATCGTGCCGCGGAGTGGATCGAGCGGCTCGGCTCCGTGCCCGTCGTCGAGCTCGACCCGACCGGCGACCCGCTGCGCGCCGCGGTGCTGCTCGACCACTCCGAGGCGGTCGAGGCGCTGGCCGAGCGCCTGGCCGGAGCGGGAGTCCGGCATCCTGTGGTCGTCGACGTCTCCCGGGATGCCCGGCCGAGTCGGCGAGCGGAGCTGCTGATCCGGGCCTTCGCCGCGCACGGACTCGAGGCCTCCGTGGTGCGCGCGGAGGGTCCCACGGCCCAGGCAGCGGCGGACGCGACCGAGCGGATCATCGCCCGGCCGCGGGCCGCCGACGCGATCGTCGCGTTCAACGACCTCTGCGCGCTCGGCGTCCTCTCCGCCTGCCGTCGGGCGGGCGTCGACGTGCCCCGCGACGTCCGGGTGGTCGGCATCGACGGCCTCTCGATCGGGCGGCTGCTCGCACCGACGCTGACGACCCTCGCCGTCGACCTCGACGAGCTCGCGCGGCACGCCCTCGACCTCGCGGTCGCCATGATCGCCGGCGAGCTCCCCCCGGGCGGCCCGGACGTCCACCGCACCGTCCGCCACCAGCTGGTGCTCCGCGAGTCCGCCTGATCTCGCGCCGAGGGCGCAGAGCGACTCGTTCCTCGAGCGCCGTAGTGAGGACGTCGTCCAGCGGATGTGGAGGTGTCGGTACGAAGTCGTCCGTCGTCGGGTTCACGCCGAAGCCCGCCTCTTCGATCCGCTCCGAGCGGGAATCGTTCCTCGAGCGGTAGACGTGACGGACCGCGCGACCGGATCCGGGCTCGAATCCGAAGTGGTAGATCGTTGCCGTGATCCTCGGCCGGCTTCGTCACGCCAGCGGGGTGGTCTGGCTCGTCCGGTCCCTCGACTTCCTCTCCCCGGACATGGCGGTGACGAGGGTCCGGCCGCGCATCCACGAGCACACGTTCCCGGACCACCTCACGCTCGCGAACATCCACGGGGATTCAGGATCGTCGCGAAGACCGTGCACGAGATCTGATGGGACATCCGCGGAACCGGGATGCTCGGGTGAACCTCACCGGACGAACGTCTCGCGGACGGCTAGTGGTCGCCGGCTGGAGGTCCCACGATCGTGTCGTCCCGGTGGTTGCCGTAGAAGACCGACTGGCCGTGCATGAGGTCGCGCATCGACACGTCGTTGCCCACCCCGTAGACGGTCCGACCGAAGCCGAGTTCCCGTTGGACGGCCCAGATCTCGTCGTGTCGGTCCGGCGAGAACAACTGAGCGGGGTCGCCGACAGCGATCCAGCCGATCGGAACCACCACCCCCTCACCGACCACGGTGTTGACCTGGACGACAGCGTTGATCCGCACCTCGGCTCCGGCACCGATCCGGCTTCCGGGGAAGAGAGCAGCCCCCGTAGCGATGAAGGCCTCATCGCCCACGATGCTGCCGTTGATGTGCGCG
The DNA here is from genome assembly GCF_009834265.1 of Rathayibacter sp. VKM Ac-2805. Lineage (NCBI taxonomy): Bacteria > Bacillati > Actinomycetota > Actinomycetes > Micrococcales > Microbacteriaceae > Rathayibacter > Rathayibacter sp. VKM Ac-2805. The sequence continues at coordinate 566,146 of NZ_CP047185.1, forward strand.
TGGGGGCCGACCATCACAGCTGAACCGACTGCCGAGTGGTACCCGGCACGGCCGCGGATCAGAGCATGCTCCATGACCACCGTGTCTTCACCGATGGATATCGCGCCATCCTCTGCCGAGAGAACGGCACCGTGAAGCACACGTGCACCGGCAGCAACTCTGACGTCACCCACGAGAACGGCTGTCGCAGCAACGAAGGCGTCCGGGTGGACGTCGGGCTCGAGACTCCGGTGCCGCATCAGCATGCTCTGTCTGCGATCGGCTCGTCCCGCGTGTAGGTCATGACCTCACCGTAGCGAGCCGTTGGTCGCCCTACGGGCTCACACCCTTACTGCCGAGCGAGAGTCTGACGACCTTGTTCCGGAGATGTCCCGAGGGCCACGCGATGCAGAGGTGCACTGAGTAGTGAGCGCTACATTCGGGATATGACGGACCCCGACCCGCGACACGCCCGTAGGCAATTCGCGGGCGGCAAGAGACTCGTGCGCCGCCGCCTTCCGCCGGTTGTCACAGAGGGAGTCTCATGGCTCGTCCTGGCACTGGTGGCCTCCGCCGGCGTCGTCGTGATGGGGATGCAGGCTCTCGGGGCGGTCGGATGCGCGGGGATCTGTCGATACGACCTCATGCGGATCTCGTTCTGGGTTCTTCTCGCAGGTCTACTGGCGGTGGTCGTGCTTGCCGCCGTGGCGAGGACGATCCTCCGGAAGCGTCATCGCCCCGCTTTCTGTGCTCCGCTCGGCGGAACCGCGCTCGTCATCGTCGTCATCGGGGTCTCGTTCGCGATACTGCAAGCCGGGTACTCCCCGATGCGCGAGCGCAACGAAGGTGCCGCGGACATACGATCCGATCGGGGATTTTCAACGACCCCCTGACCGACGCGGTGTGGTCGGCTTCGGTGCGCTGCGCGTATCTCTGCCACAGGTGCTCGACGCCCGTCGGTTGTCGGCTCGAACCGCAAGCGGCCCGCGCCGCGCGCTGACCCGGCTGCGGAGAGCGCCTGGCGGAAGACGCCTCGCCCAGTGCAACCCAGGTTGACAGGGCCGCGACTAGCAACCTAGGTTGACAGCGTGGAGTCCTCAGAGATCGCGGCAGTGGCGGCCGACACCAGCGACCCGAGAGCGGGGCTGCGAGCCGTGGCGACGTTGCGTGTGCTGGCGGACACCTTGGAGCTTCAGCAGGTCGAGGCCGCGCTGCGGGCGGGTATGACGTGGCAGGACATCGCCGACGCGCTCGGGGTCACCCGGCAGGCCGTCCACAAGAAGCACTCCAGACGAGTCGACCCCACGATCCCGATCCACAGGAGGAACGCATGAGCAAGCTCGCTCGCGTCGCTCAGACCACTCAGGCCCTCTCCCTCGCCGCTATGGAGGAAGCCTCCCGAGCCGGGCTCCGCGTAGCCGACCTCGAGCATCTGTTCCTGGCCCTGGTCATCAACGATCAACCCGCCGGAGAAGCCCTGCGCGGCATGGGCATCGACCTGGACGACGCCCGCCGCGCGGTGGAGGAGCAGCATGCGGCACAGCTGGCGTCCTTCGGTATCCGAGCGTCGTTCCCCGACACCGGACGGATCGTGTTCCATGAGACGGCCGGGTACGAGTGGAGCAAGCGCGCGATGGACCTCATCACTCGCTCGAGCGGAAGGAAGAAGGAGGGTGACGCCGCCGCCGTGCTCCGAGACCTCGTGTCCGAGCCGAGCGGACTGATCGCCGACATCCTCGGGCGCCTGGGGACGTCACCCGGGGCCGTGCTCGAGCAGCTCGACCAGTTCGACGTGCCTGTCGAACGAACCGCGACGACGATGAAGGGGCGGGTATCGGCGTCGACGGAGACGTTCGTTCCAGCACCGATCGAGGAGGTGTGGGAGTTCCTCGCCGACCCGGCATGCGTCCCCGACTGGGAGATGACCGTCGGCTCGATCGATCGTGCGGACCAGGACGTCGCGCCCGGCGCGGTCTGGCACGGCCGCGCACGCGGACGTCTTCCTGACGGGAAGCCGATGAAGGTGAAGCCCCGGTTCCGCCGCCGCAGGATCGACCTCGTGGTCGCGCACCGACCGGACCGGATCGCGTGGAGCTTCGCGTATCCCGATGTGCTGCACGGCAGCTCGGTTCTGACCGACTTCACCGTGGTGAGCACGACCGGCGGCGCCCGAGTCCGGATCGTCAGATCGTGGTCTGTACAAACGGGCTGGCGGAGGCTCGTCGCGTTCCCGCTGCGTCCCCTTCAGAGATTCTTCGCGTGGATCACCGTGTTCCAGACGGGCAGCGCGATCAGCCGGACATTCCGCTGACGCGTCAAGCGAGATCCCCTGAGTGGACGTGAACGGGAGTGCGCCCGCCTGCGTCGGCTGCGCCACCGCCGATCAGACCGCCCTCGTCCTCACGACCTTCCGCGACGACGACCCGGAGAACGGCACCGCGACCGACGCGGAGACCCTGGGGCTCACCGGCAACGTGCTCGGACAATCGGGCGGAGTGCGGACCCGGCGGGATGCCTGTCTACGACGACGGCACCGGATCCCTCCGCGGAGCAGCCCACCCGGACGATGCCGTCCGAGCCGGCTCACCGAGCTCGCCGAACCGCTCGTGGGGGAGGAGACGCCGCGGCTCGCGGAGGAGCTCCTGCTCGTCGTGACCGATGAGCTCGCCATGCGTCTGCGCGGCGGTGATCGCGCCACGGATCCGGCGTCGCGATCGTCGGGCTTCAGCTGGCGCTGCGTCGGCCGGAGCTGCTCACTCTACAAAAGCGGTGTCTGAGACAGTCGTCAGCGCACTCGGTGGTTCCCAGCCGACCCGGCTGCGGAGTGATCGGGGGCCGCAACGCATCTCTGCACGTCATCTCCAGCGTTCGATGGCGGAACGCAATGAAGTCATTGCCTCGACGGGAAGCTTCGGGTGGCTCATGTGCACTGCTTGCCCGACCCATTCGACGCCATTGTCATCTTCCGTGCTCGATGCGTTTCCCAAGGGTTCGGAAAGCTCCTGGGCTGCATCCATACCACTGAGGACCGCGGCCTCTGCTCCGTTCGACGCGGGAAGTCGTTCGCGCCACCCGAAGACACTGGAGGGTCCTCTGCGGTATCGATAGAGGATGAAGGCGCTGTCAGGCACCTGCGCCCAGCAGTGGATCAATTCGATGTCCGTAGCACGGTCTTCTTCCAAGAAGACGCGTACACCTCGCAGGAAGGCGTCGGCTGCATCCTCATCGGGTGTCATAATCAATCCCTTCTCCGCGACAGCAGGCCTTGTCGGTGATGTGCGTGTATCCCGAGAGACAAGAGGTCTTGCGTCGTTTCGCTCAGAGGAGGGCACCTCTGTGGGCGTCGCCCTCATAGCTTCTTGCAGGTCCGATGGCGGAGGATGCCGAGAACGGCGGAAGCGAGCGCGAGCATCGTGCCGCCTATCGCGAAACCGAGGTTGTTCAGAGCGATCCCCCAGGCGCCGAGGCAGGCCCAGAGGATCGCAAGCGTGAACGAGGTTCGTGCGGTCATTTCTCCCCTTACGCTGTTCTCCAGCGACGACCCCTCATGCGTGATCGAGAATTCGTGGAATGTACCGGGATCTTCATCGTCGGAACTCCTCGCGACTGATGGTGATACGACACCGACGACGGCATTGCAGGACTCTCTCAATGCCTACCTTCAGTGTCAAGAGAGGCGGCGCATTCGGCGAATCAGATGGCACGATGATGATCCTCACCGAGTCGGCGACTCCCCTGCCCAGCCGGTGCGAATGCTCTTCTCGACGACGTCCCTCGAGGCGCGCCGGAGCGAACGACGGCGCACCGGCTCGTTTCGGCGGATCCGGAGGGAGAGAATCCGAAGAGTCGGCGAGGGGCGGCCGGAGGAACCGTCAGCGGCCCTCGCCCGCCCGCTCCCCGAACTCCACGAGCTTCGCGAACAGGTCCTCGATCAGCCAGCGGGTGTCGAACGCCTCGCAGACACGGATCGTGTGCGGCCCTGCGTCGGGCAGGAGCTCGCCGTCCGCGGAGAACCGCGGTGCTCGGCACTCCCGCCAGCGGCCGCCGGCGGGGTTCATCACGGCGCCGATGGCCGGACTGTCACCCAGCGATCGGAAGTCGAGCGGCCCGTACGGGATGGTGTCGTTGAACGCGATCAGCTGGTCCACCAGGTAGTCGCCGAGGGGGCTGGTTCCGCGCAGGCGCGTCCGCAGCTCGGCGTGCCCGACTCCGACTCCGGAGTACACGGGCATCGGGATCTGCCACACGGCGATGCCCGACTCGAGGACGCCGTTCGCGGCGTCGACGTCGTTGATCAGGTTGAACTCGGGGCTGTAGGCGGGGATCTCGTCGTAGGGCGGGCCGCCGACCCAGACGACCACGACGTCGCGGGAGGCGATCGACGGCTCGAGCAGCAGGGCGGCGGCGACGTCGGTCAGCGGCCCGAGGACGGCGATCCACAGCCGGCCCGCGTCGCGCAACGCTTCAGCCACGATCAGGCGGGCGCCGTCCGACGCCTCGGCGGGCAGGGCCGACTCGGCGCCGTCGACGACGGTCACCGTCGATCCCGACAACTCCACGATGCGGTCGATCTCGGCGCGCGACTCCGGCATGCTCCCCGGCCGGCCGAAGTGCGCCGCCACCAGACCGCGGACGTCGAGGGTGTCGGTCAGCAGCGCCTGGACGATCGCGAACTGGTCGTCGGCCTCGTTCGCGGCGTCGGTGCAGACGATCAGGCGGTGCGGGGGAGGCGGGGTCATGCGGACTCGCGCTGCACGAGTGTCGTCGCGAGGATCGGCTGCCGGTCGACCGGGCGGCCCTGCACGACGGCGACGACGGTCTCGGCGGCGACGCGGCCCATGTCCTCGAGGGGCTGTCGGATGGTCGTGAGGGTCGGATCCGAGGTGGTCGCGATGACGACGTCGTCGAAGCCGATGACGGAGACGTCGGCGGGGACGCGGCGTCCGGACGCCTGCAGCACGCGGATCGCGCCGTTGGCCATCAGGTCGGAGGAGGCGAAGACGCCGTCGAGGTCGGGGTGGCGCTGCAGGAGGCGCGCCATCGCGGCGGAACCGCTCTCGAGGGTGAAGGCGCCGTGCACGATCGGGCTGGAGTCGAGACCGAGCTCGGTCAGCTCGTCGCGCCAGCCGCGGATGCGGTCGCGGGCGGGCTCCATGTCGTGCGGGCCGGCGATGATGCCCAGGCGCCGGCGGCCGGAGTCGGCGAGCGCGCGGGCGGCGAGGCGACCGCCTCCGTAGTTGTCGGAGTCGATGACGATCGCGTCCTCGGGCAGGGCGACCCGCGGGCGGCCGACCCAGGCGATCGGCACGGGGGAGTCGGCCAGCGCCTGGGCGAGGTGGGTGATCTCGTGCTGGAGGATCACGATCGCGCCGTCGACGGCCCGCGAGCGGAGGAAGCGGGGGATGCGGTCGCTGTCGTCGTGGTCGGCGGGCAGCAGCACGGGCTGCACCTCGCCGGCGTAGAGGCCCTTCGCGGCGCCCTTCAGCACCGAGGTGAAGAACGTCCCGGTGAGGCTGTCGAGCTCGTTGAAGGCGACGATCAGGGCGATGGCCCCGGCCCGCCCGCCGCGGAGCATCCGGGCGGCGCTGTTCGCCTCGTAGCCGAGGGACTTCGCGGCGCGCTCGACCGCGGCGGTCATCCGGACGTCGACATTGGTGCCGCCTGCGAGCACCCGGGCGGCGGTGGCGCGCGAGACGCCCGCGGCCTGGGCGACGTCCACCAGCGTGGGTCGAGTCATGCTGCTTCCTTCTGCGAGGGGAGGTTCCGGCTTCCGCGCCTCCCCGCGGAGCACGGTGGGGAGAACGTCGAGGTGAAGACTCGCACGGGGCGGCGGGCGGCCGTCCGGAACTGCTCGATTTGCGAAACTTCCCTTTGATACTAGGCGGAGATCGTTATCTCGCGGAGACCGGTTCTCGCTTGCATCGTGCTCGCGGGCGGGTTAGGTTGGCCGCCAAGAGATCGTTCTCTGAGGCCCGCCCTCACCGAAACCCTGCGAATCCCCAACGAAGAGGAATTGTCGTGAAAAGAAGCCTGACGGCCGTAGCCGCCGCAGCAGCAGTAGTCGCGCTCACCCTGACCGGGTGCTCGTCCGGAGGGGGAGGAGGCGCCTCGGACGACCCGAACGCCGAAGCCACCTTCTGGTCCTTCACCGGCATCAACGCCAAGGACAGCGTCGACGAGTACCTCGCGAAGATGCCCGACGCGAAGATCAAGCTCTCCGAGGTCGGCAGCACGACCGAGACCGCCACCGCCCTCACCGCAGCCCTCGCCGGCGGCAAGGTGCCCGACCTGGTCATGATCCAGAACGACGACCTGCCCCAGTTCGTCGCCAACAGCTCGAACTTCCTCGACCTGCGCACCCTCGGCGGCGACGACGTCGCCTCGACCTACCTCCCGTGGGCCGCCTCCGCCGCGACCGCCGACGACGGCTCCGTCGTGGGCGTCCCGACCGACGTCGGCGGACTGGGCTTCGCCTACCGCGCCGACCTCTTCGAGCAGGCCGGCCTGCCGACCGAGCCCGACCAGGTCGCCGAGCTCTGGAAGGACTGGCCGTCCTTCATCGAGACCGGCAAGAAGTACACCGAGGCGACCGGCAAGCCGTTCGTCGACAACATCGAGACCAGCGTCTTCTTCTCGACCGTCAACCAGGTCTCGGAGAAGTACTACTCGCCCGACGGCGAGCTGGTCTACGACACCAACCCGCAGGTGAAGGACGCGTTCCAGGTCGCCGTGGACACCAAGGACGCCGGCATCAGCGCCGGCATCGCCGCCTGGTCCTCGGGCTGGGCCCCGGGCCGCGCGAACGGCGCCTTCGCCGTGACGATCGCCCCCTCGTGGATCCTCGCCGGCATCAAGACCGACGCCCCCGACACCGCCGGCAACTGGCGCGTCACCAGCGTCCCCGGCATCGGCGGCAACTGGGGCGGCAGCGTCATCGCCATCCCCGCCCGCGCCGAGCACCCCGAGGCCGCCTGGCAGTACATCAAGACGATGATGTCGGCCGAGGGCCAGACCGACCACTTCAAGGCCTCGGGCACGCTGCCCGCCGCCACCGAGGCGGTCGCCAGCGAAGAGGTCCAGTCGTACACCGACCCGTTCTTCGGCGACTCGAAGATCGGCGAGGTCATGGCGACCTCCGTCGAGCAGTTCCCGTCCTTCTACAACGGACCGGACACCACCCCGATCAACGGGGCGCTCCTCAACACCCTCGTCGAGCTGGAGGCCGGCAACGTGACCTCCGACAAGGCGTGGTCGACCGCACTCGACACGGCCAAGCAGGCCATCGGCGGCTGATCGCCCCACCCACCCGAGCGGCCCGGCGCCTCGCGCGCCGGGCCCCTCCCCCCTTTCTCGACGGAGGTACTCCCGTGTCAACGGTGACAGCAGCACCACCCCGCAAGCAGCGCAAGCAGCCCAGCGCGCCGGTCCCGAAGGCCGCGCGGATCCGCAACTCCCTCTCGGAGCGGATCGCCCCCTACGCGTACGTCGCGCCCTTCTTCATCATCTTCATCGTCTTCGGGCTCTTCCCGCTCCTGTTCACGTTCTACGTCTCGCTCTTCGACTGGAACCCGATCGGCGAGCAGACCTTCGTCGGCATCGCGAACTTCCAGCAGCTCTTCGCCGACTCCCGGTTCTGGAACGCGCTGGTCAACACCTTCGGCATCTTCATCATCTCGACGGTGCCCCAGCTGCTGTTCGCCCTCTTCCTCGCGCACCTGCTGAACCACGCCCGCCTCCGCTGGGCGAACTTCTTCCGCATGGCGCTGCTGGTGCCGTACATCACCTCCGTCGCGGCGACCGCGATCGTGTTCGCGCAGATCTTCGACAAGAACTTCGGCCTGATCAACTGGTTCCTCGGCATCTTCGGACTGCCGTCGATCAACTTCCTCGCCACGAACTACGGCTCCTGGATCGTCATCTCGACGATGGTCTTCTGGCGCTGGTTCGGCTACAACACGCTCCTCTACCTGGCGGGCCTGCAGTCGCTGCCCCGCGAGATGTTCGAGGCGGCCTCCGTCGACGGCGCGTCCAGCTGGCAGCAGTTCCGCCACCTGACGATCCCGGCGCTGCGCCCGATCATCGTCTTCACCGTGATCATGTCGACCATCGGCGGTCTGCAGATCTTCACGGAGGCGCTCCTGGTGGCTCCCGAATCGGGCCTCACCTGCGGCGCCGGCCGGCAGTGCCAGACGCTGGCGCTCTTCCTCTACGAGCAGGGCTTCGGCCAGTTCAAGTTCGGCTACGGATCCGCCATCGGCGTCGTGCTGTTCGTGATCGTGGTCCTCGTCTCCCTCCTCAACTTCTACCTCTCCACCCGCACCCGGAAGGAGGCCGTCTGATGTCGGATGTGATCGACCAGGCCGTCCCGCAGACGCTGGCCGCCACGGTCCAGAAGGCACAGCTGCCGAAGCGGCGCGGGAAGGGCGGCGGAGTCGGCTGGCCGACCTACGTCTTCCTCGTGATCGCGGTGCTCGTCTCGATCTTCCCGCTCTACTACATGTTCGTCGTCGCGTCGGTCGGAGCGACCGCCGTCACGTCGATCCCGCCGCGCCTGTACCCGGGCACGAACTTCATGGCCATCGCCGAGAAGGTGTTCGACACCGTCCCGTTCGTCGCCTCGATGCTGAACAGCCTCATCGTGTCGCTGAGCATCGCCGTCATCTCGGCGATCCTCTGCGCGATGGCCGGCTTCGCCTTCGCGAAGCTGCAGTTCCCGGGCCGCAACGTGCTGTTCCTGATCGTGCTGCTGACCATGACGGTGCCGGCGCAGCTGAGCATCATCCCGCAGTACCTGATCGTCTCGGCGCTCGACTGGGTCGACACCCTCCAGGCAATCATCGTGCCGGGCCTGGCCAGCGCCTTCGGCATCTTCTGGATGCGGCAGCACATGTCCACGACGGTCAGCGACGAGCTGATCCAGGCGGCCCGCATCGACGGCGCCAACTCGTGGCAGCTGTTCTGGCGCATCGCCTTCCCGGTGGTCCGCCCCGCGGCGTTCGTCCTCGGACTGATCACGTTCACCGCGGTCTGGAACGACTTCATGTGGCCGTTCATCGTCCTCAAGTCGCCGGAGCTGTTCACGGTGCAGATCGCGCTGAAGCAGCTGCAGGCCAACCGCTCGATCGACGTCGCCCTGGCGATGGGCGGATCGTTCATGGCCACCCTCCCGCTGCTGATCGCGTTCTTCTTCGTCGGCCGCCGGATGGTGTCCGGGATCATGGACGGGGCGTTCAAGGGCTGATGCACGACGCTTCCCCAGCACTGCCCGGGACGGACGCCGTGCGTCCTCCCGGGCGGGACTGGCGGGACCGCGCTCTGCCTCCGGCCGAGCGCGCCCGCCTCCTGACCCAGGAACTCACCCTCGAGGAGAAGGCGGCGCAGCTCGGCTCCGTCTGGCTCACCGACTCCGCCGACGACTTCGCCCCGAAGCTCGACGACGGGCCCGCCGCGGGCGACGACCTCTTCACCGGCGGCCTCGGCCAGCTGACCCGCGTGTTCGGCACCGAGCCGGTCACCGTCCCGGAGGGCGTCCGCCGGCTCCGCGAGCTGCAGGAGCGCGTGGTCGCCGGCAGCCGCCTCGGCATCCCGGCCATCGCGCACGAGGAGTGCCTCACCGGGCTGGCCGCGTACGGCGCGACCGCGTTCCCCACTCCGCTCGCCTGGGCGGCCACCTTCCACGAGGAGCTCGTGGGCGAGATGGCGGAGGCGATCGGCTCGGACATGCGCGCCCTCGGCATCCACCAGGGCCTCGCCCCGGTCGTCGACGTCGTGAAGGACTACCGCTGGGGCCGCGTCGAGGAGACCCTCGGCGAGGACCCGTACCTCGTCTCGCAGCTCGGCGCCGCCTACGTGGCGGGGCTGGAGGGGACCGGCGTCGTCGCGACGCTGAAGCACTTCGCCGGGTACGCGGCCTCCCGCGGCGCCCGCAACCACGGACCCGTGAGCATGGGGCCGCGCGAGCTCGCCGACACGGTGCTGCCTCCGTTCGAGGCCGCGCTGCGGCACGGCGGCGCCCGCAGCGTGATGACCTCGTACACCGACATCGACGGCGTGCCCAGCAGCGCCAGCCGGCACCTGCTGACGACGCTGCTCCGCGACCGCTGGGGCTTCGAGGGCACGGTCGTCGCCGACTACTGGGCGGTGCCGTTCCTCCAGGCCATGCACCACGTGGCGGTCGACGCGGCCGACGCGGGGCGCCTGGCGCTGCACGCCGGGGTCGACGTCGAGCTGCCGCAGACGGCGGCGTACGGCGAGCTGCCGCGCCTGATCCGCGAGGGCGTCGTCGACGAGGCCGACCTCGACCGCTCCGTGGCCAGGCACCTGCGCCACAAGTTCGAGGCGGGCCTGCTCGACGGCGGCCCGCTGGTGCCCGAGGGGGCCGAGGAGGTCGACCTCGACAGCGCCCGCAACCGCGCGATCTCGTCGCGGATCGCGGAGGAGTCGGTCGTGCTGCTGCGCGACGAGGACGTCGCGGGGCTGCTGTCCTCCGGCTCGCTCGCCGTCGTAGGACCGGCCGCGGACCAGTTCCGCAGCCTGGTCGGCTGCTACGCGTTCCCCAACCACGTGCTCTCCAAGCACCCCGGGCACGACCTCGGCCTGTCGATCCCGACGGTGCTGACGGCGCTGCAGGAGGAGTTCGGAGCGTCGCGCGTGCGCTTCGCGGAGGGCGGCTCGATCACCTCCGCGTCGACCGACGGCGTGCAGGAGGCGGTGGACCTCGTCCGCGGCTCCGATGCGGCGGTCGTCGTGGTCGGCGACATCGCCGGGCTCTTCGGCGACGGCACCTCGGGCGAGGGCTGCGACGCGGCCGACCTCCGCCTCCCCGGCGCGCAGGAGCCGCTGGTGACGGCCGTGCTCGAGACCGGCGTGCCCACCGTGGTGGTCGTCCTCTCGGGCCGGCCCTACGCGCTCGGGGCGTTCGGAGCGGCGCGCGGACTCGTGCAGGCGTTCTTCCCGGGAGCGGACGGGGCGGCTGCGGTCGCCGGCGTGCTCTCGGGCCGCGTGGCTCCGACCGGGCGCCTGCCCGTGCAGATCCCGCGGCTCCCGTCCGCGTCGACCACGTACCTGCAGCCGTCGCTCGGGCTCTCGAACCCCGGGATCACGGCGCTGGACGCGACTCCGCTCTACCCGTTCGGCTACGGGCTGACCCGCGGCGCGGTGACGTACACGGAGCTGGCGACGGCGGCGGAGCTGCCGGTCGGCGGATCGCTCGACGTGGCGGTATCGCTCCGGAACGACGGCGCCGACACGGTCGAGGTGGTGCAGCTCTACGCGGGCTACCCGACCTCGGCGGTGGTGCGGCCGGTCGCGCAGCTGATCGGCTTCGCGCGCGTGCCGATCGCGGCGGGCGAGACGCTGACGGTGCACTTCCACGTCGACGCGGCCCGGCTCGCGGTGACGGGGGAGGACGGCCGGCTCGCCGTGGACTCGGGGCCGCTGCGGCTGACGGCCGGCGCCTCGGCGGCGGACGCGGCGGTGACGGCGGAGGTGTCGATCACGGGGGAGCGGCGGCTGCTCGCCGAGCGGGCGCTGCGGACCCCCTGGTCGGTGGCGCGAGGCTGAGCGGTCGGCGCCTCAGGGGGGAGGCGCCGGCCGCTCGCGGGGGCGGGCCGGTGGTGCCGGCTCGCGAGTCCGCAGAAGTCGCGGTGCTCGAGCGCGAGACCTGCGACTTCTGCGGGGTCGGCGGACGGGAGCGCGACGGCCGCGTAGCACCGGAGGCGCACAGCGCAAGGGGCCCGCGCGAGCCGGGGGCCCGGCCTAGCGTGGAAGGAGCGGCGCCGCCGGTGGCGGGCCGCGGAGAAGACCGATGCAGAGGAGAGTCATGCCCGCCCTGACCGACACGTTCACGCTGTCCAACGGAGTCGCCATCCCGAAGATCGGGTTCGGCACCTGGCAGATCCCCGACGGCCCCGAGGCCTACGACGCGACGACCGCCGCGCTCGAGGCCGGCTACCGCCACATCGACACCGCCCGCGCCTACGGCAACGAGGCGAGCGTCGCCCGGGCACTGCGCGACAGCGGCGTCCCGCGCGACGAGGTGTTCATCACCACCAAGCTCCCGGCCGAGGTGAAGGACTACGAGGGCGCGAAGGCGAGCTTCGAGACCACCATGGCGGCGCTCGAGCTCGACCACGTCGACCTGTACCTCATCCACGCCCCGTGGCCCTGGCAGGACATGGGCTCCGACCACCGCGAGGGCAACATCGCGGCGTGGAAGGCGATGGAGGAGATCCTCGAGGCCGGTCGCTCGCGCGCCATCGGCGTCTCGAACTTCCAGGTCGCCGATCTGGAGTCGCTGATCGCGGCGACCGACGTGGTGCCGCACGCCAATCAGATCCGCTGGTTCGTCGGCAACACCCAGGACGAGACGACCGCGTACTGCAAGGAGCGCGGCATCCTCGTCGAGGGCTACTCGCCGCTCGCGACGGGCGGCCTGCTCGACAACTCCGACATCGGAGAGATCGCCGCGAAGTACGACAAGTCGGTGGCGCAGCTCTGCATCCGCTACCTGCTCGAGAAGGACGTGCTGCCGCTGCCGAAGTCGACGACGCCCTCGCGCATCGTCGAGAACGCAGAAGTCGACTTCGAGATCTCGTCCGAGGACCTCGCGCACCTCGACTCGCTCGTCGACACGGAGTCCTGACCCGCGGTCGCCCGCTCCTGACGGTCCGGAGGCCGTCGCACTCGAGCTCGAGTGCGGCGGCCTCCGTCGTCTCGGCGGGTCCTGCGCCGCCTCCGCTCGCGAGTGCGCAGGAGTTGTCGCAGTGGGCGTCGAGTGCGACAAGTCCTGGCTTCTCGCCGGACTCCTCCGATCGCGGTTCCGCGAGTGCGCAGGAGTTGTCGCAGTCGGTCTCGAGTGCGACAACTCCTGGAGTCTCGGGGTGCTCGGCACAGGAGCGACGGGCGTCCGGCGTCCCGAGGCCGGTCGCGAGTGCGCAGGAGTTGTCACAGTGGGCGTCGAGTGCGACGACTACTGGCTTCTCGTCGGGCTCATCCCGATCGCGGTTCCGCGAGTGCGCAGGAGTTGTCGCGGTCGGTGTCGAGTGCGACGACTCCTGGCTTCTCGCCGAGGCGAGCCGGGGCGGGCCGGGGCGGGCCCCGCCCGCCCCGGCCGGCGCCCGCGCGTCAGGCCAGGCGCAGCAGGCGGCAGCCGTGCGGCTCGAGCTCGAGCTCGACGGCGCCGCCGACGATCGGCAGCTCGGCGCCGCTCCACACGTCGACGGCCGAGGTCGCGCCGGAGCAGCCCAGGTCGGCCAGGTGCGCCGAGTAGGACCGCGCCGACGAGCCCAGCCAGAACACTCCGCGCCACTGCTCGTCGCCGCGCCACGCCGACCACACCACCAGGTCGCCGTCGCGGACGATCTCGCGGCTGCCGTCGCCGCCGAGGAGCGCGAGGACGTCGCCGTTCGTCAGCAGCGCGAGAGTGTCGGCGGGCGTGTCCGGGAGGTGCCCGCCCATCATCAGCGGCGAGCGGAGCAGGCACCACAGCGTCACGAGCGTCCGCTGCTCCGCGGGCGTGAACCGCGAGAGCCGGTCCTCGCCCACGTGCGCGCGCACGCCGATCCGCCCCAGCGGCAGCATGTCGGCGTCGGCCCACGCGCCGGGGCGCTGGTGCGGCGCCCAGCGCGCGGCCCGCTGGAACTGCTCGTGCAGGTGCGCCCAGTCGTCCCAGAAGTCGTCCGAGATCCGCCACATCTGCGCGGTCGACCGCAGCAGCTCGAGGTTCTCGAGCGAGAGCTGCTTGCCGGGCGAGAGGCTCAGCACCATCGGGCGGCCGGTCGCGTCGATCGCGCGGGAGAGGGCGGCGATCTCCTCCGCCTGGATCGGCGGGTAGAGCACGTCGTCGAGCTTCACGAAGTCGACGCCCCACGAGGCCAGCTGCGCCATCACGGAGTCGTAGTACTGCTGCGCGCCGGGCGCGCTCATGTCGACGCCGTAGTTGTCCGGGTTCCACGGGCAGACGTTCCCGCGGTCGGCGATGTCGGCGCAGGTCGCCTCCGCCCCGAGCACCGGCAGGCCGAGCTCGGCCGCTCGGCGGGGGACGCCGCGCATCAGGTGCACCCCGAAGCGGAGGCCGAGGGCGTGCACGCGCGCGGCCAGCGCCGTGAACCCGCCCGTCGCCGCGGAGGGGAAGCGTCCGACGGCGGGCTGCGGGCGGCCCCAGTCGTCGAGCACCGGCTCCGACACCTCCTGGTAGTCGCTCGTGCCGGGATCGGGCTCGTACCACTGGATGTCGACGACGACCGTGTCCCAGCCGTGCGGCAGGAGGTGCTCGGCGAGGTACTCGGCGTTCGCGAGCACCTCCTCCTCCGTCACCGAGGCGCCGAAGCAGTCCCAGCTGTTCCAGCCCATCGGCGGGCGGCGGGCGGCCTCCGTGCGCGCGGCGATCACGACAGCTCCAGCGTCACGGTCGCGAAGGAGTGCGGGGGCAGCGTGACCCGCAGGCCTGTGGCCGTCGTCTCGATGCCCTCGAGGGCGACGGGGCTCACCTCGTCGGCGGCGCCGGGCCGGTTGTGCGCGTCGGGGCGGTCGGCGGTGAGGAGGCGGCCGGTCGCGCCGGTCACGGTCCCACCGCGGAAGTCGAGGGAGACCTCGAGCGGCTCCTCCAGGTCGACGTTCGTCAGCGAGACCAGGACGCGGCCGTCCTTCGTGGAGGCGGAGGCGGAGGCGACGGGGATCTCGCGGCCGTCGACCGCGTGCGTCGGGCCGGCGACCGTGGTCGGCAGCACCGTCGCGTCGTGGTGCCCCTTGTTCATCTCGAACACGTGGTACGTCGGCGTGCGGACCATCTCGCCGCCGTCCGGGTCGGTCAGCAGCATCGCCTGCAGCACGTTCACCGTCTGGGCGATGTTCGCCATCGTCAGGCGGTCGGCGAAGCCGTGGAAGACGTCGAAGTGCCAGGCCGCGACCATCGCGTCGCGGATCGTGTTCTGCTGGAAGAGGAAGCCCGGGTGGGTCCCCGGCTCCACGTCCCACCAGGTGCCCCACTCGTCGAGCACCATCCCGTACTTCTTCTCGGGGTCGTGGACGTCCATCACCGCGGCGTGCGAGCGGAGCAGCTCCTCGATCCCCTGCGCGGCCACGATCGTGCTCCAGTAGGTGTCGGCGTCGAAGTCGGTCGCGCTGCCCTTCGCGTGCCAGCTGCCGCCGATCGTGTAGTAGTGCACCGAGACCGACTCCCACTGCACGGAGGAGAAGGGATGCCCCTCGATCTCGGGGATCACCTCCATCAGCGTCTGCGTCCAGTGGGTGTCGGCGCCGTCGGCTCCGGCGGCCACGCGGTAGAGCGGAGTGTCGTTGCCGCTCTGCACGAAGGTCCCGAACTGCCGCGCCAGGTCGGCGTAGGCGCCGGCGCGCATGTTGCCGCCGCAGCCCCAGGTCTCGTTGCCGAGCCCCCAGAAGCGGACGGTCCACGGCTCCTCCCGGCCGTGGGAGCGGCGCAGGTCGGCCATCGGCGACTTCCCCGCGCCGGTGAGGTACTCGGCCCAGTCCGCCATCTCCTGCACGGTGCCGGAGCCGATGTTGCCCGAGATGTAGGCGTCGGCGCCGAGCAGCTCGCAGAGCGCCATGAACTCGTGGGTGCCGAAGGAGTTGTCCTCCGCGACTCCGCCCCACTGCGTGTTGATCAGACCGGGGCGCTCCTCGCGCGGGCCGATGCCGTTGGTCCAGTGGTAGCGGTCGGCGAAGCAGCCGCCGGGCCAGCGGAGGTTGGGGATGTCGAGGGCGCGGAGGGCCTCGACGACGTCCAGGCGGATCCCGCCCTCGTTCGGAACGGGCGAGTCCTCGCCGACCCAGAAGCCGTCGTAGATGCACCGGCCGAGGTGCTCGGCGAAGTGGCCGTAGAGGTGGCGGCTGATGGTGGCGCCGGGGCGGTCGAGGTCGACGGTGACGGTGCTGTTCACGGGGTGCTCCAGGGTGGTGGCGGACGAATCGGCGGCGGCGGTTCCGGCGGCGGCGGTGTCGAGGACGCCGGGATCGGCGGCGGTGCTCACGCGGTCTCGCGGACGAGCCGCAGGACGATCGCGCGGTCGGCGTGGAAGGTCGGCAGGTCCAGGCCCGCCTCGCCCAGCAGGCTCCCCGGGTAGGCGGGGGCCGGGGCGTCGGAGTCCAGCGGCACCGTCGACTCCAGCCAGTGCGGGCTCTGCCAGGGCGGGCCGAGCGAGCCGGGGCGCGCGGTCTCGATCCGGTAGCGCGCCCGCGGATCCAGGCCCGGGAGGCGGACGCGGCAGCGCGAGTCCGCGGTCAGCGCGGGCGTGACCAGCGTGTACAGCGCCTCCGAGCCGTCCGGCGCGACGACGCCGCGCAGCGACGGCGCGTCGGGGTCGGAGTCGTCGCCCCCGACGACCCGGCCGGTCGCGATCAGGCCGCGGTGCTCGCGGTACGCCGCGATCCAGCCCGCCAGCACGGGCTCCTCCTCCGCGTCCAGCTCGCGGAGGTCCCACTCGATCCCGAAGTGGCCGAGGAAGGCGATCGCGCAGCGGGTGTGCAGGTCGCTGGTGCGACCGGTGACGGAGTTGACCGGCGAGGCGACGTGCGAGCCGAGCATCTCCGGCGGCACGAGCAGCCCGGTCCAGCGCAGCATCCGCGAGCGGTCCAGCGGGTCCTGGTTGTCGGAGGTGTGCACGCGGTCGGTGCGCTCGAGGATCCCCAGGTCGACCCGGCCGCCGCCGGAGGCACAGCTCTCGATCTCGAGCTCCGGGTGCCGGGCGCGCAGCTCGTCGATCAGCCGGTACAGCGCGAGCGTCTGCTCGTGCACCGCGGCCGTCCCGGTGGCGGGGTGGCCCGCGTCGATCAGGTCGCGGTTGTGGTCCCACTTGAGGTAGGCGACGCCGAGGTCGGCGACCAGGCCGTCGAGCACGCCGAGGATGTGCGCGAACGCGTCGGGGTTCGTCAGGTCGAGCACCTGCTGGAAGCGGAACCGCGGCGGCAGCTCCTCGCGGGCCCGCAGGATCCAGTCGGGGTGCGCGCGGGCGAGGTCGGAGTCCTCGTTGATCATCTCGGGCTCGACCCAGAGGCCGAACTCCATGCCCAGGCCGCGGACGTGCTCGGCGAGGGGGAGGAGGCCGTCGGGCCAGGCGACGGGGTCGGGCGTCCAGTCGCCGAGGCCGGCGCGGTCGTCGCTGCGGCCGAGGAACCAGCCGTCGTCGAGCACGTAGCGCTCGACCCCGAGGGCGGCGGCGCGGTCGGCCAGCTCGGCGAGGACGGCGAGGTCCTGGTCGAAGTAGACCGCCTCCCAGACGTTGAGCGTCACCGGGCGCGGCCGGCGCGAGGAGCGGGAGACCCCGCGGAGGTGGGCGTGGAAGCGGGCGGCCGCAGCGTCGAGGCCGTGGCCGAAGCTGCCGGAGATCCAGGGGGAGGAGTAGCTCTCGCCGCTCGCGAGGCGCACCTCGCCGGGCAGGAGCAGCTCGCCGCCGCGGAAGGCGAGCCAGCCGTCGCCGCGCTCCACCGCGTGCTCGTGGTTGCCGCCGATGCCGACGTGGCAGAGCCAGACCCGCCCGTCGGCGGAGTCGAAGCCGGGGGTGCCGACCGCGACGACCGTCGTCGCGTCCAGGCCGGTGCGGCCGCGCCGCGAGGAGCGGGAGTGGGTGCCGGTGACGACGGGGTGGCGCTGGGGGATCTTCTCGGTGCCCCAGCGGCCGGAGAAGTCCAGGATCTCGCGGGCCTCGGTCGGGATCCGGAGGGCGGGGTCGACGCCGATCACCTCCAGGTGCCCGGCGCCGTCGTTGCGGACCGAGACGCGGGTCCTGAGCAGTCCGGTAGGGGAGAGAACGATCTCTAGGACCACCCCGATCCGGGCCTGCCCGTCGTGCGCCTCGATGGTCACGGCGGCGCTGCCGGCCTGCGCGACCGCGCCCTCCGCGAGGGCCTCCCCGTCCACCGAGACGGTGTCCACGGTCAGTCTCGGCGACCAGCCGGCGCCCTCCCGGTGCACCCGGAGACCCGGCAGGCCGGCCCAGCCGAAGGTGTGCTCGGGCAGGATCCCGGGCTCGTAGGGGACGTCGGAGGAGCCCTCGATCCCCGTCCGCACGGGAGTTCTTGCGAAAGCTGCGAGATCGTCGTCGCTCGCGTCGAGTCGCGGACCCCAGTGCAGCAGCACGGGCAGGTCGCCTCCCGACTGAGTGAGGAGGGCGGACACGTCATCGGCGACGAGATGGATCACTCTCGGGGATTGCATGTCCCCATTCCTATCGTCGATCCTGGTCTGAGTACAGCGAGAGATCGATCTCGACCTCGGTCGGATGGACCACCGCGCGGATCGACCCGCGCCGATCGACCACCGCTCGCACCGCTCATCCCCACCACCCACCGCCTCGACGAGGAGCACCCATGCCGCTGACCCACCCGGCCCCGCACGAGACCCGCCTGGAGCGCGGGGTGCTCGACGCGCGGCGGCGGCTCAACCGCGACTACCTCCTCTCGCTCACCGACGAGGGGCTGCTGCAGAACTTCCTGATCGAGGCCGGGATCGGCGACCAGGGCTGGCACCTGCACCCCTCGCAGGACTCGCGCGAGGCCCGCGGCCTCGACCGGCACTGGGGCTGGGAGACGCCGGGCTCGCAGCTGCGCGGGCACTTCCTCGGCCACTGGCTCTCCGCAGCGGCCCGCGAGGTCGCGGTCACCGGCGACCCGCTGCTGCGCGTCCGGATCGACTCCGTGCTCGACGGACTCGAGCGCTGCCAGGAGGAGAACGGCGGCGGCTGGATCTGGGCGATCCCGCGCGGCTACCTCGACCGCCTCGCGACCGGCCGCCCCATCTGGGCGCCGCAGTACGCGATGCACAAGCTGCTGATGGGCCTCGTCGACCTGCACCTCGACCTCGGCGACGAGCGGGCGCTGCGGATGGCGCGGGCCGCCACGGTCCCGCTGCTGGAGTGGGTCCGCGGATTCGACGACGCCGCGTTCCAGGAGATCCTCGAGGTCGAGACCGGCGGCATGCTCGAGGTCTGGGCCGACCTCCTCGCGATCACCGGCGACCCCGTCTACACCGAGCTGCTCGGCCGCTACGACCGCCGCTCCCTCTTCGAGGGCCTGCTCGAGGGCCGCGACGTGCTGACCAACATGCACGCCAACACCACGATCCCCGAGGTCCTCGGCGCCGCCCGCGCCTACGAGGTCACCGGCGACGAGCGCTGGCGGAGGATCGTCGAGGCCTACTGGGAGCAGGCGGTCACCCTCCGCGGCACCTTCTGCACGGGCGGTCAGACCTCCGGCGAGATCTGGACGCCGCCCTTCGCGTTCGCCGCTCGCCGCGGCGAGAAGACGCAGGAGCACTGCGTCGTCTACAACATGATCCGGCTGGCCGACGTGCTGCTGCGCTGGACCGGCGACCTCGCCTACGCCGACTACATCGAGCGGAACCTCTGGAACGGCCTCCTCGCCCAGCAGAACCCGCGGACCGGGATGGTCGCCTACTTCCTGCCGCTCGAGGGCGGCGCCCGCAAGGACTGGGGCAGCCCGACCGAGGACTTCTGGTGCTGCCACGGCACGCTGGTGCAGGCGCACACGCGCCACTCCGGGCTCGTCTTCTACCGCGGCGGCGACGCCGAGCTGACGATCGCGCAGCACGTCGACGCGAGCCTGCGCCTGCCGTCCGCCGCCGGCGACGCGGCGGTGCGGGTCGAGGTGCTCGACACCGCCGGCTACGTCGGCCCGGACGCCAACGCGGGTGCCGCGGGCGACGTGCACCGCCCCACCGCCTCGCGGATCCGGGTCGAGATCGTCTCGGAGGAGGGGGTCGCGCTGCACGTGCGGCTGCGGGTGCCGGAGTGGACCGTCGGCGAGCCGGGGGTCGCGGGCGACGCCGAGCGCGTCCGGGCGGGCGACGGCGCGCTCCTGATCGAGCACCCCGGCGGCCGCACGAGCGTCGACCTCGCCTTCGGCACCGAGATCCGCGCCGTGCCGATCCCGGACGAGCCGGGCACGGTCGCCTTCGTCGAGGGCCCGATCGTGCTGGCCGGCCTCGTCGACCGCGAGATCGCGCTGCGGGGGCGCCTCGAGGACGCCCCCGCCCTGCTCGCCCCCGACAACGAGCGGCAGTGGACCCAGTGGCTGCGCGGCTACCGCGCCGTCGGCCAGCCCGCCGCCGTCCGCTTCCGGCCTCTGCACGAGGTCGTCGACGAACCCTTCTCTCTCTACTTCCCGGTCTCGGCCGGGAGCTGATGGACAGGATCCCCTCCGTGATCTGCGCTCCGCGCTCATGACCGCCTCCACCGCCTCCCCCGCCGTCCAAGCGATGCCCCGCGGCCGCCTCCTGCTGCCGATCTTCGCGATGCTCGTCGGCTTCGGGCCGCTCACCATCGACCTGGTGCTGCCGTTCCTGCCGACGCTGCAGGACGATCTCGGCGTCTCGGTGGCGACCGCCCAGCTGGTCGTCACCGGCGCCACCTTCGGCTTCGCGGCCGGCCAGCTCGTCTCAGGACCGCTCAGCGACGCGGTCGGCCGCAAGTGGCCGCTCGGCGTCTCGGCGGCGCTGCACATCGCGGCGAGCCTCGTCGCGGCGATGACCTCCGACACCGCCGTGCTGCTCTCGGCTCGCTTCGTCCAGGGCGCCGCCTGCACCGCCGCGGGTGTCGTCGTCACCGCCATCGTCCGCGACCTCTACAGCGGCAAGCGGCTCGTCACGATGCTCGCGAACCTCGCCGTGATCGTCTCGGTCTTCCCGATCCTGGTGCCCTCCGTCGGCGCGCAGCTGACCAAGGTGATCGACTGGCGCGGCTCCTTCCTCGCGGTCGCCGCCTGGGGAGCGCTCGCGACCGTGATCGCGCTCCTGGTGCTGCCCGAGACGCTGCCCCGCGAGCGGCGGCACCAGGGCGGGCTCGGCCCGTCGCTGCGCAACTCCTTCGGGATGCTCCGGCGGCCGCGCGTGCTGGCGCTCGCCGCCGCCTCGGCCGCGGGCTGGTCGGTCGGCTTCGCGTATCTCGCGACCGCTCCCTTCCTCTACACGAACGTCTACGCGGTCGGGCCCGACCTGTACGGGCTGCTGTTCCTGGTCACCTCGCTCGTGACGATCGCGGTCGGGCAGACGACGGGACGGGTGATCGTGCCGCGGTTCGGACCCCGGTTCGCGATGTTCGCCTCGGCGATCGTCACGGCGCTCGGCGCCGTCGTGGTCGCGGTGCTCGCGCTCACCGGCACGCAGCCGCTGCTCGTCGTCGTCGGCGCGCTGACGTTCGCGCTGGCCGGCCGCTCGCTCGGCTTCGCCCCGGTGCAGTACCTCTCGCTGCAGGGCCCGTCGAGCGAGGCGGGCAGCGTCACGGCGATCCTCGGCACGGTCAGCTTCACGGCGGCCGGACTGGTGATGCCGGTGATGGGCGCGTGGGCCGAGATCTCGCTGATCCCGTTCGCGATCCTGCTGCTGCTCGCGGGCATGGTCGAGGGCGGCGTGGCGCTGCTGTTCCGGCCGGGCTCGCGGCGCTTCGATCCCGGGGCGCAGCGGCTCGAGGACGAGCCGGCGGGGGCCGCCCCATCGGCCGGCCCCCGCGCGCACGACGAGAAGAGCTGAGATGACCCTCCGGGAAGGAACCACCGTGGAACTGCGCTCCGGCGACTACACCCTCCGCGTCGAGGCGGGCGGCCTCGAGGTGCTCGCGGGCGAGCGCGTCCTCTACGCGAACGACCGGCCGCTGCGCGTCACGGTCAAGACCGTCGCCGCGATCAGCGAGTACTCCGGCGCGCCCTACGACGACGTCTCGCTGTCGGAGGGGGCGATCACCGCGAGCGGGACGATCACCGTCCGCTCCGGGTCGGCCTTCGCCGTCACCGACGTCTGGCGCGTTGCGGGCGACGGCTTCTCCGTGCACCGCGACGTCGAGGTGGTGGCGGCCGGCGGCGACCTCGGCTTCTCCACCGCCGTCTCGCTCGGGCTGACCGGGTCCGACGACCTCCGCGACTACGAGTGCTTCGCCCCCGGCGCCTGGTACCGCGACAACGCCTTCGGGCCCGCCGACGCGATGGGCCGCGACCCCGGCAGCGAGTACTTCTGGCGCACCGAGACGCACTACGCGCTGCCGCTGTTCGCCGCGCAGAGCCTCGCGACCGGCGAGACCGTGGCGCTCTCGCGCTGGGCGGCCGACGCGACGCTGCCGCGCCTGGACGTGGTCCGCTCGGAGAACTT
This sequence comes from Rathayibacter sp. VKM Ac-2805, assembly GCF_009834265.1. Classification (NCBI taxonomy): domain Bacteria; kingdom Bacillati; phylum Actinomycetota; class Actinomycetes; order Micrococcales; family Microbacteriaceae; genus Rathayibacter; species Rathayibacter sp. VKM Ac-2805. The sequence goes on from NZ_CP047185.1 coordinate 588,239, forward strand.
CACCGACCCGGAGTGCACCGTCGGCTCGATCGGCCTGAGCCGCCCGCAGGGCACGACGCTGAACTACCTCTACTACGGCTTCGGCGTGCGGACCCCGCTCGACGTGCCGCCCGCGGGCCTGTCTATCGACTACGTCCACCCGGGCGCCGACGGCGAGCGCCCGATCGACAACCCCTACTCCGGCCTCGACTACGACGCCGCCCCGAAGGCCCTGCAGCGGGTGAACCACCCGGTCGAGGTCGGCTTCCGCCAGCGCTACGCCGTCGCGGTCGACCTCGGCCGGTACGACGACTTCGCGACGATGATGCGCGCCACCTGGCGCAGCACCTACGCCCGGCTCCGCGACGACCTGTTCGAGGTCGACAACGAGCGGCACTTCCATCACGGCATGGGGATCCTCCAGCGCCTCACCCGCCGCTACGGCGACTCCTGGGGCCTGCCGTTCGCCTGCCAGCTGCCGGACCTCGACGTCTCGAGCGTCTCCTTCCAGTTCGGCTTCGTCGGGCAGCAGCCCGGCATCGGCTACCAGCTGCTGCGCTACGGCGACCGCGAGGGCGTGCCGGAGGCGTTCGAGCAGGGCGTCGGCATCGTCGACTTCTGGGCGCGGACCGCGCTGCCCGAGTCGGGCCCGCCGCGGATGTGCTTCAACCCCTCGCTCGGCGGCTTCGAGCCGTACCCGCACTACCTGCGGATGCTCGCCGACGGCGTCGAGGCGATCCTCGACGCCTACCTTCACCTGCGCGACCTCGGCGACGAGCGCCCGCTCTGGCTCGAGTTCTGCCGGCGGACCGCCGACTGGCTGCTCGAGGTGCAGGACGCCGACGGCAGCTTCCACCGCGCCTACAACGCCGACGGCTCGGTGCGGATGGACTCGCGCTCGAACACCCCGAGCGTGATCCGCTTCCTCGTGCAGCTGCACCTCGTGACGGGGGAGGGGCGCTACCGCGCGTCCGCCGTGCGCGCCGGCGAGTGGTCGTTCGCGAACATCCACCGGACCCTGGAGTACCGCGGCGGCACCTGCGACAACGCCGACATCCAGGACAAGGAGGCGGGCATCTACGGGCTGTTCGGCTTCCTCGCGCTGTACGACCTGACGGAGGAGCCGCGCTGGCTGGAGGGCGCCGTCCGCGCCGCCGACTACACGGAGACCTGGACCTACGCGTGGTCCTTCCCGGTCCGCGCGCCCTGGGCGCATCCCTTCAACCGGTACTCGATCAGCGGACAGAGCATCATCACCCTCGGCGGCGGCGCCGACGTCTACATGGCGGCCTGCTCGTACAGCTACTACCGACTGCACCTGATCACGGGCGACGAGCACTACCTCGATTTCGCCGAGTTCCTGCACCGCAACACCCGCCAGTCGACCGACGTCGACGGCAGCATCGGCTACGCGATGCCCGGCCTCGGCCACGAGAGCGGCGACTTCGCGACCCAGACCCTGCGCAGCCACCACCACTGGCTGCCCTGGTGCACCTTCGTCGAGGTCGACCCGGCCTCGCGCCTGCGCGACACCTTCGGCGTCTACGAGATCGCCGACGCGCAGCGCCTGCCCGCCGCCGAGCGGGCGGCCCGCAACCGCGTCTACGACCGCTACGGGCACTCGCGGAGCTGACCCGACCCCACCCACCGCATCCTGCTCGCGTCTCGTTCTCACGTCGACGCGGCCACACGGCGGGTCCGGCGGCCAGCCGGGACGACACCCGGTGCGCTGCTCCGCCTCCGTCGGCGTACCGGAGCTCGTTCCGCGTGCTGCAGCCGTACCCTCCGCAGTGCCCTCAGCCGCGCCACTCCACGTCCACGCGCACCGCCTCCGCACCGAGCTCCAGCCCGCCCGACACCTCGCGCCCGTCGACCCGCAGCACCGCGTCGCGCAGCGTGCGCACCCGCGTCCCGCCCGCCGGTGCCAGCCACTCCGCGCTCGGCACCCGCCGCACCCACAGCGACGCCCGTCCCGGCGACCACTCCAGCCGGTCCACGACCACCCCGCCGCGCGCGCGCAGCCCCGTCACGGCACCCCGCGCCCACGCGGACGGCAGTGCCGGCAGCACCGTCAGCGTCTCGTCATCCGATCCCAGCAGCATCGCCGCCACGAGCCCCGGCAGTCCGCCGCTGGCGTCGAGGTTGAAGATCCTCCCCGCATCGTGCCGGGTCGTCAGGGTCGGTGACCAGTGCTCGACCGCGAGCCACTCCGCGCAGGTCAGCGCCGCCTCCCCGTCACCCAGCGCCGCCGCCGCGACGCCCACCTGCACCAGCCCGAACGCCATCTCCATCCGCCCGGGAGGAGCGGTCGGCGCCTCGGCCCGCCACGCGATCTTCGCCGCCACCGTCGCCGCCGCGGCGGCCCGCAGCCGCACCGCGGAGGCGCCGGGGCCCTCGAAGGCAGCGTCGCCCGCGTACCAGAGCGGGTACAGCTGCGACGCGTGCCGGTGCGCGATCTCCTCCGCGAACCGCGGGTCGATCCACTCCGCCAGCGTGCCGTCCTCGGCGACCCGGTACTCCGGCAGCTGCGCCACCACCCGCGCCCAGCGCTCGTCGAGCGAGTCGTCGCCGCGGGCCCGGCCGAGCAGCGCCGTCGCCCGCGCGGCGTCCCGCAGCACGGCGACGTCGATCGTCGCATCGACCGCTATCGGCGAGCGCGCACCACCCGGTGTGTTCTCGGGGGAGTAGGAGGGGACGATCCGGCGCACCCCGTCGACCACGGTCGTCCCGGTCTCGGCGAAGCGCAGCACGCCCTCGGCCAGCTCCCACAGCCGGTCGTCGACGATGCCGCGGTCTCCCGTGGCCGCGACGGCGTCGGCGGCGAGGCGCAGCACCCAGCCGCCGCAGCCCGTCCAGAAGAGGTGCGGGTAGCTCGCCGCGAAGTGGTCGGCGCGGCCGTGGGTCGACATCCGCGACGGCAGGAGCATCCCCTCCGCCCCGTAGACGAGGCGCGCGTTCTCGCGGTAGTCATCGAGGTGCGGCAGCACCAGCTCCAGGATCGACAGCGCCAGCTCGGGCGTGCCGGTCGGGATCATCCCCGCCATCGCGCCGTTCTGCACGTTGCCGTTCAGCGTGTAGTCGGCCGACCAGGCCGGCCGCCAGGTGCCCTGCCAGACGCCCTGCAGCGTCGGCGGCAGCTCGCCGGTCGACGCGACGATGTTCGCGCGGCCGCTGAGGTACGCCAGCTCGACGACGCGGCGGCGCGCACCCTCGTCGCCGGCACGCGCCTCCTCCCAGAGGTCCTCGGTGAGCACCGCGGAGGAGGCGCCGGCGAGATCGAGGGAGGAGGCGCCGACCAGCCGGCCGTGCCCGTGGCGCTGGGCCTCGCGCAGCTCCGCCCACGAGGCGTCGTCGCCCGTCGACTCGCCGCCCGCACGCTCCCGGCTCGCCGGCTCGTCGCCCGCCAGCGACAGATCGACACGGAGGAGCGCGCCCGCACCGGCCGGGACCGACACCGTCGAGCGGGTCACGACGCCCTCCACGTCCCACGGCACCCCGGTCGCCGCGGTGACCGTCGCGCGGATCCGCTCGCCCCCGGTCTCGGCACTCCCGGTCCCGGCGACGGCCAGCAGTCGTCCGACCGCACCGCCCTCGACCGTCGCCTCGACCACGGCCGACGCGTCCGGCACGCCCGTGTCGAACGAGGTCGCGTCCCCGGCGCCCAGCCCGAGCTCGACCGTGCTCTCGCCGTCGCGCTCCGACTCCACCCGCAGCCGGACGCTCTCGCCTCCGTGCGGAGCGATCAGTCGCACCGCGTGCCGCCCGCCGTCGAGGTCGGTCCACTCGACCGCGACCTCGCCCAGCAGCGGGTCGAGCAGGCGCCGACTCGACGCGACCCCGCCGGCCGTGCGGATCGACAGCGTCGCGCACAGCCCGAGCGGATCGGTCCAGATCAGGCCGCCGTCGTAGCCGCTCGCCCGCGCCCCGCGCTCGAGCAGGTCGCTCGCCGCGTCGGCGTCCCCGGCCAGCAGGGCACTCCGCAGCTCGTCCCGCACCGGGGCGAGGTCCGGGGCGGCGGGCCGCGCGTTGACGGGGAGGAAGTAGCGCTCGTGCGCCAGCGAGACGGTGAGCGCGTCGGCCGGGCCGTGCACCACGGCGCCGACGCGGCCGCTGCCGACGATCAGGCCCTCCTCCCAGGTCGGGGCTGCGGTGGCGGTGACGAGGGTGGGCGTGCGCGACAGTGCGCCGTCGATCGGGGCGATGATCGGTTCCTTTCGGGCTCGCGGGAGTGCCTGATATGTTGCGTGGACCCTCAAATTACCTCTCCCAGTGCGACGGCGCGCGGGAGTCGAGAGTTAGGAATCCGCGATGACGCGACCGATCACCCTCTTCACCGGCCAGTGGGCGGACCTCCCCTTCGAGGAGGTGGCCCGCCTCGCGGGGGAGTGGGGCTACGACGGCCTCGAGATCGCCTGCTGGGGCGACCACATCGACGTCGCCCGCTGGGACGACGCGGAGTACGTGCAGAGCCGCAAGGACATCCTCGAGCGCAACGGCCTCCAGGTCTTCGCCATCTCGAACCACCTCACCGGCCAGGCGGTCTGCGACGACCCGATCGACGAGCGCCACCGCGACATCCTCAGCGACCGCGTCTGGGGCGACGGCGACCCCGAGGGCGTCCGGCAGCGCGCCGCCCAGGACCTCAAGGACACCGCCCGCTTCGCCGCCGCGCTCGGCGTGACGCAGGTCAACGGCTTCTCCGGCTCGTCGATCTGGAAGGGCGTGGCCATGTTCCCGCCCGCCTCCGACGAGTGGATCGCCGCCGGCTACCAGGACTTCGCCGACCGCTGGAACCCGATCCTCGACGTCTTCGAGGAGGTCGGCGTCCGCTACGCGCTCGAGGTGCACCCGAGCGAGATCGCCTACGACTACTGGACCGCCAAGCGCACCCTCGAGGCGATCGGCCACCGCGCCTCGTTCGGCTTCAACTTCGACCCGTCGCACTTCGTCTGGCAGCAGCTCGACAGCGTCGCGTTCGTGCTCGACTTCGCCGACCACATCTTCCACGTTCACGTGAAGGAGTCGGTCACCAACCTCGACGGCCGCAACGGCGTCCTCGGCTCGCACCTGCCGTGGGCGAACCCGCGCCGCGGGTGGACCTTCGTCTCGACCGGGCACGGCGCCGTCCCGTGGGAGCCGGTGTTCCGCGCGCTCAACGCGATCGGCTACACCGGCCCGACCAGCGTCGAGTGGGAGGACGCCGGCATGGACCGCCTCGACGGCGCCCCCGAGGCCCTGGCCTTCGTGCGGAAGCTCAACGCGATCACGCCGCCGGCCGACGCCTTCGACGCGGCGTTCTCGACCTCGCGCGACTGACCGCCCGCCGCACGCCTGCATCTTGGAGGCCGGAAGGACCGACTGCCCGCGAGGGCCGTCCGGACCTCCCGGCCTCCGTCGTGCTGCGAGCGCGTCCGCAACCGGGGCCGGGACGCTGCAGCGGGCGCCGAACGGGCCGGAGAGGGCGATCCGCCCTCGATCGCGGACGCGATCCAGGCCGGTCTCGGCGGCGGGCCCCCGCCCCGACCCGGCGGCTCGCCGGGAACGACGGACGGCCGGCCCCCCGCAGGGAGCCGGCCGTCCGGCCTCGCAGGATCTACAGGCCCTGGGAGAGGCGGTAGTACGCCGCGTTCGAGCGGATGTCGGACTCGAAGCCGCGGAGGGTGGTCGACTCGTCGATCACGAGGAGCTCGACGCCGGCGATGCGGGCGAAGTCCTCCCACGCCTCCAGGCCGATCTGCGTCGTCATCACCGTGTGGTGCGCGGCACCGGCGGTGATCCAGGCGGCGGCGCTGGTGCCGAAGTCCGGAGCGGGCTGCCAGACGGCGCGGCCGACGGGCAGGTGCGGGAGCGTCTGGGGCGGCTCGACGTTCTGGACCTTGTTCGCGACCAGGCGGAAGCGCTCGCGGACGTCGCTCAGGGCGACCACCACGGCGGGTCCGGCGTCGGCGGTGAAGACCAGGCGCACCGGGTCCTCGCGGCCGCCGATGCCCAGCGGGTGGATCTCGAGCGAGGCGCGCTTCGACGACAGGGACGGCGACACCTCGAGCATGTGCGCGCCGAGGATGAGCTCCTCGCCGGGCGTCATGTCGTAGGTGTAGTCCTCCATCAGGCTGGTGCCGCCGGGGAGGCCGGCGCCCATGACGGCGGCGATGCGGATGAGGACGGCCGTCTTCCAGTCGCCCTCTCCGCCGAAGCCGTAGCCGTCGGCCATGAGGCGCTGCACGGCGAGTCCCGGGAGCTGGCGGAGCCCGCCGAGGTCCTCGAAGCTGTCGGTGAACGCCTCGAAGCCGCCCTCCTCCAGGAACGAGCGCAGGCCGATCTCGACCGCGGCGCCGTAGCGGAGGGACTCGTGGCGCTCGCCGCCGGGGATCAGCTCGGGGACCACGTCGTAGCTCTCGAGGTACTCCGCGACGAGGGCGTCGATCTGCTCGGAGGTGGCGGCGTCGACGCGCTCGACGAGCTCGTTCACGCCCCAGGTGTTGACGCTGACGCCGAGGCGGATCTCGGCCTCGGTCTTGTCGCCCTCGGTGACGGCGACGTTGCGCATGTTGTCGCCGAAGCGGGCGACCTTCATGCTCTGCGAGGCGGACCAGCCGGCGGCCGCGCGCGACCAGGTGCCGATGGCCTCGGTGACGCGGGCGTCGCTCGCGTGGCCGACGACCGTCTTCCGGGGCACGCTCATCCGGCTGAGGATGTAGCCGTGCTCGCGGTCGCCGTGCGCGGCCTGGTTGAGGTTCATGAAGTCGAAGTCGATGTCCTGCCACGGCAGGGCGACGTTCGCCTGGGTGTGGAAGTGCAGCAGCGGCTTGGCGAGCGCGTCGAAGCCGTGGATCCACATCTTCGAGGGGCTGAAGGTGTGCATCCAGGTGATGACGCCCACCACGGAGTCGTCGGAGTTCGCCTCGATCATGGTGCGGCGGATGGCATCGGAGCTCTTCAGCACCGGCTTCCACTCGACGGTCACGGGGATCGCGCCCGCCTCGTTCAGCTGCGCGACGACGGCCTGCGACTGCTCGGCGACCTGGCGGAGGGTGTCCTCGCCGTAGAGGTCCTGGCTGCCGGTCAGGAACCAGACGGTGCGGGTGGCGAGGTCGGGGATGATGCTCTGGTACACGCTCATGCGATGGCTCCGGTGGGGTTCTGTCCGTAGACGTTCTGGTAGCGGTCGAACAGGGCGTCGATCGACTCCTGCGGGATGGGGACGAGCTCGCCGCCCTGGCGCGCGAGGTGCACGGTGCGGGCGACGTCCTCGGCCATGACGGCCGCCTTGACGGCGTCCTTCGCGTCCTTGCCGATGGTGAAGACGCCGTGGTTCTGCATCAGGACCGCGCGCGAGCGGTGCCCGCTGAGGGTCGCGACGATGCCGCGGCCGATGGAGTCGTCGCCGATGATCGCGAACGGGCCGATGGGGATCTCCCCGCCGAACTCGTCGGCCATCGCGGTGATGACGCAGGGGATCGACTCGGCGCGGGCCGCCCACGCGGTCGCGTAGGTGGAGTGCGTGTGCACGACTCCGCCGACCTCGGGCATCTCGCGGTACACGTAGGCGTGCGCCGCGGTGTCGCTGGAGGGGCTGCGGTCGCTGCCGGGGGTGCCGGGGACGACGTTCCCGTCGAGGTCGCAGAGGATCATGTTCTCGGGCGCGAGGTCGTCGTAGGAGACGCCGCTGGGCTTGATCACGAAGAGGTCGGCGCCGGGCACGCGGCCCGAGATGTTGCCGCCGGTCCAGATGACGAGGCCGTAGCGGACGAGCTCGGAGTGCAGCCGCGCGACGTCCTCGCGGACGCGGGCGATCGCCTCCTCGACGGCGGGGGTCTGGGTGGTCATGCGGTGGCTCCCTGGTTCTGCGGGTCGGTGAGGGTCTCGACGGCGGTCTGCTCGACGGCGAGGCCGGCGCGGTAGCGCTCGAGGTAGGCGGAGAAGCCGGCGATGTCGTCCGCGTCGGGGGCGACGGTCTCGAAGCCGGAGTCGCCGAAGACCTGATCGGTGAGGTACGCGTCGAGCGCGACTCCGCTCTGCAGTCGGTAGGCGGCGAGCACCGCCATGCCCCACGGGCCGCCCTCGGAGGCGGTCGCAGCGACCGAGACCGGGGCGTCGAGCGCGCCGGCGAGGAAGCGCTGGGCGACCCCGGCGGTGCGGAACATGCCTCCGTGCGCGAACATCTCGTCGATCCGGACGCCCTCGCCCGCGAGGACGCGCATGCCCAGCGCCAGGGTGCCGAACACGCCGTAGAGCTGCGCGCGCATGAAGTTGGCGAGCGTGAGGCGCGAGTCGGGGGTGCGCACGACGAGCGGGCGGCCCTCGACCAGGCCGGCGATGGGCTCGCCCGCGAGGTGGTTGTAGGCGAGCAGTCCGCCCGCGTCCGCCTCGCCCTCGAGCGCCTCGGCGAAGAGGGTGCCGTAGACGGCGTCGCTGTCGGAGGGCCCGCCGGACGCGGCGGCGAACCGCGAGAACAGGCCGACCCAGCCGGCGAGCTCGCTGGCTCCGTTGTTGCAGTGGACCATCGCGACGAGGTCGCCGGCGGGGGTCGCGACGAGGTCGAGCTCGTGGTGGACGCTCTCCAAGGGGCCCTCGAGGACGACCATGGCGAAGATGCTGGTGCCGGCGCTGACGTTGCCGGTGCGCGGGGCGACGGAGTTGGTCGCCACCATGCCGGTGCCGGCGTCGCCCTCGGGCGGGCAGGCGGGGGCGCCGGGCCGGAGGGCGCCGGTGGGGTCGAGCAGGAGCGCGCCCTCGGCGGTGAGCGAGCCGGCGTCGGCGCCCGCGGGGAGCACGGCGGGCAGCAGCTCGCGCAGGGGCTTCACGGCGCCGGCCGCGCGCTCGTCGTAGAGGTCGACGACGCGCTGGTCGTAGTCGCGGGTCGCCGGGTCGGTCGGGACCATGCCGGAGGCGTCGCCGACTCCGAGGACCTTCTCGCCGGTGAGGCGCCAGTGCACGTAGCCGGCGAGGGTGGTGAGGAAGTCGATCCGCTCGACGTGCGGCTCGGAGTCGAGGACCGCCTGGTGCAGGTGCGCGAGCGACCAGCGCAGCGGGATGTTGGCGCCGAACAGCTCGGTGAGCTCGGCCGACGCGGGCCCGGTGCTGGTGTTGCGCCAGGTGCGGAAGGGGACGAGCAGCTCGCCGTCCGCGTCGAAGGGGAGGTAGCCGTGCATCATCGCCGAGACGCCGAGCGCTCCGACGGAGGAGAGCTGCACGCCGTGGCGCGACGAGGCGTCGGCGACGAGGTCCGCGTAGGCGGCCTGGAGGCCCGCGTGGACGGCGTCGAGGGAGTAGGTCCAGCGGCGGTCGACGAACTGGTTCTCCCACTCGTGGCTGCCGACCGCGAGGACCACGGACGGGTCGGCCGCGTCGACCAGGCACGCCTTGATCCGGGTGGAGCCGAGCTCGATGCCGAGGGCGGTGGCGCCGCTCGTGATCACGTCGGCGGGGGTGGGCCTGCGCTGGTCCATCATGCTCCTCGCTCGGGCGATGTGACCGTTCACAAAGCCCCGGGTCAGCGTAGGCGAAACGGCTCGGGGTCGGCAAGCGAGGGGCCGGCCGGCGGGGTCCGACTGCTCCTCCTCCGCCGCAAGCCCCTTCCGCCGTGCCCGCCCGCTTGGTCGCATGAGGCATGCGTGAGATCAGACTCGTCAGACTCGTCACCCGCCTCGAGAACGCCGCCGCCCTCGATCCGCTCGTCGGCCGGGTGAAGCGGGCCGTGAACGCGGTGGTCCGGCCGCAGCCGGTGCGGGACGTGCTGCACGGCGTCCCGGTCGGCCACCCCGTCCATCCGCTGCTCGTCCTCGTGCCCACCGGCGCCTGGGTGTCGGCGGCGGTGCTCGACCTGCTGCCCGGGAACGAGCGCGCCGCGCGGACCCTCGTCGGCGTCGGCGTGATCAGCGTCCTGCCGACCGCCGCCTCCGGCTTCACCGACTGGTCGGAGCTGCACGAGCAGCAGGCCCGCGTCGGGCTGGTGCACTCGGCGGCCAACGTGGTCGCGACGGGCCTCTACGCCGCGTCGTGGCTGCAGCGCCGCCGGGGGCGCACGACGAGCGGGAAGGTGCTCGGGATGCTCGGGCTCGCCGTCGTCTCGGGCGGCGGCTACCTCGGCGGCCACCTCAGCTACCGGCAGGCGGCGGGAGCGAACCACGCCGAGGACGTCCCGCACCGCTTCCCCTCCGGGTGGCAGGAGCTCGGCGCCCTGGCGGACCTGCCGGAGCGCACCCCGGTGAGGAAGGAGGTCGCGGGTCTTCCCCTGCTCGCCTTCCGGCGGGGCGAGCGGATCGACGTGCTGTCGAACGTCTGCAGCCACCTCTCCGGCCCGCTCGACGAGGGCGAGGTCTCGGCGGACGCCTCGGGGGAGGCGTGCGTCGCCTGCCCGTGGCACGGCAGCGCCTTCTCGCTGGAGACCGGCGAGGTGCTGCGCGGGCCGGCCACCTCCCCGCAGCCGCGGTTCGAGACGCGGGTGCGCGACGGGCGCGTGGAGGTGCTGCTGCCGCACGCGGGGTGAGGCGGGGGGCTGCCGGGCGATCAGGCCCGAGCGGTCGACGCCCGCTCCACCAGCACCGGCGGCACCGGGCGGTCGACGGCGGGCTCCTCGCCGCGCAGCTCCGCGAGCACGACGCCGATCGTGCGGCGGCCGACCTCCGCGAAGTCCTGGCGGATGGTGGTCAGCGGCGGCTGGTAGTGCGCCGCCTCGGGCACGTCGTCGAAGCCGACGACGCTGAGGTCGTCGGGCACGCGCAGTCCCCGCTCGGTGCAGGCGTGCAGGAGTCCGAGCGCCATCTGGTCGTTGCCGGCGAACACCGCGGTCGGCAGAAGCGCGGCTCCGAGGAGGCGGAGGCCGGCGCGGTAGCCGGACTCGGCGCTCCAGTCGCCCTCCACGACGGCGACGGGGTCGAGGCCGGCCGCGCTCATCCCGGCGCCGAAGCCCTCGAGCCGGGCCTGCGCCTCCACCCAGTGCTGCGGACCGGCGAGGTGCGCGATGCGGGTGTGGCCGAGGCCGACGAGGTGCTCGGTCGCCAATCGCGCTCCGGCCGCCTGGTCGACGAGGAGCAGGGAGTCGGCGCCGCGGTCCGTCGCGCCGAGCGTCACCGAGGGGACGCCGATCGCGAGGCTCTCGATCGCCTCCAGCGCGCGCTCCTGCGGGGCGAGGACCACGATCGCCTCCACCGACTCCCGCTGCAGGTGGGCGAGACCGTCGGCCAGCGACTCCGCGTCCGGCGCCGCGTTCACGACCGGGACCCGGTAGCCCGCGTCGCGCGCCGCCTGCTCGATCGCGGCCATCGCGGTGGCGGTGCCGTAGAAGCTGTGGCTCTCGGCGGCGAGGATCCCGATCAGGCCGGAGCGGCTCGTCGCCAGGGCGCGGGCGGCGGCGCTGGGGCGGAAGCCGAGGTCCTCGATCGCGGCGAGCACGCGCTCCCGGGTGCGCGGCCGCAGCTGCGTGCTGTCGTTGAGCACCCGCGAGACCGTCTGGTACGACACTCCGGCCCGCACCGCGACGTCGCGGATGGTCGGCGCGCGGTCGAGGGGCATGGCGACACCGTAGCGGTGCGTGAGCCCCCGTCCCCCTCCTGCGAGATGCCACTTCGGTACGCGTTCGTCGGCGTGTCGCGTACCGAAGTGGCATCTCGCGGGCGGGTGGCCGGGCCGGGTCAGGGGCCGCCGAGCCAGTGGTCGATGCGGTGGTGGTCGGGGGTGAAGCCGTGGTCGACGCCCCAGAGGACGGCCTGCGTGCGGCTGGTCGCGCCGATCTTGCCGTAGACGCTGCGGATGTAGGACTTCACCGTGTTGGGGCTGAGGTAGGTGAGCGCGGCGACGTCGGCGTTGCTCTTGCCCTGCGTGATGAGCGCGAGGATCTCCGACTCCCGGTCGGTGATGCCCTCGTGGCGGCCCGGCCAGTCGAGGCCCGGTGCGCTGCCCGCCCGCCGCGGAGGATCGCTGACGACGACCTCGCCCGCGGCCACCCGCTCGAGCGCGGCCACCAGCTCCCGCGCCGGCAGGGTCTTGGAGAGGTAGCCGTGGACGCCCTGCTCGAGGGCGTCCGCGATGAGCGTCGGCGCGAAGTTCCACGTGTAGACGACCACGTGCTCGGCCCGCTCGTTGCGCACCAGCTCCGCGATCTCGTGGTGGTCCGACTCCGGCTGGGCGAACGAGTCGTAGAGGACGACGTCGATCCGGTCGGAGAGTGAGGCGTTCGCGTCGATCTCGGCGACGACCACCCGGTCGCGGTAGTGGTCGAACATGTGCGCGAGGCCCGTGAGGACGACGTCGTAGTCGTCGACGAGCGCGACGGTGAGGGGCGCACGGCGGGTCATGGTCGGACGCTACCGCACGGCTCGTCGGGGCGAGCACACCCCCAGGGGTGTACCGCCGCCTCCTCCGGGGTGGTTGCGTAGCCACCGGTCCCGCAACCGCGGAACCGATCAGCGGGCCCCCGCCCGCACAACGGAAGGACGACCGCCATGCTCGGTCTCATCATCAGCCTCATCGTCGTCGGACTCATCGCAGGAGCGCTGGCCCGCCTCATCGTCCCCGGGAAGCAGAGCATCAGCATCGGCATGACCATCGTGCTCGGCATCGTCGGCTCGTTCGTCGGCGGCTTCCTCGGGTTCCTGATCTTCCAGCACGACCCGATGGACGGCTTCTTCCAGCCCGCCGGCATCATCGGCTCGATCATCGGAGCGATCATCGTCCTGCTCGTCTACACCCGCTTCGCCGGCCGCTCCGCCGCGCGCCGCTGACCCGCAGCGCACGGCGACAGCGAGGTCGCTGCCGACCCGCGCTCCGCGGGCGTGCAGGCACCACGCTGACCGGCGGCCCCGGCCCGGCTCCCTCCACGGGCCGGGCCGTCGTGCTGTCCGCGAGCGCCGGTGCTCCGGCCGGTCCGGTCCGACGCGCCTCGTCCGCTGACCCCCGCGCCTCGTCCGCGGACCCCGCGCCTCGACCGCGACCGCGACCGTCGGACCTCGCGCCGCCGGGTGACTCCGTCGCCGCGGCATCCGTCGCCGCCCAGCCGCTGCGCACCGGCGTGCGGGATGCTCGGGCGATGCCGCTCGTCGTCCCCGATGCCCTCGTCCCGCTCGCGCTCCGGCTCGCCCGCGCGAACCGCACCTTCGTCAGCGCGGAGGGAGCCCGCCGCCGCATCCGGGAGCGCGCGCTCCGTCCCGCCTCCTACGGACCGCCGCCCCGCCTCCGGCCCGGCGTGCGCGTCGACGTGGAGCAGGTCGGCTCCTGGCCGGTCTACACGATCCGCCCGCGGGTGATCCGCGGCGGCGTCGTCTACGTCCACGGCGGCGGCTGGGTGAACGAGATCGCGCCCCAGCACTGGTGGCTCGCCGCCCGCATCGCCGACGAGGCCTCGGTCGCGGTCACCCTGCCGATCTACCCGCTCGTGCCGTTCGGCACCGCGCTCGAGGCGCGCGACAGCGTCCGCGCCCTGGTGCTGCGGAGTCTGGAGCAGCACGGCGCGACCTGTCTCGCCGGCGACTCGGCGGGCGGCCAGATCGCCCTCTCGACGGCCCTCGCCCTGCGCGACGACCGGGTGGTCCTGCCGCGCACGACCCTCGTCTCGCCGGCGCTCGACCTCTCCTGGAGCAATCCGCGGATCCCGGAGGTGCAGCCGACCGATCCCTGGCTCGGCACCCCGGGCGGTCGCGTCCTCGCCGAGAGCTGGCGCGGCTCCCTCGACCTGCTCGACCCGGTCGTCAGCCCGCTGTTCGGCGAGCTGGCGGGCCTCGGGCCGCTCACCGTCTTCACCGGCACTCGCGACGTCCTCAACCCGGACGCTCACGTGCTGGCCGAGCGGGCGGCGGCGGCCGGCGTCCCGTTCGAGCTGCACGAGGCCGTCGGTCAGGTGCACGTCTACCCGCTCGTGCCCACGCGCGCCGGGCGCGAGGCGCAGCAGGACCTGGTCGAGGGGTTCCGCGCGGCGGTCTGACGAGGAGCCCGCCCAGGCGTCCGGCGGGCTCCTCTCAGTCCGTCTTGCGGACGGCCGTCGGCGCCTCCGCCCGCTCGTCCACGACGTCGAGGCGCGCCAGCGCGTTCGCCGTCCCCCGGCGGCCCCGGGTCGCGATCAGGCCGATCACGGCGGCCGCCCCGAGGAGGAACGCGAGCAGCCCCCAGAACCCGCCCTCGACGGCGAGCAGCGTCGACCAGCCGCCCGAGCCCGCCGCCCAGCGCACGAGCCGCTGCCATGCGACCGGCCGCGGCTCGGGGCGAAGGCGCACCACCGTCTCGCCGAGGGTCCGGCCGGTCCGCAGCACGATCACCAGCTGGAGCAGCGGGGCCGCGAACGGCAGGGCTCCGAGAACCACGTCCGCAGGGCTCGACCGCGTGTCCACCCCCGCGAGCACGAGGCCGACACCGGTGATCGAGACGAGCGCGCCCGTGATGAGGCTCAGGGCGAGCGCGTCGCAGAGCATGCCGAACGCGCGGCGGCGGATCGTGACCGGGCGCGCCAGCTCCGGCACCGCGCCCTCGGTCCGGCGGGTGAAGACGAGGAGGACGGGGGAGAGGAGCGCGCCGAGCAGGGCGCCGACGGTGTTCGCCAGCAGGTCGTCGACGTCGAAGAGCCGGTAGGCGCACGGGTAGAGGAACCAGTCGCCCGTGAGCTGCGTGACCTCGATGAGGAGCGAGACGGCGAAGCCGACGACGGTGCCGCCGATCAGCCCGGCGACGAGGCGCCCGCGCAGAGCGAGATGGCGGACGAGCATCCCGAGGGGGACGAAGAAGACCACGTTCAGGAGCACCTGCGCGGACGCGGGATTCGTCAGCAACGCGCGGGGCCCGTCGATCCCGCCCTCCTTCGCGATGTCGCCGACGAAGGCGAACAGGCGCAGCTGCGGACCCGATCCGGCACGGCAGGCGGCGGCGACCGTCGCCTCGTCCGGCAGGGGGAGGAGCGTGTAGGTGACGAGGGCGAGCGCGTAGACCACGGCGGCGAAGGCCAGCACCGCGTTGCCGACTCCGAGGACGCCGCGCCGCCGGTACTGCAGGGCGGCCCAGGGCACTAGGCCGACGACGGCGATCGCGGATCCGAACACCAGGGCGAGCACGGCGGAGGTCATGCGTCGACAGTAGGAGAGCGGGCATCGATCCACCTCGCCTGGCGCGTCAGGCACGTCCGCCAGCGCGATTCGTCCCTCCCCAGCAGGGGATCCCGTCACCCGTCCACAGATCCGCGCGACCACCGTCAGCAGGCCCGACGCCCTGCTAGCGTTTCCTGGGTCGCGTCCAAGAAACGCGAACGCCCCCGACCCCTCCACGAAAGACGTCATGCCGCTGCGCCCCCGCCTCCTCGCCCTCCCCGCCGCCGTCGCGGCCGCCGCGCTCCTGCTGAGCGGCTGCACCGCCGAGGCTCCGAGCGCCTCCACCACCCCCGTCGACGGCGGCACGCTCACCTACGCGTCCGGCGACGCCGAGCCCACCTGCCTCGATCCGCACGTCGGCGGCAACTACCCGCAGGCGCTCCTCGCGACGCAGGTGCTCGAGTCGCTCGTCTCGCGCGACGCCGACGGCATCATCACGCCGTGGCTGGCCGAGTCGTGGACCGTCTCGGACGACGCGCTCAGCTACGACTTCACCCTGCGCGAGGGCGCGACCTTCACCGACGGCACCGCCCTCGACGCGGAGGCGGTCGCCGCGAACATCGCGCACCTGCAGGACCCGGCGACCAAGTCCTCCACCGGCTACCTCGCCGTGGCGAAGGTCGCCTCCGTCACCGCGGTCTCGCCGACCGTCGCCCGCTTCACCCTGACTGCGCCGGACAGTGCGCTGCTCGAGTCGCTCGCGCAGCCGTGGACCGCGATCGAGTCGCCCGCCGGCATCGCCCGCGGCGAGGAGGCGAACTGCGAGGCGCCCGTCGGCACCGGCCCCTTCACCGTCTCGGAGTGGGTCAAGCAGGACCACGTGACCCTCACCCGCAACGAGGCCTACGACGCGTCGACCGGCCCGACCGGGGACGGCCACGAGGGCCCCGCGCACCTGGCGAGCATCACCTGGCGCTTCATCCCCGACTCCGCCACCCGCTACGCGGCGCTGCAGTCGGGCGAGGTCGACGTGCTCGACAACGCCCAGCCCGACACACTGAAGGCCGCGACCGGAGCCACCGACCTCGTCGAGCTCGACGCGCCCCGGCCCGGCTCGGTCAACCGCCTCGAGCTCAACTCCGGGCAGGCGCCGTTCGACGACGAGTCCGTCCGCGAGGCGTTCGTCCGCGGCGTCGGCGTGAACGACGCGATCGACTCCCTCTTCTTCGGCACCGCCGAGCGCTCCTACTCCCCGCTGTCCAGCCGCGAGGCGACCGCGTACTCCGACCCGTCGCTCTTCGAGGACGCCGGGTCCGACTCCGAGACGGCCGCCGCCGAGGACCTGCTCGAGAAGGCCGGCTGGGTGGACTCGGACGGCGACGGCATCCGCGAGAAGGACGGCACGCCGCTGACGCTGCGATTCCCCGTCAGCACCAACCAGTCGATCCCGGCCGAGCAGTCGCTGTTCGAGCAGATCCAGGCCTCGGCGAAGACCCTCGGCTTCGACGTGCGGATCAGCCTGCTCGACCTGTCGAGCTGGTACACCGCGCTCGCGTCGAACGAGTACGAGCTGGTGAGCGCCCCGTACACGAAGGTCGGACCCGACGTGCTGCGGATCCTCTACTCCTCCTCGGGCATCACCCCCGCGCCGAGCGGCTACTTCGCCAACCACGCGCAGATCGCCGACCCCGCGCTCGACTCGCTGCTCGAGCAGGCCAGTGCCACGACCGACGAGGACGCCCGCGCCGACCTGTACGAGCAGGCGCAGCGGATCGTCCTCGAGGGCTACTGGATTGTGCCGCTCTACGACCAGCAGAACCACTACCTGCACCGGTCGGCCGTCCAAGGCCTCGTCGCCCTCGACACGGTGTCGACCCCCTGGTTCGCGGACGCCTGGGTCTGACCCGGCTGAGGAGAGCCGCCTGCACCGATCGAAGAGCGGACGCATGCCGGTCGAGTAGTCGCCGCGGCGGCGCTCCGAGACCCCGCGGTCGGGACGGGCGGATCTCGATGCGTCCGCTCCGCGGGCTGCTCGATCAGCAGGGGTCCGTCCTCCATGCTGGTCGAGCAGCCGCCGTCGGTCGCGCATCGCGTGCTCCGGAGGGAACGGACCTCGACGACGCCCCCCTCCACCGCCCCGACCAGAGAGGACGTCCGCCCGCATGATCCGCCGCGTGCTCCTCCGCCTCGGCGGCGCCCTCGTGGTGCTCTGGGCCGTCGCGACCGCCGTCTTCGTCCTCATCCGCCTCGTCCCCGGCGATCCGGCGCAGGCGATCCTCGGCGGCCCGGGCTCGCAGGCGTCGCCCGAGGCGCTCGCCGCGGTGCGGGAGCAGTACGGCCTCGACCAGCCGCTCCTCGTGCAGTACCTGGTGCAGCTCGGCCGGCTCGCGCGCGGCGACCTCGGCACCTCCTACTCCCTCCGCACCCCGGTCGCGCAGATCCTCGGCGAGCAGCTGCCCGGCACCCTCCTGCTCGCCGTGCTCGCGCTGACCGCCGCGTGGATCCTCGCGCTCGCGACGGCCCTCTGGTCGACCCGGGGCGGCCGGCTCGCCGCCGCGATCGGGTCCGGCCTCGAGCTCACGGCGGCCGCGCTCCCGCACTTCTGGCTGGCGACCGTGCTGATCGCCGTCTTCGCGACCGCGCTGCGCTGGCTGCCCCCGGTGAGCACCGGAGCCCCCGCCGGACTGGTCCTGCCGACGCTCACCCTCGCGATCCCGCTGGCGGGCTTCCTCGGCCAGGTGATGCGCCGCTCCCTCCTCGACGCGCTGGAGTCGCCGTTCGTGCTCGCCGCCCGGGCGCGCGGCGAGGGCGAGCTCGGCGTCCGCACCCGCCACGCGCTGCGCCATGCGGTGCTGCCGGGGGTCTCGCTCTCGGGCTGGGCGTTCGGCTACCTGATCGGCGGAGCCGTGGTGGTCGAGACGATCTTCGCGAGGCCGGGGCTCGGCCGGACTCTGCTCGCGGCGGTGACCGTCCGCGACGTGCCGGTGGTGACGGGAGTCGTGCTGGTCACGGCGCTGGCGTACATCGTCGTGACCCTCGCCACCGATCTGCTGACGCGCGTGATCGACCCGCGTCTGGCCCGGCGGGAGTCGGTCGCGTGAGCGAGCTCGAGCTGCGCGCCGCCCGCCCGCTCCGCCGGGGTGCGTCCCGCCTCCGCGCCGGCGAGGTGCTGGCCGCGGTCTTCGTGGTGCTGCTCCTGCTCGCCGCCGTCGCGCCCGGGCTGCTCGCCCCCTCCGATCCGCTCGCCGTCGCCCCGCGCGACGCCTTCGCGCCACCGGGCGCCGCGCACCTGCTCGGCACCGACGAATCCGGCCGCGACGTGCTCAGCCGCCTCATCGCGGGGGCGGGCGCGTCCCTCCTGATCGGCGCCAGCGCCACCGCGATCGGCCTCGTCCTCGGCGCGGTGCTCGGGGTGGTCGCGGCTTTCGGCGGCCGCGTCGTCGACGGCGTGATCGGCCGCGTGCTCGAGGTGCTCTTCGCCTTCCCCGCACTCCTGCTCGCGCTGCTCGTGATCGTGGTCACGGGTCCCGGAGTCGTCCCCGCCACCATCGCGGTCGGCCTCTCGACCGCGCCGGGGTACGCCCGCATCCTGCGCACGCAGCTGCTCGGCATCCGCGACTCCGGCTACGTCGAGGCGGGGCGCGTGCTGGGGCACGGACCCGTCCGCATCCTCGTCCGGCACGTCCTCCCCAACACCTTCGGGCCGCTCGCCGTGCTGGCGACCCTCGGCGTCGGCCAGGCGATCGTCTGGGCCTCGGCCCTCAGCTACCTGGGCCTGGGCGCCGAGCCGCCCGCGCCGGAGTGGGGCGCGATGCTCTCGGCGGGCCGCACCTACCTCGCGAGCGCGTGGTGGCTGACCGTGTTCCCGGGACTGGCGATCGTGCTGACCACGATCGCGACGACGGTCCTCGGCGGGCGTCTGCGGGGTGCGCGGTGAGCGCGGTCGTCGTCGAGGGGCTCCGGGTCGCCTTCGACGGAATCGAGGTGGTGCACGGGGTCTCGTTCCGCGTGGAGCCGGGGGAGTGCGTCGCGATCGTCGGCGAGTCCGGGTCGGGCAAGAGCGTCACCGCGCGAGCGCTGCTGGGGCTGAGCGGAGGCGCCGTGACCGGGAGCGTCCATGTCGGCGGGACCGAGGTGGTCGGAGCGGGCGAGCGGGAGCTGCGGCGGCTGCGCGGCGGATCCGTCGGCTTCGCCCCGCAGGACGCGCTGCTGTCGCTCGACCCGCTGCGCCCGATCGGCCGCGAGATCGGCGACGTGCTCCGCCTCCACGGCCGCCTGCCCGCTGCCGAGCGCGCGCAGCGGACGGTCGAGGCACTGGCGAGCGTCGGGATGCCGGAGCCGGCCGAGCGGATGCGCGAGCGCTCCGGCGACCTCTCCGGCGGGCTCCGCCAGCGCGCCCTCCTCGCGGCCGCCGTGGCGCTCGATCCGCCGCTGCTCGTCGCCGACGAGCCGACCACCGCGCTCGACGTCACCGTGCAGGCCCGCGTGCTCGAGCTCTTCGCCGAGCAGAAGGCGCGCGGCCGGGCGCTCGTCCTGGTCTCGCACGACCTCGCCGTGGTGGCGGGCCTCGCCGACCGCATCCTCGTGCTCGCCGACGGCCGCGTGGTGGAGGAGGGGACCGCGGCCGAGGTGCTGCGCGCGCCCCGGAGCCCCGAGGCCCGCGCACTCGTGGCCGCTGTCCCCGCCGGGCGCCCGCGCGGCTCCCGGCTGACGGACCCCTCCGCCCCGGTCCTCCCGCCGACGGCCGCAGGGGAGACGGTGCTCGCCGCGCGCGGCCTGTCGGCCCGGTTCCCGATTGCCGGCGGAGGCGTGCGCACCGCCGTCGACGGCGTCGACCTCGAGCTGCGGCGCGGCGAGACCCTCGGCCTGGTCGGCGAGTCCGGCTCCGGCAAGAGCACGGTCGCCCGCCTCCTGCTCGCGCTGCGCCGCCCCGATGCCGGCACCGTCGAGCTGTCCGGCGAGCCGTGGTCCGCGGCGACGGAGCGCTCCCGCCGACCCCGCCGCCCGCGGATCGGCGCCGTCTACCAGGACAGCCTCTCCTCGTTCGACCCGCGCTGGAGTGTCGGGCGGCTCCTCCGCGACGCCGGCGCCGCCTCCGTGCCCGAGCTGCTCGAGAGCGTGGGGCTCGACCCCGCCCTGGAGCGGCGCTCGCCGCGCACCCTCTCGGGCGGCCAGCGCCAGCGCGTCTCGATCGCCCGGGCCCTCGCCACACGCCCCGACGTGCTGATCTGCGACGAGCCCGTGTCAGCCCTCGACGTGTCGGTGCAGGCCCAGATCCTCGACCTGCTCGACGACCTGCAGCGCCGTCACGGCCTCGCCCTCCTCCTCATCTCGCACGACCTCGGCGTGATCGCCCACATGAGCGACCGCATCGCGGTGATGCGCGAGGGCCGGATCGTCGAGGCGGGGCCGGCCGCGTCGCTCCTCGCCGCGCCGCAGGAGGAGTACACGCGCCGCCTGCTCGCCGCCGCCCCTCGACTCGAGCGCTGAGCCGTCCGCGGCGCGGCCCCCGCGCAAGCCCGCGCCGCGAATCCGCCGAACCTCCACCACGTGTCGGACCTGCGGCGTAGCGTTGCCGAGGTGATGCGCCCGACGCCCCAGACCCTCGGCCAGCTCCGTGCCTCCGGGCACGTGCAGAAGAGCCTCCGCACCGAGATCCGCGACAACCTGCTCGACGCCCTGCGCGAGGGCCGCGATCCCTGGCCGGGCCTGCACGGCTTCGCCGAGACGGTCATCCCGCAGGTCGAGCGCGCCGTCATCGCCGGTCACGACATCGTCCTGCTGGGCGAGCGCGGCCAGGGCAAGACCCGCCTCCTGCGCACGCTCGTCGGCCTGCTCGACGAGTGGACGCCCGTCATCGAGGGATCCGAGCTCGGCGAGCACCCCTACGAGCCGATCACCACGGAGAGCCGCCGCCGCGCGGAGGAGCTGGGCGAGGACCTGCCCGTCGCGTGGAAGCCCCGCGAGGAGCGCTACGTCGAGAAGCTGGCCACCCCCGACACCAGCGTCGCCGACCTCATCGGCGACGTCGACCCGATGAAGGTGGCCGAGGGCCGCAGCCTGGGCGACCCGGAGACCATCCACTTCGGTCTCATCCCGCGCAGCCATCGCGGCATCGTCGCGATCAACGAGCTGCCGGACCTGGCCGAGCGGATCCAGGTCGCCATGCTCAACGTGATGGAGGAGCGCGACATCCAGATCCGCGGCTACGTCCTCCGCCTCCCGCTCGACGTCCTCGTCGTCGCGAGCGCGAACCCGGAGGACTACACGAACCGCGGCCGGATCATCACGCCGCTGAAGGACCGCTTCGGCGCCGAGATCCGCACCCACTACCCGACCGCGCTCGTCGACGAGGTCGCCGTGATCCGGCAGGAGGCGGACCTCGTCGCGACCGTGCCCGACGCGCTCATCGAGATCCTCGCCCGCTTCACGCGGGCCCTGCGCGAGTCGAGCTCCGTCGACCAGCGCAGCGGCGTCAGCGCCCGCTTCGCCATCGCCGGCGCCGAGACCATCGCCGCCGCCGCCCTGCACCGCGCCACCCGCCGCGGCGAGGAGGAGGCGGTCGCCCGCCCCATCGACCTCGAGACCGCCGTCGACGTGCTCGGCGGCAAGATCGAGTTCGAGTCGGGGGAGGAGGGCCGCGAGGACGAGATCCTCGACCACCTGCTCCGCCAGGCCACCGCCGAGACCGTCCGCGCCCACCTGCGCGGCGTCGACCTCGGGCCGCTCGTCGAGGCGGTCGAGAACGGCGCGATGATCACGACCGGCGAGCAGGTGACCGCCCGCGAGTTCCTGGCCGGCCTGCCGCTGCTGGGCGAGGCCCGCGTCTACGACGAGGTCGCCGAGCGCCTCGACGCCGTGGGGGAGGGGCGCCGCGCCGGAGCCGTCGAGCTCGCCCTCGAGGGCCTCTACCTCTCGCGCAAGCTGAGCAAGGAGACGGGCGGGGGCGAGGCCGTCTATGGCTGATGCTCCGCGCGGCAACCGGCGGCTGAAGCGCGACGCGCGCTACGCGAAGTACGACGGGGGACCCGATCCGCTCGCTCCTCCGGTCGACCTGAAGGAGGCCCTCGACGCGATCGGCGAGGACGTGATGGGCGGCACCTCGCCCGAGCGCGCCCTGCGCGAGTTCCTCCGCCGTGGCACCCGCGACCGCGAGGGCCTGGACGACCTGGCCGCCCGCGTCGCCGAGCGGCGTCGCGAGCTCACGCAGAGGAACAACCTCGACGGCACGCTCCGCGAGATCCGCGAGCTCCTCGACAAGGCCGTCCTTGCCGAGCGCAAGCAGCTCGCCCGCGACACGCAGATGGACGACGGCGACCGCGCGCTCGCAGAGATCCAGCTCGACAGCCTCCCGCCCTCACCGGCCGCGGCCGTCTCGGAGCTGAGCGACTACCGCTGGCAGAGCCCCGAGGCGCGCGCCGACTTCGAGCGGATCCGCGAGCTCCTGGGCCGCGAGATGCTCGATCAGCGCTTCGAGGGGATGAAGCAGGCCCTCGAGAACGCGAGCGACGAGGACCGCGCCGCGATCGACGCGATGCTCCGCGACCTGAACGAGATGCTCGAGGCGCACGCGCGCGGGGAGGACACCCCCGAGCAGTTCGACGCCTTCATGGAGCAGCACGGCGAGTACTTCCCCGAGGGCCCGGAGTCGGTGGACGAGCTGATCGACGCGCTCGCCGCCCGCGCGGCCGCGGCTCAGCGGATGCGCAACTCGATGACCGCCGAGCAGCGCGCCGAGCTCGACGCCCTCGCCCAGGAGGCCTTCGGCACGCCGGAGCTCATGCAGTCCCTCGGCCGCCTCGACGAGACCCTGCGGGGGCTCCGTCCCGGCGAGGACTGGGGCGGCTCCGAGCGGATGGACGGCGAGCAGGGGCTCGGCCTCGGCGACGGGACGGGCGTGTTCCAGGAGCTGGCCGACCTCGACGCCCTCGCCGACCAGCTCGCGCAGACGGACCGCTCCTCCCTCGACGACCTCGACCTCGACCTGCTGGCGAAGCGCCTCGGCGAGGACGCCTCCGTCGACGCGCAGACGCTGAAGCGCCTGGAGCGGGCCCTGCGCGACTCCGGGACCCTGCGCCGCGGCTCCGACGGCCGCCTCGCCCTCAGCCCGAAGGCCATGCGCCAGCTCGGGAAGGCGCTCCTGCGCGACATCGCCGAGACCGTCTCCGGCCGTCAGGGCGCCCGCGACGTCCGGCGTGCGGGCGCGGCGGGCGAGCGCTCCGGAGCGACGCGCTCGTGGGAGTTCGGCGACACCGAGGCCTGGGACATCCCCCGCACGGTGACCAACGCCCTCACCCGCAGCGCCGGCGAGGGCCGGCCGGTCGGCTCGGGGGTGCGCATCCGGATCGACGACGTCGAGGTGCAGGAGACGGAGGCGCGCACGCAGGCCTGTGTCGCGCTCCTCGTCGACACGTCGTTCTCGATGGCGATGGACGGCCGCTGGGTGCCGATGAAGCGCACCGCCCTCGCCCTGCACACCCTGATCAGCAGCCGGTTCCGCGGAGACGCGCTGCAGCTCGTCGCCTTCGGCCGCCGCGCCGAGGTGATGGACGTCGAGCAGCTGGTGGGCCTGGACGCGGAGTGGGACAAGGGCACGAACCTGCACCACGCGCTGCTGCTGGCCAACCGGCACTTCCGCAAGCACCCGAACGCGCAGCCGGTGCTGCTCATCGTCACCGACGGCGAGCCGACCGCGCACCTCGAGCCCGACGGCGGCGTCTTCTTCGACTACCCGCCGGACCCGCTGACGGTCGCCGTCTCGGTCCGCGAGCTCGACGCGTCGCTCCGCCTCGGCGCGCACACCACGTTCTTCCGCCTGGGCGACGACCCGGGCCTCGCGCGCTTCATCGACTCGCTCGCCCGCCGGGTCGGCGGCTCGGTGGTGAACCCGGAGGCGGAGGACCTGGGAGCGGCCGTCGTCTCCTCCTACCTCGGCGCTCGCGGCGCGGGTCCGGGAGGCGGCGGGACGCCCGGCGAGGAGCTGTTCGGCCGCGGCTGGAGCTTCTGAGCCGTTCAGGATGCAGGAGGGATCAGCTCCCGCGCCTGAGGATCAGCGCGTCCCCGCCGCTCCTGCGGCGTTCGTCCTGATCTCCGACCGCCCCCGGCTCAGAACAGCGGCCAGGGCACCGCGGGCATCCCGCCCCGCGGGCCCGGGAAGCGGCCGAAGGAGCCGAGCCGCTCGCAGCGCTTCGCGAACGCGGCGACCTCGTCCTCGGTGAGCAGCTCCGAGAGCGCCTCGCCGAGCGGTCCGTCGATCTGCGCGCGCAGGAGCGCCAGCGCCGTCAGCTCCTCCTCGAGCAGCGGTTCGCCGATCCAGCCCCAGAGGACCGTGCGCAGCTTGTGCTCGGAGTGGAAGGTGAGGCCGTGGTCGACGCCGTAGCGGTGGCCGTCGGGCAGCGCGAGCACGTGCCCGCCCTTCCGGTCCGCGTTGTTGGCGACCACGTCGAACACGGCCATCCGGCGCAGCGCCGTCGAGTCCTCGTGCACGAGGGAGATGTCCCGGTCCTCCTCGTCGCTGCCGTCGAGGACGTGCCGCCATCCGTCGGGCACGGCGTCGGCGGGCACCAGGTCGACCGCGTCCTGGTCCGGATCGATGTCCTGCCAGAGCTGGACCATGCCCGGCCCGAGCGGACCGTCGCGGAGCCACGTGCGCGGCACCACGTTCCAGCCGAGCGCCTCCGAGACGAGGTACGCGGCGACCTCGCGGCCCGCGAGCACGCCGTCCGGGAAGTCCCACAGCGGCTTCTCGCCCGAGATCGGCTTGTAGACGACGGACGTCTCGCCGAGCTGCGCGAGGAACGTCGCGTTCGAGGCGATCGTGATCCGGCCGGCCAGCTCCAGCTCGCCGTCGAGCCCGCCCGGGTCGCTCATGCGAGCGGGCAGTCGTGCCCGTCGGGATCCATCGGCTCGCCGCAGCGGGGGCAGAGCGGACGTCCGGCGCCGACGACCTCGAGGGTGCGCTTCGCGAAGGCGCGCGCCGTCCCGACCGGGATCTTCACCTGCAGCATCTCGCTGGGCTCGGGCTCCTCCTCGGAGTCGTCCTCCGCCTCGGTCAGCGGGTAGGCCTCGATCACGATCTGCGCGGTGGACGGGTCCCAGCCGAGGCTGAGACCGCCGACGCGGAACTCGGGCTCCACGGGCTGGTCGAGCGGGTCGTTGTCGACGAGCTCCGGGGGAGTGCCGGCGGGGACGCTGACCGGGTTGCCCTGGGCGGTCATCAGCTGGTCGAGGATCTCGTCGATCTTCTCGGCGAGGAGGGCCGACTGCTGCTTCTCGAGGCCGACGCTGACCACGCGGGGCCCGGTCTTGGCCTGGAGGTAGAAGGAGCGCGAGCCGGGTGAGCCGACGGTCCCCACGACGACGCGATCGGGCCAGTCGAATCCGTGCACGATCGGAGGCATGCCCCCAGTCTACGAGCGCCCGCCTCCGCAGTGGCTGCGCGCGTCGGGCTCGGGCGGCCTGCTGATCGAGCAGCCGTCTCTTCTGCTGGCCGAGCCCCCCGCGGAGCGGGCGCATCGAGATCCACCGCCGCCGAGCACCCGCATCCCTGCCGCTCGATCGAGCCCTGAAGCGGCCCTCCCGAACCCGCGCCTACTCGTGCCCCGCCCCGCCACCCACGGCGGCGTCCGCCACGGGGGCCGCCTTCCGCAGCCAGCCCAGGTCCCCGGCGTCCGTGTTCATCGAGACGACCTCGGGTCGCCCCGCGCCGTAGCGGATGATCGACACCGACGCCGGTCCGACGCTGAGCCTCTGGAACAGGTCGAGGTGCATGCCGAGCGCGTCCGCGAGGATCGCCTTGATCGTGTCTCCGTGGCTGACCGCCGCCCACACCGCGCCGGCCCCGTGCTCCTCCGCCACCGCCGCGTCGTGCCGGCGGATCGCGGACACGGCCCGGGCCTGCATCGCGAGCATCCCCTCGCCGCCGGGGAAGACCACCGCGGAGGGCTGGTTCTGCACCGTCGCCCAGAGCGGCTCCGTCGCGAGATCCCGCAGCGAGCGCCCCGACCAGTCGCCGTAGTCGCACTCGGTGATGCCCTTGTCGATCACGGTCGCCGGCGATCCCGTCTGCCGCTCGAGGACGAAGCGCGTGGTCTGCCGGCACCGCTCGAGCGGGCTCGACACCACGGTCGCGAGCTCGACCGCCGCCAGCCGCTCCCCGGTGCGCGCCGCCTGCGTGCGTCCGACGTCGTCGAGCCGTACTCCGGCGGTGCGTCCGGCGAGGATCCCCGCGGTGTTCGCGGTGGTGCGTCCGTGCCGGACGAGGAGGAGCGTGGGCATGGGGCCAGCGTAGGCGGCCGTGCTCCCGCCCCGCCCCGTCGAGGGGCCGGGGCCGCGCGACTCCATCGCGGGACGGATGCCCCGGCCGCAGCGCCTGCCTAGGGTGGAGGAGCGGCCGCCCACCGCGGCCCGGAAGGGACACACATGGACGGGACGACGCCCCCCGGCATTCCCCAGGACGGCACGGACACCGAGAGCCCCGCCGCGCGCACCGCCGCCGACGGCACCGCCGCCGAGCACACCGACTCCGCGCACACCGACTCCGCGACCCCCGCATGGGCCGCCCCCGAGGCCTCCGGCCGCCACGGCGAGGTCGCCCTGCGGATCCGCGGCCTCCGCAAGCGCTTCGGCGACAAGGAGGCCGTGAAGGACATCGACCTCGACGTCCCCGCCGGGTCCTTCTTCGGGCTCGTCGGCCCCAACGGCGCGGGCAAGACGACGACCCTCTCGATGGCCACGGCCCTGCTCCGCCCCGACAGCGGCGTCGTCACGATCCACGAGGTCGACGTCTGGAAGGACACCCTCGAGGCGAAGCGGCTGATCGGCGTCCTCGCCGACGGGGTCAAGCTTTTCGACCGCCTCACCGGTCTCCAGCTCGTCACCTACTACGGCCTGCTCTGCGGGCTCGAGCGCTCCGTCGTCGTCGAGCGGACCGACGACCTCCTCGCGCTGCTCGGCCTCGACCCGGCCGACCGCACCCTCGTCGTGGACTACTCCGCGGGCATGACCAAGAAGATCGCGCTCGCCTGCGCGCTCGTCCGCGCCCCGCGCCTCCTGGTGCTCGACGAGCCGTTCGAGTCGGTCGACCCGGTCTCGGCGGCGAACATCCGCGACATCCTGACCGGCTTCGTCGCGTCGGGCGGCACGGTCATCGTCTCGTCGCACTCCATGGACCTCGTCGAGCGGATGTGCGACCGCGTCGCCGTCATCGCCGACGGCCGCGTGCTCGCCTCCGGCACCCTCGAGGAGGTCCGCGCCGGCTCCAGCCTCGAGGAGCGCTTCGTCGAGCTGGTCGGCGGCCGCACCCACCAGGAGGGACCGGCATGGTTGCGCATCTCCTGAGGCTGCGGCTGCTCCTGCTCCGCAACTCGCTGACGCGGAACGTGTGGCAGCTGATCGGCGTGATCCTCGGCGGTCTCTACGCGATCGCGGTGCTCGGCCTGGTCGCGGCCGGCCTGGTCGCGCTCGGAGGCACGGACCCGGCGTTCGCGAACGTCGCGATCGTCCTCGGCGGATCCGCTCTGATCCTCGGCTGGGTGCTCGGGCCGATCTTCCTGTCCGGCTCCGACCAGAGCCTCGACCTGCCCACCCTCGCGACGTTCCCGATCCCGCTGCGGACCCTCCTCCTCGGGCTCGCCGCCGCGGGCCTCGCGGGCATCCCCGGCGTGGTGACCACGCTCGGGGCGCTCGCCTCCGCCGCCGCCTGGTGGAGCCGTCCGATCGGCATCCTGCCCGGCCTCGTCGCCGCGGTGATCGGCGTCGCGACCTGCGTGGTCGCGTCCCGCCTGATCGGCGCGCTCACCACGGGCCTGGGCTCGAGCCGCCGCTACCGCGAGGTGATCGGCGGCGTCGTGCTCGTCGTCGTCATCCTGCTCGGACCGCTCTTCTTCGGCCTGACGAACGTGATCCGCGACGGCCTGGACGTCCTGCCCGTGATCGCGGGCGCCCTCGGCTGGTCGCCGCTCGGCGCGATCTGGGCCGTCCCCGGATCCGTCGTCGCGGGCGACTGGGTCGCGGCGATCGCGCGCCTGCTGATCGGGCTCGCGACGCTGGCCGTCCTCGTCTGGGCATGGGCCCGGGCGCTGCGGCACGCGCTCGCGGAGCCCGCCGCGTCCGGCGCGCACTCCGCCTCCGGATCCGCGGGCCTGGGCCTGTTCGGGCGCTTCCCCGGCACCCCGACCGGCG
Source organism: Rathayibacter sp. VKM Ac-2805 (assembly GCF_009834265.1). Lineage (NCBI taxonomy): Bacteria > Bacillati > Actinomycetota > Actinomycetes > Micrococcales > Microbacteriaceae > Rathayibacter > Rathayibacter sp. VKM Ac-2805. The sequence goes on from NZ_CP047185.1 coordinate 616,408, forward strand.
CCGTCGCCGCGCGTGCCCTCGGCTACTGGTGGCGCGACCCGCGCTACAGCCGCGGGCTCCTCGTCATCCCCGCCGTCGTCGTCCTCGCGGTGTTCTACTCCGCGATCGGCAGCGGCGGCGACACCTTCGTGCTGCTCTCGGCCGTGCTCATCGGCCTGATCTTCGGCGTGACCCTCTGCGCCGACGTGTCGTACGACGGCACCGCCTGGGCGGCGCACGTCAGCTCCGGAGTGACGGGGTCGGCCGACCGCGCCGGTCGCGTCGTCGCCGCCGCGATCATCGGCGTCCCTGCGGTGGTCGTCGTGGCGGTGGGCACCGCGCTGTACGCGGGACGCGCCGACGCGGTCCCGGCCGTGCTGGGCATGGCGCTGGCCCTCGTTCTCAGCGGGTTCGGAGTGTCGAGCGTCGCCTCGTCGCTCGTCGTCTACCCCGTGCCCGGGCCGGGGGACAGCCCGCTGAAGACGCCGCCGGGCTCCGGGATGATCTCGAGCGTCGTGATGCTGGGGAGCATGGCCGCGACCGGCCTGCTGGCGCTCCCGTCGATCGTCCTCGGCGCGATCTCGCTCATCGGCGGCGACCCGGCCTTCGGCCTGATCGGACTGGCGGCCGCCCTCGTGCTGGGCACCGTCTTCGCGCTGGTCGGCATCCGCGTCGGCGGTCGGATCGTCGACCGCCGAGCGCCGGAGCTGTTCGCCGCCCTCGTGACGATCGGCTGACGCGGGTGGCGGGGCGCGGGTGGGCGGTTCCCGCCCGCCGCCCGCCACCGCCCCGCTCCCCGCCCCCGCGAGTGCGCGAAAGTTGTCGCACTCGAGCTCGAGTGCGACAACTCCTGCACACTCGCGGGAGCGCCGAGTGCCGAGTGCCAAGCACTCAAGAGTCGTCGTAGTCGAGCGCGAGCACGATGATTTCTGCGCACTCGAGGGTCGCTCGAGTGGACGAGTGTCGAGTCTCCAAGAGTCGTCGCAGTCGAGGGCGAGTGCGACAACTCCTGCGTGCTTGCGAGTGCGACGACTCCTGCGCACTCGCGGGAGCCGACGAGGACCGCGCGCCCGCGAGTGGCCGCGCGCCCGCGAAGGCCCGCACGCAGGAGCCGCGGCAGAATGTGGACATGCGCAGCCTCGAAGTCCTCCTCGATCCGGAGTCGGAGGCTCGCGTCCGCAGCCAGTGGGAGGCGCTCGAGGCGGCCGGCGTCCCGAGCCTCGCCCTGCACACGTCCGCCAGCAACCGCCCGCACCTCACCCTGGTCGCCGGGCCCGAGCTGACCGCCCCGGAGCCGGGCGCGGTCGGTCCGCTGCCGGCGACGGTCGACCTGGGTGCTGTCCTCCTCTTCCCGCACGCCGGGCGCTTCGTCCTCGCCTGGGGAGTGGTCCGCTCGCCCGCCCTCGACGCTCTGCACGACCGGGCCACGCGCCTCGTGCCGGGCGGCGTCGACACCTCGCTCCCGGACGCCTGGACGCCGCACATCAGCGTCTCTCGCCGCCTCCGCGCCGAGCAGCTCGGCGACGCCGTCCCCCTCCTCGGCGAGCCGTTCACCGTCGGCCTCGCGGGCGTCCGCTTCTGGGACGGCGACACCCGCACCCTCACCGACCTCTGATCCGGGCGCCGCAGAAGACCCCCGACCTCCCCGCAGCCGCCTCCCCAGCTCCCTCCCTGCAGCCCTTCTCCACAGTTCCCCGGACCCCCGGGGCGGCGTCGGAGGCGGCGGGTAGAGTTCCCCGGGTGACAGAGCCCACCGCGACAGCCCTCCCCGCCCCGCCGCTCGCCGACCCCTCGGCGGAGTCCCGCGGCGGCGTCCGGAGCGACGCGGCGAGCGGCGCCCCGGGATCCGGATCCTCCGAGGCGCAGGCGATCCTCGAGAAGGTCTTCGGCTACGGCTCCTTCCGCGGCGAGCAGCAGGCCATCGTCGAGCAGGTCATCGGAGGCGGCGACGCCGTCGTCCTGATGCCCACCGGCGGCGGCAAGTCGCTCTGCTACCAGATCCCCGCCATCGTGCGCCCCGGCACCGGCGTGGTCGTGTCCCCGCTCATCGCGCTGATGCAGGACCAGGTCGACGCCCTCCGCGCGAACGGCGTCCGCGCCGAGTTCCTCAACTCCACCCAGGACGCGGGCGAGCGCAGCCGCGTCGAGCGCGCCTACCTCGACGGCGAGCTCGACCTGCTCTACGTCGCCCCGGAGCGCCTGGGCAACGAGGGCATGAAGCAGTTCCTCGCCCGCGGCCGGATCGCCCTCTTCGCGATCGACGAGGCCCACTGCGTCAGCCAGTGGGGCCACGACTTCCGCCCCGACTACCTCGCACTGGGCGAGCTCGCCGAGCGCTGGCCCGACGTCCCGCGCATCGCCCTCACCGCGACCGCCACCGAGGCGACGCACCGCGAGATCACGTCGCGCCTGCACCTCGGCGCCGCCCGCCACTTCGTCTCGAGCTTCGACCGCCCGAACATCCAGTACCGGATCGTCAACAAGGTCGAGCCGCGCAAGCAGCTGATCGACTTCCTGCGGCGCGAGCACGCGCACGACGCGGGCATCGTCTACGCCCTCTCCCGCAAGAGCGTCGAGGCGACGGCCGAGGCGCTGCGCTCGGCGGGCTTCGACGCCGTCGCGTACCACGCGGGACTCGACTCGCGGGTGCGCGCCGCCGCCCAGTCGCGGTTCCTCCGCGAGGAGGGCGTCATCGTCTGCGCGACCATCGCCTTCGGCATGGGGATCGACAAGCCGGACGTGCGGTTCGTCGCGCACATCGACCTGCCCAAGTCGGTCGAGGGCTACTACCAGGAGACGGGTCGCGCCGGCCGCGACGGACTGCCGTCCACCGCCTGGCTCGCCTACGGCCTGCAGGACGTGGTGCAGCAGCGCCGGATGATCGACGAGTCGCCGGGAGACCTGGCGCACCGTCGGCGGATGTCCGCGCACCTGGACGCGATGCTCGCGCTCTCCGAGACGGTCCAGTGCCGCCGGGTGAACCTGCTCGCCTACTTCGGCCAGGAGAGCACCGCCTGCGGCAACTGCGACACCTGCCTCGAGCCGCCCGCCTCCTGGGACGGCACCGTCGCGGCGCAGAAGTTCCTGTCGACGGTCGTCCGCCTCAAGCGCGAGCGCAACCAGCAGTTCGGCGCCGGTCACATCATCGACGTCCTCCGCGGCAAGACCACGCCGCGCACCACCCAGCACCAGCACGACGGCCTCGCCACCTGGGGCATCGGCGCCGAGCTCAGCGACACCCAGTGGCGCGGAGTCGCCCGCCAGCTCCTCGCGCAGGGCCTTCTCGGCGTGAACGACGACGGCTTCGGCACGCTCGTGCTCACGCCCGCGTCCGGCTCCGTCCTCGGCGGTGAGCGGAAGGTCGAGCTGCGGCAGGAGCCGGAGAAGCCGGCCCGCTCCAGCGGATCCTCCCGCTCCGGGCGGTCCACCGTCGCCGAGCTGTCGGGCGAGGCTCAGCCGCTGTTCGAGCGGCTCCGGGAGTGGCGCGCCGCGCAGGCCCGCGCGCAGGCGGTCCCGGCCTACATCGTCTTCAACGACGCGACCCTCCGCGAGATCGCGACCGCCGAGCCGGCGACGATGGACGCGCTCAGCATCATCGGCGGCGTCGGCCAGAAGAAGCTGCTCACCTACGGGGAGGCAGTGCTGGCCGTCGTCGCGGGGGAGAGCCCCGAGATCGCCGTCCCGGAACCCGGTGACGAGGCTCCCGCTCCCCGCCGCGCGCCGGCCGCCCGTGGCGGGTCGTCCCGCTCGCAAGGGGCGAAGCCCTCGTTCGGCCGCGAGTCGTCCGGTCCGCCGGTGTCCGCCGCGCAGCCGCCGGAGGACGACTGGGTGCCGCCGGACGAGCCCGACTGGGAGCCCGGCTGGGACAGCTACTGATCCGTCGCTGAGGCGCGCGGTTCACCGCCCGCGACGGAGGCGGGCGCCGGCGCGGGCGATCGTGTTCCGGCGTCCGCGTCGACGATCGTGCCCACCTCGTCACCGACGCGAGCGTCCTCGGCCCGACGCACCGACGAGCGCCCTCAGCCGTTCGCGCCCGTCGACGCCATCCACCCGCCGAGCAGCGTGCAGCAGAACGACACCGCGAGACCCGCCACCGGCACCCAGAACGCGATGCGCCGCCGCACCAGCAACACGATCGAGACGACCAGCGCCGCGACGAACGGGACCCACACTCCTCCTGCGGCGAGGACCATCCCGCCCTCGATCAGGCCGATGTCGCAGGCGTTCGATCCGCCGCACGAGTCGCTGGCCATCGCGAAGAACAGCCCGAAGAACGACAGCAGCAGCGTCACCGCGGAGGCCACGAGGATCAGCACGATCGTCAGCACCAGATCCCAGACGCGGACCGGACGGCGATGCGGCACCCCGGATCCCGGCGCGGCCGGAGGCCCGGGAGGCGCTGCCGCGACGTCCGAGGGCGGCGCACCCGGAGTCCCGAGAGACGCGGGCGAGCCGACCACGGGCGGCCCGGCCGCCGGCTGTCGGGCGGGCGGAGGGGGAGGCAGCGGCGGCTCGCTCATGCCGAGAGACTAGCGACGCGTCATCCGATGAGGCGCCCCTCCTCCGCTGGGGTCCGCAGGGACAGCCCGTTCAGCACACGGACGAGCCGCCCCCTCCTCCGCTCCCGTCGGCAGGGACAGCCCGTCCAGCGCACAGACGAGGCGCCCCGCCTCCGCCTGGTCGGTTCCGACAACGCGCTTGCGCCTCCGCCCGGCGCCGTTTGTGCCCGGGCGACGGAACGTTTCCGCCGCGCCGCCGCGCGACCTACCGTGCGAGGACCGCCTCCGCTGCCGCGCCCGTCGGCGCACGACGCACCGGGAGCGGCCCGAACCGCAGACGGTCGAAGGGACACGAACACCATGGTCAGCACCGCTCCCCACCCCCGCTCCGCCGCCGACGCCGCCGACCGGGCGGCTACCGGACGCACGCGGGCCCGGCGCTCCCGCTCGGGCTCCATCGCGCCCACGCCGCCGGTGGACTCCCTCGGCTCCGAGGTCGACGCGCGCCTGGACGAGGACGGCGCCCCCTCCGTCGACGTCGCCGCCCTCGGCGAGACCCTGCTCGGCGCCTGGCGCGAGCAGCGCCTCGCCAGCCGCGCCCTGACCGCCCGCCCCGAGCTGCACCGCACCGACGGCCTCCCGATGAAGGAGCACCGCCTCCGCGTCTCGGAGCAGATGCGCGTGCTCGCGGCCGAGGGCGGCGTGCACCGCGCCTTCCCGATCGACCTCGGCGGCGAGGCCGACCACGGCGGCAACATCGCCGGCTTCGAGGAGCTGGTCACCGCCGACCCGTCGCTGCAGATCAAGTCCGGCGTGCAGTGGGGGCTCTTCGGCGCCGCGGTCCTGCACCTGGGCACCCGCCCGCACCACGAGAAGTGGCTGCCGGGGATCATGAGCCTCGAGATCCCGGGCGCCTTCGCGATGACCGAGACCGGGCACGGCTCCGACGTCGCGTCGATCGCCACGACCGCCACCTACGAGGACGGCGAGTTCGTGCTGCGGACGCCGTTCCGCGCGGCCTGGAAGGACTACCTCGGCAACGCGGCGGTGGACGGGCGTGCGGCCGTCGTCTTCGCACAGCTGGTCACCCTAGGGGTGAACCACGGCGTCCACGCCTTCTTCGTCCCGATCCGCGACGAGCAGGGCGCGTTCCTGTTCGGCGTCGGCGGGGAGGACGACGGCCTCAAGGGCGGTCTGAACGGGATCGACAACGGCCGCCTCCACTTCGACGGCGTCCGCGTCCCGCGCGAGAACCTGCTGAACCGCTACGGCGACGTCGCCGCCGACGGCACCTACTCCTCGCCGATCGCGAGCCCGGGCCGCCGATTCTTCACCATGCTCGGCACGCTCGTGCAGGGCCGTGTCTCGCTCGATGGAGCCGCGGTCGCCGCGGCGAAGATCGCGCTGACGGTCGCCGTCACCTACGGCGATCAGCGCCGCCAGTTCACCGGCGGCGGCGAGCGGGAGGAGGTGCTGCTCGACTACCAGCGGCACCAGCGCCGCCTCCTGCCGCGCCTGGCCACCACCTACGCCGCCGCCTTCGCGCACGAGAAGCTGCTGACGGCGTTCGACGAGGTCTTCTCCGGCGCGAACGACACCGAGCAGTCGCGGCAGGACCTCGAGACCCTCGCAGCGGGGCTGAAGGCGCTCTCGACCTGGCACGCTCTCGACACGCTGCAGGAGGCGCGCGAGGCCTGCGGAGGCGCGGGCTTCCTTGCGGAGAACCGGCTCACGCAGCTGCGCGCCGACCTCGACGTCTACGCGACCTTCGAGGGCGACAACACCGTGCTCCTCCAGCTGGTCGCCAAGCGCCTGCTGACCGACGTCGGACGCCGCTTCAAGGGCGCCCAGCCCGCGGAGCTGGCGCGCTACGCCGCCTCGCAGGTCGCGGGGGCGACCGTCGACAACTCGGGTCTGCGCCGTCTGGCCCAGGTCGTCGCCGATCGCGGATCGACGGCCCGTTCGGTCGGCCAGCTGCGGGAGGACCAGCGCGAGCTGCTCACCGGCCGCGTCGAGAGCATGGTCGCGGGGATCGCCTCACGGCTGCGCCCGGCGTCGAAGCTGCCCTCCGACGAGGCGGCACGCCTGTTCAACGCGCACCAGAGCGAGCTCATCGAGGCGGCGCGCGCTCACGCCGAGCTGCTGCAGTGGGAGGCGTTCACGGAGGCGCTCGCCGGCGTCGAGGACGCGGGCACGCGCACCGTCCTCACCTGGCTCCGCGACCTGTTCGGCCTGGGCCTGATCGAGAAGCACCTCGACTGGTACCTCATCCACGGGCGCCTGTCGTCGCAGCGAGCGGTCGCGGTGACGTCCTACATCGACCGCCTGCTCGCGCGCATCCGCCCGCACGCCGCCGACCTGGTCGCGTCGTTCGGCTACGGGCCCGAGCACGTGCGCGCGGCGATCGCGACCGGCGCCGAGGCGGAGCGCCAGGAGGAGGCGCACGCCTGGTACGAGGCCGCCCGCGCCTCCGGCACCCTCCCCACTCCGGAGAAGCGCCGCTGACCCCTCCGCGAGATGCCGCTCCGGTACGCGACACGCCGCGCGAGGCGCACCGGAGTGGCATCCCGCGGAGACAGGACGGGCAGGGGCGCGTCAGGACGCGAGGAACGCCAGTGCCTGGTCGCGCTCGGCGCGCAGCTCGAGCACGGACTCGTCGATGCGCGCGCGGGAGTGCGCGTCGATCTCGAGCCCCTCGACGATCCGCCACTCGCCGTCGACGGAGCGGACCGGGAACGAGGAGATCAGCCCCTCCTCCACCCCGTAGGAGCCGTCCGACTCGACGGCGGCCGAGGTCCACGACGTGCCGTCGACCCAGTCGCGCACGTGGTCGATCGCGGCGGAGGCGGCGGACGCGGCCGAGGAGGCTCCGCGGACCTCGATGATCTCGGCGCCGCGCTTGGCGACCCGCGGCTCGAACTCCGTGTGCAGCCACTCGGCGTCGACCAGCTCGGGCACCGGCCGTCCGCCGACGGTGGCGTGCGTCGCGTCGGGGTACTGCGAGGCGGAGTGGTTGCCCCAGATCGCGACGCCCTCGATCGCGTCGACGGGGGCGTCGAGCTTCGCGGCGAGCTGCGCGAGCGCCCGGTTGTGGTCGAGGCGCGTCATCGCGGTGAAGCGGCCGGCGGGGATGTCCGGGGCGCTGCGCCGCGCGATCCAGGCGTTGGTGTTGGCCGGGTTGCCGACGACCAGCACGCGGATGTCGGAGGCGGCGTGCGCGTTCAGCGCGGCGCCCTGGGGTCCGAAGATGCCCGTGTTCGCGGCGAGCAGGTCGGCGCGCTCCATGCCCGCGCTGCGCGGCCGGGCGCCCACGAGGAGGGCGACGCTCGCGCCGTCGAACGCCGCGGCCGGGTCGTCCGTCGCCTCGATCCCGCGGAGGAGGGGGAAGGCGCCGTCCTGCAGCTCGAGCGCCGTGCCCGCGGCCGCGCGCAGGCCGGAGGGGATCTCGAGCAGGTTCAGGCGGACGGGGACGTCCGGCCCGAGGAGCTGACCCGAGGCGATGCGGAACAGGAGCGCGTAGCCGATGGCGCCCCCCGCTCCCGTGACCGTGACCGTGACCGGAGTGCGCTGCTGGTTCATGCGCCGAGCGTATTCCCGCCGGCTGGGGGAGGGGGAGGAGTCAGCCGGACTGCGGGCCCTCGGCAGGAGGCGCCGTCGACCCGCGGAGCACGAGCTTGTTGCGCAGCCGCACGTGCGGCTCGGCCACGCTCCCGCCGTCGATGAGCGTCAGGAGCGCCCGGGCGGCAGCGCGCCCGACGCGGTGCAACGGCTGCCTCACCGTCGTGAGCGCGGGGACCACCCGGGAGGCGTCGGGCACGTCGTCGTAGCCCACGACAGACAGCCGCCCCGGCACCGAGAGGCCCAGCGCCCGGGCCGCCTCGATCACGGCGATGGCGGAGGCGTCGTTCGCGGCGAAGACCGCCGTCGGCCGGTCGGGCAGCAGCAGCAGCTCGTGGGCGGCGACGAGGGAGGGGTCGTGCCGGTAGTAGCCGATCCGCACGAGCGCGGGGTCGTAGGGGAGGCCGGCGTCCGCGAGCGCCCGCTGGTAGCCGGCGCCGCGCCGGTGCGACGACTCCAGGTCGGGGCGGCCCGCGACGAAGCCGATGCGGCGGTGGCCGAGCCCGATCAGGTGGCTCGTCGCCAGCTGCGCTCCGCCGAAGTCGTCGGTCGCCACCGAGTGCAGCTCGGTCTGCGCGGTCAGCGGATCCACGACGACGAGCGGCAGGTCCGACGGGGGGATCACGCCGGAGGGAGTCACCAGGATCGCCCCCGCTACGTGCGCCTCGGTGAGGCGCCGCAGGGACTCCTGCTCCCATCCCGCCCGGCCCCGGCGGCTCGCCCCGCTGCCGGCGAGGAGGTCGAACCGGGTCCCCCGGAGCGCCGTCGCCACTCCCTGCAGCACCTCCGTGCCGAACGGCTCGAAATCGCCCAGGAGCACGCCGATGACGCCCGAGCGCTCCGCGCACTCCGTCGTCACGACCTCCTGCTCGGCCTCCGCCGTCGCCGCCCCTGCGGACATCCTCGTCCCCTCCCGCCGTCCCCGCCCGGCCGCGGCGGAACGCGGTGATCGCCTCGCTGCGCTGCTCCGGACGGTTGAGAACACGTCCTTGCAATCGGGAATGTTCCCGGTAACATTGCCCGCAAGACTAGCTGAGGGAAAGCTCAGCAGTCGAGAGAAACGAGTGTCGGGCAGCCTTTCTCCCCTCAGTGCTGAGGGGGTCGAGAGCTGGAGCTCGCGTGGCCACGCTGTGGAAGCCGCCGCGCACGAGCCGTCCGCCGCTCTCCGCGCGTCCTGCGCTTCAGGCGCGGCCGAACGCCCCTCGGGCTGCGCCGCGCTCCGTCCTCTCGCGGCCTCGGGCCGCGCCACCACTCCGCGCCGTCCGGCGCTCGACCTGATCGGCGACGATGCCGATCGAGTGAGGAACACCATGTCCACGCGACGCACCCCCCGACCCCTCTGGCTCGTCCGCTCGGGCGCCGCTCTCGCCGGCTGCCTGCTCCTGTCCGGCGTCGCCGCCGCGGCCGCGGCCGCCGACACCGAGTACGGCTCCGACGACGTCGACGTGAACGTCAGCATCGAGGAGCTGGAGCAGCCCGGCGCCCTCTCGATGTCGATCGACGGCACCTCCGCCACGCTCGCCGAGGAGGGCTCCACCCCGACCGTGCGCGCCTTCACGGGGCAGCTGCCCGACGTGACCGTGACGGACACCCGGACCGTCGACGAGATCCCGGCCGGAGCCGGCTGGTACGTCCTCGGCTCGGCGAGCGCCTTCACCGGCGACGCGGACCAGGAGGACATCTCCTCCGACCACCTCGGCTGGACGCCGGTCCTCGTGGACGGCGGCGAGTCGGGCCTCGTGTCCGAGGGCGACCCGGTCGACACGATCCTCGACGAGGGCGCCGACGCCGTGGGCCTGTTCGACCAGGAGCTGCTCGCGCTGTCGCTCGACTCGCAGGAGACCGCGACGGACGGGTCCTGGACCGTGTCCGCGGGCCTCACTCTGAAGACCGAGGCCGACGTCGCCCCCGGCGACTACTCCTCCGTCCTGACGCTGTCGCTGTTCGAATGACCCCGATGCGCGCAGTCGCCTCCACGGCGATCGGCGCCCTCCTCGCGGCGGGCCTGCTCGCCTCCGGCGCGGCTCCGGCGACCGCGGCCGGCGCGTGGTCGCCGAAGGCCTCGTACACGTCGACGGACCGCGGCGACGGCACCTACTCCGTGCCGCTGCTGAACGCCGACGTGCCCGACGTCAGCGTCGAGCGCGTGCCCGCGTCCGAGAACGACGAGGGCCGCGACATCTACTACATGATCAGCACCACGATGCACCTGAGCCCGGGCGCCCCGATCATGAAGTCCTACGACCTCGTCAACTGGGAGATCGTCAACTACGTCTTCGACCGGCTCGAGATCGGCGACCGCTTCTCGCTCCGCAACGGGCAGAACTCCTACGGCAACGGCCAGTGGGCCTCGTCGCTGCGGTACCACGACGGCCGCTACTACGCGGTCTTCAACACCAACAACCTCGGCGGCTCCTACCTCTACTCGACCGACGACATCGAGGACGGGGCCTGGACCCGCACGGCCCTCGGCCGCGCCTTCCACGACCCGTCGCTCTTCTTCGACGACGCGGACGGCGGCACGCCGTACATCTTCTACGGCTCCGGATCCACCAGCGCCGTGAAGCTCAGCGAGGACCTGACGACCGTCGTCGCCGAGTACCCGAACATCCTCCGCACCTCGGACTACCCGGGGGCCGGCTACCTCGGCGGCCTCTTCGAGGGCGCGCAGGTGCAGTACATCGACGGGCAGTACTACATCGTCATCATCACCTGGCCCTCGGGCCAGGGCCGCCAGGTGGCGCTGTTCCGCTCGTCCGAGCTGCTGGGCCGCTACGCGACCGCCGACGGCAGCAACCCCTACGAGGGCAAGGGCGTGCTGAACTCCAGCGGGTTCGCCCAGGGGAGCCTCGTGCCGATCGCGAAGGAGGACGGCTCGACCGCCTGGCACGGCATGTTCTTCCGCGACAGCTTCCCGACCGGCCGCATCCCCGGGCTCATCCCGGCGACGTGGAAGGACGGCTGGCCGACGTTCGGGACGAACGGCTCGGTGCCGGTGGGCGGGAGCTTCCCGAAGCCGATCCGCCTCAGCCCCGAGGAGGAGCTGTTCGAGCGGCAGAAGAGCATCGTCGTCTCGGACGACTTCGACAACGACGCCCCGGCGAAGGCCTACCAGGACGAGTCGTGGACGATCCCGCCCGCGCCCGCCTACGACGCGTCGCTGCTCGGCGTGCAGCTGCTCCAGAACCCGGGAGCGGAGTCGGGGACGGCGCCGTGGGCCGGCCAGTTCGGCGCGACGCTGTCGGCCGACACGACCGACCCGGCGTCCGGCACCGCCGCGCTCCGCGTGGGCACCCGCACGCTCAACGGCTCAGGCCCGAGCCAGGTGCTCGCGAACAAGCTGCAGCGCGGCGTGACCTACACCGTGTCCGCGAAGGTGAAGTACACGACCGGCCCCGCGTCGGTCCGCTTCAACCTCTGCGCCGACTTCGGCGCGGGACCCGTGACGATGGCGTCCGCCGCCGTCACGCAGGGGCAGTGGACGACGATCACGGGGACCTACACGGTGCCCGAGACCGCGAACGTCGGCAGCGTGAAATTCGCCGTCGAGACGCCGTGGGGCAATCCGCAGCCGGCGTCCTCGAGCACCGAGTACCTGCTCGACGACGTCTCGCTCGTCGGCGCCGCTCCCACCCTCGAACGCCCGACGGCCGCCGAGATCGAGCCGAACGGCTCGACCCTCGCCCTCCCCTGGCAGTGGAACCACGCCCCCGACAACCGCTACTGGTCGCTGACCGAGCGCGAGGGCTGGCTCCGCCTCACCAACGGGAAGGTGCTCAGCGGAACGGCCGCGCACACGCGTCTCTCGGGCTCGCCCGAGATGACGTACCTGGAGGAGGCGCGCAACACGCTCTCCCAGCGCATCGTGGCTCCGAAGCAGTCGGCGGAGGCGGCGTTCGACGTCTCCGGGATGAAGGACGGCGACGTCGCCGGGCTCGCGGCCTACAACCGCGGCTTCTCCTACGTCGCGGTCAAGCGCGTGGACGGCGTCACCACCGTCGGCGTCGTGAACCGCAGTCAGCCGTTCGCGACCACGTTCGACCAGGCGGCCGTGGAGTCCTTCCTCCCCGGCACCACCGCCGCCCTCGGCGACGCCTCGCAGGTGCGCCTGAAGGCCGATCTCGAGCTCTCGGCCCCGGCCGGACAGCTCTGGACGACCTTCTCGTACAGCCTCGACGGGACGAGCTGGACGAAGCTCGGCAGCCGCGTCGGCCCGCAGACCCTCGACGGTCAGCTCACGCACTTCATGGGCCACCGCCTCGGGCTGTTCAGCTACGCGACGAAGACCGCCGGCGGCCACGTCGACGTCGACGAGTTCCTCCTGAGCGACACCCTCTCCTCGGAGGGGAAGGCGCTCGACCGCTCGCAGCTCGACGCGGCCGTCGCTCACGCGGCGACGCTCCGCTCCGACGACTACCCGGCCGACGCCTGGTCCGACCTCCAATCGGTCCTCGCGAAGGCGCAGGCGGTCGGCACCGCGGGAACGCAGAACCAGATCGACGCCCCGGAGCGCGCGCTCAGCTACCAGCTGGCCCGCCTCGGGACGCTGAAGGAGGCGTCGCTCGAGGTGACCGCCGCCGCCGCGACCCGCTGCATCGCGGGGAAGGTCGTCGTGACCGTGCGGGCCACCAACGCCGACGACGTGCCCGTCGCCCTCCGGATGGAGAGCGCGTCCGGCACGAAGACGGTCGCCGCGCTCGCACCCGGCGCCACGACGAGCCACGCCTTCACCACGCGGGCGGCCTCGGTCCCCGCCGCCGAGGTGGTCGTGAACGCGACCGCCACCCTCGACGGCGAGCCGGTGACGACCACGGTGAGAGCGCCCCACCCGGCCGCGTCCTGCGGCTGAGCACTCCGGGGGCGGCCCGCGCGGCCGCCCCCGCCCCCGAACGCGTCAGCGGCACCCGCCGCCGACGATCTCCTGCACGACACGATCAAGGAGGATCCGTGAGATCACCACAACGAGAAGCCGCTCCGAAGGGGCGGTTGCGGCTGAGGCTGCTGGCCACGGCCGCGCTGACCGCGCTCCTGGTGGCCCCCTTCGCCGCCCAGACCTCGTCCGCCGCTGAGGCGGAGCTCATCGTCAACGGCGGCTTCGAGAGCGGCATCAGCAGCTGGTTCGTCAACAACGGCAACGCCGCCGACGCCGGCACCATCGCGACGACCACGGATGCGCGCACCGGCACCGCCGCAGCGCTCGTCACGGGCCGCGCGACCACCGGCGCGGGCGCCATGCAGGACCTCAGCGGCAAGGTCGTCGCCGGCCAGACCTACCAGGTCAAGGCGCAGATCAAGTACGAGAACGCCGCGAGCCCCGCGACCAAGCAGTTCTTCGCCACCATGCACTACGGCGGAGGCACCTACACGAACCTCGCGAGCGTCACCGCCACGAAGGGGCAGTGGGCGACGATCAACGGATCGTTCACCATCCCCGCCGGGCAGAGCGTCGCCACCGCGCGCCTCTTCTTCGAGACGCCGTGGACTGCGACTCCGTCGGCCGCGCCCGAGACGCACCTCATGGACTACAAGCTCGACGACGTCTCGCTGGTCGGAGCGGCGCCGCCCGCGCCCGCTTCGCGCACCATCGAGGTCGTGGGCAAGATCCCGGGCGACCACAACCCGCTCATGGGCTGGAAGTTCGGCGCCGACGGCTTCGGCTTCGTCGAGAACGGCCGCGTGTACATGTACATGACGAACGACACCCAGGGCTACGCTCCGAACCCCGCCACGGGCGTCTCGGCGGGCATCGACTACGGCAAGATCAACCAGATCACCGTGATCTCCTCGGACGACCTCGTCAACTGGACCGACCACGGCGAGATCCAGGTCGCCGGCTCCACCGGAGTCGCGCCCTACACCGGCAACTCGTGGGCTCCCGGCATGGCGAAGAAGACCGTGAACGGCGTCGACAAGTACTTCCTCTACTACGCCAACGGCGGCGGCTCCAGCAACGTGATCACCGGCGACTCGCCGGTGGGCCCGTGGACCAGCCAGCGGACCTCCACGCTCATCAACGCGTCCACCCCGGGCGCCGAGGCGGTCGCGTGGAAGTTCGACCCGGCACCGCTCGTCGACGACGACGGCCAGGGCTACCTGTTCTTCGGAGGCGGACCCGCCTCGACCGCGCTCCCCGCGGCCGAGCGCTTCAACAACCCGAAGAACATCCGCGTGATCGAGCTCGGCGACGACATGATCTCGACCCAGGGCACTTCCGCCGTCGTGGACGCGCCCGTCGCGTTCGAGGCGGCCCAGGTGTTCAAGCGCCAGGACAAGTACTACCTCTCGTACTCGTCGCACTTCGGCGGCAACGACTTCGGCGGCAACCAGACCCGGGAGCCCGGCTACCCGGGTGGCGGCGAGATCGGCTACATGATCTCGGACGACCCGATGTCGTGGCCCAAGGAGGCCTACGCCGGCGTGATGTTCCCGAACCAGAGCCGCTTCTTCGGAGCCGGCACCGGCGGCAACAACCACCAGTCGGTCTTCGAGATGGGCGGGAAGTACTACTTCACCTACCACGCGCCGACGCTCAACAAGCGCATCAACGGCGACACCACCCAGGGGTACCGCAGCCCGCACATCCAGGAGCTGCAGTTCAACGCCGACGGCACGGTGAAGCAGGTGGTGGGCGACTACAAGGGCGTCGACCAGGTCAAGGACTTCGACGGCTACCGCACCTTCCCCGCCGAGACCATCGGCTGGAGCAAGGGCATCGCGACCGCTCCGATCGGCACCCCCGCCGCGGGCGCGACGCAGAACCTCGTGCTGAAGGACCTCGACAACGGCGACTGGACCGCGCTGTCCGCCGTCGACTTCGGGGACACCGGAGCCGCGACGTTCACGGCGAAGGCCAAGGCCCTGCAGGCCGGCGGCTCCATCACCGTCCGCCTCGACTCCGAGACCGGGCCCGTCGCGGGCACCGTCGCGGTGAACGGGACGACCGGCGAGTGGACCGACGTCAGCGCCGCGCTGACCGGAGCGACCGGAGTGCACGACGTGTACTTCAGCTACTCCGGACCGACCGGCGACCTGTTCGAGCTCGACACCTTCGCCTTCACCGAGGGCGAGGCGGCTCCGGCGCTCGACATCACGGCGAGCGCGGCGACCCGCTGCATCGCCGGCAAGGCGATCGTCACCGTCCAGGCGAGCAACGGCTCCGACGTCCCCGTCGGCGTGACCTTCACGTCGACGTCCGGCACGAAGTCGTTCACCTCGGTGGCGCCCGGCAAGACCGTGTCGCACGCCTTCACCACCCGTCAGGCGAACCTGCCCGCCGGTGCGGTGACCGTCGAGGCCACGGCCACGATGAACGGCGCCCCCGTCGAGACGGAGGTGAGCGCTCCGTACGCGGCGCGCCCGTGCTCGTAGCGCACGGCTGAACCATCGGGGAGCGCCCCCGGCCCTGCGGGGCCGGGGGCGCTCCTGCGCGTGCGGGGGGTCTCGATGCGCCCTCCGGGGCCGCTCGATCAGCATGTCCGCCGTACTGCTGGTCGAGCAGCGGCGCCTCGAGCCCCCCGCTCGGTCAGCGGCTGTCGGCCAGGCGCATCGTGCCGCCGGCCTGGGCGGCGAAGGCGCGGGCGGTCGCCGCGATGGTGCGCTGCATGACCCGCGCCGCGGCGGTCGGCGCGAGGTCCGCCGGGCGCGCGAGGCTGATCGTCCGGGTCAGCGTGGGCTTCTCGAGCGTCGGCTCCTCGATGCGGATCGAGCGCAGCCCCGGGCGCCCCTGCAGCACCATCGCCGGGACGACCGCGACGCCCAGGCCCCGCTCGGCGAAGCGCAGCACCGCGTCCATCTCGGCGCCCTCCAGCACCACGTCCGGCTCCAGGCCCGCGGCGGCGAACGCGGCGTCGGTCGTGCGGCGCAGGTCGTAGCTGGAGTTGAAGACGATCTGCGGGAGGCGGGCGACCGCCGCCAGGTCGAGCGCGCCGGTCGCGGCGAGGGGAGGCTCCGCGGCGGAGGAGACCACGACGAGCTCCTCGACGAGCAGCGGCGTCACCGTGAAGGCGCCGGGAGCGGCCGCGGTCGAGGTCGTCACCAGCGCCAGGTCGAGCTCGCCCCGTGCCAGCCGGTCGAAGAGGCTCCGCGACCCGTCCTCGGCGAGGTGCAGCTCCACGGCGGGATGCGCGGAGTGGAACGCGTGCAGCACCTCCGCGACGAGGCTGATGCAGAGCGTCGGCGTCGCGCCGAACCGCACCCGGCCGCGCTCGAGCCCGGCCAGCTCGGCCAGCTCGCGGCGCACCGATCCGGCGTCGGCGAGCATGCGCCGGGCGAGCGGCAGCAGCAGCTCCCCGGCCGGTGTGAGGGTGCTGCCGGAACGCGCCCGGTGGAAGAGCTCGGAGCCGAGGTCCTGCTCCAGCGCGGCGATCCGGCGGCTCAGCGAGGGCTGCGCGAGATGCAGCTCCTCGGCGGCGCGGGTGAAGCTGCCGAGGCGGGCGACCTCGACGAATCCGGTGAGCTGCTCGAGATCCACATGCATACCCTATGCGCATGGCCGTACCCAGCATTATGCATTGGAGTAATCGAAGCGCCGTGCCTAGCGTGGAGGCATGACCACTTCAGAGACCACCGCACCGGAGCGTCGGATCTCCACCTCCGTCCTCGTCATCGGCACCGGCGGATCGGGCCTGCGCGCCGCGATCGAGCTCGCCGAGGCGGGCGTGGACGTCCTCGCGCTCGGCAAGCGCTCGAAGTCGGACGCGCACACCTCCCTCGCCGCCGGCGGCATCAACGCCGCCCTCGCCACGATGGACCCCGACGACAGCTGGCAGCAGCACGCGGCCGACACCATCACCGAGTCCTACCAGCTCGCCAACCCGCACACGGTCGAGATCGTCACCTCCAACGCCGCCCGCGGCATCCAGGACCTCGAGCGCTACGGCATGCCGTTCGCCCGCGAGGACGACGGCCGCATCTCGCAGCGCTTCTTCGGCGCGCACACCTACCGCCGGACCGCCTTCGCGGGCGACTACACCGGCCTCGAGATCCAGCGCACGCTCGTCAACCGGGCCGCCCAGCTCGAGATCCCGATCCTGGACACCGTGTACGTCACGCGCATCCTCGTCAACGAGGACGGAGCAGTGTTCGGCGCCTACGGCTTCGACCTCGTCGACGGCACCCGCTACCTGATCCACGCGGATGCGGTGATCCTCGCCGCGGGCGGGCACAACCGCATCTGGCGCCGCACCTCCTCCCGCCGCGACGAGAACACGGGCGACTCGTTCCGCCTGGCCGTCGAGGCCGGCGGCCGCCTGCGCGACCCGGAGCTGGTCCAGTTCCACCCGTCGGGCATCATCGAGCCCGAGAACGCGGCGGGCACGCTGATCTCCGAGGCCGCGCGCGGCGAGGGCGGCATCCTCCGCAACGGCCTCGGCGAGCGCTTCATGGGCAAGTACGACGCCGAGCGCCTCGAGCTCTCGACCCGCGACCGCGTCGCCCTCGCCTGCTACACCGAGATCAAGGAGGGTCGCGGCACGCCGAACGGCGGGGTCTGGCTCGACGTCTCGCACCTGCCGCGCGAGACGATCATGACCCGGCTGCCGCGGGTGTACCAGACGATGCTCGAGCTGCAGATGCTCGACATCACGAAGGACCCGATCGAGATCGCGCCCACGGCGCACTACTCGATGGGCGGGGTCTGGGTGCGCTCGGACGACCACAGCACCGACGTCCCCGGGCTCTACGCGATCGGAGAGGCCTCCAGTGGACTGCACGGCGCCAACCGCCTCGGCGGCAACTCGCTGATCGAGCTGCTGGTCTTCGGCCGGATCGTCGGGCAGGCGGCGGCGGAGTACTCCGCCTCACTGACCGCCCAGACGCGCTCGGCCGCGTCCGTCCAGGTCGCCCGCGACGAGATCGCCGGCCTGCTCGCGGCCGACGGCACCGAGAACGTCCGCGCCCTGCAGCGCGCGATCCGCAACACGATGACCGAGCACGCCGGAGTCGTCCGCGACGAGGAGGGCCTGCTCGCCGGGCTCGCCGAGCTGGACGCGATCGAGGCGCGCATCGCCGACATCGGCGTGCACCCGGACATCGCCGGCTTCCAGGACCTCGCCCACGCCTTCGACCTCAAGTCGGCCGCGATGGCCGCGCGGGCCACGCTTGAGGCCGCCCTCGAGCGCCGCGAGAGCCGCGGCTGCCACAACCGCAGCGACTACCCGGACATCGACCCGGCCCTCCAGGTGAACCTCGTCTGGTCGCCCTCCACGGGGATCACCCGCGAGGAGATCCCCGCGGTGCCGGAGGAGATCCAGGCGCTCATCAGCGGTGAGGTCGCCACCGCGGGCAAGCTGCTCGAGTAGTCGGAACCGCGACAGCACGACGCCGGCTCCCTCCCGAGGGGCCGGCGTCGCGCTGTGCGCGGCGCTCGCCGCCCCGCCCGGATCCGCACCGCCGGTTCGTCGGCGCAGGCGCCGCGCTGGTCTACGGTGAAGCCACGGTGCCGCCGGAGCATCCGTCCAGGAGGAGCAGACGATGCCGCCCGAAGGCCAAGGATTCTCGCCCGAGCCGCTGCAGAACATCGTCGAGCGCCTGGCGGGGGTGCTGGGGCGCTCGGTCGCCGTCGACGACGCGGAGCTGCAGCTCCTCGCGCACAGCGCCCACTTCGGCGACGAGGACTCCGCCCGGGTGGAGTCGCTGGTGGGTCGCTCGGTGACGCCGGAGCGGGCGGAGTGGGCCCGGCGGGCCGGCGTGCTGCGCGCGACCGCGGCGTTCTTCACCGACGCGGCGCCCGAGCTGGGCCTCCGGCGGCGGTACGTCGCTCCCGTGCGGGTCGACCGCGAGCTCGCCGCGGTGATCTGGATCATCGACGACGAGACCCTCACGGCCGCGGACTTCGACGCCGTCGACCGCGCGGTCGACGACATGCGGACCGTGCTCGTCCGCCGCGCGATGACCTTCGACGACGGCCTCCAGCAGATCGAGGCGCAGGTGCTCGCGCTCCTCTCGGACCGGTCGGACGACCGGGTCGACGCGGCCGAGGAGATCGCGGCGGCGGGGATCTTCCGCGGCTGCGTCGCGTACCAGGTGCTCGGCCTGGTGATCGCGAAGGGCGAGGGCGACCGCTCGATCGGCGCCCCGGTCCGGGTGATCGCGCGGGCCGTCGCCCAGCACAGCTCCGGTGCCGCCGTCGCGCGGACCGACCAGGGCGTCGTCGTGCTGGTCGGCTACTCGGTCGCGCCCGCCGAGGACCGGATCGCCGCGCTAGTCGAGTCGCTCCGCCGCGGCCTCGACGGCGCGGGCATCGCGGCGACGATCGGGGTCGGGGCGCTCGTGCCCGGGCTCGACGGCGTGCTGCACTCGCACGAGCAGGCCGAGTGCGCGGCGCGGGTCGCGGGAGCGACGGAGGCGGGCGCGGTCCGCTGGGACGAGTCGGGGCTCGACGGGATGCTCGCGGCGCTGCTCCCCGAGGCGCTGCGGTCGCACCTGGTGCCGCCCGAGCTCGGGCGGGCCATGCAGGAGCAGTCCGAGGACAACATCCTCGCGGTGCGGACCTTCCTCGCGAACGCGGGCAACGTCGTGCAGACCGGCGCCGACCTGCACCTGCACCGCACCACCGTCTACTACCGGCTCGGGCGCTTCGCCGAGACGACCGGGCTCGACCTCGCCGACGGCGACACCCGGCTGATGCTGCAGCTCTGGTTCCGGATGTCGCCCTACGTCCGGATCACCGAGGGCTGACCCTCCGACAGCCGTCGAGCCGCCCCCTCCGCCCCTTCGACAGCAGCACGTGCCCCCGGGACCCCCGCTCTGCCTACCATCGGGCATGCCTTCGAATCCTGGACCCGTCTGCGTCGTCGGCGCGGGCATCATCGGCGCCTCGGCCGCCCTCCACCTGATCGAGCTCGGCGCCCGCGACGTCACGGTGATCGACGCCGGCTCGCCGCTGAGCGGCACCACCCCGGCCGGAGCCGGCTTCGTCGCCCGCTACGGCGCCGACAGCAACCGCCGGATCGGCACCCACGCCGTGCCCCTCGAGGAGTACGGCCTCTCCTTCTACCGGGGCCTGCACGACGCCGGCGTCGAGATCGAGTTCGCCGCCAACGGCAACATCGCGATCGCCCGCACCGAGACGACCCTCACCACCCTCGTCGAGGGCATCGTGCGCCACCCGCTGGCGTCCCCCGGGACCCGCGCGCTGGACGCGGACGAGGTCGCGTCGATGACCTTCGGCGCGGTCGACCCGGCGAGCGTCGTCGGCGGAGTGCTGCTCCCCGAGGCGATCCAGGTCACCACCGGGCTCGCGCTCCAGGAGGTCCTCCGCCGCGCGGAGGCGCTGGGCGTCCGCTTCTCGTGGGGCACCGAGGCGACCGGGATCCGCCGGGACGGCGACCGGGTGACCGGTGTCGAGACCACGGCGGGCGTCGTCGACGCGGCGACCGTGGTGCTCGCCGCCGGAGCCTGGACCCCGGCGCTCCTGGGCACCGTGGGCCGGGCGCTCCCGCTCATCCCCACCGTCGCCACCCGCTTCGTCTCGGAGCAGGCCGGGCTCTCGCCGCTGATGCCGACGATCCAGAGCCTCGACCTGGGCCTGTGGCTGCGCGAGCTGCGCGGCGCGTTCTCGTGGGGCGGCGGCTTCGCCTACCGCCGCGTCTCGGTGCTGGAGCGCGAGGAGGGGCTGGCGCGCGCCTTCGCCCGCCCCGTCTCGCCGCAGCTGATCGAGGCTCAGCGCGACTACCAGGCGTCCGTCGCCGAGGTGTTCCCGGCGCTCGCAGGGCTCGGCACCGCCGAGATCATCCAGGGCATGCCCGTCTACTCCGTCGACGGCGGCCTCTACATCGGCCCCGTCCCCGCGTGCGACGGACTCTGGGTGCTGGCGGGCGACAACGAGTCCGGAGTGACGCACGGGCCGGGCATGGGCCGTCTCGTCGCCGAGATGATCACCGGCACCGAGCCCTTCGCCGATCCGGAGCCGTTCCGCCTCGACCGCGTCGACCCCGCCCTCTACCCGGACGAGGCGTCGATGATCGCCGAGATGGCCGGCGACCGGGTGCTGAAGGCGATGCGCTGAAGGCCGTGCGCTGCCACCCGTGCGCTGAAGGCCCGGCGCTGAGCCGCTGACGTGCACGAGAGCCGGCCGTCCCTCCCGCTGAGCGGTGGGGGCGGCCGGCTCTCGTCAGTCCTGCGGCAGGGCCAGGGCGTCGAGGACCGCGGCCTCCGCGGCGACGGCGCGGTCCAGCTCCCGCAGGTCGACGTTCTCGTCGGGCCCGTGGACCCTCGACTCGGCGTCGGCGACGGCCGTGATGCAGAGGACCGACTCCGGGAACGCCGCGGAGAGGGCGCTGACGACGGGGATGCCGCCGCCGCCTCCGAGCAGGTCGGGCGAGCGCCCCCACGCGTCCTGCAGCGCGGCGACCACGACGCCGGAGATGCGCGCGTCGCTCCACGGCTCGCTCCGGCTCACCTCGTCCACGCGCACGTGCGCACCGAAGGGCCGCTGCGCGAGCAGGTGCGCTCGGAGCGCGGCGGCCGCGTCGTCCATCGCGAGCCCCGGCGGCACCCGGAGCGAGAGGCGCGCGCGCACCCGGGGGAGCAGCACGTTCGCCGACTCCGCGATCCGCGGCGCGTCGATCGCGAGCACGGAGAGGGCGGGAGAGGCCCAGAGGGCGGTCGCGAGGTCGTCGGCGACGTGCACCCCGTCGAGCAGTCCGAGCCGGGCCCGGAAGGCGTCCGGATCGACGCGGGCGGTCGCCGGTGCGCCGACCCGCAGCCCCGGCACGGCCACCTCGCCCCGCTCGTCGTGGAGGGAGGCGGCCAGCCGGCAGAACGCAGTCAGGGCGTCGACCGCCCCTCCGCCGTTCACGCCGCTGTGCGCGGGCTCGTCCATCACGGCGACCTCGACGTCGACGGCGAGAAGCCCGCGGAGCGACTGCGTCAGCGACGGAGTGCCGCGGGCCGCGTTCACGCCGTCGTTCACGAGGACCAGCGCGGGCGCCTCCTCCAGGGCGAGCCCGGCGAGCAGGGCGGGCGCTCCGGGGGAGCCGACCTCCTCGCCGCCGTCGAGGACGACGATCAGGCCGAGCCGCCGGTCGGGGCCGAGCTCGTCGATCGCCGCGAGGTGCGCCACGACGCCGGCCTTGTTGTCGGCGCTGCCGCGTCCGGTGACCACGTCCCCCCGGTGCAGCGGCACGAAGGGGTCCGACGTCCAGCCGGCGCCCGCGGGCTGCACGTCGTGATGCGCGTAGAGCAGAGCGGAGGGGACACCGGGGAGCAGTCCGCGCGTGCCCACGACCGAGGGGCGGCCGGCGTCGTCCTCGACGAGCCGGGCGTCGAAGCCGCGCTCCCGCAGGGCGTCGGCGAGCAGGGTGGCGCTCCGGCGCAGGTCGCCGAGGCGCGAGGGATCGGCCGAGACGGTCGGCAGGGCGATGAGCTCGTCGAGCAGCCGGGCGCGCTCCCGCCGGTCCATCAGGCCACCGCCCGGACGGCGTCGTCCTCGGCCGCGACCTGGGCCAGCGCGGAGGCGAGCCGGTCGACCGCGGTCCGGGGGACGCCGGCCAGGTTGATCCGCCCCGACGGGAGCCCGTAGGCGCCGAAGTCGTGCTGGAGGCGGTGCATGGCCGTCGGCGACAGCGGGAGGGAGAGGAACAGGCCCCGCTGGTCGCGGAGGGCGGCGAAGCGGGCGGGGGCGCCGGCCGCGAGAGCGCCGCCGATGAGGCCGTCCCGGAGCCGGGTGACCCGGTTCCGCATCCGCTCGAGCTCGTCGCGCCACGAGCGCTCGAGCTCCTCGTCGCCGAGGATCGTCGCCACGATCGCCGCTCCGTGGTGCGGGGGCTGCGAGTAGGCCGCCCGCGCGATCGCCTCGAGGGTGCTCATCGCACCCGGAGTGCCGGACGGGTCCAGGAGGAGGAGGGCGCAGCCGACGCGCTCGCTGTAGAGGCTGAACGCCTTCGAGCAGCTGACCGAGACGACGCCCTCCGGCACGCGGGCGAGCAGCCGCCGCATCCCCGCGAGGTCCTCCTCGAGGCCGTCGCCCAGCCCGTAGTAGGCCTGGTCGATGAAGGGGATCACGCCCGCCCGGACGATCTCGTCGGTCAGCCGGTCCCACATCGCGGGCGTCAGCGAGGCTCCGGAGGGGTTGTGGCAGTTGCCCTGGAGGAGCACCGCGTCGCCGGGCCGGGCGGAGCGCAGGGCGTCGACGGTCGGCTCCAGCCAGGGGCGGCCCGACGCGTCCAGGAAGGGGACGGCGTGGATGTCGAGGCCGGCCGCGCGCAGCACGGGGGCGTGGTTCACGTAGGAGGGGGCGCCGAGGATCACGCGCCGCCCCGGCTCGAAGTGCGCGAGGAACTCGGCCAGCAGCCGCAGCGCGCCGGTACCCGCGACGGTCTGCACGCCGATCGCCCGCTGCGCCAGGTCCTCGCCGAGGAGGAGCGAGCTCATCCGCGCCGTGAAGGCGGGGTGCCCGCTCGGCCCCCGGTACTGCTTCGACTCGCGCCGCCCGAGCAGGAGGCGCTCCGCGTCGTGGACGGCGTCCATCACGGGGGCCTGCAGGTTCTCGTCGCGGTAGACGCCGAGGGTCAGGTCGAGGCGGTCGGGCCGGGGGTCGGCGGCGTAGCGGCGGGTGAGCTCCCAGACGGGGTCGGGAGCGAGGCTGTGCGCGGTGACGATCATCGGTGGCTCCTGGAGGGGGTCGGTCGGGGGAGGGAGGGGGCGGGGTCGGGCACGGGCGGGGCGGTCCGGCGCGCCGTGCTCGCGACGATCACGCCGAGCACGATCAGGGCGAGGCCGACGATCTCGCTCGCCGGCAGCGTCTCGCCGAAGAGCGGCAGCGCGACCAGGGCGGTGACGACGGGGCTCAGCGATCCGAAGGCCGCGGCGCGGCCCGCGCCCAGGGAGCGGACGGCGACGGTGTAGGCGAGCGCGGCGACGATCCCGACGCCGACGCCCTGGACGAGGCCGAACACCGCGACGGCGCTCGGATCGGCCGACCCCGAGAACAGGGTGGAGGGCAGGGCGCCGGTGACCGCCGCGACGAGGCTCAGGAGGAAGGAGGGGGCGCAGACCACCACGAGCACCGCGACCGGGGTCAGCCGGGTCCGCCGGAGGCCCAGCGTGTACACGGCCCAGAGGATCCCGGCGGCGAGCAGGATGCCGATGCCCAGGGCGACCGACGCCGCCGAGGTGAGCACCACGATGACGACGACGCCGACGACGATCGCGCCCAGTCCCGCCAGGCGGGCGCCGCTCGGGCGCTCGCGCATCAGCAGGAGGGCGAGCAGAGCGACGAAGACCGGCACCGAGCCGGGGATCACCAGGCCCACGAGCGCCGCGCTCGTCAGGCTCCCGCCCGCCGCGGCCGTGAGGAAGTAGGGCAGCCCGGCGCCGACCGCGAGGCAGGCGAGGGTGAGCGGCGACTCGCGCCGGATCGCCCGGAGCGCGCCGGGGAGCGCCGGTGCCAGCACCAGCAGCGGGATCCCGAAGCGCAGGAGCGCGACGTCGACCGTGGTGAGGCCCGACCCGCCGATCCCGCGGATGCTCAGGGCGAATCCGGCCCAGGTGGCCACGGTCGCGATCATCGCGACGGTCCCGGTGAGGGCGGATCTGGTCATGGCGGTCCTCTCGGCGGGGCCGGTGGATGCCGACCCTCCGAGGCTAGGTCGGGGGAGGAGGCGGGCGATTGCGGATCCGAGCGCGGAATTCGGTGGTCGCGGCAGGATCTGCCAGGATCGGCGGTATGGACGACATCGACATGCGCATCCTGCAGGAGCTCCAGCAGGACGGCCGGCTCAGCAACCAGGACCTCGCCGACCGGGTGGGCCTCTCGCCCTCACCGTGCCTGCGCCGCGTGCGCCGGCTCGAGGAGGACGGCGTGCTGATCGGCTATCGCGCCGTCGTCGACCCCCGCGCGGTGGGCCTGGCCATCACCGCCTTCGTGCGCCTGCGCCTCGAGAGCCACAGCCCCGAGATCGTCGAGCAGGTCGAGACGGCCATCCGCGGGATCCCCCACGTGACGGAGGCGTACCTGATGGCGGGCGACAGCGACTTCCTCCTCAAGATCGCCGTCGAGGACCTCGAGGGGTACGAGACGCTGGTGCGCACGAGGATCCGGATGATCCCCGCCCTGGCCTCGATCGAGACCTCCTTCGCCTACGGAGTGACCAAGCCGCAGTCCCCTCTTCCCGCGCGCAGGTGAGCGCGCGAGGCGCTCCGGAGCCGTTCAGACAGCTGTCGGAACGGCCGCTCCGAGAACGCGAATCCTGACGGCGAGGAGCGCGGGACCCACTCCCTAGCGTGAGACGGGCCGGAGCGACCGGCCCTGCCGGAAGGAGCCCCGTGTCCGTCTCACTGCCCCTCGTCCTCCCCGGGCGTCGCGGCGTGAAGAGCGCCTCGAACCCCCTCCTGCGCTATCTCTTCCTCCGCTTCCTGCTGATCGTCCCGACGGTGCTCATCCTCGTCACGATGGTCTTCTTCCTGATGCGCCTGACCGGCGATCCGATCACCGCCGCCCTCGGCGGACGGCTCTCCGGGGCCGAGCTGGCAGCCCGGGTGGCGGCCGCCGGCTACGACCGCCCCGTGCTGGTGCAGTACGTCGAGTACCTCGGGGGCGTCCTGCGCGGCGACTTCGGCACCACCATCAGCGACAACCGCCCGGTCACCGAGGTCCTCGCCGTGTACGGCGCCGCCACCTTCGAGCTCGCCGTCTACGCGCTCCTGGTCGCCCTGGTCGTCGGCGTGCCGCTCGGCGCGATCGCCGCCCGCAAGCGGGACCGGATGCCCGACATCGTCCTGCGGGTCCTCGCGATCCTCAGCTACGCGACCCCCGTCTTCTTCGCCGGGCTCCTGCTCAAGCTCGTCTTCGGCGTCGTCCTCGACGTGGTGCCCACGGCGGGCCGCTCGAGCACCGGGACGGAGCTGATGCTCACGACGCTGCAGCAGCCGACCGGGCTCTTCCTCGTCGACGCGCTGCGCTCCGGGAGCAGCTCCGCGGTGACCGACGTGCTCGCCCACGCGGTGCTCCCGGGCCTCACGCTCGGCCTGCTCACCGCGGGCACCTTCCTCCGCCTCGTGCGCACCAACATGATCGGCACCCTGCAGGCGGGCTACGTCGAGGCCGGCCGCTCCCGCGGGGTCTCGGAGGGGAGGCTCGTCTCCCGCCACGCCTTCCGGCCCGCCCTCATCCCGATCATCACCGTCATCGGCATGCAGATCGCGATGCTCCTGGGCGGTGCGGTCCTCACCGAGACCACGTTCGAGTGGCGCGGGCTGGGCTTCATGCTCGGCCAGTACCTCGCCGCCCGCGACTTCGTCGCCGTGCAGGGGATCGTCGCGGTGCTCGCCATCATCGTCGCCGTCACGAACTTCGCGGTGGACGTCCTCGCCGCCCTGATCGACCCCCGAGTGAGGTTCTGACATGACGACCGTCTCCGCTCCGCCGCGTCCGCTGCGGGACCGCCTCCCCCTCGTCGCGCAGGTGCGCAGCAGCACCGGGTCCCAGCGGGCGATGCTCCTGATCGGCCTCGCGCTGGTCGGCGTCCTCGTGATCGTCGCCGCGTGCGCGCCGCTGCTGGCCCCGTTCGGCTACGACCAGCTCGCCGTCGACGGCCGCAACTTCGGCGCGCAGCAGCCGCCCGGCGGGCAGCACCTGCTGGGCACCACGGTCGGCGGCTACGACGTCCTCTCGCGCACCCTGTGGGGAGCGCGGACCGCGGTCCAGGTGATCGCCCTGTCGCTCCTGACCTCGGTCGCGGCGGGCGTGCTGCTCGGCGCGGTGTCGGGCTACGTCGGCGGCTGGCTCGACAGGATCCTCGTGGTCGTCGCCGACGCCGTGTACGCCTTCCCGAGCCTCCTGCTCGCGATCGTCCTGTCGATCGTGATCTCGGGCGGCCAGTCGAGCCTGTGGGGCGGAGTCCTCGCCGCGGCGATGTCGATCACCGTCGTCTTCGTGCCGCAGTACTTCCGGGTGGTCAGGGCGGAGGTGCTCCGGGTCGTCTCCGAGTCCTTCGTGGAGTCGGCGCGCGTGATGGGCGCGCGGGACCGGCGGATCCTGATCCGCCACGTGCTCCGCAACTCAACCCGCACCCTGCCCGTGATCATCACGCTGAACGCCTCCGAGGCGATCATGACGCTGGCCGGCCTCGGCTTCCTCGGCTTCGGCATCGAGCCCACCTCCGCCGCCGAGTGGGGCTACGACCTCAACCGCTCGGTGCAGGACGTCACGAGCGGGATCTGGTGGACCTGCGTCGCTCCCGGCGCCGCGATCATGATCGTCGTGCTCGGGATCACCCTCGTCGGCGAGAGCCTCAACGACCTGTCCGACCCCCGCCTGCGCGTCCGCCGCCGCAGCCAGAGAAAGGCCCGGCGATGACCGCCGTACTGAGCATCCGCGACCTCCGCGTCGTCTTCGACACCGACCACGGCCCGGTCCAGGCGCTCGAGGGCGTCGACCTCGACGTCGCGCCGGGGGAGATCGTCGCCCTCGTGGGGGAGTCGGGCTCTGGCAAGACCGTCACCGGCAAGGCGGTCCTCGGGCTGCTGCCGGAGTCGGCCGTCGTCTCCGGCAGCATCCGCCTCCGCCACGGCGGGAGCGACGTCGAGATCGTCGGCGCCCCCGAGAAGACGATGCGGCGGCTGCGGGGAGCGGCGGCGGCGATGGTGTTCCAGGAGCCGTCGACCGCGCTCAACCCGGTCTTCACTGTGGGCTGGCAGATCGTCGAGGGGCTCCGCGCGCACACCTCCCTCGGCCGCCGCGAGGCGCGGGCCGAGGCCGTCCGGATCCTCCGGACCGTCGGGATCCCCGATCCCGAGCGGCGGATCGACGACTACCCGCACCAGTTCTCGGGCGGGCAGAAGCAGCGGATCGTGATCGCGATGGCGCTGATCCAGGGCGCCCCGCTGATCGTGGCCGACGAGCCGACGACCGCGCTGGACGTGACCGTGCAGGCCGAGATCCTCGAGCTCCTGCGCACGCTGCGGCGCGATCTCGGCGGGTCGATGCTCCTCATCACGCACAACATGGGGGTCGTCGCCGACCTGGCCGACCGCGTGATCGTGATGAACGGCGGCCGGATCGTCGAGACCGCGGACGTGCAGTCGCTGTTCTCCGCTCCGCAGCACGAGTACACCCGCTCGCTCCTGGCCGCGGTCCCGCGGATCGGCGCGCCCGGCGCTGCGGGGCCCGAGCCCGCTCCGGGAAGCGAGCCGCTCGTCGTGGCGGAGCGGCTCGAGATCGTCTACCCGGGGCGCCTGGGCAAGCCCTCCTTCACGGCGATCGCCGACCTCTCGCTGACGCTCGCCCCCGGCGAGGTCCTGGGCCTCGTGGGGGAGTCGGGCTCGGGCAAGACGACGCTCGCCCGGACGATCGCCGGGCTGGTCCCCGCGACCGGCGGCTCGCTCCGGGTCCTCGGCTCCGAGCTCGTCGGGCGCCGCGCCTCCCTCGGTGCCGCCGCGCGCGCCGACCTCGGCTTCGTCTTCCAGGATCCGGCGACCAGCTTCAACCCGTTCCTGACCATCGGCGAGTGCATCGCCGAGCCGTTCGTCATCCACGGGCGCGCGGAGTCGGCCGCCGGCGTGCGCGAGGAGGTCCTGGATCTGCTCGACGCGGTCCGCCTGCCCCGCGCCTTCGCCGACCGCTTCCCCCACGAGCTCTCCGGCGGGCAGCGGCAGCGGGCCTCGCTCGCCCGGGCCATCGCGCTGCGCCCGCGCCTGCTCATCGCCGACGAGCCGACCAGCGCGCTCGACGTCTCCGTGCAGGCGACCGTGCTCGAGCTGTTCGCCGAGCTGCAGGGCGCGCTCGGCTTCGGCTGCCTCTTCGTCAGCCACGACCTCGCCGTCGTCGACCGCGTGGCCGGCCGGGTGGTCGTCCTGCGGCAGGGCGCGGTCGTGGAGCAGGGGCCGGCCGCCGAGGTGCTCCGCGCGCCCCGCGAGGCGTACACGCAGAAGCTCCTGGCGTCGCTCCCCGTGCCGGATCCCGCGCTCCAGCGCGCGGCCCGGGAGGCGCTGGCCGCCGCGAGCCGGGACGAGCTGGCGGCTGCGAGCTGACGACGGGTCGGACCGGGCGGCACCCGGTCCGGCTCAGCGGGCGTCCGTTCCTGTGGGCGCCCGCTTCGGCGCGCGTCCGGTCGGGCAGGCGTCGGCTCGGGTGCGCGTCCGATCGGGCAGGCGCCGGCTCGGGTGCGCGTCCGGTCGGGCAGGCGTCCGCCCCGGTGCGCGCCCGCTCCGCAGGCGGTCCGCTCTACAGGACCGGACCCGCGAGCACCGGACGCGCCGTCGCGGCGAAGCGGCGGGGGGCGGCGACGCCCTCGGACAGGTCCGCGAGGACCCGCCCGATCGCCGGGGTGAACTTGAACCCGTGGCCGGAGAAGCCCGCTCCGACCACGATCGGCCCGCTGCGGTCGAGGATGAAGTCCTCGTTGCGGGTCATCGTGTACGTGCAGCTGATGACGTCGCAGACCTCCGCGTCGGCGCCCGGGATCCACTCCGCCACGTAGCGGCGGAGGGCCGCGAGCTGCTCGGCGACCGGGCGGCGGGTGCGGGCGTCCGGATCGACGCTCCTGCCCACTCCGTGCCAGCCGACCTTCAGGCCCTCGCCCGGCGTGAGCATGCCGTAGACGGGGCTGAGGAAGTACGCGTGGTCGGCTCGGTCCGGGTCGGGCGTGTGGTTGAAGCTCGGCCACGCCGCGTCGGGCATGCGGAGCCGGAAGTGCGCGGGGTGCTCCTCCGAGACCCGGAGGGGGCGCAGCGGCACGAGGCCGGCGAGGAGGGGCTGCGTCCACGCTCCCGCGGTGACGACGACCCGCCGGGCGCGGTACTCGGTGTCATCGGTCGTCACGATCACGGTGTCCGGTCCGACGACGTCGATCCCGCGGACGGGGGTGTCGTAGCGGAAGCGGGCGCCGCGGCGCTCGGCGCCGGCCCGCAGCGCGAGCAGAGCGTCGGCGGCGCGCACGCGTCCGCTGCTGGGGACGTGCAGCACCTCGCTCTCGAAGCGGAGCGCCGGCCAGCGGTCGCGGGCCTCGGCGGCGGAGATCAGCTCGCTCGCGACGCCGTGGGCGCGGTGCGCCTCCCGGACCGCGCGGAGGGGTCCGACGGGTCCGAGGTTCACGAGGCCGACCCGGTCGAGCAGCGTCGTGCCCTCCTCGACGCTCAGCCGGTCCCAGAGTCGGGAGGCCTCGCCGAGGAGCTCGAGGTAGTCGTCGGCGGCGTAGGCCTCGTTGAAGTTCCGGGTGCGGCCGTGGGACGCGCCGTTCTCGTGGCCGGGGCCGAACTGCTCGAGGAGCACCACGTCGGTGCCGCGCTGGGCCAGCTGCCAGGCGGTGGCGGAGCCCATCGCGCCTCCTCCGATGACGACCGTGTCGACGTTCTCGCGCACCGCGACCTCTCTCTCCCGGTCCGACCCGCGCGGAACCGTGAGGTCTCCACTCTGACGACGCGGAGGGTCGGCGGCCATGGACAGGTGGCGAGGGCGGAGGGCCCGGGGCACAGCAGACGTCGAACCCGGGCCCTCCCGGCCGGGCGCGGCGCCGGAGCGCGGTGCGACAGTTGTCGAAGCGAGCGGCCGCAGACCCCGACGACTACTCGACGCCGGACGCACGCTCCCTCGGCACCATGGACCCAGCGCCCCGGCGTCCCTCCCTCATCCCCGCCGCACGGCTGACCCGCAAGGAGTTCCCCATGAGATCCCGAGTACTGGCTCCCCTCGTCGCCGGTGCGGCGATGGCCGTCGCCCTCACCGCCTGCTCGCCGGGCACCACCGGAGCCCAGGCGCCCCCCGGGATCCTCCTGGGGACCACGGACAAGGTCACCGCCCTGGATCCCGCCGGCTCCTGGGACCTCGGCTCGGCGACGCTGCAGAACCAGGTCTTCTCCTGGCTGCTGACCTCCGCCCCCGGATCGACGGATCCCGTGCCGGACCTCGCGGCCTCGGCCGAGTTCACCGACCCCACCCACTACCGCGTCGCCCTGCGCGAGGACGCCGCCTTCGCCAACGGCAATCCGCTCACCGCCTCGGACGTGGTCTTCACCTTCGAGCGCCAGGTGGCGATCGCCGCTCCGAACGGCCCCTCGTCGCTGCTCTCGGACATGGTCTCGGTCGAGGCGGAGGACGACTCCACCGTCGTCTTCACGCTGGCCACCCCGGACAACGCCCTCTGGCCCCAGATCCTCACCAGCCCCGCCGCCGCGATCGTCGACGAGGACGTCTTCTCGGCCGACTCCCTCACCACCGACGACGACATCGTCGCCGGCGACGCCTTCAGCGGGCAGTACTCCATCACGAGCTACAAGCTGAACTCGCTCGTGCAGCTCACCCGCAACGACTCCTACGACGGCCTCCTCGGCGCCGCCGCCAACGAGTCCGTGATCGTCCGCTACTACGCCGACGAGAGCAACCTCAAGCTCGACATCCAGCGCGGCGAGATCGCGGTCGCCTACCGCACGCTGAACGCGACCGACACCGAGGACCTCCGCGGCGAGGAGGGCCTGACGGTGCACTCCGGTCCCGGTGCCGAGATGCGCTTCCTGGTCTTCAACCCCGAGACCATGCCCTACGGCTCCGCGACCTCCGAGGCCGACGCCGACAAGGCGCTCGCCGTCCGCACCGCCGTCGCCGACCTGATCGACCGCGACGAGCTGTCGGACCAGGTCTACAAGGGCACCTACGCGCCGGTCTACTCGATCGTCCCCAGCGCTCTGACCGGATCGACGCCGGCGTACGAGCAGGCCTTCGGCGACGGGAGCGGCGGTCCCAGCGCGGACGAGGCCGCCGCAGCGCTCCAGGCGGCCGGGATCACCGGTCCCGTCGACCTCAAGCTGCAGTACAACACCGACCACTACGGCTCCAGCACCTCGGACGAGTACGCGCTCATCAAGAACCAGCTCGAGCGCAGCGGCCTGTTCACGGTCGACCTGCAGTCGACGGAGTGGACGCAGTACGTGAAGGAGAAGTCGACCTCCTACCCGCTCTACCAGCAGGGCTGGTTCGCGGACTACCCGGACTCGGACAACTACCTGAACCTGCTCTACGGCACCGACGAGGCCCCCTCCATCCTCGGCGCCGCCGTGAAGGACGACGCCTACAACGAGGTCGTGCTGCGCGAGCGGAGCCTGGCCCCCGGCGACGAGCGCACCGCGGCGATCGAGGAGGCGCAGCGCCTCGCGGCGGAGAAGGCGATCACCGTGCCGCTCCTCGAGGGCACGGAGACCGTCATCGCCTCCTCCACGATCTCGGGCATCGACGACACGCTCGACGGCTCCGGCCGGTTCCGCTTCGGGCTGCTCCGGAGCGAGTGATCGGGGCGCGCTGATCGGCCGGACGGGCCGCGGTGCCGCAGGAGGGGAAGACCCTCGGCGGCCGCTGCGGCCCGTCCGCGCGTCCGGGGTCTCTGTCAGGGCCGTGCTGCCGGGCGGGGCACCCGGATCGATCAGCGCGCCAGCGCCGCCAGCTCCGCCCGGGTGCGGGCCCCGGCCTTGCGCAGCAGGTTCGACACGTGGAACTTCACGGTGTTGCCGCTGATGCCGAGGTCGTCCGCGATCCGCTGGTTCGAGGCGCCGAGCGTGATCAGGTTCAGCACCTCCCGCTCGCGGGCGCTGAGCTCGGCGAGGTCGAGCCCGTCGGGCTGCGCCGGCGGATCGAGGGGGAGGCGGATCGACAGGGTCGACCCCCAGCCCGCGGTCGACGAGACCGAGAGCTCCCCGTCGAGCCCGCGGACGCGCTCGGCGATCGGGCGCAGGGCGTCGTCGCGGGTCGTCAGCTCGCCCCGGCCGTCGTCGCGGATCTCGATGAGCAGGTTGAGCCCGTCGCAGTCCCACTGGATCCGCACCCGGCGCGTCTGCTCCGACTCCACGAACGCCAGCACGGCGCTCCGCACGATCGCGCGGGCCGCGTGCGCCACCTCGCCGGGGAGGGCGCGCCCGGTGGCGGGCGGCTCGACGAACTGCACGTCGAGGTCGCCGAAGCGCACGAGCGGGCGCAGGTCGCTCCGGAGCCGCGCGAACGCGCCCACGACGGGCTCCAGCATCGCGCTGCGCTGCTCGTCCGAGGCGGTGCGCAGCTCGACCAGGGCGTTCGCGGCGATGTCGATCGCGACGGTGCGGGCCGCACGGTCGTCGAGGCGCTCGGCGCGCAGGGCGGCGAGCACCGACTCCAGCGCCACCGCGTGCCGGTCGGCCTGCTCGGCGACCGTGCGGGCGTGCTGCTGCAGCAGGGTGCGGGAGGCGGGGGACTCGGCGGGATCCATCCCCCGAACCTACCCGTCCTACCCGGGAGCGGCACCGCCCACCCGATCGGGTAGGTGGGCCTCCTCGATCAGGTGGCGCGCGGATCCGGTCGCCGAGCGCACTGTGGATCCATGCCCGCTGACGACCGCACCACCGACCCCGCAGAGGCGCTCGCCGTGATCGCCGCCGAGGTGTCCGCCGCGACCGCCTCGCTGACGACCGACCGGCTCGAGCCCGTCCTCGAGCTGCTCGCCGGCGCCGACCGCGTCTTCGTCCACGGCGCCGGCCGCTCCGGCCTCGCCCTGCGGATGACCGCCATGCGCCTCATGCACCTCGGACTCGTCGTGCACGTGGTCGGCGACGTGACGACCCCGGCGATCCGCAGCGGCGACGTGCTGCTCACCGCGAGCGGCTCCGGCACCACCGGGGGCATCGTCCGCGCCGCGAAGGCCGCCGTCGACGCCGGAGCGCGGGTCGCGGCGATCACGACCGCCGCCGACTCCCCGCTGGCCGGGCTCGCCTCCGCCGTGGTGGTCGTGCCCGCCGCCGACAAGCTCGACCGCTCCGGGGCCGCCTCGGCGCAGTACTCCGGCGGGCTCTTCGAGCAGGTCGTCGTGCTCACCGGCGACGCCCTGTTCCACGCGCTCTGGCAGCGCCGCGGCGACAGCGCCGACGAGCTCTGGCCGCGCCACGCGAACCTCGAATGACCCGACTCCCCACCTCGACAGGAAGAAGAACCCCGTGAAGCTCCAGTTCGCCATGGACACCCTCAGCACCGACGCCGCCCTCGAGCTCGCCGCTGCCGCCGCCCCGCACGTCGACATCCTCGAGCTGGGCACCCCGCTCATCAAGAGCGCCGGCCTCTCCGCCATCACCGCCATCAAGGAGGCGCACCCCGACAAGACGGTCTTCGCCGACCTCAAGACGATGGACGCGGGCGAGCTCGAGGCCGACATGGCCTTCGCGGCCGGCGCCGACCTCGTGACGGTCCTCGGCGTCGCCGGCGACAGCACCATCGCCGGCGCGATCGCCGCCGGGAGGAAGCACGGCAAGGGCGTCGTCGTCGACCTCATCGGCGTGCCCGACAAGGCCGCCCGCGCCCGCGAGGTCGTCGCCCTCGGCGCCGAGTTCGTCGAGATGCACGCCGGTCTGGACGAGCAGGCGGAGGAGGGCTTCACCTTCGAGACCCTGCTGCGCGACGGCGAGTCCTCGGGCGTGCCGTTCTCGGTCGCGGGCGGCGTGAGCACCGCCACCATCGAGTCGGTGCAGCGCGCCGGCGCCCTCGTGGCCGTCGCGGGCGGGGCCATCTACGGCGCCCCGGACGTCGGCGAGGCCGCCGCGGCCCTCCGCGCCGCCATCGTCTGACCCGTCGGCGCCGCCGCCCCCGAGGCCCGCTGATCCGGGTCGCGAGGGCGGCGGCGCCCTCGTCCGCGCGGGAGGCGGCAGCGCATCGCCGCCGGACGCCCGCCCCCTCTCGACTCGCCGACGGCGCGGTCCTACAGTGGCTGCGACGACCCTCGACTCCCGCCGCGGGACCGACGGCGCCGTCGCGAGCGGAGGGAAGCCGTGTCCTCGACCGCCCCCGTGCCCGGAGCCGCCGTCGACGCCTCGACGAGGCTCCGCGACTTCCACCAGATCCTCCTCAACACCGCCGTCGCGAACGTGACGACGAGCTTCCTCTGGTTCGCGCTCACGTTCTGGGTGTACCTCGAGACGCGCTCGGTCCTGGCGACCGGGATCATCGGCGGCGCCTACATGCTGCTCGTCGCGGTCTTCGCGATGGCCTTCGGCACGATCGTGGACCGGCACCGCAAGTTCCGCGTCATGGTCTTCGCCGGCGCGGTCACGCTCGTGTCGTTCGGCGTCGCGGGCGGTCTCTTCCTCGCGCTGCCCGAGGCGGCGCTCCTGGACTTCCGCGCCCCCTGGTTCTGGGTGTTCTCGGGCACGATCCTCTTCGGCGCCGTCATCGAGAACATGCGCAACATCGCCCTGTCCACGACGGTGACCCTGCTGGTCCCGGTGGAGGGGCACGCCCGCGCGAACGGCCTCGTCGGGACGGTCCAGGGCCTCGCCTTCGTGGTGACGAGCGTCTTCAGCGGGCTCGCCATCGGCCTGCTCGGCATGGGGTGGACGCTGGTGATCGCGATCGGCCTCTCCGCCGCCGCGCTCCTGCACCTCCTGTTCCTGCGCATCCCGGAGGACCGGCCCGCTCCGACGGGGGAGAGGGCGCCGCTGATCGATCTGCGCGGCAGCATCACCGCGGTGCGGGCGGCGACCGGGCTGTTCGCGCTCATCGTCTTCTCGACGTTCAACAACCTGATCGGCGGCGTCTACATGGCGCTGATGGACCCGTACGGCCTCGAGCTGTTCCCGGTCGAGCTGTGGGGCGTGGTGCTCGGAGTGACGGCGACCGGCTTCGTCATCGGCGGTCTGCTCGTCGCGAGGTTCGGGCTCGGGAGGAACCCGATCCGGACGATGCTGCTGCTCGTGATGGCGATGGGCCTGATCGGCGCGGTCTTCACCCTCCGCGACTGGTGGTGGCTCTACGCCGGCGGCATCTGGATCTACATGACCCTGATCCCGGCGGTCGAGGCCGCCGAGCAGACGGTGATCCAGAAGGTCGTCCCCTTCGAGACCCAGGGGCGCGTCTTCGGCTTCGCGGCGGCGTTCGAATCGGCCGCCGCTCCGATCACGTCGTTCCTCATCGCCCCGATCGCCGAGTTCGCGCTCATCCCGTACATGGAGTCGCCGTCCGGGCGCTCGGCGTTCGGCGGGCTGCTCGGCGACGGCATCGGCCGGGGGATCGCGCTGGTGTTCCTGGTCGGCGGAGTCGTCATGATCATCGCGGCCGGCGCGGCGATGCTCACCCGCTCCTACCGCGTCATGTCGGCGCAGTACCTGCGGGAGGCGTCGGCGGCCGGGGATACCACAATGGGGATCTCTCCTCGAAGTACATCCGGTCTAGGGGCCTAGGAGCGCCGCCCCTTGTCGACCCAGCTCCTGGAACGGTCTGGTTGCCCGCGGGCCAGAATGGCAATGCATCGACCATGCTCGCCGATTACCGGCGTCCGAGAAACCGCAGACACGACTCGCGCGACCATCGGCAATATGGTGCGCCCTGTTCGACCTTCGGCGATGAGCGCTACGGCAAATGAGTGTCCCGCGAACTCACGCTGTCGCGGCCGCGTGCGCGACGTTGAAGCTACGGCAATATCGTTTCCATGAGGGTCTGCCGACACATTCCGGCGGTGCCCTGGACGGAGACCCGGAGCGCGCGGGCACGCGCAACGCGAGGAAATCGTCTTCCATTGTCCGGCAACCTAAACCCGTGATACTGACGATTAAAGTCAGCCGCTAGCGTTAGGTGAAGCTCGGCAAGCATTTCTTCAAATTGATCTGAGTCGGCTCCTGCGCCAAGACCGGTGCCTTGAGATTGCAGGGTTACGGGTGCCAAAACAAAAGGTCCTCGGTCTAATCGCAAGCCTGGTGGACCGATTTGTAGTCTGATCGGCTTTGCCCGTTCGTGATTCCCTAGGACAGACAGCAAATTTGCCCACGTTACAGGGACCACCGCCCTGGACGGGTCGCTGCAATTCACTCTGGCTAGCGTTACGTGCGGACGCGCATCAAACTTGCCCTGACCGAATCCTATTCGCGCGAATCCGAGCCTTTTCAGCGCTCGATTCTCGGAAATGCAAGCAAGCTCAGTTGCTCGGTCTAGTTGAAAATTTAGATTTAGTTTCATCGCGCCCCTGCTAGATCATCGTCGAGAGCCAGCGATCGGGCAGTCCGATGCGGACTTCGGCAAGATCGCGAGGCTCGAGTTTGACTAATCCTGAGACGTAGTTTCGGCCGTGTCGTACAAATTCCTCGCTGGGGACGGCCCTCAATGCATCAAACACCTGCGCCCAGATTGTGTCGTCGTTCTCGGCAGCCTCGCGCAAGTGATCCTTCATCGTGAGCGCGAGATAATTATTCAAGACAACAGCGCGAGATCGATTCCTGATGAAGCGTCCCCTGCCATCTACTCCGCGTTTGGCCATATAAACAAAAACAAAATCCGCAGGCTTGCGCTTCTCCTGCTTATAAAAAGGACGACGCTGGCGTACTAGTGTTCTTTGTCCAACGCCTGCCTCTATCTCTTCGAGGTAATCTGCAAATTTCGGTGACCGGCTGCGGATCTTCGAGATGGACTCGTCAGTGTCGATGAGCCACCGCCGATCGCTCACCAATGGATTTCCGTGAATGTCTGCTTCGATCTCATATGAGTCAAGCGTACGAGCCTTCGGAAGCACAGGGCGCACCCACTCCTGGGCGACCTCCAGCTCAAGCAGCTGGTCAGATCGAAGAACAAAAGCCGCATTGGCGCCGGTGGCGATACCGCGCTTCAAATCGAAGTAGTCGCCTATCGAAACCGAATTGCTCGAATAAGGCTGAGTTAGGGTGAGCCAGTTCCATTTTCCGCGTCGCTGAAGAATTTCCAGAGGTACATCGACCTCTTCGACCGGCCGCTCCAATGTCCCGCCACGTGTAACCTTAATGGCCATTTGACCACTGGGAAGCGTTCTTTCGTAGGTGACAACCGAGGAGGAAATTCGCGCATTATCGAAATAGGTGGAATCCTGATCGTAAAAGTGAAGACGGCGAAGCTGGACATGATTTGTGAAATATGTGCGCAGTGATTGCCCGAAATCTGTAGATGCGAACTCCGACGGGAGAAGCCAGGACGCTATAGCACCTTCACGGAGCCAGTCGTGCGCCGAGAGAACAAAATACACATACAAGTCAGACCGACCGTCTATCTCCACTCCAATTCTCTTCGCGAGGGCAATGCGCAACCAGAGAAGCGATCGATTAATCTCCTGATGACGGACATAAGGCGGATTCGCGAGTAAAAGATTCCACTCCTGATCTGCTGGTTTCCTTGTGAGGAAGTCCCCAAGCAGCACGCGAAGTCCCGCCCGACGCCACCGGTGTGCAGTAGCGCGCGCACGAGCCGGACTAATTTCTACGCCAACAGCGGATCGAATATAAGCTGGTCTAGCCAACTTGCGCAAAGCTGCGAAGAAGATCCCGGGCCCGACGGCGGGGTCGCCGAAGTCAATTGCGGTGTTTTGCGGAAAGAGCGAAATAGAGGCGGAAGCCATATCGTATGCAAGTTCGGGAGGCGTAAGAAACATCGCAGCTTCCCGTTCCTCGGGAATAGGCACCTGATTGGCAAAACCTTCGAGCGTCGGATCGCCCAGTGGCTGATCTTGCCCGGCGTACCGAGCTATCCACTCCTCGTCTAAATCAATCGGATGGTCGCCGGCCGGCGCAACTTCGGATGAATTGTGAATGTACTTGCACAGATCCGAAACCAGGCGAAGCCTTTCCTCTCTGGACATGCTGACGAGCGGCGCGAAGATTCGCGTTTGCGCTTTAAGCTGAGATAAAAGTTTTCCGGCAGCGTCGCTAAGGACGGGAGTGTCGCTCTTCGCCAGGCTTCCTCGGCTTTTTTCGTATGGCTCGACCCGCTCTTCCGCGCCGATAATGCGCAAATTCCAGGGAAATTGCTTCATCACCTGCAGCACTTGCCAGGCGAAGTCGGAGCTGGGTCCATCATAAATTGTGAAGTGAAAGACACTATCGGGAAAATCAGGCTTATAAGAAAGCCATTCGAGGTCTTCAGATTCACAACGGAGAATAACTGTGCGGACTTGTCCGTCTGATCGGGCTAAGTCATCGAACGTCGTGACTTCCCCGAGGATTAGATCGTTCACTAGAGCGTTGGAGTAGTGGTAGAGCGCTTCTGGCCGTACCTGCAAGCTCGAATAGCGCGCCGTGATGTGAGGTAAGGAGCGCGAGTTCGGTTCGCATACCCGCCGGAGTAACTCGAGCGCTGGAGCCACGACCCCGGACGACAGGTACAGCATGTATTTACTAGGAGCCATTAGATCACCAGGTATCGAATTAGAGGCGGTTCGTAGTTGCGGTCTGCATCTATTTGTGCCAGTAAGTCATACATCATGCCGCCAAAAAGTTCGGCTCTGCTCGAGAGAGCCTCTTTTCGCCCGTCCGACGCAAACTGAGCGTAGAGTTCCGACTTCGTCAGCGACGTTTGTTCAAGGAACCAAGAATACTCATCGAGAATCTCGAGAACTTGCGCTTGAGTGCCGGGCCGGTTCTCAACTACGCTGGCGAGGCGCTCTTGCGGTGTGGATAGAGCCATCTGCAAAATATCATTTTGGTTTGCGGGGCTGCGGTGGCTAGCAAGAGCGGCGATCGTTGCAAAACAGGTAAGCATGCGACTATAACGAAGCTTGAAATTCTTGACGCGCCATTTTGCTTTCTCCTCAACGTCTCCCCCAAAGTTTCGTCGATTCTCGTAGTTCAGCAGTAACGTCTTCCAGTATCGCATAATATCGTTGATGAGGAACCAAGGTTGGAAGGTGTTCTCATTACCGGCGAAATCACGATAGTACGATTCGATCACGTCGGTTAATGCGGAAATATAGGAAGCCTCCCCGAAGACGCACTTACTTTCGAGAATCATAAGCATACGAAGAGTAAAGTAATTTTCGGCGTCGTCGACTGGACCGCCCAAATTGCGTAATATCTCAGCAATGTCATGGGTTCGGAGGAATTCACCATCATTTGAAAACGCAGGAAACTTGAGTTCTTCGATGATTTCGATTAAATGCGCAAATAGCTTGTACTCGTTTGTCCGACGTGACTCAATGGCTGTTCCGGAGGGGTGGTACGTGAAAAAGAGGTCGACATCGGAGTGTTGCCCCGCTTCATGTCTTGCAAAGGAGCCGGCTGCAAAGATTGACAGGCCCGCCAGCGACACATCAGTCATCCGGCTTGCCACGGTCTCCCTCAGCGTGTCCAGGCGCTGTTGTGAATATTGTGCTCGTTCGAGCAAGAATTGTTCGGTCACGCGTGTAGTGTACGGATGGTTCCGTCTGCTGGGTAGGTCGCTTCGGCCAGCTGAGAGGTGCGACATCGGGGAAGGATGGTCGAAGGTGATGGTCAGCTCGGACGAGCCCGAAGCCGTGCCTGGTCGGTTTCAGGTTCTCGCGATGGACGGCGGTGGCGCGAAGGCGTTGTTCACTGCGCATGTGCTCGCTCGGTTAGAAGATGATCTGAAGGTTTCGATTCGGGATTCGTTCGACCTGATCGCGGGCACTTCTGCGGGCGGGATCATCGCGCTGGCTCTCGGGGCCGGTGTTCCACCTGCAGAAATTGTCGAGGATTATTCGCGTCTGGTCCGAAGCGTTTTTCCCCCTCGTAGACAGCGTCTGATGGGACTACCGCGTCGAGCGTTCTCAGCCGGCTACTCCCAAACTGCACTTCGGGACGCCTTGCTTGAGGTATTCGGCGATCGAAATCTTGGCGACAGTGACAAGCGCCTCGTCATTCCTACGTGGAATTCGCAGCGCGGAGGAGTCTATCTCTTTAAGACACGTCACCATCCCGAGCTACGACGGGATTGGAAGCTTCCGATGGTGGACGTCGCGTTGGCAACGTCGGCCGCTCCGTCATTCTTTCCTGCGGCTCGAGTCGATAGCCAGCGGTTCATCGACGGCGGAGTCTGGGCGAACAACCCGTCGGTTGTGGCTATCGCTGAAGCCGTGAAAACGCTAGCTGTTCCTCTTGGGGATATTCGATTGCTAAACATCGGAACTACTGAAGCCTCCGCTGTGAGTTCAGACCACCTGGACGATGCTGGCCTCATTGGCTGGGCGCCGCGGGTCGTTGACTTAGTTTTGGCGGCAAGTAGTCGTGGTGGTCAAGCTGTTGCGCAGAACCTTCTTGGAAAGCAGCGGTATCATCGCTTCGACGCCGTAGTCCCTCGAGGGAAATTTGTTTTAGACCGTGTGGACGCGGTTGGGATTGCGGGTGTGGCCGCGGATGCGAGTCGAGTCTTAGCTCCGATCTACGAAAAGTACTTCAAGAGTCACAAAAGCCCACCGTTCTCGCCTTTTGTGGACTAGCCGAAGTTGGTCGTTTCAAGCGCTTTATAGGCTTCTTGTGCCGCATTGCGGCACTAGTAGGTTGGCGCATAGTTCGCATGTTAGGCCGGTGCCCCCCCTCCCGCCCCCGCCCAAGTCAGTGCCCGCGCGCGATCCACTCCTCGCGGTGCGGCGCCTCCGCCCCGATCGTCGTCGAGTCGCCGTGACCGGTCCGGACGACCGTCTCGGCGGGCAGCGTCAGCAGGCGCTCCGTGATCGAGTCGATGATCGTCGGGAAGTCGCTGTAGGAGCGGCCGGTGGCCCCCGGCCCGCCCTGGAAGAGGGTGTCGCCGGTGAACACCGTGCCGAGCGCCTCGGCGACGAAGCAGACGGCGCCGGGGGTGTGGCCCGGGGTGTGCCGCACCTCGAGCTCGACGCCGGCGACGGGCACGATCCGCCCGTCGACCAGGCCGCCGCTCGGGGCAGTGCCGGGGTGCACGGCGTCCCACAGCATCCGGTCGGCCTCGTGGAGCAGCACCGGGGCGCCGGTCGCAGCGCGGACTCCCTCGACCGCGTCGAGGTGGTCGTCGTGCCCGTGGGTCAGCAGCACGGCGAGGAGCCGGCGCTCGCCGACGGCCGCGAGGATCGCGTCCGCGTCGTGGGCGGCGTCGATGACGACGCACTCGGAGTCGTCGCCGACGATCCAGACGTTGTTGTCGACGTCCCAGGTGCCGCCGTCGAGGCTGAAGGTGCCGC
This sequence comes from Rathayibacter sp. VKM Ac-2805, assembly GCF_009834265.1. Taxonomy (NCBI): domain Bacteria; kingdom Bacillati; phylum Actinomycetota; class Actinomycetes; order Micrococcales; family Microbacteriaceae; genus Rathayibacter; species Rathayibacter sp. VKM Ac-2805. The sequence continues at coordinate 658,343 of NZ_CP047185.1, forward strand.
TCGTGACGAGCTGCTCGATCCGCGCGCCCATCAGAGCACCACCACCGAGCGGAGCACGTCGCCGCCCGCCATCGTGGCGAAGGCCTCCTCGATGTCCTCGATCCCGATCCGCTCGCTCACGAACTCGTCCAGGGGCAGGCGGCCCTGGAGGTAGAGGCCGGTCAGCATCGGGAAGTCCCTCTCCGGCAGGCAGTCGCCGTACCAGCTCGACTTCAGCGAGCCGCCGCGGCCGAAGACGTCGAGCAGGGGGATCTCGAGCGTCATCTCGGGAGTCGGCACCCCGACCAGCACCACGGTCCCGGCGAGGTCGCGGGCGTAGAACGCCTGGCGCCAGGTCTCGGGGCGGCCCACGGCGTCGATGACGACGTCCGCTCCGAAGCCGTTCGTCAGGGCCTGCACCGCCGCGACGACGCCCGCCTCGTCGAGGCCGCTGGAGTCGATGACGTGCGTGGCGCCGAGCTTCTCGGCCGCGACCAGCTTCTTGGGGTCCCGGTCGATCGCGATGACCGTGCCGGCGCCCGCGAGAGCGGCGCCGACCACGGCGGCCGTGCCGACTCCTCCGCAGCCGATGACCGCGACGGAGTCGCCGCGCGTCACGTTCCCGGTGTTCATCGCCGCGCCGAGGCCCGCCATGATCCCGCAGCCGAGCAGGCCGACCGCGGCGGGGTCCGCCTCCGGATCGACCTTCGTGCACTGTTTCGCGTGCACGAGGGTCTTCTCGGCGAAGGCCCCGATCCCGAGGGCGGGGCTGAGCTCGGTTCCGTCCTCCAGGGTCATCCGCTGCGTCGCGTTGAAGGTGTCGAAGCAGTACCAGGGCTCGGCCCGGGTGCAGGCCCGGCACTCGCCGCAGACCGCGCGCCAGTTGAGGACCACGAAGTCGCCGACCGCGACGTGGGTGACTCCCTCTCCGATCGCGCTGACCCGTCCGGCCGCCTCGTGACCGAGGAGGAAGGGGAAGTCGTCGCTGATCCCGCCCTCGCGGTAGTGGAAGTCGGTGTGGCAGACACCGCAGGTCTCGATGTCGACCACGGCCTCGCCCGGGCCCGGGTCGGGGACGACGATGTCGACGAGCTCCACGGGAGCGCCCTTCGACCGGGCGATGACGCCGCGCACAGTGGTGGGCATGGGGGCTCCTTCGACGGGGGCGTGCAGGTCCGCTCCACAGTAACGACCGCGGGAGGGGTGCGCAGGGTGGACGCGGGCGCTCCCGGCCTCTCCTGTGCCGGGCCGCCCGCCTCGCGGACCGCGACCCTGACAGTCGGTAGGGTGCGAGCCATGCGCACTCTGTACCCCGAGATCGAGCCCCACGACTCCGGCATGCTCGACGTCGGCGACGGCCACTCGCTCTACTGGGAGGTCTCGGGCAACCCCGAGGGCAAGCCCGTCGTGTTCCTGCACGGCGGCCCCGGAGCCGGCACCTCGCCCGCCCACCGCCGGCTGTTCGACCCCGAGAAGTACCGCATCGTGCTGTTCGACCAGCGGATGTGCGGCCGCTCCACCCCGCACGCCGGCGAGCCGGAGGCCGACCTCTCGACCAACACCACCTGGTACCTGGTCGCCGACATCGAGCGCCTCCGCGAGCACCTCGGCGTCGAGCGCTGGCTCGTGCTCGGCGGCTCCTGGGGCTCGACCCTCGCCCTCGCCTACGCCGAGACCCACCCCGAGCGGGTCAGCGAGATCGTCCTCCGCGGGATCTTCACCCTCCGCCGCGCCGAACTCGAGTGGTTCTACGAGGGCGGCGCCGCCGCGGTCTACCCGGACCTCTGGGAGGGCTACACCTCCGTCGTCCCGGCCGGCGAGCGGGGCAGCCTCATCGAGGCGTACTACCGCCTGCTCCACGACGCGGACCCCGCCGTGCACGGCCCCGCCGGTGTCGCCTGGACCACCTGGGAGGCGTCGACCATCACCCTCCTGCAGAAGCCGGAGCTGATCGCGGACTGGTCCGATCCCGTCTTCGCGCTCGCCTTCGCCCGCATCGAGAACCACTTCTTCGTGCACAGGGGCTGGCTGGAGGAGGGGCAGCTGATCCGCGACGCCGGCGTCCTCCGCGACATCCCGGCCGTCATCGTGCAGGGCCGCTACGACATGTGCACCCCGGCCTTCACCGCCTGGGACCTGCACCGGGCCTGGCCCGAGGCCGACTTCCGGATGATCGCCGACGCGGGCCACGCCTTCGACGAGCCGGGGATCCTCGACGCGCTGATCGAGGCGACGGACCGCTTCGCGTCCTGACGGGCGGGGCGGTCCGCGCCCCGCGGCCGGGATGCCCGGGCGCCCGTGCCTGAGCGTGCCGCGCCCGGTGCCGTCGTGTCCCGGGAGCGGGTCTACCCTGATCAGATGCGCGCGGACGACGCCTCCGGGATGGAGGACTGGCCCACCGGTCGGCTGCTCTCCACCGCCTCCCGGATGGTCGAGCACGCCTGGCACGGCGCCCTCGCCGAGATCGGCCTCACCCATGCCGGCCTGATCGTGCTGCACCTCCTGCAGGCGGGTCCCGTCGCGCAGAAGGAGCTGGCCGCCGCGGCCCACGTCGAGGTGCAGACCATGTCGCGCACCATCGAGCGCCTCGAGCGCGAGGGCCACGTCTCGCGCACCACGGATCCGTCGGACCGCCGCCGGCAGCTCGTCGCGCTCACCGACGCGGGCGGCGAGGCCTGGCGCCGGGCGCACCGCCTCGAGGTCGACATGTTCCCGGGCTCGCTCGAGCACGGCCCCCTGCGCGAGGCGCTGCTCGAGATCATCCGCTCGGCCAGCGAGTCGCGCTGGGGCTGACCGCAAGCCCGAGCGGAGCCCGTCCGCGGAGCGCTAGCTTCGTCGGCATGACCTTCAACGACGACTCCCAGCTCAGCGGCGGCAAGGTCCGCCGCCGCGGCCGCACCACCGGCATCGCCGTCGGCGGGGGCGCGGTGGGCGTGGTCGTGCTCGCGCTGCTCTCGCAGCTGCTCGGCGTGAACCTCTCGGGCCTCGGCGAGGTGTTCGGCGGAGGCGGGTCCTCGCCGGAGGGCGTCACCTCCACCGCGGTGGCCTGCGACAGCGGCGCCGACGCGAACACGCAGGTCGACTGCCGCCTCGAGGGTGCGGCCGAGTCGCTCGACCGCTACTGGGGCGAGCAGACGCCCACCCTCGGAGTCGCCTACACGACCCCGACCGGCGTCGACCTGTTCGAGGACAGCACCACCACCGGCTGCGGGAGCGCGACCGCCGCGGTCGGCCCGTTCTACTGCCCGCCGGACCGGACGATCTACCTCGACACCGACTTCTTCGACGAGCTGCGCACCCGGTTCGACACCTCGGGCGGATCGCTCGCGCAGATGTACATCCTCGCCCACGAGTGGGGCCACCACATCCAGAACCTGACCGGCGCGATGGAGTCGGCGGACCGCTCCGGCACCGGCCCCGAGTCGGACTCGGTGCGCCTCGAGCTGCAGGCCGACTGCTTCGCCGGAGCCTGGGTGGGCGACGCCTCGACGGTGCCCGACGAGACCGGCACGCCCTACCTCAAGCCGGTGACGGCGCAGGAGTACCAGGACGCGCTCGGCGCCGCGGCCGCCGTCGGCGACGACCGCATCCAGGAGCAGGCCACCGGCACCGTCGATCCGGAGGGATGGACGCACGGCTCGGCCGAGCAGCGGCAGCGCTGGTTCCAGGCCGGCTTCGAGGGCGACGCCACCAGCTGCGACACCTTCGCGGCCGCGCAGCTCTGACCGGGCGCCGCTGAGGGCTCCTCGCCACTCCCTGGGGACCCGCGCGGGTCAGGACACGGAGTCGGCCGGCTCCTCCATGTACCACTCGGTGAACGAGCGCGCCCGCCCGTCGGGGGCGAAGCGGATGACCCAGAGGTTCAGGTAGGTGCGGTCGCCCGGGTAGACGGTGCGCGCCTCCACCACGGCGGTCTCCTCCGTCAGCGCGACCAGGCCCCACGCGAACGTCGGGTCGGCGGGCTCCTCCTCCGCCAGCCACCACTCCACGATCGCGTCGCGCGGAGTGATCGCGTCGCGGTGCGGCGCCGTGAAGTACTCGGCGTCCTCGGTGAACAGTGCGGCCACATCTGCCGCGTCGTCCGTGGCCCAGGCCTTCTCGTAGCCGGCGATCCAGCTCTCGATGTCGATCATCCGCCCATCCTCGTCCTGCCCGACGCGCGCGGGAAGGAGGAGGAGGGAACAAAGCGGCCGCCCGCGCTGTTGAGCCCCGAGCCGGTCGAAAGCAGAGCCGAGCGATACGATCCCGCCGACGACGGCCCGCCCGCCGCTGCGGTCCGGGTGCGCGTCCGCCGCCGACACGAAGGACCGCCGTGCCCGACTCCGACAGACGCTCCCTGACCCGCTCGCCGGACCCGCGCCTCATCACCGCCGTCCTCGCCTTCGCGGGCATGAGCGCCTCCTTCATGCAGACGCTGGTCGTCCCGATCCAGTCCGAGCTGCCGACGCTGCTCGGCGCCGACCGCACCGAGACCGCGTGGGTGATCACCGCGACGCTGCTGAGCGCCTGCATCCTCACCCCGGTCTCGGGCCGCCTCGGCGACCTCTACGGCAAGCGGCGGATGGCCGTGGCCGCGCTGGTCGTCCTCGTGATCGGCTCGATCGTGTGCGCCTTCGCGGGCGACGTGTGGACGCTGGTCGTGGGCCGGGCCCTCCAGGGCGCGGTGATGGGCGTCATCCCGCTCGGCATCTCGATCCTCCGCGACACCCTCCACCGCGACCGGCTCCCCGGCGCGATCGCCCTGGTCAGCGCGACCCTCGGCATCGGCGGCGCGCTCGGCCTGCCGCTCAGCGCCCTCATCGCGCAGAACACCGACTGGCACGTCCTGTTCTGGATGTCCGCAGGCCTCGGCGTCCTCGACATCGTCCTCGTCCTCCTGGTCGTGCCGGTGTCGACGCTGCGCTCGCCCGGCACCTTCGACGTGGTCGGCACGATCGGCCTCGCCCTCGGACTGAGCGGCGTGCTGATCGCCGTCTCGCGCGGCAACGACTCCGGCTGGACGAGCCCCGCGATCCTCGGTTCCGGCCTCGGCGGCATCGCCGTCCTGCTCCTCTGGGGCTGGTACGAGCTGCGGCAGGAGAGCCCGCTCGTCGACCTCCGGGTGGCCGCCCGCCCCGCCGTGCTCTTCACCAACCTCGCCTCGGTGGCGGTCGGCTTCGCGTTCTTCGGCGCCCAGATCACCCTGCCGCAGCGCCTCGAGCTGCCCGCCGCGTCGGGCGTCGGCTTCGGCCTGAGCCTGATCGTGGCGAGCCTCGTGCTCGCCCCCTCGGGCCTGGCGATGATGGCGACGTCCCCGCTCGCCGCCCGCCTCTCGGCGCAGTCCGGGCCGCGGCTCGTGCTGATCGCCGGCTCCGGGCTGATCGCGGTCTCGTACCTGCTGATCCTCCCGTTCGGCGGCGAGGTGTGGCAGATCCTGGTGATCAACGCCCTCATCGGGGTCGGCCTGGGCCTCGCCTACGCCGCGATGCCGACGCTCATCATGCACGCCGTCCCCGCCTCGGAGACCGCCGCCGCGAACGGGCTGAACTCGCTGATGCGCACCCTCGGCACGACGCTCTCCTCCGCCGTGACCGCGGGCGTGCTCGCGCAGCTGACCGTATCGGTCGGCGGCGTGCAGCTGCCGAGCTCGCAGGGCTTCGAGACCACGTTCGTGATCGGCGCGATCGGAGCGCTGGTCGCCGTCGCCCTCGGCCTGCTCATCCCGCGGGCGCCCCGCCCGGAGGCGCGACCCGCTCTGCCCTGACCGGACCGCGCGTCGTCGGCCGCGAGTGCTCCTCGCCGAGGAGACCTGGTCTCGGCCGGCGACGCGCGTCCGCTACTCGTCCTCGAGAAGCATCCGCTCGATCTGCAGCTCGCGCAGCCGCGTCGAGGCCTGCAGGTTCTCGCGCGCGGCGAGCACCAGGCGGCACAGCAGCACCAGCAGGACGATCGCGAGCACCGCGACCGCCGTCACGACGACTCCGTACAGCGCGGTCAGGACTCCCCAGGTCTGGATCATCCCTCGACGCTACGGAGCCGCGCCCGCCCTCGCGTCCCCCGCCCGACGGAGGGCGCGGGGCGAGGCGAGCGGCCCGTGCAGGGGCAGCGGACGCGCAGAGCCCGGCCCGCGGCGGCTCAGCCCGCGAACGCCCCGCGGTACGCCCGCGCCGGGTGCGTCGCCGGCAGCTCGTCCGTCCCGAACAGCTTGCGGCGCAGCGTCCCCTCGGCGTACTCGGTCTGCGCGAGGCCCCGCTCCTGGAGCACCGGCATCACCCGGTCGACGAACTCCTCGTAGCTGCCGGGCAGGATCCAGTTGACGACGTTGATCCCGTCGATCCCCGCGTCGCGCCAGCCCGCCAGGTGGTCGGCGATCTGCTCGGGAGTGCCGACGACCCGTCCGCGCAGCTTCGCCGAGAGCCGGGCCAGGTCGCGGACGGTCGGCTCGCGGTCGGGGGAGGCGTCCCGGATCCACTGCAGGTGGCTCTGGCCGGCGTAGGTCTCGATCGCCGAGAGCGGCAGGTCGGGGTCGAGCTTCTCGCCCGTCGCCGGGTCGAAGCCGAGGTTCGAGTGCACGAGGAAGGCGTCGGAGGAGAGGTACTCGTCGATCTCGCGCTCAGCGCGGCGCGCCTCCTCCTCCGTGTCGCCGGTGATGAAGGAGAGCCCCAGGTAGAAGGAGGGCGCACCCGCTCCGCGACCGGCCGCCGCGGCGAGGGCCCGCGTGTCCTCGATCAGCTCGCGGGTCTTCTCCGGCGACCCCGAGAACACGAACTGCGCCTCCGCGTTCCGCGCGGCGAAGCGCCGGCCCGCGGGGGAGGAGCCGGCCTGGAAGAGCACGGGCGTGCGCTGGGGCGACGGAGCCGAGAGGTGCGGCCCCTGCACGCGGTAGCGCTTCCCGACGTGGTCGATGCGGTGGATGCGCGCCGGGTCGGCGAAGGAGCCGCTCTTGTCGCGCAGGAGCGCGCCGTCGTCCCACGAGCCCTCCCACAGCTTGTAGACCACGTCGAGGTACTCCTGCGCCCAGGCGTAGCGCTCGTCGTGCTCCTCGAGCCGGTCGTAGCCGAAGTTGCGGGCCGCGCCGTCGAGGGCGCTGGTGACGATGTTCCAGGCGATCCGCCCCTTCGAGAGGTGGTCGAGGGTCGAGACCTTCCGGGCGAAGTCGAACGGATGCGACTGCAGCACCGAGCTCGTGAACGCGAAGCCGAGGTGCTCGGTGCTCACCGCCAGGGCCGAGAGCAGCACCGACGGGTCGTTGCTGGGCAGCTGCAGCCCCTCGCGGGCGTTGACGTCCCAGTCGCCGTCCGCCGGACCGTAGAGCCCCGCCACGTCGGCGAAGAACATCGCGTCGAAGCGGCCGCGCTCCAGCGTCCGGGCGAGGTCGATCCAGAGCTGCACGTCGTCGAACTCGTGCTGCCGGGCGTCGGGGTGGCGCCAGAGGCCGTGCTGGATGTGGGAGGCGGTGTTCATGACGAACGCGCAGAAGCGCAGCGGGCGGGGCTCGGTGATCACGCTCCCAGGCTAGGCCGGGCGCCTCCCACCGGTCTCGAACGACTCCGCGCGTAGGGTGTCCGACTGTGGAATCCCGCATCCCCGAACCCGCGCACGCCGTCCCTCCGCTGACGGATGCCGTCGCCGAAGCGCTCGACGCCACCACCGTCGCCGAGATCCGCGCCCTGCGCGACGACTTCGCGCGCTTCATGCTCCAGTACAAGTTCGGGATGGACGAGATCGTCACGAAGGTGTCGATCCTGCAGGAGGAGTTCCGCGAGCTGCAGGAGTACAACCCGATCGAGCACGTCACGAGCCGGCTCAAGTCGGCCGACAGCCTGATCGAGAAGATCGAGCGCAAGGGCTGCGAGACGACCTTCGACGGCATCGCCGACGCGATCACCGACATCGCCGGCGTGCGGATCACCTGCAGCTTCGTCTCGGACGTCTACCGCGTCTTCGACCTGCTCACCTCGCAGTCCGACGTGACGGTGCTCGAGGTGAAGGACTACATCGCCGAGCCGAAGGAGAACGGCTACAAGAGCCTGCACGCGATCGTCGAGGTGCCCGTGTTCCTCTCCGGCGGATCGGTCGACGTCTGCGTCGAGGTGCAGTTCCGGACCATCGCGATGGACTTCTGGGCGAGCCTGGAGCACAAGATCTACTACAAGTACGACCGCCAGGTCCCGCAGGAGCTCCTCGACGGCCTCGCCGACGCGGCTCGCACCGCCGCCACCCTCGACGCCGACATGGAGCGCCTCCACCGCCAGGTCCGCGGCCCGCTGCCCGGGGCGCGCACCTACGACGTCTGACGCGCCGCCCCACGCCCACGATCGGGCCGCCCCGACTCCTGCCGATCGAGCAGCCCGCGCAGCGGGCCTCTCGAGATCTCCCTACGGAGTCAGCAGCGGCAGCAGCGCCAGCAGCAGCACCGCGGTGCCGTTCAGCGTCGCGTGCGAGACGATCGCCGCTCCGAGCCGCCCGGTGATCGTCGCGATCCAGCCGTGCGCGAGTCCCGCGGTGACCGTCGTCACGCCGAGCGTCACGATCGTCGCCGGGTTCACCATCTGGTGCCCGTGCAGCAGGGCGAAGACCGCCGTGGACGCCAGGATGCTGAACACCATCGCCCAGACGCGGCGGCCGCGGGTGGGCGGCGCCGACTCCGCCGAGCCCCGGAGCATCCGGTTCCGCACCGCGCGCATCACGACGCCGCGGCAGAGGACCTCCTCGACCAGCGGCGCGACGACGACGGGGATGAGGACCGAGCTCAGCACGAACCACAGCGGGTCGGGGTCGATGTCGAGGTTCCCCTGCGCGTCCTGGAGGAGCGGAGCGAACGCGGCGAGCACGAACAGGATCACGACGCGCACAGCGATGCCGAGCCCGATCCCGATGGGCACGTCGATCCAGCGGAACCGCAGCCCGAAGTCGGCCGCCATCGTGCCCAGCCCGCGCAGCCGAGACGCCGCGAACGGGACGATCAGCGCGACGAGGTAGCTCGCGAGCGCCCCCGCGAAGGCGAGTCCGGCGGAGTAGGGGAGCACGCCGAACCCGAACAGCAGGATGAGCACGGCCAGCGGCAGGACGATCCCGACGATCGTGAGCACGGCGGTCGGCAGACCCCAGCGGACCCGAGGATCGGGCAGGTAGAGGAGGGAGGAGTAGGGCGCGTGGACCGAGGCGAGGGGCTCGGCCGACCACGAGGGCGCCCCAGCGGAGTCGGGCGCGAGAGTCGCGGGATCGGGCGGCGGGAAGGCGTCGGGTCGCATGGCCGGGCCAGCCTACGCAGACCGCCTGGACGGGATCCGGGCCGCAGTCACTGCTCGGCGCGGGCCGGAACGGGAGGGATGTGCGGCGGATCGCGGCGGCGAGGACCTCCGGGTACGAAGAAACCCCCGCCATGTAGAAGCTAGGCGAGGGTTCCAGTGGCTCCGACGGGCGTCGATCCCGTGACCTCACGATTTTCAGTCGTGCGCTCTACCAACTGAGCTACAGAGCCGTTGCGACGTGATGTCGCTGGAGAGGTGATCTCCTGAAAAAGGCCCTTCCTCTCGGAAGGGCCTCTTTGCGACCCTGACGGGACTTGAACCCGCGACCTCCGCCGTGACAGGGCGGCACGCTAACCAACTGCGCTACAGGGCCTCGTTGCGAAGACAAGCATACTGCCTTCGAGGCTGTTCTATTTTCACGCCCCGACCCTCGCGAGCCGATGCACTTTCCGGTGGTGCTGGTACTTCTGGTGGTGCTGGTAGTACCGACCCATCCGTGACCCCAACGGGATTCGAACCCGTGCTGCCGCCGTGAAAGGGCGGTGTCCTAGGCCACTAAACGATGGGGCCGGAGACTCGCGGGGCGACCCTGCGGCCGACCCCCCATGACTACCGACACGCAAGCATAGGGGGCTGCGGCGCAGGATGCAAAATCGACGGTTCCGCAGGCGGCGTGCACCCCGTCCGGGGTTGACCCGGGTCTAGGAGATCGGGCAGGGCCGCGGTTAGGGTGGGGCGGAATCGCTCTTCCCCCCACCCGCGCGCCGGAGCCGCACCGCCGCGGAGGGAGGGCCCCCTATCCCCGAGGTCCCATGCCCCACTCCCTGCGCCGTCCGCGTCCCGCCCGCCTCCCCGGCGCGCCGCGACTCGGGCGACTCCGAGGTGCTGCCCTGGCCTCCGCCGTCGTCGCGCTCGTCGCCGGCCTGCTCGTCGCCACTCCCGCCCAGGCGGTCGAGTACCCGTCGTGGGCCGACGTCGAGGCGGCGAAGGGCGACACCGCCGCCGCCGCGGCTCAGGTCGACCGGATCACGTCCCTGATCGGCGACCTCCAGAGCGAGGTCGCCTCCGCCCAGCAGCTCGCGCAGCAGCGCGGCGACGAGCACTTCGCCGCTCAGCAGGCGTTCGACGAGGCCTCGGACCAGTCGAAGAAGCTCGAGGACCGGGCCGCCGCCAGCGCCGAGGAGGCCGACAAGGCCTCGCAGCAGGCGGGCCTGCTCGCCGCGCAGCTCTACCGCAGCACCGGCACCGACCTGTCCGTCAACATCTTCCTCGACCAGAAGGCCGGCCAGGCCGACCAGCTGCTGTCGAAGATCGGGAGCATGACCAAGCTGGTCGAGCGCTCCTCCGCGATCTACGAGCAGGCCAGCACCGCCCGGAACACCGCGTCGTCCCTCGCCGACCAGGCCGAGGTCGCGCAGACGGAGCGCGAGCGCCTCCGCGTCGCCGCCGAGCAGAAGCTGGCCGAGGCGACCGCCGCTCAGGAGGCGTCCGAGGCCGCGCTCGCCGAGCAGCAGGAGCAGAGCGTCGTGCTCGAGCAGCAGCTCGCCGCGCTCCGCGACACCGAGTCGAAGACCGTGGCCGAGTACGAGGCCGGCGTCGCCGCCCGCGAGGCCGAGCGCCTCCGGAAGCTCGCCGAGGAGGAGGCCGCTCGTCAGGCCGCCGCCCAGGCCGAGGCCGCGCGCCGCGAGGCCGCTCGGGCCGCAGCCGCATCCAGCGGCGGCAGCGGTGGCGGTGGCGGTGGCGGGTACGTCGCCCCCTCGGGCGGCGGCGGCTCCAGCGCCGTCAGCGACTCCGGCTGGGTCCGCCCTGCCGGAGGCCGCATCACCGGCACCTTCGGCCCGCGCGACAGCATCTCGACCGGCGGAGGATCCTCCGGCTCGTACCACCGCGGCACCGACCTCGCGGGCGGCTGCGGCATCCCGATCTTCGCGGCGCACAGCGGCACCGTCTCCTACGCGGGCCCCAACGGCACCTACGGCAACTGGGTTCTGATCGACCACGGCAGCGGCATCAGCACCGGCTACGCCCACATCATGTCCGGCGGGATCTACGTCCGCGTCGGCCAGCAGGTCCAGGCGGGCGAGCAGATCGCCGCCGTCGGCTCGACCGGCGCCTCCACCGGCTGCCACCTGCACTTCGAGACCCGCGTCAACGGCTCCGCCGTCGACGCCCAACCGTTCATGGCCCAACGAGGAGTCACCCTTGGCTGACGCACAGACGACCGCACGCACCTTCACCCCGGCACCCCGGGAGCGCGCCTGGAAGGGCCGCCTCCCGCTCGTCATCTCCGCCGCCTTCGCGGTCACGGCGGTCACCGCGTCCCTCGGCATCACCCCGGCCCTCGCCGACGACGCGAAGTACCCCACGTGGGACGACGTGCAGAACGCCAAGAAGGACGAGGCGAGCAAGCAGGCCGAGATCGACTCGATCACCGGCCTCATCGCGAGCCTGCAGACCGCGGTCGACGAGAAGTCGATCACCGCGATGAAGAAGGCCGAGGCCTGGCGCCAGGCCAAGGAGGCGCTCGACGCCGCTGCGAAGGCCGTCGCCGACCTCGAGGAGAAGGCGACCACCGCCTCCGCCAAGGCCCAGACCTCGAAGATGCGCGCCGGCCTGCTGGCCGCGCACCTCTCTCGCGCCGCCGGCGGCGACCTCTCCGCCAGCCTCGTGGCCAAGGGCAAGGACGCGGGCGACCTGCTCTACCAGCTCGGCGCGATGTCGCAGCTCTCGGAGCAGTCGCAGAAGGTCTACGCCGACGCCCTCGCCGACAAGCAGAACGCGGAGTCGCTCGGCGACCAGGCAGACCGCGCCGTCACCGAGCACCAGGCGCTCTCGGACGAGGCCGACGCCGCGCGCAAGGACGCCGACGCCGCCGCCGAGTCGGCCCGCGCGTCGCTCTCGGCGCAGGAGGAGAAGTCGCAGGAGCTGGTCGCCCAGCTCGCTCTGCTGAAGGACTCCTCGGTCGAGGCCGAGACCCAGTACCTCGCGGGCGAGCAGAAGCGCCAGGCCGACGAGGCCGCCGCTCAGGCGCAGGCCGAGGCGGAGGCCGCCGCTCAGGCGCAGTCCACCGCCCGCTCCGCCCAGCAGCAGTCCTCGGCGCAGGCCGACACCGCCGCCCCGTCGCGTCAGACCGCGTCCCTCCCGCAGCCCGCCGCGCCGCAGCCCGCGCAGCAGCAGCCCGCTCCTGCTCCGGCCCAGCCCGCTGCTCAGCCGGTCGCCCAGCCGGCGGCTCAGCCGCTCCCGCAGCCGGTGACCGCTCCGGTCCTGGTGCCGACCAGCGGCGCCGTCGAGAACGCGATCTCGTACGCGATGGCTCAGCTCGGCGAGGAGTACGTCCTCGGCGGCATGGGCCCGGACCAGTGGGACTGCTCGGGCCTCACCAAGGCCTCGTACGCGTCCTCGGGCATCTACATCGGCACCCACTCGGCGACGAACCAGTACAACACCATGGCCGGCGCCGGCAAGCTCGTCCCCTACAGCCAGCGCCAGCGCGGCGACCTGATCTTCTGGGGCGGCGGCGGAGACTACTACCACGTGGCCATCTACCTCGGGAACAACCAGATCATCGAGGCCGCCGACTACGGCAAGCCCGTGCGCATCTGGAACACCTGGGGCACGCCCGCCGGCATGGTCGGCCGCCCGGCCGCCTGAGCTGCGGCCGCACCGCGCAACGAGAGAACCCCCTCCTGTCGAGACGACGGGAGGGGGTTCCTTCGTTGGTGCGAGGGGTCAGTGACCCTCTTCGGCCAGCTTCTTGATGCCGTCCTGGACGATCTGCTCCGCCTCGGCGGCGTCGCCCCAGGCGTCGACCTTGACCCACTTGCCGGGCTCGAGGTCCTTGTAGCGCTCGAAGAAGTGCTTGATCTCGTTCTTCGTCTGCTCCGGGACGTCGCCGATGTCCTGGATGTGCTGCCAGCGCGGGTCCTTCGCGGGGACCACGATCACCTTCGCGTCGGAGCCGGCCTCGTCGCTCATGTTGAGCACGCCGACCGGGCGGACGGAGACGCCCACGCCCGGGAAGACGGGGTACTCGAGCAGCACCAGCGCGTCGACGGGGTCGCCGTCGAGGCCGAGGGTGTTCTCGAAGTACCCGTAGTCCGTCGGGTAGACGAAGGAGGTGAAGAGCACGCGGTCGAGGTAGACGCGACCGGTCTCGTGGTCGACCTCGTACTTGTTGCGGCTCCCCTTGGGGATCTCGACGACGACGTCGTATGCGGCCATGCTCTCTCCTTGAGTCGGTGGCGCCGTGAGCGGCGCATCGGCGGACGGATCGGCCTCCGGAACGCTCGCGCGGGTGCGCGCGCGGGAGGGGCGGATCGCTGGCATTACGTTACTTGATGTGCCCGATCGCCCCCGCCTGACCCCCGCCGTCGCCGATCTGCGGCGGGCGGTGCGCGAGAGCCTCGACGGGCTCGACCCCGGAGCGCTCGTGCTGGTCGCGCTGAGCGGGGGAGCGGACTCGCTCGCGCTCGCGGCGGCGGTCGCCTTCGAGGCCCCGCGGGGCGGGAGGCGGGCCGGCGCGGTGATCGTCGACCACGGGCTGCAGGAGGCGTCGGCGGAGGTCGCGCGGCGGGCCGCGGAGCAGGCGCACGCGCTGGGGCTCGCGCCGGTGCTGCGCGAGGTGGTGACGGTGTCCGCCGAGGGCGGTCCGGAGGCGGCCGCCCGCAGCGCGCGCTACCGCGCCTTCGACGACGCGCTGACCGCGACGGGCGCCGCCGCGATCCTCCTGGGCCACACCCTCGACGACCAGGCCGAGACGGTGCTGCTGAGGCTCGCCCGCGGAGCCGGTGCGGCCTCGCTGCACGGGATGGCGCCGGTGAGCGGGCCGCTGAGGCGGCCGCTCCTGGGCCTGCGGCGCGAGACGACCCGCCTCGCCTGCGCCGACCAGGGGCTCGTACCGTGGAACGACCCGCACAACGACGACCCCCGCTACTCGCGGGTCCGGGTGCGGAACCGCGTGCTGCCCGTGCTGGAGGACGAGCTCGGGCCGGGAGTGGCACAGGCTCTGGCGCGCACGGCCGAGCAGCTGCGGGAGGACGGGGACGCGCTCGACGCGCTCGCCCTCGACTGGGCGCTCGAGCTGGTGGGCCAGGACGAGGCGGGGCACGTCACGGTCGACGCGCGCGGGCTCGCCGCGGACCCGCCGGCGCTGCGGCAGCGGATCATCCGCCTGGTCGTGGCGAACGAGTTCGGAGTCGCGCTCTCGCGCTCGCAGACGCTGGCGGTCGCCGCGCTGGTCACCGACTGGCACGGCCAGAAGGGCGTCGACCTCCCCGGCGTCCTCGCCACCCGCCGCGGCACCACCCTCGTCTTCGCACCCGCCTCCTCCTGACCCCGTTTCCGCGAGGCCGGTCCCCGCGGGGCGCCCGACCCCTCCCCGCGAGATGCCGCTCCGGCACGCGACTCGCCGACGGAGGTGTACGAGAGCGGAGTCTCGCGGAGGGGAGACGGGGGCCGGTCACCCGTAGAGTGGCCGGGTGGAAGCAGCCGACATCGCCGACGACATCACCGAGGTCCTCTACACCGAGGCCGAGATCCACGAGCGGATCCGCGACCTGGCCCGCGCCATCGAGCGCGACTACGCGGGCGAGAACCTGCTCATCGTCGGGGTGCTGCGCGGCGCCGTGATGGTGATGGCCGATCTGGCCCGCGAGCTCAAGCTCGACATCGTCATGGACTGGATGGCCGTCTCGTCCTACGGGAGCGGCACCAAGTCCTCCGGCGTCGTGCGGATCCTGAAGGACCTCGACTCCGACATCACGAACCGCAAGGTGCTGATCGTCGAGGACATCATCGACTCCGGCCTCACGCTCTCGTGGCTGCAGGGCAACCTCCGCAGCCGCGGCGCCGAGTCCGTCGAGATCTGCGCGCTGTTCCGCAAGCCCGCGGCCGCCAAGGTCGAGGTCGACGTGGCCTACGTCGGCTTCGACATCCCGAACGAGTTCGTGATCGGGTACGGGCTCGACTACGCCGAGCGCTACCGCAACCTCCGCGATGTCGCCGTCCTCGCCCCGCACGTCTACGAGTAGCCCCGCGGACACCGCGCAGGAGAGCCTCGAGCGGCTCTTCGCGGTGCCGCTGCTGGGCTACCACATGAGCTACCCGACCTCGCTGCGGGCCGACCTCGAGTTCAACTACTGGTGGCTCGCGCACGCGATCGACGCGGCCGTCGACGCCTTCGAGCGCACGGGCGACGAGGCGCACCTGGAGCGTGCCCGGCGGATCCACCGCGCGATCCGCCTCCGCAACGGCGGGCGCCTGGTCAACGGCTACTTCGACGACATGATGTGGCTCGGCGGCGCGCTCGCCCGCCTCGGGGAGGCCTCCGGCGACCCGCGGTTCCTCGACCGGGCCGACCGCCTGTGGCGCTTCGCCGTCGCGAAGGGCTGGAACCTCCGCCACGGGGCGAGCCTCGCCTGGCGCCGCCGGCAGCTGGACTACAAGAACGCGCCCGCGAACGGCCCGTTCGCGATCCTCGGCGCGCGCCTGGAGCGGCTGCGGCCCGACGGCCGGGAGGAGCTCTCGCGCGCCGCCCTCGACTGGATGCACGTGCGGCTCCGCGACGACGACACCGGCTTCGTCGCCGACGGCATCGGACGCGAGGGAGGCTCCGCGCGCGACGACTGGGCCTTCAGCTACAACCACGCCGTCTACATCGGGGCGGCGCTCGCCCTGCACCGCCTGCGGCCCGACCCCCGCCTGGTCGCCCACGCCTCCCGCACGGCCGAGGACCTGCTCGACCGGCTCGCCCCCGACGGCGTCTTCGTCGACCAGGGCTCGGGGGACGGCGCCCTGTTCGGGGGCATCGCCTACCGGCACCTCGTCGACCTCGCCACGACGAGCGGAGTCGCGCCCGCGGTGGCGGCTCGCGTCCGCGGCTTCGTCGCCGACAGCGTCGCCGCGCTGCAGAGCTCGAGCGTCCGCCGCGGCGTGCTGCTGGCCGGGCCCCGCTGGGACGCGCCTCCGTCGCTGCCCGCCACGCTCTCGGCCGAGATCGGCGCCGTGCTCGCCCTGGAGGCGTCAGCGCGACTGGACCGGTCGCCGGTGCCGTCAGACTGACGGGGTGAAGGCACCCGAGAAGCGCACCGTCGCCGTCGTGATCAACCCGAGCAAGTTCGACGACGTCGGCGCCGCGGAGGACCTGGTCGCGACGATCGCGCGCCGCCACGGCTGGAACGAGCCGCTCTGGTTCGAGACCAGCCCGGGCGACTCCGGTGCCGCCGCGGCCCGCGCCGCACTCGAGGCGGGCCCGGACCTGGTCTGCTCGATGGGCGGCGACGGCACCGTCCGCGCCGTCGCCACGGTGCTGCGCGGGACCGGCGTCCCCTACGGCCTGCTGCCCAGCGGCACGGGCAACCTCCTCGCGCGGAACCTCGGGATCCCGCTCGGCTCGCTGCCCGAGGCGGTCGAGATCGCCCTGCTCGGGCAGGACCGCGCCATCGACGTGGGCACGGCCGCGTTCGACGACGGCGAGGAGCGGGTGTTCATGGTGATGGGCGGGGTGGGCCTGGACGCCGAGATCATGGACAAGACGGACGAGGAGCTGAAGAAGCGGGTGGGCTGGGGCGCCTACTTCGCGGCGGGCGCGCCGGCGATGTTCAAGGCCGGATTCGAGGTGACCCTCACGATCGACGGCGCGGAGGAGCCTCCGCAGCGCTGCTTCATGGTGCTGGCCTGCAACTGCAGCTCCGTGGTCGCGAACATCGAGCTGGCCGCAGGAGCGGTGCTCGACGACGGCGACCTGGAGCTGGTGCTGCTGCGTCGGCGCTTCGGCCTCGCGCTGGATGTCGCGACCGGCAACCGCAACGGGCTCGCCTCCCTCCGGCAGTGGCCCGGCCGCGAGTTCTCGTTCGAGCTCGACCAGCCGGTGCTCGCCGAGCTGGACGGGGATCCGGTCGGCCGCACCCGCTCCGGGCGCTTCGGCGTGGATCCGGGCGCCCTCCTCGTGCGCCTGCCGGTGCCGACGCCGCGGAGCCCGGGACTGACTCCGCACGACTCGGTGATCGTCGACACGTCCGCCATCGCGACGCTGCTCCCGGAGCCGCCCTCCTCCTGACGCTTGCGCGCTCTTCTTTACGGTTGTAAGTTATCTGACGGACGTAAAGAAGGCGCTCCTCGCGCCGGGAAGAAGGACCCCGTGACCGATCCGCGGCTCACCCGCTCGCGCGAGCTCCTGCTCACCGCGATCACGACGGCCCTCGACCGCCCGGGCGACGACCAGCCCTCCATCACGGAGCTCTGCGGCGCCGCGGGCGTCAGCCGCCCCACGTTCTACCAGCACTTCGGGGATGTGCCGTCACTGATCGAGGCCGCCGCGGTGGAGCGGATGCACGCGCTGTTCGGTGACGTCGCTCCCGGCACCGCCCCCGCCGATTGGGAGGGCGCGGTCCCCCGCATCGTCCGCGGGCTCCTCGAGGGCCTGCTCGTGCACGCCGACTTTTACCGCCGCGTGCTGAGCGGAGGCACGGCCCGCGCCGTGCAGGAGTCGGTCGTCGCGTTCCTCGCGCAGCGGCTCCTCGCCTTCTCGCCCCTCGCCGAGCGCGGATCGGGCGGCGGCGACCACGCACGCGTCGAGCGCTTCGCCGTCCTCCTCGCCGCCGGCACCACCTGGCTTGTCGTCGGCTGGCTCCTCGACGGCGACGCCCGCCGTCCCGCGGCCTCGGCCTCCGCCGACATCGCCGAGCTCCTCGTCACCGGAGTCGCCTCGCCGCGGCTCGCCGCCCTGCACTCCACGAAGTAGAAGGACCATGACCACCTCCCCGCTCCGCCGCGCCCTGCGCGCCGTGAACCCGCGCCTCGTCGTCGTCTTCGCCGCGATCGCGCTCATCCCGCTGATCTACGCGGGACTGCTGACCTCGGCCAACCTCGATCCCACGCACCACCTCGACACGGTGCCCGCCGCGATCGTCAACGAGGACACCGGCGCGACCGCCTCGGACGGCTCCGCGCTCGCCCTCGGCGACGACCTGACCGAGCAGCTCACCACCGACACGTCCGGCTCGGACTTCGCCTGGACGGCGACCGGTGCCGACGAGGCGTCCCGCGAGCTCGCCTCCGGTGACGTCCTCGCCGTCCTGACGGTGCCGGCCGGCTTCTCGGCCGACGTCGCCTCGGTCGGCGGCGACGACCCCGCCGCGGCCGTGCAGGCGAAGCTGTCGATCGAGACGAACGACGCGGCCAACCTGATCGTCGGCAACATCGCCTCCACCATCGGCACCACCGTGACGAAGACGCTGGAGGAGAAGGTCGGCGCGACGTACCTCGAGAACGTCTACCTCGGCTTCACCGACGTGCACTCCAGCCTCGAGCAGGCCGCCGACGGCGCCGCTCAGCTGGCGGACGGCGCAGGGACCGCGGCGTCCGGCTCCTCCGAGCTGGTCGTCGGGCTCGCGCAGCTGCAGGACGGCACCGCGCAGCTGGCGACCGGCGCCGACTCCCTCCGCTCGGGCGCGGGGAGCGCGGCCTCCGGAGCGTCCGACCTCTCGTCGGGACTCCAGCGGATCGCGAGCGGGACCGGGCAGCTGCCCGACCAGGCGGCGGCGCTCGACACGGGAGCCCGCACGGTCGCCGACGGCGCCCAGCAGCTCGACGGCGGAGCGGCGTCGCTCGCCTCGGGCGCCACCGACCTCGCCGCGGGGACGTCGACCCTGAAGGACGGCGCGGCCTCGGCGGCGTCCGGCGCCGAGGCGTTGGCCACCGGGTCCGCCTCCCTCTCCGACGGAGCGGGGAAGGCCCTCGCAGGAGCCCAGCAGCTCGCGACCGGCGCGGGAGCGCTCGCGACCGCCACTCCGCAACTCGCCACCGGAGCGACCGGAGTCGACTCCGGCCTCGCCTCCCTGCTCTCGCGGTACGACTCGCTGTCCGATGCCCAGCGTGTGGCCGAGCTGACCGCCCTCGAGCAGGGTGCGGCCGCTCTCGCGGGCGGAGCCGCCTCGGCGGACGCGGGCGCGCAGACGCTCGCCTCCGGTGCGACCGCGCTCGTCGGCGACGACGGCAGCGGACTGACGGCGCTCGCCGCCGGTGCCGCCACGGTCTCGGGCGGAGCCGCCGACCTCGCGACCGGCACCGCCGCCCTGTCCACCGGGGCGACCTCCGCCGCCGACGGCGCCCAGAAGCTGCAGACCGGTGCGCAGGCCCTCGCCCAGGGAGCTGCGACCCTCGACGGCGGAGCCGCGCAGGTCGCCGGCGGAGTGGACACCCTCTCCGGCGCGGTCGGCCCGCTCACCAGCGGAATCGCCTCCGCGGCCGCCGGCGCCTCCGACCTCGCCTCCGGGACGGCCGCCCTCGCGACGGGCGCCTCGGACCTCGCGGACGGCGCCGAGACCGCCGCGACCGGCTCGGCCGACGCGGCCACCGGTTCGCAGGACCTCGCCGACGGCATCGACTCGCTCGCCTCCGGATCGCGCACCCTCGACACGAAGCTCTCGGACGGCGCGGACGACGTGCCCACCTACACCGGCGAGCAGGCTCAGGAGCTCAGCACCGTCGCGGCCGCCCCGGTCGGGATCGACGCCGAGCGGATGAACCGCGTGCCGTCCTACGGCTACGGCCTCGCTCCCTACTTCATGGCGCTCGCGCTCTGGGTCGGCGCGCTCGCCTTCTACCTGATGAGCGCCCCGCTCAGCTCCCGCCTCCTCGCCGCGCGTCGGCCCGCCTGGGTCATCGCACTGCGCAGCTACCTGCCCGGCGCGCTGATGGCGGTCGCCCAGGGCGTCCTGGCCGCGCTCGTCATCCGCTTCGGAGTGGGCGTCGAGGCGTCGAACCTGCCCGGGCTGATCGGGATCGCCGTGCTCACGAGCCTCACCTTCGTGGCGATCAACCAGGCGCTGATCGCGCTGCTGGACGCCCCGGGCCGGTTCCTGGCGCTGCTGATGATCGTGCTGCAGCTGTCCTCGGCCGGAGGCACCTACCCGGTTGAGACCGCTCCCGCCTTCTTCCAGGCGATCCACGGGGTGCTGCCGCTGACCTGGACGGTGGAGGCGTTCCGCTCGCTGATCGCCGGCGGCAGCATCGGAGTCGCGCACGCGGTCCTGGTGCTCGTGCTCTGGCTGGTCGGGGCGCTCGCCGTGACCGTGCTGGCCGCCGCCCGCCGCCGCCGCGGCCTCGTGCCCGCCCTCCGCGACCCGGAGCCCCTCCTCGAGTCGGCCTGACGCGGACCGGGCGGGCCCGATCCGTCCGCGCCTGCTGCCCCTCGTCGCGGCGCGCCCCGCTCGGACACCTTCGCCTCCTTCCCGAGACCGCAGTAGTTGTCGCTGTCGAGCTCGAGTGCGACAACTCCTGCGCTCTCGCGGCGCGCCCCGCTCGGACACCTTCGCCTCCTTCCCGAGACCGCAGTAGTCGTCGCTGTCGAGCTCGAGTGCGACAACTCCTGCGTTCTCGCGGCCCGTCCTGCCCGTGAGACATCCGCCTCCACCCGCAAGGCAGAGGACGCGGACCGGGAAACGCGTGCCAGCGTTTCCCGGCAGTCCGACGCACCCCGCTCTGCGGAACGCACCATCTCGTGGAGCCGACCGCGCGCGGGGATGCGGCCCGCCGCATCCCCGCCGGACGGTGCCGACGCGTGCCAGCGTTTCCCGGCAGTCCGACGCACCCCGCTCTGCGGAACGCACCCCGTCGCGAAGCCGACCGCGCGCGGGGATGCGGCCCGCCGCATCCCCGCCGGACCACACAGCCCGCGGCCGTTCGGCCCACGGCGAACGCGTGGGCGGCGCTCAGAGTGCGGGAGGTAGCCTGGCAGGCACAATCTCCTCGTCAGAAAGGCGCCGGGTGTCGCACCCGCAACAAGCATGAACGTGAAGCGCATCTTCCGGGGTCCCATCCTCTACGTCGTCCTGGCGATCGTCGCGGTGTGGATCGGCTCCTCGCTGATCACCATGTCCGGCTTCCGGCCGGTCACGACGCAGGAGGGTCTCGACCTCCTGAAGGACGGCAAGGTCGACTCGGCGAAGATCGTGGACGGCGAGCAGCGCGTCGACCTCACGCTCAAGCAGGCCGACGGCGACAACGGCACGCAGGTGCAGTTCTACTACGTGGCCCCTCGCGGCGCGGAGGTCGTCGACGCGGTGTCCGCGGCCGATCTCGGCAGCACCGGCTACAACGACGAGGTCCCGCAGACCAACTGGTTCCTCTCGGCTCTCGGCTTCCTGCTCCCCATCCTGCTGATCGGCGCGTTCTTCTGGCTGATGCTCTCGGGCATGCAGGGCGGCGGCAACCGCGTCATGCAGTTCGGCAAGTCGAAGGCGAAGCTCGTCTCGAAGGAGTCGCCCAAGGTCACGTTCGGCGATGTCGCCGGCGCCGACGAGGCGATCGAGGAGCTGCACGAGATCAAGGAGTTCCTCAAGGAGCCCGCGAAGTTCCAGGCCGTCGGCGCCCGCATCCCGAAGGGCGTCCTGCTCTACGGCCCTCCCGGCACCGGCAAGACCCTGCTGGCGCGCGCGGTCGCGGGCGAGGCGGGCGTCCCCTTCTACTCCATCTCCGGATCGGACTTCGTCGAGATGTTCGTCGGCGTCGGCGCGAGCCGTGTCCGCGATCTCTTCCAGCAGGCGAAGGAGAACTCGCCGGCCATCATCTTCGTCGATGAGATCGACGCCGTCGGCCGCCACCGCGGCGCCGGCATGGGTGGCGGTCACGACGAACGCGAGCAGACCCTCAACCAGCTGCTGGTCGAGATGGACGGCTTCGACGTCAAGACGAACGTCATCCTGATCGCGGCGACGAACCGCCCTGACATCCTCGACCCCGCACTGCTGCGTCCGGGCCGCTTCGACCGCCAGATCGGCGTCGACGCCCCCGACCTGCTCGGCCGCAAGCGGATCCTCGAGGTCCACGGCCGCGGCAAGCCGCTCGCCGGCGGAGTCGACCTCGAGGTCGTCGCCCGCAAGACCCCGGGCTTCACCGGCGCCGACCTGGCCAACGTCCTCAACGAGGCCGCACTGCTCACCGCCCGCTCCAACGCGCAGCTGATCGACAACCGCGCGCTCGACGAGGCCATCGACCGCGTCATCGCGGGGCCGCAGCGCCGCACGCGGGTCATGCGCGACAAGGAGAAGCTGATCACCGCCTACCACGAGGGCGGACACGCTCTGGCGGCGGCGGCGATGCGCCACACCGACCCCGTGACCAAGGTCACGATCCTTCCGCGCGGTCGCGCCCTCGGCTACACGATGGTGCTCCCGCTGGAGGACAAGTACTCCACGACCCGCAACGAGCTCCTCGACCAGCTCACGTACGCGATGGGCGGCCGCGTCGCGGAGGAGATCGTCTTCCACGACCCCACCACCGGAGCGTCGAACGACATCGAGAAGGCGACCTCCATCGCCCGCAAGATGGTCACCGACTACGGCATGTCCGCGAACGTCGGAGCGGTCAAGCTCGGCCAGTCGTCGGGCGAGATGTTCCTCGGCCGCGACATGGGCCACCAGCGCGACTACTCCGAGCAGATCGCCGAGACGGTCGACGCCGAGACGCGCCAGCTCATCGAGCAGGCGCACGACGAGGCGTGGCAGGTCATCAACGACAACCGCGACATCCTCGACCGCCTCGCGATGGAGCTGCTCGAGAAGGAGACGCTCGACCACGACCAGCTGGCCGAGATCTTCAAGGACGTCCGCCGCATCGACGAGCGCCCGCAGTGGCTCTCGAGCGACAAGCGCCCCCTGTCCGACCTGCCGCCCATCGCGGTTCCGGTCGCCAAGGCGCCGATCGACTCGGGTGCGACCGACGGGGGAGTCTCCTCCGCTGGTGCCGACGAGGTCGCGCCGAAGCGCCCGCCGCTGATCAACCCGCGCCCCGCGACGGCGTAGCGCGCGCGTGCCCGTCGACAAGGCGCGCATCGAGGCGGCCGTCGCCGAGATCCTCGCGGCCATCGGGGACGACCCGGGCCGCGAGGGACTCCTCGACACGCCGCGGCGGTTCGCCGAGGCGTACGAGGAGTTCTTCGGCGGGTTCGACGACGACGCCGCAGCCCAGCTGACCGAGACGTTCGCGGTGGTCGAGGGCGGCCAGGAGTCGCCGCTCGACCAGACGGTGATCATGCGCGACCTCGCCTTCCGCTCCGTCTGCGAGCACCACCTCCTGCCGTTCCTCGGCGTCGCGCACATCGCCTACCGGCCGCGCGAGCGGGTCGTCGGCCTCGGCCGGCTGCCGCGCGTGGTCGAGACGGTCGCGTCGCGACCGCAGATCCAGGAGCGGATGACCGAGCAGATCGCCGACGCGCTCGAGCAGGGCCTCGCTCCCGAGGGAGTGCTCGTCGTGGTCGACGCCGAGCACGGCTGCGTGCGGATGCGCGGGCCGCGCCAGACTGCGAGCTCGACCGTGACGGTCGCCGCCCGCGGCTCCCTCGCCGACCCGGCCGCCCGCGCCGAGATCATCGCGCTGATCGGCGCCGCCCGGGAGGAGTGACGTGGCCACCACCGTCGCCGACCTCACGCCGACCGGACGCGCCGCGCTCCTCGGGATCCTCAACGTCACTCCGGACTCGTTCAGCGACGGCGGCCGCTGGCTGTCCGTCGACGACGCCGTCCGTCACGGCCTCGACCTGACCCGGCCCGCCGGGGACGGACCCGCCGCGTTCGGCGCGGACCTGGTCGACGTCGGCGGCGAGAGCACCCGCCCCGGTGCGGCCCGCGTCGACTCCGCCGCCGAGCAGGGCCGCGTGCTGCCCGTCGTCCGCGCCCTCGCCGCGGAGGGGGTGCGCGTCAGCATCGACACGATGAGCGCCGCCACGGCGGAGGCCGCCCTGGACGCCGGCGCCGTCGTCGTCAACGACGTCTCCGGCGGCCTCGCCGATCCGCGGATGCTCCCGCTCGTCGCCGAGCGCGGCGCCGTCTACATCGCGATGCACTGGCGCGGGCACAGCGCGGGCATGACCGCTCTCGCGTCCTACGGCGACGTGGTGGCGGACGTCCGCGGCGAGCTCGAGCGCCGCGTCGACGCCGCCCGTGAGGCCGGGATCCGGGACGACCGCCTCCTGCTCGACCCCGGCCTCGGCTTCGCGAAGGTCGGCGCGCACGACTGGGCGCTGCTGGCCGGGCTCGACGCGATCGTCTCGCTGGGCTTCCCGGTCCTGGTCGGCCACTCGCGCAAGCGGTTCCTCGCTCCGTTCGCCCCCGCCGGCGCCCCGGCCGCCGAGCGCGACGAGGTCTCCGCCATGCTGAGCCTCATCGCCGCCGAGCACGGCGCCTGGGGCGTCCGGGTCCACGACGTCCGCTCGTCCGCCCGTGCCCTGGCCCTCGCCGCCCGACTCCAGGAGGAGACCCCGTGACCGCGATCGACCCCGCCGCCCTGGCCGTGCGCGACTCCATCACCCTCACCGGGCTGCGCGTGCGCGCGCACCACGGCGTCTTCGACTTCGAGCGCGAGAACGGACAGGACTTCGTGATCGACGCGACGGTCTGGCTCGACACCGCGCCGGCGGCCGAGGGCGACGCGCTGGCCGAGACGGTGCACTACGGCGAGCTCGCGATCGCCCTGGCCGACGCGGTGACCCGCGACCCGGTCGACCTCATCGAGACCCTGGCCGAGCGCCTCGCCCGGGTCGCCCTGGGCTTCGCCGCCGCCGACGTCGTCCGCATCACCGTCCACAAGCCGGACGCGCCGATCCCGCTGCCGTTCGAGGACGTCGCCGTGCAGATCACGAGGACCCGCTCGTGAGGCCGCGGCAGGAGCGCGTCCGCCCGGTGCGCCACGTCGTGCTCGCGCTCGGCAGCAACCTCGGCGACCGCCTGGCGCACCTCGAGGAGGCGCTGCGGGCCCTCGCCACGACGCCGGGCCTGCGCATCGAGGCGGTGTCCAAGGTCGTCGAGTCGCCCGCGTGGAAGCCCGAGGGCGTCGACGAGGACGCGCCCGGGTACCTCAACGCGGTCGTGACCGGCTCGACCGTCCTCGAGCCCGACGACCTGCTCGCGGCGACGGCGGCGATCGAAGCGGCCGGAGGCCGGATCCGCGGCGAGGGCGAGGAGCGCTGGGGCGACCGGACACTCGACATCGACGTGATCGCGGTCGGCGGCGTGCTCCGCGACGACGCGCACCTGACCCTCCCGCACCCGCGGGCGGCCGAGCGGGCGTTCGTGCTCGAGCCGTGGCTCGACGCCGAGCCGGCGGCGGTCCTTCCCGGAGCCGGACCCGTGGCCGAGCTGCGCGCACGGGCGACCGACCGCGTGACCGACCACCCGGCCGGGTTGACCTGGCCGGGGCGCGACTCCGCCCGCGGCAGCACCGCCGACCCCGAGAGCAGGACCCCGTGAGGCGCACCCGCATCAGCACCCTGCTCGGACTCGGCCTCGCCGGGGCCGTCGCGGGGTTCCTCCTCGACCTCGCGATCGCCGCCGCCGGCCGCCCCGTGCTCATCCCGCCGCTGACGGTTCCGCTGACCCTGATCGTGGTCGCGGCCCTCGTGCTCGGCTTCGCCGTCCCGATCCACCGCGCCACGAAGGGCACGCTGCGCCGGCCCATCGATCCGTTCCGGGCGATGCGCGTCGTGGTGCTGGCGAAGGCGTCCAGCCACGTCGGTGCTCTGCTGCTCGGAGCCTCCGGCGGCATCCTGGTGTACCTGCTGAGCCGTGCGATCCCTTCGCTAGGCTCCGTGTGGCAGGACGTCGCGACCATCGTGGGTGCGCTCGTCCTGCTGGTGGCCGGCCTGGTCGCCGAGCACCTGTGCACCATCCCGCCGAGCGACGACGACGACAGCGCCGTCGGCGAGGTGAACCACGCCTGACGCCGACGCCCGGATCGCCGCGGGCAGTGAGGACGACGCCATGCCCGCCGAGCCCGAGGACGCGTCGCCGACGACCCGCCGCGACGCGAGGGGACGCCGGCGGGACCGCCTCGACATCACGGGGGAGTGGCGCCGCGTCTCGCCCCGGTACGTCGCGGTCGAGATCGTGTCGGCCGTCGTGTCGAGCGTGCTGCTGCTCGCCGTGCCCGTGGTGCTGATGCTGATCGGCCTGCCGTGGGGCTGGGTCCCGCTGGCCGCCGCGGCCGCCCTAGCGGTGACCCTCCTGATCGTGGCCCCGCGCCGTGCGCGCGCCTACGGCTACCTCCTGCGCCAGGACGACCTGCTCTTCCGCCGCGGCATCATGTTCCAGCGCTTCGTGTCGGTGCCGTACGGGCGGATGCAGCTCATCGACGTCAACCGCGGGCCGCTCGCCCGGGCGCTCGGCCTCGCCGACCTCCGCTTCGTCACCGCCGCCGCGGCGACCGGCGTCAGCATCCCGGGCCTGGCCGAGCAGGACGCGGAGGAGCTCCGCGACCGCCTCGTCGAGCTCGCCGAGTCGCGCCGGGCCGGCCTGTGACCGAGCTCCGCGCCGTCGAGACGGACCTCGCCGACGGGGAGTGGCACCGCCTCCATCCCGCGACCCCGGTCCTCAAGGGCGGGATCGGCCTGCTGGTCGTCCTCGGCATCGTGATCACGAACCTCCGCGAGCGCCTGGTCGAGCTGTTCCTGCCCGGGCCGGAGGGGTTCGAGAGCGGCGATCCGGTCGACGAGCTGCTGCGCCGCGGTCTCGTCGGCTGGGCGCTGCTGGCGGTCGCGGTGGGCCTGGCGGTCGCCGTCTTCGCGTTCTGGCTGTCCTGGCGGATGCACACCTTCCGCATCACGGACGAGCTCGTCGAGGTGCGCTCCGGCGTGCTCTTCCGGACCAACCGGCGGGCGCGGCTGGACCGCATCCAGGGCATCGCGGTGCAGCGTCCGCTGTTCGCGCGGCTGTTCGGAGCCGCGAAGCTCGAGGTGAGCGTGGCCGGGCAGGACGCGAACGTCCAGCTGTCGTACCTCGGGTCGCGCTTGGTTGACGCCCTGCGCCGCGACATCCTGCGGCTCGCGTCCGGGGTGCGCGAGCGGGAGGCGACGGTCGACGGTGCGGCTCCGGCGGGCGGGTTCCTGGCGCGCCGGCTGGAGGAGTTCGGCGAGCCTCAGGACGAGACGCCGCCCGAGTCGGTCGTCTCGATCCCGCCGGGCCGGCTCCTCGGCTCGCTCGTCTTCAGCGGCTTCACGCTGTTCCTGGCCGCCTCGGTCGTCGCCGTGGTGTTCGTCGCCGTCTACGGCTCGCCCTACGTGCTCTTCGCGATCCTGCCGGGCCTGATCGGCTCGGGCAGCTACTACGTCCGCCAGTTCGTGCGCTCGCTCCGGTACTCGATCGCCGCGACGCCCGACGGCGTGCGGGTCGGCTACGGCGTGCTCTCGACCAGCAGCGACACGATCCCGCCCGGCCGGATCCACGCCGTCGAGATCACGCAGCCGCTGCTCTGGCGCCCCTTCGGCTGGTGGCAGGTGCGGATCGACCGCGCCGGCCACGCGGCCTCCCGCGGGGCGAACGGCGAGCCGAACACCACGATCCTGCCGGTCGGCGACCTCGCCGCCGTCGAGCGCGTCCTCGCCCTCCTGCTGCCCGGACCGGCCGAGGGAGCGGAGTCGACGCCCGTCGGAGACGCACTCCGGCACCGCGACGCGGCCGGCTTCACCCGGGCGCCGCGCTCGGCGGTGTGGCTCCGCCCCTTCTCGTTTCGGAGGACCGGGTACCGGCTGACGGACGAGGTCGCGATCCTGCGCAGTGGAGCGGTCTGGCGGCGGGTCGCCGTGGTGCCCCTGGCGCGGATGCAGAGCGTCGGGGTCCAGCAGGGACCGCTCCAGCGCCTGCTCGGGCTGGCCTCGGCGCGCGTGCACACGGTGGCCGGCCCCGTCACTCCGCTCGTGCCGGTGATGAGCGCAGCCGACGGACTCGCCTTCTTCGAGAGCCTCGCGACGGCCGGAGTGCGGGCCGCCGACCGCGACGCGAGCCACCAGTGGGGGCGGCGGGCGGCCGCACCCGCCCTGCCCGACTGGCCCGCTCCGGAGGGGGAACCGCATGCCTGAGAACCGCCGCGACGGACGCCTGGGCGTCGGCGTGATCGGTGCCGGACGCGTGGGACCGGTGCTCGGTGCCGCGCTCGCCGGGGCCGGCCACGCCGTGATCGGGATCGCCACCACCAGCGAGAGCGGCCGCGAGCGCGCCGACGCGCTGCTCCCCGGAGTCCCCGTGCTCGCGATCCCCGAGCTCGTCGAGCGCAGCGAGCTGGTGATCGTCGCCGTCCCCGGCAGCGAGATCGCCGCCCTGGTCGCGGGGCTCGCCGCGACCAGGGCGTGGCAGCCCGGCCAGCTGGTGCTGCACACGGCGCCTGAGCACGGCTACGGGGTGCTCGCTCCGGCGCTCGCCTCCGGGGTCATCCCCCTGGCAGTCCACCCGGCGATGGCCTTCAGCGGCACCAGCCTCGACCTGGCGCGCCTCGCCGAGACCTACTTCGCCGTGTCGGCACCGGGCCCGGTGCTGCCGATCGCGCAGGCGCTGGTGGTCGAGATGGGCGGGGAGCCGGTGACCGTGGCGGAGTCGGACCGCGCCGCCTACGCGGAGGCCGTCTCGACCGCCACGACCTTCTCGACGGCGATCGTCGACCAGGCGGCGGGACTGCTGGCGGGCATCGGCGTCGAGAAGCCGGGCTTCTTCCTCTCCAGCCTCGTCCGCTCCTCCGTCGACGACGCCCTGCGCCGCGCGGCGGGCTGACGCGCGGTGCCGCTCGTGACGCCGCTCCCCGGGTGGGACGCCGCTCGGGAGGCGGTGCCTCGCGGAGGAGCACGGCGTCCCGGTGCCGAGGGCCCCGGCGGCCGCGGGACCGCCGGTAGCATCGTCGGGTGATCAGCACCGTCCACCGCATCGGCGACCTCCGCGAGCGGCTGCAGGAGGCGCGGCGGGCCGGTCGGCGCATCGCGCTCGTGCCGACGATGGGCGCCCTGCACGCCGGGCACCTCGCCCTCGTCGAGCGGGCTCGCGAGCTGGCCGACGTCGTCGTCGTGTCGGTGTTCGTGAATCCGCTGCAGTTCGGCCCGTCCGAGGACCTGGACCGCTACCCGCGCGACCTCGAGGGCGACACCGCCCTGCTCGACGCGGCCGGGGCCGACCTCCTCTTCGCTCCGGGAGTCGCCGAGATGTACCCCGACGGGCCGTCCTCGACGCGGGTCGTCGCGGGCGAGGTCGGCGGCCTCTACGAGGGGCGCGCGCGGCCGGGCCACTTCGACGGGATGCTCACCGTCGTCGCCAAGCTCCTGAGCATCGCCCAGCCGGACGTCGCGGTCTTCGGGCAGAAGGACGCGCAGCAGCTGTTCCTCGTGCGCCGCATGGTCCGCGACCTCGACCTGCCCGTGGAGATCGAGGGCGTCGGCATCGTGCGGGAGGAGGACGGGCTCGCCCGCTCCAGCCGCAACCGCTACCTCGACGAGGAGCAGCGCCGCGCGGGCCTCGTGCTGCCGCGCCTCCTCGCGGCCGCCGCGGAAGCCGCGGACCGCGGTGCCGCCGCGGCGATCGAGGCCGCCGAGGCCGTCGCGCACGCCGAGCCGCTCGTTAAGCTGGACTACCTCGTCGTCGTGGATCCCGCGACGCTCCTCCCGGTCGACGCCGACCACCGCGGCCCGGCACTCGTGCTCGTCGCCGCGATCGTCGGCACCACCCGCCTCCTCGACAACGCCCCGATCCTGCTCGCCTGATCGCGGCCGTCCGCCCCGAACCGAAAGCACCGCGACCCCTCATGGCCGACACCCCCGACGTCCCCGAGTCCACGACCCCCGCCGCCGAGCAGTCCGCCGCCGAGCAGGCCGCCGCCGAGCGGGCCGCGCAGCAGGAGGCCTCCGAGCAGAAGGCCGTCCGCCTCGCCAAGCGCGAGCGCCTGCTCGAGCTCGCGGGCGACGACCTCGGCGCCGGCGCCTACCCCGTCGCGGTCGGAGTCACCGACACCATCGCGGCCGTCCGGGCGCGCCACGAGGGCATCGAGCCGGACGTGAAGACCGGCGAGCGCGTCGGCCTCGCGGGCCGCGTGGTGTTCCAGCGCAACACGGGCAAGCTCTGCTTCGCGACGCTGCAGGCCGGCGACGGCGAGCGGATCCAGGCCATGGTCTCGCTCGGCGACGTGGGCGAGGAGTCGCTCGCGGCGTGGAAGGAGCTCGTCGACCTGGGCGACCACCTCTTCGTCGAGGGCGAGGTCGTCTCGAGCAAGCGCGGCGAGCTGAGCGTGTGGGTGTCGGAGTGGACGATCGCCGCGAAGGCGATCCTGCCGCTGCCGAACCTGCACAACGAGCTCGGCGACGAGACCCGGATGCGCCAGCGCTACCTCGACCTGATCGTGCGCCCCCAGGCCCGCGAGACGGTCGTCACCCGCGCCCGCGTGAACGCCTCCCTCCGCGACACCTTCGCCTCGCACGAGTTCCTCGAGGTCGAGACCCCGATGCTGCAGGTGATGCACGGCGGCGCCTCCGCCCGCCCCTTCGCCACGCACTCGAACGCGTTCGACACCGAGCTGTACCTGCGCATCGCGCCCGAGCTCTACCTCAAGCGCGCCGTCGTCGGCGGCATCGACCGGGTCTTCGAGATCAACCGCAACTTCCGCAACGAGGGCGCCGACTCCACCCACTCGCCCGAGTTCGCGATGCTCGAGGCCTACCAGGCGTACGGCGACTACAACTCGATCGCCGACCTCACCCAGGAGCTGATCCAGAACGCGGCGCAGGCCGTCGCGGGCTCGCACGTGGTCACCTGGGCCGACGGCACCGAGTTCGACCTCGGCGGCCGGTGGGACCGCATCTCGATGTACGAGAGCCTGTCGCTCGCGGCCGGCATCGCGATCACGCCGGAGACGGAGCTCGCCGAGCTCGAGGCCCTCGCCGCGCGCGAGGGCGTCGAGGTGCACATCCCCACGCACGGCAAGTACGTCGAGGAGCTGTGGGAGCACTTCGTGAAGGGCGGCCTGACGCGTCCGACCTTCGTGATGGACTTCCCCGTCGACACCTCGCCGCTCGTGCGCGCGCACCGCAGCATCCCGGGCGTCGTCGAGAAGTGGGACCTCTACGTCCGCGGCTTCGAGCTGGCCACCGGCTACTCCGAGCTGATCGACCCGGTCGTGCAGCGCGAGCGCTTCGTCGAGCAGGCCCGCCAGGCCGCCGCCGGCGACGACGAGGCGATGCGCCTGGACGAGGACTTCCTCCGCGCCCTCGAGCACGGCATGCCCCCCACCGGCGGCATGGGCATGGGCATCGACCGCCTCCTGATGGCGATCACCGGCCTCGGGATCCGCGAGACGATCCTGTTCCCGCTCGTCAAGTAGGGTCGCAGGAGCCGAGGGGGAGACATGGTCAGGGCATCGAGCATCGTCGCGGCCGTCGCGGCGGGCGTCCTCACGATCGCGCAGTTCGGAGTGGGGACCGCGGTCGCCGCGAGCATCCTCACCTCCTCCGGCGACGTCGGCACCGCGCTGGCCGACCGGCGGGCGGCCGAGGCGTTCACGCCCGACCCCACGATCGCCGGCTTCGCGGAGCGGACCGCCATGTCGGACCGCGGCCGCGCCCTCTACTACGCGTCGAGCCCGTCGGTCGAGCCGACCGCCGGCTTCAACGACCTCTGCGGCTACGGCGCCTCCGACGACATCGTCCTCGGCTGCTACACCGGCACCAGCATCTACATCTCGGACGTCGCTAATCCCGACCTCGACGGGATCCGCGACGTCACGGCGGCCCACGAGATGCTGCACGCCGCGTGGGTGCGGCTCGACGCGGAGGAGCAGGCCGAGCTGGGCGCCGAGCTCGAGGCCGCGTACGAGACCCTCCCGCAGGACGGCACGATCGCCGAGCGCCTCGAGCTGTACCGCACCGGCGGCCTCGGCGAGCGCGTCAACGAGCTGCACTCGATCCTGGGGACCGAGGTGGCCGACCTGCCGCCGGCGCTCGAGGCGCACTACGCCGAGTTCTTCGACGACCGCTCCGTCGTCGTGGGCCTGAACGCCCGCTACGAGGCGGTCTTCACCGATCTCGAGAACCGCATCGAGGACCTGGTCTCCCGGATCGAGACGATGTACGCCGACCTCACGGCGCGGGTCGACGCGAACAACGCCGAGTACGACGCGCTCAACGTCGAGATCGACGACTTCAACTCGCGCGCCGACAGCGGCGACTTCGGATCGACGGCCGAGTTCGAGGCGGAGCGCGCCGATCTGCTCGCCCGCAGCCAGGCCGTCGACGCCACCCGGGCCGCCATCGACGCGGACATCGCCGTGTACGACGGCCTGCGCTCGGAGCTGGAGGGCCTCAACTCCGACGCCGCGGCGCTGAACAAGTCGGTCAAGAGCCAGTAGCGGCAGCGCCCGGGAAGGCCGGTGGGCGCACGGGCCGCCGGGCTCACGGCTCCCGCGCCGGTGCCGCGGGTAGGATCGCCGCATGGACTGGGAGCTGTGGAACCAGGGGCTGTGGGCCCTCGTGCCGACGATCACGGTCGGAGCCATCTTCTGGTTCGTGATGCGCGCCCTCATCCGCTCGGACCGCAACGAGCGCCGCGCGTACGACCGCATCGAGGCCCGCGAGCGCGAGCGCCGCGGCCTGCCTCCCCGCGACGCCTCCTGACCACCGCCGCCGCGCGGGTGCCTCCCGCGCCCGGTGAGCGGCTCCGCACGACGAACGAGGAGGCGCGGTGCCCGCTCCCGACTGGGGGGTGATCCTCCCGATCGCGGCCGTCGTCGTCGAGCTCGTGGTGCGCGTGATCGCCGTCATCGTGGTGCCGCGCAACCGCCGTCCGACGACCGGCCTCGCCTGGCTGATGGCGATCTTCCTGATCCCGTACGTCGGCATCCTGCTGTTCCTCTTCATCGGGAGCTACCGGCTGCCGCGCAAGCGCCGCCGGAAGCAGCAGGAGATCAACCGGTTCATCCTGGAATCGACTGACGGCATCGACCGGGTCGCCCGGGAGCACCCGTGGCCGCAGTGGCTGGAGTCGGTCGTCACCCTCAACCGCAACCTCGGCGCGATGCCGCTGGTCGGCGGGAACGACGCGCGGCTCCAGGGCGACTACGAGCAGACCATCCGTGCGATGGCCGCCGAGATCGACCGCGCCCGCCGGTACGTGCACTGCGAGTTCTACATCCTCGCCGCCGACTCGACCACGGCGCCCTTCTTCGACGCGCTCGACCGCGCGGTGGCCCGCGGGGTGCGGGTGCGGATCCTCCTCGACCACATCGCGTCGATCCGCGTGCCCGGCTACTACAGCGGCACCCATCGCCGGCTGCGCGCCCTCGAGCGGGCGGGCGCCTCGTGGTCGTACATGCTCCCCGTGCGGCCGTGGCGCGGCCAGTACCAGCGGCCGGACCTGCGCAACCACCGCAAGCTGCTGATCGTCGACGGCAACGCGGCCTTCATGGGCTCGCAGAACGTCGTCGACTCCAGCTACAACAAGCGCGGCAACATCCGCCGCGGCCTGCACTGGCACGACCTGATGGTGCGCCTCGAGGGGCCGGTGGTGCAGGGCATCAACGCCATCTTCATCACCGACTGGTACAGCGAGACCGACGAGCTGCTCCTGCGGGAGTCGGAGCCGATGGAGGCGCTGCAGCAGCGCGACACCATCGACTGCCAGGTGGTGCCGAGCGGGCCGGGGTTCGAGGGCGAGAACAACCTGCGCCTGTTCCTGACGCTGCTCTACTCGGCGCAGAAGTCGATCATCATCACCAGCCCGTACTTCGTGCCCGACGAGGCGATGCTCTACGCGATCACGACGGCGACCCGGCGGGGCGTGCACGTGGAGCTCTTCGTCTCCGAGATCGGCGACCAGGCCGTGGTCTACCACGCCCAGCGCTCGTACTACGAGACGCTGCTGACCGCGGGCGTGCGCATCTGGATGTACCGCAAGCCGACCATCCTGCACGCGAAGCACTTCACGATCGACGACGACGTCGCCGTGATCGGCTCGAGCAACATGGACATGCGCTCCTTCACGCTCAACCTCGAGGTCTCGCTGATGGTGCGCGGCGCGGAGTTCGTCGAGGACCTGCGCCAGGTGCAGCAGGACTACCGCGAGCACTCCCGTGAGCTGACCCTCCGCGAGTGGCGGCAGCAGCCGCTCCGCTCGACCCTGCTCGACAACCTGGCGCGGCTCACCTCGGCGCTGCAGTAGCGCGGCTCCCGTCCGCTGCCCTCGCGGGACGGCGGAGGATGCGATGCCCCGGCTCGTGACGCAAGGGCCTGTGCGCGGGACCGAGCAGGCGTAGCGTCGGAGCGTCCTCAGCACCATCCGGTTCCGCCTGCCCGGCGCCGGGTTCGAGAAGGGAACGGACATGACGGCATCCCGTACGACGCGCATCCTCGTCCTCGGCGGCGGCTACGTCGGCCTGTACACGGCCTGGGGCCTCGAGAAGAGACGGGGGGAGGCGCCGATCGACGTCACCGTCGTCGAGCCGAACCCCTACATGACCTACCAGCCGCTGCTGCCCGAGGTCGCCGGCGGGCACGTCCAGCCGCGCCACGTCACGGTGCCGCTGGTCTCCGCGCTCAAGCGCACCCGCGTGATCCGCGGCGCGATCACCGGCGTGAGCCTCGCCGAGCGCAGCGCCACCGTCGCCGCGATGGACGGCTCCACCCGCACGATCGAGTTCGACCAGGTCGTCTTCGCGCTCGGAGCCGTCACCCGCACGTTCCCCACACCGGGTCTCGCCGAGCACGGCATCGGCTTCAAGACGGTGGAGGAGGCGGCGCACCTGCGCGACCGCGTCATCGAGAACATCGCGAAGGCGGCGCTCACCACCGATCCCGCCGAGCGCCGGCGCCTGCTCACCTTCGTCTTCGTCGGTGGCGGCTACACCGGCGTCGAGGCGCTGAGCGAGCTGCTCGACCTCAGCCGCAAGACCCTCGCCGCGCAGCCCTCCCTCTCGATGGGCGACGTCACCTGGCACCTCGTCGAGGCACTGGACCGGGTCGCCCCCGAGGTCGGTCCCGAGCTCTCGAAGTGGACGCTCGACCACCTCCGCTCGCGCGGCGTGCACGTGCACCTGAAGACGACGATGCCCTCCTGCGAGGACGGCGTCGTGGAGCTCTCCTCGGGCGAGCGCATCCCGACGGCCACGATCGTGTGGACCGCCGGCGTGAAGCCGAACCCGATCCTCGACGCGACCGACGCGCCCCGCGGGCCGAAGGGCCACGTCATGGCGGATGCGCGCCTGCGGGTCATCCGCGAGGACGGCGAGCCGGTGGGCGGCGCCTGGGCGGCCGGCGACGGCGCGCAGGTGCCGGACCTCACCAGCGAGAAGCAGCCCGCGTACTACCCGCCGAACGCGCAGAACGCGGTCCGGCAGGCCAAGCTCCTGGCGCGCAACATCATCGCCGACCTCACCGGAGGCACCGTGGAGGAGTACCGCCACGCCTCCGTCGGGACCGTCGCCGAGTACGGCATCGGCAAGGGCGCGGGCCTGATCAAGGGCGTGAAGCTGCGCGGCCTCCCCGCCTGGCTCGCGCACCGCGCCTACCACGGAGCGGCGATGCCGACCCTGGACCGCAAGTGGCGGATCATCACGGGCTGGCTCGTCGACGCCGTCACTCCGCGCGACCTCTCGCCGATGAGCGCGCTGCAGGATCCGCGCCGCGCCTTCCGCGAGACGGCCGAGGCCACCGATCGCGAGGCCGCTGCGAAGGCCGCCGCGAAGAAGGAGTCGGACGCGTCCTGACGCACCGGTGAGAGCGCGGGAGTCGCGGTGGTCGAGCAGGATCATCGCGACTTCCGCGCTCCCGCTTCGGCGGCACCGCCTCGGAGCGCCTCGGACTGACGGTCTCCGCTCAGGCCCGGCGGCGCGGCTTGAGGCGCACGGTCGGCAGCACGGGCGCGGGGAGCGCGCGTCCGCCGTACCCGTCGACGGTGCCGAACGGGCCCGTCGGATCCGCGCCGGCGATCACGTCGGACTGCCAGCGCTCGCGGGCGGCCGCCACGTCGTCGTGGCTGCGGCCTACGAAGTTCCACCACATCACCAGCTCCTCGGCGAACGGCTCGCCGCCGAGCAGCACCACGCGCCCGCCCGCGTCCCCGGCGGTCAGCACCAGGTGCGAGCGGCCGGGCGCCAGGTAGGCGAGGTCCGAGCGCGGGACGTCCGCGCCCTCGACCGCCACGGGGCCGGCGTCGACGAGCACGCCGTACTCCCACGACTCCTCGACCGGCAGCTCGACCCGGGCACCCGGCTCGAGGTCGATCTGCGCGGCGACCAGCGGAGTGAAGGTGCTCGCGGGCACCGACGCGCCCAGCATCCCTCCGACGAAGACGCGCACCAGCGCGCCGGGCAGATCCACGGGCACGCCGCGGTGGTGCTCGAAGAACGGATCGACGAGCCGCGCCTCCTCGGGCAGCGCGACCCAGAGCTGCACCCCGTGCAGGACGGGCGCGCCCCCGGTCGAGACCTCCGAGTGCGAGATGCCGCGTCCGGCCGTCATCAGGTTGAGCTCGCCCGGGCGCACCACGGCGAGGCTGCCGACGCTGTCGCGGTGCTCGATCTCGCCCTCGAAGAGCCAGCTCACGGTCTGCAGGCCGGTGTGCGGGTGCGGCGGGACGTCCATCCCGGCCTCCTCGCCGAGCCGCACCGGGCCGTAGTGGTCGGCGAAGCACCATGCGCCGATCGTCGAGCGCGAGCGCTGGGGGAGGGTGCGGCGCACCTCGATCGCGCGCGGACCGCCGAGCGGGACGAGCCGCGCCTCCAGGATCTCGACCGCGCCGGGCTCGCGAGGGACCGGCTCCGCGGCGACGGGGAGCTCGTCGGGATGCTCCTCCAGGTTGCTCATGCGGGAAGTGTATGCCTTCGCATGGACCGGTGGACCGGACCGCCGCCCGCACCCCTCCGGATCGCGTGCACGCCCAGGGCGAACAGGCCTGCTCACCGGGGGGAGCGCTGGTTACAGTCGACGTATCGGAGCCCACCCCTGCGGGTTCTGTAGGGAGTGACAGCATGTTCGAGAGATTCACCGATCGCGCGCGGCGCGTCGTCGTCCTGGCCCAGGAAGAGGCCAAGATGCTCAATCACAACTACATCGGCACGGAGCACATCCTGCTCGGCCTGATCCACGAGGGCGAGGGAGTGGCCGCCAAGGCGCTCGAGTCCCTCGGGATCTCGCTCGACGCTGTGCGCGAGCAGGTGCAGGACATCATCGGCCAGGGGCAGCAGCAGCCGACCGGCCACATCCCCTTCACGCCTCGGGCGAAGAAGGTCCTCGAGCTGTCCCTGCGCGAAGCGCTGCAGCTCGGCCACAACTACATCGGGACCGAGCACATCCTGCTCGGCCTCATCCGCGAGGGCGAGGGCGTCGCCGCTCAGGTGCTGGTCAAGCTCGGTGCCGACCTGAACCGCGTGCGCCAGCAGGTCATCCAGCTGCTCTCCGGCTACCAGGGCAAGGAGCAGGTCGCCGTGGGCGGTGAGCAGCAGCAGCCTCAGGGGGGATCGCAGATCCTCGACCAGTTCGGACGCAACCTCACCCAGGCGGCGCGCGACAACAAGCTCGACCCGGTCATCGGGCGCGAGAAGGAGATCGAGCGGGTCATGCAGATCCTCTCCCGCCGCTCCAAGAACAACCCCGTCCTGATCGGCGAGCCCGGCGTCGGCAAGACCGCCGTCGTCGAGGGCCTCGCCCAGGCGATCGTGCGCGGCGACGTGCCCGAGACGCTGAAGGACAAGCAGCTCTACACGCTCGACCTCGGCTCGCTCATCGCCGGATCCCGCTACCGCGGTGACTTCGAGGAGCGCCTGAAGAAGGTCACGAAGGAGATCCGCACCCGCGGCGACATCATCACCTTCATCGACGAGATCCACACCCTCGTCGGCGCAGGGGCCGCTGAGGGCGCGATCGACGCCGCCTCGATCCTCAAGCCGCTGCTCGCCCGCGGCGAGCTGCAGACCATCGGCGCGACCACGCTCGACGAGTACCGCAAGCACTTCGAGAAGGACGCCGCTCTCGAGCGCCGCTTCCAGCCGATCCAGGTCGCGGAGCCGTCGCTGCCCCACACGATCAACATCCTCAAGGGGCTGCGCGACCGCTACGAGGCGCACCACAAGGTGTCCATCACCGACGGCGCGATCGTCTCGGCGGCCAATCTGGCCGACCGCTACATCAGCGACCGCTTCCTCCCCGACAAGGCGATCGACCTGATCGACGAGGCCGGCGCACGCCTGCGCCTCTCGATCCTCTCGGCGCCGCCGGAGCTGCGCGACTTCGACGACCGCATCGCCGTGGTCCGCTCCGCCAAGGAGGCCGCGATCGAGGACCAGGACTTCGAGAAGGCCGCGTCGCTGCGCGACGAGGAGAAGCAGCTGCTCGGTGAGCGCCTGCGCCTCGAGAAGCAGTGGAAGTCGGGCGACGTCAAGGCCACCGGCGTGGTCGACGAGGGCCTGATCGCCGAGGTCCTCGCCCAGGCGACGGGCATCCCGGTCTTCAAGCTCACCGAGGAGGAGTCCTCGCGGCTCGTCTTCATGGAGAAGGCCCTGCACCAGCGCGTCATCGGCCAGGAGGAGGCCATCGCGGCCCTCTCGCGGACTATCCGCCGCACCCGCGCGGGCCTCAAGGACCCCAAGCGCCCCTCGGGCTCGTTCATCTTCGCCGGCCCCACGGGCGTCGGGAAGACCGAGCTGGCCAAGGCGCTCGCCGAGTTCCTCTTCGACGACGAGAACGCGATGATCTCGCTCGACATGTCGGAGTACGGCGAGAAGCACACCGTCTCGCGGCTGTTCGGCGCCCCTCCCGGGTTCGTCGGCTTCGAGGAGGGCGGCCAGCTCACCGAGAAGGTGCGCCGCAAGCCGTTCAGCGTGGTCCTCTTCGACGAGATCGAGAAGGCGCACCCGGACATCTTCAACTCGCTCCTCCAGATCCTGGAGGAGGGTCGACTGACCGACGGCCAGGGCCGTGTCGTCGACTTCAAGAACACCGTCATCATCATGACCACCAACCTCGGTGCTCGTGACATCGCCGGTGGTCCCGTCGGGTTCCAGATCGAGGGCGACAACGCCACTGGGTACGACCGCATGCGCGGCAAGGTCAACGAGGAGCTCAAGAAGCACTTCAAGCCCGAGTTCCTCAACCGCGTGGACGACGTCATCGTCTTCCCGCAGCTGTCGAAGCCCGAGCTGCTCCAGATCGTCGACCTCTTCATCAAGCGCCTGGGCGACCGCCTGCTCGACCGCGACATGACGGTGGAGCTGACGCAGCCGGCCAAGGAGCGCCTGATCGAGGTCGGATTCGACCCGGCCCTCGGTGCGCGCCCCCTGCGCCGGGCGATCCAGCGCGAGATCGAGGACCAGCTGTCCGAGCGGATCCTGCACGGCGAGCTCGGCGCCGGAGACCACATCCACGTGGACTTCGCCGACAACAAGTTCGTCTTCACCACGACCCCGCGTCTGATCTCGATCAGCGCCGGCGCGTCCACCGGAGCAGCCACGGCCGGCCCGGCGACGCCCGACCTGATGTCGTAGCAGGCTGCCGAACGACCCCGTGCCCGTCCCCTCTCGCGAGGGGGCGGGCACGTCGTCGTCCGGGGGGTGGGCGCCTGCTCGCAGGATCCCGCGCCCGGTGCGGCCTAGGCTTGTCGAATGGCCGATTGGAAGTACCCGGTGCGCCGCGCGCGCACGAGCGATGTCCCCTTCATCCAGGAGCTCAGCGAGCCGCTCGTGAACGAGCGCATCCTCCTGGGCAAGGACCGCGTGGTGCTCTACGGCGCCGTGCAGGAGTTCCGCATCGCCGAGGACGGCCACGGGACGGCGATCGGCTGCGGTGCGCTGCATGTGATGTGGGACGACATCGCGGAGGTGCGCACCCTCGCGGTCGCGCAGGACTGGCTCGGGAGGGGTGTGGGCCACCACATCCTGGAGCGCCTCGAGAACGACGCGCGCGAGCTCGGCCTGAAGCGCCTGTTCTGCCTCACCTTCGAGGTCGACTTCTTCGCCCGCCACGGCTTCGAGCCGATCGGCGAGAAGGTCGTCGACCCCGAGGTCTACGCCGAGCTGCTCCGCTCTCCCGACGAGGGAGTCGCCGAGTTCCTCGACCTCGCCCGGGTGAAGCCGAACACGCTCGGCAACACCCGCATGCTGAAGACGCTCTGACCGCCGCCACGTCGTAGCCTGTCCCGGTGACTCCGCCGCCCCGCCGCCTGCCCTCCCGGGTCTACCGGCGACGCCGCGCCGGAGTGCTGCTCGCGCTGGTCGTCATCGTCGCGGGCCTGGCGGTGGTGCTGTCGCTGCTCCCGCGGATGACCGGCTCCGACGCCGCGTCGAGCCCCACGCCGACCGTCGTGCTGCCGACGCTCTACCCGACCACCTCGCCCGGTGCGACGCCCGGCGCCGCACCCGCCTGCACGGCCGACTCCGTCGCCGTCACCGCGGTCACGGACGCCACGAGCTACGCGCCCGGCGAGGATCCGCAGCTCTCGCTCTCGCTGGCCAACATCTCGAGCACCGACTGCGTGATCGACGCGGGCACGAGCAAGCAGGTCTTCACGATCACGAGCGGCTCCGAGCAGATCTGGACCTCGACCGACTGCCAGACCGGCGCGGCCGATCTGCCGGTGCTCCTCCAGGCGGGCCGCTCGGTGACGGGCAGCGCGCTGACGTGGGACCGCACCCGCTCCTCCGCCGACACCTGCTCCGGCGGTCGCGAGGCGGTCGAGGCGGGCGGCGCCGCCTACAACCTGTCGGTATCGGTCTCCGGCATCCCCTCGGGTTCGCCCACGCAGTTCCTGCTCCAGTAGTCCGCCCGGGGGACGTGCCGGGCGAGCGTCGGCGCGTAGCATCGCAGGCATGTGGGGGCTGCTCGGCACGATCCTGTCCGCCTCGACCGGCCGGGCGGGGGTGGTCGCGCGGCGCGCGGCGGCCGTGGCCCTCGCGGTCCCGCTGCTGGTCGGCGGAGCGGCGGCGCAGGCCGTGGCGGCTCCGCAGCCCGTCGCGGCTCCGCAGCCCGTCGCGGGTGTCGTGCGCGCGGACGTGGACGGCTTCCGGTTCTCGGAGTACTCGGCCGACTTCCGTCTCGACCGCGACGAGGAGGGCCGCTCGACGCTGACCACTGTCGAGACCTTCGTCGCCGAGTTCCCGCCGTCGCAGAACCGCGGCATGCAGCGCGCGATCCCGCTCGACTACGAGGGGCACCCGACCGACGTCGACCTGGTGTCCGTCACCGACGGCGACGGGGAGGCGCGGCCGGTCGACACCGAGCGCGAGGACGGCTTCCTCCTGGTCACCAGCGCGGCGGACGAGTTCGTCAGCGGCAGCCAGACCTACGTCTTCACCTACACGCAGCACAACACGACCCTGCCTGGATCCGGCACGCGCAGCGGCGAGGACGAGTTCTACTGGGACGTCAACGGCACGGGCTGGCGCCAGTCCTTCGACCGCTACGACGTGCGCGTCGAGCTCGCCGGTTCGCTGGCCTCCGCCGCGACGGGGACCGTCAGCTGCTACCGGGGACCGGAGGGCTCGACGACGCCCTGTCCGATCGGCCGCGACGGCGCGGTCGTCACGGCATCGGGGGAGTCGCTGGCTCCGGGGGAGAACGTGACCGTGGCGATCGGCTTCGCTCCCGGGACCTTCACGCCGCGCGACGACCGCTACCTCGCCTCCGGCTGGTCCTGGGTGCAGCTGGGCGGCCTCGCCGCGGTCCTGATCGGCCTCGCGCTCGCTGTGCACCGCCGCCGGACCGTGCTCCGCGACGCTCCCGGCCGCCCGACCGTCGTCGCCGAGTACGACCCGCCCGCGGAGGGGCTGTTCCTCTCCGCCGCGCTGCTGCGGAAGACGTCGAAGGCCCCCGCGGCCGGACTCCTGGACGCCGCCGTCCGCGGTCTCGTCCGCATCGAGGAGACGGGGGAGGGGCGGAAGCAGGAGTACGCCGTGCGGGTGCTCGACCCTGCGACGACGCCGACGCGACGCGCGGGACGCCCGCGGCCCCTCGCCTCCGACGACCGCGAGTTCCTCGACATCGCACTCGGCCAAGTGCCGGGGACGGTGCGTGAGCTCTCCGGCAAGGACAAGGAGTTCGGCAAGGCCGTCGGACAGTTCCGGACCGCGCTGGGCAACCGGGTGACCGAGGCGGGACTGAAGAAGGCCGGGACGATCGGCGGCAGCGTGCTCGTGATCGTCCCGCTGCTGCTGGGTGTCATGGCCGCCTTCCTGGGCGCGATCCTCCTGATGACCGGCTCCTTCGGCGGAGCGCTCCCGCTCGTGCTGATGCTGGTCGCGATCGTTGCGGCCGTCGTCGGGACGATCCTGGTCTCGAGGGTGCCGCTGACGGCCGCGGGCGCGGAGCTGCGCGACCATCTGCGCGGGCTCGAGCTGTACATCCGCCTGGCCGAGGCCGACCGGATCGCGATGCTGCAGTCGCCCCGCGGGGCGGACCGGCGCACGGTCGGACCGGTCGAGGTGGTCGAGGTGACGGAGCGCCTGCTGCCGTGGGCCGTGCTCTTCGGTCTCGAGAAGGAGTGGTCGGCGGAGCTCGCGTCGGCCTACGAGCGCACCGGCGAGGAGCCGGTCTGGTACTCCGGACCGAACGGCTTCCACGCGGCGGCCTTCGCCGGCAGCGTGTCCTCGTTCTCGTCGTCGACGTCGAGCTACGTCGGATCCTCGTCGAGCTCCTCGAGCGGCGGCGCGGGCGGCGGCGGCAGCTCGGGCGGGGGCGGCGGAGGCGGCGGCGGGGGCGGCGTCTAGGGGCAGGCTGCGACGGGCGGACGCGGCGGAGCGGACACGTGCGGTGGTCGCGCGGAGCTGTCGGGTAGTGCCCATGTAGCCCGTGTTCGCCTCCGGTGTCGATCCTCGACCATGCGGTGGACGGGGGCGCCGGCGGCTCCGAGCGGTGGACGGGTGCGTGTGCAGCGTGCCGGGGACGCGGCCGTCAGTGCGTGGGCACCCGCTCCGGACGGATGCGCTCGGGAACGGGGACGAGCGCGTGGGTGATCGCGCTCGAGAGGGTGAAGGCGCTGGAGTCGAGGTGCGAGGAGTGCCCGAGTCGTGTCGCTTCGGAGGCGCGCTGCTTCGCTCCGGAGGCGGGCCGGATGTCTCCCGAGAGGCTGATCTCGCCGAACGCGGCGATCCCGGGCCGCAGCGGCGTGTAGGCGTGGGCGGAGGCGATGGCGACCGCGATCGCCAGGTCCGCCGCCGGCTCCATGAGCTTCACGCCGCCGACGGTCGACACGTAGACGTCGCAGCGCCGCAGGGGGATGCCCGCCTGCCGCTCGAGGACCGCGAGGATCATCGCGACCCGGGACGCGTCGACTCCGTTCGTCACGCGGCGGGGGTGCTCGCCGTCGTTCGCGATCACGAGCGCCTGGATCTCGACGGGGAGCGCGCGGCGCCCCTCCATCGCGACCGTGACGCAGATGCCCGGGGTGGGGAAGCGGGTGCGGCTGAGGAACAGACCGCTCGGGTCGGGGATCTCGGCGATGCCCTCGGCGGTCATCTCGAAGCAGCCGACCTCGTCCGTCGGGCCGAAGCGGTTCTTGAGCGAGCGGACGAAGCGCAGCGCCGTCTGCCGGTCGCCCTCGAAGTGGCAGACCACGTCGACCAGGTGCTCGAGCAGGCGCGGCCCCGCGATGGAGCCGTCCTTCGTGACGTGTCCGACGAGCACGAGGGGGAGCGCCCGCTCCTTGCAGACGCGGATGAGGGTCGCGGCGACCTCGCGGACCTGGCTGGGACCGCCGGGCAGGCCGTCGACGGTGTCGCTCGCGACCGTCTGCACCGAGTCGACGATGAGCAGGTCCGGCCGGACCTCGTCGATCTGGCCGAGCACGGTGGCGAGGTCGGTCTCGGCCGCGAGGAAGAGGCTGTCGTGCATCGCGCCGGTGCGCTCGGCCCGCATGCGCACCTGCGCGGCCGACTCCTCCGCGCTGACGTAGAGGACCCGCTGGCCCTCGGCCGCGGCGCGGCTCGCGACCTCGAGCAGGAGGGTCGACTTGCCCACGCCGGGCTCTCCCGAGAGCAGCACGACCGCACCGGAGACGATCCCGCCGCCGAGGACGCGGTCGAGCTCGCCCACGCCGGTGGGGCGGTGCGCCGCC
Organism: Rathayibacter sp. VKM Ac-2805; assembly: GCF_009834265.1. Lineage (NCBI taxonomy): Bacteria > Bacillati > Actinomycetota > Actinomycetes > Micrococcales > Microbacteriaceae > Rathayibacter > Rathayibacter sp. VKM Ac-2805. The sequence goes on from NZ_CP047185.1 coordinate 702,384, forward strand.
GACGTGGTCTCGATCTCGGTGATGGGCCGCGCGATGCGGCCGGCGGCCGGAGCCACAGCGGCGACCGCGCGGACGAGGCCGGTGCGCTCGGTGCTCTCGATCACGGAGCCCCACTGCTGGCACTCGCCGCAGCGGCCGACCCACTTCGCGGTCGTCCATCCGCACTCCGAGCAGCGGTACGGGGCGGTGCGCGTCTTCGAGGAGGCCATGAGGTCCTTTCGGGGCGGAGGAGGGGGACGAGCGCGACGCTACGGGGAACCCCCGACACCGCCGCTCGTTCGAACGTGTCTTCGACAGTACCGTCGACCACCGACGCGGGGAGCGGGGCGCGCCAGGCCGGGGGAGAGGTCTCACGGAAGCCGGCTGTGGAGGAGCGTCGATGCAGAGGAGCGGAGGTGGAGGATCGCGCCACGGAAGATGCCTCCGCCCCGAGCGCCGCCCGGTCGGCGTCGGACGTCTGCGGGAGACTGGGGGACATGCCCTCGACAGTGCACGTCCTCAAGTCCGGCCGCCCGCTCGGAGTCAGCTGGTCCGGCCCCGAGGGCGCCGAGCGGGTCGTCGTCCTGGCGCATCCCGCTCCCGGCTCCTCGGACTTCGACCCCGACCCGGAGGCGACCGCGCGCCACGGGGTGCGCCTGCTCTCGTTCGACCGCCCGGGCTACGGCGCCTCCTCCCTCCTGACCGACCTCGACCCCGCCGGAGCGGGCGTCGGAGCCAGCCCCGAGCAGGCCGCCGCCGACATCGCCGAGTACCTCGCGACCGTCGGCATCGCCTCCGTCAGCGCCGCCGGCTGGTCGGCGGGAGGCCGCGTGGCCCTCGCACTCGCCGCGAACTACCCCGGCCTCGTGGAGCGCGTCGCCGTGATCGGCACGCCCGCTCCCGACGACGCCGTGCCGTGGGTCGGCGACGAGAACCGCGCCGAGCTCGTCCGCCTGGCCGAGCTTCCGCTCGACGAGGCCGTCCGCTCGCTCACCCGCACGCTCGAGGGCGCCTTCGGCCCGACCCCCGCCCCGGACGCCCTGCTCGGGATGCTCGGCTCCGGCGACGCCGACACCGCGGTGCTCGAGACCCCCGGCGTCCGCGAGCGCCTCTCGCGCATGCTCGAGCGCGCCGTCGCCCAGGGCGCCCTCGGCATGGCCGCCGACCTCATCGGCTACGGCGTGCAGGAGTGGGGCTTCGCCGTCGAGTCCGCCGAGCCGCCCGCGCTCCTCCTCTACGGCGCCGAGGACGCGGTCGCCGGCCGCCGCCATGCCGAGTGGTACGCCGCCCGGCTGCCCGACTCCCGCCTCGAGGTCGTGCCCGGCCGCGGCCACCTGCTCGCGATCCCGGAGTGGGACCGCGTGCTCGGCTTCCTCCTCCCCGCCTGACGGCGGCACGTCCGCTCGATTGGCGCGACTTCCGGCCGTCGCGTACACTCGACCCCGGTACCGTGTCCGAGCGGCCGAAGGAGCATGTCTCGAAAACATGTGTGGGCTTGCGTCCACCGTGGGTTCAAATCCCACCGGTACCGCCAACGAGAAGGCCCCCCGCTTCCACGGAAGCAGGGGGCCTTCGTCGTTCTCGGCGTCGTGCGGCGGTCGCGACGTGCGGGTCAGTCGGCGTGGAGCAGCCAGGAGCGGCCGGCGCGCAGGGCCCGGTACAGGCGCCTGACCGCGTGGTCGGCCTCGGCCGAGCCGACGTCCGAGAAGGAGCCCGCCCCGCCCCAGAGCCCGAGCGCGTCGGCGGCCGCCGCCCGGACGTCTCGGCGGGTCGTCGCTCCGGCGAACAGCTCGTCGAGCCGGTCCGCGACGCGGGCCCGCGCGCCGTCCTGCTGCGACCGTGCGACGTCGCGCACCTCGGCGACGGCCGCCGTGATCTCGGCGAGCACAGCGGGGATCGTGCGGTCCATCCTCCTGAGCCTAGGAGCGGGAGCGCGAGCGCTGCGAGGCGGCGTGGGTCAGGAGCGTCGCCACGACTCCGACGAGCACGCCCAGCGCGGTCTCGAGCGCCCGGTCACGCAGCAGCACGAGCTCGTCGACGGGGTGCGCGAGCTCGACCATGAGGATCGCGAGCGGAGTGACGAAGGCGAGGGTCAGACCGTAGTTGCGGCCGACGACGAGCTCGGCGGTCATCTGGAGGAGCACCACCACCACGATCACGGCGAGCGGGGAGAGCGGCAGGGCGAGGAGCGCGGCCGCGATCAGCACTCCGACGATCGTGCCGAGCATCCGGTGGCCCGCGCGCACGAGCCGGGCGCCGGCGTCCGCTCCCGAGACCGCCGCGACGGCGGAGACCATCGCCCAGTAGGGATGACCCAGGCCGGTGGCGGTGGGGATGACGCCCGCCACGAGGACGACGGCGCCGAAGCGGAGCAGGGCGGCGCGCGTCGCCGGACGGGCCGCCGCCGCGCGGAAGGAGGTGCGCCACGGCGTCGGAGCGAGCCGCCGGGCGCGGGGGAGGGCGAGACCGCTCAGGCCGACGACGAGCGAGAAGGCGGCGGAGCCCGCGGCGAGAGCGACGGCGAGCGGGATCCGCGAGGGCTCGGACGGGACGGACGCGCACGCCGTGACGGCGAACACCGGGAACAGCGGGCCGGGCGGATGCCAGTGCAGGGCGTCGCTGAGATAGGCGGCCGCGACGGTCACGGCGACCACGACGGGGATGATCAGCCAGTCGCGGTGAGGAGAGAGGGAGACGACGGTGCCGAGGGTCACGGTGGTGACGAGGAACGCGGCGGCCGACAGCTGCATCAGCAGACGGGGACGGTGCGTGTGCTGGCGTCCGTAGAGGGCCGTGAAGGCGCCGAAGGTCGCATAGAGGGCGAGATCGGTGCGGCCGAGCGCCCAGAGGACGAGCAGCGGGACGGCGATGGAGACGCCGGCGCGCAGGGCGACGCGATGGGCACCGGCGTGCGGGCCGAAGGCGAGGAGCTCGCGGGGGTGGGGCAGAACGGGGGTGGCGGCCATCGGGTCCTCTGATCGGGGTCCGAGCGGCGGCGGCCGGAGAAGTGTTTCACGGGTGAAGCAGATATACTTTACGCGTGAATCAGTCTGAAAGCCAGCCGGGCGACGCGGTCGACGAGATCAGGGCGGGCTGGGCGGTGCTGCGGCCCGAGCTCGACACCTCCGCCGTCGACGTCGTCGGGCGGGTGATCCGCGCCTCCGCGCTGATCGTCCGGGCGACGGAGGAGCTGCTCGCCGCCCACGGGCTGACCCGAGGCGAGTTCGACGTGCTCTCCACGCTGCATCGCGCCGGCGCTCCGCAGTCGCCGACGACCCTCCGGACCATCGCCCTCGCCTCCGCTCCCGCGATCACCAAGCGCGTGCACTCGCTGGAGCGGCGGGGTCTGGTGCGCCGCGCCGCGAACCCGGCGGACGGACGCGGCTCGCTCATCACGCTGACTCCCGAGGGGGAGGAGCTGGTCGACCGGGCCTTCCCCGAGGTGCTCGACGCCGAGCGGGCGCTGCTCGCGCAGGTCCCCGCCGATCTGCGGGCGGACGCGTCGCGCTCGCTCCGTGCGGTGCTCGCGAGCGTCGAGGCGGCCGCGAGCCGGTGACCCGCGTGGTGACCGCGAGGCGGCGGGCGCTCGCTACCGTGTTCCCATGCGCCTGACCTCGAGCTTCACCGTGCCGACGCGGCCGCCGGTGCTGCAGCTGGTCAAGACGGCGGCGGCCACGGTCGTCACCTGGCTCCTCGCGGCCGTCGTCTTCCCCGGGACGCTGCCCGTCTTCGGCGCGATCGCGGCGCTCCTGGTCGTCGCGCCGAGCATCAACCAGTCGTTCTCCAAGGCCCTCGAGCGCTCGGTCGGCGTCATCATCGGCGTGATCGTCGGATCGGTGATCGGCACCGTGCTCGGGGGCGAGAGCATCATCGTGCTCCTCGCGATCGTGGCCGCGATCGCCGTCGGGTGGGCCGTGCGCCTGACCCCCGCCTCCGCGGTGCAGATCCCGATCAGCGCGATGCTCGTGCTCTCGGTGGGCGCGGTCACGCCGAACTACGCGCTCGACCGCATCCTCGAGACCCTGCTGGGTGCGGCCGTGGGAGTCGTCATCAACGTGCTCATCGTCCCTCCGGTCGTGCTGGCGCCGGCCGAGCGGGCGATCGGAGACCTCACCGCCCAGCTCGCCGCTGCCCTCGACGACCTCGGCGACGCCCTCCAGGCGGTTGTTCCGCGACGCCGGCTCGACGAGCTGCTGATCAACGCGCGGCTGCTGCAGACCATGCAGAGCAAGGCCGAGGAGGCGATCGCGACCGGCGAGGAGTCCCTCCGGCTGAACCCGCGCCGCTCCGCCCACCGCGACCGGCTGCTGGCCCTCGACTCCGTCGTCCCGCGGCTGGGGCGCATCGTGACCCGGGTCCGGGGCATGACGCGGACCGTGCACGACCTGTACGACGACGAGCTCGTCGGGGAGCCGACGATCGCCGGTATCGCCGTCCAGCTGCACCGGGCCGCCCATGATCTGCGCCTCCTCGTGCAGTCCTCGGTCGACGTTCCCGAGCCGGAGGCGATCACCGACGAGCTGCCCGCTCTCACCGCGCCGCTCGTGATCGCGACTCCGCATCCGCAGCACTGGATCCTGCTGGGGGCGCTCGCCGAGGACCTGCGGCGCATCCGCGAGGAGATCGTCGGCGCGGAGTCCTGACGGGCGGGCGCCGAGTGGCGTCGGCGAGAGGGCTGCTCTCGCGGGGGCTCGGCGTCTCGGGCGCCGGGCGTGCGGGTGCTGCCGGTGCGCGGTGATCAGCCGTCCTGCTCGCCGTCCTTCCTCGATCCGCCGCCCTCGACGAGCTCGCCGTCGCCCGGGTCGGGAGCGATCTGGTGCAGCGCTTCGGGGTCGCTCGCCTCGGCGTGGAGTGTCTTGCCCTCGGCGATGAGGGAGTCGTCGTCCACGAGGATCCCGGCCAGCTCGGTGATGCGTCCGCGGAGAGCCCCGATCGGGTCCTCGGTGGGCGCGTCCTCCTCGGAATGGTCGACCTCCGAATCGGGGTAGCGGCGGAGGGCGGCCTCGTCCCGGTCGGGCCGAGGCGCACGGGCGTGCTCGACGCAGAGGCGGGCGACCTCCTCCGCGTGCGCGTGCATCACGGAGTGGGAGGCGTCGGGGATCTCCCAGGCCCGCGCGTGCGGCATCGACCGGGCGATCTCCTCCGCCCACTCGCGCGGCACGAGCCGGTCGAACTCGCCGCGGATGACGAGGGCGGACGCGCGGATCCGGGGGACGGTCTCCTCGATCCGGTAGTGCATCATCTCGGGCAGCACACGGGAGAACCAGCGCGGTCCGCAGAGGAGGTAGGCGCCGGCGGCGAGGATCGCGACCTTGAGCGGCTCGCGGACGCTCGACTGGGCGAAGCGGAGCGCGGCGGTCGGGAGGCGGCGCTCGTGCCGGTTCATCACCGGTCCGAGCAGGACGATGGTGGTCAGCTCGGGGCGGCGGGCGGCGAGCTCGGCCACCACCTGGGTCCCCATCGAGTGGCCCAGGACGACGGGATCGTCGAGGCCCAGCTCGTCGATGACGGCCCCGACCAGCTCGGCGTAGTCGCCGATGTCCATGCGCCGCGCGTCGATCGGGTGCGGTACGCCGCCGAAGCCCGGCAGGTCGAGAGCGTGCACCGGACCGAACTCGTTGAGCGCGGGCGCGAGGCGCTCGAAGTAGGTGGCCGCGACTCCGATCCCCGGCACGAGGACGAACGTGCGCTCGCCGTCGCGCCCCACTGTGCTCACCCGCGCCCAGACGTCTCGGTGGTGCACCCGCTGGACCGAGACGTCGGTGCTGCGGGTGCGGCGGTGCGGATCTCGCCCCCGAGAGCGCGTGGTCGCGAAGACGTCGCGGACTCCGCGCCGCAGAGTCGTGGCGAGAGTGGGGAGGAGGTCGCTCGGGCGGAGCACGGGGCCTCCTTCGATCGGGGGAGTCGGTCGCTGCGAGCCTAGGCGCTCGCCGCCGGGCTCAGATCAGCATGTCGTCCGACCTGTGGAGGATCAGGCGGGCCGGCCCGGTGTGGAGGACGCCGTTGGTCAGGGGGGCGGTGCGGACGCCGCCGCGCCTCCGCATCGCCCGGAACGCCCCGGGGGCGAGCACGACGTCCATCCAGGCGCAGGGGTTGGCCGGTCGTCCGCCCTGGAACTCGATCCGCTCCCCGCCCTGCTCGATCGCGAACGTGCGGCCGGCGAGCGCATCGACGTCGGCGCCGCGGACGATGATGTTGCGGCGGGCGTCGGCGGGGTCGAAGGGCCCTGCGCCGAGCTCGGCGGCGATGTGCTCGAGGGTCTCGACCGCGAAGAGCGTGATCGCCGCGGGGCGGTGCGCGCGCTGGGCGAAGAAGCGGTCGCCGACGATGCCGAGGCCTGCGCGGATCTCGATCCGCTCGGGCTGCTCGTTGCCCTCGGACGGCACCGGGCCATCGGCGGGGCGGCCCTCGTAGCGGTGCAGCGGAGAGACGACGAAGCCCACGAGCTCGATCGCGGCGGCCTCCATGAGCCCACGGTACGCCGTGAGGGGGAGCAGCGGCGTCCGCCCGTCGGAGGCTCTGCGAGCGCTCCGGGACACCGCGACGGAGCCTGGGTTCTCGTGGCTGCGGCGGCGTCCCGAGACGGAGCCGTCTGCGCCGCCGCCGCCGATTCGCGGAGGGGGCTCCCGGCATGTATAGTCGTACCTCGTTGCGTGCGCCTCTGGCCCACGCGATGGACTGCGCCCGTAGCTCAACGGATAGAGCATCTGACTACGGATCAGAAGGTTGGGGGTTCGAATCCCTCCGGGCGCACTCTGGTTGAGACAGAGCAGAACGGCCCGCTTCGGCGGGCCGTTCTCGTTTTAACGGTCGCTCGTTCCGGTGGCTGTCGGCGTCGGCCTCCCGGAGAGCGCAGGGCGGCGGAACGGCCGGTTCTCCGCCTCGCAGGACGCCTCTTCGCGCCGTCGACGGCGCCGACCGTCTTCCGCCCGCACCCGCGATCAGTCCGCGCCCGCGCTCGCGATCACTCCTCGCAGGCTCCGCGATCACCCGTCGCGAGCACGCCGCTCGGCTCTTCTCGCGCGCCGTTTCCTCCTCCACAGCGCCCATCTCGCGCCGTTCTCCACGGATGCAGCCGTACCGGCCGCGGTGACGTCGAACCGAGCAATACTCTCCTTCCGTGGGGCTGAACGGTCGCCGCCGACGCAGTGCGCTCGGTCGGCAGAGGAGAGGACATCGGATGAGTCGAACGGAACAGTCGGGGCGGGACGAGCGCGGACGACCCCGAGCGCGGACGGCGCGGGCGCTGGTCGGCACGACGGCGGGCTGCGTGCTCGTGAGCGGGCTGCTGGGCGGAGGCCTCGCGCCGCCGCCCGCCCTCGCCGCCGACGGTCCTCACACGACGATCGAGAACACCCTCCTGCAGGGAGGCGCGACGAACGCCGGCGTGACGACCGTCTCGGCCTGGGTCCAGAAGGGCGAGACGCTCCGGGTGGACCTCCACCCGCTCCAGGCGGGCTCGGGCACCGGCGAGGGCGAGACCGGCGGCGGTACCGCCCGGGTGACGGCTCCGGGCGGAGCCGTCCTCGACGAGCAGGACTTCGCGCCCGGAGCGGCGCCCTCGGTATCCGCCGGCGGCTCGTTCGTGGCGGACGAGACCGGGGTCTTCCAGATCCGGGTGTCCGACGACGACGTGACGGCGCCGGTGAACCTCGTCTGGAGCATCGGCGTCCAGGACGCGCGGGGCGCGGCGGTCGCGGGCCGGGTGTGGTCCGAGTCCTATGCGATCCAGTCCGGGGCGAAGGAGTCCTACTCCTCGCCCGAGGAGCGGCGCTCCTCCTTCACGCTCCACGCCGTCACGGAGACGGGTGCCCGCTACGAGCTCGGGCTGCGCGGCTACGACGGGGTCGCCTCGACGGTCCAGGCCACGAACAAGGGCAACGTGAAGGTCGGGTCGTCCGATCCGTCCTACCTCTCGGTCCCCATGCCGCAGTCGAGCGAGGAGGGCGGGATCGGGGCTCAGTACGTGCAGGCGTCCGGACGCTCCGGGATCGACGGCCTGCAGACCTACAAGCTCTTCCTGGACCCGCCGTCGTCCGACCTGCCGGAGTCGATCGCTCCGGCCTACCGCGCGCCGACGATCGAGGGCCTCGCCTTCCGCCGGTCGACCGCCGGCTCCGACGCGGGCACGCTGACCGGCGTCCTGGGGACGCAGCCGGGCACCGTCGTCGTGGACGTCGATGCGGACGGGGACGGCTCCTACGACGGCGAGCGCGACGTGCACCTCACCCGGATCGCGGGGACGACCGGTCCCTTCTCGGTCGACTGGGACGGACGGGACGCGAAGGGCGGGACGGTCGACGTGACCGACCCCGACGTCACCTTCCGCGCCTCCATCGGCCGCACGAACGAGTTCCACTTCACGCGGGTCGACGCCGAGACGTCCGCCGGCGGCGTGTCCGTCGTGAGGTCGACCGGCGGCGGCGACGACCCGTCGATGGTCCACTGGGACGACTCGCTCCTCGCCGGATCGAACTCGGAGCGGTACTCCGGCACCTCCGCGGTGACGTCCGGCGACGGCGGCACCGACTCGTCCGGCGGGGTGCACCGCTGGGAGGGCGACGACTCCGGGCGAGGCCGCGTCCCCAACGCCAACGACTCGGTGCACGGCTCCTACGGCGACCTGCGGGCGATCGACGACTGGGCCTACGGCTCGGACGGTGCGGTCGCGGTCGCACGCCTCGATCCGCTCGCGCCGCACGTGAGCATCGCGAAGACCTCCTCGGTCGACTCCGCCACTCCGCTGCTCCGCGGCGCCCGCGTGCCCTACCGGGTGACGCTGACCTCGGACGGGACCGGGGACTACTCCGACGCCGCCGTCATCGACTACCTCGACAAGGGCGTGCTCGACGACGCCGAGCTCGACGCCGACTCCCTCCGCGCCTCGCAGGGCACGGCCACGATCGACGCGGAGACGGGCCGCATCTCCTGGGCGGCCGGCAACCTGCCGGTCGGGGCGACGGCCGAGCTGACCTTCGACGTGATCGTGACCGGCGAGGGGGACCGCGCGCTGACGAACACGGCCTGCCTCGCCGATGCGCCCTTCGCTCCCGCCTCGTCCGGCACGGGGACCGACGCGAACCCCTGCGCCACCGTCCCGCACGACATCGGCGAGGGGTCGCTCCAGATCCGGAAGGCCGCGTCCCAGGCGAGCGCCGAGCACGGCGGCACGGCGGGCTTCGACATCGTCGTGGCGAACACCGGAACGGTCGACGCCACGGACGTGACCGTGACCGACGTCCCGACGCTCGACCACCTGCTCGAGGCGACCATCGAGAACGGCGCCGGAGGAACGCAGCCGGCCACGGAGCCCGTCACGGGTCTCGACATCCCCGCCGGCGGTCAGGTGTCGCTGCACGTCAGCGGCCGGGTCGCCGACGGGTACGACGCCGCGACCCTGCCCAACCGCGTCTCGATCACCCACCAGCCCGAGGGCTTCGACCCGCCGACGGTCGAGAACGCCTGCGCTGACGATGCGACGTCGTCCTGCGCCGAGATCCCGGTGCCGCCCGTCGAGGGCAGGCTCTCCATCGAGAAGACGGCGATCGGGAATCAGGTCGACCACGGCGGGCGTGCCGGGTTCCGGATCGTGGTCGCCAACGAGGGGGCTCGGCCGGCGGACGGGGTGACCCTCACCGACGTCCCCGAGCTCGCGCACCTGAGCGACGTCACGATCTCCCGGGACGGCGGCCCGGCGTCGTCCGACCTGACTGTCGAGAACCTGTCTCTGGCCCCGGGAGCGTCGACGACGTTCACCGTGACCGGACGGGTCGCCGACGGCGTGGACGCGTGGACCATCCCCAACCGGGCACGCCTGACCGAGGTCCCGGAGGGCTTCGATCCGACGACCGTCCTGCACCCGTGCGCGGACGACGGCGGAGCCAGCTGCGCCCAGGTGGCGGTGCCTCCGGTCGGACTCGTGCCGACGGTCCTCGCCTCGACGGGAGCGGCGGCCGGACCCCTCGCAGCCGGAGCCGGAGTCCTGCTCCTGGCAGGTGGAGCCCTGACTGCCCTGCGCCGACGCTCGACCCGCACCTCGTGAACCGGAGCCCGGGCTGCCGCAGTGCGGCCCGGGCTCCCTGGACCATCTCCTCGAAAGGCACTACTGCATGACCGAGCACGGCCTCCCGTACCGCATCACCGAGCGCTTCCCTCTCACCGACGGACGCGTCGGCGTCAGCACCTGGTGGTCCGCCGACCCGGAGCAGCTGGAGCAGCAGCTCCGGACGCGCTCCGGGCATCCGCATCCGGAGAGGGAGCCGGACCGGCGGCTGCACCGATCGAGCCCGACGGTCGTGCTGATCGAGGAGCGGACCGCGGAAGGCTTCCGCCCGCTCGACCCCCACGTCCTTGCCCGCACCGATCCGCGCTGGCGCCGCGCCCTCCTGCGATCGCGCAGGCCGGCCGCGCTCCGGCTCGTCATCGGCCCTCGGGACCTGCCGCAGACGGAGCCGCCGCAAATCGACAGCCGGTCGGCGGAGTAACGGCCCTCATCGGCAGCACTTCCCCATCGCGCTCGTCGGGACTTAGTGTCGCATTATGAATGCTCCCGCCGCTTGGTATCCGGATCCGACTGACGCCGCTCTTCTCCGTTACTGGGATGGTGTCGCTTGGACGGTGCACACTCATCCAGTGGCAGCTGCGCAGCAGGAGACTCCGGGGGTGCAGAATTCCGCGACGCCCTTGTCTCGACGTGAGCGGCGGGCTGCGGAATCCCGAGAGGAGACCGAGCGGGAACAGCTTCGCGCGAATGCTGGCGGACACGAGGATCCGCTCAGCACTGCCTCCGAGGTGGCGAGGACAGGGGACGAGTCGGACCGGTCGCCTTCCCCTCAGCGCTCCAGCGAGACCCGCGCAGGCGGAGACGTCCCCTTCTTCGGAGCTCGGAAGATCGCCAGGGAGCTCCAAGCGCGGGTGGCGGAACTCGAGGCCTCGATGGACCGCTACGGTCTGCTGGAACTGGTGGCGCTCGACGCGGAGAAGAGTCGGCGACGAGAGGAGATCGCAGCGGACCGGGCGGCGAACGAAGTCCGCGAGGAACAGCTCGCCGCAGAAGCGCACCGCCGAGCGGCTCGACTCGAGGCGACACTGGCTGCGCTTCAGAACGAGATCACCCTGCGACAGACGGAGCTGGCCGACCTAGAACGAGAGATCATTGGGGTCCGCCACTCGATCGAAGTCCAGGAGCTCGGTCTCTACGACTACGAGCATCCCGCTGAATCCTCAGCCGACCTCGCTACTCGTCTGGAAGCTCTCCGCTCCGAAATCAAGAGCGCAGTTCGGGAGAAGCGGGCGGCCCACGCGGCGAGCAACTTCACCTATAACAATTCGCAGGCGCAGGGACGGAAGTTCGTCGGTGACATGACCAAGATCCTGCTTCGGGCGTACAACGCGGAGGCGGAGAACTGCGTCAAGTCGGTTCGAGCGGGGAATCTTGCAACGGCTCAAGCGCGGCTGAGCAAGGCGTCGGAGATGATCGAGCGCCAGGGCTCAATGGTGTCGCTCACGATCGATCCGCAGTACCACCACATGAGACTCACCGAGATCCAGCTCGCCAACGACTACCTCCAAGCGATCCAGCGCGAGAAGGAACTCGAGCGCGCACGTCGCGAAGAGCTCCGCGAGCAGCGCAAGGCCGAGCAGGAACTGGCTCGTGAGCACGAGCGTCTCGACAAAGAGCGCGCGCACTACGTGGCGACGCTCGCTGCCCTCGAGGCGAACGGAGACATTGCCGGAGCGGCCAGACTGCGAGCCCGGATCGAGGATGTGGACAAGGCGCTGCACGACGTCGACTACCGTGCGGCGAACATCAGAGCCGGATACGTCTATGTCATCTCCAACGTCGGCGCGTTCGGCGACGAGGTCGTCAAGATCGGGATGACTCGTCGACTCGAGCCGATGGATCGGGTGAACGAGTTGGGCGACGCCTCCGTGCCCTTCCGCTTCGACGTGCACGCGCTGTTCTTCGCGGACGACGCGGTCGGCATCGAGGCGATGCTGCACCAGACGTTCGCGGAACGACGCGTCAACCGGATCAACCTGCGTCGCGAGTTCTTCTACGTCAAACCTGAGGAGGTGCTCGCACAGCTGAAGATGCACTCCGTCGAGATCGTCGAGTTCAGAACGGACGTCGCGTCCGAGGAGTACCGGGCGAGCGTCGCGCTCGCCTCCCCTGGTCGCTGACGCCATCCGCAATGGGTCAGGCGGCTTCCTCGAGGTCGTCCTCGACGTCGACGGGCGCGTCGACCGGGGCGCACGGGGGAGCCGACTCGGCCGGGGGCGCCGAGGCCGCGATGCGCGAGCGCTCGAGCCCGGCGAGGAGCACGGCGAAGGCCTCCTCGAGCTCGGCGGTGTCGCGGAGCAGGACGCGTTCGCCGCTCGTCGGGTCGAGGCGGACAGTCCGGTAGGCCGGGCGGGGGAGGTCGGAGACCAGGGTGATGATGCCGAGGACGACGCCGCTGCGGCGGGCGCGCGCGGTCCAGCGGTTGGCGTGGGTGCGGAGAAGGATCATGACCGGGGCCGTCCTCGGTGACGTGGTGCAGGAGCGGGGGGAGGGGGGTGTCGCTGGCGGTGCGGGGATCCTCTCGAAGCTTGCTGCACGAAGGGCCTCCGCTTCCTGTGCTTGACAGCAGAGCCGAGCAGCGGTCACCGGCGCCGGGCGGCCGCCGCGGCGTGCAGGGCCCGCAGGAACTCGGGGACGACCGGGTTGCCGGTGTCGCGGGCGAGCACACCGATCTCACGGCTCGCGCCCGGAGCGTCGATCGGGATCTCGCGGACGTCGTCGTCGACCGAGGACGGGCTCGGCGGCAGGATCGTGAGTCCGAGGCCGGCCGCCGCGAGTCCCCGGGCGGCGCGGTAGTCGCCGACCTCGAACGCCGGCACGGGGTCACGGCCGTCCACGGCGAGCAGGCGCCGGGCCGACTCGTGGAGGCCGTAGCCGGGCGCCAGCATGATCAGGGCGAGGCCGCGGAGGTCCTCCACCGTGACCGAGCGCCGCGAGGCCAGCGGATGACGGGGGTCCACGACCGCGAGGAGAGGCTCCGAGTAGAGGGTCGTCGTGGTGGTGCCGGGGAGATCGGGCGGATCCGCGACGATCGCCAGCTCGGACTCGCCCTCCGCCACGGCCCGCAGGCAGAGCGCTCGGGAGCCGTGCCGGAGCCCGAAGCCGACCTGCGGCCAGCGGCGGCGGAACCGGCGGATCACATCCGGCACGAAGCTCTCCCCGAGGAGCGTCTGGAAGGCGAGGTCGATCCGGCCGTGCTCCACGTCACCCGCCTGCCGTACCTCCGCGAGGCCGGCGCGGATCACCGACATGCCGTCCTGAGCGGCCTCGGCGAGACGGGTCCCCGCCTCCGTCAGCACCACCCCGCGGCCCTCCCGGCGGACCAGGGGAGTGCCGACCAGAGCGGACAGCCGGGCGAGCGACCGGCTCGCGGTCGGCTGCGGGATCCCGAGCTCGGCGGCCGCCGCCGTCACGCTCCCGGTCTGGGCGACCGCGACGAGCAGGGGCAGGAGGCGGAGGGTCGCGGGCCAGTCGTCGGACACGCCACCACCCTAGATCCGGACATGACCAGAACGCATGAACAGTACGAGAAAGGACATTAGTCATGCAACCGTGGGCGGTCTACCGTCGGAACCATGAGCACCGCCGCAAGCACCCGACCGATGCGCGCAGCGGCACCCTTCTCGCAGCGGCGGCTGACCATCGCCCTCCTCGCCGCCGGAGTCGCGACCTTCGCCGAGCTCTACGCCGTGCAGAGCGTCCTCCCGCAGCTCGCGCGGGAGTGGGCCCTCGCCCCGTCCGACGCCGCGCTCACCGTCTCGGCCGCGACCCTCGGACTGGCGCTCTCAGTGCTGCCGTGGGCCTCGGCGGCCGAGCGCATCGGACGGCTCGAATCCATGCGGATCGCGGTCCTCACGTCCGTGGTCCTGGCGCTGCTCGCCTGCGTCGCCCCGACCTTCGAGCTCCTCCTCGTCCTGCGCTTCCTCGGGGGAGCGGCACTGGGTGCCGTCCCGGCCCTCGCCGTCGCGGCGATCCACGACCGGGTCGGAGGCGCCGGAGCGACGGCCGCCGCGACCGCCTACGTCTCCGGGACCACGATCGGCGGTGCCGCCGGACGCCTGCTCGCCGGACCGCTCGCGGCGGCGCTCGGATGGCGCGGAGGTCTGCTCGTCGTGACGGCCGTCTGCGCGGCGGCGGCGATCGTCTTCGCCGTGCTCGCGCCCCGGGGCGGCGGCGCGCGCGAGGCGGCCCCCGGCGGCTGGCGAGCGAAGACGGCGCAGGTGCTCCGCGATCCGATGCTCGTCGCGATCGCGCTGCAGACGTTCCTCGCGGTCGGCGTGTTCGTCGCGGTCTACAACTACCTGGCGTTCCGGCTCGAGGCGCCGCCGTTCGCGCTGGCGCCCGCGCTCGTCTCCCTCCTCTTCGCCGCCTACCTCGCGGGAACCGTCTCCTCCCGGCTCGCGGGGAGATGGGGGCCGCGGATCGGTCCCCGCCTCGTCATGCGGATCGGCGTCGCCCTGATGATCGTCGGACTGCTGGTGATGCTCGCCGAGAACGTCGCCGTGGTGATCGCCGGACTCCTCGTCTTCACGGCCGGCTTCTTCGCCCTGCACGCGACCGGCGCCGCCTGGACGGGAGCGCGCGCGGCTCCGGCACTCCGCGGGCACGCCGGCGCGGTCTACACGATCGCCTTCTACGCGGGCTCGGCCGCTGGCGGCTGGCTCCTCGGCCTGGCCGTCGGATCCGGTGGCTGGCCGGCGCTGACGGCGGTGACGATCGGCCTGCTGCTGGTCGGAGCGGGGATCGTCAGCCTCCCGTCGCGCACCACCGCGGCCGGGCGCTGAACCCCCGCCTCCGCCGACCGCACCCCGAGCTCCGCCCGGCACCTCCCCGCAGCGGGCGAGGTGCGACATGATGGCCCGACTGCACGAAGCGGGGGACGGCATGGCGCGGAGCACCGGAGCGGACGGCTCCCCACGCGAGAGCGGCGGGACGGGCGAGGGCGGCACCGACCCGCGCTACCACGCGGGCTTCCAGCGCGGCTACGACGGACGCGGCGCCGAGCGGCGCGGCAGCGGCGAGGAGCGCCTCCGCTCCCCGTTCCTGTCGGGCGGGGCCGCGGGCACCGGGCGCTCGGCCGGCCGGAGAGGCGGCCGGTCCGCTCCCGATCAGGAGGACGTGCGATCGGTCGGCGGCCCGACGGGCTCCCGAGCCTCCGGCCGACGGACCGCTCCGGAGCGCGAGAGATCGGCGGTGCGGGCCGTCCCGACACCTGCGGAGCCGACCGCGCCCCGACCCGCGGAGCCGACAGTCCCACTCCCGACCGAGCCGACCGTCCCGCTTCCCGCCGAACCCGACCCCGCTCCCGGCGACGCGGCACCCGACTCCGGTGACCGCCGCGACGCGACCGACGCCGACCCCCGCCCCGCTGTCCCCACTCGCCGCATCGCCGGAGCCCTGGCGGTCGTCGGCGCCGTGAGCGTCCTCGTCGGACTCCTCGCCCTCTGGAACAGCTCCCACAGCTGGTACGACTACTCGCCGTCGCAGAGCGCCTTCGGGCCCGAGCAGTACCTCCGCGTGCTCAGCGACAACGCGATCGGACCGTTCCTCACCGTCGGCCTGATCGCGCTCGGCCTGGCGGTCGTGGTCCCGCTGCTGAGGGCTCCCCGCTGATGACGCGGGTCCGCCTGCTCTGGGCCGCCGCGATCGCGGTCACCGTCGTCCTCTGGGCCGCAGTGCTCGCGCTCCCGGTCGTGGTCCTCCTGCTGCCGAACCAGTACCAGGGCGACTCGATCACGGTCCCGCCGGAGCTCTACGTGCGGCAGGCGCTCGCGATGGTCGCGCCGCCGCTGCAGACCGCCGCCCTGGTGATGCTGGGGGCGCTGATCGTCGTCGCGGTGGCTCGGCGCGCGCCCGCGAAGGCCCGTGCGACGGAGGCGGCGAGCGGCTGGGACGACGCCGTCCTCCTCGACCCGGACGGCCGCGAGCAGCGCGGAACAGGCCCGGCAGGCCGCTGAGCATCCGCTGCTCGATCGGAATCCGCCTCCCGGGAGCACCCGCTGCTCCCCGGTCGGAAGCCGCTCCTCCGGGCGCACACGCCCCTCACGTGGGCAGCAGCTGGAACCGCTCCCGCGCCGCTCCGCCGGCGACGAGGTCCGCGAGCAGCTCGCCCAGGACCGGTCCGAACGTGAAGCCGTGCCCCGAGAACCCGGTCGCCAGAGTCACGCGGCCCACGCGGTCGAGCACGAAGTCCTCGTCGGGCGTGCTGTCGTAGAGGCAGCTGATCGGAGCGGCGCTCGCCGCGTCCGCGCCCGGGATCCACTCCGCGACGTAGCCGACGAGGCGGGCGAGCGCTCGGGGCTCGGGCTCGAAGGTGCGCTCGTCGGGATCGACGACGACACCGGTGCTGTGCTCGCCCACCTTCACCCCGACTCCGGGCGTCGCGAGCCCGTAGACGACGGGCAGGCCGGCGCGGTGGTGGGCGAAGCTCGGCCAGGAGTCGAGGGGCAGGTCCGTCGCGAAGTGCGCGGGCTGCTCCTGTGTGACGCGCAGCGGAGGGAGGCGTCGGCCGGCCGCGCGGACGAGGCCGTCCACGAGCGGAGGCGTCCAGGATCCGCCGGCCACGACGACCGCGTCGGCGTCGAGGGCGCCGTCCGAGGTCAGCACGCGCACGTCGTCGGCGCGCTCCTCGATGCCCAGCACTCGCGTCCGCGTCCGGAGGACGGCGCCGCGTCCGAGGGCGGAGTCGAGCATCGCGTCGATCGCGGCCGCCGCGTCGAGGCGTCCGCCCTCGGGGTGCAGCAGGACGTCGGTCTCGAAGCGGAGTCCCGGCCAGCGCCGCTCCGCCTCGTCCGCCTCGATCCGCACCACGGGGATCCCGTCGCGCAGGAGGACAGCCTCGACGGCGGCCAGGACGGCGGGGTCGCCGTGGTCGATCGCGCCGACCGGATGCAGCAGGCGGCGGCCGGTCTCGGCTTCGAGCCGTGCCCAGGCGCGCCCGGCCCGTCAGGTGAGGGCGCGGTAGTCGTCCTCGAGGTAGCCGCGCCGGAAGATGCGCGTCTCGCCGTGGGACGACCCGCGGTCGTGACCCCGCTCGAACTGCTCGACGAGCACCTCGCGATCGCCGCGCTCGGTGAGGGCGCGGGCTGTCGCCGCTCCGACCAGGCCGGCTCCGACGACGACGACCTCTCGGGTCACGGGGTCTCCCGGGAGGCGCGGCGCACGCCGAGCAGGACGACCAGGCGGAGGAACCCGACGAGTCCCATGCCGATCAGTGCGGCGATCAGCATCAGCACGGCGACGCCGGCCACCCAGGTCGTGTCGCCGGTCACCGACTGAGCCGCGAACTCGGTGCAGAACAGCGCCAGCCCGGCGTAGCTCAGGATGAGGACGGTGATCGTCCCGGGGCGGCGGAGGCGCTGCGCGGGCGTCCGCCAGAGGGCGGGCGGCTCGAGCCAGCGGCGCAGCAGCCGGATCACGAGGGTGCCGACCAGGCCGAGGAAGCCGGCCGCGATCAGGATGATGCCCGCGCCGCCCAGCCCCGACGCCTCGACGCCGGCCAGCTCGAGGGCGATCCCGATCGCGACGCCGACGGCTCCTGCGCCGCCCGCGATCATCGCCGCCCACACTCCGAAGCCGCCGCGGAGGACGCTCTCACGCTCGGGACGTGACGGGTCGGCGTCCCTCGGACGCTGCTGACGCGGCCGGATCGGCGCAGGGGGAGCCGACGCCGGCGCTGCTGCCGGAGCGGCCGCGGCCTCGGACACGCCCCAGACCGGAGCGGCGTCCGGCGTCTGCGACTCGATCACGTTCTCGCGCACCGGCACGTAGCGCAGCGGCGCGTCGATCCGCACCTGCGGCCGCCCGCGCACGACGATCGTCGCCCCCAGGTCGGCCCCGCGCTCCAGCGCGACGGGTCCGAGCAGGAGCCCGACCGCCGGATCGATCCGCCACGCGTCCGACCGGGGAGCCGACCCGTACCACTCCGCCGACACGGCCCCGCCGAGATCGACCGAGATCGGCCGCCCGTCGCTGTAGCTCGTCACCGGCACGAGCGAGCGGCCGGAGTTGCGCACCCGCGCGCCCACCCGCCACCAGTCGTCCCCGGCGTGCGTCAGCCGCACCTCGACGTCGACCAGCGACGCCGGCACCGCCCGCCGCCGTCCGATGACCACCGCGACGACCGCGAGCCCGGCGATGACCAGCCCGCCGAGCAGGCCGACCACTCCGATGAAGATCTCCATGGGAGCAGTCAAGCAGGCGCGGGTCGACGGTGTGGGCGCGACGAGGTGGCCTCCGCGACGCTCGATCCCGGCCGTCGACGCCGTCGCTCCGCGCGGCCGCCACCCCCGTTCCCGACGCTCCGCCCGACCGTCGAGCCCGGAGCGGGTCGCTCCGCATACTGAGGAGGCGCGTCGCGTCGACCGCATCGCGGTTCTCATCGCAGGAGGGGTCGATCATGCGTAACTGGTTCGCTTCCCCCGTGCGCCGGCGCCCTCGTCGACGGGTCGGTGCGATCCTCGCTCTGCTGGGGGCCGCGGCGCTCGCCGTCGCAGCCGTCGCACTGTCGGACACGGCGGGAGGAGGCGGACCGGAGGCGGTGTCCTCCTCGGCCAGTGCTTCTGCGGCGTCGAGCAGTCCCGCTGCTCCCGCGCCGAGCAGCCCCTCGGCGGACGTCGAGCCGTCCGCTCCGGAAACGGAGCCGTCCGCTCCGGAAACGGAGCCGTCCGCTCCACAAACGGAGCCGTCCACTCCGCCCCTCGCGACGCTGGCCGCTCTCGCCTCGGTCGAGGGCCCCGCCGCCGTCCCCTACGACCGCGACCTCTTCGGGCAGGCGTGGTCGGACGTCGACCGCAACGGCTGCGACACCCGCAACGACGTCCTCGGCCGTGACCTGCTCGCCCCCGTGTTCAAGCCCGGCACCCGCGACTGCAAGGTCCTCACCGGCACCCTGATCGACCCCTACGACGGCACCTCGGTCGCCTTCGTCTCCGGGACCGACACGTCCCGCCTTGTGCAGATCGACCACGTCGTCGCCCTGGGCTGGGCGTGGCACCACGGCGCCTGGTCGTGGACGGACGACCAGCGCCTCGCCTTCGCGAACGACCCCGCGAACCTCGTCGCCGCCTCCGAGCAGACGAACCGCGCGAAGAGCGACGCCGGCCCGGGGGAGTGGCTGCCACCGGCCGCGGAGCTGCGCTGCGGGTACGTGGAGCAGTTCGTGGAAGTGCTCAGCGACTACGGGCTCGGGATCGACGCGCGGGACCGGGCGGCGTCGGAGGCGGTGCTGGCGGGGTGCGGGGAGTGAGGGGGAGAACCTCTTTCCTCTGATGGAGGGTCATCCCGACGCCGCAACAGCGGCAGACGCGACCGCAGTAGCGTCTTTCCACTACGACAATAGTGAGTAATGGTCTCTTCCGTGACCTCTGTTCTGGGACCCATGCGGCACAAAGTTCAGCACTTACGCAAAATGAGTAACTCTGTCGCTAACACGAGTGCATCTCGACAGAACGTGCTCCGAGCATTTCTAGTCTCGCGAGATGCCTCCCGTTACTCCCGCCACACTCTCACTTGAACTAGGCGTTTCTCAGCGTCGAATCCGAAGCCTCCTCCGCTCCTCCTACGGAACTCTTCCGGCCGAGGAATCTCGGTGGGATCTGACCGAAGAGCAGGCGGAGGCTGTCCGCTCCCGTCTGCTTCGACGAGACACCACCGAGCGTCGGTTCACCTTGGAAGTGGGCGACCAGGTCCTCCGGCGTGATATTCACCGCGCATACGGAGGGCAGCAGCAGCAGGGGATCGTGACGCCGCGAGCGCTCCGTGAAATCTTCATCTTCACCGATCCAACGAAGGGAGCTCGATACGGCTACGACCGGTTCGAGGGACTTCGCGAGGACGGGTCTTACTCCTACACGGGAGAAGGGCAGGTCGGTGACCAGGTTTTTCTTCGCGGCAACAGGGCTCTCCGGGACGCGGCGCAGGATGGGCGGGTGCTTAGGCTCTTCACGGTGCAGGGAACGAGCGTGACCTACATCGGTGCCTTCACGACAGGGACTCCGACCTACCGGTGGGAGATCATCCCGGACACCGAAGGGACGCAGCGACGCGGCATCATCTTCACTCTCCTGCCGCTTGCGGCGGACATCACTCGGCTGCCGACCTACGGTGGCATGCAGGAGTCCGCTGCCTCGCTCGGCGACTGGACGCCTCCCGAGCACTCCGACATCGTCATCGCGGGTGCGGATGTCAGCCCTCTCGATGACCGGGTCGTCTCCCGAATCGAGTTCGAGCTGCAGTCCGACTTTGGGCTCTGGCTGACCGAGAACGGCACGCCGCCCAGTCGTCTGACGCTCCCGGTCGGCAGCTCACGGGTCGAGCCGGACCTCTATGTCCGATCGAGCGGCTGGATCGTCGAAGCCAAGAAGTCGACCGCCCGGTCCTTCGTCCGCATGGCCATCGGGCAGGTGCTCGACTATGCGCATCTTGCGCAGCGCGAGGGCTACGCGGCAGTCCCCGTCATCCTGCTTCCCGGTCGCCCGGAAGAGGACATGCTGGATCTCATCCGCAGCCTCTCGATCATCACAGCGTTCAGGTCTGACGAGGGCTTCGACCTTATCGATCCCTAGAGGAAAGAAGCCGAACGGCCGGCAGATCGGGGTGAGCCCACTCCAGTCCGGGGAGTTCGCTCGGAAGGAGCCAGAGGAGTTGGTCGTGGTCGGTGCTCTCCGTGGGGCGTGGGCCACGAACCACGGCTCGGAAGCAGTGCAACCGAATGGTGAGAGCGCCGACCTCCGTTTCGTCTGACGTCAGCATGGGGCCGACCTCGATCTCCACGCTCAGCTCCTCGCGGATCTCTCTCACGAGGGCGCCTTCAGCCGTTTCGCCAGGTTCTCTCTTGCCGCCGGGAAATTCCCAGAGCCCGCCCGCCGCCTTGTCCGCCCGCCGACGGCAGGCAAGAATACGGCCGCGATCGCTGATGACCGCCGCAACGACGTCGAGAGTGTCCACGTGTCCATCATGCCGACACCGGTGCAACAACCGCCCGTACGCGATGGCCGTGCGCACGCCCCCCCTCTTTGACGCCCCACCCACCCCCGTGTTACGTTCGCTCCCGGACATGTGACTGGTCGTGCAGGCAGGATCCGACGAAACGCGTAATGAGCGTCGTCGGGTCCTTTTTTTGTGCCCGGATGCCTCCTAACGCTCCGCCGGAGCACCGATGACGGTGCCGGAGGGGGCGGGGACGGCGACGGACGGCCGGGCAGCACAGCGCAGGGAAGCGCGCGTCCCCACACACCCGGAGGAGTACCGATGAGTACCCAGGAGAGCGCGAAGGCGATCCTCGAGCACGTCGGCGGCGCCGCCAACGTGGCGAAGCTGCAGCACTGCTCGACCCGTCTGCGGTTCGCGCTGGCGGACGACGCGAAGGCCGACGTCGAGGCGTTGAAGGCGGTGCCCGGCGTGATCGGCGTCGTCACCGGCCCGCAGACGCAGGTCATCGTCGGCAGCGGCGTCAGCGAGATGTACGCGGCGGTCGAGAAGCTGCGCGGCGGCACCACCGCATCCGCGGAGCAGGCGAAGCAGCCGCGGTCCCTCAAGCGCCTCGGCGCGACGATCATGGACTTCGTGGTCAGCGTGTTCACGCCGATCATCCCGGCCATCGCGGGCGCCGGCATCTTCAAGTCGTTCCTCGTCCTCGCCTCGGCGCTGGGCTGGCTCGACCCGGCCTCGGACAACTTCAAGCTGCTGTCCGCCATCCCGGACGCGGTGTTCGGCTTCCTGCCGCTGCTCGTCGCGTACACGAGCGCGAAGAAGCTCGACGTGAACCGGCCGCTGGCGCTCGGGCTCGTCGGCGTCCTGGTCTTCCCGGCGTTCACGACGCTGCTCAACCAGGAGGGCGGAGTCGCGCTCTTCGGTATCCCGGTGCCGGTCATCGCCTACAACGCGCAGGTGTTCCCGGCGATCCTGGCCGTGCTGCTGCTCTCGGTCGTCGAGCGCTTCTTCACGAAGCACTCGTGGGGCCCGATCCGCACGTTCTACGTGCCGCTGATGTGCCTCGTGATCGTCGCTCCGGCCACGATCTTCCTGCTCGGCCCTCTCGGCTACTGGCTCGGCTCGATGCTCACCGGCGCGATGATCGGCCTCTACGGGGCGCTCGGCTGGGTGGCCGTCGCGCTGCTGGCCGGCGTGCTCCCGCTGATCATCTCGGTCGGCATGCACAAGGCGTTCATCCCGCCGACCATCGCCACCATGGCCAGCGCGGGCAAGGACACCTTCTACCTCGCCTCCTCGCTCGCCCACAATGCGGCGGAGGCCGGCTCCAGCCTCGCGATCGCCCTGCGCACCAAGAGCGCGACCCTCCGCGCCACCGCCTTCTCGGGCGGCCTCTCGGCCCTCTTCGGGATCACCGAGCCGGCGCTCTACGGCGTCACGCTGCAGAACAAGCGCGCCCTGGTCTCCGTCATCACGGGCAGCGTCGTCGGAGGCGCCTACATCGGCGCCACGCAGGTCGCTGCGTTCGCGCTGGTCAGCCCCGGCGTCGCCAGCATCTCGATGTTCATCGACGGGCTGAACCCCTGGAACCTGCTCAACGCCGTGATCGGCCTGCTGATCTCGGTCGCCGTCTCGTTCGTCGTCTCCTTCGTCATCTGGCGCGACGACGCCTCCGCCAGCGTCCAGGCGCTCGGCGACGTGGCGGCCGACGCCGGGAGCCCGCTCGCGCTGCAGGCGCCGCTCACCGGCTCCGTCATCCCCCTCTCGGAGGTTCCGGACCCCGTGTTCTCGGCCGGCGTGCTCGGCGAGGGGCTGGCGATCCGCCCCACCGACGGAGCCGTCCGGGCGCCGTTCGCCGGCGAGGTCATCGCGCTGCTCTCCTCCCGCCACGCCGTGGGGCTCCGCCGCGCGGACGGCGTCGAGGTGCTCATCCACGTCGGCATCGACACGGTGCAGCTGGACGGCGCGCCGTTCGAGGCGCACGTCGCGGTCGGCGACCGGGTCGAGGCCGGGCAGCTGCTCCTCACCGCCGACCTGGCCGCGATCACCGCGGCCGGCTACGACACCACGACCCCGGTGCTCGTGACCAACTCCGCCGAGTACACCGTGCTCGTCGAGGCCGCCGAGCGGATCACCGCCGGCGACCGGATCATGACCGTGACGCATAAAGAGAAGGAGCTCGCCGATGGCGCTTCCTGACGGATTCCGATGGGGCGGCGCCCTCGCCGCCAACCAGGTCGAGGGCGCGTGGCGCGAGGGCGGGCGCGGCCCGGCGGTCAGCGACGTCGCCTCCTACAAGCCGAAGGCGGACCCGAAGGAGTACGCGATCCACCACCGCAACACGGTGGAGAGCATCACGGCGGCGATGTCCGACGACGACACCGAGTACTACCCCAAGCGCCGCGGCATCGACTTCTACCACCGCTACCCCGGCGACCTCGCGCTGTTCGCCGAGATGGGCTTCACCACCCTCCGCGTCTCGATCGCCTGGACCCGCCTCTACCCGACGGGGGAGGAGGCGGAGCCGCTCGAGGAGGGCATCGCCTACTACCTCGCCCTCTTCACCGAGATGCGGCGCCTCGGGATCGAGCCGCTGGTCACGCTCTCGCACTACGACCCGCCGCTCGCGCTCGCGCTGAAGCACAACGGCTGGGTCGACCGCCGCACGATCGGGCTGTTCGAGCGCTTCGCCCGGACCTGCTTCGAGCGCTTCGGCCACCTCGTCGACATGTGGCTGACCTTCAACGAGATCGACGGCATCATCCGCCACCCGTTCACCTCGGGCGGGATCATCGAGGAGACCGTCGAGGGCAGCGTGGAGCAGGCCTGCTACACGGCCCTGCATCACCAGTTCGTCGCCTCCGCCTCGGTCACGAGGACGCTGAAGGAGCTGTGGCCCGAGTCGCGGATGGGCTGCATGCTCACGATGCTGACCACCTACCCCAACACCTGCCACCCCGACGACGTCGCGGCGACGCAGGCGAAGGAGCGGATGCTCTACCTCTGCACCGACGTCCAGGCGGGCGGCGCCTACCCGCGCCTGGCGCTGCGGGCGCTCGAGAGCCGCGGGGTCGAGATCCCGTTCGAGGCGGGCGACGTCGAGCTGCTGCGCGAGCACCCGGTCGACTTCATCTCGTTCAGCTACTACATGTCGATGACGGAGTCGGTCCGCCCCGACGCCGAGCGCACCCCCGGCAACACGGTCCTCGGCGTCAAGAACCCGTTCCTCGAGTCGAGCGAGTGGGGCTGGCAGATCGACCCCGTCGGGCTGCGGATCTCGCTGATCGACCTCTACGACCGCTACGGCAAGCCGCTGTTCATCGTCGAGAACGGGCTCGGGATGCGCGACGAGTTGACCGAGGACGGCCGGGTCCACGACCCGTACCGGATCGACTACTTCCGCGCGCACTTCGAGCAGATGATCCAGGCGGTGGACGAGGGCGTGGAGCTGCTCGGCTACGTGAGCTGGGCGCCGATCGACCTGATCAGCGCCTCCAGCTCGCAGATCTCGAAGCGCTACGGGTTCGTCTACGTCGACATGGACGACCTCGGCCACGGCAGCACCGAGCGCTACCGGAAGGACTCGTTCTTCTGGTACCAGAAGGTCATCGCCTCCAACGGCGCGGATCTGGGATGATCCTCCTCTGCCCGGAGGCGCCGTCCGGCTCTCCGGGCAGAGGCCCCGCCACCCCCCCCACCCCAGCCCTGACGCGGCCGTCGACGGAGACACGCATGCAGACCATCAAGAAGGTGCTCAACTCGAGCGTCGTCCTCGTCGTCGACGAGCGCGGCGTCGAGCGCGTGCTCCTGGGCAGGGGGATCGGCTTCGGAGCGAAGGCCGGCGAGGCGATCGAGCCCTCGAGCGTCGACCAGGTGTTCGTGGCGCTGGACGACTCGGATCAGCGCAACCTCGTCGAGCTCCTGGCGCAGATCCCGCCGGAGTTCGTCGAGCTCACCCGCGCGGTCGTCGCCGATGCGGAGGAGCAGGGGCTGAAGCTCGACCCGCACGTGTACCTCGCGCTCACCGACCACCTGCACTTCGCGGTGGAGCGGCAGCGGCGCGGGCTCTCGGTCGCCAACCGGCTGGCCTGGGAGATGCGGACGGTCTACCCCGTTCAGTACGCGGTGGGGGAGCGGGCGGTCGAGCGGATGCGCGAGCGCCTGGACGTGGAGCTGCCCGCCGACGAGGCCGCGAACGTCGCCTTCCACCTCGCCAACGCGGAGCTCGGCAAGGTCGGGATCGACTCGCTCCGGATCGTGCAGCTCATCCGCTCGGTGACCGCGATCATCCAGCACTCCAGCGGAGCCGCGCTCGACCGCGACGACCTCCGCTCCGCCCGCTTCGTGGCGCACCTGCAGTACTTCGCCGAGCGCTTCTTCTCGGGCGGCCTGCTCGAGAGCGAGGACGACTTCCTCTTCACCAGCCTCAGCGCCCGCTACCCGCGCGCGATCGCCTCCGCCGAGCGGGTCCGCTCCTTCGTGGCGGCCGAGTACCAGGCCGCCCTGCCCAACGAGGAGGTCGCCTTCCTGGCCCTCCACATCGCGCGCGCCGCTCCGGAGTAGCGCGCTGACCCCGGAGAACCGCATGCACCGCACCACCCCCGCCCGCCCGACGACGCCCGCGAGCGAGCGCCCGTGAGCGGCACGATCCACCTCGTCCGCCACGCCGAGACCCTCTTCAACGTCGCCGGCCAGCTGCAGGGCTGGTGCGACTCGCCGCTGACCGAGCGCGGCGAGCGCCAGGCGGCGGCCCTCGGCGAGCGGATGCGCGCCGTGCCGCTCGTCGCGGCGTTCACGAGCGACCTCACCCGCACCCGCACCACGGCGGCGGCGGCGCTCGCCGGGCACCCGTCGCTCGAGGCCGAGCCGATGGTCGAGCTCCGCGAGTGGCACTTCGGCGCCTTCGAGGGGCAGCCGAACGCCTCGCTCTGGGAGCCGGTGTTCGCCGACCACGGCTACTCCTACGTGCCCTCCTCCGCCGACTGGCCGCGGATGACCGACGCCGGTCTCGACTCGGTGCTCGACGCGATCCACCGCCACGACCCCTCCGGCCGGGCCGACAGCGGTGCCGCCGTGCGCGCCCGCGTGGAGGCCGCGATCGCGCGGTTCGTGCCGGCGGCCGAGCACGGGGACGTGCTGGTCGTGACGCAC
This sequence comes from Rathayibacter sp. VKM Ac-2805, assembly GCF_009834265.1. Classification (NCBI taxonomy): domain Bacteria; kingdom Bacillati; phylum Actinomycetota; class Actinomycetes; order Micrococcales; family Microbacteriaceae; genus Rathayibacter; species Rathayibacter sp. VKM Ac-2805. The sequence goes on from NZ_CP047185.1 coordinate 728,509, forward strand.
GGAGCGGTGCTCGGGAGCATCCTCCGCGCGCTCGACCCCGCGCACCGGCCGCAGCGGGGCTACCCGAACTGCGCGGTCGTGTCGGTGACGGACGGCGTCATCGGCGAGGTCGACGGGAGCTGCGCGACGGCCTGACCCGCCCCGGGCCCGGCCGTCACTTCAGCGGGTCGTTGCCCCAGTTCATCAGGGAGTAGCGCCACTTCGTCTCGGTGACATCGCCCGAGGGACGCTGCTTCGCGTGCCGGTGCACGTAGCCGACGACCTTCGTCATGTGGGCGTAGTCGTCGTCGCTCAGGTCGGCCTGCTTCGTGCCGAGCAGCTCGACGATGCGGCGCCCGCTCTCGTGGCCGACGGACTCGCCGCCGCCCTCCGGCTTCTGGCCGACCTCCTTCGACTCGTCGGTGCCGAGCCACTCCTCGAGCTCCTTCGCGGTCATGTTCACGGCGTCGTGGAACTCGTCGCGGGTCGTCCGCTTCTCGTCGTCGGTGGGCATCGCGGGACTCCTCGGGTCGGTCGGTCCGGGTCGGTCGGTGACCTCCAGCGGAGCGTGTCGGAGGGGGAGAGGTCAAGCCCCGTGCGCGGTTCCAGGGCGCGCGTAGCGTCGGAGGAGTCCGCACCAGCCGACCACCGCCGGCGTCCGCCGCCGGCAGAGAAGAGGCCCACATGCCCTCCCGCAACACCCTCGTCCGCAGTCTCCACGACCTCGGAGCCGCCGCCTGGTTCGGCGGCTCGCTCATGGGCGCCGTCGGCCTGAACGGCGCCGCGTCCACCTCGTCCGACCCGGCGGAGCGCCTCCGCCTCTCCTCCAACGGCTGGGCCCGCTGGACCCCCGTGCAGCTCGCCGCGATCGCCGCCCACGGCGTCGGCGGCATCGGCCTCGTCCTCGCCAACAAGACCCGCCTGGCCAACCAGCAGGAGAGCCGCACGAACACCGTCGTCAAGACCGTCGTGACCGGGCTCGCCGGTGCCGCCTCGGTGATCGCCGCGGTCGCCGGAGCGACGCAGGCCAAGCACGCCGACGAGGGCGCCCCCGGCGTGACCGAGGCGTCGGAGCAGAACTCGCAGGAGCTGACCACGGCCCTCCGCGTGCAGAAGGTCACCCAGTGGGCCATCCCCGTGCTGACCGCCGTCATCATCGTCCTCGGCGCCCAGCAGGGCGAGCAGCAGCGCCCCGTGAAGGGCCTCTTCGAGACCACGGCGCGGATGTTCCGCAGGTAGTCCCCGCGCTCGCGCGCAGAACGTCGGCCGAGAGTGCCCGCCGTCCCCCGAGGGTGGAGGGCGGCTGCTCCCGGCCGACGTTCTGCGTGCGGGGTCCGGCTAGCGGCGCGAGGGCCGGCGGCGGACGGTCAGCGCGAGGGCTCCCGCGCCTCCCGTGATCAGCGCGAGGGCCAGGGCCGCCAGACCGGTCGTCCCCTGGGCGCCGGTGTGCGCGAGGGCGGCTCCGGGCCTCGGAGTCGAGGTCGGCGCCGGTGCGACCGGTGCCGTGCTCGGCGTGGCGGTCGGCTGCGGGCCCGGCGCCGTGGTCGGCGCAGTGGTGGGGGCCGAGGTCGGCGCCGTCGTCGGCTCCACCGGCGGGGCGGTCGGCGTGGCGGTCGGCTCGGGCGTCGGCTCGGTGACGGCGAGCTCCGGAGTGGAGGCCGGAGCCACGCGGTGCAGCGTCGCCTGCTCGTAGTCGTACGACATCGCCAGCAGCGACGCGTCGGCGCCGCGCGGAGCGGCCAGCTCGAGGCCTGCCGCCGCACCCGTGGAGGTGAAGCCCGCGGGGAGCGAGACGGTCGGCACGCCCGTGTTCGCTCCGACGTCGCAGAACGTCGTGCCCGCCCAGTCGGGGGTGGCCGAGGTGGCGCTCGTGGGCATCGCCAGAGCGTCGAGCTCGTGGTCCTCGAAGTACTGGTCCATGGCGGCCTTGCCGGCGTCCTGCTCGGCGACGGCCGCGTCGTAGGCCGGGTTCGGCACGTCCTCGTTGCTGAGGAAGTAGTCGATGTCGCCCTGGGTCAGGGACGACTTCCCGTCGGCGATCACGTCTGAGAAGGTCAACGCGTCGGCCGGCTCGGTGAGCGCGGCGAGACCCTCGGGCCAGGTCGCCTCCGTCGACGCGAAGAAGGAGTCGATGCTCGGCCGCATGTCGATCCATCCGCCGGGCTTGAGGGTGCCCGAGACGAACTCCCGGGTGAAGTCCGGCACCTCCACGACCTCGGCGCCCTGTGCGCGCAGGTCGGCCACCGCCGCGTCGACCAGAGCGGTGGTCTCGGTCAGACCCGGGCGGGCCGGGTCCTCCTCGTAGTCCCAGCGCACGTAGCCGATGCGCTTCCCCTCGAGTGCGGTGTCGCTCAGCCCCGCCACGAAGGAGTCGGAGTCGATGCTCTGCGCGATGACGGTCTGCGGGTCGGTCGGGTCGTACCCGGCCAGCACCTCCATCAGGAGGGCCGCGTCGGTGACGGTCGTCGTCATCGGTCCCGAGACGTCCTGGCGCAGCGACAGCGGCACGATGCCGGTGACGCTGGTGAGGCCCATGGTCGGCCGGTACCCCACGAGGCTCTGGTGCGCGCTCGGCCCGACGATCGAGCCGCAGGAGTCGGTCCCCAGCCCGGCTGGGGCGTAGCCGGCGGCGACCGCGGCTCCCGTGCCGCCGCTGGATCCGCTGGCGCTGTTCGCCTGGTTGTACGGGTTGTTCGTCCGCCCGCGCTCGGAGCTCAGCGTGTACGTGCCGTGCCACGCGAACTCCGCCATGTTCGTCTTGGCGAGGATGATCGCGCCGGCGTCGCGGAGACGCTGCACCGCGGTGGAGTCCAGAGCCGTCCGGTAGGTGTGCAGGGAGGCGCTGCCGGCGGTGGTCGGCATGTCGAAGGTGGCGTAGTTGTCCTTCACCAGGATCGGGACGCCGTGGAGAGGTCCGCGGATCGAGCCCGCGGCGCGCTCGGCGTCGAGGGCCGCGGCGGTGGCGAGGGCGTCGGGGTTGGCCAGGATCACGGCGGCGAGTCCGGGCTGGTCGCCGTAGGGGTCGTCGTAGGCCGCGATGCGGTCGAGGTAGCGCTGAGTCAGGGCGACCGAGGTCGTCGCCCCCGACTCGAGGAGCGCGAGTGCGTCGGTGATGCTCAGGTCGACGACGGCGGGAGCCGGGGCGGCGTCCGCGACGGACGCAGCAGCGGAATGGGCCGTCACCGCTGCTCCGAGCGCGAGCCCGGAGCAGACAGCTGCCGCGGCGGTGAGCCGGACGGCACGACGGAACGAGGAGGGAGAGGGGGAGGGAGACAAGCGTGCACCTTCGGATCGAGTGAGAGGGAGCTTGGAACCTCCCCAGTATCCGAAGCGCTCATTGCGGCGCTGTTTCAGCGGAGTGACGATCGACGGCGCGGTCTCGCGCGTCAGGTCGTGAACCAGGGCGAGCGGCGCGTCGACGGCCTCGGGTCTCTCGGCATGCGCGTGATCGATCGCGTCCGAGCCGCCCGTCGACAACTCTCCGGAGCAGTTGACCGCCCTATCTCTACATAGGTAGCGTCATCCGTGTGCAGCCACTCCCTCGCCTCACGTCCGCCACCGCGGACGTCCTCCGGACCCTCCTCGACGCCGACGGCCCGACCTGGGGCATGGTCGTGATCAAGGCCACCGGGCGACCGGCGGGCAGCGTCTATCCGATCCTGGAGCGGCTCGAGGGAGCGGGCTGGGTGGTCTCGGAGTGGGAGGCCGCGAGCGAGCGGAGCGGCCCGCGTCGCCGGCTCTACGAGCTGACCGCGGAGGGCGCCCCGGCAGCCCGGGCCGCCGTCGAGCGGATGCGGTCGACCGCGCGGTCGGCGCCGCGAGCGGCGGAGGCGACCGCGTGAGCGCGCTCCTGCGGCTCCTGTCGCTGCTGCTGCCCCCGCTCGCCCGCGAGCGCTACCTCGAGGAGTGGCGGGCCGACCTGGCCGGGGCCGCCGAGCTGGGACTGCCCCGGCGCGGCGTCGTCCTCGGAGCGCTCGCCCTGCTGGTGAGCGTCGACCGCGACCTGCCCGCGCACACCGGCGAAGCGCGGGGCACGCTCCCGCGCCGCCTCGCCCGCCGCGGACTCGCGCTCTTCGCCGCGGCCGCGCTGATGCTGAGCGGCATCGCGCTGACCGGCGGCGGGATCGTCCCCGAGCCGGGTGCCGCCTCCGACACCGCCCTGGCCGCCGTCGGCGCCGTGCAGACCGCGGTGCTCGTCGCCGCCGTCGCGGTCGCGGTCCTCGGCGCGGTCCACCTCCTCGGCGCTGCGGCGTCGGCCCGCACGGTGCTCGCGCGGATCTCCCTGGTCGCCGCCGTCGTCGGCCCGGTGCTCACCGCGGCCGGCCTCCTCCTCCCCGGACCCCTCGCCCTCGTCGGCCTGCCCGTCTCCCTCGCCGGACTCGTCTGCGGGGCGATCGTCCTCGGCGGCTCGCGGACCATCGCCCTCGCACCGCGGACGGCGACCCGCGCTCAGCGCCTCCCCGTCGCCCTCGCGGGCCTCGCGCTCGTGGCGGGCGTCACGGTGGTGGGCGCGGTGGATCTGCTGGTCTGGAATCCGCAGGCGAAGGTCCCCGGCGTGGCCCTGGCGGAGATCTACGCGACCATGTCCGAGCGCGACGGCTTCGAGTTCGGCTCCCACGCGATCTGGGTCACCGGGTGGGCCGCGTTCTGGACGGCCGCCGCGATCGTCGTGACGGTCGGCGCCCTGGTCGGCCGGAGGTCGCCGCTCACTCCGCGGCGGATCGCGGTGCTCATGCTCGCCCTGGTCGCCGGCGCCGTCGTCTTCCGCTTCTTCGCCGGGTTCGGCTTCGGGATGTCGGTCGCCGACACCTTCGTCACGTCCGGCGGCGACGGCTCCCTGGTCTCGGCGATCCTGCCGCCGCTCGGACAGCTCGCGCTCGCCGGCGCCGCGATCGCGGTGGGCTGGGCGCCCCGGGTCGCCCGGCCGACGGCGCCCTCCGCGGCCTGATCGTGCTCGTGCCGGCGGAGACTTTCGCCCGGGCGGCCCGGGATCCGCGAGAACGGGACTGCCTGCCGACGTACTTCCCTCCGTGGTGAACACGAACGGCCCGTTCCGGCGCGGCCGAGCGCCCTCCGGCCTACTCCAGTCGCCGCAGGAAGCGGGCCGGCTGGTCGAGGAAGCCGCGCCAGGTCCGCACCAGGTCGAGGTCGTCGTAGCGGCAGGGGTGCAGGCCCGTCTCGTCGAGCTCGTAGAGGTCGGCTCCGGGGAGGGCCGCGAGGATCGGCGAGTGCGTGGAGAGGACGACCTGCGAGCCGCCGGCGACCAGGTCGCGCAGCTGTCCGATCAGGGCGAGGCAGCCCGACACCGAGAGGGCCGACTCCGGCTCGTCGAGGAGCCACAGCCCGCTGATCCGGGAGCGGTTCGCCACGATGTCGAGGAACGACTCGCCGTGGCTCCGCTCGTGGTATCCGCCGTCGATCCCCACCTCCTCCAGGTAGCTGAAGAAGCCGTGCATCGTCTCGGCGCGGAGGAAGAAGCCGCGCTTGGACGCCCCGGCCCCGCGGACCAGCTGGAGGTGCTCGGCCAGGTCCGACTCCGAGGCGCGGGAGGAGTGCATGGCACCCGTGGATCCGCCCTCAGCGTTCAGCCCGTAGGCGAGGGCGACCGCCTCGAGCAGCGTCGACTTGCCCGAGCCGTTCTCGCCGGTGATCACCGTCACCTGGCCGAGATCCCAGCCCTCGGCCAGCACCTGCCGCACGGGCGCGAGCGTCGCGGGCCAGCGCGCGAGGTCGGCGGGGTGCTCGGGTCGGGCCTGCACGCGGCGCACCGGGAGGGTCGAGAACACCCGATCAGTCAAGCAGGTCGACGCTCCAGCCGGCCTCGGCCAGCGCGCGGGCCGTGTCGGCGCGAGGGGAGTAGGGGAGGTCGTCGGCGCCGACCACGCGGTAGTCGGTGTCGCCGGGGCCGACCCAGAGGACGGAGTCGGACGGGCCGGCCCGGTGCAGCGCGGCGCGGACGGCGTCGGCCGGCTCCGCTATCTCGAGCACCTCGCAGCGCTCGACGCGGCGGGCGCCGTCGACCAGGGCGCGACGGATCCGCGCCGGGTCCTCGAAGCGCGGGTGGTGGTCGGTGACGATCACCAGGTCGGCGCGCTCGGCGGCGGCCCGGCCCATCGGCGCGCGCTTGCTCGAGTCGCGGTCGCCGTCGGCGCCGAGGAGGACGAGCACGCGGCCGGGCGTCACCTCGCGGAGGGCGTCGACGGTGCGCGCGACCGAGTCGGGCGTGTGCGAGAAGTCGAGGAAGACCCGCGGCCCGTCGGCGCCGGACACGAGCAGCGTCCGCCCGGGCACGGTGACGTCGATCCCGGAGCCGACCGCCGCGGCCACCCGGTCGCGCGCGTGGCCCGCCTCGATCAGCATCACCAGCGCGAGGGCCGCGTTCGAGGCCATGTAGCGGCCGAGGAGCGGGATGGAGGTGGTCGTCGACCAGCCGTCGCGGGCGGTGAGCCGGAAGCGGGTGCGGTCGACCGCGGTCTCGAGCACGTCGATCCGCCAGTCGGCTCCGTCCCCGGCGGAGAGCGTCACGACCGGGACGGAGGCCTCGCGGGCGACCCGGCGCCCCGCCTCGGTGTCGACGACCACGACGCCGCGGCGGCTCCGCTCGGGCGTGAACAGGCGCTGCTTGGCGCGGAGGTACTCGTCCAGGTCGCCGAAGTCGTCGAGGTGGTCGTGGCTGAGGTTGGTGAACCCGGCGACGTCGAGCACGATCCCCTCCATCCGGGAGCGCACGAGCGCCTGAGCGCTGACCTCGATGGCCGCCGCCTCGACGCCGTCCTCCGCCATCCGGGCGAGGAGAGCGTGCAGCTCGGAGGCCTCGGGCGTGGTGAGGCGGCTGGCGACCACGTGGTCGGCGCTGCGGCGCTCGGCGGTGGAGCTCAGCCCCGAGACGACGCCCAGCTGCCGGAGCACCGCGTCGAGGAGGTGCACGGTGCTGGTCTTGCCGTTGGTGCCGGTCACGCCGAGGAGCACCGGTCCGCTCCTCGTGCCGTACACCCGCGCCGCGACCGGGCCGAGGGCGGTGCGGGGGTCGTCGCTGAGGAGGACGGGCAGTCCGGAGGCGCGCGCCTCGTCGAGCCCGCCCGCGTCGGTGAGCACGGCGACCGCTCCTGCCGCCGCCGCGTCGGCCGCGAACCGGGCCCCGTGGCTCCTCCTGCCGGGGAGCGCGGCGAAGAGGGCGCCGGGGCCCGCCTCGGTGTGCGCGACGGTCACCGCGGTGATGCGGACGTCGGAGCCGTCGCCGTGGAGGCGGAGCCGATCGCTCACGAGGTCGGCGAGCGCGACACCGGCGGCGTGGAGCGGTTCGAGGAGCCGGAACACCGGCATGCGGGCCTCCTGCGGGGCGGGCGGGGCGGTGTCGCCGAGGGCCCGCGGGCGCCGCCGGGCGACCGGAGGGGGAGGGCCGGGAGGCCCATGCCTCAGCCTGCGCGCCGCTCCCCCCGATCGGGGAGGCCCTTGCCACCGCCCGCCCGGGCCGCTACCCGCCTCCGCCTACTGCCGCGAGAACGCCTCCTGGTACAGCGCCGCGAGCTCGGGGGAGCTCTCGCCGCTGAGGCCGCAGGTCAGGATCGTGTCGCCGTCGGCCGCGACCAGGTAGTCGACCCCGGTCTCGAAGACGATGGGGGCCCCGTCCACCGCCGTCTCCCTGCCCTGGGTGACCGTGACGCCGTCGCCGACCTCGCCCGCGTAGCGCTCGAGCACGTGCAGGGTGACGGTGCTCCCGTCGATCGAGCGGACCTCGGCCCGGAACGCGAACTGAGCAGGGGCCAGCGCGGCGGCCGTCACCGGCGAGCACGCGGCCATCGGCCCGCCCGTGCTCGGCAGGATCAGCGTCGAGGTGCTGCCCCCGCCCACGCCGAGCGCGAAGGGCAGCAGGAGGGAGGCGGCGGCCCCGGCGCTCAGCGCGCCGACTCCCACGATCAGCCAGGGGGAGCGGCGGCGGGAGTGCACCGTCCGCGTGCCCTCGCCCGTGGCGGCGGCGATCTGCTCGGCGAGCTCGTCGCGGTCGAGCGCAGGGAGGCTCCGCGCGGGGTCGACCGTGCGGAGGAGGCGGCGGACGTCCTCGTCGTCGGTTCCGGTCATCGGAGTCCCCCTTCGGGCGCGTGCGGGTCGGTGGAGTCGTAGAGCTCGGCGAAGCGGCGCCGCGCGCGGTGCAGGCGGATCGAGACGGCGTTCGCCGTGACTCCGAGGACCGCGGCGATCCCGCGGACGTCGAGCTCCTCCCACGCCCAGAGGCGCAGCAGCTCGGCGTCCTGCTCGCGCATCCGGGCGAGCACCAGGCGCACGGTCTCCTCCGCGCCCGACGCCTCGCCCTCGTCGATCTGCACCTGGGGCGGATCGACGACCGCGATCCGCTGGGCGAGCATGACCTGGCGGCGCTGCATCCGCCGGGCGTTCTGCAGCTGGAGCCGGGCGACGCCGATCGCCCACGGCACCGGGTCGTCCTCGGGGACGTCGGCGCTGCGGCGCCAGAGCACCGAGAGCGTCGCGGCGAGCACGTCGTCGGCGGTGGCGGAGTCGGTGCGCCGCCAGAGGTAGCGGCGGACGGGATCGGCGACCGCGGCGGCGACTGCGGCGAACCGGTCGGGACCCGCGAGGGGAGCTGGCATGTGCCTCATGCTCCCTCCTGTCCGGGATCGGCGCACATCTTTCACCGGCGCGCCGGGCGGGACTCCGCGCTCTCCCAGCAGCGCGGGAGCGCGGGTCGTCGCTCAACGCCGCGAGGCGCCGACGAACTCCAGCCAGCCGGCCACGAACGGCTCGATGTCGTCCACCTCGTCCAGCGCGAGAGCGTCCAGATCGACTCCGCGGCACTCCAGCGTGAGGACGTGCCCGCGCACCCACGCGGCCGCGCGCACGGCCCCGGCTCCCTCCCACACCTCGAAGGGCTCCGGAGCCCCGTCGACGGGGATCTCCGCGATCCGCGTAGGAGCGGGCAGCGCCTCCGGCTGCACGAACGAGACGGGCGCCTCCTCCCGGCAGCAGAGCAGCGCGACGTCGTGCCGCGGATCGCCGAGGGTCGTGCGGATCTCGACGGAGGGCCCCGGCCCGCCCGGGACCGCGTCGTCGGCGAGGAACGAGAGCCCCCGCGGCCCGCCCGTCAGCGTCCACTCCGCCAGCAGCCGCGGACCGCTCCAGCCCGAGACCGCCCAGAGCGGGAGGTCGCCGAACGACCCGCGGATCCGCGCGACCCGCTCGGCGAGGTGCGCGGAGAACTCCTCCTCGCCGAGACGCCGCGCTCCGTCCATGGCCCGATCGTAGGTCGGGTGCCGCGGCACGGCCAGACCCCTCGCTACTGTGAACGTCGACCCCCGCCTCCCTTCCCCGCCGAGGAGCCCCATGCCCATCTGGACCCTGCACGGAGACGGCCGCACCGTCGAGCCCGGCGCCGTCGTCGCCCCCGGCGAGCGGCTCGCCTGGCCGGCCACGATCGCCATCGGAATCCAGCACGTCGTCGCCATGTTCGGAGCGACGTTCCTCGTGCCCGTGCTCACCGGATTCCCGGTCGCCACGACCCTGCTCTTCTCCGGAGTCGGGACGCTGCTGTTCCTCCTGATCACGCGCAACCGGCTCCCCAGCTACCTCGGCTCGAGCTTCGCCTTCATCGCGCCCGTCACGGCCGCGACCGCCGTCGGAGGGACGGGGTCGGCGCTCGCCGGAGTCGTCGCCGTGGGCCTCCTCCTGGCTGCCGTCGGCGTCCTCGTGCAGGTCGTCGGCCTGGGCTGGATCGACAGGCTGATGCCGCCGGTCGTCGCCGGCGCGATCGTGGCCCTGATCGGGTTCAACCTGGCTCCGACCGCGTACCTCAGCTTCAAGCAGGCGCCGATCACCGGGACGATCACGCTCGCCGCGATCATCCTGTCGAGCGTGTTCCTCCGCGGCTTCCTCGGCCGCGTCTCGATCTTCCTCGGCGTGGTCATCGGCTACGTCGTCGCCCTGCTGCGGAACGAGATCGACTACTCCGCGGTCGGCGCGGCCGACTGGTTCGGCCTGCCGCCGTTCACCTTCCCCGACTTCGGCTCCGGATCCACGTGGTCGGGCATCGCGATGTTCCTGCCGGTCGTGCTCGTCCTCATCGCCGAGAACGTCGGCCACGTCCGCGGCGTCGCGACGATGACCGACGCCTCCGCCAACGCCAGCACCGGCCGGGCCCTGATCGCGGACGGTGTGGCGACCACCCTCTCCGGCGCCTTCGGCGGCTCCGGCACCACGACCTACGGCGAGAACATCGGAGTGATGGCGGCCACCCGCGTGTACTCGACGGCCGCCTACTGGGTCGCCGGCGTCACCGCGATCCTGCTCAGCCTCTCGCCCAAGGTCGGCGCCGTCTTCAACTCGATCCCGGCCGGAGTCCTGGGCGGCGCGACCACCGCGCTCTACGGCCTGATCGGCGTGATCGGCATCAAGATCTGGATCGACAACCGCGTCGACTTCTCGCGCCCGGTCAACCAGTACACCGCCGCGGTCTCCCTCGTGATCGCGATCGCCGGCTTCTCGTTCTCCTCCGGCGGCTTCGAGCTCGGCGGCATCGTCCTCGGCGCCGGCGCCGCCCTCGTGATCTACCACCTGGGCAACGCCATCGCCCGCTGGCGCCGCACCGGCGCCGACGACGGCGGCCCCCTCCCCGCCATCGGCCAGCTCGGCGGCGACCCGCAGGACCGCTGACCACGGCCTGCTCCGTCCTGCCGCTCCCGAGACGCCGCCGTGCCGTCCGGACGCCGCCCGCCCGCGGACGTCCCGGCGTGCGCGGCGGCGTCTCGGGCGCCCGCCGGAGCCGTCCCGGCGCGCGCACCGCAGCACCGCCTCCGCTTACCACGTTCGGGTCAGTCCGCAACCCGGTGCGTTCCCAGGCGGCTCCCGCCTAACGTCGAGCGTGACGACCGCAGCAGCGGAACGCCGCACACCGAGTGAGACAGCAAGGAGCACCACCGTGCCGCAGATCATCGAGACCGTCGACGTCAACGTCCCCGTGTCCGTCGCCTACAACCAGTGGACCCAGTTCGAGGAGTTCCCGCGCTTCCTCGACGAGGTCGAGTCGATCCAGCAGGTCACCGACACCCTCACCGTCTGGAAGGTGAAGGTCGGCCCCGTCGAGCGCGAGTTCGAGGCGAACATCACCGAGCAGCACCCCGACGAGCGCGTCGCGTGGAACAGCACCGGCGGCGAGACCGACCACGCGGGCGTCGTCACCTTCCACAAGCTCTCCGACACCGAGACCCGCGTCACCGTGCAGCTCGACTGGGAGCCCAAGGGCTTCCTCGAGACGCTCGGCTCGCTCGTCGGCGCCGGCAGTCACGCCGTGAAGAAGGACCTGAACAACTTCAAGGAGTACATCGAGAAGCAGGGCACCCCCGACGGTGCCTGGCGCGGCGACGTCGAGGCCTGAGCCGTGACCGACGCAGCCACCTCGTCCGAGGGCGAGAAGAAGGCGAACGGTCTCGGCGACGACGAGACCATCCCGCACTCCGAGGACGGGCTGGCGGTGGGGGTCTCCGGAGACTCGCACTTCAACCCCGAGGAGGACGCTCCCGAGGAGCCCTCCGAGAGCTGACGCTCTCCTCCGGGGAGCCCGACCGCTCTCCTCCGCGAGATGCCACTTGTGCACATGACACGCCGCGAGGCGTGCGCACAGGTGGCATCTCGCGGTTGAAGGCTCAGCGCCAGGCCCGGGTGTACTGCGGGGGCACCGGCAGGTCCGCGCCGAGCTCGTGCGCCATCCGCACCGGAGCGTTCGGGTCGCGCAGCAGCTCGCGGGCGAGCAGCACGACGTCGGCGTCGCCGTTCGCGACCACGCCCTCCGCCTGCTCCGCCGTGGTGATGAGTCCCACGGCGCCGACCAGTGCACCGGTCGCCTTCCGCAGGTCGCGCGCGAACGGCACCTGGTAGAGCGGCGCCACCGGGATGCTGGCGTGCACGAGTCCGCCGGTCGACACGTCGAAGAGGTCCACGCCCTCGGCGCGCGCCCACTCCGAGACGGTGATCGTCTCCTCCAGTGTCCAGCCGCCCTCGGCCCAGTCGGTCGCGGAGAAGCGGACGAGCAGCACGATCTCCCCGATCTCGGCGCGGACCGCGCGGACGACCTCGAGCAGCAGGCGCGCCCGGTTCTCGAGCGAGCCGCCGTAGGAGTCCTCGCGGGTGTTCGAGAGCGGCGACAGGAACTGATGGAGCAGGTACCCGTGCGCGGCGTGCAGCTCGATCACGTCGAAGCCGGCGTCCGCGGCGCGGCGGGCGGAGGCGCGGAACGCCTCGACGAGGCCGGGCAGCTCCTCCGCGGCCAGCTCGCGCGGCTCCGCGTAGCCCTCGAACGCGACGGCCGAGGGAGCGACGGTCGGCCAGCCGCCGTCCTCCAGCGGCACGGATCCGCGTCCGCTCCACTCGCGGTAGGTCGACGCCTTCCGGCCCGCGTGGGCGAGCTGCACGCCCGCGAGCGCGCCCTGTCCGTGCACGAAATCGACGATCGGAGCCCAGGCGTCGCGCTGCTCGTCGTTCCACAGCCCCGTGTCCCAGGGGCTGATCCGCCCCTCGGGGACGACGGCGGTGGCCTCCGCGATGACGACGCCCGATCCGCCGCGCGCGAGCCCGCCGAGGTGCACGAGGTGCCACGAGGTGGGCACGCCGTCCTGCGCCTCCACCGAGTACTGGCACATCGGTGCCGCCCAGAGGCGGTTGCGCGCGGTCCTCGAGCGGAGCGTCAGCGGCTGGAACAAGGCGGTGTCGGTCATGTCTCTCCTGTCGTGCTTCTCCGCGGAACGCCGCTTCGGTAGGCGATACGCCGGTGAGGGCGCACGCCGGCGGCATCTCGCGGAGGGGGTCACGTGCTCCAACCGGGAGGAGAGCCCGGCTATGCCCGGATCAGCGCGGCCAGGTCGCCCCGGGCGCGTCCTGCCAGACGGTGCTCGGCGGAGCGAGCGACTCCAGCTCTTCGAACAGCGCGTCGGGGATCTCGAGCGCGTCGTCGGCCACGAAGGAGTCGTAGTGCTCGGCGGAGGTGGCGCCGACGACCGTCGTCGTCACGCGGGGGTCGCGCGTCGAGAACTGCAGCGCGGCGGCGGCGAGCGGCACGCCCGCCCGGTCGCAGGCCGCTCCCATCGCCGCGACGGCGTCGACGATCTCGCGCGGCGCCGGCCGGTAGGCGTAGGAGGCGACCGGCTCCGGCCAGCGCGCGAGGGCGCCTCCGCCGTAGACCGCCGCGTTGACGACGATCACGCCGCGGTCGACGGACGCGTCGATCAGCTCCTCGGAGGAGCGGTCGACCAGCGTGAAGCGGTTGTGGGTGATCACGGCGTCGAAGAGGCCGGTGTCGACGTAGTGGCGCAGCATCGGCGCGGGTCCGCCCGAGATCCCGATCGAGAGGGCGACGCCCGCCTCCTTCATCGCGACGAGCGCGCGGACCGGGCCGTCCTCGGCGAAGGCCTCGTCGTACGAGATGCGCTCCGGGTCGTGCAGGTAGAGCAGGGGGAGGACGTCCATCCCGAGGCGCTCGCGGCTCTCGTCGAGGCTGCGGCGCATCCGCTCGGCCGAGTAGCTGCCGGTGCTCGGGTCGCGGTCGAGCTTGGTGACCACGGTGATCCCCTCGGGGACGCCGCCGCGGGCCTGCAGGGCCTCGCCGATCAGGCGCTCGCTGTGGCCGCCGGCGTACTCGTTGGACGTGTCGACGACGGAGACGGCGCGGGTGGCGGCGTCGGAGTCGAGGACGCGCTCGAGGGCCGGCACCCGGTCGAGGTCGGCGACGCGCTCGGGGCGCCAGGAGGTGCCGAGGGTCAGCCGGGTGACGGTGGCGCCGGACGGGCCGAAGGGCCGGAGGCGGGAGGACTGCGGAGTCATCCGCTCAGCCTGGCAGCGCCGGGGTCCTCCCCGCATCCCGCGGAGGATGAACGGTCAGTGGACGAGAGGGCTCTGCCCGACGACGCCGAAGCCCAGGAGCGTCGTCGAGAGCGTCCCGGCGGAGAGGTGGGCGATCCGGAAGACGGCGATGGAGCGGAGCGCCGCGGCAGCCTCCGAGGTCGACGAGGTGTCCTGCTCGACGGGATCCCTCCGCGGGGCCTTCCGCGGGGCTCGACGACCGGGCGGAGGACCGGCCCGAGGCCGCCCTCACGGCGGGACGCGGGCCGGTGGTGCGGCCTAGGCTCGGCGCGTGACCGTCGATACCGCCACCGCCGACTCCTCCGCCCGCTCCGCCGTGCTCGACGCTCTCGCCACTCCGGCGCTGGTGCTCGACGAGGCGGTGCTCGACCGCGACATCGCCGCCGTCGCCTCGGCTGCCCGCGAGCGGGGTCTGGCGCTCCGCCCCCACGCGAAGACCCACAAGTCGCTCGAGATCGCCCGGCGCCAGCTCGCCGCGGGGGCCGTCGGGCTCACCGTCGCGACCGTCTCGGAGGCCGAGGTCTTCGCCGCGGGAGGGATCCGCGACCTCTTCATCGCCTACCCGCTCTGGCTCGACGCCGAGCGCGCCGGGCGGCTCCGCCACGTCCTCGCGAGCGCCCGTGTGCGGGTCGGCGTCGACTCGGCGGAGTCGGCCGAGCGCCTGGCCGCGGCCCTGCCCGAGCGCGACAGGCTCGAGGTCGTCGTCGAGATCGACTCCGGCCACCACCGCAGCGGCGTGCTCCCCGCCGAAGCCGGCGCGATCGCCGCGGCCGCCGTCTCCGCCGGGCTCGACGTCGCCGGCGTCTTCACCTTCCCCGGCCACAGCTACGCGGCCGGCAACGGAGCGGCGGCCGCCCGCGACGAGGCGCGCGCGCTCGCCGAGTCGGTCGCGTCGCTCGCGGCGTCCGGAGTCGAGGCCCGCGTGGTCAGCGGAGGCTCGACCCCCTCGGCCGCGTTCGCCGACTCCTCGGTGCTCACGGAGCTGCGCCCCGGAGTCTCGGCCCTCGGCGACGCCCAGCAGTGGGAGATCGGCACGATGGCGCCCGAGGACATCGCCGTCACCGTCCTCGCCACGATCGTGTCCCGCCGCGGCGACCACCTGATCGCCGACGCGGGCAGCAAGGTGCTCTCCTCCGACCGCGGCGCGGCCTCGAGCGGCTTCGGCCGCCTCCCGGAGCACCCGGAGGCGCGCATCCCGGTGCTCTCGGAGCACCATGCGACGATCACCGGAGTCGACCTCCCGGTGGGGACACGGGTGCGGATCGCGCCGAACCACGTCTGCGTCGCGGTGAACCTGGCCGACGAGTACCGCGTCCTCCTCCGCGACGGCGGCGGCTCCGTCTGGCCCGTCGACGCCCGCGGGCGGAACAGCTAGGCGATTCGCGAGCGCGGGATCCGCAGGCCGAGCAGCGCGCTCGCCGCCAGCAGCACGAAGGCGGAGGCGAAGGCCGCGGTCGGCGATGCGGCGTCGGCGAGAGCGCCCGCGAGCAGCGGCCCGATCACGCCGCCCAGGTCGGACGCGGCCTGGAACACCGAGACCGGCTTGCCGCCGCGCTCGCCCGCCGCGTCGCCGACCAGCGCGCCCGGGGCCGTGCCCATGAAGGCGGCCGCCGCTCCGTAGACGCAGAGCAGCACGACGAGCAGCCACAGCTCCGAGACGAACGGCATCGCCAGCATCGCCACCGCCGCGACGGAGAACCCGCCGATGAGCGCCGGGCGCCGGCCGACCGTGTCGACGAAGCGGCCGGCGGGCGCGAGCGCGATCGTCTGCACCACCGCGGCGATCGCGAACGCGATGCCGGTCCAGGCGGGCTGCCCGCCGAGCCCCTCGACGACGAGCACGGGGACGAGCGTCGCGCGGACTCCCATCGCCGACCAGCCGAGGGCGAAGTTCGCCAGCACCGCGCTCTGGTACCGGCGGTCGCGGGCGACCTCGCGCAGGGGCTTCGTCCTCGCCGCGGCGGACGGTGCCGCGTCGCGCTCCGGCCGCTGCAGCAGGATCAGCCCGACGAGCCCCGCGATCGCGAGCGTGCCGGCGTAGAAGAAGAAGGGGGCGGTGAGCGAGATCGCCGTGAGCACGCCGCCCACCGCGGGGCCCGCCATGCCGCCGAGCAGGAAACCGCCCTGGTAGAAGCCGATCGAGCGGCCGCGCCGCTCCGGGCTCGCGGTGCGCAGGAGGAGCGTCATCGCCGCGACGGAGAACATCGCGGAGCCGATGCCGCCGACTCCGCGCAGCAGGAGGAGGTGCGGGTAGTCGGAGGCGAAGCCGACCAGCGCCGAGGAGAGCGCGACGATGCCGATGCCGACGGCGAGCACGACCCGCTCGCCGAACCGGTCGACGAGCGGCCCCACGAACGGATTCGCGACCAGCCGCATCAGCGCGAACGCCGAGACGACCGCGCCGACCGCCGTGTAGTCGACGCCGAAGCTGCGCACGTAGGTCGGCAGCACCGGCACGACGACGCCGAACCCCAGCATCACGAAGAAGGCGACGACCCCCAGCACGAGCACGTCCCGCGGCAGTCGCTCGCTGTCTCGGGAACGCCACGGGAATCGCACCTGTCGACGCTACCCCTTCTCGAGGGCCCGGCCCGCGCCTCGATGTGTCGAGTTCGCGCCGACCGTCCGACACCCTCTCCGCGATGGCTACGGTCCCAGGACCCGATGGATCTGCCGGCGAATGAGGAGACGTCATGAAGAGTTCTCTGTGGTTCGGGTCCGGTCTCGCTGTCGTCGCGCTGGCGCTGACGTCGGTTCTCGGGGCGCAGGTGGCCTCGGCCGCTCCGATTCAGCCGAACAAGAACTGCGAGGACGAGTTTCAAGGGGGGTGCGTGAAGTGGTACACCGGCGTCTCGACCTGCGATCACATCGTCGAGACCAGTGCCCCGGAATATCGCAAGAAGGCCTGCGCGGTCTGGGTCACGACGGGGACGATGCACATCGAGCGATGAACGATGGTGGACCGCACGACCGCCTCATCGGCGGTACTCGTATCCGTGCTGCTCCTCGTAGGCTGCACCGAGCCGGGAGGCGATCAGGAGGCCGCTCCCTGCGTCCCGCTCGAGCGCACGTGGAACGACTACGCGCCGGAACTCGATCCCGTTCTGCGTCCACCGTTTCGCGAAGCCCTCGAGGGCTTCGACGGAAGCTCCTCGAACTCGATCGCGTCCGACGCTGCTCGTCTCGCCACGAGCAATCTGCTCTCGGCGATCTCCGGGGATCGACGAGCGAGCGAGTACTTCTGGAACGCCATGGACCTGATCGGCCGTGAGTGCGCCGAGGCGGGAGTCCCGCTGTCGTTCGACCACCACGGCGAGCAGCTGACGACGGGGAGCAGCGCCGACCACGGGCGCCCGCCCTGGGTCGTCGATCCGCCGCCTCAGTCGGAGAGCGGCACGATCGAGCCGACGATCCCGGAGTAGCTCACGTAGTAGAGGACGCCGTCGCGGTGGAGGACGCCGCGGCCGGGGTAGCTCTCGTCCGGTCCGTCGGGCCCGTCGAGGAAGCCCGGAGCCGCGGTGTCGTCGGCGGTGAACCCGTCCGCGAGGAGCTCGGCGCTCCGGTCAGGCCACTCCGCGTCCGGGACCGCCAGCTGCCCGACCACGACCGACACGTCGCCCTGGCCGCTCCACCGGCAGAGCACCCCGTCCTCGGCGATCTCCTGCACGACGGGGTAGTCGACGTCGTAGACCGTCGTCTCGGGCGAGAGGGCGAGACCGTCCTCGGCGAGCGACGCCTCCTCCTCGGCGGTGAGCAGGTCCTCGCAGGGGAGCAGGGCGGTGGCCGGGGTCGCGGTGGGCAGCGGAGTCGCGCTGCCGGCGCTCGCGGTCGGCACGGCACTGCTCGGCGTCGGAGCGCTCGAGACCAGCGGTGGAGCGGTCGTCGGGGCCGTCCCCTCGTCGGCGCTTCCCGTGCAGCCGCTCAGCGCGAGCAGCCCCGCCGCGCAGGCGAGCAGCGCACCGGCGCCCCTCGCGGTCGTCGTCCGGATCATCGCGAGCCCCCTCGTCCGCGGCGGCCGCGTCGCCGCCCCCTCGATCCTCTCCTCCGCCCTTGTCGGCTGTCCACCGCCCCCGGCCGGCGCAGACGCGACTACCGCTTCGGCCCCGCGCCGATCGCCCAGACCCGCGGCGGCACGGTGCCGTTGACCGCGTGGTCGCCGACGATCCGCGCCTTGAACACCCACGGATTGTGGCTCGCGGCCGTGCGCGCGTTGCGCCAGTGCCGGTCGAGGTTCTTGCGGGTGCTCACCCCGGAGGCGCCCAGCGCGTCGAAGAGGTCGGAGGTCGCCCGGGTGGCCAGCTGCGTCAGGACGATCTGGGCCTGCGCCGTCTCGAGCTCGGCGAGGTCGTTCTGCCGCTCGTCCTCGAGCGGGTCGCCGTCGAGGGCCGCGTCGTGCGCCCGCTGCAGCGCGATCGCCGCGCGCTCCACGATCGCCGCTCCCGCGTAGGCGGCGGCCGAGACCTGCCCCACCACCTGCAGGATCTGCGGATCCGCCGCGAACGACTCGGCGTTCCCGTGCGAGAAGATCCGCGTCCGCGCCCGCACCTCGGCTGCGATCTCGCGCTCGGCCCCCGCGATCGAGCCCGCCAGCACGGCCAGCAGCACCGCCTGGTAGAACGCGGTCTGGTAGCGGAACCGGGTCTCGAAGTCGATCACGTCCTCGGCCGCGACCACCGCCTCCGTGAAGGTGCTCGTCCCCGAGCCTGTGGTGCGCTGGCCGAAGCCGTCCCAGTCGTCGGCGTGCTCGACGCCCGCCTGGCGAGCGTCGACGATCGCGATCACCTTCTGCCCGGTGTCGGTGCGCTGGGCGAAGGTGTCGATCCAGTCGGCGAAGACGCTGCCGGTGGAGTAGTACTTCGTGCCGGTCACCGTGAACCGCGTCGGGTCGCCCTCGACCGGAGCGACCTTCGTCTGCACGTCGCCGATCGCGACCGTGCCGACCTCGGTCCAGGCGTTGCCGCCGAGCTCGCCGTCGGCGAAGCGCCGGAGCCAGCGCTCGCGGGTCCCGTCGGTCGCGAGCAGCCGGTCCTCGACCAGGGCGAAGTGGCCGCGGAGCGCCTCGGGCAGGTTGGAGTCGGCGGCGGCCAGCTCCGTCAGCAGGCGGAACAGCTGGGGGAGGCTCGCGCCGGCCCCGCCGGACTCCAGCGGCACGCGCACCGCGCCGAACCCGGCGTCCGCCAGCGCTCGGATCTGCGCGACCGGCAGCTCGCGCGCGCTCTCGCGCGCCGCCGCTCCCGCCGCGATCTCGGCGAACAGCGGCCGGAACCGCCCCGCCAGCTCCTCGTAGTCCACCTCGGGCACGGCCCGCAGATCGGTCGCGGTCATCGTCGGCTCCTGTTCCGCTGCGCCCACCCCGGGCGGCTCGTGCTCGACGGTAGGGGAGGAGCCCGGTCCGCGGTCCGCCCGTGACGCCCGGTGTCCCTCCGTGACCTCCGGTGTCCCTCCGTGACGCCCGGATCGGGGAATGCCTCGCCCCCGGGGCTGTTGGCCCAGGGGATGTCCTCCACCACTCCCGTCCCCCCGTCCGACCCCCGCAGCGCCCTCGTCGTCGGTGCGACCGGCATCGGCGGCTCCGCCCTCGTCGACCTGCTCACCGAGCAGGGCTGGCCGGTGACCGCCCTCTCGCGCCGCCCGATCGACGCGCGCCCCGGCGTCACTCCGCTCGCCGCCGACCTGCGCTCCGCCGAGGACCTGGCCCGCGTGCTCGCCGACCAGCGCCCCACGCACGTCTTCTTCACCGCCTGGTCGCGCCAGGCGACGGAGGAGGAGAACATCGCGGTCAACGGCGGCATGGTCCGCGACCTCCTCGCCGCGCTCGCGCACGCTCCCGTCGAGCACGTCGCGCTGGTGACCGGCCTCAAGCACTACCTGGGCCCGTTCGAGGCGTACGGGCAGGGCGCGATGCCCGACACCCCGTTCCACGAGGAGGAGGAGCGCCTCGACGCCCCGAACTTCTACTACGCGCAGGAGGACGAGCTCTTCGCCGCGGCCGGGCGCGCCGGGTTCACCTGGTCGGTGCACCGCTCGCACACGGTCATCGGGCACGCCGTCGGCAACGCGATGAACATGGGGCTGACCCTCGCGGTCGCGGCATCGATCCACCGTGCCGAGGGCACGCCGTTCGTGTTCCCCGGCTCGCTGACGCAGTGGAACGGACTCACCGACATGACCGACGCGACGATCCTCGCCGAGCAGATGCTCTGGGCGTCGACGTCGGAGGCGGGCCGAGACCAGGCCTTCAACGTGGTCAACGGCGACGTCTTCCGCTGGCGCTGGATGTGGACCCGGATCGCGGAGCACTTCGGCGTCGAGCCGGTCGGCCCGGGGGAGGAGCCGCAGCCGCTCGAGCAGCAGATGGCCGATGCCGAGCCCGTCTGGCGGCGCCTCGTCGACGAGCACGGGCTGATCGAGCCCGACCTCTCCCGCGTCGCCTCCTGGTGGCACACCGATGCCGACCTCGGCCGGAGCCTCGAGGTCGTCACCGACATCGGCAAGTCCCGCCTCGCCGGCTTCACGGCGTTCCACCGGACGGTCGACTCGTTCACGGCGCTCTTCGACCGCTACCGCGCGGAGCGCCTGATCCCCTAGCCCGTCGGCCCTCATCCGTCGCCGCTCCGTCGTCCGCCGGACACCCCGTCGACACCCCTCGTCTCCCCGCCGTGCCTAGCGTCACGGCATGGCGGCGAGCGGATGATCGAGCGGGTGGACCCGTTCCTGGGCACGGAGGCGACCGCGCTCCCGGAGCCGACCGGGGTCGCAGCGACGTGGTGGTCGCCGAAGCCGCAGATCGGGAACACGCACCCCGGAGCCACCTACCCCCTCGGCATGGTGTCCGCGTGCTCCTACTCCGGCGCTTATCCGACGGGCTACGGCCGCTACGACCTCGCGCTCGAGGGGGTCCCGCCGACGCTCCACGACGGCCTCGAGGCGAGCGGATTCACCCACTTCCAGCAGTCGGGCACCGGCGCGATCCGCAAGTACTACAACTACCTGCGGGTCACGCCGATGCTCGAGCCGCTCGACGAGCTCGGGTGCAGCTGGGCCCTCGAGGACGAGGTGGCGGAGCCCGGCTACTACGCGGCGACCCTCTCCTCCGGCGTACGGGCCGAGCTCACCGTCGGGCCCGCCTCCGTGGTGCACCGCTACACCTTTCCCGAGCACCGCAGCGCCCGCGTGGTGGTCGACCTCTCCCTCGGAGGTCTGGCGATCCCGAGCGGAGCGACGGTGCCGCTGCGCGCGCAGCTGCACTCGATCTCGCCCGGCGTCGCGGCCGGCGAGGTCGTGATGGAGGGGGCGCCGCTCGCGGTGCACCTGGAGTGCGACGCCCTGCAGTGGCGGCAGATGCTCTGGTACGACCGCCGGCTGATGCCCGGCGGGACCCGGCTCGACTTCGACCACATCCGTCCCACCACGCTGCGCCCCTTCGGGCTGATGTGGGCGGGACCCAGCACGGCCGGGCAGACCGTCGAGCTCCGGATGGGCTTCTCGCTGCGGGGCACCGACCGCGCCCGCGAGAACCTGCATCGCGACGTCCCTCCTGCGGGCACCGGGTTCGACCAGCGCCGTGATCGCACCCGCAAGACGTGGCGGAAGCGCCTGCGCACGATCGCCGTCGACACCCCATCCGCCGAGCGCGAGACGGTCTTCTCGACCGCGCTCTACCACTCGCTGATCAAGCCGTGCCTCGCCCCCTCCGAGAGCCCGTTCTGGCCGACGGACGGACCCTTCGTCTTCGACATCAGCACGATGTGGGACATCTACCGCACTCAGCTCCCGCTGCTCACGATGCTGCTGCCCGAGCGGGCGGTCGAGATCGCGGCTGCGCTCCTCACCATCTGCGAGGAGGAGGGCAACTTCCCGATCGGCTACCGGATGGCCAAGGGCAGCGACCGGTTCTCGCGCCAGGGCAGCGCCCTCGCGCACACCTTCCTCGCCGACCTCTGTCGGCTGGGGCTGCCCGGCATCGACTGGGACGCCGCTCTCGTGCACATGAGCGAGGACCTCAAGCGGATGTACGGCGAGGAGTTCCTCGCCGCGGGGGAGGCTCACCCGATCAGCCACACGCTCGACCTGGCGCACGGCTACTGGTGCACGGCCGTCGTGGCCCGCCACGTCGGCGATCTCGAGCTCGCCGAGCAGCTCGAGGAGCGCGCCGCGCAGTGGGTGAACGCGTTCGACCTCCGCTCCGGCCTGCTCAAGGACTCGACGTACTACGAGGGCACCCGCCACAACTACTCCTTCCGCCTGCTGCACGACATGGCCGGGCGCATCGCCCTCAGCGGAGGGGACGAGGGCTTCATCGCCCAGCTGGACGAGTTCTTCGGCTACGGAGCCGAGCCGGTCGTCCAGCCCGGGCTGCGCCCCGAGCGGAGCGAGATGCTCGCGGGAGCCGAGCTCGGACGCTTCGAGGGGCTCAACAACGAGCCCGACATGGACTCGCCGTGGGCGTACCACTACGCGGGACGGCCCGACCGGACCGCCGAGATCGTGCACGGCGTGCTGCACCAGCGGTTCGGAGCGGGCCGGGGCGGCCTGGCGGGGAACGACGACTCCGGCGGCCTCAGCTCCTGGTACGTGTGGGCGAGCCTCGGGCTGTTCCCCGTCGCCGGGCAGGGCCTGGTGCTGGTCAACGCGCCGAGCTTCGCGCGCGCGTCGGTGGCGATCGGAGGGGCCGACCTCGAGATCCGGACCACCGGCTTCGTCGAGCCCGAGCCGGGTGGGCCGGTCCAGTACGTGCAGTCGGCCGAGTTCGACGGCGCGCCCCTCCTGACGAGCGTCCTGACCGCGGCCGCCCTCCATCGCGGCGGCGAGCTGCTCCTGCACCTCGGTCCGGAGCCCTCCGACTGGGGGACCCTGCCCGAGCACCGGCCGCCCTCGTGGCCGGCGCGCCGGCACTGACTCCCGCTCGCCGTCACCCCCGTCACCACCGACCCCGCGCGTCCGGCCTCCGCCGCCGCACCCGACCGACGACCCCTGAAGGAGACCCATGGACCAGAGCACGCACGCGAACACCGTGCAGAACAGACTCGTCATCGTCGTCCGCGCCGATCCGGTGATCTGCGGGCACTCCGTCGAAGCGCGCAATCTCGCCGAGACCGCCCGGGAGCGCGGATTCGACGAGGTCCGGATCGTCACCTGGCCGATCGACCGGCTCGAGGCCGCGGGCCTCCCGCTCAAGCCGCTCGACGCCGTGCTGCCCTACAGCGACGGCATCGTCGTGGAGCGGCCGGGACCCGTGGGCGACTACAAGGTCCCGGACGGCCGCTGGCTGGCCGGGATGACCGGACGCCTGATCGAGCTGTTCACCGACGGCGTCCCGACCGTCTGCCTCTCGCTCTACCTGAGCCCGCACACGCTCGTCGTGGCCGACGCCCTCCGCGCCGCCTGGAGCACCGGACTGCCCGTCGAGGTGACCACGATCGCCGAGGCCGTCGGCTCCGACGTCACGAACGTGGTCCGCCGGGCGGTGGAGGAGGGCCGGCTGGGCGCCGCCGCCCACATCCTCTCCTCCTACCTCTCGCAGGACCACTGCGTCGCGGTGTCGGAGTACACGCGCGACCTGATCATCGAGGAGGCGGAGCGCGTCGATGCCGCGCACGGGACGCGCTTCGCTCCGCAGTGCCGGGAGCGCATCGCCGTGTCCTACCCGGCGATCGACGCGGACGCCTACCTCGACCTCGACCCCGGCGTCGTCGAGGAGGTCGTGCGGGCCCGCGGACTCCGGACCGACGGCTACGTCCTCTTCCTCTCGCGCCTGACCGAGGCGAAGGGCGTGGAGGATCTCATCACCGGCTACGAGCGCAGTGCCGTCCACGAGCGCCACGAGCTCGTCATCGCGGGTCGCGGTCCGCAGGAGGCGGAGCTGCGCCGGATCGCGGCGGCGTCGCCGCTGGCGCACCGCATCCGCTTCCTCGACGACGTCGGCGACGCGGAGAAGCCCTTCCTGATGGCGGGCTGCGCGGCGTTCGTGCTCCCGAGCAAGCCGCGGCCCGAGTTCGTCGAGACCTTCGGCATCGCGCTGGCCGAGAAGATGCTCGCCGGGGGCGGCCCGATCATCACCACGCTGACCGGCGGCATCGGCGAGGCGATCGGCGAGCACGCCTTCGTGACCCCGGTCGACAGCCCGGACACGATCGCCGCGCTCCTCGACCACGCCGTCCTCGAGCTCAGCGCCGACGATCGCGCACGCCGAGCGGCGGCCGCCCGGGAGTACGCCCTGCAGTTCGATCGGCGGGTCGTGTTCGACCGCCTCTTCGCCCGCCTGGCGCGTCCCGCCGTGGCGACGGCGTCGCTCTAGCGGCGGGAGTCCGGAGAGGCCGTCGCTGCGGCGTCCCTCGCGATGAGCACGTCCGGCGAGAGCTGGTGGCGCACGAAGCGGAGCGTGAAGCTGCGGCGGTCTCCTCCGGAGACCCGCTCGGCGAGGACGCGGATGCCGAGGACGGCGACGACGCGCCACTGCTCGGTCTCGTGGGCGACGACGGCGCAGAAGAGGTCGCCCGGGCGCACCTCGTCGACGGTGGTGGTGAGGCTGTTCGTTCCGTGGGTCATCTGGCCGCTCCTGGTTCCGGCGGACCTCGCGGACGGCGCTTCGGGTGCGCCGCGCAGCCGTCCGCCGGTCGCTCGAGAGGGGGGCCCGAGCGGCCGGCGGCCGGTCATGCGTGCGACAGCAGGGACGAGCCCGCCGGAACGACCCCGTGCCGCAGGAGCAGTGTAGGACTGCGACCCTGACCGTGGCGCGGAATGTCAACCACTTGCGAGCGCGCTCCCGGGGTTCTCAGGCCCGGAGACGACGGAACCCGTCTCCCGGGCGGGAAGGCGGGTCGTGTCGGTGTGCGGCGGCGGCGCCTGATCGGGAGCGGCTCCGGCGCGGAGGGTCAGGCGGCGGGCTCGGCGCGGCGCAGCGGGACGGCGGCGTTGCTCGTCGGCTCGGGCACGATGCGGAGGCCGGCGCCGCTGTTGGCGCGCTCCATGAGGGACTCGACCCACTCCGGGTTGATCGTGGGCTGGCGGCTGCCCTTGAACTCGAACTGGATCGGGATGGTCGGGTGCATCCACACGCCGCGGCGGCCGGTGCCGGCCTGGGGGCTCGCGTCGAGGGTGAGCAGGAAGCGCTCGTCGCGGCGGAACTTGTTGATGATGACGATCTGGAGGTGGGCGAGGGCGCGGTCCTCGACCTCGATGGCGGCGGGGGGAGTGCCGTACAGGATGTTGCCCATGGTGTGCTCCGATCTGACGTGCGAGTGGCTGACGTCCGTCACTCTATATCGCTAGAAAGACTTCCTACTAGTTGAGCTAGCTACTTACGTCGCGGAGTGCGTTTTCTGTCCATCGCCGCCGGACGCCTCGATTCTCCGACGGATCCAGGGCGCGACAGAAGACCCTCGGAGTGAACTCTCGGGGACGCGCGGCCACGGCCGCGGGGACGCCGGTCAGGCGCGACGCTGCTCCCGCACGCCGTCGGCGTACTCGCCGATCGGCTCGCCCGCGAGCTCCTGGGCGGCGTCGACCGTCTCGGAGTCGGCCGGGCGCTCGACGATGTCGCGCATCGTCTGCAGGAAGCGGATGACGGTCCCGGCCTCGGAGGGGTTGAGCGTCTCGGCCGCCTCGAGCATGCGGCGGTGCATCTCGTCGAGCGTCTCGCGCACCTCGCGGTGGGAGGTGGGGGTGGCGACGATGCGGATGGCACGGCGGTCGCTCGGGTGCGGCTCCCGGACCACGTGCCCGCTCTTGACCAGCCGGTCGATCAGCACGGTCGTGGAGGCGGAGGAGATGCCGAGGTAGGAGGCCAGGTCCTTCGGGCTGACGTGCACGCCCTTCTGCTGGCGGCGCATGAGGAACTGCACGGCCAGCAGGTCGTTCTCGCCCATGCCCATGGATCCGCGGGTCCGGCGGCGCATCGCGGCCTCCGCCGTGCGGAAGGCGCGCATCGCGGCGAGGACCTCCACCGCTCCGGGCTCGGTCGCCTCACCCGAGAACCAGAAGGCCCCGGGTCGCTTCAGCGTGACCTCATCCATGCCGAACAGTCTAGACAGTCTCGTAGCAAGAACATCTAGATAAGCCAACCTCCCCCGAGGTGCTTGCCCGAAAGGGCGGCGACCACTACGAAGGGACTACTAGTTAGACGAGCTAGTGACTCATTCGCGAAGGGAGCTGCCCGTGCTGGACGAACTCGACCGCCTGCAGCCGCTCCCCGCCGACGTCGTGGATCCGCTGGTCGGCTCCACCCTGGCCGGTCGCTACCTCGTGCTCGAGCGGGTGGGGGAGGGCGGCAGCGCCGTCGTCTACCGCGCCCGCGACCTCCGCCTCGCCCGCCAGGTCGCGGTCAAGGTCCACCGCGACGTCCCGGACACCCCCAATGAGCGGGCGCGTCGCGAGCGCGAGATCCGCTTCCTGATCGACTCGCGTCACGCCTCCGTGGTGGACGTCCTCGACCAGGGCGAGATCCTCGGCGAGGAGGGCGACCTCGCGTTCCTCGTCCTCGAGTACTTCGACCGCAGCGACCCGGCGGCCGACTGGTTCGGCTCCGGCGATCCGCGGCTCATCGCGGAGGTCGGGGCTCAAGTGGCGGATGCTCTCGCGCACCTGCACGCGCAGGGCGTCCTCCACCGCGACGTGAAGCCCGAGAACGTCCTCGTCCGCTCGCGCGCCACCGCATCCGGCTTCTCCGCGCACGAGGCCAAGCTCAGCGACTTCGGGATCGCCCGCTCGGTCGACGACGCCCGGCTCACCCGCTCCGACGTGCTGGTGGGCACCGCCGCGTACCTCAGCCCCGAGAGCCTGGGCTCCGGCCCGGTCGGACCGGCGTCCGACGTCTACTCGCTCGGGCTGGTCCTGCTCGAGGCCGTCTCGGGCCGCAGGGCCTACACCGGCACGACGCTCGAGATCTCGATCCAGCGCCTCCACCACGCGCCCGTCGTCCCGGAGTCGGTCCCGGCGGAGTGGCGCGAGCTGCTGACCGCGATGACCGCTCTCGACCCCGCCGACCGCCCCTCCGCCGAGGAAGTGGCACGCCGGCTGTGGGCGCGCCTGGCCGGCGGCCCCGCCGCGGCCGCCTCCCGCAGCGGAGTCACGGGCACGGTCGCCCTCGTCGCCGCGGGCCTGGTCGGCGCGGTGACGGCCCTCTCGCTCACCGGCTGGCTGGGCTGAGCGCCCCGAGCGGTCCCCGTCCGCTCAGGTTCCTCGCGAGCGTGCTCCCGTAGGCTCCGGGCGACCCTCGACCGACCCCGAGCCGCGTCGCCGCGGACCGAACGGAGCCGATCCCATGAGCCCGCGCCGCCTCTTCCGCCTGCTGTCGATCGTCGAGGCGGTGACCTGGACTCTCCTGATCGTGGGGATGCTGCTGAAGTACGCGGCCGGAGCCGGCGACTGGCCGGTGAGCGTCGCCGGGCCGATCCACGGGTTCGCGTTCCTCGCCTACGGAGCCGCGGCCCTGGTGCTCGCGGTGAACCAGCGGTGGTCGGCGGGCGCGACGGCGCTCGCGGTCGTCAGCGCGGTCGTGCCCTATGCGACGGTCCCGCTGGAGCGCGGCTTCGAGCGCCGCGGCCTGCTGGAGGGCCCGTGGCGGACGCACGCCACGGACGACCCGCGCGACCGGCGCGTGATGAGCCGGCTCCTCCGCTGGGCGCTCGCGCGGCCCGTGCTCGCCGGGGCGCTGGTCCTGGCTCTGGTCGCCGTGGTCTTCGCGGCGCTGCTCGTGGTCGGCCCGCCCGGGGGCGGCGAGGCCTGATCCCGCGCGCGGCGTGCCTCAGACGGGGCGCGTCTCCGCGTCGATGAGGATCTCGGCGGCGCGACGCGCGTGCAGGGCGGCCTCCGGGGTTCCGGCGATGGCCGCGGTGGTCTGGGCGCCCTCGGCGAGGATCGCGAGCTGCGCGGCGAGCTCGGCGCCGCCTCCCGCCTCCTCGGCGAGGGTCGCGAGGAAGCGCTGGAACGTCTCCTTGTGGTCGCGCGCCATCTCGGCGACCATCGGGTTCGACGAGCCGAGCTCCCCGAAGGCGTTGATGAAGCCGCAGCCGCGGAACGAGTCCTCGGAGAACCAGTCGAAGAGGAAGTCGTAGATCGCGAGCAGCTTGCCGCGGGGTCCGTCCGCCGCGGCGACCCGGGTGGTCACGCCGAGGGTCCACTGCTCGTGCCGGCCGTGCAGGACGGCGACCACCACCGACTCCTTGCTCGGGAACTCCGAGTAGAGGCGCTTCAGCGAGACGCCCGCGGCCGTGCGGAGCTCGTCCATCCCGACGGACTGGATGCCGCGCTCGTAGTAGAGCCGGTCGGCGGCCGCGAGGATCGCCTCGCGGGGAGGGCGCTCGTCGAGGATCGGGGACATCCCTCCATGGTAGGCGGTACCAGAACGGGCGTTCTCGGTCGGCTGCCGCGCTCGCCGCAGGGGGTCCGGGGGTCGGACGCTGCTGCTAGCGTCGCGCTCGGGTGCGCAGGCGCCCGGGGACGGGAGGCGGACGCATGGTCGTCGCGATGCAGGCCGAGGGATTCGACGGGCCGGAGGCGCTGCGCGCCGTCGAGGTCGATCCGGGGGAGCCGACGCCCGGCAGGGTGCGGATCGCGGTACGCGCCGCGGGCGTGAACCCGGCCGATGCGAAGCTCCTGCGCGGGATGTTCGGGCGCGGTCGGGTGCCGGTCCGGCCGGGCAGCGAGGTCTCCGGAGTCGTGACCGCGGTCGGCGAGGGGGCCGAGGGGCCGCTCGGACCGATCCGCGTGGGCGACGAGGTCGTGGCGTTCCGGGTCTCCGGCGGCTACTCCGACGAGCTGGTCGCGCCCGCGAGCGCGGTCCTGCCCAAGCCCGCCGGGCTCGGCTGGGCGGCGGCCGCGGGCCTGCTGCTGGCCGGGACGACCGCCGAGCACCTGGTCGAGGCCACCCGCGTCTCCTCCGGGGTCACCGTCCTGGTGCACGGGGCGAGCGGAGCCGTCGGCTCGCTCGCTGTGCAGCTCGCGGTCGCCCGCGGAGCACGGGTGCTGGGCACCACGAGCGAGCGCGGCGAGGAGGTCGTCCGCCGCTTCGGCGCGGAGCCGGTCCGCTACGGCGCCGGGCTGGAGGAGCGCGTGCGCGTCCTGGCCCCCGGCGGCGTCGACGTCGCGCTGGACACGGCGGGCACCGACGAGGCGCTGGACGCCTCGGTGGCTCTGGTCGCCGACCGCTCGCGCATCGCCACCGTCGCCGGCTTCGAGCACGCCGCCCGCCTCGGCGGGATCCTGATGCTCGGCGGCGGACCGGGAGCCGATCCCGGCACCGCGCTCCGCGACGCCGCCCGGCCGGGCCTGCTCGACCGCGCCGGTCGCGGGGAGCTCGAGGTCGTGCTCGGGCCCTCCTTCCCGCTGACCGAGGCGGCCGCCGCGCTCGCCCTCGTCGAGTCGGGCCGCGCGCGCGGCAAGACGGTCCTGCTCCCCTGAACGAGACGTCCTCCCTCGACCTGCCGGCCCTCGGGCCCTTCGACTCCGCCGGCGCCGCGAGCCTCCTCCGCAACCACGCCCTCCCCGGAGTGGAGCGGGTCTCGGCCGACGGCCGGCGCCTGGAGCGCCTGCTCACCCTCGACGGGGCGCCGCGGCCGATCGTGCTCGAGGTGACGGAGACCGGGCTGCGGGTGGAGGCGGAGCCGGACGTGCTGACGCCGGCGGCCGCGGTCGTCCGTGCCTGGTTCGACCTCGACTCCGACGTCGTGGCGATCGGCGCCGAGCTCTCGCGGGACCCGCTGCTCGCCCGCTCCGTCGCGGCCCGACCGGGGCTGCGCGCGACGCAGTACCCGGAGGCGTTCGAGGCGGCGGTGATGGCGGTCCTCGGCCAGCAGGTGTCCGTCGCCGCGGCCCGGACCTTCGGCGGACGGACCGCCGCGGCCTTCGGCGCCCCGGGGGAGCGCGGTCTGCTGGCGTTCCCCGAACCCGCCGCCCTGCTCGCGCCGGAGTTCGAGGCGCTGCGCTCGGCGATCGGGATCACCAACGCCCGGGCGCGGACGGTCCGTGCCGTCGCCGAGGCCTTCGCCGCCGGACCCGTGCTCGACCGCGCGGGCGACCTGCCGGAGCAGCGGCGCGCGCTCCTCGCGATCCCGGGCATCGGGCCGTGGACGGCCGACTACCTCGCGCTCCGGTTCCTCGGCGATCCGGACGCCTTCCCCGCCGGCGACCTGGTGCTGCGGAAGGCGCTCGGCCGGGTGAGCACGGCGGAGGCGGAGGCGGCGTCGCAGGCGTGGCGGCCGCACCGGGCGCACGCGGCGTTCCACCTGTGGGCGAGCACCGGAGCGGTCTGAGCGGGCGGACGACCCGAGTCGAGAGCCGCGCCCGGACCGGCGGCCGGGACCGGCCGCCGACGGATCAGGTCAGGTACTCGACGTCGTCGTACAGGATCGGCGCGTCCTCGGCGTCCGGATCCTCGACCGGGACGTCCTCGTGCTCGAGGATGACCGCGACGCCCGGGGAGACCAGCACGCAGACCTCCCGCTCGCCGGCGACCGTGAAGCTCACCATGTCGCCGCGGTTGCGCACGGCCTCGACCAGGCGCTTCTCGAGCTCCTCGGTGTCGAGGGAGACGGCGAGGAGGAAGCGGCGGCCGTCGATGCTGAGCGTGGTGCGCCGCATCGTCGCCTCGGGCTCGGGAGGCGTGCCGCGTCCGCCGCGGCCCGGCGTGACCGCCTTGACCCGCAGCGACGAGGCGTGCATCCGGATGACGGCGTTCACGAGCCCGCCTCCGGGCGCGACTCGTGGTGGCGGCGGCCGCCGGAGCGGCGGTCCTCCTTCATCTCGGACTCGAAGAGGTGGCGGCGTCCGCCGGCGAGCTCGTCGCGCGCGGCGCGCTCCTGCTCCCGGAACGCGGCGTAGTAGGTGTCGTCGTAGTCCTCGACGATCT
The DNA here is from genome assembly GCF_009834265.1 of Rathayibacter sp. VKM Ac-2805. Lineage (NCBI taxonomy): Bacteria > Bacillati > Actinomycetota > Actinomycetes > Micrococcales > Microbacteriaceae > Rathayibacter > Rathayibacter sp. VKM Ac-2805. The sequence goes on from NZ_CP047185.1 coordinate 759,194, forward strand.
GGAAGGTCCAGCGCCCCTCGATGACGTTGCGGCCGACGAGCTCGGCCTCGATCCGCTCGGCGGTCGCGGCGTGGCCGGCCTCGCGCAGCGCGTCGACGGCCTCGCCCAGAGCGAGGTCGGCCGCGCCGGTGAGCCGGTGGAAGCCGTAGAGCAGACCGCGGGCGTGCTCGACCGTCTCGAGCGCCTCCGAGAGCTTCCCGAGCGCCGCCACGGTGGCGTCGTCGAGACCCTCCGGGCGCAGGTGCGCGGAGTCGGGGTGGTCGTGTGAGCTGCTCATCCAGGTGAGCTTAGGCCGACCTAAATGCTCTGTGACCCCCTTGCGCCGCCGCCGGGAATGGTTCGTGCCCGGAGCGGCAGGGCGGTCAGGTGCACGTCGCGGAGCCCTCCGTCGTCGGCGACAGCGGTCAGGAAGGTGCAGGCCGGCTGGCGCCTCCGATCCGTCGGGGAGCCCGGATTGAGCAGGCGGAGACCCGCCGGGGAGACGGTGTCCCAGGGGATGTGGCTGTGCCCGAAGACGAGCACGTCGGCACCCGGATGGGCGGCGTCGGCGCGGGTCTCGCGGCCGGTCGCCGCTCCGGTCTCGTGCACCACGCGGACGTCGAGGCCGGCGATGCGGGCGCGCGCGACCTCGGGCAGGCGGGCGCGCAGCGGCTCCGGATCGTTGTTGCCCCACACGGCCAGCAGGAGCGCCGCCCGCTGCTCCAGCGCGTCCAGCGTCGCCTCGTCGACCCAGTCGCCCGCGTGCACGACCAGGTCGGCCTCGTCGACCGCGCCCCACACCTCGTCCGGGAGGACCTTCGCCCGCTTCGGGAGGTGCGTGTCGGCGAGCAGGAGGAGGCGGACCGGACCGTCGACCTCGGGTGGAGAGCCGTCGGGGCCGGGCTGGAGCAGGGGCATCAGCGGGCGGGGCCGGGCGTCGGCTCCACTCCGCCGTCGGCGCCGGGCTCGGTCGCGGTCCCGGAGCTGCGGAGGCGGGCGTCGAGCGCCTCGAGGTCCGCGGCGAACCAGAGGTGGTCGCCGCGGTTCGACTCGACGACGAAGGCCTGCAGCGCGCTCGACTCCGCCACCGGCCCGCTGACGTCGCCGAGGATCACCAGCCGCTTGCCGTACGACACGAACTTCTGCACGAACTCCCCGGCGATCCCGGAGCGCAGGCGGAGGAACTCGGGGTCCAGCCGCACGACGGGCACCACGATCGTCTCGACGTCGCCGCCGTAGGTCTCGCCGATCAGCGCGATCGCGTCGTCCGGGGTCGAGAGCGCGCCTCCGTCGTCGTCGACGAGCAGGAGGGGGACGCCCTGGCGGGTCTCGGTTCTCATCGGGCCAGCCAATCACGTCGGCCGGGGAGAGGCGAGCGGTGCCGTCCGGGCCTCCGCTCAGATCGTCCATTCCTGGGCCGGCCGTGCTCGCGGGGACAGCCGATCGGGCGTCCGGACGGGCGGCCCGCACCGCCGCTACGAGCCCGGCAGCTCGACGCGGCGCTTGAAGCCCACGTGCGAGTCGACGAAGCCCAGGCGCAGGTAGAAGCGGTGGGCGTCGGTGCGGGCGGCGTCCGAGGTCAGCTGGACGAGCGGCGTGCGGAGCTCGAGGGCGGCGACGTCCAGCACCCAGCGCATCAGGGCCGTGCCGATCCCCGCCGACCGCTCGGCGCTCGCCACCCGGACCGCTTCGACGAGCAGGCGGGAGCTGCCGCGGCGCGCCATCCCGGGGATCACGGTCAGCTGCAGCGTGCCGACCACGGCTCCGGCGCCGTCCACCGCGACCACGAGATCGTTGCCCGGGTCCTGCGCGATGCTCCGGAAGGCGGCCTCGTAGGCGGCCTCGTCCTCCTCGGCGGCGACGTCTCCGCGCCCGGCGCTGATCGGGTCGTCGGAGAGGAGCTGGACGAGCGGGGGGAGGTCGTGGAGCACCGCGCGGCGGAGGAGGAGGCTCCTCTCCCCGGGGCCGGCGTCGCGGGGGAGGGTCAGGTCGGCGATCATGCCCTCATCCTCCCTCTGCTCCACGGCGGGAGCGGTCGTCGGAGGCGGGCAGGACGCGGCTGAGAGCGGCAGGGGGATCCTGGTGCCCGGTCCGCACGTCCACGCGCCGCGTCCCGCAGCCGGCGCAGCGGACGTACACGACGACGCCCTCGCTGGTCCGGTGGGCCGACTCGGTCGTCCAGCCGTGCTCGTGCGGATCGACGGCGGGGGCGAGCGGCTCGGAGGGGTGCGGGGAGGGTGTGGAGGTGCGCATGGGAGCCACTGTGCTGTCATGGTCTTATGCAGCTCAACCCTTACGGCGAGTACGCGGTCCTGCTCGCCGCCTCCCTCGCGAACGACTGGCCGTCCGACCGCGAGGGCATCGAGGCTCGAACGCGCGAATACGGCATGACGATCGCCTTCGAGTCCGGCCCGGACGACCACGCCCGGACGCGCGACGTGATCGACGAGTGGCTGGAAGTGGTCGACGCGCCGACTCCGAGCGACCGGGCGACGTCGCTGAACCGCCAGATGGCCGCGATCGCCGCGTATCCGCGCCTGACCGACCACGACGACGAGGGCTGGCACCTGCACTACCGCGACCAGGACCAGTCCCTGGCGCACGTCCTCCACGCCGTCATGGCGGTCGGCACGGCGCTGCACCTGACGACCCGGGGGATGAGCCGCCTCCTGCGGTGCGAGGCCGGTCGGGCGCCGGGCGACCACTGCAGGAACGTCGTCGTCGACGTGACGCGGAACGGCCGGCAGCGGTACTGCTCCGTCCGCTGCGCGAACCGGGCCGCGGTCCGGCGGCACCGCCTGCGGCACGCGGAGTGAGTCCGCGCGGCCCCGTCACTCCGCCGCGTCGGCGCCCGGCTTCATCCAGAACGGGGAGTAGTGGTAGCCGTCGAGGTCGTCGAACTGGCGCTGGTACATGAAGGGGTAGTCGTCGGTGTCGCCGATCCGGCCTCCCGCGGCGGCGGCCCGCTCGACGAGCTCGTCGACGGCCTCGCGGCTGTCGAGGTCGAACGAGACGGTCACCTTCGAGGGGGTGCCGGGGGCGCCGATCAGCTCCTCGGTGGCGCCGACGCTCTCGTACATCGCGCGGCTCGCGAGCATGACGGACGTGCCGGGACCGATCGCGAAGCAGGAGACGTCCTCGCGGGACATCTCGGCGTTCAGGGTCCAGCCCAGCGCGGTGTAGAAGGCGGTGGCGCGCTCGACGTCGTCGACCGGGCAGGTGATGAAGAGGCTCATGCGCTCACCCTCGCCACCTGCGGGCGGGCCGTCAAGAGCTCCGCGGGGGAACTCCGGACGGCCCGCCGGGACTCAGCGGAACGACCGCAGCCGCAGGCTGTTCAGCACGACGAAGACGCTCGAGAACGCCATCGCGGCGCCGGCCACGAGCGGCCCCAGGAGTCCGGCCATCGCGAGCGGGATCGCGGCCACGTTGTAGGCGAAGGCCCAGAAGAGGTTGCCCCGGATGACCGCGAGGGTGCTGCGCCCGAGGCGAAGGGCGTCGGGCACCCGGCCGAGGTCGTCGCCGACGAGGGTGATGTCGCTCGCCTCGATCGCCGCGTCCGATCCGGCGCCCATCGCGATCCCCACGTCCGCGGCGGCCAGCGCGGCGGCGTCGTTCACACCGTCGCCGACGAAGGCGACGTGGCGGCCCTCCGCGCGCAACCGCTCGATCACCGCGAGCTTCTCCTCCGGCAGCACCTCGGCGACGACCTCGTCGATGCCGACGGCCGAGGCGACGGCCTGCGCCGCCCGCGGGTTGTCGCCGGTCAGCACCATCACCCGGAGGCCCCGCTCGCGCAGGGCGCGGACGGTGCGGGACGCCTCCGGCCTCGGCTCGTCGCGGAGGACCGCGAAGCCGCGCAGCGCCCCCTCCCAGCCGACGCCGACGACGGTGCCGCCCTCGGCGGTCGCTCGCTCGGCGCGCTCGGCGAGACCGCCCGGCGCGAAGCCCCACTGCTCCTCCAGCCAGCGCAGCCGGCCGGCGACGACCAGGCGGCCCTCGACCCGGGCGCGCACGCCGAACCCGGTGCTGGAGCGGAATCCGGTCGCCTCGGGGACGTCGAGGTGCGCGGCCCCGGCCACGATCGCTGCGGCGAGCGGATGCTCCGACCCGCGCTCGACGGCGGCGAGCATCCGCAGGCTCTCGTCGTCGCTGGACTCGACGACCTGGAACGCGCCGGTGGTGAGCGTGCCGGTCTTGTCGAGCACGACCGTGTCGATCCGCCGCCCGGCCTCGAGCACCTCCGGCCCGCGGAGGAGGATCCCGAGCTGGGAGCCGCGGCCGGTGCCGACGAGGACGGCGGTCGGGGTGGCCAGGCCCAGCGCGCACGGGCAGGCGACGACCAGGACGGCGACGGCGGGAGAGACGGCGGCGGCGAGGTCGGCGCCGGCGATCAGCCAGCCGAGGAGGGTGGCCAGAGCGAGCACTACGACGACCGGCACGAAGACGGAGGAGACGCGGTCGGCGAGCCGCTGGACGCGCGCCTTGCCGGCCTGGGCGTCCGAGACGAGGCGGCCCATCCGCGCGAGCGTGGTCTCGGAGCCGACGCGGTCGACGCGGACGGTGAGCAGGCCGTGGGCGTTGAGCACCCCGCCGGTCACGGTCGAGCCCGGGCCGACCTCGATCGGCACGCTCTCGCCGGTGAGCATGCTCGCGTCGATCGCGCTCGAGCCCTCGAGCACGGTGCCGTCGGCGGCGACGGTCTCGCCGGGGCGCACGCGGAGGACGTCGCCGACGGCGAGCGAGGACGCGGGCACGCGCTCCTCCTGTCCGTCGGAGGCGACGCGCACGGCGTCCTTCGCGCCGAGGCGGAGGAGCGCCCGGAGCGCCGCACCGGCGTCGCGCTTCGACCGCGCCTCCAGGTAGCGGCCGGCCAGCACGAGGACAGGGACGGCGGCGGCGACCTCGAGGTAGATCTCGTCGTGGCCGGAGCGGCTGCCCAGCAGCTCGAAGGGCATGCTCATGCCGGGCCGCCCGGCGTCGCCGAGGAACAGAGCCCAGACCGACCAGGCGAAGGAGGCGCTGACCCCGAGGCTGATCAGGGTGTCCATGGTGGTGGAGCCGTGCCGCAGCGCCCGCCAGGCGTTGCGGTGGAAGGGCAGCGCGCCCCAGACCGCGACCGGTGAGGCGAGGGCGAGGCACAGCCACTGCCAGTTCGCGAACTGCAGCGGCGGGATCATCGAGAGCAGGACCACCGGCACGGCGAGCAGGGCGGAGACGCGGAGCCGGGTGCGCAGGGCGCGGCGCTCGCGGTCGTCGTCGCTCTCCTCCTCCTGCTCCTCCGCGGGAGCCGCCCCGCCGGTGGAGGGGACCGTCGCGCTGTAGCCCGCGGCCTCGACGGCGGCGATCGCGTCGGCGGGAGTCGTGCCGGGCGGGAGGGTCAGCGTCGCGCGCTCGAGAGCGAGGTTGACGCTCGCGTGCACGCCGGGGAGCGCGTCGAGGCGCTTCTCGACCCGCGCGACGCACGAGGCGCAGGTCATCCCCCCGATGGCGAGCTCGAGCGGAGTGCCGGTGGTCTCGGCCATGTCAGCTCAGGGGAGCGAGGCGGTAGCCCGCGTCGGCGACGGCGGCTGCGATCTCCTCGCGGCCGAGCGGTCGGGAGGAGCCGACCGTGACGGTCGAGACCCCGTCGGGGGCGAGCGACACGTCGACGGCCGAGACCTCGGGGTAGGCGGCGAGCTCCTCGGTGACGCTGCGGACGCAGTGCTCGCAGGTCATGCCCGCGACGCCGAAGCTCTGGACGGACGCGGCCGGCAGGGAGCCCTGAGCGGCGTGGCCGACGTCGGAGCGGCTCGCGCCGCCGTGGCCGCCGCACGCGCAGGCGCCGCCTCCGCCGCAGCCGCAGCCTCCCGTCGATCCGCTCGCGGTCAGGCCGAGGTCGATCCTGGTGCTCATGGGTCCTCCTGTGTCGTGCGTCCGGTCCGATCCGGTCGATCGGCCCGGTGGGCGTCCGGTCGGCACGCCGGTCGCGGCATACCCCCGGGGGGTACTCCATGGTAAGCCCGCCGAGCCCTCTCGGCAAGGCGGGAGGGCGGAGGAGGGATGATCTCAGGGGCGGCTCGGAGCCGCGCGAGGAGGGAGGGGCGCATGGATCCCGCATCGACGCCGCACTGGGGCGAGCCCCCGCCGCGCACGCCGCCGGCGGTCCCGCTGCCCCCGCGCACGCGGTTCGAGCCGACGGCGCTGCTCGCCGCGCCCCTGCCCGCCCCGGCCGCCGTCCGGGCCCGGGTCCGTCAGGCCGCCCCGGAGCGGCAGCGCCGGCTGGCGGCGCTCGCCGCGGTCACCGAGGGGTTCGCCGTCCTGCGCACTCCCGAGCTCGCCCGGGCGCTGCGCCGGATCGCGGCACCCGCCTCCGCCGCTCCGGCCGCCGCCGCCGCGGTGCTGGCCGTCGGCCGCGACGGACTCGAGCTCGCCGCCGAGCGCGCGGACGCCCTGCGCATCGCCGAGTGGGATCGGATCGTCTCGGTGGGCGTCGGCACCTCGCCCTCGGGTGCCCACCGGGTCCGCGCGCTGGTCCTGTCGGTCCTCGCGCCGCCGCCCGCCTCCGCCGTCCTGCGTGCGGCGAGGCGGCGCCCGCGCACCGTCCTCGTGCCCCTGGTCGTCGCCGCCCCGGCCGCCCTCGGCTGGCGCGTGGCCGACGACCGCACGTTCCTCCTCGCTCTCGACCGCCTCCAGCGCGCCCTCGAGGAGCGTGCCCGGTGAGGGCGCGGTTCCGCTTCGCCCTCGCGGCCGTCGCCGTGCTCGGCCTGGGCCTGGCGCTGCGGTTCGTGCTCACGGGGCTGCTCGCCGACCTCGCCGGCGGAGTGGCCTACGTCGTCCTGGTGGCGCTGCTGATCGCGGTGCTCCTGCCGCGCATCCCGGGCGTGACGGCTGCCGGGATCGCGCTGGCCTGGTCGATCGCGATGGAGCAGCTGCAGGCGATCGGAGTCGCAGCGCGCCTGGTCGAGCTGTGGGCGCCGCTCCGCCTCGTCGTCGGCACCACCTTCTCCTGGCTCGACATCGCGGCCTACGTCCTCGGCGCGGTCGTCGCCGCGGCCGTGCACCTCGCCGTCGCTCCGCGCGAGCAGTCCGCCTGACGGGAGTCCGCGCCCGGCGTCTCCCGCTCGCCTCGTCAGCGGGGCTCCCGCGGGGCGGCCCGGCGTCCGCCGAGGCGCCGGCCCCGCCCCCGGGCCACGGCCGAGGTGTCCCTGCGCTTCCCGGGGCGCCGCCGTCCCCGCGGTGCCTCGCCGGCGGACGCGGTGTCTCGGCGGAGGAGCGACGCCGGCCGCCGGAGGGGCGCGGTCCCTCCGCCCCCGCGCCCCTGATTAGGGTGAAGCCATGAGCGAGCCGGCACTCCCCGAGACGACGGCCCCGCGGGCCTCGGCCCCGCACGACCACCGCCGCGACCGGCGCATCCCCGAGCCCGTCGACCGGTTCGCCACCGGCGAGGAGTACCCCGAGTACCGCGTCGACCTGGAGCGGATCCGCTTCTCGCCGTACTTCGCCCGACTCTCCGCGGTGACCCAGGTCATCTCGCCCTCGGGCGTCGGCCAGGTCGTGCACAACCGGCTCACGCACTCGATCAAGGTCACCGCGGTCGCCCGCGCGATCGCGATGCAGCTGACCACCACCGATCCCGCCCAGCGCGAGCTGGTCGAGCGGCTCGGCGGCTGCGACCCGGTGGTCGTGCAGGCCGCGGCCAGCGCGCACGACCTCGGCCACCCTCCGTTCGGCCACCTCGGCGAGCAGGCGCTCGACCGCCTCGCGCGCGAGCGGCTGGGGCTCGCGGAGGGCTTCGAGGGCAACGCGCAGTCGTTCCGGATCCTCTCCGAGCTCGACGTCTGCGAGACGGTGGAGGTGGGGCTGAACCTCACCGCCGCCTCCCGTGCCGCAGTGCTCAAGTACCCGTGGGGGCGGACGGTCCACCGCCCCGGCATCGACTCCGCCGACCCGACCGAGCTGCCCCGCGGCTCGACCGCCAGCCGGTGGGAGACCGCGCCGCCGAAGTTCTCGGCGTACACCCTCGACCTCGACGACCTGCTCGACGCCCGCTCCGGCTTCGCCGCGATCGCCCCCTGGCAGCAGACCCTCGAGTGCTCGGTCATGGACGTCGCCGACGACATCGCCTACTCGCTGCACGACCTCGACGACTTCTACCGCGCGGGAGTGCTGCAGCAGGCGGCCGTCGCCGTGGAGTTCCGCGCGTTCCTCCGCGAGCAGAACGCGCTCGCCGCCCTCGACGCCGAGGAGCTGTGGGCGCGCGCGCCCGGGCACTCGCTCGAGATGCTCCGCCGGAGGCTCGTGGCCCGCGACCCGTGGATCGCGAGCGACGAGCACTTCCGCGCCTCCGTGGAGAGAGTGTCGACCGAGCTGGTCGAGGGGCTCCTCGCGCTCCCGTTCGACGGATCGACGCGCACCGAGCGCGCGATCGAGGCGTTCGTCTCCTCCTGGATCGGCCGTCTGCAGCGCTCCGTGGTGGTGCTCGCCGAGCCGAACGTCCGCTCGGGCCACCTCTCCCTCCTCCCCGACGCCTGGCACGACGTGGCCGTGCTGAAGTTCGTGCACACCCGCTTCGTGATCGACCGGCCGGACTTCGCCACCTACCAGCGCGGCCAGTCGCAGGTGCTCGAGACGCTGGTGACCCACCTCGACGCCTGGCTCGAGGACCCGCGCGACGGCTCGCGGGCTCCGCAGAAGCTGCTCGACCTGATCGAGCTCGCGACCGACGGCTACTTCCGCCTGCGCGCCGACCACCCCGACTGGCTCCCGTCGGACGAGCGCGGCCGGCCGACCTCCGACCCGGCCGCGCTGCAGCGGCTCGGCCGGGGGCGCGGTGTGGTCGACTACGTCGCGACCCTGACCGATGAGCAGGCGATGGCGCTCGCCGCCCGCCTCCGCGGCGATCGCGAGCCGTGGGCGATGGGGACCTGACGCCCCGGCGGGTGGGTTGACACCGCGCGTCGCGTGTGGCCTCGGCGGCTCCTCGCCCGTCGTTCCGGGGGAGGAGCATCCGCCGGGCCGCCGAGGACGCGTTCCGCGACCGCCCAGCGGGCGTCCAGGAAGCGCAGCCTGAACGACAGCGTAAAATCACGGAGGCACATGCCAGGATCGACAACTCGACAGGGAGTTCCGTTGGACGGAAACGCAACGACCACGCACCGCAACGTCGCATTGCTGTCCGTCGCGACCACGCTGGCTCCGCGCGTGACCACCTCGGCCGAGATCGAGGCGCGGCTCGCTCCGGCGCTCAAGCGCCTGCGGCTCCCCACCGGGCTCCTCCAGCGCGTCGCCGGAGTGCACGAGCGCCGCAACTGGGGCTCCGAGCAGGGCTTCGACGGAGCGGCGATCGACGCGGGCAAGCGCGCTCTCGCCGAGGCCGGCGTCCGCGCCGACCAGATCGGCCTGATCATCAACACGTCGGTGACCCGCAAGCACCTCGAGCCCTCGGTCGCCGTGCGCCTGCACCACGGGCTCGGCCTGCCCTCGTCGGCCATCAACTTCGACATCGCGAACGCGTGCCTCGGCTTCGTCAACGGCATGACTCTCGCCGCGCAGCTGATCGACTCCGGCCAGATCCGCTACGCGCTCATCATCGACGGCGAGGACGCCGACGAGATCCAGGTCAACACCATCGAGCGCCTGAGCCGCGAGGGCGTCAAGCGCAAGGACTTCATGAGCGAGTTCGCGAGCCTGACCCTCGGCTCCGGCGCCGCCGCGGCCGTCCTCGGCCCGGCCGACGAGCACCCCAAGGGCCACCGCATCCTCGGCGGCATCACCCGTGCGGCCACGCAGTTCAACGAGCTCTGCGTCGGCAGCGTCGACGGCATGTTCACGGACGCGAAGGCGCTGCTCAAGGGCGGCATGGAGCTCGTCCTCTCGGCGTGGAAGGAGGCCACCCGCGACTGGAACTGGAGCGGGATGGACCGCTACATCACGCACCAGGTGTCGGACGTGCACACCGACGCCCTGGTGAAGGCCGTCGGCATCGACCGCAGCCGCGTCCCCACGACCTACCCCACCCTCGGCAACGTCGGCCCGGCGTCGATCCCGATCACCCTGGCCCAGGAGGCCGAGACCCTGCAGCCCGGCAACCGGGTGCTGCTCATCGGAGTGGGCTCGGGCATCAACACCGCGATGCTCGAGATCGCCTGGTGACCGCGCCCCACCCGGCCGAGCGGATCCGCGGAGCGCTCGGCTCCACGGCCGCCGCGCAGCTGCCCCCGGCCGGGCTCGACGGGCTCGACCCCGCGTGGTCGCGCCTCGTCGACGCTCCGGACGCCCAGGGCGTGCCGCGCCGCTGGCACCTGCTCGACACGGGTGGGGCCCTCGGCACGGAGCCCGTCGGCACCGTCCTCTGCGTCCACGGCAACCCCACCTGGTCCTACCTCTGGCGCCGCCTCGCGGCCGCCACGCTCGAGTCGGCCCGCCACGGAGGCCCCGCCTGGCGGGTGGTCGCTGTCGACCAGCTCGAGATGGGCTTCTCCGAGCGGACCGGCGCCCTGCACACGCTCGCGGACCGTGTTCGCGAGCTCTCCAACCTCACCGACGTGCTCGGCCTCGACGACGTGGTCACCCTCGGCCACGACTGGGGTGGAGTCGTCTCGCTGGGCTGGGCGGTCGACCACCCGGAGCAGCTGCGCGCCACGATGCTCCTGAACACCGCGATCCACCAGAGCGCCGACGAGCCGATCCCGGCCCCGCTCCGGCTCGCGCTCGCCTCGGGCGTGCTCGGCGCCTCGACGGTCGGCACGCCGGCCTTCCTCGAGACGACCCTCGCGCTGGGGCACCCGGCGCTGCCCTCCGCGGTGAAGGAGGGGTACCGCGCGCCCTACCGGTCCGCGTCGCGCCGCGGCGGAGTGGGCGGCTTCGTCGCCGACATCCCGGTCGACTCCGCGCACCCGAGCGACCCGGAGCTGCAGCGCATCGCCGAGGGCGTCAGCGCCCTGACGACGCCGGCCCTGATGCTCTGGGGCCCGCTGGACCCGATCTTCTCCGACCGCTACCTCGACGACCTCGTCGACCGCCTCCCGCACGCGCAGGTCCACCGCTACGAGGGATCGGGCCACCTGGTTGCCGAGGACGTCGACTACTCGTCCGCCGTCCTCACCTGGCTGGGCGACCTCTCCGACGGCGAGGAGCCGTTCGGCGGCGACCCCGCCCCCGACGTCCGCCGCCCGACCGCGCCGGTCGAGCCGCTGTGGGCGCACCTCGACCGCAACGCGCAGGACGACTCGCTCGCCCTGGTCGAGATGGCGCCTCCCGGAGGCGGCGGGCCCCGCTCGGTCTCGTGGCGCCTGCTCTCGCAGCGGGTCCGCGAGCTCGCCGCCGGGCTCCGCACCTCCGGCGTCTCCCCGGGCGACCGCGTCTCGCTCCTCGTGCCGCCCGGTGCCGACCTGACGGCGCTGCTCTACGCGTGCCTGCGCATCGGAGCCGTCGTGGTCGTGGCCGACGCGGGCCTGGGCCTGCGCGGTCTCACCCGCGCGGTCCGCGGCGCCTGGCCGGATCTGGTGGTCGGCGCCCTGCCCGGCCTCGCCGTCGCGCGGGCCCTCCGCTGGCCCGGCGGCCGGGTCTCGACGCAGACCCTGCCCCGCGCCTCCGCCTCGGCTCTCGGGGTCGACACCTCGCTCGGGCAGCTGATCGAGCTCGGCCGCGCCGAGCTGGCCGCCGACCCGGAGGCGCTGGGCGAGGCGCCCGCCGCCGACGCCGTGGCCGCGATCCTGTTCACCTCCGGCTCGACCGGCCCTGCCAAGGGCGTCGTCTACACGCACCGCCAGCTCGCCGGCGTCCGCGACGCGCTCGCCCGCCAGTACGGGATCGGACCGGGCACCGGCCTCGTCGCGGGCTTCGCGCCGTTCGCCCTGCTCGGCCCCGCGCTGGGCACGCGCTCCGCGACTCCGGACATGGACGTCACCGCGCCCCGGACGCTCACCGCGGCCGCCGTCGCCGCGGCCGCCGCCCGGGTCGACGCGACCGTGCTGTTCCTCTCGCCGGCCGCACTGGCCAACGTCGTGGCCACCGCCGGCGCGCTCGACACTGACGACCACCGCGCCCTCGCCGGCGTTCGCACCTTCCTCTCGGCCGGCGCCCCCGTCTCGGCGGGACTGCTCGGCGAGGCGCAGGCGCTCATGCCGAACGCCTCCGCCCGCACTCCCTACGGCATGACCGAGGGGCTGCTGCTCACCGACGCGTCGCTGGAGGGCATCCGCGAGGCCGCCTCCGACGACGATCCGCGCGGAGGCGTCTGCGTGGGCGTGCCCGCCGCGGGCGTCCGGCTGCGGATCGCCCCGCTCGACGCCGACGGCCGCGCCGCGGACGAGCCGGAGGAGATCACCGGCACGACCGGCGAGATCGTCGTCTCGGCAGGTCACGTCGAGGACCACTACGAGCGCCTCTGGCTCACCGACCGTGCCGCCCGCGTCGGCGCCGTCCCGGGCGAGCGCTGGCACCGCACCGGGGACGTCGGGCGGATCGACTCCGCCGGCCGCCTCTGGGTCGAGGGCCGCATGCCGCACGTCGTCGTCACTCCCGACGGCGTGGTCACGCCGGTCGGACCGGAGCAGCGGATCGAGGCGCGCGTCGCCTCGGTCGCCCGCGCCGCGATCGTCGGAGCCGGCCCGCGCGGAGTCGCGCAGCTGGTCGCCGTGGTCGAGCTGCGCTCGGGCGCGCGCCGCGTGGCACTGGCCGAGGAGGCCCTCGCCGCCGAGGTGCGCGCGGCCGTCGGCCGGCCCGTCGCCGCGGTGCTCGTCGTCCCGGCGCTGCCCACCGACATCCGCCACAACTCCAAGATCGACCGGGCCGCGCTCTCGCGCTGGGCCGAGGGCGTGCTCGGCGGCGGCCGGATGGTGGCGCCATGAGGGTCCTGGTCACCGGCGCGAGCGGCCTGCTCGGCGGCGCGGTGGCCGCGGGCCTCGTCGCGCAGGGGCACGAGGTCCGCACCTTCCAGCGCCGGCCCTCCGGGGTCGCGGGCGTCGAGGAGGCACGGGGTTCGCTGACCGATCCGCGGGCGGTCGAGGAGGCGGTCGAGACGGCCGAGGGCGTCGTGCACCTCGCCGCGAAGGTCTCGCTCGCCGGCGATCCGGGCGACTTCGACCGCGTGAACGTCGACGGCACCCGGCGCCTGCTCGCCGCCGCCGCCCGCGTCGGGGTGCGCCGCTTCGTCCAGATCTCGTCGCCCTCGGTAGCCCACTCCGGCTCCTCGATCACCGGCGACGACGCCGAGCCCGCCGATCCGGACCGGGCCCGCGGCGACTACGCGCGCACCAAGGCCCGCGCCGAGCTGCTGGCCCTCGCGGCGGACGCCCCCGGGTTCGCGGTGGTCGCCGTGCGCCCGCACCTGGTCTGGGGTCCGGGCGACACTCAGCTCGTCGCCCGCATCGTCGAGCGGGCGCGCGCCGGCCGGCTGCCGCTCCTCGGTCACGGCCAGGCGCTGATCGACTCCACCTACATCGACAACGCCGCCTCGGCGATCGTCGCCGCTCTCGGGCGGGCGGAGGAGGTGCACGGCCGCTCCTACGTCGTCACCAACGGCGAGCCGCGCCCGGTCGCCGAGCTGCTCGCCGGGATCTGCCGCGCCTCGGGCGTCGAGCCGCCGCGCTGGTCCGTCCCCGCCTCCGTCGCCCGCGCTGCGGGCTCGCTCGTCGAGCGCGTGTGGGCCGTGCGGCCCGGCGCCGATGAGCCGCCGATGACCCGCTTCCTCGCCGAGCAGCTCTCGACCGCGCACTGGTTCGACCAGCGCCGCACGCGCGCGGATCTGCAGTGGAGCCCGTCGGTCACCCTCGACGAGGGTCTGGCGCGCCTGTCCGCCGCCCGCTGAGGCGCCGGGTCCGGAGACGACGGAACGGACGGGACCCCGTCGCCGAGGCGAGGGGGTCCCGTCCGTCCGGGGCTCCCGCGACGGATCGCGGGAGGGGAGCCGAGGTCAGTCGGCGAGGATGAGGTACAGCGCGCGACGGGTCTCGTCGAGCTTGGCGGAGGCGGCGGCGCGCTGCGCCTCGGTCGCTCCGCGGAACTGCTGCACGACGCCCATCAGCTTGCCGACGTTCTCCATGAAGGCGCGATCGGCGTCGCTCGCGCCGGGAGTGGCCTCCCAGGCCGCGTCGAGCTCGTCGGCGTGCTCGCGCACGTAGGTGCCGCCCGCGTCCGTGAGCTGGTACTCGGTGCCGCGGCCCTCGCCGACGGCCGTGATGAGGCCCTCGTCGACGAGCTGCTGGAGGGTGGGGTAGACGGAGCCGGGGCTGGGACGCCACGATCCGTTCGTCTTCTCGGCGATGGCCTTGATCAGGCCGTAGCCGTTCGAGGACTTCTCGGAGAGGAGGGAGAGGAGGGCCGCGCGGACGTCACCGCGTCGGGCGCGTCCTCCGCCGCGGCCGAAGGGGCCGCCGAAGCCGGGGCCGAAGCCCGGGCCGAAGCCGAAGCCGGGCCCGAAGCCGCGGCCGTGACCGCCGGGTCCGCGGCGCTGTCCGCGGCCGGGGTGCTCGTGGCGGGAGGAGTGGTCGCCGTCGCAGGAGTCGCGGCGGTCGTCGGAGAAGAAGGTCCTGGAGTTCATGGGTGTGCTGCTCTCTGTCGTGAGGGGATCCCTTTCGATCGGATCCGGTCGCCCGTCGGGAGCGGCTGCTTCCGATCTGTCGGCGATGCAGTAACGATATATCGGCGACGGCTCGGATGTCAACACCTGAACTGCCCGTAGCCTGGGAGCTCCCCGTCGATCGAGAGGTCCCGCATGCCGCGTCCCGACTCCGAGCTCGAGGCGTACCTCGACTCCTCCCTCCTCGCCGGGGACGTCCTCACCGGCCGCGCGAGCAACCTCGGCAACCTCCGCCGGCTCGCCGCCCGCGAGCCCGCGCACCTCTACGGGGTGGATGTGGCCGAGCACTGGACGCTCGAGAGCCTGCTCGCCCTGATGGGGGAGCGCGTGGGGATCAGCACCGACCCCTCCTTCGAGAGCGGGCAGGACCGGATCGACGCCCGCCTGACGGTCGCGGGTCTCGCCCGCTACCGCGACCGGTTCGCCGCCGCTGTCCGCGAGGGGGCGCTCCTCCTGTTCGCCACCGCGCACCCCGCGACCCTGATGGACGTCTACCGCCGCTTCGCTGCTGCCGCGACGGAGCGGGGCGCTCGCGTGATCGACGTGAACGCGCTCCCGTTCGCCGCCCCCGACGGCATCCGCGTGCCTCTCGCGGACGAGCACCAGGCCCTGTGGTGCACAGGCGGGGTCACCTGCGTCTACCGCGGGGGAGGGCTGCAGCACACGCACTCGCCGGAGCCGATGGACGCGCTGCTCGACCGCCTCGACGAGCTCGGCGTCCGCCCCGACCTGGTCGTCGCCGACCACGGCTTCGCGGGCGCGGCCGGCCGGCGGGGGCTGCCGGTCATCGCGATCGCCGACTGCAACGACCCGGCGGTGTTCGTCGCCGAGGCGCAGGGCTCGATCGAGGTGGTCGTCCCGATCGACGACGGGCTGGCCGTCCACCTCTACGAGCCGGTGATCGACTTCGTCCTCCGCGCCCTCTCGGAGCCCGCGCGCACCTGACGGCTCGTAGAATCGCCTTCGGCTCGTCGCGATCCCGGATCCGACGGGCCGACCGTTCTCCCGAGTCCCCGCACTCGCCACCACTGCAGACGGAGCATCCGTGACCCAGCCCCACGACGGCCTCCTCCCGCGCTTCGCCGTCGGCGTCGACATCGGGGGGACGTCGATCAAGGCGTCCCTCGTCGACGTCACCACCGGCGAGCGGGCGGCTCGGCGCTTCGCGGTCGCGAACCCGCTGGGCAAGGAGCCCGAGGACTTCGCCGAGGCGATCGCCGGCATCGTCCGCGACGTCTCGCCGATCGCGGGCACGCCCGTCGGCGTCGGCTTCCCCGGGATCGTCCGCGGCGGCGTCGTCCGCCAGACCACCCACGTCTCGCAGCGCTGGGTCGGGCTCGACGCGCAGGCCCTCCTCTCGGAGGCGACCGGGGTCGACGTCGTCGTCGTCAACGACGCGGACGCGGCAGGAGTCGCCGAGCGCGAGTTCGGGGCCATGCGCGGACGCGAGGGCCTCCTCCTGCTGACCACCCTCGGCACCGGCATCGGGACGGCGCTCGTCCACGAGGGCGTGGTGATCCCCAACTCCGAGCTCGGTCACCTGCACATCGACGGTCCCGACTTCGAGCCGCAGGTCGGCTTCTCGGCCGTCCGCCGCGAGGGCATCACCCTCGAGGAGTGGGCGGGTCGCCTCAGCGTCTACTACCGGCACCTCGAGATGCTGCTCTCGCCGCAGCTGTTCGTGATCGGCGGCGCGGCGGCGCACGTCTTCGACGAGTTCGCCCGCTTCCTCGACATCGGCACCGAGATCGTCCCCGCCCGCTTCGGCAACGACGCCGGATTCACGGGCGCCGCGATGGTCGCCGTCTCGCCCGACCGCCTGGCGCCCTGGTACCGCTCCACCCGCGGCGCCCGCCTCGACCCCGGGGCCCCCGCCATCGCCGACTGACCCCCACCCTGCACCGAGGGGACCCCGACCCGTCGAGGTGACCCGGCGGAGCGGGGTCCGTCGACGGTCCGGGGTTCCTTCAGTGAGCCGACAGGCTGCGGTAGACGGCGTCCAGCCGGGCGGCGGCGGCCGGCCAGGAGTGGGCGGCCGCCCAGTCGACGCCGCCGCGGCCGAGACGCGCCAGCTCACCGGGCGAGCCCAGCAGGGTCAGGATCGCCTCGGCCCACGCCGCGGGGGAGTCGGAGTCGAGCAGCACGCCGCTCCCGCCGTCGCGCACCGCGTCCACCAGGCCGGTCGTCCTGCGCGCGAGCACGGGAGTGCCGCTGCCGGCCGCCTCGAGCGCGATCAGCCCGAAGGTCTCGGCCGCCGAGGGCACGAGCGCCAGCTGCGCACTCCGGAGCCGCTCCGCCACCCGGTCGCGGTCGGCGGCCCCCTCGATCAGCACGCGGTCTCCCAGCGGAGCCGCCGCGGCGCGCACCGCGTCGAGGTACGACTCCCGGCCCGGTGCCGCCCCGCCCACCAGCCGCAGCACCGGCCGCTCCGCCGGCGCGATTCTCGCGAGCGCCTCGACCGCCAGCAGCTGGCCCTTGAGCGGCTGCACCCGGCCGACCAGGACGACTCCGGAGCGCTCGCCGCCCGGGCGGAACCGCGCGTCGACTCCGGGCGGCACCACGACGACCCGGTCCGGATCCGCGCCGTACCCGCCGACGACGTCCTCCCGCTCCGAGGCGCCCGCCACCACGATCGCGTCGGCGGAGGCCAGCACGGAGCGCTCCGCGTCGATCCGCTGCTGCGGCTCCGCGACGTCGCCCGGGGCGAGCCGGGCGTTCTTGGCGAGGGAGCTCGAGTGCATCGAGTGCACGTGCGGCCTGCCGGTGAGCGCCCCCGCGAGGCCCGACACCCAGTAGTGCGAGTGCACGACATCGGCTCCCGCCGCGGCGCGCGCGAACTCCGGCGCCGCGGACGCCAGCGCGTACTTGTCGCCCGCCGGCACCGGCACGCCGACCACCCGCACACCCGGCGCGAGAGTGCGGACGCCCTCGCCACGGGTCAGCACCTCGATCTCCCAGCCGAGCGCCGCCAGCTCCGGCAGCACCGCCGCGAGGTACACGTTCATCCCGCCCGAGTCGCCCGTCGACGGCTGCTCGAGCGGGGAGGTGTGCGCCGAGACGACGGCCAGACGGGGCATCCCTCCATCGTAGGGACGGCCGTGCGTCCTCCACGGATCCCGGCCCGCGGCTCGCAGCGCCTCCGGAATCGGGTTGAATAGACGGATGCGCTCGTTCGAGCGCGGAGAGCGTGAGGTCCATGGCCCGCCAGAGTCCCCCCGGTGAGGTGCTGCCGTCGGCCGCACCCGGGCCGGTGACCGCCGGCCACGAGCCCTTCTCCGAGCAGGACATCCGCGCCCTCGTCGGAACCGCCGCCGTCGAGAAGGGCACCGCTTACGCGGACGAGGGCCGCGTGCGCGAGCTGCAGTGGTTCGGCGGCCGCACCCGCCTCTTCGGCCAGGTCCGCGGATCCGGGCGCTCGCCGTACGCCGTGAGCGTGCAGCTCCGCGACGAGGGCGAGCACTGGACCCTCCTCGGCGGCGCCTGCAGCTGCCCGGTCAAGCACGAGTGCAAGCACGTCGCGGCCGTCCTGATCGAGGCCCTGCGCCGCGAGCGCGAGGGCGGAGTGGCCGGTCCCTTCCCGGGCGAGGCCGCTGTCGACGCCGTCCCGGAGTGGCGCAGCGCGCTCGCCCCGCTCCTCGCCGGCGCGGAGCGCTCGCACACCGGCATCCCGCTCGGCCTGCAGTTCGAGCTGCTGCCCGGCGAGCCCGTGCGTCGCCCGCCCGGCCGCTACAACTCCTACCGGCCGCCGCCCGAGCCGCGCCCGCGCCTGGGCGTGCGCCCGGTGCGGATGGGCGACCGCGACCGCTGGGTCCGCACCGGCACCAGCTGGCGCGACCTCGGCTACCTGCACTACAGCCACGACTACGACGAGCGCCAGATCGACGTGATCCGCGAGATGCAGGGCCTGCTCTCCGGGCACAGCGCCTCCAGCTACTACTCGCCCGACACCTGGCTCTACCTCGACCAGTGCCGGAGCGAGGCGATCTGGGCGGCACTGCACGGCGCCGTCCGCGCGGGCATCGGCCTGGTGATGGGCGACCGCGACCAGACGCCGCTGAAGATCCTCGACACGACGGCCACCGCCTCCATCGACGTCACGCGCACCGCCGCCGGCCTCGAGCTGCGCTCGCTCGTCGCGATCGGCGACCACCCGGCGCCCGAGGAGTTCGGCTTCATCGGCGACCCGGCCGTCGGCCTCTACACGTGGGAGGGCGGCGACGAGATGCGCGCCCGCCCGGTCACGCTCATCCCGTTCGCCGCGCCGCTGCTGTCCTCCGCGCGCACGTTCCTCTGGAGCCGTGAGGCCATCCGCATCCCGGTGGCCGAGGAGTCGGCGTTCCTCACCGAGCACTACCAGCGGCTGCACCGGCTGTTCGACATCGTCTCCCGCGACGGCTCCTTCGAGGCGCCGGCGGTGCCCGAGCCGCGCCTCGGCCTCACCCTCGAGCACACCGACGGCGCGGGCCTGCGCGGCTCGTGGTGGTGGCGCTACGGGGTGGAGGGAGCGCGCGGCGGCGTGGACGCCGAGCGGCTCCCGCTGCGGGTCGGCGAGGACGCGGGCTACCGCGACCCCGAGGCCGAGCAGCGGATCCTCGACTCCCTCGTAGGAGCGGGTCTCGACCCGGAGTCGACGCCGGCCCTGGTGTCCCCGTCGAGCAGGCGCCTGCGCCCCACCTTCGACCTGCGCGGCATGCAGACCGTCGGCTTCCTCACCGGCGAGGTCGAGCGGCTCCGCGAGCTCGGCACCGTCGAGATCGAGGAGATCGGCGAGCGCGTCGAGTACCGCGAGGCGCAGACCGCGCCCGTGGTCGCCGTGCAGACCGTCGCCCAGCCCGACAGCCGCGACTGGTTCAACCTCGAGATCTCCGTCACCGTCAACGACGAGGCGGTCCCGCTGGCCGAGATCTTCCTCGCGCTCGCCCGCGGCGACGAGTACATGGTGCTGCCCAGCGGCGTCTACTTCGCCCTCGACGACGAGCGGTTCGGCCGCCTCCGCGAGCTGATCGCCGAGGCCCGCGAGCTCTCGGACGACCCCGGCGAGACCCTGCGGATCAGCCGGTTCCAGTCCTCCCTCTGGGACGAGCTGGTCGAGCTGGGCGTCGTGGAGGCCCAGGCCGCCGCGTGGCGCCGCTCCGTGGAGGGGCTCTCCGGCTTCACCGCGACCGGTGCGCTGGAGTCGCGGGTCCTGCCCGAGGGCTTCGCCGTGGAGCTGCGGCCCTACCAGCAGCTCGGCTACGACTGGCTCTCGTTCCTCTACGACAACCAGCTCGGCGGCGTGCTCGCCGACGACATGGGCCTGGGCAAGACCGTGCAGTCCCTCGCCCTGGTCACCCGGGTGATGCAGGAGCAGCGCGCCGCGGCCGCGGAGGCGGGCACCTCGCCGCGCCCGTTCCTCGTCGTCGCGCCCACCAGCGTGGTGCCCAACTGGGTCGGCGAGGCCAAGCGCTTCGCCCCGGACCTCCGCGTCGTCGGGATCGACGAGACGTCGAAGAAGAAGCGGAAGGCGCTCTCGAGCGTCATCGGCGAGGCCGAGCTGGTCGTCACCTCCTACGCCCTGTTCCGGCTCGACTACGAGTCGTACTCGGGCATCCAGTGGTCGGGGCTCCTCCTCGACGAGGCGCAGTTCGTCAAGAACCGCCAGTCGGCGACGCACCAGCTCGCGCGCCGGCTCGACGTGCCCTTCAAGCTCGCCATCACGGGAACGCCGATGGAGAACAACGTGATGGAGCTCTGGTCGCTGCTGTCGATCGTCGCTCCGGGCCTGTTCCCCTCGCCCGCCGGGTTCGTCGAGTTCTACCAGAAGCCGATCGAGCGCGAGGCCGACAGCGAGAAGCTCTCGCAGCTGCGGCGGCGCATCCGCCCGCTGATGCTGCGGCGCACCAAGGAGCTCGTCGCCAAGGAGCTGCCGCCCAAGCAGGAGCAGACCCTCGAGGTCGAGCTCGGCCCGAAGCAGCGGAAGGTCTACGACACGTACCTGGCGCGGGAGCGGCAGCGCGTGCTGGGCCTGATCGGCGACTTCGAGAAGAACCGCTTCGCGATCTTCCGCGCGCTGACCGTGCTGCGCCAGGTCGCGCTCGACGCGGCACTGGTCGACGAGGCGCACGAGAGCGTGCCCTCGACCAAGCTCGACCTGCTCGACGAGCTGCTGGGCGACGCCCTCGGCGAGGGGCACCGCGTGCTGGTGTTCAGCCAGTTCACGCGGTTCCTCGGCCGGGTCCGCGGCCGGCTGGACGCGGCGGGCATCGAGTACGCCTACCTCGACGGAGCGACGAAGAAGCGCGACGAGGTCATCGAGCGGTTCCGCTCGGGCGCGGCGGGCGTGTTCCTGATCTCGCTCAAGGCCGGCGGCTTCGGGCTCAACCTCACCGAGGCCGACTACTGCATCCTGCTCGACCCGTGGTGGAACCCCGCCACCGAGTCGCAGGCGGTCGACCGTGCGCACCGCATCGGCCAGACCCGCTCGGTCATGGTCTACCGCCTGGTCGCGAAGGACACGATCGAGGAGAAGGTGATGGCCCTCAAGGAGGCGAAGGCCGCGCTCTTCGCCGCGGTCATGTCGGACGACGGCGCGGCGGCCACCGGCGGGATCACCGCCGAGGACGTGCGCGAGCTGCTGGGCTGAGCGCCGCCGCTACTCGCGCACCTGCTCCAGCAGGGTCGTGACGGCGGCGCGGGTGTCGGCGGCGAGTCGTCCGAGGCGGTGCGCGGCACGGATCGACACCGGCCGGTACGGGTGCACGAGCCGCCGGGCCGCCGTGCAGGGCAGCGCGAACGCCGCGACGACGCCCGCGTCGATCCCGTCGAGTCCGCCGTCGTCCCGGCCGAAGACGAGCTCCCGACCCTCGCGGGCGAGAGCCTCCGGCAGGTCGGCCTCGCCGATCGGGAGGCGCAGCACGGCGAGCAGGCCGGCCGCCTGCACCCGGCGCGGCAGCGGGCGTCCGAGGCGTCCCGCCGCGTGCACCGTGAAGAAGTCGGCCTGCCGCTCGAGGATGCCCGTGACCGTCTCGGCGAGGCGCTCCATCTCGGGGTGCAGCGAGAGCCGGGCGAGCCGGCGGTAGCCGTGCACCGCGACCCGGGCGTCCACCGCGAGGGCCAGCGCGACGGGGCCGGCGAGGGAGGCCGCGGCGCGGTCGAGGAGCGGGCGCGACCTCACCGTCGGCTCCGGCGGGCGGATGTCGATGCCGCGGATCTGCGGCGAGGCCGCGAGCACGTCGCCCAGGGCGTCGGCGATCCGGTGCCGCTCGGCGGCCCAGACGGACGCGAACGCGCGGACCTGCTCGTCGGGGTGGGCGCGCGCGAGGGGGAGCACCCGGGCCACGGTGGCGTGCTCGATCGCCCGCAGGTACGCGGTGGCGACGATGGCCTCGCGGTCCAGCGGCACCTCCTCGAACTCGCGCACTGAGAAGTGCTCGCGCAGGGCGCCGTGCGCGCTGCGGTGGTGGTCCTCGAGGTCGAACGGTTCCGCGATGCCCACGTCGTGCTCCTCCGCTAGTCCGGTCCCTCCATCCTGGGCCCCCGGTGCGAGAGGCGGAAGAGCACGCGCCCATCCCTGGGACACTGGGAGCCGGTCATCAGGCGGCCGGGGGAGCAGGGCGGGATGAGCGGGGCCCGGACCTCGGCGATCGGCGCCGTCCTCCTCGCCGCCGTCTGCTTCGGCACGACGGGGACCGCCCAGGCCCTCGGAGCGGCGGGCGTGGATCCGCTCCTCCTCGGGGCGGCGCGCATCGTCCTCGGCGGCGCCCTGCTGGCCGCTCTCCTCGGCGTGGAGGCTCTGCGCCGGCGGAGCCGCTCCCGCCCGACCCGCGCCGTCGTGCTGCTCGTCGTGCTCGGAGCGGTCGGCGTCGCCGCGTACCAGCCCGCCTTCTTCACCGGCACCGCGCAGAACGGCGTCGCGGTCGGAACGATCGTCGCCCTCGGCTCCGCTCCCGCCTTCACCGGCCTGCTGGAGTGGCTCGTCCTGCGGACGACCCCGAGCCCGCGCTGGTTCGCCTCGACCGCGCTCGCCGCGGTCGGCGTGGTGCTCCTCAGCGGAGGCGGATCCGGCGGCGTGACGCTCCCCGGCCTCGCCGCCTCGGCCGGCGCCGGCGCCTCCTACGCGCTCTACGCCGTCTGCGGCAAGCTGCTGCTCGAGCGCGGGCTCAGCCCCGTCGCCGCCATGGGAGCCCAGTTCGGGGCCGCGGCGCTGCTGGCGCTCCCGTTCCTGCTGCTGGGCGATCCGTCGCGGCTCTCCGGCTCGATCCCGGCCGTGCTCTGGCTCGGAGTGGTGACGGTCGCCGTGGCCTACACCTTCTTCGCGCGCGGCCTGCGAGCGCTTCCCGCGGCGACCGTCTCGACGCTCACCCTCCTGGAGCCGGCGACCGCGACTCTCCTCGGCGTGGCGGTGCTGGGGGAGCTGCTCACCGCGGGAGCCGTCCTGGGCATCGCGGTGCTGGTGGCGGCGGTGCTGCTGCTGGCGGTGCGGGGGCGCGGCCGGCGGTCGAGACGGGCCGAGTGAGGATCTGCGACGATCCGGAGGCGGTCGTCACGCGGTGGAGAGGTCCGCGGCCGTCGAGTCCGCAGCCCAGCTCGCCAGCAGAGTCAGGCCGTCCTGGGAGCGGGAGCCGGCAGCGGCAGTGAAGACCAGCAGCTGGAGTCCCGGCTCCGAGGCGAGGTCCATGGCCTCGAAGTGGAGGTCGAGATCGCCGACGAGCGGGTGGCGGATGCTCTTCGCGCCGGTGCTGTGCTCGCGGACGTCGTGGGAGGACCACAGGCGGCGGAAGAGATCGCTGCCCGTCGAGAGCTCGTCGACCAGGTCGCCGAGGACCCGGTCGAAGGGGCTCCGCCCCGCCTCCCTGCGCAGGACGGCGACCATCTGCCCCGCACCGTTCTCCCAGTCGCGGTAGAAGGTCCGGGCACGCGGGTCGAGGAAGGTGAACCGAGCCGCATTCGCAGGGCCCGCCCGGTCGACGAGCATCTCCGAGAAGAGCGCTCGCCCCAGACGGTTGGTCCCGATGCAGTCGAGTCGCCCGTTCTGCACGTAGACCGGCACCGTCGACATCGCGTCGATCATCCGCTGGACGTCGGGACGGAGGGTCCGCGCGCGCGGCGCGGGGCGGCTTCCGCGGGTCGGGCGCCCCGGCGCGGCGCCGCGGACCAGGTCGAGCAGATGGGCGTGCTCCGCCTCGTCCAGGCGCAGCGCCCGGCTGATCCCCTCCAGGACGGCCTCGGAGACGCCGGCCGCGGTACCGCGCTCGAGTCTGCGGTAGTACTCCGGGCTCATCCCCGCGAGCAGGGCGACCTCCTCCCGGCGCAGTCCCGGGACTCGTCGACGACCGCCGAAGTCGGGCAGCCCGGCCTGCTCAGGCGTCAGGCGGGCGCGCCTGGTCGTCAGGAACTCCCTGAGGTCGTCGTGGCTGTCCATGTCTCGACGCTAAGGCCTGCGGCTGCTCGGAGCGGGGTACTGCCGGTGACCCCGTCGGCAGGGCCTCCCGCTACTCCGAGCGACGAGCCGAGACTGGGGCGTCCCGATACGACAGAAGGAGCAGGGCATGAAGAACGCACGTCTCGGAGGCCTGACCGTCTCGAGGATCGGCCTCGGCGCCATGACCATGGCCGGCACTTACACGACCGGGGGAGCTCTCGACGACGACGAGTCGATCCGGACGATCCACCGGGCGCTCGATCGCGGAGTGACGCATCTCGACACCGCGGAGATCTACGGTCCCTTCCACAGCGAGGAGCTCGTCGGCCGGGCCGTCCGCGGCCGCCGCGACGAGGTGCGGATCGCGACCAAGTTCGGCCTCGTCTCGCACTCCGGGGGAGGACCGGGCGTCGTCGACAGCAGTGCGCGCAACATCCGGGCCGCTGTCGAAGGCTCCCTCCGCCGGCTCGGCACCGACCGCATCGACCTCTACTACCAGCACCGGGTCGACCGCGGGACGCCGATCGAGGAGACCGCCGGAGCTGTCGCCGAGCTGATCTCCGAAGGCAAGGTCCTCCACTTCGGGCTCTCCGAGGCCTCGCCTGCGACGATCCGGCGCGCCCACGCCGTCCAGCCGGTGTCGGCGCTCCAGACCGAGTACTCGCTCTGGACGCGCGACGTCGAGGCGGAGATCCTGCCGCTCCTCCGCGAGCTCGGGATCGGATTCGTGCCCTATTCGCCTCTCGGTCACGGGCTGCTCACCGGTCAGCTGCGCTCGGTCGACGACATCCCCGAGGGGGACTGGCGGAAGTCGAACCCCCGCTTCATCGGCGACAACTTCCGCCGCAACCTCGCGCTCGCCGACGAGGTCCGCGCCATCGGTGCGGAGATCGGAGCGACTCCGGCGCAGACCGCGCTCGCGTGGATCCTGACCCGCGGAGACGACATCGCCCCGATCCCGGGGACCCGCCGCGTCGCGCGGGTGGAGGAGAACACCGCGGCCGACGCTGTCGAGCTCGGTCCCGAGCTGATCGAGCGCCTCGAGAGGCTCGAGCCGGCCGCGGGGGATCGGCACGACGAGGCGAACACGGCGACCATCGACCGGTGACCGCACCCGCTGCGGACCGGTCGCCTCGGTGCGGACACGTGCGACAGAGGCGCCGCCGCGCTCCGCGGAGTAGCGTCGACTCCCACCGACCCGACGACGAGGCGGAGCGCATGACCAACCCGTGGCTGGCCCGCCCTGGCAGCGGTCGGCGGCGCGCGCTGGTCGAGGAGTCGTGGGAGCGCGCACGGCGGCGGCGCCTCGATCCGGACCGGCTGACGGCACCGCTCTCGTTCTCGGGCGACGACCTCCGCGAGTACCGCACCGGGCATCCGCTCGCCTCGGTCCTCCCGGTGATCCGTCGCCTGCTGGTGCGCGACGCCGACGAGGACAGCGGCGTGCTGGTCGCGGTGGGCGATGCGCTCGGGCGGCTGCTCTGGATCGACGGGGACCAGCACCTCAAGAGCCTCGCCGAGGGGATGTCGTTCGTCGAGGGCGCCGCGTGGGCCGAGCCCGACGTCGGGACGTCCGCGCCGGGGACGGCCCTCGTGCTCGATCACGGCGTGCAGATCCACGGCGCCGAGCACTTCGCCTCGCTCGTGCACCCGTGGAGCTGCACCGCCGTCCCCGTGCACGACCCCGAGACGCACGAGATCCTCGGAGTGATCGACATCACCGGCGGCGCCGACGTCGTCGCCCCGCAGACCCTCCCGCTGATGGAGGCGACCGCCGCCGCCGTCGAGAGCGAGCTGATGGTGCAGCGGCTCCTCCGCCCGCGGCGGCCCGCTGCACGGAGCACAGCGGCGGCCCGGGCGCCGAGCCTGCGGGTCCTCGGGCGCGAGACGGGCCTGGTGACGGCCGCCGGAGCGACGCTCGAGCTGAGCACCCGGCACGCCGAGATCCTGACCCTGCTCGCCTGGCACCGGGCCGGGCTCTCGGCCGAGCAGCTCGCCCTCCTGCTCCACGGCCGGGACGACGCGGTGGTCACCGTCCGCGCCGAGATGGTGCGGCTGCGCCGCGCGCTCGAGCCGACCCTCCCGCGCCTGGTGCCCCTCTCGCGCCCCTACCGCCTGGCGAGCCCGGTCGACCTCGACGCCCGCCAGGTGCTGGGCCTGCTCGACCGCGGCTCCCACCGCCTCGCCCTGGACGCCTACCGGGGCGCGCCGCTGCCCTCGTCCGAGGCGCCGGGGATCCGGGCGATCGCCGGCGAGCTGCGCCTGCGGGTGCGGGCGAGCGTCCTCGCCGATGCGGCGCCCGCGACCCTCCTCGCCTGGGCGGAGGGCCCGGACGGCCGCGACGACGCGGAGGTGTGGCGGGAGCTCCTGCGCGTCCTCCCGCCCCGCTCGCCGCGGCGTGCCGGTGTCGCCGCGCACCTCGAGACGATCGAGGCGGAGCAGCGCTGAGCCGTCCCGTCCGCTCCCGGGAGTCCCGCCGGAGCCGTCCGGCCGCGGAACCGTCTCGCTAGCCTCGACGCATGAGCACCCTCGCACCACCTCCCCGGGCCCTCGCGAGCGGAGTCGCGGGGGGCCTGCTCCTGATGGCGGTCTTCACGATGTGGTGGGCGAGCGACACCACGGTCGGCTGGCCGGCACCGGCGGCGACGACCGCCGTGACCGTCTGCGCGCTCGCGGCCGTGGTCTTCGCCGTGCAGGCCGTCCGCCTCCTCGTCGCCCGGCGGAGGATGGCGGTGGAGCTCACCGACGCCGACCGCGCGGCGAAGCCGAACGGCGTGCTCTTCGGGGCGGTCTTCGCCGCGGAGGGCGTGCTGATCGGTGTCGCGGTGGGAGTCCTCACCGGCACCGGGCTCGACCGCTTCCTCGTGCCGGCCATCGCCGTGATCGTGGGCCTGCACTTCTACCCGATGGCGAGGATCTTCGGCCGGACCCTCGACCTCTGGCTCGCCACCTGGACGACGCTGGTCGGAGCGATCGGAGTCGTCGTGCTCCTCGTCGACGGCTCCGCCTGGCCGCAGGTGTGGTCCTGGGTCGGCGCGGGGGCCGCAGCGGCAACGGTGACCTACGGCGTCTACATGAGCCGGATCGCCCAGCACCTGCTCGCCTGCGTCTGAGGTCCGGGGTCGCGGGGCCGTCCTCCTCGGGCGGCCGCGTCTCCGCCCGGCCGGTCCGGTCTCCGTCCTCGCCGCTCCCGCCGGTACGTCGACCCGTGCAACGTCGTGCAACCCCCCGCGACGTAGCGTCAGGACCGGGCGCCCACCCCGCGCCCACGACAACGACGTCGATGGAGGTCCACATGACGCTGTACGCCGACCAGGTCGCCGAGCAGGCACCGCAGGAGCCGGGTTCCACGGTCTACGCGAATCCAGGCACCGAGGGATCCGTCGCCTCCTTCCGCTCGCGCTACGACCACTACATCGGAGGCGAGTACGTCGCCCCCGCGAGCGGCCAGTACTTCGAGAACATCACCCCGATCACCGGGAAGCCCTTCTGCGAGATCGCCCGCGGCACCGCCGCCGACGTCGACCGTGCCGTCGAGGCGGGCTGGAAGGCGTTCGCGAGCTGGGGGAAGACCAGCCCCGCCGAGCGCTCGAACATGCTCCTGAAGATCGCCGACCGCATGGAGGCGAACCTCGAGCTGCTCGCCGTCGCCGAGACGTGGGAGAACGGCAAGCCCGTGCGCGAGACCCTCGCCGCCGACATCCCCCTCGCGATCGACCACTTCCGCTACTTCGCCGGAGCGATCCGCGCGCAGGAGGGAGGCGTCTCCGAGATCGACCACGACACGATCGCGTACCACTTCCACGAGCCGCTGGGCGTGGTCGGGCAGATCATCCCCTGGAACTTCCCGATCCTGATGGCCGTGTGGAAGCTCGCGCCGGCGCTCGCCGCGGGCAACTGCGTGGTGCTGAAGCCGGCCGAGCAGACGCCGGCGTCCATCCACGTGCTGCTCGACCTGATCGGCGACCTCATCCCCGCCGGCGTGCTCAACGTCGTCAACGGATTCGGGTTCGAAGCGGGCGCACCGCTCGCCTCCCACCCGCGCATCCGCAAGATCGCCTTCACCGGCGAGACGACCACCGGCCGCCTGATCATGCAGTACGCCAGCGAGAACCTCATCCCGGTGACGCTGGAGCTGGGCGGCAAGAGCCCCAACGTGTTCTTCGCCGACGTCGCCGCGGAACGCGACTCCTTCTACGACAAGGCGCTCGAGGGCTTCTCGTTCTTCGCCCTCAACCAGGGCGAGGTCTGCACCTGCCCGTCGCGGGCACTCGTGCAGCGCTCGATCTACGACGACTTCGTCGGAGACGGCCTCGAGCGGGTCAAGCGGATCAAGCAGGGCAACCCGCTCGACACCGCCACGATGATCGGCGCCCAGGCCTCGAACGACCAGCTCGAGAAGATCCTCTCCTACATGGACATCGGCAAGCAGGAGGGAGCGAAGCTGCTCATCGGCGGCGACCGCGCCGACCTCGGCGGCGAGCTCAGCGGCGGCTACTACGTCAACCCGACCGTGTTCGAGGGCCGCAACTCGATGCGCATCTTCCAGGAGGAGATCTTCGGACCCGTCCTCGCCCTCACCTCCTTCGACGACTTCGACGACGCGATCGGCATCGCCAACGACACCCTCTACGGCCTCGGCGCCGGAGTGTGGAGCCGCAACGGCGCCCAGCTCTACCGCGCCGGCCGGGCCATCGAAGCCGGCCGCGTCTGGTCGAACACCTACCACCAGTACCCCGCGCACGCGGCGTTCGGCGGCTACAAGCAGTCGGGCATCGGACGCGAGAACCACAAGGTGATGCTCGACCACTACCAGCAGACGAAGAACCTCCTCGTCTCCTACGCGGAAGGACCGATGGGCTTCTTCTGAGTCGGTTCGCGCGGGCTCCTCGTTCCTCGTCGCCCGTGCCGCGGTCGGCTCGCCGACGTGGCCGGGTGGGGAGGAGCGGGGAGCGTCCGCACCGAGACGGATCCGCTGGCACGCGGATCCGCCGTTCGGTGCTGGTTGGCACGGGCTCCTCGTTCCTCGTCGTCCGTGCCGCGGTCGGCTTGCGGAGGTGGCCGGGTGGGGAGGAGCGGGGAGCGTCCGCACCGAGACGGATCCGCTGGCACGCGGATCCGCCGTTCGGTGCTCGGCCCTGCGGGCGAGGCACCTGGCGGCGCGCGGAAGGACGGTGCTCGGCCCTGCGGGCGAGGCACCTGGCGGCGCGTGGGAGAACGGTGCTCGGCCCTGCGGGCGAGGCACCTGGCGGCGCGTGGGAGAACGGTGCTCGGCCCTGCGGGCGAGGCAGCTGGCGGCGCGTGGGAGAACGGTGCTCGGCTCTTCGGGCGAGGCATCGGACGAGGGGGCGCCCCCTCATGTTGATCGAGTAGTCCGCGCAGCGGCGTATCGAGACGCCGCCCGGAGGAGCGTCCGGCGTCAGCGGGCGGGCGCACACAGACATTCCGCACCACGAGCGAAGGAGCACCAACCATGACCTC
Organism: Rathayibacter sp. VKM Ac-2805; assembly: GCF_009834265.1. Lineage (NCBI taxonomy): Bacteria > Bacillati > Actinomycetota > Actinomycetes > Micrococcales > Microbacteriaceae > Rathayibacter > Rathayibacter sp. VKM Ac-2805. The sequence continues at coordinate 788,617 of NZ_CP047185.1, forward strand.
CACGAGGGTCGACGTCACTGCGGAGGCGGCCGGCATGCTCCGCCGGATGACGGCTCTGCACGGGCCGCTCATGTTCCACCAGTCGGGCGGATGCTGCGACGGCAGCTCCCCGATGTGCTTCCCCGCCGGGATGTTCCGCACCGGCGCCTCGGACGTGCTCGTCGAATCGCTCCGGCTCGACGGCCTGGACCCGATCGACTTCTGGATGTCCCGCTCCCAGTTCGAGTACTGGAAGCACACCCACCTCACCGTCGACCTCGTCGACGGGCGGGGCAGCGGATTCAGCGTCGAAGCCCCCGAGGGCAAGCGCTTCATGATCCGCAGCCGACTGCTCACCGACGACGAGCTCGTCGAGTTCGGGCTGCTCCCCGCCGGAGCCGTCGAGCCCTGAGCCGGCTTCCCTGACCCGTTCCCCCTGACCCGTTCCCGTCGCAGATCCTCGCCGACCGGCGACGTCCCGGTCCAGCGGTGTCAGCCGCTCGGAGCGGGAGCGGGCGGCGCCTTCCCCGTGCTCAGCTGCACTTTCACCACCGAGCCCTTGTCCACGCGGGTGCCCGCGGCCGGGCCGGTGCCGGCCACGGTGTTCATCGGCTGCGTCGAGTCGACCTGCGACGTCGCTCCGGGAGTGAGCCCTGCTGCGGTCAGCGCCTGCGCGGCGGAGTCGCTGGTCCGGCCCGACAGGTCCGGCACGGTGACCTGCGGCGCCGCGATGAGCGACTGGTCGGCCTGCGGGAAGTCGGAGCCGCCGTAGCGGGAGTCGATCGCCGTCATCAACGGCTTCCAGATCCGGTGGCGTGCCGAGGGCGCCCAGCCGCTGTCGAAGTCGATCGAGTCGAGGTTCACCCTCGAGCCGTCCGCGCGTGCCGAGATGCTGCCGACCCAGACCGCGAGGGAGGTCTCGGTCGAGGCGCCGATGGCCCAGGTGTCGGCGGAGTTGTCGGTGGTGCCCGTCTTGGTGATGTGCTGGATGCCGTTCTTCGGATCGTCCTCGACACCCGTGCCCTCGGCGGTCACCTTGAGCATCGTGTACTGCATCGCCGAGGCGACCCTCGACGACACCGCCCGGCTGCAGGTCGTCTCCACCGGCTCGATCTCGCGGCCGTCCGCTCCGACGATCGCCGTGATCGCGACGGGGGTGCAGGTCGTGCCGTTCGCGGCGATGCCGGAGTAGGCGGTCGCCATGGTGAGCGGTGCGATCTCGTTGGTGCCGAGGACCGCTCCCGGCGACTGCACGAGCGCGGTCCCGTCCGCGCGGTGCACTCCGAAGGCCTCGGCCTGCTTGCGGATCTCGCACTGGTCGAGCAGGTGCGACATCCCGGTGAAGCCCGTGTTCAGCGAGTAGATCGTCGAGTACAGCGCCGTCTGGGTGTCGGTGTAGCCGCCGTCGCCGGCGTTCTTGGGGTTGTAGGAGTCGTAGTCCCAGGTGCCCTCGCAGCTGTCGGCGAAGCCGGTCCAGTTCTTCTGCTTCGAGTCGAACTGCTCGAGCAGGGTGTGCCCGCGGTCGAGCCACTCGGCGAGCGTGAACACCTTGTAGGCGGAGCCGGTCTGGAAGCCGTTGCCGCCGCCCGCGGACGCGTCGACGTTGAGGTTGATCGCCGAGAACTCCGGCCCGCTCGCGATCACGTCCGGGTCCTGGCTGTAGCGCTTGTTCTGCACCATCGTGAGGATGCGCCCGGTGCCGTTCTGGACGGCGACCGCCGTCGCCCCGACGTCGAAGCGCGGATCGGAGGAGGGGACCTGCTCGTCCATCAGCTCCTGCGCGGTCCTCTGCAGATCGAGATCGATCGTCGTGTAGACCTTGATCCCGCCCTGCTTGATCGCCGCGTAGCGCTCGTCGTCGGTCGCTCCGAGCGCCGGGTCGTCTCGGAGGACGTGGGTCACGTAGTCGCAGAAGTAGGCCGCGCTGCCGGCCGTCTGGCAGCCGGTGGACGGCGGGGTGATGTCGGGGGTGATCGCCTCGGCGGCCGCGGCGTCGTGCGCGGCCTGGTCGATGCTCCCCGTCTCGAGCATCCGGTCGAGGATGTAGTCGCGCCGCTCCCGGGTCTGCGCGTAGCCGTTCGCTTCGCCGTTGGCCGTGTCGTCCGGACGGTCGAAGCGGAACTTCTCGGGGTTGTTCACGATGGCCAGGAGCGAGGCGGACTGCGCGAGGGAGAGGTCGGCCGCCGGGATGCCGTAGTAGTACTCCGCCGCGGCCTCGATGCCGTAGACGGTGCCTCCGAACAGCGCGATGTTGAGGTAGCCGAGGAGGATGTCGTCCTTCGAGGACACCTTCTCGAGCCCGATCGCGAGCCGCATCTCCTTGAGCTTGCGCTCGGCCGTGGTCGCCGTCGCCTCCGCGTACGCGCGGTCGCGGTCCGCCTCGTCCGGGATCGACTCGGCCTTCTGCACCAGCACGTTCTTCACGTACTGCTGCGTGATCGACGAGCCGCCCTGGGTGTCGCCGTCGAGGAGGTAGGTGCTGGCGATGGCGCGGAGGGTGCCCTGCAGGTCGATCCCGCCGTGGTCGTAGAAGCGCGGGTCCTCGCTCGCGACGAGCGCGTCCTTCACGGAGTCGGCGATCCGGTCGGCCGGCACCTCGATCCGGTTCTGGTCGTAGAAGGAGGCCAGCAGCGTCGGATCGTCCGGGTCGCCCGCGTAGACGTCGCTCTTCTGCATCAGGCGCCCGACCTCGAGGTAGCTCGGGAGGGACTGGAACGCCGAGATGGTGCCGGAGGTCGCCGCGCCGGTGAGCGCGGCGGCGGGGGCGACCACGAGCGAGGCGAGCAGACCCGCCAGGACGCTGACGATCACGAATCCGAACAGCGCGCCGAGAGCCCCGTGGACGGTTCGACGGGGCTGGAAGACGGGGACGTTCGGTCGCTTCAGGATGGATCCTCTCGCTGCACCAGCACCCTAGGCGAGGCCTGCGACATCCCCGACGAGGCGCGCCACGGCCGCGCCGGACGCCCGTCCGCCCGGAGTCGGCGCGACGGCGCCCGCGCAGGCCCGGCGCCTGCGACAGCAGAAGGGGCCGACCCCGGAGGGATCGGCCCCTTCACGGGACGGGCGACGTCTCTACTCGATCAGGTCGCCGTTCAGGTCCGAGATGTCGTTCGGATTGGCCGGAGCCTTGCCCGTGCTCACCTGGAGGGGGATCACCCCGCCGGCGACCGCCGTCTCCTCCGCGCTCGGCGTCGTCGACACGACGGAGCCCTCAGGGATCGTCGCGGAGTCGACCGACTCGTGCATCCCGACGACGAAACCGGCGGCGGTGAGGATCGCCGTGGCGCTCTCGACCGTCTCGCCCGTGACGTCGGGGACCTCGGAGTTCGCCGCCGATCGCGGCGAGTACGCGAGCATCGAGGCCGGCGGTGCCGTGAAGTCGTCGCCGCCGTACTTCTCGTCGAGCGCCGTCATGATCGGCTTCCAGATGGCGTGCCGGGCGTTGGAGGCGCGGATGGTGCCCTTCTCGCCCGTCAGGCTGATGAAGCGCAGGTTCTGCTTGGTGTTGTCGGCGAAGCCGTTGATGCTGCCGACCCAGACCGCCAGGGAGGCGGCCTTGCTGGCGCCCGCCGTCCATACGTCGGCGGCCTCGTCGGTGGTGCCCGTCTTGCCGATGTGCTCGATCCCGTCGAAGGGGTTCGAGGCGTAGGCCGTTCCGGAGGTCATCACCCGCTGCATCGCGTACTGCATCCCTCGGGCGACCTCGGGCGACACGGAGGGCGTGCACGCCGATGCCGGGGCGGCGACGGCGTTGCCCTCGCTGTCGGTGATCCGGTCGATGACGATCGCCGAGCAGGTCGTGCCGTCGTTCGCGATCCCCGCGTAGGCGTTGGCCACCGTCAGCGGCGCGATCTCGTTCGTCCCGAGGACCGAGGCCGGCCCGTTGGCGAGCTCGCGGCCGTCGGCGCGGTGCATCCCGAACGACTCGGCGGTGGTGCGGATGTCGCAGAGGTCGAGCTGCTGCGCCATTCCCATGAAGCCGGTGTTGATCGAGTTCGTGGTCGCGCCGAGCGCGCTCATCGAGCTCGCGTCCTCCGACGGGTCGTCGTTGCGAGGCGAGAACTTGCCGTAGTAGCCGCCGTCGCCCTCGACGTTGCACTTCTGGGGGTAGGAGCTGAAGCCGGAGGTGGGGGAGGCGAACGACTCGTTGACGGTGTGCCCCGCCTTCAGCCACTGCGCCAGCGTGAACACCTTGTAGGTCGATCCGGTCTGCACGCCGGAGCCGCCGCCCATGCTGAGGTCGACGTTGAGGTTGATCGCGCTGTAGCCGGGGTTCGCGGCGAGGAACTGCTCGTCCTGGCTGTACTGCGTGTTCTGCACCATGGAGAGCACGCGGCCCGTCTTCGCCTCGACGGAGGCGGCCGTCGCGCCGACTTGGAAGCGCGGGTCGACGGAGGGGATGTAGGCGTTGAGCGCCGCCTGCGAGACCTGCTGGATGTCGAGGTCGAGGGTCGTCACGACGTCGAAGCCGCCCTGGCGGATGCGCTGATAGCGCTCGTCGTCGGTCGCCCCGAAGACGGAGTCGTTGCGGAGGACGTTCAGCACGTAGTCGCAGAAGTACGCGGCGTTGCCGGCGGTGGTGCAGCCGGTCGAGGGCTCCGTGATGTTCGGGGTGATCGGCTCGGCGACGGCGGCGTCGTGCGCGGCCTGGTCGATCCGGCCGTGCTTGAGCTCCTCCGAGAGGATGTAGTCGCGGCGCTCCTTGGTGGCGGCGTAGCCGTTGGCGGCGCCGTTCGCCTCGTCGCCCGGGTTGTCGAAGCGGAACTTCGCCGGGTTGTTCACGATCGCCAGCAGCGCGGCCGCCTGCGAGGTCGAGAGCTGGCTCGCGGGGATGCCGTAGTAGTAGTTCGCCGCGGCCTCGATGCCGTAGACGGTGCCCCCGAAGAGGGCGATGTTGAGGTAGCCGAGCAGGATGTCGTCCTTCGACGCCTCCTTCTCGAGGCCGATCGCGAGGCGCATCTCCTTGAGCTTGCGCTCGGGGGTCGGGTCCGTCGCCTCCTGGTAGGCCTTGTCGCGCGCGGCCTCGTCGGTGATCGACTCCGCCTTCTGCACCAGGACGTTCTTCACGTACTGCTGCGTGATCGACGACCCGCCCTGCAGGTCGTCGCCCGTGAGCGTGACGGCGATGGCCCGGAGCGTGCCCTGGAGGTCGATGCCGCCGTGCTCGTAGAAGCGCGGGTCCTCGCCGGCGACGGCCGCGTCCTTCGCGGACTGCGCGACGTCGTCCCAGCCGACCTCGACGCGGTTCTGGTCGTAGACGGAGGCGAGGAGGGTCGTCCCGTCGCTCGCGTAGACGTTGGTGCGCTGCATCAGCTGGCCCACGTCGAGGTAGCCCGGCAGGTTCTGGAACATGCCGATCGTGTTGCTCGTCGCCAGGCCCGTCAGCGCGAGAGCCGGCGTGACGCCGACGGTGATCAGGACGCCCGCCACGGCGCTCATCCCGATGAACCCCATGACCGCCCGCAGCGACATCCCGAGCGGCCGGACGGAGCGGCGGGATGCAGTGGGAAGTGCCATGGAGCGGTCGTCCTTTCGACGCGGCGCCGGGCCGCGGAGATGTGAGGGAGGGTGGCGAGAAGCCTCGCGAGCAGTCGCGCGATCCCCCGGGTTCATGGTACGTGACGGGTGCGCCCGCGGGGCGTCCTCCTCCCGGTGGAGATCAGGAGCTGGCGGGTGATGCGCAGGAGCGGGCGCGTCCGGGGTGCTGACCTCGGGTCGATGCATCCGTATCGTGGGGGGAGCGCCGCTCCGAGGGGCGCTGCAGCACCCGTTCCACCCACCGCTCCGGGGCCCCGGACGGCCGGCCCCGGCAGAAAGCGCACACCATGGCACGCATCCACGACGACGTGACCCAGCTCGTCGGCAGGACCCCTCTCGTCCGCATCAACCGGCTGGAGGGCGCCGACCAGGCGACGGTCCTCGCCAAGCTCGAGTTCTACAACCCTGCGAACAGCGTGAAGGACCGCATCGGCGTCGCCATCATCGACGCGGCCGAGGCCTCCGGCGAGCTGCACCCCGGCGGGACGATCGTCGAGGGCACGAGCGGCAACACCGGCATCGCGCTCGCGATGGTGGGTGCCGCCCGCGGCTACAAGGTCGTCCTCACGATGCCCGAGACGATGTCCGTCGAGCGCCGGGTCCTCCTCCGCGCCTACGGAGCCGAGATCGTGCTCACCCCCGGCAGCGAGGGCATGCGCGGAGCGGTCGAGCGCGCCCGCGCGATCGTCGACGAGACCCCCGGCGCGATCCTCGCCCGCCAGTTCGAGAACGCCGCCAACCCCGAGGTGCACCGCCGCACCACCGCGGAGGAGGTCTGGGAGGACACCGACGGCGAGGTCGACGTCTTCGTGGCCGGCATCGGCACCGGCGGCACCATCACCGGAGTCGGCCAGGTGCTCAAGGAGCGCAAGCCCGGTGTGCAGATCATCGGAGTGGAGCCGATCGACTCCCCGCTCCTCACCCAGGGCACCGCCGGTCCGCACAAGATCCAGGGCATCGGCGCCAACTTCGTCCCCGCGATCCTCGACCGCGAGGTCTACGACGAGATCATCGACGTGACGCTCGACGACTCCGTGCGGGTGGCCCGCGAGATGGCCGCGCAGGAGGGGATCCTCGGCGGCATCTCCTCCGGCTCGATCATGTGGGCCGCGCTCGAGGTCGCGAAGCGCCCCGAGAACGCGGGGAAGACCATCGTCGCCATCGTCTGCGACTTCGGCGAGCGGTACATCTCGACCGTCCTGTACGAGGACCTCCGCAGCTGAGCCCCTCGAGACGAGGCGGGACGCCCCGCTCCGGACGCGACGGTCGGCCGGAGCGCCGCGTCCCGTCCGGACCGGAGCGTCCCGGGCTCCTCGCCCTGCTCCGCGAGGACGTCCGCACCGCCCGGGAGCGCGACCCCGCCGCCCGGAGCGCGGTGGAGGTCGTCCTCTCCTACCCGGGAGTGCACGCGGTCTGGGTGCACCGCGTCGCGCACGCCTGGTGGCGGCGGGGCCTCCGCCTGCCCGCCCGGCTGCTCAGCCAGGCGGCGCGCGCGGCGACCGGAGTGGAGATCCACCCCGGTGCGACCATCGGCCGGCGTCTGTTCATCGACCACGGCATGGGCGTCGTCATCGGCGAGACCGCGCGGATCGGCGACGACTGCATGCTCTACCACTCCGTCACGCTGGGCGGGAGGTCGGCCCGGCGCGAGCGTCGGCACCCCACGCTCGGCGACCGGGTGGTCGTCGGCGCCGGCGCGGTCGTCCTGGGCCCGCTCGTGCTCGGATCCGACGTCAGCGTGGGCGCGAACGCCGTCGTGGTGAAGGACGCGCCCGACGGAGCGGTGCTCGTCGGCATCCCGGCCCGCGATCTGCGCGATCAGGGCGGGGAGGAGGACCCGCTCGCCGGGTCCGGCCGCTCCACCGGACCGGCGGGACGCGTCTAGCCGGCGACGCTCAGTCGTCGCCCCGCGGCGAGATGTCGCGCGGGGCGCTCTTGATCTGCGCGAAGGCGTCGAGTGCGTGCGCCCGCGTCTCCTTGAGGTCGACGAGGGGCGCCGGGTAGCCGTCCGCGCCTCCGGTCAGCGTGTCCTCGAGCGTCCACGGCTCGTGCACGGCGGCGCCCTCGACTCCGCCCAGCTCCGGCACGTTGTGGCGGATGTACTCTCCGGCCGGGTCGAACTTCCTCGACTGCGTGACCGGGTTGAAGACCCGGAAGAACGGCGACGCATCGGCTCCCGAGCCCGCGACCCACTGCCAGTTCGCGGCGTTGCTCGCCGGGTCCGCGTCGACCAGGGTGTCCCAGAACCACTCCTCGCCCACCCGCCAGTCGACCAGCAGGTTCTTGATCAGGAACGACGCGGTCACCATCCGGACCCGGTTGTGCATGTAGCCGGTGCTCCAGAGCTCGCGCATGCCGGCGTCCACCAGGGGGTAGCCGGTGCGCCCCTGGTGCCAGGCGTCGATCGCCTCCTGGCCGGGGCGTCCCCACGGGAAGGAGTCGAACCGGGTGTCGAAGTTCGCGGTCGCCAGATCCGGCCAGTGGAACAGCAGGTGGTAGCAGAACTCGCGCCAGAGCACCTCGGAGAGGAACCGGTCGCTGCCGTCGCCGCGGTGCAGGCCCTTCGCGTGCGCCTCCTCCAGGGCGTGCCACACCTGGAAGGGGCTGATCTCGCCCCACCTCAGGTGCGGGGAGAGGTTCGAGGTGGCGTCCTCCGCCGGCCGGTCGCGGCCGTCGGCGTAGTCGTCGAGCTGCTCCGCGAGGAACGCGCGCAGCCGGTCGGCCGCCGCCTTCTCGCCGGGGACCCAGCGCTCGCGCAGCCCTCCCGCCCAGTCGGGACGCGTGGGCAGCAGCTCCCAGTCGTCGAGGGCGTCGGAGGCGATCTCTCCCGTGACGCCGTCGAGCGAGCGGGGGCGGGGGAGCGGCGCGCGCGGCGTCGGCTTGGCGCGGCAGGCGCGGGCGAAGGGCGTGTAGACGGAGTAGGGGCCGCCGGCGCCGGTCTGCACGGTCCACGGCTCGAACATCAGCGAGCCCTGGTGGCTCTCGGCCTCGAGGCCGCCGTTGCGGAGCGATTCCTTCACCGCCGCGTCGACGGTGCGCTCGGCCCTCCCGTAGCGGCGGTTCCAGTGCACGGCTCCGGCGCCGATCTCCTCGGCGAGCTGGAGGACGACGGCCTCGGCCGGCCCACGGCGCAGGATCAGCCGGGCGCCGTGCTCGCGCAGGTCGGCGGCGAGGGCTGCGAGGCTGCCGTGCAGCCACCAGCGCGAGGCGCCCCCGAGCGGACGGATGCCCGCCGACTCCTCGTCGAGCACGTAGCAGACCGCGACGGGGTTGCCACGGTCGATCGCGGCGCGCAGAGCGGGGTTGTCGGCCAGGCGCAGGTCGTCGCGGAGCCAGACGAGGGTGGGGGAGGTGTCACTCATGGTGATCACCATGATCCGCGAGTCCCGCGCCGCGGCGAAGACCTGGCCGGTCGCTGCGGCCCGTGCTAGCGGGGACGGATCAGGAGGAGGCGATGCCGTCGCGGAGCTTGTCGCAGAGCGCGGTCAGCTGCTTCAGCTCGTCCTCGTCGAGGACGCCGCCGACCTTCTCCGAGATGGTCCTCATGTGGGTGAGCGCGACGCGGCGGAAGAGCGCGTAGCCCTCGTCGGTGATCGCGATGATCGTGCCGCGGGCGTCCGCCGGATCCTCGCTCTTCTCGACGCAGCCGCGGGCGGCGAGCCTATCGATCAGCCTGCTGACGCTGGGCTGCGTCAGGAGGACGTGCCGGTTCAGGTCGCGCAGCCGTGCGCGCCGACCGGGCTGCCGGGTGAGGTTGAAGAGCACGTCGTACTCGTTCATCGAGATCTCCCGCGAGGGGAACTCGGTGCTCAGGGCGCGCATCACCTGGACCTGGGCGCGGAAGAGCGACTCCCAGGCGGCGACGGCCTCTCTCGACCCCACTGGTCCTCCTTCTCGGCGCTCAGGAAGCGGTTCCCTGACATCCAGACGCCGTACAGCCTACGCCGGGGTGCTGAGAGGAGGGGAGTCGGAGGAAGGGGCCGGGGGAACGACAGAAGGCCGGCCGCTGAGGCGAGCGGCCGGCCTTCATTCCCTTGCACCAAGAGTGTCCTGCAATCACTTCTCGCGCTTCCCGCCACAGCAAACGGTCGACGCACTTGAACTATATAACGACCCGGTAACGACGCAACCCTCTCTTTCCTGAATCCTCCCTGAGCCGCCCCGCCCCGCCCGTCGCCGCGCCCGCCCGCGCTCCGCACGACTCTCTCCTGACCCAGGACGCCCCGTCTGCTGCCTCCGACGTCCGCACCGAACCGCAGCCCATCCCTGACCGTCGACGGACACGACGAGCACCCCCTGCCCTCGTCCCCCGCCGACGCGGCCCGGCCCCGTCGTCCTGCCCCGCGAGGCGCGACCCGCCCCGCCACGGCTTCGACCACGCAGCGGGCCGTCGAGCAGCCCTCCACGTGTGAGGAGCGGTCGCGCACATCCGTCGAGGTCGAGAGGACGTTCCGCCCTCAAGGCGAACGCGGGAAACGCGTGTCAGCGTTTCCCGCTAGCCGGTCGCGGCCCGCTCTCCGAATCGCGACCACCGGTGAAGCCGACCGCGGTGAGGCGAGCGCAAGCGCTCTCCTCACAGTTCAGAACAGATCCGGCGACGGCGTCGACGCGTAGCGGATGGCGACGTCGGCGTGGCGGTCGAAGCGGTAGCCGACTCCGCGGACGGTGCGCACGATCTCCTCGTAGCGGCCGAGCTTGGCGCGGAGGCGGCGGACGTGGACGTCGATGGTGCGCTCGTTCGGCGCGTCGTCGTCCGCGGCGCCCCAGAGCGAGGCGATGAGCTCGGCGCGCTCGATGGTGCGGCCCTCGCGGAGCACGAGGTACTGGAGGAGCTCGAACTCCTTGTAGGTGAGGGGGGTGGTCTCCTCGTCGAGGATGACGCGCTTGCGGGAGATGTCGATGACGACGCCGCCGGGTGCACGGTCGGGGTCGGGCTCGGCGTCGGAGCGGCGCTTGGCGACGGCGGCCGGGTCCTGCAGTGCGAGGCGGACCACGTCCACGTCGCGGCCGCCGGCGCCCTGCGGGGCGAGGGCGACGGAGGCGTACGTCTCGGCGTCGGGGGCGAGCTGCGCCGTGACGCGCTTGAGCTCCTCGACCAGGCGGCCGAGGTCGACTCCGGCGGCGCGGGCCTTGGCCTCGTCGATGCCGACGTAGAGGGCGAAGCCGCGGGCCTCGGTCCCCTGGGGGACGGCGCGGAGGCGGGGCGCTGCGGGCGCGGCGTCGGCGACCGGCTGGAGGCGGGGCGCCTCGGTGGGGGTGGCGGCGGGGACGGTGCGGGTGTGGAGGAGGGTCATGACGAGTCCTTGGCTGGTCGGATCCGGGACGAGTGTCCGAGGGAGCGGATCCGGGTGTGCGCGATCGAGCCGGCCCGCGGTGCGCGGTTGCGGCAGAGACGGATGCGGGGCATCCAGGGGATCGTCCGCGCCTCGGACGCTCAGCCGATCGTGACGATCAGCGGGCGGAGGCGGTGCGGGGATCCGGCGAGGTCAGTTCCTCATGCACACATTCGACAGCACATGACGGGGCCACCGGCCATCATCATGCCGGCATTCCCGATGGCCTCGAGGGAGGTCGGGGCGTGCAGGGTGTCAGTCATGTCCGTCAGTAAAGCGGAGGCTGATGCAGTGCGTCAACACTTCCGTGGGGATGGACGGCGCGTCGGGGGTGGTTCCGGTGCTCGGGAGGAGGCGCGCGCCGTGACGGGATTCTCGATGCGCCCGCTGAGCGGGCTGCTCGATCAGCAGGACGGCGGTGCCGGACGGCCGCGGCGGGGTGTCGAGACCCTCGCTGCGCCGGCCGACCGGCACTGCTCAGCGGGGCTCCGTGTTCCGGGGCCCGACGCGGGGCCCGCTCGTCCGGGGGTCGGCGGGCTCAGCCCGCGAGGCCGTAGAGGCGGTCGCCCGCGTCGCCGAGGCCGGGGACGATGTAGCCGAGCTCGTTGAGCTTCTCGTCGAGGGAGCCGAGGACGATGGTCACGTCGCGGTCGCCGAAGGCCTTCTCGACGGCGGCCAGGCCCTCGGGGGCGGCGAGCAGGCAGACGGCGGTGACGTCGACCGCTCCCCGGTCGAAGAGGAACTGGATGGCCGCGACGAGTGAGCCGCCGGTCGCGAGCATCGGGTCGAGGACGAAGCACTGGCGGTTCGACAGGTCGTCGGGCAGGCGCTCCGCGTACGTGGTCGGCTCGAGCGTCTCCTCGTTGCGCGCCATGCCCAGGAATCCGACCTCGGCGGTCGGGATGAGCTTGACCATGCCCTCGAGCATCCCGAGGCCGGCCCGGAGGATCGGGACGACCAGCGGCTGCGGGTCGCTGAGCGCGAGGCCGGTGGTCTGCGTCACGGGCGTCTCGATGGTGACGGTGCGGGTGCGGACGCCGCGGGTGGCCTCGTAGGCGAGGAGCGTCATCAGCTCCTCGGCGAGCTGCCGGAAGGTGGGGGAGGGGGTGCGCTTGTCACGCAGCACGGTGAGCTTGTGGGTGATCAGCGGGTGGTCGGCTACGTGGACGCGCATAAGCTCAATCTACTGGCCGGAGCGGCGCCCCACCGGCCGCAGCGGGCCGCCGCAGGAGGGGGAGCGATGCGCGACAGCGATCTCCGCGTCCCCCGCCGCTCCGAGGAGTGGATGGGCCTGGCGCTCGACGAGGCGCGGCGGGCCGCGGGCTGGGGCGACGTCCCCGTGGGCGCGGTGGTCCTCGACTCGGAGGGTGCGGTGCTCGGGCTCGGGCGCAACGAGCGCGAGCTGCGGCGGGATCCGACGGCGCACGCCGAGGTGGTCGCGATCCGCGCGGCGGCCGAGGCTCGCGGCGACTGGCATCTCGAGGGCTGCACGCTGGTGGTCACGCTCGAGCCGTGCGTGCTCTGCGCCGGAGCGATCCTGGCGGCGCGGATCGACCGCGTCGTCTTCGGCGCGTGGGACGAGAAGGCGGGCGCCTCCGGATCCGTGCACGACCTCCTCCGCGACCGCCGGCACAACCACGTGGTCGAGGTGTACCCCGGGGTCCGCGCCGCGGAGTGCTCGCGGCTCCTGCTCGACTTCTTCGCCGAGCGCCGCTGACGCCGACCGCCGCTGACGCCGAGCGCCGCCGAACCCCTCAGCTCGGAGCGCCCAGCCACTCCGTCAGCGCGAGCCGCGTCGCCGCGTGCATCCGCTCGAAGCGCTCCGCCGCGACGTCGTCGGCGAGCACGGCGGCGTCGTAGCCCGCCGCTCCTGCCCACTCCCCGTCGCCCTCGAGCCACTGCGCGGCCATCGTGCCGGTCAGCTCGGGGTGGAACTGCACGCCGAGGAGCCAGTCCTCCACGGCGAACGCCTGCACCTCGCCCGCCGGCGACGACGCCAGCAGCGCCGCTCCGCTCGGCAGCGCGAAGGTGTCGCCGTGCCACTGCATCACGTGGACGCCGGCCAGGTGCCGGAGCGGGGAGCCGGCGCCCTCCTCCGTGAGCACGACCGGCCGGAAGCCGACTTCGCGAGCCGATCCGGGATGGACGGACTCGCCCAGGGCGGTCGCGATCAGCTGCGCTCCGAAGCAGACGCCGAGCGTGGGACGGCGGTGGTGCATCCGGTCCTGCAGGAGCGCGATCTCGGGGCTGATGAAGGGGTGCCGCGAGGTCTCGTAGACGCCGGCGCTGGAGCCGAGCGTGACGACGAGGTCGGGGGCGAGGATGTCGATCGCGTCGAGGTCCGTCCCTGCGACGGCGTCGACGGCGAACCCCCGCTCGGTCAGCATCGGCTCGAGCGCGCCGAGCCCGGCACCGCGCTCGTTGACGATCGCCAGGGCCCGGCGCATCTCAGGCGCTCCCGTGCGGCGCGGCCGGCGGGGAGGCGGCGGGCGGAGCGGCGGCGGCCGGAGCGGCCGCGGCGGCCGTCCCTTCCGCCTCAGTCACGGCCGGACGGGCCGCCGCCGATCCTGCGTGTCCACGGTCGACGTCGGGCTCGAGGTAGATCGTGGTGGCGGCGGGAACGGCCTCGCGGATCCGCTTCTCGGCGGCGTCGATCCCGGCGGCCACGTGCTCGAGGGTCTCGGCGGCCGGGAAGGCGAGCTTCGCGGCCACGAGGATCTCGTCCGGTCCGAGGTAGAGCGTGCGCATGTGGATGACGCGCTCGACGTCGCGCCCGGCCTCGAGCGCGGCGCGGATCGAGGCGGCGTCGGCGGGAGTCGCCCCCTCTCCGACCAGCAGGCTCTTCGTCTCGACGCCCAGCACGATCGCCACCACGATCAGCAGGGTGCCGATCATGATCGTTCCGATCGCGTCGTAGACCGAGTCGCCGGTGATCACGGTCAGCCCGACTCCGAGCAGCGCGAACGTCAGACCGGTGAGCGCGGCGACGTCCTCGAGGAGCACGACCGGCAGCTCCGGCGCCTTCGCCCGGCGGATGAACTGCAACCAGGACTGCGAGCCGCGGACCCGGTTCGACTCCTTCACTCCGGTGCGCAGCGAGTAGCCCTCGAGGCAGATCGAGATCACGAGGACCAGGATCGGCAGCCAGGCGTTCTCGAGCTCGTGCGGCTCGGCGATCTTCTCGATGCCCTCGTAGAGCGAGAAGACGCCGCCGACGGAGAACAGGATGATCGACACCACGAAGGCGTAGACGTAGCGCTCGCGCCCGTAGCCGAACGGGTGCTCCTGGTCGGCGGCCTTCCGCGACTTGCGGCCGCCGAGCAGCAGGAGCAGCTGATTGCCGGAGTCGGCGAGCGAGTGCACGCCCTCGGCGAGCATGGAGGCGGATCCGGAGAAGAACCAGGCGACGAACTTCGTCAGGGCGATGCCGAGGTTGGCCGCGAGCGCCGCGATGATCGCGGTGCCGCCTCCGGATGCGCTCACGTGGTCTCCTCGGGCTCGCCGCTGAATGGTCGGGCCATCCTACGAGGCGCCGGGCAGCCCCTGGACCCCCTTGCCGCGGGCTCTTCGTAGGATGAGCGGCGTGACCGATGCGCCCGTCCTGCTCCCGTCCATCGCCGTCCTCGGCCTCGGCTCGATGGGGGGCGCGATCCTCCAGGGCCTGCTGGCTCCCGGCGTGCGCGTCGAGGGGGGCGTGCGGGTGACCAACCGCGACTCCGCGAAGGCCGCCGCGTGGGACGGCCACCCGGTGGTCACCGCCTTCGCCACCGCGGACGACCCGGAGGCCAACCGGCGTGCGGTCGAGGGCGCGGCGATCGTGCTCGTGGCCGTCAAGCCGCACATGGTGCCGGACCTGCTCGACGAGATCGCCGACGCGCTCGCCCCGGGCGCGGTCGTCGTCTCCGTCGCCGCCGGCGTGACCGCGGCCACGTTCGAGCGGCACCTGCCCGCGTCCGTCGCCGTGCTCCGCTCGATGCCGAACACTCCCGCGGACGTGGGCCGTGCCGTCACCGGACTCAGCGCGGGCACGCGGTCCGGCGAGGAGGACCTGGCGCTCGTGCGCCGCCTGTTCGAGACGGTCGGCGAGGTGGTCGAGGTGCCGGAGTCGCAGCTCGACGCGCTCTCGACGATCTCCGGCTCAGGGCCCGCCTATGTGTTCCTGCTGATCGAGGAGCTGATCGCGGCCGCCGTCGCGAAGGGCTTCACTCCGGAGCAGGCGTCGACGATGGTGGTCGGCACCTTCCGCGGCGCGGCCGAGCTGCTCGCCCACTCCGGCGAGGAGCCCGCGGAGCTGCGCCGCCGGGTCACCAGCCCGAAGGGCACCACCGAGCGAGCCGTCGCGGTCCTGCAGGAGGCCGACCTCGCCGCGCTCTTCGCGCGGGCGACCGACGCCGCGCTGGCGCGCGCCCGCGAGCTCGCCGCCTCCTGACCCGCCCTCACTCTCCGCGAGATGCCGATCCGGCACGCGACACGCCGGAGCGCGCGTACCCGAGTGGCATCTCGCGGAAGCGGAAGCGGGAGAGGGAGGGCGCGGGTCAGGAGCCGAGGGCCGCGAAGCGCTCGATGTCGCTGGGGGTGCCGCTGACCACGATGAGGTCGTGGTTCGAGACCACGGTCTGCTCGGTCGCGTAGGTGAAGGGCTTGCCCGGGCTCTTGACGCCGACGACGGTCACGCGGTGCTTGCGGCGCACGCCCGACTCCGTGAGCGTCAGCCCCCGGATCGGCTTGGGCGGGTACATCTTCGCGAGCACGAAGTCGTCGTCGAACTCGATGAAGTCGAGCATGCGGCCCGAGACCAGGTGCGCGACGCGCTCGCCCGCCTCCGCCTCGGGGTAGATCACGTGGTTCGCGCCGATCCGCTCGAGGATCTTGCCGTGCGAGCGCGAGATCGCCTTCGCCCAGATCTGCGGGATCTTGAGGTCGACGAGGTTCGCGGTGATCAGCACGGACGCCTCGATGGAGGAGCCGACCGCGACGACGGCGACCTGGAAGTCCTGCGCGCCGATCTGCGCGAGGGCGTCGAGCGAGCGGGCGTCGGCCTGCACCGCGTGGGTGACCCGCTCCGACCACTTCTGCACGAGACCGGCGTCGGCGTCGATGGCGAGGACCTCGCGGTCGAGGCGGTCGAGCTGGCCGGCCGTGGCGGCTCCGAAGCGCCCGAGGCCGATCACCAGGACCGGGGCGTCGTACCTGATGCGGTCAACCAACGATGGGCCTCTCTTCCGGTCGTCTGAACAACTGCCTCCGCTGGCTCGCGGCGAGCGCGGCGGCGAGAGTCACGGTACCAACGCGGCCCATGAACATCGTCAGCGCCAGGATGTAGACCCCGGACGGCGGCAGCTCCGCGGTGAGCCCCGTCGAGAGCCCGGAGGTCGCGAAGGCCGAGATCACGTCGAAGAGCACGTGGTCGAGCGAGGCCTTGGTGATGTGCAGGATCAGGACGCTCGACACGGCGACCGTCGTCGCGCCCCACAGCACGACCGAGACGGCCAGGCGCAGGACGTCGTTCGGGATCCGGCGGCCGAACGCCTCCATGTCGTTGTTGCCTCGGGCCTCGGCGAAGGCGGCCAGGAACAGGATCGCGAGGGTCGTGACCTTGATCCCGCCGGCCGTGGAGGCCGATCCTCCGCCGATGAACATCAGCATGTCCGTCACGAGCAGGCTCGAGCCGTTGAGGTCGGGGACCGAGATCGTCGAGAAGCCGCCCGACCGCGTCATGGTCGAGAGGAAGAAGGACTGGAAGACGGTGTCTCCCGCATCGAGGCTGCCGAAGGTCCTCGGATTGTCGAACTCGAGCACGATGTAGAGGACGGCCCCGGCGACGAGCAGGATCACGGAGGTGACCAGCGTCAGCTTCACGTGCACCGACCACTTGCGCGGGCGCCGCCAGCCGCGGGAGAAGGCGTAGATGACGGGGAAGCCGATCGAGCCGAGGAAAACGCCGAGCATCAGGATGCCGAGGAACCAGTAGTCGTCCTCGAAGGGGGTGAGTCCCGCGGCGTTCGGGGCGAAGCCGGTGTTCGTGAACGCCATCGCGGAGTAGTAGAAGGAGTGCCAGACGGCCTCGCCGATCGGGATCCCGTCGATCAGCATCCGCGGGAACAGCAGCAGCGCGACGATGATCTCGATCGCGGCGGCGCTGATCGCGACGGTGGCGAGCAGTCCGCCGATCTCGCCCAGGCGCACGGCCTGGCCCTCGGCGACGGGGCCGGAGTGGATCCGCAGCGGATTCGAGTCGCTGGCGACCATGAGCTTCGCCCGGAGCCCGAGGCGGCGCGAGATCGCCAGGCCCATGATCGAGGCGAGCGTCAGCACTCCCAGAGCGCCGATGTTCACGCCGACGAAGATGATCGAGTGGCCGAACGCCGACCAGTGCGTCGCCATGTCGACCGTCGCGAGGCCGGTCACGCAGATCACCGACATCGCGGTGAAGAAGGCGTCGTGCAGCGGAGTGACGGTGCCCGTGGTGCTCGACACCGGCAGCGAGAACAGCAGGGTGAAGACGAGCACGAGCGCCGAGAAGATGAGGATCGCGAAGCGGGACGGCGAGCGTCCGGCGAAGTCGTCGATGAGGTCGCGGGCCCGCTCGAACCCCGACCAGGGGGAGACGGGCGAGACGCCCACGGGGCTGCGGAACTGCTGCCGAACCACCACGGCGGATCCTCCACTCGATCGCGGCCATGCTACCCGCTCGGTGCCGGGCCCCCGGGGCGCTGACTAGCCTGGGCGCATGGCTGACATCTTCGGGGTGATCGCGGACGGGACCCGCCGGGACATCCTCGCCCTGCTGCTCGAGCAGCGGCGGGACGGCTCGGCCGAGGGCATGAGCGTGTCGCGGATCGTGGCGCGCCTCGAGCTGAGCCAGCCGACCGTCTCGAAGCACCTCAAGGTGCTGCGCGAGACCGGCCTCGTCACGGTGCGCGAGAGCGGACAGCACCGCTTCTACGCGCTCGAGTACGCGCCGCTGGCGGAGGTCGAGGACTGGCTGCTGCCCTTCCTCGCCGAGGACGAGGCGGCCGGCGCCCTGCTCGACGCTCCGACCGCGGCCCGGGCGGAGTCGCTGGGTCGGGCGCTCGCCGAGCGCACCCACCAGGTCAGCACCGTGGTGCAGGACATCCAGCGGGGCGTCAGCGAGGGAGCGACGAAGGTGGCGGAGGCGCTGCGCATCCGCAAGTGAGGGGCGCCGAGGAGCCGGAAACGGTGGAGCCCCGGGTCGTGTAAGCTCGCGGGAGCCAGTTTTTCGTAAGCGGCCGCCCGTCGGGCGGTCGACCCCCTGAACGTTGTGAGGTCTTCGTGGGTTCTGTCATCAAGAAGCGTCGCAAGCGTATGGCGAAGAAGAAGCACCGCAAGCTGCTTCGCAAGACTCGCCACCAGCGTCGCAACAAGAAGTAGGCTTGCGCCTCTTCCCACTCGAGCGTCCGCCCTTCCGGGGTCGGGCGCTCGTCTGCGTTCACGGATCATCCCGGCGGCGCTCGCCGTCTCGGCGCCCGTCGCCGGGGCCGCCGTACACTGACCGCATGGTGGACGTGGAGCTGACGCTCGTGGGCAAGCCGGGCTGTCATCTCTGCGACGACGCGCGGACCGTGGTCGAGCAGGTGGTCGCCGACCTGGGCGCCGAGGCGTCGGTCGCCGTCTCGGAGGTGTCGATCCTCGACGATCCCGAGCTGCACGAGCGCTTCGTCGAGGAGATCCCGGTGGTGCTGATCGACGGGCGCGTGCACACCTTCTGGCGGGTCGATCCCGTGCGGCTCCGGCGGGCCCTCCTCGATCGCGGGTGAGCCTCGACCGGGCCGTCCGGACGGAAGCACGACCGCGACGTCCCTCTGACGGGGGACAGGACGGCTCGCGATAGCTCGCCTCTCGCCCTTACCCTCGTGAGGGGGGAGTGCGCTCCTCTGTGCGCGGACGCAGATCGTCGCCCGTGGAGGAAGGAACCGCCATGCCGTCATCCCGCCGACTCGCCCTGCCCGCCGCCGCTCTCGCGGCGCTCGTGCTCGGCCTGGCCCTCCCCGGAGCGGCCGTCGCGGCCCCCTCCGCCTCGACGGTCTCGACCACGGTCGAGCAGCCGGCCGCGACGACCATCCCCGGCGTGCCGGAGGATCCCGAGCAGCCGGGCGACGGCGGCTCCGACCCCGTTCCCGGCGTCCCCGAGGAGCCGTCCGTTCCCGGAGTGCCCGAGGAGCCGGCAGAACCCGAGCAGCCCGCTCCCGTCGACCCCGCGCCCGTGGACCCCGCGCCGGTCGATCCGGCACCGGTCGACCCCGCGCCCCAGCAGCCGAGCCAGCCCTCCACCGGCGGCGGATCCACCGGCGGTGGATCGACCGGCGGCGGCTCGACCGGCGGCGGTCAGCAGGGCGGCTCCGGCGGCGGTCAGCCCTCCACCGGCGGCGGATCGTCCTCCGGCGGCTCCGGCTCCGGCGGCGGCACCGCCGGCGGAGCGACGTCCGGCGGCACCTCCGGCGGCGGCACCACAACCGGCACCACCACGTCCGGCACCGCCGGCTCCTCCGGTGCGGGCGCCGTCACTCCGGCGGCGTCGGCCCCCGGACGCACCGAGCTCGGCACCTCGACCGAGGGCGCGAAGCCGGCGGCCGGTGCCGCGACCGCGGACGTCTTCCTCACCCGGGAGCTCGCCGTGCAGCCGGAGGCGCTCACCGTCGAGCTCGCCCGCTTCTACGGCGTCGGCTTCTCGTACACCGGCTTCGCGAGCGGCGAGGCCGTCTCCGCGGTCCTCCGCGACCCGAACGGCACCAAGACCCCGCTGACCCTCGAGGCGGGGAGCGGCACCGCGACCGTGCCGACCGCGCTGATCACCAAGTCGGGCGCCTTCACGGTCGACCTCACGGGCGACCAGGGCTCCGCCGCCAAGGTCGTCTTCCGGCTCGCGCCCTCCACCGGCAACGGCCTCCTGCTCGAGCCGCGCGAGCTCGGCGACGGCAGCACCGAGGCGCCCCGCGGCGCCGTCTGGGGCTTCGACGCCGACGAGGAGGTCGCCGTGGGCGCCTTCGAGACCTCCGGGTCCCGCGCCGACCTGGCCGCCGGCGACGTCGCCGTGCAGTCCGACTCCATCGGCTGGGCCGAGCTGGCGCTGGGCGACGCGGTCATCGCCGACCCCGACCCCTCCGTCTACTGCGTCGTCGCCTTCGGCCGCGAGTCGCACCGCACGGCAGCCGTGACCGTCTCCTACCGTGACAGCGACACCACGGCCGCACCGTGGGAGGCGCAGCAGGTCTGCGGCACCGCGATCAGCGCCGCGCGCACCGCCTTCCTCAGCACGGCCGCCTCGGCGGGACCGGCCGGCATCACGCCGACCACCGCGCTGATGATCGGCGGCGGCGCGGTCGCCGCGTCGCTCGTCGCCTGCGCGGCCGTCCTGGTCGTGATGCGCCGCCGGCGCATGAACACGGACCTCTTCATCGGCGGACCGCTGCCGCGCACGCAGAGCGACTGACGCGTCCCGAGGACGAGGGAAGGCCCGCGGGACGCGATCCCGCGGGCCTTCCCTCGTTCTCTCCCGGCGCTCAGCCGGCCGCGGTGAAGCGGAGGAGGATCGTCCGCGCCTCCGGCCGCAGCTGGAAGTCGGGCCACACGTCCGGACCGCACGCGCGGGAGCCCAGGCCGTGCTGGGCGGCGTCGATCACGAGGACCGCGCGCTCCGATTCCGGCAGCTCGTGCGGGTGCGCGGCGGCCGTGATCTCCTGCGGCGTGTGCCGCGCCAGGGTGAAGCCGGGGAGGCGCCCGTGCAGGTCGCGCGCGGCTTCGATGCGGAGGCGGGGCGAGCCCGCCTCCGTCAGCGTCAGCTCGCGCACGCTGCTGCGGTGACCGCTCTCCTGCGGGCGGGCGTACGGAGTCGTCAACCGGTCCATCTCCGCCGTGAATCGCCCCACCCGCGCGGCCCGGAGGCTGTCGGGGTAGGACTCGAGCGGGCCGGTGCCGAACCACTCCGCGCCGTCGATCGACGCGGGCAGGTCGATCCGGATGCCCAGCCGCGGCCAGACGGAGTCCCAGCCCCGGGTCGGCACGAGGTCGACGCGGAGGACCGTGCTCTCCCCGTCGACGCTCCAGCGCTCCTCCATCAGGAGTCCCGCATCGAGGTCCGCGGCCGAGAAGCGGGTCACGCGGCGGAGCCCGGCGGAGGCGTCCACCTCCTGCACGCGGCCGACCAGGCGGTCGAGTCCGGCCTCGCGCCAGCGGGCGGCGGAGGAGGGGGCCGGCGTCCCGCGGCCGTCGCCGTCGTACGGGTCGCCGGTGACGTAGCCGGGGAAGCCCGCGCCCTCGTCGTTGTCGGTCGGGGCGCGCCAGAGCTCGGCGCGCGGTCCGTCGACGGGCAGGCCGGCGAGGGAGGCGAGCCGGCCGTCGCGGAACCGCGCGACTCCGAGCGCGCCGCCCTCGAGGGGCGGAGCGGCGCGGACGGCGCGGGTCCACGCGGGCACCGCCGACGGCACGGCGAGGAGGTGCTGACCGGTGGAGAGCACGTGGCCCTCCTCCGCCCAGGCGGTCGAGGCGTCGAGGACCGCGTCGACGGTGAGCCAGGTCTCGCCGCCGGGGCGCACGTCGAGCGGGGGGAGCTCCACGTGCACGGCGTCGCCGGCCGCGATGACCGGGGCGTCGAGCACTCCCTCTGCGGTGACCCGCCCGTCCCGCTCGACCCGCCACGCGAAGCGCAGATCGGCGGTGGAGGCGTCGTGTCGGCGGTTCTCGATGACGACGCCGTCGCCGCGGACCGTGAGGCGCACAGGAGCGACGATCTGCTTCCACTCGAACAGGCCCGGGCTGGGCGTGCCGTCGGAGAGCACCATGCCGTCCATCACGAAGTTGCCGTCGTGCACCACCTCGCCGAAGTCGCCGCCGTACGCGTAGTACTCGACGCCCTCCGGCGTGCGCGCCCGCAGGCCGTGGTCGCGCCACTCCCAGACGAAGCCGCCGTGCAGCCGCGGGAAGCGGTCGACGAGGTCCTCGTACTGGTCGATCGCTCCCGGGCCGTTGCCCATCGCGTGCACGTACTCGCAGAGCAGGAAGGGCTTGGAGCGCTGCCGAGCGGACTCGCCGGGGGAGCAGCCGAGCAGCGGAGTGAGCGAGCCGTCGGTGCCGATCCGCTCGGTCTCGGGGATCGAGGAGTACATCCGCGAGTACACATCGGTGTACGCGCCGGTGTAGTCGCCCTCGTAGTGGACGGGGCGCTCCGGGTCGCGGCCGTGCACCCAGGCGGACATCGCGGCGAGATTCGCGCCGGTGCCCGCCTCGTTGCCGAGGGACCAGAGCACGATGCTCGGGTGGTTCTTGTCGCGCTCGACGGTCCGCTCGATGCGGTCGAGGTAGGCCTCGCGCCAGGCGGGGTCGTCGCTGGGGTTGCCCGCCCAGCCGACCCGCTCGAAGCCGTGGGTCTCGAGATCGCACTCGAGGACCACCCAGAAGCCGAGCTCGTCGGCGAGGTCGAGCAGACGGGGATGCGGCGGGTAGTGGCTGGTGCGGATGGCGTTCACGTTGAAGCGCTTCATCATCGCGAGGTCCTCGCGGGCGGAGTCCTCGTCGAACGCTCGACCGCGGTCGGGGTGCGTCTCGTGGCGGTTGACTCCGTGGAAGACGACGCGCTCGCCGTTGACCAGGAAGCGGTCGCCGCGGATCTCGACCGTGCGGAAGCCGAGCCGCAGCGAGACCGTCTCGCCGGCGGAGGCGAGCGTCGCGTCGTAGAGGCGCGGAGCCTCCGCCGACCACGGCTCGACCTCGGGGACCTCGATCGCGGCGATCTCCTCCGCCGAGGCCCAGACCGTCTCGATCCCGAGCCCGGGCACGCGCAGCGTCAGCGGGAACGCGTCGGCCGCGGCGGTCACCTCCG
The DNA here is from genome assembly GCF_009834265.1 of Rathayibacter sp. VKM Ac-2805. Classification (NCBI taxonomy): domain Bacteria; kingdom Bacillati; phylum Actinomycetota; class Actinomycetes; order Micrococcales; family Microbacteriaceae; genus Rathayibacter; species Rathayibacter sp. VKM Ac-2805. The sequence goes on from NZ_CP047185.1 coordinate 811,306, forward strand.
CCTCGATCCGGCCCGCGCCGCCGGCGAAGGAGGAGCGCAGCCACACGTCCTCGATCCCGCCGACGGGGCGCGCGAGCAGGTGCACCGAGCGGAAGATCCCCGGCAGCCACCACTGGTCCTGGTCCTCCACGTAGCTCGAGGCCGACCACTGGTGCACGCGGACCACGACGAGGTTCTCGCCCGGGCGGACGACGCCGGTGACGTCGAACTCCTGCGCGAGCCGGCTGCCGGAGCCGATGCCGATCTCGACGCCGTTGACCCAGACGCGGTAGCGGGACTCGACCCCGTCGAAGCGCAGGACGACCGCCTCGGCGGAGTCCCACTCCTCCGGGACCACGACGGTGCGGCGGTAGTCGCCCGTCGGGTTCGCGTCCGGCACGAACGGCGGCTCGGTCGGGAACGGGAACTGCACGTTCGTGTAGGCCGGCAGTCCGTAGCGCCCGTCGCCCTGCAGCACCCAGTGCGAGGGCACCGGCATCAGGTCCCAGCCGGAGTCGTCGAACGACTCGTCCCCGACGGCGTCCACGCCCTCGTCCTCCGGCAGCACGCCGGCGCCGCCCGGGGTCCCCGGAGCGGCGGGGAGCAGGCGGAAGCGCCACTCCCCGTCCAGCGGGAGCGCCGGGGCGTCGGTGTGCAGCCACGAGCGGGGGGCCCGGCGGCGGCCGGAGCCCGGTCCGGTGTCCGTCAGGTAGTGGGAGGTCGTCGGGGGAGTCGTCACTTCACGGAGCCTTCCGTCAGGCCGCCGCGCCAGAAGCGCTGCAGCACGATCATGGCGATGGCGAGCGGGATGATCGACAGCAGGACGCCGCCGGTCGTCAGCTCGTAGAACTCGGGCAGGCGGTCGACCTGTCCGAGCCAGTTGTTCAGTCCCAGTGTGATCGGGAACAGGCTCGTGTCCGAGAGCATCACCAGGGGCAGGAAGTAGTTGTTCCAGATCCCGACCAGCTGGAAGAGGAACACGGTGACCAGCGCGGGAGTCAGGATGCGCAGCCCGAGCGTGTGGAAGATCCGCAGCTCCCCGGCGCCGTCGATGCGCGCCGCCTCGATGATCGCGGTGTCCACCGTCGCCTGAGCGTAGATCCGGCAGAGGAACAGCCCGAACGGCGAGACGAGCGAGGGGATCAGCACGCTCCAGTAGGTGTTCGCGATGCCCATCTGGCTGAAGAGCAGGAACAGCGGCAGAGCGGTCGCGGTGCCCGGCACCAGGACGCCCGCGAGGATCGTCCCGAACACGAGCCTGCTGCCGCGGAACTCGTACTTGGCCAGCGCGTAGCCGCCCGCCGCGGCGAGGTAGGTCGCGAGCAGGGCGCCCACTCCGGCGTAGAGGACCGAGTTGAGGAACCAGCGGACGAAGATGCCGTCGCCGTAGGTCAGCACCTGCGTCAGGTTGTCCCAGAGCGCGAACGTCGGGGCGAACCAGAAGCCGTAGGTGGCGAAGAGGTCCTCGGTGGTCTTGGTCGCCGCGACGACGACCCAGTAGACGGGGATGAGGAAGTAGACCGCCACGACGACGAGGATCGCGGTGACGATGATGGTCGAGGCGCGGTTGCGGCCGGCCGAGCGGTCGGGCCCGCGTCCGGCCTTCACGGGGCGGTCGGCGGTGACGACTCCGGTGGTCGTGGTCGGCGGGGTCTCGGTGCGGCTCATGACGACCTCCTGTTCGAGATCGACAGGAACGTGAAGGAGAGCAGGAACGCGACCAGCGCGATCAGGACGGCCTGGGCGGCGGCGACGTTGTAGTCGTTGTAGGCGAAGGCCGTGGTGTACGCGCTGAGGTTCGGCGTGTACTGGCTGTCGATCGCCGGAGCGACCGTCTTCAGCACCTGCGCCTCGGCGAACAGCTGGAGCGTTCCGATGATCGAGAAGATCGTCGTCAGCACCAGCGCGGGGCGGATGAGCGGCAGCTGGATGCTGCGGGCGACGCGCCAGGTGGAGGCGCCGTCGACCTTCGCCGCCTCGTAGAGCTCGACCGGGATCGCCTTGAGCTGGGCGACGATGATCAGCATGTTGTAGCCGGTGTAGCTCCAGAGCGAGATGTTCGCGATCGACCAGAGCACCGTGTCCGCACCGAGGAAGTCGGGCTGGAGCCCGACCACGTTCGCCGCGTCGATGAGCGGGCTGAGGCCGGGCACGTAGAGGAAGGACCACAGGATCGTCGCGATCACTCCGGGCACTCCGTAGGGGAGGAAGTAGGCCGCCCGGAAGAAGCCGGGGAACTTCGCCGACGCCGACTCGAGCATCAGCGCGAGGACGGTGCAGAGGGCGATCATCACCGGCACCTGGACGATGCCGAAGAGGAACATCCGCCCGATGGAGGCGATGAAGTTGCCGTCGGCGAGGGCCTGCGCGTAGTTGTCGAAGCCCGCGAACCCGCTGGTGACCCCGGCCTCGCCGAAGAGGCCGGAGCGCGTCACCTTCGTGAAGCTGGAGCCGACGGCGACGACGATCGGGACGATGAACGTGAGGACGAACAGGGCCAGGAAGGGTCCGAGGAGGATCCACGGGGCGCGGGCGACCGCGCGGCTGCGCCGGGGCGCGCCCGGCGTCCGCGTGGTGGCCGCGACCGCGGCGGCGGCGGGGGAGGTCGTGGTGGTCATGCGGAGGCCCTCCTGATGCTCAGGCCCTTGTTCTCGAAGACCGTGATGATCTGCTGCTCCGCCTCGGCGACCGCGTCCACGAGCGAGAGCCCGGACGCCTTCTTCCGGAAGCCGTCGCTGAGGATGTTGAAGGACTGCTGCGTGACGGGCCACCAGGACCAGTCCGGGTTCTGCTCCTTCGATGCGGGCACGAGGACGTCCTCGTTGTAGTTCTGCCCGCTGAAGAAGTCGCTCGGACCCTTGCGGGCCGTGCCGATCTCGCCGACCGCGGGAGACCAGCCGATGCCGCTGTTGGCGATCATCGCGTCGATGCCCTCCTGCGTGGTGGTCATCCAGACGGCGAACTCGATCGCCTCCTCCGGGTGCTTGCTGCTCGAGAACACCGCCGCGGTCGATCCGCCGAGGAAGCTCGAGCCGAAGCCGGTGTCGCCCCAGACCGGCATGGGAGCAGCGCGCCACTTGCCCGCGCCTCCGCTGACCCCCTCTATCAGGGCGTCGCCCCAGCTGCCGGTGGCGCAGGAGGCGATCCCGCCCTTCGCCGCAGCCGCGAACCACGCGGGGGAGTACGCGCCGTAACCGGTCTGCACCAGGTCCTGGTCGATGGCTGTGTCGAAGAAGGAGGCGACGCGCGTCGTGGCGTCGTCGGTCATGTCGATGACCCAGCCGTCCTCCTCCGGGCGCAGCCACTGCGCACCGGCCTGCGTCGCGAACGCGGCGAAGACCGAGGCGTCGGCGAGGGGGAAGCAGTCGATGTAGGAGCCGGCTCCGCGCAGCTCCGTCGCCACCGCTGCCCAGTCGTCCCAGGTCGTCGGCGGCTCCGCACCCACCTTCCCGAACACCTCGGGCTGGTAGAAGAGCGCCATCGGGCCGCTGTCCTGCGGGATGCCGTAGACGCCGCCGGTGTAGCTGACCTGGCCCCAGAGCGTGGGGTCGTACAGGTCGCGGTACTGCTCGACGCCGTACCGGGTGAGGTCGACCAGGCCGTTGACGAGCATGAACTCGGGGACGGAGCGGATCTCGACCTGGCCGAGGTCGGGCCCGCCGCCCGCGGCGAGGGCCGAGTAGAGCTTCTGGTACCCGCCCGCGTTGCCGCCGGGGATCCAGACGGCCTCGACCTGGATCTCGGGGTGCGAGGCGTTCCAGACGTCGCAGACCTTCTGCAGGTCCTTCAGCCAGCCCCAGTACTGCAGGCGGACCGGGCCGGTGGCCGGCGCGATCGTCGGCGCCGTGTTGACCGAGACGGTGCCCGGTGTCGCGCAGGCCGTCAGGCTCCCGAGTGCTGCGGTGCCGAGACCGGCGGCGATGAGCTGTCTCCGGGTGAACGGATGCATCTTCCCTCACTTCGTCGTGGTGGAGAGCCGGGGAGTCTCACCCGGCGATGATCGGGACGCTACCACGAATTCGAGTAGGTACTCGAAATTGGCGGCACTGCTCCTCCGCCGCCGCTACGCTGGCCGTTCGAGGGGCACGGCGAGGCGCCTCCAGTGCGGAGGAGGGGTCGATGGCGGAGGCGACGAGGCGACGCGGCCCGTACGCGAAGTCGGCCGAGCGCCGCCGCGCCATCATCGAGGCCGCGCACCAGGTCTTCGCCGCACGGGGCTACGCCCGCGGCTCCCTCCAGGAGGTCGCCGACCGCGTCGGGCTCAGCCAGACGAGCCTCCTGCACTACTTCCCGTCGAAGACCGACCTGCTCTTCGCGGTCCTCGAGCACCGCGACCTGATCACGGGCGACGGTTCCTCGCCGCCGGACCCGGAGGAGGGGCTGGTCGCCGGCATCCTGCGGCAGACCCGCTACAACGAGACGGCGCCCGGAGTGATCGAGCTGTACGCCGTGCTCTGCGGCGAGTCGACGACGCAGGAGCACCCGGGGCGCGACTTCTTCGCCGCGCGGTTCCGCCGCCTCCGCAGCGAGTACACGGCCGAGCTGCGCGAGCTCCAGGCCGCCGGGCGCCTGCGCGATGGGTCCGATCCGGAGCGGGTGGCGGCGTCGATCATCGCGCTCTGGGACGGCGTGCAGCTGCAGTGGCTGCTCGAGCGCGACGCGGTGGACATGGTGGCGTGCCTGGCCGACTACCTCGACCTCGTGGTGCTGCCGGCTCCCTAGCCGCTGGCGCGAGGGAACCCCGGCCCGTCGAGGGGACCCGCCGTCCGCGGCGGTCTCGATGGTCCGGGGTTCCCGCGACCGTGGTGCGCGCCTAGGGCAGCAGGCGGGTCGGGCCGCGGAACAGGTAGGTGACCTCGCGGAGGTTCGCCTGGTTCAGCATCAGCATGATCACGCGCGAGAGGCCCATGCCGAAGCCGCCGTGCGGCGGGACGCCGTAGCGGAAGAAGTCGAGGTAGAACTCGAGCTCCTCCGGGTCCAGGCCCTTCTCGCGGGCCTGCTCGACGAGGACGTCGACGCGGTGCTCGCGCTGCGCTCCGGTCGAGATCTCGACGCCGTTGTAGATGAGGTCGTAGCTGTTGGTGATCGTCCCGTCGCCCTCGCGTCGCATGTGGTAGAACGGCCGGATGCTCGACGCGTAGTCGGTGAGGAACACGAAGTCGTGCCCGAACTCCTCCTGCACGTAGGCCGCGATGCGGCGCTCGCCCTCGGGGTCCATGTCGTCGTCGGCGCGGGGCACCTCGTAGCCGCGCTCGGCGACGATGCGCTTGGCCTCGGCGAGCGGGATGCGCGGGAACGGCGTGGTCGGGACGGTCAGGTCGATGTCGAAGAGCGCCTTGACCTCGGCGCCGTGCTTCTCGACGACGGCGGTGAGGCCGGCGACCATCAGCTGCTCGTGCAGCTCCATGACGTCCTCGTGCGAGTCGATCCAGGAGACCTCGGCGTCGACGCTCGTGAACTCGGTCGCGTGACGCGAGGTGAAGCTCGGGTCGGCGCGGAAGGCGGGGCCGACCTCGAAGACCTTGCCGAAGCCGGCGGGCTGCGCCATCTGCTTGAAGAACTGGGGGCTCTGCGCCAGGTAGGCCTTCGTCTCGAAGTACTCGACCTCGAAGAGCTCGGCCCGCGACTCCGAGGCGCTCGCCATGAGCTTCGGGGTGTGGATCTCGATGAAGTCGTGCTCGATCCAGTACGTGCGCAGCGCGTGCTCGAACGTGGTCTGCACGCGGGCGATGAGGTTCTGCTCGGGACGGCGCAGATCGAGGAAGCGCCAGTCCATGCGCTTGTCGATGCCGGAGTCGGGCGCGATCGGCGCCTCCGGGATCGACGCGGCGACGACCTCGAGCGTCTCGAGCTTGACCTCGATGCCGCCGAGCTTCACGCGCTCGTCGTGCTTGAGCGCGCCGGTGACGGTGATGAAGGAGCCCTGGGCGAGGCCGGAGATCTCCTCGGTGATCGCGAGGCGCGCAGCCGACGCGTCGTCGCCCTCGACGGCCTCGCGCACGGCCGGGTTCACCAGCTGCACGGCACCCGACTCGTCGCGCAGGACGACGAACTGCACCTTCTTCTGGTCGCGCACGGTCTCGACCCAGCCGGACACGCGGACGGGTCCGTCCTCGAGCGCGGCGAGCTTCTTGACAGTGGTTCGGGGGAGGCGGGTCTCGTCGGTCACGGTAGGGGAGTCTACTCGGGGGCCGCCGGGCGGCGACGGGTAGCGTCGGAGCATGAGCACCGCACTGATCACCGGCGCGTCCTCCGGCATCGGCCTCGCCTTCGCCCGGGCGTTCGCGCGCCGCGGCTGGAGCCTCGTCCTCGTCGCCCGCAGCGAGCAGCGCCTCCAGGAGGCGGCGGCCGGACTGCGCGGCCTCGGCGCCGCGGCGGTCGAGGTCCTGCCCGCGGACCTCGGCGACCGCGAGCAGGTCGAGCGCGTGCGCGCGCGGCTCGTCGATCCGGGCCGGCCCGTCCGCGTCCTCGTCAACAACGCCGGCTTCGGGATCGACGGGACCTTCGCCGAGCCGGACGTCGCCGCCCAGGACCACGCCTTCGAGGTGATGGTGCGCTCGGTCGCCGTGCTCTCGGGTGCGGCGGCGGAGGCGATGACCACCCGCGGCCGCGGCGCGATCCTCACGGTGTCGAGCGTCGCGGGCTTCGTGCACCTCGGCCCCTACTCCGCGGTGAAGGCGTGGGCGACCGCCTTCGCGCAGTCGCTGGCCGTCGAGCTGCGCGGCACCGGCGTCCGCTCGGCCGCGCTCTGCCCGGGCTGGGTGCGCACCGAGTTCCACGAGCGGGCGGCGATGGACACCTCCTCCATCCCCTCCTTCCTCTGGCTCGATGCGGACGCGGTGGTGGAGGAGTTCCTCCGCGACGTCGCGCGCGGCTCCGTCGTCTCGGTGCCGTCGGTGCGCTTCGGGGTCCCGATGGCCGTGGTACGGCACCTGCCCGGACCGCTCGTGCGGCGGCTGTCGGCGGCGGTCTCGGCGCGCCGCTGAGGCTCCGCTCAGGTCCGGCTCAGGCGACCCTTTCCCGGCGTTCCCCCACGCCGCGTTCCGTACACTTGACGCTCGTGGTTGCCGATCAGATCCATCTCGTGCGGCACGGCGAGGTGTTCAACCCCGACCGGGTCCTCTACGGACGACTCCCGAACTTCCGGCTCTCGGATCTGGGCCACCGCATGGCCCGCTCCGCCGCCGACGACCTGCTCGAGCGCCGGCGCCACGTCACGGCGCTGATCGCGTCGCCGCTCCAGCGCACGCAGGAGTCCGCGCAGCCCATCTCGCAGGCGTTCGAGCTCGAGATCCGCACCGATGAGCGGGTGATCGAGCCGAGCAACCGCTTCGAGGGGAAGTCCCTCGCCGCGCGCAGCTCCGCCCTGCGGAACCCCAAGCACTGGCCCTGGCTCCGCAACCCCTTCGAGCCCAGCTGGGGCGAGCCGTACCTCTCCATCTCGGCGCGGATGTACGCAGCGATCGAGGCGGCGTGGGAGAGCACGGAGGAGGGCGACGCCGCGATCGTCAGCCACCAGCTCCCCATCTGGACGGTCCACCGCGCCCTCGCCGGCGAGCGCCTCTTCCACGATCCGCGCAAGCGCCGCTGCGCCCTCTCGAGCATCACGACCCTCGAGCGCCGCGGCGACGGCTTCGTCGAGGTCGGCTACTCCGACCCGGCCGCCGGCCTGCAGGGCCTGGCCACCGACGTGGGAGCGGTCTGATGCGCCGGACGGGGCGGCTCCGCGCCGCGGGCGTCCTCGCGCTGGCTGCCGCGCTCGCGCTGACGGGCTGCTCCGAGGATCCGCTCGCCGACCAGTACCGCAACGGCAGCAACAAGGGCTACATCTCGGGGGACGGCACCGTCACCGAGATCGCCGCCGCCGACCGGGACGACCCCATCGTCTTCTCCGGCACCGACGAGACCGGCGCCACCATCGACTCCGCCGACCTCGCCGGGCAGGTCGTCGTCGTCAACTTCTGGTACGCCAGCTGCGCCCCGTGCCGCGCCGAGGCCGCTGACCTCGAGACGGTGAACACGGAGTTCGCCGACAAGGGCGTGTCGTTCGTCGGCGTCAACGTGCGCGATCAGGCCCCCACCGCGGCCGCCTTCGCCGAGACCTTCGGGCTCGTCTACCCCTCCATCGTCGACACCGACTCGTCGGTGCAGCTCGCTTTCACCGGCACCGTCCCGCCGAACGCCGTGCCCACGACGCTCGTCCTCGACAGGGAGGGGCGCGTCGCGTCGCGCATCCTCGGCCAGCTCCAGGAGGCGTCGATCCTGTCGACCCTCGTGGGCGACACGCTCGCCGAGGGGCAGTAGCGGCGTGGGCGACATCGTCGTCAGCGGTCAGCTCCTGCTGGCCGTGCCGATCGCGCTCCTGGCCGGGCTCGTGTCCTTCGCGTCGCCCTGCGTGCTCCCGCTGGTGCCCGGCTACCTCGCCTACGTCGGCGGATTCACCGACGCCGACGAGCGTGCGGCCCGCGGACGCCGCCGGGTCGTGCTGGGCGTCCTCCTCTTCGTGCTCGGATTCTCGCTGGTGTTCGTCCTCTACGGTGCGGCGGCGGGCACGGTCGGCTTCTGGCTGCGCCAGTACACCGACCTGATCACCCGCGTCCTCGGGCTCGTCGTGATCGCGATGGGGCTCGTCTTCATCGGGCAGTTCTCCTTCCTCCAGCGCACGCTCCGGCCCGGGATCCGTCCCGCCACCGGGCTGATCGGAGCGCCGCTGCTCGGCATCGTCTTCGGCGTCGGCTGGACGCCCTGCCTCGGCCCGACGCTGAGCTCGATCCTCGCCCTCAGCTACGGCGTGGGCTCGCCCTGGCGCGGCGCCCTCCTCGCCCTGGTCTACTGCCTCGGACTCGGCATCCCCTTCCTCCTCGTCGCCTTCGGCTTCAGCTGGGTGACCAGCACGCTCGCCTTCGTGAAGCGCCACATCCGCGTGGTCAACATCCTCGGCGGCGCCGCCCTCGTCCTGATCGGAGTCCTGATGGTCACGGGCATCTGGAACACCCTCGTCTACGGCTCCCTCGCGGCGGTGATCGATGGCTTCCAGCCGGCGATCTGAGCCCGAGGAGAGCACGCGCCGCCCCGACGAGGCCGCGCAGCGGAGGACGGACGCCTCCTTCCGCCCCGCCGACCACTACGACTCCGACGGCACCGTCACGCAGCCGGCGCTCGGGTTCACCGGCTGGCTCCGCTGGATGTGGCGCCAGCTCACCAGCATGCGCACGGCGCTGTTCCTGCTGCTGCTGCTGGCGATCGCGGCGGTCCCCGGATCGCTCGTGCCGCAGCGCTCCTCCGACCCCAACGGCGTGACCCAGTACTTCGTCGACAACCCCGACCTCGCGCCCCTGCTCGACAAGGTGCAGGCGTTCGACACCTACACCTCCGCCTGGTTCTCGAGCATCTACCTGCTGCTGTTCATCTCCCTGATCGGCTGCATCGTCCCGCGCACGCGCCACCACTTCCAGGCGATGCGGTCGCGCCCGCCGCGCACCCCCGCGCGCCTGCAGCGCCTCGCCGGCTACACCGTCCGCGAGGTCGGGGGCGCGACGGAGGAGGAGGCCGTCGCCTCCGCCCACTCCGTCCTGCGCCGGGCGGGCTACCGCGTCGAGCGCTACGACGACCCGCGCGGCCGCTGGTCGAGCGTCTCGGCCGAGCGCGGCTACCTCCGCGAGACCGGCAACCTGGTCTTCCACTCCGCCCTGGTCGGCATCCTCGTCGCCGTCGGAGTGGGCGGCGGATTCGGCTACAGCGGGCAGCGCGTGCTGGTCGAGGGCTCCCAGGGGTTCGCGAACAACCTCGCGGCCTACGACTCCTTCAACCCCGGCCGCTTCTTCGACAGCAGCCAGCTCGACCCGTACCAGCTGACCCTCGACAGCCTCGACGTGAAGTACGAGGAGCAGAACCAGTCGGCGCTCGGCCAGCCCGTCGACTTCACCGCGAACGTCACGACCTCCGAGCGCGGCGGGGGCACCGAGGACCGCACGATCAAGGTCAACGACCCGCTGGCGATCGGCGGCACGAACGTCTACCTCCTCGGCAACGGCTACGCCCCGACGATCACGGTCCGAGACCCCTCGGGCCGGGCGATCTTCACCGACTCGGTGCCGTTCCTCCCGCAGGACGCGAACCTGACCTCCGTCGGCGTCGTGAAGGTGCCGGACGGGCTCTCGGAGCAGCTGGGCCTCACCGGCTTCTTCTACCCGACGCAGGACACGCTGGCCTCCGGGGCGTCGACCTCGATCTTCCCCGACCTGCAGTACCCCGTGCTCTCGCTGAACGTCTTCGCGGGCGACCTCGGCCTCGACGGGGGAGTGCCCACATCCGTCTACGTGCTCAACACCGACTCGCTGACCCGGCTCACCGGCGGCACCACCGGCGTCGCGCCGATCACCCTCAAGCCCGGCGACACGGCCGAGCTCCCGAACGGGCTCGGCAGCGTGACCTTCGACAACACGGGCGCCGACCCGACGCGGATCGGCACCGACAGCGTCAAGCGCTTCGCCTCGTTCGACATCCACCACGACGCGACCCAGGGCTGGGTGCTGCTCTTCGCGATCCTCGTGCTCGCCGGGCTCCTCACCTCGCTGTTCGTCCCGCGGCGCCGCGTGTGGGTGAAGGCGACCGCCCAGGACGACGGCGGCCTCCTCCTCGAGTACGCGGGACTCGCCCGCGGCGAGGACCCCCAGCTGGTGCGCGCCGTTCGGACGATCGCCGACCGGCACGCCCCGCTCGACTGACCCGCCTCCCGGACGCCCCGGAGGCCCCTCCACAGGCGCCGCCCGGCTGGGCAGGGGCCGAGTCTGTGCAAGCGCGAAGGGGCGGGCGGGGCGGCGAGCGATTACCCTGAGGAGGTGATCGCGACCCTCTCGCAGTACTCGGTGCTGTGCCTCTCCTCCGCCATGGGCATCTACGCCATGGCGTTCGTCTTCTTCGCGATCGACCTCGCCCGCCGCGCCTCCCTGGCCGACGGCGAGTCGATCGAGGTCGTGCAGGAGGCGGAGCGCGTCGCCTCCGCGGCCGCCGCCGACCGCGCGGCCAGCGGCAAGGCCACCGTCGCCGCCGCAGGCTCCGGACGCACCGCGACGCTCTCCCGCATCGGCAGCCGCGTCGAGGACGAGGTCTACCGCGCCCCCGCCCGCTCGAAGACCATGCGCATCGGGTTCTCGCTCACGCTCCTCGGCTTCGTGCTCCACCTCGCCGCGACCGTCCTCCGCGGCGTCGCCGCCGGCCGCGTCCCCTGGGCGAACATGTACGAGTTCTCGATGACCGGGACGCTCATCATCATCGGCGTCTTCCTCGCCGTCCAGCTGCGCTGGGACCTCCGCTTCCTCGGAGCGTTCATCACCGGCCTCGTCCTGGTGCTCCTCGGCATCGCGACCGTCAACTACTACGTCGCCGTCGTCCCGCTCCCGCCGGCACTCCAGTCCTACTGGCTGGTCATCCACGTGCTCGTCGCGATCCTCGGCACCGCGTTCTTCGCCCTCGGCTTCGCGCTCTCGGTCACCCAGCTCCTCCAGGCCCGCCGCGAATCCTCCGGCGACAGCCCCCGCTCGGTCCTCCGCTTCCTGCGCACCCTGCCCAGCTCCCTCACCCTCGAGAACCTCGCCTACCGCGTCACGATCCTCGGCTTCATCCTCTGGACCTTCACGCTCATCGCCGGCGCCGTCTGGGCCGAGAAGGCCTGGGGCCGCTACTGGGGCTGGGACACCAAGGAGGTCTGGACCTTCATCATCTGGACCATCTACGCCGGCTACATCCACGCCCGCGCCACCCGCGGCTGGCGCGGCACCCCCTCCGCCTGGCTCGCCATCGTCGGCTTCGCCGCCGTCATGTTCAACTTCGGCGTCGTCAACGTGTTCTTCAAGGGACTCCACGCCTACTCCGGCCTCGACACCGGCATGTAATCGGGTCGGCGGGGCCTGGTGGGGCCGCTCGCGGCGTTGTCGGCGACGAACGTAGCTCCGCTACGCCCGACCCCTCCGCCTTGCGATCGGGTCGGCGGGGCCTGGCGGGGCCGCTCGCGGCGTTGTCGGCGACGAACGTAGCTCCGCTACGCCCGACCCCTCCGCCTTGCGATCGGGTCGGCGGGGCCTGGCGGGGCCGCTCGCGGCGTTGTCGGCGACGAACGTAGCTCCGCTACGCCCGACGCCTCCGCCTTGCGATCGACCCCACCAGGCCCCGCCGACCGCTTACCAGGAAGCGAACGAGGACGGCTCCGCTTCGCGGTCGCCGCGGGAGGCCTCCGCTTCGCGGTCGGGTCTGGCCGGGCTCCGCTATGCGGTCGGGTTCGTTGGGCTCCGCTTCGCGGTCGGGTCCGGGTGGGCTCCGCTTCGCGGTCGGGTCTGATGAGCTGGGCTTCGCGGGAGGGCCGGGGTAGACGGCGGTCGACGGAACATGCTGATCGGGTAGCGCGCGCGGCGCGCGTATCGAGATCCCATGGCGCGAACGCGGGGAGCGGGCCGGTCGAGTTCCCGCAGATGGACGCGCAGGGGGCGGTGCCTGCTGATCGAGTAGTGCGCGGAGCGGGCGTGTCGCGCACAGGGGGCATGGACGGGCTGCGGGCGGATCCGTGCCTGTCGAGTGGCGGTGGTGGACGCCGGGGGCGACGGCGGAAGGGTCAGACGGCGGTGACGACGTCGATGAGGTGGGGGGCGAAAGGGGCGTCGAGGGCGAGGACGACGCGGGTGCGGGCGTCGAAGGGGTGGACGCCGCGATAGATGCCGCGGAGGTCGGCGACGGTCTGGCCGCGGCCGGGGCCGTGAGTGGCGTCGACAGTGACGTGGACGCGCGGGGCGGAGGTGAGGGCGACGGCGTCGACGGCGATCGCGGCGGCCATCGGGTCGTGCATGGCAGCGGTGCGCTCGCCGAAGTGGCCGACATAGAAGTCGAAGTAGAAGTCGAGCGCCTGCCCGATGGCCTGCGCGAGGGGATCGGGCGACGCGAGCAGGACGGCGCGGTCCTCCTCCGTCAGCAGGTGCCGCATGGTCACGTCCAGGGGCACGAGCGTGAGATCCCAGTCGGCCGCGACGACCTCGGCGGCGGCCGCAGGGTCGTGCCAGATGTTGGCCTCCGCCACGGCGGTCACGTTGCCGGGGACCAGCGCGGCTCCGCCCATCACGGTCACCGAGTGGACGAGGGACGCGATCTCCGGGTGCGCACGGAGGGCGAGCGCGAGATTCGTCAGCGGGCCGATCGCGACCAGCCGCAGCTCGCCCTCGTGCTCACGAGCGAGACGGAGGAGGAGGTCGGCCGGATCCTCGTCGACCGGCTCGCCGCCCTCGGGCAGCGCGACCCCGCCGATGCCGTCATCGCCGTGCACGTGCGGAGATCCGCCGGCGTAGTCCTCCTCGAGGAAGTGGTGCGCCCCCACGGCGACCGGCACGTCGTCGCGGCCGGCCAGCGCGAGCAGGCCGAGGCTGTTGACGGCGGCCCGGCGGGCGTCGGTGTTGCCGCTGACCGTGCTGATCCCGACGAGGCGGGCCCGGGGCGAGCGGAGGAGGTAGGCCAGGGCGAGCGAGTCGTCGATGCCGGTGTCGCAGTCGAGGAAGACGGGGACGGTCGATGCGCTCACGGGGCTCCGATGCTCGAGGGTGGGGGACGCGTCGGGCACCGGCGGCCGACGCTCCCATTCTGCCGCCCCTCCGACACGGCGCCCGCCGCCGACGATCAGAGCAGCGCGTAGGAGTCGCGGAGCCGCGCCCGCCACCAGGCGAGCCGCTCCGGCGACACGGCGTGACGGGAGAGGAGCTCCTCCGAGACCTCCACGCGGCCGACGGGGATGCCTCCATCGACCGGCCGCAGCGGCCGCTCCGTGACGTCCGCGGCGAGGAGGGACGCGGTGCCGAGTCCGCAGTCGAAGGGCAGCTCGGGGAGCGCCGCGGCCAGGGCGGCGCCCATGGCGAGTCCGACCGAGCTGTCGATCGCGCTCGAGACCACCGCCGGCAGCCCCGCCTCGGCGACGAGCGCCAGCGCCCGGCGCGTCCCGCCGAGCGGCTGGGCCTTCACGACCAGCAGGTCCGCGGCTCCGGCCCGAGCGACGGCGAGCGGATCGGCGGCCCTGCGGACGCTCTCGTCGGCGGCGATCGGGATGCCCATGTACTTCACCCGGTAGCGCAGCTCCGCCAGCTCGTCGACGCTCGCGCACGGCTGCTCGACGTACTCGAGGTCGGACTCCGCGAGGGCGTGGACGGCGTGCTCGGCCTCGTCGAGGTTCCAGCCGCCGTTCGCGTCCACGCGGATCCGGCCCTCCGGACCGAGCAGTCGGCGGACCTCGACGACCCGGGCCACGTCGTCGGCCAGCGTCTGGCCGCGCTCGGCGACCTTCACCTTCGCCGTGCGGCAGCCGTGGTAGCTCGCGAGCACGGCGGCGACCTCGTGCGGCGCGACGGCCGGGATCGTCGCGTTCACCGGGATGCGGTCGCGCAGCGGTGCCGGCTGCTCGCTCCAGCCGTAGTCGATCGCCGCCCGGAGCCACGCCGCCGACTCCTCTGCGCCGTACTCGAGGAAGGGCGAGAACTCGGTCCAGCCCTCGGGGCCGCGCACGAGCGCGATCTCGCGGTGGTCCACACCGCGGAAGCGGGTGCGCAGCGGCAGAGCGACGACGCGGAGTCCCGCGTCGATCTCGCCGAGGGAGGGGAGCGGGGAGGCGGGCACGACGTCGTCCATCCGGCCATTGTCCACCGGCCGGGGCGACGCGGCGGCCACCCGGGCGCAGGAGGTCGGCGACGCGCGCGCAAGCCCCCGGGGTCCCTCCTCCGAGCGCCCGCCGAGGTGCCAGACTGACGAGGCTGCCGTTGGAGTCCGGAGGAGTGCGATGAGCCAGATGCCGATGAGCCCGCCGCCCGCGCCCGCCCCGGGCCCGACGCAGGGCTCCGTCCCCTCCCACCGCCCGCTCGGCAGGGGCGCCTGGATCGCGCTGGGCACGAGCCTCCTCGTGGGCGTCGTCTACACCGGCGTGCTCGGCACGCTCGTCGCCGTCGGAGTGGGCGGCGCGCTCGACTCCGCCGCCGGCAGCGCGTCGACGAGCGCTCCGGCCGAGCCGTTCGGCGACCCGACGGACGACCCGTTCGGCAGCGGGGACCCGTCCGATCCGCTCTACGACTACCCCGGCTACCAGGACGGCGACGCCGCGACGATCCTCGGCCAGCCGTCCGCGGAGGACGTGCGCGCGAGTGCCGAGAAGGCCGTCGCGGCCGTCGAGGGCGCCGTCCCCGAGGAGTGGACCTCGGCCGACGACGAGTACTACGAGCAGTCGCAGAACGCCTACGGCGGGCCCTCCCTCCTCTACGACTACATCTCGGCGACCGAGTACGCCGCCGCCGACGTCTCGGCCGACGCCGATAGGCAGGCGGCGGTCGACCGCTTCACGGCAGCGCTCTCGCCCCTCGGCTTCGACGACGTCGAGGTGGCCGACACCCCCGAGGAGTGGTCGGAGGCGGGCTACGAGCTCGACGGCGACCTCTCGGACGAGGAGGCCTCGGCCGCGCTCTGGATCGTCACCGCGCGCTCCTCCGCCGACCTCGTGCCCGCTATCGAGCTGGGCCTCGTCGACCTCGACGCCGATCCGACCGGCCTGGTCGCCGACATGCTCGACGGAGTCGGCCTCTCGCCGGACCCGCAGGGCGCGTTCCTGGCGGGGTACGCGAACGGGGTCCTCCAGGACGAGGACCGCGGCGAGTTCACCGACCGCCTCGAGGAGTACGGCGGAGTCGCCGCGACCTGACCGGGCGCTACAAGCAAGCCCGTCCGCCCGCAAGCCCGAATCGGCGCACCGCCCGCGCCCTACGGTGAGGGGATGGCTGCACCTCGCTCGACCAGGCCCCTGCGCGACTACGCCGCGATCGGAGACGGTCGCACGGTCGCCCTGATCGCGAAGGACGGCAGCGTCGACTGGATGCCCGTCCCGGACCTCGGCTCCACCCCCGCCTTCGCCGCCCTGATCGACGCCGAGTCCGGCGGCTGCGTCGAGCTCGCCCCCGAGGAGCCCGCCGAGGTCTCGCGCGCCTACATCCGCGACACGAACGTCCTCGAGACCACCTTCACCACCGAGTCGGGCACCGTCCGCGTGACGGACGCGCTCGTCACCGGGATCGCGGGCCGCCTCCCGTGGGCCGAGCTCGCGCGCCGCGTGGACGGTGTCGACGGCGAGGTGCGGATGCGGTGGGCCGTGCGTCCCGGAACGGGACTCGGCCGGTTCTCCCCGTGGATCCAGAACGCCGACGGCCGCTCGCTCATCCGCGCCGGAGACATCACCATCGGCGTCACCGGGCAGGAGCACGGGCCCGACGGCGACGACGCGCCCTCCGGCGCCGGCGACGAGCTGACGGGCTCCTTCGTCGTGACCGCGGGGAAGGACGCCGTGCGGCACGTCCTGGTCGTGTCGGCCACGCACGACGAGCCGCTGCACTTCCCGGTCGCGAAGAACGTCGACCGCGGCATCGACCGCACCATCCGCAGCTGGCAGGACTGGTCGGAGGAGTTCTCCTACGACGGCCCGTGGTCCGAGGCCGTCCAGCGCAGCGCCCTCGCGCTCAAGCTGCTGATCTACTCGCCCACAGGAGCCATCGCCGCGGCCGCGACCACGTCGCTCCCGGAGTCGCCCAACGGCGGCAAGAACTGGGACTACCGCTTCGCCTGGGTGCGCGACGCCGCGTACACGATGCACGCGCTGGTGCGATTCGGCCTGCGCGAGGAGACGCACGCCGCGCTGTCCTGGCTCCTCCGCACGATCAAGGAGCACGGGCCGGACCTGCACATCTTCTACGGACTCGACGGCTCCATGCCGACCGTCCTGGAGGAGTTCGACGTCCCGGGCTACGCCGGCATCGGCCCGGTCGTCGCCGGCAACGCAGCGCAGAGCCAGCTGCAGCTGGGCGTCTTCGGCGACCTCTTCGACATCTGCCGCATCTACGTCGACGAGGGCAACGTCCTCGACATCCAGACCGGTCGGCTCCTCGCCCGCGTCGCCGACACCACCTGCGACCTGTGGCGGAACCGCGATGCAGGAATGTGGGAGCTGGAGGAGGAGCAGCACTACACCTCCTCGAAGATGGGCTGCTGGCAGGCGCTCGACGCGGCCGTGCACCTGGCGGAGCTCGGCCAGGTCGCGGGCAGCCCCGACCGATGGCGCTTCGAGCGCGACCGCATCCGGGAGTGGATCGAGGAGCACTGCTGGTCCGAGGAGCTCGGCTCCTACGTGATGTACCCGGGCAGCGAGGAGCTGGACGCCTCGGTGCTCCTGCACGCGCCCAGCGGCTACGAGCGCGGCGAGCGGATGATCTCCACCATCGACGCCCTGGTGAAGGAGCTCGGCCGCGGCGCGCTGCTGTTCCGCTACTCCGGCATGGAGGGGGAGGAGCACCCGTTCGTGGCCTGCTCGTTCTGGCTCGCGTCCGCCCTGGCCTGCGTCGGTCGGCACGACGAGTCGGTCGCCCTGATGGACGAGCTCGTCGCCACGGTCCCGAACGACGTCGGGATCATGTCCGAGATGATCGCGGTCGACGACCTGGCCTTCTGGGGCAACCTGCCGCAGGGGCTCAGCCACCTCGCGCTGATCAACGCGGCCATCACCATCGAGGAGCTGGCGCCGGAGAAGGTCGGCCGCGCGTAACCCCGCCGACGGCGTCCGCGCAACCCGTTGAGGGCCGGCTCCGAGGGGCGTAGACCGGTACCACCCCCTCGCACCGCACCCACAAGGAGCACCTCAGCATGGATCTCGGCATCAGCGGCCGCATCGCCCTCGTCACCGGAGGCGACTCCGGCATCGGCCTGGCCACGGCGCAGCTCCTCCTCGCCGAGGGCGCGACCGTCGTGATCACCGACAAGGACCAGGCGGAGCTCGACCGGGCGGCGGCCGGGCTCGACGCTCCGGAGGGCCGCCTGCACGCCTTCGCCGCCGACGTCACCAGCACGGAGCAGCTCGCCGAGCTGCACCGCCGCGTGGCCGGAGCGGTCGGCGCGATCGACATCCTCGTGCAGTGCGCCGGAGTCACAGGGGCGCAGGGCCTCTTCCACGAGATCGACGACGAGGGCTGGACCAGCACCCTCGAGGTCGATCTGCTCGGGCCTGTGCGGCTCGTGCGCGAGTTCCTCCCCGACCTCCGCACCGGAGGCTGGGGCCGGCTCGTGCTCACCGCCTCCGAGGACGCCGTGCAGCCCTACGACGACGAACTGCCCTACTGCGCCGCGAAGGCGGGCGTCCTCGCCTTCGCCAAGGGCCTCTCGCGCTCCTACGCGCAGGAGGGCCTGCTCGTGAACACGGTCTCGCCCGCGTTCATCCGCACTCCGATGACCGACGCGATGATGTCCAAGCGCGCCGAGCAGAGGGGCACCTCGGTCGACGAGGCGATCTCGTCCTTCCTCGACGAGGAGCGCCCGTACATGGAGCTGAAGCGCCGGGGCGAGGCCGAGGAGGTCGCAGCCGTGATCGCCTTCCTCTGCTCCGACCGCGCCTCGTTCGTGAACGGCTCGAACTACCGCGTCGACTCCGGATCCGTCGCCACGATCTGATCCCCGCAACCACGGGCCCCGCCCAGCGCGCGCACCCCGCGCGTGCGGGCGCCGTCCAGCCGAAGAAGCCAGACTCGGGGCGGGACACCGCACCCGGCACTGCAAGAGAAAGGAACGGTCCATGACCACCACCCTCGAACGCCACGTCGAAGCCCCCGCGGGCTCCGGTGCCAAGACCAGCCGCCGTCAGAACGCCGAGAAGGGCTTCAAGGCCTCCAAGGAGCTGCTCGACAGCCTCCAGATCGTCCTCGTCGACCTGATCGAGCTCCACGTCCAGGGCAAGCAGGCCCACTGGAACGTCGTCGGCAAGAACTTCCGCGACCTCCACCTGCAGCTCGACGAGATCATCGAGGCCGCGCGCGAGTTCAGCGACGACATCGCCGAGCGCATGCGCGCCCTCCACGGGATCCCGGACGGCCGCAGCGACACCGTCGCCGCGACCACCACCCTCCCCGAGTACCCGCACGGCGAGATCGACACGGCCGAGACCGTCGACCTGGTCACGATCCGCCTCGAGAACACCGCCGCCACCATGCGCGAGGTCCACGACCAGGTGGACGAGGAGGACCCGACCAGCGCGGATCTCCTCCACGCGATCATCCAGAGCCTCGAGCAGTACGCCTGGATGGTGTCGGCCGAGAACCGCACCACCTCCGCCGCCAAGTAGGGGCGAGCACCGGAAGGGGACTCCGCGTCAGCGGGGTCCCCTTCCGTCTGCCCGGGCGGTGTCGAGTCGCCGTGCAGTCCGGATCAGTAGGGTCGTGGCATGAGCACGCAGGTCTCCGAACTGTTCGACGCCCACCGCTGGGCGGCCGTCGACGGCTTCGACGCACTCGAGGACATCACCTACCACCACGACCGCTCCGGCCGCATCGCGCGGGTCGCGTTCGACCGGCCCGAGGTCCGCAACGCGTTCCGGCCGCGCACGGTCGACGAGCTGTTCCGCGCCCTCGAGGACGCCCGGACGAACCCGCGCATCGGCGTCGTCATCCTCACCGGCAACGGCCCGAGCCCGCGCGACGGAGGCTGGGCCTTCTGCTCCGGGGGAGACCAGCGGATCCGCGGCCGCGACGGCTACCGGTACTCCGACGGCGAGACCGCCGAGGGCATCGACTCCGCGCGGAACGGCCGCCTGCACATCCTCGAGGTGCAGCGCCTCATCCGCTTCATGCCGAAGGTCGTCATCGCGGCCGTCCCCGGCTGGGCCGCAGGAGGCGGGCACTCGCTCCACGTGGTCTGCGACCTCACCCTCGCCTCCGCCGAGCACGGGCGCTTCAAGCAGACGGACGCCGACGTCGGCTCCTTCGACGCGGGCTACGGCTCGGCGTACTTCGCCCGCCAGATCGGGCAGAAGGCCGCGCGCGAGGTGTTCTTCCTCGCGCGGGAGTACTCCGCGCAGCGCGCCTACGAGATGGGTGCCGTGAACGCGGTCGTCCCGCACGCCGAGCTCGAGACGACCGCGGTGGAGTGGGCCGAGACGATCCTCACCAAGTCGCCCACGGCCATCCGGATGCTGAAGTACGCGTTCAACGCCGTGGACGACGGCCTCGTGGGCCAGCAGCTCTTCGCGGGCGAGACCACGCGCCTCGCCTACGGCACCGACGAGGCCGTCGAGGGACGCGACTCCTTCCTCGAGAAGCGCGAGCCCGACTGGTCGCCGTTCCCGTGGCAGTTCTGAGCCGGAGGGCACGCAGGTGACCCGCCCGCTCGCCGGTGTCGACGCGACGGTCGAGGCCGTCCTCCTCGCTCTTCGCGCGGCCCTGGACGGCAGCGGCCCGGCGATCCGCGTCTCCGCCCCCGGCGCTGCGACCGCCTCCGAGGATGCCGTCGTGCCGCAGCGCGTCGCCGTCGTCGTCGAGACCTCGGGCTCGTCGGGGCCGCCCAAGCGGGTCGCGCTCTCGACAGCGGCCCTGCTCACCAGCGCCTCCGCGACCCTCGCCGAGCTGGGCGGGCCGGGACGCTGGCTGCTCTGCCTGCCGACCCACTACGTCGCGGGACTGCAGGTGCTCGTCCGCTCGCTGACCGCGGAGGCCGACCCGGTCGTCCTCCCGGCCGGCGGCTTCGACGCGGCGGCCTTCCTCGCTCTCGCTCGGACGATGCCGGCGGGGGAGCGACGGTACTCCTCGCTGGTCCCCGTGCAGCTCGCGCGGCTGCTGGACCTCGCCGATCGCGATCCGGCCGCGGCCGAGGCGCTCCGCTCGTTCGACGCGCTCCTGATCGGCGGCCAGGCGACGCCGCAGCCGCTGCGGGACCGCGCCGCCGCCCTCGGCGTGCGCATCCGCCTGACCTACGGATCGAGCGAGACGTCCGGTGGCTGCGTCTACGACGGCGTCCCGCTCCACGACGTGCGGATGCGCGTCGAGGACGGGCAGGTGCTGCTCGGCGGGCCGACCCTCGCGGAGGGCTACCTCGACGCCGACGGCGCGATCGACCACGAGCGCAGCGCCGCCGCCTTCCTCGAGATCGACGGGGAGCGCTGGTACCGCACGGGCGACGCGGGCTCGATCGTCGACGGGCGCCTCCGGGTGACCGGTCGGCTCGACCGCGTGATCGTGTCGGGCGGGGAGAAGGTCTCGCTCGACTCCGTCGAGGCCGTGCTCCGCGAGGGGACCGTCCCCGACGCGGTCGTCGTGCGGCGAGCGGACGAGCAGTGGGGCGAGGTCCCGGTCGTCGTGACGGCGGAGGAGGCTCCCGCGCTCACCGACCTGCGCGCCCTGATCGCCGACCGCCTCGGGCGCGCCGCCGCTCCCGCGGCCGTGCTGCCGGTAGGCCGCATCCCCCTCCTCGCCTCCGGGAAGCCCGACCGCCGCGCCCTCGAGGTGCTCGCCGAGCAGGCCTGACCGGCTCCGAGCGTCGACGGGCCGGTGGGTAGGATTCCCTCCGTGTCGAGTACGAGTCGCAAGAAGAAGTCCTCCAGCGGCCGCCCCGGGGGCAGCCCGCGAGCGGTCGTCGTGAAGCCCGCCGGTCCCCGCGAGTGGATCGCCGGCGCCCGCCTCCGCACCCTCCCGCTGGCCGTCGCCCCCGTGCTCATCGGCACCGGAGCGACCCAGGTCGTCGACGAGGGCTGGCACTGGGTGCGCGCCCTGCTCTGCCTGGCCGTCTCGCTCGCCCTGCAGATCGCCGTCAACTACGCCAACGACTACTCCGACGGCGTGCGCGGCACCGACGCCAACCGCGTCGGACCCTCGCGGCTGACCGGCTCCGGAGCGGCGAAGCCCCGCCAGGTGCTCACCGTCGCCCTGGTCTTCTTCGGGATCGCGGCCGTCGCCGGCCTCGTGCTCACCGCCCTCTCGGGGCAGTGGTGGTTCCTGATCGTCGGCGCGGCGGCGATCGCGGCCGGCTGGTTCTACACCGGCGGACGCCGCCCCTACGGCTACCTCGGGCTCGGCGAGCTCTTCGTCTTCGTGTTCTTCGGCCTGGTCGCCACCGTCGGCACCACGTTCGTGCAGATCGGCCGCACCAACCAGGAGTCGTGGCTCGGCGCCGTGGCGGCGGGCCTGTTCGCCTGCGCCGTGCTCATGGTCAACAACATCCGCGACATCCCGACCGACCGCCTCTCGGGCAAGCGGACCCTCGCGGTGCTCGCAGGACCGGCCGTGTCCCGAGCGATCTACACGGGTTTCGTGCTGATCCCGTTCGGCATCGCGGTGATCCTCGCGCTGTTCTACCCGCTGGCGTGGCTGACGCTCTTCGTGCTTCTGATGATCCTGCCGGCCATCCTGATCACCCTGACGGCGAAGACGGCGAAGGAGCTCATCCTGGCGCTGCAGCTGACAAGCCTGGGCGGGCTCGCCTACGCGGTCATCCTCGGGGCGGCGCTAGCGTTCTAGAGCGGCGGCTCGCACGAGGCGGGCTCGGGTGGGCCGGATTCGGGTGATACCGGCTGTTGCGTGCCGGGCCTGGTGCGAGCGGGGTCAGCGCGTCCGAGGGGAGCCCTCGCCGGCGGGATCGCCCGGCTCAGCGGTCGTCGCGGGTCGCGTCGACCGCGGCGTCCTCGACGTCGTCGTCGGTCGGGGCGCGCGGGACGTCCTTGCGGCGCTCGTAGATCGCCTCCGCGATGCGCTCGCGGGGCTTCCTCAGCAGGATGTAGGAGAGGGACAGGCTCGCGATCGCGGCGACGAAGCCCGCGGTGACCGCTGCCGTCAGCTCCGAGTCGACGAAGGTGCGCGCCGGCAGGTACACCAGCACGAAGACGCCGGCGAACATCGCCAGGCGCAGGAGCGAGTAGACGACGACCGCGCGGCTCAGTTTCACCGGGACAGTGTACGTCGGCCCCTGCACGCGCTTCCGTGAGCACCGTGGGAGCCTCCTGTCCAGCGTCCGTGCGGACCCTCCCCGACGGGGGTGCCGGACGTAGACTCGTGTCCATGATCCGCCTCGTCATCGGCCTGCTCGTGGCCCTCGCCGTCTTCACGGTCTACACCGTGATCGACGTCGCGATGAGCAACCGTCACGCCGTGCGGGCGATCCCGAAGTGGTCCTGGCTCCTGGTGGTGCTGATCCTCCCGGTCATCGGTGCGGGACTGTGGTTCTGGATCGGCCGTCCCCGCAAGCAGCGCGCCGCCGGCCGCCGCTACACCGCTCCGGACGACGACCCCGACTTCCTCGGCACCCTCCGCACCGAGCGCGACCCCGAGGAGGAGCGCCTGCAGGCAGAGCGCATCGCCCAGCTCGAGCGCGACCTCGCCGACATGGACGAGCAGGGCGAGGCCGACGGCCCCGGCCGCCGGGATGCCTGAGCACCGGCCGGTCGCCCCCTCCACCCGATTCGCGGTCGACCTCCTCACCCGCTTCGTCGCGCTCGGCGTCCGCGACGTCGTCGTCGCTCCGGGCTCCCGCTCGCAGGCGCTCGCCCTGGTGGCGGCCGAGCTCGAGACCCGCGGCGACATCCGGCTGCACGTGCGGATCGACGAGCGCTCCGCGGGGTTCCTGGCGCTGGGCCTGGCCCTCGAATCCGGGATGCCGGCGCTCGTGATCACGACCTCCGGCACGGCGACCGCGAACCTGCACCCGGCCGTGCTCGAGGCGGACGCCTCGGACGTGCCGATGATCGTGCTGACCGCCGACCGGCCCGACGAGCTGCGCGGCATCCGCTCGAACCAGACGGCCGAGCAGCGCGAGCTGTACGGGCGTGCCGTGCGGCTGTTCGAGGACGTCGCTGCTCCGGCCGACGCCTCCCGGCCCGAGGACGCGCGTGCGCTCGCCGATCGTGCCGTCACCGCGGCGCGCCGCGGGCCGGTCCACCTGAACCTCTCCTTCCGCGACCCGCTCTCCTCCGCTCTGCCCGACATGGAGGGGATCGAACCGGTCTCGTCGCCCGCTGTCGGATCCGGGATCCCGCGTGCCGTCGTGACCGCCGGTCCCGGTGAGCCGCTCACGGTCGTCATCGCCGGGGACAAGGCGGGCGCCGCGGCCGAGGAGATCGCTCGCGCCGGCGACTGGCCGCTGCTGGCCGAGGTCTCCTCCGGCGCCCGCTTCGGACCGCAGCTCGTCGTCGCCTGGCGTCGCCTGCTCGGCGAGCCCGACTTCGGCGGACGCATCCGCCGGGCGATCGTGCTCGGACACCCGACGCTCTCCCGCGAGGTCCCCGAGCTGCTGCGGCGCGAGGACGTCGAGGTGATCGTCGTGGACGCCGTGCGCGAGCAGTTCTACAACCCCGGCCGACGCGCCCGCCGCGTCGGAGGCGTCGACGTGGTCCGCCCCGAGGGGTCGCCGCGTCCCGAGCGCGGCGAGCGCGCCTGGGCCGGATCCTGGGTGTCCGCGAGCCGCGCCCTGACGGTCGACCCCGACGAGCTGGACGAGGTCCCCGACGCCGGGTCGATGTCGGTCGAGGACCGCCGCGGCTACGCGCGCAACGCCCTCGCCGCGATCAGGGCACCGCTCACCCGCGACTTCGTCGTCGCCGCGGTCTGGAAGGTCACCTGGCCGCACGACCGGCTGCTGTTCGGAGCGTCGCGGCTGATCCGCGTCGCCGACGGGACCCTGCCTGGCAAGCGGATATCCGTCCTGGCGAACCGCGGCCTCGCCGGCATCGACGGCACGATCTCGACGGCTCTCGGGATCGCGGTGGCTTCGCAGGCGACCGAGCAGGGAGCCGGCGGAGTCACCCGGGCGGTCCTCGGCGATCTCACTCTGCTCCACGAGGCCGGCGGCCTCCTCCTCCCGCCCGGAGAGCGACGCCCGCGCGTGCAGCTCGTCGTCGTGAACGACGGGGGCGGCACGATCTTCGACGGACTCGAGGTCGCGTCGAGCTCGCATCCCGATGCGTTCGACCGCGTGCAGTTCACCCCGCAGAGCGCCGATCTGGAGGCTCTCGCGCGCGCCTACGGGTGGGGCCACCGTCGTGCGGCGACACGCGGCGAGCTGGAGCAGGCGCTGACCTCGCCGGGTGACGGGCCGGGCATCGTGGAGATCCGGCTCGAGCGCTGATTCCGCGCGGGTCCGGTCGGACGGTCCTCCACAGGTCGTCGTCGGACGCTGTTCTCCCGGGGACGCCTCGTTCGAGCTCCGCAGCTCGTCAGCTGCTGCTTCGCTGGAGGAATGGCTGATGCGGAGACCATGCGAGGAGAGGTCCTCGCCCTCGGCGACCGGGCGGCGGCGCTCGCGAGGAGCGCCTCCCCGGTGCTCCTGTCCGCGGCGGAGGCGCTGCACGCGGGACACTGCGCGGCGCTGACCTGTCCCGACGCGTTCGCCCGAGGCTCCTCGGCGGACAGCAAGGATGCGACGGACCTCGTCGAACGGTCGATCCGAGCGGAGTTCGCCGTCGCCCTCGGGGTCTCCGAGCGCACCGCCGCCAGGGAGCTGCTGCACGCCTCGCTCCTGATGGAGGAGCTGCCGCGGACCCGTTCCGCGCTCGCCGACGCCAGGATGCGCTGGGAGGCCGGCCAGCTCGTCTGCTCCGTCGCGGCGACCCTCCCGGCAGCGGCGCGCGCGGCCTACGACGACCGGGCCGTCGACCTCGCGGAGACGCTGACCCCGGGGCAGCTGCGCCACGCCCTCGCGCGGGTGCGGGAGGAGCTGCACGACGAGCCCCTCGCCGAGCGGCACGCTCGCGCCCGTGAGGACCGCCGGGTGTGGATGACAGCCGGGATCGACGGCATGGCGACGGTGTGCGCGCACGTCCCCGCGCCCGAGGCCGTCGGAGCGCTCGCCCGGCTCGATCGCATCGCGAGGGATCTGCGGGACGGCGCCGAAGGGGACCGCGATCTGCGGACGCTGGCGCAGCTCCGCGCCGATGCGTGGGCCGACCTGCTCTGCCACGGGGACGTGGCGGGGACCACTCCGGAGGGAGCCGCGGCGCCCTTGACCGGGCTGCGGGCCGAGGTGAGAGTCACCGTGGCGGCGAGCACCGCCGCGGGTGACGACGAGGCGGCCGCCGAGCTCGACGGCTACGGGCCGATCCCTGCCGAGGCGGTGCGAGCGCTCATCGACGACGCCGCCGCCTTCACTCCCGTGCTGACCGACGAGGAGACCGGCGCGGTTGTCTCCGTCGGGCGCCGCCACCGCCTCCCGCCGCCGAGGATGAGGCTGCTGGTCCGCCTCCGCGACCAGACCTGCCGCTTCCCGGGCTGCACCCGGCCGGCGTCCTCGACGGAGACCGACCACAGCGTCGAATGGCGGAACGGGGGAGAGACGACTCCCGACAACCTCGCCTCCCTGTGCGTCGCCCACCACCACGTGCGCCACGGCGACCGGTGGACGTATCTGCTCCATCCGGACGGCACAGCGGACTGGACCACACCGACCGGCCGTCGCGTGACGACCCGGCCGCCGGCACTGCCCGGGCGTCCGCCGGTGGGCGCAGGACGACGGCCGGGTGCTCCCCGGCTCGACGGGGACCCGGCGGGGTAGGCGCCGGGTAGCCGACGGCTTCAACGACTCCCGACGTGCGTCAGGCCAGCGCGTCGGTGATCGGGCGGAACTTCATGCGGGTCTCGGCGAGCTCGGACTCGGGAACGCTGTCGGCCACGATGCCGGCGCCCGCCCAGGCCGTGACCGCGCCCTCGGCCGTGACCTCGGCGCTGCGGAGTCCGACAGCCCACTCGCCGTCGCCGTTGCCGTCGATCCAGCCGACGGGTCCTGCGTACCGACCGCGGTCGAAGGGCTCCAGGTGCTCGATGAGCGCAAGGGCGTCGGCGGTCGGAGTGCCGGCCACTGCGGCGGTCGGGTGAAGAGCATCGACGAGATCGAGCGCGCTGGAGGAGTCGTCCAGAATTCCTCGCACGTCCGTCGCGAGGTGCCAGAGGTTCGGCAGGCGGAGCGTGAACGGGGCGGCGCCGGCCGTCAGCTCCCGTGTGTGGGGCTCGAGCTCCCGGACCAGACTGGCGAGAGCGAAAGCGTGCTCTGAGCGGTCCTTCGGACTCTCGAGCAGAGCGGCTTCCACGTCCGCGTCGGCGAGGGGGTCCGCTCCGCGTGCAGCCGTGCCGGCCAACACCCTCGCCGAGATCTCGCCCCGATCGACCGCGACCAGCGTCTCCGGACTGGCGCCGAGGAATCCGTCCACGGCGAAGCCCCAGCAGTCCGGGTAACGCTCGGTGAGCGCACCCAGCATCCGACGCAGGTCCGCCCCCGGCGGGAGCCGCCCCTGCAGATCGCGCGCGATCACGACCTTGGACAGCTCGCCCGACCGGATCGTCTCCACCGCGGCAGCGACCGCCGCGCGGTACCCGTCCGGCGACAGCGCACCCGGCGAGAGCGGCACGTGGTACTCCGCCCCCAGCGGCTCCTCGCCCGGCGTATCCGGTCCCTCCGCCTCGCCGATCGTGATCCGCGTCAGCCATGACCGGCCGTCGCGCGTCCCGATCACGGTGCGCGGCACGATCAGCACGCTCGTCGCCTCGGATCGGCTCGAGAAAGCGAAGGTCCCGAACGCGACCAGCCCCGTCCCGGGCAGTCCGACCCGGTCCTCCACCGTCGCCGCGTCGCAGAGCCGACGCCAGGCCGCCGCGGCATCCCGCAGCCGTTCCGGGCCCGAGAACTCGAGGCGCAGGGCCTCGCCGCGTCCGCTGAGGCCGGCGCCGTCGCGCTGCCAAAGGAGGGGCCGCCTCGGGTCGGAGTGGGAGAGGAGCGACTGCGGAGAGTCCAGTGGAGTCGTCTCCGCACGCAGCAGGGGGGTTCCAGCGCCGATGAGCGTCACCTCAGCAGGGTACGCCCGCGCCAGAAGGTGGGACGTCCCATGCCGCGGGGCTCGGGGCGCAGGGCTCCGTTGCTACCGTGATCCGGTCCGGGGCCGCCGCGCGAGGCGGAGCGGGGCGGTCCCGGCGCTTCCCCAGGGGGGAGCGCGCCGACCGGGCGCGGGACGGCGGATGCACAGCCGCCGTCCCGCGTCTCGCCGTAGACTTGCGGATCGTGACGAAGGCAGACCTCACCAAACGGCCCGACGAGGTCGCCTCGATGTTCGACACCGTGGCTCCCGCCTACGACCTGGTGAACGGACTCCTCTCGGTGGGGAACGACCGGCTCTGGCGGATCGCGACGACGCGCGCCGTCAACCCTGCTCCCGGTGAGCGCATCCTCGACATCGCGGCCGGCACCGGCACGTCGAGCGCGTCGCTGGCGCGGTCGGGCGCCCAGGTCGTCGCAGCCGACTTCTCCCCGGGGATGATCGCCGTCGGCCGTCGCCGTCAGGCGGGCAACGACCGGATCGAGTTCGTCCAGGCCGACGCGATGGATCTCCCGTTCGAGGACGAGTCGTTCGACGCCGTGACCATCTCGTTCGGTCTGCGCAACGTGGCCGAGCCGAGGACGGCGCTCGCCGAGTTCCTGCGTGTGCTGAAGCCCGGCGGCCGGGTCGTGATCTGCGAGTTCTCGACTCCGCCGATCGCTCCGCTGGCCGCCGCGTACGACTTCTACCTGTCGAGGGTCATGCCCGCCGTCGTGCGCCTCGCGTCGTCGAACAATCCCGCGTACGACTATCTCGGCGATTCCATCCGGGCCTGGCCGGAGCAGAGCGTCGTCGCCGCCTGGCTCCGCGCGGCGGGCTTCGAGCGTGTGGCCTACCGCGATCTGACCGCGGGCATCGTGGCGCTGCACCGCGGCGTCAAGCCGATCGCGGCGACCCGATGACGACCGGGGTCCGCACAGGCCGAGACGTTAGGGTTTCCCTGTGAACGCCACTGCGCCCGTCGCCCGTCGCAGCCCGTCTCTGACTGCGCAGCTCGGCCTCTCCGAGCGCATCTTCTCCTCCTCGTCGGACCGGGCTCTCGCCCGCACGATCGACGCGGGTCTGGAGCAGGTCGAGGAGGGTCTCGTCCGGCAGCTGTCCTTCGCGGACGCCGTGGCCGACGTCTCCACCCGGTACCTCCTCGAGGCGGGCGGCAAGCGCGTGCGCCCGATGCTCACCCTCCTGGCCGCGTCGCTGGGCCGCGGCAACACGCCGCAGGTCCTGCTCGGTGCGCAGGCGATCGAGATCACGCATCTCGCATCGCTCTACCACGACGACGTCATGGACGAGGCGGAGAAGCGCCGCGGCGTCCCGTCGGCGCAGACCGTGTGGGGCAACAACGTGGCCATTCTGACGGGCGATCTGCTCTTCGCCCGCGCGAACCAGCTGATGGTCGAGCTCGGCGACAAGGCGATCCGGCTCCAGGCCGACACGTTCGAGCGGCTCGTCCTCGGGCAGCTGCACGAGACGGTCGGCCCGACCGACGGCGAGGACCCGGTCGAGCACTACCTGTCCGTCCTGGCCGACAAGACCGGGTCTCTGATCGCCGCGGCGGGCCGCACGGGAGTCGCGTTCTCGGAGGCTCCGGAGGAGTACGAGGAGGCCATGCGCGTCTTCGGCGAGAAGATCGGCGTCGCCTTCCAGATCGTCGACGACGTCATCGACCTCTCTCCCCAGCCGGAGGAGACCGGCAAGAACCCCGGCACGGACATCCGCGCCGGCGTGTCGACGCTGCCGATCCTGCGCCTGCGCGAGCGCGCATCCTCCGATAGGGAGGCCGCGGCTCTCCTCGCCCGCATCGAGAGCTATGTGAGCCGCTCGAACGACGCCATCGCGCACACGGAGGAGCAGAGCGCCGACATCTCGGACGCCATCGCTCAGCTGCGCGATCACGACGTCACCGCGCAGACCCTCGCCGAGGCCCACCGGTGGGCCGACGAGGCCGTCGCCGCCCTCGCTCCGCTGCCCGACGGCTCCGTCCGCAAGGCGCTGACGCGCTTCGCCGACACCGTCGTCGAGCGCAACGGCTGACCCGATCGTCGCGGCGCGCCCTGCGCCGCAGGAATGAGACCGGTTGTGCGCTGCGGCGCCCCGGCAGGAGGAACGCAATGACCAAGCTCAGGCTGGCCATCGTCGGCGCGGGTCCCGCGGGCATCTACGCCGCCGACCTCATGATCAAGGCCGAGAAGAAGTACGACGTCTCGATCGATCTGTTCGAGCACCTGCCCGCGCCCTACGGCCTGGTCCGCTACGGCGTGGCGCCCGATCACCCGCGCATCAAGGGGATCATCACCGCGCTGCGGGAGGTGCTCGACCGGGGCGACATCCGCATCTTCGGCAACGTGCACTTCGGGACCGACATCACGCTCGAGGATCTAAAGCGGCACTACCACGCCGTGATCTTCGCGACCGGCGCCGTCCGCGACGCTCCGCTCGACGTCCCGGGTGTCGAGCTCGAGGGCTCCTACGGTGCGGCCGACTTCGTCAGCTGGTTCGACGGCCACCCCGATGTGTCGCGCACCTGGCCGCTGGAGGCGTCCTCCGTCGCCGTCATCGGCAACGGCAACGTGGCGCTCGACGTCTCGCGGATGCTGGCGAAGCACGCCGAGGACCTCCTGCCCACCGAGGTCCCGCCGAACGTCTACGAGGGGCTGAAGGCGTCTCCCGTCACCGACGTGCACGTCTTCGGGCGCCGCGGTCCCGCTCAGGTGAAGTTCACGCCGCTGGAGCTGCGCGAGCTGGGCGAGCTGCGCGACGTCGACATGATCGTCGCCGACGAGGACTTCGACCTCGATCCCGCTTCGGAGGCCGCCATCGCGACCAACAAGCAGGTCATGGTCATCAACCGGGTGCTCAACCAGTGGCGCACCCGTGAGGTCGGGAGCGCCTCGCGTCGTCTCCACCTGCACTTCTGGGCGAAGCCGCTCGAGTTCGTGGACGACGGATCCGGTCGGGTCGGCGCGATCCGGTACGAGCGCACCGAGCCGGACGGCGAGGGCGGCGTGCGCGGCACGGGTGAGATCCGCGAGGTCCCGGTGCAGGCCGTGTACCGCGCGGTCGGCTACTTCGGCTCGCCGCTCGACGGCCTCCCGTTCGACGAGATGCGCGGCGTGATCCCGAACCGCGAGGGCCAGGTCCTGGACGACGAGGACCAGCAGGTCCACGGCGTCTACGCGACCGGCTGGATCAAGCGCGGACCGGTGGGCCTCATCGGGCACACCAAGTCCGACGCCATGGAGACCGTCGCGCACGTGCTCAACGACCAGGCGTCCTGGTGGACGCCCGAGCACCCCGAGGAGGCGGCCGTGGTCGCCCTGCTCGAGGAGCGGGAGATCGCCTACACGGATCTCGACGGCTGGCACCGGCTGGACGAGCACGAGATGGCGCTCGGCGAGCCCGAGGGCCGTGCGCGGGTGAAGGTCGTTCCCCGCGAGGACATGATCGCGATCTCGCGGGCGGAGCCGGCAGCGCTCTGACGCGTGGTCTCCGAACGGCCCTCCGGTGCAGTCCGGAGGGCCGTTCGTCGTTCCGGCGTGGACGCCTTGCGCCTCCTCTAGGATTCGGGCACCGCTCTGGACGGAGACAGCATGACCACGGCCGCGCCCCACGACGTCATCCGGGTGCGCGGTGCGCGCCAGAACAACCTCCGGGGGATCGACGTCGACATCCCGAAGCGGAGGATCACCGTGTTCACCGGGGTCTCGGGCTCCGGCAAGTCGTCGCTGGTCTTCGGCACCATCGCGGCCGAGTCCCAGCGCCTCATCAACGAGACCTACTCCGCCTTCGTGCAGCAGTTCATGGGGTCGCCGGCCCGCCCGGACGTGGAGTCGCTCGACGGACTGTCGGCCACGATCGTCGTAGATCAGGAGCGGATGGGGTCGAACGGCCGGTCCACGGTCGGCACGGCGACCGACGCGTACACGATGCTGCGGATCCTCTTCAGCCGGCTCGGCGACCCGCACGCGGGCACGAGCGGTGCGTTCTCCTTCAACCTGCCGGAGGGGATGTGCCCGCGGTGCGAGGGGACGGGCCGGGTGTCGAGCATCGACCTCGACGCGCTGATCGACCGCTCGAAGTCGCTCGAGGGCGGCGCTCTCGATGCGATCCCCAACTTCGTCGTCGGCGGCTGGTACTGGAAGGGCCTCGCCGAGTCGGGCCTCTATCCGGCCGATGTGCCGATCGCCGATTTCACGCCCGAGCAGATGGACGCGTTCCTCCACCGTCCGGCCACCAAGATGGCCATCGCCGGGATGACGATGACCTACGAGGGCCTCCTGGTGAAGGTCACCCGCCTCTACCTGGCGAAGGAGGCGGCCCAGCCGCACATCCGCGCCTTCGCCGAGCGGGTGGCCACCTTCGCCGCCTGTCCCGAGTGCGGAGGCGGCCGGCTCACCCGGGCGGCGCTGGAGTCGCGCATCGGGGGCCGGAACATCGCCGAGTGCGCCGCGCTGCAGGCGACCGACCTCGCCGCGTGGCTCCGCGGACTGCAGGCGCCGTCCGTCGCTCCGATCGTCGAGACCCTCCTCGGGACGCTCGACGCCCTCGTCCAGGTCGGCCTCGGCTACCTGTCGCTCGATCGGGAGTCGGGCACCCTCTCGGGCGGTGAGGCGCAGCGGGTCAAGATGGTGCGGCATCTGGGGTCGAGCCTCACGGACGTCACGTACGTCTTCGACGAGCCGACGGCGGGTCTGCATCCGCACGACGTCTCGCGGATGATCGAGCTGCTGCGCCGCCTGCGGGACAAGGGCAACACCGTCCTGGTGGTCGAGCACAAGCCGGAGATCATCGAGATCGCCGATCACGTGGTCGACCTCGGTCCGAGGGCCGGCGCGCACGGCGGCGAGCTGCGGTTCGAGGGGACGGTGGCGCAGCTGCGCACGTCGGACACCCTGACGGGCCGTCATCTCGGTCACCGCGTCCCGCTGAAGGAGGCCGTGCGCCGTCCGACCGGGGCGGTGGAGATCCGCGGGGCCTCCACGCACAACCTCCGCGGCGTCGACGTGGACGTCCCGCTGGGCGTGCTGACCGTCGTCACCGGAGTCGCCGGCTCGGGCAAGTCGTCGCTCCTGCACGGCTCGCTCGCGGGTCGGCCGGGCGTGGTGGTGGCCGACCAGTCGCCGATCCGCGGCTCGCGGCGCAGCAATCCGGCGACCTACACCGGGGTCCTCGACGCGATCCGGGCGGCCTTCGCGAAGGCGAACGGTGTGAGACCGGCGCTCTTCAGCGCGAACTCGGCAGGCGCATGCCCCGTCTGCAAGGGGGCCGGGATGATCTTCAGCGAGCTGGGCCCCGCCGCGACGGTCTCGTCGGTCTGCGAGGAGTGCGACGGCAAGCGGTTCACCGCTGAGGTGCTCGAGTACCGCCTCCGCGGGAGGAACATCCACGAGGTGCTCTCGATGCCGATCGTCGACGCCGCGGAGTTCTTCGCGAGCGGACCGGCGCACACGGTGCTCGCCCGTCTCGTCGACGTCGGTCTCGGCTACCTCACGCTCGGACAGCCGTTGAACACGCTGTCCGGGGGCGAGCGTCAGCGCCTCAAGCTCGCGATCAACATGGCCTCGTCCGGATCCGTCTACCTGCTCGACGAGCCGACCACGGGCCTGCACCTCGCGGACGTCGACACGCTGCTCGGACTGCTCGACCGGCTGGTCGACTCCGGGAACTCGGTCGTGGTGATCGAGCACCACCGCGCCCTGATGGCGCACGCGGACTGGATCATCGACGTGGGGCCCGGAGCCGGGCACGACGGAGGGACGATCGTCTTCGAGGGGACTCCGGTCGGGCTCGCGGCGGCGGACACGCTGACCGGACGCGCCCTCGCCGAGTACGCGCGCTGACGCGTCCGCAGCCGCGACGTCCGCGGGTCAGCGCGAGAACGGGCCGGACAGGGCCGCCCACTGCAGGAGCATGATCGTCTTCGCGTCGACGATCTGCACGCCGATCTGGGTCAGCGCCTCGTCGAACGAGAGCTCGAGGACCTCGATGTCCTCGCCCTCGTCGGCGAGTCCCGCGAACGCTCCGCTGCGGGTGCCCGCGCGGTAGCGCCCGGCGTAGAAGTGCAGCTTCTCGGTGACCGAGCCGGGGCTCATGAACGCGTCGAACACGTGCTCGAGCCGGCCGACCTCGAGTCCGGTCTCCTCGGACGCCTCGCGGCGGGCGCCCTCCTCGGGCCCGTCCTCGTCCAGGAGACCGGCGGGCACTTCGAGGAGCATCCCGTCGAGGTCGCCGTTCACGTACGCGGGGTAGCGGAACTGCCGGATCAGGACGACGGTGCGCGCGTCGGCGTCGTAGAGCAGGACCGCCGCGCCGTTACCCCGGTCGTAGGTCTCGCGCTGCTCGCTCGTCCAGCTGCCGTCGCGGTGCCGGTAGTCGAAGCGGGTGGTGCGGAGGACGTACCAGTCGCTCGAGAGGAGGGTGACCTCCTTCACGACGACGTCGGGGTTCCCGACGAGGTCGAGCCCGTCCCTGTCGAGTCCGGTGCGGCCCCGCCGGTCGGGCTCGTCTATTCCGGCGGTCACGCGCGTGCTCCCGTGTGCGTCATTCCTCAGCGGAAGTTGACGAACTGGAGGTCGAGCTCGAGGTCGGCCCCGCGCAGGAGCGCCATGGTCGCCTGGAGGTCGTCGCGGCTCTTCGAGGAGACGCGGAGCTCGTCGCCCTGGATCTGCGACTTGACCGACTTCGGCGCCTCGTCGCGGATGAGCTTGTTGATCTTCTTCGCGTGCTCCTGGTCGATGCCCTCCTTGAGGGTGGCCTCGATCCGGTACTCCTTGCCGGACGCGAAGGGCTCGCCCGCGTCGAGGCTCTTGAGGCTGATGCCGCGCTTGATCAGCTTCGACTGGAAGACGTCGAGGATGGCGTTCGCCCGCTCCTCGGTGTTGGCCTTGATCAGGATCTTCTCGCCGCTCCAGGCGATCGAGGCGCCGACGTTCTTGAAGTCGTAGCGCTGCTCGACCTCCTTGTGGGCCTGGTTCAGGGCGTTGTCCGCCTCCATCTTGTCGATCTTGCTGACGACGTCGAACGTTGAATCTGCCATGGCTCCGAGTTTAGCTTTCAGGCGTGGCGGAGCCCGGCCCCAGGCGCGGCTGGTACCTCTGAGGGGTGCGCCGCCTCCCCGTTCTCGTCCTCGTCCCGCTCGCCGGCCTCCTCCTGGCCGGCTGCGGCCAGCGGCCGCCCGCGCTGACGGTCGAGGAGGGCCTGTCCACCGTCCCTCCCGCGGCGACCGCTCCCGTCGCGGCCGACCCCGTCGTGCTGGAGGATCCCGAGCAGGCCGCGGCGACGCCGGTGCGACTGCTCGCCGACGAGGCGTGGCTGGGCTCGGCGTCCGAGGGGAGCGGCATCCCGCTGCGTGCGCTCACCGCCTACGCGGGCACGGCCCTCCTCACGGCGTCGGTCGACCCCGACTGCCGGTTGGACTGGGCGACCCTGGCCGGCATCGGCTACGTCGAGAGCAGGCACGGCACGATCGACGGCGGCGAGCTGGGCGAGGACGGGCGGCCGACGGAGCCGATCTACGGTCCGCGCCTGGACGGAACGCGCTTCGACCGGGTCCCCGACAACGACGGCGGGGCTCTGGACGGCGACGCCGAGGTCGACCGGGCGATGGGTCCGCTGCAGATCATCCCCGCGACGTGGATGGCGTGGGCGTCGAGCGGATGGGATCCGCAGAACGTGGACCAGCAGGCGGTGACCGCCGCCCGGTACCTCTGCGACGCCGGCGGCGACCTCTCGACGGAGTCGGGATGGCGGGCGGCGATCGCGGCCTACAACCCGGCCGGGAGCTACGCGGGGAAGGTCGCGGAGGCGGCGTCCCGCTACGCGGCGGAGGCGGACTGAGGCCTCGCGGCACCGATTTCCGATCCGCCGGTCGCGTGGGTATCCTTGCTGAGCGCCTCCGGTTGTGAACACGCGGTCGGGTGCGCCACGGCGAGTTACCCTAGCGGCCAAAGGGATCTGACTGTAAATCAGACGGCGTAGCCTTCGGGGGTTCGAATCCCTCACTCGCCACCGAGCAGGAACACCCGGCAGACGCCCCGGCATCACGAGATGCGCGGGGCGTTCCGCATGTCGGGGGATCGCCGTTCCGGCGGAGTGCCTTTCCGGGGGAGCACCGGTCCGGCGGATCGCCGGGCCCGGCGTCTTCGTCCCGTCGCACCCCGCACGCCGTCGGCCCGGCCCGCGTCGTCGGCCTGGCCCGCGCCGTCGCCTCAGACCCGCGCCTCCTGCTCCAGGAACCCCGCGAGGGAGAGCGGCGGCCGTCCGGTGAGCCGCTCGACGTCGGACGAGACGTGCTCCAGCTGTCCGGCGGCGATCGCGGAGTAGGTGCTGACCCAGGCGTCCAGCTGCCAGTCCGGTGCGTTCCAGCGGCGGCGTGACGCGTACGCCTCCTCGAGGGTCTCGTCGACGTAGACGGCGGGGCGGCCCGCCGCCGTCAGTGTCGCGGCGACCTCGTCGAGGGTGAGGGCCTCGGGCCCGGTCAGCTCGTAGGCGGCTCCGCGGTGCTCGGAGGGGGAGCGGAGGACAGCCGCGGCCGAGCGGGCCACGTCCTCGCGCGCGACGACGGCGGCCCGGCCCGATCCCGCGGGTCCGCGGATCGCGCCGTCCTCGCCGAGCATCGCGGGCAGGAAGTCGAGGTAGAGATTGTCGCGGAGGAACGTCCAGCCCATGCCGGAGCGGCGGATCGCGTCCTCGGTGGCCGCGTGGTCTCGGGCGAGGGTGAAGACCGCGTCGGGTGCGGCTCCGGCGAAGGAGGTGTAGACGACGTGCTCGACACCCGCGGCGGCGGCTGCGTCGACGAACGCGAGGTGCTCGGCGCGGCGCTCCTCGTTCTCGGAGGCGGAGACCATCAGGAGGAGGCGCACGCCCTCGAGCGAGTCGCCCGCGTCGGCGAAGGAGGAGCGCACCACCTCGGCCCCGGGGAGCTCGGGCGCGCGGGACGGGTCGCGGACCAGCAGGCGGAGGGCGTGACCGGCGTCGGCGAGCTCGCGCGCGACGCGACCGCCCACGGCTCCGGTGGCTCCCGTGAGGGCGATAGGGGTGCTCATCCCCCCATGATGGGCCCGATCCCTAGGCTGGGGCCATGAGCGACAACGCCCCCCTCCTCGCCATCGCCCGCTCGATCGCCGTCGAGGCGGCGCACCTCGCCCGCCAGCGGCGGCAGGACGGTGTCGAGATCGCCGCGTCGAAGTCGTCCCCGGAGGACGTGGTGACGGCCGCGGACCGGGAGGTCGAGCAGCTGATCCGCCGGCGCCTGGCCGAGGCGCGTCCGGACGACGGCTTCCTCGGCGAGGAATCGGGGTCGGGGGGCGGCACGAGCGGGCTGACCTGGGTCGTCGATCCGATCGACGGGACCGTCAACTACCTCTACGGCATCCCCTCCTACGCGGTCAGCATCGCTGTGGTGGAGGGGGAGCCGGATCCCGCGACCTGGACCGCGCTCGCCGGCGCGGTCGTGAACGGAGCGACGGGCGAGGTGACCACGGCCAGCCGAGGCGGGGGAGCCGAGCGGGACGGAGTCGCGCTGCAGGTCTCGGCTCCCTCCTCCCTCTCGCTCGCGCTGGTGGGCACCGGCTTCGGCTACGACGCGGGCCGCCGGATGCGCCAGGGCGCCGTGGTGCAGGAGCTCCTGGGCTCGGTCCGCGACATCCGCCGCATCGGCTCGGCGGCGCTCGACCTGTGCTCGGTGGCCACCGGGCAGCTGAACGCGTACTACGAGCGGGGCCTGAATCCGTGGGACCTCGCTGCGGGCGCCCTCATCGCCGAGGAGGCGGGCGCGCGGGTCGCGGGACTCGACGGCGCGCCCTTCGGCTCCGGCCTGCTCATCGCGGCACCGGATCCTCTCTTCGCCGAGCTGGAGGATCTGCTGCGCCGCCTGCGCGCGGACGAGGTGTAACCGCTCTCCCAGGCCGGGCCGACAAGGATTCCGTGCGCCGAGAGGCGGATAGGCGCAGGATCCCGCCGGGGCTCGCCGCGCGTCATGCCCCGATCACGCCTGTGCGCGGCGGCCTCTGGCCGGATCCCGCCGGCCGTGGTTATCCTTTATGAATTCGTGATGTTCGCACAGGCTGCGCTCACGGAGCCGAGCGGTGCCTCTCCCTGGAGGCCCGCTCGTCCCCTGCCCCCGACGGAAGACATCGATTTCGTGAGCCCCGATTCGCCCGCCCCCGCTGCCCCTGCATCGACCCCCGGCGAATCGACTCCACCCCTCTCCCGTCGCGAGCTCCGCGAGCGCGAGCGCGCTCTGGCCCTCGCCTCCGACGTCTCGCTCGCGAGCGGCTCCGACGACCTCCTCGCGGCTCCCACGGCGGAGCAGTTGCGCGAAGCGGAGCGCCGCGTCGCCTCGGTCCGCAGTGCCCCGGCGCCCGTCCCCGCTCCGCGCGCGACGCCGCTCCGGCCCGTGCGCCGGGCCCGGGTCGGCGGACTCGTCGCCCTCTCCTTCGTCGCGGCCATCGTGGCGGCGACCTCTCTGCCGGCCACATCGCTCCTGACCGCGGAGGACGTGCAGGCGCAGAGCCTCTCGACCCCCTTCGGCGCCGACGCCCGCCGCGGCGCGCAGTCGTTCGTCGCCGGCGAGGTCAGCGCCGAGACGGTCGCCCGCGACGGGTTCGGCGTGCAGGAGCGCAAGACGCAGACCAACGTCGCCGACATCGTCCGCACCTCCGACACCGGCTTCACGAACGACCCGAACGCGTCCATCCAGTGGCCCTTCGCCGTCGGCGTGCCGGTGGGCGACCGCTTCGGCTACCGCAACTGCGCGGGCTGCTCGGTGAACCACGGCGGCACCGACTTCAACCCGGGCGACGGCTCGCCCATCCAGGCGATCGCCGACGGCGTCGTGCGCACGGTCATCGACGGCGAGGGCTCGCTCGGCGTGCACGTGATCGTCGACCACGAGATCGACGGGCAGCTCGTCTCGAGCGTGTACGCGCACATGCAGCACGGCTCGGCGGCCGTGTCCGAGGGCGACCCGGTGAAGGTCGGTCAGCTCCTCGGCCTGGTGGGCACGACCGGCATGTCGACCGGCCCGCACCTGCACTTCGAGATCCGCCTCGACGGCGTGACGAAGGTCGACTCCTACCTCTGGCTCAAGGCCAACGCCGGGCGCTGACCCGGCGGCGGGACGCGGGAGCCGCCGGGCGGACCCCGCGGCCCGCTACTCCGCGCGCAGCCAGACCGTGGTGTCGGCGGGCAGCGCCGGCTCGTGCAGCTCCTCCGAGGACAGCACCACGGAGCCGACGGGCAGCTCGACCGGAGCCTCGCCGAGGTTCGCGATCACCGTGACGGCTCCGTTGCGGAACGCCACGACGTCCTCCGGGTAGCCCTCGAGCCATTCGACGGCGCCGGAGCCCAGGTCCTCGGCGCGGCGCACCGCGAGCAGGGACCGGTACAGCTCGAGCGTCGAGCCCGCGACACCGCGCTGGCGGTCGCGCGCGAGCGGCGCCCAGTCGCCGGGCTGCGGCAGCCAGGAGTCGCCGGTGCCGCTGAAGCCGTACGCGGGTGCGTCCGCCTCCCATGGGATCGGCACCCGGCAGCCGTCACGGCCGTAGCGCTCGCCGCCCGTGCGGAACCAGGTCGGGTCCTGACGCGCCGAGTCCGGCAGGTCGATCGCCTCGGGGAGCCCGAGCTCCTCGCCCTGGTAGACGTAGGCGGAGCCGGGGAGCGCGAGCATGAGGGCGGTCGCGGCACGGGCGCGGCGCAGCCCCAGGACGGGGTCGGGGAGTCCGGGCGTGCGCGGGCCGATGCCGTAGCCCTGCGGGTTGTCGGACGTCAGTGCGAGGCGGCTCGCGTGGCGCACGACGTCGTGGTTCGACAGCACCCAGGTCGACGGGGCGCCGACGGCGGCGAAGGCCTCGACGGACGAGTCGATGATGTCGCGGAGGGCGGGTGCGCTCCACGGGGTCTCGAGGTAGGCGAAGTTGAAGGCCTGGTGCATCTCGTCGGGGCGGACCCAGCGGGCGAGCTTGGAGAGCGGCTGCACCCACGCCTCGGCGCAGAGCACGCGGTCGTCCGGGTACTCGGCGAGCAGGGAGTGCCAGTCGCGGTAGATCTCGTGGACGCCGTCCTGCGCCCAGTAGGGGGCGGTGGCGGGCTCCTCGCCGTCGGCGGGAGCGACTCCGCCCATCGACCCGCTGTCGGCGGGCGGCGTGTAGTCGGGCAGCCCCTCGGCCTTGATCATCCCGTGCGCGACGTCGACGCGGAAGCCGTCGACGCCGCGGTCGAGCCAGAAGCGGAGGACCTCCCGGAAGCGCTCGCGCACCCACTCGTTCGTCCAGTCGAAGTCGGGCTGCGAGGTGTCGAAGAGGTGCAGGTACCACTGGCCGGCCGAGCCGTCGGGCTCCATGACGCGGGTCCACGCGGGGCCGCCGAAGACAGACTCCCAGTTGTTCGGGGGCAGCTCGCCCGACTCGCCCCGGCCGTCGCGGAACAGGTAGCGCGCCCGCTCGGCGCTGCCCGCGGGAGCGGCGAGCGCCTCCTGGAACCAGCGGTGGGCGCTGGAGGAGTGGTTGGGGACGAGGTCGACGATGATCCGGATGCCCAGGGCGTGAGCGCGGGCGAGCATCGCGTCGAAGTCGGCGAGGGTGCCGAAGAGCGGATCGACGTCGCAGTAGTCGGCGACGTCGTAGCCCGCGTCCTTCTGCGGCGAGGTCATGAAGGGCGAGAGCCAGATCGCGTCGACGCCGAGCTCGGCGAGGCTCTCGAGGCGCGAGGCGATGCCGGGCAGGTCGCCGATGCCGTCGCCGTCCGCGTCCGCGAAGGAGCGCGGGTAGATCTGGTAGATGACGGCGGTGCGCCACCACTCGGCTCCCCGGCGGTGCTCGGCCTCGGAGTCGGGGCCGGGGGAGTTCTCGGGCGCGCCGGAGGTAGCGGAGTCCAGGGTCATGAGGTCCAGTTTATCGGGCGGCTCGTGGGCGCCGGGGGCACGCCCCCACCGTCCCGTACAGTCGACGGGTGATCGATGAGACGCCGGACGAGGCCCGAGCCCGACGCCGACGGGCGCTGCTGTGGGTGGTGCCGCTGCTGGTGCTGCTGGTCGGCGGCCTGGTCGCCGTCACCCTCGCGATCGGCGGATTCGCGCTGCGCAGCATGACCGGCGCCTCCGCCGTGCAGCTCGTCCTCGTCGCCTAGGCGGTCGCGGCCGGGCCGTCCTCGTCCTCGGGCGGGGGCGCGGAGGAGGTGCGCGCCCGCTCCTCGGACGCGTGCGCGGTCTCGGGCCCGGTCGCGCGGGCCTGCTCGTCGGCGCGGGTGACCGCCTCCGCGAGCTCGTCGGCGACGAGGTACCCGGGAGAGACGGCCTCGGCCCGGTAGGCCGCCCGGCCGACCATGTGCGCCGAGACGGGCACGGTCAGCAGCTGGAAGCCGATCACCAGCACGATGGTCCCTGCGGCGGCGAAGCCGGGGTTCCGGATGGCGACCGCGAGCATCACGCAGATCAGTCCGAGCACCTGCGGCTTCGTGCCCGCGTGCATCCGGGAGAGCAGGTCGTCGAACCGCATCAGGCCGATCGCGGCCAGCAGCGAGAGCAGGGCGCCGACCAGCAGCAGCACAGCGGTGAGCACGTCGAAGAACAGGTCCATGTCAGTCCTCCTCGCGGTTGGCCATGAACTTGGCGACGCTGATCGATCCGAAGACGGCGAACAGCGCGAGCCCGAGCGCGACGGGCAGGGTCCGCGCGTGGTGGTTGACCGCCATCTCGGCGCCGATCCCGCAGATGATCGTCGCGACGAGCACGTCGGCCGCGACGACCCGGTCGAGCACGGACGGACCGCGGAGGATCCGCACGAGCGCGAGCAGGCAGGCGGCGCCGAAGACCGGCACCAGGATCCAGATCAGCCAGTCGATCACCGGACCACCCCCGATCCGGCCTCGATCGGCCGG
This sequence comes from Rathayibacter sp. VKM Ac-2805, assembly GCF_009834265.1. Taxonomy (NCBI): domain Bacteria; kingdom Bacillati; phylum Actinomycetota; class Actinomycetes; order Micrococcales; family Microbacteriaceae; genus Rathayibacter; species Rathayibacter sp. VKM Ac-2805. Next base: position 852,818 of record NZ_CP047185.1, read on the forward strand.
TTCACGCGCTGCACGTCCTCGCGGGAGCCGATGGCCCGGACGATGCGCGCTTCCGTCCGGAGGACCGTCCGGCGCACCTCGTCGATCCGCTCGCCCTCGTCGTGGGTCACGCCGAGCACGTGCAGGTAGAGGACGTTCAGCTGCGGGTCCACGTCGATCACCAGGGAGCCGGGGACGAGCGAGACGGCCTCCGTCGTCCAGACGAGCATCCCCTCGGAGCGGCTGCGCAGGTGCACGGCGACGATGGCGTTGTGCACCGGGACCGGCAGGGTCAGGATCTGCCAGGACACCCGCACCGAGGCCACCGCGATGTCGGCCAGCAGGCGCAGGAGGAAGAGGAGCACGAACCACGGGTTGATGCGGTTCGAGAACTCGACCGGCGGCAGGTAGAACACCCGGGTGATCAGCAGGGCGACCAGGAAGCCGGTGACGATCGACAGCACCGAGACGTCGTCCCAGAGCAGCACCCAGATGCCGACGAGGGTCACGAACATCGCGACGCGGTTCCAGATGTCGACGCGGCGGCGGGGGCTCATCGCGGCCCCTCCTCTCCGAAGGACGAGTCGCGGTAGACGGTCGCGATGTAGGTCGCGGGGTCGGCGACCGCGCTCGCCGCTCGCTCGCTCGCGTCGTAGAGGGGACCGGCGCCGACGGTCAGCACGACGCCGACCACGACCATCCCCGCGGTGGCGAGCACCATCATCGGCGGCGAGTGGCGGGTGCGGATGCTGCCCGTGTCGTGGGGGTCCTCCTGCAGCTGGTCGATCAGGGGCGACTCGTAGCCGGGCACCTCCTCCTGGCGGCGCCAGAAGACCATGTTCCAGACGCGCGCGACGGCGTAGAGGGTCAGGAGCGAGGTCACGGCCCCGGCGGCGATGACGGCCCAGATCAGCCACGACGGCTGGTCGACGGCCGACTCCGTGCCGGCGACGAAGAGCCCCACCTTGCCGAGGAAGCCGGTGAACGGCGGGATCCCGCCGAGGTTCATCGCGGGGATGAAGTAGAGCAGCGCCAGCAGCGGCGAGGCCTTGAGCAGCCCGCCGAGGCGCAGGATCGAGGTGGTGCCGCCGACGCGCTCGATCAGGCCGGTCGCGAGGAAGAGCGTCGTCTGCACCGTGATGTGGTGGATGACGTAGAAGATCGTCGCCGCGTAGCCGGCCGGGGTGCCCACGGCGATCCCGAAGACCATGTAGCCGATGTGCGAGACCAGCGTGAAGGACAGCATCCGCTTGATGTCGGCCTGCGCGACCGCACCGAGGATGCCGACGATCAGCGTCAGCAGCGCCACCACCAGCAGCACTTCGCTCAGCCTCCCTCCCGGGAAGAGCAGGGTCTCGGTGCGGATCAGCGCGTACACGCCGACCTTGGTGAGGAGTCCGGCGAAGACGGCGGTGACCGGCGCCGGAGCCGTGGGGTACGAGTCCGGGAGCCAGAACGACAGGGGGAAGACGGCCGCCTTGATCCCGAAGCCGAGCAGCAGCACCACGTGGAGCACCAGCTGCACGTCGGCGGGGAGCTCGGCGATGCGGATCGAGAGCTGCGCCATGTTGACCGTGCCGGTGGCGCCGTAGAGCAGGCCGATGGCCGAGAGGAAGAACACGCTCGAGACCAGGCTGACGACCACGTAGGTCGTGCCGGCGCGGATCCGCGGCGCGGTGCCGCCCAGGGTGATCAGCACGTAGCTCGCGGCCAGCAGGATCTCGAAGCCGACGTAGAGGTTGAACAGGTCGCCCGCGACGAAGGCGTTGAGGATGCCCGCCGAGAGGATCAGGTAGGTCGGGTGGAAGATCGTGACCGGCGTCTCGCGGTTGCCGTCGACGAGGCCCTGGCCGACCGAGAACAGCAGGACGCCCAGCAGGGTGATCGAGGTGATCACGAGCATCAGCGCGGCGAGCGGATCGACGACCAGCACGATGCCCCACGGCGGCTCCCAGCCGCCCACGTAGACGGCGCTGCCGCCTCCGTCGCCGGTGAGGACCAGCACGAGCATCACCGAGGAGATCACCAGCACGCTCGAGAGCGTCACGATGTTCACGGTGATCTGCGCGCGCCGGTGGCGTCCGAGGATCAGCGCGACGGCCGCTCCCAGGAGGGGGAGGGTGACGACGAGCGGGATCAGGGCGTTCATCGGTCCTCCTTCCTGTCGTCGGTCATGGCGCTCTCCCCGTGCTTGGCGGCGGTGCCCTCGTCGCTGGACTCGAGCAGGACGTCGAGCGCCCGGTCGTCGGCGGTGGTCTGGGCCGAGATGCCCGCCGCGTCCTCGCGGACGGAGGCGTCGGTCTCGTCGTCCTCCACCTGGTCGGCGTTGGCGAGGCGCCAGCGCCGGTAGATCATCGCGAGGAGGAAGGCGGACACCCCGAAGGTGATCACGATCGCGGTGAGGATCAGCGCCTGCGGAAGCGGGTCGGCCATCTCGGCGGCGATCTGCTCGTAGGAGCGCCCGTCGTCGGTGACGAACGGCGCGATGCCCGAGCGGCCGGCCATCAGCAGGATGAGGATGTTGGTCGCGTTCCCGACGAGCAGGAACCCGATCAGGATGCGGGTGAGGCTGCGCTCGAGCATCTGGTAGACGCCCGCCGCGTACATCACCGCCATCACGACGACGAGGACGAGGGTGATGCTCATGCGCCGTCCCCCCTGCCCGGTCCGCCGACGACCGTGGAGCCGGTGGGGAGCGAGGTCTCGAGCCCGTCGACCGTGCCCTGGCCGGGGCCGGGGGTGCTGTCCGTCGAGTGCGTGACGCCGTCGCCCGAGGGGGAGCCCTGCTCGGCCTCCTCGCCGTGGCGGTCGACCTCGCCGCCGAGGCTGCGGAGGATGTCGAGGGCGAGGCCGATCACGATCAGGTACACCCCGATGTCGAAGAGGGTGGACGTGCCCAGGTGGAGCTCGCCCAGCACCGGCACCTCGAGGTCGAGCCAGCTCGATTCGAGGACCTCGAGGCCGAAGGCGAGGGAGGAGACGGCGGTGCCGACGGCGAAGAAGAGGCCGAGTCCGAGGACCTTGCCCGCGTCGATCGGCGCGGCCTCGCCGAGCTCGAAGCGGCCGCCGGCGAGGTAGCGCGCGACGAGGGCGAGACCGGCGAGCAGGCCGCCCGCGAAGCCTCCGCCCGGGGTGTTGTGACCGGTGAAGAGCAGGTAGACCGACACGATCATCGCGGGGTGGAAGAGCAGGCGCACCAGCACCTCGAGCACGATCGAGCGGTTCTCCGGCCGGAGCGTGCGCCCGGCGACGAGCCAGGAGCCGCGGTCGCCGTCGCGCTCGGCGTCGGCGGAGGAGGCGGTCAGGTCCATCGCGCGCTCGCGGCGGTCGTCGGCGCTCTGCGACTCGAGGCGGGGAGCGCCTCCGGCCCGGCTGGAGAGGAAGATCAGGCTCGCGACGCCGGTGGCGACCACGACGAGGACCGAGATCTCGCCCATCGTGTCCCAGGCGCGGATGTCGACGAGCAGGACGTTGACGATGTTGCGGCCCTTGCCCTCCTCGTAGGCGAGGCGGGGCAGCTCGGCCGAGATCGGCGTCGCGGTCCGGGCGCCGAGGGCGATGGTGGCGGCGAGGGCCATGACCGCTCCGACCGCGATGCCGATGACGGCGCGCAGGCGCTTGCGCATCGGCTGGTGCTTCGCGGCGATGCGGGTCGGGAGGCGGCGCAGCACCAGGACGAAGACCACGAGGGTCACCGTCTCGATCAGCGCCTGGGTGAGGGCGAGGTCCGGTGCACCCTGCAGGGCGAAGAGGGCCACCATCCCGTAGCCGGTGGCGCCGGCCAGCAGCACGGCGGCGACCCGGTTGCGGGCGATCGCGCACAGCACCGCCGCGAGGATCATCACGGCCGCGACCGCGAGCTGGCCCGGGCTGTCCCAGAAGACGAGATCGCCCGGCCAGGTGCGGTTGAGGGCGGCCGCACCGCCGACGCCGAGGACGAAGACCGCGAAGATCACCGTCAGGTAGCGGGGGAGCGAGCCGCGCTGGACGAACTCGGTGACCGTGCTGGCGACACGGTCGAGCCAGCGGACGGTGGCCCAGTAGCCCTCGGCCGAGTCGATCCGGTTGGGCAGCATCGACTGCGCGCGCGCGACGGCGACGCGCTTGGCGAAGAGCAGGAGTCCGACGGCGATCACGAGGGCGCTGAGTGCCAGCGCGGGCTCGAAGCCGTGCCAGAGCGCGAGGTGGTAGCCGCCGTGGTCGGAGGCCTCCGCGGCGGCGGCGAGCTCCGGGTCGGCGTCCGGAGCGGCGTAGGGGAGGGTGTCCGCGTAGACGGCGACGAGCGGGTCGAGCACGGAGGCGGCGATCCCGCCGATCACGCTGGCGGCGGCCAGCAGCACCGGGGCGGCGGTGAAGGTCCACGGCTCGGCGTGCAGGTGCGTGTCCTCGAGCCCCTTCTTGCGGGCGAAGGCGCCCCAGAAGAAGCGCGCGGAGTAGGCCACGGTCAGGATCGAGCCGAGGACGAGGCCGACCAGCGCGACCCAGGCCCAGAACGAGCCCTGCTCGATCGCCGAGATCAGGCTCGTGAACACGGCCTCCTTGGCGACGAAGCCCAGCAGCGGCGGGATGCCCGCCATCGACAGCACGCCGACGAGGGCGGCGCCCGCGAGCACCGGCGCCTGCCGTCCCAGGCCGCTGAGCTTGCGGAGGTCGCGCGTGCCGGCGCGGTGGTCGACGATGCCGACGGTGAGGAAGAGCAGCGCCTTGAAGAGGGCGTGGGCGACGAGCAGGGTCAGTCCGGCCAGCGCGGCGTCGCGCGAGCCGAAGCCGACGGCGACGGTCAGGAAGCCGAGCTGGCTGACGGTGCCGTAGGCCAGCACGAGCTTGAGGTCGTACTGCCGGAGCGAGCGCCAGCCGCCGACGAGCATGGTCCAGACTCCGACGCTCACCACCACGGGCAGCCAGACGGAGTCGTCGGCGAAGCCCGGCGCGAGGCGCGCGACGAGGTAGATGCCCGCCTTCACCATCGCGGCGGCGTGCAGGTAGGCGCTGACCGGCGTGGGAGCGGCCATCGCGGCCGGCAGCCAGAAGTGGAACGGCACCAGGGCCGACTTCGAGAACGCGCCGAGCAGCACGAGCACCAGCGCCGTCGACACGATCGGGCCGGAGGGGGCGGCGGCGACGATCCCGGAGAGGCTGGTGGTGCCGGCCTGCACGATCAGGATCACGATGCCGACCAGCATCGCCAGGCCGCCGAGGGTCGTGACCAGGAGCGCCTGGAGACCGGCACCCCGGCTCTCCTTGCGCCCGCTGTAGTGGCCGATGAGGAGGTAGGAGAGGACGCTCGTCGCCTCCCAGAAGACGAAGAGGATGATCACGTCGTCGGCCGTGACCAGCCCGTACATCACTCCGGCGAACGCGGACAAAAGCGCTGCGAACCGGCCCAGCGAGGGCTCGTCGCGGCTGAAGTACGTCGCGCAGTAGGCGAGGACCAGGGCGCCGACTCCGCTGACCACGAGGGCGAGGACGATCGAGAGCGCGTCCAGGCGGAAGGAGAGGGCGATGTCGAGCGCGGGGATCCACGGCACGGACTCACGGATCTCGCCGCCGTCGAGGATCGTCGGCAGGGCGGTCGCGGTGGCGACGAAGCTCGCGGCCGGGATCAGCGCCAGCGCGTAGAACGTCTTCGGCCCGAATCGGTCCACCAGCCAGGGGGTCGCCACGGCGATCGCGAACGAGATCACGAGGATGAGGAGCATCACATGTTCCTCCCAAGGTGTACCCAGCGCATAAGTCGGTCAAGAATAACGGAGGGCCCTCCCTCGGAACCTGAGTGCGCGGAGGCTTGACGGCCCCGTCGCGATCCGCCAGGGCTCTACCGTGGGGAGCATGGCCCGCTCGCTCCTGCCCGACCAGCTTTGCCGACTCCGCGTCCACGACCTCGCGACGGGGGAGTCGACGACCGTCTTCGAGTCCGACTCCGTCCTCGTGGAGGCGCCGAACTGGACTCCGGACGGCTCCGCCCTGATCGTGAACGGCGACGGCGGCCTCTTCCGGCTGCCGCTCGAGGGGGCGCCCGTGCTCGAGCCGATCCCGCTCGACGGGGTGCCGGCCGAGCTCAACAACGACCACGTGCTCGCCCCGTCCGGCGGGCTCGCCTACGTCTCGGCGCGCGACGGGCACCTCTACGCGGTCGAGCTCGACGGCTCCGCCCCCGCCCGCCGCCTGACCGCCGAGCGCGAGGGCGCGCGCTTCAAGCACTACCTGCACGGCGTCTCGCCCGACGGCGCGACCCTCGCGCTGATCGGCGGCGGCGACGCCTCCGGGCGGTGGCGGACCGATGTCTACACGATGCCGGTCGGAGGGGGCGCGCTCACCGCCCTGACCGACGACGAGCCGGCCGACGACGGCGTCGACGTCTCGGCCGACGGCCGCACCCTCGTCTTCAACTCCGAGCGGGCCGGAGGCGGGGCGCAGCTGTTCCGCATCGGCCTCGACGGCTCCGCGCTCTCCCGCCTGGTCGAGTCGGACACGGTCGACTGGTTCCCGCACGAGTCGCCCGACGGCGCGCACCTGCTCTACCTCGCCTATCCGGAGGGGACGGCCGGGCACCCCGAGAACGTCGACGTCGAGCTGCGGCTGCTCGACCTCCCCGGGCGCTCGACGCTCGAGCCCGGCCGTGTGCTGGAGCGCCTCCACGGCGGGCAGGGGACGATCAACGTCTCCGGCTGGGCGCCGGACTCGACGCGCTTCGCCTACGCCGACTACCCGCGGCGCTGACAGCCTGAGTCCTTGCCGCGCATGCGCGGGAGGGGGATCGATCGGGGCGGGGTGCGGGTCTTGAATCGGGGGATGACCATCGACAGCGCAGCATCCTCCTCCGTCACCCGCTCGCCGCTCGGCGACTCCGGCATCGACGTCTTCCCGCTCTCGCTCGGCGGCAACGTCTTCGGCTGGACCGCGGGGCGGCAGACCTCCTTCGACGTCCTCGACGGCTACACGGCCGCGGGCGGCGACTTCATCGACACCGCCGACGCGTACTCCGCCTGGGTCCCGGGCAACACGGGCGGCGAGTCCGAGACGATCATCGGCGAGTGGCTCGCGCAGCGCTCGGGGGACCGGGACGACGTGGTGATCGCGACGAAGGCAGGCCGCCACCCGCAGTTCACCGGTCTCGCGCCCGACACCGTGCGCGCGGCCGCCCGCGCCTCCCTCGAGCGCCTCGCGACCGACCGGATCGACCTCTACTACGCCCACTTCGACGACGAGGCCGTGCCGATGGCCGACATCGCCGCCGTGTTCTCGGAGCTCGTGGACCAGGGCCTCGTCCGCGCGATCGGAGTGTCGAACTTCAGCGCCGAGCGCGTCGCGGAGTGGCTGCGCATCACGGGCGAGGAGGGCCTGCACGCGCCCGTCGCGCTGCAGCCGCACTACAACCTCGTGGAGCGCGGGATCGAGGCCGACCTGCTGCCCCTCGCCCGCGAGGCGGGGCTGGCCGTCGTCCCCTACTCCGCCCTGGCGTCAGGATTCCTGACCGGCAAGTACCGCGACGGATCGACGCCCGAGGGCCCGCGCGCCGACGGCGCCTCCCGCTACCTCGACGGCCGCGGCCGCCGGGTGCTGGCGGCGCTCGACGCGGCGGCGGAGGCGCACGGCGCCGAGGTGGCGACGGTGGCGCTCGCGTGGCTCCGCTCGCAGCCCGGAGTGGTCGCGCCGATCGCCAGCGCCCGCGTGATGGAGCAGCTGCCGGCTCTGATCGCCTCGGCCTCCCTCGAGCTGAGCGCTGAGGAGCTCGCCGCGCTCGACGAGGCGAGCCGGGCGTAGCCGCAGACGGGTGGCCGCGGGGCGCATCCCCCGCGGTCATCGACGCTCCGCGGAGGTGCTATCGTCTAACGGTGCCAAATCGCGGGCACGCCCCGAGAGGGGCTGTCAGACCCGCAGGTGCGCCCCCTTAGCTCATTGGTAGAGCACTTCCTTGGTAAGGAAGAGGTAGTGGGTCCGATTCCCACAGGGGGCTCCGTTCCCCGCAGGCCAGGCCTGCGAAGAACGCGCGGCGGGGTAGCTCAGGTGGTTAGAGCACACGGCTCATAATCGTGGTGTCGCGGGTTCAAGTCCCGCTCCCGCTACAGCGAGAAGGCCCCGGTTCGCGCGTCGAGCCGGGGCCTTCGGCGTTCCCGGGCGAGGTCCTGCCCGCGGGAGAGGTCTCAGACCGCGCAGCCCGCGAAGAGCACGTCGTCCGAGGAGACCAGATCCTCCAGGGTCAGCAGGCGGTCGAGGTCGTGGCCGGCGGCCAGGGCGTTGGCGCGCTCCGGTGCGGTCTGGGGGGCGAGGCGCCCTTCCATGACCCCGCCGAGGGCGCGGACGGCGCAGGCGGCGACCACTCCCTCCGGGGTTCCGCCGATGCCGAGGACGAGGTCGACGCGGCCCGCGGGATCGGCCGCCTCGATCGCGACCGACACGTCGCCCTCGCCGCGCAGCTCGAGCGCGACCCCGGCCGCGCGCAGAGCCGCGATGAGCCCGGAGTGACGCGGCTTGTCGAGCACGACGACGATCAGCTCCGCGACGGGCTTCCCGAGCGCCGCCGCCAGCCGTGCGGCGTTCTCGGCGGGAGGGAGGTCGAGCGAGACGGCGCCCCGGCCGGCTGCAGAGCAGACCAGCTTGTCCATGTAGAACACGTCGCGCGGGTCGAACAGCGTGCCGCGCGGGGCGAGCGCGATCACGCTCACCGAGCCGGGGAGCCCCTCCGCCGTGAGCCGGGTCCCGTCGAGCGGATCGACCGCCACGTCGCAGGAGGGTGCGGAGGCGCGGCCGAGGCGCTCGCCGTTCGCGAGCATCGGGGCCTCGTCCTTCTCGCCCTCGCCGATCACGACGACGCCGTCGAACGGAGCGTCGGCCAGCACGGCGCGCATCGCCGCGACCGACGCCTCGTCCGCCGCGATCTTGTCGCCGCGCCCGTACCAGCCGCGCGCCGCCTCGGCCGCCGCGCGCACGGCGGCGGCCACCGCCTCCTGCAGCTCGGCCGGGTAGGCGGGCGACGCGATCAGCCGCAGGCCGCTCATGCGCGCGCGGGCTGGGCGGTCGCGGTGCGGACCAGCCGCTCCAGGGTGCGCAGGCCGTCGGAGGAGAGCACCGACTCCAGGTGCCCCTGCACCGACGCGACGTGCTCGCCGCGCAGGGCGTTGACCACTCCCGTCTCCGGGTCGACCGAGACCTCGAGCCCCAGCCGGGGCGTGCGCGCGACGCCGGGGGCGACCGAGGAGAAGGTGTTGTAGAAGCCGATCGCGGCGTCCTCGCCGAACACGTCCACCGCCAGGCGCACGCCCTGGCGGGGCGCGGGCAGCGGCTCGACCGGGAGGCCCGCCAGCAGCGACAGCATCTGGTGGCTGAGGCAGACGGCGAGCATCGGCCGCTCCGCCTCGAGGCGCGTGGTCATCAGCGAGCGCAGGTGCGCGATCCGCGGCTCGGACTCGTCGCGGGGGTCGCCCGGGCCGGGGCCGAAGACGACGAGGTCGTCGCTCAGCACGTCGGCGACCTCCGACCAGCGCTCGACCCGGGCGTCCATCCCGAGGTGGCGCAGCTGGTGGGCGAGCATCGTCGTGAACTGGTCCTCGTTGTCGACGATCAGCGCGGTGTGCCCGGCGAGGCCGGCGATGTGCTCGGGCGCCTGGGGTCGGAGCCAGAACGAGGCGAGCCGCTCGTTGCGCGCCTCGAGCGCCTCCTGCACGCCCGGCTGCGCGTTCAGGTCGATGGCCGGCGGCACCTCGCGGTGCGGCAGCAGGCCGAGGGCGGAGAGGACGCCCGACGCCTTCGCGCGCGTCTCGGCGACCTCGCCCTCGGGGGTGGAGTGGCGGACGAGCGTCGCGCCGGCCGGCACGGTGAGGCGGCCGTCCGCGCGGAGGTAGGCGGTGCGGATGAGGATGGGGGCGTCGACCGTGTAGCCGTGCTCCTCCGGCTCGAAGAGGGCGAGCACGCCGGAGTAGTAGCCGCGGGGCTCCTTCTCGTACTCGGCGATCACGGCGCACGCGTTCTCCATCGGCGAGCCGGTGACGGTGGGCGCGAACATCGTCAGCCGCAGGACCTCGCGCACGTCGAGTCCGGTGCGGCCCTCGAGCAGGTACTCGGTGTGGCTGAGCCGCGACATCTGCTTGAGGAACGGCCCGAGGATGCGGCCGCCGTCCGGGCAGACCGCGCTCATCATCTTCATCTCCTCGTCCACGACCATGAAGAGCTCCTCGCTCTCCTTGACGTCGGCGAGGAACGCGAGCACCTCCTCCCCGGTGGGTCCGGCCGCGGGGTGGCGGAAGGTGCCGCTGATCGGGTTCATCATGGCGACGCCGTCGCGCACCGAGACGTGGCGCTCGGGGGTCGCGCCGACGGCGGTGACCGTCTGCGCGCCGTCGACGCCGGGGGTGTGGATCGCGAAGGTCCAGTACGCGCCGGATTCGTCGGTGAGCAGGCGGCGGAACCAGGCCAGGACCGCCTCGACGGGCGGCGCGTCGGTCTGCGCGACGAAGGCGCGGTTGATGACGAAGTTCGCGCCCTCGCCGCGGCCGATCTCGTCCTCGATCACCCGGCGGACGATGTCGGCGTACTCGTCGTCCGGCACGTCGAAGCCGCGCTCCTCGACCGGGATCTCCCGCTCGGGCAGGAGCCGCAGCACCTCGGCCAGGGGGACGCTCTCGCGCTCGCGCACCACGAGGTTGCGCAGAGGGGCTCCGTCGTCCTTCGCCGCGAAGCCGCGCTCGCGCACCTGCCGGTAGGGCACGAGGGTCAGCACGTCGTCGCCGTCGAGCGGGATGTCGGCCAGGCCCTCGACGTCGAGCACGTCGCCCGTGAACACGTCGACGGCGTCGCGGCCCTGGCGGAGGACCACCGCGAACGGCAGCGTCCCGTCGGAGGCGAGGATGCGGGAGAGGAGCGAGGTCATCGTGGTCCTTGAATCGGGTCGTGCCCCACCCGGGCCCTGACATGCAGAACGACCGCCCGGAGGAGGCGGTCGCGTGCGAGGGGTCTGCGCGTCGGTCCGCCTAGGAGGCGGGCCACCAGGGGCTTCGGATCGACGTGCGCACGCGGCGAGTCTAGGGGAGAGCCGGGCGGCGGCCAAGCGGTGTCAGGCGGCCGGCCGCTCGGTCGGCTCGCCCCGCAGGGTCCGGAGCAGGAGGGTCGCGCCGGCGGTCGCGGCGGGGGTGGCGACGACCGCGCCCCCGGGGACGAGGAACGCCAGGTAGACGGCGATGCCGAAGCCGAGCGAGACCGCGCGGTGCTCGCCGAGGAGGCGGCGGCGGTCGCGGAGGGAGAGCCCCCGGGCGTCGCCCGCGAACCCGGTCAGCTCGAGCGCGAGGGCCCTCCCGCCGACCAGGGCGCCCGCGACGAGGCCGACGATCGAGCCGACCAGCGGCACCAGGCCCAGCAGCACCAGGACCACGCCGATCCCGAGGGAGGTGGCGACCAGCACGGCGGAGTCGCGGAGGCCGCGGCCGACCCCCTGCCAGAAGGTGCTCTCGCGCTCGTCGGGCACGCCGCCGAGGTCGTCCTCGACCCGCCGCCAGATCCGCTCGTAGAAGGGGTCGCCGACCAGCAGGGTCACCGCGGCGAAGAGGACCACCCCGAGGGCGAGCACCGCCCCGACCACCGCGATCGAGAGCACCAGGCGGACGGTGGCGGCCGTGCCCTCGTCCCAGCCGCCGGCGAACGGCGTGAGCGCGGTCACCGCGTCCTGCACCCGCGTGAGCACGAGGATCAGCACGCCGACGAAGACCAGGCCGACGATCAGGGGCGGGATCGCGCCGAGGAGCATCGCCCGCGGCGAGCGGACCCAGGTGCGGAAGCCGCGGAGGAAGAGCCGGGCACCGAGGCCGAGATCGCGGAGGACGCTCATCCCCCGATCCTCGCAGGTGGGTCCGGCCCGGCGGTCCGGTAGAACACCCGACCGTGCGGGGCGCGGAGCCTCAGACCCGCTCGAACGGAGCGAGCAGCCCCGCCATCGCCTTCGTCCGCGGCGCGGCGTACTCGTCGCGCCGCGAGGTGCTGACGCCCATCGCGACGAGCCCCTCCACCAGGCGCACCGCCGAGGCGACGCCGTCGATCACGGGCACGCCCAGCTCCCGTGAGAGGTCGCGGCACAGGTCGGCCATGCCCGCGCAGCCCAGCACGATCGAGTCGGACCCGTCGACGGCCAGCGCTGCGGCGCACTCCGCCAGGATCGCGCGGCGGGCGTCGGAGCGGGGGTCGTCGAGCTCGAGCACCGGGATGTCGCAGGCGCGCACCTGGCGGCAGGCGTCGCCGAACCCGGCGCGGCGGGCGATGTCCCAGGCGCGGCCGCTCGTGCGCGAGAGCGTGGTGACCACGCTGAAGCCCCGGCCGACGAGCGCGGCCATGTGCATGGCGGCCTCGGCGATCCCCACGACCGGGCCGCTCGCGATCTCGCGCGCGGCATCGACACCCGGGTCGCCGAAGCACGCGACGACCGCGCCGTCGCAGCCGGCCGCCTCCGCCCGGGCGATCTCGTGCAGGACGCCGGGCACGGCGAGCGCCTCGTCGTAGTGGCTCTCGATCGACGCCGGACCCATCGGCGGGGTGACGGCCGTGATCTCGGTGCCGAGCGAGGCGACGGAGCGGGCGGCCCGGCCGATCGCCGCGGTCATCGCGGTGCTGGTGTTCGGGTTGACGACGGTGATGCGCATGGTGGTTCCTCGCTTCGGGTGCCGGGAGGGGGAGGGGCCCGCCCGGCCGCCGGTCCGCGGGATGCGGAGCGGCCGGATCGGATCCCTCCTCCGTGCCGGCCGGATCAGACGGTCGAGCCGTCGCTGACGTTCTCGAGGTCCTCGTCGAGGCGCCCGATCCGCGGCGCGCGCCGCTCGAGCACGGCCATCGCGACGAAGCCGAGCCCGCAGCCGAGGAACCAGCTGTAGTCGCCGAGCCAGGTGAACTCCGCGCCTCCCGCCTCCGCGATCCAGCGCGGCACGAGCACCGAGGCGACGGAGGGGACTCCGCCGATCACGGTCGCCCAGACGGCGTTGGGGTTGAAGCCGCGCGAGAACCAGTAGCGGCCCTTCTCGCTCATCGTGTAGAGGTCGTCCACCCAGACGCGCTGGCGGCTGATCAGGTAGTAGCCCGCGATGAGGACGCCGAACAGCGGTCCGATCAGCGCGCCGAGGATGCCGAGCGTGTAGTGGATGGCGGTGTCGTTCGAGTACCAGTTCCACGGGGTGAGCAGCACCGAGCCGACGGCGGCGATCATGCCGCCCATCCGCCAGCTGATCTTCTTCGGGTTGACGTTCGAGAAGTCGAACGCGGGGGAGATGAAGTTGGCGACGATGTTGATGCCGATCGTCGCGATGACGAAGGTGAGCCCGCCGAGGAGCACGGCGAACCAGGTGTCGATCCGCTCGACGGTCTCGATCGGGTCGGTGATCAGCTCGCCGAAGACCGGCACGGTCGCCGAGGCGGTGATCACGGTGAGGAGGGAGAAGAAGAGGAAGTTGATCGGGAGGCCGAGCAGGTTGCCGCGCTTCACGGCGCCGTAGCTGCGGGCGTACCGGGAGAAGTCGCCGAAGTTGAGCATCGGGCCCGAGAAGTAGGAGACGACCAGGGCGACGGCCGAGATCATCACCGGCACCGCGGCGGCGAGGTCGAGCGGCTCGCCGGAGCCGAGGGTGAGCGAGATGTTCTCCCAGCCCGCCTGCGACACCAGGTAGACGGCCAGCACGAGCATCACCACGTAGACCGCCGGTCCCGCCCAGTCGATGAAGCGGCGGATCGACTCCATGCCCCGCCAGAACAGCGCGGCCTGCGCGACCCAGAGGATCGCGTAGGAGAGGTAGCCCAGGGCCGAGAGGCCGAGGAACGACGCCTCGGGCGTGTTCAGGGCGGCCATGCCCGGGAAGAACTTGAGGAAGACGATGTTCAGCGACTGCGCCGCCAGGTAGGTCTGCACGCCGTACCAGGCGATCGCGATCAGTCCGCGGATGATCGCCGGGATGTTCGCGCCGCGGATGCCGAAGATCGCGCGGTTGATGACGGGGTAGGGCACGCCGGTGACCTGGCTGGGCTTGGCGACGAGGTTGCAGAAGACCTGCACGATCACGATGCCCACCACCAGGGCGACGAGCACCTGCCAGCCGGCCAGGCCCAGCGCGAAGAGCGAGCCCGCGGTCACGTACCCGCCGACGCTGTGCACGTCCGACATCCAGAACGCGAAGATGTTGTAGCTCGACCAGCGCTGCTTCCGGAGCGGGGCGAGGTCCTCGTTGGAGAGGCGGTCGTCGTAGCCGGCGCTCGCCGCGGCGGCGGGATCCGGATCGACGGGAGGAGCGGTGACTCGGGGTGCGGTGACGCGGTCGGACATGGGTGGATCCACCTCTCGGGCGGTCGTGCGCAGAGCGGCACGGAGCGGATGTGTCAGGGTGGTCGGGACGTCCGGCCGAGGAGGCGGGGCGTCGCGGAGAGCGTTCCGAGTGAAGTGATCACTTCACGCGGGCCACGCTACGAGTCGGGAGGCCGCCGCTCGTTTCGGCTCCGTTACGGCTGTGTGACGATCCGCGAGAGGGGACGGGCCATGCCCTCCGACGACACCGCGCCCGACGAGGCGGCCGCCCGGGCGATCGCGGACGGGGCCGGACTCGGCGCCCGGCTGCGGGAGCTGCGGCTCTCGGCGGGCCTGTCGCTGAAGGCACTCGCCGGGCGACTCGGCATCTCCGTGAGCGCCGTCTCGCAGATCGAGCGCGGAGCCATGCAGCCCTCGGTCGGCCGGCTGATCGCCCTCGTGGACGCGCTGGGGGTCCCGCTGTCCGCCGTGTTCGACCAGGGCGCGTCGGCGCCGGTCGAGACCGCGGTCGTCCGGGCGCGCGAGTCGGCGCCCGTGGCGCTCGAGGGCGGAGTGCTGTTCCGCCGTCTGGCGCCGCGTCCGCTGGACGCCGTCGACTTCTTCGAGTCGACCTACCCGCCGGGCTCGACCTCGACGGCGCACCGGCAGCTGCTCCGCCACGACGGGTTCGAGATGGGGACGGTGACGCTCGGAGAGCTGACGGTCGAGTTCGAGGACGAGTCGGTCGTCCTCGGGCCGGGCGACGCCATCACGTTCCCGTGCGAGCGGCCGCACCGCATGGTCAACACGGGCTCGACCACGGCGATCGCGACCTGGCTGATCGTCCACCGCTGACACCGCGCCGGTGCTTCGTGCCGGACCCCTGGCGGCACCACCTGCGTATGGGACCCTGGTCCTCGCTCCTCCACAACGGGCGGACGACCGTCTCCTGTCCACACCCCGGTCGGGATCGGGGCGCGGCGGGCCCTCGGTGTCGGTACCGCCTGGTGGGCTGGTCTCCTCGACCGAGGGGTGCGGAACGTGGAGGAGCGGATGGACGGCAGGAACGACGAGGGGTGCCCGCGCTGGTGCGCGGGCGAGCACGACGAGCTGGTCGCGGCGGGGGAGCGGCTGCACCGCTCCGCGGCGAGCTCGCTCCCGGTGGTGCTCTGGGCGGGCCGAGACGGGGCCGCGGGCGCGACGGTGCACGTCTCCCTGTGCCGCCCGGGGGAGTCGGGGGAGGACAGGCTCCGCCTGGAGGCCGACGGGCTCGGCGAGGTCGACCTCGATCTCAGCTCGGGGTCGCGGCTGGCCGGCGCGGTGCTCCGGCTACTCGGCGCCGCGTGAGGTGCGCGGCGGGTCGGGCGGCAGGAGGTCCGTCAGCTCGATCTCGAGCGCCTCGCAGAGCGCGAGGAGGGTGTGCAGCGTGGGGTTCGCGGGCGAGCCGGGCTTCGACTCGCCCTTCTCGAACTTCTGGTAGGTGTAGCCCGCGAGCCCGGCCGCGTGGGCGATCCGCTCCTGGCTGGCGCCTTTGGCGATGCGGGCCCGGTGCATGTTGGTGCCGAGCTCGCGGGCGTAGGTCGCCCAGTCGCGCTCGGGAGTGGGTGTCGACATGCCCGCCAGCTTCGGAGAAGTTCGGCCGCGGGTCAGCCATACACGGATGGGAAATTCCCGGTGGTCATACCCGGGTGACCACAGGCGGCGCCTCCGGAGCCCCGAGGGCCCCGCGACGGCAGCGCCTAGTATGGCCGGGTGCCAGTGAACCCCGAACTCGTCGGGCGCGTCTTCGCGCCCACGGAGCCCTATCAGGTGGGGCGCGAGAAGGTGCGCGAGTTCGCCCGCGCCGTCTCCGCGACCTCCCCCCTGCACCACGACGTCGAAGCCGCCCGCGCCGCCGGGCACCCCGACCTCGTCGCTCCGCCCACCTTCGCCGTCGTCGTGCAGGAGTTCACGCTCCAGCAGCTGCTCGCCGAGCCCGACGGCGGGATCGACTTCAGCCGCGTCGTGCACGGAGACCAGCGCTTCGTGCTGTCCCGTCCGGTCGTGGCCGGCGACGAGCTGACCGCGACCCTCTCGGTCGCCGCCATCAAGAAGCTCGGCGTCCACTCGATGGTCACCACCGAGTCCCGCATGGTCGACGCGAGCGGCGAGCACGTCGTCACCGCGATCTCGACCCTCGTGGTCAGGGGAGACGAATGAGCACCGCACTGCCCGCTCTCGCCGAGCTGAGCGTCGGCCAGGTCGTCGCCGAGAGCCGCTTCCCGATCGACCGCGGCACCCTGGTGCGCTACGCGGGCGCCTCGGGCGACTTCAACCCCATCCACTACCGCGACGACGTCGCCGCCGAGGTCGGCCTGCCCGGCGTGCTCGCGCACGGCATGCTCACGATGGGCACCGCGGTGCAGGTCGTCGTCGACTGGGTCGGGGACCCCGGACGCGTGGTCGACTACCAGGTGCGCTTCACCCGCCCCGTCGTGGTGGACCCGCGCGACGGCGCCGCGATCGACGTGGTCGCCAGGATCGGCGCTGTGAACGCCGAGGAGGGCTGGGTCCGCGTCGACCTCGCCGTCTCGGTCGAGGGCCAGTCCGTCCTCGGCAAGGCCCAGGCACGGGTCCGACTCGCGTGACCTCCGCGCCGCTGCTCTCCGCCCTGACCACCCTCCGCGTCGGCGGACCCGCCGAGCGCCTCGTCGAGCCCGCCACCGAGGCGGAGCTGGTCGAGACGCTCGTCGGCCTGTGGTCGGACGACGAGCGGTGGCTGCTGCTCGGCGGCGGCTCCAACCTCCTCGTGGGGGACGACGGGGTCGAGGGCACGGTCGTGCGCGTGCGCACCACCGGCGTCGAGCGGCTCCCCTCCGACGAGCCGGGGCGCGTGCTCCTGCGGGTGCAGGCGGGCGAGTCGTGGGACGGCCTCGTCGCGACGACCGTGGAGCGCGGCTGGGCGGGCCTCGAGGCCCTCAGCGGCATCCCCGGCACGGTCGGTGCGTCGCCGGTGCAGAACATCGGCGCCTACGGCCAGGAGCTCTCGGACACCCTGGTCGCGGTCGACTTCCTCGACGAGGGCGCCCGCGAGCCCGTCCGGCTGACGGCGGAGGAGCTGCAGTTCGCCTACCGCACCTCCGTGATCAAGCAGGGCCGCCGGGGCGCGGTGCTGGCCGTCGAGTTCGCGCTCGAGGAGGTCGGCGCCGAGGGCGACGGCACTCCCGTCGCCTACGGTCAGCTGGCGTCGGCGCTCGGAGTCGCTCTCGGCGACCGCGTGCCGCTCGCGCGGGTGCGCGAGACCGTGCTGGCGCTGCGCGCGGGCAAGGGCATGGTCCTCGATCCGGAGGACCCGGACACCGCGAGCGCCGGCTCCTTCTTCACCAACCCCCTCGTCACGAGCGCGTTCGCCGACTCCCTGCCGCCCGAGGCGCCGCGCTGGCCGGTCGAGCCGACGGCGGAGGCGCCCGTCATCACTCCGCTCGCCGCGGTCGAGGCCGGAGCGCCCGTCGGGCTGCCCGTGCCTCCCCGCGCCGACGGCCTGGTGAAGCTCAGCGCCGCGTGGCTGATCGAGCACGCCGGCGTCTCGCGCGGTTTCGCCCTGCCCGGCTCGCGGGCCGCCGTGTCGAGCAAGCACACCCTCGCCCTGACCAACCGCGGAGGAGCGACGGCCGAGCAGGTCGCCGAGCTCGCCCGGTACGTCCAGGGCCGCGTCCTGGCGGAGTTCGGCGTGCTGCTGCACCCCGAGCCCGTCGTGGTCGGCACCGCGGTCTGAGTCCGCGCGGTCTGCGCGCGCAGGCCCCGCGCTCCCGGGGACGCGCGCCCTCCGCCCGCGGCCTCCTCCGGCTCAGCTGTCGCGGCGGATCCAGCGGAAGCCGAAGCGGCAGGCGACGAGCCCCACGACGAGCCAGATACCGAGCACCAGCGCGACGCCGCCGAGGTCCCACGACCCGTTCACCTCCGCCTCCTCGAACCCGCTCGGCAGGAACACGGCGCGCATGCCCTGCGCGATCCACTTGAGCGGGAAGACGCTCGCCGTGTTCTGCAGCCAGTCCGGCAGCGTCGTGAACGACAGGTACGACCCCGAGATGAACTGCAGCACGAGCAGCGGCGGCACGATCACGGCGGTCGCGCTCTTGCCCGAGCGGGGCAGCGCGGAGACGGCGATGCCGAGGATGGCCGACGTCGCGACTCCTGCCAGGTAGACCCAGGCGAAGGTCGCCCAGCGCCCGCTGTCGGTGGGCAGCTCGACCGAGAACACCGTCGCCGCGACGAGGAGCAGCAGGGCCGTCTGCGCGAGGCTCGTCACGAGCACCTGGCCGAACTTGCCGATGAAGTAGCTGAAGACCGGCAGCGGTGCTCCCGCGAGGCGCTTGAGCGTGCCGTCGCCGCGCTCGACCGCGATGTCGACGCCCAGGTTCTGGACGCCCGAGAGCAGGATCCCGGCCGCGGCCAGGCCCGGCACGTAGTACTCCGCCATCGGGATGCCCGGGTCCTGCGGGTTCGCCTGCATCACCGCGGTGTCGCCGAACGCGACCGAGAAGATCGTCAGGAGCAGCACCGGGAAGAGGAAGGTGAAGAACACCTGGTCCGGAGCGCGGAAGTACGAGCGGATCTCGTAGCGGGCCCGGGCGAGTCCGAGGCGGACGGTGCGTCCCGGGCCGGTGGAGAGGGTGCGGGGGCGGGTGGCGACGGCGGTCACGCGGGCTCTCCGATCAGGTCGACCGCGTCGCGGTCCTCGCGGATGAGGTCGAGGTAGATGTCCTCGAGGCTGGGGCGGACGACCTCGAGGGCCGTCGGCTCACCGATCCGGGAGTGCAGCTCGGCGACGGTCCGGGCGGGCTCGGTGGTGCGCAGCCGGTGCAGCACGCCGTCCTCGCGCCACTGCACGATCGGGACGCGCGCCTCGTCCCCTCCGATCGCGCTCATCGGGCCGATGGCCAGGAGCCGCCCGCCGGAGATCACGGCGGCGCGGTCGCCGAGGCGGGCGGCCTCGTCGAGGTAGTGGGTGGTGAGCAGGATGGTCGTGCCCTCGCTCTTGAGCAGGGCGATCAGGTCCCAGAAGGAGTGGCGGGCCTCGGGGTCGAAGCCCGTGGTGGGCTCGTCGAGGAACACCAGCTCGGGGCGGCCGATGATGCCGAGGGCGACGTCGACGCGGCGGCGCTGGCCGCCCGAGAGGCGTCCGATGCGCGAGCGGGCCTTGGACGTCAGCCCGACGGCCTCGATGGTCTCGTCGACGTCGCGCGGTCGCGGATAGAGGCTGGCGAAGTGCGCGATCTGCTCGCGGACCGTCGCGTTGCCGGACTCGCCGCTGGACTGCAGGACGATCCCCAGACGCGCCTTCCACGTCAGGTCGCCGTGGCGCGGGTCGACCCCGAGCACCGACACATCGCCGCCGGAGCGGTCGCGGTAGCCCTCGAGGATCTCGATGGTCGTCGACTTGCCGGCGCCGTTGGGGCCGAGGAGCGCGAAGGTCTCGCCCCGGTGGATGTCGAAGGAGACTCCCGCGACCGCCGGAGCGCCCCCGTAGTCCTTCCGCAGGTCGCGGACTCGGACGGCGTGGTCTTCGCTCATCCTCACAGCGTGCCCTGTCGCACCCCTCCGGCGACAGTGATCCCCGATTTCCGCCTCCCTCTTGCCCTCCCCGCCCCGAGATGCCAGGCACCCCTCACCTGTCGGACAGGCCCGTCGCAGTACCTGCCGGTCACCGTGAGGCGCGGTCGAGCGGCGACCGGCGATCCGCGTGTCGGCGGATCGTCGTCCGCGCTGCGCATCCCGCTCTCTGCGACGCACCCCGTCGTCGAGCCGGCCGCGGCCGATCGACGACGCAGGAGGAGAGGGGCTAAACGGTGCCGAAGAGTCGCTGCAAGCGGCGCACGCCCTCGAGGAGCGCGTCGTCGCCGAGGGCGTAGGACAGGCGGAGGTAGCCGCTCGGTCCGAAGGCCTCGCCGGGGACGGTGGCGACCTCGGCCTGCTCGAGGACGAGGTCGGCGAGCTCGAGGGAGGTCGTCGGGGTGGTGCCGTTCCACTCGCGGTTCAGCAGCCCGTTCACGTCGGGGTAGACGTAGAACGCGCCGCCGGGGGTGGGGCACTCGATCCCGTCGATCGCGTTCAGCTCGGCGACGATGGTGCGGCGGCGGCGGTCGAAGGCCAGGCGCATCTCCTCGGCCGGCTCCTGCGGGCCGGTGAGGGCGGCGATCGCGGCGCGCTGCGAGATGTTCGAGACGTTGCTCGAGAGGTGCGACTGCAGGTTCGAGGCGCCCTTGATCGCGTCGGCCGGGCCGACCATCCATCCGACGCGCCAGCCGGTCATCGCGTAGGTCTTCGCGACGCCGTTGACGAGGATCGTCCGGTCGCGCAGGGCCGGCACCGCCTCGACGATCGAGGTCGCGTGCTCAAGCGGGCTCGCGTCGTCCTGGTCGCCGGTGGAGTAGACGAGGTTCTGGTAGATCTCGTCGGCGATGATCCAGAGGCCGTGCTCCTCGGCCCACTCGCCGATCTCGCGGGTCTGCTCGGCCGAGTAGACGGCGCCGGTGGGGTTGGAGGGGGAGACGAACAGGAGCACCTTGGTGCGCTCGGTGCGCGCGGCCTCCAGCTGCTCGACCGTGACCAGGTAGCCCTGGTCGGCGCCCGCGAACACGTCCACCTGAACGCCGCCGGCGAGCTTGATCGCCTCGGGGTAGGTGGTCCAGTACGGGGTCGGCACCAGCACCTCGTCGCCGTCGTCGAGGAGGGTCTGGAAGGCCTGGTAGACGGCCTGCTTGCCGCCGTTGGTGACCACGACCTGCGAGGGGTCGACGGCCCATCCGGAGTCGCGCGCCGTCTTCTCCGCGATGGCCGCGCGGAGGTCGGGGAGGCCCGCCGCGGGGGTGTAGCGGTAGTTCCTCGGGTCGAGCACGGCGGCCGAGGCGGCCTCGACGATGTGCTCGGGAGTGAGGAAGTCGGGCTCGCCGGCGGCGTAGGACACGACCGGGCGGCCCTGGGCCTGGAGGGCCTTCGCCTTGGCGTCGACCTTCAGAGTGGCGGACTCGGCGATGGCGGCGATGCGGGCGGAGATGCGCGTGGTGGAGGACACGACGGCCAGCGTATCCTGCGCGCGCACGGGGCTCCGAGGCCCCCCGCCGCTCGGCTGGACACGCCCTGCGGGTCCACGTACACTCGTCCGAGGTAGTCGATCTCTGCCCTCATCCACAGCGCCCGCGAGGGTCGCGGCGGTGGGGTGGCGGGTCGGTCTCCTCCTCGGATGCTCGCAACGGCATCCATAGGGCGGTGGCTCAATTGGTAGAGCAGCGGTCTCCAAAACCGCAGGTTGCAGGTTCGAGCCCTGTCCGCCCTGCACATCGATGCCCGTCGCACGCGGTCCCCGCGACGCTGCGGTCATCGGTCCAGGGCCGCCCATGACGGGCGGTCGGCCACACCGGAGGTTCCGGTGCGGGAAAGGTGCGTGCAGGTGGCCGGGAAAGCAGTCGACGAGCCGAGCGAGGACGTCGTCGCGATCGCCAATCAGCAGCGAGCCGCGCGGCGCAACCCGTTCGCGCGCATCGCCCTCTTCATCCGGCAGGTCATCGCCGAGCTGAAGAAGGTCGTGACGCCCACCCGCAAGGAGCTGGGCAACTACGTCGTGGTCGTGCTGATCTTCGTCGTCATCATGATGGCGCTGGTGTCCTTCCTCGACTGGGTGTTCGCCCTGGCCGTGACGTACGTGTTCGGCACACCCGCCGCCTGACCCGAGAGCATCCGGGCCGCGCGAGCGGAGGGTGCCGGCGACAGCGGGACGCGCCCCGAGGGGCGCGACCGATCGATCGAGAGAGAGTTGTGACGAGTGTCTGACAGAAACCGCGACGACGTCGACTGGGCGACGGCTGCCGAGCAGTCGTCGGAGGTCGAGGAGGAGCAGGAGGGCGACGTCCAGTCGCAGGCTGAGGACGCCGTCGAGCCCGCCGAGCAGGGTGCGCTGAGCATCATCGACGAGAACGAGTCCGAGGACGACCTCGCCTCCGACCTCGAGGCAGCGCTGGACGCCATCGGCTCCGTCGACGACCCCGAGGCCGACTCCGCGGTCGACGAGGCCGCGCACATCGACACCGTCGAGGAGGCCGAAGCGGCCCTCGAGGCCGTCGAGGACGAGGCCGAGGTCGCCGCCGAGGACGCCGAGGCCGCAGGCGAGGACCTCGCCGACATCGACCCGTACGAGGCCTTCCGGACCGAGCTGCGCGGCAAGCCGGGCAAGTGGTACGTCATCCACTCCTACGCCGGCTTCGAGAAGCGCGTGAAGTCGAACATCGAGAACCGCAAGGTCTCGCTCGAGGCCGAGGACTACATCTTCGAGGTCCAGGTCCCGATGGAGGACGTGGTCGAGATCAAGAACGGCCAGCGCAAGATGGTCACCCGCGTGCGCATCCCCGGCTACGTGCTGGTGCGCATGGACCTCAACGAGGACTCGTGGTCGGTCGTCCGCCACACCCCGGGCGTCACCGGCTTCGTGGGCAACGCCCACAACCCGACCCCGCTGCGCTTCGAGGAGGCCTTCACGATGCTGAAGAGCCTCGTCGAGATCAAGGACGTCGCCCCCTCGAAGACCTCCGGTGCCAAGGGCCAGAAGCAGGCCCAGCGCGTGCTGCCCGCCGAGGTCGACTTCGAGATCGGCGAGACGATCACCATCAAGGAGGGCTCGTTCGCGGGTCTTCCCGGCTCGATCAGCGAGATCAAGCCCGAGAGCGGCAAGCTCACCGTGCTCGTCTCGCTCTTCGAGCGCGAGACCCCGGTCGAGCTGTCGTTCGACCAGGTCACCAAGCTCTGACGCGTCGCCTCCGCGCCGCGTGAACGCCCTCTCCGCACGTCGGAGGGGGCGTTCGCCGTTCCGGGCGGCGCCCCCTCCGGCACCGCCCCACGCGCCCCCGGGCGTCGGCCCCTCCTCAGCCCTGTCGGGGGTGGGTCCGCTCGTGTAAGCTCGTACGGGTTTTCGTGTCGGCGCCCGCCCCTGTGCGCGCCGGACGACCCTCCTCCACCGCGATCCGGCACCGTCGGATGCGCGGGAGAGCGGCCGGGAGCCCCCGACCGCTCGAACCCTGAGAAAAGGAATCAGAATGGCCCCCAAGAAGAAGGTCACCGGCCTGATCAAGCTCCAGATCAAGGCCGGCGCGGCCAACCCCGCGCCCCCGATCGGTCCGGCGCTCGGTCAGCACGGCGTCAACATCATGGAGTTCTGCAAGGCGTACAACGCGCAGACCGAGTCGCAGCGCGGCAACGTCATCCCCGTCGAGATCACCGTCTACGAGGACCGCTCGTTCACCTTCGTGCTGAAGACCCCGCCCGCGGCGGAGCTCATCAAGAAGGCCGCCGGCGTCGCCAAGGGCTCCTCGACCCCGCACACCGTGAAGGTCGCGAAGCTCACCCAGGCGCAGGTCCGCGAGATCGCCGAGGCGAAGCAGGTCGACCTGAACGCCAACGACATCGACGCCGCCGCGAAGATCATCGCCGGCACCGCCCGCTCGATGGGCATCACGGTCGAGTAGCGCGACGCGCTGCTCGACGGCGGGAGCGACGCGCCCACCGGCGCGGACCCACCGCGGAAGCCTCGAGAACCCGACGGCGGCCCCTCAGCGGTGTCGCACGCCCGGTCCGGAAACGCCTCCGCAGGACCTCTCCGCCTCCCGCGAGCAGCAGTCACGGCCGCGATCGCGGCACCACCAGAACTCCATCACCCCCGTGGGAGAGCCCGCCAGGCTCTAGAACCACATTCTCGTTTCAAGGAGAAACAACATGGCACAGAAGTCGAAGGCCTACCGGGCCGCCGCGGCCAAGCTCGAAGAGGGCAAGTTCTACACGGCCGACGAGGCCGTCGCGCTCGCCCGCGAGACCGGTTCCGCCAAGTTCAACAGCACCGTCGAGGTCGCCCTCAAGCTCGGTGTCGACCCCCGCAAGGCCGACCAGATGGTCCGCGGCACGGTCATCCTGCCCCACGGCACGGGCAAGACCGCCCGCGTCATCGTGTTCGCGACCGGTCCGGCCGCCGAGGCCGCGCTGGCCGCCGGTGCCGACGAGGTCGGCGGCGCCGAGCTCATCGAGAAGGTCGCGGGCGGGTACACCTCGTTCGACTCCGCCGTCTCGACCCCGGAGCTCATGGGCCAGGTCGGCCGTCTCGGAAAGGTGCTCGGCCCCCGCGGCCTCATGCCCAACCCGAAGACCGGCACCGTGACCCCGGACGTGGCGAAGGCCGTGACCGAGATCAAGGGTGGAAAGATCGAGTTCCGCGTCGACAAGCACGCCAACGTGCACCTCGTCGTGGGCAAGGCCGCGTTCTCCGAGGAGCAGCTCCAGGAGAACTTCAAGACCGCGCTCGACGAGATCCTCCGCCTCAAGCCGTCCTCCTCGAAGGGCCGCTACATCCAGAAGGCCGCCGTCTCGACGACCTTCGGCCCCGGCATCCCGCTGGACGTCAACGTCCTGGCCTGAGCCGAGCGCGCACTGACGTGAGGAGGGGGTCCGCTTCGGCGGGCCCCCTCCTTCGTCGTCCCGGCATACTGGACCGGTGATCCGCCGCTCCACTCCGCCGCGCCTCCCGTGACCGTCCGCCGCGCGTCGGCCGCCGACGCCGAGGCCCTGGCCGAGCTGGCCGCCGCGACCTTCCCGCTGGCCTGCCCGCCGCACACCACCGCGGAGGCGAAGGCCGAGTTCGTGCGCACCGTGCTCTCGGTCGAGCGCTTCCGCGACCACCTCGCCGATCCGCTCCGCTCGCTCCTGGTCGACGACGACTCCGGCGCGCTGACCGGCTACGCGATGCTCGTGCGCGGGGAGCCCGCCGACGCCGACGTCGTCGCGGCGATCCGGCTGCGTCCGACCGTCGAGCTCAGCAAGTTCTACCTCCTGCCCGGCCGGCACGGCTCCGGAGCGGCGGCCGCGCTGATGGCCGCGACCCTCGAGGAGGCGCTGGATCACGGTGCCGCGGGCGTCTGGCTCGGCGTCAACGAGGAGAATGCGCGTGCTCAGCGGTTCTACTCCAAGCACGGCTTCGCGGTCGTCGGCCGCAAGCGCTTCCTCGTCGGCGACCGCTGGGAGGACGACTTCGTCCTCGAGCGCTCTCTCGCCTGACCCTCCCCGCGAGACGCCACCCGGGTACGCGACGCGCACCGCGTGGCGTATCCGAGTGGCCTCTCGCCGAGGTCAGCCCTCGGAGACGGTGAGGACGATCTTGCCGCGGGTGTGGCCCGTCTCGAGCTGCTCGTGCGCCTCGCAGGCGCGGGCGAGGGGGAAGATGCCGTCGATGAAGACGCGGACGTCGCCCGACTCGAGAAGGCGCGAGACCACGCCGAGGGTCGCCCCGTCGGGAGCGACGCGGTAGGTGGAGGCGCGCACGCCCGCAGCGGCCGCCTCCTCGAAGAACCCGGGCCAGCTCCCGGTGGGCGCGTTCACGATCAGGCCCCCGGGGCGGAGGACCCTCAGCGAGCGCGAGCCCGTGTCGTCGTGCACGTTGCCGACCAGATCGATGACCACGTCGACGCCGGACAGCAGCTCGTCGAAGCGCTCGGCCGTGTGGTCGATCACCTGCGCGGCGCCGAGCTCGCGCAGCCACTGCAGATTGCGGGTCGAGCCGGTCGCGATCACCGAGGCGCCGAAGTAGGCGGCGAACTGCACGGCGAAGTGGCCGACTCCGCCCGACCCGGCGTGGATGAGGATGCGCTGGCCCTCGTGCGCCTTGGCGAGCTCGACGACCATGCCCCAGGCGGTGAGCGCCGCGAGCGGGACGCCGGCCGCCTCCACGTGCGAGAGCGTCGACGGCTTCCGCGCGATGGAGACGCTCGGCACGCTGACGTACTCCGCGTAGGAGCCCGAGTAGCGCGGCACCATGACGAAGCCGTAGACCTCGTCGCCCGGCCGCAGCGGATGCGCCGGGTAGGGGCTCGAGACGACGACGCCCGAGAAGTCGTGGCCGAGGACCGCCGGGTAGGAGGCGATCTGCGAGGCGACCCCCTGGCCCGCGCGCGTCTTCGCGTCGAGCGGGTTCACGCCGGCCGCGACCACCTTCACGGTGAACTCGGCGTTGATGGCGGAGGGGGTCGGCACGGTCGCCAGGTGCAGGGCGGAGGCGTCGCCCGGCGCGTCGATCACCGCCGCCGTCATAGTGTCGGGGAGGACGACCTCCTCCGGGATCTCGCCGATCGCGAGGCCGTGCCCGAGCGCGCTGGTGTGCATCGTCGCCTTTCCTGTCGCTGAGGCGTGCGGGTGGAGCGTGCCGAGGACGTCGCCCCCGATCCCCGCATCCGACGCCTCGACCAGTCAATCGAGGCAATGAGTCGGCGCTGTTACGGGGGTGTCACCCTCGGGAGAAGATTGGCGCGCGGAGCCGCGGGCGCCCGGTCTGGCACGATGAGGGGATGCGACGCCGACGTACCCTGCTGGTCGGCGGTGCCCTCCTTGTCCTGGCCGGGCTCGTGGTCCTCCTGGCCGCCCGGATCAGCATCGGCACCAGCCGCTGGGTCTACGTCAGCGAGATGGGCGCGCCGGACCTGCCGACGGCGGGCGCCTTCGAGGCCGCTCTTCTGCTCGTGGCGGCCGGCGGCGCGCTGATCGCCGCGGGCGCCTGGCCGGTGCGCGCCCGCCTGCTCCCCGCCCTCCGCCCGGCGGGCGCGATCCTCCTGGCGGCCGCCTGCTTCGCGCTCGCCTCGCAGGTGACCTGCACGGCGGGCTGCCCGCTGCCGGTCGGGCCGGCCTTCCGCTGGCAGGACCTCATCCACACCTCGGCCGCCGTGCTCGGCTTCGGGGCCGCCTGCGCCGCGATGCTCCAGCTGGCGACCGTGCGGGGGCGCCCTGCGGTCGCGCGGCTCTCGCTCGCCGCCGGGATCTCGGTGGCGGTCGTCGCCGGGACGGGCGGGATCCTGTCCCTCCTGCGCGTGTGGCTGCGGCTCGGCGGGACGCTCGAGTTCGTGGCGACGGCGATCGCAGTGCTCTGGCTCGCGTTCGTCGGCCTGGTGCTCGCGCTCGAGGACCTCAGCGCTGAGCGAGCCAGCCGCGGACGTGCCCGCGGATCCGGTCCTGCTGAGCGGCGAAGCCCTCGTCCCGCGCCGGCACCCGCTCGCAGTCCGCATCCGGAAGAGCCCTAGCCCACGCCTCCGCGACCTCGACCGGATGCACGGGGTCGCGCTCGGCCGCGATCACCAGGGTGCGCGCGATGACCTCGCCCAGCTCTCCGGAGTCGCGGTAGGCGGCGTTCCGCGGGATCTGGGCGAGCCGGACGGCGCGCTCGGCCGCCCGCGGGGAGCGGAACTGCAGCGTCAGCGCCTCCGCCGACGCGGGGGACACCTCGGCGGCGCGCGCGAACAGGCCCGAGGCGCGGAACATCCGCTCGCCGCGCTTCGCTCCGTGGTCGTGCAGCAGCTGCGCGATGACGGGGAACACGGTGAGGTTCTCGGGCAGCGGCTCGGCGGTGAAGGCGGGGCGCACGAAGACGGCGCGGTCGATCGGCAGCACGCGTCGGACGGCGAGGCGCAGGGCGATCGCCGCGCCCATCGAGATGCCGAGCACCGTGAGCGGCTTGTGCGCGGCTCCGGCGCGCACGACCTCCTCCGTCACCTCGTCGGCGAGCGCCTCGAGGGCGAAGTCGCCGGGCGCGCCGAGCAGCTCGGAGGCGCCGTGGGCGCGGACGTCCGGAGCGATGACCTCGCTGCCGGCGGGGAGGGCGGAGCGCAGCAGCCCCAGCGGCTGGGAGCGGTCGCCGCCCAGGCCGTGCAGGAGGAGGACCGTCACCGGGCGCGCGTCCGCTCGTGCAGCTCGGCCATCAGCATCCCCGCCAGGCGGACGAGGATGTGGATCTCGTCCTCGTCGCGGTCGACCCAGCGGGAGTTCGGCTCGCCCTCGATCGGCACGAAGTCGCGGTGCTGCTCCCAGACGACGAGCGTGCGCTCGGCGCCGAGGACGTACTGCTGCCAGAAGACCTGCCGCAGGTAGTGGCGCGGGATGCTCCGCCACGGCTTCGTCGTGGTCTTGATCTCGCAGAGCTCGAGCCGGCCGTCCTCGCGGAGGCCGATGCCGTCGGGCGTGGCGAGGTGGCGCCGCTCCTGGCTCGCGTGGAAGAGGGTGCTGCTGGGCTCGATCGCGTGCTCGCTCCGTACCCAGGCGGCGATCTCGGGCTCGCGGGCGCGGCCGTGGTCGGTGAAGGCGTTGCCGCCGAAGCCGGTGCCGTAGAGCTTGTCGAGCGCTGCCTTGCCGATCGCGGCGGGGGAGGAGAGGCGGGCGACGTCGGTCGCCGTGATGCCGCGCGAGCGGGCGCGGAGCCAGGCGACGCGGTCCGAGGAGTCGGCGACGACCCTCCGGAGGTGCGGGGGCTCGGCGTCCGTGAAGACGGGCTGCGTCTCCCAGGGGAAGGAGAGCTGCAGGTCGGGCACCGATTCATTCTCTGCCCCCTGCGGCGCCCGGTCGAATCGGCACGCCGACCCGCGGCGTCTCACCGGGGCGGGACGGCTCGCGCCGGCGGCTCAGGCGTCGAGGAAGGCGTCGACGTGCGCGGGGGAGAGGAGGTGGCGCCGGACCATCAGGGCGGCACCGCGGACGCCTCCGCCCTGGGCCGCGGCCTGCACGATGTCGAGCGCGCGGGTCGCCAGGGGGAGGGAGCGGCGGTAGACGACCTCGCGGACCCCGGCGAGGACCTCGTGGCTGGCCTGGGCGATGCTGCCGCCGACGACGATGACGGACGGGTTCAGGAGGTTCACGCAGGTGGCGAGCACCTCGCCGATGTCGCGGCCCGCGGCGCGCGTGAGCTCGACGGTGGTGGGGTCCCCGCCGGTCAGCAGGGTGACGACGTCGGAGGTGCTGGCGGCGTCGATCCCGGACTCGGTCAGCCGGCGGGCGATCGCCGAGCCGCTCGCGATCGCCTCGAGGTCGGCCTCGCCGCGGTCGCCGGGGACCTGCACGTGGCCCAGGTCGCCCGCCGCTCCGAGGGCTCCGCGCTGCAGGGCGCCGCCGCTGACGATCCCGGCTCCGATGCCGGTGGAGACCTTCACGTAGAGGAGGTCGTCGACGTCGGCGTAGTGGTCGGCGTGCTCGCCGAGCGCCAGCAGGTTCACGTCGTTGTCGACGAGGACGGGCACGGGGAGGCGGCGGCCGACGAACTCCGGGATGTCGAAGCGGTCCCAGCCGGGCATGATCGGCGGCTTCACCGGGCGGCCCGTCGCGTGCTCGACGGGTCCGGGGACGCCGACGCCGACTCCCGCGAGCGGGCCGGCCGCCGGAGTCCGGCCGAGCAGGGCCGCGGCGACGTCGAGGGCGTGGCCGAGGACGGCGAGGGGGCCGTCGGCGATGGCGATGCTCTCGCGGCGGCGGGCGAGGACCGTGCCGTCGAGGTCGGTCAGGGCGACGACGGCGTGCGCGGCGCCCAGGTCGACGGCGAGGAGGCTGCGCGCCCGGGGGTCGAAGGCCACGCGGGCGGCGGGACGGCCGCCGGAGGAGGGGGCGTCGTCCTGCCGGGCGACCAGGCCGGAGGCGGTGAGGACGTCGAGCTGGGCGGAGACGGCCGCACGCGGCAGGCCCGTCTCGGCGACCACGTCGGCCCGCGTCCGGGGCGCCCCGTCGGCCAGCAGGAGCAGCAGCTCGCCGACCGCGCTGACGGTGATGCGGCGGCGCGGGGACATGGCCAGAGTCAACCACAGCGCCCGTGCTTCTGTGCGGCGGGCGCCCGACTTGGCGGGCGTGCAGGGCGAGTTTTGCTTGTCCGTGAGCAAAAGTCCGCGTAGGGTTCGAGGCACACCTTCCGATGCGATCAGGAGCCCCACCGGTGGCCACACCCCCAGACCTCTCTGTCCAGCTGTACTCGGTGCGCGAGCCGCTCGCGGCCGATCTGCCCGCCACCCTCGACCGCCTCGCGGCGATCGGCTTCACCACGGTCGAGCTCTTCGGGTTCGTCGACCTGGCCGACGCCTACCGCGCGGCGCTCCCGGCCAGCGGACTGCGCGCTCCCAGCGCCCACGCGCGCCTCCTCGGCCCGCAGGGCGGCGCCACCGTCGACGAGATCCTCGACACGGCCGTCTCGCTCGGCGTCGAGACCGTGATCGACCCCTTCGTCGATCCGACCCGCTGGACCACCGCGGACGACGTCGCCCGCATCGCCGACGAGCTGAACGCGCTGGTCGACTCCGCCGCCGCGCGCGGCCTGGTGCTCGGCTACCACAACCACGCCTTCGAGTTCGAGAACCGCGTCGACGGCCGCAGCGCCTTCGAGCACCTCGCGGGCCTGCTCGACCCGCGCATGGTCCTCGAGCTCGACACCTACTGGGCGGCCGTCGGCGGCGACGACCCGGTCGAGGTGCTCGGACGCCTCGGCGACCAGGTGCGCTTCCTGCACGTGAAGGACGGTCCGATCTCGGCCGACACCCAGGAGCAGCTGCCCGCGGGCGAGGGCGCGATGGACGTCCCGGCGATCCTCGCCGCCGCTCCGCAGGCCCTGCCCGTGCTGGAGTTCGACGCCTACGCCGGCGACATCTTCGAGGGCCTGGAGTCGGCCCACCGCTACGTCTCGGGGCTCGGCGCATGAGCGGCACCGGCCGCGTGGGCGTCGGCGTCATCGGCGCCGGCAACATCAGCACCCAGTACCTGACCAACCTCACCGTCTTCCCCGACCTCGAGGTGCTCTTCGTCGCCGACATCGACCTCGAGCGGGCGAGGACCCAGGCCGAGGCCTTCGGCGTCCCCGCCTCCGGCACCGTCGAGGAGCTCCTCGCGCACGAGGGCATCGAGATCGTCGTCAACCTCACGATCCCGGCCGCGCACGTCGAGGTCGCGCGCCGCGCGGTCGAGGCGGGCAAGCACGTGTGGACCGAGAAGCCCTTCTCGCTCGACCGCGACAGCGGGATCGAGCTGCTCGCGCTGGCGAAGGAGAAGGGGCTGCGCGTCGCGACCGCTCCCGACACCTTCCTGGGCGCGGGCCTCCAGACGGCGCAGCGCGTGATCGAGAGCGGAGCCATCGGCACGCCGCTCTCGGCCCTCACCCTCTTCCAGGGCCCCGGCCCCGAGTCGTGGCACCCGAACCCGGAGTTCTTCTTCGCCGAGGGCGGTGGACCGCTGCTGGACATGGGCCCGTACTACATCACCACGCTCGTGCAGAACCTCGGCCCCGTCGAGAGCGTCACCGCCGTCTCGTCCCAGGCCCGCGCCACCCGCGTGGTGGGCTCCGGCCCGAAGGAGGGCACCGAGTTCCCGGTGACCATCCCGACGCACATCGGCGGGCTGCTCCGCTTCGAGTCCGGGGCCTCGGCCCAGGGCGTGTGGAGCTTCGAGTCGAGCCTGCCGCGCACCGGCTTCGTCGAGATCAACGGCTCCGAGGGCACCCTCGTCCTCCCCGACCCGAACCAGCACGACGGAGAGATCACCCTGCACCGCCGCGGGTCCGCCGAGCCGGAGGTCATCGCGGCGACCGGCTCGACCGCCTCCCGCGGCACCGGCGTGCTCGAGCTCGCCCGTGCGATCCGGGCCGACCGCCCCGAGGCCGCCTCCGGA
Organism: Rathayibacter sp. VKM Ac-2805; assembly: GCF_009834265.1. Classification (NCBI taxonomy): domain Bacteria; kingdom Bacillati; phylum Actinomycetota; class Actinomycetes; order Micrococcales; family Microbacteriaceae; genus Rathayibacter; species Rathayibacter sp. VKM Ac-2805. The sequence goes on from NZ_CP047185.1 coordinate 884,505, forward strand.
GACCTCGCGTACCACGTCACCGACGTGATGCTCTCGCTCCTCGAGGCCGCCGAGACCGGCGAGAAGGTCCTCGTCACGAGCTCCGTGACGCCCCGCCCCGCACTGCCCGAGAGCTGGGACCCGACCGAAGCGACCCTCTCCTGATGCCCGCGCCCCTGCGCGTCGGCGTGCTCGGCGGCGGCTTCATGGCGGCCGTGCACAGCCGCGCGGCCCGCAGCGCCGGAGCGGTGCTCGCCGGAGTCGCCTCCTCCACCCCGGAGAAGGGCGAGCGGGCGGCGGCCGAGCTCGGCGTCGAGCGCGCCTACCCGGACGCCCGGGCCCTGATCGAGGACGAGAGCATCGACCTCGTGCACGTCTGCACCCCGAACGCCACGCACGCCGCACTCGCGCTCGCGGCGATCGAGGCGGGCAAGCACGTGGTGTGCGAGAAGCCGCTCGCCGCGACGCTGCGGGAGGCGGAGTCGCTCGCTGCGGCCGCGTCCTCCGCCGGCGTGGTGGCGACCGTCCCGTTCGCCTACCGCTTCCACCCGATGGTGCGCGAGGCCCGTGCCCGCGTCGCCTCCGGCGAGACCGGCCGCCTGGTCACCGTCCGCGGGAGCTACCTCCAGGACTGGCTGCTGGGCGCCTCCGACGACAACTGGCGCGTCGACCCGGCCGCCGGCGGCCGCTCGCGCGCCTTCGGCGACATCGGCTCGCACCTGGTCGATCTGCTGGAGTTCGTCACCGGCGACCGGATCGACTCGCTCGCCGCGATCACGAGCACCGTCCACGCCGAGCGCGGCGGCCGCCCCGTGAGCACCGAGGACGTGGCCGGCCTGATCGTCCGGCTCGAGGGCGGCGCCGTCGGCACGCTCCTCGTCTCGCAGGTCACCGCGGGCCACCGCAACGAGCTGGTGCTCGAGGTCTCCGGGCTGGAGGAGTCGCTGCGCTTCGAGCAGGAGCTGCCCGAGACTCTGTGGGTCGGTCGGCGCGACAGCGCCCTGCTGGTGCCGCGCGACGCCTCGATCCTCGCGCCCGATGCGGCCCGGCTCTCGATCGTGCCGAGCGGTCATCCGATGGGCTACCAGGACGCCTTCACAGCGTTCGCCCGCGACACCTACGCCGCCGTGGCGGGCGCCGACGTGGAGGGTCTGCCGACCTTCGCCGACGGCCTCCGCGCGGCGCGCATCACCGAGGCCGTGCTCGACGCGGCCGAGACAGGCGCCTGGGTGACCGTGCCCGCCGCCGACGACCGGACGGAGATCGCCGCATGAGCGACGAGAAGACCTACCCCGCCACCCACCCCGTGACGCTGTTCACCGGGCAGTGGGCCGATCTGCCCTTCGAGGAGGTCGCCCGACTCGCCGCCGAGTGGGGCTACGACGGCCTCGAGATCGCGGCCTCGGGCGACCACCTCGACCTCAAGCGCGCGGACGAGGACGACGCCTACGCCGCTTCGCGCCTGGAGATCCTCGACCGCTACGGCCTCGAGGTCTTCGCCATCTCGAACCACCTCACCGGCCAGGCCGTCTGCGACGACCCGATCGACTTCCGCCACAAGGCACTCGTGCGCGACTACACCTGGGGCGACGGCGACGCGGAGGGGGTGCGGCAGCGCGCCGCCGAGGACATGAAGCGCTCGGCGCGGGTCGCCCGCAAGCTCGGCGTGGACGTGGTCGTCGGCTTCACCGGCTCGAAGATCTGGCCCTACGTGGCGCAGTTCCCGCCGGTGCCGGCCTCCGTCATCGACGAGGGCTACGAGGACTTCGCGACCCGCTGGAACCCGATCCTCGACGAGTTCGACGCGAACGGCGTGGTCTACGCGCACGAGGTGCACCCGTCCGAGATCGCCTACGACTACTGGTCGAGCGTGCGCACCCTCGAGGCGATCGGGCACCGCCCGGCCTTCGGCTTCAACTGGGACCCGTCGCACATGATGTGGCAGGACATCGACCCGGTCGGCTTCATCGTCGACTTCAAGGACCGGATCTACCACGTCGACTGCAAGGACACCCGCCTGCGCCCGAAGAACGGCCGCGCCGGCGTGCTCGGCTCGCACCTGCCCTGGGGCGACCCGCGCCGCGGCTGGGACTTCGTCTCGACGGGGCACGGCGACGTCCCGTGGGAGGACGCGTTCCGGGCGCTGGAGTCGATCGGCTACTCCGGCCCGATCTCCATCGAGTGGGAGGACGCCGGGATGGACCGCCTCCACGGCGCGAAGGAGGCCGTCGGCTTCATCCGCTCGCTGCTCTGGAGGACCCCGACCGCGTCGTTCGACGCCGCGTTCTCGAACCAGTAGCCGCGCGGCTCCCCTCGGCGGGATCCCGCTCCGGTCCGCAGGCCACGTCGCCCGCGCCGGATCGGGGTCCTGCAGGCGGGGGTGGGGTCAGTCGGCGGCCTTGGCGGCGCGCTCGGACTTGATGCGGGCCTGCTCGCGGCGGACCTCCGCGTAGCGGTTCTGCTCGACGCGCAGCCACTCGGGGACCTCGTCGAGCAGGGCCTGGATCTCGGGAGTGGTCAGCGCCTCGGTGACGCCGCCGCGGGCGAGCCCCGAGATGGAGACGTTCAGCCGGGAGGCGATGACGGAGCGGGGGTGCGGCCCCTCCTCGCGCAGCTGCACGAGCCAGGCGGGCGGGTTCGCGGCGAGCTCGTCGTACTGCTCGCGCGTGATCGCCGACTCCTGGAACTCCTCCGGGGTCGCGGGCAGGTAGACCTGCAGCTTCTTCGCCGCGGTCGCAGCCTTCATCGTCTGTGTCGCCTTGGCCATGCGGCAACCCTACCGGCGCGGCGCGGACCACCTACCCTGAGGGGATGAGCGAGCAGCCCGAGACCGTCGACCCGCAGGCCGCTCCCGAGGCGGAGGGGCGTCCGGAGGGCGGGGCGGACGCGGCGGCTGTCGACGCGTCGGCCGGATCGGGCGCGGTCGGCGCCGGAGCCGGAACCGAGTCGGACGACACGGACGGCGCCTCCGAGGACGGCGACTCCGACGACCTCGACTCCGACCACCTCGACTCCGCCGACCTCGACGCCGAGGACAGCGACGCCGGGGACAGCGATGTCGACGACGCCGCCGACGCCGCCGACTCCGACGCCGCCGACTCCGACGCCGAGGACGCCGTCCCGGCCGGCCCCGTGCTCGCCGTCGCCCTTGTGCCCGGCGTCACCCCCACCAAGTGGACCCGCGTCTGGGGCCAGCGCCGCTCCGATCTCCCGCTGCGCATCACCGTCGTCGCCGAGCGCGAGCAGGAGCAGGCGCTGCTCGACGGCCGCGCGCAGCTGTCGTTCGTCCGCGGCGACGTCTCCTCCTCCGCCCTCAGCTCCATCCACCTCTACGACGAGCAGCCCGTCGCCGTCGTCGGCCGCGAGCACGTCCTGGCCGCCGCGGAGGAGCTCGACGTCGCCGAGCTGGCCGGCGAGCACCTCCTCCAGGACCCGGAGGACGTGCCCGAGTGGGCCGCGGTCGCCGAGGAGCTCGCGGACGGCTCGCGGCGCCCGCTGCCGCGCATGGCCGGCCTCGACGACGCGGTCGAGCAGGTCGCGGCCGGCGTGGGCGTGCTGATCGTGCCGCAGTCGGTGGCGCGCGTGCACAGCCGCAAGGACGTCACCGCGGTGCCGGTGACCGGCGTCGCTCCCTCCTCCGTCCGCCTCGCCTGGGTGACGGACGACAAGGGCGACGACGTCGAGGACTTCATCGGAGTCGTCCGCGGCCGCAGCGCGAACACCACGCGCGGAACCGCCGCGACGCCGAAGGTCGAGTCGCGGGCGAAGGCCGCCAAGGCGAAGGCGCGGGAGGCGCGCGAGAAGGCGGAGAGGGCCGGCGGCGGCAAGAAGAAGCCGGCCCGCGCCAAGGCGTCGGCGCCGGCGGTGCGGCGCACCCGCAAGCCCCGCGGCCGCTGACCGTGGCCGACGACGCCGGCTGGTCGCTCCGCCCCGCGACCTCGGAGGACGCCGCGGCGATCGCCGAGCTGCGCGCGGTCGTCATGCGCCCGTCGCTCGAGTCGCTCGACCGCTACGACGAGCACCGCGTGCGGCACCGCTTCCTCGACGGCTACCGGCCCGAGCTCACCCGGGTGATCGAGCTCGACGGCGCCTTCGCCGGGAGCATCGCCGCGCGGGTCGAGCCGGACGCGGTCTGGATCGAGCACTTCTACCTGGCGCCGCACGCACAGGGACGCGGAGTCGGCGGCGCCGTCCTGCGCCGGGTGATGGCGGAGGAGGCGCGGCCGGGTCTGCCCTTCCGGCTCGACGTGCTGAAGCGCAGCGACGCCCGCCGCCTCTACGAGCGGCACGGCTTCCGGTTCGAGCGCGCTCTGGAGTGGGACGACATCCTGGTCGCGCCGCCTGTCTCCTGACCCCTGATCGGGGAGGACGACGGGGCGCGGGCCGCCGCTAGCATGAGCGCGATCCCCTCCGCCGGGTCGGCCGCAGGGCGACCTCCTCCTGGAAGCAGGCACTCCGCCGTGTCCCCGCTCGTTCTGAGGTCCGCCGCCTCCGCGGTCCTCGTCGCCGCCCTGGCGATCACCTCCGGCCCGCTCGCCTCCGCCGCATCGGCGGCCGCGCCGTCGGCCGCCCCCGTCGCCGCATTCGACGCCGCCTCCGACGCGCCCCGCTCGATCGTGCTCCCCGAGGGGCAGCCGCTCTGGCAGCCCAGCGCCGAGTCCCCCCTGCCCGCCGTGCCGGACGAGGCGCCGAGCGCCGCCCGTGCGAGCGCTGCGGCGTCGATCAGCGGCCGTGTCGTGGTCGAGGAGGCCGACGGCTCGATCGCGACCACCACTCCCCGCGGCGCCCTCCTGAACGTCGAGGTCTGGTCGAGCGAGGCGGGGCTCCTCGGGAACCACTCCGTCGCCGGCGACCTCACCTTCAGCATCGACGGGCTCACCGCCGGGCAGACCTACTACCTGCTGATCAAGGACAACGCCGACCTGTACGCCGACCTCTGGTCCGGCGGCAGCGCCGTCGCCCGCAGCGCCGAGCCGCTCCAGGCCCCTGCGGCCGGCGTGCAGCTGCGCACCGCACGGCTGGGCTCGCTCGAGGGACGCCTGAGCGGCGTCGCGGGCGACCAGCGCGTCGACATCTGGTACCGCGACCCGGGAACCGACGGCTACTTCCGCACCGGCGAGCTCGACCTGATCACGGGCGGCGACAACCCGTACTCGTTCCAGCAGGTCGTCCCGGGCGACTACCTCGTCCGGGCGTCGAGCCGCGACGACGTGATCGACGACAGCTACTGGGACCACGTCCTCCGCTCGGGCGACGCGGGCGACGTGCGCGTCCCGGTGGGCGGATCGGCCGCCGGGATCGACCTCTCGCTGAGCAGCGACTACCAGCAGTACACCGGCCGCCTCGCCGGATCGGACCGCTACGCGACCTCGGTGGAGGCGACGGGCTACTTCTCCCCGGGCATCCCGGTGCTCTACGTGGCCAGCGGGGCGAACTGGCCGGATGCGCTGAGCGCCGGCCCGGCCGCCGCCGCCCTCGGAGGCGCGCTCCTGCTCACCGATCCCGACCGCCTGCCTCGGGTCGTCTCCGACGAGATCCGCCGCCTCCGCCCGGAGCGGGTCGTGGTCGTCGGCAGCGAGCTGAGCGTGAGCCCCGGGGTCCTCTCCGCGATCCGCTCGATCGTCGGCGGCACCGAGCGCATCGGCGGGACGGACCGCTACGACACCTCCCGCCGGATCGTCGCCGACGCCTTCGGCACCGGCCCCTACTCGAACATGTTCGTCGCGACCGGCACGAACTTCCCCGACGCACTGTCGGCCGCGCCGATCGCCGGCTGGCGGGCGCAGCCCGTGCTGCTGGTCGACGGTGCGACGTCGGGCGCCGACTCCGCGACCGCGACCGCGGTGCGCGACCTGGCGCCGGAGCACGTGGAGTTCCTCGGCGGCGACCCCTCGATCCGGGACGCGTACGTGGCGGACTTCGCGCGTCGCGGCCTCGCCCCCTCGGTCTCGAGGATCGCCGGCCGCGACCGCTACGAGACCAGCGTCGAGCTGAACAGCGCCTACCCCCAGTCGCTGCTGCAGGACAGCGTCTTCCTCGCCGCGGGGTCCTCCTTCGCCGACGCCCTCTCGGGAGCGACGACAGCGGCGGCCCTGGGCTCGTCCGTGCTGCTGACCGAGCGCGACTGCGTGCACGACTCGACGCTGCGCTTCCTGGCCTCCAACTCGAAGAACTACGCGTTCCTGCTCGGCGGGGAGCCGACGCTCACCGAGGACGTGGCGAACCTCCGCAACTGCGAGTACGACTTCTGACGACGCGTGCTCCCGGGCTCCGGGGCTAGGGTGCGAGCATGCCCACGAGCGATGAGACCTGGACCCTGGCCGAGCACGACGTACCGGTGTACCGCAGCGGTGAGGGCGGCCGCGCGCTGATCCTGATCCACGAGGTCTGGGGGGTCGACGGGCACATCCGCTCGGTCGCCGACCGCTACGCGGCCGAGGGCTACAGCGTCGTCGCCCCCGAGCTCCTGGCCGACAGCGGCCTGCTCGAGCAGCTCGACGAGGAGCAGCGCGCCGACTACGACCACCCGGTGCGGCGCCTGCCGCGCCAGGTCGAGCTGCGCACCTTCTTCGCCCCCGTCTTCACTCCGGAGCACGCGACGCGCACCGTCGCGATCCTCCGCGCCCTCGTCGAGCGGCTCCTGCGCCAGGAGGGCGCGACCAGCGTCTCCGTCACCGGGTTCTGCTACGGCGGCACCTTCTCGTGGGCGCTCGCGCTGGCCGAGCCGCGGCTGGCGGCGGCCGTGCCGTTCTACGGGCACGTCACCGCGTCCGCCGAGGAGCTCGGCGCGCTGCAGGTGCCGGTGCTGGCGTTCCTGGGCGATCAGGACGCTCCCCTCGTCGAGCAGGTGCCGCGCCTCCGCGAGGCGACCGAGGGCAAGGACGTCGAGGTCGTCGTCTACCCGGGAGCGGGCCACGCCTTCTTCAACGACGCGAACGAGCAGACCTACCAGGCCGAGGCGGCGACCGACGCCTGGCCGCGGGCGCTCGCGTTCCTCGGAGCGCACGCGGGCTGAGCGGGCCCTCGACGGACGGCGCCCGGCTCCGCGGCGCTGAGCTCGCCGACGGCCTGCGTCAGCGCGGCCGGACCGGCAGCCAGCCCCGCCGAGACGCGAGCACGCCCGCCTGGAAGCGGCTCTCGGCGCCGAGCAGCTCGAAGAGACCGGCGATGTGCCGACGGCAGGTGCGCACGCTGAGGTCCAGCCGTGCCGCGAGCGCCTCGTCGGTGAGCCCGGCGGCGAGGCCCTGCAGGATCGACCGCTGCACCGCGGAGAGGGAGGGCTCCTCCTCGGCACCTGCCGCGTGCAGGGGCGCTGCGAACTCCCACGCCGCGTCGAACACGCGCGCCAGGGTCGCCGCGAGCTCGGGGGAGCGGACGACCAGGGCGGCGCGGTCGTCCTCGTCGCGGGAGCGGGCGACGATCGCGAGGGAGCGGTCGAAGACCACCAGCCGGAAGGGCAGCACCGGGAGGGTCCGGAACCGCGCGCCCAGCGGCTCCAGCTCCGCGACCGAGCGCCGGAGGGCCGCGTTGTCGCGGCGGCGGTCGTGGTACAGCGTCCGCCTCGCGATGCCGCGCCCGAGCAGCTCGCGGTCGACGGCGTCGCTCGCCTCGTGCCGCTCCACGCTGCTGGTGCCGGGAGCGGCGATCAGCACCTCCTCCGAGGCTCCGCGCTGCAGGTCGAGGAGCAGCCGGAGGACGGTCGCCGGGTCCTCGATCACCTCCACCTGCTCCGCGGCGGCGAGGGCGCTGCGGGCGCTCCGGTAGGCGGGGACGAGGGCCATCAGCTCGCTGCGGCGGCGGGTGATCCCGGTCTGCAGCTCGAGGAGGCGCCGCTCGTCCTCGGCGATCAGCTCGGCCAGGGCGATGTCCGGTGCGGCCGTGGCGAGCGATTCCGCCCCCGCGTGCAGCGGAGCGAGCAGCCGGAGCCCGATCAGCTCGTCGCGCGCCTCGCGGAGGCCGTCGACGGTGACGCCGAGCTCGTCCGACGCGCTCTCGAGCGACCAGTCTCCGCGCACGGACGCGTGCAGGTACAGCGCGATCGCGTTCTCGCTCAGCACCGGCGGCCCCCCGTTCTCCCGACCCTCCCGAGTGTAGGAGGCGCGCACTCAGCGCCGCCGCGCGAGAACCGCGACGACGGCGAGCTCACCGGCGAGGACCAGCGCCACCGCTCCGAGCACGGCCGGGCCGACCAGCGCGGCGAGCGGAGTGAGACCGGCGTTCGCGAGGAGGGGGGCGAGGAGACCGATCACGACGCCGGTGCGGCGGGCGGGGGGCTGCCGGCGGGCGACGGCGACGACGCTCAGCGAGGTCGCGGCGGCGGCCGCGAGCACGAGCACGAGGACAGCCGCGGGGTGCGGCTCCCCGAGCAGGAGCAGCGCGGCCAGCGCGGCCCAGGCGAGGGCGCCTCCGGCGGCGACGGGGCCGAGGTGCGGGGTGGCGGCGGGTGCAGTGGCGGTCATGGTCCGTCCTCTCGTCGTGGTCCTCCGAGCCTCGCGGAGGGCCGTCGGCCGCACCAGATCAGCATCCGGGCACGGCAGCATCCGGACATGCGGCGGACCCCCCGGCTCCGCGCGGGCCGGAGGGTCGGGGGACCACCGGACGCCCGGGCAGGCTCCGGCCGTGGCAGCATCCGGTCAGCCGGCCTCGCGCAGCCTCCCGCCGGCGAGGTGGAGGCTGCGCTGCGCACGGCGCGACGGCGGAGTCGTGGGTGACGTCGACTCCTGCTCCCCGGGCGCCCGCTCTTCCCGGGGCGGTGCCCGCGGTCGTAGGCTCGCGCTCATCCGCAACGGGAGGGGCCGACGATGACCGCCACGAGAGAGACGTCCGCCCCGCCCGAGCTCAAGCGGGTGCTCGGCCCCAAGCTGCTGCTGCTGTTCGTGGTCGGCGACATCCTCGGCACCGGGATCTACGCCCTCACCGGGCAGGTCGCGGCCGAGGTGGGCGGGGCCGCGTGGCTCCCCTTCGTGATCGCGTTCGTCGTCGCCACGCTCACCGCCTGCTCCTACCTGGAGCTGGTGACGAAGTACCCGCAGGCGGCGGGCGCCGCGCTCTACGCGCACAAGGCGTTCGGGATCCACTTCGTCACGTTCCTCGTCTGCTTCACCGTGATGGCGAGCGGGATCACCTCGGCCTCCGCCGCCTCGGGCGCCTTCGCGAGCAACTTCGCGATCGGCTTCGGGCTCGGGGACGGCGCCGGGACGCGGTTGAGCATCGCGCTGGTGTTCATGGTCTGCATCGCCCTGGTGAACCTGCGGGGCGTCGCCGAGAGCGTCGGGCTGAACGTGGTGCTCACCCTGATCGAGCTCTCGGGCCTGCTGCTCGTGATCTTCGTGTGCTTCTTCGCGGTGTTCGGCGGGCAGGCCGACTTCTCGCGGGTGGTCGCGTTCGAGGCGCCGGAGGACAAGTCGCTGCTGCTCGCGGTGAGCACCGCGACCTCGCTGGCGTTCTTCGCGATGGTCGGCTTCGAGGACTCGGTGAACATGGCGGAGGAGACGAAGGAGCCCAGCCGCATCTTCCCGCGCGTGATGCTCACGGGTCTCGGCATCACCGCCGTGGTCTACGTGCTCGTATCCACGCTCGCCGTCGCGATCGTCCCCGTGGGGGAGCTGGCCGGCAACGACACTCCGCTCGTCACGGTCGTCGAGGCCGCGGCGCCCGACTTCCCGATCTCGACGCTCCTGCCCTTCATCTCGCTCTTCGCCGTGGCCAACAGCGCGCTGATCAACATGATGATGGCCAGCCGCCTGCTCTACGGGATGAGCCGCCAGGGCGTGCTGCCGCCGTTCCTGCAGAACGTGCTGCGCGGACGGCGCACGCCGTGGGCCGCGATCCTCTTCACGACGGTGATCGCCCTGCTCCTCACCGCCTACGTGTCGCGCGACCCCTCCGACCCCATCGCGGTGCTCCTGGGCGGGACCACGTCGCTCCTCCTGCTGGCGGTCTTCGCCGTCGTCAACGTCTCCGTGCTGGTGCTGCGGCGGCAGCCGGTCGAGCACCGTCACTTCCGGACCCCCACCGTGCTGCCGGTGCTGGGCACGATCGCCTGCGTCTACCTGGTGCTGCCGATCACCTCGGGACGCGACACCGCCCAGTACGGGATCGCGGGGGTGCTGCTCGTGATCGGCGTCCTGCTCTGGGCGGCGACCTTCATCGACCGGCGGGTCCGCGGCTACGCGCGCACCGCGGCGATCGCTCCGGAGGAGCTCGACGCCGATCCCGCGGAGGACGCATCGGGAGCGCACAGCGACGGCATCGGCCGGTCATAGCCGATCCATAGGGAACTCCCGATACTGGAGTCATGAGCACCCCGGCCCCCTCGAAGCACCTCGCCCCCGCGCAGCGCACCCGCCTGAAGCGGGCCGACGGGACGCCGATCCGCGTCCTCGTCGTCGACGACGAGAGCACCCTCACCGACCTGCTCCAGATGGCGCTGCGCTACGAGGGCTGGGAGGTGCGCACCGCCGCCGAGGGCCGCGCCGCGATCACGATCACCCGCGAGTTCCGGCCCGACGTGATCGTGCTCGACGTGATGCTCCCCGACATCGACGGCCTCCAGGTCCTGCAGCGGGTCCGCGCGGACGGCAGCGAGACCCCGGTCCTCTTCCTCACCGCGAAGGACGCGCTCGACGACCGGATCGCCGGGCTCACCGCCGGCGGCGACGACTACGTCACCAAGCCCTTCTCCCTCGAGGAGCTGGTCGCCCGGATGCGCGGACTCATCCGCCGCAGCACCCTGCTCGCCAACGACGCGGACGACCCCGAGGTCGTCGTGGGGGACCTGGTGCTGAACGAGGACAGCCACGAGGTCCGCCGGGGCGGCGACGAGATCGAGCTGACCGCCACCGAGTTCGAGCTGCTGCGCTTCCTGATGCGCAATCCGCGCCGCGTGCTCAGCAAGGCCCAGATCCTCGACCGGGTCTGGTCGTACGACTTCGGCGGCAAGTCGAGCGTGGTCGAGATCTACATCTCGTACCTGCGCAAGAAGATCGACGCCGGCCGCTCGCCGATGATCCACACCGTGCGCGGCGCCGGCTACCTCCTGAAGCCCGCCGACCAGTGAGCCGCACCGGCCGCCCGTCGCTCGGCGACTTCGCGACCCGCTCCGCCCTCCGCAGCTCCCGCAGCGGCCGGCGCGCGCCGTGGACTCTGCGGCGGCGGATGGTCGTCGCCGTGGTCGCGCTCGTGGCGGTGACGGCGGGCGTCGTGGGAGCGGTGAGCGTGCTCTCGGCGCGGTCGATCCTCTACGGCAGCACGGACGCGTCGCTCAGCCAGTCGGTCACGCGCCTCCAGGACTTCGACGGGCCGAGCCGCTTCGGCGGGTCGAGCGCGATCGAGCAGGCCACGACCTGCCCGAGCGGATCCTTCGGCGGCGGCCCGAGCCAGAACCTCAGCACCATCACCGCCGTCCAGGGCTCGGACGGCTCCTTCATCGGCGCCTACGTCGACGCCGACGGGGTCTGCCGGCAGTTCTCGGACCCGGCCGACTCGGTGCTCGCGGCGGCCGTCGCCGCGGGGGGCGAGGAGGCGACCATCGAGCTGCCCGGGAGCCTCGGGACCTACCGCGTGCGCGCGGCGGCGGTCGAGGGCTCCGTCGTCGTCGTCGGCGTCCCCCTGGGCGAGGTCGCCGAGACGCTCGCCTCCCTCACCTGGGTGGTCGTCGTGGTGGTGCTGCTGGCGATGCTGCTGGTCGCCCTCGTCGCCACCGCGATCATCCGCGTGGCACTGCGGCCCCTGGAGCGGGTGGAGGCGACGGCGACCCGCGTGGCCGAGCTGCCGCTGGACCGCGGCGCCGTCGAGCTGGTCGAGCGGGTCCCGGAGGAGGACGCCGACACCCGCACCGAGGTCGGCCGCGTCGGCGCCGCCTTCAACCGCATGCTCGACCACGTCACCGGTGCTCTGGAGTCGCGGCAGGCGAGCGAGGACAAGGTGCGGCAGTTCGTCGCCGACGCCTCGCACGAGCTGCGGACCCCCCTCGCGGCGATCCGCGGCTACGCGGAGCTGCCCCGGCGCGGCGGGACCGAGCTGCCGGAGTCGGCCGCCTACTCCCTCGATCGGATCGAGTCCGCCGCCACCCGGATGACCTCGCTGGTCGAGGACCTCCTCCTGCTCGCCCGCCTCGACGAGGGCCGCGACCTCGAGAAGGAGCCCGTCGACCTGACGCTGCTCGTGATCGAGGCGCTGTCGGACGCGCACGCCGCGGGCCCCGACCACGAGTGGGATCTCGAGCTCCCCGAGGAGCCGATCGAGATCCGCGGCGACGGCTTCCGGCTGCACCAGGTGGTCGCCAATCTGCTGCGGAACGCGACCGTGCACACGCCCCCCGGCACCCGGGTCGTGGCGGCCCTCGCCGAGGAGGTGTCGGAGGGGCGGCCGATCGCAGTCGTGACGGTCACCGATTCCGGTCTGGGCATCGCGCCGGAGCTGGTGCCGGTGCTGTTCGAGCGCTTCGCCCGCGGCGACTCCTCCCGAGCGCGCACGACCGGATCGACGGGGCTGGGCCTGGCGATCGTGGCGGCGGTCGTCGACGCCCACGGCGGGCGCGTCCTCGTCGCGTCCCAGCCGGGGCGGACGAGCTTCCGCGTCGAGCTGCCGGCGGGCTGAGGGCCGGGACCGCGGTCTCCCGCCGCCCGCCCTACACCGAGACGCCCAGCCGGCGGCGCGCGTCGTCGAGGGTCCGCACCACGGCGACCACCTCGTCGAGCGGGTGCAGCGGCGACTCGGTGCGCCCCTCCGTCACGTACTGCGCGACGTGCAGCGCCTCCCAGGCGAGGCCCTCGCCGCCCTGAAGCGGCGTCTCGTCGATCCACGACCCGCTCTCGGAGCCGCGGGTGAGCGTCACGCCGCCCGGCGTCCAGAACGACGGGTGCACGTCGATCCGCCCCGCCCGCCCAGCGACGCTCGCCGCGTGCCGGGTGTCGGCCAGCACGGTCGAGGTGGCCACCGACTGCACCCCGTGCGCGTGGCTGCCGACGATCGTCGCGGTCGCGTCGACGCCGGTCGAGGTCATGCTGCCGGCGACGACGGTGCTCTGCGGGGTGCCCGCCACCATCGAGACGAAGGAGGAGGCGTAGACGCCGACGTCCAGCAGGCCGCCGCCCGCGAGCGCCGGGTCGAAGATCCGGCTGGAGGGGTCGAAGTCGAAGGCGGCGCCGAAGTCGGCCGAGACGACGGCGGGCGCGCCGACCGCCCCGTCGGCGAGCAGCTGTCGCACGACGTCCATGTGCGGCAGGTAGCGCATCCACATCGCCTCCATCGCGAAGACTCCGGCGTCGCGCGCGGCGTGCACCATCATCTCGGCCTCGCCCGGGGTCGGCGCGAACGGCTTCTCGACCAGGATGTGCTTGCCCGCGGCGATGGCGAGCAGCGCCTGGCGGGCGTGCTCCGAGTGCGGGGACGCGATGTAGACCACGTCGACCTCCGGATCCTCGACCACGGCCTCGTAGCCGGCCGAGGCCCGCTCGATCCCGAACCGGCTCGCGAACCGCTCCGCGCGCTCCAGCGAGCGGGAGCCCACCGAGACCACGCGCTGCCGGGTGTGCTTCTGCAGCGCCTCGACGAACGAGCCGGCGATCGAGCCGGGCGCGATCACCCCCCAGCGCAGGACGGGGGAGTCGAGGAGGGAGGGGAGTCGGGGCTCGGGGAGCGTCAGTGCCATGCGTCCACGCTAGGGCCCCGTGCCCGGCGGGGGCGAGGGGGTGCGCGGCGGTCCCCTAGGGTGTGACGGCACGCGCAGTCGCGGGCGGAGGAGGACGTCATGCCCGAGTGGTACACCCTGGGCGTCGTCGCCCTCGTGATCGTCGTGGTGGTCGTCGCGATCGTGCGCTTCCGGTTCAACCCGGTGCTGGCGCTGGCCGTGGGAGCCGCCGCGATCGGCCTGCTCACCGGGCTCGGCCCCGTCGACACCGTCTCCACGATGACCACCGGCTTCGGCGAGGTGATGATGGAGGCTGGCCTCCTGATCGGCTGGGGCGTGCTCATCGGCGCGATGCTCAACGAGATGGGCGCCGTCGTCCGGCTCGTCGAGGGCCTGCTGCGCGTCTTCGGCCGCCGCGGGATCCCCTACGCGCTGGGCCTGTCCTTCGCCACGTACCTGCAGACGATCTTCGTCGACGCGCTGATCGTGATCGCGGCCCCGCTCGCGCGCCGGATCGCGCCGCGGCTGGGGCGCGCGGGCACCGGCATCGTCGCCGTGACCTTCGCCGTCGGGCTCGAGACGGGCATCGTGATGATGGTGCCCGGCTTCGCCGCGGTCGCGCTCGCGGGGCTGCTCGGAGTGCCGCTGGGCGTGATGATGCTCGGCGGATTCGCGGTGGTGGCGCCGACGGTCGTGGTCACGATCCTGCTGATGTCGCTCGCGTTCCGCCTCGGCTTCTGGGACCCGGCGCGCGACGAGCAGCTGGTCGTGCGCGACGACACGACCGGGCTCGCGACGGTGGGGGCGTCGCCCGCCGCGGACGGCGGACGGCTGCCGTCGTTCGGAGCGCGGGGGAGCGGCGGGGCGTCCTCGAGCGGAGCCGGAGCGGCATCGGGCGGCTCGTCCGGCTCGTCCGTCGAGGACGCGGAGGGTCCCGCCGGAGCGCAGGACGCCCACGCCGCCCGCGAGCGCCCGCTCCTGCTCCTCTTCGCGCCCATGCTCCTCGCCCTCCTGCTCATCGCCGCGCAGGCGGTGCTCACCGTCTCCGGGGTCGAGCTGCCGGTGCTGCAGTTCCTCGGGAACCCCGTCATCGCGCTCCTCCTCGCCGTGATCGGCACCGGAGTGGTCGGCCGGTCCACCGTGGGAACCGCGCGGATGGAGAAGGCGGTCGCCAAGGGCTTCCAGGACGGCGGGCAGATCTTCCTGCTCACCGGCGTCGGCGGGGCGCTCGCCGCGGTGATCGCCCAGGGCGACCTCGGCGAGATCCTGAAGGGCTACTTCACGACCTCGGCGACCGCGCCGCTGCTGCTCGTCTGGGTGATGGCGGCCGTGCTGCACATCGCGGTCGGCTCGGTCACCCTCTCGGCGATCACGGCGGCCGGAGTCGTCGCGCCGGTCGCCGCGACACTCGGCCTCGACCCGCTGCTGATCGCACTCGCCGCGGGCTCCGGCGCGCTGTTCTGCATCCACGTCACCTCGAACACCTTCTGGCTGCTGCAGAGCTTCCTCGGCCAGTCGGTCCGCGGCGCCCTCAAGTCCGTGACCGTCGGCGTCTCCCTCGCCTCCGTCCTCGCGCTCGGCGCCACGCTCGTCCTCTCCCTCTTCCTCTGACCGGGCCCTCCTTGCTCCTCTCGCCGGATGCCACTCGGGCACTCGAGTCGCCGGGCGAGGCGTACCGAAGAGGCATCTCGCGGAGGTGACCCGGCCGACACGTGACGGAAACATGGAGCCTCTATCTTCCTGAGAGGGTTCACATCCGATTCGGAGATCCAGACGCCGACGGGGGCCCGATCCGTTCCGTCACGCCTCGACAAGGGAAGAACTCCGCTTGAGATCTCGTACCGCCCTCGCCTCCGGATGCACCGCGCTCGCGCTCGCCGCCGGCGGTCTCCTGGTCGCCCCGCCGGCGACCGCCACGACCGCAGCACCCGCCGACTACACCCGCGTGGACATCGTGCGTCCGCCGTCCGCTCCGATCGCGGTGCCGACCAGCTACCCGCAGCAGACCCCGCTGACCGAGGTGCCCGTCGACCCGACCGACGCCTCGCTCCTGCGCGGAGTCACCCCCTACGACGCCATCGCGCCGCAGCTGAACGCGCTCGCTGCCCGCTCCGACCGGGTCTCGACCCAGGTGGTCGGGAAGTCCGGCCTCGGCCGCGACATCTACCTGGTCACCGTCACCGCCCCCGAGACCGAGGCCGAGACGGCGCAGCAGGCCGAGTGGCGCGACCGGCTCAAGTACGAGCCCGCCGCCGCGGCCGCCGACGCCGAGCTGATGGACGGCTACAAGGTGCCGGTCTGGTTCAACGGCAACATCCACGGCAACGAGTGGGAGGGCAGCGACGCGATCCTCGAGTACATCGAGGGCGTCGCCACCGCCGAGGACGCGGAGACCGAGGCGCTGCTCGAGGGCAACCGCCTCTACTTCACCGTCACCAACAACCCCGACGGCCGCGCCCTCGGCCAGCGCGCCGTCGCCGCGGGCTACGACCCGAACCGCGACATGATCACCGGAGCCACCAGCGAGGCGGCCGTGATCCGCGACCTCTCGAGCGTGATCCAGCCCACGTACTTCATCGACATCCACGGCTACACCGGGATCCTCCAGGTCGAGCCCTGCGGCCCGCCGCACGGCGAGAACTACGAGTACGACCTCTTCCTCCCGCACGCCTACGCGACCGCGCTCGAGATCGAGCGCCGCGTCGTCGAGGCCGACGTGCCCGGCAACACCTACCTCGCCGAGGACGGCAGCGCCACCACGGACAACACCGGGAAGATCCTCATCCCCTACCGCGACATCCGCGCGGGCTGGGACGACTGGCCCCCCATCTTCGCCCCGCAGTACGTCGCCTTCCAGGGCGCGATCACCAACACGGTGGAGCTTCCGCTCGGCCGCACGGCCAACAGCACTCCGGAGGAGATCGCCCAGGGCCAGGCCAACGCGGACATCGACGTCGAGGTCGCCGGGATCGTCATGGACGCCTCCGTCGACTACATCGAGGCCAACCGCGACGCGCTCCTGAGCAACCAGGTCGCCATCTTCGAGCGCGGCGTCACCGGCGCCCCCGCCGTCGAGATCCCCGCCGACGTCTCCGCGGCCGACCTGCCCGCGGGCGTGCCGACCGAGTGGACCGAGATCTGGGACGAGACCGACGTCTACACGACCGAGTACCCGCGCGCCTACGTCATCCCCGTCGACGGCACGCAGCGCTCCGTCTCGGACGCCGAGACCCTCGTCGCGCAGCTGCTCGCCCACGGCGTCGAGGTGTCGCGGACCACGGCCGCCACGAGCGTCGGAGGAGTCTCCTACCCCGCGGGCACCTACCTTGTCGACATGCACCAGTCGGTCCGCGGCCTCGCCAACGTCCTCCTCGCCGACGGCAGCGACATCTCGAGCCGCGTGCCCGAGATGTACGACGTCTCGGCCTGGAGCCTCTCGCTCCTCTGGGGCGCCGACGTGCAGGCGATCGGCTCCACCACCGACGCCCTCCCGGCCGTCGGCCTGGAGCCGGTGACCGCCGTGGCTCCGGTCGGCTCCGTCCCGGCAGGCGCCGACTACCTCGCCTTCGAGCCGCGCGGCGTCCTGGAGTACCAGGCCGTCAACGCGCTGCTGGCCGACGGCGTAGCCCTCGAGCAGTTCGAGGACGGCACGATCGCCCTCCGTGCAGACGCCGCCGGGCTCGCGGCCGCCGAGGGAGCCGCCGCCGCCTTGGGCGTCGACTTCACGGCGACCACCGCCGACCGCGTGCGCGCCGAGGACGGGAAGGCGCTCGACGCCCTCCGCGTCGCCTACTCCGGCACGAACGAGGACCGCGACGCGCTGGCCAAGCTCGGCTTCGCCGACGCGGTCGCCGTCGACGCGGCCGCGCTCACCGCGGGCACCGCGACCCTCGAGGGCGCCGACGTGCTCTACGTGGGACGCGCCCTCTCCTTCACTGCGGAGCAGGCCGTGGGCCGCACCGTGGTCGAGGAGTTCCTCGCGGCGGGCGGCGACGTCGTCGGCCGCGGCGGCGCAGGAGCGGCCTTCGTGTCCGACTTCGGCCTGGCCGAGCTGACTGCGCAGACCGGCACGAGCGGCTCCAACGGCATCGTCTCGGTCGAGACGCCCGGCGGCGGAGTCCTCGGCGACTACCCGCAGGACACCGCGTTCGTCTCGCCGGCACTGTGGTTCGCCGGCTTCGACGAGTCGGTCGCGGTCGAGCAGAGCTACTCGGAGGACGGCACGTTCGTCGCCGGGCACTGGGTCGACTCCGACGGGCAGTCCCGGAGCGACGCGGCCGGGCAGGCCTCGGCCGTCTCGTTCTCGACGGAGTCGGGCACCGAGGGCTTCCTCTTCGGCACCTCGCCGGTGTTCCGCAACCACCCGGTCGGAGCGTTCAGCGACGTCGCCCGGGCGCTGCTCGCCGTGGCGCCGGAGGGCGCCGCCGTCGAGCTGCCGGGGACTTCGGAGCCCACGCCGACGCCGGAGCCGACCGGCTCACCGGAGCCGACCGGCTCGCCGGAGCCGACCGCGACTCCCGAGCCCACGGCGACTCCTGAGCCGACCGGCTCACCGGAGCCGACCGCGACCCCCGAGCCGACGGCGACTCCTGAGCCGACCGTGACGCCCGAGCCGACCGTGAGCCCCGAGCCCACGTCGACCCCGGAGCCCACCGTCGTGCCGACGGCCGGACCGACCGCCACGGCCGCGCCGATCACCGCGCCGACCGGCCCCGGCGGCCTCCCCTCCACCGGAGTGGAGACCGGCTCCTGGCTGCTGCTCTCGGGAGGTGCTGTCGCCCTCGGCCTCGGCTCGCTCCTGATCGCCCGCAGCCGTCGCCGTGAGGACCAGGAGGCCTAGCCTCCGCCTCGGGGAGGGATCGGGCGCCCGCCGCCCGGTCCCTCCCCGTTCCTGTTCGCCGTCCCCCTCGTCGCGCCCGCTCCCTCCCGCCCGTCGGTCGCGTCAGTCCGGCCCCGCGCCCCTGTCCCACCCCGTCTCTTCCGTCCCGTCCCGTCCCGTCCCGTCCCGTCCCGTCCCGTCCCGTCCCGTCCCGACCCGTCCCGTCCCGACCCAGGAGGACCGATGCCGTCCCGCTCCGCCCGCACCACCGGGATCGTCCTCGCCGCCCTCGGACTCGTCGCCGTCGTCCTCGCGATCGTGCTGCTCGTCCGGCCCGCCGGCGGGGGAGCGCCCGGCGCAGCCACGGCGTCCGCGGGCTCGTCCTCGGCGCCGTCCGGGACCGCTCCGGCGACGTCCGCCGCTCCCGGCTCCGCGGAGGCGGCCGACGGCGCCGCCGCCCCCGCGCCGACGGCCTCCGCCGCTCCGTCCGGCACCGAGCCGGGCACCGCATCCGACGCTCCTCCCGTGATCGTCTCCTTCGCCTCCACCCCCGCCTCCGTCGACTGCGAGGGCGACCGCACCGCCTCCGTCCCGCTCGCCCTGTCGTGGGAGACGAGCGGAGGCGCCACCGCCCGCCTGGCCGTCGGCACCACCGACGCGAGCGCGGGCGAGCCCGTCGACCTCGTGGAGTCCGGCTACGCCGCCGTCACCGCCGACTGCCGCGACTCCGAGACCCTGATCACCCTCGCCGTCCTCGCCCCCGACGGCACCACCGCCCAGCGCACCCTCGTCGTCCCCGCCTCCTGAGCCGCTCCGCCCGCGTGGAGGCGGTCACGGAGGCGTCGAGCGGCCCCGGCACGGCAGAATGGGACACGATGACCTCCACACCCCCTCCGCTCGGCCTGCTCCTCGACGTCGACGGGCCCATCGCGAGCCCCGTCACGCGCACGATCTCGATCCCCGAGATCGCCGACGACCTCGTCACCCTGGCCAACGCCGGCATCCCGATCGTGTTCAACACGGGCCGCTCCGACGCGTTCCTGCGCGAGCGGGTCCTGCCCGCGCTCCTCGAGCGCGGCGTCTCGGCCGAGGCCCGCATCGTCTGCGTCTGCGAGAAGGGCGCCGTCTGGTTCACCGTCGACTACCGCGGCACCTCGGAGCCGATCGTCGACGAGTCGCTCGCGATCCCCGAGCCGGTGGCCCGCGACCTCGAGCGGATGATCCGCTCCGACTACGACGACCTGGTCTTCTTCGACGAGACCAAGCGCGCCATGGTCTCGGCCGAGCAGCTGGTCGACCTGCCGAGCGAGGACTACCTCGAGCGCCAGCTCGTCTTCGACGCCGACGCGCTGCAGATCATGACCGCCGCGGGCCTCGGAGTCGAGCGCCGCGGCATCCGGTACCCGAACGAGGAGGGGACGGTCGACTTCCGCATCGACCCGACCGTCATCTCGACCGACATCGAGTCGAACCGGCTCGGCAAGGACCTCGGCGCCCAGCGCGCCGTGGAGCTGCTCGGAGCGACCGGCGCGATCCCGCAGCGCTGGCGCACGGTCGGCGACTCCCGGAGCGACTACGCGATGGCCGACTGGCTGTTCGAGCACGCCTACGACGTCGCCCACGTCGACGTGCGGCCCGCAGAGGGCGTGCCCGAGAAGCCCTACCCGGTCCTCGTCGTCGACGGAGCCGTGAACGACGCGGCCGGCGCCGCCGTGCTCCGCCGCTGGACGGAGCTCGTCGCCGACGAGACGACGCCCGAGGTCGGCGGCGCGATCTCGCTCCATGCCCGGAGCTGATCCGCAACCCTCGTCCCTCGTCGCTCAGGCCCGTTAGCGTTCGAGCATGAGAATCGCAGTCACCGGTGGATCCGGCAAGCTCGGCCGCCACGTCGTCACCCGCCTCCGCGCTTCCGGGCACGAGGTCTTCAATCTGGACCGTGCGGGGGACCGCGGCGCGGGCTTCGTCCGCATCGACATCGCCGACTACGGCCAGGTCGTGGACGCGCTGCAGTCGGTGAACGACCAGTACGAGGGCATCGACGCGCTCGTGCACCTCGCCGCGATCCCCGCGCCGGGCCTCGTGCCCGACGTCGCCACGTTCCACAACAACATGATCGCGACGTTCAACGCGTTCCACGGAGCGATCCGTGCCGGCATCCGCAACGTCGTCTACGCCTCCAGCGAGACCGTGCTGGGCCTGCCCTTCGACGTCCCGCCGCCCTACATCCCGGTCGACGAGCAGTACCCGGCGCGCCCGGAGTCGGTCTATTCGCTCACCAAGCACCTCGAGGAGCAGATGGCGATCGAGCTGTGCCGCTGGCACCCGGACCTGAAGATCACGGGCCTGCGCTTCTCGAACGTCATGGACGAGGCCGACTACGCCGAGTTCCCGTCGTTCGACTCCGACGCGCTGCTGCGCAAGTGGAACCTCTGGGGCTACATCGACGGACGCGACGGAGCGCAGGCGGTCGAGAAGGCGCTGCTCGCCGAGACGACCGGGTTCGACCGCTTCATCATCGCCGCGGCCGACACCGTGATGACGCGCCCCAACGCCGAGCTGGTGGCCGAGGTGTTTCCCGGCGTCGAGCTGCGCGGCGACCTCGGGACAACCGGCACCCTGCTCTCGATCGACCACGCCCGCGAGGTCCTCGGCTACGCCCCCGAGCACTCCTGGCGCGACCCGCAGCAGGGCTGATCCGCGGGCCCGGCGCATCGGGATCCGCGCTGTTCGTCGGTGGTGGACCTCGATGCGCGGGCTGCGCCCGCTCCTCGATCAGCAGGGGTGCGGTCGGCCCGTGACCGTGCCGGTCGAGGAGCGGCAGAGCGGCGTATCGAGACCCGCCCTGTTCGTGCGCGGCTCGGCTCGCCGCCCCACGCACGAGCGCGCCCGGTCCGCAGGACGACTGCAGGCCGGGCGCGCTCCGTGGAGCCGAGGATCAGCTCGGGATGTAGTTGAAGGTGTCGGGGTCGGGGCCGGTGCGGTGGCCGCGGTCGAGCGCCGTGATGTCGGTCATCGCCTCGTCGTCGAGCTCGAAGTCGAAGAGGGCGAAGTTCTCCTCCACGCGCTTGCGGGTGACCGACTTCGGGAAGACGATGTCGCCGCGCTGGATGTGCCAGCGGAGCACGACCTGCGCCGGGCTGCGGTCGACGTTGCGCGCGATGCGGGTGATGGTGTCGTCGTCGAGGACGAGGCCCTGCGCGATCGGCGACCAGGCCTCGGTCGCGATGCCGTGCTCGGTGCCGTAGGCGCGGAGCTCCTGCTGCACGAGGTAGGGGTGCACCTCGATCTGGTTCACGGCCGGGACGATGGTCGCCTCGGCGCGGAGCCGGTTGAGGTGGTTGGTCTGGAAGTTGGAGACGCCGATCGCCTTCGCCTTGCCGCTGCGGTAGATCTCCTCCATCGCCTTCCAGGTCTCCAGGTAGTCGCCCACGTTCGGGAGCGGCCAGTGGATGAGGAAGAGGTCGACGTAGTCGAACTTCAGCTCGCCGAGGGTGACGTCGATCGCGGCGAGAGCGTCCTCGCGGGCGTGGAAGCCGTTGTTGAGCTTGCTGGTCACGAAGACCTCGGAGCGGTCGAGGCCGGAGGCGCGGACGGCCTCGCCGACGCCCGCCTCGTTGCCGTACATCTCGGCGGTGTCGATGTGGCGGTAGCCGACCTCGAGGGCCGCCAGGGTCGCGTCCTTGGTCTCGGCCGGGTCGATCTGGAACACGCCGAAGCCCAGCTGCGGGATCTCCACGCCGTTGTTCAGGGTGATCGTGGGGACCGTTGCGGTGTCGTCGCTCATGAGCGAGTACGTCCTTTCGTCGGGGCGAAGGCGCAGTGGAGCCGCGCCGTCGTGCCTCCAGTCCATCGCCTGCGGCTCCCAGCATCAACCCCTTGCGCGCTCGGCGGACATCCAGCTTCTCCGCGGAGGAGGAGTCGGATCCCCCGACCACAGGTGTGCCCTCCCGGGAACGCCGAAGGCCCCCGGCACGGATGCCGGGGGCCTTCGGGGAGCGCGACTTACGCGCGGGACTTGCGGCCGGTGATCGCGCCGTAGATGAGGAGGACGACGATCGCACCGACGACGGAGACGATGATGCTCACGATGTTGATGCCGTTGACGGCGTCCTGGATGCCGAACAGCGTGCTGAGGAAGCCGCCGAGCAGCGCGCCCACGATGCCGAGGACGATCGTGATGATCCATCCGCCGCCCTGCTTGCCCGGGAGGATGAGCTTGGCGAGCGCCCCGGCGATGAGGCCGAGGATGATCCAGCTGATGATGCCCATGATGTTTCTCCTTCAGTTCGTGCTCGATCGGCCGTTCCGATGCGAGCGGAGACACCGGCGGGCCGGTGTCCTGTGAGTCGTGGAAGCGGGGGTCAGCGGAGGCGGCGCTGCACCTTGTCGCGGGCCTTGCTCGCGATGGCGGTGAGCTGCTTGGCCTCGCGCTTGGAGGTCTTCTTGAGCTTCTTGCGGGTCTTCTTCGTGGCCGGGTCGTTCCACACGCCGAGTGCGAGGTGGCGCAGCTCTTCGTAGCGGCCGCGGCCGGCGCGGGAGCCGAACACGTAGGCGGTGAAGGCGACCAGTGCCAGCAGGACGAGGCGGGGATTCATGCGGTGACCCTTCCATCGGAGAGCACCGGGTCGTGCTCGACACCCATTTGACTCTCCTGCGCAATCCGTGACAAACCACGGCCCGACCATTGACAGGGACCCCTCGCATCGTGTTCCGCGTGCGCGTGTACCCGATTCAGCCGCAGGCCGGAGACGTCTCGGACGGGAAGCGAGCGTGGAGGTAGTGGCCGTAGCCGCCCTCGACCCGGTTGTCGCGGCGGCCGGAGGTGACCACCTCGCCGCGGTCCGTCGCTCCGACCCGGGCGCCGCTCGCGCGCAGCCGCTCGACGAGCAGGACGTCCTCGTGCAGCGGCTCCCGGCCGAAGCCGCCCGCCGCGAGGTATGCGCTCGCGCGGACGCCGAGGTTCGCGCCGTGGATGCTGCCGATCGACTCCTCCCGCGCGCGGACGTCTCGCCAGCGCGAGTAGGCACCGGGGGAGAGGTCGGCCGGGTCGGGCCGGACCGTGCCGAGCAGCGCGTCGTGCCGTCGGGAGTGCTCGACGTGGGCGGCCAGCCAGTCGCGGGGGACCACGGTGTCGGCGTCGGTGTTGGCGATCCACACCTGCTCGAGCGGAGCGGTGACGGAGGAGAGGGCGTGCGCGATCCCGGCGGAGCGGGCGGCGCCGACTCCGCAGCGGGCGAGCTCCAGCACCTCGGCGCCGGCGGCGCGGGCCCGCTCACCGGTCGCGTCGGAGCAGCCGTCCGCGGCGACCACGAGGCGCATCCCGATGCCGGGCGCCCGGTGGGCGAGGTGGGTCGCACTGGCCTGGACGGAGGCGATCAGGCCGCCGATCCGCTCCTCCTCGTCGCGCGCGGGCACGACGACCAGCACCTGCGCGAGCCGGCTCACACCAGCCCCGTCCGGCGGGCGACCGAGCGGGAGTCGCGGGCGTGGACCTCGAGCAGGACGTCCTCCTCCTCGTGGCGGGCGAGGCGGTGCAGGCCCAGCTCGGCCACGGCGGACTGCACGGCGTCGCCGTCCAGAGCGAGCCCCTCGATCGGATGCCGCCAGTGCACAGTGACGAGCTCCCCGGCGGGGGCGAGGGCGTCGCGGATGGTGCGCAGCACGCCGGGGAGGGCGTCGCCGAGGTAGTAGCCGACCTCCGAGAGCACGACCAGGTCGAACGGACCCTCCGGCATGCCGCGGGTGATGTCGTGGTGCTCGACCCGCACGTGCTCGAGCGGAGCGAGGCGGCGGGCGGCGCGCTCGACGGCGGCGCTCGACACGTCGATCGCCAGCAGGCTGTCGGCCCGGTCGGCCAGCGCCTCCGCCAGCACGCCGATAGAGGCGCCGATCTCCAGCACCGAGCCGTAGCGCTGCTCCGGCAGGCTCGCGAGGGTCAGGGCGCGTTTGCGCTGCTCGTACCAGCGGCTCGTGTACCCCCACGGGTCCTCGTGGCGGGCGTACAGCTCGTCGAAGTAGCTCATGCGATCCTCACCAGCCGGTCGTCCCCGGTGAAGGTGCGCAGGAAGAGCGGATGGAGCACCGGACCGGTCCCGTCGGGCGCGGGGCGGGTCTGGCTGGGGTAGCGGGAGCGGGCGCGGCGGGTCCGCTCGAGCAGCTCGTCGTCGAGCGGCAGGCGCACGAGATCGCCCCACGGCACCTCGGGGTCCTCCGGGTCCGCCCAGTGCCACAGCCAGATCGGCGCGGCGAGCAGCGGCTGCCCGCGCTCGCGCGCGACCTCCGCGCAGATCTCGCCGACCACGCGGTGGTCCCGGTGCCCGTCCCCGGTCCAGGTGGAGAGGAGCAGGACGGTCCCGGGGGCGCCGGCCGCCCGCTCGCGCACCTCGCGTGCGATGCGCTCGTGGTGCTCCGGGGTCGCCGAGTCCGGCACGTCGAGGAAGGCGAGCCCGATGCCGGGGCCGAGCTCCGCCAGGGCGTCCGAGGCCTCCCGCCGGCGCTCGGCAGCGAGGTCCGCGTCCCGCTCCCCGTGGGCCGCGGCTCCGTCGGTCACGACGACGACGTCGACCGCGATCCCGCGCCGACGCGCGAGCGCGATGGTGCCGCCGCAGCCGAGGGTCTCGTCGTCGGCGTGCGCCACGACCACCAGGACGCGCCGGATCCCGTCGGGCAGGGTCAGCTCCGGGAGGCGGTCGCGGCGGCCGTCCGCGGTCCAGCGCTCGAGAGGAGTGCCCTCGAGGCGCCCGTCGAAGGGCCGGCTCACCAGGAGGCCGCCTCGCCCGAGGCGAGCACGGCGCGGCCGAGAGCGGCGTCGTCGCGCTCGGCGTGGTGCTGGCGGACGTAGAGCGCGAGGTCGGCGACGCGCTTGGCGTGCTCGGCGTCGAGGGCGAGCGGAGCCGGGCCGAGCGCGCGGCCGGCGCGGAGCAGGATCTCCTCGACCGCTCCGGCGACGCTCGCCCGCACGCGCTTGGCGAGCAGTGAGCCGCGGGGGCCGTCGGCCTCGCCCGCGTCGACAGCCGCGGCGGCCTCGTCCAGCGCCCGGCGCGACGCGGAGAGCGCCGTGTCGATCGCTCCGAGGTGGGCCAGGAGGTGCGGGTCCTCGCGTCGGTCTGCCGCTGCCGCGACGGCAGCCGCGACTCCGAGGGCTCCGCCGTGCCAGCAGGCGGCGACGCCGATGCCGCCCCAGGCGAAGCCGGGCCGCGAGAGGTACCAGCCGGCGTCCCCCACGGGAACGGCGCGGGTGCCGGAGAAGCGGACCGGTCCGCTGGGCACCTCCGTCAGGCCGCGCGCGTGCCAGGCGTCCTGCTCCGGCGTCGCCGTCCCGTCCCGCAGCGCCACGGCGAAGAGGCGGCGCTCGCCGGAGGCGTCGCCGACGTGGGCGGTGACGAGGGCGGCGTCGAGGCGGTCGGCCAGCGAGCACCAGGGCTTCACTCCGTCGAGCAGCCAATCGCCGTCGCTCTCGCGGGCGACCAGAGGATCCCCGCCGCCCTCGGCCGCGAAGACCCCCCAGGCGGCGTCGGCGGCGACTCCGAGTCCGGACGGGTCGAGCTCCGCCTCGCCGAGGATCGCGAGAGCGTCGAGGTGCGGCTCCACCGCGCGCGCGACGCCGAGGTCGTGCCGAGCCAGGCGCTCGAGGAGACCGTGCAGCTCGGCGGTGCGACCGGTGCCGGGCCGGGGCGCGTCGGCGCTCAGACCGCGCGCGAAGCCGAGCGCGCCGTCGACGTCGTGGGGGAGGAGAGAGGAGGAGTGCTGGTCCATCGCCTCCGAAACTACGCAGTCGAGCGGGCGGCGTCCGGCGATTGTCCCCGAACGGACGGGGTGCTAAGCGTCAGATGTCAAGGTCGTTGATCCTGTGCAGGAGAGAGGCGAAGAGCTCGACGTCGGCGAGCGCCCAGCTGCGCAGCTCCTCGTGCATCAGCGCCTGGTTCGAGCTGCGGATCTCGCGCAGCCGCGCGGCGGTCGCCGGAGTCACCGAGAGGATCGTGGCGCGGCCGTCCTGCGGGTCGGGGGTGCGCTCGAGGAAGCCGAGGCGGTCGAGCGCCGTGATCTGGCGGCTGAGCGCCGACTTGTCCATCTCGAGGAGCTCGGCCAGCACGCCCGAGTGCACGGGTCCGCGGCGCTCGAGCGCCGAGATCGTCTTGTAGCCCAGCGGCGTCAGCTCCGGGTGGAGCCGCTCGGCGTAGGAGCGCATCGCCGCCCGCACGCGGTTGAAGAGGGTGCTGAGCTCGCCCTCCACCGAGGCGATCGCGGAGTCGACGTCGCGGGCGGAGTCGGGGGTCGGGCCGGTCATGCCTCCAGCATCCCGCGCGCGGGCCCTCCTCCTCGACTTGCGCCCGCGCGCCGCGATGACGTACGCTTCCCGAAGCCAAAGACCGCCGGTTTCCGGTGTGCGCACGAGCAGGGCCCCGGCCCCGCGGATCGCCACCGGACGAAGGATTCGCGAAGCGAATTGCCCGCGCAGGTGCACGAGTTCAGTTCCGCCTCACCGCGATCCCGAAGCTCCGCGCCCCTGTGCCGGAGCTTTTTTCTTTGCCTGCCTTCGGGCTACCGGCACGAGAATTCACAGGAGTAGCCATGGCGAACAAGGAAGCCTCGGTTGCCGAACTCACGGAGAAGTTCCAGAGCTCGACGGCCGTTCTGCTGACCGAGTACCGCGGTCTCACTGTTGCTCAGCTCAAGACGCTGCGCAAGGACATCAGTGAGCACGCAACCTACGCCGTGGTGAAGAACACGCTGACCAAGATCGCGGCGAACAACGCCGGTATCTCGTCCTTCGACGACGAGCTCGCTGGCCCCTCGGCCATCGCGTTCGTGCACGGCGACCCTGTCGCCGTCGCGAAGTCGCTGCGTGCCTTCGCCAAGGCAAACCCTCTCCTCGTGGTCAAGGGCGGTTACTTCGACGGTAACCCGCTGACCGCAGAAGAGGTGGGCAAGCTCGCCGACCTCGAGTCCCGCGAAGTTCTGCTCGGCAAGCTTGCCGGCGCCTTCAAGGCCTCGCTGTTCGGTGCCGCATATCTGTTCAACGCTCCGCTCTCGAAGGCCGTTCGCACGGTCGAGGCGCTGCGCGAGAAGCAGGAGTCCGCGAGCTGACGTCTTCCCCTTCCGGGAAGCAGTGCGCGCGCGGTTCGTAGACAAAGAAAAACAAGGAGAAAAATCATGGCAAAGCTCACGCAGGACGAGCTCATCGAGGCCTTCAAGGAGCTCACGCTCATCGAGCTCTCGGAGTTCGTCAAGAAGTTCGAAGAGGTCTTCGAGGTCACCGCTGCGGCGCCCGTCGCCGCCGCCGGTGTGGCCGGCCCGGCCGCCCCCGCCGAAGAGGTCGAGGAGCAGACCGAGTTCGACGTCGTGCTCGAGGCCGCCGGCGAGAAGAAGATCCAGGTCATCAAGGAGGTGCGCGCCCTCACCAGCCTCGGCCTCGGTGAGGCGAAGGCGCTCGTCGACGGTGCCCCCAAGGCGGTCCTCGAGGCCGTCAACAAGGAGACCGCCGAGAAGGCCAAGGCTCAGCTCGAGGGCGCCGGCGCGACCGTCACCGTCAAGTAATCCCCTTCACCCGTCGCGGGTGCCGGCTCCGGCCGGTCGCTCGTCAGGGTGACGCAGGCACGCCTGCAGACGCAGGGCGTCGTCTCCTCGGAGGCGGCGCCCTTCGTCGTTCCCGGCCGTTCGAGGCGCGCGCCCCTAGGATCGGAGCGTGACTGCTCACGATCTGCTCGCCGGGCTCCCCGCCCGCGACGTCCCGCCCAGCGAGGTCTCGCTCAGCGAGCTCCTGAGCGACTTCGTCTCGGTGACGCACCGGATCACCCGCCTCGCCGCCCAGGCGACCGGCAACCAGGAGTCGCAGGCCGTCTGGCGCACGCTCTCGGTGCTCCTCTCGATGGGCCCGATGCGCCTGGGGGAGCTCGCCTCCCAGAGCCGCGTCTCGCAGCCCACGATGACCAAGATCGTGAAGAACCTCGTCGAGACCGGCTGGCTCGACCGCATCGCCGATCCCCTCGACGCGCGCGCCTGGCAGATCCGCCTGGCTCCCGCCGGCGCAGACGCGCTGAACGCCTGGCGGACCGACCTCGGCGACGCGCTGACGCCGATCTTCGCCGATCTCACCCCGGAGGACCGCCGCGTCCTCGAGCGCGCCGTCGAGATCATGCACGAGCGCCTCGTCGTCGGTCCGCGCGACTGACCCCTCCCGCGCGGTTCCGCCGCGCGGCACACTGGTCGCGTGCAGATGCGACTCGAGCTCGTCCCCCTCCCCGTCAGCGACGTCGACCGCGCGGTCGCCTTCTACACGGAGGTGATGGGCTTCCACCTCGACCACGACGTGCGGCCCTCCGCCGCGATGCGCGTGGTCCAGCTCACGCCGCCCGGCTCGGCCTGCTCGATCGTGGTCGGCAGCGGGATGGGCCCCGGTCCGGAGGAGGGCGTCGTCCGCTCCCTCCACCTCGTCGTCGACGACATCGCCGCCGCTCGCGCGGAGCTCGTCGGCCGCTCGCTCGAGATCAGCGAAGTCCAGGACTTGGGCGGCGTGCAGTACGCGTACTTCGCCGATCCGGACGGCAACACCTGGGCGCTCCAGGAGATCGGGAGCAGGACGCCCCCGGAGTGAGTCAGTCCTCGGGCCAGCGGACCCGAGCGTCGACGTCCGGGTGCTTGCGCAGCCAGGCCGCGACGAAGGGGCAGCGCGGGACGACCGTGCCGCCCGCCTCCGTGATCGCGGTGACCGCGGCCCGCGCGAGGATGCTCCCGAGGCCGTGGCCCTCCCACGCGTCGTCGACGACGGTGTGGGTGAGCGTCACCTCGTCGCCCTGGCGGGTGTACTCGGCGAAGCCGGCCGGAGTGCCGCCGACCTCGATCACGAAGCGGGACCGCTCGGGGACGTCGCGGACAGTGGGGGTGTCGGAGTCGCTCATGCTCCGATTCTCGCCCCCCGCGGCGCCGAGGTGCTGGTGCGGATCACCAGCGAGGCGGGGATCAGCGTGTGGCGGGCCGGGGGAGGGGGCTCGCCGCGACCGAGGGCGGCCAGCGCGTCCAGCACCAGCGCGACCGCGAGCTCGCCCTGCTGGCGCGGGTCCTGGCGGATCGAGCTGAGACCGAAGAGCTCGGCGAGGGGGTGGTCGTCGATCCCGATGACGGAGACGTCCTCGGGCACCGAGAGGCCGAGCTCGCGCGCCGCGAGGATGATCCCGATCGCGATCTCGTCGGAGGCGGCGAAGATCGCCGTCGGCCGGGTCCGCGGGTCGCCGAGGACCTGCCGTCCGGCGCTGTGCCCGCCGGGGATGTCGAAGGTGGTGGGCACGATGTCCTGCGCGTCTGGCTCGAGGCCGGCGGCCGCGAGCGCCTGGCGGAAGCCGTCGCGGCGCTGCGTGTGGACGTGGAAGTCCATCTCCTCCTCCGCGAGCCCGCCGATGTGGACGACCCGCTCGTGGCCGAGGGAGAGCAGGTGCTCCGTGGCGAGGCGGGAGGCGGCGACGTCGTCGATGCTGAAGGTGGGGATGCCGGGGAGCTCGCCGCCGATGCCGACGATGGGCTTGCCCAGGGCGAGGAGCGCCTCCGTCTCGTGCGGCGAGATCTCGAGCGTGACGGCGACGATCGCGTCGACGCGCTTGCGGACGAGGTAGTACTCGAACACGCTCCGGCGGGCGTCGAGGTGCTTGTCGATGTTGTAGAGGAGCAGGTCGTAGCCGGCGGCGAGCAGGGCGCGCTCGATGCCCTCGATGATCCCGGCGAAGAACCACTGGTTGATGATCGGGATGATCACGGCGATGTTGTTGCTGCGGCCGGTGACGAGGCTGGAGGCGTTGGCGGAGACGACGTAGCCCAGGCTCGTCGCGGCGCGCTCGACGCGCTGCTTCGTCCCCGCGGAGACGTAGCCCCGGCCGCTGAGCGCGCGCGAGACCGTCGCCTTCGACACTCCTGCGAGCTCGGCCACCTCTTCGATGCCTGGCACGGCGTTCCTCCCGACCGTCCGGCCTCGATGCTGGAAACGGTTCCAGGAAGTTATACCCCGCCCGGCGGCCGGGCGTCGCGCCGAGATCGATCTCCGCCCGGCCCGGCCGCCGCGATCGCTGTTCTGACGCCGAATCGTTATCTCAGAGAGCGCTCTATCACCGGCGTTGTGCTTTCATCGTTCTTGTGGAAAGGTTTCCCTCCGTGGGAGCCCACCCACACGAATCCGGTGATCCGCTCGGAGTTCCTCCTGGCATCGCCATCACCAGCATCCGAGTCGTCGCGGCACACGCTTCGAGCCGCCACAGCCTCCCGATCCCGATCGGCGAGGAGCGGCCTGCTCGGCTGGTTCCACCACTCAATGAGGAGGAAGAATGCGGTCATCCCTGCACCGCCGTATCACCGTCCCGGTCGCCGTTCTGGCAGCGGCCGGCATCGCACTCGCGGGCTGCTCCAGCAGCAGTGACCCCAACGACCCGAACGCCGGCGGCGGCAGCTCGGCCGGCACGGTCGGCACCGCCGACGGCGTCGTCAACGTCTACGGCACCATCAACGGCGACGAGGCCACCCTTCTCGAGCAGTCCTGGGCGGACTGGGAGAAGGAGAGCGGCATCGAGATCAAGTACACGGGCGACAAGGAGTTCGAGAAGCAGATCGGCATCAAGGTCCAGGGTGGCGACACCCCCGACCTCGCGATCTTCCCGCAGCCGGGTCTGCTCGCCGACACCGTCGCCTCCGGCAAGGTGCAGGAGCTCCCCGAGGGCGCCCTCGCCAACGTCAAGCAGAACTGGTCCGAGGACTGGCAGAAGTACGGCCAGGTCGACGGCACCCAGTACGGCGCGCCGCTGATGGCGTCCGTCAAGGGCTACATCTGGTACTCCCCGGCCAAGTTCAAGGAGTGGGGCGTCTCCGTTCCCACGACGTGGGACGAGATGGAGGCGCTCGGCAAGACGATCGCCGAGAAGACCGGCGGACCGTCCTGGTGCGCGGGCTTCAACTCCGGTGAGGCCTCCGGCTGGCCCGGAACCGACTGGATCGAGGACGCCGTCCTCCGCGAGGCCGGCCCCGACGTCTACGACTCCTGGGTCGCGGGCGACACCCCCTTCACCGACCCGGCCATCAAGTCCGCGTTCGACTCCGTCGGATCGATCCTCCTCGACCCGACCCTCGTCAACGCCGGCTACGGCGACGTGAAGTCGATCAACTCCACCGCCTTCGGCGACGTCGCCCAGAACATGGCGAACGGCACCTGCGCGCTGACCCACCAGGCCTCGTTCTTCGAGGGCTTCCTGACCTCGGCCGGCGCCAACGTGGCCGAGGACGGCGACGTGTGGGCC
Source organism: Rathayibacter sp. VKM Ac-2805 (assembly GCF_009834265.1). Lineage (NCBI taxonomy): Bacteria > Bacillati > Actinomycetota > Actinomycetes > Micrococcales > Microbacteriaceae > Rathayibacter > Rathayibacter sp. VKM Ac-2805. Next base: position 916,207 of record NZ_CP047185.1, read on the forward strand.
TTCCTCACCCCGCCGGTCAAGGCCGACGACGCCCAGGCCGTCACCGGTGGTGGCGAGATGGTCGCCGCGTTCTCGAACGACGAGGACACCGCGAAGGTCCAGGAGTACCTGGCCAGCGCCGACTGGGCCAACAGCCGCGTCTCCCTCGGCGGCGTCATCTCCGCGAACACCGGTCTCGACCCGGCCAACGCGGGCAGCGACGTCCTGAAGGACTCCATCGCGATCCTCCAGAACCCGGACACCACGTTCCGCTTCGACGCGTCCGACCTCATGCCGAAGGCAGTGGGCTCGGACAGCTTCTTCAAGGGCATGGTCGACTGGATCGACGGCACGAGCACCGACCAGGCGCTCGAGGAGATCCAGGCCGGCTACACCTCCTAGCAGCGGAGCAGAGCCGCCGCTCCCGAGTGGCGGCTCAGCTGTGACGGCCCGGCCCCCGGATCCACGGATCCCGGGGCCGGGCCCCTCCTGAGTCCAGAGTCGCACTCGAAAGGGCGTCCATGTCCCCCATCACCATCTCGGGGTTCTTCCAATGGCTGGCGGGAATCCCGCCGCTCGCGCAGATCCCGCTCATCCTCCTGGCCTTCGCGGCCGTGGTGGCGCTCATCCTCTTCTTCGTCGAGATCGCGCCCCGCCGCGGCACCGGCTACACGGTCCTCCGGCTCGCGGTCACGGTCGTCCTGCCGGTCGTCCTCCTGCTGGTCTTCGGCCTCTACAACTCCGTCCTCTGGGTCGCGGTGGTGGCCGCCGTCATCGGCGGCGCGCTGTTCCTGCTCGACTTCCGGTCCCGCAAAGGCGCGGGCTACGGACTCCAGCTCATCGCGTTCATGGCACCGGCCGCCTTCTTCATCCTCATCGGCCTGATCTACCCGACGATCACGACGGCCATCAACGCGTTCATGAAGAACGACGGCTCAGGATTCGCCGGCATCGACAACTTCGTCTGGGTCTTCACCAGCCCCGACGGCATCACCGCCTTCCTGAACACGGTGGTCTGGGTGCTCCTGGCCCCCATCACGGCGACCGCGATCGGTCTCGCCTACGCGGTCTTCATCGACAAGAGCCGCGGCGAGAAGTTCTTCAAGCTGCTGGTCTTCATGCCGATGGCGATCTCGTTCGTCGGCGCGTCGATCATCTTCAAGTTCTTCTACGACGTGCGCCAGGGCGAGCAGATCGGCCTCCTCAACGGCATCCTCACCGCCTTCGGCGCCCCGCCGGTCGACTGGCTGGGACTCGAGCCGTGGAACACGCTGTTCCTCGTCGTCGTCCTCATCTGGACCCAGGCCGGATTCGCCATGACGGTGCTCTCCGCCGCCATCAAGGGCGTCCCCTCCGAGCAGCTCGAAGCGGCCTCGCTCGACGGCACCAGCGCGTGGCAGTCCTTCTGGAACGTCACCGTCCCCGGCATCCGCTCCTCGATCGTGGTCGTCCTCACGACGATCTCGATCGCGTCGCTGAAGGTCTTCGACATCGTCTCGGCGATGACCGGCGGCCGCTCCGACACCACGGTCCTCGCGTTCGAGATGGTCCGCCAGTTCCAGCTCGGCGCCCGCAGCGGCTACAGCGCGGCCCTCGCGGTCATCCTGTTCCTGCTCGTGCTCCCGATCGTCGTCTACAACGCCCGCCAGCTCGCCAAGCAGAGGGAGATCCGATGAGCGTCACGCCCACTCCGATCCAGGTTCCGGTCGACCGCAGCACCGAGCGCGCGCTCGCCCGCGGCGAGTCCAGGATCGAGGCGGCCAGCGGCAAGGTGAAGAAGGCGACGACGTCGCGCGGCGCCACCCTCGCCGCGCTGATCATCGCCGTCATCTGGACCGTCCCCACCCTCGGTCTGTTCATCTCGTCGTTCCGCCCCGCGAACGACATCAAGACGACCGGCTGGTGGACGATCTTCGCCAACCCCGGCTTCACCCTCGACAACTACGCGAACGCGCTCAACTCCGGCGACAGCCTGACCCTGGGCAAGGCGTTCGTGAACTCGCTGGTCATCACGCTGCCGGCGGCGCTGATCCCGATCACGATCGCCAGCCTCGCCGCCTACGCGTTCGCCTGGATCGACTTCAAGGGCCGCAACACGCTCTTCGTCCTCGTGTTCTCGCTCCAGATCGTCCCCATCCAGATGGCGCTCGTGCCGCTGCTGCAGCTGTTCTCGGACGGCCTGCGCATCGGAGGGCTCTACATCCTCCCCGGCCTCGGGGTGAACGGGTTGGACGGCTCCTACGCGAAGGTGTGGATCGCGCACACGATCTTCGCGCTCCCGCTCGCGATCTTCATGCTCCACAACTTCATCTCCGAGATCCCCGGCGAGGTCATCGAAGCGGCACGAGTGGACGGCGCCGGACACGGCCAGATCTTCTTCCGCATCGTGCTCCCGCTCTCGGTCCCCGCCATCGCCTCCTTCGGCATCTTCCAGTTCCTCTGGGTCTGGAACGACCTGCTGGTCGCGACGGTCTTCACCTCCGGACAAGGGCTGCCGATCACGAAGGCGCTGCAGGACCTCACCGGCTCCTACGGCCAATCGTGGGAGCTGCTCACGGCCGGCGCGTTCATCTCGATCATCGTGCCGCTCATCGTGTTCTTCTCCCTCCAGAGGTTCTTCGTCCGCGGCCTCCTCGCCGGCGCCACCAAGGGCTGACGACCCGCGGGGGTGCCGTGGGCGGCGTTGTCGTCGTCGGCGGTAGCTCCGCTACAGCTCTCCTCCTCCGCCTTGCCCACGACACCCCCGCGGGCCGTCAGCACTGCTCGTCAGGGGGAAGAGGGGGGCACGAACGAAGGCCCGGGTCCTGCTGTGCAGGACCCGGGCCTTCGTCGTGCGGTGGCGCCGGGGGCGGCCACCAGGGAGGGGGGGGGGGCACGGCGCCGGAGGCGGCCGACGGGGCGCGGCGCGGGCTTGCACGACTTCGCCGTGGGCGGAAGGGCGGGGGTCCGGGGGCGGGCGGGGCTAGGGTCGAGCCGTGAGCAGGATGGGTGACGTCGCGGCAGGCGGCGGGATGCGCGGAGGGGCGCGCGGCGGGAGGATCTCGAGCAGCGATCCGGACAGCCAACGGGAGATCAACGCGGCGGCTCCGAAGGTCGACGACCTGCTCCGGCGCATCGCGGGACTCTTCCGCGACCACCGCCCCAAGCTCACGCTCACCGTGATCCTCGTGCTCGTCGGCGCCGCCCTCACGGTGGTGCCGCCGCTCCTCACCCAGCTGGCCTTCGACCGCGGGCTCTTCCCGCCCGGCGGACGCCCGAACCTCCCGGTGCTGCTCGAGCTGGTCGGCGTCATGGTGCTGGTCTGGGCGTTCTCGGCGATCCTCGGCGTCTGGCAGACCTACCTCACCGCGACCGTCGGCAACACGGTCATGGGGGAGCTGCGCATCCGCCTCTTCCGCCACCTGCAGGCGATGGAGCTAGGCTTCTTCACTCGCACCCGCACCGGCGTCATCCAGTCGCGCCTCGCCAACGACGTGGGCGGCGTGGCCAACGTGCTCACGAACACCGTCTCGAGCGTCCTCGGCAACACCGTCACCGTGATCGCGGCCGTCGTCGCGATGCTCCTGCTCTCGTGGCAGATGACGATCGTCGCCCTCGTCCTCACTCCGGTGCTCGTCGTGGCCCAGCGCCGCGTCGGCCAGGTGAGGGCGCGCATCGCGACGAAGACGCAGGAGTCGCTGTCCGAGATGACCGCGATCACCCAGGAGACCCTGAGCGTCTCGGGCATCCTCCTGGCCAAGAGCTTCGGCCGCCAGGAGTCGGAGGTGACGCGCTACGCCGACGAGAACGGCCGGCAGATCGAGCTCCAGGTGCGGCAGCAGATGTCCGGCCAGTGGTTCTTCGCGATGGTGCAGATCTTCCTCTCCGTCATCCCCGTGATCGTGTACCTCGTGGCCGCCTGGCTGATCCTCGGCGGCACCACCGTCACCGCCGGGACCGTCGTGGCCTTCACCACCGTGCAGGCGCGCCTGATGTGGCCGCTCCTGGGCCTGATGCGCGTCGCGCTCGACCTGCAGACGGCTGGAGCGCTGTTCGCCCGCATCTTCGAGTACCTGGACCTGCGCCCGGCGATCACGGACCGGGCCGATGCACGCGAGGTCTCGGGCGAGCTCGGCCGGGTCGAGCTCGACGACGTCGTGTTCCGCTACCCCGACCAGGCGGAGGACGCGCGCCCGACGCTCGACCACGTCTCGGTCGCGATCGAGCCGGGCCAGTTCGTCGCCTTCGTCGGTCCCTCCGGCGCGGGCAAGACCACCATCTCGTACCTCGTCCCGCGCCTCTACGACGTGGCCGGGGGAGCGGTGCGCTTCGCCGGCACCGACGTGCGCGAGCTGCGGCAGGAGTCGCTCGTCTCGCACATCGGCATCGTCAGCCAGGAGACCTACCTCTTCCACGCGACGATCGGCGACAACCTCCGCTACGCCCGCCCGGACGCGACGCAGGAGGAGCTGGAGGCGGCCGCCCGCGTCGCGAACATCCACGCGACGATCACGTCGTTCCCCGACGGCTACGACACGCTGGTCGGCGAGCGCGGCTACCGGCTCTCCGGAGGCGAGAAGCAGCGGCTCGCGATCGCGCGCGTCCTGTTGAAGGACCCGGCGGTCCTCATCCTCGACGAGGCGACCAGCGCCCTCGACACCGTCTCGGAGCGGATCGTCCAGACCGCGCTCGACGACGCCGCCCGCGGCCGCACCACCATCGCGATCGCTCACCGGCTCTCGACCATCGTGTCGGCCGACGTCATCCACGTGGTCGAGGGCGGACGGATCGTCGAATCGGGCACCCACCGCGAATTGCTCGGCCTCGGCGGTCTCTACGCCTCGCTCTACGCGCAGCAGACGGAGTCGGCCCTCCAGGGCTGAGCCGCGGATCGGCGGCCGGACTCCGCGGGGCTACTCGCAGCCGACGCCGTCTCCGTCGCGGTCGAGCTTGCGGCTGTAGCCGGCGTCACCCGTGCGGATCGGCGCGGCCCCGGCGGCACGGACGGCGTCGCAGTTGGCGTAGAACGCCGCTCCTCCTCCTCCGGTCGAGGCGGCTGCCGGCGCTGCTGCGGCCGGGGCCGCGGCGGGAGCGACCTCGGCGACCGCGACCGGGACGGCGGCGGCAGCTGCGGTGGCGGCGGCCTCGAGTTCGGCGATCCGGGCGTCGCGGCTCGCCAACGTCGTGGTCGAGGTGGCGGCGTCGGCCGTCATCGTGTCGATCCGCTGCTGGAGTCCTGCGGCTGACGCCTCGGCGGCGCTCCGCTCGGCTTCGGCCCCGGCGCGCGCCTCGGTCTGCTCGTCGAGCGAGTCCTCCGCCGTGCTCAGCTGCTGCTGCACGGCCGCGAGCCGCTCCTCCAGTTCGGTCTTGTCGGAGGCGCCGCCCGCGCCGCCGAGGGCGGTTCCGACCACGAGGGCTCCGACGGACGCCCAGACCAGTGCGACGAGCGGGACGCGACGGCGACGGCGGTCCTGCTTCCGCCCCCTGTCCTTCGTCGACGGGAGCGGCGGAGGCCAGACGCTCGCGGACGGGCTGGGATCGGTCATGTGCTGCTCCTCGAGGCGGTCTCGCGCCCTGATGGTCGGGGCGCGGGGAGCATCCAACCGGCATCTGTCGGTCAGGTCAAGGCGATTCCACTCAGTGCACGTGCAGCCGGCCGGAGCGAAGGGTGGCCGTCGTGCGCGATGCCGGCGGAGAGGCCTCCACCGCTGCGGCGGCACGCGCCCTCGAGCGGCTCCGGCTCCGACTCCGTGCACGACGTCGGCGGAGAGCACGCGCCCTGCCCCGGTGGGGGAGGCGCATCGCTCTCAGCCGCCATCGCCCGCGCCGGAGTCGGTCACTCCGCCGGGCGGTCCTCGAGCATCTGCTCCATCAGCGAGATCTCGGCCTCCTGGGCCTTCACGACGGAGGAGGCGAAGTCAGTGGCGACCGTCACGCGGCTCCGGGCGAGCAGCGCCTCGGCCATGTCGATCGCGCCGCGGTGGTGGGCGATCATCAGCTCGAGGAACATCCGGTCGAAGTCGCGGCCCGACGCGCTGCTGAGGGCGGTGATCTGGTCCGGTGTCGCGAGACCGGGCATGCTCGCGGGCACGACGCCGTCCTCGGTCCCCATCCCCATCGACGAGTGCTCGTCGGCGGCTCCGGCCAGGGTCGGCCGGCCCATCCAGGTCATCGAGGGCTCCGGAGCAGCCTGCGGCAGGCCCCACGAGTTCAGCCAGCCGAAGAGCTGCCCGGCCTGCTGCTGCTGGGTGAGCAGGATGTCCTTCGAGACGGTGAGGACCTCGTCGTCGGCGCTGCGCTCGCGGGCGATCATCGCCAGCTCGGCGCCCTGCAGGTGGTGCACCTGCATGTCGCGCGCGAAGCCCGCTTCGGCGCTGGCGCTCGAGGGCGTCGCGGCGGAGGCGAACGGGGCGAGCGCGCCGAAGAGGTAGCCGCCGGCCGCCCCGAGGAGGAGCGCGACCACGGCGACCGCGGCGACGAGGATCCGGCCCCTACTGCTTGCCGGGCGCATCGATCCCTCCGGTGCAGGGGGCGCCGGGCTCCGGAGCGCTCGAGGACTGCCAGAAGCGCTCGACGAAGGCATCGATGCGGGGGTCCTCGGGCGAGTCGATCGCGACCTGGGCGTCCCAGGCGCTCAGCACGATGGGCGACTCGAGGCCCTCGTAGGGCGAGACGACGGAGTAGGTGTCGGGCATCGCGGCGATCAGCGCGTCGACCTCGCTCTGCGGGAGCTCGGGGTCGTAGGTGGCCCAGACGGCGCCGTGCTCGAGGTCGTGCACCGCGTTCTCGTTCGGGACGGGCTCGTCGTAGACGCCGCAGTTCATCCACACGGCGTTGTGCGGGCCGCCCGCCGGCGGGGTCTGCGGGTAGTCGACGGCGCCGGCGACGTGGGTGGCGTCGTTGTCGAAGGTCTGCAGGCCGTCGATCTCGCGCGCCTCGACGATCTGCTGGTTCCCGAAGACGGTGACCGCGACGATCCCGCCGACCGCGAGGACGGCCAGGGCCGACAGCGACCAGATCCAGATGCGGGAGCCGCGCTTGCGGCGGTCCTGCTCGCGCTTGTAGGCCTCGAGCTTCTCCTGTCGGGCGCGATTCTTGGCGGACATCGTGTCTTTGGGCACGGCGGCGTCTCTCGTTCTGAGGGCGGAAGGCGCCTGGGGCGGGCGCAGGCGCCTGAGAGGCGCTCTCAGAGGATAACGAGCGAGGCTTCGGATCGGATCAATGCGCGGTCAGGAGGGATCTCGGTATGCCCGAAGAGCGGGCCGCTCGATCAGCGGGAGAGGAGGCCGCGGAGGAGTGGGACGGTGCGCCGCCGCTCCGCTCAGGGGGCGAGGAGGCCGCAGAGGAGTGGGACGGTGCGCCGCCGCTCCGCTCAAGGGGCGAAGGTGAGCCAGAGCAGCAGGCCGTTCAGGACGATGAGGAAGACGGCGGCCAGAGCGGCGGCGAGGGTGGTGAACCAGCGGTTCGTCTGGTCGCCCATCAGGCGGCGGTCGCGCGTCAGGATCACGAGCGGCACGAGCGCGAAGGGGATGCCGAACGACAGGACCACCTGGCTGAGCACCAGCGCGCGCGTCGGGTCGAAGCCGATCGCGAGCACCAGGAGCGCCGGGATCAGCGTGACCAGACGACGGGCGACGAGCGGCACCCGCACCTGGAGCAGACCGTGCATGATCTCGGCCCCCGCGTACGCGCCGACCGAGGTCGAGGCGAGGCCGGAGGCGAGCAGGCCGACGGCGAACAGGGTCGCGACCACCGGGCCGAGCGCCGCTCCGATGGCCGCGTGGGCGCCCTCGAGGCTGTCGGTCCCGGCGACTCCCGCGAGGGAGTGCGCGGCGAGGAGCAGGATCGCGAGGTTCACGGTGCCGGCGATGGCGAGCGCGATCGTCACGTCGATCCGGGTGGCGACCAGGATCCTCCGGCGCGCGCCGACGCCCTCGACGTGGCCGAAGCGGTCGCGGGCGAGCGCGGAGTGGGCGTAGATCGCGTGGGGCATGACGGTCGCGCCGAGGATCGAGGCGGCGAGCAGCACCGATTCCGAGCCCTCGAAGCGCGGCACGAGACCGGCTACGGTCGCGCCCGCGTCCGGCGGATCGACGACCACGCCGACCGTGAAGCCGACGGCGATCAGCACCATCAGCGCCGTGATCACCCGCTCGAACGGCTGCGCCCCGCCCCGCGTCTGCACGAGCAGCAGCACCAGCGAGACCGCGCCGGTGACCACGCCGCCGGCCAGCAGCGGCAGTCCGAAGAGCAGGTTCAGCGCGATCGCGCCGCCGATCACCTCGGCCAGGTCGGTCGCCATCGCGACCGTCTCGGCCTGCAGCCAGTAGGCCCGGCGGCCCCAGCGGCCGCGCAGGCGGTCGCCGAGCAGCTCCGGGAGGCTGCGGCCGGTCATCAGGCCGAGCTTCGCCGAGAGGTACTGGATGAGCCAGGCCATCAGGTTGCCGAGCACCACCACCCAGACCAGGAGGTAGCCGAACCGGGCGCCGGCCGTCATGTTGCTGGCGACGTTGCCCGGGTCGAGGTAGGCGACTCCGGCGACCAGCGCCGGGCCGAGCAGGCGGAGGAGGTGGATGTCGGCCGGACGCCGCGGCGGTGCGGCGATCGGTGAGGTCATTCGGGGTCCGTTCCGGGTCGACGGCGGCGCTCGCGGACCCCCACGATAGGGCACCGGCGCGACCGGCGGCACTCCCCTCCCGCGACCGCTCCCTGTGCCTCCGCCCACCCCCGTCACACGCCCGGAGCCGGTTGCTACGCTGGCGGGATGAGCCTGGATCGCGCCCTTCCCGCACGCCCGGAGACCGGGATGGCCTACGCCGATTCGGTCCTCGACCTCATCGGCGACACCCCGCTGGTGAAGCTGGGCCCGGTCGCGGCGGGCGTGCAGGCGACCGTGCTGGTCAAGGTCGAGTACCTGAACCCCGGCGGCTCGTCGAAGGACCGCATCGCGACCCGCATCATCGACGCCGCCGAGCGCGACGGGCTGCTGAAGCCCGGCGGCACCATCGTGGAGCCGACCAGCGGCAACACCGGCATCGGCCTCGCCCTCGTCGCGCAGCAGCGCGGCTACCGCTGCGTGTTCGTGCTGCCGGACAAGGTGGGGGAGGACAAGCGCAACGTCCTCACCGCCTACGGGGCCGAGATCGTCGTGACGCCGACGGCCGTCGCTCCGGAGGACCCCGCCTCCTACTACTCCGTCTCGGACCGCCTCGCCCGCGAGATCCCCGGCGCCTTCAAGCCCAACCAGTACGCGAACCTCAACGGACCGCTCAGCCACTACGAGACCACGGGCCCCGAGATCTGGCGCGACACCGCCGGCCGGCTCACCCACTTCGTCGCGGGAGTCGGCACGGGCGGCACCATCAGCGGCGTCGGCCGCTACCTCAAGGAGGTGTCGGAGGGCCGCGTGCAGATCGTCGGCGCCGACCCCGAGGGCTCCGTCTACTCGGGCGGCGGCGGTCGCCCGTACCTGACCGAGGGCGTCGGCGAGGACTTCTGGCCGAGCGCGTACGACCCGAGCGTGGTCGACCGGATCATCGCCTCCAGCGACGCCGAGTCGTTCGCGATGACCCGCCGCCTCGCCCGCGAGGAGGGGCTGCTCGTCGGCGGATCGAGCGGGCTCGCCGTCTCCGTCGCGCTCAAGGCCGCCGCCGGTCTCGGGCCGGACGACGTCGTCGTCGTGCTCCTGCCGGACGGCGGGCGCGGCTACCTCGGCAAGATCTTCAACGACCGCTGGATGCGCTCCTACGGCTTCCTCGAGATGCGCGACGAGGGCACCGTCCGCGACGTGCTCCGCGCGCGGGCGGCGAGCGGGCAGGCCGACCTCCCGGCGCTCGTGCACGCTCACCCGACCGACACGATCCGCGACGCGATCGGCATCATGACCGAGTACGGCGTCTCGCAGCTCCCGGTGCTGACCGCCGAGCCGCCGGTCGTGATGGGCGAGGTCGTCGGAGCCGTCGACGAGCGCGAGCTGCTCGACCGCGTCTTCGCCGGATCCGCCTCGATGAACGACCCGCTCGGCGACTGCGTGGGCGACGCGCTCGCGCTGATCGGGCTCGGCGAGAGCATCACCGCCGCCCGCGCCGCGCTCACCGAGCACAGCGCCCTCCTCGTCACCGACGAGGGCAAGCCCGTCGCGGTGATCACCCGACAGGACCTCCTCACCTACGCCACGGCCTGACGGCCGCCGCCTCCGCACCTCCGACCCAGGGAGCCCGCACCATGCCCAAGAAGCAGCACTTCGACACCCGCGCCATCCACGCCGGCCAGGAGTTCGATCCGACCACCGGGGCGGTCGTGCCGCCCGTCTACATGACCTCCACGTTCGTCCAGGACGGCATCGGCGGTCTCCGGGGCGGCTACGAGTACGCCCGCTCGGCGAACCCGACGCGCGACTCGCTCCAGGAGCTCATCGCCTCGCTCGAGGGTGCGGACGTCGCCTACTCCTTCTCCTCCGGCCTCGCGGCCGAGGACACCCTGCTGCGCGCCGCCCTCGCGCCCGGCGACCACGTCGTCCTGGGCAATGACGCGTACGGCGGCAGCCACCGCCTGATCGACCGGGTGCACAGCGCCTGGGGCGTGCGCAACACGGCCGTCGACATGTCGAACCTCCGCGAGGTGCAGCGGGCGATCGTCCCCGGTGAGACGAAGATGCTCTGGGTCGAGACCCCGTCGAACCCGCTGATGACCATCAGCGACATCGCCGAGCTCGCCGACCTGGCCCACGCGCACGACCTGATCGTCGTCGTCGACAACACCTTCGCCTCCTCCGCCCTGCAGCAGCCGCTGGCCCTCGGTGCCGACGTGGTCGTGCACTCGACCACGAAGTACCTCGGCGGCCACTCGGACGTCGTCGGCGGCGCGCTCGCCCTGCGCTCGGGGCCGCTGGCCGAGAAGATCGCGTTCCTGCAGTTCGCGGTCGGAGCGATCTCGGGCCCGATGGACGCATGGCTCACGGTCCGCGGCATCAAGACCCTCGGGGTGCGGATGGAGCGCCACTCCGTCAACGCGCAGGCGGTCGCCGAGTTCCTCGTCGAGCACCCGGCGGTGACGGCCGTGCACTACCCGGGCCTGCCCTCGCACCCCGGCCACGAGCTGGCGAAGCGCCAGATGTCGCGGTTCGGCGGGATGCTCTCGCTCGAGCTCGCGACGCCGCGCGCGGCCCGGAAGTTCGCCGAGTCGACCGAGCTGTTCCAGCTCGCGGAGTCGCTGGGCGGCGTCGAGTCGCTGATCGGCTACCCGAGCGAGATGACGCACGCGTCGGTGAAGGGCACGCCGCTGGAGGTCTCGGAGTCGCTGGTGCGCCTCTCGGTGGGCCTCGAGGACTCGTCCGACCTGATCGCGGACCTGTCGGCGGCGCTGCCGAAGAAGTAGAGGCGGGAACGCCGTCCCGCGGGGCGGCATCTCGATGGTGCGCCCGGTCCGGCCCCTGCCAGGATCGGGCGCATGACCTCCTCGCGCCGCTTCGTCGACCTCAGCCACACCGTCGCGGACGGGCTGGTGACCTACCCCGGCCTGCCCGCTCCGCGCATCCGGCCGCACCTCACCCGTGAGGCGTCCCGCGCCTCCTACGCGCCCGGCACCGAGTTCGCGATGGACGTCATCGAGATGATCGGCAACACGGGCACCTACCTCGACAGCCCGTTCCACCGCTACGAGGGCGGAGCCGATCTCGCCGCTCTCCCGCTCGAGACGCTGGTCGACCTGCCGACCGTCGTGGTCGACGCGACCGGAGCCACCGGACGGGGCATCGGCTCGGACGCGGTCGCGGGACTCGACGTCCGCGGCGCCGCCGTCCTCCTCCGCACCGGCTGGGACGCGCACTTCGCCACGCCCGGGTACGGCAGGGGCGCCCCCTTCCTCAGCGGCGCGGCGGCGGAGTCGCTCGTCGCCGCCGGCGCGGTGCTGGTCGGCATCGACTCGGTGAACATCGACGACACGGAGTCCGGCGGATCGCGGCCCGCGCACTCGGCCCTCCTCGCCGCGGGAGTGCACGTCGTCGAGCACCTCACCGGCCTCGGCGGGCTGCCGGCGACAGGGGCGCGCTTCACCGCCGTGCCGCCGAAGGTGCGGGGCTTCGGGACCTTCCCGGTGCGGGCCTTCGCGGTCGTCGACGAGCCCTGACCGGCGCAGGGCCCCCGGGCGCCTCCGGCTAACCTGGACCGATGCATCCCGCTCTCGCCGCCGTCGGCCGGCGCGTCCGGCCCCGCACGCGCCTCGCGGCGCTGGGCCGTCGTGTCCGCCCCCGCACGCGGCTGCGCTCCGCGGCCCGGGTCGTCCGCTCCGCCCCTCAGCGCCTCTCGGAGCGCCGCGCCGCCGTGATCGCCGCCCGGCCGATCGACCACCCCTCGCCCGCGCTCCGGCGCGAGCTGGTGCTGCTCGACCTGGCCAACCGCTTCTCCCGCCGCTCGGCAGTCGATCCGGCGGGCGAGGTCGTGGTGACGATGACCACGCACGGCGAGCGGCTGCAGCGGGTCCACATGGCGCTCGAGTCGATCGCCCGCGGCGACGCCCGGCCCGCGCGCCTGGTGCTCTGGCTCGACGACCCGGCCCTGCACGCCGACCTGCCCGCGCCGCTGCGCCGCCTCCGCCGCCGCGGCGTCGAGATCCGCCTGGTCGACGGCTACCGCGTGCACACGAAGTACTACCCGCACCTGCTCTCGGGCCGGGCGGGGGAGCGCGACCTCGTCACCTCCGACGACGACATCGTGTACCCGCGCACCTGGCTGAGGGGTCTGCTCGACGCCCGCTCGCGCTACCCCCGCGAGACCGTGCTCTGCTACCGCGCCCACCGGGTGGGGATCGTCGACGGCGCCGTCGCTCCGTACACGAGCTGGACGCCGGTCACCGACACGCGCGCGTCGACCGACGTCTTCGGCACCTCCGTCTCCGGGCAGCTGCTGCCCGCTCCGCTCCTCGGCGAGATCGCCGCTCACGGGGACGCGTTCCGCGAGATCGCCCCGGACGCCGACGACATCTGGCTGCACGTGCGCGCGGTCGACGCCGGCTACCGGATCGCGCAGATCGAGCCCCGCGCCCAGCTGTTCCCGTTCGTGCCGCGGACGCAGCAGTCCGGGCTCTACCTCGTCAACTACTGGGACGGCGGCAACGACCGCCAGGCCCGCGCGGCCTACACGCCCGAGGTGACGGCGCGGATCGCGGCCGACGCCTCCGCGAGAGGGGAGGTGCGCTGATGCGCCTGCTGTTCGTGAGCAACCTCTACCCGCCCCAGGTGCTCGGCGGATACGAGATGACTTGTGCGCGCGTCGCGGAGGCGATGGCGGCCCGCGGCCACACCGTGCGCGTGCTGACCACGCCGACCTACCTGCCGCCGGAGCCCTCGGGCGTCGAGGTGCACCGCACGCTGAGCCTGCGCACCTACTTCCCGCTGCCGCAGACGGGCGGCGAGATCGCTCAGCTGCTGCACCACGAGAGCGCCGTCTCGCGGTTCGAGAACACCCGCATCCTGCTCGAGGAGCTGCGCGACTTCGCGCCGACCCACGTGGTGGCCTTCAACCTGCTCGGGATCGGCGGCCTCGCGCTGATCGACCTGCTGCGGACGGTGGAGGCCCCGTGGATGTGGAACCTCGGCGACCGCATCCCGAACGCCCTGGTCGACGGGCTGCCCGAGCGCGTGCTCCGCGTCTACGGCGCCCAGGCCCCCGACCACTTCGACCGCGGCGAGATCGTCGCGGTCAGCCGCTCGCTCGTCGACGCGATCGAGGCCGGCGGGCTGAGCCTGGGCGAGGTCGAGGTGATCGGGCGCGGAGTGTCGGTTCCCCCCGACACCGCGGAGCCGCGGCGCTACCGCGAGGGCGGGACCACCCGGTTCACGTTCGCCGCGTCGCTCGGCGAGCACAAGGGCGTCGGACTGGTGCTGGAGGCGGCGGCGTCTCTCGCGGAGGAGACCCGCGACTTCCGCGTGGACCTCTACGGCGACGGAGACGTGGACGGCTGGCGCGCCCGGGCGGACGAGGCGGGCCTGGCCGGCCTGGTCGAGTTCCACGGAGCGACGCCGCACGCCGAGGTGCTCGACGCGCACGGCCGCGCCGACGCGTTCCTCTTCCCGACCTGGGCCGGAGAGGCGTTCGGCGTCGCGCCGGTCGAGGCGGCCGCGGCGGGCGCCGTGCCGATCGTGACGGCGGCCAGCGGAGTCGCGGAGTTCCTCATCGACGGCGTCGACTGCATCAAGATCACCCGCTCCGCCCCGGCGCTTCTCGAGGCGATGCGGGACGTGGCGAGCGGGGCGGTGGACCTCGAGGCGCTCGGTCGGCGGGGCCGGGCCGCGGCGCGCGGACCGCTCTCGTTCGAGCGCTCCGTCGAGCTGATCGAGGCCTCGCTCGAGCGCCGCTCCCGGCCGGGCCTCGCCGACCGCCTCGCCGACACCACCCTCGAGGCCGACATCATGGACAAGGATCTGCGGGCGATGGACGTGCTCCACCGCCGCTTCTCCGGACGGGACCACGACGATGACCACTGACCACGACTTCCTCCAGGACCCCGGCTCCGCGCCCACCCGGCTCGGCCGCGGCGGCGTCGTGCTCCGCGACGCGGTGCACCGGCTGGTCGCCCCCTGGTTCGAGCAGGCGCGGCTGCGCACGGAGGAGCTGCGCGCCGAGACGGCGGCCCTGCGCGACGAGGTGGCCGGGCTCCGCGGCGAGCTGAGCGCGGTGCAGGGCGACGTCTCCGTGCTGCGCGACGAGTCGGCGGGCCTCCGGGAGGCGCTGGACGAGCTCAGCGCGTCGGTCGCGGCCGACCGAGCCTCGTCCGAGGCGGCGGGTGCGGCGGCCGCCGATCAGGCCGCCGACACCGCGGCGGCTCTCGACGAGCGCGTCCGCGGGGCCGAGCTCGAACTGCGGGCGGTCACCCGGCGCCTCGCGGAGGCGCTCGACCGCTGAGGCGGCGAGGCCCGGTTTTCGCGGCGATCAGGCGGGGACCGCCGTCCGCGCGAGCAGCTCGGCGATGCGCCCGGTGCAGCCGCCGCAGCCCGTGCCGGCGCGGGTCGCCCGCCCGACGCAGGCGACCGTCCCGTGTCCCGCCGCAGCCGCATCGGTGATCACCGCCGCCGTCACGCCGTTGCACCAGCAGACCGTGGCATCGGGGGCGAACGGATCGCCGGTCGCCACGGCACCCGCATCCGGGGCGTCCAGACGCAGGAGGCTCGACCGGTCCGCCGGCAGCTCCGAGCCCCGCTCGAAGAGGAGGCTGAGCTCGGCGCCGACCCTGGGCAGACCCACCGAGACGAACCCGCGCAGCACTCCTCCCGCGGTCACGAGCTTGGCGTAGCCCCCGCGGGCGGGGTCAGCCCATAGCGTCACCTCGAGGTGCTCCTCGCCCGGGCGGTGCGGGTCCCACGGCTCCGGGGCCACGTCGCCTCCTGCCACGAGGTCGACGCCCTCGGCCTTCAGCATCACGACCGCCGGTCGGGCGTCGGGGACGCGCTCCTCGCCGCAGCGGCCCTCCGCCTCCGCCCGGATCCGCGCTGCGAGCCGGTCCGCCTGCTCCCATCCCGGACCGATCAGTCCGCTCGGTCCGCCGGGCACGCGGCCGTCGGGCAGGGCCGAGCCGCGGGGGGCGACGTGCGCGCAGTCGCCGATCGCGAAGACGTCCGGGTCGCTCCAGCTGCGCAGCTGCTCATCGACCAGGATCCCGGTCGAGACGGCGAGCTCCGCGCCCGCGGCCAGCTCGACCCGCGCACCGACACCGCACGAGAGCACCAGCAGATCCCCCTCGATCTGCTTGCCGTCAGCGCAGACGAGCGCCTGGAAGTGCGCACGGCCGCGGTCGTCGTGCGCGAGCAGGACGCTTTCGGACCGGGCGTGCGCCACCATCTCGACGCCGGCCGCGCGGGCGGCCGCGGCCAGCATCCGGCCCCCGCCCGTGTCGAGATTGCGGGCCATCGGGATGTCGCCGTGGAAGACCACCACCACCTGCGCGCCCTGCTCGGCGGCCGCGAGGGCGAACTCGATCCCGAGCACTCCCGCCCCGAGCACGACGAGGCGCGCGCCGGAGCGCACGGACTCGCGTACCACCCGGGCGTCGGCCAGGTCGCGCAGCGCCACCACCCGCTCCGGGAGGGGCCGGGAGCCCGCGTCGAGCGACTCCGGATCGGCGGCGCGCACCGTCCGCTCGCGTCGGGACCGCTCCATCCCGGCGAGGGTCGGCACGTTCGCCCGGGCGCCGGTGGCCAGGACGACGCGGTCGTAGGGCAGCCGCTCGCCGTCGTGCAGCCGCACGACGTTCCGCGCGCGGTCGATCCCCACGACGGCCGCTCCCAGGCGCAGGACGACGCCCGCCGCCTCCGCCGCCGTCCGGTCGCCGAGGTCGAGGCGCTCGCGGGTCGCCCGGCCGACGGCGTACTCCGCGAGCAGGACACGGTTGTACGGGTCGTCGCTCTCGGCGCCGACCACCGTCAGCGCGACCAGACCGGCCCGCACGGCCGGCAGCAGCTCCTCGACGAAGCGCGAGCCGACGGGGCCATAGCCGATCAGGACGATCCGCTCGGGAGGTGTCTCAGGCATGTGCCGTCCCTTCCGCGCGGACCCAGACCCGCGTGCGCTTGAACTCGGGCATCGACGACACCGGGTCCACGACGGCCTCGGTGAGGAGGTTCGCGCACTGCTCACCCGCGTAGTGGAAGGGCAGGAACACCGTGTCGTGGCGGATGTCCGCGGTGACGCTCGCGCGGGCGCGGACCACGCCGCGCGCGTTCCCGATCGCCACAGGTGCTCCGTCGCGGACGCCGAGCCGGGAGGCGGTCGCCGGGTGGATCTCGAGCCGAGCCTCGGGGCGGGCCGCATCGAGCTCCGCGACCCGCCGGGTCTGGGTGCCCGACTGGTACTGCTGGAGGTAGCGGCCGGTCACCAGGGTCAGCTCCTCGCCGCGGTCCACGACGACGGGGACGGCGGGGATGACGGCGACCAGGCGCGCCCGGCCGTCGGGGTGCCCGAAGCGCTCAGCGAAGAGGCGCGGCGTCCCCGTGCCGCCCGCGGGGTAGGGCCAGTGGGCGGCGATCCCGGTGTCGAGCAGGGCGTGCGAGAGGCCGGAGTAGTCGGCCACGCCTCCCGCGGACGCGCGGGCCAGCTCGTCGAACACCTCCGAGGGGACCGCCGGCCAGCTCGAGGGGGCGTCGAGACGGCGCGCCAGCTCGCTCATGATCCAGAGCTCGCTGCGCACTCCTGCCGGCGGGTCGATCGCCCGGCGGCGGCGGAGCACCCGGCCCTCGAGGGAGGTCATCGTGCCCTCCTCCTCCGCCCACTGCGGCACCGGGAGCACCACATCGGCCAGCGCGGCGGTCTCGGAGAGGAAGAAGTCGCAGACGACCAGCGTGTCCAGGGCCTCGAGCCCGGCGCGGACGGCGTCGGCGTCCGGGGCCGAGACGACCACGTTGGAGCCGTGCACCAGCAGGCAGTGCACGGAGCGTCCGAGCTCGGCGAGCAGGGCGGTGGCGGGCAGCCCTGGGCCCGGGATCGATTCGGGCGTCACGTCCCAGACGGCGGCGACGTGGCGCCGCGCCTCCGGATCGCGGATGGAGCGGTACCCCGGGAGCTGATCGGCCTTCTGGCCGTGCTCGCGTCCGCCCTGGCCGTTGCCCTGACCGGTGAGCGTGCCGTACCCCGACCCCTCGCGACCCACCAGGCCGAGCACGAGAGCGAGGTTGATCGCGGCGGTCGCGGTGTCGGTGCCGTCGACGTGCTGCTCGACCCCGCGGCCGGTCAGCACGAACGACCGCCCCGCGGCGAGCCGGCGCGCGAGGGAGCGGAGGAGCGTGGTCGGCACGCCCGTGACCGCGGACGTGCGCTCCGGCCACCACGCCGAGACGCTGCGGCGCACCGCCTCGGCGCCGGTCGTGCGCGCGGCGAGGTAGGCGGTGTCGGCGAGGCCCTCGGCGAAGACCAGGTGGATCAGCCCGAGCAGGAGCGGCAGATCCGTCCCGGGAGCGGGCTGCAGATGCGTGCCGGCGCCGTCCTCCGTCAGCCGCGCGGTGGCCGAGCGGCGCGGGTCGACGACCACCAGGCCGCCCCGCGAGCGGGCACCGGCGAAGTGGGCGAGAAGCGGCGGCATCGTCGCGGCGACGTTCGAGCCCAGGAGCAGGATCGTGTCGGCGTCGTCGAGGTCGGACACCGGGAACGGCAGTCCGCGATCGACGCCGAAGGCGCGGTTGCCGGCCGCCGCGGCCGAGGACATGCAGAAGCGGCCGTTGTAGTCGATCCGGGAGGTGCCGAGAGCGATCCGAGCGAACTTCCCGAGCTGGTAGGCCTTCTCGTTGGTGAGGCCCCCGCCGCCGAAGACGGCCACCGCGTCGGCGCCGTGCCGCTCCCGGACGCCGCGCACCGCCCCGGCGACCGCGTCGAGCGCCTCCTCCCACGACGCCTCCGCGAGGACGCCGTCGGCGCCGCGCAGCAGCGGGGAGACCAGGCGCTGTCCGCTCGCCAGCAGCTCGGCGGAGGTCCAGCCCTTGGCGCAGAGCCCGCCCCGGTTCGTCGGGAACTCCCTCCCCTCGACCGCCACGGGTACGGGGCCCGCCGCGGGTGTCAGCGTCATCGCGCACTGCAGGGCGCAGTACGGGCAGTGGGAGTCGGTCGGGGCGGGGGCGCTCATCGTCAGATCCGGGTCCCCGTCTTCGCGGCGAGGCGGAGGTAGACGCCGGCCGTGATCGCGAGCATCACCGCATAGGCGCCGACGAACCAGCCCAGCGCCGTCGTGTAGTCGCCGAACTCGGTCTTGGAGAAGCCGAGCAGCTGGGGGATCACGAAGCCGCCGTAGGCGCCGATCGCCGAGATCAGGCCGAGCGCCGCGGCGGACGTGCGCTGGGCGCCGATGCCGTCGTCACCGCGCTGGCGGGCGCGGAGGGCGAACACCGTGGGGATCATGCGGTAGGTCGCGCCGTTGCCGATGCCGGCCGCCGAGAAGAGCACGAGGAAGCAGGCGAGGAAGAGCCAGAAGCTGCCGAGCGGCAGTGTCGCGATCACGCCGAGGATCCCGGCGCCCATGGCGACGAAGGCGAGGACCGTGACAGGCGCTCCGCCGAAGCGGTCGGCCAGACGGCCGCCGGAGGGGCGGGACAGCGAGCCCACCAGGGAGCCGAGGAACGCGAGGCCGACCGTCGCCGAGCCGACGGCGAAGCCGGAGAACTCGGGGAAGGTGTCGGCGATGAGCTTCGGGAACACGCCGGCGAATCCGATGAAGGACCCGAAGGTGCCGATGTAGAGCACGGCCAGCAGCCAGAGGTGCGGCTCGCGGAGCGCGGCGAGGGAGGCGGCGACGTCGGACTTCGCGGTCGAGAGGTTGTCCATGCGCTTGGCGGCGCCGATCATCGCCACGACGATCAGGGGGACCCAGAGGAAGCCGGCGATCGGCAGGTTCAGCGTGGCCGCGGCGCCGACGGTGATCGCGATCGGTACGACGAGCTGCGCGACGGAGGCGCCCAGGTTGCCGCCCGCGGCGTTGAGCCCCAGAGCCCAGCCCTTCTGCGCGTGCGGGTAGAAGAAGGTGATGTTCGCCATCGAGCTGGCGAAGTTGCCGCCGCCGAAGCCGGCGAGCGCGGCCACCAGGAGCATGACGCCGAACGGGGTCTCCGGATTCGAGACCGCGATGCCGAGTCCGACGCTCGGGATCAGCAGGAGGCCCGCCGACACGATCGTCCAGTTGCGGCCGCCGAAGCGGGGGACCATGAACGTGTACGGGATCCGGAGGGTGGCGCCGACGAGGCTCGGCATCGAGATGAGCCAGAAGATCTGCCCGGTGTCGAAGGCGAATCCGGCCGCCGGCAGCGAGACGACGACGACCGACCAGAGCTGCCAGACGACGAAGCCGAGGAACTCGGCGAAGATCGACCACCTCAGGTTGCGGGCGGCGACGGAGCGTCCCTCCGCCTCCCACTGGGCGGGGTCCTCGGGGTTCCAGCCGTCGATCCAGCGGCCCGGCCGTCGGATGATGCCGGTGGAAGTGGCGGCGGTCGTGGGGGCGGTGGTCGGGGGTGCAGCAGTCATCGTGGTCCTCCGGAGGGTGGGCGGCGCGCGCGAGGGCGCGCTCGGGACGGGGAGGTGGAGCGGTGGTGGTGCGGGGAGGAGGCGTCAGGCGTTGCGCCCGAACAGCTCCGAGACGATGTCGACCAGCTCGCGGGCGGGCGGATCGACGGCGGTGAGGAGGGGAGCGGAGGCGAGGTCGGCCCCCGCGGAGGCGGCCAGGCCGGCGAAGTAGCCGGGCGCGAGCAGGTAGGTGGCGACCACGACGCGCGCGCCGGGGTGGGCGGCGCGCTCGGCGGCGACCGCCTCCGCGACCCGCGGCTCGGCGGCCGAGATGAACGAGGTGCTCACCTCGCGGCCGAGCTCGGCGGCGAGAAGGCGGCCGGTGGTCCAGCAGTCCGCGACGGCACCGGCGTCGCTCGAGCCGGCGGCGGCGAGCACGACGCGGTCGCCGTCGTCGAGCCCTGCCTCGTGGAGCCGGCGGGCGAGCACGCGCGCCAGGCGGGGATCGGGTCCGAGCGCGCCCGAGACCCGCACCGGCCGCTCCGCCTCCGCCGCGGCCTCGGCGAGGTCGACGTGCACGTGGTAGCCGGCCGAGAGCAGCAGCGGCACGACCACCGCCGGCCGGCCCGGCTCGAGAGAGCCCAGGGTCGCGGGGACGTCGGGCTGCTGCACGTCGACGAAGGAGTCGAGCACGTCCAGCGCCGGGTTGGCCCGGCGGACCGCCTCGACCAGCGCGGCGACGGCACGCCTCCCGTCGTCGTCGGAGGTCCCGTGGGACGCGGCGACCAGAGCGGTCCGCTGGGCGACCTCGATCGTGCCGTCGCTCTCGCGCACCTGCCAGGTGGCGAGGTGCAGCTCCGCTCGTGTGAAGCAGGCGCCGGTCTCGAGGTCGAAGACGTCCTTGTGCAGGGGCGAGGCGATCGTGGGCCGCTGCACCCCGTCGACCAGACGCGAGCCGACGATGCCGCGCGAGAGCACGGCCGCGCCGGTCGCGGGGTCGAGGTTCGAGACGGCCCGCACCCGCCCGTCGGGCAGGAGGAACAGGGCGAGCTGCACACCGCCGACCAGGGCGGCCTCGCCCCAGAGCGGCTCGAGGTCGCCGACGGCGCAGACCGGCACCCAGGTGGTGGCGGTCGCGGGGGCGAGCCGATCGAGGAGGGTCATCGCTGCGCCTTCTTCCTGCGGGTGGGCCACCGCATCCGGTCGGACGCGATGAGGCAACGGTAGGGATCGCGCGTTTCGTGCGAGCACGCCTCCGGTGTCACGGGCGTAACGAAGCCCTCACGGCCTGCGGCGCTCGCCGAGAGGCGCGCGTCACACGCTGTTACACCGGGGCAACGGCGGGGAAACGGGCCGTCCCTACGGTGGACGTCATGACTCCTGGAGCGAACCCCGCCGCCCGGCCCCGACGTGTGCTCGTCGTCGGAGCGGGACCCGCCGCGCACCGCCTGGTCGACGCGCTCGTCGCCCGGGCCGGCGACCAGGCGCTGGAGATCACCGTCCTCGGCGAGGAGGTGCACCGTCCCTACGACCGCGTCGCACTCTCGAAGCGCCTCGACGGCGAGCACGACCTGACTCTGGGCGACGGCGCTCTGTGGGAGTCGGCGCGGCTGATCACCTCCTCCCGTGTCGTCGCGATCGATCCCGACCGCCTGCGCGTCGAGCTCGCGGACGGCCGCTCCCTCGAGGGCGACGAGATCGTCCTGGCGACGGGCTCCTCCGCCACGGTCCCGCCGATCGAGGGCGCCGAGCACGGCCGCGTCTACCGCACGCTCGAGGACGTGGACGGGCTCGTCGCCGAGCTCGCCGCGTTCCGCGCCCGGCGCGGCCGCCCCGCGATCGTGGTCGTGATCGGCGGCGGTCTGCTCGGCCTCGAGGCGGCGGGAGGCGCGCACCGGCTCGGTGCGCGCACCGCCCTCGTCCACTCCGGCCGCTGGCTGATGAGCGCGCAGCTCGACGAGGGCGCCGGGCAGGCCCTCGGCCGCATCATCTCGGCGCAGGGGATCGCGCTGCACCTCGGCAACCGGCCCACCGCGATCCTCACCTCGCCGACCGGGACGGTGCTCGGCGTCGCGCTGACCGACGGCAGCAGCATCAGCGCCGATCTCGTGGTCTTCTCCATCGGGATCACGGCGCGCGACGAGCTCGCCCGAGCGGCCGGGATCGAGGTCGCACCGCGCGGAGGCGTGGTCGTCGACGAGGCCTGCCGCACCAGCCGGGCGGGAGTCTGGGCCATCGGCGAGGTCGCCGCGATCGACGGCCGCACCGTCGGGCTCGTCGCACCCGCCAACGCGATGGCGGAGGTTGTCGCCGACCGGATCCTCGGCGGCGACGCGACCTTCCCGGGGGTCGACGACGCCACCAAGCTCAAGCTCTCGGGCGTGGAGGTCGCCAGCTTCGGCGACGCCCTCGGCACCACGGAGGGAGCGCTCGAGGTCGTCTACGCCGATCCGGCCCGCGGTCTCTACCAGAAGGTCGTCGTCTCGGACGATGCGCGCACGCTGCTCGGCGGGATGTTCGTCGGCGACGCGGGCCCCTACTCCTCCCTCCGCCCGCTGCTGGGGCGCGAGCTGCCGGCCGAGCCCGGCGCCTACCTCGCGGCGGCGGGGGCGGAGGCGCCCTCGGGCGACCTTCCGGACGACGCCCAGGTCTGCTCGTGCAACAACGTCTCGGTCGGCGAGGTCCGTCACGCGATCGGCGAGGGGTGCACCGAGCTGGGGCCGCTCAAGGCCTGCACCCGCGCGGGCACCCAGTGCGGATCGTGCGTGCCCCTGGTGAAGAAGCTGCTCGACACGGAGCTGATCCGTGCGGGCGTCGAGGTCTCCCGCGCCCTCTGCGAGCACGTGGCGCTCAGCCGCAGCGAGCTGTTCGAGTCGGTCCGCATCCTCGGGCTGCACTCGGCCGAGCAGGTGATGGAGCGCTTCGGCTCCGGGCTGGGCTGCGACGTGTGCAAGCCGGTGATCGCCTCCGTCCTCGCCACCCAGACGAACGCCTACATCCTCGACGGCGGCCAGGCGCCGCTGCAGGACACCAACGACCGCGCCCTGGCCAACATGCAGAAGGACGGCACCTACTCCGTCGTCCCGCGGATCCCCGGAGGCGAGATCACGCCGGCGAAGCTCAAGGTGATCGCCGAGGTCGCCGAGCAGTACGGCCTCTACACGAAGATCACCGGCGGGCAGCGGATCGACATGTTCGGCGCCCGCCTCGAGCAGCTGCCCGAGATCTGGCGCCTCCTCGTCGACGCCGGCTTCGAGTCGGGTCAGGCGTACGGCAAGTCGCTGCGCACGGTCAAGTCGTGCGTCGGATCGACCTGGTGCCGCTTCGGAGTCCAGGACGCGGTCGGGATGGCGGTCTTCCTCGAGGAGCGGTACCGGGGTCTCCGCTCGCCGCACAAGTTCAAGCTCGGGGTCAGCGGCTGCGCCCGCGAGTGCGCCGAGGCGCGGGGGAAGGACATCGGCGTCATCGCGAGCGACCTCGGCTGGAACCTCTACGTCGGCGGCAACGGCGGCTACCAGCCGGCGCACGCCCAGCTGCTCGCGCAGGACCTCGACGACGAGACCCTGGTGCGCTACATCGACCGCTACGTCATGTACTACGTGCGGACGGCCGAGCGGCTCCAGCGGACCGCACGCTGGCAGGAGGAGCTCCCCGGCGGACTCGAGCACGTGCGCGAGGTGGTCTGCGAGGACTCGCTCGGCATCGCCGCCGAGCTGGAGGCCGCCATGGCCACGCACGTCGACACCTACGTCGACGAGTGGGCGGCGACCCTCGCCGATCCCGACCGGCTCCGCCGCTTCCGCTCCTTCGTGAACGCCCCGGACACTGCGGATCCGCGCGTCGCGACCGTGCGCGAGCGCGGGCAGGTCCGGCCCGCCGGCCGGGACGAGAGACCGGACGGACCCGTGCTGGTCGCGGGGCCGAGGATCCCCGTCGGTCCGGCCGGGATCGGATCGGACTCGTGATGCAGCTCTCCCTCGACCTCGCCGGACGCCGCGTGCTCGTGATCGGCACCGCCTCCGGGACCCGCCGCGTGCTCGCCCGCTACCGAGCCGCCGGCGCACTCGTCGAGCGGCACGAGGCGGAGGACGCGCTCACCCCGGCGCCCCCGGCCCTGATCGTGTGGGTGGAGGGGCCGGCGCCGCTCCGAGCAGCGGCGGCCGAGCTCTGCCCCTGGATCGTCGACGAGGCCCCCGCGCCGACCCGGCCGGTCGGGCACGTCAGCATCGTCGGCGGCGGCCCCGGCGATCCGGATCTGATGACCCTCGCCGCCCGCCGCGCCCTCCGCGACGCGGACGTGGTGCTCTACGACCGGCTCGGTCCGCACGAGGGCCTGGCCGAGTGGGCGCCCGGCGCCGAGCTGATCGACGTCGGCAAGACGCCGGGTCATCATGCGGTGCCGCAGCACGAGATCGAGCGGCTGATGATCGAGCGGGCCCTCGCGGGTCTGGACGTCGTGCGCCTGAAGGGCGGCGATCCGTTCGTGTTCGGCCGCGGGTCGGAGGAGGTGCGCGCGTGCCGGCTCGCCGGCGTCGGCTCCACGGTCGTCCCCGGAGTGACCAGCGCGATCTCGGTGCCCGCCGCCGCCGGGATCCCGGTCACCCACCGCGAGGTCAGCAGGGCCTTCACCGTGGTCTCGGGCCATGCGCCGTTCAGCGAGCAGGAGCTCGGCCATCTGGCCGGGCTGGGCGGGACGATCGTGGTGCTGATGGGCGTGAACACCCTCCCGCACCTCGTCGCCGGGCTGCAGCGCGCGGGGATGCGCGCCGACACGCCCCTCGCGATCGTCGAGCGGGGCTGGTCGCGCGACCAGCGCACGACGGTCTCGTCGGTCGGCGGAGTGCTCGGCCTGCTCGCCGAGCTGGCACCGCGCTCGCCCGCCGTGATCGTCATCGGCGAGGTGGTCCGGCAGGCCGCGTGCCATGATGCGGGGGACCCCGAGAGCATCGCCCGAGCGGTCGATGCACTGACCGCGTGAGACCCCGAGGGGGCCGAGCATGACCGGCACCGATCCCGACGCCGCCGTGGGGTTCCGACCCGACCAGCTGGACGGCTTCCGCATCGGGGTCACCTCCGACCGCCGCTCCGAGGACCTGATCGCCGCGTTCGAGCGCCGCGGTGCCGCCGTCACGCACGCCCCCACCATCCGCATGCGCGGCGTCGACACCGAGGGCGCGCTCGAGGAGGAGACCCGCGCCATCGTCGCCGCCCGTCCCGACGTGCTCCTCGCCACCACCTCCTACGGCCTGCGGCGCTGGCTCGAGGCCGCGGACGCCGCGGGGATCGAGCTGGCCGACGCGCTGTCCTGCGCGCGGATCCTCGTCCGAGGACCCAAGGCGCGCGGAGCGATCCGTGCGGCGGGTCTCGACGACCACGGGATGAGCGAGCGCGAGACGACCACCTCCCTCGTCGACCTGGCTCTGCGCGAGGGCGTCGCCGGCCGCACGATCGCGGTGCAGCTGCACGGATTCACCGACCCGGCTCAGCTGCAGCGTCTCCGCGACGCCGGCGCCCGGGTGCTCACGGCCGCGCCCTACCGCTGGAGCGTGCACGAGGACTCCGCCCGGGTGCTGCGGCTGATCGACGCGGTCTGCGGAGGGGGCATCGACGCCGTCACCTTCACCAGCGCGCCGGCGGTGGAGGCGCTCTTCACGGTCGCGGAGGCCGCGGGCCGCCTCGACGACCTCCAGGCGGCCTTCCGCGAGACGGTGGTCGCCGCCGCCGTGGGCCCCGTGACCGCAGCACCCCTGGTCGAGGCAGGGATCCTCCCGGTCGTGCCGGACCGGTTCCGGATGGGCGCGCTCATCCGCCTGACCTGCGAGCACCTCGAGCAGGCGTCGCCCCGCATCGAGACGGCCTTCGGCACTCTCGAGCTCCGAGGCCGGCACGCCGTCCTGGCCGGGACCCGGGTGGCGCTGACCCCGGTCGCGCTCGCGCTGTTCCGGACTCTCGTCGCCGCCGAGGGCGCGACCGTCGCGCGTCACGTCCTCGCGGCCTCCGCGCCGGAGGCTCTCGACGACCACGCGGTCGACGTCGCTGTCAGCCGCCTCCGTCAGGCCCTCCCCGAACCGCGGCTCGTGGCGACGGTGATCAAGCGCGGCTACCGGCTCGCGACCCCGCTCTGAGCGGCGGCGCGGTGCCACACTGAGCGCGTGGGCAGGCTGAGGGTCGTCGTCGCGCCCGACTCCTTCAAGGGGTCGGCGAGCGCGGTCGAGGTCGCACGGGCGATCGCCGAGGGCTGGAGCGCTGCGCGCGCGGGGGACGAGATCGTCCTCGCGCCGATGGCCGACGGGGGAGAGGGCACGGTCGAGGCCTTCGCGCTCGCGGTCCCGGGGTCGCAGCGGCGGCCGGTCGTCGTGCCCGGCCCGGACGACCGGCCGGTCCGCGCCTGGTGGCTGCTGCTCCCCGACGGGACAGCCGTCGTGGAGCTCGCCTCCACGAGCGGCATCACGCTGCTCGACCCGCTCCGACCGCTCACCGCGCACACCCGCGGCTTCGGCCGCGCGATCGCCGCCGCCCTCGACGCGGGGGCGCACGCCCTTCTGCTGGCGATCGGCGGCAGCGCCTCGACCGACGGCGGAGTCGGCGCGCTCCGCGAGCTCGGCGCGCGCTTCTCCACCGCCTCCGGCCGCGACCTCGGCGAGGGAGGCGGTGCGCTGCCCGCGCTCGCCGCCGCCGACCTCCGCGGGCTGCGTCCTCTGCCGCCCGGAGGCGCGGTCGTGCTCAGCGACGTCGCGACCCCGCTGCTCGGCGACTCCGGGGCGGCCCGCGTCTTCGGACCGCAGAAGGGGGCCGGCCCCGAGGACGTCCTCCTCCTCGAGAGCGGTCTCCGCCGTCTCGCCGCGCACCTGGACGCGGATCCCGATGCGCCGGGCTCCGGGGCGGCGGGCGGGACGGGCTTCGGGCTGCTCGCCTGGGGCGCGCGCCCGACCTCCGGCGCCGACGCCGTCGGACGGGCGATCGGGCTCCCGGCGCTCCTCGCGGGCGCGGACGTCGTCATCACGGGGGAGGGGCGCTTCGACGCGCAGTCCGCCGCCGGCAAGGTCCCGGTGCACGTCCTCGCGCTCGCCGAGGCGGCCGGGGCGCGGACGCTCCTCGTCGCCGGGGCGATCGCGGCGCCGACTCCCGGCTTCACCGCGGCGGTGTCGCTGACGGAGGCGGCGGGCTCCTCGTCCGCGGCCCTCGCGGACCCGTTCCCGCACCTGCGCGCCGTCGCCCGGGAGTGGGCCGCGCAGCTCCTCTGACCGTTCGCG
The DNA here is from genome assembly GCF_009834265.1 of Rathayibacter sp. VKM Ac-2805. Classification (NCBI taxonomy): domain Bacteria; kingdom Bacillati; phylum Actinomycetota; class Actinomycetes; order Micrococcales; family Microbacteriaceae; genus Rathayibacter; species Rathayibacter sp. VKM Ac-2805. Next base: position 943,391 of record NZ_CP047185.1, read on the forward strand.
GTGTCGGTGGTCGGGCGTATCGTCCGGGCATGACCCGCGATGCGATCCGACCACCACATCTTGTGGTCGAGCCGCCGCGCGGACCCCACCGGTCGGGCATGCCGACACGCCGTGGCGCGTTGTACACAGTGAACGGGATCCTTCTGTCCACACCTGTGGATGGTTCGTCCGGATCCGCGTCCTTCCGCGGTTCCACGGGCTCCGGCCTGTGGATGAACGGGGGAGGAACCGGTGGATAACTACACGGCTGTAACTACTACGTCTAGTGGGCTGACACCGGCCCGCCCCCTATATGTAGTATTGCTGAGCAGGTCGGAGCGAGAGCCCCACCGGCACCCAGAACTCACCCGGACCACCCTCCGACCCCGCCCGCATCGCGAGCCGCCGGTCGGGGAGCGGCACCGGGACACCCCCTCCGAAAGGCGACACCCATGGCTGTGACGGTCTACACCAAGCCCTCCTGCGTCCAGTGCACCGCGACGTACCGCGCCCTCGACAGCAAGGGCATCGACTACGAGGTGTTCGACCTCTCCGTGGACGAGAAGGCCCTCGAGGCCGTCAAGGCCCTCGGCTACCTCCAGGCGCCGGTCGTCATCACGGACGACGACCACTGGTCCGGCTTCCGCCCCGACAAGATCGCGACCCTCTGAGGCGCACGGACGGCGATCCGCGACGTCGTCGGCGGGCGCCGTAGCGCCGCTGCGGCTTCCTCCTCCGCCTCGCGGCTCACCGCGCAGCCGCCTCGGAGGCGGGACCGAGAACAGCAGCTGACGGGGAGAGGGGCCGAAGGATGAGCGGGCTCGTGTACTTCTCCAGCAGCTCGGGGAACACGCACCGGTTCATCGAGAAGCTCGGACGGCCGGCGCAGCGCATCCCGCTCCACGCCCGTCGCGACGGAGCCGCCCTCGACACGCTCCACGTCCACGAGCCGTACGTGCTCGTCCTCCCCACCTACGGCGGCGGCAACGGCGGGGGAGCGGTCCCCAAGCAGGTCATCCGGTTCCTCAACGATCCGTGCAACCGCTCCCTGATCCGCGGCGTCATCGGCGCCGGCAACACGAACTTCGGCGAGGCGTACTGCCTCGCCGGCGACATCATCGCCCGCAAGTGCGAGGTGCCGCACCTCTATCGATTCGAAGTATTCGGAACACCCGACGACGTCCGCGCCGTCGACGAAGGATTGGACACGTTTTGGACGCAGCAGTGATCGACGCTCCCCGCGACGCCGCACAGATGGACTACCACTCGCTCAACGCGATGCTGAACCTCTACGGCCCGAACGGAGAGATCCAGTTCGACAAGGACCGCGAGGCCGCTCGCGAGTTCTTCCTGCAGCACGTCAACCAGAACACGGTGTTCTTCCACACGCTCAAGGAGCGCCTCGACTACCTGGTCGAGAAGGAGTACTACGAGCAGGCCGTGCTCGACCAGTACTCGTTCGAGTTCATCCAGCAGCTCAACGACCTGGCGTACTCGAAGAAGTTCCGCTTCGCGACCTTCCTCGGCGCGTTCAAGTACTACACCTCGTACACGCTCAAGACGTTCGACGGGAAGCGCTACCTCGAGCGCTTCGAGGACCGCGTCGTGATGACCGCCCTCGGCCTCGCCCAGGGCGACGAGACGCTCGCGACCGCCCTCGTCGAGGAGATCGTCGCCGGCCGCTTCCAGCCCGCGACCCCGACCTTCCTCAACACCGGCAAGGCCCAGCGCGGCGAGCTCGTCTCCTGCTTCCTGCTGCGCATCGAGGACAACATGGAGTCGATCGCCCGCGGCATCAACTCCGCGCTCCAGCTCTCCAAGCGCGGCGGCGGCGTCGCCCTCTCGCTCTCGAACATCCGCGAGGCCGGCGCCCCGATCAAGCAGATCGAGAACCAGTCCTCGGGCATCATCCCCGTGATGAAGCTCCTCGAGGACAGCTTCAGCTACGCCAACCAGCTCGGCGCGCGCCAGGGCGCGGGAGCGGTGTACCTCTCGGCCCACCACCCCGACATCCTCCGCTTCCTCGACACCAAGCGCGAGAACGCCGACGAGAAGATCCGCATCAAGACGCTCTCCCTCGGCGTCGTCGTGCCCGACATCACGTTCGAGCTCGCGAAGAACAACGAGGACATGTACCTCTTCTCGCCCTACGACGTCGAGCGCGTCTACGGCATCCCCTTCGGCGACATCTCCCTCTCGGAGAAGTACCGCGAGATGGTCGACGACCCGCGCATCAAGAAGACCAAGATCTCGGCGCGCGAGTTCTTCCAGACCATCGCCGAGATCCAGTTCGAGTCGGGCTACCCCTACATCGTGTTCGAGGACACGGTGAACCAGGCGAACCCGATCAAGGGCCGCATCAACATGTCCAACCTCTGCTCCGAGATCCTCCAGGTCAACACTCCGACGACCTACAACGAGGACCTCTCCTACGCGCAGATCGGCAAGGACATCTCCTGCAACCTCGGATCGCTGAACATCGCGCTGACGATGGACTCGCCCGACTTCGGCCGCACCATCGAGACCGCTATCCGCGGCCTCACCTCGGTGTCCGACCAGTCGCACATCACCTCGGTCCGCTCGATCGAGGACGGCAACGACAAGTCGCACGCCATCGGCCTCGGCCAGATGAACCTGCACGGCTACCTCGCCCGCGAGCGGATCCACTACGGATCCGAGGAGGGCATCGACTTCACCAACATCTACTTCTACTCGGTGCTGTTCCACGCCCTGCGCGCCTCCAACAACCTCTCCATCGAGCGCGGCACCACCTTCGAGGGCTTCGCCGACTCGAAGTACGCCTCGGGCGAGTTCTTCGACACCTACACCGAGAAGGAGTGGGCGCCGGCCACCGAGCGCGTCTCCCGCCTCTTCGCCGACTCGGGCATCGCGGTCCCCACCCGGGACGACTGGCGTGCGCTCAAGGCCTCGGTCATGGAGCACGGCATCTACAACCAGAACCTGCAGGCCGTCCCGCCGACCGGCTCGATCTCGTACATCAACAACTCGACGTCCTCGATCCACCCGATCGCGTCGAAGATCGAGATCCGCAAGGAGGGCAAGCTCGGCCGCGTCTACTACCCGGCGCCGTTCATGACGAACGACAACCTGGAGTACTACCAGGACGCGTACGAGATCGGCTACGAGAAGATCATCGACACCTACGCCGCCGCCACGCAGCACGTCGACCAGGGCCTCTCGCTGACGCTCTTCTTCAAGGACACGGCGACCACGCGCGACGTCAACCGCGCCCAGATCTACGCCTGGCGCAAGGGCATCAAGACGATCTACTACATCCGCATCCGTCAGCTGGCGCTCGAGGGCACCGAGCTCGACCAGTGCGTCTCGTGCATGCTCTAGAGCACGCAGCCCCACCCCCCTCCGCACGACCCATCCGCAGCAGCGAGAAGGAATCATGACTCCCCCCGAGAAGCTCAAGCTCGTCGACTCCGTCCAGGCGATCAACTGGAACCGGATCCAGGACGACAAGGACGTCGAGGTGTGGAACCGCCTCACGAGCAACTTCTGGCTGCCCGAGAAGGTCCCGCTGTCGAACGACATCCAGTCGTGGAACACGCTCACGCACCAGGAGCAGCAGCTCACCATGCGCGTGTTCACCGGGCTCACCCTGCTCGACACCGTGCAGGGCACCGTCGGCGCCGTCTCGCTCATCCCGGACGCGATCACGCCTCACGAGGAGGCCGTCTACACGAACATCGCGTTCATGGAGTCGGTCCACGCCAAGTCGTACTCCTCGGTGTTCTCGACCCTGTCGAACACCCAGGACATCGACGAGGCCTTCCGCTGGTCGATGGAGAACCCGAACCTGCAGAAGAAAGCGTCCATCGTGATGGACTACTACCGCGGCGACGACCCGCTGAAGCGGAAGGTCGCCTCCACGCTGCTGGAGTCGTTCCTCTTCTACTCGGGCTTCTACCTGCCGATGTACTGGTCCTCGCGCGCCAAGCTCACCAACACGGCCGATCTCGTGCGCCTGATCATCCGCGACGAGGCCGTGCACGGCTACTACATCGGCTATAAGTTCCAGAAGGGACTCGAGCGGGTCGACCAGGCCAAGCGCGACGAGATCAAGGACTACACGTTCTCGCTGCTCTACGAGCTCTACGACAACGAGGCGCAGTACACGCAGGACCTCTACGACCAGCTCGGCCTGACCGAGGACGTCAAGAAGTTCCTGCACTACAACGCCAACAAGGCGCTGATGAACCTCGGCTACGAGCCGATGTTCCCCAAGCAGGTCACCGATGTGAACCCCGCGATCCTGTCGGCCCTCTCGCCCAACGCGGACGAGAACCACGACTTCTTCTCGGGCTCCGGCTCCTCCTACGTGATCGGCAAGGCCGTGAACACCGAGGACGAGGACTGGGACTTCTAGGCGTCGACACCACGTCCCGGCCTCCACGGCGAACGGCCCCTCCCCTCGCGGGTGAGGGGCCGTTCCTCGTCTCCGGGCGGCGGGCGAGCGCCCGGTCGCCGCGCCCGCCGAGGCACCGCCCTGTCGCCGAGGCGCCGTCCTCCCGGCGGCGCCTCGGCGGTTCGGCGGTGTCTCGGCGGAACTGGGCCGGAGCGGCTGTCGCGGGCGCCGTCAGAGGGCAAGGCGCATCAGCACCCGGGGGAAGCCGTCGAGCACGGGGTGCACCGCCGCCCAGCCGACCACTCCGCCGATTCACCACTCCGCCGGATGAATCGCACCAGCACCCCCTGTTGGACGGCGCCCAGGCGGGGCGCCTACCGTGGACGAGGTATCCAACGAAGGAGCACTCCCTGTGAAGCACGTCCCCCTCGGCACCTCCGGTGTCGACTCCCCGAACGTCGTCCTCGGCCTCATGCGCATCCCCGAGATGAGCGACGAGGCGATCCGCGGCCTCGTCGGCGCCGCCCGCGACTCCGGCATCGACTTCTTCGACCACGCCGACGTGTACGGCGGCGAGCTGCACCGCTGCGAGGAGCGCTTCGCCGAGGCGATGGCGCTCACCCCGTCGGAGCGCGAGCAGGTCGTCCTGCAGACCAAGGCGGGCATCGTCCCCGACGGCCCCTACTTCGACTTCTCGTACGAGCACCTGATCGCCTCGGTCGAGGGCTCGCTGAGGGCGCTGCGCACCGACTACGTCGACGTGCTGCTCCTGCACCGGCCCGACGCGCTCGTCGAGCCCGATGAGGTGGCCCGCGCGTTCGACGAGCTGCACGCGTCCGGCAAGGTGAAGCACTTCGGCGTCTCGAACCAGACGCCGTACCAGATCGAGCTGCTGAAGAAGTCGCTGAACCAGCCGATCGTGGCGAACCAGCTGCAGCTCTCGATCACCCATGCGCCGCTGATCGCGCAGGGAGTCGCCTCCAACATGGTCGGCGAGGACCAGTCCGTGATGCGCGACGCCGGCATCCTCGACTACTGCCGCCTGAACGACATCACCGTGCAGGCCTGGTCGCCCTTCCAGGCGGGGTTCTTCACCGGCGTCTTCCTCGACAACCCGGCCTACCCCGAGCTGAACGCCGTCATCGACCGGCTCGCAGCGACGTACGAGGTCCCGGCGATCGCCGTGGCCACCGCCTGGATCACCCGCCACCCGGCGGGCATGCAGGTCGTGCTCGGCACGACGAACGAGCAGCGCGTGCGCGATGCGGCCCTCGGCTCCGATCTGCCGCTCACGCGGCCGGAGTGGTACGAGCTGTTCCGCGCGGCGGGCTACCTCGTCCCCTAGAGCTCCCACCCCGGAGGAAATGCGCGTCGGCGCAGAGAGGCACGGACTCCCCGGAGTCCGTGCCTCTTCCCGTCCCCGCGAGACGCCGGTCGGTACGCCCGCCGCGACGCGACCCGTCGCGGACCGAAGCGGCATCTCGCGGGGGAGGGGCGGGAATAGGAACGGCACCCCTGCGTTGAACTTGAGCGTAACCGACTCAACTTCCTCAGGAGGACAGGTGCCCGACAACTACAGCGAGGCCGGAGCGAGCTCGTTCGACGACTTCCTCGCCCGCTACCTCGACGGTGAGCGCGCCCGCGCGGCGCGGTCGATCGACCTCAGCCGATTCCTCACCGCCCGTACCCGCGACATCCTGCAGTCCGCAGGACGCTTCGCCCTCGAGCGCGGCCAGACCGAGCTCGACGCCCTGCATGTGCTCCGCGTGCTCATCGACGACGAGACCGTCTCGCAGGCCGTGCGCCGCATCGGCGTCGACCCCGCCGCCATCGCCACCGCCGCGGAGGCGCGCCTCCCGCAGGCCGACGAGGCCCACGCCTCGCAGAACGCGGCCACCATCACCCCCAGCGCGCAGCGCGCGCTGTTCCACGCCTACCAGGTCGCCCGCTCCAGCGGTTCGACCTACATCGAGCCCGAGCACCTCTTCTTCGCGCTCGTGCTCGGCCAGGACGCCCCCGCCGGGCAGGTCCTCGCCCGCGCCGGCGTCACCGCCGAGGCCCTCACCCAGGGCATGCGCGAGACCGAGGCCCCGCAGCAGCAGGAGGCGGGACAGCCCGCCTCCGACACTCCGATGCTCGACAAGTTCGGCACCGACCTCACCGCTCTCGCCCGCGAGGGCCGGCTCGACCCGGTCATCGGGCGCGCCGACGAGATCGAGCAGACCGTCGAGATCCTCAGCCGCCGCACCAAGAACAACCCGGTGCTCGTCGGCGAGGCCGGCGTCGGCAAGACCGCGATCGTCGAGGGCCTGGCCCGCGCGATCGTGGCGGAGGAGGTCCCCGAGCAGCTGCGCGGCAAGCGCGTGATCTCGCTCGACCTCCCCGGCATGCTGGCCGGCACCCGCTACCGCGGCGACTTCGAGGAGCGCCTCACCGGCACCATGGACGAGATCGCGGCGCACTCCGGCGAGCTGATCGTCTTCATCGACGAGGTCCACACCGTCGTCGGTGCGGGCGGCGGCGGCGAGGGCGGCATGGACGCGGGCAACATCCTCAAGCCGCGTCTGGCCCGAGGCGACCTGCACCTCGTCGGCGCCACCACGCTCAAGGAGTACCGCACCATCGAGAAGGACCCGGCACTGGAGCGGCGCTTCCAGCCGGTCCGCGTCGGCGAGCCCGGCATCGAGGACGCGGTCGCCATCCTGCACGGCCTGCGCCCCGCCTACGAGGAGCACCACCGCGTGCGCTTCACGGACGAGGCACTCCGCGCCTCCGTCGAGCTCTCGGCCCGGTACCTCACCGACCGCGTGCTGCCCGACAAGGCGATCGACCTGATCGACCAGGCCGGCGCGCGCCTCCGCCTCCGCCTCGGAGCCGGCGTCGACACCGGAGCTCTGCTCGAGCGTCTGGCGACCCTGGAGGCCGACAAGAACGCGGCCGTCTCGGCCGAGCACTACGAGGAGGCGTCCCGCGTCCGCGACGAGATCAGCGCCGTGCAGGCGGAGCTCGACGCGGCCACCGGCAGCGCCCCCGCGGAGGCGGTCGTCGGCGAGACCGAGATCGCGGCCGTCATCGCCCGCGCCACCGGCATCCCGGTGTCGCGACTCACAGAGGGGGAGCGCGAGCGCCTCGCGCACCTCGAGACCGAGCTGCACCAGCGGGTCATCGGCCAGGACGACGCGGTCACCGCTGTCGCCCGGGCCGTCCGCCGCAGCCGCACAGGCCTCGGCGACTCCTCGCGCCCGGTCGGCTCGTTCCTCTTCCTCGGCCCGACCGGTGTCGGCAAGACGGAGCTGGCGCGCACCCTCGCGGGCTCCCTCTTCGCCGACGAGCAGTCGGTCATCCGCTTCGACATGAGCGAGTTCGGCGAGCGTCACACGGTCTCGCGGCTGGTCGGCGCCCCTCCCGGGTACGTCGGCTACGACGAGGCCGGTCAGCTGACCGAGCGCGTGCGCCGGAACCCGTACTCGGTGGTCCTCTTCGACGAGATCGAGAAGGCGCACCCCGACGTGTTCAACCTGCTGCTGCAGGTGCTCGACGACGGGCGTCTGACCGACGGCCAGGGGCGGGCGGTCGACTTCCGCAACACGGTGATCATCATGACCTCGAACCTCGGCTCGGAGTTCCTGGCCTCGCGGTCGGGTGCGCTCGGCTTCGTCGCTCAGAGCGACGCGTCGGCCGAGGGCTTCGCCTCGGAGAAGGACCTGCGCGATCGCGTCATGGGCCGTCTCCGCGAGGCGATGCGCCCCGAGTTCCTCAACCGGATCGACGAGATCGTCCTGTTCCGCCGCCTCGGCCGCGAGCAGCTGCGGGAGATCGTCGGCATCGTCCTCGACACCACGCGCTCCCGCCTCGCTCCCCGCGAGGTGACGCTCGAGGTGACGGAGGCGGCCGTCGACTGGCTCGCCGAGAACGGCTACGAGCCGCAGTACGGTGCCCGGCCCCTGCGCCGGCTCGTCCAGCGCTCCATCGACGACCGGATCGCCGACCTGTTCGTCAGCGGCGAGGTCTCCGACGGAGGCGCGGTCCGCGTCGACGCCGTCGGCGGCGAGCTGCTGGTGACCTCGGCCGTCGCCCTCCCGCTGGCCGCGTAGCCGGTCCCGCTCCGACCCCCGTCCCTCCTCCTCCCCCGAGACGCCACTCGTGACGACGGCACCGCCCGTCGTCGCGAGCGGCGCCCGCGGAGGGGGAGGGGCGGGGGTCTTCGCGTCCCCACGGCTTGCAACAGCGGTCCCGGCGGGATAGACACGAGAGCACGAGAACCGGAGGCACGATGTCGAACCCGCGCTACTACGACCCCGTGGGCAAGGCGGTCCGGGCGCTGCTCGTGCTGAGCCTCGTCTGCTTCGCCCTGGCGGTGGGCATGTTCGCCCTCGACATCGTCATGCCCGGCACCATGACGGACGAGCGACGGCCCTGGGCCGAGGCCAGCGGGGCGCTCGCCTCGTTCGGCGTGCTGGCCCTCATCGTCTACTTCGCGACCGTCGCGATCGTCGGCGCGATCCGGGGGCGCGGGCAGTAGCCCCGGCTCCGACGCCGTCGTCCGACAGGAACGCGTCCGGCCCGCGGGATCCGAGGATCCTCGCGGGCCGGACGCGTTCTCACGAGCCGTCAGGCGCCGGTCAGGGGCACTTCTTCGCGGTGATCGTCACCTTCAGCGTGGCGTCCGGAGCGACGGGGGAGCCGCCGGCCGGCTCCTGCCCGGTGACCTGGCCGGCGTCGGGCGCCTTCGGGTCCTCGGCGCAGGCGAGCGTGATCTTCGTGAAGCCGGCTGCGCCGAACGCGTTCTTCGCGGCCTCCAGATCCTGGCCCGTCACGTTCGGCACGGTCTTCTGGTTGCCGGAGCTGGTGAACACGGTGATCGCGGTGCCGCGCGGGGCCGAGCCCGTCGGGTCGGCGCGGGTGACCGTCCCGACCGCGGCGTCGCTCGCCTCCGTGCCGCCCTGCACGACGCCGAAGCCGGCCGCCTCGAGCTTGGCCTCGGCGTCGGCGGAGGAGAGCCCGACGACATCCGGGATGTCGACCTTCGGGACGACCTGCAGCGAGCCGTCGGCCTCCGGGAACTCCGTCCCGCCGTACGTCGCGTCGGCGGCGCGCATGACGACCGGCCAGATGCGGTGGCGCGCGGTGGCGGCGGATCCGGAGTCGAAGGAGTAGCGGCCGAGGCGCAGGTTCGCGTCGCCCTTCACGTTGAACACGCCGACGGCGGTCGCGACGCGGGTGCTCGCTCCGGTCATCCAGGTGGCCTTCGCGTCGTCGGTGGTGCCGGTCTTGCCGATCAGCGGAACGCCGTCGCCGGTGCGGGAGGCCACGGCCGTCCCTCCGCCGGTGAAGGTCGCCTGCAGCGCGACGGCCGCGGTGGCGGCGACGTTGCGGTCGATCGACTGGCGGCAGTTCGCCGGGGGCACCGGCTGGTCGGCTCCGGCGGAGTCGGTGATGCGGTCGATCGCGACGGGGTCGCAGGTCGTGCCGCCGGAGGCGATGGTGGCGAAGGCGCCGGCCATCGAGAGGGGCGAGACGTAGTTCGTGCCGAGCACCGACGACGGGTTGTGCTCGAGCTCCTCGCCGCTGCCCTGCTTCACGCCCATGTCGACCGCGGTGTCGCGGATGCCGCACAGGTCGAGCTCACGGGCCATGCCGACGAAGCCGGTGTTGAGGGAGGTCTTCGTGAAGGACACCGGGGTGCCGACCTCGCCGGTGCCGCCCTCGTCGTTCTTCGCGCTCGTCTCGTTGCTCGTGTCGGTGCCGCCGGAGACGCAGGAGTCCGTGAAGGTGCCCCAGGTGGACTTGCGCGTCCCGTCGACCGACTCGTTGATGCTGTGGCCCTCCTTCAGCCACTCCACCAGAGTGAAGAGCTTGTAGGTCGAGCCCGGCTGGATCCCGGAGGATCCGCCGTTGGCCCGATCGGTGCTGTAGTTCACGGCGCTGTAGGACGGGTCCGTCGTGAGGACGTCCGGATCCTGCGAGTACTTCTTGTTCTGCGTCATCGCGAGCACGCGCCCGGATCCGACCTCGACGCTGACCGAGACGGCTCCGACGTCGAAGTTCCAGGTCTGCGGGACCTGCGCGTCGACGGCGGCGACGGCCGCGTCCTGCAGGCCGACGTCGAGCGTCGTGTAGACGTCGAGGCCGCCGCGGCGGAAGTTGGTCCAGCGGGTGTCCTCGTCGGCGCCGAAGATCTCGTTGTTCTTCAGGACGTTGGTGACGTAGTCGCAGAAGAAGCCGGCGTTACCCGCGGTCGAGCAGCCGGTGCTCGGCTGGGTGATGCGGGGCTCGATCGGAGTGGCGACGGCGGCGTCGTGGTCCTCCTGCGAGATCTTCCCCTCCTCGAGCATCTTGCCGATGATGTAGTCGCGGCGGTCCTTGTTGCGGGCGTAGCCGTTCGCGGCGCCGTTGTCCGGGTTGTCGGGCTGGTCGATCCGCAGGACGGCCGGGTTGTTGACGATCGCGATGAGGCTCGCGGCCTGGGCGATCGAGAGGTCCGCGGCCGAGGTCGCGTAGTAGTAGTTCGCGGCGGTCTCGAGGCCGTAGGTGGTGCCTCCGAAGAACGCGATGTTGAGGTAGCCCTGGAGGATCTGGTCCTTCGTGTACTGCTTCTCGAGGCCGATGGCGAGCTTCATCTCGCGGAGCTTGCGCTCGGGGGAGGTCCGGGTGGCCTCGTCGATCGCGGCCGCGCGCTCGGCGTCGTCCGAGATGTTGCGGACGGCCTTCTCGACGAGGACGTTCTTCACGTACTGCTGGGTGATCGAGGATCCGCCCTGCACGTCGTTGCCGAGCACGTAGGTCTGAGCGACGGCGCGGAGGGTGCCGGGGAGGTCGACTCCGCCGTGGTCGTAGAAACGGGGGTCCTCACCCGAGACGGCGGCGTCCTTGGCGGCCTGGGCGATGCGGTCGAGCGGCACCTCGACGCGGTTCTCGACGTAGAAGGAGGCGAGCAGCTGCGGGCCGTCGGAGCCGGTCGCGTAGATGTTGCTCTTCTCGGAGAGCTTGTCGACCTCGAGGTAGTCGGGCAGGCCGTCGAAGACGCCGATCGACTGGTTCGCGGCGACTCCGGCGAGCGCCACGGCCGGGGTGACGGTGGCGGTCACGAGGACTCCGGCCACGACGCTCATGCCCAGGAAGCCCACGATCGCCTTGACCACACCACCGGTGGTCCTTCTGTCGGACGCCAAACCTTCTCCTTCGCGAATCCCCCCGGATGCTGCGACGACCGCGGCCGACGCCCTGCACGCTCCGTGCGGCAGGTCAACCTCGACAGACTAACCCGAGAGCCCCCGAAGACGAAGGCCCGGCCAGAGGCCTGAAAAGACCCTGACCGCCACCCGGGGGACGGCGTTCCCTAGGCTGTCGGCATGGCGAGCCCCTCCTCCGACCCCCGACCGGCCGACGCGACGACCCCGGAGGCCGCTCCGGTCGCGCCTCCGCAGGCCGTCCCCGCACCGCCCACGGGCGCCCTCTCGTACGCTCTCGGCTTCCTCGCGTTCATCGGGATCCCGTTCCTCAGCCTCATCGTGGGCGGCATCGTCATGGCGTCCGTGTACCCGTCCGCCCGGAGGAAGGGCGGCCTCGCCGCCGAGAACGCGCGGAACGCGGCGAACTGGGGCCTGACAGTGATCCTGATCGGGGTCGTGACGCTCGGCGCGCACGTCGTGCTGCTCTTCGCCGCCTCCGACACCCCGCTCGCGAAGGACTTCTACCCGATCGGCATCCCGATCACGCTGTTCGCCGTGCTCTGGCTGGTGCACTTCGTGCTGATCATCTGCGGACTGGTGAAGGCGAACCAGCGCGAGGTGTTCCGTCCGCGCGTCGCGATCCCGTTCCTCCGCCCGCCCGCGGCCTGAGCTCAGGCGCCGACGGGCCAGAGGTAGTCGAGCCCCGGCGGCGTGTCGGGGAACAGCGGGCCGTAGTGGTCCTCGTCCTTGGTCACGAGCTTCGAGCGGTGCGAGAGGTGCAGCCGCTCGTCGCCGAACCACGGCGGGAGCGCGTAGTCGCCGGTCAGGTAGGCGGCGAGATCCTCCGGGGCGGCGGCGAGGGCCTCCTCGGTCTTCACGAGGCACGTGTCGGCGAAGCCGCGCTCCGTCCACTCCGCGCAGGTCTCGCGCTGGTAGGTCATCAGCGCCGGTCGGTAGCCCCGCCACATCCGCGTGACGGGGTGGTTCTGCCAGCCGTACCCCGGAACGGTCAGCGCCCGCATGACCTGCAGCGTCTCGACGCGCTGCTTGCCGAGCCGCTTGCCGTCGAGGGCGCGGACGCTGCGGTGGAAGTCGGGGTAGGGGAGGAAGGTCTGCACGCCTCCCAGTCAACAGCGGCCCGTCTCCCTCCGGCCACCCTCCCGTCACGCCGATGTCGCCTGGCGTGCGTAGCGTCCGGGGCATGACCGGACTCCCCCTCCTCGCCACCGACGACGTGCAGCTGCGCTGGGCGCGGCCCGAGGTCCTCGACTCCGCCCGCCACCGGATGCTGCGCCTGCTCACCCTCGCCGAGCGCCTGCGCTACGAGGCGACGAGTCGGCGCGAGGTCCGGGACGGCTTCCTCCTCGGCCGGGTCCTCGTGCGCGAGCTGGCCGCCGAGACGCTCGGGATCGATCCCCTCGAGGTCGCCGTGGACGCGCGCTGCGAGCGCTGCTCCGGACCGCACGGCCGCCCGGTGCTCCGCGGCGAGCACCCGGCGCTGGAGCGGATGCGGATCAGCATCGCGCACTGCGACGGCGCGGTGGTCGCGGCGCTGGCGACCGGACGCGACATCGGGATCGACGCGGTGCGCGCCCGCACCGTCCGTGACCGCGTGGCCTCCGGGGCGACGACGGCGGAGCAGGTGCTCGCCGATCTGCGCTCGCAGGCGGTCGCGAAGGCCGACGGGCGCGGGACCTCGAGCGACGAGCCCGTCCGCTTCCGCACCAGGGAGGGTGCGACCGAGGCCTGGATCGAGGGCTCGAGCCGCTACTTCGCCGTCTCGGAGCCGGCGGTCCACTCCGCGCTCGTCGTGGCGGTCGCGGTCGCTCAGGAGTGACCGCGGGGCGCGGTCCCCGGCCGTTGCGCTGGTCCGCGCCTAGGCGAACAGCGACAGCGTGATCGTCGAGCGGTAGGAGCCGGCCTCGACGTCCGGCTCGGCCAGCAGCCGCAGCTCGGCGTCGGCGGTCCAGGTGCCGGCCCCGCCGGCGGCTCCGAGCAGCAGCGCGTCCTGCAGGCCCGCGCCGCCCTCGAGGGAGGAGGCGACCGGATCGCCCGCGACGGCGCCGGTGCCGGTGATCAGGCGCGGGGTCCAGCCGAGGTGGTCGGCTCCGATCGAGGCGCTCGGGCCGGTGAGGGCGCTCGCCGAGGCGAGGACGTACCAGTCGTTCTGCGCGCCGACGCGCGAGTCGGTGACGGTGACCGTGGGCAGCCCGCCCGTGAACCGGCGCTGGAGGGCGGTGGAGCCCGACTCGGCGAGGTCGACGGCGTCGGCGGCGACGGAGAGCGAGAGGGAGCCGGGCTGCGCGGGAGGGGTGATGTCGACGTCGACGTCCACTCCGTCGAGGTCGTGGAGCAGGGGCGGCGTGCGGACCGGGTCCTCGCCGGTGAGGGGATCGGCGGTGTCGGGTGGGGTGGCGGTGGGGGAGTCGGCGGGCCGGTCCGCGGCGGGCGGGTCTGTGGCGGGCCGGTCTGCGGGGGAGGAGCCGGTCGTCGGCTGCGCGGACTCGACGGGATCCGCGGAGGAGGGGCTCGAGGAGCGGCGGTCGGAGGCGCCGGATACCGCACCGGGAGCGGAGGGGTCCGCAGTCGCCGCCGCATCCTCCGCGGGCGAGGCGGCGGTCGGCGTCGACACCGCTTCCGGGGCGGTCATCGCCTCGGGCGCGAGTGCGGCGGAGGCGAACACCACGGAGAGCACGAGGGTCGTCGTCGGGACGAACGCGGCGAGAGCGCGGGTGGTGCGGGTCACGGACGGTCCAGTTCTGCGGGCTCTGCGATGCGCCCACCTGTGATTACTACCAGGAGCGCGAAGTGCTCTGCACCCCCGCTTCCGGGTGGAGTGCCGCGGAGCGCGCCAGCGGGGGCTGCTTACCCAAGGTCGCGCTACTCTCCGATACATCCTCATTTGTCTTCGATCGGAGTTCCAATGTCCGTGTCTTCAGGGCGTGCACGCGCCCTCGTTCTTGTCGTGGCGGCACTAGCCGGCTCCGCCCTGTCCGCTCCGCTGGCCTCCGCTTCGGAGAGCCAATGTCCGGATGGATTCAGTTGCGTCTGGACAGACGCCGACTACCAGGGCAGCTACTCAGGGCGCGGCAATGCGAACTACGATGAATGGCACGCGGTCGGAGGTCACGTCTTCAACGATTCGATTTCGAGCCTGAAGAATCGCTACCCGGGCACGAAGGTCTGGTTCGAGCATTCCAATAGGGGAGGTGCTCGGCTCGAGATCGGCGCTGGGGAGAGGAGACACAACCTCCAGGAGCAGCGAACCGATCTTTGGTATCACGCCGACTGGAACGACTTCATCTCGAGCGTCGACTGATGAGGCCGCTCGGGCGTCCGACCGCCGTCTTCCTCGTCGGCGCGAGCGTCCTTCTCCTCGTCGGATGCTCACCAGCGACACGACAACCGGTACCGGACGATCTCGACCTCGGCCCCTACGCCGACGTCCACGCGGTCCTCGACCCTGCGACGGAGTCGATCAGGACGCCGATGGACGCGTACTTCCTCGACGAGAAGGCGCTGAACCGGATCGACCAGGCGAACAATCTCCTCTTCGGGGAGTGCCTCCGGGCGAGCGGCCGTTCCTTCCCGCCCGCGGAGGTCGACCTGACGGCGCTCCCACCCCGTCCCGACACGTCCTTCGGCATCTGGAGCCCCGAGCGGGCGGCCAGGCTGGGGTACGGCTTCGACGACTCTGGGGATGCACCGTTGGAAGCGGCGAACCAGGCGTCCATCGCTCGAGGAGACGCCGATCCGGGGTGGGGTGCGGCGACGGATGCCTGCGACGAGTCGATCGAGCGCCTGCCCCATCTCGGACGCTATTCGGGGAGCGACGCCGCCCGAGCGGTCGCAGGGCCGGCCTACGACGTCCTTCACGACGCAGGAATGCTCTCCTCGGCCGACCCCCGATGGGAGGAGGCCCGCTCCGAATGGATCCGGTGCTCGGAAGAGCACGGACTCCGGTTCGATCCTGCGGAGCCGCACGCCTCGGGGCCCGAGATCCCGGATGATCCGGAGGCCGCGATCCGGACCGCCGTCGTCGACGTGCAGTGCAAGGTGGACACGCGCCTCATCGAGAAGCTGACCTCGCTCCGGTCGCAGTACGAGGCCGCTCTGATCGACCGGCACCGGACCGAGCTGGACGAGGTGGCGGAGAAGGAGCGCGAGGTCCTCGAGCGCGCCGACGCCGTCATCGCCCGGCACGGAGCGGCGGCGTGACCGCCGAGCCGCGATCCGGCACCCGGGCTCGCGTCCGCCGTACGGGACTCCGCGCTGCTCCCGTGGCGCTCGCCGTGCTGCTGCCGATGGCCGGGTGCGCTCCCGCTGGGGCACCCGTCGACGAGCGTCTCGACATCAGCGCCTACTCGGAGGTGCACGCCGTCCTCGACCGGACGAACGAGCTGATGACCTACCCGATCGACGCGTACTTCATCGACGCGGAGGGGCTCGGCCGGATCGTGCAGGCCAACGCCCTGCTGCTGGACGACTGCATGCGGGAGGGCGGCCGGACGGACCCCTCCGCGGCGTTCGACCTCACCCGGTCCGCCGTCGTCACGGAGACGACCTTCGGCATCTGGAGCCCGGAGCGCGTGGCCCGCTCCGGATACGGCTTCGACACGCCTCCCGCGGCGGCCGTCGAGGCGGCGAGTGCGGCGGTCCTCGAGGCCGCCGCCGCCGATCCGGGGTGGGAGGACGCGATGAGCGCGTGTGAGGACCGGGTCGAGACCCTGCCCGGCCTGGGACGCGACTACGCGGCCGATAAGGGGATGGAGATCACTCAGCTGCCGCAGGCGATCACCAACGACGCCGGGCGCCTCGCATCGGCGGATCCCCGGTGGAACCGGGCGCGCACCCGGTGGGGCGACTGCCTGATCGCGCACGGACTGCAGCTCCGCACCGACAGCGAGCAGCCCTGGTCGCCCCAGGTGCCCGACGACCCCGAGGCGGCGATCCGGACGGCGGTGCAGGACGTGCAGTGCAAAGAGGACACCCGGCTCGTCGAGACGCTGAGCTCTCTGCAGGCGCAGTACCAGGCGGCGCTGATCGACAGGCACCGCGCCGAGCTGGACGAGGTGGCGCAGAAGGAGCGCGCAGTCCTGGAGCGCGCCGATGCCGTCATCGCGCGGTACGGGCGCTGAGCCGTGGCCGACCAGCACGGATCGGTGCGCCTGCCCGCCGTCGCCCGGCCGCGAGCGCTCGTAGCCTTCCTCGTGAGCGTCCTCCTCGTCGGAGCCGTCGGAGTGGGCGTGGGAGCCTCGCTCCGATCCGCCGACGACCTCGACGCGGCGGCCGAGCAGCCGCCGCCCCCGGTCGAGGTCGAGGTGGAGCGGCGCTCCATCGAGCCGCCGCGGACAGTGCAGGGCGTCGTCGACCCGGGTGACATCCGGACCGTTCCGTTCGCGGGCATCAGTGCACCCGCGGTCCTGCCCTACGTGACCGAAGTGGGGACACCGCAGGGCGGGGTCCTCGCCAGCGGGGGACTCCTGCTCGCCGTCGCAGGCCGTCCGCTCCTCGGGCTGCGGGTCACGGCTCCGCTGTACCGCGATCTGCACGTCGGCGACTCGGGGCCCGACGCCGAAGCATTCGAGGTGGCGCTCAGCGCGCTCTCCGACGCCGACTTCGCTGTGGACGGCACCGTGACCGAGGCGACCGTCGCTGCCGCCGACGCGCTGTGGCGCGAGCGCGGCTACCGGCTCCCGACCGAGACCGTCGCGTCACCTGAGGGCGGATCGTCGAATCCGCGTGCGACGCCGGCTCCCACTGCCACGGCGCCCTCCGCCGCGCTCACGAGGCCTTTCGTCGACGTGACGCAGATCGTGCAGCTGGAGTCCGACTCGGTCTCCGTGCTCTCGGCGCTCGCCGTGGGAGCGACCGCGACCACTGCGGAACCGCTCGCGGTCCTCCAGACGAGCCCCCGGCGCATCGTCGCCCGGGCGACCGTGCTCGACGCCGAGGCGCTTCAGGCGGGGACGCCGGTCGTGCTCCACGCGGACGGCCGGCCCGAGCGATCGGGGACCGTCGCGCGACAGGGGGACTTCGTCGCCGCGGACGGTACCGCGGGGAGCGCCGCCGGCCGCGACCTGTTCCTCGACCTGCCCGCGGACTGGGCCGATCTGGGCGACAGGGCGTCCGTCGTGGTCGCCGCGGCGACGGCCGGAGCCCCCGTCCTCGCCGTCCCGCTGACGGCGGTCAACCGGGCCTCCACCGCTCCGTTCGTCGTGGTCGGCCGGTCCTCCCGATACCGGACGGGCGAGGAGGTCCCCGTGACAGTGCTCGGAGTCGGAGACGGCTGGGCACACCTCGACGAGTCGACGGGACCGGCCGAGGGCGACATCGTCGTGGTGACGCCGTGAGCGGGCCGCTGCTGTCGCTGCGCGGCGTCGGCCGCCGCTATCCCGGCGGGGGATCAGCGGGCGCGCTCTCGGGGCTCGACCTCGACGTCCGTGCGGGGGAGTTCGTCGCGATCGTCGGACGCTCCGGCGCCGGCAAGTCGACGCTGCTCAACATCCTCGGGCTTCTCGACTCGGCGGACGAGGGGGAGTACCGCCTCGCAGGCGTCGACGTGGCCTCGCTCCCGGAGCGGGAGCGCGACGCGCTGCGGTCCCGGACCTTCGGCTTCGTGTTCCAGGACTCCTTCGTCCTGCCGCGGGAGACGGTCGCCCGGAACACGGCGCTCCCGCTCCGGACCCGCGGAGAGCGGACGGGGGACCAGCGCGACCCGGTCGCGCAGGCGCTGGAGGGCGTCGCGCTCCTCCCACTCGCGGATCAGCGCGCGGGCACGCTCTCCGGAGGCGAGCGGCAGCGGGTCGCGATCGCGCGCGCCGTCGTCGGCCGACCGGCCGTGATCCTGGCGGACGAGCCGACCGGGAACCTCGACTCCGCGACCGCCGATGCCGTCCTGGAGGTGCTGTCCGCGCTGCACCGCGCGGGCGTGACGATCGTGCTCATCACCCACTCGCCGGAGGTGGCAGCGCACGCCCAGCGCCGGCTCCGCCTCGAGGACGGACGAGTGGTCGACGACTCGGGTGCGGTGCCGGACGCAGACCAGGGCGCGGGTCTGTCCGCTGCGGACTCCTCCGAGGCGGCACAGGGCGCCACCGATCCGTCCGACCCCGCCCCTGCTGCAGCACCGCGTCGCCGCCGCGCTCCGCACCTCGCCGACGCGGTGTCGTCGCTCCTGCTCTCGCCCGCCCGGACCCTCGGGATCCTCGCCGCGTTCGTCCTCGCTGTCGCCGGGCTGGTGACCTCGGTCGGGATGAGCGCGGCCGCGGCGCAGCAGATCTCGGCACGGCTGGACGCCGCGGCCCTCGATCAGATCACGGTGCGCCTCCCGGCCGAGACGACCCTGCCTCAGCTGCGGGAGGCGGCGTCCGACATCGGGGGCCTCGAGGGAGTGGAGGCGGCGAGCGCCCGCCTGACCCTTCCGGCGGCGGTCGCGCACCCGGAGCGCTGGGTGGCCTCCTCCGTCGTCGCCACCGACGCTGCGGTGGTCGCCGTCGACCGGGCCTTCCTCGACGTCGAGCTCGTCACCACCCGTCCCTCCGCCGCTTCCGAGTGGCTCGACGCGGTGGACGGAGGTCCCGTCGCCCTGCTGGGCGCAGGAGCGGCGGCCGATCTCGGGATCCCCGTCGGCAGGACGGGCGACACCGTCCGGATCGCCGGGACGCCCGTGGTGGTCGCGGGCTTCGTCGAGTCCTCCCAGCGCGATCCGGCGCTCGCGGAGTCGATCCTCGTCTCGCTGACCGACCTCGAGGTGCCCGCCCGAGCCGAGCCCTCGGTGGTCGCCCGCACCGCGCCCGGCCGGCCCGCCGCGATCGCCGAGTCCGTGCCGCTCGCCGTCGACGCCGCCCACCCCGAGCGCTCGGTCGTCCAGACGGTCGCCGACCTGCGGCTGCTCAGCCGGGGCGTGAGCAGCGACCTCGCCGCGAACCTCCTCCTGGTGTCGCTGCTCCTGCTCGTGCTGGTCTGCCTGACGAGCGCGACCTCGATGTTCCTCGCCGTCTCGGCTCGCACCCGCGAGATCGCGCTGCGGCGGGCCGTCGGAGCGACACGGTCCGACATCAGGGCGCTCTTCCTCGCCGAGGGGACGGTGATCGGAGCCGCGGGCGCCTTCTCAGGCCTGGCTCTGGGGGTCCTCGCGACCGCCGTCCTCAGTGCCGCGCAGGGCTGGACGCCGGTGCTCGACCCGCTCAGTGCCGCGGCGGGAGTCCTGGCCGGGATCGGAGCGGGCGCGGTCTCGGCCGTCGCCCCCGCCCTCCGGGCCGCGCGCATCGAGCCCGCGCTCGCCCTCCGCGCCGGATGACCCTCCGCGGACGGGCCGCCACTGGACGACCAGAGCGAGTGGACTGCGATGCAGGGCGAGCGCCCCCCGACCCTCCGCCGCTTCCGCCCCGGACGCCCGGCCGCACACGCAGAGGAGGGAGCGCCCGCGGGCACTCCCTCCTCCGTCACGACCGGTCGACCGGCCGCCGTGCGCTCAGCAGACGCGGGCCGGGTAGGCCACCGTCTGCGCGAGGGTCTCGGAGCCCGCCGTGGCGGTCACCGTCACCTGGCTGCCCGGCATGCTCGCCAGGCGGGTGGTGAACGCGGCCGATCCGCTCGCGCCCGCGGCCACCGCGGTGACCGTCTTCGAGCCGTAGGCCGAGGCCATCGCGACGTCGATCGGAGCGGTGCCGCCGTTCTTGGCGAGGACAGTCAGCACCGCCTTCCCGGCGACGCAGCGCGACGTCACGGTCACCGGCACCGTCAGCGCCGGGGCGGCCGCCTCGGGGACGACGATCTCGCCGATCTTGAGGAACGAGCCCGGCGTGGAGAAGGTCAGCTTCAGGCCGGTGGCCGAGACCGCCGCGAACGGGATCGTGGTCAACGTGCCGTTCGCCGCCGGAGCGACGTTCTGCGCGGTGGTCGGCTTCCAGGTGCCGTCCTCGGCGCGGTAGGCCACGCTCACCGACGCCAGGGTGCCCTCGGTGTTGGTGAAGGTGAGCCCGGCGACGCGGTGCGCCTCGGTGTTCGTCAGCGTGAACTCGGCGCTGCCGGCGAAGGTGCCGTCGGTCCAGGTCGACCAGGGGGTGCTCACGGTGCCGTCGCAGGCGTTCTTCGCGGGGAGGGTCGCGTACTTCGTCTGGCTGAACGACGCCGAGACCGCGGCTCCCGGGACGCGGCAGACGTTCGTCGGCGGCGCGGTGCCCCAGATCTGCACCTCCGAGACCGACTGCCACGTGTTCGCGGCGCTGGTGAGGTGCAGGCGGAGGCCCGTGGTGTCGGGCAGGGAGGACAGGTCGAGGATCGCCGTCGGGGCGGATCCGGTCGCGGCCTGGCTGAGGGTGTTGGCGACCGAGGAGGTCGTCCATGCGCCGTTCACCTGGTACTCGACCTCGATCCGCGAGGGCCAGGTGGCGGTCGCACCGTCCTTGTAGGTGCTGACCGTCACCGAGTCGAGGTTCTGCGCCGCGCCCCACGAGAAGGAGAGGCGGCTGTCGCGCGGGTAGCCGGCCGAGGACCAGTCGTCCCAGCCTTTGCCCTTCACGTCGCCGTCGATGAGCTTGCCGGCGAGGTCCGTGCGGCTCGAGACCGCGACGGACGCTCCGGGAGCGAGGTTCGCGATGCCCGGCTCCGCCACCTCGATCGTGCGGGTGAAGCGGCGGCCGGAGGAGAACCCGGCGTCGGCGGCGAGCGTGCCCGTCACCTGCACCGTGCCGAGCTCGGCGGGGCCGGGGGCGGCCCAGGTCACGGCGACGTCGCGGGTCGAGCCGTTGCTCGCGACCGAGACCGTCGAGGGGAGCGCGGCGGCGATGTCGGCGCCGCGGCGGACCTGCTTCGGCAGACGGGCGTCCACGACCGACCAGACGCCCTCGCCGACCCCCTTGTCGTCCCAGTAGGAGAGGTTCCAGCCGGACCCCCAGCGCGCCGGGTCCTCCTGAGCCGGATTCCGCATCTCGAGGCGGCCGTTCTCGCCGACCGTCATCGGGAGCCAGACGTAGGTCGAGTCCGACTTCCCCTCGTTCCAGCGGTCGCCCATGTAGACGTACTTGCCGGGAGCGAGAGTGAGGACGTTCGTCGACTGCGAGCCGAAGGTGGTCTTGCGGGAGTCGCCGATCGAGAGCAGGCCGTCGCCGCCCTCCGGGATCGCGTTGTAGGCGACGTTCTCGTTCGCGTCGCCCTTCTCGACTCCGCGGGTCCATGCGCCGAGGATCGAGTCGGCGGTGTAGTAGGTCTGCGGGTTCGGCGCCCAGCCGGTCGCCCCGGAGGCGATCGTGTAGTACTTGCCGCCGTTGGCGAAGATCGCGGGCGCCTCGAGGTGTCCGCACTCCTTCACGATCTGGAAGTCGGTGCCGCGCACCGGTGCTCCGGCCGCACCGTCGGCGAAGACGTAGGGGTACGTCCCGTCGGCCGAGTACTGGTTCGCGTCGAGGGTGTCGGTCGTGGTGGTCCGCTCGACGTTGGTGTAGTCGGCGTCCAGCTTCGCCACGTAGAGCGAGTAGTTCTCCTCGGAGGAGTAGGAGATGTACGCGGTGCCGTCCTCGTCCTGGAAGACGGTCATGTCCCGCGCCTGCCCGGGCACGGCGGAGGTGGTGCAGGACTTGTAGTCCGTGCGGTTGTAGAGGCGGTAGACGCCCTGGAGCGTGAAGGGCCCGGTCGGGCTGTCCGAGACGGCGACTCCCGCCATCGAGCGCGCATAGGTGCTGCCACCCGGGGTGATGCGGCCGTCGGAGTGCCACCACATGACCCACTTGCCGGTCTTCTCGTTGAAGAGGACCTTGGGGCGCTCGAAGATGGCGGTGTTCGGCGAGGCCTGCGTCGTGTCGAGGTGGTAGTCGAGCTCCGCGATGCGGTCGGCGCGAGGGGCTCCGGAGTCGTCGACGGTGTCGTAGAGCGCGTCGAAGTAGGGGGCCTCGAGGTCGGCCGGAGCCGAGACGCTGCGCAGCGCGGTTCCCTTGTTCTCCCAGTTGTGGCCGTCGGTGGAGCGGTAGACCGCGACTCCGGGGCTGTTCCAGTAGCCCTTCGTGCGGTCCTCGCCGTACCAGTACTGGACCTGCTGACCGCCCTCCTCGACGGTGACGATCTGGCCGCCGTGCGCCTGGATGTGGCGGCCGTCGGTGTCGTACCAGTAGGGCTGGAAGTAGCCGGCCGCGGTGCTGCCCGGGTCCTGCACCGCCGGGTAGTCGGTGTAGGTCACGGGCGTCGAGGTGCGCGGCACTCCGTCGTCGGGATCCGTGGCCACGGCGGCCGAGGCCGACTGCGCTCCTGTTCCCAGGAGTGCTGCGACGAGCAGCGCGGCCACCGCCGCGGCGGCCGTTCGTGGTCGAGACGTCATGCTGTGCTCCTTTGCACCGGGGACTTCGCGCATGTTCACGCAAACATCAGGCTTCCACGAGGCTCTGATGACGTCAACATCCGAATCCATTCGGTCGCCGGATACCGACGGCTGCGCGGGCCCGTTCCTCGCTGCTCGACCGTCCGGCGCGAACGCTCCGCCCGGTTGGAGGGCGCGCTCCGCGAACCGTCGATCATCCGGTGCCGCCCGAACCGCGACCGCCCCCGGGCCGGAGGGCTCGAGGGCGATCGGACGTGCGGTGCGGCCTAGCCGCCGACCGCCTGGCGAGCGCTGTCGAGCCCGCTCGAGAAGGCGTCGGCGGAGGAGACGTTGCCCGACTCCAGCTCGACCAGCGCCCCCGAGAGGGCGGCGCCGATCGCTCCGGTGTCCGGGCCGTTGACGAACGAGGGGAAGTCCTCGACCGAGCTCGCGACCACCTCGCCGATCCTCGAGTCGCCGAAGAACGGATCGGTGTAGGCGCGGACGCTGTCGCTCTGCAGGGCGGCGGTGGCGGCGGGGAACGTGCCGGAGGTGGCGAAGTGGTCCTCCTGGCCCTCCGCCGACATCATCGTCTGGATGTACTGCCACGCGGCCTGCGGGTGCTCGGCCCGCGCCGGGATGGCGATGACGCTGCCTCCCCAGTTGCCGCCGACTCCGGGGACCGAGGTGACGCGCCAGTTCCCCGCGGTGTCGGGGGCGTCGGTCTTGATGCCCTGGAGGATCCAGGACGGAGCGACGGTCACGGCGAACGAGCCGTTCGCCCGGCCGGGTGCCCAGCCGGAGGAGAAGGCGGCGATGCCGGCGCTGATCCCTGCGTCGTGGGCCTTCACGGCGATGTAGAAGGCGTCCTCCACCTGCGGGTTCGCGTCGTAGACGAGCTCGCCGTCGGGGGAGTAGTACTTCTCGGTGACCTGGTTGATCGTCGAGTAGAAGACGCTGGTCTCCACGTTGTCGACGAAGGGCTCACCGGTCGCGGCCGTGTACTTCTCGCCGGTCGCGAGGAAGCCGTCCCAGTCGCTCCAGAGCGCGGCGACCTCTTCCGGATCGGTGGGGAGGCCTGCCTGCTCGAACAGGTCCGCGCGGTAGGCGAAGCTGAGGCCGCCCACGTCGGTCGGCACGCCCACGACGGAGCCGTCCGCCGCGGTCGCCGCGTCCGCCGCCCAGGGCAGGTAGTCCGCTCCGACGTCGTCGCCGCCCAGCGTGCGCAGGTCGAGGAAGTTGGCGCTGTTCTGGACGAAGCGCGGGAGGTCTCAGGGCTGCGAGGATCTCGCGCGCTCGAGGATGGCCGCGATCACGGCGGACTTCGCCTCGGCGTAGTCGTTCCCGTCCTCCCAGCGCCGGAGGAGGAGAGACGCCTTCGTGCTGCGGTAGAGCTCGCGGTCGGCCGGGTCGGTGCGCAGCCGGTCGCGCAGGAGGAGGTACGCGTCGATCGCGGGATGACCCTCCTCGTAGATGTGGACGTGGGCGTCCCGTCCGGGCGTGCGGACGAGCCGGTGCCCGGGCTCGCGGGTGCGCAGGACGTAGCCGGCCGCGAGCAGCGGCGCGACGTGGTCCTCCTCCGCCGTGACGTCGGGCACGACGACCAGCACGTCGACGATCGGCTTCGCGGGCAGGCCCGGGACGGAGGTCGAGCCGATGTGCTCGACCCGCACGCCCGGGACGGCCTCGAGGATGCGCCGCCGGTGCTCCTCGAACAGGGCGGACCACTCGGGGTCGTGCTCGTGCAGGGCGAGCTCGAGCGGCTCCGGTCCACCGACGAGCTCGACGGAGACGACGTCGGGGCGGCGGGGGGAGCGGTGCGGAGTCACCGGGTCATCCTGCCAGGGGTGCCGCAGGGCGGGTGCGGTTCACTGGAGCCGTGAGCACCCTCCTCGTCACCGCGCACCCCGACCGCGACTCCCTCACCGCCGCCCTCGCCCGGCGGCTGCGGGAGGAGCTCGGCCCCGACGGAGTGGAGACGGCCGACCTCGACGCCGAGGGCTTCGACCCGCGGTTCGGCGCGGCCGACCGGGACCGCTACCGCGGTGTCGGCCCGGTTCCCGACGACGTCCTCCGCGAGCAGCGCCGGCTCGACGGCGTCGACCACCTCGTGCTCGTCTTCCCCGTCTACTGGTGGTCGATGCCCGCGCTGCTGAAGGGCTGGATCGACCGCGTCTTCCTCGCCGGCTGGGCCTTCGACATCGACCCCGTCCACGGCACGCAGCGCAGGCTCGGCGCTCTGACCGTCCACCTCGTCCTCGTCGCGGGGGACTCCGCCGGGACCTACGAGCGGCACGGCTACGAGCAGGCGCTGCTGACGCAGATCCAGCACGGGATCATCGACTACTGCGGAGCCCGGCGCGGCGGGGCCGTCTTCGTCCACGAGTCCGAGCGCGAGGACGACGCGAGCCGCAGGGCGGCGGTCGAGGACGCGGTCGAGCGGACCGTGGAGGCGATCAGGGCTGATCCGCCTGCAGCGCTCCGGTGACGAGGGCCTGCACGAGGGTGTCGGCGTCGTAGTCCGGATCGTGGGCGGCGCCGATGCAGAGGTTGCCGATGCCCTTGAGGAGCATGTAGCCGCTGAGACTCGACGCCGGGATCCGGGCGGGTCGTGCCGCCTCGAGCAGGTCGCCGCAGACGGGGACGAGCCGCTCCACGAAGTAGGCGTGCAGGGCGTCGGATCCGGCGCTGTCGCCCTGGAGCGCACCGGCGAGGCCGTGCTTGGTCACCAGGAGATCGACGAAGTGGGCGACCCAGGCCCGGAGGGCGGCCTCCGGAGTCGCGCTGTCCGCGAGCAGCCGTGGGCCCGCCTCCGCGCAGGCCTCGACCTGGTGGCGGTAGACGGCGACCACGAGCTCCGAGCGGGTCGGGAAGTGCCGGTAGATCGTCCCCATGCCGACGCCGGCCTCCGCCGCGATCTCGCGGACCGGCGCGTCCACGCCGGAGGCCACGAACACCGTCGCCGCGGCGGCGAGCAGTGCGTCGCGACTCGTCCGCGGTCGGCCGGGCGTGCGGGGCACACGGTCGCTCATCGGTTCTCCTTGCTTTTCGGAGCGGCGCTCCGTAATGTCTCCGAGCGCAGCTCCACCACGTTCCGGAGCAGCGCTCCGCAATGTTCCGGAGCAGCGCTCCGACGATTGTGCCAGAGCGCCGCCCCCCAGGAAGGATCCTCGTGCCCACTCCGCTCCTCGACTCCCTCGACCGCGTCGTCGGACCCGGCGCCCCCGTCGTCTCCCTCGCTCCGGTCGCGCTCGACGCCCCCGGCCGCCCGGTCCCGCTCGAGGTCCGCGTCTCGGCCCCGACGACGGGGTCGGATCTGCCCGTCGTGCTGTTCTCGCACGGCAACGGCTGGAACCTCGACGGCTACGCCCCGCTGACCGCCTTCTGGGCGTCCCGCGGCTTCGTCGTGATCCAGCCCACCCATCTCGACTCCCGCCGCAACGGCTTCGGCTTCGACCACCCGGTCTTCCCGAGCATCTGGACGGAGCGGATCGCCGATCTGACCCGCTCCCTCGACCGGCTCGACACCCTCGAGGCGGCCCTCCCCGGCCTCGCCGGACGGATCGACCGCGCCCGGATCGCCGTGGCCGGCCACTCCTGGGGCGGGCAGACCGCGCAGGCACTCCTCGGCGCCCGCGTCCTCGACGACGACGGCACCGCCGGAGCCGACCTCTCGGACGAGCGGGTCCGCGCCGGGATCCTGCTCGCGGCGACCGGGCTCGCCGGGGACGACCTCGCGCCGTTCGCCCGCGAGCACTTCCCCTTCCTGCGGCCCTCGTTCGCCGAGCTGACCACACCGACCCTGGTCGTCGCGGGCGACCGTGACCAGTCGCGGATGTCGCGGCGCGGCCCCGACTGGTTCACCGACGCCTTCACGCGCAGCCCCGGCGCCTCCGACCTGCTGACCCTCCACGGTGCGGAGCACTCGCTCGGCGGGATCGTCGGGGACTCGGTGGCGGAGACGACCGACGCGGACCCCGAGCGCGTCGCCGCGCTGCAGCGGCTGAGCACCGCCTATCTCCGCACCGCGCTCGGCGTCGATCCGCGGAGCTGGGGCGCCGCGCGGGACGCCTTCCGACACCACGGGGCCGCCCTCGGCCGGATCGACGGGAAGTAGCGGCTCCGGTCGACCCCCGGTGAGCACCGCCCGATGCGCGCGGTCCGCACGGCCGAGCGCGACCCCTCTCGATCCGTCGCGAACGGCCCGTCGTCGAGGGGCGGACGGGCCGTTCGCGACGGATGAGCGGAGCGGGTCCTGCCGTCAGCGCGGGGCGCGCAGCCCGGCGAGCGGGCCGTCGTGCAGCGGCTCCGTCTCCCAGCGGACGCGGGCGGTGCGGTCGGGAGCGAGCTCGACGTGCAGGCGGTGCGGGGTCTCGAGGAACACGACGTCGACCAGGACGCCGTCGCCCGAGGGTCCGGCGCTCGCCGCGAACGGCCCGTCGACGGTCCAGGCTCCCGCGCCGGGCGTCACCGTGAAGCGCTCGTCGCCCTCGGTCAGCGCGAGCGTCCAGCCGCCCTCGTCGGCCGTCACCTCGACGGCGTCGGGCCACGATCCCACCGGCGTGTAGCTCCCGGTCGCGGGGGAGGCGCCCTCGAGCGGGGGCAGGGCGAGCTCCGACAGCCGGTCGGCCAGTCGGGCGTCGGCCTCCGCCGTGGACCCTCGGCCGACGGCGGGGAGCAGGTGCTCCCAGGCGAGCGCGAGCAGCGTCTGCGTGTCCGAGGTCTGGCCGGTCAGCGCGATCACGAGCTCGTGCTCGGGCACGATCAGGCTGAACTGCCCGTACGCGCCGTCCGCGCGGTAGCCGTGCAGCGACCGCCAGAACTGGAAGCCGTAGCCCTGCTGCCAGTCCGGTCCGCCGTCCTCGTGGGTCGGGACGTGCGCGCGGGACGCCTCGGCGACCCATTCCGGCGAGAGGATCCGCCGGTCGCCCCAGCGCCCCTCCTGCAGGTACAGCAGTCCGAGCGCAGCTGCCGCCTCGGTGGTGGCGTGCAGCCCGCTGTAGCCGAGCTCGCGCCCCGAGTCGTCGCGATGCCAGGCGACCTCGCCGATGCCGAGCGGATCGAGCAGGCGCGGGCGCAGGTAGTCGGTCAGCGACTGCCCGCTCACGCGCTGCACGATCGCGGCGGCGGCGAAGGTGCAGGGCTGGTTGTAGGCGAAGACGCTGCCCGGCTCCTGCTCCGGCGGGAGGAGGAGGAAGCCGCGCACCAGGTCGGCCGGGTCCGTCTCCTCGGCGCGGTCGATCGTCTCGGCGGAGTGGCCGCTCGCCATCGCGAGGACGTGGCGGACGCGGATCGCACGCGAGCGCGGGTCGGTGATCTCGTCGTCGAGCTCGGGGAAGTACGAGAGGACGGTGGCGTCCAGGTCGACCAGGCCCTCGGCGACCGCGAGGCCGACGGCGGTCGCGGTGAAGCTCTTGCTCAGCGAGTAGAAGAGGTGCAGCCGCTCGGCCGAGTACGGCGCCCACCAGCCCTCGGCGACCACGTCGCCGCCCTGCACCACCATCAGCCCGTGCAGCTCGACGCCGGGAGCGGCCTCGACCCCGTCGACGAAGGCCAGCACTCCCTCGGCGTCGACGGAGCGGGCGGACGGGGTGCTTCTCGGCAGTGAGCGCGTCATCCTCCGATGCTACGACCGGGGCGGCACCGCCTCCGCCCGGGGGCAGGAGGCGGCGCCGCCTAGGCGGTCGGCTCGGCGGGGAAGGGGCCGAGGCCGAGCAGGAAGCGGAGGATCGCGTCGGCCGGCACGCGCAGGGCGGGGCCGGAGCCGAGCTCCCACTCCGCGTCGGTCGGAGCGAGGGTGCGACCGCGGACGGCAGCGCGGATCGCGAGCGGCGCCCGCTGCAGGCGGTCCAGGGCCACCCCGCCGGTGATGCGGGAGGAGAGGGCGAGCGGCTCGGGGGAGAGCGCGAGCTCGACGCGGACGACCTCGACCAGCTCGGCGACCGAGCGGGGACCCGCGCCCGCGCGGCGAGCGGAGGCGAGAGCGGCCAGGGCCGGGGCGATCTCGGCGGCAGGGGGAGGGGAGGAGGCCTCGCGGGCGCCCATCCGCGTCGCGAGGCGCTGGCCGGTGCTGCTCGAGAGCCGCACGACGAGCTCTCCGAGCAGGGCGTCCCGGGAGACGGCACTGGCCGCCTCGCCCTCCGTGGTGGAGGGGGAGGCGGCCAGGACGGCGAGGCGGTCGAGCCTCTCGGCGACGAGGGGGCGCCAGTCGTTGCTGACGCCCGTCTCGTCGACCGAGGGCCCGGTGCTCAGCGGCAGGAACCGCGACCAGTCGGGCACGACCGCAGGGCCTAGCGTCCGCCCGAGCGGCGCTTGTTGTAGACGTCGAAGGCGACCGCGAGCAGGAGCACGAGGCCCTTGACCGCCTGCTGCCACTCGATGCCGATGCCCATGATCGACATGCCGTTGTTCAGGACGCCGATGATGAGGCCACCGATGATCGCGCCGCCGATGGTGCCGACGCCGCCCTGGACCGCCGCGCCGCCGATGAAGGCGGCCGAGATGGCCTCGAGCTCGAAGCCGTCGCCCGCCTTCGGGCCGGCGAGGTTGAGTCGCGCGGTGAAGACGAGGCCGGCCAGCGCCGCGAGGACGCCCATGTTGACGAACAGCCAGAAGGTGACGTTGCGGGTCTTGATGCCGGACAGCTCCGCGGCGTGCAGGTTGCCGCCGATCGCGTAGACGTGACGGCCGAAGACGGAGCGGTTCATGACCACGCCGTAGATCAGGACGAGCACGGCGAGCACGATCAGGGTGACCGGGATGCCCTTGAAGGTGGCCAGCGCGAAGGAGAAGGCCGCGATCACGACGGAGACGAGGACGAGCTTGGTGACGAACCAGGCGCCCGGCTCGACGCTCTGCGCGTACTTCTGGCGGCCGCGGCGGGTGCGCACGGACTGCACGGCGAAGGCGACGATCGCGAGCGCGCCGATGACGAGCGACAGCGGGTCGAGGTCGGTCTCGCCGAACAGGTCGGTGAGGAAGCCGTTGCCCAGCGCGCGGTACTCGGTCGGGAAGGAGCCGATGTTCGCGTTGCCGAGGACGACGAGCGCCAGGCCGCGGAAGATCAGCATGCCCGCCAGGGTCACGATGAACGCCGGGATCCCGACGTACGCGATCCAGAAGCCCTGCCACGCTCCGACCAGGGCGCCGATGAGGAGGGAGAGGATGATCGACAGCCACCACGGGAGACCCATGTTGACCGCGAAGACGCCCGAGATCGCTCCGACGAACGCCGCGACCGAGCCGACCGAGAGGTCGATGTGCCCGGCCACGATGACCATCACCATGCCGATGGCGAGGATCAGGATGTAGCCGTTCTGGACGATCAGGTTCGAGATGTTCTGGGGGCGGAGGAGGATTCCGCCGGTCATCACCTCGAACAGCAGCACCACCACGATGAGGGCGATGAAGATGCCGTTCTTGCCGAGGTCGCCCAGCACGTGGCTGAGGCGCTTCGTGAAGGCGTTCTCGGTGGGCTTCACCTGCGCACCGGCCGCGGTGGACGGTTCGTTCTGCAGATCGGTCATCGTTGCTTCTCCTGGGTCATGAGGGTGAGGACCGCCTCGGGCGTCGCCTCGGCGATGGGCAGCTCGCCCGTGATCCGGCCCTCCGACAGCGCGTAGACGCGGTCGCAGATGCCGAGCAGCTCCGGCAGCTCGGAGGAGATGACGATGATCCCCTTACCCTGCGCCGCGAGCCGGTTGATGATGGTGTAGATCTCGTACTTCGCACCCACGTCGATGCCGCGGGTGGGCTCGTCGAGGATGAGGACGTCCGGGTCGGAGTAGATCCACTTCGACAGGACGACCTTCTGCTGGTTGCCGCCGGAGAGCTTCCCGGTCTTGGCGAGCACGGTCGGCGACTTGATGTTCATGCTGCCGCGGTACTCGTTGGCGACCTCGAACTCGCGGTTGTCGTCGACGAGTCCGCCGCGGGCGACCTTGTCGAGCGACGCGAGCGAGATGTTCCGCTTGATGTCGTCGATGAGGTTGAGGCCGTAGTGCTTGCGGTCCTCGGTCGCGTAGGCGAGCCCGTGGGCGATCGCCTCCGAGACGTTGCGGATCTTGATCTCCTTGCCGGCCTTGAAGACCTGGCCGGAGATGCGGCTGCCGTAGGAGCGGCCGAAGAGGCTCATCGCGAACTCGGTGCGCCCGGCGCCCATGAGCCCGGCGATGCCGACGATCTCGCCGCGGTGGACCGACAGGTTGACCTTGTCCACCATGACGCGGGTCGGGTCCTGGGGGTGGTGGGCCGTCCAGTCGACCACGCGCAGGATCTCCTCGCCGATGTGCGGCGTGTGGTCCGGGTAGCGGTGGTCGAGGTCGCGGCCGACCATGTCCTTGATGATGCGGTCCTCGGTGACGTCGTCGTGAGCGATCGTCTCGATGGTCTTGCCGTCGCGGATGACCGTGACGGTGTCCGCGATCTTCTTGATCTCGTTCAGCTTGTGGCTGATGATGATCGACGTGATGCCCTGCTCCTTGAGGTGCAGGATCAGGTCGAGCAGGTGGTCCGAGTCCTCGTCGTTCAGGGCCGCGGTGGGCTCGTCGAGGATGAGCAGCTTGACCCGCTTCGAGAGCGCCTTCGCGATCTCGACGAGCTGCTGCTTGCCGACTCCGATCTCCATGATCTTGGTGGTCGGGTTCTCGCGCAGACCCACGCGGGCCAGCAGCGCCGCGGCCTCCTGGTTGGTCTTGTTCCAGTCGATCAGGCCGCCGAAGCCGCGCACCTCGTTGCCGAGGAAGATGTTCTCCGCGATGGAGAGGTAGGGGCTGAGGGCCAGCTCCTGGTGGATGATGACGATGCCCTTCGCCTCCGAGTCGCGGATGCTGGAGAACTGCATCACCTCGTCCTCGAAGACGATGTCGCCCTCGTAGGTGCCGTGCGGGTAGACGCCCGACAGGACCTTCATCAGCGTCGACTTGCCGGCGCCGTTCTCCCCGCAGATCGCGTGGACTTCGCCGCGCTGTGCGTTGAGCGTGACGTCCTGGAGCGCCTTCACGCCCGGGAACGTCTTGGTGATGCCGCGCATCTCGAGGATGTTCGAGGTCACGCCGCCTCCCTTCCTTCGTAGTGGGGGAGGGCGCCCAGTGGGCGCCCTCCCGGGGTGTTCCTTCTCGGGTGAGGAGAGAGGACTAGCCGTTCACTTCCGCGTCGGTGTAGTAGCCGCCGTCGACGAGGACGGACTGGATCTGGTCCTTGGTGACGATGACCGGCTCGAGCAGGAAGGACGGGACGACCTTCTTGCCGTTGTCGTAGGTGTCGGTGTCGTTGACCTCGGGCTCGGTGCCCTCGAGCACGGCCTGGGCCATCTTCACGGCCTCCTTGGCGAGCTCGCGGGTGTCCTTGTAGATGGTCGCGTACTGCTCGCCGGCGATGATCGCCTTGACGGAGTCGAGCTCGGCGTCCTGACCGGTGATGATCGGGAAGTCGGAGCCGACGGTGTAGCCGGCGTCGGTCAGAGCCGAGATGATGCCGCGGCTGAGGCCGTCGTAGGGCGAGAGGACGCCCTGGACCTTGGAGCCGTCGGAGTACGTCTTGGTGAGGATGTCCTCCATGCGGCTCTGGGCGACCTCGCCGTCCCAGCGGAGCGTGGCGACGGTGTTGAAGTCGGTCTCGCCGGACTTCACGACGAGCGTCTTGTCGTCGATGTACGGCTGGAGGGTGTCCATCGCGCCGTTGAAGAAGAACGTGGCGTTGTTGTCGTCGGGGCTGCCGGCGAACAGCTCGACGTTGAACGGGCCGGCGGGGGCGTCGGCGGCCTTCGCGCCGGTGAGGTCGGTGAGACCGAGGCCCGCGAGGAGCGAGGTGGCCTGCTGGACGCCCACCTTGTAGTTGTCGAACGTGGCGTAGTAGTCCACGTTCTCGGAGTCGCGGATGAGGCGGTCGTAGGCGATGACGGGGATGTCGTTGGCCTTGGCCTCCTCGAGCACGCTCGTGAGGGTGGTGCCGTCGATCGAGGCGACGATCAGGGCCTTGGCGCCCTTGGTGATCATGTTCTCGAGCTGCGAGACCTGGGTGGGGATGTCGTCCTCGGCGTACTGCAGGTCGACCTTGTAGCCGGCCTCCTCGAGCTGCGACTTGACGTTGTTGCCGTCAGCGATCCAGCGCTCGGACGACTTGGTCGGCATCGCGACGCCGACGAGGCCGCCGTCGCCGGATCCCGAGCCCGAGCCGCCACCGGTTCCGGAGGAGCAGGCGGCGAGGGAGAGGATCATCGCTCCGCCGGCGATGCCGGCGATGAGAGCGCGCTTCATTGTGGTCACTGTGATTCCTTCGTCATTGAATGCAGTGGATGCAGGGCCGCCCTCGGGATCGGGGCGGAGATGTGATGCCATGTGAGCGATCACATTGCGTCATGCTAGACCCGACGGCGCCGTTCGTGTCAACGCGTACGTCTCGACTCGGTAACGGGACACCGGCGGCCTCGCATACCGCGTCGTCCGCTCCCCGACCGCTCGTGTCAAGGGTCCCCGGCCCCGGAAGGGAGCCGGAGCCGTCGGCGTTGCGTCCAGCACTGTCGAAAGGACGCACACCATGACGAAGACCTGGTTCATCACCGGCGCCTCGAAGGGCTTCGGCCGCGAGTGGGCCGAGGCGGCGCTCGAGCGCGGCGACTCGGTCGCCGGCACCGCCCGCCGGATCGAGACCCTCGACGCCCTCGTCGAGGAGTATCCGGACACGTTCCTCCCGCTGACCCTCGACGTGACCGACCGCGCGGCCGGCTTCGCCGCTGTGCAGGCCGCGGCCGAGCGGTTCGGCCGGCTGGACGTCGTGATCAACAACGCCGGCTACGGGCACTTCGGCATGATCGAGGAGCTCACCGAGGAGGAGGTCCGCGCGCAGCTCGAGACCAACGTCTTCGGCGCCCTCTGGGTCACCCAGGCCGCGCTGCCGATCCTCCGCGAGCAGGGCGCGGGCCACATCGTCCAGGTGTCGAGCATCGGCGGCATCAGCGCGTTCCCCTCGATCGGCGCGTACCACGCGTCGAAGTGGGCGCTCGAGGGCTTCACCCAGTCGCTGGCCGCCGAGGTCGCCGGCTTCGGGATCCACGTGACCCTCGTCGAGCCCGGCGGGTACTCGACCGACTGGTCCGGTCCCTCCGCGTCGCGCAGCGAGCCGATCGCCGCCTACGACGAGGTCCGCGAGGCCGCGAGCCGTCGCCCCTCCGCCGCCCAGCAGGGCGACCCGAGGGCCTCGCGTCTCGGGATCCTCGCGGTCGTGGATGCGGAGGAGCCGCCGCTGCGCATCTTCTTCGGGCGCGCGCCGCTGGGCATCGCGACGGCGGACTACGAGTCGCGCCTGGAGACCTGGAAGCGCTGGAACGACGTGTCGATCGCCGCTCACGGCGAGTGATCCCGGGCGGTCGTGGCGCGTGGGCGCCGCGGCCGCCGTCAGCGCGAGCTGGCGACGCTCGCGTTCCGGGGGACGGCCGTGGATCCGCGGACGACCAGCTGCGGAGCGATCGGTGCCGCCTTCTCCGGCCGGTCGCCCTCGATCAGGCTGAGCAGCGCGGCCACGCACCGGCGTCCGAGCTCCACGAAGTCCTGGCGGACGCTGGTCAGCGGCGGCCAGTAGAACGCCGCCTCGGGGATGTCGTCGAAGCCGATGACGCTGACGTCCTCCGGCACGCGCACCCCGCGCTCGTGGAACGCGCTCATCAGTCCGAGCGCCATCTGGTCGTTCCCCGCGAACACCGCGGTGAAGTCGAGGAAGCGCGAGAGCTCGAGGCCCACGCGGTGGCCGCGCTCGGCGCTCCAGTCGCCGAGCAGCGGCGGGCGCAGCGGGATCGAGCGGTGGTCGAGCTCGGCGAGGTAGCCGCGCATCCGTGCCTCGGCCTCGATCCAGTCCTGCGGGCCGGCGAGGTGCACGATCTCGGTGTGACCGAGGTCGATCAGGTGCCCGGTGGCGATGCGGGCGCCGGCCATCTGGTCGACGTAGAGCGCGTCGTCGCGGTCGTCCTCGCTCGTCTGCAGCGTCACGTGCGGGATGCGCAGCGCGACTCCGGAGAGGATGTCGAAGACGCGGATCTGCGGGGCGACGACCACGAGGCCCTCGACCGCCTGGTTGAGCAGATGCCGGATCCCGGCCTGGATCGACGCGCCGTCGGTGCCGTCGACGTTGGCCGTGACGACGAGGTATCCCGCGTCGCGCGCCGCCACCTCGATGGCCTGGATGCTGGAGGCCGGACCGTACTGCAGACTCTGCGAGGACAGCACGCCGACGGTGCGGGTGCGGCTGGTGACCAGTGCCCGCGCGGCGAGGTTGGGGCGGTAGTCGAGCTCGGCCATGACCTCGAGCACGCGCTTCTTCGTCTCGGCGCGGAGGCTCGGGTGGTCGTTCAGGACCCGGGAGACGGTCTGGTGCGAGACGCCGGCCGCGCGGGCGACGTCGTAGATGCTCGGCGCCCGCGACGCGGGCTTGTCTTCCGGCATCGGGCACCGCGGCTCTCTGTGATCGGCGCCTCCGACGCAGGACCGGGGCGCCCTCACGGGCGGCTCGCCCGTCCGCGGGCGCGTGTGAGCACACTTTACGTCCCTCGGCGCGGGGGCCTGCACACCGACGGAACCTCGACGGCTCGGACGGGTGCCGCTCCCGGATCGGCCGGACGTTCCGGCACCGCTGGTGCGGGCGCGCCGGAACGACGCGATCCGCGCCTCCGCCCCGCGGTCGTCGCAGCGGGTGGTCGACGCGGTCGGGTCAGCCGTCGAAGACCTCGGCCGAGGCGAAGGCCGCATCGGAGCGGAGCACGGCGACGAGGTCCGCGGGACAGTCCTCGAAGGCCGTCCTCTCCGGACCGGGAGGCGTGTGCGCTCGGACGTCGACGACGGATCCCTGGGGCGCGACGGCGTCGGGCGATCACAGGCGCCACCCTGCGGTCCGGGGTACTTTCCTGCGTGTGAACGACAGCGACGAGAAGTCCGGGAGAGGCTGGCGCATCGATCTCGGCGAGCCGCCGGAGAGCGTGTCCGGCGATGTCGTCGACGCTCTCGATAAGGTGTCCGCGGAATTCGCGGCATTCCGGAGCGGGACTTCCGGCGAGGGCGGAGAAAGGGCCGCGGCCCTCCGCGGAGCCGCCCGACTCGGGGCCGGAGAGCACCGGCTCGCCGTCGCCTCGGGACTGACGCGGGAAGGCGTCCGCGCCTTTCTCGCGGGGGGATGACAAGCCGTCGGAGAGGCGGTTCCCCCGTGCCTCGACGAGCCGGCGCCGAAAGAAGAGAAAGGCCTCGAGAAGGCGCGGCATCCGGAGAGATCGGAGACGACGAATGGACGACGAGGAGTGGGCTCGGAACCTTCTCGCGATGAAGCGCCGAGCACCGACGGATCAGGACGGCGCGACCGCGGAATGCCGTGACGCGATGCTGGCGGCCGTCCTGCGGGAGCTGGACGCGGTCGATCCGTACGGACTCGAGCCGGGTCGCGAGGACGGCGCTCCCCGCGAGGAGTACGCGTCTGAGGCGGCCCCGATCGCGAGCATCCTCCTGCGCCGAGGACGGATCACCGGCGAGGAGCTCGACGCCGTCTGGCGGTTCTGGTTCGGCGAGCCGCTGAGCGCCCTGCTCGGCGACGGCTTCGCCCCGCTCCTGGCGCGGCTCGACCGGCTCGCTCCTCCCTCGGCGGAGGACTGACGGGCGTCGGGTTCCGGCGGCGGACCGGCCGCGGTCCCGGCGTCCCGTATCGCTCCGCCCAGCTCCGCCCAGCTCCGCCCAGCTCCGCCCAGCTCCGCCCAGCTCCGCCTAGCTCCGCTCGCGGAAGAAGCGGATGAGCTCGCGCAGGGCCGGGAGCGTCGCGCTCTCGGCCTCGGCGTCGTCGAGGTCGTCGAAGGAGGTGCGGAGCCCGGCGGCGTCGGCGTCGGCGGCTGACTCGAACGCCATCGACCACTCCGGGAACAGCCGCTCCCGGATCGGCTCCTCGAGGAGGGTGCGCAGCTGCGCGTGGCGCTCGTCGGCGGCGATGACGGCCATCCGCTCGCGCAGGACCGCGTCCGGCCCCTCGAGCACCTGGAGGAATCGGCCGTCGCGGTGCAGGAGCATGCCGGTCAGGCCGAGGCGCTCGTTGTTCGCGCGGCACTGGGCGAGCAGCGCGGGGAGGTCGGCGTCCGTGAAGCCGGCGGAGGTGCGGCTGGAGTAGACGAGGGAGAGCATGGCGTCCGTTCCGGGTGGGGGAGGCGGGCGCCTCCGCTCCCAGTGGACCACCGACAGCGCCTCCCGCACGGCCACTTCCGCCGGCGGCGGCGGGCTGCTAGAGCTAGCCGACCGTGATCGGAGCGGCGGACGGACGGGTGCCCTGCCGCATCCAGACGAAGAAGCCGACCAGGGTGAAGGCGCCGTAGAACACGTACATCAGCCCCGACGCGTAGTAGCCGGCCGAGAACAGCAGCGGCACGCCGACCAGGTCGACGGCCACCCAGATGAGCCAGAACTCGGTCCAGCCCTTCGCCATGCCGTAGGTGGCGAGGACGGAGCCGACGAAGATCCACGCGTCGCTCCAGACCGGCTCGTAGGAGCCGAGCGCGCGGAACACCGGGGTCAGCACCGCGGTGCCGCCGACCATCCCGAGCACCAGCAGGCCGCGGGTGCGCCACGACGCCCAGCGCGGCTCGATCAAGGTGGTCGAGTCGTCGGGGCGGTGGGTCCACCGGTACCAGCCGTAGACGCTGACCAGGATGAACATCACCTGCCGCCCGGCCTGGCCGAGCAGGTTGACGGGGTTCGGAGTGCCGAACAGGGCGCCCATGAAGACCGTGAACAGCAGCACGTTGCCGATGAGGCCGACGGGCCAGGCCCAGACCTTCCGCCGCATCCCGCCGAGGGCGCTGAGGAGCCCGAAGACGTTGCCGATGACCTCCCGCCAGAGGACGGTCTGCTCGCCGATGACGATCTGCGCGTCGAACAGCCAGTGCACGAGGTCCACGAGGCCTTCTTCCTGAGTCGGGATGCCGGGTGGTGCAACCCTGCCCCATCCCGGGCCATTCCCGTCGCGGGCGGATGCGGGCGCCGCGCTCGGACCACGCTGGATCCCGCTCCGCGGCGGGGAGCGCGACCGGCGCCCCGCTGTGCCGCCGCGACCGTAGGCTGGCGGGATGACGTCCCGGGTGCGACTCCTGCTGGCCTCGTCGCACCCCGGGCCGACCGTGACGGTCACCGTGCTGGCGACCGTGATCGCGGCGGCGTCCGGGCATCCGCTCGGGCAGGTCGTGCTGGTGGCGCTCGCCGTGCTGCTCGGGCAGCTCTCGATCGGGCTCGCGAACGACTGGATCGACGCCGACCGCGACCGCGCGGTGGGGCGCACCGACAAGCCGGTCGCGCAGGGGCTGATCGGCGTGGGCGCCGTCCGCACCGCCGCACTGGGGACGGCCGCGGCCGCCGTGGTGCTCTCGCTGCTGCTCGGACCGGTCGCCGCGGTCGCGCACCTGGTGCTGGTCGCCGCGGGCTGGGCCTACGACGCGGGGCTCAAGCGCACGGTCTGGTCGGTCGCTCCGTTCCTGGTCGCCTTCGGGCTGCTGCCGGTGGTGGCGGTCGCGGCGGGCGACGGCCGGCTCCCCGCCTGGTGGGCGATCGCGACCGGCGCCGTGTTCGGCGTCGCGATCCACTGCACGAACGTGCTCCCCGACCTGGTCGACGACGAGGCCACCGGGGTCCGCGGCTTCCCCCACCGCCTCGGCCTGCGGCTCTCCGGAGTCGTCGCCTTCGGGTCGCTGGTGGTCGCCGCGCTGCTCGTGCTCGTCGGACAGCTCGTCGGCGACCAGCCGGTGCGCGGGACGGGCGTGGTGCTCGCGGTGATCGGGACCCTCGCGGTGGTCGTGCTCGCCGCGGCGGGCATCCGCCTGGTGCTGACCGGCCCGCCCACGCGCACCCTGTTCCGGCTGGTGATCGCGGCCTCGCTCGTGCTGGTGGTCGAGCTCGGGCTGGCGGGCGCGCGGCTGGTCGGCTGACCGGCCGCCCTCAGGACCAGCGCATCGCGTAGACGCGGGCGAGCAGGTCCGAGGTCGGCAGGGCGAGGGCGGTGCGGAGGAACGCCTCGCGGCCGCGGTGCGCGAGCGAGCCGAGCGGGCGTCCGAGGGCCATGTTCGCCTCCGCCTGCCGCGCCGCGCGCCGGGCCGCGGTGGTGCGGCGCCGGGCGAAGTCGGGCCAGGGGCCGGCCTCACCGCGGCGCACGGCACCGGCCAGGAGCGGAGCGAGCTCGGCGGCGTCGAGCCAGCCGAGGTTCATGCCCTGCCCGCCGATCGGACTGATCTCGTGCGCGGCGTCGCCGATGAGGACGACGCGGCCGACGCCCATCCGCTCGGCCTCTCGGCGCCGCACCTGGAAGCCGCTGAGCATCGTGCAGGTCTCCGGGTCGGCGTCGGCGCCCGTCCGGTCGCGGACCGCGGCGGCCAGGGCGCGCGCGGCCTCCTGGTCGGGGGCCTCCTCGGGCCGCCACGCGGGGGCGCCGAGAGAGCGGTCCGGGCCGCTCAGGGCGACGTACCGGCGCCGACCGCCCGGGAGCGGGAAGGACTCCACCACTCCCGCCGGGCCGACGTCGACCAGCGCGGTGCCGGTGAGACCGCCGGGCTCGGGGTCGGCGAAATCGCCCATCACGTAGCGGTCCGGGTAGTCGCGGCCGGTGGTGCGGATCCCGAGCAGCTCGCGGACGGTGCTCCGGGCGCCGTCGGCTCCGACGACGAAGGCGGCGCGGACCGAGACCGGCTCGCCGCCGGGGCCGGTGCCGGTCGCCTCGACGGTGGAGCCGCGGCGGAGCAGGCCGGTCAGCGCGACTCCGGGACGCAGCGCCTCCGGAGCCGCCGCCTCCAGCCGCTCGCGGAGGATCGCCTCGGTGCGGTGCTGGTCGAGGGTGACGACGTAGGGGTGCGTCGCGGACGCCCGCGCGAACGAGAGCGTGCCGAGGGTGCGGCCCCGGCTGCGCGCGACGCCCTCGCGGACGCGGGTGGCCTCGGCCAGGACGGGAGCATCGGCGCCGACCGCGGCGAACGCGTCGAGCGAGGGCGGATGGATGCCGATCGCCCGCGAGCCGCGCGGGACCGAGGAGCGCCGCTCCCACACCTGCACGCCTGCGCCCGCCCGCGCCAGGAGCGCGCCGAGCAGGAGTCCGACCGGACCGCCGCCGACCACGAGCACGTCCGTCTCCGCTGTCACGGGTCGAGCCTAGGCAGCGGCGGCGCGGCGGGCGAGGGGGTGCGCTCGACCGCCGCGCGTGCTCAGGGTGCGAGCGGAGGGATCAGAGCGCGTCGACGGCGGCGAGGACGTCCTCGGTCTCGGTGCGCGTCGTGTAGTCGACATGCACGTCGGCGGTGCGGACGATCCGGTCGGCGTCGACGACCAGGACGGTCGGGTACGGGACGGCCGGGGTGTCGTCGGCGTTGCTGTCCTTCACGGCGAAGCCGAGCGCGGTGTGCGCCTCCTGCGCCTCGCCGCTCGGCGCGGTGACGATGCCGAGAGCGCTCGCCAGCGTGTTGCCGGGGTCGGAGACGACGGTGAAGCCCAGGTCGCCGTTCGCGACCGCCGCGCGCGACCCGTCGGGGGTCTGCGGGCTGATCGCGACGAGGGCGACGCCGCGCGACGCGAGCTCGGGGGCGAGGGTCTCGTTGTAGTGCTTGAGCGTGATGTTGCAGTACGGGCACCAGGCTCCGCGGTAGAAGACGAGGACGGCCGGGCCGGCGCCGAGGACGTCCGCGAGGTCGACGGTCTCGCCGTCGACGGTCACGACGGAGGCGGCGGGGAGCGCGTCGCCGGCGGTGACGGCTCCGCTCGGGGCGCCGGCGGCGACGAGGTCGTCGCGCTCGCCGGAGAAGACGGCGGCGAGCTCGGGGCCGACCGTCTCGTCGAAGCCGACGGTGAACTCGTCGAGCTGGGTGCGGACGGAGGTGCTGGTCATCGGAAGTCCTTCGGTCGTGACGGTCGTGGTCCCCCGTCCGGGAGCCTAGGCACGCGGGGGACCGGGCGCCGGGCGCCCGTCACGCGGCGTCACACGACGGCCGACGCGTGTCGGCCGGCGTGCGTGGGGACGGGCCCCGTCGCTCCGTCACTCCGGGGCGACGACCAGCTCGCCGCCGGCGGAGCGCGAGACGCACGGCATGATCCAGCGGTCCTGCTCCTCGGGGGTCAGCACCAGGTCGCGGTGCTCCGCCGTCCCGCCGACGAGGCGCAGGCGGCAGGTGCCGCACGTGCCCGACTCGCAGGAGGAGTCGACGTCGATCCCGGAGGAGCGGAGCGCGGTGAGGAGCGAGCGGTCGGCCGGGACCTCCACAACGGCTCCGGTCGGCTCCCAGACGGCGGCGAAGGGGACGGCTCGGTCGCCGACGGCGTCGACGCCCGCGAAGTCCTCGACGTGGATCCGGCTCGGGCGCCAGTGCATCGTGAGGGCGAGGACCTCGTCGATCAGCGCGGACGGACCGCAGCAGTAGATCCGGGTGTCGTCGTCGGGCTCGGCGACGAGCGGCCAGAGGTCGAGCCGGCCGTGGATCGCACTGTGGTGCACGAGGGAGCCGTCGGCGGAGAACTCGTCGAGCCACGCGGTGTCCTCGGGGGTGCGGCTGAGGTAGACGACCTGCACGGCCGATCCCTGCGCCCGGAGCTCGGCGGCCATCGCGCGGATCGGGGTGACCCCGATCCCGCCGGCGATCAGGAGGTAGCGGGCGGCGGGCCGGAGGGCGAAGGTGTTCGCGGGCGGCGCGGAGGAGAGGACATCGCCGACGCGGACGTCGTCGTGGAGGCTCCGCGATCCGCCCCGACCCCCGGGCTCGCGGCGCACCGCGATCGCGTAGTGCGACGGCTCCGCGGATCCCGGCTCGACGAGGCTGTAGCTGCGGCGCTCGCCGGAGGGGGTCGTGAGCGTGAGGTGCGCGCCGGCGGAGTAGCCGGGCAGCGGGGCGCCGTCCTCGCTCCGCAGCACGAAGCGGGTGACGGCCGGGGTGAGCGCCTCGCGCTCGGCCACCACGAGCCGCAGCTCAGCCACGGAGCACCAGCTCGTCGCCCACGCCGAGCGTGCCGCCGTCGAGGACCTCCGCGTAGACGCCGAGGAGCTCGTGGCCGTAGGTCTCGTGCAGCAGGCGAGGGACCGGCAGGTCGCGCCGACCGGTGCCCGGCTCGACCTCGGTCGCGGCGCACCGCTCGGTGGCCTTCGTGATCCGCAGCCGCAGCCCGCCCGCGGTGAGCTCGCGCCCGAGCAGCTCGAGTTCGCTCCACGCCGGCAGCCCCTCGAGATGGATGTTCCCGCGGAACCGCAGCGGATCGACGCTCCGGCCGGTGCGCTCGGCGAGGTCGCGGACACTCGCCAGGTTGATCAGCGAGACGTACTCCATCTCGACATCGGAGTTGTGGGCCGTGTCGGTGTAGCGGCGCCCCGCGTCCTGGGCGATCACGGGCTCGACGCCGGGCGGCAGGTCGAGCACGCGGGCGGCGAAGGAGCGCAGTGCGGCCCGGCCGTCCTCCGCGCCGAGGTCGGCGGAGAGGACCCGGTGGCCGCGGACGTCGACGGTGAGCACTCCGCTGCCGGGGTCGAGGTGCGTGGTCAGGCCGGCGAGGCGCGCCTCGGCGACGAGCACGAAGTACTCGCGCTTGGAGATGCCGTGCCGCATGCCGGGCCGGTAGGCGCCGCCGGGGCGGGCGAGGGCGATCGTGCGGTCGAAGGGGACGCCGCGGCCGGCGGTGAGCTCGACGCGGGGGAGCGGCTGCGGGGTCAGGCCCTTCACCGGGTAGACGAAGAGGCCGTCCACGCGTGTCGTCATGCCCCCATCCTGGCGCATCGCCGGGGAGCCGGCAGGGCCGTCGCGGCGCAGCGGAGCGCGAGGAACGGACGCGGCGCCGTGCGGATCCTGCGAGGGCGGGCGGAGGGATCCCCTCCGCCGGGCCTCGTCAGTACTGGAGGGAGAGGCCGACCAGGGGCGGGACGACGAGCGCGCCCAGCTCGACGATCGCGACGCTCGCGCCGACGCCGAGCGTGACGGCCGAGAGCAGCCGGGCGCGGTCCTTCCGCGCGACGCCGATGACGCCGACGATCGCGGTCGCCGTCGCGAGCACGAGCATCGTGACCCCGAGGGCGGCGAAGAGCGCCCCGATCTGCGTGGTGTCGAAGCCGCCCTGGAACGCGAGGACCGGGATGGCCGTGGTGAGCGCGGTCCGCCCGATCTGCGCGAGGACGAGGACGATCGCGAGGACGAGGCCGACGATGCCGACGACGTCGCGGGGCCGGGGCTGGGGGGCGGGGACGGAGGCGGTCACGCCGTCGAGCCTAGGGGCGGGCGCGGCGGCGGGGCGAACGGGCGGGGGCGTTCCGGCGGGGACGGACGGAGCGGGCTCGCACCGCGGACCGCCTCGGACGAGCTCCGCGATCCGCAGCACCCGGTCGGCCGACGTCCGGGCGGACGGGTCGTGTGCTGGGACCCGCGCGGACCTCCGCGGTCGGCGGGACGTCGTGTCCTGTTCGCCTGCCGCCCCTTGCCCGCGCGCCGCTCCGAGCGCACGCTGGAGCCATGACCGCCTGGAGCCCTCTCGAGACCGTCGGCGCCGTGGTGCTCGCCCTCGCGCTGATCGGGCTCGCCGCCGCGGCCGTGGCGGTCGGAGCGGGCGACGAGATCGCGTTCATCGGCGTGCTGGTCGCCTTCGCAGTCGCGGTCACCGGGCTCGGCCTCCACATCGCCGGCCGCGAGGCGCGGTACCGCCGCGACAACCGGTGACTCCGTCGCGCTACCGCCGCGACGACGGCTGAGGAGGCGCGCTCCCGCCGCGACGACACTCGGCCGATCAGTGCCCGAGCTCCACCAGCAGCACGCCGGCGATGATCAGGCCGATCCCGCCGAGCATCGTCCAGGTCAGCGGGTCCTGGAACAGCCAGCGGCCGAGCACTGCCGTCAGCGCGACTCCGACCGCCGCCCAGATCCCGTAGGCCACCCCGATCGGCATGCCCTGCGCGAGCGCCCCGGCCAGCAGCGAGAACGCGACGACGTAGCCGACTCCGACCACGACGTACCAGCGCTTCCGGCCGTCCGTCGCGGGTTTGAGGCTCATCGTCGCGGCGACCTCGGTGAGGATCGCGCCCGAGAGCAGCAGCCAGGCCATCAGCGCACCGCCCGGCGCGCGGCCTGCGCTCGCTGCGAGCCGATCTCGACCAGCAGCACGCCCGCGATGATCAGCACCAGCCCGATCGTCATCACGCCCGTCAGCGGCTGCCCGAAGAGCACGGCCGCGAGGACCGCCGTCAGCGCGACTCCGCACGCGCCCCACACGCCGTAGGCGACTCCGATCGGCATGCCGGCCTTGAGCACCCGGCTGAGGAGGACGAACGCCGCCAGGTATCCCGCCACCACGAGGGCGTACC
Source organism: Rathayibacter sp. VKM Ac-2805 (assembly GCF_009834265.1). Taxonomy (NCBI): domain Bacteria; kingdom Bacillati; phylum Actinomycetota; class Actinomycetes; order Micrococcales; family Microbacteriaceae; genus Rathayibacter; species Rathayibacter sp. VKM Ac-2805. The sequence continues at coordinate 987,525 of NZ_CP047185.1, forward strand.
AGCCCGGCGACTCGATGGCGGCCTGGAGGGCGAGCGACGCCGTCACCTCGGTGAGGATCGCGCCGGCGAGGAGCACCCAGCTCATCGCGTGCCGTCGGATCGGGTCATCCGGCCAGCGTAGGGCGGGCGCGGGGGCGTGCGACCGCGGAACGAGGGCTCAGCGCGCGGGGAGGGTGGGAACGATCGTTCTCCGGGCAGTGACGCGCTCACCGCGCGAAGTGCTCGTGCACCTCCGCCTGCCAGCGCTCGCGGTCCTCCTCCGTGATGAACGCCGCGTCGAAGGAGTTGAGCGCCAGCTGCTCGAGCTGCGCGTCGTCAATCCCCAGCTCCTCGACCAGGGCGCGGTAGTTCTCGTCCACGTAGCCGCCGAAGTAGGGCGGGTCGTCGCTCGAGACCGTCACGACGAGTCCCTCGCGGAGCATCGCGGGCAGCGGGTGGTCGGCCATCGTGTCCACCGCGCGCAGGGCGACGTTCGACAGCGGGCACACCGTCACCGGGATGCGGCGCTGGCGGAGCATCGCGACGACCTCCGGGTCCTCCATCGCGCGGATCCCGTGGTCGATCCGCTCGACCTTCAGCAGCTCGACGGTGGCCGCGACCGTCTCCGGCCCGCCCTCCTCGCCGGCGTGCGCGACCAGGCGCAGTCCCTCCGCCGCGGCGCGCGCGTAGACGTCGACGAACAGCTCCGGGCCGAAGCCCACCTCGTTCGAGTCGAGCCCGACGCCGATGATGTGCTCGCGCCAGGGGAGGATCGCCGTCAGCATCTCGTCGGCCGCGTCGGCGCCCAGGTCGCGGAGGAAGCACATGATCAGGTCCGTCGAGATCCCGTGGGTCTCCTCGCTCCGACCGAGCGCACGGGTGATCCCGCTCATCACGGTGTCGAGCGCGACGCCGTTGCCGAGGTGCGTCTGCGGGTCGAAGAAGATCTCGGCGCGGCGGACGTTCGCCTTCTGCGCCCGGTCGAGGTAGCCGGTCGCGAGCTCGAAGAAGTCCCGCTCCGTCTTCAGCACGGTGAGGTTCGAGTAGTGCAGCTCCAGGAACGACGCGAGGTCGGTGAAGGAGTACCGCGCGCGGAGGGCGTCGAGATCCTCGGTGGGCAGGGCGACCCCGTTGCGGCGCGCCATCTCGACGATGTGCTCGGGCTCGATCGTGCCCTCGAGGTGGATGTGCAGCTCGGCGCTGGGCGGGGCGGGGAAGGCGGGGCGGGGCATGCGGATCCTCCAGGGAGCGGCCGGGGCGGCGGGGTCGCTCCCGACCGTAGGCCTCCGCTGTTTCGCGCGCGTTTCCGGCGGGAGGCGCGCGATCCGGATCCGGAGCGGCCCCGCCCCCGGGTGCTAGAGCTCGCCCTGCTGCGAGGTGCCGGCCGGGATCGGGACGAGCCGCGTCACGACGGGAGGATGGGCGACGAGTCCGCGGATCGCCGCGTTGAGGCGGACGACCGGCTCGCCGGCGCCGTGCGCGTCGAGCAGGTCGCCGCTCGTCCACTTCTCCAGCATGACGATGGTGCCGTCGGGCGAGTCGTGGATCGCGTAGAGCTCGCAGCCCTCCTCCTCGTGCACCTCCGCGATGGCGGTGGAGAGGGCGGCGACGAGCGCGTCGCGCTGCCCCTCGGCGGGAGTGAAGATCGCGGTGACGACGACGGGATCGGACATGGCGTGCCTTTCGGAGGGGGAGGGGGATCAGCGCTGCGGGGGTGCGGCGCAGCTGGAGCGGATGACGAGGTCGGCCTGCACCTCGATGTGCTGCGGGGCCTCGGGGAGGCGGCCCTGCATGCGGGCGAGGACGAGCTCGACGCTGTGACGGGCGAGCATGTCGATCGGCTGGCGGACGACGCTGAGCGGCGGGGTGACCAGCTCGCTCCACGGGTTGTCGTCGAACACGACGACCGAGAGGGCGTCCGGGATCCGGATCCCGAGCTGGAAGAGCCGGTGCACGGCGCTGCGCACCTGCGCGGTGTTGGCGACGACGAGGGCGGTCGGCGGCTCCGGCAGCGCGAGGAGGGCGGCGACCGCCTCGCCGCCGACGTCGCCGCGGAAGGGCACGTCGCGCACGAGCGTGGAGTCCAGAGGCAGGCCGGCCGCGGTGAGGGAGGCGCGGTACCCGGCGACGCGGGCCTGGCCGGTGGAGGTGTGCGCGGGTCCGGAGAGGATCGCGATCCGGGTGTGGCCGAGCGCGATCAGGTGGTCGGTGGCCCGGGCGGCGGAGGCGGAGTTGCCGATGCTCACGACGTCGACGTCGTCGAGCCCGGGCGTGGTGCGGTCGACGAAGACCACGTCGACCCCGGCGCGGCGCAGGCGCGACCACTTCTCGAGGTTGTCGCCGGAGGGGGTGGCGATCACGCCCCCGACGGAGCGGTCGAGCAGGCTCGTGAGCGACTCGCCCTCGACGTGGGAGTCCTCCTGCGTGGTGACCAGGAGCACCTGGGCCCCGCGGGCGCGCGCCTCCCAGACCACCTTGTCGGCGAGGCGGGCGAAGAACGGGTTGGTGAGGTCGGGCAGGACCAGGCCGATCGCGAGGGCCTGCCCCTGGCTGAGCTCGCGGGCGGCGGCGCGGGGGCGGAAGCCGAGCTCGTCGATCGCCTCGACCACGCGGCGCCGCGTGTCGACCGCGACCGGGCCGGTGCCGTCGTTGAGCACACGGGAGACGACCGAGACCGAGACGCCCGCGGTGCGGGCGACGTCGCGGATCGTCGGAGCTTTCTGCACGGGTCCTCCCGGGGGCCGGCGGGGTCCTCGTCGAACGCCGCGATGCGAACTGCTGTTGACACAGCCTAACGGGCGCTGGTACAAAACTGGTACCGGTTCCACCCCGACCGGTCAGCAGAATTCCTCCGAAGAAGACTGCGCACGACGACGACGTCCACCGCCCTCACCGGCGGCTCTCCGCGTCCGTGCGCCACCGGACCAGAGAGGTCAACGTGAACCTGTACAAACTCCTCGGCGATCGCGAACGCGAGGGCCGCCCCATCCGCGTCGGGCTGATCGGCGCCGGCCGCTACGGCACCATGTACCTCTCGCAGGCGCGCAACATCCCCGGCGTCCACGTGGTCGCCATCGCCGACGTGAACGTGGCCCGGGCCCGCGGCGCCTTCGAGCTGGTCGACTGGCCCGCCGAGGCGATGGCCGCCGACATCCCCGAGGCGCTCGCCAACCGCACCACCACCATCGTCGACAACGCGGCCGTCCTCTTCGAGCACGACATCGACGTCATCGTCGAGGCGACCGGCAACCCCATCGTCGGCGTGCACCACGCCCTCCGAGCGATCGAGACCGGCAAGCACATCATCATGGTCACCGTCGAGGCCGACGCCCTCGCCGGACCGGCGCTCGCCAAGCGGGCGGAGAAGGCGGGCATCGTCTACTCGATGGCCTACGGCGACCAGCCGGCCCTCATCATGGAGCTCGTCGACTGGGCCCGCACGAGCGGCTTCGACGTCGTCTGCGCCGGCAAGGGCGCCAAGTACCTCGAGCACTACCACCAGATGAATCCCGACAACGTCTGGGAGAACTGGGAGTTCAGCAAGGAGCTCACCGACTCCGGCCAGCTCAACCCCTACATGCACACCTCGTTCCGCGACGGCACGAAGGCCGCCATCGAGATGGCCGCTGTCGCCAACGCGGCCGGGCTCGTCCCCTCCGACGCCGGCCTCACCTTCACCCCGGGCGACGTCGAGGAGATCGCCACGATCAGCCGCCCCCGCTCGATCGGCGGAGCGCTCGACCACGAGGGCACCGTCGACGTGATGTCGAGCGTCACCCGCGACGGCGCGCTCATCCCGCACAACACCCAGGAGGGCGTCTACGTCGTCGTCAAGGCGACCAACCCCTACGTGTCGACCTGCTTCGACGAGTACCCGTGGCACCCGGACCCGACCAAGCAGTACGCGGCGCTCTACCGCCCGTACCACTACGTCGGCCTCGAGCTGAACATGTCGATCGCCAACGCCGCCCTGCGCGGCATCTCGACCGGCCACCCCGAGGGCTTCTACGGCGACGTGGTCGCGACGGCCAAGAAGGACCTCAAGGCCGGCGAGTTCCTCGACGGCGAGGGCGGCTTCACCGTCTACGGCAAGCTCGTCTCCGCGAAGCACTCGGTCGCCACCGGCGCCCTCCCCGTCGCGCTCGCCCACCACGTCGAGCTGCGCAACGACATCGCGCAGGGCGCGACGGTCGGCTGGGACGACGTCATCATCGACGAGTCCCTCGCCGAGGCGCTCGAGCTGCGCCGCGAGACCGAGGCGCTGCTCGCCTCCTGATCCGACCCCGGGCCGGGCGGCCCCCCTCCGCCCGGCCCGGACCACCCCCCCCGATTCCCCTTGATCCCCCCTACCTTCCAATGACGAAAGGCCCCCCTCCCATGTCGTTCCCCACCCGCGCCGCCGGCGTCGCCCTCGCCGGCCTCGCCTCCCTGACGCTCCTCGCCGGATGCTCGGCCTCGCCCGACGGAGACGGCGGCGGATCCGCCGGCGGCTCCGGCTCCGGCGCCGACATCGTGTCGCTCGTCGACGCCTCCGCGCAGACTCCCGCCGACGAGGTCGCCTCCTCGCTCGGCACCCCCACCGTGCCGGACGGCGCGAAGCTCTGCTACATCACCCGCACCCTCTCCAACGAGTTCTGGGGCTACGAGCGCGACGGCTTCGAGAACCGCGCGAAGGAGCTCGGCGTCGACTACCAGACCTTCGACGTCACCGACGAGTCCTCGATCACCGAGCAGCTCGACAAGGCCAAGAGCGCCATGAACCAGGGCTGCTCCGCCATCCTCGCCTCGCCGATCTCGGCCACGGGCCTCGACTCGATCTTCGAGTCGGCGCTCGCCGACGGCATCCCCGCGATCGTCCTCAACGACGCCAAGAGCGGCGTGGCCGGCACCGTCTACGTCGGACCCGACGCGACCACCATCGGCGCGACCGCCGCCGACTACATCGCCGACAAGCTGCCCGACGGCGGCAAGGTCGCGATGATCGAGGGCGATCCGGGCTCCTCCAACGCGATCAACCGCGGAGACGGCTTCACCGCCGCCCTCGCGAAGCACGAGAACCTCGAGCTCGTCGCCTCCCAGACCGCCTCGTGGGACCAGACCAAGGCGCAGGAGATCGCGACCACGATGCTGACCGCGAACCCCGACATCGCGGCCTTCTACTCGCAGAACGACGGCATGGCGCTCGGCGTCCAGGCCGCCATCGACGCGAAGGGCCTCACCGGCAAGGTGATCCTGGTCGGCACCGACGGCATCCCGCAGGCGAAGAAGCAGATCCTGGCCGGCGACTACACCGCCACCGTCAGCGAGCTGCCCACCACCGAGGGCGCGACCGGCGTGGACGCCGCGCTGTACCTGCTCGCCGGGAAGAAGGTCCCCGCGTGGATCGACGTCCCCGCGTTCATCATCGACAGCACCAACGTCGCGCAGTACGAGACCGGGATGCCGTAACCCGTCACCTCCTCCCTCCCCACGACCTCCTCGACAAGGAAGTAGACGGAACATGGCCGAGCATCTGCTCGAGGTCCGCGGCATCGCGAAATCGTTCCCGGGCGTCCGCGCCCTGGACGGCGTGAGCTTCACGCTCGACCGCGGCGAGATCCGCACCCTCGCCGGCGAGAACGGCGCGGGCAAGAGCACCCTGCTGAACATCCTCGGCGGGGCCCTGCGCCCGGACCGCGGCTCGATCACGATCGACGGCGTCCGGCGGATGGAGTACACCTCCCGCCAGGCGCTCGCCGAGGGGGTCCGCATCGCGCACCAGGAGCCGGCCATCGTGCCCCAGCTCACGGTGATGCAGAACCTGCTCCTCGGGCGGACGCGCAAGCAGCGCGCGTCCGCCCAGGACGACATCGACCGGGCCCTCAAGGACGTCCATCTGATGGGCTTCCCGATGGAGGCGAGGACCCCGGTCGGCCGGCTCAGCCCGGCGCAGCGGCACGCGCTCACCATCGCCCGGGCGTTCGCGTTCGGCGCGAAGATCGTCGCGCTCGACGAGCCGACGACGAGCATGCTCGAGCACAACGTCGAGGGGGTCCTCACCCGGGTCCGCGAGATCGCCCACGGGCGGGGCGTCGGCGTCATCTACGTCTCGCACAAGATGCCGGAGGTGATGAGCGTGTCGGACACGGTCGTCGTCCTCCGCGACGGCCGGCCCGCCTACGACGCTCCGATCGGCGAGACCTCGTCCGAGGACATCGTGCGGCGGATGGTCGGCCGGGAGCTGCTCTCGTTCGAGCGGCGCCACCCGGTCGCCCCGGACGCCGAGGTGCACTTCGAGGCCACGGGCGTCGTCCACCCGAGCGGAGTCGGACCGGAGTCGATCAGCGTCCGCCGCGGCGAGGTCGTCGGCATCGCCGGCCTCGTCGGCTCCGGCCGCACCGAGTTCCTCCGCGCTCTCATCCGCGCCGACGACGGCACCGAGGGGACCGTCCGCCTGGGCGGCCGTCCGCTGCGCATCCGCTCGCCGCGCGACAGCCGCGACGCCGGCATCGCGTTCATCCCCGAGGACCGCAAGCACCAGGGCCTCGTCCTCCAGACCCCGGCCTACGCGAACGTCGCCCTCACCTCCGACCGGCAGTTGAACGGCTTCGGCCCCTTCATCAGCACGAAGCGGCAGATCGAGACGGCGGAGGAGATGGGCCGGCGCATGTCGCTGCGTCCCGCCGACGTCCGCCTCAACGCCCGCCAGTTCTCGGGCGGCAACCAGCAGAAGATCGTGATCGCGAAGTGGATCTGGCTCGGAGCGAGCGTCTTCCTCTTCGACGAGCCGACCAAGGGCGTCGACGTCGGCGGCAAGGTCGAGATCTACGAGCTCATCGATCAGCTGGCCTCCGAGGGGCACGCCGTGATCGTCGTCTCGAGCGACCTGCCCGAGATCATCTCCATCAGCGACCGGGTCCTCGTGATGAGGTCCGGGCGCTTCGTCTCCGAGCACGTCGGCGACGACATCACCGAGCACAGCATCGTGGCCAACGCCATGGGCGTGGCGAAAGGAACCTCATGACCTCCCCCGAGACCGGGAGCGTCGCCACCCCGCGCCGGCGCTCCTTCAACCTGCAGGCCTTCGGCATCTACATCGCCGCCGTCGTCCTCTTCGTCATCCTGGGCGTGCTGAACCCCAACTTCCTCACCATCGGCAACCTCCGCGACGTCGCGGTGTCGGCCAGCGTGAACGCCATCATCGGCATCGGCCTCACCTTCGTCATCATCACCGGCGGCATCGACCTGGCCGTAGGCGCCATGGCCAGCTTCGTCGGGATCGTCAGCGCCTCGCTGATGGTCAACGGCGGCGTGCCCCCGCTGCTCGGTCTCGCGGCCGGCATCGTCCTCGGCCTGATCTGCGGAGGGATCAACGGCCTGCTGGTCACCAAGCTGAACCTGCCGCCCTTCATCGCCACGCTCGGCACGATGAGCGTGTTCCAGGGAGGCGCCTACGTCGCCACCAACGGCAAGCCGGTCTACGACGTGCCGAAGGAGTTCATCCTCCTGCTCAACAGCTACATCGGAGGCGTGCCCGTCGTGGTCGTCATCGTGGCTGTCGTCGGAGTCGCGGCCTGGCTGCTCCTGCGCAAGACCGTGTTCGGCCAGAACGTGATCGCGGTCGGCGGCAGCGAGGAGACCGCCTGGCTCTCGGGGGTCCGGGTCCACCGCGTCAAGATCGCCGTCTACTGCATCTCCGGCGGGCTCTCGGCCCTGGCCGGCCTGGTCATCGTCGCCCGCATCAACGCCGCGCAGCCGGACGCGGGCAGCCCGTACCAGCTCACCGCGATCGCCGCGGCGGTCATCGGAGGAGCGAACCTGATGGGCGGCGAGGGCCGCATCGCGGGCACCCTGGTCGGCGCGCTCATCCTGGGCGCGCTCACCAACGGCCTGGTGCTTCTGAACGTGCCGAGCTTCTACGAGCAGATCGTCACCGGCCTCGTCGTCCTGATCGCCGTCACGCTCGACCAGGGCAGCAAGGGCTGGCCGATGTTCTCGAGAGGCCGCAGGAAGAAGCAGGAGGACGTCGCCGCTCCTCCGACCGAGTCGACGCCGTCGGTGAACGCGTGACGGCGCTGACCGCCCTCGACGGCGCGCGGGTCCTCGTGACGGGCGGCTGGGGCCTCATCGGGCGGCCCACCGTCGCGGCGCTCCTGGCGGAGGGAGCGGTCGTCACCGTCCTCGACCGCAGCGACGCGGGGGCGGACCCGGCCGTCCGGACCGTCGTCGGCGACGTGACCGACGAGGCCGTCCTCGCCGAGGCGCTGGCCGGCCAGCACGCGGTCGTCCACCTCGGCGGCTACGCCGGACTCGGAATGGCCGACGCGGTCGAGACCTACCGCGTGAACGCCGTGGGCACCTTCGCGGTGCTCGCGGCGTCCGCGGCGGCCGGAGTCGCCAAGGTCGTCTACGCCTCCAGCATCAACGCGAACGGCTACCCCCTCGGGGCCGAGCAGGCGCTCCCGCCCGTGTTCCCCTACTCCGAGGACGCGGCGCCCCGGATCTCGGACGAGTACTCGCTCTCGAAGCTCGCGAGCGAGGACGCGGCCCGGATGGCGCACGCCACCTGGGGCCTCGAGCTCACCGGCCTCCGTTTCCCGCTGGTGCGCGACATCACCCTCGACGGCGGGCGGCGGTTCGGCGAGCACCTGCGCACCGCGATCGCCGCCGACCCGCGCCGCCAGGCGGCGGAGGGCTTCAGCTACCTCGACGCGGCCGATGCCGCCCGCTCGGTGCTCGCGGCGCTGCTGCACGACACGCCTCCCGCGCCGGGGATCCTCGTCGCCGCTCCGCTCACCTACCTCCGCGGCGACACCGTGGCCGCCCTCGACGCGATCGCCCCCGGCGTGCCGCGTGGCGAGCTGCCGGGCCGCTCCGTCGGGCTCGACCTCACCCGCTCCCGCGAGCTGCTCGGCTTCGAGGCCGCGGTGCTGCTCGACGACGTGGCGCCGGACCAGCTCGCCGAGGTCGCCCCGTGACGCTCTCGCTGCTCGGCCTCGGACCCATGGGCGCCCCGATGGCGCGGAACCTCGTCGACGGCGGCGGCCTCGCGGTCTGGAACCGCACCCGCGCGAAGGCCGACCCCTTCGCCGCGCTCGGGGCCCGTGTGGCGGCGACTCCGCGCGAGGCGGCGGCCGACATCACGCTGACGGTGCTGCCGGACCTCGCGCAGGTCGAGTCGCTGCTGGACGGAGAGGACGGCCTGCTTGCCGGCTGGCGCGAGCAGGGCATCGCGGATCCGGTGCTCGTGGTGCACGGGACCGTCTCGCCCTCGGCGGTGGCCGCGCTCGCCGCCCGTCTCGCCGAGGAGCACGGCGTCCGCGTCGTCGACGCCCCGCTCAGCGGCGGCACGGTCGGCGCCCGGGACGCGACCCTCAGCATCATGGTGGGCGGAGAGACGGAGGCGGTCGCCCGCGTCCTCCCCGTGCTCGCGCGGCTCGGCCGCACGGTCCGCCACCTCGGCCCGAGCGGCGGCGGAGCGACCGCCAAGCTCTGCAACCAGATCGTGGTCGCCGGGACGGTCGCCGTCGTCTCCGAAGCCCTGCTGCTCGCCCGCACCGCCGGACTCGACCCGGAGGTGATGGTGGAACTGCTGCAGGGCGGCCTCGCCCGCACCACCGTGCTCGAGCAGAAGAGCGCCAAGTGGCTGGAGGACGACTTCGCCGAGGGCGGCAGCGCCCGCAACCAGCTGAAGGACCTCCGCTACGTCCGCGAGGCTGCGGACGCCGAGGGCGTCGTCCTGCCCGCGATCACCGCCGTGGCCGGCCTGTTCGAGAGGATGGTCGCCGAGGGCGACGGCGATCTCGACCACACCGGCGTCGTCCGGACGATCGCGCGCCTCGGCGCTCCGACCCCGGGGAGGCACGCATGAACGGACTCGTCGTCATCGACGCCCACCACCACCTGACGGATCTCCGCCGCTCCTACCCGTGGCTGGAGGGGCCGGCCGAGCCCTTCCGCTACCACGGCGACGACCGGCCGATCCGCCGCTCCTACAGCGTCGACGACTACCTCGCCGACGCCCGGGACGTGACCCTCGTCGCCTCCGTGCACGTCGAGAACGGCGCGGCCGACGCGCTCGCCGAGACGGCCTGGATCGACGCCCTCTCCCGCGAGCGCCCGGTGCCGACGGTGCACGTCGCGCACGTGTCGCTCCTGAACGCCGACGCGCCCCGGCAGCTGGAGGAGCACGCCGGGTACTCCGTGACGCGCGGCGTCCGCGACATCCTGAACTGGCACCCGGATCCGGTCTTCACGCACCGCGATCGGCCGGGGATCTCGGCCGATCCGGTCTGGCGCGCGCACTTCGCGCGGCTCGAGCCGCTGGGCCTGTCGTTCGACCTGCAGGTGTTCCCCTCGCAGCTGCAGGAGGCGGCCGAGCTCGCCGGCGCCTTTCCCGGCACCGCGATCGTGCTCGACCACCTCGGCATGCCGATCGGCCGCGACCCCGACTCGGTGGACGAGTGGCGGAGGGGGCTGCGCGCCGTCGCTGAGCGCGAGAACACGGTCGTGAAGATCTCGGCGATCGGCACGAACGACCACTCCTGGACCCGCGCGTCGATCGCGCCGTTCGTGCACGAGACGCTCGAGGCGTTCGGGCCGGCGCGGACGATGCTCGGCAGCAACTTCCCGGTCGACAGCCTCTACTCGAGCTTCTCCGAGCTGTACACCGCGTTCGACGAGCTCACCGCGGCACTCTCGCCTGCGGAGCGGCGCGACGTCTTCGCGGCGACGGCCGACCGCTTCTACCGGATCGGAGCGCCGCTGCCCGCGGTCTGAGGAGGCCGCGGCTGCCGCGGCACCTCCGGCCGCCGGAGCAGCCGCAGGCCGGTCGCGAGCTGCCAGGCCGTGACGGCGTAGACGGAGGCGCGCTCCCAGACGCCGTCGGGCAGCAGATCGACGCCGGGCACGCGGGTGTCGACCTGCAGCATCAGCAGCGCGAGCAGGCCGGCCGCGCCGAGCACGATCCCGACCGTCCCGAGCGCCCACGGGGCGCGGCCGCGACGGGCCGCGGCACCGGCGACGATCGAGGCCGCGTTGCCGCCGACGATCGCCATCGCGGCGCCGACCACGTGCAGGCCGCCTATCCCGTTCTGCGCACTGGCGCTGCTCCCGTGCACGAGGCCCACCACGGCGATGCCCACGGCGTAGACCACGGCGAGGGAGAGGAACAGCCCCCGCGATCCGCCCCGCGCCGCCCGCACGGTCGTGACGGCGGCGGCGAGGTAGAGCGCCCCCTGCAGGAGGAATCCGGCGTTCATCACCGCGTGCAGCGGCGAGTCGATCGCGCGCCCCTGGAACACGCCCACCTCGGGCACGCCGAGATCGCTGATGTAGTTCCGTGCGTAGCTGTAGCCCGGGAACGCGGACGCGGCGACCGCCTCCGCTCCCACATAGGCGAGCGCGCTCACCACCCACAGCACTCCGGCCCCACGAGTTCCCATGGGCCCATCATCCCCGGGCCCGGCCGCGCCGGTCGTCGGCGCCGGACGGCTCCCCGCCGCTCCGGTCACAGGCTGAACCCGCCGTCGGTCGTGAGCACCTGCCCGACGACCCAGCTGCCCGCCGACGTGGCCAGCCATGCGATCAGCTCCGCGGGGTCCGCCGGCGCGCCGACCCGGCCGAAGGGCGTGGTCGCGACGTACTCCTCGAGGTCCTCGAGCGACCGGTCGGTGGTCTCCGGGTCCAGGTATCCCGTGTTCACCGGACCGGGATCGATCGTGTTGAGCACGATCCCGAGCTCCAGGAGCTCGGCGGCGACCGTGGCGGTGACGCCGGCGAGTGCGGCCTTGCTCGCGGCGTAGGCGACCTCTCCGCGCATCGCGCCGTGGATCTGGCCGGACGTCATCCAGAACACGTGCCCCTGTGCCCGGGCGTAGGGTCCGGCCCCGACGATCCGGTCGCCGGGCCGGCGGGGTCCGTCCGTGCGGGGAGCCCGGAGCCGCGCGAACTCCGCGGTGAGCAGGAGGGTGGAGCGGGTGTTGACGTCCCAGAACGCGGTGAGCCGCTCGGGCGTCATGTCGAGGATGCTGCCGTCGTCACCGCTCTTCGCGTGGTTGCAGACGAGGACGTCCAGGCTCCCGGTGAGGTCGGCTGCGGTGGCGATCAGACCGGGGATCGTGGAGGGATCGGCCAGGTCCGCGGCGACGTCGGTGAACCGCGCGCCCTCCGTGAGGTGCGCGCGGAGCTCGGACCGGACCGCGTCGAGGTCGTCGCCTCCCCAGGGGAGGTCGAGATCGTGAGGGCGGTGATGGTGGACGACGAGGTGCGCGCCGAGGGAGGCGAGCTTCGCGGCGACGGCGAATCCGATGCCGCGCCGCCGCGAGACGCCGGTGACGAGAGCGGTCCTGCCCTGCAGGGGGAGGAGTGCGGACACGGGAGCCTTTCGATCGCGCCCGAGCGGGCCGGAGGGAGCGGGACGGAGCGACGGGGATCGGGAAGGCCTCAGCCGCACTGCACGATCCCCACCGTATCGAGCCGCCGGTGGCCTCCGTCCGGCGATGAGGTGCCCCTCAGACCTGCTGGAAGACCCGCAGGCCCCGTCCCCGGGAGAAGCCGAGGCGCGAGTAGCTGTCCGCCAGCCGCTCGTCGGCGGCGACCGCCACGACGACTCCTCCCGCGGGGACCGTGGCCAGCAGCTCCCTCGTCGCGAGCAGCGCCGACAGGCGGGTCCCGGGTCGCTGCGAGAGCGCCATCACCGTCCACCGCCGCCCGGGAGGCGTCTCCGCGCCGACGGCCGCGGTGAGGGGGGTCCCGACCAGCAGGGCCCCCGCCCCCACGGCTCCGCCGAGGAGCGCCGCGAGGACCAGGACCGCGCCGAGCAGCCCCGAGAGCGCGACCCACACGGCCGCCACCACGGCCAGCAGGACGACCGGGACGGTGACGGCGATGCTCACCAGGGCGTCGGCGACAGGCCGGTAGCGCCCGAACACGACCAGCCCGTTCCGGTCGGCCGTCTCATGGGCGGCGCGGCGGATCACGGAGGGCGCGAGCGAGAGCAGCGCCGTCGGGAAGGCCAGGACGGCGAGGTCGCGGTGCCGCGTGAAGGCGCGCACCATCAGCCACGAGACGGCGGGCAGACGTCCCCATCCGACCGGTGCCGACGCCGCTGCCATCGAGCCAGTCTGCGCGATCGGGGAGGCGCGGGGCCACCCGGTACGAGGACGCCGCTCCGGCTCCGCTGCGCGAGGGAGGCCGACCTGGACTACTCCTCGTCCGCCCGGTAGACCTTCCGGAACGCGTCCTTGCGGGCGATCCTCCCGCCGCGGAACTCGTAGATGTCGCAGCCCCGCGTGACCTGGGGTCGGCCGTCGGGGCCGGTCCCGGTGAAGGACCAGGTGGCCGCGCCGCGCGTCCCGGCGATGAGGGGAGCCCCCTCCTCGTGCCGCTCCTGTCCGGTGTCGAAGGCGAGCATGAGCGCGAATCCCTCGCGGACCTGCTCCTTCCCCGTCCAGGTGCGGCCGGGCTCGGGGCCGACGGACGCGCCGTAGACGCAGTCGTCGGTCATGTGGCTCATCAGCGCTTCGAGGTCGTGGCGGGTCCAGGCGTCGCTGAACGCGGCCAGCACCTCGGGCGTCATCTCGCTCGTGCTGGTCTCGGTCGAAGAGGAGTCGTCCATGAGCGGGCCTCGGTCCTTCTGATCGGTGGACCGTCGTCGGTCGCTCTGCGACCGTGGCAGGTGAGCGGCCGCAGTGGCAACGCCCTCTAGCGGTCATGTCCGGAAGCGGACGGCCGGCGGATCAGTGGTCCGTCGATCCGCCGACCAGCGGGTGAGCGCGACGGCGGGGGCGGTGCACTGCGGGCGGCGGGAGCGGCCGCCGAGGCGACCCGCTCCACCGGGCACTGCCCCGTCTCGATGCTGAGCCCCTTCGCGAAGGCCGTGCCGAAGTCGGACGCGGGCCGGTCCTCCTCCGCCTCCTCGGTCGCGGCTCCCGGGTCGCCCGCGGCGGCCGGATGCTAGGCGCTCGCCGCCTCCTCCGCCACCTCCTCCCCGCCGACCGGCGCCGACGCGCAGGATGAGGAGCACCGATCGCGGCGGGCACCGACTCCGCACCCGACCGGCACCGAGACCGCCACGAGCCCGCGCCGGCGGGAGGACAGCGAGAGCACCATGGGATTCTGGGGACCGACCGACGAGACCCGCGGCACGCGCCCGGTCGACGAGCCGCTCGGCGAGCTGGAGCTCGTGCACGCCTTCACCAGCGGGCCGATGCCCACCGGCGTCAGCGTCTCGCACACCGGGCGGATCTTCGTGAACTTCCCCAAGTGGGGAGACGAGGTCCCGGCCACGGTCGTGGAGCTGGTCGACGGAGCGGCGGTGCCCTACCCGGACGAGGCCTGGAACACGCCGTCGGGAGTCGACGACGCCGGCGCCCTCGTCTCGGTGCAGAGCATCGTCGTCGATCCGGCCGACCGGCTCTGGATCCTCGACACCGGCAGCCCGATGTTCGAGCCGACGAAGAAGGGCGGCCCCAAGCTCGTCCGCGTCGACCTGGCGACCGACACCGTCGAGCAGGTGATCGTCCTCGAGCCGGACGTCGCCCTGCCGACCACCTACCTCAACGACGTGCGCTTCGATCTGCGGCGCGGCATCGCCTACATCACCGACTCGGCCGACTCCGGCCCGAACGGGATCATCGTCGTCGACCTCGACACAGGGACCGCCTGGCGCCGCCTGCACGACCACCCGAGCACGAAGGCGCTCACTCCTCCGGAGCTCGTGCCGATGGCCGAGGGCCGCGTGCTGATGAAGCGCCCGGCAGACGGCGACCCGCAGCCGGTGACGATGGGCGCCGACGGCATCGCGATCTCGGCCGACGGCGAGCGCCTCTGGTACTGCCCGCTCGCCTCCCGCCGCTGGTTCAGCGTGGCGACGTCGGCCCTGGTCGACCGGTCGGTGCCGGACGAGGACGTCGCGGCGACCGTCGTCGACGAGGGCGACAAGGGCGGGGGAGCGGACGGCCTCGAGACGGATGCGCTGGGCCGCTTCTACGCCACGAGCTACGAGAACAACGCGATCGTCCGCCGTCGCACCGACGGCACGATGGAGACGATCGTGCACGACGAGCGGCTGCTCTGGCCCGACACCATGTCGATCGCGACGGACGAGCACCTGTACGTCACCGCGAACCAGCTGCACCGCCAGGCCGACTACCAGGGCGGCACGGATCTGCGGACGTACCCGTACTCGCTGTTCCGGGTGCGGATCGGCGCGGGGCCGGTCCTCCTCCGCTGAAGGCCCCCGCCTGGTCGCCTGCGCCGAGATCCGCAGCGCGGATCAGCGCCAGTGGGCGAGCTCCGTGCGGAGGGTCCCGCGGGCGCGGGCGAGCAGTCCGCGGACGGTCGAGGTCGTGAGCCCCAGCTCGTGCGCGATCGCGTCGTAGCTGCACTGCTCCAGCTGGCGCAGCTCCCAGCAGCGGCGCTGGGCCGGGGGCATCGCGGCGAGCACCCGGTTGGCGTCGGCGGCGAGCGATCCGCAGTGCGCAGCGTGCTCCGGGTCGTCGGCAGCGGAGGCGGGGAACTCGTCGTCCAGCTCGGCTCGCAGCCGCGAGACGCTGGAGCGGAGCCGGTCGACGCTGCGGCGGCGGGCGGTCGTGACGAGCCAGCCGGCGATGGTCTCGCCGTCGATCACGCTGTCCACGTGGGTCCACGCCGCGAGGAACGTCTCCTGCACCACGTCGTCGACGTCGGCGCTGCTGCGGAGGGAGCGGGCGGCCGTCGCGCGGAGCAGCCCGGTGTAGCGGCGGACGATGGTGGCGAACGCGCGGTCGTCGCCCTCCGCGGCGCGGATGACGAGCATCCGGTCCGAGTCGGGTTCGAGCAGTGCGAGCGGCGGCGCGGCGAGGGTCGAGGTGCGGGCCCTCGGGAGGCGTGCGGGGGTGGTGGCGGTGAGCATGCGGACTCCGGTCGACTTGATGTGTACGCATGATTCGGAGGCGCGCTCCGGCCCGGTTTCCCGGGGCGGGACCCCAGTGGGAGGGGCAGGTCTGTCCGGTTTCCGGGGACGTCAGCGCCGCCGCGACCACCAGCGGCGGGACCGCTCCGGCTCGGCGGCCGCCCGGGCCTCGGTCGCGGCGGCGCGATCGGCGCGCCGCTGCGACCAGGCGGCGACCTCCTCGTCGACGTCCCGGAGCGGGGTGACGACGGGCGGCCCGCCCAGCAGCTGGCGGCGTGCCTCGATCACCCGCGTGTTGAAGTCGGCGAGCTCGGCGCGCACCTCCTCCTCGCGGTGCAGGCGGTCGAGGCGCTCGTCGAGCGCGCGGTCCTCGGCGCGGAGGAGGAAGGCGGCCGGGCCGATCCCGGTGAGGTTCTCGCGCTCGATCTTGCGACGGATCCACCAGTCCGGGTCGTGGGCCGCGCCCAGGTCCGGGAGCGGCTTCCCCGATCCCGGCAGGTCGTCGAAGTCGCCGCGGCGGATCGCGAGCTGGATCGCCGTCTCGACGAACGCGGCCCGCTCGAGCGGATCCTCGGGCAGGGCGGGCTGCTCCGACTCCTCCTCGCCCGCGGCGCCGGCCCGGTACCGGGCGGCGCGCTCCCTCGCATCCGACATTCCTCCACGCTAGATCGGGCTCCTCGCCGCGGGCAACCACCCCTCCCGCCGTCTCCGTGGTCGGTGGGGCTCCGCGGGTCGACATCGGCGGACCGGCGTGCGTAGTATCGATACTCGATAACATCGACGATCGATAAGGAGTACGTCATGACGAGTGTCATCCCCAGCGGACCGGTCCGGGAGCGTCCGCGCGTGTTCCGGGTGGCGAGAGCGGTCCTGCTCATCGTCGCGGTCTTCTCCGTGCTCACCGCGCTCCTGCAGACCTGGACGGTCACCACCGGGCGCACCCTGCTGGTCTTCGGGGGAGCGGACGGCCGCCTCCCGCTCCGGAGCCTCCCGCAGCTGCTGCAGGCCGAGCCGCGCGAGGGCACCGCGCCCACGCTCGCCGACGCCGCTCTCTCCCTCCGCCTGCTCGGTGCGCTGCCGAGCCTCCTCCAGGCGGTCACCATCGTCCTCGCCACGGTCTTCCTCCTGCGGGTCCTCCGCGGCATCGCGGCTGGACGCCCGTTCGACCCCTTCGTCCTCGCGAACTGGCGCCGTCTGAGCCTCGCCCTGCTGATCGGAGGAGTGGCGCAGGGCCTCGCCGACACCGCGGCGGGCCTGTACCTCAGCTCCGGCATCGGCCTGCTGTTCGCCGCCGGCCGGGTGACCGACGAGCAGCGCGATGCCTTCCTCGGCGGCGACTACCAGGCCATCGGGACGAACCTGCCGCAGTGGCCCGTCCCCGTCCTGCTCGCCGGAGTGGTGGCCCTCGCCCTGACGGCGGCGTTCCGCGCCGGCGCGAAGCTCGAACGGGACGTCGACGGCGTTGTCTGAGCCCGCCGACGACGAGAGGCACCGGATCGACTGCCACCTCGGAGCAGTGCTGGCCGAGCGCGGCGTGACCCTCACCGCCCTCTCTGCCCGCACCGGCATCACGATGGCGAACCTCTCCATCCTCAAGAACAACCGCGCCCGCGCGATCCGCTTCACGACGCTGACGCTCATCTGCGACGCGCTCGACTGCACCCCGCAGGAGCTGTTCTCGATCCGGGCCGTCGACGAGCGGGGGTAGCGGCGGGCGGATCGGCCAGGGGATCTCTGCGGGGCCGATGGTGTGGACGCCGTCCGATCCGACCGTCGATCGAGCAGGCCTCAGTCGCGCTCCACGTCCGCCCCTCCTGGGATCGGCCGGAGCTCCCCGGAGCTCGCTCTCGTCCCGACCCATGGATGAGCCTCACCAGCGCGGTCGGCGGCCTCGGCCATCGACCTTCCGCAGGGGAGCGAGCTCGTCAGCGGGACCGTCGAATGCGCCTCCGGTGGATGCCGGCGGCTGCTCGCGGTCGTCCCGCCCGACGCGAATCACTCCCGAGCAGTTGTCGAGCGAGCTCGAAAGGACCCAGCAGACACGCATCGCGGGAACCCTCCGGGACCCTCGCTCCATCTCGGTGGCTTCCACCGTCGAGGGCCCCTCCTGAAGATCCGGGCCGACTACTGGTCCCAGGAGTACCCTGGGGACGTATGCGAAGCGTCCTCGTGCGTGCTTCCGCGAACCGGTCCCGTCGCGCTGTGCGATCTCCCTGAGACGGCGGCGGTGTACCCGTCGACGAGGCCGCCGGTCATCGACCCCGCGAGGAGCGCCCGCTTCAGACCCGCACCGACGACGAACACGTCGATCGACCAGGGTTCCCGAACGGGAGACGGACCGTGATGCACGTCTGGTCGTGCTGAGCGGCGGTCAGCGGTCGAGGACTTGGCGAATGACGAAGACCCGGTTCTCCGTCGACTCCCGCCCGACCGGGTCGAACCCGCTCGCCGTCGTCACTGAGACCCTGCTCGAGCCGGTCGGCGTGCTCGTGCGCGCCGCGCTGCGGCCGCGTCCCGCCCGCTCAGTCCAGCGGGTAGCCCGGCAGCCCGTCGATGCTGACCGCGTTCCGCGTGGCGCGGTACTCGGCCATGCCGTCGGGGCCCTTCTTCTCGGCCTGGAGGAGGAGCAGGTCGCGCTCGCCGACCGGCTCCATCACCGGCACGCCCCAGCCGCACGCGTCGCTGATGCGGGTGAGCTCGACGGTGACGACCGCGCGGGTGCTCGGGTGCTCGGGGTGCTGCTCCGCGACCTCGGTGAACGCCTCCGAACCGGGCAGGTGCACGGAGCCGGTGCCGTGCAGGCGGACGATGCGCGGACGCGATCCGAACGACGCGAACATCAAGCACACGCGCCCGTTCTCGCGCAGGTGCGCGATCGTCTCGACTCCGCTGCCCGTGTAGTCGACCCAGCCGACCCGCCGCGGGCCGAGGATCGAGAACGAGTCGTGGCCGCGCGGCGACATGTTGACGTGCCCGTCCGCGGCGAGGGGCGCGGTGGCGACGAACCACATCGGCTGCTCGTGGATCCAGGAGGAGAGGCTCTCGTCGATCTCGTCGTAGACGTGCGCCACGGGATCAGGCCCCGGCCGCGCGGCGGACCAGCTCGGTGACGGCGGCGCGCGTCTCGGCGTCGGCGGAGACGAGCGCGTAGGCGGTCGGCCAGATCGTGCCGTCGTCGAGCTGCGCGCCGTCCTGGAAGCCGAGGGTCGAGTAGCGCGTGCCGAACTTCGCGCCGGGCTGGAAGAAGACGATCGCCTTGCCGTCGGAGCGCGCGTAGGCGGGGAAGCCGTACCAGGTCTTCGGGAGGAGGTCGGGAGCGGTCTCGCCGACGACGTCGTGCAGCATCTGGGCGATCGGCCGCTCCTCGTCGGTCATCGCGGCGATCGCGGCCTCCGCGTCCCTGCGGTCGGCGTCGGCCTTGTCGGCGCTCTTCTGCCGCTTCGCCTCCGCCCGCAGCTCGGCCGCGCGCTGCTTCATCGCCGCGCGCTCGTCCTTCGAGAAACCGTCTTCGGAGGCCATGTCCGCCCGTCCCGTCCGTCTGCGGCTCCCGGTCCGGGAGCGTCCCCGCACATCGTGACAGCGCCGCACTCGCCGCACAACGGCGGGAGCGAGCGCGACCGCGCGCCCCGGAAGCCCAGCCTCCGCGGTTAGCGTGGGCGGATGCGCCTCCTCCTGATCCGCCACGGCCAGACCCCCTCCAACGTCGCCGGGCTCCTCGACACCCGCATCCCCGGACCCGGGCTCACCGACCTCGGCCGCACCCAGGCCGCGGCATTGCCCGGTCGGCTCGCCGGCGAGGGGATCGGCGCGCTGCTCGTCTCGACGATGGTCCGCACCCACGAGACGGCCGCCCCTCTCGCCGCGGCGCTCGGGCTCGAGCCGATCGAGCGCGACGGCATCCGCGAGGTCGCGGCCGCGCGGCTCGAGATGCGCGGCGACGACGCGGCGGTCGAGGAGTACATGGGCACGGTCTTCCGCTGGGCCGGCGGCGAGACGTCGATCCGGCTGGCGGGCGGCGAGACGGGCGACGAGTTCGCGGCGCGCTACGACGCGGTGGTGGCGGAGGCGGAGGCGCTCGGGCACGAGGTCGTCGCGCTGGTCAGCCACGGCGCGGCCATCCGCTGCTGGGCGGGTCTGCGCTCCCTCGACCTCGATGCGCGCTTCATCGCCGACCACCTGCTCGACAACACCGGCGTCGTCGTCCTCGAGGGCTCGGGCGACGCGTGGACGCTCGTGTCCTGGCAGGGCGAGCCCGTCAGTGGAGTCGGCGCGGCGGCCCCCTCGGGCCCGGCGGGCGAGACCACCGTCTGAGCTGCGGGGCCTCCTCGCCGGTCGAGCAGCGGCGGATGGAGACCGGCCGGAACGAGCGCCGCCGGCCGCGCCATCACGGTAACGATCGCGCAACATTACGGAAACCAGCTCCGACCAGCACATTCGCTCGCGCCGATCGGTTCATCACCACCCCTGGACCCGCCCCCGCAATTGTCCGACGTTTGCCCCTCGGCGGCTCCGCGGCTACCGTGGTCGGCGGTCCTCACGGGCCCCGATGAACCGGTCCGCGCTCGCACGGCGTCCCCCAGGACGCGCCGCGATCGTACGGTCAACGGGAGTGGAGGCGGCCCCGAGGCCGCCTCGGACGCTCTCGCCTCCACCCCCTGCCGCGCTGAGCGGCGGGACGCACGCGGAGGCTCGACGCACGGCTGTCCCACGCTCCCGACCCGGCACCACGAGATGAGCGCAGGGCGTCGTCCCTGCGCGCCGACGGAGTGTACGTGCACCAGAACCAGCAGATCATCAGCGAGCCCCGGAGCGAGGCGGGCGCCGATCCCGCGACCCCCGCTCTCGAGGCCCGCCACCTCTTCAAGGTGTTCGGCCGGAAGCCCGACGAGGTCGTCCGCCGACTGGGCGAGGGCGCCGACCGCGGCGAGCTCGCCGGACTCGGCACGGCCGCGGTGATCGACGCGTCCTTCACCGTGCGCCGCGGCGAGATCTTCGTCGTGATGGGCCTCTCCGGCTCCGGGAAGTCCACCCTGATCCGCATGCTGAACGGGCTCCAGGAGCCCTCCGCGGGCGAGGTCCTGATCGAGGGCTCCACCATCACCGGCGTCTCCGAGGCGGAGCTGCGCCGCGTGCGCCGCTCGTCGGTGTCGATGGTGTTCCAGCACTTCGCGCTCCTCCCGCACCGCACCGTGCTCGACAACGTCGCGTACCCGCTCGAGATCCAGGGCGTCCCCGCGGCCGAGCGCCGCGAGCGGGCCCTGCTCGCGGTCGAGCGCGCCGGTCTCGCCGGCTGGCACGAGAAGATGCCCGACGAGCTCTCCGGCGGCATGCGCCAGCGCGTCGGCCTCGCCCGGGCGCTCGCCGCCGACACCGACATCGTGCTGATGGACGAGGCGTTCTCGGCACTCGACCCGCTGATCCGCCGCGAGATGCAGGAGCAGCTGATCGAGCTGCAGCACGAGCTCGGCAAGACCATCGTCTTCATCACGCACGACCTCAACGAGGCCATGTTCCTCGGCGACCGCATCGCGGTGATGCGCGACGGCCGCATCGTCCAGATCGGCACCCCGGAGGAGATCCTCACCGACCCGGCGAACGACTACGTCGCCCAGTTCGTGCAGGACGTCGACCGCGCCCGCGTGCTCACCGCCTCCGCCGTGATGGAGCCCGCCCGCTCCGTGGTCACCCTGGCGGCCGGTCCCCGCGCCGCGCTCCGGAGCATGCGCGACCTGCAGACCTCGGCCGCGTTCGTGGTCGGCGGCGGACGCCGCCTGCTGGGCACGGTCCGCGACCGCGACGTGATCGAGCAGGTGCGCCGGAGCACCGGCGACCTCTCGGCGGTCCTCGCCTCCGACGTCGTCACCGTCGGTCCGGACACCGCCCTCAGCGAGGTCATCGAGCCCGCCGTCGAGTCGGCGCTGCCGGTCGCCGTGGTCGACGCCGACGGGCGTCTGCTCGGAGCGATCCCGCGGGTGACCCTGCTCGCGGCGCTCGGCAACGTGCCCGCCCGCACCGGCGAGCACCCGGTGATCGAGCCGCCCGCCACCGTCTCGACCGAGGTCGTCACCGCGACCCTGCACGCGACCGGAGGCCCCGTCGAGGACGCCGTCCTCGCGGCGGACGGAGGTGCACGATGACCGATCTCGGCTTCCGCCTCCCGCTCGGCGCCCTCGCCGAGGGTGCCGTCGACGTCCTCACGCAGACCTTCCAGCCGGTCTTCGATCTGCTGCGCACCGTCTTCGGCGCCCTCTACTCCGGCGTCGACCTCGTCCTCGCGACACCGCCCTTCTGGGTGATCGTCGCCTTCCTCGCCGTACTGGCCTACGCCGTCCGCGGCTGGGTCTTCGCGGCCGGCACCGCCGTGGGGCTCCTGCTGATCGTGGGGGTCGACCAGTGGGAGAACGCGATGGACTCCCTCGCGCTGGTGCTCGTCGCCTCCGTGATCGCCATCGCGCTGAGCGTGCCGCTGGGCGTGCTCGCCGCGCGCAACCGCACGGCCTCCGCGGTCATCCGGCCCGTGCTCGACCTGATGCAGACGATGCCGGCCTTCGTCTACCTGATCCCCGCGCTGATCCTGTTCCGGGTCGGAGTGGTGCCCGGCATCGTCGCGACCATCGTGTTCGCGATGGCGCCGGGCGTCCGGCTCACCGAGCTGGGCATCCGCGGCGTCGACCCGGAGCTCGTCGAGGCGGGGGAGTCGTTCGGCTCCTCGAAGTGGCGGATCCTCCGCCAGATCCAGCTGCCGCTGGCGCTGCCCTCGATCCTGGCGGGCCTCAACCAGGTCATCATGCTCTCGCTCTCGATGGTCGTCATCGCGGGCATGGTCGGCGCCGGAGGGCTGGGCGGCGACGTCGTCGCGAGCCTCAACCGGATCGATGTCGCGCTCGGCTTCGAGGCGGGCATCTCCGTCGTGATCCTCGCGGTCGTCCTCGACCGGATGACCGGTGCGCTGGGCTCGCCCTCGCCGGCGAGGGTCGCCCGGGCGAAGAACCGCCGCGCCGTCGTGGCGACCCGCTCGGCCGTCGGCGTCGTCTCGATCGGCCTGGTCGCGTCCCTCGGGGCCGCGACCCTCGCCGCTCCCGCCACCGCCTCCTCCGTCGACAACGGCGACCGCACCGACCTGACCGTCGCCGTGTTCCAGGGCTGGGACGAGGGGATCGCCGTCTCCGCTCTGTGGGAGGCGGTGCTCGAGGAGCAGGGCTACGACGTGACCCTGCAGAACGCCGACGTCGCCCCCGGCTTCCAGGGCCTCTCGACGGGCGACTACGACCTCGCCCTCGACACCTGGCTGCCGCTCACCCACGCCCGGTACGTCGAGCAGTACGGCGACTCGATCGTCGACCTGGGCGCGTGGAACGACGAGGCGAAGCTGACCATCGCGGTCAACGAGGACGCTCCGATCGACTCCCTCGAGGAGCTCGCCGCCGACCCGGGCGTCGTCGGCAACCGCCTGATCGGCATCGAGCCCGGCTCCGGTCTCAACAAGACGACGACCGAGGACGTCATCCCCGGCTACGGCCTTGAGGGGATGGACTACCTCACCTCGTCGACGCCGGCCATGCTCCAGGAGCTCTCGAGCGCGACCGCCGCGGGCGAGAACATCGCCGTCACGCTCTGGCGCCCGCACTGGGCCTACGACGCCTTCCCGGTCAAGGACCTCGAGGACCCGAAGGGCCTGCTCGGGCAGGCGGAGGGGATCCACTCCTTCGGCTCGGCCGCGTTCGACGCGGACTACCCGACGATGAGCCGCTGGATCCGCGACTTCCGGATGGACTCCAAGACGCTCTACTCGCTCGAGAACGCGCTGTTCAACGACGGGGCCGACGACCGCTCCGCCGCCCTCGCCGCGTGGATGGACGAGAACCGGGAGTACGTCGACACGCTGATCACCTGATCCGCCGCCACGACGAAGGCCGAGAGGCCGGGCGGCCCCGGACCAGGGCTGTCCCGGCCTCTCGGCCTTCGTCACGCAAGGATCAGGCGGCGCTGACTCGGCGTCCCGCGGTGGCGCGGACCAGGAGGGTGACCACCAGCACCACGGCGGCGGCGACCAGCGCGGCGATCCCGGCGGGGACCGAGACGAGCTCGCCGGCGAAGCGGCCGACGGCGACCCAGGAGAGTCCCCAGACGAGCGAGAGCATCGGGGCGATGCGGCCGCGGCCGGTGACCGCGATCAGGAGTCCGACGAGCGCGGCGACGGCGAGGACGACGACCGCCCAGACCGCGGCGCCCGGACCGTCCGCGCTGCCGACTCCCGCGCCGACGAGCCCGGCGGTGACGTTCGCGGCCGTGGCCACGCACACCCAGCCGAGGTAGAGCCCGAAGGTGCCGTCCGTCACGATCGCGTCGACCACTCCGGCCGACCGGGTGGTCCGCAGGATCACGAAGATGCGCGCGAGCACGGCGAGCAGCAGGGCGATCACGACGACGCTGAGCGTCAGGAAGCCGGCCTGGACGACCAGGATCCACGCGGCGTTCAGGAGGAGGCTGGCGGCGGCCCAGTAGCCCAGCCGGCGGTGGCGGGTGCGGGCGGTCTGCGAGGGCAGGAACTGCCAGATCGCGTAGGCGATGAGGCCGGTGTAGATGACGCTCCAGATCGCGAAGGCGGGGCCGTCGGGAGCGATGGGGGTCGAGGACGCGGTCAGGGCGCCGCCGGCCGCGTTCTGGATCTGCGTGCCGCCCGCGGCGCCCGAGCCGATGAACGAGCCGATGAGGGCGAGCACCGCGCTCACGGCGACGACGACCTGGCGGATCCGGTCGGCGCGGTCGGGGGTTCGTGTGGCGGTCATGTCGCTCCTCCATTAGTCAGCTGGCTGAGTAATGAGAGTAGCGCGATTCCGCTCCCCGTCCACTGGGGCTTGCGGCGCGGCCCCGGCCCGGGATGAGGGCCGGGGCCGGATTCTCAGGCGCGGGCGGCCGCGTACTGCTCGCGGATGACGGGGCGGTGGTCCGGCGCGGGCTCGGCCACCGAGGTGACGGTCCACGTCGGACGCGATCCTGTCAGCGCCCAGGCGGCCTGCACGGCGGCACCGTCGGCCACGTACTCGCCGGGCGTCGGCACCTGCACGGGCACGTCGAACACCTGCGATGCAGCGAGCTGCACGGCGCGGTTCTGCGCGGCTCCGCCGATGAGGAGGATGCGCCGCGCCTCCACTCCCTGCGCGCGAACGGCGTCGAGCCCGTCGGCCAGTCCGCAGAGCATGCCCTCGATCGCCGCGCGGGCGAGGTTCGGTCGCGTGGTCGAGGCGATGGTCATCCCGTGCAGGCTCGCGGTCGCGTCCGGCAGGTTCGGCGTGCGCTCGCCCTCGAAGTAGGGGACCAGCACGAGGCCGTCGGCACCCGGCTCCGCCTCGAGCGCCAGTGCGGCGAACTCGTCGAAGTCGCTGCCGAGCAGGGTCGCGGTCGAGGCCAGCACGCGCGCGGCGTTGAGCGTCGCGACCAGCGGCAGGAAGCGCCCGCTCGCATCGGCGAAGCCGGCGACGGTCCCGGAGGCGTCGCGCACCGGGTCGTCCGTGACGGCGAAGACCGTGCCGCTCGTGCCGATGCTGACGACCACGTCGCCGGGGCCGGCGCCGAGGCCGAGCGCGGCGCCCGCGTTGTCGCCCGCGCCGGGGCCGACGACGAGTCCGCTCTCGGTGCGGCCCGCCTCCTCCGAGGGGCCGAGCACGCGGGGGAGCAGCGGGCGGTGGCCGAGGGCGCGCTCGAGCAGGTCGAGGTCGTAGCCGTCCGCTCCCCAGTACGAGGTGCCGGACGCGTCGGACCGGTCGGTCGTGAGCGCGTCGAGCTGCGGACCGCGGGCGCAGTCGGGGCCGTAGCCGAGCAGGCGCCAGGTCAGCCAGTCGTGGGGGAGCGCGACGGCGGCGACACGGGCGGCGTTCTCGGGCTCGGCGTCGCGCAGCCAGCGGAGCTTGGTGGCGGTGAAGGAGGCGACCGGCACCGATCCGGTCCGCTCCGCCCAGGCCCCGGCTCCGAGCTCCTCGATGAGCGCGGCGGCGGCGGGCGCGCTGCGGGTGTCGTTCCAGAGCAGAGCGGGGCGGATGACGGCGCCGCTCTCGTCGAGGACGACCATGCCGTGCTGCTGGCCGCCGACCGAGATCGCGGCGACGTCGTCGAGGCCGCCGGCGTCGGCGAGGGCGAGCTGCAGCGCCTCCCACCACGCGGCCGGATCGACCTCGGTGCCGTCCGGGTGGCTCGCCCGGCCGGTGCGCACCACGGCGCCGGTGTCGAGGTCGCGGACGACCACCTTGCAGCTCTGGGTCGACGAGTCGATCCCTGCGACGAGCGTCATCGCTGTCCTCTTTCGTTGGGGGGTACGGGTTCGGGCGTCCGGTGCGGAACCGGGCCGGATGCAGGAGAACGGACGAGATCCCGTGCCGGTGCAGGGGATCTCGTCCGTCTCAGGTCGTCCCGCGGCTGACCGCGGGCTCAGAGGGTGCGGGTCAGCCGCGGGCGCCGAGCAGGTGCTCGGTGGCCAGCTGCTGCAGGCGCACGAAGCCGAAGCCCTTGCCGCCGAGGTAGGCGTCGGCGTCGAACGACTCGTACGAGGCGGTGTCCGCGAGCAGGTCGTCGTACGACTCGCCCTCGTTCAGCGTCGGGGTGGAGAGCTCGGCGACCTTCGCGGCTGCCAGCGCCTCCTGCACCTCGGGGTCGGCGCGGAAGGCCGCGGCGCGCTCCTTGAGCAGCAGGTAGGTGCGCATGTTCGCGGCGGCCGAGTCCCAGACTCCGGTCTCGTCCTCGGTGCGCGAGGGCTTGTAGTCGAAGTGGCGCGGGCCGTCGTAGGCCGGGACGCCGCCGGGGCCGCCGTTCTCGAGGAGGTCGACGAGCGAGAACGCGTTGTGCAGGTCGCCGTGGCCGAAGACCAGGTCCTGGTCGTACTTGATGCCGCGCTGGCCGTTGAGGTCGATGTGGAAGAGCTTGCCGTGGTACAGCGCCTGGGCGATGCCGGCGGTGAAGTTCAGGCCCGCCATCTGCTCGTGGCCGACCTCGGGGTTCACGCCGACGAGCTCGGGGCGCTCGAGGGAGTCGATGAACGCGATCGCGTGGCCGAGCGTCGGCAGCAGGATGTCGCCGCGGGGCTCGTTCGGCTTGGGCTCGATGGCGAAGCGGATGTCGTAGCCCTTGTCGGTGACGTAGTCGCCGAGCAGGTTGACGGCCTCGCGGTAGCGCTCGAGCGCGGCGCGGATGTCCTTGGCGGAGTCGTACTCGGCGCCCTCGCGGCCGCCCCACATGACGAACGTCTTCGCGCCCAGCTCGGCGGCGAGGTCGATGTTGCGGAGGACCTTGCGCAGCGCGAAGCGGCGGACGTCGCGGTCGTTCGAGGTGAAGCCGCCGTCCTTGAAGACCGGGGCGCTGAAGAGGTTGGTGGTGACCATCGGCACGATGAGGCCGGTGGACTCCAGCGCGCCCTTGAGGCGGTCGATCTGGGTCTGGCGCTCGGCGTCGGTGGAGCCGAAGGCGAACAGGTCGTCGTCGTGGAAGGTGAGGCCGTACGCGCCGAGCTCGTCGAGCTTCTCGACCGCGCGGACGACGTCGAGCGGCTCGCGGGTCGGGCCGCCGAACGGGTCCGTCCCGTTGTAGCCGATGGTCCAGAGGCCGAAGGAGAACTTGTCGGCGCGGGTGGGGGTCAGGGACATGGGATCCGAATCCTTTCCGGCGACGTCGCCGAATTGTTGTTGGGCCCAACATATCCCGTGAGGGTCGGGAGGCGCAACGAGCGGAAGGCCCCGCGCGTCGCCCTCCGGCCCCTCGCGGGTGCCGCCGGCTCATGCCGCGGAACCGCTCGCGGAGCGGGCCGGCGCCCGCGGAGGTCGTCGCGAGGATCGCTTGCGCAAGCGCTTCGACTGTGCGTACAGTCGCTCCAGCACGACCGGTCGAAGCGCTTCGAAGCCCGACCGCGACCGACGACGACGTCCGGCAGGAGGAGCCATGGCGACCATCCACGACGTGGCCCGCGCTGCCGGAGTCTCGATCAGCACCGTCTCCTACGCCCTCTCCGGCAAGCGCTCGATCGCCGCCTCCACCCGGCAGCGCGTCGACGACGCGGTGCGCCAGCTCGGCTACCGGCCCCACGCGGGAGCCCGGATGCTCGCCGGGGCGCGGACCCACATCCTCGCCCTCTCCGCCCCGATGCGCGGCGAGCTGCACCTGCCGACCCACATGCGCTTCGTCACCGAGGTGCTCGAGCGCGCCCGGGAGTCGGACTACGACGTCCTGCTGCTCGTCACCGACGAGGCCTCCAGCGGCATCGGGCGCGTCTCCTCCTCCTCGCTCGTCGACGGCATCGTCCTGATGGGCGTCGACGACGACGACGACCGCGCCGAGCTGATCCGCGCGGCCGGGGTCCCCGCCACCTTCATCGGCGTGCCCGCCGACTCCCACGATCTCGCCTGCGTCGACCTCGACTTCGCCGAGGCCGCCCGCCAGAGCGTCCGCCGGCTCGCCGAGCTGGGCCACCGCTCGCTCGGCCTGCTCGAGCACCCGCAGTCCTACACCGACCGCAACGCCGGCTTCGTCCGCCGCTTCGACGAGGCGTTCCGCGCCGAGGCCGCTGCGCTCGGAGTCGAGATCGCGGTCGAGCGCCCGCACATCGGCCGCCCGAGCGCACAGGCCGCGATCGACGCGATCCTCGCCACACCCGTCCCGCCCACCGCGCTCGTGCTGCACTGCAACGAGCCCGTGGCGGAGGCGGCGATCGAGCGCGTCCTCGAGCGCGGCCTCTCCGTCCCCGGCGACCTGTCGATCCTGGCGGCCTGCGCCAGCTACGACGGCGGCGCCCTCCCGGTCCCCACCAGCAGTCTTCCCCTCCCGTTCGACGCGATGTGCCGAGCGGCCGTCGCGCGGACCCTCCAGCAGATCGACTCCGGCCGCACCGTCGGCGTCGAGCTGCTCCCGCCCTCCTACGTCGACCGCGGATCCCTCGCGGTCGCTCCGACCAGCGCTCCGGTGCCGGCGGTCCCGTCCGGCACTCCCGCGCCGGCCTCCCTCTAGTCCTCCACCCTCTTCCCGCCCGCTCCGGCTCTGCGGACTGTCGAAACGCTTCGACACCGCGCCTCCGCGAGAGAGCGCTCCCTGCACCACCTCCGCAGCACCACCGCACCGTTCGAAGGAGAACCACCGCAATGTCGCTCCGATCCCGCTCCGCCTTCCACCGCCCGACCGCCGGTCTCAGCCGGCGCAACCTCCTCGCCGGCGGAGTCGGCCTCAGCGCGATGTTCGCGCTGGCCGCCTGCTCCGGTGGCGGCTCCGACGCCGGCTCCGACGCGCTCTCGACCACGGTCGACGGCGCCGGCCGCACCCTCACGCTCTGGGACTTCGAGACGCCCGACAGCGACCGCGGCATCGCCTGGCTCGCCGCCCGCGACATCTTCACCCAAGAGACGGGGGCCGAGATCGCGTACGAGTTCAAGGCCTTCGAGCAGCTGCGCACCGGCGCCAGCCAGATCTTCAACTCCAACTCGGCGCCCGACGTCGTCGAGTACAACAAGGGCAACGCGACCAGCGGGCTCCTCTCGAGCCAGGGCCTGCTCACCAACCTCGACGAGGCGGTCGAGTTCTACGGCTGGGACTCGCTGATCCCCGGCGCGCTGCAGACCACCGCGAAGTACGACGAGAACGGGATCATGGGCTCCGGCTCCTGGTACGGCATCCCCAACTACGGCGAGTTCACCTTCGTCTACTACAACAAGGACGCCTTCGCCGCCAACGGCCTCGAGGTCCCCACCACCTACGAGGAGTTCACGGCCGTCCTCGACGCCTTCGTGGCCAAGGGGATCACCCCGCT
Organism: Rathayibacter sp. VKM Ac-2805; assembly: GCF_009834265.1. NCBI lineage: Bacteria > Bacillati > Actinomycetota > Actinomycetes > Micrococcales > Microbacteriaceae > Rathayibacter > Rathayibacter sp. VKM Ac-2805. The sequence goes on from NZ_CP047185.1 coordinate 1,017,158, forward strand.
GGCCGAGGCCGGCGCCGAGTACCCGCTGCAGCAGCTCTTCTACCAGCTCGCGCTGCTGAAGGCCGACCGCTCCTGGATCACCGACTACCAGACCTACACGGGCGAGGTCGACTTCGAGGACGCGGCCTGGAGCTACGCGGCCGACCAGCTGAAGACCTACGTCGACAAGGGCTACTTCTCGGCCGACGCCTCCGGGCTGAAGGCGGAGGACGCGGGCACGGCCTTCATTTCGGGCGAGTACCCGATCTTCTTCTCGGGCTCCTGGTGGTTCGGCCGCTTCAAGACCGAGATCACCGGATTCGAGTGGGACACGTTCCTCTTCCCGGGCGCCGAGTTCACGATGGGCTCCGCCGGCAATCATTGGGTGATCCCGGAGACGGCGAAGAACAAGGACCTCGCCTACAAGTGGATCGACATCACGATGCGACCCGAGATCCAGAACCTCATCGGCAACAACGGAGGCATCCCGCTGGTCGTCGACGAGAGCGCCATCACCGACGAGAAGAGCAAGGCGCTGCTCTCGCAGTGGAAGACGGTCGTCGACGGCGACCAGCTCTCCTTCTACCCCGACTGGCCCACCGCGACCTTCTACGACGACCTGGTCGCCGCCACGCAGGAGCTCATCAACGGCTCCTCCGACGAGTCCGCCATGCTCTCCGACCTCCAGGCCAAGTACGACGACGGAGTCGCCGACATCAAGTGACGCGTCGCGTCACTCGATGTCGGAGCCCCCTCTCCCCCCGCGAGATGCCACTTCGGTACGCGACACGCCGTCGCGCCCGTACCGAAGTGGCATCTCGCGGCAGCGCACACCACGACCCCGTCCGACCTAGGAGTACCCATGACGACGACAGCACCTCGTCGCGCGGAGAGCGCGCCGCCTCCCACGACGCCGCCCCGCGAGAAGCGCTCCGGCGGCTACTGGCTCTACCTGATCCCCGGGTTCGTGCTCTTCACGTTCATCGTGCTGATCCCGCTGATCTGGAACGTCTACATCAGCTTCACGTCCTGGCGCGGCATCAAGCCGCCGATCTTCATCGGCCTCGACAACTGGATCGAGCTGATGGGCGACGACCAGTTCTGGACCTCGTTCCTCAACTCGGTCTACATGATCATCGCGATGGTGATCGTCCCCACGATCCTCGGACTCCTGCTCGCGGCGATCCTCTTCGATCTCGTCGGCAAGAAGTTCGGCGGGCGCCTGGCGAGCTTCCTCCGTGCCACCTACTACCTCCCGCAGATCCTGCCGACCGTCATCGCCGCGATCGTCATCGGCTGGATCCTCCGCCCCGACAACGGCGCGCTGAACTCGATCCTCGAGGCCGTCGGGCTCGGCTCCCTCTCGCACGACTGGCTCGGCAAGCCGGACACCGCGATGCTCTCGATCATGGTCGTGATGATCTGGGTGCAGCTGGGCTACCCGGTCGTCATCTTCATGGCGGCGCTGCAGCGCGTGGACCCCGAGCTCTACGAGGCGGCGGAGCTCGACGGGGCGAACTGGTTCCAGCGCTTCCGCTGGATCACGGTCTCGATCATCCGGCCCGAGATCTTCGTGGTCACCCTCACCTGCACCATCGCCGCGCTGAAGGTCTTCGGCCCGATCTACGCCCTGACCCGCGGCGGCCCCGGCGACTCCACGATCGTCCCCTCCTACTACTCGTACACCGAGTTCTTCCAGAAGCAGCAGGTGGGCTACGGCGCCACCATCGCGACCGCGCTCACGATCGTCATCGTGATCCTCGCCGTGCTGTTCATCCGCGCCCAGGAGCGCGTCGAGCGCAGCGAAGGAGCCCGCTGATGTCGGCCATCGAGACCCTGCCCCTCACCCAGGCCGGCACGCAGGACGCGGACCTCTCGTCCTCCCGTCCCGCCAAGCCCGCGAAGGGCACGACGAAGCGCACCCTCGGCGACTGGGTGATCCTCGCCGTCGCCGTGGTGATCGGGCTCGTGATCATCAGCCCGGTGCTGCTGATCCTGCTCAACTCCTTCAAGACCCCCGCGGAGTACTCGGCGAACGGCCCGCTCGCCTTCCCGACCGGCCTCTCCTTCGACGGCCTCTCGACCTTCTGGAGCCGCGTCGACTTCCCCGAGAAGCTCGGCAACTCGATCCTCATCTCGGGGTCGGTCGCGATCCTCGCCGTCGCCCTCTCGGTGCTGAACGCCTACGCGATCGGCATCGGCCGGGTCCGCGGCCGGAGCTGGATCATCGTCCTGTTCCTGCTGGCGAACATGCTCCCGCAGGAGGCCCTGCTCTACCCGCTGTACTACATGTTCAAAGCGGTCGGGATCTACGACACCCAGCTGTCGGTCATCGTCATCTTCACCGTCATCCAGTCGGCGTTCGGCACCTATCTGCTCTCGAGCGTCTACGGCACCTTCCCGAAGGAGATCCTCGAGGCCGCGGCTCTCGACGGCGCCTCGAAGTGGCAGGTCCTCACCCGGGTGATCGTCCCGATCTCGCGGCCCACCCTCTCGGTGCTGATGATCTTCTTCTTCATCTGGACCTGGAACGAGTTCCTCATCCCGCTGGTCTTCCTGGTGAGCGACGCGACGCAGACCGTCCCGATCGCGATCTCGAGCCTCCAGGGCGACAAGATCATGGACGTCACCACGACCAGCGCGAGCGCCCTCCTGGGCCTTCTCCCGACGCTGATCTTCTTCCTGATCTTCCAGCGCACCCTCACCCGCGGCATCACCGCCGGCGCGGTCAAGTAGCCCTCTCTCCCTCCGTCGGCGCCTCCCTCGCGGGATCCGCCGGCGCGCCATCGAAAGGCACCCCCATGAAGTTCACCGACGGGTTCTGGCAGACGCGGGCCGGATTCACGCCCCTGTTCGCGCAGGAGGCGTACGACATCCGCACCGACGGCACCACGCTCGAGGTGATCGCCCCGACCCGGGTCATCCAGGGCCGCGGCGACGTCCTCAACCGGCCGGCGCTCACGGTCACGGTGTCCTCGCCGGCCGAGGGGGTCGCGCGGGTGCGGATCGAGCACTGGCGCGGCACGGCGGTGCGGCCCGGCTTCGAGCTGGCCGGGGGCGACGTCGGAGCGGCGGAGGTGACGGAGTCCGGAGGCGTGCTGCGCACCGGCGACCTCGAGGTCCGGATCAGGCAGGGCGCTCCGTGGTCGCTGGAGTTCTGGGACACCTCGACCGGCACGCGCCTCACCGGGTCCGGGCACAAGGCGCAGGGCTACCTGACCGGACCGGACGGAGCCGCCTACCTGCACGAGCAGCTCGACCTCGGCGTCGGCGAGCTGGTCTACGGGCTCGGCGAGCGCTTCGGCCCCTTCGTGAAGAACGGCCAGACGGTGGACGTGTGGAACGCCGACGGCGGCACCTCCTCCGAGCAGGCCTACAAGAACGTCCCGTTCTACCTCTCCAGCCGCGGCTACGGCGTGCTCGTGAACGATCCCGGCCTCGTCTCGTTCGAGATCGGCTCCGAGGCGGTCGAGCGCGTGCAGTTCTCGGTCGGCGGCGAGGCGCTGGAGTACCTGGTGATCCAGGGCCCGACGAAGAAGGACGTGCTGCGGCGCTACACCGGCCTCGCGGGCCGCCCCTCCGTCGTGCCCGCCTGGAGCTACGGACTGTGGCTGACGACCAGCTTCACCACGAGCTACGACGAGGAGACGGTGAACTCCTTCATCGACGGCTTCGCGGAGCGGGAGCTGCCGCTGTCGGCGTTCCACTTCGACTGCTTCTGGATGCGCGAGTTCCAGTGGACCGACCTCGAGTGGGACCCGCGCACCTTCCCGGACCCCGAGGGGATCCTCGCCCGCCTGCACGAGCGCGGACTGCACACCTGCGTCTGGATCAATCCGTACATCGCGCAGGCGTCGCCGCTGTTCGCCGAGGGGCGCGAGAAGGGGTACCTGCTCAGAACGGCCTCCGGCGACGTCTGGCAGTGGGACATGTGGGTCGCCGGCATGGCGTTGATCGACTTCACGAATCCGGAGGCGACCTCCTGGTTCCAGGAGAAGCTCCGCGTCCTCGTGCGCCAGGGCGTCGACTCCTTCAAGACCGACTTCGGCGAGCGGATCCCGTCGGAGGGCGTCGTCTGGGCCGACGGGACCGACCCCGAGGCCATGCACAACTGGTACACCCAGCTCTACAACCGCGCGGTGCACGAGGTGCTCGAGCAGGAGCTCGGCGAGGGCCGCGCGGTCCTCTTCGCCCGCAGCGCCACGGTCGGCGGGCAGTCGCTGCCGGTGCACTGGGGCGGGGACAACACCTCCTCCTACGTGTCGATGGCCGAGACCCTGCGCGGAGGCCTCTCGCTCGCGCTGGGCGGGTTCGGCTTCTGGGCGCACGACATCGGCGGCTTCGAGGGAACGCCCGATCCCGGAGTGTTCAAGCGCTGGCTCGCGTTCGGCCTGCTCTCCTCGCACTCGCGGCTGCACGGATCCTCCTCGGTGCGCGTGCCGTGGGCGTTCGACGAGGAGGCCGTGGAGGTCACCCGGCTCTTCACCCGGCTGAAGCTCTCGCTGATGCCCTACCTCTTCGCGGCGGGGGCGGAGGCGGCGCGCACCGGGGTCCCGATCATGCGCCCGATGGCGCTCGAGTTCGAGGACGACCGCAGCGCCGCCCACCTCGACACGCAGTACCTGCTCGGGCACGACCTGCTCGTCGCTCCGGTGTTCACCGAGGACGGCACGGTCGAGTTCTACCTCCCGCGCGGGACGTGGACGAGCTGGTGGACGGGCGAGCGGATCGTCTCGACGGGGGAGTGGCGCCGTGAGGTCCACGGCTTCGACTCGCTGCCGCTGTACGTGCGCGAGGGTGCGGTGATCCCGGTGGGGGCCCGCCAGGACTCGGCCGAGTACGACTACCTCGACGGGCTCGAGCTGAGGGTGTTCCCGGGGCCGGACGGAGCGACGCCGGTCCGGGTCGTCGCGCACGACACGGGGGAGGAGACGGTCTTCACCGTGACGCGCTCCCGCGGCGACGTCTCGGTCGACGGCCCGGCCGGCACCTGGACCTGGGTCGAGGCCTGAGCGGCGCCCTCCTGCTGATCGAGCAGCGGGCGCAGCCCTCCCCTCGAGACCCCGGCCCTGCCCCCGGCTAGGCTGACCCCCGCAAGCAGAGGAGACCGCGGATGCCCGACCACGCGACGCGCGGCAACAACCTCGACCGCGTCAGGCGGCACAACCTCTCGGCGATCCTCCGCCTCGTGCACCGCGGCGGCCCCCGCTCCCGCTCGCAGCTGACCCGCCTGACCGGCCTCAACCGCTCCACGATCGCGGCGCTGGTCGGCGAGCTGGTGGAGCTCGGCATCGTGCGCGAGCGCGAGCCCGCCACGCCGAACCAGGTCGGCCGGCCGAGCCCCGTCGTCGAGGCCGATCCCGGAGTCGTCGCGCTCGCCGTGAACCCCGAGATCGACGCCGTCACGGTCGCCGTGGTCGGCGTCGACGCCGTCGTCCGCCGCCGCATCCGCCGCTCCGCCTCCGTCCCCACCGCCGAGGCCGCCGCCCGTCTGGCGGCCGAGGCGGTCGCCGAGCTGCTCGCCGAGCTGCCCGAGGAGACGCGGACCGTCGGCATCGGCGTCGCCGTGCCCGGCCTCGTCCGCGACGCCGACGGCCTCGTCCGGGTCGGCCCGCACCTCGGCTGGGACGACGAGCCCTTCTCCCGCATGCTCGCGGACGCGACCGGCCTGCCCGTCCTCTCGGCGAACGACGCCAACCTCGGTGCACTCGCCGAGAGCGTCCTCGGCGCCGGCCGCGACGTCTCGCACCTCGTCTACCTCAACGGCGGCGCGAGCGGAGTGGGCGCCGGCGTCATCGTCGGCGGCGCGCCTCTGCACGGCATCGACGGCTACGCGGGGGAGATCGGCCACACCCTCGTCAACAGCGCGGGCATCGACTGCCACTGCGGCGCCGTCGGCTGCCTCGAGACCGAGGTCGGCCGCGCCGAGCTGCTCACCGTGCTCGGCCTCGACGAGAGCGAGCGGCTGGAGGAGGCGCTCGCCGCCTCCGAGGACCCGGCCGTCCGCGCCGAGGTCGAGCGCCAGCTCGGGCACCTCGCGGTCGCCCTGCGCAACGTGATCAACGTGTTCAACCCGCAGCTCGTGGTGCTGGGCGGCTTCCTCGGGGCGCTGATCGGAGTCGCGCCGGGGTTCCTGGAGGAGCGCCTGGGCCGCGGCGGCCCCTTCCGGGTCGCGCTCGACTCCGTGCGCATCGTGCGGACCGAGCTCGGTGCCGATCTGCTCATGCTGGGCGCCGCCGAGCTCGCCTTCGAGCGCCTGCTCGCCGACCCGCTCGGCACTCCGCTCCACCCGGTCTGACCCGACGGCGAGCCGAGGGGTGGCGCCGCTGTCCGACACGTGATCGAATTGATTCGACCAAGCGGCGTGGAGCCGACGAGGTCCGCTCCCGCGCCGAGGACGACACCGGCCGACCCCCTCCCTCCCATACCGCTGCGCCCTGCGCAGGAAGGCACTCCGTGTCCACTCCCGCCTCGACTCCGACCGGCTCCCTCCCCGTGCACCGCCACCCGGGCGACGCCCTGACGGCCCGCCAGCGCCTCGTCTACGTGATCGTCCTCGGCTCGCTGACCGCCCTCGGGCCGTTCACGATCGACCTCTACCTGCCGGCGTTCCCCGCGCTGCAGAGCGAGCTGAACGTGTCGGAGGCGGCGGTCCAGCTGACCCTCACCGGCACGACCCTCGGCTTCGCGCTCGGCCAGCTGGTCGTGGGCCCCTGGAGCGACGCGGTCGGCCGGCGCCTGCCGATCCTCCTGGCCACCTCGCTGCACGTGCTGGCCTGCGTCGGTGCGGCGCTCGCCCCCGAGATCGTCACCCTCGGCGTCTTCCGCTTCCTGATGGGGGCCGGCGCGGCGGCGGGCGGCGTGGTCGCGATGGCGATGGTCCGCGACCTCTTCGGCGGACGCCCGCTGGTGCGGATGCTGTCCCGGCTCGCCCTGGTGTCGGGCCTCGCGCCCGTGCTCGCGCCGGTCATCGGCTCGCAGCTGCTGCTGATCATGGACTGGCGCGGGATCTTCGTCTTCCTCGCCGCCTACGGCGTGCTGGTCGTCGCGGCCGTCGGCCTGCTCGTCGTCGAGACCCGGCCCCGCGCCGCCCGACACGAGCGCGAGCACCGCTCGCTCGTGCAGCGCTACCGGGCCGTCCTCAGCGACCGCGTGTTCCTCGGAGTGGCGGTGATCGGGGGCATGACCTTCGCCGGCCTGTTCACCTACCTCTCCAGCTCCTCGTTCCTGTTCCAGGGCCTCTACGGATTCGACGCGCAGCAGTACGGGCTGCTCTTCGCCGTGAACTCGCTCGGCGTCGTCCTCGGCGTGCAGGCGTCCTCCTACCTCAGCCGGAGGATCGGGCCGCAGTGGATCCTCGCGATCACGACGCTGACGCTGTTCACCTCCGCCGGCCTGATCGCCCTCTTCGACGTGCTCGGGCTGGGGCTCTGGGGCACGCTCGTCCCGCTGTGGTTCTTCATCGCGTCGTGCGGCTTCAGCTTCCCGTGCGTGCAGGTCCTCGGCCTGGTCAACCACGGCCGGGAGGCGGGGACGGCCGCGTCGCTGCTCGGAGCGGTCAACTTCGGCACCGCCGGACTGCTGTCGCCGATATCAGGGGTCTTCGGCGCCGGCTCGGCCGTGCCGATGGCCCTGGTGATGATGGCGACGGCGACCGTGTCGATCCTGGCGCTCTGGCTGATCGTCCGGCCGAGGAGCGTCCCGGCGCTGCAGGACTGAGCGCTCGGCTCCGGGTCCCGGCGGTCCGGCACGCCCCGCTCCTGCGGCTCCTCCCGGGCGTTCCGGCCCGCGCTGGATCCGCTCCCGAGCGCCGCTGATACAGTCCCCTCCCATGTCCTCCCGCGACTCCTCCGCCCTGCTCGCCGAGCTCTCCGACCCCGACCGCGACGTCCGCCTCCGCGCGGCGATGACCCTGGGCGAGATCGCCGAGCCCGCCACCGCCGAGCCCCTCGCCGCGCACCTGTGGGAGGAGCCGGACTTCTTCGTCCGCGACGTGCTCACCTGGTCGCTCGGCCGCCTCGGCTCCGCCGCCGTCCCCGTCGCCCGCGAGGCGCTCGGCCGCGAGCCCCGAGTGCGCACGCAGGCGCTGCACGTGCTCAGCAAGATCCTCGACCCGGCGACGCTCGACGACATCGCCCCGCTGGCCGCCGACTCCGAGCCCGCCGTCGCCGCGAAGGCCCGCTTCGCGCTGGGCCGCCTCGGCGACGAGCGCGCGCTGCCGGTCCTGCTCGGCCTGCTCGGCGACGACGACGCGGAGGCGCAGAACGTGCTCACCGACGTCCTCGCCTCCTTCGGCGCCGCGGCCGTCCCCGGACTGGAGCAGGCCCTCCGCGAGGGGTCCGCGCCGGTCCGGCGTCACGCCGCTGCCGCACTCGGCTACCTGGGCGACGACGCGCGTCCTGCCGTCGACGCGCTGGACGGGGCCGCTGGCAGCGACGACTCCGCGCTCGCGGTCTCGGCCGTGATGGCGCTCGGCTCGATCACCGGTCCCGACGCGGCCGCCGCCCTCGAGCGGGCCTCCGCCTCGGACGACTCCCGCGTGAGCGCCGTCGCCGCGCGGCTCCTCGCCCGCTCCTCCGAGCCGACCCGGCTCGACGCCCTCCGCGCCGCCCGCCTGGCCCGCGCGGCCGGCTGAGCCGCGCCGCGAGACCCCCGCGGGGGAAGGCCGGGCATCCGCACGGCCGGTCGAACCGTGCCACGAACCCGGCGCACGGACGCCGGGCTTCCGAACGGTCGGCCGAGCCGTCCCGCAACCCCCAGCGGGGGAACGCCGGGTGACGGCATCATGTCCGGATGGATCACCGCGACGACCGCCTGTCGACCGAGCCCGGAATCGCGCGCCCCGACGCCGTCCAGCGTGCGCGGATGCGCGAGCAGGTGCCGTCCGACGACGTCGCCGCCCGGCTGCTGACGAAGGAGGCGGCCCACCGGGTCTCCCGCCGCTGGCCGCTGATCTCCGCGTCGCTCGCGATCCTGCTCACGGTGCTCCTCGCCGTGCTGATCGCCTTCCGCCCCACCTCGGCCTTCCGCTTCGACGTGGAGTGGATGGACGAGATCGTCGAGCACCGCTCGCCGGTCTGGGACATCCCGGCCCTCGTCATGAACACGGTCGGAGCGGGGCTCGTCGGCACGACGCTCATCCCGCTCGGCATCGTCGCCGTGCTGCTGGTGTTCCGCAGGCGGTGGGCCGCGCTCTACTACGCGATCGCCGCGCTGGTCAGCGTGGGCGCCACCCAGCTCGTCAAGGAGCTGGTGGGACGCGCCCGCCCGGCCGACATGCTCGTCACCAGCGACTACGGCTCCTTCCCGTCCGGCCATACCGCCAACGCGGCGACGACGGCGATGGTGCTGGCCCTGGTGTTCCCGCTGCTGTGGGTCTGGATCGCGGGCTTCCTCTACACCGTGGCGATGATGGCGAGCCGCACCTACCTCGGCGCCCACTGGCTGAGCGACACCGTCGGCGGCCTGCTGCTCGGGATCGGCGTGGCGCTCGTGGTCTGGGCTCCGCTCGCCGGCCGCCTGCGCACCGAGGCCGAGCTCCCGCACCCGCCGATCTGGATCCGCCGCACCACCTGACCGGCGCAGCGCTCCCCGCGAGGGCTTCGAGCCCCTGAGGGTCGGCGCCCGAGGAGCGCGGAGGCTCGCCGATCAGCCGAAGGCGGCGAGGGAGTCGAGCTCGTTGAAGGTGTAGACGTGCAGGCCCGCGAGGCGGTCGCCCGCCGCCGCTTCCAGGCGCGCGACGAACGCGGACGGGTCGAAGCGGCGTCCGCGGAGGAGCCCGCCGGCCACCGAGGTGCTCCGCTTCAGGAAGCCGAGCGAGGAGCCCACTCCGATCCGCGCGCCCAGCGTCAGCAGCCGCGAGCGCTCGACCGGCCCCGGCACGCCCGCCCACAGATCGGCCGTGATCCCCGTCTCGCGGAGCCGATCGGCGTAGCGGACCACCGCGTCGACGTCGAAGCACATCTGCGTGACGATCGAGCGGATGAACGGAGCGCGCTCGCGCAGGTGCCGCTCGATGCTCTCGTCGGAGAGGTGCGGGTGGCCCTCGGGATAGCCTGCGATGTCCAGGGCCAGCCCGGGTGAGATCTCGCGGGCGTCGCGGATGAGCTCGAGGCTCGTGGAGTAGGTGCCGGCCGCCGAGGACGCGTCGCCCGAGATCACGAACGCCTCGTCGATCCCCGCCTCGCCCATCCGCTCGAGGACCTGCTCGAGTGCGGCGCGGCCCTCGACGTTCCGCGCCGCCAGGTGGGGCACCACGCGGAACCCGCGCCCGGCCAGCGCGACCGCGCAGTCCACGGTCCGCCCGGTCCCGTGCTTCGGCAGGCTGGTCACGGTCAGCGTCACCGCGGAGGGGTCCGGGAACGCCCGTGCGGCGCGCTCGCCGATGTCGTCGGCCGGGATGATCTCGAAGCGCGCGCGGGTCATCGGCCCAGCCTGCCACGCGGAGACGGCGCGGCGCGGGTGGTGGCCGCAGCCGCACGAGTGTCGGAGGGGCGCCCTAGCCTGGAGCCGATCGCCGCCCGGTGATCGCGGAAGGAGTCGCGTGTACCTGGAGTCCGGCCGCGTGGTCACGAGCCCCACCGACCTGTCGAACTGGGCGGCCTGCGAGTGGGCGGTCCTCCGCCGGTTCGACGCCCTGCTGGGCCGCGCGCCGCGCCTCGAGGCCGAGAGGGACGGGATGCTCGAGCGCACCGCGGTACTCGGCGACGAGCACGAGCACCGCTTCCTCGCCGAGCTGAAGCGCACGCACGAGGTGCTCGAGTTCGAGCGCCCCGAGCCCGCCGGCTACCCCGCGGCGGCCGAGGCGGCCGTCGAGGCGATGCGCGCCGGGGTCGACGTGCTCTACCAGGCCACCTTCTTCGACGGCGAGTTCCTGGGCTTCTCGGACTTCCTCCTCCGCACCGCCGACGGCGCCTATGAGGTCTACGACACCAAGCTCGCCCGGCACGCGAAGATCCCGGCGCTGCTGCAGCTCGCCGCCTACGCCGAGCAGATGCAGGCGCGCGGCATCCGCGTGGGGGAGCAGGTGCACCTCGTGCTCGGCGACGGCTCCGTCACCAGCCACGAGCTGGCCGTCGTCGCCCCGGTCCAGCGGGTGCAGCGCGCCCGGCTCCGCGCCGTGCTCGACGAGCGCCTCGCCGCCGACGAGCCGCTGGAGTGGGGCGATCCGCGCTACCCCTCCTGCGGACGCTGCTCCGTCTGCGCGCCCGAGGTCCAGGCGCACCGCGATCCGATCCTCGTCGCCGGGATGCGGCTCGACCAGCGGGCGAGGCTCGGGGCGGCCGGCGTGCTCACCATCGACGCCCTCGCCGAGCACGACGGCCCCGTCCCCGGGCTGAGCGCGGGCACGCTCGAGGGCCTGCGCGCCCAGGCGCGGCTGCAGCTGCGGTCGGAGTCCTCGCCGGTGCCGGCCGTCGAGGTGATCGACGCCTCCGTGCTCGCCGGGCTGCCCGCCCCCGACCCGGGGGACCTCTTCTTCGACTTCGAGGGCGACCCGCTCTACACCGAGGACAACCGCGAGTGGGGCCTCGACTACCTCTTCGGCATGGTCGACGACCAGGAGCGCTTCACCGCGCTCTGGGCGCACGACCTCGCGGCCGAGCGCCGGGCGCTCCTCGACTTCCTCGCGCTCCTGCGGGCGCGCCGGGCTGAGCACCCCCGGATGCGCGTCTACCACTACGCCTCCTACGAGCGCAGCCACCTCCTCTCGCTGGCGCTCCGCCACGGGGTCGGCGAGGAGGAGGTCGATGCGCTCCTGCGCGACGGCGTCCTGGTCGACCTGTACCCGGTGGTGCGGCGGGCGCTCCGCGTGGGCTCGCGCAGCTACTCGCTCAAGAAGCTGGAGCCGCTCTACATGGGCGAGGAGGAGCGGGACGCGTCCGGCGTCACGAACGCCGCCGACAGCATCGAGATGTACGTGGAGGCGCGCGCCGCACAGAGGGCCGATCCTGCCGAGGGGCAGCGCGGGCTCGACCTCGTCGCCGAGTACAACGCCTACGACTGCCGCTCCACGCTCCGCCTGCGCGACTGGCTCCTGGAGCTCGCTCCGCCGCGCGAGGAGCTGCCGCCGCTGCTCGAGGTCGAGATCCCCGTGCCCCGCGAGCCGCACCCGGTCGCGGTCGCACTGCTGGCGCAGGTCGAGGGGGTCGAGCCGCGCGAGCGCACGGCCGACCAGACCGCGCTCGCCCTCGCCGGCGCGGCCATCGACTACCACCGCCGCGAGGCCAAGACCTTCTGGCAGGAGCACTTCGACCGCCTCCGGCAGCCGCTGGACGAGTGGGCGGACACCCGCGACGTCGTGATGATCGACCGGGTCGAGGTCGTCCGCGACTGGGCGAAGCTCCCGCGCGCCCGCACGCAGTCGCGCGAGCTGCGGATCCTCGGCCGGCTCGCTCCCGGCAGCCGGCTCGGCACCGGCTCGTCGCCGTACCTGGTCTACGAGGCCCCGGCGCCCCCTGGTGCGCCCTCGCCCGGTCCCGGTCTGCGCGGCGCCTCCGAGCGCTCCGAGATCCTCGCGGTCGACGACGACGGGGAGCGGATCGTCCTGCTCCTCAAGGAGGGCCTGAAGGCGGGGGAGGATCCGCACGACGACGCTCCGGTCGCCCTCGCCCCCGCGCCGCCGCCGCGCGCCGCGCCCCAGCCCGAGGCGATCGCGGAGTGGGGCGGCGAGGTCCTCGACGCGCTGCCCGCGATGCTGGCCGACCCGGCGCTCGACGTCCTCCGCCGCGTGCCGCCGGGAGCCGTCGCTCCTGTGCAGGGCGACGACGTGATCGGCGCGGTCGTCACCACTCTGCTCGGACTCGGCCGGGCGACCCTCGCCGTGCAGGGTCCGCCCGGCACCGGCAAGACCTACGTCGGCTCCCACGTGATCGCCCGGCTGGTGAACGAGCACGGCTGGCGCATCGGCGTGGTCGGCCAGTCGCACTCGGTGGTCGAGAACGTGCTGAGCGCCGTCGTCGGCCGCGGCGTCGATCCCTCCAGGGTGGCGAAGGTGCCCAAGAACGGCACGCCGCCCGAGGCGCTCGTGGCGGCGCCCTGGGCGCCGGTGAAGAACGCGGCGGCACTCACCGCGATCCTCGAGGAGGGCGGCGGCTGCGTCATCGGCGGCACCGCCTGGACCTTCGCGAACCCGGTCACCGTGCCGCGCCGCTCGCTCGACCTCCTGGTGGTCGACGAGGCCGGGCAGTTCTCGCTCGCCCCGACGATCGCGTCGGCCGTCTCCGCCCAGCGGCTGCTCCTGCTCGGCGATCCGCAGCAGCTGCCCCAGGTGAGCCAGGGCGCGCACCCGGAGCCTGTCGACGAGTCGGCGCTCGGCTGGCTCGCCGACGGGCACGACGTCCTCCCGCCCGAGTACGGCTACTTCCTCGCGCAGACCCACCGGATGCACCCGGCGCTCTCCGACGCCGTCTCCGAGCTGTCCTACGAGGGCGCGCTGCGGTCGCGGGCGCCGCAGGTGCGCCACCTGGAGGGGGTCGAGCCGGGCGTGCACTCCATCCCGGTCGAGCACGCGGGCGACACCACCTCCTCGCCGGACGAGGCGAGGCGCGTCGTCGAGATCGCCCTCTCCCTCGTCGGCCGCGCCTGGACCGACGAGCACGGCGAGCGGACGCTGACCGCGGCCGACGTCATCGTCGTCGCGCCCTACAACGCCCAGGGCGGGCTCCTCCGCACCGCCCTCGACGCCGCGGGCCTCGAGGAGACCCCGGTCGGCACGGTCGACCTCTTCCAGGGCAGGGAGGCGGTGGTCGCCATCGTGTCGCTCGCCGCGTCCTCCGGGGCCGACGTCCCGCGCGGGATGGAGTTCCTCCTCCTGCCCAACCGCCTGAACGTCGCGGTCTCGCGGGCGAAGTGGGCGGCGTACCTGGTGCACTCGCCGGCGCTCGCCGCCTCGCTCCCGACCTCGCTGACCGGCCTCGGGCACCTCTCCGGCTTCCTCCGCCTGCTCGAGCGGGGGGAGCGGGCCGCCCTGTGACGGATCCGGTGGCCTAAAGGCGCGCTCCGCTCCGATTCCGTCGGTGCTCGGCATGGTGGACGACGCGATCCGTCGCTACGGTGTCCCCATGAGAATCCTCCTGGTCGGCGCCGGCGGCGTCGGCGACGCCTTCGCGAAGATCGCCGCGCGCCGCTCCTTCTTCGAGCAGATCATCGTCTGCGACTACGACCTCGCTCGCGCCGAGCGCACGGTCGCCTGGATCGCGGAGCGGCACGGTGCCGACGACCGCTTCGTCGCCGCGCGGATCGACGCCTCCGACGCCGAGAACGTCGAGACCGTCGCCCGCGCGCACGGGGCGACCCACGTGATGAACGCCGTCGAGCCGCGCTTCGTCCCGACGATCTTCGCCGGAGCGCTCGCCGCCGAGGCCGACTACCTCGACATGGCGATGAGCCTCTCGCTCCCGCACCCCGAGCGGCCCCACGAGCTGACGGGGCTCAAGCTCGGCGACGAGCAGTTCGCCGCGGCGGAGGAGTGGTCCTCCCGCGGCCGCCTCGCCCTGGTGGGCATGGGCGTGGAGCCGGGACTCTCCGACGTCTTCGCCCGCTACGCCTCCGACCACCTCTTCGACGAGATCGACGAGCTCGGAGTGCGCGACGGCGCGAACCTCGTCGTGCACGACGCGGACGGCCGCGAGATCTTCGCTCCGTCCTTCTCCATCTGGACCACGATCGAGGAGTGCCTGAACCCGCCGGTGGTGTTCGAGCGCGACCGCGGCTGGTACACCACCGCCCCCTTCTCGGAGCCGGAGGTGTTCGAGTTCCCCGAGGGCATCGGCCCGGTCGAGTGCGTGAACGTCGAGCACGAGGAGGTGCTGCTGATGCCGCGCTGGCTCGACGCGAAGAAGGTCACCTTCAAGTACGGCCTCGGCGAGCAGTTCATCGGCGTCCTGCGCACCCTCCACCTCCTCGGCCTCGACAGCACCGAGCCCTTGCGGGTCCGCTCGGCCGGCGGTCCCGTCGAGGTCTCGCCGCGCGACGTCGTCGCCGCCGCCCTGCCCGACCCCGCCGGCATCGGCCCGCGGATGACCGGCAGGACCTGCGCCGGCCTCTTCGTCTCCGGCACGAAGGACGGCGCCCACCGCGAGGTGTACCTCTACCACGTGAGCGACAACGAGTGGACGATGGCCGAGTACGGCACCCAGTGCGTGGTCTGGCAGACGGCGCTCAACCCGGTGGTCGCGCTCGAGCTCCTCGCGACCGGCGTGTGGACCGGCGCCGGAGTGCTCGGGCCGGAGGCGTTCAGCGCCGACCCGTTCCTCGAGCTGATGGCCCGCCCCGAGGC
The DNA here is from genome assembly GCF_009834265.1 of Rathayibacter sp. VKM Ac-2805. NCBI lineage: Bacteria > Bacillati > Actinomycetota > Actinomycetes > Micrococcales > Microbacteriaceae > Rathayibacter > Rathayibacter sp. VKM Ac-2805. The sequence continues at coordinate 1,032,414 of NZ_CP047185.1, forward strand.
CGACGGCGGGTACGGACAGTCCTGGCACGTCCGCGAGGACTGATCGGCGCCGCCGACCTAGGCTGAGCCCATGAGTGACGACGACGGGCTCGCCTCGGCGAGGGACGAGGCGCGCGCAGCCCTGGAGGCCGCCCGCCGACTGCAGGCGGAGGCCGCCGAGGCCCTGGCGAGAGCGGAGGCGGCGGCCGCGGCGCTGAACGCGGCGGCCGGCCCGGAGGAGGCGGAGGCCGTCGCGGACGACGTGCGGCTGGTGGCGGCGTCGGGGAGCGGAGCGGAGCAGTCCGCTGCTCCCGTTGCCCCGGACGCCGTCGCTTCCGGTCCGATCGCTCCGGATGCACCTGCTCCGCCCGCCCCCTCGGCGCCCGCCCCGGCCCCCGGTCCGCTCCCCGAGAGCGCCGTCGACGCCGTGCGCGCCGGGTACGCGTTCACCGGCCCGGCCCTCGAGCTCGGCGCCCTCGTCAACGGCGACGCGCGGATCGACGTGCCCGTCCGCATCCCGCTCGGCATGCTCAACCGGCACGGCCTCGTCGTCGGCGCGACCGGCACCGGCAAGACGAAGACGCTGCAGGTCCTCGCCGAGCAGCTCTCGGCCCACGGCGTCCCCGTCTTCGCTGCGGACATCAAGGGCGACCTCTCCGGCCTCGCCACTCCGGGCACCGCGAGCGACGCGCTGCTCGCCCGCACCCGCGGCATCGGTCAGGACTGGCGGGCGGAGGCGGCCCCCGCCGAGTACTTCGCGCTCGGCGGCATCGGCACCGGCGTCCCCGTCCGCGCCACCGTGACGGGATTCGGCGCGCTGCTGCTCGCGAAGGTGCTCGGCCTCAACCACACGCAGGAGTCGAGCCTCGGCCTCGTCTTCCACTACGCCGAGAGCGCCGGTCTCCCGCTCGTCGACCTGTCCGACCTCCGCGCCGTGCTCACCTACCTCGTCGGCGACGAGGGCAAGGCGGAGCTCGCCGAGCTCGGCGGGCTGTCCAAGGCGACCGCCGGCGTGATCCTCCGCGAGCTGATCGCGTTCGCCGACCAGGGCGCCGACGTGTTCTTCGGCGAGCCCGAGATCGACACGGCCGAGTTCCTCCGCCTCGCCGCCGACGGGCGCGGCGTCGTCAGCCTCCTCGAGGTCCCCGGAGTCGCCGACCGACCGGCTCTGTTCTCCACCTTCCTGATGTGGCTCCTCGCCGACCTCTTCAACGACCTGCCGGAGGTCGGCGACCTCGACAAGCCGAAGCTGGTGTTCTTCTTCGACGAGGCGCACCTGCTCTTCCGCGACGCGTCGAAGGACTTCCTCGCCGCGATCACCCAGACCGTGCGCCTCATCCGCTCCAAGGGCGTCGGCATCGTCTTCGTCACGCAGACCCCGAAGGACGTGCCCGGCGACGTCCTCGCCCAGCTCGGCTCCCGCGTGCAGCACCAGCTCCGCGCGCACACGCCGGACGATGCCAAGGCCCTACGCGCCACCGTCTCGACCTACCCCGAGAGCGACTACGACCTCGGCGAGGTCCTCCAGGCGCTCCCCATCGGCGAGGCGATCGTGACGGTCATGAACGAGCGCGGCGCCCCGACCCCGGTCGCCTGGACGCGTCTCCGCGCCCCGCTCGGCTCGATGAAGCCCACCCCCGAGGCCGACCGCGAGGCGAGCGTCCGGAGGTCCCCGCTCCTCGCGCGCTACGGCACGCCCCTCGACCGCGACTCCGCCCGCGAGATCCTCACCCGCCGGCTCGACGCCGCCGCCGACGCCGAGGAGGCCCGCGCCGCCGCCGAGCAGCAGGCCGCCGACGACGCCCGCCGCGCGAAGGAGGACGCGCGTCGCGCCGAGGAGGAGACCGCGGACGCCGCCCGCCGCGCGAAGGAGCGGGCCGCCGCCGAGCGCGCCGCCGACCGGGCCGCCGAGCGCTCCCGACGGCGCACGGCACCGACCTCCCGCGGGACCCGCACCGCCCGCCGCGACAAGACGGTCGTCGAGGAGGTGCTGGGCTCGAGCGCCGGCAGGACGCTGCTGCGCGAGGTGGTCCGCGGGATCTTCGGGACCGCCCGACGGCGGTGACGCGACCCGGGCCGCTCGGGGAGACGAGGCGCTAACGGGAGCGTGTTAGCGTCGGTAGCGTGAGTGAGAGCGGGACGACGCGGGAGCGGATCCTCCGAGCGACGGTCGAGCTGCTGGCGGACGGCGGGCGGGACGCGGTGTCGACGCGGGCGATCAGCGCGGCGGCGGGGGTGCAGGCCCCCACGATCTACCGGACGTTCGGCGACCTGCGCGGGCTGCTCGACTCGGCCGCGGCAGCCGGATTCGCCACGGCCCTCGCCGACTTCGAGCGGAGCGAGGCGCCGGCCGACCCGGTCGACGCGCTCCGTGCCGCCTGGGATCACCACGTCGCCTTCGGACTCGCCGAACCGCACCTCTACGCGCTGATGTTCACCGCGCGGCCGGGGGAGGAGTCGGAGGCGGCGCGCCTGTCCCGCGGCGTCCTCCTCGACGCGGTCCGGGCCGTCGCCGAAGCCGGCCGCCTCACCGTCGACGTCGAGCGGGCCTCCCGCCTGCTCCAGTCGGCCGCGCTCGGCTGCACCCTCACGCTGACCGCCCTCGCCGACCCCGACGACGAGCTCTCGTCCCGCTCGCGCGAGTCCGTCCTCGCGGCGATCACCACGGCGGAGGCGGGCCCCACCGATCCCGCCGCCCGTGCGGTCGTCGCGCACGCCGTCGCCCTGCGGACGGCGCTGCCGCAGATCGAGCCCCTCAGCGCGGGGGAGCGGCTCCTGCTCGACGAATGGCTCGAGCGCATCGCCGACTGACGGCCGGCGTCGCCGGAGGGTCCGTATCGCCGCCCTGTCGTCCGCGTCGTCGTAATACGGATGGCGACGGGCACGATCCGGGATCGGCACCTACGGTCGGACCATGTCGCGATCCATAGCCGAACTCTTCTTCCGCCCCGTCTGCGCCGCCTGCTCGGCCCCGCTCGTCGCTCGTCGTGGCGCTTTCTGCTCCGACTCCTGCGCGCGGACGAACCACCTCTACGGCTGATCCCGCGCCCGGCACGCGCCGGACGATCGGCGGCCCCTGCTCGGCGCGACCTCGTCGGCTGCAGCTGGGTGTGCCCCGGCAGGGCGAACCCAGCGATGCGTGAGTGGGCCGCTCCGATCGACGCCTTCACCGGTCGACCGGGCTCCGACGATCGGCCGCACCGGTTAAACAAAACGGTGCCCGTGCTGGCGAGAGCAACGGACACCGTTCGCGGAGGATGGGGGATTCGAACCCCCGAGGGCTTTCACCCAACACGCTTTCCAAGCGTGCGCCATAGGCCACTAGGCGAATCCTCCTGGCACGACCTGAGCCGCGACTCATCGATACTAGCCGGTGTCGGAGGCTCCCGCTGACCACGACCCCGACACGCCCCGCTCTCCTCGGCCGCCGTCGTCGGTTAGACTGTCACCCGGCTCCCCGCGTGGCGCCATCCAGGCCAACTCCCCCAGGGCGGAAACGCAGCAAGGGTAACCGGGCTCTGGCGGGTGCGCGGGGGGTCTTCTTCCGTTAACCGGCCCGCCTGCTCCGCCGATGGACCGCCGCACAGCCGCTACGAGGCCCTACCGACTGCGGACGCTCCTCCACAGCCGCGCGCCATGCACGCCCTCCCATCCCTGGCCTCTACTCAGCCAGGCGGAGGGACCCCCTCGGTAGGCTGGATCCGATGGTTCAGAGCATCTACATCTCGTCCGCCGAAGGTCATTCGGGCAAGTCCACGGTCGCCCTCGGCGTCCTCGATGCGCTCAGCAGCCAGGTGCAGCGGGTCGGCGTCTTCCGCCCGATCGCCCGCTCCACCTCCGAGCCGGACTACGTGCTCGAGATGCTGCTCGGCCACTCCGACTCGGGCCTCGCCTACGAGGACTGCATCGGCGTCACCTACGAGGACGTCCACGCCGACGGCGAGGCGGCGCTCTCGCGGATCGTCGAGCGGTACAAGGGCGTCGAGGCCCGGTGCGACGCCGTCGTCATCCTCGGCTCCGACTACACGGACGTCGGCAGCCCCACCGAGCTCGGCTACAACGCCCGCATCGCCGCCAACCTCGGTGCCCCGGTCCTGCTCGTCCTCACCGGCCGGGACTCGTCCCGCAGCGAGCAGCTGGGCCAGGCTCCCGCGCGCACGCCGGAGGAGATGCGCCAGATCACGGAGCTCGCCTCGGTCGAGCTGCGCACGGCCCACGCGAGCCTCATCGGAGTGATCGCGAACCGCGCCGATCCCGACACCGCCGCCGACGCCGTCGCCGCGATCCGCGAGAGCATCCCCGCCACCGTCCCGGTCTGGGCGATCCGCGAGGATCCGTTCCTCGTCGCTCCGAGCCTGTCCCGCCTCGTCGAGGCGGTCGACGGCGTCGTCGTCGCGGGCGATCCGGAGCTGCTCGGCCGCGAGGCGCTCGGCGTGGTGATCGCCGGCATGTCCATGGTGAACGTCCTGCCGCGGCTCACCGAGGGCGGCGTCGTGATCGTCCCCGGCGACCGGCCCGAGGTCGTCCTCGCCGTGATCATGGCGTACGCCTCCGGCACGTTCCCCACCGTCACCGGCATCATCCTCAACGGCGGCTTCGAGCTGCCGGAGCCGATCGTCCGGCTGATCGAGGGCGTCGACAGCCGCGTGCCGATCGTGATGACCGAGCTCGGCACCTACGACACCGCCGTCCGCGTCACCGCGGCCCGCGGCCGCCTGGCGGCCGACTCCCCGCGCAAGCGCGACACCTCCCTCGCCCTCTTCCAGGAGGCGGTCGACGCGGTCGAGCTGCTCACCCTCCTCGACGTCGGCCGGTCCGAGGTCGTCACGCCGCTGATGTTCGAGTACGGGCTGATCGAGCGCGCGCGCATCGCCGACCGCCACATCGTCCTGCCCGAGGGCGGCGACGACCGGATCCTCCGTGCCGCCGCGACCGTGCTCAAGCGCGGCATCGCCCGGCTCACGATCCTCGGCGAGGAGGCCGAGATCCGCGCCCGTGCGGCGGGCCTCGGCCTCGACCTCGACGGCGCGCGCGTGCTGAGCACCCTCGACCCCGAGCACCGCGCGCGCTTCGCCGAGGAGTACGCCCGCATCCGCGCGCACAAGGGCATTACCTACGACCACGCCTACGACACCGTCACGGACGTCTCCTACTTCGGCACGATGATGGTGCAGCTCGGCCTGGCCGACGGGATGGTCTCGGGAGCCGCGCACACGACCGCGCACACCATCCGCCCCGGCTTCGAGATCATCAAGACGAGCCCGGGCGTCTCCGTCGTCTCGAGCGTGTTCCTGATGGCGCTCGCCGACCGCGTGCTGGTCTACGGCGACTGCGCGGTGAACCCCGACCCCACCGAGGCGCAGCTCGCCGACATCGCGATCTCGTCCGCCGAGACCGCCCAGCAGTTCGGGATCGACCCCCGCATCGCGATGCTCTCCTACTCCACCGGCGAGAGCGGAGCCGGCGCCGACGTCGAGAAGGTCCGCGCGGCGACGGCTCTGGTGCGCGAGCGCCGGCCCGACCTGCTCGTCGAGGGCCCGATCCAGTACGACGCGGCGGCCGACGCGGCGGTCGCGGCCTCGAAGATGCCCGGCTCCCAGGTCGCCGGGCGCGCGACGGTGTTCATCTTCCCCGACCTCAACACGGGCAACAACACCTACAAGGCCGTGCAGCGCTCGGCCGGCGCCGTCGCCATCGGACCGGTCCTCCAGGGTCTGCGCAAGCCGGTCAACGACCTCTCGCGCGGCGCGCTCGTGCAGGACATCGTCAACACCGTCGCGATCACGGCCATCCAGGCCGCCACCCAGGCCATCGTCCCGCCCACCGCCGCCATCCCCGTAGTGCGCTAGCGGCGACCCCGCCGCCGCCCCTCCCGACCCCGATCACCCCAGGAGTCCCCTCATGTCCGTCGTCCTCGTCGTCAACAGCGGATCGTCGTCGTTCAAGTACCAGCTCATCGAGATGACCACCGAGGAGACGCTCGCCAGCGGCCTCGTCGAGCGGATCGGCGAGGACACCGGCCGCACGAAGCACACCCGCGACGGGGAGTCGTTCGAGATCGAGGGGCCGATCCCCGACCACACCGCCGGCTTCGACGCGATGATCCGCGCGTTCGGCGAGCACGGCCCGAGCCTCGACGAGTTCCCTCCCGTCGCCGTGGGCCACCGCGTCGTGCACGGCGGCAAGCGCTTCTTCGAGCCCACCGTGGTCACCGACCTGGTCAAGATCAACATCGAGGACCTCGCCGACCTCGCCCCGCTGCACAACCCCGCCAACCTCGAGGGCATCGAGGCGGCGCAGAAGGCCTTCCCGGACGTCCCGCACGTCGCCGTCTTCGACACCGCCTTCCACCACACGATCCCGGCCGAGGCGTCGACCTACGCGCTGCCCGCCGAGCTCGCCGAGAAGCACCGCGTCCGCCGCTACGGCTTCCACGGCACCTCGCACAAGTTCGTCTCGGAGGCCGCCGCCGCCTACCTCGGCCGCCGCCGCTCCGACCTGAAGACGATCGTCCTGCACTTGGGCAACGGAGCGTCCGCCTGCGCCGTCGACGGCGGCGTCTCCGTCGAGACCTCGATGGGCATGACCCCGCTCGAGGGCCTGGTGATGGGCACCCGCTCCGGCGACCTCGACCCGGCCGTCGTCTTCCACCTCGCCCGCAAGGCGGGCCTCTCGATCGACGAGCTCGACACCCTCCTCAACCGCCGCAGCGGGCTCCTCGGCCTCACGGGTCGCGGCGACATGCGCGACGTCCAGGAGGCGGCCGAGGCCGGCGACGAGCGGGCCCGCGCCGGACTCGAGGTCTACTACCACCGCCTCCGCCACTACATCGGCGCCTTCTACGCCCAGCTGGGCCGCGTCGACGCCGTGGTGTTCACGGCCGGAGTCGGCGAGAATGTCGCCGCCGTCCGCGCCGGCGCCCTCCGCGGCCTCGAGGGCCTGGGCATCGAGCTCGACCCCGAGCGCAACACGTCCTCCGACCGCGGCGCCCGCCGCATCTCCACCGACGACTCCCGCGTCGCCGTCCTCGTCATCCCCACGAACGAGGAGCTGGAGATCGCCCGGCAGTCCTTGTCGGTCGTGTAGCGGCGCAGCCGCGACACGACTCGCGGTCGGCTTCCGGGGGTGGCGGCTCCCGTGGAGCGGCTCCTGTCGGGCTGTCCTGAATCGCTCGCACGCGGCGGTGCCCGCTCGTCCTGCAGCGGTGGCCCGCTGCACGACCGCGGTCGGCCTCTCAGGGGTTGCGTTCCGCAGAGCGTGGAGCGTCGGGCTGCCCTGAATCGCTCGCACGCGATTCCGGGTCGCGGCCCTCTTCCGACTACTCGGGCCCTGCTCCTGGTCGAGTAGCCGCGGGACGCGGCGTATCGAGTCCCACCGAGCGCGAGGGAGGAGATCTCGATGCGGCCGCTGTGCGGGCTGCTCCATCGGCTGGTGCCGGCTGTGGAGCCCCGGCTCAGGGCAGCAGCCGCGCGTCGCCCGCGTAGAGGTTGAAGCCGGAGCCGCGGCTGAAGCCGATCAGGGTGAGGCCGGAGTCGCGAGCCAGGTCCACCGCCAGCGACGACGGGGCACCGACCGCGGCGAGCAGGGGGATGCCGGCCATCACGGCCTTCTGCACCAGCTCGAACGAGGCGCGCCCCGACACCTGCAGCAGCGTCCCCCGCAACGGCAGCCGGCCCTCCCGGAGCCCCCAGCCGACCACCTTGTCCACGGCGTTGTGCCGCCCGACATCCTCCCGGAGCACCAGCAGCGAGCCGTCCGCGTCGAACAGCCCGGCCGCGTGGACGCCGCCCGTCCGCTCGAACACCGCCTGCGCCTCGCGGAGCCGATCGGGGAGCGAGACCAGCAGCTCCCGCTCGACCCGCAGGTCGTCCTCCGCGACGCTCCACGCCGAGTCGGTGGCGACCGCCTCGAGCGACGCGAGCCCGCACACTCCGCACGAGCTCGTCGTGTAGACCGACCGCTCGCGCTCGAGCAGCACGGCCTCCCGCCCGCCGCGGACGCTCGCGTCGACCACGTTGTACGTGTTCTCGCCCGGACCGGAGCCGCTCGCGCAGTAGCGCATCGCCGCCAGCTGCTCCGACTCGGTGAGCACCCCCTCGGACACCAGGAATCCCGCGACCAGGTCGAAGTCGTCGCCGGGCGTGCGCATGGTCACGCTGAAGCGCCGTCCGCCGACGCGGATCTCGAGCGGCTCCTCGACGGCCAGGACGTCCTCGCGGCGTCGGGGCGGATCGCCGGCGCGGACGGCGGTCAGGCGGGTGCGGGCGACACTGCGGCTCATGGGTCTCCTCAGGCGGTGGAGGTCATCCTCCCACCGGGAACCGGGAGCGATGCCGGGATGCGGACGTACGATGCAGGAATGGTCGATGACGCCGAGCCCCGCGAGAGTCCGATCGACGAGAGCCGCCTCTCCGTCCGGTCGCCGAAGAGACGCGCCGTCGGGATCCCCGGCGTCGCCCACGCCCTCGAGATCTCGCTCAAGCAGATGGGCCCGGTGCGCAGCGCCGAGACGCTCCTGCGGGTGAACCAGAAGACCGGATTCGACTGCCCGGGCTGCGCCTGGCCGGAGGGCGACAAGCGCCACGTCGCCGAGTTCTGCGAGAACGGAGCGAAGGCGGTCGCCGAGGAGGCCACGCTCCGCACCGTCACATCGGCGTTCTTCGCCGCGCACCCCGTCGCGGAGCTGGAGGAGTGGGACGACTTCGCGCTCGGCCAGCAGGGCCGGCTCACGGAGCCGATGCTGCTCGAGGAGGGCGCGACGCACTACCGGCCCGTGGGCTGGGACGAGGCGCTCGACCTCGTGGCCGAGGAGCTGCGCGCCTGCGCGAGCCCCGACGAGGCGATCTTCTACACGTCCGGCCGGACCTCGAACGAGTCGGCCTTCGTCTACCAGCTGATGGTCCGCGGCTTCGGCACGAACAACCTGCCCGACTGCTCGAACATGTGCCACGAGTCCAGCGGATCCGCCCTCACCGAGACGATCGGGATCGGCAAGGGCTCGGTGAGCCTGCGCGACGTGGAGCGGGCTCCGCTGATCATCGTCGCCGGCCAGAACCCCGGAACGAACCACCCGCGGATGCTGACCGCGCTGGAGCGCGCCAAGCGCGCCGGCGGCACCATCGTGGCCGTGAATCCGCTGCCGGAGGCGGGGCTGCTCCGCTTCCAGAACCCGCAGACCGTCCGCGGCACCCTGGGCGACGGCACGGCCCTCGCCGACCACTTCCTCCAGGTCCGGCTGGGCGGCGACCAGGCCCTGTTCCAGGGTCTGGGCAAGGCGCTGCTCGAGGCGGAGGAGGCGCGCGGCGACGTCTTCGACCACGCCTTCATCCGCGAGAGCACCGGCGGCCTCGCCGAGTACCTCCACGGGCTGCGGGAGGTCCAGTGGGACGAGATCGAGCGGGCGAGCGGGATCGACGAGACGCGCATCCGCACCGTCGCCGAGCTGATCGCGGCGTCCGAGGGCACCGTCGTCTGCTGGGCGATGGGCCTCACGCAGCACGCGCACTCGGTCGCGACGCTCAAGGACGTCGTCAACGTGCTCCTGCTCACCGGCAACATCGGCAAGCCCGGCGCGGGCGTCTGCCCGGTGCGCGGCCACTCGAACGTGCAGGGCGACCGCACGATGGGCATCTTCGAGCGGATGCCGGACTCCTTCCACGACGCGCTCGACCGCGAGTTCTCCTTCTCCTCCCCGCGCGTGCACGGGACGGACACGGTCGCCGCGATCCGGGCGATGCGCGACGGGAAGGCCCGCGTGTTCATGGGGCTCGGCGGCAACTTCGCCCGGGCGACGCCCGACAGCGGAGTGACGGAGGCGGCGATGCGCTCGCTCGCCCTCACCGTCCACGTCTCGACCAAGCTCAACCGCTCGCACGTGGTCACCGGCCGGCGCGCGCTGATCCTGCCCACCCTCGGCCGCACCGACTCCGACGTGCAGCGCTCGGGCGAGCAGCGGGTCACGGTCGAGGACTCGATGAGCGCCGTGCACGCCTCCCGGGGCCGCCTGCGCCCGCCGAGCCCGGGCCTGCGCTCGGAGGTGGCGATCCTCACGGGGATCGCGGAGCGGCTGCTCGAGGGCCGCGAGAACGTCCCCCGGGTCGACTGGGCGGGACTGCGCGACGACTACCGCCGCATCCGCTCGCACATCGCCAACGTCGTCCCCGGTTTCGACGGCTTCGAGGCCCGGATCGACGTGCCCGGCGGCTTCGTCCTCCCGCACCCGCCGCGCGACGCGCGCCGCTTCGACACGCCCTCCGGTCTGGCCCGCTTCACCGCGAATCCGCTCGAGTACCCGCGGGTGCCGGAGGGCAGGCTGCTGCTGCAGACGCTGCGCTCGCACGACCAGTTCAACACCACGATCTACGGCAAGGACGACCGCTACCGCGGGATCCACGACGGCCGCCGGGTGGTGTTCGTCCACGCCGACGACGTCGCCGAGCTGGGCTTCGCGGACGGCGCGATGGTCGACCTGGTCTCGGAGTGGCCCGACGGCGTCGAGCGGCGGGCGGAGGCGTTCCGCGTCGTGGCGTACGACACGCCCCGCGGCTGCGCGGCCGCCTACTACCCCGAGACGAACGTCCTCGTGCCGCTGGACTCGACCGCGAAGATCAGCAACACGCCGACCTCGAAGTCGGTCGTGATCCGCCTCGAACCGGCGGCGTAGGCCTCACCAGGGCAGCGGCAGCAGGCGCACCGAGTCGCCCGCTGCCGCTCCCGGTGCGGGCACGACGGCCACGGCCTCCGAGGCGGCGAGACCGGTGAGCATGTGCGAGCGGATGCCGGCGGAGGCCCGCCAGCCGTCCTCGCCGGAGGAGACGGGCACGAGCACCGTGGTCCCCGCGCGCCCGAGCGGCTCGGCGAGGACGCCCCGGCCGAGGGGCCGGGCAGCGGCGCCGGACGCCGCGTCGAGGGCCGGCGGCAGGAAGGATACCGCCGCGAGCAGGGCGGCGAGCGGGTTGCCCGGCAGCGCGATCACCAGCGTCCCTCCCGGCAGCAGCGCAGCCATGGTCGGGTGGCCGGGGCGCATTCCGACGCCGTCGACGAGGACGCGCGCGCCCACCGCATCGAGGGCGCGACGGACCGCGTCCACCCGGGAGCGCCCGGTCCCGCCCGTCGTGAGGAGGATCGGCGCCGTGCCCGCCAGCAGCGTCCGTGCGATCGCCTCCTCGTCGTCGCCGCGGCGCACGACCTCTCCCACGGCTCCGCCCGAGAGCTCGACCAGCGCGGGCAGCAGCGGCGTGAACGCGTCGCGCACCCGTCCGGCGGGCGGCATCCCCTCGGTGTCGACCTCGTCTCCCGTGAGGAGCAGGTCGACCGCGGCGGGCGGGCGGACGTCGAGCGCGTCGATCCCGGCGACCGCGAGCAGGGCGAGGTGCGCGGGAGTGAGGCGGGTCCCGGCGCCGACCAGCACGGCCCCGCGGGCGGCCTCGTCGCCCGCGCGCCGGACGTGGCGGCCGGGCGGGAGGGGCGCCCGCGCCGTGAGCAGGTCGTCGCGGACTGCGCCCTGCTCGGACGGCAGCACCGCGTCGCTCCAGTCGGGGACGGCGGCTCCGGTGACGATCGGCGCGGCGATGCCGTCCTCGAGCGGCCAGGGCCCGGGTCCGCGCACGGCCCAGCCGTCCATGGCCGAGGAGTCGTAGTGGGGGAGCGGCCGGGCGGCGGCGACGGCGCGGTCGAGGACGGCTCCGCGGGCGTCGAGGAGGGGGACGCTCGAGACGCCGGAGCGCGCCACCGCTTCGCCGACGATCCGCCTGGCCTCGTCCCAGTCGGTCGCCTCGTGCCCGTGCGCGCTCATCCCGTCCATTCTCCCGGGGCTCGGGGCGGGCCCTGGGCAGGACCCGCCCCGTCGGTCATCCCAGGTAGCCGTTCGGGTTCAGCACGAACTTCTTCGCGGCGCCCTTGTCGAAGTCGGCGTAGCCGCGGGGAGCGTCGTCCAGGCTGATCGCGGTGGCCTGGACCGCGTCGGCGATGTGGACCCGGTCGTGCAGGATCGCCATCATCAGCTGCCGGTTGTACTTCATGACCGGGCACTGGCCCGTGGTGAAGGACAGCGACTTCGCCCAGCCGAGCCCGAGGCGGATCGACAGCGAGCCCTCCTGGGCCGCCTCGTCGACTCCGCCCGGGTCGCCCGTGACGTAGAGGCCCGGGATGCCGAGGGCGCCGCCCGCCGCGGTGATCGACATCAGCGAGTTCAGCACCGTCGCCGGCGCCTCCTTCCCCGAGTCGGCGCCGTTGCCGTGCGCCTCGAAGCCGACGGCGTCCACTCCGCAGTCGACCTCGGGCACGCCGAGGATCTGCTCGATCTGGCCGGCCGGATCGCCCTTCGAGACGTCGACCGTCTCGCAGCCGAAGGAGCGCGCCTGCGCCAGACGCTCCTCGTTGAGGTCCGCGACGATCACGACGGCCGCTCCGAGCAGCTGCGCTCCGACCGCCGCGGCGAGTCCGACCGGTCCCGCTCCTGCGACGTAGACCGTGGAGCCGACGCCGACCCCGGCGGTCACCGCGCCGTGGAAGCCCGTCGGGAAGATGTCCGAGAGCATCGTCAGATCGAGGATCTTCTCGAGCGCCTGATCGCGGTCCGGGAACACCAGGAGGTTCCAGTCGGCGTAGGGGACCATCACGTACTCGGCCTGCCCGCCGACCCAGCCGCCCATGTCGACGTAGCCGTACGCGCTGCCCGGGCGGTCCGGATTCACGTTGAGGCAGATGCCGGTCTTGCGCTCCTTGCAGTTGCGGCAGCGGCCGCAGGCGATGTTGAACGGCACGGACACGATGTCGCCGACCTTGACGAACTCGACGTCGGGGCCGACCTCCACGACCTCGCCGGTGATCTCGTGGCCGAGCACGAGGTCCGACGGAGCGGTGGTGCGGCCGCGGACCATGTGCTGGTCCGAGCCGCAGATGTTGGTGGAGACGGTGCGGAGGATGGCGCCGTGCGGCAGCTTCCGCCCGATGTTCGCCGGATTGACGCCGGGTCCGTCCTTCAGCTCGAAGGTGGGGTAGTCGATGTCGATGACCTCGACGACTCCGGGGGACTTGTAGGCGACGGCTCTGTTGCCTGACATGCGGGGCTCCTTCAGATGGACGACCGCGGCGCAGTCGGCCGCGGGAGTCCTGCGCCGCTCTCGGTCCGAGCCGCGGCACCGGGACTCGGGGGAACCGTACGGCGTCGGCCTGGTGCCGGATCGAGGCCGGTGGAGTAGCGTCTCAGGAGGCGTGCGTACGCTCGTCCACCGCCCGGTGCGAGGCCGTGAGCGCGGCGTCGAGCGCGTCCCGGCCGCCCCCGGCCAGGCCCGCCGCGTAGCCCGCGAGGAACGTGGTCAGCGGAGCCGCCGGCCGGACCACTCCGTGCGCCGCGCGACCGGCGAGGGCGAGCAGGGCGTCCGGGTCCACCGGGACCTCGCCGAGGCCGAGCGCGGAGCACAGCTCGGCCCACCAGCCGGCGAGCACCTCCTCCGTGGGGCGGGCGCCGTCGGAGGCGGAGGGGCGGGGGCCGGTCGTGTCGTCCATCCGCTCAGTCTGCGCCGCGCGGGCCCGGCAGGTCGATCCCGTGCCGGAGCGCGTCGGCGGGCGCGTCGACGTCGTCGGTCGTCCCTCCGGGCACCGTCACGAGCCGCGGGGGAAGGTCCCGGAGGAGGGCGCGCACCGAGGCGCCGTCGGGATCGCCGAGCGCGGTGAGCGCTTCGACGAGGGCCGCTCGCCGGTGCACGCCGAGGAGCTGCTGGGCTCGGCCGCTCGCGTCGACGGCCAGGAGGGAGGCCTCGACGGCGCTCGATGCGACCTCGAGCAGCGTGTGCACGGCGGGAGCGGGGGCGACGAGATCGGCGGCGAGAACGACGACCCAGTCCGGAGCGCCCGGGCGGTCGAGCAGGAGCAGCGCGGCGGCCAGGCCCGCGACCGGGCCGCCGAACGGCGGATCCTCCTGGACGAGCTCGGCGCCGTCGACGGCCTGTGCGAGCGACGACGGTCCGGCCACGACCCTCCGCTCGGCTCCGCGCACGGCTGCGAGGGCGGTGCCGAGGAGCGTCGACTCGCGGTGCCGGAGGAGCGGCTTGACCGCGCCGCCGAGGCGGGAGGCGCGTCCGCCGGCGAGCACGACCGCGTCGAAGCGGGGGAGCGGAGGCGGCGGGAGCACGGGACCGAGGCTACGCGCGCTCCGGTCTCCGCCGTCCCGGCTCCGGTGTCGGAGGTCGCGGCTACTCTGGTCGGGTGGTAGCAGCCCTGTATCGCCGGTACCGGCCCGAGACGTTCGCCGAGATGATCGGCCAGTCCCAGGTGACGGATCCGCTCATGACGGCGCTCCGCACCAACCGCGTCAACCACGCCTACCTCTTCAGCGGCCCCCGCGGCTGCGGCAAGACCACCTCGGCGCGCATCCTCGCCCGCTGCCTCAACTGCGCGACGGGCCCGACCGACACCCCCTGCGGCGTCTGCGACAGCTGCGTCGAGCTCAGCCGCGAGGGCCAGGGCTCGCTCGACGTGGTCGAGATCGACGCGGCGAGCCACAACGGAGTCGACGACGCGCGCGATCTGCGCGAGCGCGCCATCTTCGCCCCGGCGCGCGACCGCTTCAAGATCTTCATCCTCGACGAGGCGCACATGGTCACGCCGCAGGGCTTCAACGCGCTGCTCAAGATCGTGGAGGAGCCGCCGGAGCACGTGAAGTTCATCTTCGCGACCACGGAGCCGGACAAGGTCATCGGCACGATCCGCTCGCGCACGCACCACTACCCGTTCCGGCTCGTCCCGCCGGCGCAGATGCTCGACTACACGCAGGAGCTCTGCGAGCGCGAGGGCGTGCACGTGGCGGCCGGCGTGCTGCCGCTCGTGGTCCGCGCGGGCGGCGGGTCCGTCCGCGACACGCTCTCCCTGCTCGACCAGCTGATGGCCGGCTCCGAGGCCGAGACCGTCGAGTACGAGCGGGCCGTCGCCCTCCTCGGCTACACCCACGGCGCCCTGCTCGACGAGGTGGTCGACGCGCTCGCCGAGCACGACTCCGCCGAGGCGTTCGGAGCGGTCGACCGCGTCATCCAGACGGGGCAGGACCCGCGCCGCTTCGTCGAGGACCTGCTCGAGAAGCTCCGCGACCTGATCGTCGTCGCGGCGACCGGGGGAGCGGCCTCGGCCGTCCTCCGCGGCGTCTCGCAGGACGAGCTCGACCGCATGGCCGGCCAGTCGCGCGCGCTCGGCCTGGCCGAGCTCTCGCGCATCGCCGACGTGGTCAACGAGGCCCTCACCGAGATGACCGGTGCGACCTCGCCGCGCCTGCACCTCGAGCTGATGATCGCCCGCACCCTGGTGCACGGCACCGGCGCCGGCATCGCGCCCGCTGCGGCCCAGGAGGAGCGCCCGCGGCACGTGGCCCCGCCGCGCGAGACCGCGGCGCCCGCTCCGCGGTCGTCCGAGGCGTCGCGCGCGTCCGAGCCGTCCCGTGCGCCCGAGCCCCACCACGCCTCGCACGCCGCCGCTCCCGGCTCGGTGCCCGAGTCCATCGCGGCCGCTCCGCGCACCGAGGCGCCGGTGACGGCGTCCGCACCGGTCGCTGCGCCGCCGGTGAAGGCGCCCGACGAGACGGCGGCCGCCCCGGAGGCGGACGAGTCCGCGCCGGCCGAGTCAGGACGCCCCCGCGCGACGGCCGCCGCGGCGGCTCGTCCGGAGCCGGTCGGGCAGGAGCCGTCGGATCAGGCCGCTGCGTCCCCTGAGGCGGCCCCAGCCTCGGCGCCCGCTGCCTCCGCACACGCTGCGGCCGCGGGCGACGCCTCCGCCGACGGCGCGGTCACCCTCCAGCGGATGAAGGACACCTGGCCCGAGATCCTCGAGGTCGTGCAGAAGGCGAAGATGACCGCCTGGCTGGTGGCCTACACCGCCCAGGTGCGCGCCCTCAAGGACGACGTGCTGACCCTCTCGTTCCCGAGCCAGAACGACGTCGAGTCGTTCAAGATGCCGGGAACCGCCGGGCAGCCCGGAGTCAGCGAGTACCTGCGTCAGGCGATCCAGCAGGTCCTCGGCCTGCGGGTGAAGTACATCGCCCGCGTCGAGCCTCGCGCCGCCGCCCCGGAGGCCGAGCGCGCCGCCGTCGAGGCGACCGCCGCGCCCGCCCCGGCTGCGCCGATCCCGGCCGTGACCGGCTCCGACGGCTGGGCCACGGTGGCGATCCCCGCCGATCCGACCCCTGCGGCC
This sequence comes from Rathayibacter sp. VKM Ac-2805, assembly GCF_009834265.1. NCBI lineage: Bacteria > Bacillati > Actinomycetota > Actinomycetes > Micrococcales > Microbacteriaceae > Rathayibacter > Rathayibacter sp. VKM Ac-2805. The sequence goes on from NZ_CP047185.1 coordinate 1,048,572, forward strand.
GAGGCGGCTGCTCCCTCCGCTCCGGTGGAGGCCCCCGCTGCGGCCGCCGAGCCGGTGCGCGCCGCCCCCCTCGCCGCCGCTGAAGCCGCTCCCGCCGGCGACGAGCCCCCGTTCGACGAGGAGCCGCCGGAGGAGGACATGCCGCCGGTCGAGCCGCCGATGCCCGACTCCTGGGCGACCGTCGCACCTCCCGGCGAGCCTGCCGCCGCGCCCGAGCCCGCCGCCCCGCCGCGGCCCGCCCCCGTCGCCGAGCGTCCGGCTCCCGCCGCGCGCCCGGTCACCCGCACGACCCGCTCGGCGACCGCCGACGGCCGTCAGCGCTACGGCGAGGCGGTCGTCCGCGAGATCCTCGGCGCCCAGTTCATCGAGGAGCAGCCCCACACGCCGCGCGGCCCCCGCGTGACCGGCGCGTGAGACCCCGCCGCCCCTCCGCCGCCCGCACCGCCACCCCCGTCCGCCCCACCCGAGAGGAGGCGACCGCATGTACGAAGGCATCGTCCAGGAGCTGATCGACGAGCTCGGCCGGCTCCCCGGCATCGGCCCGAAGTCCGCCCAGCGCATCGCGTTCCACATCCTGCAGACCGAGACGTTCGACGTCACCCGGCTCGCCGAGATCCTGCTCGAGCTGCGCGGCCGCGTGCACTTCTGCGACATCTGCGGGAACGTGGCGGAGGAGGCGACCTGCGGGATCTGCCGCGATCCGCGCCGCAGCCGCGCCGTCATCTGCGTCGTGGAGGAGGCGAAGGACGTCCCGGCGATCGAGCGCACCCGCGAGTTCCGCGGGCTCTACCACGTGCTCGGCGGCGCGATCAGCCCGATCGACGGCATCGGCCCGGATCAGCTCCGCATCCGCCAGCTGCTGCAGCGGCTCGCGGACGGCGAGGTGCAGGAGGTCATCATCGCGACCGACCCGAACCTCGAGGGCGAGGCGACGGCGACCTATCTCTCGCGCATGCTCAGCACCCTCGGCATCCGCATCACCCGTCTGGCCTCCGGGCTGCCCGTCGGCGGAGACCTCGAGTACGCCGACGAGATCACCCTCGGCCGCGCCTTCGAGGGCCGCCGGCTCGTCGAGAACTGACGCGGCCGCCGGAGTCGCATGACCGCTCCGGCATGCGGTCGACCGGTAGACTCGCCCGTCGGGTCGCGACGGCGGTCCAGCCACCGACACGGGAGCAGCACGTGAGCCTGATCGTCCAGAAGTTCGGCGGGTCCTCCGTCGCAGACGCGGAGAGCATCAAGCGGGTCGCGAAGCGGATCGTCGCCACCAAGCAGGCGGGCAACGACGTGGTCGTCGCCGTCTCGGCCATGGGCGACACCACCGACGACCTGCTCGAGCTCGCCCACCAGGTCACTCCCATCCCCGCCCCCCGCGAGCTCGACATGCTGCTCTCCTCGGGCGAGCGCATCTCGATGGCGCTGCTGGCGATGGCGATCAAGAGCATGGGCTTCGAGGCCCGCTCCTTCACCGGCAGCCAGGCCGGCATGATCACGGACGCGCAGCACGGCGCCGCCCGCATCGTCGACATCACCCCGGTCCGCCTCCGCGAGGCGCTCGACGAGAACGCCGTCGTCATCGTCGCGGGCTTCCAGGGCTTCAACCGCGACACGAAGGACATCACCACCCTCGGCCGCGGCGGCTCCGACACCACCGCCGTCGCGCTCGCCGCGGGACTCGGCGCCGACACCTGCGAGATCTACACCGACGTCGACGGCGTCTTCACCGCCGACCCGCGGGTCGTCAAGAAGGCCCGCAAGCTCGACCGCATCACCAGCGAGGAGATGCTCGAGCTGGCCGCCGCGGGCGCGAAGGTGCTGCACATCCGCGCCGTCGAGTTCGCCCGCCGCCACGGAGTCACGCTCCACGTGCGCTCCTCCTTCAGCCCCAACGAGGGCACCATCGTCTACAACGCCGAGACCGCCGGCGCCGAGCAGAACGGACAAGCCGTGGAAGAGCCCATCATCGCCGGAGTCGCCGCCGACCTGAACGAGGCGAAGATCACCGTCGTCGGAGTCCCCGACATCCCGGGCAAGGCCGCGCAGATCTTCACGATCGTGGCCAAGACCGGCTCCAACATCGACATGATCGTGCAGAACGTGTCGGCTGCGGCCACCGCCCGCACCGACATCTCGTTCACCCTGCCCAAGGCCGACGGCCAGACGGTCCTCATGGCTCTCAACGCCGAGAAGGACGAGGTCGGCTTCGAGTCCCTGCAGTACGACGACCAGATCGCCAAGCTCGCGCTCGTGGGCGCCGGGATGCGCACCAACGCCGGCGTCTCCGCGAAGCTGTTCCGCTCCCTCTACGAGGCCGGGATCAACATCGAGATGATCTCCACGAGCGAGATCCGCATCTCGGTCGTCACCCGCGCCGACACCGTGAACGAGGCCCTGCGCGTCGTGCACACGGCCTTCGGGCTCGACGCCGAGGACGAGGCCGTCGTCTACGCCGGCACCGGCCGCTGACGGCCGGACACCCTCGCGATCCGGCCGTTCCTCCCGAGCGGCCGGACCGACCGGTACCCTCTCCCTCGATCCCCCCGCCACGAGCGGCCCGCGCGCCGCACGGACGAAAGAGCACAGCATGAGCAGCACCCCCCTCCACGTGGGCGTCGTCGGCGCGACCGGCCAGGTCGGGAAGGTGATGCGCCGCCTCCTCGAGGAGCGCGACTTCCCGATCGCGTCCATCCGCTTCTTCGCCACCGCCCGCTCGGCGGGCACGACGCTGCCGTTCCGCGGCGAGGACGTCGTGGTCGAGGACGTGGAGACCGCCGATCCGTCGGGGCTCGACATCGCCCTGTTCTCGGCCGGAGCCACGGGCTCGCGCGCGCAGGCGCCCCGCTTCGCCGCGGTCGGCGTCACCGTGATCGACAACTCCAGCGCCTGGCGGATGGACCCCGAGGTCCCGCTGGTCGTCAGCGAGGTGAACCCCCACGCCATCGACCAGGCGGTCAAGGGCATCATCGCCAACCCCAACTGCACCACGATGGCCGCGATGCCGATCCTCAAGGTCCTCGACCGCGAGGCGGGGCTCACGCGCCTGATCGTCAGCACCTACCAGGCCGTGTCCGGCAGCGGACTGGCCGGAGCGAACGAGCTGGCCGGCCAGGTCCGCGCCGCCGTCGCCGACGAGCACCTGCTCGACCTGGTGCACGACGGCTCGGCGGTCGACTTCCCCGCGCCGGACAAGTACGTCGCCCCGATCGCCTTCGACGTCATCCCCTTCGCGGGGAGCCTGGTCGAGGACGGCTCGAACGAGACCGACGAGGAGAAGAAGCTCCGCAACGAGAGCCGCCGCATCCTCGAGCTCCCGGAGCTGCTGGTCTCGGGCACCTGCGTGCGCGTCCCCGTGTTCACCGGCCACTCGCTCTCCGTCAACGCAGAATTCGCCTCCGCCCTCAGCCCCGAGCGTGCTCGCGAGCTGCTGGCCGACGCGCCCGGCGTCGTGCTGCGCGAGGTGCCGACTCCGCTGGAGGCCGCGGGCAAGGACCCGAGCTTCGTCGGCCGCATCCGCGCCGACGAGGGCGCTCCGGAGGGACGCGGCCTCGCGCTCTTCATCAGCAACGACAACCTCCGCAAGGGCGCGGCCCTGAACGCCGTGCAGATCGCCGAGCTCATCGCGGCGAAGCAGCCCGTCTCCTGACCTCCGTGGACGGGGCCGGCGCCGAGCGCTCCGGCCCCTTCCGGGTGGAAAAGCCGCGAATTTGATGGGGGAGCGGGGCCCCTCCCCGCCGCGGCGTGCTCGGGCGAGCGTAAACTCGACTCTCGTGAACTCCTCGGAACCGGTCGACGTCGCCCTCATCGGTGGGGGCATCATGAGCGCCACGCTCGGCGCCCTCATCACCCAGCTGCAGCCCGACTGGACGATCGCCGCCTACGAGCGCCTCGGCGACGTGGCGCAGGAGTCGTCGAACCCGTGGAACAACGCGGGCACCGGTCACGCGGCCCTCTGCGAGCTGAACTACATGCCCGAGGCGGCCGACGGCTCCGTCGACCCGGCCAAGGCGATCCAGATCAACGAGCAGTTCCAGATCTCGCGCCAGTTCTGGTCGAGCCTGGTGGAGTCCGGCGACATCCGCGAGCCCTCCAGCTTCATCAACCCGGCGCCGCACATGACCTTCGTGCACGGCGAGGCCAACGTCGAGTACCTCCGGAAGCGCTACGAGGCGCTCAAGGACCAGCCGCTGTTCGCCGGCATCGAGTTCACCGAGAGCGTCAAGACCATCCACGAGTGGGCGCCCCTGCTGATGGAGCAGCGTCCCGCCGGCGGCGGCCCCTACGCGGCGACGCGCATGCCGGCCGGCACCGACGTCGACTTCGGCTCGCTGACCCACCAGCTGTTCGACCACGTCGTCGCCCACGGCGGCACGCTCGACACCGGCCGCGAGGTCACCGACATCACCCGGCAGAAGGACGGCACCTGGCGCCTCGACCTCAAGCAGGTCGTCGGAGGCACGCCCCAGTCGGTGACCGCCCGCTTCGTCTTCGTCGGCGCCGGCGGCGGTGCGCTGCACCTCCTGCAGAAGTCGGGCATCCCCGAGATCAAGGGCTTCGGAGGCTTCCCGATCTCGGGCCAGTTCCTCCGCACCGACAACCCCGAGCTGGTCGCCCGGCACAAGGCGAAGGTCTACGGCAAGGCCGCGGTCGGCGCGCCCCCGATGTCGGTGCCGCACCTCGATGCGCGCGTCGTCGACGGCGAGTCGTCCCTCCTCTTCGGCCCCTACGCGGGCTTCACGCCCAAGTTCCTGAAGCGGGGCTCGTGGCTCGACCTGCCCCTGTCGATCCGGCCGCACAACATCGGCCCGATGCTCGCGGTCGCCCGCGACAACCTCGACCTGATGAAGTACCTGATCGGCGAGGTGCTCGCCGGCCGTGGCAAGAAGATGAAGGCCCTGCGCGAGTTCCTGCCCACCGCCCGCGACGAGGACTGGTACCTGATCACGGCCGGCCAGCGCGTTCAGGTGATGAAGAAGGACGAGAAGAAGGGCGGCGTGCTGCAGTTCGGCACCGAGGTCATCACCGGAGGGGACGGCACGATCGCCGGCCTGCTCGGCGCCTCGCCCGGAGCCTCGACCGCCGTGCCGATCATGCTCGACATCGTGCAGAAGTGCTTCCCCGACCGGATGAAGGCCTGGGAGCCGCGGATCCGCGCGATGGTGCCGAGCTACGGCTCGACGCTGAACGACGCGCCCGAGAAGGCCGAGCAGACGGTCACCGCGACCGCTGAGACGCTGGAGCTGTCCGCCTCGGTCTGATCGGCTGCGACCCGCTCGAACGTATGTTCTAATGGCCCCATGAGGTGGAGCGGGCAGTCGATCGGCACGGCCGACGAGGCCGCGCTGCCCGGGCTCGTCAAGCTCACCGACCTGGTGCGGACGGTGCGCACGCCGGAGTTCGAGGGCATCACCTTCTACGAGGTGCTCGCGAAGTCGGCGCTCAACCGCGTGCACACCTCCTCGAAGATGCCGTTCGGCTGGAGCATCAACCCGATGCGCGGCTGCACCCACGCCTGCACCTACTGCTTCGCCCGGCCCACGCACGAGTACCTCGAGTTCGACGGCGGCCGCGACTTCGACTCGCAGATCGTCGTGAAGGTGAACGTCGCCGAGGTCCTCACCCGGGAGCTCGCGAAGCCGAGCTGGGAGCGGCACCCCGTGGCACTCGGCACCAACACCGATCCGTACCAGCGCGCCGAGGGCCGCTACCGGCTGATGCCGGGCATCATCGCCGCGCTCGCCGCCTCGGGCACCCCGATCTCGATCCTCACGAAGGGCTCGCTGCTGCGGCGAGACCTGCCGCTGCTCCGCGAGGCCGCCGAGCACGTCCCGGTCGACCTCGGAGTGTCGATCGCCGTCTACGACGAGGGCCTCCAGCGCTCCGTCGAGCCGGGTGCGCCGACCGCGGCGGCGAGGCTGGCGACGGTCACCGCGGCACGGGAGGCCGGCTTCGACTGCTCGGTGTTCCTGATGCCGATCCTGCCGTTCCTCACCGACACACGGGCGCACCTCGACGAGTCGCTCCGGGCCTGCCGCGAGGCGGGCGCCAGCACGATCATGTACTCGACCCTCTATCTCAAGCCCGGGGTGAAGGAGTGGTTCCTGCAGTGGCTCGGGCAGGAGCACCCCGAGCTGGTCGACAAGTACCGAGCGCTCTACCCGGGCCGCGACGCCTACGCGCCTCTCGAGTACCGGCGCTGGCTCTCCGCGCGCATCCGCCCGCTGATGCGCGCGCACGGGCTCGAGCGCGGCGAGGAGGACCCGGCCACCGGCTCCGTCAAGTCCTCCGCCCTGAATTCGCTCGGGACGCTGCGGACCCTCGGCGGCGAGCGGCGCTCCCTCCAGCACGACGGGCTGCTGGTCGGGGAGCTCGGGCCGGAGCGCGCCGCGATCCTGCCCGGCGTCGGGCAGCCGACGCTGTTCTGAGCCGGGGGCGGGCCCGGCCGCGGCTAGGATCGTCCGCATGGTCACCCGCTCCGGTGAGCCCTCGGGCTCCTCCGCCCGGAGCGCCCGCGACGCGGCACCCCGTGCGGTCCGGCTCGGCCTGCTCGACCCGCGCGAGGACCTGCTCGCGGCGACGAGCGCGTGGATCCGCACCCACGCCCCGGACTTCGAGGTCGTCGTGGCCGCCTCCACCTGGCACGACCTGGTGACGAGCGATGTCTTCCCCACCCAGGTGGTCGTGATGGACGTCGAGCTGCGCGAGCCGATCTCGATCGAGGCGCGGATCCGGACCTGCCGGGCGGCCGGAGCCGCGGTCGTGGCGCTCTCCGCGAGCGAGGACGACGAGGTCCGCGAGCGCGCCCTGAAGGCCGGAGCGGTGCGGCACCTGGCGAAGTCGCGCCCGCTCGCCGAGGTGATGGAGCAGACCCGCGCCGCTCTCGAGATGCGCTCGGCCGACGTCTCGTCCGCGCAGTGGCGGCCCCTGCCGTCCGGAGTCGCGGCGCAGCAGCGCCCACGGCTCAGCGCCGGCGAGCTGGAGGCGCTGCGCCTCTACGCGTCCGGATCGAGCACCCCCGAGGTCGCCGCCAAGATGAACGTGCAGTTCGAGACCGCGAAGACCTACCTGCAGCGCGTGCGCCGCAAGTACGTCGCCGTCGGCAGGCCCGCGAGCCGCCGGGCCGATCTGATCCGCCGCGCCGGCGAGGACGGGTTCCTCCCGTGACCGGCCCCTGCTCACCCCGGGGGCCCCGCCTCCGGACCCGCCCCGAGGAGACCTGATGGCCAAGCTGTACTTCCGCTACGGAGCGATGAACAGCGGGAAGAGCACGTCGCTCCTGCAGGCCGCGCACAACTACGAGGAGCGCGGGCACCGGGTGCTGCTGGCCAAGCCGGCCGTCGACACGAAGGGCGAGGAGCTGATCGTGTCGCGGCTCGGCGTGACCCGTCCGGTGGACATCCTGTTCGAGCCCGACGGGGACCCGGTGGCCGTCTTCACCGCGGCCCGGGCCCGCGTCCTGGCCGAGTCGAAGCGCGACGTGAGCGCTCTGCTCGTCGACGAGGCGCAGTTCCTGCCGGAGTCGCACGTCGACGATCTGCTCCGGATCGCCATCCTCGAGAACGTGCCCGTCCTGGCGTACGGCATCCGCACGGACTTCCGCACCGCCGCGTTCCCGGGCAGCAGGCGGCTCCTGGAGATCGCCCACAGCCTCGAGGAGCTGAAGACGATCTGCCGGTGCGGGCGCAAAGCGATCTTCAACGGGCGCGTCGTGGACGGCCGCTTCGTCTTCGACGGCGATCAGGTCGCGATCGACGGAACGGCGGTCACCTACGAGTCGCTGTGCGGCGCGTGCTACCTCCAGGAGAGCCGCGGCCGGCTCCGCGGCTGACCGGTCGAGCGTTCCTCACCGGTGCGACACCCCTCCGAAACGAGGAAGTGGGTAGCCTGACGACGTGACAACACCGGAAACGGAATTACGCCTTTCGAAGCAGCAGGAAAGGTCGGGGGAAACGATGACGGCGCAAGGGGCACCGCTGAGGCGTCGGCCGTCGTGGGAGCAGGACTACCGGCGACGGCTGCTCATCACGGACGTCGTCGCGATCGTCCTCTCCGTCTTCGGCACGCAGCTCTTCTGGTTCGACCTGAACCTGAACTCGGATCTGGGGTTCAAGAACCCCGCCGACATCGCGGTCAGCTACACCTGGGTGTCCGTCGCCCTGTCGGTCGGCTGGCTCCTCGCCCTCCAGGTCTTCGACACGCGCGACCGCCGGATCGTCGGCACCGGCTACGTCGAGTACCGCCGCGTCGTCGACGCCTCCATCTGGCTCTTCGGCATCGTCGCGATCATCGCCTACCTGCTCCAGATCCTGCTCGCGCGCGGCTACATCATCACGGCGTTCCCCGCCGGGATCGTGCTGATCTGCGTCGGCCGCCTGGTCTGGCGCTCCTGGCTCACCCGGCAGCGCCGGGCGGGCCGCTTCTCGAGCCAGGTCGTGCTCCTCGGCTCCCGCGCGAGCGTCCTGCACACCGCGCGCGAGCTGCGTCGCGGCACCGAGGCCGGCTACAAGCTCGTCGGCGCCGTCTCGACCTCGGTCGGCGGTGCGGACGCGCTGCGGAGCGAGCAGGAGCTCTCGGGCCTCGCGGTCCACGGGTTCACCGGGATCGACGGCGTCCGCGCCGTGATGGACGCCACCGGCGCCGACACGGTGGTCGTCACGAGCTCCGACGAGCTGGCGCCGCAGCGGATCCGCGAGCTGAGCTGGACGCTCGAGCCCGGGCGCGAGCACCTCGTCGTGGCGCCGAGCCTCACCGACATCGGCGGTCCGCGCATCCACACCCGCCCCGTCGCGGGCCTTCCGCTGATCCACGTCGAGACCCCGCGCTTCGACGGCCGCCAGCGGTTCGCCAAGCGGCTCTTCGACATCCTCGCGTCGACCATGCTGATCATCCTCAGCGCGCCGGTGCTCGTCGTCGTCGCCGTGCTGGTCAAGGTCACCAGCCCCGGGCCCGTGCTCTTCCGGCAGGAGCGCATCGGCCTGAACGGCGCGACCTTCGAGATGCTGAAGTTCCGCTCGATGGTCGTCGACGCGGAGGCGCGACTGGCGGCTCTCGCGTCGCAGCAGCGTGCGGAGGGGAACTCGATCCTCTTCAAGATGGCGAAGGACCCGCGCGTCACCCGGGTGGGTGCGATCCTCCGGCGCTTCAGCCTCGACGAGCTGCCCCAGTTCCTGAACGTCTTCCGCGGCGACATGTCCCTGATCGGCCCCCGCCCGCCGCTGGCCCGCGAGGTCGAGCAGTACGAGGAGCACGTGCACCGCCGCTTCCTGATGAAGCCGGGCATCACCGGGCTCTGGCAGGTCAGCGGACGCTCGAACCTCTCGTGGGAGGACACCGTCCGCCTCGACCTGTACTACGTCGAGAACTGGTCGATGACCGGCGACATCGTCATCCTCTTCAAGACCGCGCGCGCCGTCCTCGCCCGCGACGGGGCGTACTGATCGCCGGGGGGAGGGGCGCCGAGCCCCGCACCCTGTCCGTCTCGGTCCTCGAGACCCCGTTCCGCGTGGTCTTCGGACGCGGCGTCGGCGACGAGGACGCGGCGCGGATCGCCGACAGCTGGGCCGCCTGCGCGTCCGAGCCCGACGCGGGAGCACGCGACGTCCTCGCCGAGGTGGGGCACGATCCCTCCGTCCCGGTCGACGGCTCGCCCCGGGTCTCGAGCGCCACGCTCGCGCAACTCGAGGAGTCCCTGACCTCGACCCTGACCCTCGAGGCGATCGGCGCCAGGCGCGCCGACCTGCTGATGCTCCACGCCTGCGGGATCTCCGACGAGTCCGGCCGCGTGCTGGCCTTCGTCGCCGCCTCCGGGACCGGCAAGACCACCATCGCCCGGACGCTCGGGTCCCGCTTCGGCTACGTCACCGACGAGACGGTCGGCGTGACCCCGGAGGGGCGCGTCCTGCCCTATCCCAAGCCGCTGTCGGTGAAGCCGCTGACCGGATCGGCGCCGAAGGCGCAGCTGGCCCCCGGGTCGCTCGCCCTCCGACCGGTCCCGGAGGCGCCCCTGCGTCTGGCGGGCGTCCTCCTGCTCGAGCGCCGCGACGGCGTCAGGACGCCCTTCCTCGAGCACGTCGACCCGGTCGACGCGATCGAGGATCTGGTGCCGCAGACCTCGTACCTCTCGGCCCGACCGCGGCCGATCGCCGATCTCGTCCGCACCCTCTCGGCGCGGGGCGGCGTCCGGCGACTGGTCTACTCCGAGGCCGCGAGCGTGGTGCACCTGGTCGAGGAGGTCTTCGCGTCCCTCGGCGCCGAGGCCCCGTCCGCCTGGTCCGAGGTGGTCTCCGTGCCGCTCGACGCCGTGGGCGAGGCCCTGCCCGGCACCGTCCTGCGCGCCCCTGCGGACGACGCGGTGGAGCTCCCCGGCGGCGAGCTGCTCGTGTTCTGCGGCGGCACCCTCGTGCGCCTCTCCGGCATCGGCCCGACGATCTGGCGGCACGCCGGCCAGGGATCCGATCTGCCCGGTCTCGTCGCCGCAGTGCTCGAGGAGGCGGGCCCGCCGCCCGCCGGCGTCGATGCGGCGGCGGTCGTCGAGTCCGCCCTGGTCGAGCTCGAGGGCCTCGGAGTGATCACGAGAGGGACTCCGCCGCAGCCCACCCCCGACGGGTGGCACGGTTGACGCGCCTGGCGCCGAGGGCGCGGAAGCGCTGTGTCAGAATTCGGAAGAACCCGTCTCCGGCGCCCGCCGCGTGATCCGTACCAGCGAAGGAAATCTGACTCTGTGGAACTTCGAGACGTCCTCCGGCTGCTGCGCGACCACTGGATCCCGATCGTCGCGGCGATCCTCCTCGGCACTCTCGTCGCCTTCGGCTGGTCGCTGACGCAGAAGCCGCGGTACGTCGCCGACTCGCAGGGCCTCGTCTCCGTCGCCACCACCGGTGCCGACGACAGCCAGGCGATCTACACGCAGCAGATCGCGCAGTCCGTCGCCAAGTCGAGCCTCGCCACCTACGTCCCGATCGCCACCTCGCGCGACGTGGCGCAGATCGCGATCGACAGCCTCGGCCTCGACGTCTCGCCCGCCACGCTGATCTCGGCGATCGCGGTGCAGGCCGACACGGTCGCCCCGGTGATGAAGGTCAGCGCCACCGCCTCCACCCCCGAGGGCGCGCAGAAGCTCGCCGACGCCTGGGTCGCGGCCATCGCCACCAAGGTGCAGCAGGTCAACCAGGAGACGGGCGTCGGCGACACGGTCTCCCTCACCGTCCTGCAGACCGCGGCGCTCCCGTCCTCGCCGGCGTTCCCGAACCTGCGCCTCGTCCTCGCGGTCGGCGCGCTCGCGGGCCTCGTCCTCGGCCTCGTCTACGCGTTCGTCCGCAACACGCTGGACCGGCGCATCCGCACCGCCGAGATGGTCGAGCGCCTGTTCGACCTCCCCGTGGTCGGCACCCTCCCCGTCGACAAGCGCCTCAGCGAGACCAACCGCATCGTCCCCGAGGCCGACACGACCGACTACATCAAGGCCGACGGCAAGCACGCACTCGCCGAGGCGCTGCGCGAGCTCCGCACGAACCTGCAGTTCATGAACATCGACAGCCCGCCGCGCATCATCGTCGTGACGAGCCCGCTGCCCTCGGACGGCAAGTCGACGGTGACCGCGAACCTCGCGGTGACGCTCGCCGCCTCCGGCCAGCGGACCGTCGTCGTCGACGGCGACCTCCGCAAGCCCACCGTCGCCAAGTCGTTCGGCCTCGTTCCCGGCGTCGGCCTGACCGACCTGCTGATCGGCAAGGCGGAGCTGCAGGACGTCCTGCAGCCGTGGGGCCCGTCCGGCAACCTCTGGGTGCTCGGGGCCGGGTCGATCCCGCCGAACCCGTCCGAGCTGCTCGGCTCCAACGGCATGGACATCCTCCTGCACGAGATCGCCCGTGAGGCGATCGTGATCGTCGATGCGCCGCCGCTCCTGCCCGTCACGGACGGCGCCATCCTCACCGCCCGCACCGACGGAGCGCTCGTGGTCATCTCCGCGGGCAGGACGACGACCGACGAGCTCGGCAAGGCGATCCAGAACCTCGAGCGGGTCAGTGGCCACACCCTCGGCGTGATCCTCAACCGCGTGCCCGCGCGCGGCCAGGTCGGCCGGGGCTACGGCTACTACTACACGAGCTACTACGGCTCCGAGCGATCGGGTGCCCGCCCGGACACGGCCGTCGAGCCCGAGCCCGCGTCGACCTCGGCCTGAGCGCCCCGCGATGATCTTCCCGGGAGACGACTCCGCCCGCCCCGCCCGCCGGAGCTGGCGACCGGACGAACCGGTCGCCGCCTCCGCCGCGCCCGTCTTCACCGTGCTCTCGGTCTGCACCGGCAACATCTGCCGGTCGCCGATGGCGGAGCAGCTGCTGCGCGCCGCACTCGCCGATGCGACCTCGCCCGCGGGAGGTCCGCTCTTCGCGTTCACGAGCGCCGGAGTGAGGACGCGCGACGGACTGCCGATGGACCCGGTCTCGGCCCGCTTCTCGGCTCAGCACGGGGGAGATCCGGCCGCGCACACGAGCGCGGTGCTCGGCGACGCGATCGTCGGCGACGCCGACCTCCTGCTCACGATGACGCGCGACCACCTGGTCGACGCCTCCCGGCGCTTCCCGTCGCTCCTCCTCCGCGGCTTCACGCTGCTCGAGTTCGCCCGCGTGCTGCCGTTCGTGCTGCGGGAGGTGCCGCTGCCGACGGTCGAGGACCCCGCCGCGCGGCTCCGCGCCGTCGTGCGGCTCGCCGCCGCCCACCGCGGGCGCGCCCCGCGGGGCGAGGGCGGCGACGACATCGAGGACCCGATCGGCCGCAGCGAGGCCGTGCACGAGCGCGTGGCGGCGCAGATCGCGGCGGCTGTCGCCGACGTCTCCCGTGATCTGAGAGCATTGGCGCGGCGGTAGTCGCGCGTCCGCGGGCGCGCTGACGCCTCGCCGCATCGCATCGCTCCTCCTCACCGTCGCGACCGCGACACGAACCCGCCACGATTCGGAGAACCCCTGTGAAGCTTTCTGTCATCGGCTGCGGCTACCTCGGTGCCGTCCACGCTGCCGCCATGGCCGAGCTCGGCCACGACGTCATCGGCATCGACGTCGACCAGAAGAAGATCGACGCCCTGGCCGCCGGCACCGCGCCGTTCTTCGAGCCCGGCCTCCCGGAGCTGCTGTCCTCCGGCGTCGCCTCCGGGCGTCTGCGCTTCTCGACCGACATGGCCGACGCCGCCGGTGCGGCCGTGCACTTCGTCGCCGTCGGCACCCCGCAGAAGCCGGGCGAGAACGCCGCGGACATGACCTACGTCGACTCGGCGATCGACGGTCTCCTGCCCTACCTCGAGGCGGACTCCCTCGTCGTCGGCAAGTCGACCGTCCCCGTCGGCACCGCCGCCCGCCTGGCCGACCGCATCGCCTCCTCCGGTGCGACCCTCGCCTGGAACCCCGAGTTCCTCCGCGAGGGCTTCGCCGTCAAGGACACGATCAGCCCCGACCGGCTCGTCTACGGCGTGCCCGCGGGCGAGGCTGGAGCAGCGGCGAAGGCGACCCTCGACGAGGTCTACGCGACGGCGCTCGCGGCCGAGACCCCACTCGTGGTCACCGACTACGCCACCGCCGAGCTGGTGAAGGTCTCGGCCAACGCCTTCCTCGCGACCAAGATCTCGTTCATCAACGCGATCGCCGAGATCGCGGAGGTCACCGGCGCGGACGTCACGCAGCTCGCCGACGCGATCGGCTACGACGTGCGGATCGGCCGCCGCTTCCTGAACGCGGGCATCGGCTTCGGAGGCGGCTGCCTCCCGAAGGACATCCGCGCCTTCTCTGCCCGCGCCGACGAGCTCGGCGTCGGCGAGTCCGTCGCCTTCCTCAAGGAGGTCGACGCGATCAACCTGCGTCGCCGCCAGCGCGTCGTCGACCTCGTCACCGAGGGCCTGGGCGGCTCCGTCGAGGGCCGCCGCATCGCGGTGCTCGGTCTGGCGTTCAAGCCGGAGTCGGACGACATCCGCGACTCGCCGTCGCTCGACGTCGCCGCGCGCCTGCACGACCTCGGTGCGACCGTGGTCGCGACCGACCCCGAGGCGATCGAGAACTCGCGCCGCCGCTACCCCGAGATCACCTACACGACCGACGTCGACGAGGCGCTGGCCGGTGCCGACGCCGTGGTCGTCGTGACGGAGTGGAAGCAGTTCCGCGCCCTCGACCCCGCGGCCACGGCGGCGAAGGTGGCCAACACCTTCCTCGTCGACGGTCGCAACTGCCTCGACCCCGCCGCCTGGCGTGCGGCCGGCTGGGAGTACCGCGGCCTCGGCCGCTGACGCGGCAGAGCCGTCGTCTCAGCGGACGCGGCTCGGCTGATCCGCCACGACGCCGGAGGTGCCGCGGAGGGGGATGTGCGCGAAGGCGTCGTCCCACTCCGCCGCCCTCCGGCGTCGTCGTGCGCGGACGACCATCCGGAGCAGGACGCCGGCGACCGCGCCGAGGAGGGCGCCGGAGGTGTTCATCACGACATCGTCGACGGTCGCGAAGCGCGCCGAGAGGAAGAGCAACTGGCCCGCCTCGATCAGCGAGCTCACGACGGCGCCGACGGCGACGGCGACCCACGCCCTCCGGAGCCGCAGGTTGAGGGCCAGGAGCAGCCCCAGGGGCACGAACAGGGCGATGTTGGCGGTCGACTCGATGAACGCGTAGTCGACCATCGGGAGGCCGTGCCGGGCGAACCAGGAGGTCACTCGGCCGAGATCCCCCCGCACTCCCGCATCGACGGGCGTCGGCCAGAAGGCGATCGCTGCGAGCGCGACCACGTAGGGCACGCCGATGGCGAGGGTGAGGCGGGTGAGCGACCGGGTCACGGTGCTCCTCTCGTCGGTCGTCGGGCGGGGGCGGCGACGACGGCGGAAGAACAGTCTCGCTCCCGGCTGCTGGGATCGGGCCGGGAGGCGCGGGGGAGTGGGCTGGAGGCACGCCCGTGCGCAGGACGCTCGGGACGCCGACAGGGGTGCTCGAGCCGGAGAGCGCGGGGCGGTGATCGCGCCGGCTCCGTCGTCGACCGGGCTCCGGCCCGGGCGAGCATCCGCCTGCGGGCGAGCCCCGCCACAGCAGAATTCCGAGAACGCCCCGGGAACGACGAAGCCCGGCCGGATCATCGATCCTGGCCGGGCTTCTCACCGGTCGGGGTAGCGGGATTCGAACCCACGACCTCCTCGTCCCGAACGAGGCGCGCTACCAAGCTGCGCCACACCCCGGTGTGCTCATCACGGAGAACCGCTCACGAGCCTCGACAATAGTAGCCGATTTCCGGACCGCCGTCGGACACCCCTTGTCAGGCCGCCGGAGTGAGCGTGACGAGGGTCACCTCGGGCCGGCAGGCGAAGCGCACCGGTGCGTAGATCGAGGTGCCGACTCCGGCGGACACGTTGAGGTACGAGCTGCGCAGTCCGTTGTCCCACGTCGTCGAGCCGGCGACCTTGTCGCGCGGGATGTCGCAGTTGGTGACGAGGGCGCCGAAGCCCGGGACGCAGACCTGCCCGCCGTGCGTGTGCCCGGCGAGGATCACCTCGGCGCCGCGGGCGACGAAGTCGTCGAGGATGCGCTGGTAGGGCGCGTGCGCCACGCCGATGCTGACCCCGGCCGGTCCGTCCTCCGCGCCGCGCAGCTCGTCCACGGCTCCGGCGACGAGGTCGATGCGGTCGAGGCCGATGTGCGGGTCGTCGACGCCGAAGAACTCGATGCGCGTCCCCTTCACCGTGATGCTCTCGGCGCGGTTGTTGAGGTCCACCCAGCCGAGCCCGTCCGAGAAGAAGCCGGTCAGCCCGTCGGTGTCGAGATCGGCCTCGTGCTGCTTGGGGTTCTTGGAGGGGCCGACGAAGTAGCGGAGCGGGTTCTTGATCCGAGGGCCGAAGTAGTCGTTGGATCCGTTGACGAAGGCGCCGGGGATCCCGGCGAAGGGCTCCAGGGCCCGGCGGATGCCGAGCACGCCGTCGCGGTGGCCGAGGTTGTCGCCGGTGTCGACCACGACGTCGGGCGCCAGGGCGAGGAGCGAGCGGATCCACTCCTGCTTCTTCGTCTGCCACGGGGCCATGTGCAGGTCCGACACGTGCAGGACGCGGATCGGCTCGGAACCGGCGGGCAGCACCGGGAACGACGTGCGCCGGACGGTGAACAGCGTCCGCTCGACGCCGATGCCCCAGGCCGCGGCGACGGCTCCGGCCGCGGCGACGGTCGCGAGGGCGGTGGTGAGGGGGCGACGGGTGCGTCCGGTCATGGGTCCTTCTCTCGCACGTCGGCCGCGAGCGCGGCCGCGTTCATTCTGCCGGACGCTCCCTCGGGAGCAGCCGGGGGTGCGGGGGCTCAGCCCGCGCGGGGCGGGGCGCCCGGTCCGGCGCTGATCTGCAGGGTGATCTCCGCGCCCCGGGAGACGCGCGACCCGGCGGGCGGGTTCGTCTGCGCGACCGTCCCTGCCGGGCGGTCGGAGGGGACCGGAGAAGTGTCGACGCGGACCGTGAAGCCGACGGAGCGCAGGCGTGAGGCCGCCGCAGAGGGGCTCTGGCCGGTGACCTGGGGCACGGCCTCCTGCGGAGCGTCGACGAGCGAGCGGACCGGAGCCGGGAACGCCGTCCCGCCGTACTTGGCGTCGGCGATGCGCATGATGCGCGGCCAGATCTGGTGGCGCACCTGACCGGCGTTCACCCGGTTGAGACTGAACCCGCGCATGGAGGTGAAGCCGGTCACGTTGCCGACCCAGGTGGCGGTGGCGACCTCGGTGCTCGCGCCGACCATCCACGTGTGCAGCGCGTCGTCCGTGGTGCCGGTCTTGCCGATGTGCGGCACCCCGGTGCGGGGGTTGGAGGGGGCGCCGGTGCCGCCCGTCACCACCTGCTGCAGGGCGTAGCCGGCGGTCGCGGCCACCTCCTCGGACATCCCCTGGCTGCACTCGGAGGCGGGCGGCGCGACGTCCGCGCCCGTGCGGTCGACGATGCGGTCGATCGCGATGGGCGTGCAGACGGTGCCCTTGTTCGCGAAGCCGGCGAAGGCCGTGGCCATCGTGAGCGGAGCGATCTCGTTGGTGCCGAGGATGGTCGGCGCGAGCTTCTGCAGCTCGGTCCCGTCGGCACGGTGCACGCCCATCGCCAGCGCCGTGTTGCGGATGCCGCAGAGGTCCAGCTGCTGGGCCATGGCGGCGAACGAGGTGTTGATCGAGCCGGTCGTGGCCTGCAGGGCCGTGGTCACTCCTCCGTTGCCGCCCTCGTCGTTCCCGGGGTTCCAGGACTCGCCGTAGTAGACGCCGTCGGGCTCGCAGCTGTCACGGAAGGTCGTGTAGGCGCGGCGGGTGCCGTCGACGCTCTCGCCGAGCGAGTGCCCCTCCTGCAGCCACTCCGCGAGGGTGAACACCTTGTAGGTCGAGCCGACCTGGAATCCCGAGGAGCCGCCGTACCCGAAGTCGGTGTTGTAGTTGACGCTCGTGTAGTTGGGGCCCGTCAGGTCCGGATCGTTGGAGTAGTCCTTGTTCTGGGTCATCGCGAGGATGCGGCCGGTGCCGACCTCGACCGAGACGCTCGCGCTGCCGATGTTCACGTTCGCCATCGACTTGGGCACCCAGTCGTCGGTGGCCGAGACGGCGGCCTGCTGCAGGTCGGAGTCGAGGGTCGTGTAGATCCGGTAGCCGCCGCGCTTGAAGGTGGCGTCGCGCTCGTCCTGACTCGCACCGAACGCGTCGTCGTTCTTGATGACCCAGGTGACGTAGTCGCAGAAGAAGGCCGCGACTCCGGCCGTCTGGCAGCCGGTGCTCGGCTCGGTGATGTCCGGCGTCACGGGCTCGGCGACGGCCGCCTGCGCCTGCTCGGACGTCACCTTCGACTCGAGGTCCATGCGGGTCACGATGTAGTCGCGCCGGTCCCGGGTCTGCGGGTAGCCCTCCGCGGCGGGGTTCGCCGGGTCGCCGGGCCGGTCGAAGCGGAACTTCTCGGGGTTGTTCACGATCGCGACGAGCGCGGCGGACTGCGCGAGCGAGAGGTCCTTCGCGCTCACTCCGAAGTAGTAGCGGGCGGCCGCCTCGACGCCGTAGACGGTGCCGCCGAACAGGGCGATGTTGAGGTAGCCCAGCAGGATGTCGTTCTTCGGGTACTCCTTCTCGAGCCCGATGGCGAGCCGCATCTCGGCGACCTTGCGCTCCGGAGTGGTCTCCGTGGCCTCGCGGTAGGCCGCGTCGCGCTCGATCGGATCGCTGAGCGCCTCCGCCTTCTGCACGAGCACGTTCTTGACGTACTGCTGCGTGATGGAGGAGCCGCCCTGGACGTCCCCGCCCATGGCCGTCGTCGCGGCCGCGCGGACGGTGCCGAGCAGATCGATGCCGCCGTGCTCGTAGAAGCGGGGGTCCTCGGAGGCGACCACGGCGTCCTTCACGAACGGCGAGATCTCGTCCCAGCCCACCTCGACGCGGTTCTGGGCGTAGAAGGAGGCGAGCAGCACGTCGCCGCCGGAGGAGTCCTTCGCGTACACGTCGCTCTTCTCGGCGAGCGTGCCGATCTCGAGGTACTCGGGGAGGTTGTCGAACATCTCCACCGTGTTGCCGGCGGCCATGCCGCTCAGCGCGATCGCCGGCGTCACCGAGGCGGCCACCAGGACTCCCGCGACGACGCTCATGGCGACGATGCCGATCAGACCGCCGACGGCGCCCCCGATGGTCTTCACGACTCTGGTCCCGCCCTGCCCCGACATAGAATCAGCGTAGTCGCCGCGCTCGGACGAGCCGCGGCGCTCATCCCGCCGACGCGCGGCGGTCAGCAGTCGTCCCGCACCGGCCGCACCCGAGGAGAGCCATGTCCGTCCCGCGCTGGGAGTACATCACCACCCCGCTGATGATCCACAACACCACGGCGATCCTGAACACCTGGGGATCCGAGGGCTGGGAGCTGGTCCAGATCGTGACCGGTCCCGAGGGCGGCCTCGTCGCGTACCTCAAGCGCCCCGTCGCCGAGGCCGGCGCGTGATCGCCGAGCGTCTCGCGGAGCTCGGCGTCGAGCTGCCCGCCGTGGCGGTCCCCGCCGGCGCCTACGTCCCCGCCGTCGTGCACGGCGGCCTCGTCTACACGGCCGGGCAGATCCCCTTCGTCGACGGCGCTCTGCCGCTGGTCGGCAAGGTCGGCGCCGAGGTGTCGCCCGAGCAGGCGAAGGAGCTGGCCCGCACCTGCGCCCTCAACGCGCTCGCGGCCGTCGCCGACGCGATCGGATCGCTCGACCGGGTGACGCGGATCGTGAAGCTCACCGGCTTCGTCGCGTCCGCCTCCGGCTTCACCGGGCAGCCCGGCGTGATCAACGGCGCCTCGGAGCTGCTCGGCGACGTGTTCGGCGAGCCCGGCCGTCACGCGCGCTCGGCCGTCGGGGTGGCGGAGCTGCCCCTCGGCGCTCCCGTCGAGGTCGAGCTGATCGTCGCCTTCGACTGACGCACCGCCCCCTCCGGCCCACGCGGCGGGAGGGGGCGGCGCCCGGTCAGTCCGCGGCGATCGCGGAGGAGATCACCGCCATCACCTGCGTGTCCGCGAGCGTCGTCGTGTCGCCCACGGCACGTCCCTCCGCCACGTCGCGCAGCAGCCGGCGCATGATCTTCCCCGAGCGGGTCTTGGGCAGCTCCTGCACCACGAAGATCCGCTTCGGGCGGGCGATCGCGCCGATGTGCTCGGCGACGTGCGCCTTCAGGGTTGCCTCGAGCTCGTCATGTCCGTGGGCCAGCGCCTCGGCCTGGCTCGCCTTCGCGATCACGAACGCGACCACGGCCTGGCCGGTGGTCTCGTCCGCGGCTCCCACGACGGCCGCCTCGGCGACGACCGGGTGCGAGACGAGGGCCGACTCGATCTCGGCCGTCGAGAGGCGGTGGCCGGAGACGTTCATCACGTCGTCCACGCGCCCCAGGAGCCAGAGGTCGCCGTCCTGGTCGCGACGCGCTCCGTCACCCGCGAAGTAGCGGTCGCCGAACTTCGACCAGTAGGTCTCGACGTAGCGCTCCGGGTCGCCCCAGATGCCGCGCAGCATCGCCGGCCAGGGCTCGGTGATCACGAGCAGTCCGCCCTCGTCGGCGCCGACCGGCGTCCCGGAGTCGTCGACCACGTCGATCGAGATCCCCGGCAGAGCGACCTGCGCGGACCCGGGCTTGAGAGTCGTCACCCCGGGCAGGGGGGACACCATCATCGCGCCGGTCTCGGTCTGCCACCACGTGTCGACGATGGGGGTGCGGCCGCCTCCGATGACGTCGCGGTACCAGACCCACGCCTCCGGGTTGATCGGCTCGCCGACCGATCCGAGCAGGCGCAGGCTCGAGAGGTCGAAGCGCTGCGGGATCTGCCGGCCGAGCTTCATGAAGGAGCGGATCGCCGTGGGCGCCGCGTAGAGGATCGTCACGCCGTGCTTCTCGACGATCTCCCACCAGCGGCCGGGATGCGGGCTGTCCGGAGTGCCCTCGTACATCACCTGGGTGGCGCCGTTGGCGAGCGGGCCGTAGACGACGTAGCTGTGCCCGGTGATCCAGCCCACGTCCGCGGTCGACCAGTAGACGTCCGACTCGGGGTGCAGGTCGAAGACCGCGCGGTGCGTGAAAGCGACCTGGGTGAGGTACCCGCCGCTGGTGTGCAGGATGCCCTTGGGCTTCCCGGTCGTGCCGCTCGTGTAGAGGATGAAGAGGGGCTGCTCGGCGGGGAACGGCTTGGCGACGTGGTCGGCGTCGACCGCCACGATCTCCTCGTGCCACCAGAGGTCGCGCCCCTCGTGCCAGGCGACCTCGTTGCCTCCGCGGCGCACGACCAGGACGTGCTGGACGCTGGACTCGCCGCCGAGGGCGAGCGCGGCGTCGACCGCCGGCTTCAGGGGCGAGACGGCGCCCTTGCGCCAGCCGCCGTCGGCGGTGATGACGAGTGTCGCCTCCGCGTCGTCGATGCGCGCGCGCAGGCTCTCGGCGCTGAAGCCGCCGAAGACGACGGAGTGGACCGCCCCCAGCCGGGCGACGGCCAGCATCGCGATGACCGCCTCCGGGATCATGGGCAGGTAGATCGCGACGCGGTCGCCGGCGCGGACGCCGAGGCTCGTGAGCAGGTTCGCGGCGCGCTTCACCTCGGCGGTGAGCTCGGCGTAGGTGATCGAGCGGGAGTCGCCGGGCTCGCCCTCCCAGTGCAGGGCGACGCGGTCGCCGTGGCCGGCCAGGACGTGGCGGTCGAGGCAGTTGTAGGCCACGTTCAGCTCACCGTCGTCGAACCACTTCGCGAACGGGGGCTCGCTCCAGTCGAGCGTGCGCGTGAACGGCCGGTGCCAGTGCAGGAGCTCTCGGCTCCGGTCGGCCCAGAAGGCGAGGCGGTCGGCCGCGGCCTCGTCGTAGAGCGCGGCGGTCGCGACCGCTCCGGCGGCGAGATCGGCCGGCGGCGGGAACCGGCGGGTCTCGTGGAGGAGGTTGTCGATGGCGTTCCGGTCGGCGGCCGGGGCGTCGGGGGGAGTGGACATCTGCGATTCGCTCCTTCGCGAGTGAGACGTTCGCCGGCCCGCGCGGTCGGCGTCGCACCACCGTAGCGCCCGCCTCCGGCGGGGATCGCTGCGCGCCGCAAGCTGGGTGCGGGGCGGGTGTCGGATAAGAGTCCGCAGAGAACAGGATCCGGGCTTGGCGAATCGCGATCCGTCCCCTACAGTTGCATACGGCCGAATGAACTTCGGCCCAGCGGCGCAAGTGATTCCCCCCAATCCAGCGCCGCCGAGGCGGCACCCGTTCCCCCCAATGGGTGCCGCCCCCTTCTTCCCGCCGGATCCGGCGGAGGGACGCCCCCGCTCGAGCCCTGCTCGCGGGGGCGTTTCCGCGTTGCCGGGACGTCTCCTCGTCGACTGGGCTTCTCTGCGCCGTGGGGCCCCTCCTCGGAGCGGCTCCCTGCCCAGAGCCCCGGGCCGCCCCTGCGCGCGCGTCCGGCCCGGGTCGTTCCTCCACAGGCGCCGACGCGGGCGTCTCTCCTCCGATCGGGCAGGGAGCGCCCCGGCGCGCGGAACGGGCTCCTAGCGTGCCGGGATGACTCGCGACTTCGTCCCCCTCGTCCCCGCCGAGCACCGCCGCGACCCGCTGCCGGTGCGGCCCGCCGCCGCCGGTCTCGGGCTGCTCGCGCCGCACGCCGCGGATCCCGCGGTGACCGACCTCTTCGTGAACGGCGGCGGGGGCCTCTGGATCGACCGGGGCGGTGGTGCGGAGCGGGTTCCGGAG
Organism: Rathayibacter sp. VKM Ac-2805; assembly: GCF_009834265.1. Classification (NCBI taxonomy): domain Bacteria; kingdom Bacillati; phylum Actinomycetota; class Actinomycetes; order Micrococcales; family Microbacteriaceae; genus Rathayibacter; species Rathayibacter sp. VKM Ac-2805. The sequence goes on from NZ_CP047185.1 coordinate 1,070,741, forward strand.
TGGACGCTCGACGCCGCCGGAGCACGGCGGCTGGCCGTCGCGCTGGTCGCGGCCGGTGGACGGCACGTCGACGAGGCGAGCCCGTGCGTGGACGTCAGGCTCCGCCACGGGGTCCGCGTGCACGTCGTGCTGCCGCCGGTGGCGACCGGGGGAGCGCTCGTGTCGGTGCGGGTGCCGCGGTCGGACTCCTGGACGCTCGGGGAGCTGCAGGCGGCCGGGATGCTGGACGACGACGGAGTGCGGCTTCTGCGCCGGGCGGTCCGCGAGCGGTGGAACCTGCTGATCACGGGAGCCGGTGGATCAGGCAAGACCACCCTGCTCGGCGCCCTGCTCGGGTGCGCGGCGCCGACCGAGCGGATCGTCGCCATCGAGGACGTCGGCGAGCTCCGGCCCGCGCATCCGCACGTCGTCTCGCTCGAGGCGCGGCAGCCCAACCTCGAGGGCGCCGGTGCCGTGGGCCTGGACCGGCTCGTGCGGGAGGCGCTGCGGATGCGTCCGGACCGCCTGGTCCTCGGCGAGTGCCGCGGCGTCGAGCTGCGCGAGCTGCTGTCCGCGCTGAACACCGGGCACGACGGCGGTGCGGGGACCCTCCACGCGAACTCCCTCGAGGACGTGCCCGCGCGTCTCGAGGCGCTCGGGGTCCTCGCGGGACTCGGGCCCGAGGCGATCGCCCGCCAGACGGTCAGCGCGATCGACCTGGTGCTCCACCTCGAGCGCCGCGACGGGCGGCGGCGGCTGGCGGCATCCGGGACGTTCGCGCTCGACGCGGCCGGCCGCCTGAGGGTCGAGGACGGGTCGCTCCCGAGCGCCTCGACGTCGAGCGCGTGACGGGCCGCGACGGGCTGGACGAGGTCGCGGCCGTCGTGCACCGACTGGCCGTCCTCCTCGCGGCGGGAGTGGCTCCCGCGTCGGCCCTCGGGCATCTCGCGGGGGCGGAGGGGGCGGACAGCGGGGACGCGCGGCGGCGGCGACTGCTCCGGGCGGTGTCGGAGGAGGCCGGCCGCGGGGGCGACGTGACGGAGGCGCTGCTGCGCGGGACGCCGGTTTCGCGGCGGAGCGGCTCGGAGCGGAAGCGGCCGCGACGGCGAGCGCCGGACACCGGTGAGGCGACCGCGTGGGCGGCGCTGGCCGCCGCGTGGCGGGTGGCCGCCGACTCCGGCGCGCCGGTCGCCGCCGCTCTCGGCGAGCTGGCGGAGTCCCTGCGCGAGCTGGCGCGCGCCCGCCGGGACATCGAGGTGGCTCTGGCCGGTCCCTCCGCCACCGGGAGGGTCGTGAGCGCTCTGCCGCTGGCGGCGCTGGGTCTGGGGGCACTGCTGGGCTTCGACGTGGTCGGCGTGCTCCTCGGGACGGTGCCCGGTGCGGTCTGCCTGGTGGGGGGAGCCGGGTTGATGGCGGCCGCGCACGCGTGGACGCGGCGCCTCGTCCGAAGCGCGGCCCCGGCCGATCCGGCGCCCGGGCTCGCGCTCGACCTCCTCTCGGTGGCGCTGGCCGGTGGCGGCTCGATCGAGTCGTCGCGCGCCCGGGTCGTGGCGGCGCTCGCCGAGTGCGGGCTCGACTCGGGCGAGCGCGTGCTCTCCGACGCGGACCCGGTGCTCGCCCTCTCCGCGGCAGCGGGCGTGCCGGCCGGACGCCTGCTCCGGAGCGAGGCGGCTCTGGTCCGGGCACGGGCGTCCTCCGGGGCGCGGGAGCGAGCCGCTCGGCTCGGCGTGACCCTGATGCTGCCGCTCGGGATCTGCGTGCTGCCGGCGTTCCTGCTGCTCGGAGTGGCTCCGATGGTCGTCTCGGTGCTGCTCTCGACGTTCTCGGTGGCGGCGTGACGCGGTCGACCGCTCCTCCACAGGGGCGGGATCGGGAGGCGTCTCCACGGATCGGCCGGAGGGCCGATCGGCGGGATCGGGAGTCCGCGATCCTCGGAGGAGGGGCACGGAGCGGGGCGGAACGGAGCAGGACGGATGAGAAGTGACACGGCGATCAGCGGCGGGGGAGTCTCCCGGAGTCGAGGACTCGGTAGGAGCAGGGATGCGGGAAGTGGTGTGCCCGGAACGAGCCGGGGCTCGAGGAGCGGCGGAGGTGCGGCGTCCGGCGGAGGAACGGGCATCGACGTCTCCGCGGGGCGCGTCGAGTGGCGCCGACCCGGGTGGGGAGGTCTCGGCGCTCTGGGCGACGAGGAGGGGTCGGCGACGGCGGAGTACGCGATCGCGACGATGGCCGCGGTCGGCTTCGCCGGGCTGCTGGTGGTCATCCTCAAGGGCGACGAGGTGCGGAGCATCCTGACCGACCTGGTGACCCGCGCGCTCACCGCGGCGGGATGAGAGGCCTCCCGCAGCTGCGCGGGCGGCTCGTCCAGGAGGAGGGCTCGGCCACGGCCGAGCTCGCGCTCGTGCTCCCGGCGGTGGTCGCGGTGCTGGCGCTGTGCCTGGGGTCGGTGGCGGCCTCGGCGCAGTACGTCCGGCTCGTCGACGCGGCCGCCGACGCGGCCCGGTCCGCGGCCCGGGGCGACGACCCCCGCGCGCCGCTCGCCCGGGTGACGGGGGCGTCGCTCACGGCGGGGGAGCAGGACGGACTGGTCTGCGTCGACGTCGCGGCCCGGCTGCGCCCGCTCCCGGCGGTCTCGCTCCCGGTCTCGGTCCGGTCCTGCGCGCTGGGCGGGGGCGGGTGATCCGCCGGCTCCCCGGGGCTGTCCGCGACCGGGAGGAGGGCTCGGCCGCGGTCGTGTCGATCGGAGTCGTCGCGGGCACGATCCTGGTGACGGCCGCCGTGCTCGCCGGCTGCGCAGGAGTCGTCGGGCACCAGCGAGCCGTCGCCGCCGCGGACGCCTCGTCCCTGGCAGCGGCCGACGTCGCCTCCGGCCTGCTGGCCGGGGATCCGTGCGGACGTGCCGCCGCCGTGGCCCGCGCGAACGGCGCCGAGCTCGTCCTCTGCGACGTCGACGGCGGCGTCGCGAGAACGGAGGCGGCCGTCGCCGCGGGTCCGCTCTCCCTCACGGTGCGGTCGAGGGCCGGCCCGCCGCCCTGAGGGCGGAGGCAGCAGCGGGAGTCGCCCGGACCGAGGTGCGGACGACTCCCGCTGGAGCGCGTCAGTCGGAGGAGAGGCGCTGGTACCGGTACGCGGCGGCGGTCGGCAGGGCGCCCGCGCCCTCGTCGTGCTCGAGGCCGCCGGCGAGGAGGTAGATGTAGCGGGAGCCCGCCCTCGCCCCGGGGATCTCGAGGCGTGCGGCGGGGGCCTGATCGTCGCCGTATCCCCGGCGGAGGGTCTTGCCCTCCAGCGGTCCGTCGAGGAGCTTGGCCGTGTAGGCGGAAGTCGTGGTGGTGTGCGTCGTTGCCATGCCTCATCATGCGCCGATCGGCGCCGCGCGTCACCCCCGTCGACGGCAGGCCGGGCAGGGGGCTCCGAGGCCGTGTCCAGCGTCCTCCCGACGTCCCCGTGTCCTCGGGAGGGGGCAGCACGTCCGGGGTCAGTGTGTATGGTGTGCCTGTCGGGCGCCCCCGCCGATGGGGACGCGTCGCCGTTCCCCGCACCACGTCGCCGCGCACCGTCTCCCCGCAGCAGGGGACGTCGGACCACTGGTCGTCCGACCCGACAGCACCAATCGAGGAGAACTGTGTCCGGCACGAAGAAGCTGGTGATCGTCGAGTCGCCGGCGAAAGCCAAGACCATCGCCCAGTACCTGGGCGACGGCTACGAGGTGCTCGCCTCCGTCGGGCACATCCGCGACCTCATCGAGCCGAAGAACCTCCCCCCGGAGCTGAAGAAGGGCCCGCTGGGCAAGTTCTCCGTCGACGTCGACAACGGCTTCGAGCCCTACTACGTCGTCTCCGACCAGAAGAAGAAGACGGTCGCCGACCTCAAGCGCGCGCTGAAGAACGCCGACGAGCTCTACCTCGCCACTGATGAGGACCGCGAGGGCGAGGCCATCGCGTGGCACCTCCTCGAGGAGCTCAAGCCCAAGGTCCCCGTGCACCGCATGGTCTTCCACGAGATCACGAAGGACGCGATCCAGAAGGCGCGCGACAACACCCGGGACATCGACACCTCCCTGGTCGACGCCCAGGAGACCCGCCGCATCCTCGACCGCCTCTACGGCTACGAGATCTCGCCCGTGCTGTGGCGCAAGGTCGGCCCCGGGCTCTCGGCCGGCCGGGTGCAGTCGGCCGCGACCCGCCTGGTGGTCGACCGCGAGCGGGAGCGCCTGGCGTTCGTGTCGGCGAGCTACTGGGACCTCGCCACCGTGCTGGCGCCCGAGTCGGACGCCGCGGCGGGCTTCGACGCCCGCCTGGCCCGGCTCGACGGCAAGCGGATCGGAAGCGGCCGCGACTTCGACGACCGCGGTCAGCTGAAGGGCGACGTCACCGTCCTCGACGAGTCCACCGCCGGTGCCCTCGCCGAGGCCCTGCGTGACCCCGCCACCACGGTCCGGGTCTCGAACCTCGAGTCCAAGCCGTACTCGCGCCGCCCCGCCGCCCCGTTCACCACGTCCACGCTCCAGCAGGAGGCGGCGCGCAAGCTCCGCTTCTCGGCGCGCCAGACGATGAGCGTCGCGCAGTCGCTCTACGAGAACGGCTTCATCACCTACATGAGGACCGACTCGCCCGGGCTCTCGCAGCAGGCGCTGAACGCCGCACGCACCCAGGCCGCGTCCCTCTACGGAGCCGAGACCGTCCCGGACAAGCCCCGGCTGTACTCCGGCAAGAACAAGAACGCGCAGGAGGCGCACGAGGCCATCCGGCCCGCGGGCGAGACCTTCCGCACCCCGGACCAGCTCTCGGGCACCCTCCGCGGCAACGACCTCCGCCTCTACGAGCTCATCTGGAAGCGCACCGTCGCCTCGCAGATGGCTGACGCCAAGGGCTCGACCGCCACCGTGACGCTGCTCGCCGAGCCGGCCGGCGACGTCGCGAAGACAGCCGAGTTCACCGCCTCCGGAACCGTCATCACCTTCCGCGGATTCCTGCTCGCCTACGAGGAGGGGCGCGACGAGGAGCGTCACGGCGCCCGCGACGAGAAGGACGCCAAGCTGCCGGTGCTCGAGGTCGGCCAGAGCCTGGTCGTCGCCGAGGTCGAGGCCAAGGGCCACGAGACCTCGCCGCCCCCGCGCTACACGGAGGCGAGCCTGGTCAAGGCGCTCGAGGAGCTCGGCATCGGCCGGCCCTCGACCTACGCGTCGATCATCTCCACCATCGTCGACCGCGGCTACGTCACTCCGCGCGGCACCGCCCTCGTGCCCAACTGGATCGCCTTCTCGGTGGTCCGGCTGCTCGAGGACTTCTTCTCCGACCTGGTGGAGTACGACTTCACCGCCGAGATGGAGGGCGACCTCGACCGCATCGCCGGCGGCGAGGAGGACCGCGTCGCCTGGCTCAACCGCTTCTACTTCGGCGGAGGCACGCACCCCGGGCTCCGACACGTCGTGGACAACCTCGGCGAGATCGATGCGAAGAGCATCAACTCCGTCCGGATCACCGACGACATCACCCTGCGCATCGGCAAGTACGGCCCCTACCTCGAGGTGGCCCAGGAGGAGGGGCAGGAGACGCCGCGTCGCGTCAACCTGCCGCTCGAGCTGGCTCCCGACGAGCTCACGCCCGCCAAGGCGCAGGAGCTCGTCGACGCCCCGGTGCAGACCGACCGCGTGCTGGGAAGCAACCCCGACTCGGGCAAGACCGTCGTCGTCAAGGACGGGCGCTTCGGCCCCTACGTGACCGAGGTCGATCCGGAGCCGGAGACCACGGCGGATCCCGCCACCGGGGAGGTCGTCGAGCCCGCGCCCGCGAAGCGCGGCGCGAAGAAGCCCGCTGTCGTGAAGCCGCGCACCTCCTCCCTCTTCAAGTCGATGGACGTCGCGTCGATCGACCTGGCGACGGCGCTGCGCCTGCTCGACCTGCCGCGCACGGTCGGCGACGACCCCGAGAGCGGCGAGCCGATCACGGCTCAGAACGGCCGGTACGGCCCTTACATCAAGAAGGGCACCGACAGCCGGTCGCTCACCAGCGAGGACCAGATCTTCGAGGTCGACCTGCCGACGGCGCTCGAGATCTTCGCCCAGCCGAAGTACGGGGCGCGACGCGCGTCGAGCGCGCTGAAGGAGTTCGAGGCGGACCCCGTCAGCGGCAAGCCGATCCGGATCCGCGACGGACGCTTCGGCGCCTATGTGACCGACGGCGAGACCAACGTCACGATCTCCAAGGGCCTCACGATCGAGGAGATCGACTTCGAGCAGGCGGTCCAGATGCTCGCCGACAAGCGCGCGAAGGGCCCGGCCAAGAAGGCTCCGGCCAAGCGCGCGCCGGCCAAGAAGCCCGCGGCGAAGACGACGGCGGCCAAGACGACGGCGGCCAAGACGACGGCGGCCAAGACGACGGCGGCCAAGACGACAGCGGCCGCCAAGAAGACGACCGCAGCGAAGAAGCCCGCCGCGCCCCGCGCCACCGCCGCGAGCCGCGCGGCTGCGGCGGCCGCCGCCGAGACGTCGGACGCGACGGAGTCGTGACCGGGCTGTTCGTCACCCTCGAGGGCGGGGACGGCGCGGGCAAGACCACGCAGGCCCGGCTGCTCGAGGAGTGGCTGGGCACGCGGGGCGAGACCGTCGTCCGCACCCGCGAGCCCGGAGGCACCGAGGTGGGCCTGCAGATCCGCGAGATCGTTCTGCACCACCGCGGCGAGATCGACCCGCGGGCCGAGGCCCTGCTCTACGCGGCGGACCGCGCCCAGCACATCGGGACGCTCGTGCGACCGGCGCTCGAGCGCGGCGAGGTCGTCGTGCAGGACCGCTACATCGACTCCTCCGTCGCCTACCAGGGAGCCGGGCGGGTCCTCGACGCCGTCGAGGTCCGGCGGCTCTCGGAATGGGCCACCCGCGACCTGAGGCCCGACCTCACCGTCCTGCTCGACCTCGACCCCGCCGTCGCGCGGGGCCGGCTCGACGCGGCCCGCACCCGCTTCGACCGGCTGGAGGCCGAGAAGGCGGAGTTCCACGGGCGCGTGCGCGAGGCGTTCCTGGCGATCGCCGAGACGGACGCCGAGCGCTTCCTCGTCCTGGACGCCGCTCTCCCCGTCGAGGAGATCGCGGCCGCGGTGCGGGAGCGGGTCGCCGCGCTCCTCGACGGCGCGTCGGCTGTCGGTGCTCGCGGTTAGCCTGGTGGCATGACCGTCTGGAGCCAGCTCGTCGGGCAGGAGCACGCCATCGGCGCCCTGCAGGACGCCTCGACGCCCCGGGACGACCGTGGCCGGGAGTCGTCGTCGATGACGCACTCCTGGCTCATCACCGGCCCTCCCGGGTCCGGCCGCTCGAACCTCGCCTACGCGTTCGCCTCCGCACTGCTCTGCCGCCACGGCGGCTGCGGGGAGTGCCCCGACTGCCGCCAGGTCGCCGCCCGCTCCCATCCCGACCTCGCCGTGCTGACGACCGAGCGCGTGATCATCTCGATCGACGAGGTGCGGCGGCTGGTCAGCAGCTCGCAGTACTCGCCCTCGGTGTCGCGCTACCGCGTCATGGTCATCGAGGACGCCGACCGGATGAGCGAGCGCACGTCCAACGTGCTGCTGAAGGCGCTCGAAGAGCCGCCGGAGCGCACGGTCTGGATCCTGTGCGCCCCGAGCGAGGCCGATCTGCTCCCCACCATCCGCTCCCGCGTCCGCTCCGTGCGGCTCCGCGTGCCGAGCGTCGAGGACGTCGCCGGGCTCCTCGAGCGCCGCGACGGGGTCGACCCCGAGACCGCCGAGCGCGCCGCCCGCCAGGCTCAGAGCCACATCGGGATGGCGCACCGCCTGGCGACCGACGCGAACGCGCGCGAGCGCCGCGAGGAGACGCTCCGCATCGCCCTGCGCCTCCGCGGCGTCTCGGACGCGGTGCTCGGCGCTGCCCGGATGATCGAGGTCGCGACCGAGGACGCCAAGGCGATCACCCTCGAGCGCGACGAGGCCGAGCGGCAGCAGGCGCTGCGCTCGCTCGGCGTCGAGCCCGGGGGCACCGTGCCCGCGCAGCTCCGCTCGCAGCTGCGGGCGCTCGAGGAGGATCAGAAGCGACGCGCGACGCGGAGCCTCCGCGACGGCCTCGACCGGATCCTCGTCGACCTGCTCTCCCTCTACCGCGACGTGGTGCGCCTCCAGCTCGGAGCGCCCGGCGGCGTCATCAACGAGGAGGTCCGGACCGAGATGACCGCGCTCGCCGACGCGACTCCGCCCGACCGCACGCTCGCCGTCCTCGACGCGATCGCGACCGCCCGGCAGCGGATCGACGCGAACGTCTCCCCGGTCCTCGCTCTCGAGGCGCTGCTCGTCGTCGCGGCGCGCCGCCCGGTGGCCGCGTGAGGCGGGGGCGCCGGTCGGCCGCCGTCGTCGCGCTCGCCGCGGCCGCGTCCCTCCTGACCGGCTGCTTCGCGCCCGGCCCGAGCGTCGACCGGAACTCCACCCCCTATCCGCAGACCGTCGACGACTCCCTGGAGCGCTACTACTCGCAGGTGCTGGTCTGGGACGACTGCGGCGACGGCGCTCTCTGCACCGACGCGACAGTCCCGCTCGACTGGGACGACCCCTCGGGGGAGACGGCGTCGATCGCCCTGGTGCGCCGACCCGCGACGAAGGGACCGGCGATCGGCTCCCTGCTCGTGAACCCGGGCGGACCGGGAGCGTCGGGCGTCGACTTCATCCGCGACAGCGCCGACTACGCGGTCGACACCGCGCTCGCCGCCCGGTACGACGTCGTCGGCTTCGATCCGCGCGGAGTGGGCGCCTCCACCGCGGTCTCCTGCCTCGACGCCGCGGGCCTCGACTCCTACCTCTACGACATCACGCCCGGGGAGCGGGGCAGCGACGAGTGGATCCAGGCGCAGCGCACGTCCGCCGCTGCGTTCGCCGCCGCCTGCCAGGAGCGCAGCGGGCCGCTGCTGCCCGAGGTCGGCACCCCGAGCGCCGCCCGTGATCTCGACGTGCTGCGCGCGGCGCTCGGCGATGAGACGCTGCACTACCTCGGCTACTCCTACGGCACGTTCCTCGGAGCGACCTACGCCGGGCTGTTCCCGGACCGGGTCGGCCGCCTCGTCCTCGACGGCGCGATCGATCCGGCGGCCACCTCGTTCGACGTGGTGCGCGAGCAGGCGAAGGGGTTCGAGAGCGCACTGCGCGCCTACCTCGCCGACTGCCTCCGCTCGGACGACTGCCCGTTCACCGGCACCGTCGACGCGGGGATGGCCCAGCTGAAGCGCATGCTCGAGGACGTGGACGCCTCGCCGATCCGGGCCGCCGACGGCCGTGAGCTCGGCGCGAGCACGCTGTTCACCGCGATCGTCTACCCGCTCTACGACGCCACGGCGTGGGGAGCGCTGAGCGAGATGCTGGCCGGCGTCCGCCGGGGCGACCCCGCGGTCGCGTTCCAGTACGCGGACGCCTACAACGGGCGCGACGCGGACGGCCGGTACGCGGACAACACCACCGAGGCGTTCCTCGCGATCAACTGCGTCGACTACTCCTACGACGCCGACACCGCCTCGATGCGCGCCGACGAGGCCGCTCTCGAGCAGGCCGCGCCGACGATCGGCCGCTACATGGCCTACGGCGACATCCTCTGCAGCGAGTGGCCGGCGGCGTTCGAGGGCTCCCGCGAGCCGATCACCGCGGAGGGCTCGGCGCCCATCCTGGTCGTGGGCACCACGAACGATCCCGCGACGCCCTACGTGTGGGCGCAGGCGCTCGCGGGCGAGCTCTCCGCCGGTCACCTGGTCACCTACGACGGCGAGGGCCACACGGCCTACAACAAGTCGACGTCCTGCGTGAACGACGCGGTCGACGCGTACCTGCTCGAGGGGACCGTCCCGGAGGTGGACCCGCAGTGCTGACCGAGCAGGAGCGGTCCCGCGAGCAGCAGCCCGGGCTCCGCGAGCGCAAGCGCCTGGCCACGCGGCGGGCGATCGAGATCGCCGTCCTCCGCCTCGCTAGCGAGCGCGGGCCGGAGCGCGTGACCATCGACGACGTCTCGCGCGCCGCCGACGTCTCCACGCGCACCTTCTTCAACTACTTCGCCTCGAAGGAGGACGCGCTGGTCGGCGGGCTCCCGGTCATCGCCGACGAGACGGCGGCGGCGTTCGTCGCGGGCCGGGGCGCCGTGCTCGAGGACCTGCAGAGGGTCTTCGTCGCCGCGATGGAGGAGCCGCTCGAGGAGGACCGGGAGCTGCACGTCCTCCGCCGCGCGCTCTTCCGCGAGCACCCGCATCTGGTCGGTCTGAAGATCGCGGGCATGCGCGAGTTCGAGCTTGCGGTCGAGGGGCTCGTCGCCGAGCGTCTCGGCCAGGAGGACGACGACGCGGAGCGGGTGCGCAGCCGGGCGCGGATGCTGACGCTCCTCGGGCTCGCCGCCGTCCGCCACGCCTGGGCGGCCTGGGTCGATCACGACGGCCGGGAGGCCCTGCCCGGACGCATCGCCCGCTCCTTCGAGGAGCTCCGCGGCGCGCTCGCCTGAGCCGAGCGAGGCGGTCGCCGCCGCCGTCGCGGAGCCTCTGCTCGACCGCGCCGTCCTGATTCACGCCCGGGGGCGCGAGCAGGCTATGCTGTGTAATCGTGTCCGGGGCTCAGGCCCCGCGTGCACGCCGCCTTAGCTCAGTCGGCAGAGCGTCTCACTCGTAATGAGAAGGTCGTGGGTTCGATTCCCACAGGCGGCTCCCTCTCCCGTCATCCGCGACGTCCCGGCCGGATCCGCGAGTTCCCGGCCTCATCCGCGACGTCCAGGTCGCGTCGAACTCGCGTCGCTACCCTGTTGCGGATGACCGACACGCCTCCTCCCCGCCGTCGCCGCACTCTCGTGGTCGCCGCGGTGCTCGCGGCCGCCGTGCTCGGTGGCGGCGCCTTCGGCGTGGGGACGGCCCTCGGCAGCGCCGCGGAGCCCGGGGCGCTGCCCGTCGTCTCGACCCCGACCGCCACCGCGACTCCCGCACCGACGCCGACGGCCACGGCGCGGCCGACCGCCGAAGCGGCGGCCGAGGCGCTCCGCACCTGCTCGGTGGCGGGGCTCGCCGCCGACCCGCGCCTCGGCTCGATGCAGGCGCGTGTGGTCGACGCCGCGACGGGCGAGGTCCTGTTCGACCGCGGGGGCGGGACCGCGTCCCGCACCGCCTCCGCCCTCAAGATCCTCACGGCCGCGTCGGCGCTCGCGGTCCTCGGCCCGGACACGCGGATCGCCACCACCGTGGTCCGGGGGAGCGAACCCGGGAGCGTCGTCCTTGTCGGCGGGGGAGACCTCACCCTGACCCGGCTCCCGACCGGCCGGGAGTCGACCTACGCCGGAGCGGCCCACCTCGACGACCTCGCGGCGCAGGTCGAGAGCGCCTGGGAGGCCGACCCCTCCACCGCCGGGACGCCGATCACGTCGCTGGTGCTCGACTCCTCCCTCTACTCGGGCGAGACCTGGCAGCCGAGCTGGAACCGCAAGGAGCAGGTCGACGGCTACATGCCAGAGATCACGGCGCTCCAGGTGGACGGCGATCGCGAGGACCCCACGGCCTCGACCTCCGAGCGCGGCACGGATCCGGTCGGCCGGGCCGGAGAGGCGTTCGCCGACGAGCTGGACGGCTCGCCCGTGGTCTCCACCGGGACCGCTCCCGCGGGCGCCGCGGTTCTCGGCTCGGTCGAGTCGGCCCCGGTCGGCACGCTCGTGCAGCAGATGCTGCTCGTCTCCGACAATGCGATCGCCGAGATGCTCGCGCGGCTCGTCGCGATCCGCACCGGCGCGGGCAGCGACTTCGCTGCCGAGCAGGCCGGTGTGCTGCAGGGGCTCGCCGGTTACGGTGTCGACACGTCCGGGATCGCGATCGTCGACGGCTCCGGTCTGAGCGACGACAACGCGGTCGCGCCGGCGTACTTCACCGAGCTGCTCCGGAAGGTGCAGGCCCGCGAGGGGCAGCTGGGGATCCTCCTGGACGGCCTGCCGGTGTCGGGCCGGACGGGCTCGCTCTCCTACTCCGACCGCTTCGCCGGCGACAACGCCGCGGCCGACGGCGCGGTGCGGGCGAAGACGGGCTGGATCGACACCGGCTACACCCTGGCCGGCGTGGTCACCGCGGCGGACGGCACCGAGCTGACCTTCGCGGTCTACGCTCTCGGCGACGTCTCCGACTCGGCGAAGACCGCGATCGACGCCCTCGTGACGGGCGTCTACCGCTGCGGATCCTCGCTCTCCGACTCCTGACCCGGACGGGTCGGCCGCCCGCTCCTCCTCTCCACCTCCTCCCGGAAGGCCCACGATGACCACCGCACTCCTGATCGTCGACGTGCAGAACGACTTCACCGAGGGCGGCGCGCTCGCCGTCACAGGCGGCGCGGCCGTCGCCCAGGGCATCACCGCGCATCTGGCGGCGCACGCCGACCGGTACTCCGCGGTGCTGGCCTCCCGCGACTGGCACGAGGGCGACTCCGACAACGGCGGCCACTTCGCGGTGGAGCCGGACTTCGTCGACAGCTGGCCCGTCCACTGCGTCGCCGGCACGGACGGCGCGCGGTTCCACCCGGCCCTGGACACCGCTCGGATCGACGTGCAGATCCTCAAGGGGCAGGGCCGCCCCTCCTACTCGGCCTTCGAGGGCACGACGGAGGCGGGCGAGGAGCTCGGCGCCGTGCTCGCGGAGCGGGGCGTCACAGCGCTCGACGTCGTGGGACTCGCGACCGACCACTGCGTGCGCGCCTCGGCACTCGACGCGCGACGGGCGGGGCTCGAGGTCCGCGTGCTCGAGGACCTGGTCGCGGGCGTCTCCGAGGAGGCGAGTGCCGCGGCGCTGCGAGAGCTCACGGAGGCGGGAGTCCGCGTCGAGCGGTCCGTCTGAGGGCTCGTCCCTCCACAGGGCTCAGGGAGGCGCAGGTCCTCGCGGCTCCCGGCGACCCCGCCCCCGGAGCGATCGCCCGTCCTACACTGGGACGACGAGAAGCTCCTCCTGGCGCGGTCTGCGCGCTCCGATCCGAAGAAGTGGTTCCCTCCTGTGACTGATTCCGTCGCGTCCCGCGCCGCCGAGACCGCTCTGCTCGCCCGCATCCCCACGCAGCTGCTGATCGGCGGTGAGTGGGTGGACGCCTCAGGCGGCGGCTCGATCGACGTCGAGGACCCGGCTACCGGAGCGGTCCTGGTCTCGATCGCCGACGCGACTCCGGAGGACGGGGTCCGGGCGCTCGACGCCGCCGTCGCCGCCGGTCCGTCGTGGGCCGCGACGGCGCCGCGGAAGCGGGGCGAGATCCTCCGGCGGGCGTTCGACCTCCTGCAGGAGCGCACCGAGGAGTTCGCGCTCCTGATGGCGCTCGAGATGGGCAAGCCGGTCGCGGAGGCGAGGGGCGAGGTCGTGTACGGCGGCGAATTCCTCCGCTGGTTCAGCGAGGAGGCGGTGCGCATCAGCGGACGCTACGGAGTCTCGCCCGAGGGCAGCGGCCGGATGATCGTCTCGCAGCACCCGGTGGGCCCCTGCTACCTCATCACCCCCTGGAACTTCCCGCTCGCGATGGCGACGCGGAAGATCGCTCCGGCGCTGGCGGCGGGCTGCACCGTCGTCGTGAAGCCGGCCGAGCTCACTCCGCTCACCACGCTCGCCTTCGCGGCACTGCTCGCCGAGGCGGGGCTCCCCGACGGCGTGCTCAACGTGGTCACCACGTCCTCGGCGGGAGCCGTGTCGGCTCCGATCCTGTCGGATCCCCGCCTGCGGAAGGTGTCCTTCACCGGCTCCACGCCCGTTGGGCGCACGCTGCTGCAGCAGGCCTCCGAGAACGTGCTGCGGACCTCGATGGAGCTGGGCGGCAACGCGCCCTTCGTCGTGTTCGAGGACGCCGACCTCGACCGGGCGGTCGAGGGCGCGATGCTCGCGAAGTTCCGCAACATCGGCCAGGCCTGCACGGCCGCCAACCGCTTCTTCGTGCACGAGTCGATCGCCGAGGAGTTCGCGGCGCGGATCGTGGGGCGCGTGCGCGCTCTGCGCGTCGGCCGCGGCACCGAGGACGGAGTGACCATCGGCCCGCTGATCGACGAGCGCGCGGTCGAGAAGGCGTCCGCGCTGGTGGAGGACGCCGTCTCCCGCGGCGCGCGCCTGCTCACCGGCGGCGATCGGATCGAGGGGGCGGGCCACTTCTACCGGCCGACCGTGCTCGCGGGGGTCGACCGGGAGAGCGAGATCCTGCGCACCGAGATCTTCGGCCCGGTCCTCGCGATCGTGCCGTTCACCGACGAGGACGACGCCGTCGCGCTCGCCAACGACACCGAGTACGGACTGGTGTCCTACGTCTTCACGCGCGACCTCGCCCGCGGTCAGCGGATGATCGAGCGGCTCGCCACCGGAATGATGGGCCTCAACGTCGGCGTGGTGTCGAACGCGGCGGCGCCCTTCGGCGGGGTGAAGCAGTCGGGCCTCGGCCGCGAGGGCGGACTCGAGGGGATCCACGAGTACCTCAGCACCAAGTACACGCTCACCCCCGACCCCTTCGCCTGATCCGGTGGAGCGGATCGAGGTCACCGCGCTCGACGACCCGCGGCTGCGCGACTACGCGCACGCGACCGACGTCGCGCTGAAGAACGCCCGCGGCCCGCACGGCCTGTACATCGCGGAGTCGGCGCTCGTGCTCGAGCGCGCGATCGCCGCCGGGCACCGGCCGCGCTCGGTGCTCGCCCTCGGCGGGTCGGCCGGCGAGGCCGAGCGCCTGGTCGGCCGCTTCGACGTCCCCGTCCTCACGGGCCCGGGTGAGCTCCTGGCCGAGCTCACCGGGTACACCCTGCACCGCGGCCTGATCGCGGCGATGGACCGGCCCGTGCTGCCCGACCCGGCCGGCCTGCTCGCGGGAGCGCGCCGCGTCGTCGTGCTCGAGGACGTGGTCGACCCGACGAACGTCGGCGCGATCTTCCGCTCCGTCGGGGCCATCGGAGCCGATGCCGTGCTGGTGACGCCGCGCTGCTCCGATCCGTACTACCGCCGCGCCATCCGCGTGAGCATGGGAACGGTCCTCCAGGTGCCCTGGACGCGCGTCGGCGACTGGCCCTCGACGCAGCGGCTCCTGCACGGAGCGGGCTTCACGATCGCGGCGATGGCTCTGACCCCGGAGGCGGTGCCCCTGCGGGACTTCACCGCCCGCGCTCCGGAGCGCGTCGCCCTCGTGCTCGGCACCGAGGGGCAGGGTCTCACCGCCGACGCGCTCGCCGCCGCCGATGTCGCCGTCCAGATCCCGATGCGGCACGGGATCGACTCGCTCAACGTCGCTGCGGCGTCGGCGGTCGCGATGTGGGCGCTCGCCGAGCCCTCCTGACAGGCGCGCCTGTGCCCCGTTGGGGGTGCCACTGGGGCGTGAGAGCGCGCCCAGCGCTCGCCGGAAGCATCGACTGCGCTACCGTGGCCGCACTCCCGCCCGCAGCCGTCACGAACGAGGTCGTCCATGCTCCTGCGCACGACGCTCCGCCCGCCCGTCGCGCTGCTCGTCGGAGTCGCGCTCGCACTGAGCCTCACCGCCTGCTCCGGTCCCGCTGCGGAGGTGCCGGACGGGTCCGTGCGCGACTCGGGCTCCGTCGCTACCGCTGCCCCGGCGCCCACCGGCACAGCCGATGCCGAGAGCGGAGCGCGCATGACCCGACTGATCAGCGACTGCCTCGCCCGCTACGGCCTGAGCGACCGGCCGCCGCTCGCGAGCCCGCTCGCGGAGGAGGAGGTCCGCCTGGCGGCGCAGCGCGCCCGTGACGCCTACGACGCCACCCTGACCGACTGCTCGGCGCAGGCGCTCGCGTCCGGAGAGCCGAGCAGTGATCCGACGGGGGAGCCCGGCAGCGAGCCGACCGACGATCCCGACGCCGACTCCACCCCCGCTCCGGCGGGCTGACCATGCGACTCGAGGGGACGTCCGCGCTGATCGCGGGGGGAGCGTCCGGACTGGGAGCCGCGACGGCGACGGCGCTCGACGCCGCAGGAGCGCACGTGGTCGTGCTCGATCTGCCGCACGCGGTGGAGGCCGCGCGTCTGCCCGCCTCCGTGCAGCTGATCGCCGGGGACGTCCTCGATCCGGACGCCGTCTCGCGCGCCGTGGCGGCGGCGGGGGAGCTGCGCGTCGCCGTGAGCTGTGCAGGCGTGGCCACACCCGGGCGGCTGCTCGGACGCGACGGGCCGCTGCCGCTCGAGCAGTTCGAGCGGGTGCTGCGGATCAACACGACCGGGACGCTCAACGTGCTGCGCCTCGCCGCGGCGTCGATCGCCGAGCGGGAGCCGGTCGACGGGGAGCGGGGAGTCCTGGTGACGACCGCCTCCGTCGCCGCCTTCGAGGGGCAGATCGGGCAAGCGGCCTACGCCGCGTCGAAGGGAGCCGTGGCGGCGATGACCCTGCCGCTCGCGCGCGAGCTCGCGGCCCGGCTCGTGCGTGTGGTGTCGATCGCACCGGGCACGTTCGACACGCCCCTGCTCGCCGGGCTGCCGGACAAGGCCCGCGAGGCGCTCGGCTCGGCGACGCCGCATCCGGCCCGCCTCGGACGCCCCGAGGAGTTCGCGGCCCTGGTGCGGCACATCGTCGAGAACCCCATGATCAACGGCGAGACCATCCGGCTCGACGGGGCCCTGCGGCTGCCGCCGCGCTGAGGGACGAGCGGGCGCAGGCTGCCGGTCGAGACGTGCGGGCGCTCGACACGCCGCTGCGCGGCTGGTCGACCGGCATGAGGCGGCGGCGGTCGCGAGACGCCGCTGCGGCGTCCGTCAGACGAGCAGCTGGTGCTTGGCGAGGTCCCGGTAGAGCGGCGTCGACTCGACGAGCTCGGAGTGGGTGCCGACTCCCACGACCTCGCCCTTCTGCAGCACGACGATGCGGTCGGAGTCGACCACCGTCGACAGGCGGTGCGCGATCACCAGCAGGGTCCGGTTCTCGGCGACCGCGTCGATCGCCAGGCGCAGGCGCTGCTCGTTGAGGCCGTCGAGGCTCGACGTGGACTCGTCCAGCAGCAGGATCGGCGGGGCCGCCAGGAGCGCGCGGCCGATCGCGAGGCGCTGACGCTCACCGCCCGAGAGCATCACTCCGCTCTCGCCCACCGGCGCGTGCAGGCCGAGCGGGTTGCGCTCGAGCACGTCGGTCAGGTTCACCGCCTCGAGCACCCGGAGGCAGTCGGCGTCGTCGGCGTCGGGGCGGCCGAGGACGAGGTTCTCGCGGATGGTGCCGGCCAGGACGGGGGCGTCCTGCTCGACGTAGCCGATCTGCGCGCGGAGCGCGTCGCGGTCGATGGCCGTGATGTCGACACCGCCGAGTCGGACGACGCCGGCCTCCGGGTCGTAGAACCGCTCGATGAGGGCGAGGATCGTGCTCTTGCCCGCTCCCGACGGCCCGACCAGGGCGGTGCGCTTGCCGCGCGGCACGGTGAAGGAGACGCCGCGCAGGACGGTGCGGTCGCGCTCGTCCGCCACGGCCGCCGCGTCGGGCACGGCGCCCTCCTCGTAGGAGAACACCACGTCCTCGAAGGAGATGGCCTCCTCCGCCACGCCGGCGCCGAGGCCGCCCGCGGAGGCGTCGCCGTCGCCCTCGATCGGCAGGTCGATGATCTCCTGGATGCGGCCGAGGGCGCCCAGCGCCGAGTTCACCGAGGTGATGGCGCCGATGAAGTTGCCGAGCGGCATCACCATCATGAAGAGGAAGAGGATGAACGAGACCAGCTGGGCGATGTCGATCGCGCCGGACGCGACGCGGTAGCCGCCGACGCCGAGGACGGCGAGGAAGGCGACCTGCATGGCGATCCCGGCCACCGGCACCACGAGGGCCGAGACGTGTGCGACGCGGATCCCGAGGCGGTACGCCTCCGTCGCGTGCTGGTCGACGACCGCGATCTCACGGTCGGTGGCTCCGGCGGCACGGATCGTCCGGACGGCGCTGATGGCGCGCTCGACGGCCGCGGCCAGATCGCCGACCTTCTCCTGCGCCTTGCGGCTGGCGGTGCGGATGCCGCGGCCGAGGGTCAGCGCGAGCCCGAGGGCCACCGCCACCACCGCCACGATGATCAGCAGCAGCACCCAGTCGATGACGGCCATCGCGATGATCGCGCCGACGAAGACGAGGGAGCCCGCGATCGAGTCGACGAGCCCCTGGGTCAGCACGGCGCGCAGGAGCGTGGAGTCGGAGCCGACGCGGGAGACGAGGTCGCCGGTGCGGCGCGCGTCGAACTCCCGGATGGGGAGGCGCAGCAGCCGTGCGACGAGGCGGCGGCGGCTCGAGAGCACGATCCCCTCGCCGGTGCGCTGGAGCAGGTAGTGCGCGAAGCCCGAGATGAGCCCGGAGGCCACGACCAGGCCGACGAGGGCCCAGACGAGCGGGCCGAGATCGAGACCGGACTGGACCCGGGTGATGACCTGGCCGACGAGCAGGGGCTGGCCGAGGCTCGCCGCCGCTCCGAACAGACTGAGGACCACGACGACCGAGAGGATGCCGCGGTGCTCGAGCAGGTAGGGCACGAGCTGCGAGAAGGAGGCGCGGGGTCCGTCGTCGCGGGAGGGTCGTCGTCCGCCGCGCCGGGAGGTGGTGGTGCTCATCGCCGTCCATTCTGCCCCGTCGTCGCTGCGAGCAGGCCGCCAGAGGGCGGGCCCGGTGCTCAGGGAGGCGGCGGAGACGCGGACGGCCCGCCGGGGGATCCCGACGGGCCGTCCTCTGCAGGGAGTCCTACGACACGTTGTCGTGGTACGACGCGTTCTTCGTCTCCTTGGAGAGCAGGAGCGCGATCAGCGTCAGCACGGCCGCGGCGCTGAGGTAGAGGCCGACCAGCACGGTGCTGCCGCCCGCCGCCCTCCAGAGCGCGACCGCGATGATCGGCGCGAGGGCCGCTCCGAGGATCGATGCGAGGTTGTACGCCATCGCCGAGCCGGTGTAGCGGACGTTGGTCGGGAACAGCTCGGGGAGGACGGCGCCCATCGGGCCGAAGGTCAGGCCCATCAGCGTGAAGCCGAGGATCAGGACGGCCATGACGCCCGCGAAGCCGGCGCTGAACAGGGGCACGAAGAGCAGGCCGAACACGAGGATCGCCGCGGTCACCACGAGCAGCGTCCGCCGGCGGCCGAAGCGCTCCGCGAGCGGGCCGGAGACGAGCGTGAAGATCCCGAAGAACACCACGCCGACGATCAGCATGACGAGGAAGTCGTTGCGCGTGTAGCCGAGGCCCGGAACCGCGCCGTCGACGGGCGAGGTGCCGTAGGTCAGCGTGAACGTGGTCATCAGGTAGAAGAGCACGTAGGTCGCCAGCATGATGAAGGTGCCCAGGATGAGCGGGCGCCAGCTGGTGACGAAGACGCGGGCGAGGGGCAGCTTGGCGACCTCGCCCTTCTCGACGACCTTCTGGAACGCCGGCGTCTCGACGAGCTTGAACCGCACGTAGAGCCCGATGATCACGAGCACGGCGCTCGCCAGGAACGGCACGCGCCAGCCCCAGGCCGCGAACGTCTCGTCGCTCATCGTGCTCGCGAGCACCAGGAACAGGACGTTGGCGACGATGAAGCCGATCGGTGCGCCCAGCTGCGGGAAGGTGCCGTAGATGGCGCGCTTGCCGGCCGGTGCGTTCTCGGTCGCGAGCAGCGCGGCTCCGGACCACTCGCCGCCGAGGCCGAGGCCCTGGCAGAAGCGCATCACCACGAGCAGGAACGGAGCGAGGAACTCCCAGCCGGGCGTGAGCGCGGTGGGCAGGCAGCCGATCAGGAAGGTCGCGACGCCCATGGTGAGCAGCGAGGCGACGAGGGTGCCCTTGCGGCCGACGCGGTCGCCGAAGTGGCCGAAGATGATCGACCCGATCGGGCGCGCGATGAACGCGACGCCGAAGACGGCGAAGGAGGCGAGGAGGGCCGTGGCCGGGTCCTCGTTGACGAAGAAGAGCGACGGGAAGACCAGGACGGCGGCGGTCGCGTAGGCGTAGAAGTCGTAGAACTCGATCGACGTGCCGATGAGGCTGGCGAGGATGACGCGGCCGCGGGAGTTCTGCGGGGCGGCTGCTGGCGCGTCGGAGACGGCGGGAGAAGACATGAGGGAGGGGCTCCGTGTGGACGGCGGCTCCCCCCGAGCCGGCGGGGCGGGGCGTCGATCGGGCGTCGCGGGCCGCTGTGGCGAGGGGGAGGAGAGAGGGGTCGCTCGTGACGACCCGTCCACTTTACTCCGTGTTCTCCCAGGTTCGTGTGCGGGCGGCCCCAGGACGGGAGCCGCCCGCAGTGGTTCAGCCGCGCAGCGAGCGGAGGAGCAGAGCGGTCGAGACCGCCGCCTCGGCCGCCTCGCGCCCCTTGTCCTCCTTCGAGCCGGGAAGGCCCGCGCGATCGATGCCCTGCTGCTCGGTGTCCAAGGTGAGCACGCCGAAGCCGACCGGCTTGCCGGTCAGGATCGAGACGGTGGTGAGCCCGGAGGTGGCGGCGTCCGAGACGTACTCGAAGTGCGGGGTGCCGCCGCGGATGATCACGCCGAGGGCGACGACCGCGTCGGCCCCCGCCTCCAGGGCCGCCTTCGAGGCGACGGGCAGCTCGAACGAGCCGGGCACGCGCACGAGCGACCAGGACGCTCCGGCCTCGTCGAGGGCTCGGCCCGCTCCGGCGATCAGACCGTCGCTGATCTGCTCGTGCCAGGTGCCCGCGATGACGACGACGCGCAGTCCCGCGCCGTCGAGAGGGGAGGTGGTGGGGGCGCCGCTACCGGCCATTGCTACTCCTTCGTGGTGGCGCCGGCGATCCCGGCGTCGAGGGCGAGGCCGGAGATCCCGGCGTCGAGGGGGTCGTGGTCGAGGACGCTGTCGAGGGTGTGGCCCATGCGGTCGCGCTTGGTCTCGAGGTAGCCCTCGTTGAAGGCGCCGACTCCGACGACGAGCGGCACGCGCTCGGCGACGACGATGCCGCGGTCGGTGAGCTGGCGGACCTTCTCGGGGTTGTTGGTGAGCAGGCGCACCTCGGTGAGGCCGAGGTCCTCGAGGATCCCGACCGCCGCTCCGTAGTCCCGCGCGTCGGCGGGGAGCCCGAGGGCGAGGTTCGCGTCGAGGGTGTCGAGGCCGTCCTCCTGCAGGCGGTAGGCGCGCAGCTTGTTGATCAGGCCGATGCCCCGGCCCTCGTGCCCGCGGAGGTAGACGACGACGCCGCCGTCCCGCTGGATCGTGTCGAGGGCGGCGTCGAGCTGGGGTCCGCACTCGCACTTCAGCGAGCCGAACGCCTCGCCGGTCAGGCACTCGGAGTGCACGCGCACCAGGGCGGGCCGCCCCGCGGCGACCTCTCCCGCGAGGATCGCGACGTGATCCGCTCCGGTCTGCCGGTCGCGGTAGGCGCGGATGCGGAACGGGCCGTGGGTGGTCGGCACCGTGGTCTCGACCTCGAAGCTCACCCGCGCGCTCTCCGGGACCGCGACCGTGACGGGCACCTCCGCGTCGCAGTGGAACTCCTGCAGGTACGCGATGAGGGCCGCGACCGTGGTCACCGGCACGCCCTCGCGCTCGCCGAGGGCGATCAGGCCGGGCAGCCGCATCATCTCGCCGTCCTCGGCGACGATCTCGGAGATCGCGCCCACGGGGTACAGGCCGGCGAGCTTCATCAGGTCGACGGCCGCCTCCGTGTGCCCGTCGCGCTCGCGCACGCCGCCGTCGACGGCGCGCAGCGGCAGGATGTGGCCGGGGCGGTTCAGGCGGGAGGGGGTCGCCTCGGGGTCGGCCAGCACGCGGAGGGTGTGCGCGCGGTCGGAGGCGCTGATGCCGGTGGAGAGCCGGTCGGCCGCGTCGACGGACAGCGTGTAGGCGGTGCCGCGCGGGTCCTCGTTCTCGACCACCATCAGCGGCAGGGCGAGGCGGTCGGCGATCTCGTTGGTCATCGGCGCGCAGATGAACCCGGAGGAGTGGCGGACCATCCAGGCGATCGTCTCCTGGCTGGCGAGCTGGGCCGAGACGATGACGTCGCCCTCGTTCTCGCGGCCCTCGTCGTCCGCGACGATGATCGGGCGCCCGGCGCGCAGTGCCTCGACGGCCTCGGGGATGGTGGCGAGGCTCATGAGCGGGCCTCCGCGATCGAGCGCAGGGCGAGCATCCGCTCGACGTGGCGGGCCAGGACGTCGGTCTCGATGTTGACCTGATCGCCGATCGCGCGCGCGCCCAGCGTGGTGACGGCGAGCGTCTCGGGGATCAGCGAGACCTCGAACCACTGCTCCGGCTCGGCGGCGGGGCTGATCGCCGAGACGGTCAGCGAGACGCCGTCCACCGCGATCGAGCCCTTGTCGACGACGAGCGGAGCGATGCCGGTCGGCAGCGAGAACCGCAGCACCCGCCAGGCCTCGCCCGGTGCGATGGCGAGCAGCGTCGCCGTGCCGTCGATGTGGCCCTGGACGATGTGGCCGCCGAGCCGGTCGCCGACCAGCGCGGCGCGCTCGAGGTTCACGGGGTCGCCGACGCCCACGGTGTCGAGGGTCGACATCCGCAGGGTCTGCGCCATGACGTCGGCGGTGAAGCCCTGGTCGGTGTGCTCGACCACGGTGAGGCAGACGCCCGAGACCGCGATCGAGTCGCCGTGCCGCACGCCCTCGACGGCGAGGGGCCCGCGGATGCTGAGGCGGATCGCGTCGGCGCCCGCCTCGACGGCGGTCACGACGCCCTTCTCCTCGATGATTCCGGTGAACATCAGTGGGTCTCCATCTGCAGGGCGTGGGGGAGGCGGGCCGGGGTGCCGGCACCGCCCGCGGGGAGGACGTCGGGGCGCGCGGTCACGAGGAGGTCGTCGCCGAGGATCTCGACCGAGCGGAGGGAGAGGCGCCGGGCCCCGCCGATGCTCTCCACGCCGAGGTCGCCGAGCGCGAGGCGGGGGCCGCCGAGGAGTGCCGGCGCGAGGAACACGAGGTACTCGTCGACCAGTCCGGCGGCGACGAGCGCGGAGGCGAGGGTCGGCCCGGCCTCGACATAGACGCTGCGGATCTCGGCGGAGTAGAGGTGCGCGAGGACCGCGGCGAGGTCGCGGGTGCGCTCGACCATCGCGGCGCGGGGGTGCTCGTGCAGGCGGGCGCCTGGCGGCACGGGGCGCGTGCCGACGACGACGGGCACCGGCTGGTGGGCGAGGAGCTCGCCTCCGTCGCCGCGGGCGGTGAGCGCGGGATCGTCGGCGAGGACGGTCCCGGTGCCGACGAGGATCGCGTCGTGCGCGGCACGCTGCTCGTGTACGCGCTGCCGGGCCGCCGCTCCGGTGATCCAGCGGCTGCTGCCGTCCGCCGCCGCGGTGCGGCCGTCGAGGGTCGAGGCCCACTTGAGCGTGACGAAGGGGCGGTGCAGGCGGGTCGCGGTGAGCCACGGGTGGAGGAACTGCTCTCCCTCCTCGGCGAGCACGCCCTCGATCACCTCGACGCCGGCCTCGCGGAGGGTGCGACCGCCGCCGGCCGAGCGCTCGCCCGGGTCCGGCACGGCGTAGACGACGCGGGAGACGCCCGCCTCGATCAGGGCGCGGCTGCAGGGACCCGTGCGCCCGGTGTGGTCGCACGGCTCGAGCGAGACGACGGCCGTCGCGCCCTCGGCGGCGCCCGCCGCGACGTGCGACAGGGCGTCGACCTCGGCGTGCGCGGTGCCGGCTCCGTGGTGCCAGCCCTCGCCGAGGACGGTGCCGTCGGGCGCGAGGATCACGCAGCCCACGCGCGGGTTGGGTCCGCGGGCGGGCCCGCGCTCGGCGAGCGCCAGCGCCCGGCGCATCGCGTGCTCGTAGTCGATCGTCATTCCCGGTTCTTCCGTTCGTCGCCGAACTCCGGGGTCTCGATCGACGGTGCGCGGGCACCGTCGCTCAGCATCGCGCGGTGATGCGCGACGCTCGTGCTGCCTCTCCTCCGGACTTTCACCGTCGGTCCTGGAGTTCCACCAGGTCAACCGCCGCCCCTCTCGAGGGGCTGCGGCTCGCGGACTGTGACCGCCGGTTCGGAATTCCCACCGACCCCGGAGCACGTGCTGTCCGGTCAGCCTACTCACCCGCCGCCCGGAGGGAGCCTCCGCGCGTCACACTCCCGGCGCACGGTCGGCTGGCGCGGGCGGGCGGCGCTCGGACGCAGGGGCCGGGTCGCGCTCGTCGAGTCCCGCGCGGCAAAGGACGCCCGGCTCAGTGCCGGTGCTCGTCCACCCAGCGCGGGAAGGGGTCCGCGTACTCCGCCCAGGCGGCGGGGCCGGCCAGCAGCTCCTCGGGGGTGAGCAGGCAGCTCTGCAGGACGGCGGTCAGCCTCCCGGTGTCCAGGCCCGTCCCGAAGAAGGCGAGCTCCTGGCCGAGAGGCGCGTCCTCGTCCCAGCTGAGCAGGCTGGTCGGGTCCAGCGTCAGCACGTCGCCGGCGACCGACCACGAGCCGACCCGGTCGGCGCGCGTCGCCAGGCGCACCAGGCCGCGGGAGCGGAGGATGCGGCCCACCTTCTCCGCCACCAGCTCCCCGTGGACCGCCGTGCTCAGGCGGCCGGGGTGGAAGGGCAGCGGATCGCGGAACACGAACTCCTCGACGGTCGTGCCCGAGGCGCGGCGCCGCGAGGTCCCGTTGAGGGCGCACTGCCAGCCCATCGAGGAGGCGATCGCGTGCGCGCGCCGGGGGTGGAGCCTCCGTGGCGCCGCCGGGAGCTCACCGGCGGGGAGGAGATCGGCGGTGGGGGCGAGTGCTCGCAGGAGGTCGCGGACGAGTGCGGTCCGCTCGGGGTCGCTGTCGGAGAGGGGCTCGGCGAGGGCGATGAGGCTCGAGAACTCCAGGCGGGCGGCGAGGCGCTCCGCCGAGTCGAAGGAGGGGCCCGCGCCGCCGCAGAGCACGCGCAGGATCTCCTCCGTCGACGTCACGGCGACCACGTCGAGGATCGCGATGCGGGTGTCGGCCGGATGCCGCCGCGCGCAGAGGTGCTCGAGGACGAGTCCGATCTCGAGCGGGTCCGCCTCGGCGTCGAGGGCGACGACGGTGTGACCGCGGTGACCGTCGTCGGCGTCGGCGGCGAGGCGCCGGTGCAGCTCCTCCGCGAAGGCGGGGCCGTCGGCGCCGGGCAGGTCGACCTCGAGGTCGATCCGGGACTCGGGCCTGCCGGCGAGGAGCGCGGCGGTCCGCGCGGCGTCGTGGGGCTCGGTCGCGCTCACGAGGGTGACGGCGAGTGCGGGGGGTGCGGGGTGGCGGGGATCCATGAGCCGCTACTCTATCGATAACAGTTCTCATTAACGACAGGAGCATCCGTGAAGGTCCGCAACTCCCTCAGGTCGATGAAGGCGCAGCCCGGCTCGCAGGTGGTCCGCCGACGCGGCCGCGTCTTCGTGATCAACAAGCTGAACCCGCGCTTCAAGGCCCGTCAGGGCTGAGCGCCGACGGGAGGGTGCGAGCCCTCCCGTCGCGCACGGCCTCAGTGCTCGTCGTAGTGGCCGGCGTGAGCGGCGTGCTTGTGGCCGTCGTGGACGAAGTCGACGTGGTCGTCGTGCTGCACGGTCTCGTGGCCGCAGGCGTCGCCGTGCTCGTGGTCGGCGGTCGAGTGCTCGGCCTCCGACTCGTGCTCGTCGTAGTGGTCGCCGTGCAGGGCGTGGTGGTGCGTGCCGTGGACGTAGTCGACGTGATCCTCGTGCTGCACGGCCGGGTGGCCGCAGCCCTCGCCGTGCTCGTGCTCGGTGACGGGGTGCTCGGCGTGGAGATCGGTGGTGCTCATGGTGCTGCCTTTCCGGATGCGGGGGCCGCGGACGCGACGGGCTCCAGTCGACCAGATCCATAAACGCATTGCAATGGATGCGCCTAATCGAGAGCGATCATCGTTCCCGACAAGGACGGAGGTCACCCCTCCAGGGCGTGCCGGACGGCGTCGTCGACGATGTGCGTGACGTGGGTGTCGGCGACGGAGTAGTGCGCCTCGCGGCCCACGCGCTCGACCGCGACCAGCCCGGCGGTGCGGAGCATCCGCAGGTGCTGCGAGACCAGCGGCTGCGAGAGCCCGGTCACCTCGGCCAGCCGCCCGACCGTCGACGTCTCCTCGGCGAGGGCCCGGAGCAGGCGCAGCCGGGAGGAGGAGGACAGCACCTTGAAGAGCTCGGCGGCGGGTTCGAGGTCCTCGGTCATCTGCTCATGTAAGCAGAGGTGCATGCGCCGTGTCCGCGCGGCGCCCCGCGCGCCTCCGGCTACCCTCGGTGCGATGGACGAGGACAGGTACGGGCAGGACGTGCTCGCCGGCGACTGGCGCGCCCGCGGCAGGGTCGAGGTGGCGGTGGTCGAGGCCGAGCGCGATCTGGTGGTCGAGGAGGTCGCCTCCGGCTTCGTGGGCGCCGTGCTCGGCGTGGAGCTGCGGATGGTGCGGCTGGAGGACCGGTTCGGCAAGGTCCGCGTGTTCCCGCTGGGGCCCGGGTTCCTCCTCGAGGGGAAGCCCGTGTCGCTCAAGGCGCCCGGGCTGAAGCGCGACGCCGGCCTCGGTCGCGCGCGCTCCGCCTCCGGCTCCTTCCACGTCGCCGACGCGAAGGCGCGGGTCGCCCTGCCCAGCCGCATCTACGTCGAGGGCCGGCACGACGCAGAGCTGGTCGAGAAGGTCTGGGGCCACGACCTGCGGGTCGAGGGCGTCGTCGTCGAGTACATCGAGGGCGTCGACAACCTCGACGAGCTGGTGCGAGAGTTCCGGCCCGGTCCGGGGCGCCGCATCGGCGTGCTCGTCGACCACCTGGTGCGCGGCTCGAAGGAGTCTCGGATCGCCGACCAGGTCGCCGCCGGTCCGCACGGCGCCCACGTCCTCGTCGTCGGCCACCCCTACATCGACGTCTGGCAGGCCGTGAAGCCCGGCCGGATCGGCCTGGAGCGCTGGCCCGAGATCCCGCGCGGCACCGAGTGGAAGCACGGGATCTGCGAGGCGCTCGGCTGGCCGCACGAGGAGCAGGCCGACATCGCGCGCGCCTGGCAGCGCATCCTCGGCCGGGTGCGGACCTTCCAGGACCTGGAGCCGGCGCTGCTGGGCCGGGTCGAGCAGCTCATCGACTTCGTGACGGAGCCCGCATGACCCGGCACGCGGGGCTCGGCTTCGCCCTCGACGCCGTGCTCGTCCTGGTCTTCGTGCTGATCGGCCGCGGGAGCCACGATGAGGGGTCGGCGCTGATCGGCCTGCTCACCACGCTCTGGCCGTTCCTGGCGGCGCTCCTGCTCGGCTGGGTCGTCACGCGCTCGTGGCGCTCCCCGGACCGGATCGTGCCCGCCGGGCTCGTCGTCTGGGCGGTGACCGTCGCGGGCGGGATGCTCCTGCGGATCGCCTCCGGGCAGGGCGTGCAGTGGAGCTTCGTGATCGTGACGGCCGTCGTGCTGGCCGTGTTCCTCCTCGGCCGCCGCGCTCTGACGCGGCTGATCGCCCGCCGGCGCTAGGCGGACCGGCGGCTCAGCCCACCCGCACCCCGAAGTGCTCCGCGAACAGCGGCAGCAGGAGGCTGAGCTGCAGCTCGGAGAGGGTGGCGCCGCGGAGGCCGTCCAGCCCGGTGAGCACGTGCAGCTCGGCGCCGCGCAGATCGAGGTGCTCGATCCGGGCCCGGGAGAGATCGAGGGAGCGGACGTCGCAGTCGACCAGGCGCAGCCGCGTGCCGGTCGCACCCGCCAGGTCGAGCTCGTCGATCGTGCAGCGCTCGAGCAGCACGTCGCGCACCGCGGCGCCGCGGAGGTTCAGGTAGCCGAGCTTGCAGTCGGCCACGCGCACCTGCTCCCAGGTGCTCTCGTAGAGCTCGGCCGAGCCCAGCCGCGAGGCGAGCAGCTCGACGGATCGGAGCCGGCTCCGCGGCGCCGAGAGCCCGGGGACGTCCAGCCGCTCGAGCCGCGACTCCGCGATCGACGCGGCCCGCAGCTGGGCGCCGTCCAGGACCACTCCCTCCAGCGCGCACTCGCTGAAGGAGGCCGCGGTGAGATCGGCGCCGGTGAGGTCGGTGCCGGCGAAGCGCAGCCCTTCGGCGTGCTCCCGGGCGCCCGTGTCCCCGGCGTACCCCTCGGCGAGGCCGTCGAGGAGGAGGGGGTCGAGCCGGGGAGGAGCGGTCGCGTCGCGCACGCGGCGAGCCTAGTGCTGGCACCATGGCGGCATGCCCTGCCTGCTCGCCGTGTGCCGCGTCGCCCGCCTCCTGCCCGACTCCGGCACGGTCGGCGTGACCGCGATCGACAAGCGGCCGGTCGAGGGTCCCGTCGGAGTGCGCGACCTGGGCCTCTACGGCGACGTGCAGGCCGATCGCGCGCACCACGGCGGCCTCGACAAGGCGCTCTACGCCTACTCCGACGAGGACGCGCTCTGGTGGGCGGAGCGCCTGGGGCGGCCGGTTGCCGCGGGGATGTTCGGCGAGAACCTGCGGATCGCGGGCCTCGACGTGAGCGGAGCCGCGATCGGCGAGCGCTGGCGGATCGGCGAGGCGGTCGAGGTCGAGGTGACGATGCCGCGGACGCCGTGCGCGACGTTCCAGCGGGCCCTCGGAGAGCCCCAGTGGGTGAAGCGCTTCGCCGACGAGGGGCGCACCGGCGCGTACCTGCGGGTGCTGCACCGCGGATCGGTGGAGGCGGGCGACGCCGTCGAGGTCCTGAGCCGGCCCGGGCACGGCGTCCCGGTCGACCGCTGGTACCGCGAGCACAGCCCGGCGGACGCGCAGGCGCTCCTCGAAGCGGAGGAGGCGGGTGCGCTCCGGCCGGCTCCGGCGCTGCGGGCGTCGATCGAGCGGGCGCTCGCCTGACCCGGTCTACTCCCCGCGCGCCTCGCGCTTGAGGCGGCGCTTGACCGCTCGCTCCGTGAGCACCGTCAGGTAGTCCTGCACGGGCCGGTCCTGCAGGTCCGCGAGCTCCTCGCGCACGAGCGGCGCGACCTGCTCCTCGGAGTGGTCGGGGAACTTCTTGCGCACGTTCGCGGTCACGTCGCGCACCACCTGGTCGAGATCGAAGTCGGTCGTCATGCGGAGATCCTGGCCCCTCCAGGTGAACAGGAGGGGCGCGGAGCCCACGGCCCCGCGCCCCTCCTCCGTGCCGATGGTCAGCTCGCGGCGACGGCGATCTCGTTCGGCGTGACGTCGAGCTCGCCCGTGGCGACGACCTCTCCCGTGGTGAGGTCGACGGCGTGGATGCTGTCGGCGGCCGGGTCGGTCACGTAGGCGATGTCCCCGGCGACCGTGATCGCGGGGTGCGGGTCCTGCCACTCGACCGGGCTCTCCCAGGCGTCGACGACGGGGTAGGAGGCGGTCAGCTCGCCGGTCCCGGGGTCGAGGACGTGGATCGCGCCGTCCGAGGCGATCATGTACGCCAGGTCGTCGGGGCCGCGGGCGACGCCGCGGAAGGTGTACTCGACGCCCTCGGGCAGGTCGACGACGTCGAGGGTCTTCGCCTCGGTGTCGATCAGCGCCACGCGGTGCAGGAGGTAGCCCTCGGCGTCGCGGTCGTCCTTGTAGTCGCCGACGATGATCGGGCTGGTCTCGCTGACCCAGGCGTTGCCCATGCGGCCGTACGGCTGGTCCGGAGCCTCGAGCTTCGTGATCTCGCCGCCGTCGTAGACCAGGGCGCCGTTCTCGCAGCCGAAGACGACGACCTCGTTCTCGGCCGTGCCCTCTCCGTGGACTCCGGGGCACTGGTCGTTCGTGGCCGTCACGGCGCCGGAGGCGTCGCGCACCTCGATGCCGTTGCGCCCGTCGGCGTCACCGACCGTGGTGAGGAAGGTGCCGTCCTCGAGGACGATCGAGACGCCGTGGTGCGCCTCGACTCCCGGGATGGTCTCGGTCTCGGGCATCCCGTCCGAGGACGCCAGGTCGGCGGTCTCGAGGACGGTCGTGTCGCTCGTGCCGTCGGCGTAGAGGACGGTCTTCCCGGCGTGCCGGACGACGTGGCCCGGGGTGTCCGCGGGGAAGACGATGTCCGTCAGCTCCGGCTCGCCGCCGGTGCCGGCGGCGGTGTCGAGGAGCTGGAACCCCTCGCTCATGGTGACCATGACGTGGCGGTCGTCGCCGGCGGGGTTGAGGCGGGTGAACTCCTCGGAGTCCATGTCCGCGACGGTCTCGAGGGTCTCGCCGTCGAGGACGAGGATGCCGCCCTCGTAGGCGACGGCGACGCGGGCGCCGGCGGCCGCCGCGGCCTCGGTGGCCGGTGCGGTGGACGCCGAGGACTCGGCGGCCGGGGTCGAGCTCGACGAGCAGGCCGCGAGGACCGTGATCGAGCAGGCGGCGATCAGGCCGAGGCCCGCCCGCCGGACGTGGGGATTCTGCATGGGTGCTTCTTCTTCCTGGTGGTGGATCGGAGGGCTCACGGGGAGAGCCCGGTGGCGATGCGCTGCGTGTTGACGCGCATCATGGCGAGGTAGTCGGGAGCGCCGCCCTCGGGCCCCGTCAGGGACTCCGTGAACAGCTCGACCACCTCCACGCGGATGTCGGCCTCGCTCGCCAGCGCCTGGACCAGGCGGTCGGGAGACGAGGACTCCGCGAAGATCGTGGGGACGCCGGTCTGCTCGACCGCGTCGACGAGATCGGCGAGGTCGGAGGCGGACGGCGCCGCGAGGGTCGTGCCTCCCGGGATGACGGCGCCGACGACGTCGAAGTCGAAGCGGTCGGCGAGGTACCCGAAGACGTGGTGGTTGGTGACGAGGGCGCGGCGCTCGGCCGGGATCGCGGCGAACGCCGCGGCCATCTCGGAGTCGAGCCGCTCGAGCTCGGCGCGGTAGCCGGCCGTCCGGTCCCGGACGGCGGCCGGATCGACGCCGTCGAGCGCGGCGAGCACGGGCCCGAGGGCGTCGACGACGTCGATCATCCGGCCGGGGTCCGTCCAGAAGTGCGAGTCCGGGCTCCCCTCCGCGTCGCCCTCGCTGTAGTCGAGGACGTCGACGGCGTCGCCGGCGACGAACGCGGGGACGTCCTCACCGGAGGCCTCGTCGAGGTGCTGCTGCAGGCCCTCCTCGAGTCCGAGCCCGTTCGAGACGACGAGGTCGGCGGAGCGCAGGCGCGCCGCCTCCTGCGCCGAGATCTCGAAGGAGTGCGGGTCGGCGTCGGGCTTCATCAGCGTGACGACCTGCGCCTCGTCGCCGACGAGCTCGCCCACGACGTCGCCGAGGATGTTGGTGGAGACGATGACGAGGGGCCTCTCGTCCTCCTCCGCGGACGTGCAGCCCGACAGGAGCAGGACCGCCGCGGCGGAGGCGAGGGCCCAGCCGCGCCTCATCGGCCCGTCTCCGCCGTGAAGGCCGGCTCGGTGGCGGTCTCGAAGGTGCGGGCGAGGCGCGCGCCGTCCGCGTAGTCGATCTCGTGCAGCTTCCGCTCGGCGGGCGCGCTGAGGTAGGCCCGCTGCTGGTCGGCGATCAGGACGGGCCGCGAGCCGTCCGCGGTCGTGTCCGCGACGAGTGGCGCGGTCTCGGCGAGGACCGCACCGTCGGAGCCGTCGAGCACCAGCACGCGGCCGTCGGCGGCGAGGGCGAGGACGGTCTCGTCCGCGTCGTCCACCGCGGTGACCTGCGCCAGCGGGGCGGGAGAGGGGAGGAGGCTCCAGGAGCGCTCCCGGGTGTCGAGGAGCCAGATGCCCGCGTCCCCGGCGAGGCCGGCGACCGTGGGGCGGCCCTCGCGGTTGTCGAAGGAGGCGGCGGGTGGCGCGGTGGTGCCGGCGGGGTAGGGGATCCGCTCGACGACGAGCTCCTCGTCCTCGATCGACGCCAGGAGTGCGCCGTCGGAGCAGCCGATGACGGCGCCGACGCGGGTGGTGATCGTCCCGGCGGGGTCGGGGCAGGCCTCGCGGAGGCCCGTCGGCTCGCCGTCCGAGTCGTAGCCGGCGACGGCCGCTCCGGATCCGGACCCCTCGGTCACCAGTGCGGACGAGCCGACGGGCACGACCATACCGGGTCCGGGCTCGACGTCCTTCCGGAACCGCTCGACGATCGCCCCCCTCGACAGTGCCTCGGTGTCGAGGAGGACCGCCTCGCCGGAGTCGGGGAAGAAGAGTCCGGTTCCGCCGGTGGTCGAGAGGTTCGTCGTGGCGACGACGGCCGTCCCGGAGCCCTCGACCGTGCCGATCAGGCGGGGGTCCGCGCGGTAGTAGTGGAAGTGGTCCACGTGGTCCCAGGTCCACACGCCGCTGTCGACGATCTCGACGCCCGCATCGGTCTGGGCGAAGAGGTAGCGGCCGTCGGTCGTCATCGCGCTCGGTGCGCCGATGGTGCCGAGGCCGGTGACCGTCTCGTCGAGGAGGTCGAGGTGCGACACGGCGCCCGACGGGTCGATCGACGTCAGCCCCAGGCGCGGCTCGGCGAGCTCGGCGGCGTTCGCGACGGCGCCGTGGCCGGAGCCCGTGTCGTCCGCGGCCGGCGCGGAGGCATCGGTCGAGCAGGCGGCCAGGCCCAGCGCGAGAGCGCCCAGGAGGACGGTGGAGGCGGTGGTTCGGGAGTGCACGGAGTCCTTTCGAGGGTGAGCGGGGGAGGAGCGGTGCCGGCAGGGCCTCATGCGGCGACCGGCTGAGGGCCCGACCGGGACGCGAGGGCCGACGCGGCCGAGCGGACCGCCCAGGACACCGCGGCGACCGCGATGGCCGTGCCGGCGACCGAGGCGCCCGCGGCCGTGGCCGCGTGCCAGGAGACGAGCAGGCCGACGAGCACGGAGGCCGCGCCGAGGATCGACGCGAGCAGCATCCGGGTCGGGATGCGGGTGGTCCAGTGCCCGGCGGCCACCGCGGGAGCCAGAAGGAGCCCGACGACGAGGAGCGAGCCGACCGCCTGGTAGGAGGCGACGACGGCGAGGGTCACCAGGCCGACCAGCGCGGCCTGAGCCGAGCGCGGACCGAGCCCGAGCACCGCGGCGATGCGCGGATCCAGCGCCAGGGCGACGAGCGGGCGGTGGAAGGCCGCTGCGACGAGGAGGCCGACTCCGGCGGCGGCGGCGAGCAGCCCGATGTCGACGGGAGTGATCGCGAGGATGTCGCCGAAGAGGATCGAGGTCGCGTCCGTGGCGAAGCTGCCCGAGTGCGAGATCACGATGACCCCCAGCGCCAGCATGGCGACGAAGAGCAGGCCGATGCTGGTGTCGTAGGACAGTCGTCCGCGCCGCTGCAGGGCCGCGATGCCGAGGCTCATCAGCACCGCGCTGGCTGCGCCGCCCACGAGGACGGGCGCGCCGAGCACCGTCGCGAGGGCGACGCCGGGGAGCATCCCGTGGGCGAGCGCCTCGCCGAGGAAGGCCATCCCGCGGAGGACCACCCAGGTGCCGACGACGCCGCAGAGGACCGCGACGAGGACGCCGCCGAGGAGGGCGCGCTGGAGGAAGTCGAGAGCGAACGGCTCGAGGATTCCGGCGAGGAGGCTGGGCATGGTGCCCGACCGTACACGATAATGAGAACAGTTATCACTCCTGTACGCTCGTCGGGATGGACGTCTCACCCCTGCCCGAGCCCCCGGTCCGCCTCCGAGGCGCTCACGTCGACTTCGGCTCCCGCCGCGCTCTCGCGGGGGTCGATCTCGACGTCGCCGCGCGCTCGCTCACCGTGATCGCCGGGCCGAACGGCGCCGGCAAGTCGACGCTCCTGGAGGTGATCGCGGGAGTGCGTCCACTGACGTCCGGCACGCGGGACGTCACCGGAGCGATCGCCTTCGTGCCGCAGCGGGCGTCGATCCCGGACCGCCTCCCGGTGACGGTGCGCGACGTGGTCGCGGTGGGCACCTGGGGTCGGCTCGGCCGCCTCCGCCGCAGCGACGCGCGCGCGGCGGACGCGATCGCCACCGCGCTCGAGCGGATGGAGATCGCCGCGCTCGCCCGGGAGCCCTTCGCGGTGCTCTCCGGCGGTCAGCGGCAGCGGGCGCTCCTCGCCCAGGGGCTCGCCCGCGGGGCCGGCCTGCTGCTCCTGGACGAGCCCACCACCGGCCTCGACTCGGCGAGTGCGGAGCGGATCCGGTCGGTCCTGCGCGCGGAGGCGGACCGCGGCGCGACGGTGGTCTGCGTCTCGCACGACCCCTCCGTGCTGGCCGATGCCGACCGCGTCGTCGGACTCGTCGACGGGGCCCTCGCTCCGGCGGACCGATCCGTCACCCGCCGCCCGTGAAGCGGGGGCGCACGGGCCGTCCGTGACGGATCGCACCTGAGCGACGGGCCGCGGGCTGGGAGGATGGGGGGATGACCTCGACGCTGCTCGACCGGATGCCGACGCCCGACGCGGACGGGCGCGTCGACGACGACGCGGTCTACCTCGCCTTCACCGAGTGGGCGGAGTCGCGCGGCCTCCCGCTCTACCCGGCGCAGGACGAGTCCATGCTCGAGATCGCCTCCGGCTCCAACCTGATCCTCTCGACGCCCACCGGCACCGGGAAGTCGCTCGTCGCGATCGGCGCGCACGCCGCGGCGCTCGCCTCCGGACGCCGCAGCTTCTACACGGCGCCGATCAAGGCGCTCGTCTCCGAGAAGTTCTTCGCGCTGGTCGACGTCTTCGGCGCCTCCAACGTCGGGATGGTCACCGGCGACTCCTCGGTGAACGCCGACGCGCCGATCATCTGCTGCACGGCCGAGATCCTCGCGAACCTCGCGCTCCGGCACGGCGAGGACACCCCGGTCGACCAGGTCGTGATGGACGAGTTCCACTTCTACGCGGACCCGGCGCGCGGCTGGGCCTGGCAGGTGCCGCTGCTCACCCTCCCTCACGTGCAGTTCGTGCTGATGTCGGCCACCCTCGGCGACGTGACGGCGCTCGCCGCCGACCTCAGCCGCCGCACGGGCCGGGAGACCGCCCGGGTCACCGGCGTGGAGCGCCCGGTGCCGCTGCACTACTTCTACGAGATCGCGCCGATCCACGACTCCATCGAGGAGCTGCTCTCGACGAACCAGTCGCCGGTCTACGTCGTGCACTTCTCGCAGGCGGCCGCTCTCGAGCGTGCGCAGGCGCTCACCAGCGCGAACATCGCCACCCGCGAGCACCGCGACCGCATCGCCGAGGTGATCGGCGGCTTCCGCTTCACCACCGCGTTCGGCAAGACCCTCTCCCGGCTGCTCCGGCTGGGGATCGGCGTGCACCACGCGGGCATGCTGCCGAAGTACCGCCGCCTGGTCGAGCAGCTCGCCCAGCAGGGCATGCTGCGCGTGATCTGCGGCACGGACACCCTCGGCGTCGGCATCAACGTCCCGATCCGCACCGTGCTGCTCACTGCGCTGACCAAGTACGACGGCACCCGGACCCGCCAGCTCTCGGCCCGCGAGTTCCACCAGATCGCCGGCCGCGCCGGTCGCGCCGGGTACGACACCGCCGGGACCGTGGTCGTGCAGGCCCCCGAGCACGAGTCCGAGAACCGGAAGGCTCTCGACAAGATGGGCGACGACCCGAAGAAGCGGAGGAAGTGGGTCGCCAAGCGCGCGCCGCAGGGCTTCGTCAGCTGGGGGGAGCCGAGCTTCCGCAAGCTCGTCGACGCCGAGCCCGAGACGCTGACCTCGCACATGACGATCACCTCGGCGATGCTGCTGAACGTGATCGCCCGCGGCGGCGACGCCTACGCGAACGTGCACGCCCTGATCTTCGACAACCACGAGCCGTGGAAGCGGCAGCTGCAGCTGGCCCGCCGGGCGCTCGGCATCTACCGGACGCTGCGGGAGGCGGGAGTGGTCGAGCAGAGCGTCGGCGCCGACGGCGTGACCCGCATCCGCCTGACCGTCGACCTGCAGCCGAACTTCGCGCTCAACCAGCCGCTCTCGCCGTTCGCGCTGGCCGTGTTCGACGTTCTCGACCCGGAGTCGCCGAGCTTCGCGCTCGACGTGATCTCGGTGCTCGAGGCGACCCTCGACGACCCGCGCCCGATCCTGGGGGCCCAGCAGTTCCAGGCCCGCGGCGAGGCCGTCGCCGCGATGAAGGCCGACGGGATCGAGTACGAGGAGCGGATGGAGCTGCTCGAGTCCGTCACGCACCCCAAGCCGCTCGAGGAGCTCCTCGAGGCGACCTTCGAGACCTACACCGCGGCGCAGCCGTGGGTGAAGGACTTCGAGCTCTCGCCGAAGTCGGTCGTGCGCGACATGTACGAGCGGGCGATGTCCTTCGGCGAGTACACCGCGTTCTACAAGCTCTCCCGCTCGGAGGGACTGGTGCTGCGCTACCTGTCCGACGCGTTCCGCGCGGCCCGGCAGACCATCCCCGACGAGCTGAAGAACGAGGAGCTGCACGACCTGATCGAGTGGCTGGGCGAGCTGGTGCGCCAGGTCGACTCCTCGCTGGTCGACGAGTGGGAGGAGCTGGTCAATCCGGCGCTCCACGCGGCGGACCAGGCGATCGTGCCGCCCGCTCCGCGCCGCCTCACCGCCAACCATCGCGCCTTCCGCGTGCTGGTGCGCAACGAGATGTTCCGCCGGGTGACCCTCGCCGCCCTCGACGACCACGAGGCGCTCGGCGAGCTCGACGCCGCCGCCGGCTTCGACGCCGACGCGTGGGGCGCCGCGCTGGACGACTACTACGACGAGCACGACAGCATCGGCATCGGGCCCGACGCCCGGGGGCCGAAGATGCTGCTCGTCACGGAGGAGCCGACGCAGTGGCTCGTGCGGCAGATCCTCGACGATCCGGCCGGCGACCACGACTGGGGGATCTCGGCGACCGTCGACCTCGCCGAGTCGGACGAGCAGGGTGCGGCCGTCGTCCGCGTCACCTCGGTCGGCCGCCTGGACTGATCAGCGGCCGCGCTTCTCCCGGCGCTGCATCTCGGCGGCGATGTCCGCCTCGGTGATCTCCTTGCGGGCGGGACCCCAGATCGACGCGGCCTGGCCGACGACGCCGATCCCGATCCCGATCATCGGCCAGATCGGCCAGAAGTAGCCGTCGGCCCCTGTGCCGACCCAGACGGCGGTCGTGATCGCCGAGACGCTCGCCCATCCGCCGACCGATCCCAGGAAGTCGCGGCGCCGCTTGACCTCGCGCACAGCGAGCGCGCGCTCGGCGTCCTCGACGCGGGCGGTCTCCACCTCCTCGCCGGAGGCGGCCGCCGGGACGACCTCCGCGGACCGGTCTCGCCGGGCGGACGGATCCGGAGTTCCCCACTCGTTCGTCATGCGGCCAGCCTACGCACGGGCCGTCGGCAGCGGTACGCGGGCTTCAGGCGGCGGTACGCGGGCTCAGGGGGCGGCCGCCTGCTCCGGCTGGCAGTGCGGGCACCACCAGGTGCGGCGCTGCTCGGGGTCGTCGCGGACCTCGTCGCGGACGAGCACCGTCGTGCCGCAGCGCAGGCACGGGCGCCCGGCGCGCCCCGCGACCCAGTGCCGCTCGCCGCGGCGGGTGTCACCGGTGGTGGTCTGGAACATCCCCGGGATCGTGACGGAGGCGCGGAGGCCTCTCGCCGCGGTCGCCACGAGGGCGCGGACGTCGAGGGAGCCGATCGGCCGCCAGGGCCAGACCCCGCGGAGGAAGCAGACCTCGTTGGCCCAGAGGTTGCCGAGACCCGCGAGGCAGCGCTGGTCGAGGAGTGCGGCGACGACGGGCCGGTCCGGGAGGCGGGAGAGGCGCCGGACGGCCTCGTCGGCGTCCCAGTCCGCGCGGAGCGGGTCGGGCCCGAGGTGCCCGACGGCGCGCGGCTCGTCGCGGGTGGCGAGGAGCTCGACGACCGGGAGGTCGATGCCCCACACGGTCGAGTCGTCGTCGAGGCGGAGGCGGACGCGGACGTCCTTCTGCACCGAGCGGGGGACCGCTCGGCCGGGAGCGGTGACGGTCCAGGAGCCCTGCATCCGCAGGTGGGTGTGCAGGGTCGTTCCGCCGGAGAAGCGGGTGAGGAGGTGCTTGCCGTGGGTGTCGTGCTCGAGGATCCTCAGCCCGGCGAGGGAGGTGCCGGCCGCGTCCCCGGAGCGCAGCTCGCCCTCGAGGACGGTGCGGCCGTCCGCCGCCCGCCTGAGGCGGGCGGCGAGACGGTGCACACTGTCTCCCTCGGGCATCCCCGAACTCTAGGAGCCGGAGCTCGTCGAGGTCAGGGGTCGCGCGGGATCAGGCGCCGCGGTACGCCTGCTTGTAGACGCGCTCGGTGCCGTCGGGCGCGGTGACCTCGATGGTCGCCGTGCCGGCCTTGATGGGCTTGAAGACGGTCACGGTCTTGACCGTGAACGACTGGCCGGGCTTGACCGTCTTCTTCGTCTTGCTGCCGTACGCCGTCGTGATCTCGATCGAGACCGTCTCGTCGCCGTTGTTCACCGCCGACACCGTCAGCGTCCGCACGACGGCGAGGCGCTTGGTGGAGGCGGTGGTCGCGACGTCGATGACCGTGACGGGCTCGGGCTCCGGGTCCGTCTGGGTCTCGGGCAGGTCGAGGCCGACGACGACCGGGTCGTGGTCGCTGGAGCGGTACGCCGAGGTGTCGTAGAAGATCGTCGCGTTGTAGTCGTAGCGGCTGTACTCCAGTGCCACGGACTCGCCGCTGTTGATGTTCCAGGTGTCGACCCCGGTGACCGTCCTGTCGGCCGCGGGCGAGGCGAAGACGTGGTCCAGCGAGCCGACCGCGCCGTCGAACGAGTACGAGTACTTGCCGTCCTTCGCACCCTGGTCGATGTAGCCGGCGTCGGTGATCACCTTCACCGGGTCCTCCTTCGAGTAGGCGTTGAAGTCGCCCAGCAGGTAGACGAGCTCGGTGGCCTTCTCGGTGCGGAGGCGGTCGGCGAAGGCGACGAGGGCGGTCGCCTGCTTCACGCGCGAGGCGTTCGAGGCGCCCTGGCCGTCGCCCTGGTCGGCGTCGGCGCCGGATCCGGAGCCCTTCGACTTGAAGTGGTTCACGATCGCGACGAACTCGCTGGCGCTGTCGCCGAGGAGGCGGAACTCCTGGGCGAGGGGCTTGCGGGCGTTCGAGAAGTTCACCGTGTCGTTGAGCACGACGGACTCGCCGACCGGCTCGATGACGGCCTTCTTGTAGATGAAGGCGGTGCGGATGACGTCCTCGTCCGCGAGCGCGGGGAGCGCTGCGGGGGAGGGGACGTAGGCCCAGACCTCGGAGCCGGCCGCCGTGTTCAGCGCGGCGGTCAGGGTGGCGAGGGCCTCGTCGCGCGGCTTGCCGAACTTGGCCGAGTTCTCGATCTCCTCGAGCGAGACGACGCCCGCGCCGAGGGTGTTGATCGCGGTCACGATCTTGGCCTGCTGGCGCTCGAGGTCGTCGGCGTTCGCCGCTCCGCGGGCGTCGCAGCCGCTGTTGACCGTGACGGGGTCGCCGTCGCGGTCGGTGTAGAAGGTGCAGCCGGTGATCGAGTCGCCGGTGGTGGAGAAGTAGTTGAGCACGTTGAAGGACGCGATCGAGAGGTCGCCGCCGACGGCCTCGGGCTTCGCGGTCCGGGTGTTCGCGAAGGTCGCGGGCTGCACGTCGCCGGCGTTCTCGACGGTCAGCTGCGTGGTGGGCTGGAAGGCCCAGCCGCCGTTGCGGTAGTCGAGGACGACGGGGCGGGTGAAGGTCGCCGGAGCACCCACGCGGATCGGCGCGGTGGTGGTGAGGTAGGGCAGCGGGATCGCCTTGTTCGCGGCGGCGCCGAGGAAGTTGATCGAGGCGCCGTCGTCGAGGGTGATCGCGCGGGCGGCGTTGTCGGCGACGACGGCCGCGAGCTCCGGCGAGCCGGGGCGGGCGACCTCGGTCGGCGTGAGCAGCGGGGACGTGCCGGCGGCGAGGCCGACCGAGCCGAAGCTGTTCAGGTCGAAGGTGTCGGTGACCGTGTAGGCGCCCTGCGGAGCGATCAGCATGCTCTCGAGCACCTCGCGCTCGGCGGCGGTGCGGGGGAGCGCGACAGCGGCCGGGACCGGCGCTGCGGCGGCGTCGTCGAGCTTCACGACGGTCGCGGCCGAGGTCGGGGTGAGCTCGGTCAGGCCGTTGTACTCGCTCACCTCGCCGGTGATGCGCAGGTGGTCGCCGATCGCGACCGACCCGACGGAGGCGGAGGAGAAGACGAAGACGGCGTCGGAGGCCGTGCGCGAGCTCGCGCCGCCGGTGCCGGGGGTCTGGATGACGTAGCCGTTGTAGCCGCCGGACGGGTAGCGCGCGGTGACGACGCCGGAGGTGGTGACGGTGCTGCCGACGAGCGGCGACGCGTCGCCGGTGCCCTGGATCTCCGCGATGGAGACGGCCGGGATCTCGGCCGGCGGGGTGGTCGGGGGAGTGGTCGGCGGGGTGGTCGTCGGCGGCGTCGTGGGCTCGGGCTCGGATCCTCCGCCCGCGGCCTGCGGGGTCGGTGCGCCGAGCGCGAAGTCGGCCGAGTTGACGTCGGTGTCGCCGGTGGCGGTGTCTGCGCGGGCGATCGTCTGGGTGAGCGAGGGGACCGTGGCGACGGACGACTCGAAGGTGTTCGAGGTGCCGTAGCCGACGAGGTCGATCACCGCGTCCGGCTGGGCGGCGGCGCCGGTGGGCGGCGCCACGAGCGCCGAGGTCCCGTCGACGAGGAAGAGGGTGCCGCCCGCGGCGGCCATGTTGAGGCCGTTCGCGCTCTGGTCGGGCGTCGGCAGGGCCGCGCCGTTGGTGCCGTTGCTGGCACCGGCGAGCAGGAAGTGGCCGCCCGCGGGTACCGAGCCGGTGAGCGGCACGGTCGTGGTGGGGTTCGCGGTGCCGGTCGCCGAGCGGTACTGGATCGAGAGGCCGCCGAGGGCGATCTCGGCGGCGGTGGGGTTGTAGAGCTCCACGTAGCGGTTGCTGAACGCGGCACCGGCGGAGCCTCCGCGGGCGAAGACCTCGCTGATGACGAGCTCGTCGCCCGAGGGCGCGGCCGCGGCGGAGGTCGCGACCAGCGGAGCGGCCGCCAGGGCCAGTCCGGTCAGGGCCGCCAGGCCGAGCCCGCGCCTCCGGCGGCGGTCGGGCGGGGTGGGAGAGTCGGGCATGGTGGTCCTCTCGATCGCCGCTCGGAAGAGCGGTCGCAGCGTCGTCGCCGCGCGGCGCGGCCGGCGCACCCCCGGAAGGGGCACGCATGGTCACGCTATGCAGTGCGGGTGCCCGGCCTGTGAACCGGACGTTTCATGAACGTAAACTCATCCACCGACATCGGGGCGCGCGGGTGCCGCTCGCGGCGCGTTCGCGGCTTCGCGGGCCACACTCGTCGGATGATCTCCTTCGAGCTGGCCCGTGCCCTGCGCACGGCGGGCGTGCGCTGGACGCCCCGCACCGGTGACCGCTTCCGCATCGAGCGGGAGGGCTTCGACGGCGACGTCTTCACCGTCAGCGACATGACCATCGAGGCGCACGAGTACCCGAGCGGGACCGTCCTCGGCTTCAACGGCACCACGGAATGGGCGCTCGACTCCGTCTCCCTGGAGGACTCGCTCTGGCTGCCGCGGGAGGACCAGCTGCGCGAGCTCCTCCGCGGGACCTTCCGCTCCCTCCGTCGCCTCGCCGAGCCGGAGACGCGGTTCGCCGTCGAGGTCGAGCTCGGCGGCCGGGCGCGGACCTTCGAGGACGCGGCGGCCGAGAACGCCTACGCGGAGGCGCTGCTCGCGCTGGTCAGCTCGGTCGCGGTCGA
This sequence comes from Rathayibacter sp. VKM Ac-2805, assembly GCF_009834265.1. Classification (NCBI taxonomy): domain Bacteria; kingdom Bacillati; phylum Actinomycetota; class Actinomycetes; order Micrococcales; family Microbacteriaceae; genus Rathayibacter; species Rathayibacter sp. VKM Ac-2805. Next base: position 1,112,032 of record NZ_CP047185.1, read on the forward strand.
CCTCGACGACGTGGACGAGCTGGACGCGGCCGACGAGCCCGACCGGGCGGCCGAGCGGGCCTGAGGCTCCGTCAGACCCCGACCCTCCGCATCCGGCGGGGCTAGGACGCCGCCTTCTCCGCCGCCGCGGTCTTCTTCGGGGTCCGCTTCTTCGCAGGCGCGTCGGCGCCCTTCTCCGGGTCGGCTCTCTTCGCCGCGGGCTTCTTCTTCGCGGCGGTCGTCGCCGGAGCCTTCGCCGCCTTCTTCGGGGCAGGCGTCGTCGCCGCCTTCTTCTCGGCGGGAGCCTCCTCCGCCGGCGCGCCCTTCGCCCCGCGGCTGCGCTCGACCGAGCGCTTGAGCGCCTCCATCAGGTCGAGCACCTCGCCGCCGCCGCCCTCCTCTTCCGGTGCCTCGCCGAAGGTCGCGGCGGTGTCGAGGGCGTCGCCCTGCTCGATCTTGGCGTCGATCAGCGTGCGCAGCTCCTCCTGGTACGCGTCGTGGAACTTCGCGGCGTCGAAGTCCTCGGAGTAGGAGTCGACCAGGTGCGCCGACATCTCGAGCTCGCGCGCCGCGATCCGGGTGCTGCCCTCCAGCGACGGGAACTCGACCTCCCGCACCTCGTCCGCCCAGAGCAGGGTCTGCAGCATCAGGAGCTTGCCGCGCACGCGCAGCGCGGCGAGGCGGGTCTTCTGCCGCAGCGCGAACTCGACGATCGCGGTGCGGTCCGTCTGCTCGAGCGTGCGCCGCAGCAGCACGTAGGCCTTGGGGGAGGAGGAATCCGGCTCCAGGATGTAGGCGCGGTCGAACATGATCGGGTCGACCTGCTCGCTGGGCACGAACTGCACGACGTCGATCTCGCGGTCGCGCTCCTCCGGCAGCGCCTTGAGCTCGTCCTTGGACAGGACCACGGTGCGCTCGCCGTCGTCGTAGGCCTTGTCGATGTGGTCGAAGGTGACGACCTCGCCGCAGATCTCGCACTTGCGCTGGTACCGGATCCGTCCGCCGTCCTTGTCGTGGACCTGGTGCAGCGGGATGTCGTGGTCCTCGGTCGCGCTGTAGATCTTCACCGGCACGTTGACCAGGCCGAAGGTGATCGCGCCCTTCCAGATGGCTCGCATGCGCCCAGTGAACACCGTGTCCCCCGGCCGCCGGAAGCCCTGTCGGACGTGAGGGAGCCCCCGACCGTCGAAGGGACCCGCCGCAGCTCGACGGTCCGGGGTCCCCTCAGGGCGGAACGACGGAGCCGCCCGGTCGTCGCGGAGCGACGGCCGGACGGCTCCGGGGCGGTGGCGGCTAGCCGCGCTCGGCGCTCCGGCGGCGCAGCGCGGCGAGCAGGAGCCCGCCGACGCCGCCCGCGATCAGCAGTCCGCCGAGGCCCAGAGGCAGGCCGATGTCGGCTCCCGTCGAGGCCAGGGGCGGGCGGCCGCCGGGGTGCGGCGCCACGGCGGTCGGCGTGCTGCTCGGGGTGGGAGCGGCCGTCGGCGCGGTGGTGGGCGCGCTCGTCGGGGCGACGGTCGGCTGCGCGGTCGGAGCGACGGTCGGCTCGGCGGTCGGGGCCACGGTGGGCTCCGGCGTCGGAGTCGGCGTGGTCGGGTCCTTCTCGGCGTCGATCGCGGAGGTGTCCGCGGCGAACGAGGCGGTCACGAAGGCGATGGCCTTCGACGTGATGCCGAGCGCCTCCTGGTTGATGTTGTCGATGTCGTCGGCGGGGGAGTGGTAGTTCGGGTCGTGCGTGATGCCGGCGGTGCCGCCGAACAGCGCGACCTCCTCCTCCGTCTTGACGTCGTCGGCGCCGGTGAAGACGCCCGAGGACGGGATGCCGACCGAGATGAAGCCGTCGTAGTCGCTGCGGCCGTCGAACGCGGTGTCGATCCAGGGCTGGTCGATCGAGTCGAAGTAGTCGGTGAACGCCTTCTCGGTCGCGATCGAGCCGGCGGGCACGTCCACGGGGGCCTCGTAGGTGGACTGGTCCGCGTCGTAGACGGAGATCACGTAGTTCGGCGAGGCGACCATGTCGAAGTTCATGTAGGTCGCGATCTTCGAGGCGTCCTCCTCCGTCAGGGAGTCGACGTAGGTGTAGGAGCCGACCAGGCCCACCTCCTCGGCACCCCACCAGGCGAAGCGGACCGCGTTGGTCGTGTCGCCCGCGGCGGCCAGCTGCACGGCCGTCTCGAGCAGCGTCGCGGATCCGGAGCCGTTGTCGTTGATGCCGGGGCCGGCGGGCACGCTGTCGAGGTGCGCGCCGAGCATGACCACGTTGTCGTGGTCGCCGCCCGGCGTCTCCGTGACGATGTTGAAGGTCTCCACCTCGGTCGTCGTCTGGTCGATGAGGACCGAGACGCTCGCGGGGAGCGACGCCAGCAGCGCCTGCCCCTCGGCCTGCGTGACGCCGACGCCGGGGACGGCGGCCTCGTCCTGTCCGCCGAACGTCCCGTTGAGGGCGTCGCTCGGCGCGTTGTCGTAGATGATGATCGCGGCGGCGCCGGCGGCACCGGCGGCGACCGACTTCTCGAGGAAGCTGCAGGAGCCGCGGCTGACGAGCGCGACCTTCCCGGTGGCGTCGAGGCCGGTCCAGGCGTCCGTGGTGCAGCCGAGCGGATCGACGGGGGCGATGAGCTCGCCGGTCACGCCGCCCTCGGGCGTCGACGGAGTGAACTCCATCGGGGTGCCGACGGCGCCGGTGCCGGTGGTCAGCGTGAACGCGTCGATCGTCTGCGTCGCGGTGGTGAAGTCCTGGCGCTGCGTCGTGTAGCCGGCGTCCGCGAGGACCTTCTCGACGTACGCGCCGCTCAGCTCGTAGCCCGGAGTGCCGATCGCGCGGGTGCCGCCGTTGGCGTCCGCGATCGCCTGGAGCGCCTCCAGGTGGGTCATGATGCCGTCGACCGTGACGGTGTCGGCGAAGTCGACCGGCTCGACGGCGCTCGCCGTCGGCGCGAAGGCGAAGCCGGCGACGAGGGCGCCCGCTCCGATCATCGCGCTCGAGCCGATCACCGAGCGGCGTCGGCGGCCGCTCGGGGTGTTCGTGGTGGTTCGCGCCACTGGGGCTCCCTCTCCTCGAGAACGGGCCGCCGCGTCGGCGGCCCCGACGCGCACCTCCCGAAGACTGGGAGGGGATCGCGTCCTCTGCGAGGGTATTCACAGGAAACGGTGCGGCCCAGTCCCCCCTGCCAGATTTCATCCGCACGAAACACGGACCGGGTCGGCGAGCGGATCAGGCCGTCGCCGGGCTCTCGGCCCACTCGCGGAGCATCGCGAGCGTCTCCTCCGGACGGTCGCGGTGGGGGCTGTGACCTGCGCCGGCCACGACCGCGTACCGGATGCGCGGATTCGCGCGCAGCACCAGGGCGGCGAGGGAGAGAGGGAGCAGCGTCTCGACCTGCGGATCGCCGGCCAGCACGAGGACCGGCGGGCGGAGGCCCGGCAGGTCCGCCAGCAGGTCCCACGGGTCGTTGTCGTCGATCGTCGCCGCCACCGCGGACGGGTCGGCGTCCCGCACCGCGGCGAGCTTCTCGGCCCGGTCCCGCTCGTCCCAGAGCGGCTGCGCGACAGCGAGCTCCTCGGCCGAGACCGCGAGACCGGCGAGCTCGCCCGCGCGGACGGCGGCCCGCTGCTCCGGGGCGAGCCGGAGCACCGGGTCCAGCAGCGCCAGGCGCCCCGCCCAGCCGGACTCGCGGGCGGCGGCGCGCACCGCGACCGCTCCGCCGAGCGAGTGCCCGACGACGAGGTCGAACGGTCCCCGCGCGAGGGCGTCGTCGGCGTAGGCGTCGTGGCGGGAGGAGCCGCCGCGCGGCCCGTCGCCGTGTCCGCGCAGGTCGGGAGCGGAGACGCTCCAGCCCGCCGCGGTCAGCTCGCGGCTCAGCCGCCACCAGGTGCGGCCCGAGCCACCCAGGCCGTGCAGGAGCAGGACCCTGCCCGCCGTCATCGCCGGAGCCTCAGTCGAAGCGCGGGTCGCGGCCGGTGCGCTCACCGGTCGCGAGCCCGGCGATCGCGGCGAGGTCCTCGTCGTCGAGGGCGAAGCCGAAGACGTCCAGGTTCTCGCGGATCCGCTCCGGCGTCACCGACTTCGGGATCACGACGACGCCGAGCTGCACGTGCCAGCGCAGTACCGCCTGCGCCGGCGAGACGCCGTGCTTCGCGGCGATGCGGGCCAGGGCCGGCTCGTCGAGGAGGCGCCCGCGGGCCAGCGGCGACCAGGCCTCGGTGACGATCCCGTGGGCGGCGTCGAAGGCGCGCAGCTCCTCCTGGGGCAGCCGCGGGTGCAGCTCGACCTGGTTGATCGCGGGCACCACTCCCGTCTCGTCGAGCAGGCGCTGCACGTGCTCCTCGGCGAAGTTCGAGACGCCGATCGAGCGGGCCCGCCCCTCGCTCTGCAGGCGCTCGAGGGCACGGTAGGTGTCGACGTAGCGGTCGCGCGAGGGGATCGGCCAGTGCACGAGGTAGAGGTCGACGTAGTCGGTGCCGAGCAGCTCGAGGCTCCGGTCGAAGGCGGCGAGGGTCTCGTCGAAGCCGTGGTCGTCGTTCCAGACCTTGGTCGTCACGAAGACCTGCTCGCGGGGGAGGCCGCTCGCGCGGATCCCCTCGCCGACTCCGCGCTCGTTGCCGTAGAGGGTGGCGGTGTCGACGTGCCGGTAGCCGGCCTCCAGGGCGACGGCGACCGTGCGGGCCGCCTCCTCGTCGCCGATCTTGTAGACGCCGAGCCCGAGCTGGGGGATCGCGCGGCCGTCGTTGAGGGGGATCAGGGGGACGCTCATGCCTCCCATGCTGGCATGCGCCTCAGACGCTCCAGTCGAGCTCGCCGTGCGGTCCCACGTGCACGTCGTCCTCGATCAGCGCCGCGAGACCGGCCACCCCGAAGAGGAGGCGCCGCTCGGCGCGCTCCGCGTCGCTGCGCTCGTCGATGCCGCGCACGGCGAAGTGCACGTCGTGGCCCGCCTGCAGGCCCTCGACGCCGAGCCGGCCGCGGAGCGCACGCACGGGGCGCCGGCCGATGCCGAGACCCCGCCAGAGGGAGCCCGTCTCGAGGACCACCGCCGTCTCGGAGGCGACGACCCCGTGCTGCTCGCGGTGCGCGGTGAGCTGCCACCCGTAGCCGAGGTGGTGCAGGCGGGTCGAGTGCGGGCCGCGCCAGGCGTGGGAGGACTCCTCGCGGCGGAAGTAGACGGGACTCGGGCGGAAGGACCCCTGCCAGAGCGCGGCGGCGAGCTCGGTGCACCACTCCGGGGTCTCCGGATCGGACCAGGGGTCGAGGAGGTCGGTCCGGGCGGCGGCGCGCCGGTGCTCGCGCACCAGCTCCTCCGCGTCCTCCCGCAGTCCCATGCCGCCCCCTCGCCGTCGTGGGCCTTCACCCTAGGGTGCCCGACAGGCGCCGGACAACCGGGGTGGCGGCCTAGGAGGGCAGCGTGACCGGCTCGGTGTCGGGCAGCGGGCTGGCGTCGCGCCCGCGGAGATCCGGGTGGTACCGGCGGCCGAGCAGGGGCACCAGGAAGCCGACCAGGGCGAAGGCGGCGGCGACGACGATGGCGGCGGTCGGCCCGGCCTGGTCGATCTGCACGCCGGCGATCGCGGAGCCCAGCGCCGCGCCGATCAGCTGACCGGTGCCGACCCAGCCGTAGGCCTCCGCCGTGTCCGAGAAGCGCACGCTCGAGGCGGTGATCGCGAACAGAGCCGCGAGAGCGGGGGCGATGCCGATGCCGGCGAGGAACAGCGTGACGCACAGCCACCAGAAGTCGGTCGAGACCGCCGCCAGGCCCATGCCGACCGTGACGATCAGCATCCGCCGCGCGGTCGCCCACCGGCTGATCGGGATGTGGCCGAGGGCGAGGCCGCCGACCAGGGACCCCGCCGCGAACACGGCGAGCACGACGCCCGACTCGACTCCGCCCTCGCCGAACACCGCGACGACGCCCGCCTCGACCGCCGAGCAGGCGCCGATCAGGAGGAAGCCGACGACCGTGGCCAGCAGCACCGGGGGCTTCGTGAGCACCACGCCGAGGCGGCGCTTCGAGCGCGGGATGCGGACGCGGCCCACCTCGGGCGAGGCGATGAACCAGATCCCGCCGCCGATCAGGAACGCGGCGGCGGTCAGGATGCCCGCGACCGTCGACACCTGGATCGACACGAGCGTCGCCAGCACCGGGCCGAGCACCCAGATGATCTCCTGCGCGGAGGCGTCGAGCGAGAAGAGCGGGGTCAGCTGCGAGCTGGTGACCATCTTGGGGTAGATGGTCCGCACGGCCGGCTGCACCGGCGGCATGCTCAGGCCGGCGATGAACCCGATCACGACGAACTGCCACACCTCGAGCGGGAGCACGGCCATCGCGATGATCGCGCCCGCGCAGACCACGAGGGTGATCGTCAGCACGCGGCGCATCCCGAGCCGCCCCATCAGGCGGCTGGTCAGCGGCCCGGCGATGGCCTGCCCGATCGACATCGAGCCGAGCACCAGGCCGGCGGCGGCGTAGGAGTGGTGCACCCGCTCCACGTGCAGGAGGAACGCCAGCGAGAGCATCCCGAACGGGAAGCGCGCGGTCAGCTGCGCGAGGATGATGCGCCCCACCCCGGGGGTCTTCAGGAGATCGGTGTAGCTGCCCACCGGACGACACTAGCGCTCCGGAGGGAACTGCGGTTCGTCGAGGGAGACCGCTGCCCGAGGGTCCCTCGACGGGTCGCGGTTCCCTCGGCGGAGGGGCGCGTCAGCCGGCCAGCACCTTGCGGATCCGCTGCAGCGACACGCTCTCGGCGGTGCCGAGCGACTGCGCGAAGAAGCTCACCCGCAGCTCCTCGATCATCCAGCGGGCGCGCGCGATCCGCTCCGGGGCGTGCGCGGGCAGCGGCACGACGCCGCCTGCCGAGCGGTAGAGCTCCTGGGCCGCCTGCACCTCGTTCAGCCAGACGCGGTCGCGCCCGACGTTCTCGGCGATCTTGCCGAAGCGCTCGGTGATCCCGCCGAGGTAGCGCGGGAGGTGCCGCAGCCGCTCCACTCCGGTCGCCGAGACGAAGCCCGGGTAGACCAGGCCCGAGAGCTGCTCCCGCGCATCCGTGAGAGCGGGCAGGAGCGCCATGCTCGTCGAGGCCTTGAGCGCCTTCTCGACGCCCCGGGCGGTGGTGAGGATCGTCGTGACCGTCTTCACTGTCTCGAACATCGCGTCCATGACGCTCGCCGAGACCCGGTCGCGCACGGCGTCGAACTCGGCGCGGAGGAAGAGCATCCCGTCGGGCTTCATCCGCCAGAGGACCGCGTCGACGCAGGCGAGCAGGCAGTCGGTGAAGAGCGCGGTGGTGTTCTGGTACGGGCTCTGCGCGAGCACGAGCTTCTCGTTCGAGGTGAGGTGCTGCTGCACGTAGGCGACGGGGCTCGGCGTCGCGAGCAGGAGGAGGCGGCGGACGCCTCTCGGGTGCTCGCGCGCCTGGTCCTCGGCCGTGGCGAGCAGGCGGATCGAGACCGAGTCGCCGTCGTCGATCAGGGCGGGGTAGGCGCGGATGGTGTTCCCGCCCTGCCGGGTGTCGGTGACGCGGGGCAGCTCCGGCATGTCCCAGGTCTTCAGGCCCCGGCGCTCGAGCGCGTCGGGGACCCGGGCCTCGACCACGCGGGCGACCTCGTCGCGGACCCGGCCGCGCAGGCGCTCGGCCAGCGGGGCGAGCTCCTTGCCGGCGGCGACCGTGCGCCCCCGCTCGTCGGCGACGGCGAAGGTGACCCGCAGGTGCGAGGGGATGCGCTCGAGGTCGAAGTCCTCGGGCTGCACCACCACGCCGGCCTTGCGGCGGATCGCTCCGGCCAGGGTCGCCGCGAACGACTCCGTCGGCGGGTTCGGCACGTCGTGCGGCAGGGACGCGGTGAGCTTGCGCGCCCAGTCGTTCGCGGGCACCACGTTCCGGCGCAGGTGCTTGGGCAGCGCCTTGATCATCGCGGTGACCAGCTCGGCCCGGAGTCCCGGCACCAGCCAGTCGAAGCCGAGGGGCGTCACGCGGGGCAGGAGCGCGAGCGGCACGTGCACCGTCACTCCGTCCTCCTCCGTCCCCGGCTCGAACCGGTACGAGAGGCGGAAGCGCTGGTCGGCCTGGCGCCACTGCGTGGGGAACGCGGTCTCGTCGATCTGCTCCGCGTCCTCGGGGAGGAGCGTCTCCTGCGTCATCGTCAGCAGGTCGGGCTCGTCGTGCTGGGTCGTCCGCCACCAGGAGTCGAACGAGCGCACCGAGGTGATGTCGCGGGGGAGCCGGCGGTCGTAGAAGTCGAACACGGCCTCGTCGTCGACGAGCAGGTCGCGACGGCGCGTGCGCTCCTCCAGCCGCTCGAGCTCGGCCCGCAGGGCCCGGTTCTTGCGGTCGAAGGCGTGGCGCGACTCCCACTCGCCCTCGACGAGGGCGTGCCGGATGAACAGCTCGCGGGCGTACGAGGCGTCGATCCGCGAGAACTGGACGCGGCGGCGGGCGATGATCGGCACGCCGTAGAGCGTGACCTTCTCGTAGGCGACGGCCGCGCCCTGCGACTTCTCCCAGTGCGGCTCGCTGAACTGCCGCTTCACGAGGTCGCCCGCGATCGCCTCGGCCCAGGCCGGATCGATCGCGGCGTTCGAGCGGGCGAAGAGGCGGCTGGTCTCGACCAGCTCGGCGCTCATCACCGCGTCGGGGAGCTTCTTGGCCAGGGCGCTGCCGGGGAAGATCGAGAACTTCGCGTTGCGGGCGCCGATGTACTGCACGTTCTGGCGCTCGCGGCTCTTCGCCGCGCGCTGCGCCTGCTGCGAGGTGGTGTCCTTGATGCCCAGGTGCGAGAGCAGGCCGGCCAGGAGGCTCCGGTGGATCCCGTCGGGGTCGACCTTCGGCTCGCCCAGCTCGAGCTTGAGGGGGCGCGCGAGCTGGCGCAGCTGGCGGAACACGTCCTGCCACTCGCGCACGCGCAGGTAGTTGAGGTACTCGGCCTTGCACAGGCGCCGGAAGGCGCTCGAGGAGAGCTCCTCCTGCTTCTCCTCCACGTAGTTCCAGAGGTTCAGCAGGGTGAGGAAGTCGCTGGTGGGATCGACGAACCGCGCGTGCTGCTGGTCGGCCTGCGCGCGGCGCTCGAGCGGGCGCTCGCGGACGTCCTGGATCGTGAGGCCCGCGACGATCGCCATCACCTCGCGGCTGACGCCGTGGCGGCGCGACTCGATCACCATCCGGCCGAAGCGCGGATCGATGGGGAGCCGCGCGAGGTCGCGCCCGATGCGCGTGAGCTGCGGCGCGGCCTCCGCCCCCTTGCGCGGGATGCCACTCGAGTGCGCGCTCGGCGGCGTGCCGCGCACCGGAGCGGCATCCCGTGGAGCAGCGGAGGCGGCGGAGGGGGAGCCGGGGACGCGGAGGGCGCCGAGCTCCGTGAGCAGGTCGAGGCCGTCCTTGATGCCGCGGGAGTCGGGCGGAGTGAGGAACGGGAACGAGGCGATGTCGCCCAGTCCGAGCGAGATCATCTGCAGGATGACCGCGGCCAGGCCCGTGCGCAGGATCTCGGGATCGGTGTACTCGGGACGGCGGAGGTGGTCCTCCTCGGAGTAGAGGCGGATCGCGATGCCCGCGCTGGTGCGGCCCGAGCGGCCGGAGCGCTGGTTCGCGGAGGCCTGCGACACCGCCTCGATCGGCAGCCGCTGCACCTTCGAGCGCGCGCTGTAGCGCGAGATGCGGGCCGTGCCGCCGTCGATCACGTAGCGGATCCCGGGGACGGTGAGGCTCGTCTCCGCCACGTTGGTCGCGAGCACGACGCGGCGGCGGACGCCGGGGGTGCGCCCCTTCTCGAAGACGCGGTGCTGATCGGCCGCCGACAGGCGCCCGTAAAGGGGGAGCACCTCGGTGCCCGGCAGATTCCGGCCCCGGATGGCGTCCTCGGCGTCGCGGATCTCGTTCTCGCCCGAGAGGAACACCAGGACGTCGCCCGGATCCTCGCGCGCCAGCTCGGCCAGGGCGTCGGCGATGCCGGTCATCAGGTCGCGGCTGCCGCTCGTCGCGTCGGGGACGTCGGTGTCGTCGTCCTCCTCCGGCTCCTCGGCGACCAGCGGGCGGTAGCGGATCTCGACCGGGTAGGTGCGGCCGGAGACCTCGATGATCGGCGCGGGCTCGCCGGCGGCGTCGGCGAAGTGGGCCGCGAAGCTCTGCGGGTCGATCGTCGCCGAGGTGATGATCACCTTCAGGTCGGGGCGCTGCGGCAGCAGGCGGTGCAGGTAGCCCAGGAGGAAGTCGATGTTGAGGCTGCGCTCGTGCGCCTCGTCGATGATGATCGTGTCGTACCGGCTGAGCATCCGGTCGTGGTTCATCTCGTTGAGCAGGATGCCGTCGGTCATCAGCTTGATCCGCGTCGAGGCGGACGCCTTGTCGGTGAACCGGACCTGGTAGCCGACCAGCCCGCCGACCTCGTCGTCGAGCTCCTCCGCGATGCGCTCGGCGATGGTGCGCGCGGCGATGCGCCGGGGCTGCGTGTGCGCGATGCTCTCGCGGCCGAGCTCCAGGCAGATCTTCGGCAGCTGGGTCGTCTTGCCCGATCCGGTCGCGCCGGCGACGATGACGACCTGGTGGTCGCGGATCGCGGCGGCGATGTCCTCGCGCCGCGCCGACACGGGGAGTTCGGGCGGGTAGCGGATGCTGAGCACGTCTGACATGAGCCCTCCATCCTACGCCGCGTGCGACAATGCCCTGTCTCGTGAAACATCGCGGGCCACCCTGCCCGGTCGGGCGCTCCGGCGCCGGTCGACCGCGGCGCACGATCCCGTGGAGCACCCCGATGAATCCGCAGTCCCTGCTGGTCGTGCTGAACATCGTGCTGCTGCTCTTCGCGATCCGGGGCGTGCTGTCGAACCCGAGGCTCTCGAAGGTCGCGAAGGTCTCCTGGGTGGCGTTCATCGTGATCGCGCCGTTCATCGGCAGCCTCGCCTACCTGGCGGTGGGCCGTCGCGGTGGGAGCGGCGGAGGCGGCACGGTCGTGCGCGGCACGGAGCGGCCGTCGGGCTGGTTCTTCGAGCGCTGAGCGGTCGGGCGGCCCTACGGCGGGGGAGACCCGCGGACGTCGGCGCTCCGCGGACCTCCTGACCCTCCGTCCCGCGGCAACCCCCTCACCGCAGGCTCCGCCCGCGTCTAGCGTGGAGCGCATGGCCGTTCGTCTGCGCTCCAGTGTCAGCCCCTACCTCCGCTCGCACGCGGACAATCCGGTCGACTGGTTCCCCTGGGGCGAGGAGGCGTTCGCCGAGGCGGTGCGCCGCGACGTCCCGGTGATGGTGTCGATCGGCTACTCCACCTGCCACTGGTGCCACGTGATGGCGCGGGAGTCGTTCTCGGATCCGGTGCTCGCCGCGCGGCTGAACGCGGACTTCGTCGCGGTGAAGGTCGACCGCGAGGAGCACCCGGACGTCGACACGGCCTACCTGACGGCCGCGAGCGCGTTCACCCGGCAGCTCGGCTGGCCGCTGACGGCCTTCGCCACCCCCGCCGGCGAGACCTTCTTCGCCGGCACCTACTTCCCGCCGCGCGCCGTCGGCGGCGTGCCCGCCTTCTCGGACGTCCTCGACGCGGTCTCGGAGGCGTGGCGGCTGCGGCGCGACGAGGTGCAGGCGACGGCGGGCGGCCTGGCCGCGGCCCTGCGCGAGGCGACCGCGGCGCTGCCCGCCGACTCCGCGCTGCCCGGCGACGCCGAGCTCGACGGCGCCGTCCGCGCACTCGAGGACGAGGAGGACCGGGTGCACGGCGGTTTCGGCGGCGCCCCGAAGTTCCCGGTGGCCCCCGTGCTCGGGTTCCTGGCCTCGCGGCCCTCGGGAGCGGCGCTCGCCGAGCGCACGCTGCTCGCGCTGGCCGCGTCCCCGCTCCGCGACCGCGACGGGGGCTTCTTCCGCTACGCGACGCAGGCCGACTGGAGCGATCCGCACTACGAGCGGATGCTGTACGACAACGCGCAGCTGCTCGACGTCGCGGCCGTCCTGCTCGGGCACGACGGCGCCCGGGTGGAGGAGCTGACCGGGATCGCGGAGGGCGTCGCCGCGTTCCTCCTGAACACTCTCGAGCGGCCGGGCGGCGGCTTCGCATCGGCGCAGGACTCGGAGAGCATCGTCGACGGCCAGCGCTCGGAGGGCGGCTACTACCTCGCCGAGGACCGGTCCCGCCTCGCGCCTCCCGCTCTCGACGAGAAGGTCGTCACCGGCTGGAACGGCCTGGCGATCCGCGCGCTCGCCCGCGCCGGACGCGTGCTCGGACGGGAGGAGTGGCTCGACGCCGCCCGGCGCGCGGCGGACGCGGTGCTGCAGCGGCACCTCGTCGACGGCCGCGTCGCGGTGCGCGCCTCCCTCGACGGTGCCGTCTCCGCGGCCCGCCCGGCGCTGGAGGACCTCGGGATGCTGGCCGGCGGGCTCCTCGAGCTCGCCGTGGCGGAGGGCCGTCCGCGCTACGCGGTCGTCGCGCGCACCCTGATCGACGGCGCGCTCGACGCGGCCGACGGCCCGCTGCCGTTCGCGCTGCCCGGGGGAGGAGACCCGGCGCTGACCGCGCGGGGACTCCTGCTCGCGGCCGATCCCTCCGAGGGCGCCTACCCCTCCGGCCTGTCGGCGACGGCGGACGCGGCGCACGAGCTGTACCTGCTCACCGGATCGCAGCGCTACCGGGAGGCGGCCGAGGCGGTCGTCGCCTCGATCGCTCCGGGCGCGGTCCGGCAGCCGATGGGCTTCGGCGCCGTGCTCGGGCTCGCTTCGCGGCTGGCTCGCCCGGTGCGGCAGCTGGTCGTCGTGGGCCCCGGCGCGGCGGAGGCGGTGCAGGGCGCGCGGTCCGCCGGGATCGGCGTGCTGGTCGGCGTGTCCGACGAGGGCGCCCGGGACTGGGCGGACGCGGGCTTCGAGCTGTTCGAGGGGCGGATCTCGCGGGAGGGGCTGCCGACCGCCTACTCCTGCGAGGCCTTCGTCTGCGCCCTGCCGACGACCCGCCTCCCGGAGGAGCTGCTCACGCGGCCGTGACCACCAGCGGCGCCTGGGGGTCGGCGGCCCACTCGTTGAGCGAGCCGTCGTAGACGACCGCCGTGTGGACTCCGAGCACCGCCAGTGCGAGCGCATCGGCCGTCGCGGCGATCCCGCCGCCGCAGTAGAGGACGATCCGCTCGGCCTGGAGAGCGTCTCCGAACAGCGACCGCAGCCGCTCCGGCGGCAGGAGCGTGTTGTCGGCGCGGTCGACGAGCCGCCCGGCGGGGACGCTCCGCGAGCCCGGCAGGTGTCCGAGGCGGGGGCGGCGCCCCTCCTCCCCGGTGAACTCCCTCGGCGGGACCGCGCAGACCAGCGCCCCGGGAGCCTCGCCGCGCACGACCCTCTCGACGCCGGCCTTGTCGATCCAGAGCGGCCGCTCCTCGCGCACGCTGATGCCTCCGCTCACCGCGGGCTCGACGTGCCCCGTCTCGATCGGGCGCTCCTCCCGCCGCCAGGCCGGGAGCCCGCCGTCGAGCACCGCGACGGCGTCGTGCCCGGCCGAGCGCAGCAGCCACCACACGCGCGAGGCCCACTGGCCGACCGCGGAGTCGTACACGACGACCACCGAGTCGTCGTCGATGCCGAGCGCGGCGGTCGCGGCGGCGAAGCGCTCCGGGTCGAGCCGGGTGAAGGGCAGGGGAGCCGCCGGATCCGATAGCTGCTCGAGCAGGTCGCCGAACACGGCGCCGGGGACATGCCCCTCGAGGAGGTACTGCTCGTCGCCGCTGAGGTAGCCGGGCCGCCCGTCGAAGCCGGGCACGAGCAGCACGCTGGCGTCGACGACGACGAGGTGCTCGCGGCCGAGCTGGTCGGCGAGCCACTGGGTCGAGACGATCGGCCGGGCGAGGTACGGGGCGGAGGAGGTGCTCACCCGCCCCACGGTAGGCGCGACCGCCGACAGGCGCGCCCCCGTGCGTCACGCACGGTCACGGACGCCGCCGGGCGCTCAGCACTCGATGACGTTGACCGCGAGGCCGCCCTCGCTCGTCTCCTTGTACTTCGACGACATGTCGATGCCGGTCTGGCGCATCGTCTCGATGACCGCGTCGAGCGACACGCGGTGGTCGCCGTCGCCGTGCAGCGCGAGGCGGGCCGCGCTCACGGCGGTGGAGGAGGCGATCGCGTTCCGCTCGATGCAGGGGATCTGCACGAGGCCGCCGACCGGGTCGCAGGTCAGTCCGAGGTGGTGCTCCATCGCGATCTCGGCCGCGTTCTCGACCTGGCGCGGACTGCCGCCGAGCACCGCGCAGAGCGCTCCGGCGGCCATCGCGCAGGCCGAGCCGACCTCGCCCTGGCAGCCCGCCTCCGCACCGGAGATCGAGGCGTTCGTCTTGCAGAGCGAGCCGATCGCGGTGGCGGTGAGGAGGAAGCGGCGCAGCCCCGCGCGGTCGGCGCCCGGGACGAAGCGGAGGTAGTAGTGCCCGACGGCGGGGATGATGCCCGCCGCTCCGTTCGTCGGAGCCGTCACGACGCGCCCGCCTGCGGCGTTCTCCTCGTTCACCGCGAGGGCGAAGGCGTGCAGCCACTCCACGGAGGTCGCGCGGGCGCGGTCGAGCGGGTCCTCCTCGAAGGCCTCGAGCCGCTCGCGCAGCACCGAGGCGCGGCGGCGGACGCCCAGGCCGCCCGGCAGCACGCCGTCGGTCGCCAGGCCGTGCTCGACGCAGGCGGCCATGGCGTCCCAGATCGCGTCGAGGCGGCCGTCGATGTCGACCCCGGGGTGCAGAGCGCGCTCGTTCGCGGCGGCGATCTCGGCGATGCCGGAGCGGGTCCGGTCGCAGGTCGCCAGCAGGTCGAGCCCGGAGACGAAGGGGTAGGGGTGCGGGGCCAGGGCCGCCAGCTCGGCGCGCTCGCCCGCGCGACGGATGAAGCCGCCGCCGATCGAGTAGTAGGTCTCCTCCCGCACCGGCAGCGCGTCGTCGCCGACCCAGACGCTGAAGGTGAGGGCGTTCGGGTGCTCCGGCAGTCTCGTGCGCGACTCGAAGGCGATGTCGTCGCGCGTCATCGCGAGCTGCTGCTCGCCGGCGAGCAGGATCGTCCCCTCGGTGCCGAGGCGCTGCCAGGCCCCGCGCACCAGCGCCGGGTCGCACGTCTCGGGGTCCAGGCCGGCGAGACCGGCGACCACCGCGTCGGGGGTGCCGTGGCCGATCCCGGTGGAGCCGAGCGAGCCGTAGAGGGTGCACCCCACCCGGCTCACGCGGCCGAGGAGCCCGGCGTCGCGGATCCGCTCGGCGAGGGCGAGGGCTGCGCGCATCGGTCCGACGGTGTGCGAGCTGGACGGGCCGATCCCCACGCTGAACAGGTCGAGGACGGAGACGTAGGCGCTCATCCGTCGAGCGTACGCCCGTCCGCGGACGGTGGGAGGGCGGGCACCTTCCCGGATGCCCGCCCTTCTCCGGGTGCCGTGCGGGTCACTGTTCGCCGTGCACGACATCGCTGTGGCCGGGCCCACTCGGGCCGAGCGTGAGAGTCGCGCCCAGAGCGCTTCAGGCGCCCTGGAGATCCGGCCCGCCTCCATCCCGTTATCGAGAAGGAGGCCGACCCCCACCGCGAGATGCCACTTCAGCACGCGACACGCCGCGGGAGGCGTGCACAAGTGGCATCTCGCGGAGCGTAGCGGGTCAGCGCAGCGTCTTGCGCGCCGAGATCTGGCCGGTGTCGAAGCCGAGCAGGTGCAGGCCGCCGTGGAAGCGGGCGTGCTCGACCTTGATGCAGCGGTCCATCACGACGGTCAGGCCCTTCGACTCGCCGTACTCGGCCGCCTCCTGGTTCCAGATCCCCAGCTGGACCCAGACCGTGGGCGCGCCGACGGCGAGGACGTCGTCGATCACGGCGGGGATGTCGCTCGCCTTGCGGAACACGTCGACGATGTCGGGCACGACCGGGAGCTCGGCGAGACTGCGGTAGACCGGCTGCCCCAGGATCTCGGTGGCGTTCGGGTTCACGAAGTAGAGCTCGTAGTCGCTCGACTGCTGCAGGTAGGTGGCGACGAAGTAGGAGGAGCGGGCCGGGTTCGGCGAGGCGCCGACGATCGCCACGGTCTTCGCGCGGCGGAGGATGTCGAGTCGCCTGCGGGCGTCGGGGCCCACCCAGGTGCGCTGCGAGCGCAGCATCTTCGCCAGCGGCGAGTTCGCCGGGACCGAGCAGCTCAGCCCGTTGGACAGCTGGACGACCGTGTCGGCGGTGTCGGTGGTGCTCATGCTCAGACCTCCACGGCCGGGGTGTGCAGGGTGGTGGTCGTGTCCTCGGGGAGCTCGGTCGGAGCGTCGGGGGTGCCGTGCTCCTCGACCGCGCGGGCGAGCGCCTGGTCGAGATCGTAGATGATGTCGTCCGCGTCCTCGATGCCGACGGAGAGGCGGACGAGTCCGGGGAGGACGCCCGCGTGGAGGAGCTGGTCCTCGGTGAGCTGGGCGTGGGTGGTCGAGGCGGGGTGGATCACCAGCGTCTTCGCGTCGCCGATGTTGGCGAGGTGGCTGGCGAGGTCGACCGATTCGATGAAGGTCTGGCCGACGGCGCGGCCGCCCTTGACCACGAAGCTGAAGACCGAGCCCGGTCCCTTCGGCAGGTACTTCTGCGCGCGGTCGTGGTGCGGGTGCGCGGGGAGCCCGGCCCAGTAGACGGCCTCGATCCGGGGGTCGGCGTCGAGCCATTCGGCGACGCGGCGCGCGTTGTCGACGTGCGCCTGGATCCGGTACGGCAGCGTCTCGACGCCCTGGGCGAGCAGGAACGCGGAGTGCGGAGCGAGGACCGGCCCGATGTCGCGCAGCTGCTCCGCGCGCAGGCGCGTGAGGAAGCCGTACTCCCCGAAGTTGCCGTCCCACGACAGGTCCCCGTAGGAGGCCACCGGGTCGTGCAGCAGCGGGAACTTCTCGGGGGAGTAGTGGAAGCGCCCCGACTCGACGACGACGCCGCCGAGCGTGGTGCCGTGTCCGCCGAGGAACTTGGTGGCCGAGTGGATGACGATGTCGGCGCCCCACTCGATCGGGCGGACGAGGTAGGGAGTGGCCACCGTGGAGTCGATGACGAGCGGGATGCCGGCGGCGTGGGCGACCGCGGCGAGGCCCTCGATGTCGGCGATCTCGCCGGAGGGGTTCGCGATCGTCTCGGCGTAGAGCACCCTGGTCTTCTCGGTGATCGCCGCCGCGTAGTCGGCCGGGTCGCTCGAGCGGACGAAGGTGGTGTCCACTCCGAAGCGGCGGAGCGTGACGTCGAGCTGGGTGATCGATCCGCCGTAGAGGTTGGCGGAGGACACCACGTGGTCGCCCGCGCCGACGAGCGCCGCGAAGGTGATGAACTGCGCCGAGAGCCCGGAGGCCGTGGCGACGGCGCCGAGGCCGCCCTCGAGGCTCGCGACGCGCTCCTCGAAGGAGGCGACCGTGGGGTTCGACAGGCGCGAGTAGACGTTGCCGTACTTCTGCAGCGCGAAGCGGGCCGCGGCGTCGGAGGTGTCGTCGAAGACGAAGGCGCTGGTCTGGTAGATCGGCAGAGCGCGGGCGCCCGTCACCGCGTCGGGGATGTTGCCCGCGTGGATCGCACGCGTCTTGAAGCCGTACTCACGATCTGCCATGCGATCGACGCTAGCGGGAGCCGCCGACACCGCCGCGCCGGAGCGACGCATCGCGTAACAGAGCGGCCCCGCAGTGCAGAGCGACCGTGCGCGACAGAGCGGTCGAGCGGATCGGAGCGCCGATCAGAGTGCCAGCTGCACCGCGGCCAGTCCCATCGCCGCGATCGCCGCCCACGACACCAGGGCGACGAGGAGAGCACGCCACCCCGTCGTCACGAGCGCGCGCACCCGGACGGCGCTGCCGAGCGCGAAGAGGGCCGCGGCGAGGAGCCAGGTCTGCGCGGTGTCGGCGGCGGCGAGCAGTCCCTCCGGCAGGGGGAGGAGCGTGCGCAGCAGCACCGCGGCGAGGAACCCGACCACGAACAGCGGCACGATCGCGGGGCGCGTCCCGCCGGTCCCGCCTCGGCGCCTCGTGACCGCCGCCGCCACCGCGACCATCGGCGCCAGCATGACCACTCGGGTGAGCTTCACGACGACCGCCACGGCCAGCGCCGACGCTCCCGCCACCTGGGCCGTCGCCACGACCTGGCCCACGTCGTGCACCGAGGCGCCGACCCAGTGCCCGAACTGCACGTCGGAGAGCCCGAGCGGCTGCTGCAGGGCGGGGAGCACTGCGATCGCGAGCGTGCCGCAGAGCGTCACCAGCGCGACCGGCGTCGCCTGCTCCTGCTCCTTCGCCCGGGTCGCTCCGGCCATCGCGCCGATCGCCGAGGCCCCGCAGATCGAGAAGCCCGCCGCGAGCAGCAGCGGCTCCTGCCCGGGCAGCCGGAGCGCCCGGCCCAGCGCCCAGGTCAGGCCGAAGGTGGCCAGGACGATCCCGACCACGACCAGGATCGCGCCCCAGCCCAGCGCAGCGATATCGATCAGAGAGAGCTTCAGCCCGAGCAGGACGATGCCGGCGCGCATCAGCGAGCGGGACGAGAACTTCAGGCCCGGCGCCAGCGCCCCGCTCAGCAGGGGGCGCGCCGCGGGCAGCTGCGCCACGAGGATCCCGAGCGCGACCGCCGCGGTCAGCATCGGCACTGCCGGCACCGTCGCGTGCAGCAGGGCCGCGATCACCGCCGAGACGGCGCAGGCCGCGACTCCCGGGCCCAGCCGCCGGATCAGACCCACGAGGGCAGCCACATGTGGGCCTGCCAGAAGGGGAAGGACGTCTGCGCGCCGATCCAGAGCGGCAGGAAGTAGGCCGTCAGCGCCGCCGCCGCCACCGCGAAGACGAGCACCACGAGGACGCCCCGGGTGCGCCGCCTCCGCTCGTCGCCCGGACTCCCGATCACGATCCCGGCCGTCAGCGCCAGCGCCAGCATCATGTAGGGCTCGAAGACGACGCAGTAGAACTGGAACACCGTGCGGTCGAGGTAGAGAAGCCACGGCAGGTAGCCCGCGACGATCCCCATCAGCACGAAGCCGGCGCGCCACTCCCGGTACCGCGCGAGCCGGTAGAGGAGGTACACCAGCGCCAGGACCCCGGCGTACCAGATGAGCGGATTGGCGACCGAGGTGATCGCCTCGTCGCAGCGTGCGGCGGTGCAGCCGTCGACGCCCGTCGCCTGGTCGACGAAGTACATGCTGGTCGGTCGGAGCATGAGCAGCCAGGTGAGCGGGTTCGCCTCGTAGGGGTGCGAGGCCCGCAGGTTGATCGAGTAGTCGTACATCTGCACGTGGTAATGCCAGAGGCTCTGCGCCCAGTCCGGCACCCACGCCAGAGCCCCGGTCCAGGCGTTGCCGGGGGCCTCCGACGCCCACTGCCGGGCCCATCCGCCGGAGGTGCGCAGCCAGCCCGTCCAGGTGACGAGGTAGGCGATCAGGGCGATCGGCACGACCAGGAGGAAGGTGACCGGACCCTGCTTGAGGATCGCGCCGCTGCCCCAGAACGGCACGCCCGCGCGGCGCCGCATCAGCGCGTCGACGACCACCGCGTACACGCCGTACGCCGCGAGGAAGTAGACGCCCGTCCACTTCACGCCCGCGGCCAGGCCGAAGAGCACGCCGGCCGCGAGCAGCCAGGGCCGCCACCACAGGACCGGCCCCCAGCTCGGCAGCGCTCCCGCCGCCACCTTCCGCGCCAGCTGCAGCTCGGCCCAGCGCCGGTCCAGCAGCACCGCCGCGACCCCGCAGAGCGCGACGAACATCAGGATCCCGTCCAGGAGCGACACCCGCGACATCACGATCGCGTGGCCGTCGAGCGCGAGCATCAGCCCCGCGAAGGAGGAGAGGAGGGTGGAGCGGAACAGGAGGCGGCCGATCACGATCACCAGCGCGACGGCGAGGATCCCCACGACGGCGGTCGCGACGCGCCAGCCGACGCTGTCGTCCGCGCCGAACACGCCCATCCCGAGCCCGATGATCCACTTGCCCAGCGGCGGATGCACCACGAAGGACGGCGCCCCCGTGAAGGTGTCCACGTCGCCGGCCGCGAAGCCGGGGTCCGGGTTCTCGGGCCAGGCGCCCTCGAACCCGAGGTTCCAGAGGGTCCAGGCGTCCTTCACGTAGAAGGTCTCGTCGAACACGAGCGAGCGCGGGTGGCCGAGGTTCCACAGCCGCAGCACCGCGGCCAGGGCGACCACCAGCAGCGGCAGTCCGAGCTCGTACAGCCGGCGGCGCGCGGGGGAGGCGGCGAGCCGGGCGTGCAGGTCGTCGAACCAGGAGCCGCGCGGCACGTCCGGGAGCGGGGGGCGCTCGCGCGGTGCGGACGCCTCGGCGGGCTCCACCGGGACCGAGCGCGCCGATCCCGCCGCGTCCAGGAGCAGGTCGTCGAAGTCGCGCTGCGGTCGGTCCGTCACCCGGCCATGCTAACGGGGCGCCTCCTCCCGGGACGGCGGCGATCCGCGGCGGGAGGCCCCGGACCCGGCCTGGGAGACTGGCGGCATGATCATCCTCGCCGGCACTCCCATCGGAAACCTCGGCGACGCCTCCCGCCGGCTCGTGGAGGCGCTGGGCTCCGCCCGCCACGTCGCCGCCGAGGACACGCGCGTGACCATCCAGCTGATGCGCGCCCTGGGCGTCGAGAACCGGCCCGCCCTCTACGCCCTGCACGACCACAACGAGCGCGAGCGCGCCGCCGAGCTGGTGGAGCTGGCCCGCGAGGAGGACCTGCTCGTGCTGAGCGACGCGGGCATGCCCACGGTCTCGGACCCGGGCTACCACCTGGTCGAGGCGGCGGTGGCGGCGGGAGTCGCGGTCACCGCGCTGCCCGGTCCCTCGGCGGTGCTCATGGCGCTCGCCGTGTCCGGGCTCCCGACAAACCGCTTCAGCTTCGAGGGGTTCCTGCCCCGCCGGCACGGCGAGCGGGTCTCGACCTTCCGGGCGCTCGTCGACGACCGGCGCACCATGGTCTTCTTCGAGTCCCCGCACCGGATCGGCGACGCGCTCGCCGACCTGGTCGAGGCGATGGGCCCGGAGCGGCGCGTCGTCGTCTGCCGCGAGCTCACCAAGATGTTCGAGGAGGTCCGTCGCGGCACGGCGGCCGAGCTGGCCGAGTGGGCGGCCGACGGCCTGCGCGGCGAGATCTGCCTGGTCGTCGAGGGAGCCCCCGCGAGGGAGGCGTCGCTCGAGGACGCGCTGGCCGACGTGCTGGCCCGCGTCGAGGCCGGATCGCGGCTCAAGGAGGCGTCGGCCGAGGTCGCCGAGATCACCGGGCTCTCCCGCCGCGCGCTCTACGAGGCGGCGCTGGCCTCCCGCCGCGGCTGAGGGCTCCCTCCCCGGCGGCGACCGCGGCCGGTCGTCCACAGCGTCCGTCACACGCCGGGAGCGGTGCCGCACGGTGAATAGGATGGTCGCCATGTCCGACGGCGCCTCCTTCTACCTCACGACCCCGATCTTCTACGTGAACGACGTCCCGCACATCGGGCACGCGTACACCGAGGTCGCCGCCGACGTGCTCACCCGCTGGCACCGCCAGGCGGGCGACGACACCTGGCTGCTGACCGGCACCGACGAGCACGGCCAGAAGATCCTCCGCACCGCCACCGCCAACGGCACGACCCCCCAGGAGTGGGCCGACCGCCTCGTGAGGACCGCCTGGCAGCCGCTGCTCGAGACCATCGACATCGCCAACGACGACTTCATCCGCACCACGGACGCGCGGCACGAGGTCAACGTCCAGAAGTTCCTGCAGAAGCTGTACGACGAGGACGCGATCTACACCGGCGAGTACGAGGGCTACTACTGCGTGGGCTGCGAGGAGTACAAGCAGCTGTCCGACCTCGAGGAGGGCACCGGCGACTACGCCGGCCAGTACGTCTGCAAGATCCACTCGAAGCCGGTCGAGCTGCTGAAGGAGAAGAACTACTTCTTCAAGATGAGCGAGTACACCGAGCGGCTGCTCGCGCTCTACGAGGAGCGTCCCGACTTCGTCCAGCCCGAGTCGGCGCGCAACGAGGTCGTCAGCTTCGTCCGCCAGGGCCTGGCCGACCTGTCGATCTCCCGCTCCAGCTTCGACTGGGGCGTGAAGGTCCCGTGGGACGACTCGCACGTGGTCTACGTCTGGTTCGACGCGCTGCTCAACTACATCACCGCGGTCGGCTACGGCCAGGACGAGGCGGAGTTCGAGCGCCGCTGGCCCGCGACCCACATCGTCGGCAAGGACATCCTGCGCTTCCACGCCGTGATCTGGCCCGCCATGCTCATGGCCGCGGGCCTCGAGGTCCCCCGGCAGGTGTTCGGCCACGGCTGGCTGCTGGTCGGCGGCGAGAAGATGTCGAAGTCGAAGCTCACCGGCATCGCGCCCGAGCAGATCACCGACACCTTCGGCTCCGACGCCTTCCGCTACTACTTCCTCCGGGCCATCACCTTCGGCCAGGACGGCTCGTTCTCATGGGAGGACCTGTCGGCGCGCTACCAGTCCGAGCTCGCGAACGGCTTCGGCAACCTCGCCTCGCGGGTCGTCGCGATGCTGCACCGCTACTACGACGGCGTCGTGCCTGCGCCGGGCGAGCCGACCGAGGCGGAGGAGCGCGTGCAGCGCATCGTCGCCGAGGCCGCCGCGTCGGCCGACCGGTCGATCGACGCGCTCGCGATCCACGATGCGATCACCGCCGTGTGGAGCATCGTCGAGGAGCTCAACGGCTACATCACCGAGCAGGAGCCGTGGGCACTCGCCAAGCGCGAGGAGCGCGAGCGCCTCGGCACGGTGCTCTACACCGCGACGGAGGGGCTCCGCGCCCTGGCCGTGCTGCTCTCGCCGGTCGTGCCGCGCGCGACGGCGTCCCTCTGGGAGGCGCTCGGCGTGACGGAGTCGCTGGGCGCCCTCACCGCGCAGCCGATCCGCGAGGCGGGCCGGTGGGGAGTCCTCCCCGTCGGCACCACCGTCGGCACGCTCGTCGCGCTCTTCCCGCGCATCGAGGCTCCCGCGTCCTGACGGCCGCGCCTCGAATTGTGGACCGAGCAGCCGAGCGGTGCGGAGTCGCCGGCGGAGGATCCGCAGGGGAGTGCACGATGACCGCGATCCGAACGCGAGGGGCCGGGTGCGAACGGCCCGCCGCTCCGTGGGGGCGCAGATGACGCGCGAGGTCCTCGACGCTCTCGAGCAGGCGGCCGAGCTCACCCGGCGCCACGTCGGGCACCCCGAGCGCGCCGCCGCGCTCGCCCTGCGCCTGCACCGGGTGACCGCTCCGACCGAGCTCGTCTACACCCGGTTCCCGCCGACCCTCAGCCTGGTGCTGGCCGGCCGGAAGCGCTCGGTGGTCGGCGACTCCGACGAGCGGTGGGGCGCCGGCCGCTTCCTGATCACCCCCGTCGATCTGCCGGTGGTCGCGGCCGTCGTGGAGACCGGCGACCGCGGCGACTTCCTGTCGGCCAACTGGCGTCTCGACCCGCTCGTGGTGGCCGAGATCGCGGCGCTCGCCCCCCGGACGGCCCCGCGGGCTCCCGCCCCGCGGATCGGCACGGTCACGGAGGAGATGGCCGACTCGCTGCGCCGACTCTTCCGTCTGCTCGACGCCCCCGCCGACATCCCGGTGCTGGCCCCCGCGATCACGCGCGAGCTCGTGCTGCGGCTGCTGCAGACGGACCAGGCGCCCCGGCTGCTGGCCGCGTCCAGCACCGTCCGCTCGGAGGCCGTCTCCCGTGCGGTCGAGGCGATGAGCGCGTCGCTCTCGCGCGGCTGGACCCTCGGCGCGCTCGCCGCGGAGGCGGGCACCAGCGTGCCCACGCTCACCCGCCGCTTCCGCGAGCTGACCGGGATGTCGCCGTTGGGCTACCTGCGGCGGCTCCGCCTGGGGGAGGCCAGGAGACTGCTCCTGGTCCGGGGCGACACCGCCGCGCAGGCCGCGGCCGCGGTCGGCTACGCGAGCGCGTCGCACTTCGGGCGCGACTACCGCCGCGCCTACGAGACGACCCCCGCGGCCGACGCTGCGCTCCACCCCGGGCCGCTCGTCCAGATCCACTGAGCGGCGGGCGCTGTCGCGGGGACTCCGAGCGGCGCGTGACGCGGCGTCAGACGCGGGCGCCGACGATGCCTCCGTCGACGTCGAGCGTCGTGCCGTGGACGTACGAGGCCTCGTCCGAGACGAGCCAGCGCACGGCCAGGGCGATCTCGTCCGGACGTCCGGGCCGGCCGGCGGGGGCGGACGCGGTCATCTGCTCCAGGATCGCCGCGGCGTGCTCGTTGCCGGGCGTGAGGGTCGCGCCGGGCGCGACGGCGACCACGCGCACGCCGCTCGGGCCGTACTCGGCCGCCCACGCCCGCGTGAGGTGCTCCAGCGCCGCCTTGGTCGCGGGGTAGAGCGCGGTCCCCGGCGTTCCCACCCGTCCCATCCACGAGGTGATGTTGACGACCACTCCGCTCCTGCGCTCGGCCATGCCCGGGGCGATCGCCGCGACGAGCTGGTGCGGCACGCGGATGTTCGTGGTGAGGAGGGATTCGACATCGGCGTCGCTGAGGTCGGCGGTCGGCCCCACCGGGAACACTCCGGCGTTGTTGACGAGGACGTCGATCCGCCCGTCGAGGAGGGTCAGCGCCCGGGCGGCGACGGCGCGGGTCTCCTCCGGCGTGCCCGCGAGGTCGGCGACGAGCGCGGAGGCGGTGCCCCCGTCGGCGCGGATGCCGCCGACGACGGACCCGGTCCGCTCGGGGTCGCGTCCGTGCACGAGGACGTGAGCGCCGGCCCCGGCGAGCCGGCGGGCGATGGCTGCGCCGATCCCGCTCGAGGATCCGGTGACGAGGGCGTGGCGCCCGGCGAGGGAGCCGGGTGCGGAGTGGGCGAGGAGCTCGGTGTCTGTCATGGCTCCAGCCTCCCGGCGGCGCGGGAGGCGGGCTGTCCCGATCCGATCGGGTGCTGACCCGATCCGCTCAGGGCGCCTCAGCGGCCGCCTCTCGGCTCTCGTCCACCCGGGACTCCGGCCCACGCGAGCCCTCCCGGTAGCCTGGAGCGCATGACCGACAGCCAGCACGTCCGCTCCCGCGAGGCCTCGTCCGGCCGCGACCTGACGTACCCGCCGCTGCCCGAGGCGCTCGTCGTCCCCGTCTACGACAACCACACGCACCTCGAGATCGCCGACGGCCTCGAGCCGCTCGACCACCGCGAGCAGCTCGACCGGGCCTCCACCGTCGGGGTCCGCGGCGTCGTCCAGGTCGGCACGGACGTCGAGACGAGCCGCTGGTCGGCCGAGCAGGCGGCGAGCGAGCCGCGCATGCTGGCCGCCGTCGCGATCCACCCCAACGAGGCGCCCGAGCTGGAGCAGCGCGGCGAGCTCGACGCCGCCCTCGCCGTGATCGCCGAGCTGGCGGAGCAGCCGCGGGTGCGCGCCATCGGCGAGACCGGGCTCGACTTCTTCCGCACCGGCGAGAGCGGCCGCGCCGCGCAGTTCCGCTCCTTCGAGGAGCACATCCGCATCGCGAAGGAGCACGACCTCGCGCTGCAGATCCACGACCGCGACGCGCACCGCGAGGTCATCGACACCCTGCGCCGCGTCGGCGCCCCCGAGCGCACCGTCTTCCACTGCTTCTCCGGGGACGCGGAGATGGCGCGGATGTGCACGGACGAGGGCTGGTACCTCTCCTTCGCCGGCACCGTGACGTTCAAGAACGCCGAGCCGCTGCGGGAGGCGCTCGTCGCGACTCCGCGGCACCTCATCCTGGTCGAGACCGACGCGCCTTACCTCACTCCGTCGCCCTTCCGGGGCCGCCCGAACGCGCCCTACCTCCTCCCGCACACCCTGCGCTCGATGGCCGCGACCCTCGAGACCGACGTCGGCCACCTGGCCGCGACGATCGCCTCGAACACGGAGGCCGTGTACGGCGAGTGGGGCGGCGAGGTCGGCTCCGAGCCGACGGAGCCGGTCGGACCCCTCGCATGAGCGGCCGCCACGCCGCCGAGCCGACGGCCGCCGCGATCCCGCGCCTGCTGGGCCCGGCCGAGATCCGCGACCTCGCCGGCCTCCTCGACGTCACGCCGACCAAGAAGCTCGGCCAGAACTTCGTGCACGACGCCAACACGGTCCGCCGCATCGTCAAGCTCGCTCGGGTGCGCCCGGGGGAGACCGTCGTCGAGATCGGCCCCGGCCTCGGATCGCTGACCCTCGGCCTGCTCGAGGCGGGCGCGCAGGTCGTGGCCGTCGAGATCGACGGGCGCCTCGCCGAGCAGCTGCCGCGCACCGTCGAGCTGATGGCGCCGGGCGCCGATCTCGCGGTCGTGCACGCCGACGCGATGAAGGTGCTCGACCTGCCGGGGGAGCCGGTCCGGCTCGTCGCCAACCTCCCGTACAACATCTCGGTGCCGGTGCTCCTGCACTTCCTCGAGCACTTCGCCAGCATCCGGTCCGGAGTGGTGATGGTGCAGTCCGAGGTCGGGCACCGGCTCGCCGCCGGTCCCGGCTCCAAGGTCTACGGCGGCCCGAGCGTCAAGGCGGCGTGGTTCGGCTCCTGGACGACGGGCGGCGCGGTCTCGCGTCAGATCTTCTGGCCGGTGCCGAACGTCGACAGCGTGCTCGTCGCGTTCGACCGCGGCGAGGAGCCGGGCGACGAGACCCTGCGCCGCGCCGTCTTCGCGGTCGTCGACGCGGCGTTCGCGCAGCGGAGGAAGATGCTCCGCCAGTCGCTCGCGACCCTCTTCGGCGACAGCGCCGCGGCGATCGTCGCGCTCGAGCGGGCCGGCGTCCCGCAGACCGCGCGCGGCGAGGAACTGGACGTCGCCGCCTTCGTCCGCCTGGGCCGCGAGCTCGATCCGGCGCGGGTCCCCGTGCGCGGCGCGGCGGTGCCCGACGGGTCGCTGGCGGAGACCGACGGGGACGACGCGGACGGCGACGGGGAGCCCGCCCCGGGTGCGGACGAGGGCGCCTCCGCCACCCTGTAGCGTGGATGCATGGCCCACCGCGCGACGTCGAACCGGGTCCACGCGCGGGCGCCCGGCAAGATCAACGTGTTCCTCAAGGTCGGCGCCGTGCGCGACGACGGGTACCACGAGCTGGCCACCGCGTTCCAGTCGCTCTCCCTCTACGAGGACGTGTTCGCGGAGGAGGCGGCCGACTTCTCGGTCTCCTTCTCGGGCTCGATCGACACCTCCCGCTTGGCCGTCGACGGCTCCAACCTCGCGATCAAGGCGGCTCGGGCGCTCGCCCGGGCGACCGGCTACCGCGGCGGCGTGCACCTCGAGATCGAGAAGAACGTCCCCATCGCCGGCGGCATGGGCGGCGGCTCGGCCGACGCTGCCGCGACCCTCCTCGCCTGCGACGCGCTCTGGGGCACGGCGTGCACGAGGGAGCAGCTGCTCGGCATCGCCGCGAGCCTCGGCGCCGACGTCCCCTTCTCCTTCACCGGCGGCACCGCGATCGGAGTCGGCCGAGGCGACGAGCTGAGCCCGGCGCTCGCCAAGGGCCGCTTCGAGTGGGTGCTGGTCCTCTCGGAGGAGGGCCTGTCGACCCCCGAGGTCTACAGCGAGCTCGACCGGCACCGCGAGCGCCACCTGCACGACTTCCGCCCGATCTCGGCGACCCCCGCCATCGATCCCAACGTGCTGCAGGCCCTCCGCGCCGGCGACGCCGCCATGCTCGCCGACGCGATGCACAACGACCTCCAGGCGCCGGCGCTGCACCTGCAGCCCGGGCTCGCCCGCATCCTCGAGCTCGGCGAGGGCCGCGGGGCGCTCGGCGGCCTCGTCTCGGGGTCCGGCCCGACCGTCGCGTTCCTCGCTCCGGACGCCGATGCGGCGGCCGACCTGCAGCGCGAGCTGAGCTCCGCGCGGCTGAGCGCCGTGCGGGTGTCCGGCCCGGTCCACGGGGCTCGCCTGCTGTCGACCTAGTCGCGGAGGCGGTGCCTCCGGAGCGGGGCCCGCGAGCGTCGCGCCCGGCGCCCTCCACAGACGGTCCGCAGAGAAGTTCCGACCTCGTGGCTTAGAGTGCCGCTCATGTCCCGCCGAGCCACCCTCTTCGCGATCCTCTCCGGGATCGTGGCCGCCGTCGTCGCCCTCGCGGCCGCCGAGGTCGTCGCGGTCTTCACCGGAGCGGGCGGCAGTCCGCTGGTCGCGGTCGGCGGCTTCGTCATCGACATCGTGCCCCCGGGCGTGAAGGACACGGTCATCGCGCTCTTCGGCACCGGCGACAAGCTCGTGCTGCTGGTCTCGATCGGCCTCGCGATCGCGCTGCTGGCCGTCGGCGCCGGGGTCCTCGAGTACCGCCGCCCGCCGTTCGGCGTGCTGCTGCTGGCCGTCGTCGCGGGCGCCGGTGCGCTCGCCGCCGTCAGCCGCGAGGGCGCGTCCGGGATCGACGCGGCGCCGAGCGTCGTGGGCATGGTGGCCGGTGCCGCGGTGCTCCGCTCGGCCTCCGTCCGCCTCCGCGGCTGGCAGGAGGAGCGCGAGAGCGACTCCCCGGACCGCCGGTCGTTCCTCCGCCTGGTCGGGATCGCCGGAGTCGCCGCGGTCGCCGCCGGCATCGGCGCCCGCTTCCTCACGTCCGCCTCCGCCGCCGTCACCGCCGTGCGCGAGGCCGTGTCCCTGCCGGCTCCCGCCTCGGCCGCCGCGCCCGTCCCGGCCGGCGCCGTGCTCGACGACATCGACGGCATCAGCTCCTACGTCACTCCCAACTCCTCGTTCTACCGGATCGACACCGCGCTCTCGGTGCCGTCGGTCGAGCCCGCCGACTGGTCGCTGAAGATCACCGGCATGGTGGAGGAGGAGATCGAGATCACCTGGGACGAGCTGCTCGCGCTGCCGCTCGAGGAGCACCTGGTCACCCTGTCCTGCGTGTCCAACGAGGTCGGCGGCGACCTGATCGGCACCGCCCTCTGGCTGGGCTACCCGATCCGCGAGCTGCTGGCCCGGGCCCGGCCGACCGCCGGCGCCGACATGGTGCTCTCGCGGAGCATCGACGGCTTCACCGCCTCCAGCCCGCTCGACGTGCTGCAGGACGAGGACCGCGCGAGCCTGCTCGCCGTCGGGATGAACGGCGAGCCGCTCCCGGTCGAGCACGGCTTCCCCGTCCGGATGGTCGTCCCCGGCCTCTACGGCTACGTCTCGGCGACGAAGTGGGTCGTCGAGCTGAAGGTCACGACCTTCGCGGAGGACCTGGCCTACTGGTCGACGCGCGGCTGGACCGAGCGCGGTCCGATCAAGATCGAGTCGCGGATCGATGTGCCGCGCCAGGGCCAGCCCGTCGAGGCGGGGACGGTCGCCGTGGCGGGAGTCGCCTGGGCGCCGCACACCGGCATCGCGAAGGTGGAGGTGCAGATCGACGGCGGCGCCTGGCAGGAGGCGCGCCTCGCCGAGCAGGTCACCGCGGACACGTGGATCCAGTGGGTCCTCGAGTGGGACGCGACGGTCGGCGACCACGTCGTGACCGTGCGCGCCACCGACGCGGACGGCACGGTGCAGACCACGGTCGAGCGGCCGCCCGCCCCCGACGGCGCCACGGGACTGCACCGCCGCTCGGTGTCCGTCTCGCAGCCGGCACCCGCGGGTTGAGGTCCGGGGGCCGCGACCCGGCCGCACTGTGATCGACCCGCGGCGGACCGCTCGGGCGGCACCGCCTAGGCTGGATCCCTATGGCACATCTGCTGGGCGCCGAGGCGCTGCGACTCGAGTACCCCACACGCGTGATCTTCGACGACGTCTCCCTGGGGATCGAGGAGGGCGACCGCATCGGGATCGTCGGACGCAACGGCGACGGCAAGTCGACCCTCCTGCGCCTGCTCGCGCAGCGCATCGAGCCGGACAGCGGCCGCGTCACGCACCGCCGCGGCGTCACGCTCGGGATGCTCGACCAGGCCGACACGGTCGACGAGGACCTCACCGTCGCCCAGGCCGTCGTCGGCGGGCTCCAGGAGCACGAGTGGGCGGGCGATGCGCGCACCCGAGACGTGATCGCGGGCCTGCTGCGCGACGTCCCCTGGGACGGAGTGGTCGGCTCCCTCTCGGGCGGCCAGCGGCGCCGGGTCGCCCTCGCGAAGCTGCTCGTCGGCGACTGGGACGTCGTCTTCCTCGACGAGCCCACCAACCACCTCGACGTCGAGGGCATCGCCTGGCTCGCCGAGCACCTCAAGCGCCGCTGGGCGGCGTCGTCGGGCGGGCTCGCGGTCGTCACCCACGACCGGTGGTTCCTCGACGAGATCTGCACCGCCACCTGGGAGGTGCACGACCGCCTCGTCGAGCCGTTCGAGGGCGGGTACGCGGCGTACATCCTGCAGCGCGTCGAGCGCGACCGGATGGCCTCGACCATGGAGGCCAAGCGCCAGAATTTGATGAAGAAGGAGCTCGCCTGGCTCCGCCGCGGCGCCCCCGCCCGCACGGCCAAGCCCAAGTTCCGGATCGACGCCGCGAACCAGCTGATCGAGGACGAGCCCCCGGTGCGCGACTCGGTCTCGCTCTCGCAGCTCGCCGTCTCCCGCCTGGGCAAGGACGTCGTCGACCTGCTGGACGTCACCGTCCGCTACGGCGAGCGGACCGTCCTCAACCGCATCGAGTGGCGGATCGCGCCCGGCGAGCGCACCGGCATCCTCGGCGTGAACGGCGCCGGCAAGTCGACCCTCCTCGGCCTGGTCGCGGGCAGCGTGGAGCCGACGAGCGGCCGGGTGAAGCGCGGCACCACCGTGCGCGTCGCGATCCTCGACCAGCAGCTGCGCGAGCTGACCGGGGTCCAGCACCGGCCCGTCCGCGAGATCATCGCGGAGCAGCGCACCAGCTACTCCATCGGCGGCAAGGAGATGACCCCGGGCCAGCTGCTCGAGCGGCTCGGCTTCTCGAGCGCGCAGCTCTCGACGCCGGTGAAGGACCTCTCGGGCGGTCAGCGCCGGAGGCTCCAGCTCCTGCTCATCCTGCTCAGCGAGCCCAACGTGCTGATCCTCGACGAGCCGACCAACGACCTCGACACCGACATGCTCGCCGCGATCGAGGACCTGCTCGACTCCTGGCCGGGCACCCTCCTCGTCGTCTCGCACGACCGGTACCTGCTCGAGCGCGTCACCGACCAGCAGTACGCCGTGATGGACGGCGCGTTCCGCCACCTGCCCGGCGGCGTCGAGCAGTACCTCGACCTGCGCCGCGCGCTCGAGAAGGGCGCGCCCGCGGCGGCGTCGTCGGGCTCCTCCGCCGCGTCGGCGTCGAGCGGACTCGCGGGGGCCGAGCGCCGCACCGCCGAGAAGGAGGTGTCGGCGATCGACCGGCGCCTGCACAAGCTCACGCAGCTGACGAAGACCGTGCACGAGAAGATGGCGACGCACGATCAGGACGACTACGACGGCATCCTGGCGCTCAACGCCTCGCTCCGCGCCTACGAGGACGAGGCGGCCGAGCTCGAGCTGCGCTGGCTGGAGCTCTCGGAGCAGCTCGAGGGCTGACGCCGGTCTCCTCCGCGGCACCGGCAGCTGTCCCGTACCGCGTGGGCGGGCCGCCGTCGCGGG
Organism: Rathayibacter sp. VKM Ac-2805; assembly: GCF_009834265.1. Taxonomy (NCBI): domain Bacteria; kingdom Bacillati; phylum Actinomycetota; class Actinomycetes; order Micrococcales; family Microbacteriaceae; genus Rathayibacter; species Rathayibacter sp. VKM Ac-2805. Next base: position 1,143,353 of record NZ_CP047185.1, read on the forward strand.
CCCGGGGCGACCGGCTCAGCCGAAGTCGAGGGAGAGCTTGCGGAGGAGCTGCGCCAGCCGCTCCTGCTGCGCGTGGGTGAGCGCGCCGAGCAGCTCCTGCTCCGCGTCGACCAGGCGGGTGATCGCCGCGTCGACCCGGGCGAGTCCCGACGGCGTCATCTGCACCAGCACGCCGCGCCCGTCGTTCGGGTCGTCGAGGCGCTCGACCAGGTCGCGCTCGACCAGCCGGTCGATGCGGTTGGTCATGGTGCCGCTGGTGACCATGGTCGCCTGGAGGAGCTGCTTGGGGCTCATCCGGTAGGGCGCGCCCGCGCGCCGCAGGGCCGAGAGCACGTCGAACTCCCACGTCTCGAGCTCCGACCGGCCGAAGGCGCTGCCGCGCGCGCGCTCGAGCTGCTTGGCCAGCCGGCGCATCCGCGAGAAGACCTGGAGCGGCGTGAAGTCGAGATCGGGCCGCTCCCGGACCCAGGCGTCGACGATCCCGTCGACCTCGTCATTCGCACTCACCCGTCCATTGTGGCGGCTGGGCGGCTCGGGGGACGCCGGGAGGCGGACGGGCCGGGAGGCGGAGGGGCCGGGAGGCGGGGACCTCCCGGGCCGCCGTCGTCCGCCCGAGCGACGGCCGCCCGCGCCCGAGGCGGGGCCGGGGGCGCGGGGGTGGCAGGATGGACGGCGCGCGATCGCGCGGTCCGCCATGGTGTAACGGCAGCACGGCAGCCTTTGGAGCTGTCCGGTCCAGGTTCGAATCCTGGTGGCGGAGCGGCACCAGGACGGTGCGCTCACGGAGGAGAACGCGAAGAACATGGCAGACAGCACGCTCGCCGTCGTGATCCTGGCGGCAGGCCAGGGCACCCGCATGAAGTCCCGCACCCCGAAGGTCCTGCACCGCCTCGCCGGGAGGCCGCTGCTCGGGCACGTGCTCGACACGGCCGCCTCGCTCGACGCGGCGCACGTCGTCACCGTGGTGCGCCACGAGCGCGACCGGGTCGCCGAGGCCGTCCTCGAGCACACCCCCTCCGCGCTGGTGGTGGACCAGGACGAGACGCCCGGCACCGGCCGCGCGGTCGAGCAGGGCCTCGCGGCGCTCCCGGCGTCCTTCGCCGGCACGGTCGTCGTGCTGAGCGCCGACGTCCCGCTGCTGGACGCGCCGACCCTCCGCCGCCTGCTCGACGAGCACCTCGCCGCGGCGAACGCGCTCACCATGCTCTCCTGCGTGCTCGAGGACCCGACCGGCTTCGGCCGGATCGTCCGCGGCGGCGACGGCGCCTTCGCCTCCATCGTGGAGCAGAAGGACGCCAGCCCCGACGAGCTCGACCTCACCGAGATCAACGCCGGCGTCTACGCCTTCGACGCCGCCGCGCTCCGCTCGGTCATCGGCGCGATCGGCACCGAGAACGCCCAGCGGGAGAAGTACCTCACCGACGCCGCCGCCGCGCTCAAGGCCGCCGGCCGCGCGATCGAGGCCGTCCCCGTGCAGGACCGCTGGCTCGTGGCCGGGATCAACGACCGCGCCCAGCTCGCCGACGCGGCGCTCGAGCTCAACGCGCGCATCGTGCGCCGCTGGCAGCTCGAGGGCGTCACGATCCAGGACCCGGCGACCACCTGGATCGACGTGGACGCGGTCCTCGCCCCGGACGTCGAGATCCTCCCGGGCACGCAGATCAAGGGCCCGACCGTCATCGCCACCGGTGCGGTCATCGGCCCGGACACCACGCTCGACTCCTGCGAGGTCGGCGAGGACGCGGTCGTGAAGCGCTCCGACGCGACGCTCGCCGTGATCGGCGCGAAGGCCCAGGTCGGCCCGTTCTCGTTCCTCCGCCCCGGCACCGTGCTCGGCACCCGCGGCAAGATCGGCACCTACGTCGAGACCAAGAACGCCGTGATCGGCGAGGGATCGAAGGTCCCGCACCTCTCCTACGTCGGCGACGCGGTCATCGGCGAGGAGTCGAACATCGGCGCCGGCTCGATCTTCGCCAACTACGACGGGGTGAGCAAGGCGTCCTCCGTGGTGGGCTCGCACGTGCGTGCGGGGTCGCACAACGTCTTCGTCGCCCCCGTTAGAATCGGTGACGGAGCGTACACGGGCGCCGGCACGGTCATCCGCAAGGACATCCCCGCCGGAGCCCTCGGGATCACCGTCGCTCCGCAGCGCAACATGGCCGGGTGGGTGCAGACCCACCGTCCGGGCACCGCAGCGGCCGACGCCGCCGAGGCGGCCCTGGCGTCGGATCCCACCGGATCCGACCAGGCGCCCACCGGAGGAAGCGGAGCACAGTGACCGGCATCACCGCCAGCAACAAGAAGAGCCTGGTCCTCGTCTCGGGGAGGGCGCATCCGGCACTGGCCGAGGCGGTCGCCGCCGAGCTCGGGACCGAGCTCGTCACGACCGAGGGGCGCACCTTCGCCAACGGCGAGCTCTACGTCCGCTACGGCGAGTCGGTCCGCGGAGGCGACGTGTTCGTCCTCCAGTCGCACACGTCCCCGATCAACGAGTGGCTGATGGAGCAGCTGATCATGGTCGACGCGCTCAAGCGCGCCTCCGCCAAGCGGATCACCGTGGTCGCCCCGTTCTACCCCTACGCGCGCCAGGACAAGAAGGGCCGCGGCCGCGAGCCGATCTCGGCCCGCCTCGTCGCCGACCTCTTCAAGGCGGCGGGAGCCGACCGGATCATGTCGGTCGACCTCCACGCGGCGCAGATCCAGGGCTTCTTCGACGGCCCCGTCGACCACCTCTTCGCGATGCCGGTGCTGCTCGAGCACTTCCGCGAGAAGCTCGACCCCTCGACCCTCACCATCGTCTCGCCCGACATGGGCCGCGTCCGCGTCGCCGACATCTGGAGCGACAAGCTCGGCGTCCCGCTGGCGATCATCCACAAGCGCCGCGACCCGAAGGTCGCCAACCAGGTCTCCGTCCACGAGATCGTCGGCGAGGTGAAGGGCCGCGTCTGCCTCCTCGTCGACGACCTCATCGACACCGGGCGCACCATCGCGAAGGCGGCCGAGGCGCTGAAGAAGGCGGGCGCGATCGGCGTGGTCGTCGCGGCCACCCACGCCGTCTTCTCGGACCCGGCGGTCGAGCTCCTGAGCTCCGGGTTCATCGACTCGGTCGTCGTCACCGACACCCTGCCGCTGCCGGCGGAGAAGACGTGGGACCGCCTGACGATCCTGCCCATCGCTCCGCTGCTGGCCCGCGCCATCCACGAGGTCTTCGACGACGGCTCCGTGACGTCGATGTTCGACGGCGACGCGTAGGACCCCGCGCCCCGGGTGCGTCCTGCACCGCGCACCCGGGTCCCGCCCCGGCTCCACCGCCTAGGGTGAGGCCGTGCCCCAGCGTTCGGATGCGACCCTCGCCCTGGCGGCGGTCTTCCTGGTCTGGTCGCCGGCCGCCGCCGCGGCGGGCTGGTGGCTGCTCCTCGGGCTCGCTGTCGCTGCGGCCGCCGCGGCCCTGAGCGCCGTCGCCGATGCCGGGCGCACCGTCCACGACGGCCCCTCCTCCGAGTGGCTCGGGATCGTCGGGCGCGCCTTCGCCTCGGCCGCGCTGGCCCTGACCGCGGCCCAGTCGGTCCTCGGGGGAGCGGCCCGGCCCCTGGCCGTCCTGCTGCTCGTGGCCGTCGCGCTCTTCGGTCTGAGCGGCGGGCGCCTCCCCGCCCGCCCGGTCCTGCTCCTCGTCGGTGCGGTCGTCGTTCTGCTGGCCGCCGCCGCCGTGCTCGTGCTGGTATCCCCTCCCGACCCCGCGCCGCTCGACCCGCTGCGCGACGGAGGGCCGCTGGGAGCCGGCACCGCCGCGGCGCTGCTCCTGATCCTCCTGCCGACGTCCCGCTCCGGCGCGGTGACGGCTCTCCGCCCCGCCCTGCTGCGCATCGGGATCGCCACGGCGGCCGCCGCCGCGCTCGGCACCGGTCTGCTCCTGGCGGCCGGTCCCGAGGTCCTCGCGTCCTCGGAGGCCCCCCTGAGCGCTGTCACCTTAGGCTCGCCAGCGTCCGGGCTCGTCGGGGCCGCCGCGGTGATCGCGGTCCTGCTCGCGCTCCTCGACCTCGGGAGGAGGGATGCGCGCGCCCTCGTGCGTCTCGCCGACGCGGGGGAGATCCCGGCGGTGCTCGCCGCCAGGAACCGCAGGACCGGCGTGCCCGCGGCGGCCCAGCTCGTCCTCTGCCTGGTCGCCGTGCTCGCGGTCGTGATTCTCGACGCCGACGCGCTGCTCGCCTTCGCCGTGGCCGCCCTGCTGGTGGCGACCATCGTGCGGCGCCTCGACCACGGAGCGGCCGGGGCGAGCGGGCCCGCCCTCGCGTCGGCCGCGGTCTCGCTGCTGCTCCTGCTCGCCCTCCCGGCGGCCACGGCGGCCGCCGCAGCGGTGCTCCTGGCGGCGCTCCTGATCGCGCGGGCGTTCCGGACCTGAGGGGTCAGCCGGCCCGGGCGTCGAGCGCCCGCTCGGGGAGCCGGACGCCACCGCCCGACTCCGCTGACGACGGGGGAGCTCCCTCCGCGACGAGGAAGGCGCCCCCGCCCGAGGATCCGTGGATCCTGCGGGCGGGGGCGCCTTCCCGTGCGACGCGGGTCAGTGCGTGGAGGGGTCCTGCTCGACCTCGGTGCGGTCACCCGACCACAGCGTGTGGAAGGTGCCCTCCCTGTCGACGCGCTTGTAGGTGTGCGCTCCGAAGAAGTCGCGCTGGCCCTGCACGAGAGCGGCCGGGAGGCGCTTGGAGGCGAGCGAGTCGTAGTACGACAGCGCGGCGCCGAAGCCGGGGATCGGCACGCCCGAGAGCGCAGCGGTCGAGACGATGCGGCGCCAGGCGGCCTCGCCATTGGCGACGGCCTCGGCGAAGTACGGGTCCTCGAGGAGGGTCGTGATGCCGGCGTTCTCGTCGTAGGCGTCGACGATGCGGTTGAGGAACTGGGCGCGGATGATGCAGCCCGCGCGCCAGATCTTGGCGACCGCACCCTTGTCGATCTCCCAGCCGTACTTCTCGGCTCCGGCGATGATCGCGTCGAAGCCCTGCGAGTAGGCGACGACCTTGGAGGCGTAGAGCGCGGCGCGCACGTCGTCCTCGAAGCCCTCGTACTTCTCGACCGGGGTCGGGCGCGAGGTGACGCGGGCCTGCACGGCCTCGCGCTGCTCGGGGTGGGAGGACACGGCACGGGCGAAGACGGCCTCGGCGATGCCGCCGACGGGGACGCCGAGGTCGAGCGCGTTCTGCACGGTCCAGACGCCGGTGCCCTTCGAGCCGGCCTGGTCGAGGACGACGTCGATGAAGGGGTTGCCGGTGTCGGCGTCGACCTGGCGGAGCACCTCGGCGGTGATCTCGATGAGGTACGACTCGAGGTCGCCCTTGTTCCAGGCGTCGAAGACCTCGGCGATGGCGGCGGGCTCGTGTCCGCCGACGGTGCGGAGCAGGTCGTACGCCTCGGCGATGAGCTGCATGTCGGCGTACTCGATGCCGTTGTGGATCATCTTGACGAAGTGGCCGGCGCCGTCGGTGCCGATGTGGGTGACGCAGGGCTCGCCCTCGGCGACCGCGGCGATCGACGAGAGGATCGGGCCGAGGGTCCTGTAGGACTCGACCGAGCCGCCGGGCATGATCGACGGGCCCTTGAGCGCGCCCTCCTCGCCGCCGGAGATGCCGGTGCCGACGAAGTGGATGCCGGTCTCGCGGACGGCCTTCTCGCGGCGGATGGTGTCGGTGAAGAGCGCGTTGCCGCCGTCGACGATGATGTCGCCGGGCTCGAAGACCTTCGTCAGCTGCTCGATCACGGCGTCGGTGCCGCGGCCGGCCTGGACCATGATGATCGCGGTGCGCGGGGTGGCGAGCGAGGCGGCGAAGTCCTCGATGGTCTCGGAGGCGACGAAGCCCGCCTCCGGGTGCTCCGTGATGAGGGTCTCGGTGCGGCCGTAGGAGCGGTTGAACACCGCGACCGTGTTGCCCTCGCGGCTGGCGAGGTTGCGGGCGAGGTTCGAGCCCATCACCGCCAGACCGACGACTCCGATGTTGGCTGTGGCGGTGGGCTTGTCAGACACGGTTCTCCTCGACGTTCGCGTTCAGGGGCGAGCCCAGGCTAGCCCCGGGTCGCTCCGGGGAGCCCGGGTCCGAGCCGTCTCCCGGCTGCACATCGGTCGTGCGGCGCGCGCACGGTCTTGCGCGCGCCGCGACGACCGCGACCGGAACCGGTCAGGCGCCGTGGCCGAGGGGGACGCGCTCCGACGGGATCGGCGGCGGCGGGGGAGTGCCGTCGCCGAACGGGCGGCCGCCGAGCTCCTCGCGGCGCGAGGGGACGAGCCAGCCGGAGAGGTCCGGGCCCTTGGGGACGACGCCGGTCGGATTGATGTCCCGCTGCACCTCGTAGTAGTGCGACTTGATGTGGGTGAAGTCGATCGTGTCGCCGAACCCGGGAGTGGCGAACAGGTCGCGCGCGTAGCCCCAGAGCGCGGGCATCGCCGACAGCAGGTTCCGGTTGGCCTTGAAGTGGCTGTAGTAGACGGCGTCGAAGCGGGCGAGCGTCGTGAAGAGCCGCACGTCCGCCTCGGTGATGGTGTCGCCGACCAGGTAGCGGCGGGTGCTCAGCCGCTCCTCCAGCCAGTCCAGCCGCGCCCAGAGGCGGTCGTAGGCCCGGTCGTAGGAGCGCTGCGACCCGGCGAAGCCGCACTTGTAGACGCCGTTGTTCACGTCGTGGAAGACCAGCTCGGCGATCTCGTCGATCTCCTCGCGGTGCTCCTCGGGGTAGAGGTCGGGGGCGCCGTCGCGGTGGAACGCGGTCCACTCGGTGGAGAAGTCGAGCGTCATCACCGGGTAGTCGTTGGTGACGACCTGGCCGCTCGGGATGTCCACGAGGGCCGGGACGGTGATCCCGCGCGGGTAGTCGGGGAAGCGGGCGAAGAACGCGTCCTGGAGGCGGGGGATGCCCAGCACCGGGTCGAGCCCGCCCGGGTCGAGGTCGAAGGTCCAGCTGCGCTTGTCGTGCGTCGGCCCGCAGATGCCCATCGAGAGGGCGTCCTCGAGCCCGAGCAGGCGCCGCACGATCACGGCGCGGTTCGCCCACGGGCAGGCACGGGAGACGACGAGGCGGTAGCGCCCCGCCTCCACCGGGTACCCGTCGCGGCCGTCGGCGGTGATCCGCGTCGGGATGTAGTTCGTGTCGCGGTGGAAGCCGTTCTTCTCGACGTAGGAGCCGAAGTCGTCGCTCGTCATACCCGCACGGTAGGCGGTCCGCCTGGACGTCCGGCTCCGAGTCCGGCGGCGCGACCGCTCTGCTGGCGGGCGGCCGCGATGCCGGGTAGGATCGGCAGCTGAACTTCGGCGAGGGATGCACGTGCATCCGTGATCGACGCGGTGGAAGCAGGCGAGGCCCCCACGGGGCGCCACGGACTTCTCCTCACGCTGACATGCGTTCGAGTCGACAAACCGTCCGTGGCCGCAGGCCACGACCCGATCCGGTGGCGTGCGCGCCGCCCAAGGAGAACATCATGGCTGAACTGACCAACAAGGTCGTCGTCGAGGTCCGCACCTCGTTCGGCAAGGGCGCCGCCCGCAAGATCCGCGCGCAGGACAAGATCCCCGCGGTCCTCTACGGCCACGGCACCGAGCCCCAGCACCTCACCCTCCCGGGCCACCAGGTGCTCCTGCTCACCCGCAAGGCGAACGCGATCCTCGAGCTCGACATCGAGGGCGCCGCGCAGACCACGCTGGTGAAGGACATCCAGCGCGACCCGGTGCGCCAGATCATCGAGCACATCGACCTCGTCGTCATCAACAAGGGCGAGAAGGTCGAGGTGGACATCCCCGTGCACGTCGAGGGCGACGCCGCTCCCGGCACCCTCGTCTCGATCGAGTCGAACACCCTCTCGCTCGAGGTCGACGCCACGCGCATCCCGCAGAACATCGTCGTCTCCGTCGAGGGCCTCGAGGCCGGCACGCAGATCACCGCCGCCGACGTCACGCTCCCCGAGGGCGCCACGCTGGTCACCGACGCCGAGATCCTCATCGTCAACGTCACCGCCGAGGTCGAGCAGGACCTGGGCGAGGACGACGAGACCCCGGCCTCGGGCGACGTCGTCGCCGAGACCGCGGAGTAGTCCGCACCACCCCGGGAACGGGCCCGCTCGCAGCCGCGGCGGGCCCGTTCCGCGTCCGGCGGGGGAGTCCCTCCGCCGCCCCCGAGGAAGAGGAACGACATGGGTGACACCTGGCTGGTCGTCGGACTGGGCAACCCGGGCGCGCAGTACGCGCGCAACCGGCACAACGTCGGCCAGATGGTGCTCGACGAGCTCGCGACGCGGATCGGCGGCTCGTTCCGCCGGCACAACCGCGCCAACGCCGTGGTCGCCGAGGGCTTCCTCCGCCCGGGCGGGCCGAAGCTCGTGCTGGGCAAGCCCAACAGCTTCATGAACCTCTCCGGCGGGCCGACGGCGCAGCTGCTCGACTTCTACTCGGTCGACCCGGCGCACCTGATCGTCGTGCACGACGAGCTCGACATCCCCTTCGACAGCCTGCGCCTCAAGCAGGGCGGCGGTCACGGAGGGCACAACGGCATCCGCGACATCCTCGCGGCGACCGGAGGAGCCGAGTTCCTGCGCGTGCGGGTCGGCATCGGCCGCCCGCCGGGCCGCCAGCAGGCCGCCGACTTCGTGCTGAAGGACTTCGCAGGCCCGGAGCGCGAGGCGCTCCCGATCCTGGTCTCGGACGCCGCCGACGCCGTCGAGCTCATCGCCGACTCCGGCCTCTCCGCCGCCCAGCTGAAGTTCCACACCAGCGCCTGACCCGCCCTCCACCGAGGGGACCCCGGACGGCGAGGGAGACCGCAGCCCCGGGCTTCCTCGACGGTTCGGGTTTCCCTCGGCGGTCGGCCCGCGGGGCGGCCGTAAACTGGATCCGTGCCCCTCAACGAGATCATCTCGGCGCTGTCGCGCGCCTCCACGTTCGACGATGCTCTCGCGTACGCGGTGCGGGACGCCGACTTCTCGGTGGCCGACGGCCTCCGGGTCCCCCTGCTCGCGGGGCTGATCGAGAGGCGCGCGGAGGCGGGACGTCCGCAGGCGGCGCTGGTGGTCACGGCCACGGGCCGCGACTCCGAGAACGTGCGCGCCTCCCTCGGCTGCATGCTGCCGGACGCGGACGTCGTCGAGTTCCCGGCCTGGGAGACGCTGCCGCACGAGCGCCTCAGCCCGAGCGCCGAGATCGTGGGGCGGCGCCTGGACGCGCTGCGGCGGATGAAGCAGTGGTCGGGCGAGCGGCCCCTCGTGGTGGTCGCCTCCGTGCGCGCGGCGCTGCAGCCGGTCGCCGACAACCTCGCCGACATCGAGCCGATCCGACTCGTGAAGGGCGCCCGCGGCTACGACCTCGGCCGCATCTCCTCCGAGCTGGTCGACCTGGCCTACGCCCGGGTCGACATGGTCACGCGCCGCGGCGAGTTCGCCGTGCGCGGCGGCATCCTCGACGTCTTCCCGGCGGTGGCCGAGCATCCGAGCCGAGTGGACTTCTTCGGCGACGAGGTCGACTCCATCCGCGGCTTCTCCGTGGCCGATCAGCGCTCGCTCCCGGGCGAGGCCGACTCGGTGGTCCTCCCGCCGAGCCGCGAGCTGCTGCTGGTGCCCGCGGTGAGGCAGCGGGCCCGCGAGATGCTGCACGAGTTCCCGAGCCTGTCGGCGATGCTCGCGAAGATCGCCGAGGGCATCCCGGTCGAGGGGATGGAGTCGCTCGCCCCCGCGTTGCTGGAGCGGCTGGTCCCGATCTCGCACTACCTCCCCGAGGGGGCGGCCGTCGCTGTCCTCGCCCCCGAGCGCGTGGCGACGCGGGCGATCAGCCTCGCCGAGACGAACCGCGAGTTCCTGCAGGCGGCCTGGAGCGCGGCGACCGCCGGCGCCGAGGCCCCCATCGACCTCGCCTCGGGCGAGTTCATCTCGCTCGGCGCGCTCCGCGACTCCGTGAAGCTCAGCGCCCCGGGCGCCGACGCTCCCGACCACCCCTGGTGGACGATGAGCACGTTCCGCCAGGGCCCCGCCGCGGGCGAGGCCGAGGTGCTGCCGGAGGAGCTCGGGATCGACGAGATCCTCGCCGTCCGCGTCGAGGGCGAGCCGGTCCCCGGATTCGGAGCGAGCGTCGAGGGCGCCCTCGCCCACGTCCGCGCGCGCCTGGCCGACGGCTGGACCGTGGTCCTGACCGCGCCCGGCACCGGCACGGTCGAGCGCACCGACCAGGTCCTCGCCGAGCACGAGGTCGCCGCCCGCATCGTCGCCGACCTCCCCGCCGGGCTCGAGACGGGTCTGGCCTACGTGGTCCAGGCCTCCGTCGATCACGGCTTCGAGGTGGAGGAGGCGAAGCTCGCCCTGCTCACCGACACGGAGTTCTACGGCCGCACCGTCGGCTACGACTCCCGAGCGGTGAAGAAGCTCGCCTCGCGCCGCAAGAACGTCGTCGACCCGCTGCAGCTCACGCCCGGCGACTTCGTGGTGCACGCCACCCACGGCATCGGCCGGTTCGTGGAGCTCTCTCAGCGCGAGGTCTCCAGCGGGGGCCGCAACGCGATCAAGACCCGCCGCGAGTACCTGGTGCTCGAGTACGCCCCCAGCAAGCGCGGCTTCCCGGGCGACAAGCTGCTCGTCCCCACGGACCAGCTCGACCTGCTCTCCCGCTACGTCGGCGGCGAGGCTCCGGCGCTGAGCAAGATGGGCGGGAGCGACTGGGCGCAGGCCAAGAGCAAGGCCCGCCGCGCGGTCCGCGACATCGCGGTCGAGCTCGTGAAGCTCTACTCCGCCCGGATGGCCTCCCGCGGGCACGCGTTCCCGCCGGACACCCCCTGGCAGCGCGAGCTGGAGGAGGCGTTCCCGTTCGCCGAGACCCCCGACCAGCTCACCGTCATCGACGAGGTCAAGGCCGACATGGAGCGGCCGATCCCGATGGACCGTCTGCTCTCGGGCGACGTCGGCTTCGGCAAGACCGAGGTCGCCGTGCGCGCCGCGTTCAAGGCGATCCAGGACGGCAAGCAGGTCGCGATGCTCGTGCCGACCACGCTGCTCGTCCGCCAGCACCTCGAGACGTTCCAGGAGCGCTTCGCCGGCTTCCCCGTCCACCTGCGGGCGCTCAGCCGGTTCCAGAGCGCGAAGGAGTCGAAGGAGACGATCGAGGGCCTGGCCGACGGCACCGTCGACATGGTCATCGCGACCCACCGGCTCCTCAGCGACAACATCGTCTTCAAGGACCTCGGCCTGCTCGTGATCGACGAGGAGCAGCGCTTCGGCGTCGAGCACAAGGACAAGCTCAAGGCGCTGAAGAAGAACGTCGACATCCTCTCGATGAGCGCCACGCCCATCCCGCGGACGCTCGAGATGGCGGTGACCGGCATCCGCGAGATGTCGACCCTCGCGACCCCGCCGGAGGAGCGCCACCCGATCCTCACCTTCGTCGGCCCCTACTCCGAGAAGCAGGTGTCGGCCGCGATCCGCCGGGAGCTCCTGCGCGAGGGCCAGGTGTTCTTCGTGCACAACCGCGTCTCGACGATCAACCGCGTCGCCTCGCAGCTCGCCGAGCTGGTGCCCGAGGCGCGGATCGCGGTCGCGCACGGCAAGCTCAGCGAGTCGCAGCTCGAGCGGATCATCGTCGACTTCTGGGAGCGCAAGTTCGACGTCCTGGTGTCGACGACGATCGTCGAGACCGGCCTCGACATCCCGAACGCCAACACGCTGATCGTCGACCGCGCCGACAAGTACGGTCTCTCGCAGCTGCACCAGCTGCGCGGGCGGGTCGGCCGCGGCCGCGAGCGCGCCTACGCCTACCTCCTCTACGACGAGACGAAGCCGCTGAGCGAGACCGCGCACGACCGGCTGCAGACGCTGGCCGCCAACTCGGACCTCGGCGGCGGCATGCAGATCGCGCTGAAGGACCTCGAGATCCGCGGTGCGGGCAACCTCCTCGGCGGCGAGCAGTCCGGGCACATCCAGGGCGTGGGCTTCGACCTCTACCTGCGGATGATCGGCGAGGCCGTCGACACCTTCCGCGGCGAGGTCGCCGAGGGGCAGACCGAGCTGCGGCTCGAGCTGCCCGTCGACGCGCGCATCCCGGAGGAGTACGTCGACAGCGAGCGGCTGCGCCTGGAGGCGTACCAGAAGCTGTCGGCCGCGTCGTCGCCGACGGCGAAGGAGGGGAGCATCGACCTCGTGGTCGAGGAGCTGACCGACCGCTACGGCGAGCTGCCCGAGGCGGTCGAGAACCTCATCCTGGTGTCGAGGCTGCGGATGCGCGCACAGAAGGCGGGCCTGAGCGACGTGGTCGCGATGGGCTCGAACGTCCGCGTGGCTCCCGCTCATCTGCCCGACTCGATCCAGGTGCGCCTGCGCCGGATGTACCCGACCGCGAAGTACCTGCAGCAGGCCGACGCGGTCGTCGTGCCGATGCCCGTGCTCGACGGCGTCCCGCTCGGCGACCGGGCGCTCATCCAGTGGGTGGCGTCGCTCCTGGACTCGCTGTTCCCGGAGCCGGTCACCGTCTGAGGTCCTCGGGGCGGCGCTCCCCGGTGGCGCGCCGCCCCGCTCCGGCGGCCGTCGCCGCTGCGGCAGGGCGCGCTGGCAGGATGGAGGGCATGCCGCTCCTCGCCGCCCGACGCCCCCGCGAGCCGGAGCCGCTCGCCGGCCCGCTGGTCGCCGTCCGCGGGGTCGCGGTGCGCGCCTCGGGCGTCGAGCTGCTCGCGCCGTGCTCGCTCGAGGTGGAGGCGGGGGAGCGCGTCGCGGTGACGGGCCGCAACGGCACCGGCAAGACCACGCTCCTGCGGGTGATCGCCGGCCTCACCGCTCCGAGCGAGGGAGTCGTGGCGGTGGCCGGGCGCGCCCCGGAGGAGCGCTCCGCCGCCCACCGCCGCGCCGTCGCCGCCCTGATCGGCACCCCTCCCTTCGAGCGGGACCTGACCCTCGAGGAGCACCTCGCGATGGTGGCCGTCTCGTGGGGCGCGCCGGTCTCCGTCGCCCGCCGCGAGGCCGCGGCTGGTCTCGACGCGCTCGCGCTCGCTCCGCTCGCCCGCCGCTTCCCGCACGAGCTCTCCTCCGGGCAGACGCAGCTGTTCTCCCTCGCGCTCGTGCTGGCCCGGCCCTCGGCGGTGCTGCTGCTCGACGAGCCGGAGCAGCGGCTCGACGTCGAGCGGGTGCCGCTGGTCGCGGAGGTGCTGCGGCGCGCAGCCGCGTCCCGGGCGCTCGTCGTCGCGACCCACAGCCCCGTGCTGATCGAGGGCCTGGGCGCGCGGGTCGTCGAGCTGGAGCGGGCGTGACGCGCGCGGAGGGGGCCCGCGTCGCCGAGGTGCGGGCTCTGCACCGGCACCGCGCCGCGGCTCCGCCGAGTCCGCGCGCCTACGCGGGCTACCTCGCCGCGATGACCGTCCTCGTCGTCGTCCTCCCCGTCGCCCGGGCCCTCGCGCTCCTCGCCGCCGAGGCGGGAGCCGCGCCGGAGCCGCTGATCGCCCTCGCCGCGGGTCTCGCCCTGCCCGCCGCCGTGCTCCTGGGCCGGGTGCGCGGACCCGCGGTGGGCGAGCCGCACACCACGGCCGTGCTGCTCGCGACCGATCTGCGCCGCTGGTCGGTGCTCCGCCGACCCGTGGTCCGGGCGTCGGCCGGTCTCGTGGCGTGCTGCTCCGCCGTCGCGTCGCTCCTCGCCCTCGCCGCCGCCGCGCCGCTCCTCGCGGCCGTCGCCGGCGGCGCCGCGTTCGCCGGCCTCCTCGCCGTCGCCTGGCTCGCCGGTCAGTGCCTGCCCTCGCGCCTCCCCGCGCTCGCGGCGGGCCTCCTCGCCTCCCTCGCGGTCCTCGGGGCCCTCCTGCCCGGTGCGCCCACCCCGGGCGGCCTCCTCGCCTCGGCCGTGAGCGGAGCGGAGGGAGTGCGCGCCGCGACCGTGCTGCTCGCGTCGGCCGCGGTCCTCCTGGCCGCGGCGCCCCGGCTGCTCGACGCCGCGCGCGGACCTCGGCTCCTCGCCCAGGCCCGGCAGTGGTCGGCGACCGCTCGGCTCGGAGTGACGGGCGACCTCGCCGAGTCGCTCGACGGGTACCGCGCCCTCCCGGCGATCGGGCGGGGGCTCCGAGCGGTCCGCCTGTCCCCGTTCGCCCTCGCGGTGCCGGTGCGCGACGCGATCGGCGCGCTGCGCACTCCCGGACGCTCGGCGGTCGCGGTCGTCGCCCTGGCCGTTGCCGGCGCCGCCGCCGTGCTCGCCGCGGTCGTGCCGTCCTCCCTCCTCGCGCTCCCGGCCGCCGTGGCGGGCGTGCTCGCCTACCTCGGCGCCGGCGTCTGGAGCGACGGCTTCCGCCACGCCGCCGCGACAGCGGGGCAGCCGGCGCTCCTCGCCCCCGGTCCGTTCGAGCTGCTCCTCCTGCACGCCGTGCTCCCTCTGGTGCTCGCGGTCGGAGTCGCGGTGCTCGGCGCCCTCGCCGCCTCGCTGCTGCTCCCGGGCGCGGCGGTGCCGGTGGCCGCCGCGACCGCCGTCGCCGGAGTCGCCGCGCGGGCGATGGACGCGACCCGGGGTCCGCTGCCGCCGCAGCTGCTCAGCCCGCTGCCGCTCCCGATCGGGGACGGCGCGGGAGTCGCGGTGGTCCTCTGGAACCTGGCGGGTGCACTCGTCAGCGCCTCGACCGCGGTGTCCGTCGCGGCGTCACCCGGGCTCCTCGCCGCGGTGCCGCTCGTCGCCGGCGGCTGCCTCCTCGTCGCGCGGCGGCGTCTCGCGCGGGCCTGAGGCTCCCGGGCGCCCGCGCCGCCCGGATGTCCGCGGAGGCGGCCGGACCGGATGCGAGGATGGCGGGGTGACCGCGCATCCCCGGCTCGACGAGCTCATCCGCACCGTCCACGTCCTCCGCGCCCCGGGCGGCTGCCCGTGGGACGCCGAGCAGACCCACGAGTCGCTCGTGCGCTACCTGATCGAGGAGTCGCACGAGCTCGTCGACGCCATCGAGGCGGGGGACCGGGCCGACCTGATCGAGGAGCTCGGCGACGTCCTCTACCAGGTGCTCTTCCACGCCGACCTGGCGGCCGAGAGCGCCGAGCCCTTCACCATCGAGGACGTCGCGGCGCACATGAACGCCAAGATGATCGGCCGCCACCCGCACGTGTTCGGCGACGCCACGGCCGAGACGGCCGACGACGTCATCGCGGTGTGGGACGAGCTCAAGCGCACCGAGAAGCCGCACCGCACGAGCGTGCTCGACGGGATCCCGCAGGGCATGCCGGCTCTCGCGCTCGCCGACAAGGTGATCGGCAAGGCGACCTCGCTGGGCGTCGTGGACGCCGGCCAGGGCCCGCTTCCCATCGAGTCGGAGGAGGACCTCGGCCCGCTGCTGCTGGCCATCGTCGCCTCCGCCCGCGCCCAGGGGCTCGACGCCGAGCGTGCGCTCCGCACCGCGACGCGCGACCTGCAGGACGAGATCCGCGCGGTGGAGCAGGAGCGGCGCGCGGACTGAGGCGTCCGCCGGCCCGCCCCGGCCGATCTGGGAGAATCGCCGTCATGGCCTCCCCGATCACCCCGCCCCGCGGCATGCGCGACTTCCTCCCCGCCGACAAGGCGAAGCGCGAGCACGCGCTCGGCGTCATCCGCCGCGTGTACGCCTCCCACGGGTTCGACGAGATCGAGACGCCCGTGGTCGAGGACTTCGACCGCCTCCACTCCGGGCTCGGCGGCGACAACGAGAAGCTCGCCTTCAGCGTCCTGCGCCGCGGGCTCACCCGCGACGACCTGGCGGCGGTCGACGACGCGTCCGCCCTCGCCGACCTCGGCCTGCGCTTCGACCTCACGGTGCCTCTCGCCCGCTTCTACGCCTCGCACCGCGCCGAGCTGCCGGCCGTCTTCCGCTCGGTGCAGATCGCGCCGGTGTGGCGCGCCGAGCGCCCGCAGAAGGGGCGGTACCGCCAGTTCGTGCAGTGCGACATCGACATCATCGGCGAGCCCGGGCAGCTGGCCGAGGTCGAGCTCATCACGGCGACCGCGGCGGCGCTCGACGCCCTGGGCCTCGAGGACTGCACCATCCGGATCAACGACCGCCGCATCCTCACCGGAATCCTCGAGCACTGCGGCTTCGCCCCCGAGCGCTTCGGCCCGGCGCTGATCTCGATCGACAAGCTCGACAAGATCGGTGCCGCCGGGGTCGTCGCCGAGCTCGAGGCCGACGGGCCCGACGCGGCCGCGGTCCTCGGGGGCTACCTCGCGCGGATCGAGGAGGCGGTCGCCGCCGGGGGAGTGGCGCTCGAGCAGTCCGCGATCCTCGACGTGCTGCCCGAGGGCATCGACCCGGAGGCGGTGCTCGCGCTCGAGACCCTGGCCCGGTCGCTGCGCTCGCTGCCCGCCGGCGTCTCGCTCCGCTTCGACCCGACGCTCGTGCGGGGCATGGGCTACTACACAGGCACGATCTTCGAGATCGCGCACCCGTCCTCGGGCTCCTCGGTCGGCGGAGGCGGGCGGTACGACGGGATGATCGGCCGCTTCCTCGGTCAGGACGTGCCGGCCTGCGGCTTCTCGATCGGCTTCGAGCGGATCGTCGAGCTGATCGGCGGTGCCGTCGTCGAGCGTCCCGACGCCGTCGTCCTCGTCCACGAGCGCGACGCGGCGCCCGAGCTGCTGCTCGCGCTCAAGCAGGAGCTGATCGTCCGGGGCTCGCGCGTGCGCCTCGAGCGCCGGGCGAAGAACCTCGCCCCGCTGCTGAACCGCGCGGTCGCCGCGGGCTTCACGCGCTTCGCGCTCGTTCCGCGGGACGCCGCCTCCGCCGCCGACCTCTCCTTCAAGGACCTCGGCTGATCCGCGCCGGCGGCGCCGGGTGAGCGACGCCGGCCGCCTGCGCTGAGCCGCGCCCGTGGGAGGGGCCGGGGCCGTCCTGTGAGGCCTGAACAGGGTCTCAGATGATCCGTCAGGGGATCATGCCGATCTGGTCGGATCCTTGTCGGATCCGTGAGAGCCTTAATACCCGCGAAATCTGCGGACACACCCGAGAAATCTCCCCCGGATAGCGTCGAGGCACCCGATCGGCGCGGCTTGGCGCGCCTGCACGGGCACCCCGTCGCGACCCCGCGCACCGCACCGCAGCAGCCCTGACGATCCCCACCCGAGGAGTCCCCTTGACCCTGTCGCCCCTCCGCTCCCTCCCGGCCTTCGACCGCCGCAGCCTCCTCCGCCTGGCGGGTGTCGCCGGCCTCGCGATCGGCGGCGCCTCCGTCCTCGCCTCCTGCGCCTCCGACTCCTCCGGTGCGTCCGCCGCGGACGGCGGCGACCTCGGCACCCTCAAGGTCCAGCTCTCCTGGATCAAGAACGAGGAGTTCGCGGGCGAGTTCTTCGCCGACTCGAAGGGCTACTTCACCGAGGCCGGCCTCGCGGGAGTGACGCTCACCCCCGGCCCCTCGACGGGCGTGGCCGAGCTCCTCTCGGGCAGCGCGGACGTCGCGCTCAGCGACGCCGTCTCGATCGGCACCGCGATCGCCCAGCAGGAGGCCCCGCTCAAGATCATCGGCGCGACCTACCAGAAGAACCCCTTCACGGTCCTCTCGATCAAGACCGCCGGCAACATCGCCACTCCGGCCGACCTCGCCGGGAAGAAGATCGGCGTCCAGGCCTCGAACACCTCCCTGTTCCAGGCGCTGCTCGCCGCGAACGGCCTCTCCGAGTCCGACCTCACGGTCGTCCCCGTCGAGTACGACCCCTCCGTGCTCGTCAACGGCACCGTCGACGGCTTCATCGCCTACCTGACGAACGAGGCCATCACGGTCGCGGCCGAGGGCTACGAGGTCGTCAACCTGCCCTTCGCCGACAACGGCCTCCCCTTCGTCGCCGAGACCTTCTCGGTGTCGGAGCAGGCGATCGCTGAGAAGCGCGACGCTCTGAAGGCGTTCCTCGTCGCCGAGATCAAGGGCTGGACCGACGCCGTCAACGACCCGGAGGGGGGCGCGATGCTCGCCGTCGAGAACTACGGCAAGGACCTCGGCCTCAACGAGGAGTCCTCCAAGAAGGGCGCCACCATCCAGGCCGAGGAGCTGGTCGTCTCGGACGAGACGGTCTCGAACGGCCTCTTCACCATCTCCGAGACGCTGCAGTCCGAGACCATCGCGTCCCTCGCGGGCGCCGGGATCGACGTCACGGCCGAGGACCTCTTCGATCTGACCCTCCTGGACGAGGTCTACGAGGAGAACCCCGAGCTGATGAAGTACGCGGCCTGATCCTGATCCACGAAGGGCACCACTCGTGACCGACACGACCGACGCCGGCACCCTGCGCGACCAGGGTGCCGGCGGCACCGGCATCCAGATCCACGGCCTGTCGAAGACGTTCCGGATGGGCTCGCGCAGCGTCGCGGCGCTGCAGGACACCGACCTCCACACCGACCAGGGCAGCTTCCTCGCCCTGCTCGGCCCGTCGGGGTGCGGCAAGTCGACCATCCTGCGCATCCTCGCGGGGCTGGAGGAGCCGACGTCCGGCTCCATCCGGGTCGACGGCCGCACTCCCCAGGAGCTGCGCCGCGACAACAAGCTCGGCATCGCCTTCCAGGACCACGCGCTCCTGCCGTGGCGCAGCGTCATGGCGAACATCCGCCTGCCGTTCGAGATCGCGGGCAAGAGCGTCGACCAGTCCTACATCGACGAGCTGATCGACCTCGTCGGCCTCCGCGGCTTCGAGAAGGCCAAGCCGGCCCAGCTCTCGGGCGGCATGCGCCAGCGCGTGTCGATCGCGCGGTGCCTGATCCTCAAGCCCGAGGTCCTGCTGCTCGACGAGCCGTTCGGCGCCCTCGACGACATGACGCGGCAGAAGCTCAACCTCGAGCTGCTGCGGATCTGGACCGAGAAGCCCGCCACGACGCTCCTCGTCACGCACGGCATCTCGGAGGCGATCTTCCTCTCGGACCGCGTCGCGGTGATGAGCCCGCGCCCGGGACGGGTGAAGGAGATCATCGACATCGACCTCCCCCGCCCGCGCACCCCCGAGATGCAGCGCACCCCCGAGTTCCACGCCTACGTCGACCAGGCCTCCGAGCTGCTGTTCGGCGACGGCGGCGCGGCCGCGGACGACCGCGTCTAGGAGGCACCGTGGCCACCACGCTCCCCGCGGCCCCGCGCCGCGCCCTGTCCCTGCCTCCGTGGCTCACCGGGCTGATCGGCGTCGCCGCGATCGTCGCCGTCTGGTGGATCGTGGCGCTCGTCACCGCGCCCACCGGCGCCGCGACCTACGCGCCCGTCCCCACTCCCGTGCAGGTCGTGCAGACCGCGATGGAGGACGGCGCCGGCTTCTACTGGCGCAACTTCTCCGTCACGATCGGCGAGGCGGCCGTCGGCTACTTCTGGGGCAACCTCCTCGCGCTGGTGCTCTCGGCGCTCGTGCTGGTCCTGCCCTGGCTGGAGGGGGTCGTCTCGCAGCTCGCGGTCATCACCTACTGCGTGCCGATCGTCGCCATCGGAGCGATCGTGCTGCTGATCCTCGGTGGTGCGGACGCTCCCGGGAAGGCGAGCGCGACGGCGATCTTCCTGGCCGGCCTCTCGGTGTTCTTCACCACGGTCGTCGGCAGCCTCCTCGGGCTGAAGGCGGCCGACAAGGCGGCGCTCGACGTCGTCACGGTCTACGGGGGCTCGCGCTTCACCCAGCTGCGCAAGGTGCGTCTGATCGCGGCGCTGCCCAACATCCTGTCGGCGCTGCAGATCGCGGTGCCCGCGGCCTTCCTCGGCGCGATCCTCGGCGAGTACTTCGGCAAGATCGAGACGGGCGTGGGCCCGATCCTGGTCGCGGCGCAGGTCTCGCTGAACTCGCCCCGCGTCTGGGCGCTCTTCCTCCTCTGCGCGGGCGTCGCGCTCCTCGGCTACGGCATCGTCGGACTGATCGGGCGCCTCATCGCGCCCTGGTCCTCCGGAAAGCGGGCATGACCATGACGACCACCGTCCCCGACCGCACGGAGCAGTCCACGGCCACGTCGATCCTCGCGGTCGACGAGCTGCGGCGCCAGCTGCGCACGGCCGCCCTCGGCGCGACTCTCAAGAGCCTGCGCAAGAGCCTGCTCGTCGCCCTGTCGACGATCGTGATCGTGCTGGCGATCTGGATCGGCGTGGTCCTCTTCAGCGGAGTCTCGCCCTACGTGGTCAAGGGCCCGTGGGACGTCTGGCAGCACCTGGTGACCGATGCGAAGGCCGCGGAGCACCGCGCCGAGCTGGGCGGCCTCTTCGCCGTGACCATGGGCGACGCACTGATCGGCTTCGCGGCCGGCCTGGTCGTGGCGATCCTCGGCGCGATCCTGTTCCGCTTGTCGAAGGGCATCGAGCACGCGCTGATGCCGTTCGCGATGCTGCTGCGCTCGGTGCCGCTGATCGCGATGGCGCCGCTGATCATCCTGGTCTTCGGGACCGGCTCGATCGCCTCGGTCGCGGTCATCGGCGGGATCGTCGTCCTGTTCCCCGCGCTGGTGACGATCGCCTTCGGCCTCAACAACGCCTCCCCGCAGATGCTCGACGTGGTCGCGGTCTACGGCGGCAGCACTCTCACCGCGATCCGCAAGGTGGCCATCCCCGGCTCGCTGCCCTCGCTCTTCGCCGCGATCCGCATCTCGGTGCCCGGAGCGATCACGGGCGCGCTGCTCGCCGAGTGGCTCTCCACCGGTGCGGGCATCGGCGGGGCGATCAACGCCTGGTCCGCCCAGGCCCGATTCGCGGACGTCTGGTCGGCGGTCGTGCTCGTGACCGGCGTCTCGCTCGTGCTCTACATGCTCGTGCAGGTGCTCGAGACCTTCGTCCTCTCCCGGATGTCCCTCTCCCTCACCTGACCCCGTCCCTTCCCCCTTCCGCGGGACGCCACTCGAGTGCGGCTCGCCCGGTGGGTCGCATACCCCGGTGGTGTCTCGCGAGAAGGGGGAGGGAAGGGGGAGCGGAGCGACGGGGCCGGGTCAGACGGTGACGATCGCGTCGACGCGGTGGCCGGCCAGCACCTCGCGGCCGCCGAGCCCGTCGAGCTCCATGACCACCGCGATCCCCTCGAGGCTCCACCCTGCGCGCTCGATCAGGCGGCGGCTCGCGTCGAGCGTGCCCCCGGTCGCCAGCACGTCGTCGACCAGCAGCAGCCGCGAGCCGCGGGGCGCCGCGTCCTCGTGCACCTCCAGCATCGTCTCGCCGTACTCGAGGGTCGCCTGCTCGCGCAGCACGGCCCGCGGGAGCTTGCCGGGCTTGCGGACGGTGACGACGCCGAGACCGGCCGAGTAGGCGGCTGCTGCGGCGAGCAGGAAGCCGCGCGCCTCCACGCCCGCGATCGCGTCGATCCGGCCGCGGTAGGGCTCGATCAGCGCGTCGGCCACCGCCCGCAGGGCCTCGCCGTCGCCGAAGACCGGCGTGAGATCGCGGAACAGGATGCCCGGGCTCGGGAAGTCCGGGACGACGGCGGTGAGACGGTCGACGTGGTCGGCGGCGGTCGTGGTCACGGGGAACCTCCGGGTCGGCGGGTGCGCCCGGGCCGTCCGGCGATCGGGCCCTGGGAGTCTACGACCGGCCGCGGTCTCCTGCGCTTCGGAGGCGGTCAGTAGACTCCTTCCCGACCGCTCCCGTCTCCGGGAGCCCACCCGTCAAGAGGAGATAGTTGTGGCCCTTATCGAGGCAGTCGTCGCCCGAGAAATTCTGGACTCCCGTGGCAACCCCACGGTCGAGGTCGAGGTCCTGCTCGAGGACGGCGCGTCCTCGCGAGCGGCCGTCCCGTCCGGCGCCTCCACCGGCGCGTTCGAGGCGTACGAGCTCCGCGACGGCGACTCCGACCGCTACCTCGGCAAGGGCGTGCAGAAGGCCGTCGACGCCGTCATCGACGAGATCGGGCCGGCCATCGAGGGCTTCGACGCCACCGACCAGCGCCTCGTCGACGCCGAGCTGATCGAGCTCGACGGCACCGAGAACAAGTCCCGCCTGGGCGCGAACGCGATCCTCGGCGTCAGCCTCGCCGTGGCCAAGGCCGCCGCGCAGTCGTCGGACCTCGACCTGTTCCGCTACGTCGGCGGCCCGAACGCGCACACCCTGCCCGTGCCGCTGATGAACATCATCAACGGAGGCGCGCACGCCGACACCGGCGTCGACATCCAGGAGTTCATGGCCGTCCCGCTGGGCGCCGAGTCCTTCTCCGAGGGCCTGCGCTGGGGCGTCGAGATCTACCACGCGCTCAAGGCGCAGCTGAAGAAGGCCGGCTTCGCCACCGGCCTCGGCGACGAGGGCGGCTTCGCCCCCGACCTGCCCACCAACCGCGAGGCGCTCGACTTCATCCTCAAGGCCGTCGAGGCCGCCGGCTTCACCCCCGGCAAGGACATCGGGCTCGCGCTCGACGTCGCCTCCTCGGAGTTCTACGAGGACGGCGCCTACACGTTCGAGGGCAAGAAGCTCTCGGCCGAGGAGCTCTCCTCCTACTACGCCGACCTCGTCGCCAACTACCCGCTGGTCTCGATCGAGGACCCGCTGGACGAGGACGACTGGGCCGGCTGGACCCACCTCACCGCGGCCATCGGCGACAAGGTGCAGCTCGTCGGAGACGACCTGTACGTCACCAACCCGGTGCGCCTCGCCCGCGGCATCGCCGAGAAGGCCGGCAACTCGATCCTGGTCAAGGTGAACCAGATCGGCACGCTCACCGAGACGCTCGACGCCGTGGCCCTGGCCCAGCGCAACGGCATGACCGCGATCCTCTCGCACCGCTCCGGCGAGACCGAGGACACCACCATCGCCGACCTCGCGGTCGCGGTGGACGGCGGCCAGATCAAGACCGGCGCCCCGGCCCGCTCGGACCGCGTCGCGAAGTACAACCAGCTGCTGCGCATCGAGGAGATCCTGGGAGGTGCGGCGACCTACGCGGGTCGCTCCGCCTTCCCGCGCTTCTCCGCGTAGTCTCGGCACGCCGGACCGGCCCCGGAGCCCAGCACCTCGGTGCGGGCGCCGGGGCCGCTCCACTTCCCCCGCCGCGATCGAGGAGGCACCCGCCCATGGCCCGTCCGCCCCGCCGCCCCTCCGCTCCCGGGAGCGCACCCCGCCGGCCCGCGCCCGCCCCGGTGCCCGAGAGGCCCGCGCGACCGGCCGCCGGCACGACGTCCGCCGGGAAGAAGCGAGGAGCCTCCGGCTCCCGCACGCCCTCCGCGCCCCGTGCCGCGTCCGCCCCGCGCACCCCCCGCCCGAAGCAGCCGCCCGCTCCGCCCTCGTCCGCGTGGATCGCCGGCGTCCGCGGCTCGGGCTTCACGCTGCTGGTGATGGGGATCATGATCCTCGCGGTGGTCGTGCTCGCCCCGAGCATCAAGAACTTCGTCGAGCAGCGCGCCGAGATCGCCGAGCTGCAGCGCTCGGTCGACGCGGCCAAGACCCAGGCGCAGAACCTCGACGAGCAGCGCACCCGCTGGTCCGACCCGGCGTTCATCCGCGCGCAGGCCCGCGAGCGGCTGTACTTCGTGATGCCCGGCGAGGTGAGCTACCTCGTGCTCGACGACGTGACGCTCGCCCAGCAGGCGCAGCAGCCCGCGAGCGACACGGTGCAGGAGACCCCGAGCGACTGGGCCGGATCCCTGCTGTCCTCGATCGCGGTCTCGGGCCTCGGCGAGCCGACCGCCGATGAGCTGACACCGACTCCGTAGCTCCCGCCCGACCCCGTCGCTCCCGCCCGGCCCCGCGTACACTGGAGCGTCCTCCCGGCCGTCCGTCCTCTGGAGCCCCCGTGACCACGCCCCCCTTCGATCCGCCGTCCGAGCGCGACATCGCGGTCGTCTCCGCCCAGCTGGGCCGTCCCGCCCGGGACGTCGTCGGGATCAGCGCCCGCTGCGTCTGCGGCGACCCGACGGTGGTCTCCACGAGCCCCCGCCTGTCCGACGGCACGCCGTTCCCCACCTTCTACTACCTGACCCACCCCGCCGCGACGGCCGCGATCTCGCAGCTCGAGGCCACCCAGGTCATGGTCGAGTACAACGCGATGCTCGCCGAGGACGAGGAGCTGCGCGAGGCGTACGCCGCTGCGCACCGGGCGTTCCTGGCCGACCGCGAGAGCGTCGGCTCCGTCCCCGAGATCGCGGGCATCTCCTCCGGGGGCATGCCCTCGCGGGTGAAGTGCCTCCACGCCCTCGCCGCGCACGCCCTCGCGGCGGGCCCCGGCGTCAATCCGATCGGCGATCTGGCCCTGGCCCGCGCCGACTGGTCTCCCGAGCGCTGCGCCTGCAGGCCGCTCGACGCGTAGCCGCTCCTACCGGAGCCACGGAGGCGCCACCACCGGCGCGCTCTTCGCTAAGCTGATTCCCAGTCGGGGTCAGTGCTGCCCACCGCATCGAGAGCGGGCACTTCGCATTGCGTGAGGGTGTTCGCATTGTCCATCCCTCTTGGAGAGTCAACCGTGCCCAGAATCCTGATCGTCGGAGGCGGCTACGCCGGCTTCTACACCGCGTGGAAGCTCGAGAAGCAGCTCCGCCCGCACGAGGCAGAGGTCACGATCGTCGACCCGCTGCCCTACATGGCGTACCTGCCCTTCCTCCCCGAGGTCGCCGCGGGGTCGATCGAGCCGCGCCACGCGATCGTCTCGCTCCGCCGCCACCTCAAGAAGACCGCGATCCTCGCCGCCAAGGTGACGAAGATCGACCACGCGAACCGCACCGCGACGATCACCCCGACCGTGGGCGAGCCCTACGAGTTCGAGTACGACCAGATCGTCGTCACCGCCGGCTCCGTCTCGCGCACCTTCCCGATCCCGGGCGTCGCCGACAACGCGATCGGCCTGAAGACGATCGAGGAGGCGACCGCGATCCGCGACCGCATGCTCAC
This sequence comes from Rathayibacter sp. VKM Ac-2805, assembly GCF_009834265.1. NCBI lineage: Bacteria > Bacillati > Actinomycetota > Actinomycetes > Micrococcales > Microbacteriaceae > Rathayibacter > Rathayibacter sp. VKM Ac-2805. The sequence goes on from NZ_CP047185.1 coordinate 1,168,074, forward strand.
GAACTTCGACAAGGCCGCGTCGCTCCCCGCCGGCCCCGAGCGCTCGCGCCTGCTGACCGTCACGGTCGTCGGCGGCGGGTTCGCGGGCATCGAGGTCTTCGCCGAGCTGCGTTCCTTCGCGAGCGCGCTGCTCAAGCGCTACCCCGAGATCGACTTCGAGGAGACGCAGTTCCACCTCATCGAGGCGATGGGCCGGATCATGCCCGAGGTCGCCCTCGAGACGAGCCACTGGGTGCTGAAGAACCTCGACCAGCGCGGCGCCACCGTGCACCTCGACACGCAGCTCAAGTCGGCCGAGAACGGCGTCATCCAGCTGTCGACGGGCGAGAGCTTCGAGTCGGACCTGATCATCTGGACCGCGGGCGTCATGGCGAACCCGTCGATCAAGAACTCCGACCTGCCCATCGAGGAGCGCGGCCGCTTGCGCGTGCGCGCCGACCTCCGCGTCGGCCACGACGACGTGCTCGTCGAGGGCGCCTGGGGCGCCGGCGACGCGACGGCCGTCCCCGACCTCACCGGCGGCGGCGTCGGCGGCTTCTGCGTGCCGAACGCCCAGCACGCCGTCCGCCAGGGCAAGCTCATGGCCAAGAACATCACCGCGGTGCTCCGCGGCGAGGAGCCGGTCGACTACGTGCACAAGAACCTCGGCGCGGTCGCGGGCCTGGGCATCGGCATCGGCGTGTTCCAGTCCGGCAAGATCGCCGTGAAGGGCTTCCCCGCCTGGGTGATGCACCGCGGCTACCACGGTCTCGCCATGCCCTCGTGGGAGCGCAAGTTCCGCGTGGTCTGGGGCTGGTGGAACAACCTCTGGCTCGGCCGCGACATCGCCTCGATCGAGGCCCGCGAGTACCCCCGCGGCTCCTTCGAGACCTACGCGTCGCGTCCGCGTCCGGCGGCCCCGGCCGCCGAGGCTCCGGCCGCGCAGGCCCCGGCGCAGATCCCCGGCCAGGCCGGTGCTCCGGTCCCGGTCGGCGGCGAGCCCGCCAAGTCCTGACACCGCCGCCGGGAGGGTCGTTCCTCCCGGTGGTCGCCCCCATAGCCCAATCGGCAGAGGCAGACGACTTAAAATCGTCTCAGTCTGGGTTCGAGTCCCAGTGGGGGCACTCCGTCCGACGCGCCGCTCTCTAGGCGGCGCGGGCGTGCGCGCTGCGTCGAGCGGGCTCGAGCAGCCCGGCCTCGAGGGCCTGGGTGATCTCGCCCGGGGTGCAGTCGGCGCAGAGCACGACGAGCTCCTCCTCGGTGTCGCGGCCGCCGGAGCGGTCGAGGACGACGGCGTCGGTTCCGCAGAGTGCGCATTCGATCATGCGGGTACCGTACGTCCGACCTCCGACATGCGCGCGGCAGTGCCCCGGCGCGTCTCGCCCGGATCCCACAGGGCGCCGGGTGCGCTTCCGGACCGGTCGTCCTTCCGGCCGGAGGAGCCCGGTGTTCGGGAATCGGACGAGGATCCCGCGCGCCCGCGCCGCCTCGCCTAGAGTCGTCACCGGGCGGTTCCGAGCCCGGGCGCCCGCGTCCGGATGCGAGCCGCCCGGTCCACGGCGGGCGCCGGAACGGTCCCGCTTCTCGTGCCCGCGGGCACCGTCATGCACCGCCCGGCGACGGGCGGCCGGGAGGCCCCCATGGGGAAGCTGCTCTACGGAGCCTCGGGAGTCGAGATCGAGTTCGACGACCGCACGCTCACGCACGTCCAGATCGTCATCGCCAACAAGCTGCGCCGCCGAGAGAGCTTCTTCTTCTCCTGGCGGGACGACCCGGCGGTCGGCGACGGCCGGTCGAGCATCTGGCTCGACCCCTCCGTGCCCCTCTACTTCAAGTACTTCGGCGGTCGGGTCCCCTCGATCAACCGCACCTGGATCGACCTGCTGACCGTCTCGGCGAACTCGTCCGGCGGGCTGCAGCTCGTGCAGGAGCCGGACGCCGCCCCCACCCCGCCGCCGAAGGGCGAGCAGGGCGCCTGACCCCCACCCGCCACGCCCCGGAGAAGAGCCCCATGCAGCGCGACGTCTCGGCCCACCTGACCCTCGACGTCGCGGCTCCGGCCGCCCTCGTCCTCTCGATCGCGGTGGCCGACGCGTATGGGGCGGAGGAGTCGCTGACGCTCACCGTCGACGGCCGCCCGCTCGCCGCTCGCGAGGTGATCGACCAGCACGGCACCCGGCTGCACGTGCTCGACGCGCCGGTCGGGCACCTCGTCGTGGACTACTCCGCGCGCGTCCTGGGACGCCTCGATCCGCTCGAGGGCGACGAGGTGGACCGGCTGCGGTACCTGCGGCCGAGCCGCTACGCCGAGTCGGACGTGCTGTGGGCGACGGCCCGGGCCGAGTTCGCCGGCCTCGCCGGGGCGGACCTCCTGCACGCGGTGAGCTCCTGGGTCGGCACGCGGCTGGCGTACGTCCCCGGCTCGAGCTTTCCGACGGACGGGGCCGAGCGGACGCTGCTCGCCCGCCGCGGCGTCTGCCGCGACTTCGCGCACCTCGTCGTCGCCCTCCTCCGTGCGCTGGACGTGCCCGCTCGACTGGCGGCCGTGTACGCCCCGGGACTGCAGCCGATGGACTTCCACGCGGTCGCGGAGGCCTGGATCGAGGGGGAGTGGCGGGCGGTCGACGCGACGACGCTCGCGCCGCGGTCGAGCCTCGTGCGGATCGCGACGGGACGCGACGCGGCCGACACCGCGTTCCTCGGCGTCTACGGCGGCATCGCGACGCTGCGCGAGCTGACCGTCGGCGCCGTGGCCGACGTGCTGCCGGGCGACGACCTCGACCGGCCCGTCTCGATCGGCTGAGCGGGCTCCGAGCCCGGCTACTCCGACTCGACGAAGCGCCGCCAGGCCCAGATCGACGTGCACACCGCGCTGAAGGCGACGACGGCGAAGAGCACCGGACCCGCTCCGCCGTCGGTCGACCAGGACGCGATGGTCGGGGTGAGCAGCACGAACAGCACGGTCGTCGCGAGGAGCGTGAGCCCGAGCCAGAGCAGCGGGGACCAGCGCAGGATGCTGCGGCCGGCGGGGCGCCCGACCGGGAACAGCAGCACCACGCTCGAGCCGACCGAGATCAGCGTGGTCGCGCTGAGCACCTCCGCGGCGAGCACGGAGCCGAACGAGCCGTCGGGCGGGACCACGGCGGAGGCGCCCCAGGCGAGTCCGGCGAGACCCAGCAGCGAGACGACGCGGACGGTGGAGAGCTTCGCGCGGTCGACGGCGGATGCGCCCTCGGGGAGGACGAGGCCGATCACCACGCCGAAGAGGAGCGCCGGGTCCAGTCCCGCGAAGCGCGAGACGAGAGCGGCCGCCGCGACCAGGAGCAGCGCGCGCGGAGCGGCGACGACGCCGATCCCGCTGACGCCGATCCGTCGGCCGACCAGCGCGGGGACGGCGGCGGCGACCGCGTTGACCACGGCGACGGCCACGATGACGGCGATCAGCAGGCGCAGGTAGGCGGGCTGGCCGTCGACGCGTCCCGAGAGCAGGACGAGGCCGGCTGCGCAGCCGATCATCCCGACGACCATCAGGCGCGGCGAGGCGGGACCGGTGTCCGGCTTGTCGTCGTACTCGACGGCGGCGCGGTTGCGGCCCGTGAGGTGCCAGCTGCGCTCGGCGCGGGGCGCCCGCCCGGCCGCGGCGAGGCGGGCCGGCACGACGACCAGGGCGAGCGAGAGCAGAGCGAGGGCGAGGGAGCGCATCCAGTCGGCCATCGAGACGACCGGCGATCCGGCGGACAGCGCGGTGGTCATCCCGGTCGCCGAGCTCCAGCCGCCCGGCTCGGATCCGGCGTCGGGGGCGGGCTGCGGCGGCGCGTCACCGAGGTCCTGGTCGGGAGCCGGGACCGGTGCTGCCGTGGGCTCGGCGGTCGGCTCGTCCTCGGGCGTGGGCGCGGCCTCCCCGGGGCGGACGGGTGACGGGGACGCGGTCGGCGCCGCGCTGCTCGGAGCGGGAGACGCGGCGGCCCCGGGCGCGCTGGGCGCGGCTCCGGGGGCGGCCGGCGTCGTCGCGCTGGGCGTGCCGGTGGGAGCGGTCGTCGCCGCCGCGAAGGTCACGTCGATCCAGGGGCTCGGCGGGCTGTAGTTGCCGGCGCTGTCGCCGGCGATGGCGGAGACCCGGTGCGCGCCCGCCGTGATCGTGCCGCCGGTGCAGCTCCAGGCGCCTCCGCTGACCGCCGCGTCGCAGGTGTTGACCCGGTCCACGTACACGTATGCGCGAGTGCCGTCCACGCCCGTCCCGGAGTAGGACGCGCCGCTGAGCGGCAGGGCGGCGCCGTTCGACGGCGAGGTGAGGGCGGGGGCGGCAGGAGCAGCGGTGTCGACCACGAGGGTCACCGGCGCGCTGGCCGGCGAGGCGGCGCTGCCGGCGAAGGAGGCGGTCTGCGTCGCGGTGACGCGGTAGCTGCCCGGCGCCGGAGTGGGGGCGAGCTGGCAGAACCATGCGCCGCCGGAGTCGGCGGTGGCCAGGCACGCGGCGCCGCCGTTCGAAACCGCGGCGACGCTCGCGCCGGGGTAGGCCGTGCCGCGGACCGAGCCCGCGGAGGTCGCCGAGCCGTCGACCGACTCGATGACGGGGGCGCTGAGGACGGCGATCGGGACGGCGGCCGAGGTGGTCCCGCCGCCGGCGAGGAGCTCCACCGCGACCAGGGTCGCCGGCCCGTCGTCGAGGGAGACGGCGCAGCTCCAGCCGCCGTCGGGGCCCGCGGTGGTGATGCAGAGGGGGTCGCCGCCGCCGCGGAGCCCGATCTGCACCTGGTCCCCGGCCGTCGCCGTGCCGGTGACCGTCGTCGCTCCCGTGCTGAGGACCGCGCCGGAGGAGGGAGCGATGATCGCGAGAGCGGCGGCCTGCGCGGCCGGCGCGGCCAGCCCGGAGACGGAGGCGACGGCCGCGAGGAGCACCAGCAGCAGGGCGGCCGTGCGCCGCGGGGATCGGCGGAGTCGGGGCACCGGCACGACCGGTGAACCCCCCGGTACTGCCACGTCGACGCCCGATTTCACGATGCGTCCATTGCACGGGGGCAGGGGGGAGCTGTCAAGCGCGCCGCACCACTGTTCCCGGATGTACACCATCCGGAGGAGGTGTCTCAGCCGGTCGGGGGAGTCGGGGAGATCCGGGAGAGCGCTTCCGCGAGAATATACCCGTCGATCAGATCCGGAGGACAGTGGAATGCGCGAAGACGAGGCCCGCGGGCGCGATCGGCGGGAGGTGCGCGTCGAGGCCGCGCGCTTCGACGATCCGCGCGAGCTGGGCGCACTCCTGCCGCCGGGGCTGCGCATCGGACTGGCGCAGAGCGCCTTCCAGACGGAGGGCTCCCTCGAGACGGGCGGCCGGGGCCGGTCGGTGTGGGACGACTTCGCGCTGCGACGGGGGACGATCGCCGAGGAGGCCACTCCCGAGATCGCGACGGACTTCCTCCTGCGCTGGCGCGAGGACCTCGCGCTGCTGGTCGATCTCGGCGTCGACGAGCTCCGGCTCTCGGTCTCGTGGCCCCGGCTGCAGCCCGACGGCCGCGGGCCGATCGACCGCGGAGGGCTCGGCTTCTACGACCGCCTGCTCGACGGGCTCGCCGAGACGGGGATCCGGGTCGCGCTGACCCTGCACCACCGCGACACCCCGTCGGCGCTCAGCGGCGGCTGGATGAACCGCGACACCGCGTTCCGCTTCGGCGATCTCGCCTTCGAGCTCGGCGGGCGGTTCGGCGACCGGGTCGCCGACTGGATCACCCTCGACCAGCCGTCGACGGTGATGCTCGAGGGCTACGCGCTCGCGCGGCAGGCGCCGGGCGCCGGCCGGCTGTTCAGCGCCCTGCCGGCGCTGCACCACCAGCTCCTCGGGCACGGCGTGGCGCTGGAGGCGCTGCGGGCGGCGGAGGTGACCGGGAGGATCGGCCTCGTCGACGCGCTCGCGCCGGTCGAGCCCGCCTCCGACGACGACCGGGACCGCGCCTTCGCCTCCCTGGCGGACGTCCTGCGGAACCGCCTGGTGGCCGACGCCGTGCTGACCGGGTCCTACCCGGTCGGACCGGAGGAGCTGCCGCCGTTCCTCGGCGCCCTCGCGCAGGCGGATCCGGTCGACCTCGCGCGCATCTCGGCTCCGCTCGACTTCTACGCGGTCGCGCCGCTGCCGCCGCTGCGGATCGTGGCGGGCCGCGACCCGGCGCTGCCGACCGGGGTGGGCGCTCCTCCCGCGCTCCCCTTCCACACGGCGCCCTGGCCGGAGCTGGACCGCACGGGCGACGGCTCGCCGGTCGCACCCTGGGCGGTGGTCTCGGTGCTGCGGTCCCTCGTGGAGCGCTACGGCGACGCCCTGCCGCCGCTGGTGGTGACCGCGCTCGGCGCGAGCTACCCCGACGAGCCCGATCGCGAGGGTGCGATCGTCGACACGGAGCGGATCCGCTGGCTCGGGGCGCACCTGGCCGCTCTCGCCGAGGCCGTCCACGACGGACTGCCGGTGGAGGCCGTGCAGCTCTGGACCCTGGTCGACGCGTTCGAGTGGCAGCACGGCTACAGCCGCCCGCACGGGCTCGTGGCCGTCGACACGCGCAGCCGGGACCGCGTGCCCAAGGCGTCGTTCGACTGGCTCCGGCGCGTCCTCGACGCCCGCTCCTGACGCGGGAGCGTGCGAGACTGCCGCCGTGCGCAGCCTCCTCGCCCTCGCCTCCGTCCTCCACGCCGACCCCGCCCCGGTGCTCGCCGCCCTCGCGGACGTCCTCGCCGCCGACGGCGCCTACGAGCGGCGGGGGAGCGGGCTCGAGCGCCGACTCCCCGTGCTCGGCGTCGAGCAGTGGCGGGTCCTGGCGGACGAGGAGGGGGCCCGGGTCGAGTGCGAGCTGATCGCCGCACCCGCCTCGTCGGCGCTCGCCGGGGTCGTCCTCCGGCGGCGGATCCGCGAGGCGCCGGACCGGTTCCGCGCGGTCGTGACCGCGGTCGCCGACGCGGTGGAGTGACGCTCCGGGGACGCCCGCGCGGGTCCGCTCCGCCGCCCGCTCTCCGCTCCGCCCGCCGCCCCGCCTCCACCCCGCGCCAGCGCCCCCCGAACGGGGAATGCGCGGGCGCTCGCCGCTGTTGTCTACCGATGACGGGACGGGGCTCGGCGCCCCGCCCACCGGACAGCTCGGAGGAGCCAGAGGCAGATGGCAGGAACAGGGATGAACAAGGGTCGAGGGGCGCGCGGAAGTGACGACGAGATCGTCTACCGCCGCCACGCGAACGGACGCGGCATGGTCGCTCCCGGATCGCGCGTCTCGGCGACCGCGTACGTGGAGACCGGCGCCTACGTGGAGCCCGGCGCGACCGTGGGCGAGCGCGCCTGGATCGGCGCGGGCAGCTGGGTCGACCGCGACGCCATGATCGGGCACAGCGCCTTCATCGGCGCGAACGTGCACGTCGGGCCCGAGGCGATCATCGGACCGGGGGCGCGGATCGGGAGCTACTCCCGCATCGGACGCTCGGCCGTGATCGCGACCGGCGCCCGCATCGACCGCGACACCGTGGTGCCCGACGGCGCCCGGAAGGGCATCGACGAGGCGAGCGAGAGCGGCCGCCGGGCGGCCTGACCCCCACGACCCTGTTCCGCCGGCTCCCCGGAGCGGCGGAATAGGGTCGTTCCATGTTCGAACTCCACCACCTCAGCGCCCAGGAGCAGTGGGACTGGCTGCAGCGCGGAGAGGTCACGCCTCTCGAGCTCGCCGATCACTACCTCGCCCGGATCGAGCGCTGGAACCGGGAGCTGGGCGCCTTCGCCACGGTGACCGCCGATCGGGCGCGGGAGCGGGCATCAGCGCTCGGCACCGGGCCCGGAACCGCTCCGCTCTGGGGCCTGCCGAGCGGCGACAAGGACCTCTGGCGGCGCGCGGGCGTGCGGACCGCATTCGGATCGCGGCTGCGCGAGCACCACGTGCCCACCGCCTCCGACGAGATCGTCGAGGTGCTCGATGCGGCGGGAGCGGTCAGCCTCGGCAAGACCGCGGCGCCCGAGTTCGGGATGCCCTCCTACACCGAGACGCTGATCGGCCCGCCCGCCGTCACGCCCTGGGACACCCGCCTCGGGGCCGGCGGATCCAGCGGAGGAGCGGCGGTCGCCGTCGCCGCGGGACTGCTGCCGTTCGCCCCCGCCTCGGACGGCGGCGGGTCCATCCGCATCCCCGCCGCAGCCTGCGGCCTGGTAGGACTGAAGCCCTCCCGCGGACGCGTCGCCGCGCTCTCCGGCATCGGCGGGGTCGGCGGCCTGACGGTCGCCGGGCCGATCACCCGCTCGGTCGCCGACGCGGGCCTCCTGCTCGAGGGCATGCTGGAGCGGACGAACGGCCGCCTCCCGCAGCGCTGGTCGCTCGGCGCGCCCGGCGACGGCGACGGCTCGTTCCTCGGCGCCGCGGTGCGCGGAGAGGGGCGCTTCCAGATCGGCGTGCTCACGGACTCGCCCTGGGACGAGGAGTACGAGATCGCTCTCGCTCCGGAGGCGCGCGCCGCGCTGGACGAGGGGATCGCCGCGCTGGCCGCCCTCGGCCACGGGCTCGAGGAGGCGTCGCTGCCCCCGAGCGCCCCGTACCCCGCCGCGTTCCGGACGCTGTGGCAGAGCGGCGCGGCGACCCTGCCCGTCGAGGGCGCGGACCTCGATCTGCTGGAGCCGCTGACCCGCTGGCTGGTGGAGGAGGGACGCCGGCGCTCCGCCCGCGAGATCGTCGAGGCGGCGTCCTGGCTCTCGGGCTACGAGCGCGCGGTGATCGCGGCGTTCTCCGGCGTCGACGCGGTCCTGACGCCGTCGCTGGCGATGACGCCGCGTCCCGTCGGCTGGTACGACCTCGAGGATCCCGAGCGCAATTTCGAGCAGCAGTGCCTCTACACGCCGTACACGTCCTTCGTGAACGTGAGCGGCCTCCCCGCGATCACTCTTCCGCTGAGTACCACGGAGGAGGGCCTGCCGATGGGAGTCCAGCTGATCGGGCGACCCGGCGGCGAGGCGACGCTGCTGGCGATCGGCGCACAGCTCGAGCGGCGGGCGCGCTGGCAGAGGCGGCACCCGCCGCAGTGGTGACGGGGGAGGCCGCAGTCGTGACGGGTCCGGGCGCGGCCGCACGGCGGATGGTCAGGGTACGGCTCTGGTCACTGAGGTAAGCCTTGCCTATACTCGAACACGATGTGCATGTTCGAGGACCGCGACGGCTCCGCGCCGGTCGACGTGAAGCAGTTCCTGATCGCGGGCGACGAGACCGTCGTGCCGTGGATCCAGAGCATCCTCGACGCCCTCCCCGCGAACGCCCGCGGCCAGGTCTTCGTCGAGGTCGACGACGCGCGCGGACTGCCGCCGCTCGCCGCCCCCGGACGGGTCTGCGTCACCTGGCTCGGCCGCTCCGAGCGCTCGGGCGCCCCCGGCACCGGTGAGCGCTGCTCCCGCGGAGTCGCGCTCGACCGCGCGGTCCGGGCCTGGGTCGGCGAGATGTCGGTCGTCGACGGCGACTACCCGTGGGCCGACGGGCGCCACGACTTCTGCGCCTGGATCGGCGGGGCCGGCCCCGTCGTCGCCGAGCTCGCCGCCGACGTGGAGGCGCGCCTGCGCACCTCCGCCGAGCACGCCGCGCGCTGACCGTCCGCCGGGCGTCCCGGCTGAGTGTTAGGCAAGGCTTACCTTCTGTGCGAGACTGAGGCGATGCCTCCGACGACCGCCGCCCCCGCCCGACCGGCCTACCGGCCGTACCTCGCGACCGTCGCCGCAGCGACCCGGATCGCCCCGCACTTCATCCGCGTGACCCTCACCGGCACCGGCCTCGACCACGTCGGCTGCACCGGCCCCGACCAGCGCATCAAGCTCGTCGTCCCCACCGCCGCCTCCGACGCCCCCGCCTTCCTCGCCTCCGTCTCGGACCCCGACGGACCCGACGGACTCGACCCCGACTGGTACGGCCGCTGGCGACAGCTCCCCGACGAGCTCCGGAACCCGCTCCGCACCTACACCATCCGCGCCGTCCGCCCCGAGGACGCCGAGGTCGACATCGACTTCGCCGCCCACGGCGACACCGGACCGGCCTCCGCCTGGGTCGAGAGCGCCCGCGCCGGCGACCAGATCGTCATCATCGCGCCCGACACGCGCTCCGACCTCCCCGGCGGCGGAGTCGAGTTCCACCCCGGCGCCGCCACCTCCCTCCTCCTCGCCGGCGACGAGACGGCCGTCCCCGCCATCGCCGCGATCCTCGAGAGCCTCGACGACGACGCCACCGGAGCCGCGTTCCTCGAGGTCCCCACCGCCCACGACCGCCTCCTGCTCCGCCACCCCGCCGGCGTCCACGTCACCTGGATCGTCCGCGCCGACGCGGCAGCCCCCGGAGCGGCCCTCGGCGACGCGGTCCGCGCCTGGGCCACCCGCTTCCTCACCGCCCACCACCGCGGCGTCGACGTCAGCGATATCGACGTCGACCACGAGATGCTCTGGGAGGTCCCCGACGAGAGCACCGACCCCGGCCTCTACGCCTGGATCGCCGGAGAAGCCGGCGCCGTGAAGCTGATCCGCCGCTGCCTCGTCACCGAGCTCGGACTCGACCGGAAGCGGGTGGCGTTCATGGGGTACTGGCGCCTCGGCCGCCAAGAGTCCAACTGACCCGGAGCGCCGCAGGGCGACGTTCTGCGGCGTTGTCGTCGGGCGCGATACCGCCGGTATCGCTTCCTCCTCCGCCTTGCAGAACGACGCCCTGCGACGCTCCGGGCGCTGCTCGTAGAGGATCGGCGCGCCGGAGGCGCGGCCGCGGGGGACGGCGCGCCGGGGGCGCGGCCGCGGGGACGGCGCGCCAGGGGCGCGACCGCGGGGGACGATGCTGATCGAGTGGACCTCGCAGAGGGCGTCTCGAGATCCACTCCCGGCGGACTTCGCGCGCGATCGAGCGGTCCTCGGGTGCCTGGCGAGTCGGGCGACCGCGCCCGGACCTGCTGATCGGATAGCCCTCGGAGAGGGAGTATCGAGATCCACGCACGTCCGATCCCGCGGCTGATCGAGAAGCTCGCGGGCACACACCGAGTCGGGCGACCGCGCACAGACCTGCTGATCGGGCAGCCCTCGGAGAGGGTGTGTCGAGATCCTCCCGGCGAGCGGGTCGGGTACTCCGCGCCGCCCCGCGCCGAGTCGGCGGCGGCGGGGAGCGGCAGCGGGCTACAGGGTGGGGGAGACGCCCACGAGGCGGCTGGAGAGAGTCCAGAGGTCGTGGGCGAGAGCGCGGTCTCGGGCCTGGGGGTTCAGGGAGCCGTGCGGTGTCAGCTGGTCGAAGTAGGTGCCGCTGGCGGCACCGACGTCGGGCTCGGAGGCGAGGGTGATCAGCGGCACCGCACCCGCCTCGGCGGAGATGCCGAAGGAGCCGACCGAGAGGCTCGTCATCAGCTTCATCATCGTGCTGTCGGCACCGAAGCTCGTCGAGACGACGCCCGGGTGGAACGAGTACGCGTCGACCGACGTCGTCAGCAGGCGCTCCGCCAGCTCGCGGATGAAGAGGATCGTCACCAGCTTCGACGTGCCGTACGCCCGCCAGCCGCCGTGCCACGGACCGCGGCGGTTGTCGAGGTCGTCGAGCCTCAGGCGACCGAAGCGGTTCGCGAGGCTCGCCGTGGAGACGACGCGGACGCCGGCCCGCTCCCTCGAGGTCTCGATCATCCGCGGGAGCAGGAGCCGCGTGAGCAGGAACGGCGCGAGGTGGTTGCTCTGGATCGTCCGCTCGTGGCCGTCGACCGTCTCGGCGCGGTGGGAGACGAGCCCGCCCGCGTTGTTCGCCAGCACGTCGATCCGCTCGTAGCGCTCGAGGAGGCCGTCGGCCAGGGCGCGGACGTCGTCGAGCCGGTCGAAGTCGGCCAGGAACGCGTCGCCTCCCACGTCGGCGGCGACCGCGCGGGTGCGCTCGGGGTTCCGCCCGACCACGGCCACGCGGGCACCGGCGGACGCCAGCGCTCCCGCCGCGACCCGGCCGATGCCGGAGCTCGCTCCGGTGAGGACGACGACGCGCCCCGTCATGTCAGTGACCACGGAGATATCCGCCCTTCTCGAGACCGGCTTCGATCTCGAATCGATTGCGCAGCGGGTCGCGACCCGCCACCGTGTACGCGAACGGGAACCACATCCCGTAGAGCCGCCACTGCTCCTTGTGCACGGCCTCGTGCTCGAGGACGCTGTCGGAGACGTTGGTGCCCGTGAGGTAGCTCGTGCCGACGCAGGACCCCCCGCGGCCGAACGCCCAGGAGGGCAGACCGGTGAAGACGACGAGGCCGTGGCTGCGCCGGATCGGGCCCGTGCTCCACAGCGCGCCCCAGGCGAGGCCGACCGCGCACGCGAAGAGGTAGCCCGGCCGGGTGATCGCCGGATCCAGGGCCACCGTCGCGACGGCTCGACGGAGCGCGCTCACGCGCTGTCGCGTCCGTAGGTCTCGAGCAGCCGCAGCCAGACCTCGCTGATCGTCGGATAGGAGGGGACCGCATGCCAGAGGCGCGAGAGCGGCACCTCGCCGACGACGGCGATCGTCGCGGAGTGGATCAGCTCGCCGACCTCCTTGCCGACGAAGGTGACGCCGAGGACGACCTTCCGGTCCTCGTCCACGACCATCCGCGCGGTGCCCGTGTAGCCGTCGGCGGCGAGGGCGGCGCCGGCGACCGAGCCGATCTCGTAGTCGACGACGCGGGTGCGGTAGCCGGCCTTCTCGGCGGCCGCGGCGGTCAGGCCGACCGACGCGACCTCGGGGTCGGTGAAGACGACCTGCGGCACGGCCTCGTGGTCCGCGGTCGCGACGTGCGCTCCCCAGGGGGCGTCGTGGACCTCGGCACCGGTGGCGCGCGCGACGATCACGTCGCCGGCCGCACGGGCCTGGTACTTGCCCTGGTGCGTGAGCAGTGCGCGGTGGTTCACGTCGCCGACCCCGTAGAGCCACGGACGCCCGCCGCCGAGGGGAGCACCGTCGCCGCCCAGCACGAGCATCGTGTCGTCGACCGTCAGCGAGGAGCCGGGCTCGAGGCCCACCGTCTCGAGGCCGACGTCGCGGGTGTGCGGGGCGCGGCCGGTCGCGGCGAGCACCTGGTCGGCCTCGATGACGTCGCCGCCCTCGAGCGTCACCGCCACGGTGCCGTCGGACCGGCGCTCGACCGAGACGGGCGAGTCGCCGAGGCGCAGGTCGACGCCGAGCTCCTGGAGCGCCGAGCCGACGAGCTCGCCGGCGAAGGGCTCGAACGGCGCGAGGAGTCCGCTGCGGGCGACGAGCGTGACGGAGGAGCCCATGCCGGCGTAGGCGGTCGCCATCTCGGTCGCGACGACTCCGCCGCCGATGACGACGAGGCGCGGCGGCACCTCCTCGGCCGAGGTGGCCTCGCGGCTCGTCCAGGGGGATGCCGCGCGCAGGCCAGGGATGTCGGGGACGACGGCGGTGGTGCCGGTCGCGACGGCGACGGCGGAGCGGGCGCGGAGCACGCGCACCTCGCCGTCGGGTCCGGTCACGGTCACCTCGCGCTCGCCGCTCAGGCGGCCGTGCCCGCGGACGAGCTCGATGCCGGCGCCCTCGAGCCACTGCACCTGGCCGTGGTCGTCGAAGTGGCTGGTGAAGGAGTCGCGGCGGGCCAGGAGCGCGGGCACGTCGACTCCTCCGCTCACCGCCTGCGCCGCGCCGGGGAGATCACGGGCGGCGCGGAGCGCCATCGGCGGCCGCAGCAGCGCCTTCGAGGGCATGCACGCCCAGTAGGAGCACTCGCCCCCGACGAGCTCGCTCTCGACGACGGCGGCGGTGAGGCCGCCCTGGACCGCGCGGTCGGCGAGATTCTCGCCCACCGGCCCTGCTCCGATGACGATGACGTCGAACTCGTCCGTCGTGCTGCTCATGCTGTCTCCCTGGGGTTCTCGGAGGCGTCGAGCCCCGTCGTCGGTGGGTGCCCGGCGCTCAATGCGCCGGCACGATCTCGGCCCGCCAGCCGTCGTAGCGGCCGCCGTGGCTCTCGACCGCCTCGATCACCTGGCGGAGGAACGCGGTGGTCGACTCCTCGTCGACCGCGGCGTGGTGGCTCGCGACGAGGACCTGCCTCAGCCTCAGCCGCGAGATCGCGATCTGGAAGCCGGAGGCCACGAGGACGCGCCCGGCCCGTCGTGCGGTGCTGCGGCGGGAGAAGACGGCGAAGTGGTCGACCTCGCGCAGCTCCCACACCTGGTCGCCGTAGCGGAGCCGGATCTCGAGCTGCTGCGCGGCGCGCTCCTGCTGCGCCTCGAGGGAGGAGCCGCCGGGCGCCGTGACGGTGGTGCTCTCGTCGCTCATCGTCCGGTGAACTCCGCCGTCGTGCGCTGGAGGAAGGCCTCGGTGCCGATGCGCGCGTCCTCGGACGCCGCGAGACGCGCGAGCGCCCCGGGGAGCGCGGCCGCGGCCTCGGCGTCGGACGCGGCGACCGCGAGCCGGGCACTGGCCAGGGCGGCCTGCACGGCGAGCGGCGCCTGCGCGGCGATACGAGCGGCCAGCGCCCAGGCCGCCTCGGCGACCGTTCCGTCGGGGACGACCTGCTGCACGAGGCCGATGCGGTGGGCCTCCTCGGCATCGAAGAGGTCGCCGGTGAGGATCCAGCGCATCGCGTCGCCCCAGCCGACGGCGCGGGGGAAGCGCAGCGTCGCTCCGCCGAAGGGCAGGATGCCGCGGGCGACCTCGATCTGGCCGAAGCGGGTGGACCGCTCGGCGAGGACGACGTCGCTCGCGAGCGCGAGCTCGATGCCGAGCGTGAGGCAGGTGCCCTGGAGGCCGATGACCACCGGCTTGCTCACGGGGCGGGTGCGCAGGCCCCAGGGGTCGAGCCCGCCCTCGGGCACGAAGTCGAGGCCGCCGGAGCCCAGGCGGGGCCCGATGTCGGCGAGGTCGAGCCCGGCCGTGAAGTGCCCGCCCTCGGCGAGGACGACGCCGGCGCGCAGCTCCGGGTCGCGGTCGAGCTCGCCGTACGCGGACGCCAGCTCCGCGAGCAGCCGCAGATCGGCGGCGTTGCGCTTCTCGGGCCGGTCCAGCACGATCGCGAGCACGGTCCCGCGCCGCTCGGTGCGCACGCGCGGTCTCTCGTCGCTCATCGTTCCTCCGCTCGGTCGCGTCCGACCATCTTGCCGGGTGCCGCCGACACGCGCTCGGGCTTGCGCGCCGATGGCAGGGCTCTCTCAGGCCCCGCGGGACAGAGCGCCGAGGAGGCGGAGGATCGTGGGCAGGTCGTCCTCGGCCGCCGTCGGCGACGACGGGGCGAACGAGGTGACGCCGGCGCCCGCGAGCGGGAAGCGGGACCGGAGGGCGTCGAGGCTCGCGACGAGGCGCGAGGCGGGCACGCCGAAGGGCACAGGGTCGAACAGCCCGGCGAGGTCGGCGGGGTCGAGCACGTCCAGGTCGAGGTGCACGTAGACGGAGGCGGCACCGGTCGCCTCGACCGCCGCGACGAGCGACTCCGGGTCGAGGGCGTCTGCGGGCAGCACCGCGGCCCCCCGCTCGACCAGCGGCTCGAGCTCGCCGTCGTCGGCGGAGCGGACACCGGCGAGGACGACGCGCTCGTCGGCCACCCGCTCCTCGGCGCCCGCGCTCAGGAGGCCGACGCCGCGTCCGAGCGCGGCCGAGAGGACCATGCCGCAGAAGGCGCCGCTGGGGGAGGACTCGGGAGTGTGCGCGTCCGGGTGGGCGTCGAGCCAGACCAGCGCGACCGGGCCCGGTGCCGAGCGCACGGCGTGCCCGATCGCCGCGAACTCGACGCCGCAGTCGCCGCCGATCGTGATCACGGGACCGGTGCGGCCCGAGAGGGCCTCGCGCACCCGCTCGGCGACGGTGGCGACCGAGGCGTAGCGGCGGATGCCGGTGTCCTGGGCGTCGCCCGCCTCGGCGGGGATGTCGAGGGTCGTGGTGGCGGAGGAGGGCAGATCGCCCCGGATCGCCTCGGCTCCGTCGACGAGGCGCATCGCGCGCGTCGACGCCGAGCCCTGCCACTGGGGGACGACGAGGAAGGAGGCCATGTCCCTCACTATGGCACGCGCGCCGGTGCCGGGTGCCTGCGTGCTCAGGCCGCGGGCAGGCCTCCGGGAACGGCTGCTGGGCGGAGCGACGAGGGTGCGCCGTCGAGGTCGACCAGGGCCTCGTCGAGCGCGGAGCGGGCGCGGTCGGCGGCGGCGCGGGCCTCGTCCAGAGCGCCGGCCGGATCGCCTGCCGCACGGCGCACCGCGGTGTCCAGCTGCCCGAGCGTCTCCTCGGCGAGGATCCGGGGTGCCGCGGTGATGCGCTCGCCGTGCACGGCGGCCAGGAGCAGCACCGACTCGGCGCCGAGCCGGGCCGCGGTGCGCGCCGCCTCGAACAGCAGGAGCTGGCGCTCGGCCTGGGCGCGCGGCTCGCGGTATCCGGAGACGACGGCGTCCAGAGCGGAGTCGGCGTCGAGCAGCAGGACCAGCAGCGCGGCAGGATCGTGGCGGGCGCCGGCCGACCGGGCGTCGTCGGCGTCGAGGAGGAGCGACCGTGCCGCGGCGCACGCGACGGCCACGTCGGCGGCGGAGGCGAGCTGCGCCGAGGTGCGCAGGTCCGAGAGGGTGGCGGCCCGCTCCAGGTCGTCCCGCACGGAGCGCTCGACGCCGCTCAGCTGCACCTCGGCGCGGGTCACGAGCCCGACCAGCGAGTCGACCGCGTCGAGCAGGGCGCCGGGATCGGGGGAGCCGCCGGCGGCGACGTGCTCGACGGCCTCGCGCAGCGGTCGGACCCGGCGCTCGGGAGTGGTCCCGGCGAGGACGGAGACCTCGGAGCGCGCCTGCTGCACGCGCTCCGGGAGGGACGGGCTCGGCGAGGTCACTCCGTGATCGTACGGCCGGAGTGTGACACCGCGTGACACGGCGGTTCGACCGGCGGCGGCGGCGTGCCCAGGATGGAGTCATGACCCGCTCGCTCGCCATCGTCGAGGTCGCCCGCGTGCGACCGGGCCGCGAGGAGTACCACGCCTACGTGCAGATCCTGAACGGCCGCATCCTCGCCCTCGCGCACGAGCGCGGCTGGCGGGCGGAGCGCTTCGCCGCCGAGGAGCTGGGCACGGAGGAGCTGCTGGCGCGCACGGCGGGGGCGGACGCCCTCGTCCTCGCGGGCGGCGAGGACATCGCTCCCGAGCAGTACGGCGCCGACCGCGGCTACCCGGCCGAGGGCCCCCACGCGGAGCGCGCGGATGCCGCCCAGATCGCGCTGGTGCACCGGGCACTGGCCCGCCGGACCCCGCTGCTGGGCATCTGCCGCGGCCTGCAGATCGTCAACGTCGCGCTCGGCGGCACGCTGGTGCAGGACCTGGGTCCGGAGGCGGAGCACGTCAACGCGGCGGCCCCCGCTCACCAGCGCATGCACCGGCACGAGGTCGGGCTCGCGGCGGGCTCCGTGCTCGGCGGGCTCTTCGGGTCCGAGGCGCTCGCGGTGCAGAGCGCGCACCACCAGGCGGTCGACCTGCTCGCTCCGGGGCTGCGGGTCGTCGCCCGGGCGGAGGACGGCGTGATCGAGGCCGTCGAGCACGTCGCGGCCCCCCTCGTGGGCGTGCAGTGGCACCCCGAGGACCCGGACGCTCCCGCCGGTCAGCTGGCGACGCTGCTCGACGGGCTGGCGCTCGCCGCCGCCCGCGGGGAGTTCGCGCTGCCCCTCGCCGCCTGAGCGGCCGGGGCTCCCCGCGGGCGACCGGGCTCAGCGGGCCAGTCGGGCCATCCACGACTCGATGTCGTCGGCCGAGCGCGGGATGCCGGCCGAGAGGTTCTCGGCGCCGTCGGCGGTGACGAGCACGTCGTCCTCGATCCGGACGCCGATGCCGCGCAGCTCCTCCGGGACCGTGAGGTCGTCGGGCTGGAAGTAGAGGCCGGGCTCGATCGTGAAGACCATGCCCTCCTCGACCAGTCCGTCGAGGTACATCTCGCGCCGTGCCCGGGCGCAGTCGTGCACGTCGAGCCCGAGGTGGTGGCTGGTGCCGTGGACCATGTAGCGGCGGTGCTGCTGGTTGTCGGCCTCGAGCGCCTCCTCGGCGCTGACCGGCAGCAGGCCCCACTCGGCGGTGCGCCGCGCGATGACGGCCATCGCCGCGGCGTGAACCTCGCGGAAGCGGATGCCGGGTCGGACGATCGCGAACGCGGCGTCGGCCGCCTCCCGCACCGTCTCGTGAACCTGGCGCTGGGCGTCCGTGTAGCGGCCGTCCACCGGGAAGGTGCGCGTGATGTCGGCGGTGTAGTAGCTGTCCTGCTCGACGCCGGCGTCCAGCAGCACCAGCTGGCCGGGGCGCACCGGCCCGTCGTTGCGCGTCCAGTGCAGGATGCAGGCGTGGGGGCCCGCCGCGGCGATGGTGTCGTAGCCGACCGCGTTGCCGTCGGCGCGCGCGCGTCCGTTGAAGACGCCCTCGATCAGGCGCTCGCCCTTCTCGTGGGCGATGATGCGCGGCAGGTCGGAGAGGACGTCCTCGAAGCCGCGGCCCGTCGCGTCGACGGCGGCGCGCAGCTCGGCGATCTCGTAGGCGTCCTTGACCAGGCGGAGCTCGGCGATGTCGCGCTCGAGCGCCGCGTCGCGGTCCGCCCGCTCGTCGGCCTCGACCGCGTCGAGACGGCCGGTCACCGCCGGGTCGGCCTCGCGCAGCACGGCGAGGGGGACGCCGTCGTGCGCGTCGAGGACCGCGTCGAGCTCGGCGATCCCGCGGGTGGCGAGGCCGAGATCGCTCGCGACCTGCGCGAGCGACGGACGCGGCCCGATCCAGAACTCGCCGATCTCGGGGTTGGCGTAGAACTCGTCGGAGTCGCGGCCCGCGCGCTCGCGGAAGTAGAGCGTCGCGCTGTGGCCGGACCCGGCGGGCTCGAGGACGAGCACCGCGCCGGGCTCGGAGTCGGAGCCCCAGCCGGTGAGCCAGGTGAAGGCCGAGTGCGCACGGAACGGGTAGTCGGTGTCGTTCGCGCGCTGCTTGAGGCGGCCCGCCGGGACGACGATGCGCACGCCGGTGTGCAGCGCGGAGAGGCGCTCGCGGCGGGAGGCGGCGAAGGACGCCTGCTCGCGCGGAGCAGGCAGCGGCTCCTCCCGCTCGGCCCAGCCGGACGCGATGAAGTCGCGGAAGCGGTCGGAGGCGGGGGTCGTCGAGCGGTTCGCGGTGGCGCGGGGGCGCGGGGCGGCGGCGGGGTCGGGCGTCTGAGCGGCGGTCCGCTCCTCCGTGTTCGTCATGACTCCCATTGTCCTCCTCCGCACGGCCGCGGGGGCCGCCACGGGCCGGGCGGGGGAGGAGGACGGGGAGTCGGCGTCGGGGAGGAACGTCAGGACGCGTCCTTCACCATCCCGCGGACCGAGAGCTGGACGACCAGCGGCCGGTGGTCGCTCCCGGCGTCGTCGCGGTCGTCGACGACCTGGTAGCCCGAGACCTCCCAGCGTCCGGAGAAGAGGACGTGGTCGATCGGGGCGCCGAGCGCGGGCGGGACCGAGGACGGCCAGGTGCCCAGGGCGGCGCCGCCCGCGACGGTCCCCGCGTCGCGGCAGCCGCCCAGCGTGGCCGAGCCCGGCAGCCCGGTCCAGTGGTCGACCGTGGAGTTCAGATCGCCGAGGACCACGACGTCCTCCTCCGCGGAGCAGAGCGCGGAGACCGAGAGCAGATCGCTCCGCCACTCCGCGAGGCGCGAGGGGATCGGCGCCATGGTGTGCACCGCGGCGAGGACGGGGCGCTCGAGAGTGTCGGGGCGTGCGACGAGGGACGGTGTCGATCCGGTGACGACCGCGGCGGTGTCGACGCTGTAGCCGCCGAGCGAGGGGGAGAGCAGCAGGGCCGCCCCGTCGTCGGCGCCCGACCCGGCGTAGTGGAGGGTCATCGACATCCCCTGGGCGCTGAGCGCGTTCACGACGTCCTGCGCGTGCGTCTGCGAGACCTCGAGGAGGGCGATGCCGTCGACCGCGCTCTCCCGGGCGAGCGAGGCGATCGTGTCGACGGGCACGCCGTCGTGCAGCACGTTCCAGGTCGCGAGGCGCACGTCGGCGAGGCGGTGGGCGCGCGGAGCGGCGGAGTCGTAGCCCCGCGCTCCCTGCACTCCCGCGAGCACGAGCGCGAAGACGACGCCGAGCGCCGCGAGGGCCAGCGCGAGGCGCCTGACCGGAGCGACGAGGACCGCGATCACGACCAGGACAGCGGCGAGCCCGACGGCCGCCGCGCCCGTCGCGAGCCGGAACGGCACCAGCTGGGCGAAGGGGGCCTCCCGGGCGATCCCGAAGAAGCCGGGCGCCGCGACCACCAGCAGAGCGATCGCCACGATCACCGCCACCGCGGTCTTCACCAGTCTCGTCCCCATCGCCGCCCAGGCTACTAGGGCATCGGAGGGCTCGCAGGCGGCGCGTCTACGATGAGCGCATGCATGTCGACGGGGGCCGTTACGACCTCCACACCCACTCCGTCGTCTCCGACGGCACCGAGGCTCCGGCCGTCCTGGTGCGGGCCGCGGCCGCGGCCGGGCTCGCCGGAGTGGCGCTCACGGACCACGACACGACCGGCGGCTGGGCCGAGGCGCTCGCCGCGGCCGAGGAGGCGGGCATCGACCTGCTGCCCGGCATGGAGCTCTCCTCCCGCGTCGGCTGGGCCAGCGTCCACGTCCTCGCGTACCTCGTCGATCCGGCGGATCCGGGGCTCGTGGCCGAGACCGCGCGCATCCGCTCGGCCCGCACGCACCGCGCGGAGGCGATCGTCACCGCGATCGCGGCCGACTACGACCTCACCTGGGACGACGTCCTCGCCCAGACCAGCCCGGGCACGACCATCGGGCGTCCGCACATCGCCGACGCGCTCGTCGCCCGCGGCCTGGCCACCGACCGCTCCGCGGCCTTCGCGGGGATCCTCGACTGGCGCGGCGGCTACTACCGCCCGCACTACGCGCCCGACCCGGTCGACGCCGTGCGCCTGGTCCGCGCGGCGGGCGGGGTCCCGGTCATCGCGCACCCGGCCGCGAGCGCCCGCGGGATCGCGGTCGAGTCGATCCTCCCGCAGCTCGTCGACGCCGGCCTGTTCGGCCTCGAGGTCGAGCACCGCGAGAACACGGCCGACGGCAAGCGCCGCCTGCGCGAGCTCGCCGAGCAGTACTCGCTCGTCACCACGGGCTCGAGCGACTACCACGGCACGGGCAAGCCCAACCGCCTGGGCGAGAACACGACCGCGCGCGCGACCGTCGACGCGATCCGCTCCTCCGCCCGCTGAGTCGCGGAGAGCCGCTGACAGGCGGAGAGCCGCCGGATCACCGTGACCGCTGAGGGGCGAGAGCCGCTGAGTCGCGTGGGGACACCGCTGAGTCGCGGGAGAGCCGCTGAGACGCCGGGAGCCCGCCCTCCCGCGACGGATCGCGGGGGGACGGGCTCGGGGCGCGGAGGCTCAGGCCTGCGCGTCGGGGCGCGGCGAGCGGCGGCGCGACCGGGTGCGGCGGCGCGGCTCGCTGTTGCCGTCGTGGTGCTCCTTGCTCTCGCTCGAGGGAGCTGGGCCGGTCTGCTGCGGAGCGGTCGAGTCGGCGGAGTCGGAGCGGGTGCGGCGACGCGGCGGCCGGTCGCCCCGCTCGGAGCGCTCGCCGCGGTCGGAGCGCTCGCCCCGGTCCGGGCGCGCGTCGGCCTTCGCCTCGGCGGGGATCGGGGTCGGCTTCAGCCGTCCCTTGGTCCCCGCGGGGATGTCGAGGTCGGTGTAGAGGTGCGGCGACGACGAGTAGGTCTCGACCGGGTCGGGCTGGCCGAACTCCAGCGCCCGGTTGATGAGGGCCCACTTGTGCAGGTCCTCCCAGTCGACGAAGGTCACCGCGATGCCGGTCTTGCCCGCGCGCCCGGTGCGGCCGACGCGGTGCAGGTAGGTCTGGTCGTCGTCCGGGATCGTGTGGTTGATCACGTGGGTGACGTCGTTCACGTCGATGCCGCGCGCGGCGACGTCGGTGGCGATCAGGATGTCCTTCTTGCCGGCCTTGAACGCCGCCATCGCGCGCTCGCGCTGCTCCTGGTTGAGGTCTCCGTGCACGGCCGCCGCGTTGAAGCCGCGGTCGTTGAGCTCCTCGACGATGCGGGCCGCGGCGCGCTTCGTGCGGGTGAAGATGACGGTCTTGCCGCGGCCCTCGGACTGCAGGATGCGCGCGATGACCTCGTCCTTGTCGAGCGAGTGCGCCCGGTAGACGATGTGCTTGATGTTCGCCTGCGTGATGCCCTCGTCGGGGTCGGTCGCGCGGATGTGGATGGGCTTGTTCATGAAGCGGCGCGCGAGCGCGACGATCGCGCCCGGCATCGTCGCCGAGAAGAGCATGGTGTGGCGGGTGGGCGGCGTCTGCGCGAACAGCTTCTCGATGTCCGAGAGGAAGCCCAGGTCGAGCATCTTGTCGGCCTCGTCGAGGACCATCACCTGCACGTTGGCGAGCGAGAGCAGGCGCTGCCCGGCGAGGTCGAGGAGCCGGCCGGGGGTGCCGACGACGATCTGCGCGCCGGCCTTCAGCTGCTCGATCTGGCCCTCGTAGGCCTTGCCGCCGTAGATCGAGACGATCTTGGTCGGCCGGTTGGAGGCGGCCAGCTCGATGTCCTCGGTGACCTGCACGGCGAGCTCGCGGGTCGGGACGACGATGAGCGCCTTGACGCCCGGCTCCGGGTCGGTGCCGAGGGCCTGGATGAGGGGGAGGCCGAAGCCGAAGGTCTTGCCGGTGCCGGTCTTGGCCTGGCCGATGATGTCCTGCTTCTGCAGGGCCAGGGGGATCGTCTGCTCCTGGATGGGGAACGGCTCGAGGATGCCCTTGGCGGCGAGTGCGGCGACGATGTCGTCGTCGATGTTCAGATCGGAGAAAGTCACGGAGTGAAGCGCCTGTCGTGTCGAACGGTCTACGCCCCTGTACGACTCCGGGCGCAGGGTCACCGATCCAGCGCCGGTGACATCCCGGCGAGTCTACTGCTCCCGGCCCCGCCGGCCCCGGAACCCCGCTCCTCCGGCGCCCTATGCTGAGGAAATGGCTGCCTGGTTCCGACGTCGACGTCCCCTGCTCGAGGTGCCCCGCCTGACGCCCCGCGGGGAGTCGAGCCAGAAGCGCGACCGCGTCGACCTCGCCGACCTCACCCCCGAGGTGCTGCCCTACCTCGGCCAGGTCGCCTACCTCCAGCTCGCGGTGTTCGAGGTGCTGGCGCGCGCCGTCGCCGAGACCGACGACCTCGCGGACAAGGAGGCCATCTCCTCCGCCGCCGGCACGGCGCTCGCGAAGCACCACGCGGTCGTCGCCGAGCTGCGCCGCCGCGACGTGGAGCCCGGCGAGGCCATGACTCCGTTCCGTCCCGCGATCGACACCTTCGAGCGGCTCACCCGCGGTGCGGACCTCCACGAGACGCTGCTCTCGGCGTACATCACGGCGGGCCTGCTCGACGACTTCTTCATCCGCCTCACCGGCGGGCTGCCCACCGACGTGGGGCCGCGCATCGCGCAGACGCTCGGCGCGGACACGGGCGTCGACGGCGTGATCGCGATCCTCCGCCGCGAGATCGCCGCGGACGAGCGCCTGGGCTCGCGCCTGGCCGTCTGGGGCCGCCGCCTGGTGGGCGACACCCTCCTCGTGGCGCGCTCCGCGCTGATGGGGTCGGGCAACCACGACTCCGACGAGTCGCGGATCGAGCCGGTGTTCACCGAGCTCATCGCCTCGCACACGCGCCGGATGGACGCGCTGGGGCTCACGGCCTGACGGTTCCCGGCGTCGCACTGCCCCGGAATCCGGAACGACGGAGGCGCGGAAGTCCGAGGACTCCCGCGCCTCCGGCTCGGATCAGGGGGCGACGCGTCCCGAGAGCATCGCCTGCAGGGAGGCCTCGTCGCGGCGGGCGCGGCTGCGCCCGAGCGAGAGGCCGACCGGGACGACGACCACGGCGGTCGCGACGAGGGACAGGACCCAGATCAGGCCGCCGTCCCACGGCAGGCCCGCCCAGGTCAGCGCGACCCAGACGACTGCGGCGACGAGGCCGCCGATCGCCGGGACCAGCACGGAGCCGTGCAGGTGCCGGTGCGGCAGCCCGTAGCGCGCGGCGAGACCGATCAGGACCCCGAACAGGGTGATGAAGAGGAGCTCCACGACGTGTCCGCCCGGGACGCTCTAGGCGACGAAGCCGACGCGGCGCGACTCCTCGGAGCCGACCTCGACGAAGGCGATGGTGGCGGTAGGGACGATGTAGATCTTGCCCTTCTCGTCGCGGAGGCGGAGGACGGCGGTGCCGGCCTCGAGAGCGGTGGTCACCGTCTTCTCGACCTCGGTCACGGACATCGACGACTCGAAGTTGAGCTCGCGCGGGGTGTTGACCATTCCAATACGGATTTCCACCAGCAGTGCCTTTCGGGAGGGGACGAGGGTGTCAGGATACGGGACCGCGCTCGGACGACCGCGCCGGTTTCGCGGTGAGCGGAGCGGGCGGCCGGGGCTCCCGGCGGGGACGGGCGGGAGTGTCGGACCCGGTGGCTACCGTGGTCGTGTGACCGCTCCCGCGACCCCCGCTCCCTCCACCGCAGCCTCCGTCGGCGAGGCGCTCCCGGGCGAGCCCGCGGTCGTGCTGGACGACTCCCAGCGCGCGGTGCTCGCGCTGCCCGAGGGCCGCAGCGCCGCCGTGCTCGGGGCGCCGGGGACGGGCAAGACCGCGACGGTCGTCGAGCTGGTCGCCGAGCGCGTCCTCGAGCGGGGGTACCCGCCCGAGTCGGTCGTGGTGCTCGCGGCCAGCCGCACCGCCGCCACCGCCCTGCGCGACGTGCTCGCCCTGCGGCTGGGAGTGCCGACCCGGGGCCCGCTCGCCCGGACCGCGACCTCGCTCGCGTTCGAGGCGGTCACCTCCTCCGCCAAGGAGCGCGGCCTCGAGCGGCCGACCCTCCTGACCGGCGGCGAGCAGGACGCCCTCCTCTCGGAGCTCGTCGAGGGCCACCTCGAGGAGGGGACCGGCCCGCGGTGGCCGGAGGAGTTCAGCCCCGAGGTGCTGCGGCTGCGGACCTTCCGGACCGAGCTCCGCGAGTTCGGGATGCGGGCGACCGAGCACGGGCTCGACTCGGACGCGATCCGCGCCCTCGGGGTCGACGCCGAGCGAGGGGAGTGGAGCGCGGCGGCCGACGTGCTCGACGAGCTGCGCGAGGTGGTCGAGTGGATGGCGCCCCAGGCGGGCACCCGCCTGGACGCTGCGGAGTTCGCGGCCTATGCGGCCGAGGCGATCCGCGCGGGCGAGGGCGGCGAGCGGATCGACGCGCTGCGTCTCGTCGTCGTCGACGACCTCCAGGAGGCGAGCGAGTCGACGCTCGTGCTGCTGCGGGCGCTGACGGAGCGCGGGGTGACCGTGATCGCGCTGGGCGATCCGGACGTGGCGACCAGCGCCTACCGCGGCGCGGCCTCCGACACGCTCGGCCGGTTCGCCGCGAGCATCGGCGCGTCCGACGTCGAGACGCTGGTGCTCGCGCGCGTGCACCGCCACTCGGCCGCGCTGCGGGCGGTCGTGTCCGCGGCCACCGAGCGGATCGGCACCGCGGCGGCCGGCCGGCAGCGGGCGGCGGTCGCCGCTCCGGCCCCCGAGGCGGGCCCGGCGCCCGTCCTGGTGCTGCACGCCCCGACGGCGGCGCGGGAGGCGGCGACGGTGGCGCGGCTGCTGCGCGAGCGGCGGCTGCGCGACGGAGTGCCGTGGCGGCGGATGGCGGTCGTCGTCCGCTCCGGAGCCGCGGTCCAGCCGCTGGTGAAGGCGCTCGCGGTGGCGGAGGTGCCGACCCGCTCCGTGCTCGCCGGACGGGCGCTGCGCGACGATCACGCGGCCCGGGCGCTGCTCGTGCTGGTCGGCGTCGCGATCGGCGAGCGGCCCCTCGATGCGGAGCTCGCGGCGGAGCTGCTTCTCGGCCCTTTCGGCGGGGTCGACCGGCTGGGGCTGCGCAGGCTCCGGCTCGCGCTCCGGGCGGAGGAGCTGGCCGGCGGCGGCATCCGCGCGAGCGACCCGCTGCTGGTCGAGGCCCTCGCCGCGCCCGGCCGATTCGCGACCATCGACTCCGCTCCCGCCCGGCAGGCCGAGCGGCTGGCCGTGACGATCGACCGGGTCCGCCGCCTGCACGAGGAGGGGGGCTCGATCGAGGAGCTCCTGTGGTCGGCGTGGGAGTCCAGCCGCGTCGCGTCCTCCTGGCGCGAGCTCGCCCTCGGCACCGGCCTGACCGCCACCGAGGCCAACCGCAACCTCGACGGCGTGGTCGCCCTCTTCAGCGCCGCGCGCCGGTTCGTGGAGCGGGCGACCGGGCACTCCGCGATCGGCTTCGTCACCGAGATCCTCGAGGCGGAGGTCCCCGAGGACACTCTCGCTCCGCGCTCCGTCGAGGACGCGGTCCTCATCGGCACGCCCTCCTCCGTCGTCGGCCTCGAGTTCGACGTCGTGGTGGTGGCGCGGCTGCAGGACGGCGTCTGGCCCAACCTCCGCCAGCGCGGCTCGCTGCTCGATCCGGACGGCCTGCTGCGGCACGCCCGCGGCGAGGGCGGACTGCCGCTCGACGCCCGCAAGGCCACTCTCGACGACGAGCTCCGGATGTTCGTACTGGCCGCCTCGCGCGCTCGACGGCAGCTGGTGCTCAGCGCCGTCGCGGGCGAGGACGAGACGCCCTCCCTCTTCTTCAGGCTCACTCCGCCGGACGCGCCGCGGCTCGATCCGGCCTCCGCGGTGCCGCTCACGCTGCGCGGGGCGGTGGCGGCGCTGCGCCGGACCGCCACCACACCGGACTCGACCGAGGCTCCCGCCGCCATCCGAGGGCTCAGCGCCCTGGCGCTCGCGGAGGTCCCCGGCGCCGACCCCTCCTCCTGGTCGGGGGTGCTCGAGCCCTCGACCACGGAGCCGCTCTTCGACGTCGGCGACCCCGAGCGGCCCGTCTCCGTCTCGCCGAGCCGCCTCGAGGCCTTCGAGCGGTCCCCTCTGGACTGGTTCGTCGACGCCGTCTCCGGCTCCACGACGAGCACGGCGATGGGGGTCGGCACCCTCGTGCACTGGGTCCTCGAGAACGCCGAGCGGCCCGATCCGCAGGAGCTGTGGGCGGCTCTCGAGTCGCGGTGGCCCGAGCTGGTCTTCGAGTCGCCCTGGCTGGGGGAGCGGCAGAAGCGCGTCACACGGCGGCTGATCGACGGCCTCGCGGGCTATCTCGCCGACTTCGAGCGCGGGGGAGGCGTGGTGCTCGGCCGCGAGCAGCAGTTCGAGCTCGACGTCCCGCCCGCCCGGGTGCGGGGCTCGATCGACCGCGTCGAGCGCGCGGCCGACGGCTCCGTCACGATCGTCGATCTCAAGACGGGCCGCAGCACCCCCCGCAAGGACGACATCGCCGAGCACGCGCAGCTGGGCAGCTACCAGCTCGCCGTCGCCGAAGGGGCGATCGAGGCGGCCGACCCGGCCGACGGGGGAGGCGCGAAGCTGCTCTTCGTGGCGACGGGCGTGCGCGGGAAGCCGTACCGCGAGGTGGTCCAGGAGCGCTTCGGCGAGGAGGAGCTGGAGCGGCTGCGCGAGCGCGTCCGCGCCGCGGCCCTGGGCATGGCGGCGGCGGGCTTCTCGGGCCTGCTCGACGCGACCCCGTTCTCCCCCGGCGACGCCCTGCGGTACCGCATCCACGCGGTACCCGAGGTCCCGGGGGACGGCCTCCTGGCGATCGACGAGGTCGACGAGTCAGAGGACCTGGAGGACTCCGAGGAGCCGGGTCCCGATGCGCCGGCCGATCCATCCGGCCCCGCCGACCCCGACCCCTCCGCCGTCTCCGAGGAGGAGCTGCCGTGATCGACGCCCTGACCATCGCCGAGCGCCTCGACCTGCGCCCGCCCACCGCCGAGCAGCGCGCCGTCATCGAGGCGCCGCTCGAGCCTGCCCTGGTGGTCGCCGGTGCCGGCAGCGGCAAGACCGAGACGATGGCGAACCGCGTCCTCTGGCTCCTCGCGAACGGCCACGCGGCGCCGTCGGAGGTGCTCGGCCTCACCTTCACCCGCAAGGCGGCGGCCGAGCTCGGCGAGCGCATCGGGCGGAGGATCGACCAGCTCGGCGCGGCGGGCCTGCTCCCGCTCGCGCCCGGGCAGTCGGCGCCCGACCCGTTCGAGGCCGCCACCGTCTCGACCTACAACGCCTTCGCGAACACGATCTTCCGCGACAACGCGGCCCTGATCGGCCGCGAGGGGGACGCGACCGTGCTCTCCGAGGCCTCCGCCTGGCATCTCGCGCGGGGAGTCGTGGCCGACACGGCCGATCCGCGCATCCTCGAGGTGGAGGCGGGGATCGACCGGCTGACCGACCTCGTCGTCTCGCTCGCGCACGACCTCGCCGACAACCTCGCCGATCCGGCCGCGGTCGCCGCGTTCGCCGAGGACTTCCTCCGCCTGGGCGAGCTGCCGCGCGGAGGCAGCGGCTCGGGGCTCTACCGCGAGCTCGAGAAGGCGCTGCAGGCCGTGGGCGCGCTGCCGGTGCTGACGGCGCTCGCCGAGCGGTTCCAGGAGGCGAAGGCCGAGCGCGGCTTCGTCGAGTTCTCGGACCAGGTGGCCCTCGCGCTGCGGATCGTCGACAGGGTGCCGCGGATCGTGGACGAGCACCGCGCGAGGTACCGGGTGGTGCTCCTCGACGAGTACCAGGACACCTCCGTGCTGCAGACCCGCCTCCTCTCGCGGCTCTTCGCAGGGCAGGGAGTGATGGCGGTGGGCGACCCGCACCAGTCGATCTACGGCTGGCGCGGTGCGAGCGCCGAGGGGCTCGGCCGCTTCGGCACCGATTTCGGGGGAGCGGGCCGCTTCTCCCTCAGCACGAGCTGGCGCAACGGCCGCCGCGTGCTGACCGCCGCGAACGCGATCGTGGAGCCGCTGTCGGCGGGCAGCGCGGTCGCGGTCGACACGCTGAGCGCGGGTCCTCAGGCCTCCGAGCACCCGGTCGAGCTCACCTTCCCCGAGACGATCGAGGAGGAGGCGGACGACGTCGCCGCCTGGTTCGCCGGGCGCCTGCGCGAGAACGCCGAGCCGCCGTCGGCCGCGGTGCTCTTCCGGGTGCGCGCGCACATGGACCGCTTCGCCGCCGCGCTGGCGAAGCACGGCGTCCGGTACCACATCCTCGGCATCGGGGGCCTGCTGCGGCAGCCCGAGATCGCCGACCTCGTCGCCGCGCTCACCGTGGTCGAGGACCCGGCCGCCGGCAGCGAGCTCGTGCGCCTCCTGGCCGGCGCCCGCTGGCGTCTGGGCGTCCGCGACCTCAAGGCGCTGCGCGACCTCGCCTCGTGGCTCGCGGCGCGCGACCACGCGCACCGGCTGCTCCCGGAGGAGGTGCGCGAGCGGATGCGCGCGTCCGTCACCGAGGGCGAGGGCGGCTCGATCGTCGAGGCCCTCGACTTCATCGCGGCGCGCCGCCCCGGCGACGACGGGCGGATCGACCACTCCGCGCTCGGCGGGTTCAGCGCCGAGGGCCTGCGGCGCCTGCACGAGGCGGGCACCCTGTTCGCCCGGCTGCGCGCCCGGGCCGGGCTCGACCTCCTCGACTTCGTCACCCTGGTCGAGCAGGAGCTGGGCCTGGACATCGAGGTCGAGGCGAACGAGTCGCGCGGGGACGGCCGCGCCAACCTCGAGGCCTTCCGGGAGGCGGTGGCCGGGTACCTGCAGACGGACGACCGCGGCGCCGGCACCGGCTCCTCCCTCCGCGGATTCCTCCGCTGGCTCGTCCTCGCGGACAAGCGCGACGGCCTGGCCCCGCGACCGGAGGACCCGGAACCGGGGACGGTGCAGCTGCTGACGATCCACGGCTCCAAGGGTCTGGAGTGGGACCTCGTCGCCGTCCCGCGGATGGTCGACGGCGAGCTCCCCGGCACGCCGGTCGAGGGCTTCCGCGGGTGGGTCAGACTGGGTGCGATGCCCTACGCGTTCCGCGGCGACGCCGCCGAGCTCCCCGATCTCGCCTGGCGCGGCTGCAGCACGCAGAAGGAGGTCGTCGACGCGATCGGAGCGTTCGGCGACACCCTCCGCGAGCGCAACGAGGCGGAGGAGCGGCGTCTCGCCTACGTGGCCGTCACGCGGGCGCGTCACCACCTCCTGCTGAGCGGCTCGTGGTGGGCCGGCCAGGCCAAGCCGCGCGGACCGGGCGTCTTCCTCCGCGACCTCGAGGAGGCCGGCACGATCCCGCCGCTGCCGACCGAGCCCGCGAACGAGGAGAACCCGCTCGAGCGGGCCCCGCGCACGTTCCGCTGGCCCCACGATCCGCTCGGCTCCCGCGGCGACCGGGTCCGCGCCGCCGCCGCCCGGGTCCGCAGCGCCGAGCCCGCTCTGCTCGGAGCGCGCGGCGACGACATCCGCCTGCTGCTCGCCGAGCGGGCGGTGCGGCTGGCCGGGGGCGAGCGCACGCCGCTGCCCACCCGCATCCCCGCCTCCCGGTTCAAGGACATCGTCAGCACGCCGGACGAGGTCGCGGCGCAGCTGCGCCGGCCGATGCCGGAGCGCCCCTATCGGCAGACCCGGCTCGGCACGACCTTCCACTCCTGGGTCGAGAACCGCTTCGGCGTCCAGGGCGGGGCGGAGGCGGTCGACACCTTCCCCGACGAGCTCGACGACGCCGGCCCCGCGTCCGTCGAGCAGGAGCGGCTCGACGCCCTGATCGCCACGTTCGAGCGCTCGGAGTGGGCCGACCGGCGCCCGGAGGCGGTCGAGATCGAGATCCACCTCCAGCTCGCCGGCCACGTCGTCGTCTGCAAGCTCGACGCGGTGTACCCGACGGAGGACGGCGTGCAGATCGTCGACTGGAAGACCGGGCGAGCGCCGAAGGACGCTGCCGACCTCGAGCTCAAGCAGTTCCAGCTCGCGCTGTACCGGCTCGCCTACTCGCGCTGGCGGGGGGTGCCGCTCGAGAGCGTCGACGCCGTGTTCTACTTCGTCGCCGACGACCTCGTGCTGCGGCCCGAGCGGTTCTACTCCGAGCGCGAGCTCGCGGAGTCGCTCTCCTCGGCGACGGGAGCGAGCCCGCGGCCGTGAGCGGAGGAGCTCGTGCGGGCTCCCGGCGTGCGGTTGAGCAGCTCCTCGACCTCCGAGACCTCCAGCACCGGGCCGGTGTCGGTCGAGAGGGGCGCGGAGAGGTCGCCGAGCACGCTGTCGACCAGCGTGTCGAGCATGGCGACCGCGTCGTCCACGATGGCGGAGTCGTCGGTCTCGGTGCCGTGCAGCAGCCAGCGGGCGAGCTCGAGCTCGGCGTAGAGCTGGGCGCGCTGGCGGATCGTGCGGTCCACTGCTCCCGCGCGCATCCGGGAGTAGGCGGAGAGCGCCGTCTCCGAGCCCGGGGCGCTCAGCAGCCAGTGCAGGTCGCGCGCCGGGTCGCCGACCCGCAGCGCCGCCCAGCCGAGCACGGCCGCGACGACGTCGCCCGAGCGGAGGAAGGAGTCGGCGGTCATCGAGCCGTTCACCACGGTCGGGTCGAACTGCCAGAGCGCCTCGTCGGAGGAGGCCGACTCCCAGCGCGCGACGAGCGCCGCCGGGACGTGGCCGGTGTCGGCCGCGCGCTCGATCACCGCGACCGTCTCGTTCACGCTGTCGCGCGCGGTCGCGATCGGCAGGCCCGCCTCCTGGACGAACGACACCGGGAGCGAGTGGATCGCCCCGATGGCCCGGCCGATCGAGTCCGCGAGCCCGCTCTGCGCGGCCACGTCGTCGATGAGGACGCGATCTCCCTCGAGGTACTCGTAGACGACCGCGCGGGTGCCGTCGAACGGCGTCTGCCCGACGCTCTCCTGCAGATCGAAGGGCAGGCGGCTGCGGATGCCGGCGGTCAGCGCTCGGAGCGCGACGAGGTCGCCGAGCTGCTCCTGCTCCGCGAGCGCGGACGTGGGAACGCGCACGACGAGGCGGGCGCTCTCGCGCGTCGTCAGCAGGGCGGAGTCGAAGTCGCCGTGCGTCGAGGACGTGAAGGGGCGCGCGGAGCGGACGTCGAGGCCCTCGACGGCCGAGGTGGCCAGCGCGGCTAGAGTGAGATGGGATCTGGCCATGGTTTCCAGGGTAGGCGGCTCGTGCCCGGCCGGCCCGCCGCCACGCGCTGTCCCGCCGATGCCGTCGAAGGCCCGCGACAGCGGTCCTCGCGGCCCCCGTCACGAAATGAGCCCCGGATGTCACTGCCCTTCGCCGATCGCCTCCCGCTCTCGCGACAGGCGGCCGACCGCGACGGCGTCGGACGCTCACGGCCCGCGCTCTTCGACGAGCTGCTCGCCGATCCCGCCACCCGCGTGCTCGTCCTGCACCACGACCGGACTCTGGTCGAGGCCGACCGCCTCCTCCTGCGCCGCCCCGAGGACGTGACCGCCGGAACCCTCCGGATCTACCTCGGCCGCACGCTCGCCGAGGCCCCCGGCGAGCCGGTCGGAACCCCCGTCATCGCGACCGTCCTCACCGACGCGGCCGCCGCCGAGCTCGAGCCCGACGAGGAGCGGTGGAGCGGCCTGCGCCCGATCGCCGAGCGCCTGAGCGACCGCGACGCGGGCCTGTTCACCGAGGCTCTCGCCATCGCGAACTGGCACGCCTCGCACGGCTACTCGCCCCGCAACGGCGACCCGACCGTCGTCGAGCAGGGCGGCTGGGTCCGCCGCTCGCCCACCGACGGCAGCCAGGTCTTCCCGCGCACGGATCCGGCGATCATCGTCTGCGTCCTCGACGCGGACGACCGCCTCCTCCTCGGCTCGAACGCGATGTGGGGCACCGGCCGCTTCTCCCTGCTCGCCGGCTTCGTCGAGCCGGGCGAGTCGCTCGAGGCCGCCGTGATCCGCGAGATCGGCGAGGAGTCGGGCATGCGCGTCGTCGACCCGCAGTACCTCGGCTCGCAGCCCTGGCCCTTCCCCGCCTCCCTCATGGTCGGCTTCACCGCCCGCCTCGCCGAGGACCAGTCCCCGGAGGATCTGCTCCCGGACGGCGAGGAGATCGTCGAGCTGCGCTGGTTCACCCGGCAGCAGCTGCACGACTCGCTCGAGTCCGTGCTGCTGCCCGGCCGCTCGTCGATCGCCCGCGCGATGATCGAGGACTGGTACGGAGGCGAGCTGGAGAACGGCCCGATCGCGTGACCCTGCTCGACGGACTCGACGAGGGGCAGCGCGAGGCGGCGGAGGCGCTGCTGGGGCCGGTCTGCGTCCTCGCGGGAGCGGGCACGGGCAAGACCCGGACGATCACGCACCGCATCGCGCACGGAGTGGCGACCGGCGTCTACACGCCCGGTCGCGTCATGGCCCTGACCTTCACCAGCCGCGCCGCGGCCGAGCTGCGCTCGCGCCTGCGGGTGCTCGGCGCCGGGGGCGTCCAGGCCCGCACGTTCCACGCAGCGGCTCTCTCGCAGCTCGGCTACTTCTGGCCGCAGCTGGTGGGGGGCACGATGCCCCAGCTGCTCGACGGCAAGGCCCGCCTGCTCGGGCACGCGGCCGAGCGGCTCCGCCTGAAGCTCGACACGGCGACGCTCCGCGACCTCTCGGCCGAGATCGAGTGGCGGAAGGTGTCCGCCCTCTCCCTCGAGCAGTACGCCGTCGCCGCCCGCACGCGCCCCCTGCCCGGACGGCTCACCCTGGAGCAGACGGTCGCGCTCGTGGACGAGTACGAGGGGCTGAAGGACCAGCGCCGCCAGATCGACTTCGAGGACGTCCTGCTCGTGACCGCCGGGATGCTCGAGTCCGAGCCCGCGATGGCGATGCAGGTGCGCGAGCAGTACCGCTTCTTCGTCGTCGACGAGTACCAGGACGTCTCGCCGCTGCAGCAGCGGCTCCTGGAGCTCTGGCTCGGCGACCGGAGCGACCTCTGCGTCGTCGGCGACGCCAGCCAGACCATTTACTCCTTCGCGGGTGCGCGGGCCGACTACCTCCTCGACTTCCCGTCCCGCTGGCCGGCCGCCACCGTGGTGCGCCTGGAGGAGAACTACCGCTCGGCCGTGCCGATCGTGCAGACCGCGAACCGCCTCATGCGGGGCAGGCCCGGCGCCCTCTCGCTCCACGCCGTCGCCGCCGCCGAGGCGCCAGAGCCCGCGATCGACGCCTACCCGGACGACATCGCGGAGGCGCGCGGGATCGCGGCGCGGGTCGCGGCCGACATCGAGGCGGGGGTGCGCCCCTCCGACATCGCGGTCCTCTTCCGCACCAACAGCCAGTCGGCGGTCATCGAGCACGCCCTGCACGAGCGGGGAGTGAGCGCGCACATGCGCGGCGGCAAGCGCTTCTTCGACCTCCCCGAGGTCAAGCAGGCCGTGATGCAGCTGCGCGCGGCGTCCGTGTCGATCAGCGGCGAGCCGCTGTTCAAGTCGGTGAGCGACGTCCTCCGCTCGCTCGGCTGGAGCGCCGAGCCCCCGTCGGCGCCCGGTGCGGTGCGCGACCGGTGGGAGTCGCTGGACACGCTGGCCCGCCTCGTCGACGAGGCCCCTGCCGGATGGACCTTCCGCCAGTTCACCGACGACCTGATCGCACGCCAGCAGGTGCACCACGAGCCGGACCGCGGCGCGGTCACCCTCGCCACGCTGCACTCGGCGAAGGGCCTCGAGTGGGAGTCGGTGCACCTGATGGGGCTCGCCGAGGGCCTGCTGCCGATCTCGTACGCCGCCGGCCTCGAGGCGATCGACGAGGAGCGGCGCCTCCTCTACGTCGGCATCACCCGGGCCCGCCGGCGCCTGCGCCTCTCGTGGGCGCGCTCGACGGTCGGCCGCGTCACGCGGAGGGAGCCGTCGCGCTTCCTCGAAGAGCTCGGCACGCGCACTCGGGGTGCGGCTCCCGCTCCCGCACGGTGAACGCTCCGGAGGCGTCGCTGTAGACCCGCTCGGCCGCGCGGAGCCCTCGCCAGCCCGCGAGGAGCCGCCGCAGCACGGCGTCGGCGGCCGCCACGGCGATCGCCGCGCTCGCGAGCGGCGTGCGGGTGGGGGCTGAGCGGCCGAGCACCTGGATCACGAGGCGCGCGCGATCCGGGTCGAGGTCCATCCGGTCCCGCTCGGCGCAGTGCAGGCACGGTCCGGACCCCGGCTCCACCAGGGGTCCGAGGCGCACCGATTCGTCGCCGAACACCACCGCCAGGTGCGGCACATCGGCCGCGAGCCAGTGCGCGGCGCGGGCGGGGGCGACCGCGAAGTCGGCGATCAGCACGGCGAGGTCCGGCGTCCCGTCGTCGGCGAGCAGCGAGCAGCCCTCGCTCCGGAGCAGCGTGCGCAGTGCGTCCGGTGCCGCGCCCGTCCCCTCGACGACGACCCGCGGTGCGGGGGGAGGGCCGGGCTCGACGCTGCGCAGCAGGACCGGCCGGAGCGCCTCGAGCACCTCGTCGACCCGCGCCTCGCTCGCTCCGGCGCGCGCCGCGATCAGGCGGACGGTGCCGGCGCTGGTGCCCACGCGGAGGGCGTCGAGCAGCAGCTCCTCCGGGTAGCCGATGCCGTCCAGCACCGCGTGCGGCCGGTCGAGGCCGAGCTGCACCGCGGTCGCGGAGCGCCAGAGCAGGGGAAGTCGAGGATCGAGCCGGAGCACCATCCGGCGATCATGGCCGAGACCGGCCCGGCGCCGCGCGAGTTGTCCACAGGCGGGCGCCGGACGGGGGGGGGTCAGACGGGGCGGTCGCCCGTGGGGGAGGAGCCGCGGTCGTCGTCGTCCGGCGAGCCGGCGTCGTCGGTCGTGTCCGGAGCGTCTCCGGAGGCGCCGTCGCCCTCGCGCGGCATCGTGCCGTTCAGCAGGTCCTCCAGCGCGCGGTCCATCTCGTCGGGCTCCGGGGTCTCGCCGCGGGCCTCGGCCGTGAGCCGGGCGACGAGCGCGCTCGGGTCGTCCAGGTCCTCTGAGCCGGGGAGCAGGTCGGGGTGCGACCAGAGGGAGTCGCGGGCCTCGGGCCCGACGGCGTCGGTCACGGCCTGCCACATCGCGGCGGCCTCGCGGAGGCGGCGCGGGCGCAGCTCCAGGCCGACGAGGGTCGCGAAGGCGGATTCGGCCGGCCCGCCGGAGGCGCGGCGGCGGCGGACCGTCTCGGCGATCGCCCCGGCGCTGGGCAGGCGGGTGGTCGCCGCCGCGGTGACGACGTCGACCCACCCCTCGATGAGGGCGAGGACGGTCTCGAGGCGGCCGTGCGCGGCGAGCTGCTCCTCCGTCTTCGGCGGGATGAGCGCGCCGGAGGTCATCGCGTCGCGGAGCTCCTCGGGGTTCGACGGGTCGAAGCCCTCGGCCAGCTCCTCGAGGCGGGTGGTGTCGATGCTGATCCCGCGCGCGAAGTCGGTGATCTGCGAGATGAGGGCGAGACGGAGCCACTTGCCGTGCCGGAAGAGGCGGGCGTGCGCGAGCTCGCGGACCGCCAGGTACAGCTGCACCTGGTCTAGCGGGATGTCGAGGCCCTCGCCGAACGCGGCGACGTTCTGCGGCAGGATCGCCGCGTCGTTCTCCTCCAGCAGCGGGATGCCGATGTCGCCGCCCGAGACGACCTCGGCGGCGAGCTGCCCGACGACCTGGCCCAGCTGCAGGGCGAACAGGGTGCCGCCGATCCCGCGCATCATGCCCTCGGCACCGGCGATCATCGCCTGCATCTCCTCCGGGGCCTGCTCGCGGAGCACGCGGGTCAGCGCGTCCGAGATGCTCAGCGCCACCGGCTCGGCGAGCTGGGTCCAGACCGGCATCGTCAGGGAGATCCACTCGAGGCGGCTGATCGAGCGCGGCGTGCGGCTCAGCTCGGAGACGTACGCGACCTCGTCGAGCCAGAGCGCGGCGACGCCGAAGGCCGCGTCGATCGGAGCCCGCACGGCGTCGGACACCGGCGCGGACTCGGCGCGCGCGAGCTGCTTCGCCTGCTCGAGCGAGAGCGTCCAGTCGACGCCGCCGTCGCCGTTCTGCTGCATCGCGCTCTGCAGCTGCGAGAGCAGGTTCTGCAGGGCCACCGGGTCGTTCGGCAGTCCCGCCGCTCCGGCGAGCTGCGAGGGGTCGACCGGGCCGTTCCCCGAGAGGAACTGCCGCAGCATCTCCCGGAACTCGTCCTCGGAGCCGCCGCCCGCTCGGTCCGCACTGTCGCCATCGGCCATCGGGATCAGCCCTCCGTCGCTCACGTGAATCCGGTCGCCGCACCGCCTCCGCGGCCCTGCACAGGGCGCCGGTTCCGGCGCGACTCCCAGTC
Source organism: Rathayibacter sp. VKM Ac-2805 (assembly GCF_009834265.1). Taxonomy (NCBI): domain Bacteria; kingdom Bacillati; phylum Actinomycetota; class Actinomycetes; order Micrococcales; family Microbacteriaceae; genus Rathayibacter; species Rathayibacter sp. VKM Ac-2805. The sequence continues at coordinate 1,205,071 of NZ_CP047185.1, forward strand.
GTGCAAGCTACGTTAGCCCGAGCGCCCGGGGCCTCGGCGTGCAGAGCACCGCTCGGGCCCAGCCCGCTTCCGCCCGCCGCGAACATCCCGGCGGAGCCGCTCCACCCGTTGCCAGAAAGGCCCCCGTGTCGCTGTTCTCCGACGACCCGCGCCCCTCCTCCTCCCCGCGCCGCCCGTGGGTCGGACCGGTCGTCCTCCTCTCGGGTGTCGCCGTCGTGGTCGGTCTGGGCGTCGCGCCCGCCCCCTACGTGATCGAGCAGCCCGGCCCCGTGTTCGACACCCTGGGCAGCAGCAAGGACGTGCCCCTCATCTCGATCCCGGACCGCACCACCTATCCCACGGCCGGCACGCTCGACATGCTCACCGTGTCGGTCGTCGGCAACCCGCAGAGCCTGCCCACCTGGGTCGAGGTCGCGAGCGCCTGGTTCGACAGGACCAAGGCGGTCGTCCCGGTCGACGCGATCTTCCCTCCCTCCTCCACGGTCGAGGAGCGCGACGAGGCGAACCAGGCCGAGATGACCGACTCCCAGCAGGAGGCGATCGCCGCCGCGCTCACCGAGCTCGGCTACCCCGTCGAGCAGCGCGTCTCGGTCGTGCAGGTGCCCGAGGGCTCCCCGGCCGAGGGCGTCCTGGAGGCGGGGGACGAGATCCTCGCGGTCGCGGGCACCCCTGTCGCCGACGCGACCGCCCTGCGCGCGACCCTGCAGACCCTCGGCACCGGCTCCCCGGTGCAGGTCAGCATCGAGCGCGAGGGCGTCCGGCAGGAGGTGGAGGTCACGCCGCGCGACTCGAACGGCGCCGCCGTCATCGGCGTCCTCCCCGGAGCGGCCTTCGACTTCCCGTTCGAGGTCGACATCCAGCTGGACGACGTGGGCGGGCCGAGCGCGGGCATGATGTTCGCCCTCGGGATCATCGACAAGCTCACCGAGGGCGAGCTCAACGGCGGGCGGAGCGTCGCCGGGACCGGCACGATCGACGCGGCCGGCGAGGTCGGCGCCATCGGCGGGATCCGCCAGAAGCTCTACGGGGCGGACGGCGCCGGAGCCGAGTACTTCCTCGCCCCCGCGACCAACTGCAACGAGGTCGTCGGCCACGTCCCCGACGGGCTCGACGTGCTCGCGGTCTCGACCCTCGACGACGCCCTCGCCGCACTGAAGGGCATCGCCGCGGGCGACACCTCCGGGCTGCCGGACTGCAGCACCGCCGCTCCCCTCGACTGATCCCGCCCGCCGACCCCGGGTCGACGCCCAGGTGAGCCGGACAGCCGTCGCATAGCATGGGTGGCCTCCCCTCACATCTCGACAGCAAGAGGCCCTCACGTGAGTTCCACAGCAACCGAAACCCCGCCGCGGAAGAGACGGAGCGTCCTCGCCGTCACTGTCGTGGTGGTGGCCGTCCTGGTGGTGGCGTTCTTCGTCTTCGCCGGTCTGTACACCGACATCCTCTGGTACGACCAGCTCGGCTTCCTCTCCGTGCTCACGACGCAGTGGGCGGCGGCGGGCGGTCTCTTCGTCATCGGCTTCGTCGCCATGGCGGTGCCGGTGTTCATCAGCCTGATGCTGGCGTACCGCCTCCGGCCGGTCTACGCGAAGCTCAACTCGCAGATCGACCGCTACCAGCAGGTCGTGGAGCCGCTGCGGCGCCTGGCCACCTTCGGGATCCCCGCGGTGCTCGGCCTCTTCGCCGGCGTCTCCTCCGCCACCCGCTGGCAGACGAGCCTCACCTTCTGGAACCGCACGCCCTCGGGCACCACGGATCCGCAGTTCGGCCTCGACACGTCGTTCTACCTCTTCGAGCTGCCCTTCTACCAGAGCATCGTCGGCTTCGCGTCGGCGGTCCTGCTGATCTCGGCGTTCGCGACCCTCGCCACCGGCTACCTCTACGGAGCGATCCGGGTGAACGGCCGCGAGATCCGCATCTCGAAGGCCTCGCGCATCCAGCTGGCGGTCATCGCCGCCCTCTACCTCGCCGTGCAGGCGGTCAGCCTCTGGCTCGACCAGTACGCGACGCTCGCGCAGCAGGGGCCCCGCATCACCGGCGCCACCTACTCCACCGTCAACGCGACGATCCCGGGCCTGCAGATCCTGGCCGGCATCGCGGCGCTGGTCGCGATCCTCTTCGTCGTCACCGCCTTCATCGGCCGCTGGCGCTTCCCGGTCATCGGCACCGCGCTGCTGATCGTGTCGAGCCTGCTCGTCGGCTCCCTCTACCCGTGGATCGTGCAGAAGTTCCAGGTCGAGCCCAACGAGCGCACGCTCGAGCAGCCCTTCATCCAGAACAACATCGACATGACGCGCCAGGCCTACGGTGTCAGCGACGTCGACGTCATCCCCTACGACGCGACCACCGACGCGGAGCCGGGCGCCCTGCGCTCGGACGCCGAGACCACCGCGAACATCCGCATCCTCGACCCCGCCGTCGTCACCGACGCGTTCTCGCAGCTGCAGCAGTTCCGCCAGTACTACAAGTTCGGCGACACGCAGAACGCGCTCGACGTCGACCGCTACTCCATCGACGGATCGACGCAGGACGCCGTGGTCGGCGTCCGCGAGCTGAACCTCAACGGCCTCGGCACCAACCAGACCTGGTACAACCAGACGCTGGTCTACACCCACGGCTACGGCCTGGTCGCCGCGTACGGCAACCAGCGATCGGCCGACGGCGAGCCGGTGTTCATCGAGTCCGGCGTCCCGACGACGGGCGACCTCGGCGACTACGAGCCGCGGATCTACTTCGGCGAGAACTCCCCGCCGTACTCGATCGTGGGCGGCAACGACTCGCGCGACATCGAGCTCGACTACCCCTCGGGCACCGACGGCGCGCAGCAGACCTACACGACCTTCGACGGCGAGGGCGGCCCCGCTCTCGACAACGTCTTCAAGAAGCTCGTCTACGCGATCAAGTTCCAGTCCGAGCAGATCTTCCTCTCGGACGGCGTGAACGACGACTCGCAGATCCTCTACGACCGCGATCCCGTGCAGCGCGTCCAGAAGGTCGCGCCGTACCTCAAGCTCGACTCCGACGCCTACCCGACCGTCGTCGACGGCCGCGTGAAGTGGGTCGTCGACGGGTACACCACCTCGGCCGACTACCCGTACTCGGAGGTGCAGAGCCTCTCGCAGGCGATCGCCGACACGAACACGCAGCAGCAGTTCCCGACCGACGACGTCAACTACATCCGCAACTCGGTGAAGGCGACCGTCGACGCGTACGACGGCAGCGTCACGCTCTACGCGTGGGACACCGAGGACCCGATCCTGCAGACCTGGCAGAAGATCTTCCCGACCACGGTGAAGCCCGTGAGCGACATGTCGGGCGAGCTGCTCAGCCACGTCCGGTACCCGGAGGACCTCTTCAAGGTCCAGCGCGCGGTCCTCGGCACCTACCACGTCACCGACGCGGGCTCCTTCTACTCCCGCGAGGACGCCTGGGCGACGCCGAACGACCCGACGAGCGGAGCCGCGACCACGGCCGCCGCGACCGGCACCAGCCTGCAGCCTCCGTACTACCTGACGCTGCAGACGCCGGATCAGGACGTGCCGTCGTACTCGCTCTACTCGACGTACATCCCGGCGAGCGTCCAGGGCGCGCAGGCCAGCCGCAACGTGCTGACCGGCTACCTCGTGGCCGACTCCGACGCCGGCTCGACGGCGGGCTCCGTGGCCGACGGCTACGGCACGCTCCGCCTGCTCGAGCTGCCGAAGGACGACACGGTGCCCGGCCCCGGCCAGGTGCAGAACGCGTTCACCACCGACCCGACGGTCGCGAACGAGCTGAACATCCTCTCCCGCGGCGACACCACCGTCACGAGGGGCAACCTGCTCACGCTGCCGGTCGGCGGCGGCCTGCTCTACGTCCAGCCGATCTACGTGCGCTCCAACGGAGACACGAGCTTCCCGCTCCTGCAGAAGGTGCTGGTCGCGTTCGGTGACGACATCGCCTTCGAGGACACCCTCGACGCGGCCCTCGACAGCCTCTTCGGCGGCGACTCGGGAGCCGACGCGGGCGACACCGGCACGCCGACGACTCCGGACGCCGGCACCGGCACCTCGGGCGGCGACACCGGAGGCGACGCGGGCGGCACGACCGGCGGCACCGGCTCCACGCCGGCCACGGGCGACCAGACGGCGCTGCAGCAGGCGCTGAACGACGCGCGGGACGCACTCACGGCTCGCGAGAACGCCCTCAAGGCGGGCGACCTCACCGCCTTCGCGGCGGCGGACGAGCAGCTGACCGAGGCGCTCTCGCGGGCGCTGCAGGCCGAGGGCGGCCAGTAGCCCGCATGGTGCAGGTCGACCGCGGCGAGCACCTCCGCTCGGGGGAGTGGCTCGAGCTGAACCGCACGTACTGGGAGGAGCGCACCGGCGAGGGTGCGCTCCACCCGGAGCTCGTCACCGCGGCGCTCCTCGACCCCGGGCCGAGGATCCTCCAGCTCGGCTCGGGCGACGGGCTCGACGCGCTCGAGCTCGCCGAGCGCGGCGCCCGCGTGGTGGGCGTCGACTTCTCGATGCCCGCGGTGCGCCGAGCACGCGCCGCCGCCGCGGACAGGGACCTCGCCGGCTCCGCCCGCTTCGTCTGCGCGAACCTCTACGAGCTGCGGCACATGCTGCCGGAGCCCGACTCGTTCGACGTCGTGCTCTGCAGCGCCGGCGTCGTCTCGTGGCTCCCCGACCTGGAGGAGTGGGCGCGGCTGGTGGAGTGGTTCGTCGCCCCCGGCGGAGCGGTGCTCGTGGCCCCGTCGTCGTCCGCTCCCGTCGGCGCCGACGTCCGCACCTGGTCGCGCACCTCGTCCGAGCTCGCAGCCGCCCTGACGGCGGTCGGGCTGAGCGTGGACGGGAGCGCCGTGCTGCGCGCCGCCAAGCCCGCCTGAGACCGGAGCCCGCTCCCACCGCCGCGTCGATTTGCATCGGCGCCGGAACGCGTGTAACGTCTCTTCTTGTGCCGCGGGGTGGAGCAGTTCGGTAGCTCGCTGGGCTCATAACCCAGAGGTCGTAGGTTCAAATCCTGCCCCCGCAACAAGAAAGCGAAAGCCGGTCCTGAGAAGGGCCGGCTTTCGTCGTTAACACAGGTCGCGGACGTGCTGCCGGCGGCTGACGGTGTTCGGGCCGAGACCTAGTCGCCCTCGATCACGCTCAGCACGTTGCCCGCCGGATCGCGGAACCAGCAGATCGTCGGCCCGTGGCCGCGCATCACTCCGTCCGCATCGGTCGGCAGCGACGGGTCGTCGTAGATCGCCGTGGTGACGCCTGCCGCGTGCAGCTCGGCGACCGCCGCGTCGACGTCCTCCACCGAGAAGTTCAGGATCGTGAACGACGCCGGCTCGTGGTCCGGCTTCGGGTACGCGATCGCGCGGCCTCCGCCCGGCAGCCGGATGTCGAGGATCCCCGTCGCGTTCAGCTCGACCTCGAGCCCGAGCACTCCGCCGTAGAAGGCCCGCGCCGCTTCCACGTCGTCCACGCTGAAGCCGCTGAAGGCCCTCTCGCTCCGGATCATCGCCGTCCTCCGTCCCGCGGCCGCACCGTCGCGCCCGCTCCGCTCCGGACGCTACTCCGGTCGCCCGTCCGCGTCACCGTCGGATCCGCCCGCGGCGCCGCCGACCGCGAGGCGGTCTCGCGAGACCCGCATCCGCGGACCGGCCTCCCGACGCTCCGCGCCGACGCGTGTGCCGGACCGGCCCGCACGTTAGGCTCGACCCCGATGCGAGGGGTGCTGCTGTGAGGGACGAACGCGGGGACGACGGCTCGAACGAGGGGCTCGGCGACCGCCCGACCCGGCGGAGCCCGCGGCAGGCGCCGCACGCGCTGCCCGCAGCACGCGTCACCACTCCGGTCCTCACGCCCGTCCGCCCCGTGCGGCGCCGCCGGGGCCGTGTCTTCCGCGCGACCGTCAGCACGGTCGCCCTCGCCGCCATCGCGGGCCTCGTGGCGGTCTCCGCGCTCCCCGCCTACTCCTTCGACCCGGCACCCGATTCGCAGGCCGCCGTCGAGGCCGCCGCCCGCGTGCAGGCGCTCGGCAACCAGAAGCTCACCGTCGCGCCGACCGCGGTCCAGGAGCAGGTCATCCGCGACTCCTTCACCGCACCGACCCAGGCCCAGCTCGACGAGGCGGCCGCCCAGGCGCGCGCGCTCGCCGCCGCCGAGCAGGCCGCCCGCGACGCCGAGACCGCCCGCCTCGCCCAGGAGGCGCAGGCCGCGGCAGGCACGACCGGCGCGGACGGCGCCGCCGCGGGCAGCGGCGGCACCAGCACCTCGGTCACGCCCCGCGAGGAGGGCGACGACTACCCCTGGCGCGACCAGCTCACCGACGACCAGGGCGGCGGCCTCTCGCCGCTGCGGTACTACTACCGCGAGTGCGTCGACTTCGTCGCCTGGCGGATCAATCGCGACCAGGGCTCGACCAGCGCCCCCTTCAAGTGGACCTGGGGCAACATGACCCCGGGCGGTGGCAGCGCCTACGCGTGGGCCGGCCAGTGGGCGTCCCACGGCTGGGTGACCAGCAGCACGCCCGTGCCCGGCGCGGTCGCCTGGTTCACCGGCAACCACGTCGCCTACGTGCAGGCCGTCAACTCCGACGGCACGGTCTCGCTCGAGGAGTACAACTGGGGCAACGACCACGCGTACCACAAGCGCACCATCCCGGCCTCCCAGGTCGCCCTCTTCCTCTACCCGCCGAGCTGATGACCGGCGCCGTCGGCATGGCCGTGGCGCAGTTCGCCCCCTCGACGGACCGGGAGGCGAACATCGCGACGATCGGGCGCCTGGCCCGGATCGCCGCCGAGCGCGGCGCGAGCCTGGTGGTGCTGCCGGAGTACAGCTCCGCCTTCACCGATCCGCTCGGGCCCGAGCTGGTCGCGGCGGGCGAGGCGCTCGACGGCCCGTTCGTCACGGCTCTCGCGGCGCTCGCGCGCGAGCTCCGGATCCACCTCGTGGCGGGCATGGTCGAGGCGGTGGACGGGCGCCGCATCGCGAACACGCTCGTCGCGCTCGACCCCGAGGGCGCGCTCGTGGCCCGCTACCGCAAGCTGCACCTGTACGACGCCTTCGGCCAGACCGAGTCGGAGTGGGTCGCCGCGGGGGAGATCGCCGCACCCGAGACGTTCGAGGTCGGCGGCCTCGTCGTCGGGCTGCAGACCTGCTACGACCTGCGCTTCCCGGAGGTCAGCCGCTGGCTGGTCGACGCCGGGGTCGACGTCATCGCGGCACCGGCCGAGTGGGTGCGCGGCCCGCTCAAGGAGGCGCACTGGCGGACGCTGGTCACCGCCCGCGCGCTCGAGAACACGGTGTACCTCGTCGCAGCCGACCAGACCCCGCCGATCGGGGTCGGCACGAGCATGATCGTCGATCCGATGGGCGTCGAGACCGTCACCCTCGGCGAGGTCGAGGATGTCGCCGTCGCCTGGGTCTCGCGCGAGCGGATCGACGCGGCGCGCGCGAAGAACCCCGCTCTGGCGCTGCGGCGCTTCCGGGTGCTGCCGCTCTGACCGCCGCCCCCGGCCCGACGGCGCCGGGCATCCGACCGAATCCGCTGAGGCCGGCTCCTCAGCGCGCCATGCGGGCGAGGCCCGCGACCGCGGTCTCCAGCACCTCGAACCGCTTGCAGAAGGCGAAGCGGACGAGCGAGCGGTAGGGAGCGGCGTCCTCGGGGCGGCAGAACGCCGACACGGGCACCGCCACCACTCCCGCGAGATCCGGGAGCGCCCGGCAGAGCTCGACCCCGTCGTCGTAGCCGAGCGGTGCCGCGTCCGCGACGACGAAGTAGCCGCCCGAGGAGGGCGCGACGCCGAAGCCCGCAGCAGCCAGGCCCGCCGACAGCAGGTCCTTCTTGGCCGCAAGAGTCTGCGCCGCGCCGGTGAAGAAGGCGTCCGGGAGCCCGAGCCCGAGGGCGACGGCCCCCTGGAACGGCGAGCCGCTGACGTAGGTGAGGAACTGCTTCACGGCGAGGACGGCCGTGATCAGCTCGCGCGGGCCCGTCACCCAGCCGATCTTCCAGCCCGTGGTGCTGAAGGTCTTGCCCGCCGAGGAGACGGACAGCGTCCGCTCGAAGGCTCCGGGAAGGGATGCCAGCGGGACGTGCGGGGTGTCGAAGCGCAGGTGCTCGTAGACCTCGTCCGTCAGGATCACGGCGTCGTGCCGCTCGGCGAGCCGCACGATCAGCTCGCGGGTCTCGGCCGGGAGGACGGCACCGGTCGGGTTGTGCGGGTCGTTCACCAGGATGACGCGCGTGCGGTCGCTCACTGCGGCGGTCAGCTCGTCGTGGTCGACCGCGAAGGAGGGGCCGCGCAGGAGCACGGTGCGATGGACCCCTCCGGCGAGGGCGATCAGGGCTCCGTAGGCGTCGTAGTGGGGAGTGAAGGTGACGACCTCGTCGCCCGGCTCGAGCAGGCCCAGCAGAGCCGCGGCCAGGGCCTCGGTGGCGCCCGTGGTGACGAGGACCTCGCCGTCGGGGTCGAGGGAGATCCCGGAGAAGCGCAGCCGGTGCGCGGCGATCGCCTCGCGCAGGACGGGGAAGCCGGGACCCGGCGGGTACTGGTTGAGCCCGGACGCGATGGCGTCGCGCGCGGCGTCGAGGATCTCGCGCGGGCCGTCCTCGTCCGGGAAGCCCTGGCCGAGGTTCACCGCTCCGGTGCGCAGGGCGAGCGCGCTCATCTCGCTGAAGACGGTGGCGGCGACCTCGCCACCGGGGCCGAGGAGGCCGGCGCCCGCCGCGGCGCGGGACCAGGATCCGGGAATGCTCACGTGCCCAGTGTGCCCGCTCGAGCAGTCCGGCCGGTTTCATTTCCCGCTCGCAGGCCCGTCATAAGAAACCCCCAGGTACGATCGCCAAGCTATCCCCGCTTGGAAGGAGCAGCACCCATGACCGAGAGTCACGAGGGTCCTCGTCAGCCGGAGGAACCCACCACGCCGACGGAGTCCGGCGCCCGAGAGGCGACCGAGCGCACCCCCGGCGAGAGCTCCGGAGCGTCGTCCTCGACCACCGGGCCCACCGAGCCGATCCACCGGGGCGGAGCGCACCGCGAGAGCGAGAACCCGACCGTCCCCTACCCCTCCTCCTCGGCCCCCCAGCCGCCGTACACGCCGAACGCGACGGCCGGCAACGAGGCGCAGCCCGTCTCCCAGCCGGCCCGCTACGGGCAGTACGCGCCGCCCGCGGCGAACACCCTGCACGGCTCCGAGGAGCCGCCCTCCTCGAGCCCCTTCGGCCCGGGCGCCGAGTACACCCCCGCCCCCACCGCCACGAAGCGCCGAGCCGGAGTGGGCGTCGTCGCGGCGCTCGCCATCGGCGCGGTCGTGGGCGGAGTCGCGGGAGCCGGCGTGTTCGGCCTCTGGTCCGCCTCCAACGGCGGCGGGACCCGCGTGGTCTCCGCCGGCGGCTCGCAGACGATCACGGTCAACAACGCCGAGGACGCGACGACCGCCACCGCGGTCGCCGCCAAGGCCACTCCGAGCGTCGTCACCATCGCGGTGAGCGGCAGCTCGTCCGCCGGCACCGGCTCCGGCATCGTGCTCTCGAAGGACGGCTACGTCCTGACCAACACCCACGTGGTCACCCTCGACGGCGAGATCGCGAACGGCACCGTCTCGGTCACGACCAGCGACGGCCGGATCTTCGACGCGACCGTCGTCGGCACCGACCCGACCCTCGACCTCGCCGTCATCAAGCTGACCGGCGCGACCGACCTCAGCCCGATGACGTTCGCGGACTCCACCAAGATCAACGTCGGCGACACGGCGGTCGCCATCGGCGCCCCGCTCGGCCTCTCCGGAACCGTGACCGACGGCATCGTCAGCGCGCTCAACCGCAGCATCCAGGTCGCCTCCTCGGCGGCTCCGGACGACTCGGGCGACAGCTCGAGCGGCGGCACCGAGAGCCCGTTCAACTTCGACATCCCGGGCCAGCAGGCGCCGACCCAGGCGAAGAGCACCATCTCGCTGCCCGTCATCCAGACCGACGCGGCGATCAACCCGGGCAACTCCGGCGGCGCGCTGCTCGACAGCGACGGCGAGCTGATCGGCGTGAACGTCGCGATCGCGAGCGCCGGCCAGTCCTCCTCGAGCGGCCAGTCCGGCAACATCGGAGTCGGATTCGCGATCCCCAGCGCTATCGCCGAGCGCATCGCGAAGGAGATCATCGCGAACGGCTCCGCCTCGCACGGCCTGCTCGGCGCGAGCGTCTCCGACTCGACCGCGGACGTCCTCGGCGCCCGCATCGAGGAGGTCTCCGGAGGCGGTGCCGCGCAGGCGGCCGGTCTCGCCAAGGGCGACATCATCACCGCGATCGACAGCACTCCGATCACGAGCGCGTCCGACCTCACCGCGCAGGTCCGCGCGCAGGCCGCGAACGCCGCGGTCGAGCTGACCTACGTCCGCAACGGCCAGAGCTACCAGGCGAAGGCGACGCTCGGCCAGATGGCCGCAGGCTGACCCTCCGCCGCCGCGCACAGCCCCTCGAGGATCCGTCCCCGGGGGGCTGTGCTCCGCCGCCGCGCTCAGCCCCTCGAGGATCCGTCCCCGGGGGGCTTCTCCGCGTCCGGGCCCGGCCCGGGGCGCGGCGCTCCCCGCTGGTAGGGTGGTGGATCCCTGCGCCCGCGCTCCTCCCGCACGAACTGGACCCATGCAGCACGAGATCCCGGAAGACGACCTCTCCGACCTGCCCGGCGTCTCCTACGTCATGCCCGTCCTCAACGAGGTCGCCCACGTGCGCGCCGCGGTCGACTCGCTGCTGCATCAGGACTACACCGGCCCCTTCGACGTCGTCCTCGCCGTCGCCCCGAGCATCGACGGCACGGAGCAGCTCGTCGCCGAGCTGAGCGCGGCCGACCCGCGGATCCGCGTCGTGCCGAACGAGGTCGGCTCCACTCCTGCGGGCCTCAACGCCGCGATCCGCGCCTCGCGCCACCCGGTCGTCGTCCGGGTCGACGCGCACTCCGTCCTGCCGCCCGAGTACGCGCGCACGGCGGTCGAGGCGCTGCAGCGCTCCGGAGCGGCGAACGTCGGCGGAGTGATGGCGGCGGAGGGCCTCACCCCGTTCCAGCGCGCTGTCGCCCGGGCCTACGGCTCCCGCATCGGGCTGGGCGGCACGCCCCACCACGTGGGAGGCGAGGAGGGCCCGGCCGACACGGTGTACCTCGGCGTCTTCCGCCGCTCCGCCCTCGAGCGCGCCGGCCTGTTCGACGAGCGCTTCAAGCGCGGGCAGGACTGGGAGCTGAACCGGCGGCTGCGCGAGCGCGGCGAGGTCGTCTGGTTCACTCCGCGCCTCACCGTCACCTACCGGCCGCGGCCCTCGATGCGCGCGCTGCTCCGGCAGTTCCTCTCGACCGGGATGTGGCGCGGCGAGCTCACCCGGATGTTCCCGGCCTCGCGGTCGCTGCGCTACTTCGCTCCGCCCGTGCTCGTCGCGATGCTCGCGATCGGGCTGCTCGTCGGGCTGGCGGGAGTCGTCCAGGCGCTCGCCGGAGCCGCGCCCTGGCTCCTGCTCGGGTTCGCGGTGCCCGCCGGCTACCTCCTCCTGGTGGCGGCGGCCACTCTCGTGGTCGCGCGGCCGGACGGCGCGCGTGCGATGCTGTGGTTCGCCGTGGTCATCCCGGCGGTCCACGTGGCCTGGGGGACCGGCTTCGTGCTCGGCTTCGCCGGGCTGACCAGCAACATCTCCGCCCACCGCCACCAGCCGCGGTCCGACTCGCCGAGGGGCGCATGACCACGACGACGAGACCCCGCTCCATCGCCGAGCTGCGCGCCGTCGCGCAGCCCCCGGAGGTGCGCGGGCGCCGCAACGCCGAGCACTGGACGGCGTCGCTCTACCTGCGCCGCTTCTCGCCCTACCTGACCTGGCTGCTGCTGAAGACCTCGATCTCGGCGAACGGCGTCACCGGGCTGATGATCCTGGTCGGCTGGAGCGCGGCGGCAGCCCTCCTGATCCCGGGGATCGCCGGAGCGGCGCTGGCGCTGCTCCTCGGCCAGCTGCAGATGCTGGTGGACTGCTGCGATGGCGAGGTCGCGCGCTGGCGCCGCACGTCCTCGCCGGCGGGCGTGTTCCTCGACAAGGTCGGGCACTACACGACCGAGGCGCTGATCCCGATCGCGCTCGGACTGCGGGCGGCGGGCGTCCCGTTCGAGGCGCCGGCGGACTTCCTCTGGACGACGATCGGCTTCGCCCTGGCCCTGGTGATCGTCCTCAACAAGGCGCTCAACGACATGGTGCACGTGGCGCGCGCGAACGCCGGTCTCACGAAGCTGGCGGACACGAAGGGCGAGGCGGTGCCGTCCTCGTCCGGACTGGCGGGGCTCCGCCGCGCGGCCCGCTTCCTGCCCTTCCACCGCCTCTACCACTCCGTCGAGCTGACGATGCTGGCCTTCGCGACCGCCCTCGTGGGCCTCGTCGTCGGAGCGGGCACGGCCGACCGGGTCCTCGTCGGGGCGCTGCTGCCGCTCGCCCTCCTCGCCCTGGTCGGCCACTTCGTCGCGATCATGGCGTCCAAGCGTGTCCGCTCCTGAGCCGCGGGTCGGCGTCGTCGTCCTGACGCAGGGGACCCGGCCCGACGACCTCGCCGCGGGGCTGGCCGGCGTCCTCGCGCAGGAGGGCGTCGAGCTGGACGTCGTCTGCGTCGGCAACGGCTGGGAGCCCGACGGCCTGCCCGAGGGAGTGCGCGCCCTGGCGCTGCCCGAGAACCTCGGCATCCCCGCGGGCCGGAACGCCGGAGTCGACGCCGTCGCGGGGGAGTACCTCTTCTTCCTCGACGACGACGCCCGGATCCCGTCTCCCCGCTTCCTCGTCGACGCGATCGCGCTGCTCGCCTCGAACCGCCGCATCGGCCTGGTGCAGCCCCGCGTCGACAGCACGGACGGCACGCCGAGCCCGCGGCGCTGGATCCCGCGGATCCTCAAGGGCGACCCCCGCCGCTCCGGCCCCGTCTTATCGGTCTGGGAGGGAGCGGTCGTGCTGCGGCGCGACGTGTTCGCCCGGACGGGCGGCTGGGCGGGTCCGTTCTTCTACGCCCACGAGGGCATCGAGCTGGCCTGGCGGGTCTGGGACACGGGTCGCACCGCCTGGTACGCGGGAGAGCTCGTCGCCCAGCACCCGGTCATCCAGCCGACCCGTCACGCCGACTACTACCGGCTGAACGCGCGCAACCGCGTCTGGCTCGCCCGCCGCAACCTCGCCGCACCTCTGGCGCTCGTCTACGTGGCGTCCTGGACCGCGATCCAGTGCGTCCGCTGGCGTCGCGACCCGGCCGCCCTGCGCGCCTGGTTCGCCGGCTGGCGGGAGGGATGGCGCTCGGATCCGGGCGGCCGGCGCGTCCTCTCGGCCCGCACGGTGCTCCGGATGGCGTTCGCCGGGCGTCCGCCGATCGTCTAGCATCGGGGAATCCGCCCCCGCCGGGGCCCCCGAAAGGACGACGGTGTTCGATTCGACCCAGCTCTCCCCGCCCGAGCGCGCCGAGGCGGAGGCGACCCCTGCCGGACCGGACCTCCTGACGGCGGTCCGCGAGCGCCTCGGCGCCGTCGACGACGAGTTCTCCGGCCGCCTCGACGAGCACCTCCCGCGCCTGCTCGATCTGCTCGCCACGGTGTACGCCGGCCGCGACGACCTCGAGGACCAGTTGGTCGCGATCGTCGAGCTCGCCGCCGCCTCCTGGGAGGAGCGGCCCGAGGAGCTCCGCGCGCTCGACCGCGCCCGCGAGCAGCACCCGACCTGGTTCCTCTCGAACAAGGCTCTGGGCGGGGTCTGCTACGTCGACCGCTACGCGGGCGACCTCGAGGGGCTGCGCGCCGAGATCCCGTACCTCCGCGAGATCGGCCTGAACTACCTGCACCTGATGCCGCTCTTCGATGCGCCCGAGGGCGAGTCGGACGGGGGCTACGCGGTCTCGAGCTACCGGCGCGTGCGGCCGGACCTCGGCGACATGGAGCAGCTCCGCGGGCTGGCCTCCGAGCTGCGTGAGCAGGGCATCGCACTCGTGGTCGACTTCGTCTTCAACCACACCTCGAACGAGCACGAGTGGGCGCAGCGCGCGCTCGCCGGCGAGCAGCGCTTCGAGGACTACTACTGGATCTACCCGGACCGGGAGCAGCCCGACGCCTTCGAGCGCACGACGCGCGAGATCTTCCCGGACGACCATCCCGGCTCCTTCGTTCAGCTGGAGGACGGGCGCTGGGTCTGGGCCACGTTCCACCGCTACCAGTGGGACCTCAACTACTCCAACCCCGAGGTGTTCCGGGCGATGGCGGGAGAGATGCTCTTCCTCGCCAATCAGGGCGTCGACGCCCTGAGGATGGACGCGGTCGCGTTCATCTGGAAGGAGCTCGGCACCACCTGCGAGTCGCAGCCGCAGGCGCACCTGCTGCTGCGCGCGTTCAACGAGGTCTGCCGCCTGGCCGCTCCGGCGCTGCTGTTCAAGTCCGAGGCGATCGTGCACCCCGACGAGGTGATCGAGTACATCGACGTCGAGGAGTGCCAGCTCTCGTACAACCCGCTGCAGATGGCGCTCACCTGGGAGGCGCTCGCCACCCGCGACGTCCGTCTCCTCTCGCAGTCCCTCGAGCGCCGGCACGCCCTCCCCGAGGGCACGGCCTGGGTCAACTACGTGCGCGGGCACGACGACATCGGCTGGACCTTCGCCGACGAGGACGCCGCCGAGCTCGGGATCGACGCGGCCGGCCACCGCCGGTTCCTCAACGACTTCTACACCGACCGGTTCGACGGCACGTTCGCCCGCGGAGTGCCGTTCCAGGAGAATCCGCGCACCGGCGACCGCCGCGTCTCGGGCACCACCGCGTCCCTCGCCGGAGTGGAGGCGGGCGACGCCTACGGGATCGACCGCGTGCTGCTCGCGCACTCGATCGCCCTGAGCACCGGCGGGCTGCCGCTGCTCTACCTCGGCGACGAGGTCGGCCAGCTCAACGACCACGGCTACCTCGACGACCCGACGACGGCCGGCGACTCTCGCTGGGTGAACCGGCCGCGCCGCCCCGCGGAGCGCTACGACGAGCGCGAGGTCCCGGGGACGGCCGCGAGCGAGGTCTTCGGCGGGCTGCTGCACCTCATCGCCGTGCGCAAGGCCGTGCCGATGTTCGCGGGCACCGAGCTGAGCGTCTTCGACCCGGTCAACGACCACGTGCTCGGCTACCAGCGCCCCGGCGACGGGGAGTCGGTGCTCGTGCTCGCGAACGTGTCGGACGAGGTCCAGGAGGTCGCGGCCGAGCGGTTCGGCGGGTTCGCCGCGGAGGCGGTCGACCTGGTCACCGAGATCGCGGTCGACCTGCGCGAGGGCTTCCGTCTCGCTCCGCTGCAGTTCGTCTGGCTGAGGGTGACCCCGGCCTGATCGGACCGTGCGAGGCCCCCGGCGCGGGGGCCGTCGCCGGTACCCTGGGGCGGATGACTCCCGCTCCCCGTGCCTTGATCGCCCGCCTCCGCACCGACGCGCGACTCGCGCGCAAGGTGGGCGGCGAGCTGCTCGCGGCTCGCCGGGCCCGCCACGCGGTGACCCGGCTGCTCGCGGAGCGCGGGCCGCTGCCCGAGGGCCGGTTCGAGATCGGCGTCTACTTCGCCGACGGCGACATCAACCTGTACCAGCTGCGGCAGTGGTACCGGCCGCTGGCCGAGCTGGCGGAGACGCACCCGGTCGTGCTGCTCAGCCGCAACGCCGGCGCCGCGGAGGTGCTGCTGCGCGAGAGCCCGGTCCCCGTCGCCTACGTCCGCTCCGTCGCCGACCTCGAGAGCACCATCGCGAGCCAGCCGCTGCGGATCGTGCTCTACGTCAACCAGAACGCCCGCAACTTCCAGATGATGCGCTACGGACGCCGCTGGCACGTCTTCGTCAACCACGGCGAGAGCGACAAGATGTACATGACGACGAACCAGTTCAAGGCGTACGACTACAGCATGATCGCCGGGGACGCCGCACTCGCCCGGCTGCGCCGCGTGCTCTGGGACTACGACTTCGACAGGCGCGCCCTCGCCATCGGCCGTCCTCAGGCGGACCACTTCGCCGGCGCCGTGCCGTTCACGCCCGACGAGCGCCGCGTGGTGCTCTACGCGCCGACCTGGGAGGGCGACCGCCCCGCCGCGGGCTACGGCTCGATCCGGAGCCACGGCACGGCCCTCGTGCGCGGGCTCCTGGCCGACCCGCGATTCCGGCTCGTCTACCGCCCGCATCCCCGCAGCGGCGCGGTCGACTCCGACTACGCCGCGGCCGACCGGGCGATCGTCGCGATGATCGCCGCCGCCAACGCGGCCGATCCGCGCGCCGGTCACGTGCACGACACCGGTGCCGAGCTCGGCTGGCAGCTCGCCGCCGCCGACCTCGCGATCCTCGACGTGTCGGCGATGGTCTACGACCGGCTGGCCACGGGGCGCCCGCTGCTGGTCACCCGGCCCGTCAGCGCCGAGGCCGAGGTCGACGAGAGCGGCTACCTCGGCGACGCGGAGTGGCTGCACGCCGAGGACGCCTCCGCGATCATCGCGCGGATCGACAGCGCCGAGCACGATCCGGAGTCGGTCGAGCGGCTGGAGCGCTGGGTGCACCGCTACTTCGGCGACACGTCGCCCGGAGCGGCCACGCGGCGCTTCCACGAGGCGATCGAGCACCTGCTCACCGAGTGGGAGCGGCACGCCGCTCTGCACCGGGGCGACGGCGCGGTCGACGACCACGATCCGGAGGGCTGAGCGGGCGGGAGCACCGCTCGAACGGCCGCGTCAAGGGTGGGCCGGTCGCCGGGCGGCCTCCCGGTGCCCCGCTACGCTCGTCCCATGATGACCCCGCGCGCCTTCGCCCGCTCCCGCCGGCGCCGGTCGGCACCCGCCCAGCCCGCGGTCGAGCCGGACATCGTGGTCTCCGCCGACCCGGAGAAGCCGGTCTTCACGATCCGCTCCTTCCGCATCGGCCTGTTCGGCGCGCTCGGCGTGCTGGTGGCGCTCGTCCTGGGCGGCCTCGTCGTGCAGCTGGGCACGGTGCTGACCTACATCTTCGTGGCGCTGTTCTTCGCGCTCGGCCTCGATCCGCTGGTCTCCTGGCTCGAGAGCAAGCGCCTGCCGAGGCCGCTCGCGATCACAGCGGTCTTCGCCGCGGTGGTGCTGATCTTCGCCGGCCTGCTGGTCTACATCATCCCGATCCTGGTCGAGCAGCTGACGATGTTCGTCACGAGCGCCCCGCAGATCGTCACCGACATCGCCTCGCAGCAGTGGGTGCTCGACCTCGAGCAGCAGCTGCGCGGCGTGATCGACATCGACGAGCTGATCGAGAGCGTCCAGAGCTTCATCGGCAACCCCAACAACCTGCTCTCGCTCGGCGGCGGACTGATCGCGGTCGGGACCGGGATCGCCAGCGGCGTGACCGGCGCCGTCATCGTGCTGATCCTGACGCTGTACTTCCTCGCGTCGCTGCGCTCGATGAAGGCCGTCGCCTACCGCTTCGCCCCCGCCTCGCACCGCGCGAAGGCGCACGAGGTCGGCGACGAGATCACCGGCGCCGTGGGCCGCTACGTGGTCGGCCAGGTCTCGCTCGCCGGCGTGAACGGCGTGCTCACGTTCATCCTGCTGCTCTCGATCGGCGCCCCGGTGCCGGCGCTGCTGGCCTGCGTCGCGTTCCTCGGCTCCCTGATCCCGCTGGTCGGCACGCTCTCGGGCGCCGTGATCATCTCGCTCGCCTGCCTCCTGGCCTCGCCGCTGACCGCGCTGGTCGCCGCGATCTACTACCTCGTCTACATGCAGGTCGAGGCGTACCTCCTCAGCCCCCGCATCATGAACAAGGCCGTCTCGGTCCCCGGTGCGGTCGTCGTGATCGCGGCGGTGGCGGGCGGCACCATCGCGGGCGTGCTCGGCGCCCTGGTCGCGATCCCGGTCGCGGCCTCGGTGATCATCGTCGTGCAGAAGGTCGTCTTCCCCCGTCAGGACGCCAAGTAGCGGACCGCACCGCGACGGCCGGTCCGCTCAGCGCCAGGGCGGCACCGCGCCGTCGACCGCGGCGCTGAAGCGGCGGACCGACTCCGGGACCGCGACGCCCTCCTCCGCCGGCACCGGCGCGAGCGTGCGGGTGACCAGCGGCACGACGCCCGCCCAGACCCCGGCCTCCGGCTCGTCGCCGGCTCCGTGCGCGCGCACCTTCAGGCTCGCCTCGGCCAGGGGGAGGCGCAGCACCAGCGTGGCCGCGATCTCGCGGGCGGTGCTCGCTCGCACCTCCTCGTCGCGCCCCGGGAGGAGGCGTGCCACCAGCAGATCGAGGGCCCGCGCCTTCTCCTCGCCCTCCAGCGCCTCGGCCCGGCCGATCACCATCACCGAGCGGTAGTTCATCGAGCTGTCGAAGGTGGAGCGGGCGACGACCAGTCCGTCGACCAGCGTGACCGAGGCGGTGAGGAGCGAGTGCCGCGCCGCCTCCCGCAGCAGTCCTCCGCCGCTCGACCCGTGCAGCAGGAGGGAGTCGCCGTCGCGGGCGAAGAGGATCGGCAGCACGATCGCGGCGCCGTCCCGCACGACGGCGACGTGGGCGACGAGCGCCTCGTCGAGCAGGGCGTGCAGCTCGGCGGGATCGGTGCGCTGGCGGTCGCGGAGACGGGAGACGCGGGTGCGGTCGGTGACGGGGAGGCTGTCCATGTCGGAATCGTCCCGCGCCGACTGGATCTGCCAGGATGCCACTGGGCCGCGATCGGAGTGGTCCAGAGCGGAGCGGTCGATGGCGTCGGGCGATCTGGAGATCCCGCTCCTCCTCGGGCCGTCGCCGCGCGGCTCGGTCCGCGCCGGGCTCGCCGAGGCGCTGCGCCAGGCGGTGCTGGACGGGCGCTACCGGGCGGGCGATCCGATCCCGTCGAGCCGCGTGCTCGCCGAGCGGCTCGGCGTCTCGCGGGGCTCCGTCGTCGCCGCGGTGGATCAGCTGTTGGGGGAGGGCTACCTCGTCGCCCACCCGCGCGCAGCGGTGACGGTCGCCTCCGACGGACTGCTGGCGTCGGCGCCGCAGGAGCCGCGGCCGGAGTCCCGGGAGACCGTCGTCCCGCCCGCCGCGGCGGACCTGAGGCCGGGCCGGCCGGACACCCGCGCCCTCGACACCCCGGAGTGGCGGGCCGCCTGGCGCCTGGCGCTCGCCTCGCCGCCCTCGGCGCCTCCTCGGGGTTCCGGGGACCCGGCCCTGCGGGAGCAGATCGCCGAGCAGCTGCGCCGGTCCCGCGGCGTCGACGTGCAGGCGTCGGACGTAGTGGTGACCAGCGGCACCGCGGGCGCCGTCGCGCTCCTGGCCCGCGCCGCCTCGGCCTCGCTCGGACGCGAGGTGCGCGTGGCCGTCGAGGACCCCGGCTACCCGGCCGTCCGGCGCCGCCTGCGCGCCGACGGGCACGAGGTCGTCGGCGTCCCTGTGCGCGGCGACGGCATCGACCTCGACGCTCTCGCGAGCTCCGGCGCGGACGTGGTCGTCGTGACTCCGTCGCACCAGTACCCGACCGGAGGCAGGCTCGCCCTCGCCGAGCGCCTGGAGCTGGTGCGCCGCGCGTCGGCCGGCCCCCTGCTCGTGGTGGAGGACGACTACGACAGCGAGTTCCGCTACGTCGGCGCCCCGCTGCCCGCGCTCGCCTCGCTCGACTCCGGCGGCGGAGTCGCCCATGTCGGGTCGTTCTCGAAGACCGTCTCGCCGTGGCTCCGCATCGCCTACCTGGCCGTTCCGCCGGCGTCCTGGCTCCGCGGGGCGCTGGCCGGCCTCGACGACGAGAAGGACGCCTCCGCCTCGGGTCCGACGCAGGCGGCGCTCGCGCAGTTCATGGCGAGCGGGGCGTTCCGGAGGCATCTCACGCGCTCGAGACGGCGCTACGCCCACCGCCGTGAGCTGGTCCACGCATTCGCGGAGGCGGTGCCCTGGGGGCGCGCGAGCGGACTCGACGGGGGTCTGCACGTCGTCCTCTCCCTGCCCGCGCCTCTGGACGCGCACGCCGTCGCGGCCGCGCTGCTCCGGGAGGGACTGCTCGTCGCCACTCTGCACGAGTACGCCCTGTCGGGACGGGCTGCGACCGAGGCGCTGGTCCTCGGCTACGGCCATGTCGGCGACCTCGAGCTCGCTGCGGCGCTGGACCTCGTCGACCGGACCGTCCGCGCGCTCGCCGCCGGGGCCGTCCGTGGTATCCCTGGAGGATGACCCGCGACTCCGCCCTGCACATCACCGACGATCCCGACGCCGACGCGCTGCTCAGCCGCGACCCGCTGGCGCTGCTGATCGGGATGCTCCTCGACCAGCAGGTCGCGATGGAGACGGCCTTCTCCGGGCCCCGCAAGATCGAGGAGCGCCTCGAGGCGGAGGGCGCCTCCTTCGACGCCGCGTCGATCGCGGGCTTCGACGAGGACGCGTTCTCGGAGCTCTGCCGGACTCCGCCCGCGATCCACCGCTACCCGGCGAGCATGGCGGGGCGCGTGCAGGTCCTCTGCCGCGCTCTGGTCGACGACTGGGACGGCGACGCCGCGGCCGTCTGGACGCGGGACGAGCCCGACGGCCGCACGGTCCTCGCGCGTCTGAAGGCGCTGCCCGGCTTCGGCGAGCAGAAGGCGCGGATCTTCCTCGCCCTGCTCGGCAAGCAGCGCGGGTTCTCGGGGGAGGGCTGGCGCTCGGCCGCGGGCGCCTACGGAGAGGAGGGCGCCTTCCGCTCGGTCGCCGACATCGTCTCTCCGGAGTCGCTGACGAAGGTCCGCGCCACCAAGCAGGCCGCGAAGGCCGCCGCCAAGGCGGAGAAGTAGGGCGCGGGGCAGCGCCGGAGTCTACCGGGCGCGATTCCGCGAAGTGACGGTGCGAGCTGGGATCAGGGGAGCCGTGAGGATGTTTCTGGATGGTGCGAGAAGCACTGTCCGGGCTCTCTTCTGATCGCTCGTCGACGGGGTGTCGGCGCAATGCTGCGGAGCGCTGTCGATGCAGAGAGCAGGTGATTCGTCTTCGCCGCTGAGCACAGGTGTATCCGCTTCTTCTTCAGCGTCGGCGTCATCAGTGCGCGAGTGAACCGAGCTCTGTGCTCATGGTTGACGAGGGAGGGAGATTCGCAGCTCTCGACACTTGGCGCGTCGAGCGTGAATGTCGCCGATCGAGAACGTCCTCACCTCCTCGAAGCGGTCGGTCCGGTTCCCGGTCCATTGACCTCCCACGATCCGCCTGAAAGTCTGTCGTGATAAGCGCGCCATTTCTCGTCCTCTTTCGCGCCGCACCTCCGGCGCCTGATCGCACGCAGCCTGAAGGAGTCCGCATCGCGCCGCTCCGTCGCCTCACTGCGACAGTGCACGTACGAAGAATGCCTGGTCGGCGCCATCTTCGCCGGCGTCGCTCTCCCGCTGCCAGCCGCCGACTTCGATCGGGTCGACTGGAGAGGAAGTGACCGAGCGGAGAGGGCGTCGATGGATCGGGGATGGACGAACAGCAGTCGATCTCGAATGATCGAGGCAGTCCATCGACCCTGACCAGGAGGAGACCGATATGAACAGCGTGACGAGAGGAGTCGTGTCGATCGCACTGTCGGCGGTGCTCGTCGCCTCACCCGCGATCGCCTCGGCGAATCCGACGCGTAGCCTGGATATCACGGATCCTGCTGCACTGATCGCACACATCGCGCCGGAGATATCCGGTGAAACAGTCCCTCTTGTCCGTCATTCCGTGAAATACGCTTCCAATCCCGATGAGCAGGAACCTCGCGTGGTCCTGCCGGTGGTAGCGAGCGACAGCGTGCGGATCCTTCCTCCCGCCCTCGGCCCTGGAGCGGGTAGCGGTCTGGACGTGAGCGTCGTGGGTGCGATCGATGGCCCTGAGCTGTCCGACGGCATCGGAGTCATGCGCAGTTCGGCGGGTCCAGCACGACGTACGTCCAGCAGACCGCTAGGGGCGCCAGGTTCTTGACTGCCATCAGTGATGCCACGGCCGGTAGTGAGTTCTCCTACATCGTCAACCCGGAGAGCGACGTTGCTCTCGTCACCCTGCCGGGTGGGGTGACGAACCTCGTGGACGAGAGAAGTCGATACATCGCCACTCTTGCTCCGGCTTGGGCGCGCGACACATCGGGAAGAGAATTGGCGACGAGATACGAGCTCGAGGGGAACACCCTCACTCAGCACGTCGACTTCCCGTCAGGTACTCACTTCCCAGTGCTCATCGATCCGGCGTGGAACTATGGTTTCGACTTCGCCGCCAACAGCGATCCCGGAAATCCCGTGCTGAACGTCAAGAACCCGAAAGCCCCGAGTCGGGAGGTGCAACCGTTGCTCGAGACCTGCTTCAACTGCTCCTTCCCCATCTCGGGAGCACCGGCTCACTATCCCAGGGACGGTGAGATCCTTCCATTGAACGCCAGTCCCTTCTCCTTCGTCCGCGTCGATGCGACGGTGAGGAAGACGACCGCTGCTCAAGGCGCCATGCTCTTCACGGCCGAGCCCGGCCATTTCGATGGAGAGGGGTCAACGATCTCGTTCTCCTGGTACAACGATCAGGACGGCTATCTGCACCTGTTCGTCTATGCCAATGTGCTCGGAGATGCCGGCGGTCCGGTCAACGCGGCCAATGCGACGGTCGCCGGAACCAACTGGTTAAACTTCTGGGCGAATGTCTGCAACAAGGTGCAGAAGTCGGGCGGGGGCGGCGGGGGCGGCGGTGTGTGGTGAGCTGTCCCGGTCCGGCAGGACGCTCGTGCTGTTCTCCGCTGCCGGCCCGCTCGTCGGCGGCCTCGCCGGCGTCGTCTACTCCCTCCTGGCCACGGTTCCGCAACTCCTGTGGTCGCCCTCGTCGGCCGGGGGGACCGGTTCGCCCGGCCTCACGATCGTCGGGGCACTGATCGGCGCGATCGTCGGCTTCGTCTTCGGAACCGCAGTGAGCGCTGTGGCCGTGACCGTCTTCGCCGCCGCAGGGTGGGCGCGGGTGCCGTGGTCCATCCGCGTGCTCATCGCCGCGGTCGGGGCGGCCGGGTGCTCGTTCGTCCTGGTCGGCGCACTCGGAGGATGGCGCGACGTGTCCGTGACTCTGCAGGCGCTCGTCTTCGCGATCGGGACCTTCGGGACCTTCGAGGTGGCCGGCATCGGCGGGCGCGAGCGCCCTCACGACGAAGGCTGAGCGCCCCCGTCCGCGTCCGAGCGCCGTGGATCGACCGATCAGCCGTCGCTGTGGGGGTCTCGGCCTAGAGCCGGTCCTCCAGAGCCGCGATCAGCGCCGCGCGGTCCTCGCGGAGGATCGACGCCCCGCCACCCGGGACGGTCCGCACCTCGACGCCCCGGCCTGCGAGGACGCCGCCCAGCGAGCCGTGGCCCAGCGGGTCCTCCGGCAGCACGGCGAGCGTCGGCACGGGGAACGTCTCGGGGGCAGCGGCCGCACCCCGCGCCGTCAGTCCGTCGGCGGAGTCCTGCTCCCAGAGGGCCTGGGCCGATACGTCGAGCTCGATCTGCTCGTCCGTCCAGATCGGGTGGCGGTGGCGGAGGGAGTCGGCGTCGCCCTTCTCGACCTGCGCGACCGAGCTGCCCCGATGCAGGGCGCTCGTCAGGCCGCGGGCGTCGGAGAACGCAGGGTCGAGCAGGATCAGCCGCTCGGCGCGGTAGTCGGGAGCGAGACGCGCGGCGACGACGGCGCCGAGGCCGTGGCCCACGATGAGATCGGGTGCCTGGAGCACCGAGGCCCGCACATCGGCGGCCCACCGCTCCGGCGAGTACACGGGCGACGTCGGCGAGCCTCCGTGACCGGCGAGATCGGGCGCCACCACGCGGTAGCCGTGCTCGTGCAGTGTGGGAACCAGGGCGTACCAGATCCGGGAGTCGGAGCCGAGGCCGTGGAGGAGGAGAGCGGTCCGGTCGCCCGTTCCGCCGTAGTCGCGGACGAACAGCGCCAGCGGCTCGGTCGGCGCGGCGGCCAGCGCCTTCCGCTCGGCGCGGGTCGGCTCGAGCACGAGGGTGTTGCCGAAGGCCTGCGGTGCCGGCCCGAACGCGTCGCGCGCGCTCTGGATCACCTTCCGGCCGAGCATCGCGTTGCCGACGCCGCCCAGTGCCGCTCCGATCCCGAACGGCATCGCCCGGCCGACCAGCCCCGCGCCCTGCTGGGCGAGGAAGTGGCGGGTGAACGACTTCTTGGCCCGGTCGGCGAGCTCGCCGACGAGGAACGACGGCAGCCCCTTCGTCACGACCGATCCCCAGTACTGGTTGAGGCCGCTGCCCCCGCCGACGGCCTGACCGGCCACCTGGCGCACCATCTCGCTGCCGGAGGAACCCATCATCAGCGTGAGCACGAGGGCCCGCGCGCGCTCGGGGTCCTCGAGGGGGATGCCGTGCACCTCGGTCACCGACTGCGCGAAGAGGGCGCTCGCCTCCAGGAAGCCCGCCGCTCCCGCGCCCGAGAGCGCGACCGAGGCCGCGGTACCCAGGCCAGGGACGACCGCGGTCGCGCCGATCGCGGCACCGCCCGCGGCCACGCTCGAGAGGTACTGCCGCTCGAGCGACGTGATGATCTGCTCGGGGGACGCTCCGGGGCGTCGGCGGCGCAGGGCTCGGATGTTCGCGAGCACCGCGGGCCGCTGGACTGCGAGAAGCCGGTCGAGCATCTTCGCGAGCTGGGCGTTCTCGCCGGCGCCGTCGGCCTGCTCGATCCCGCCGGCCTTCTCGACGGCGCGCTCGCGCTTGCGGTCCTTCTGGGCCATGTCGTGCACTCCTGCGTCCTCGGGTTCCGGGCGCGGGAGCG
The DNA here is from genome assembly GCF_009834265.1 of Rathayibacter sp. VKM Ac-2805. Classification (NCBI taxonomy): domain Bacteria; kingdom Bacillati; phylum Actinomycetota; class Actinomycetes; order Micrococcales; family Microbacteriaceae; genus Rathayibacter; species Rathayibacter sp. VKM Ac-2805. The sequence goes on from NZ_CP047185.1 coordinate 1,229,723, forward strand.
GTCAGTCGTCTGCGCCGGGGCCGTCGACGGGCGTTCCCGGAGCGGACGAGCCGTGCGCGGGCGGTGCCGTGCTGCTCCGCGGTGCCGGTGCGTAGTCCTCAGCGTAACGCGCGAGCACCTGCTCGATCGGCCCGTCCAGCACCAGTCGGCCCTTGTCCAGGTAGAGCCCGCGGGTGCAGAAGCGGCGGAGGTCGCGCTCGTTGTGCGAGACGAAGAAGAGGGTGCGGCCGGAGGCGAGCAGCTCCTCGATCCGCGCGTAGCACTTCTCGCGGAACGCCCTGTCGCCGACCGCGAGCACTTCGTCCACCAGGATGATCGGCTCCTCGAGCCGGGAGACGACGGAGAAGGCGATGCGCACCTTCATCCCGCTCGAGAGGTGCTTGTAGGGGGTGTCGAGGAAGTCGCCGATCTCGGCGAACTCGATGATCGAGTCGAAGCGGGCGTCGACCTCGCGCCGGGACATCCCGTGGAGGCCCGCGGTCAGGTAGACGTTCTCCCGGACGCTCAGATCGGCCACGAAGCCGCCGGTGATCTCGATGAGCGGAGCGACGCCCCCGCGCACCTCCACGGCGCCCTCGTCCGGCAGAACCACCCCGGCGACGAGCTTGAGCAGCGTCGACTTGCCCTGCCCGTTCCGGCCGACGACGCCGATCGCCTCGCCCGCCCGCACCTGCACGTCGAGCCCGCGCAGCGCCCAGAACTCGCCGGGCCGCGAGCGGCGGGAGCGGCCGGCGAAGAGGTCCTTGAAGGAGCGGCGGCCCCGCCGGTTGCGGCGGAAGCGGATCCCGAGGCCGCGGCACTCGATGACCACCGGGGCGTCGGCCATCACAGCTCCTTCAGCACCGCGCGCTCGGAGCGGCGGAAGACGACGAGGCCCAGCGCCAGGACGAGCACCGAGATGCCCGCGGAGGCGAGGATGAGCGGAGCGTCGAGCTCGCTCTCGAAGAAGGCGGAGCGGTAGAGGGCGAAGATCCCGCTGAGCGGGTTGAGCGCCGCGAGCGGCCGGATCTGCTCCGGCAGGTTGGCCGTGGAGTAGATGATCGGCGACGCGTAGAAGAGGAACCGGAGCACGAGCTTCACGGCCCGCTCCAGATCGCGGAAGAACACCACGAGCGGAGCCACCAGCAGGCCCACGCCGAGCGTGAGCACCGCCTGCAGGAGGATCGCCACGGGGAACAGCAGCGCCGCCCAGGTCAGGTGCGCGCCGGCGATCACGGCGAAGAGCACCAGCACCGGCAGGCTCGCTACGAACTCGATGCCCTTCGAGAGCACGATCCGCCCGACCCAGATGGTCCGCGGGATCGACGTCGACCGCACCAGCTTCGCCTCGCGGAGGAACGCGCGGGTCGCGTCGGAGGTCGCCTGGTTGAACCACATCCACGGCAGCAGGCCCGCGAGCAGGAAGACGATGTACGGGTCCTCGCCGACGGTCCGCTGGAAGACGACGGTGAAGACGAAGAAGTAGATGCCCGACATCACGAGCGGGTCGAGCACCGACCAGACGTAGCCGAGAGCGCTCGTGGCGTACCGGACGGTGAGGTCGCGCTTCGTGAGCAGCCAGAGGGAGTGGCGGTAGCGCCAGGCCCGGGAGCGCCGGTGGCGCAGCGCCGTCTCGGTCGCGAGGGTGTCGGCCGTGCTCACTGCGCGACTCCTCCCGTCGGCTCCGCTCGAGCCGGGGGAGGAGCCGGGAGCGTCAGACGAAGAGGTTCGCGCGCTCGAGGTCCTCGGCGAAGTCCACCTCGACGGCGTAGAGGTCGGAGATGTCCATCGGCTCGACGAGCAGGCGGTCCTGCTCGATCGCCAACTCTATGCCACGCTCGAAGTAGTCCTGGGCGTCGACCCGGGCGAGCTGGCGCACCAGCGCGGCCTTGTCGGAGGCGGACACGTAGTTGATCCCGACCGCCTCGCCGAGGCCGCCGCGCACCGTCTTGGAGAGCTCCTGGATGAAGCCCTCGGCGCTCGTCGTGTACTTGACCTCCTCGTCCGACACCTTCGAGGTGTTGACGGTGACGAAGGAGACGTCCTTCGCGATGAGCGCGGCCGCCCGATCGAGGATGCGCGGGTCGAAGACGACGTCGCCGTTCATCCACAGCACGCCGCCCTGCCCGCTCGCCTGCAGCGCGCGGAGGAGGCTCTTGGAGGTGTTGGTCTGGTCGTACTGCTCGTTGTAGACGAACGTCGCCGAGGGGAAGGCCTCGATGATGTGCTCGAGCTTGTAGCCGACGACGATGCTCACCGGGACCTTCGTGCCGAAGGCGTGGTGGATGTTGTCGAACTGCTGCTGCATGATCGTGCGCCCGTCGCTGAGCGGCGTGAGCGGCTTGGGGAGGGAGCGGCCGAGCCGGCTGCCCATCCCTGCGGCGAGGATGACGACGGTGGCGGGGCTGCTGCTCGTCGAACCTGTGTGCATCATCGTGTGTTCTCCTCGAATTAACCGCTGCGTCTCGATCTGATCGACTTCGCGGCCAGGGACCTAGTGTACAGTTCACGCCCCCCGGGGCCAGGGTGGTTGACCTCCCGCCGTGTCGCCGGGTGTCGGCGCGGGCGCCGGGGGCCCGCGGGCGAGTTGGTACCGTAGCCGGATGACGTCCGCGACGAACGCCGAGCCCGCTGAGGGCGCCGCGGATCCGGACGGCGCCTCGCCCGTCGTCTTCGAGCTGCACCAGCTGACCCGGACCTTCGGGAGGACGGTGGCGGTCGACCGCATCGACCTGGCCGTCCGCGCCGGGACCTTCTACGGGATCATCGGCCCGAACGGCGCGGGCAAGACCACCACGCTCTCGATGATGACGGGCCTTCTGCGCCCCGACACCGGTCGCGTCCTCGTGCACGGCGTCGACGTCTGGAAGGACCCGTCGGCCGCGAAACCGCTGATCGGCGTCCTGCCCGACCGCCTCCGGCTGTTCGACCGGCTCACCGGCGCCCAGTTCCTCGCCTACTCCGCCGCGCTGCGCGGCATCGACCTCGCCACGGCGAAGCAGCGCACGATCGAGCTGGCCGAGGCGCTCGGCCTCTCCGACGCGCTGGAGCGCCTGATCTCGGACTACTCCGCGGGGATGGCGAAGAAGGTCGCCCTCGCGGCGGCGATGATCCACGCCCCGCGCGTACTGGTCCTCGACGAGCCGTTCGAGTCGGTGGACCCGGTCTCCTCGGCCGCCGTCATCACCGTGCTGCGCCGCTTCGTCGAGGGCGGCGGCACCGTCGTCCTCTCCAGCCACGGGCTCGACTTCATCGAGCGCGTCTGCGACGACGTGGCCGTGATCGTCGGCGGGCGCGTGCTCGCCTCCGGAACGGTCGCGGAGGTCGCCGGCACCGCGACGCTGGAGGAGCGCTTCCTCGAGCTCGCGGGCGGCAAGCAGATCGCCGAGGGGCTGCAGTGGCTGCACGACTTCTCCGGCTGAGGATCGACGTCCTCCTGGGCGCGTTCCGCTCCGGGCCCGCGCGCTCGGCCGGCGCCGTCCTGGGCGTGCTCGTGGTCGTCGCGGTGACGGCCCTGCTGATCGGAGCGATCGGCGCGCTGCGCTCCTCGGACGCGGCGGCGGGCGCCCTCGTGACCGCCGGCGGGCTCGTCTCCGTCGGCTTCCTGGTGCTGCCCTTCCTGCTCGGCCCGCTCGACCCGATGGATCCGCGCGCGTTCCGCCTCTTCGGCCTGCCGCCGCTCCGCCTGGCCGGGGCGCTCGCCCTGGCCGGCCTCGTCTCGGTCCCCACGCTCGCCCTGCTGGTGGTCGGGCTCGCGAGCGCGCCGCTCGTCCCCGGCGCCGGCGCCTTCGCCGTGGTCGGCCCGCTCCTCGCGGTGGCGACGGCCTCGCTCTTCGCGCGGATCGGCCTCGCCGCCTCCGCAGCCCTCGTCCCTTCCAGGACCGCCCGCGAGCTGCTGGCCGTCCTCGGCCTGGTGCTGATGCTCGGCGGTCCCGCCGCCCTCGGTGCCGCGGCGCTGGTCGACACGGGGGACACCCCGGTGCTCGAGCGCTGGGGTGCGGCGGTGGGGGCCACTCCGTTCGGTGCGGCGTGGATGATCGCCCCGGCCGCCCGGACCGGCGACGCGCTCGGCCCGCTCCTGCTGGCCCTGGCGACGCTCGTCGCGGCGGGCGCGCTCTGGTGGCTCGTCGTCCGCCTGCTGACGGAGCGCCCCGAGCGCACGCACCGGCCGCCGCGCGGCCTCCGGCTGGGCTGGTTCGACGTCCTCGGCTCGACCCGGACCGGCGCGATCGCGGCGCGCAGCATCACCTACTGGCTCCGGGATCCGCGCTATCAGGCGTCGCTCGTCGCCGTGCCGGTGCTGCCGGTCGCGGCCCTGCTGCTGCTCGCGGTCGTCGGCGTCCCCTTCCCGCTGCTCTCGCTGCTCCCGGTCCCGCTGATCGCGCTGTTCCTCGGCTGGTTCCTGCACAACGACGTCGCCTACGACGGCTCGGCGTTCTGGCTCCACGTGGCCGCGGGCGTCCGCGGCTGGTCGGACCGGCTCGGCCGCGCCTTCCCGACCCTCCTGCTCGGCGTGCCGGTCGTCGTGCTCGGCTCGCTGATCAGCAGCGCGACCTCGGGGCTCCGCGATGCGCTGCCCGTCGTGCTCGCGGTGAACACCTGCCTCCTGCTCGTCCCCGCCGGCGTCGCCAGCGCCGTCTCGGCACGGCTCGCCTATCCGGCTCCGCGCCCGGGCGACAGCGCGTTCACGCAGCCCCAGGCCCCCGGAGCCAGTGGCGCCGGTCCGCAGTCCCTCGCGTTCGGCCTGGGGCTGCTCCTCTCGGCTCCGGCCGTGGTGCTCGGCGTCCGGGCCCTGTTCGTCGACCCGGAGGCGGCGGGCGACGCCGTGCTCGTCGGCTTCGGCAGCGCCGTGGTCGTCTTCGCCCTCGGCGTGCTCCTCGGCGGCCGGCTGTTCGAGCGCCGCGCGACCGAGCTGGTCGCGTTCACCAGCCGCTACTAGCGCCGCCCGATCCGGAGCGCACGGCCGCGGGCCCGGGCTCCGCGCGTAGGATCGTCGGCATGATTCCGCGCGTCCAGAACAGCAGCACCGACCCCCTCGAGGGAGGCGGAGGAACCGCCACGCTCGACCGCGAGCTCGAGGAGCTCCTCAACCAGGAGTCCATCGAGCCGGGCGACCACGAGCGCTTCTCCCACTACGTGCCGAAGGACAAGATCCTCGAGAGCGCCATCACCGGCAAGCCGGTCCGCGCGCTCTGCGGCAAGAAGTGGCTCCCGGGCCGCGACCCGGAGAAGTTCCCGGTGTGCCCGGCCTGCAAGGAGATCTACGCGAAGATGAAGTGAGCGCCCGCCCGCTCACTCGTAGCGGGTCGGGATGACGGGCTCGCCGCGGCCGAGCCGGAGCGCGTCGATCGGCAGCTCGAGGACCGCGTTGGCGTGGTGCGCGCGGGCTGCCGCCACTCCCTCGATGCCGAGGTGCTCGGGACGGATCGTCCCGTCCTCGATCAGGGGGACGAGCAGCGCCCGCTCGCCCTCGCCGACGGCGCCCTCGGGGCCGGCGCCCACGTGCACGACCTCGGCCTCGGCGATCCCGTCGTCGGAGAGCAGACGGCCGGCGGCCTTCCGTCCGCCGATCGACGCCTTCGAGACCGACTTCTTCGCCACCGCGACCCACTCGCCCGCGTCGTCCTCGTGCGCGACCAGCTTGTAGACCATGCCCGCCGTCGGGTGGCCCGAGCCCGTCGCCACCGAGGTGCCGACGCCGTAGGAGTCGACCGGTGAGGCCGCGAGCGCGGCGATCCCGTACTCGTCGAGGTCGTTGGTGACGGTGATGCGCGTGCCGGTCGCGCCGAGCGCGTCCAGCTGCTGCCGGACGGCGGCCACCTGCTGGGGGAGGTCGCCGGAGTCGATGCGCACAGCGCCGAGGCCGGTGCCGGCGACGCGGACCGCCAGGTCGACGGCGGCTGTCACGTCGTAGGTGTCCACCAGGAGGGTCGTGCCGGGGCCGAGCGCGGCGACCTGCGCGCGGAACGCCTCTTCCTCCGAGTCGTGGAGGAGGGTGAAGGAGTGCGCGGAGGTGCCCATCGTGGGCACGCCGAAGCTGCGGCCCGCCTCCAGGTTCGAGGAGGCGCCGAATCCGGCGATGTAGGCGGCGCGAGCGGCCGCGACGGCGGACCGCTCACCGGCGCGGCGCGAGCCCATCTCGGCGAGCGGTCGCCCGTCGGCGGCCGAGACCATCCGCGCGGCGGCGCTCGCCACGGCGCTGTCGTGGTTGAGGACGCTGAGCACCAGGGTCTCCAGCAGCACGCCGTCGGCGAAGGGCGCCTCGACGATGAGCACGGGGGAGCCCGGGAGGTAGACCTCACCCTCGCGGTAGCCCCAGACGTCGCCGCGGAAGCGGTAGTCGGCGAGCCAGTCCAGCGTGCGGGAGTCGACCACGCGGTTCTCGCGGAGCCAGGACAGCTCGTCGTCGCCGAAGCGGAAGCGGGAGATCAGCTCGAGGAGCCGGCCGGTCCCGGCGAGCACGCCGTAGCGGCGTCCGGGCGGCAGGCTCCGGGCGAACACCTCGAACATGCAGCGGCGGTCGGCGGTGCCGCTGCCGAGGGCGCCCTCGACCATCGTGAGCTCGTACCGGTCGGTGAGGAAGGCCGTGGAGTCCATCCGCTCAGTGTTCCACGGCCGCCCCCGAGCAGCCCAGGCGCGGGCGCCGGGGCTTGCGCACGCCGCCCGGCCCCGGAACGGCGTGCGGCCGGGACCGGGCCGCAGGGCGCGGGTAGGCTGTTCCCCCGTGACGGACGCACCGCTGGGCATCTTCGACTCCGGAGTCGGCGGGCTCACCGTCGCCCGCTCCGTGATCGACCAGCTGCAGAACGAGTCGATCGTCTACCTGGGCGACACCGCGCACTCGCCCTACGGGCCCAAGCCGCTCGCCGACGTCCGCGCCTACGCCCTCGACACCCTCGACACGCTGGTCGACCAGGGCGCCAAGCTGCTCGTCATCGCCTGCAACACCGCCTCGGCCGCGATGATGCGCGACGCCCGCGAGCGCTACACGCTCGGCCGCGGCATCCCGGTGATCGAGGTCATCCAGCCCGCCGTCCGCAGCGCTGTCCGCGACACCCGCAACCGCCGCGTCGGCGTGATCGGCACGGTCGGGACGATCCGCTCCCGCGCCTACGACGACGCCTTCGTCGCCGCGCCCGACCTGCAGCTGTTCACCGCCGCCTGCCCGCGCTTCGTCGAGTTCGTCGAGGCGGGCGTCACCTGGAGCGACGAGCTTCTCGCGGTGGCGGAGGAGTACCTCGCGCCGCTCAAGGCCGCGGGGGTCGACACGCTCGTCCTGGGCTGCACCCACTACCCGCTGCTGCGCGGTGCGATCGCGTATGTGATGGGGCCGGACGTCCGCCTCGTCTCGAGCGCCGAGGAGACCGCGCTCGACGTCTACCGGACCCTCGTGGCGCACGGCCTGCAGCGCACCTCCGCCGCGCCGCCGACCTACCGGTGGGAGGAGACGGGCTCGAGCGACTTCGTCCGCCTCGCCCGCCGCTTCCTCGGACCGGAGGTCTCGAGCGTCGACCTCGTCGAGACCGGCACCATCAACCTGCGCGAGCTCGACCGGGCCGCGCTCCCGCACGACCGAGGGAGACCCGAGTGACCGACAGCACCGCATCGAAGGCCGCGCGCAAGGACGGGCGTGCGCCCGACGAGCTGCGCACCGTGACGATCGAGCGCGGCTGGAGCACCCAGGCCGAGGGATCCGCGCTCGTCTCGTTCGGGAACACCAAGGTGCTCTGCACCGCCTCCTTCACCAACGGCGTGCCGCGCTGGCTGCAGGGCAAGGGCAAGGGCTGGGTCACCGCCGAGTACGCGATGCTGCCCCGCTCCACCAACTCCCGCATGGATCGCGAGTCGGTCAAGGGGAAGGTCGGCGGGCGCACGCACGAGATCTCCCGGCTGATCGGCCGGAGCCTGCGCGCGGTGGTCGACACGAAGGCGCTCGGCGAGAACACCCTCGTCATCGACTGCGACGTCCTCCAGGCCGACGGCGGCACCCGCACTGCGGCGATCACCGGCGCGTACGTGGCGATGGCCGACGCGATCGAGTGGGCGCGCGGCAAGAAGTACGTGGGGCAGAAGGCGCAGCCGCTGATCGACAGCCTCACGGCGGTGTCGGTCGGCATCATCGACGGCGTGCCGATGCTCGACCTGGCCTATGTCGAGGACGTGCGCGCCGAGACCGACATGAACGTCGTCGTCACTGGACGCGGCCTGTTCGTCGAGGTGCAGGGCACCGCCGAGGGGGCCCCGTTCGACCGCCGCGAGCTCGACGCTCTGCTCGACCTCGCGGTCGCCGGCGCCTCCGACCTCGCGCGCATCCAGGCCGAGGCGCTCGCCGGGGAGCCCGGCGCGTGAGCCTGGACCTCGTCCTCGCCACGCACAACGCGGGCAAGGTGGAGGAGTTCCGCGCCATGCTGGCCGGCGCCCTCCCCGGGGTCGGCGTCCGCGCCTACGACGGACCCGAGCCCGTCGAGGACGGCGTGAGCTTCGCCGAGAACGCGCTGATCAAGGCGCGCGCGGCGTCGGCGCACACCGGCCTCGTGGCGCTCGCGGACGACTCCGGGATCTGCGTCGACGTCCTCGGCGGCGCCCCCGGCATCTTCTCGGCCCGCTGGTCGGGACGCGCGCACGACGCGACGGCCAACCTCGAGCTCCTCCTGGCGCAGCTGCACGACGTGAAGGCGGAGCACCGCGGTGCGCATTTCAGCTGCACCATCGCCCTCGTGGTGCCGGACTCCGTGCTCCCCGGCGGGCAGGAGACGGTGGTCGAGGGCCGCTGGGACGGCGCGATCGCGACGGCGCCGCGCGGTGCGAACGGCCACGGCTACGACCCGGTGTTCGTCCCCGAGGCCGGGGCGCTCACGGCGGCCGAGCTCGCTCCCGAGCAGAAGAACGCCCGGAGCCACCGCGCCCGCGCCTTCACCGCGCTGCGCGCCGAGCTCGCCGCCCTGTCCGCCCGGCTCTGACCCGGCGGGTTCCCACCGCGGGATGCCACTCCGGTGCACGCCTGTCGGCGTGTCGCGTACGCGAGTGGCATCTCGCGGAGGCGGAGGTCAGGACTTCGGGTGCTTGTCGTCCAGCGTGTCGGCGTCGAGCACGTAGGCGGCCGACTCGCTCGAGTCGGTCTCGGGGTCCGCGGCGAGCTTCGCCTTGCGCTGCTGCTGGAAGAAGTGGAACAGCGTCGGCACCAGCGCGAGCACGACCGCGCCGATCAGGATCACGTCGATGTAGTGCGAGACGAAGTCGGCGACCGGCGGGATGAAGGCGAGCAGCCACCCGATCAGGGTGACCCCGCTGCCCCAGATCAGGGCGCCGATGAGGTTGTAGAGGCTGTACTTGCGGTAGTTCATGTGGGCCACGCCGGCCGCGATCGGCGCGAAGGTGCGGACGATCGGCACGAAGCGCGCGAGGATCACGGCGAGGCCGCCGAAGCGCTCGAAGAACGCGTTGGTCCGCTTCACGTTCTCGATGCTGAAGAAGCCGGACTCCTTGCGCTCGAAGATGCGCGGGCCGGCCTTGTGCCCGATCAGGTAGCCGACCTCGCCGCCGACGAAGGCCGAGAACCCGACAGCCAGGCAGATGAGCCAGATCGGGACGCCGAGGCCGCCGTTCGAGGCGTTCTCGTGCGCCAGCAGGCCCGTGATGATCAGCAGCGTGTCGCCCGGGAAGAGGAAGCCGATCAGGAGCCCGGTCTCGGCGAACACGATCAGGCAGACCACGAGCACGCCCCAGGGGCCGAACGAGGTCAGGATCGTCTCCGGATCGAGCCAGGGGACGAGGGCGGCGTGGTTCAACGGATCTCCAGTCGACGGGGGCCGGTGGCCGGTCGGCGGTCACGCGAGCGCGCTCAGCGTACCGGCCGATCCCGTGCGGAAGGAGGGACTCGAACCCTCACGCCTCTCGGCACAGGAACCTAAATCCTGCGTGTCTGCCATTCCACCACTCCCGCGTGCGGGCTCCAGTGTAGGAGGAGGGCCCCGCGCCTCAGCCGCGGGAGGCCGCCCGGGGGAGGTACCGCGGGATCCAGCGGGCGAGCGCCCCCGCTCCGCCCAGACCGAGCGCCCCCATCACGACGGCGGCGAAGGGGAGGGAGATCAGGGCGGTGAGCGCCGACACGACGATCGGGGCGGCGGCGTTGCCCGCGTCGCCGGTGAAGCGGAACGCGCCGAGGAACGGGGCCGGATCGGCGGGGGGCGCGAGATCGGCGCCGATGGTCATCAGGATCCCGGAGCCGATGCCGTTCGCGGCCGCGAGCACGCAGGCCACGGCGACGAACCAGGGCACCGGATCGAGGGCGAGCACCGAGGCGGCGAGGGCGAGGTGGCCGAGCCCGAGGCCGATCATCGAGGGGATCGCGGTGGCGCCCCGGCCGAAGCGGTCCATCAGCTGGCCGCCGGCGTAGAAGAGGGCGAAGTCGAGCGCGCCGGCGATGCCGATGATGATCGCGGTGTCGGTCTCGGCGAGCCCGATGCTCACCGCCCAGAGGGGGAGGATCAGCGTCCGGCTCGCCCGCAGCGCCCCGATCACGGCGGCGCCGATCCCCATCCGAGCGAGGACCCCGCGGTGCTCGCGCAGCGTCCCGAGCAGCGACTGCGGCGACTCCGGGACGGTCGCCGACGCCTCCGCGGCGACCACGTCCTCCGGAGCGGCGCGGTCGGCCGCGGCCTGCGCCCGCCGCAGCACCGTCGCGGGGTCGGGCACGAGCAGCAGGACCACGACCGCCGCCACGCAGCAGACGATGTGCACCCAGAAGACGGACTCGACGGAGCCGGTGAGGTGCACCACCCCGGCCGCCAGGAACGGGCCGATCAGCCAGCCGGCGCGGAACGCCCCGGCGAGGGCGCTGAGCGCGCGGGCGCGGTGCGTGATCGGGACGAACGACGTCATGAACGCGTGCCGCGCCAGCGCGAAGACCGCGGTCGCGAGGCCGATCACGAAGACGCCGATCGTCAGCCCGACCCATGACGTCGAGAGCAGGCACACCACGAGCCCGAGGATCGACGCGGCCGAGGCTCCGAGCATCGCGCCGCGCTCGCCGATCCGGGAGACGATCCAGCCGCTGGGGATGTCGCCCGCCAGCTCGCCGATCATGATCATCCCCGCCACGAGGCCCGCCAGGGCCAGCGTCGCGCCGAGGTCGCCGGCCGCGGCCGGCAGGAGGGGGATGATCGCCCCCTCGCCGATGGAGAAGAGGAGGGTGGGGAGGAAGGTCGACAGCAGCAGCGGCCCGACGGGGAAGGGGCGCGGAGCGGTGCTGGTCACCGTCCCCAGGGTACGCCCGGGCCGGAGGGCGGCCCCCGGCCCCCGGTAGTCTGGACGCACCATGCTGGACAACGACTTCACCGAGCAGATCACTGCTCTCCGCTCCACCTTCGCCGACATCCGCGCCGTCATCGACGTGGACGGTCTCCGCTCGAAGATCGCCGAGCTCAGCGAGCAGGCCGGCGCCCCCGACCTGTGGGACGACACGGCCAACGCGCAGAAGGTGACCAGCGCCCTCAGCCACCGCCAGTCCGAGCTCGCGCGGATCACCGCGATCGACCGGCGCCTGGACGACCTCGAGGTGCTCGTCGAGATGGCGAACGAGGCCGAGGACGCCGAGTCCGAGCAGGAGGCGATCGCCGAGCTCTCCTCCCTCCAGAAGGTCATGGGCGAGCTCGAGGTGCAGACCCTGCTCGACGGCGAGTACGACGACCGCCCCGCCGTGGTCACCATCCGCGCGGGCGCGGGCGGCGTCGACGCCTCCGACTTCGCCGAGATGCTCATGCGCATGTACCTCCGCTGGGCCGAGAAGCACAAGTACGCGGCGACCGTCATGGACGCCAGCTACGCGGAGGAGGCGGGCATCAAGTCGGCCACCTTCCAGATCGACGCCCCCTACGCCTTCGGCACGCTCTCGGTCGAGGCCGGCACCCACCGCCTCGTGCGGATGAGCCCCTTCGGCGCCGCGGGCAAGCGCCAGACCTCCTTCGCCGCGGTCGAGGTCATCCCGCTGATGGAGGAGGCCGGGGCGATCGAGATCCCGGACAACGACATCCGCGTGGACGTCTTCCGCTCCTCCGGCCCGGGCGGCCAGTCGGTGAACACCACCGACTCCGCGGTGCGCCTCACCCACCTGCCCACCGGCACCGTGGTGTCGATGCAGAACGAGAAGAGCCAGATCCAGAACCGCGCCGCGGCGATGCGCGTGCTCCAGTCGCGGCTCCTGCTGCTGCAGAAGGAGCAGGAGGCGGCCACCAAGAAGGAGCTCGCCGGCACCATCACCGCGAGCTGGGGCGACCAGATGCGCAGCTACGTCCTCGCTCCGTACCAGATGGTGAAGGACCTGCGCACCGACCACGAGGTCGGCAACCCCTCGCACGTGTTCGACGGCGATCTGGACGGCTTCATCGCCGCCGGGATCCGCTGGCGGAAGTCCTCCTAGCGCGGCTCGGGCGCGTCCCCACCGACGCGCCGCGCGCCCCCTCGGCGGACTCTTCGGGATCGTCGCTTACCCTCGTACCGACATGATTCGCTTCGACAACGTCTCCAAGCAGTATCGGGGCGGCACGAGACCCGCCCTCAACGCCATCGATCTCGAGATCCTCCGGGGCGAGTTCGTCTTCCTCGTCGGCGCCTCCGGCTCCGGCAAGTCCAGCTGCCTCCGCCTGATCCTCAAGGAGGAGCGCCCCTCCTCCGGGTCGATCCACGTGCTCGGGCAGAACCTCGGCAAGATCTCGAGCCGCAAGGTCCCGTACTTCCGTCGCAACATGGGCGTCGTGTTCCAGGACTTCCGGCTGCTGCCGAACAAGTCCGTCTTCGACAATGTCGCGTTCAGCCTCCAGGTGATCGGCAAGTCGAAGGGCTACATCCAGGAGGCCGTCCCGGACACGCTCAAGATGGTGGGCCTCGCGGGCAAGGCGTCGCGCCTGCCCCACGAGCTCTCCGGCGGCGAGCAGCAGCGCGTGGCGATCGCCCGTGCCGTCGTCAACAAGCCGGCCGTCCTGCTGGCCGACGAGCCCACGGGCAACCTCGACCCGACCACGAGCGCCGGCATCATGGCACTGCTCGAGCGGATCAACGCGGGCGGCACGACCGTGATCATGGCGACCCACGAGGCCGGCATCGTCGACCAGATGAAGCGCCGCGTCATCGAGCTCTCGGCCGGCAGCATCGTCCGCGACGAGAGCCAGGGCGGCTACGGCCAGACCGAGAGCATCACCGTCGTCCACGACGGCGTCGTGGTCGTGGCGGCCGACGACCACGCGGTCGCCGAGCAGCCGGCGCCCCCGGCGATCATCGACAGCGAGCTCGCGCCCGCCGAGGTCCCCGAGGTCGACCTGCGCCAGGAGGCCCCGGCCCCGCCGATCGAGCCGGCCCGCCTCTCGCAGACCGCCGCCCAGCCCCGCGTCCCCGAGGGCCGCCGCTCCGCCGCCGTCGAGCCGGAGCGCGAGCCGGAGCCGGCCGCCGAGCCCGCCGCCGCCCCGCGCGTCGTCGAGCTGCAGAGCCAGACCGGTCCGATCTTCCTCCCCGCCGACACCGGCGCCCTGCCCGAGGAGTCGCTCGCCGCGCGCCTCGGCCTCCGCGCCCACGCGGGCGAGGGCGACGAGACCGGCGACGACCAGCAGAACGTAGGACCCGTCAAGTGAGATTCGCACTGATCTGGTCGGAGGTCGCCAGCGGCCTCCGGCGCAACGTCTCCATGGTCGTCTCGGTGATCCTGGTGACCTTCATCTCCCTCACCTTCGTCGGCACGGCGATCCTGCTCCAGATGCAGATCGGCCAGATGAAGAACTTCTGGTACGACAAGGCGCAGGTCGCGGTGTACATGTGCACCGCCACCTCCGGTGGCTCGAACTGCAGCGGCTCCGACGCCACCGCCGAGCAGATCGACGCGGTGCAGGGCCAGCTCGAGGGCGCCACGCTCGCGCCGTACATCGACCGCTCCTACTTCGAGGACCACGACCAGGCCTACGCGAACTTCCAGGAGCAGTTCGCGGGCAACCCGGTCGCCGAGTACGTCACTCCCGACCTGCTCAACCAGACCTTCTGGATCAACCTGAAGGACCCGACCCAGTCGGACGTCATCGTGGAGAGCCTGTCGAGCGTCTCGGGAGTCGAGAGCGTCACCGACCAGCGGCAGTACCTCGACCAGATCTTCTCGATCCTCAACGCGGCGAGCTACACGGCGATCGGCATCGCCGTCCTGATGCTCGTCGCAGCCGTGCTGCTCATCGCCACCACGATCCGCCTCTCGGCGTTCTCGCGGAGACGGGAGCTGGGCATCATGCGGCTGGTGGGGGCCTCGAACAGGTTCATCCAGACCCCGTTCATCCTCGAGGGGGTCTTCGCCGCGCTGGTCGGCTCGATCCTCGCGGGAGTCGCGGTGGTCGCCATCGTGCAGGTCTTCGTGCAGGGGTTCCTGGCGTACCGGATCCCGCTGACCTCCTTCGTGGGACTCGACGACGCTCTGATCGTCGTGCCGATCCTGATCGTGGTCGGCATCGTCCTGGCCGCCGTCTCGGCGAACGTCGCGATCGCGCGGTACCTGCGGGTCTGATCCCGGACCGGACGTATACTGGTGGGCTGTCCCGTTCGGGGCGGCCCACCGGTGCATCGCCCCGACGATGCCCGCCCCCTTCATCCGCTCGCGACCCGAGGAGCAGCCGTGCCCAGAGAACAGGGACAGAAGGTCGTCGCGACCAACCGCAAGGCGCGCCACGACTACCTCATCGAGGACACCTACGAGGCGGGCCTCGTGCTCACCGGCACCGAGGTGAAGTCCCTCCGGGCCGGCCGAGCCTCGCTGGTCGACGGCTACGCCTTCGTCGACGGGGGAGAGGCGTGGCTCGACGCCGTCCACATCAACGAGTGGGCGCAGGGCACCTGGACGAACCACCCGCCGCGCCGCAAGCGCAAGCTGCTGCTGCACAAGGCGCAGATCCTCAAGATCCACAACAAGGTGAAGGAGGGCGGGTACACGCTGATCCCGCTCTCGCTGTACTTCAGCGACGGCAAGGCCAAGGTCGAGCTGGCCGTGGCCAAGGGCAAGAAGGACTACGACAAGCGCCAGGTCCTCCGCGAGCGCCAGGACCGCCGCGAGGCGGACCGCGCGATGTCGACCCGCCGCCGCCTCGGCGAGTAGGCCCCGGCGGGCGATGTCCGACGGGTGCCGCGCAAGCCTCTTCTTCGCGCGCCGTGCTTTGGGAGACTGGGGCGCGTGACCTCCCCCGAGAACAGCGCCCCCGCCGCCCTGAGCGCCGCCGACGAGAAGACGCGGTGGCGCGCTTTCGCGGTGAGCGTCGGAGTCGCGGCCATCACGATCCTCGACCTCTCGAAGGTCAACGTCGGCCTGCCGTCGATCGAGCGCTCGCTCGGAGCGGACGCGAGCCAGCTGCAGCTGATCGTCGCGGGCTACGCGCTCGCCTTCGGACTGGCGCTCGTGCCGGCCGGTCGGCTGGGCGACATCCGCTCGCGCCGCCTGCTGTTCCTCATCGGGCTGACCGCGTTCACGGTGACGAGCCTGCTCTGCGCGCTCGCGCCGTCGATCGAGCTGCTCGTCGTCGCGCGCTTCCTGCAGGGCGTCGCCGCGGGCATCCAGATGCCCCAGGTCCTCGGGCTGGTGCAGCAGATGTTCACCGGCGCCGAGCGTGCCCGGGCCTTCGGGGTCTTCGGCGCGACCATCGGCCTGTCGACCGCCTTCGGCCCGACCCTCGGCGGCCTCCTGATCGCGATCGGCGGCGAGCAGGACGGCTGGCGCCTGCTGTTCTGGATGAACATCCCGCTGGGCGTCGCCGCGCTGGTCTTCGCCTGGAAGCTCATCCCGAAGAAGCGCTCGCGGCCCGAGGGGGACCGGTCCCTCGACCCGGTCGGCCTGCTCCTGCTGGCGGTCGCGATCTTCGCGTTCATGCTGCCGTTCCTGCTGACCACGGGCTCCTCCTCGGACTCGCCCTACCGCTGGTTCTGGCTGGTCCTCGCCGCGGCCGCCGCCGCCGTCTTCGTGCGCTGGGAGGCGCACTACGCCGCGTCGGAGCGGACGCCCGTCATCGACTTCCGCATCTTCCGGACGAGCTCCTACCGCAACGGCATCCTGGTCGCGACCTCCTACTTCGCCGCGATCCCGGCGACCTTCCTCCTCACCACGCTCTTCCTCCAGCAGGGGCTCGGCCTCGAGCCGGTGTTCGCCGGCATGGTGAGCATCCCGTTCGCGCTGACCTCGGCGGTGACCGCCTGGTACGGCGGCAAGCTCGTGCAGCGCTACGGCCGCGCACTGGTGGTGCTCGGCATCGTGCTCGTGGTCATCGGCTTCACGCTCGTGCTGCTCGCCGCCGAGCTCCTCCCGGCCGAGACCGCGGCCTACGGCATGGGTGCCGCGATGCTCGTCGCCGGGGCCGGCGGCGGCTTCGTCGTGTCGCCGAACCAGACGCTCACCCTCGCCGAGATCCCGCCGACGCAGGGCGGCGTGGCGGGCTCCGTGGGCCAGCTCGGCCAGCGCGTGGGCACCGCGGTCGGCACCGCCTGCGCCTCCGCCGTCTTCTTCGCGACGCTGGCGAGCGAGCAGGGGATGGCGGAGGGGCTGGACCGCTACCACGATGCCTTCCGCAACGGCTACTTCGTCACCCTCGGGCTGATCGCGCTCGCGCTCGTGCTGGGTCTGCTCGATCTGCGCCGCCGCCGGGTGACCGCCCGCGGAGCTGAGGTAGACTAGGACTCGTAACTCCACAGTGTGCGACGAACGACCCACTCCAGCGGCCTCCGGGCCGTCGAGTGCTCGCGGGGATGATCGGTTTCGACATTGCCTGCGAAACTGCGAGAAGCGGGTCGAGGATCCAGGGTCATCTCGTCAACGATCCCTGGAAAACACAGGTGCCGAACAGAAGCGCACCGACTTCGCTCTCGCTGCCTAAGCCAGAGTAGATAGTCCGTCAGCCCGTGGGTGCGTCCTCGCCCCGGATCCTGGCGTCATCTAGAGGACTTGCTGCGTCGTTACGCCTGAGGGCGACGCGGGACTTGCACTCGGGCTGGGCCCGTCGACCGATGCGCCGATGGTAACGGTCGGGGCCGAGCAGAACGCTCTCATCGGCTACACCCGTAGAAGGCGCAGAATCACAGCGATGGACGGGGGTTCGATTCCCCCCATCTCCACCACCGGTCGTCGTCGCACACTGGGAGCTCCGCTCCGCCGCCCTCACGACGGGCGCACGTCGAGCTGTCTGATCCGCCCGTAGAGGGTGAGCATCGCCAGCCGGTCGTCGTCGTCGTGCGCCGGGCCGGCGAGAGCCTGCGGCGGGGTCCAGTCCCGGTAGAGCACACCCGGCGCCAGCACAGCGACGGCGGTGCCGGCCGGGTAGTGGGCGCTGCGGTCCACCGGCAGCTCGGCGAACGCGTCGGGCAGGAGCCGGTGCAGCACCTCCAGCAGAGGACGGAGGCGTACTGCTCGCGCCTCGTGCACGGAGAGGGTCACGGCGTTCATCGCGGCGAGCGCGGCCACCAGGTGCTCGGCGGCGGCGTCGTCGTCGCACCGCTCGGTGACCAGCAGCGAGACCACACCGCGCGGCTTCAGCCAGCCGAGCGTGGCGGCCTCGGCGTCGCCGTCCACCGAGACGACGCGGTCGGAGGCGTTGGCGTAGTCGTGCAGGAGCCGCGACCAGACGTCGCCCGGGCCGGGCCCGTCGACCTGCGCGACAGCCTCCGCCGCGGCGAGCAGGGAGCTCTGCCGGTGGAGCCTCGGGAACAGGCTGTCCGCCGGTCCCCAGTGCTGCTCGGCCGTGCGCGAGCGCTCGGGGGGTTCCTGGTCGTGCCGGTCCTGCATGTCGACTCCTGAGCCGCCGGTCTCCGCGCCCCCTCGCGCCTGCCGGTCGTCCCTTCACCCTGCGCTCCGCCGGGGCGCGTGTCAATGAGCCGAACGGGGGGTCGACCGGAGCCGTGGTCAGCGAGCGGAGCCGAAGAGGCTGCCGGTGGTGGAGTCGTCGGCCGGATCGAGGACGGCGCAGACGATCGTGCGGTCGCCGTGGCGCCAGCCGACCTCGGAGGGGACCAGCGAGCGGTACTCGAGGGCGGAGTCCCCGTAGGCGATCCCCATCACAGCGCCGAACTCCGGCTCGCAGCCCGCCTCGGCCTGGGCGAGCAGCGTGTTGCGGCTGGTGTAGCGGTCTCCGGGCTGCGCGAACGTGTGGAAGACCTCCAGCGCGTGCTCCTCGGCGCACGGCACGACGTCGACGTCGGCGATGCGGTCGTCGCCCGGGTCGGCCAGGCAGTCGCCGCGGCGCAGCGAGAACACGTCGGTGACGCCGGCGGTCGCCACCGTGCCGCCCTCGTCGCGCACGGCCTCGGGACCGTCCGGCCCGACGACGGAGGAGCAGCCCGAGAGGAGCAGGAGGAGCGCCGCCGAGGCGAGCGCGGCCGTCCGGCTCCTCATCGCGGCGCCACGATCGCGAGCACCTCGTCGTGCAGCAGTCCGTTGGTGGCGACGGCGCTGCCGTGCCACGGCCCGTCCTCCCCGTCGGCGGAGGTGAAGCGGCCGCCGGCCTCCTGCACGATCGGCACCAGGGCGGCCAGGTCGTAGGGCTTCACGTCGAACTCGCCCGCACCGTCGAGGAGCCCCTCGGCGACGAGCATGTAGGGCCACGCGTCTCCGTAGGCCCGGTCGCGCCAGACGGCGCCGGCGAGCTCGAGCAGCTGCGGGAGGCGGCCCGCGCCGTCCCACTGCTGGATGCTGTTGTAGCTGAAGGTCGCCGAGGCGAGGGTGTCGATCCCCGAGACGCGGAGCGGGCGCGGCTCGGCCCCGGCCTCCAGCTCGACGGCCCAGGCACCCGAGCCCTCGGCCGCCCACCAGCGCGTGCCGAGAGCGGGAGCGGAGACGACTCCGACGACGGGGACGCCGTCGACCGCGAGCGCGATCAGGGTCGCCCAGATCGGGACGCCGCGGAGGAAGTGGGCGGTGCCGTCGATCGGGTCGAGGATCCACTGCCGCGAGGCCTCGCCCGAGGTGCCGAACTCCTCGCCGAGGATCGCGTCGTCCGGGCGCTCGGCGGCGAGCAGCGAGCGGATCGCCTCCTCGACGGCGCGGTCGGCGTCGGTGACCGGGGTGCGGTCGAGCTTCGTGTCCACGACGAGGTCGAGCGCGCCGAACCGCTCCCGCGAGATCGCATCGGCCGCGTCCGCCAGGCGGAGGGCGAGTCGGAGGTCGTCGTCGAAGCTCTGGTCAGCGCTCTGGGGGGTCACACGCCCACGATACCGGTGGGCCCCGCGGAGGCTCCGATCGTCGCCGCGGGCGGTCCGCCGCGCTCGATTTGACGAGACGGGGGGAGACGCTGGTAGTGTGATCCCTCGGTTCGGCACGCACGATCAGCCGGACGAAATGCACCTCTAGCTCAATCGGCAGAGCAACTGACTCTTAATCAGTGGGTTCTCGGTTCAAGTCCGAGGGGGTGCACCACCAGCCCCGCACCTCCTCGTGAGGTGCGGGGCTTCGTCGTTCCCGGGGCCGGCTGTTCCCGGGGTCAGTCCGGGCCCGACCGGACCCGTGGAGGCGCCTCCGCCGGCCCGCCGACCAGGGCTGCAGGCCGGCGACGGCTCCCGGCCGCTTGCAGGATCCTGACGGCGCGCGCGGCGGAGGAGCGGGATCGGCAGCGCCTGAGCATCCGCACGGTGTCCGGCGCAGGACGCGCACCGACCCCCGTTCGCGTGGCAGGATCTCCGTTCGCTTCCGTTTTCCCCTCCAGAAAGGACCGATGTGCCCGAAGACGTCCTCCCCGTGATCGGCTCGATCGCGCTCGCCGTGGTGATCGCGGTCGTGATCGCCGTGGTCGCGACCGCCGTCGTCGCCCTCGTCCTGCGCTCGGTCGGCAAGCGCAAGACCTGGGCGCGCCTGCTGATCCGGCGTCTGCGCATCCCGTTCCGCGTGCTGCTGATGACCATCGCGGTCTGGGCCGCGCTCGCCGCCACCGTGTCGGGCGACCCCTGGCCGGGTCTCGTGCAGCGGGTGTTCCAGATCGCCACGATCGGCGCGGCGGCGTGGGTGATCGGATCCCTGTTCGTGTTCCTCGAGGACCTGGGCGCCGAGCGCTACCGGACCGACACGGCCGACAACCGCCGGGCACGCCGCCTCCGCACGCAGATGACGATCATCCGGAGGGTCGCCGTGGCGGCCGTCGTGGTCATCGCGATCGGCGCCTCGCTGCTGACCTTCCCCGAGGCCCGCACGGCCGGTGCGAGCCTCCTGGCCTCGGCCGGCGTGCTCTCGATCGTGGCGGGCCTGGCCGCGCAGTCGAGCCTCACGAACATCTTCGCCGGGATGCAGCTCGCCTTCAGCGACGCCATCCGCCTGGACGACGTGGTGATCGTCGAGACCGAGTGGGGGCGGATCGAGGAGATCACGCTGACCTACGTCGTCGTCCACCTCTGGGACGACCGCCGCCTGGTGCTGCCCACGAACTACTTCACGACCCAGCCGTTCCAGAACTGGACCCGCACCGGGTCCGAGCTGCTCGGCGCCGTCGAGCTCGACCTGGACTGGCGGGTCAGCCCCGAGCAGATGCGCGAGGAGCTGCACCGCATGCTCGAGGAGACCGACCTCTGGGACCGGCGCACCAGCGTGCTGCAGGTGACCGACGCGACGGGCGGCTTCGTCCGGATCCGGGTGCTCGTCACCGCCAAGGACGCGCCGACGCTCTTCGACCTGCGCTGCTACGTGCGCGAGCGGCTCGTCTCGTGGCTGCACGAGAACGACCCCGTCGCTCTGCCGCGTCAGCGCGTCGAGATGGAGCGGGAGCCCGCTCCCGCCACGACCCCGCGCCGGCACGGGTCCTCCGCCCCGGACAACCTGTTCTCGGGCGACGAGCGCTCGAACGAGCGCGGCGCGATGTTCACGGGTCTCATCGACCTGCGGGACACCCCGACCCGCGACACTCGCGGAGTGCCCACGCGCGACACCCGCGGAGTCCCCACCCGCGACCCGCGCGACTGACCCCCTCCGCGAGATGCCACCTGTGACGGCGACACGCCGAGCGCGGGCGTCACAGGTGGCATCTCGCGGGGGTCGGAGCGGGGTGCCTAGCGGTTCACGGAGCTCATGTCGGCGTAGCGGTCGCCGACGGGGGCCTCGAGCGCGCCGAGGACGTCGAGCTGCTCCGCGGTCAGCACGAGGGCGTCCGCGGCCGCGTTCTCCTCGATGCGCGAGACGCGCTTGGTGCCCGGGATCGGAGCGATGTCCTCGCCCTGGGCGAGCAGCCAGGCGAGCGCCACCTGCGCGGCGGTCGCGTCCGCCTCTGCCGCCACACGGTCGACGGCCTCCACGATGCGGAGGTTCGCCTCCAGCGCTCCGTCGGCGAAGCGGGGGTTGTCGCGGCGGAAGTCGTCGCTGCCCAGCTCGGCGACCGAGCGGATGCTGCCCGTGAGGAAGCCGCGGCCCAGCGGCGAGTACGGGACGAAGCCGATGCCGAGCTCGCGGAGGACCGGCAGCACCTCCGCCTCGGGGTCGCGGGTCCAGAGCGAGTACTCGGACTGCACAGCGGTGACCGGGTGCACGGAGTGAGCGCGCCGGATCGTCGCGGGCGCCGCCTCCGAGAGGCCGTAGCCGCGGAGCTTGCCCTCCTGGATCAGCTCCGCGAAGGCCCCGGCGGTCTCCTCGACCGGGACGCCCGGGTCCATGCGGTGCTGGTAGTAGAGGTCGATGCGGTCGGTCCCGAGGCGCGCGAGCGAGCCCTCGACGGCGAGCCGCAGGTTCTCCGGGGAGCCGTCGAGTCCGCGGCCCCCATCGCCTCGGTGGCGGATCATGCCGAACTTGCTCGCCAGCACGACCTCGTCGCGGTGGCCGGCCAGCGCGCGGCCGAGCAGTTCCTCGTTGGTGTACGGGCCGTAGATCTCGGCGGTGTCGAGGAACGTGACGCCGAGATCGAGGGCGCGGTGCACGGTGCGGATCGACTCCGCGTCGTCGGTGCCGGCGCCGGTGTAGAACGCCGACATGCCCATCGCGCCGAGACCGAGGCGCGAGACCTCGAGAGCAGCGACGTCGGATCCGAGGGTGATCGTCTTCATCAGTGGGTGGTCCTCTCCTGGTACGCCGCGATCTTGATGTCGATCGCGGCGAGGCTGGCGTGTGTCCGGGCGAGCTGCGCCTCGACCTCCTCGCGGTGCGTCCGGAGCAGCGCGAGGCGCTCCGGCTCCGTGGCGGGCCCGATCCGGAGGAGCCGGGCGTACTCGCGGATCCGCGCGATCGGCATCCCGGTCGCGCGGAGCTTGGTGAGGAAGTCGACCCAGCCGACGTCGGCCGGCCGGTAGCGGCGGTGCTGCGACGAGGCGCGCTCGACCGGGTCGAGCATGAGCCCGGCGCGCTCGTAGTAGCGCAGGGTGTGCACGGTGAGACCGGTGACGGCGGCGACCTGCGAGATCGACAGCACCTCCGGCTCGGCCGGGGCGGCGGTGGCGGTGGACATGGCGTCAACCTACGACTTCGAGTGCGCTCGAGGTCAAGCGGGAGCGGGCGACTCAGCCGACCTCGCGGCCGAAGCCCAGGAGGGCCTCGGCGATGCGGGCGTCCGCCTCCTCGTGGCTGATGGTCGCCTCGCCGTCGCCCGCCTGCGGCCCGTACCAGCCGAAGTCGGCGTGGTTGGCGCCGTCGATCTCGACGAGGTCGGCGGAGGAGGGCAGCCGGACGCTCGCGTCGGCGACCTTCTCCGGCGTGCTGAGCCCGTCCTCCGATCCGCTGACACTGAGGACGGGGAGCCCGGAGCCCGAGAGGTCGTTCGCGCAGTAGCTGCCGAGCAGCACCAGGCCCGCCACGGCCGGGGCCTCGGCCCACTGGCAGGCCTTCACGCCGCCGAGGGAGTGGCCGCCGACGAGCCAGCGGTCGACGCCCTCGGCCTGGCTGGTGAAGGTCTCGAGCGAGCGGAGGTCGAAGAAGGCCAGGTGCAGGATCGGCCGCGTGATCACGACGGTCGCCCCGGCGTCGACCAGCGGAGCCAGGGTCGCCTCGTAGGAGGAGGCGTCGACCTTCGCTCCGGGGATGAAGACCAGGCCCGTGCCGGCCAGCTCGCCGGTCGAGGTCGGCGTCATCACGAGCGCGTCGTCCGTGCGCTGGACCGCGATCGCCGGATCGGCGCGCACGCGGGCGAGGGCGTCCTCGTCGGGGCCGCTGACGATCGAGCTCCAGGTGAGGAAGCCGAGGACCGCGACTCCGAGGACTCCGCCGATGGTCGCGAGAACGACGCGGCGGCGCCTCATCGGGCTGCCGCGATCGCGTCGGCCGCCTGCACCAGGGCGAGGTGGGAGAGGGCCTGGGGAGTGTTCCCCGCGTGCCGGCGGCCCTCGACGTCGTACTCCTCCGAGAGGAGGCCCACGTCGTTGCAGAGCCCGACGAGCCGGTCCATCAGGGTCCGCGCGTCGTCGATCCGGCCGGAGTCGGCGTACTGCCGGACGAGCCAGAAGGAGCAGGCGAGGAACGGGTGCTCGCCGCCGGCGAGGCCGTCGACCGAGGACTCGGTCCGATAGCGGTGCAGCAGGCCGTCCTGCAGGAGCACGCGCTCCAGCTCGGCGACGGTGCCCAGCATCCGCGGGTCGTCGGCGGGGACGAAGCCGACCATCGGCAGCACGAGGAGCGACGCGTCGACCTCGGGCGAGCCGTAGAACTGCACGAAGTGGCCGCGCTCGGCGTCGAAGCCCTGGGCCTCGATCTCGGCGCGCACCTCGTCGCGGAGGCGCTCCCAGGTCTCGACCGGACCGGGCAGGCCGTTCTCGCGCACGGCGCGGACGCCCCGATCGAGCGCGGCCCAGATCATGACCCGCGAGTGCGTGAAGTGCCGCGGCTCGCCCCGGATCTCCCAGATGCCGTTGTCCGGCCGCTGCCAGTTGGTCTCGACGAAGCCCAGGAGCGCGCGCTGGAGCGGCCAGGAGAACTCCGTCTCGTCCACTCCGGCCACGCGGGCCTCGTGCAGAGCGACCATCACCTCGCCGATCACGTCCGCCTGGTACTGGTCGACGGCGGCGTTCCCGATCCGCACGGGGGAGGCGCCGTCGTAGCCGGGCAGGCTCGGCATCTCCCGCTCGGGCAGGTCGCGCTCGCCGGCGAGGCCGTACATGATCTGCACGTCCTCCGGCGCGCCCGCGACCGCGCGGAGCAGCCAGGCCCGCCACTTCTGCGCCTCCTGTTCGAACCCGTGCGCGAGCAGGGCCTGCAGGGTGAGCGAGGCGTCGCGGAGCCAGACGTAGCGGTAGTCCCAGTTGCGGGCGCCGCCGAACTGCTCCGGGAGCGAGGTGGTCGCCGCCGCGACGATGCCGCCGGTCTCGTCGTCGGTCAGGGCGCGGAGGGTGAGCAGCGAGCGGACGACGGCGTCGCGGTGCGGCCCGTCGTAGTCGATCGCCGACGCCCACTCGGACCACCAGGAGAGCGTGCGCTCCAGCGCGCGGTCGACGTCGAGGCGCTTCGGCGCCCGCTGGTGCGAGGGGAACCACGCCATCGAGAGGTCGACGACCGCGTCCGCGTCGACGTCGAACTCCGCCGCGTGGGCGTGGTCGACGGCCTTCAACCGCACTCCGCGCACCACGACCGCGTCGGGCCCGGCGACGGCGACGAGCAGCGGATCCTCGTCCGTCCCCTCCTGCCGCACCCACGGCACGGTGCGGGCGTAGTCGAAGCGGATGCGCAGCTCCTGCCGCATCCGGACGGTCCCCGACACTCCGCGCACCCGGCGCACCAGCTCGGCGCGCTCGTCGCGCAGCGGCATCACGTCGACCACCTCGACGACGCCGGTGGGCGTCGTCCACCGGGTGACCAGCGCGAGCGTGTCGCCGAGGTAGTGGCGCTCGCTCGTCGCCTCCCCGTCCACCGGCCGGAGCGACCAGCGCCCCTGGTCGTCGCCGCCGAGGAGGGCGCCGAAGACGGAGGCGGAGTCGAAGCGCGGCAGGCACAGCCAGTCGATCCCCCCGTCGCGGGAGACGAGAGCGGCCGTGCGGCAGTCGGAGAGGACGGCGTAGTCCTCGATCGGGGAGACCATGCGGCGATCCTCTCAGGTGCGGCTGTGGCCTCCCAGTCAAGGCGGAGCGGGGCTCTTCAGCGCCGCCGTAGGGTGAGCCGCATGGCACAGACCGTCTCGACCCTGCTCATCCTCGGAGCGACGGGGGACCTGTCCTCGCGGCTCCTCCTCCCCGCCGTCGGCCAGCTGCTGACCCGCGAGACCGACCGGCGGGTCCACCTCGTCGGCGCGGGACGCGAGGACTGGACCCAGGAGCACTGGCACGAGGTGCTGACCGCCTCCTTCGCCACCGTCGAGGCGCAGGGCGAGGGCGTGGACGCGCTCACCTCCCGCACGCGCTACCAGCAGGTCGACGTCACCGATCCGGAGGCGCTCGCCGCACTGCTCGCGAGCTGCGCCGGTCCGGTGGCGGTCTACTTCGCCCTCCCGCCGGCGATCGCGGCGAAGGCCTGCGAGGCGCTCGCCGCCCACGACCTGCCGGAGGGCACCGTGCTGGCGCTGGAGAAGCCGTTCGGGACCGACGAGGCGAGCGCGCACGCCCTCAACCAGCGCCTCGCCGCGCTGGTCCCCGAGGACCGCATCCACCGCGTCGACCACTTCCTCGGCCGCGCGACCGTGATGAACGTGCTCGGCCTGCGCTTCGCGAACCGGATCCTCGAGCCGCTGTGGTCGGCCGAGCACATCGAGAGCGTCGAGATCGTCTACGACGAGCAGCTGGCCCTCGAGGGGCGGGCGAGCTACTACGACGGCGCGGGCGCGCTGACCGACATGATCCAGAGCCACCTGCTGCAGGTCCTCGCGGTGATCGCGATGGAGCCGCCGTCCTCGCTCGACGCGGCCGACCTCCGGGACGCGAAGTCGATCGTCCTGCGCGCCACCCGCCTGCACGGCGACGACCCCGCCGCGAGCTCGCGCCGCGCCCGCTACACGGCGGGGACGATCGACGGACGCGAGCTGCCCGCCTACGCGGACGAGAAGGGCGTGGACCCCGCTCGCCGGACCGAGACGCTGGCCGAGCTGGTCGTCGAGATCGACACCTGGCGCTGGGCAGGCGTGCCGTTCACCCTCCGCTCCGGCAAGGCGCTCGGGGAGCGGCGGCGCGAAGTGGTCATCCGCTTCAAGCCGGTGCCGCACCTGCCCCGCGGCTTCGTGGGCACCGAGGCGCCGTCCGTGCTGCGGCTGTTCCTCGCGCCCGACCAGATGTCGCTCGAGCTGAACATCAACGGCCCCGGCGACCCGTACACGCTCGAGCGCGCCTCGCTGGAGGCGACCTTCGGCGCGGGCGAGCTGCTGGCGTACGGCGAGGTCATCTCGGGGATCCTCGACGACGACCCGTCGCTCTCGGTCCGCGGGGACGCCGCCGAGGAGTGCTGGCGCATCGTGCAGCCCGCGATCGACGCCTGGCACGCGGACCGGGTGCCGCTCGACGAGTACCCGGCGGGCAGCGAGGGACCCGGGAGCTGGCCGACGCTCTGACGGGCGGCCGGGGGAGGGGCGGCCGCGGGGGATCTCGAGACGGCGGCCGCGCCGCCTCCTCGATCAGCGGGAAGGGCGACGTCGCTCGTCGGGTCGGCCGGAGGGCGAGCCCGCCGGCCGACCGCTCGGGTCAGGAGCGGGTCGCGACGGGGGTGTCGACGGCGACGTCGGCGGGGGCCGGCTCCGCCCAGACGGCGATCGGCTTCGGCTCCCAGGTGAGGGCGGCCGGCTCCACCGGGGGAGTGGAGGCGCGCATCACGGGGATCGCCTCGGTGACCGGGGACGACGTCCGCTCGGCGCCGGCGCGGAGCTGCTCCTCCTGGATGGCGGCGGAGAGCTCGTGGGCGAGGGAGCGCGCGAGCATCCCGTGGAAGATCGGGTCGCGGTCGTCGTGGCTGCGGCGCGTGACGACCCAGGCGCCCTCGGATCCGACGAAGGCCGCGAGGCGCTCGTGGACGACGGCGAAGAGCTCGTCCTGCGTGAGGACGGGGGCCGCCTCGACGACCTCGGGGGCCGCCTTGCGACGCCTCAGACGAAACCTCATGACGAACCCCGTTTCCCGTGCCGGCAGCGACTGGGAACAGTGTCGCCGCCACCGGGTCGGGAGACCGGCTGACACGCCGCCCCGCGGGGAGGCGGCGCGTCAGGAGGGCCTAGCGGTCGCGCTTCTTGCCGCGCTCCTCCTTGACGATCTCCTTCGAGTCGTAGGACACGGAGCCCAGGGCGACGGTGACCGAGATGGCCCAGCTGACCCACTGGAGGGCCAGGCGCCAGTCGCGCGGGCCCTTGCGCGTGGTCTGCAGGATCGACCAGCCGCCGACGATCGCGCTGATGACGCTGGAGTTGAGGATGAACTTGCGCATGCGTGTGCCTCCCGTGTTCACCCCGACGCTAGCGGGTGCGAAAGCTCTCAGAGGAACGCTTGACAGCACCGAGGGGTTGTCCCGCTACGGTGGACCGCCGCCGGGACCCGAATCCTCGAGCCGGGGCACGCCGAGGAGAACGGGAACGACATGCGCACGGCTGTGATCGGGGCGGTGCTGCTCGTCGTCGGGGCGGTGGCCGTCGTCACGGGGGTCCTCCCGATGGACGCGCTGGGCGAGCTGGTCGAGCGGACGGCGCCGATCCTCGGCTTCGTGGTCGCGGTGACCGTGGTCGCCGAGCTGGCCTCCGAGGCCGGCGTCTTCACCGTGGTCGCCGAGCGCTCCGCCGAATGGGGCCGCGGGCGGACCGCGGTGCTCTGGCTGCTGGTGGTGGCGATGGCCGTCGTCAGCACGGTGTTCCTCTCGCTCGACACGACCGCCGTGCTCCTGACCCCGGTCGTGGTCCTGCTCGCGGCGCACGTGCGCGTCCCGCCCCTGCCGTTCGCGATGGCCACGGTCTGGCTGGCGAACTGCGCCTCCCTCCTCCTCCCCGTCTCGAACCTCACCAACCTGCTCGCGCAGCGGCGCCTGGGGGTCGAGGGCCCCTTCGCCTTCGCCGCGCTGACCGCGGTGCCCGCGCTCGTCGCGGCCGTCGTGCCCGTGCTGATCCTCGCGATCCGCTACCGGCGCGAGCTGGCCGGGCGCTACACCCCGGGGGAGCGGACGCCGGTGGAGGACCGGGTGCTGCTCGTCGGCGCGGGGATCGTCGTGGCGCTGCTCCTGCCGGCGCTCGTCTCGGGCCTCGAGGTGTGGATCCCGGCGACGGTCGCCGCGGTCGCGCTGATCGTCCTCTTCGCGGTGCGCCGTCCCGCGGCGCTCACGCCCGCCCTCCTGCCGTGGCAGCTCGTCGTCTTCGCGGCGGGCCTCTTCGTGGCGATGGAGGCGGCGCACCAGCTCGGGCTGGGCGCGGCGCTCGCCGTGGTCGCGGGGGAGGGGAGCGGGACGCTCGACCTGCTGCGCCTCGCCGGCTCCGGCGCGGTCGCCTCCAACCTGGTCGACAACCTGCCCGCCTACCTCGCCCTCGAGCCCGTCGCGGCGGATCCGCTCCGCCTGGTCGCCCTGCTGATCGGCGTGAACGCCGGACCGCTGATCACCCCGTGGGCCTCGCTCGCCACCCTGCTCTGGCACCAGAGGCTGACCGCGCTGGGCGTGCACGTCTCGTGGCGCCAGTACGCGCTCCTCGGGCTCGTCGCGGTCGTCCCGACGGTGGGCGGAGCGACGCTCGCCCTCGCCCTCGTGCAGGGCTGACCCCCCCCGTCCCCCGTGCGGGGCCGGCTGATAGCCTCGACGAGCACGACGACGGCTCGACCGACGAAAAGGGACCACCATTCCTCCGCACTCCGCCTCCGCCTCCTCCGCCGCTGACAGGACCGACGCCGGGACCTCGGGAGGGACCGAGCGCAACGCGTTCGTGGTCGTCTCGAACCGCCTCCCCGTGGACCGCGTCGTGGCCGAGGACGGCACCGCCTCCTGGAAGACCTCACCCGGCGGGCTGGTCACCGCGCTCGAGCCGGTGATGCGCGCGAACGAGGGCGCCTGGGTCGGCTGGCCCGGCGTGGCCGACGAGGAGGTCGCCCCGTTCGTCGACAACGGCGTGCAGATCGTCCCCGTCGCCCTCAGCGCGCAGGAGCTCGAGGACTACTACGAGGGCTTCTCGAACGACACGCTGTGGCCGCTCTACCACGACGTGATCGCGCCCCCGACCTACCACCGCGACTGGTGGGACGCCTACGTGCGGGTCAACCAGCGCTTCGCCGAGGCGGCCGCGGCCGTGACGGAGGAGGACGGCGTGGTCTGGGTCCAGGACTACCAGCTCCAGCTCGTGCCCAAGATGCTGCGGGAGCTCCGGCCCGACGTCACGATCGGCTTCTTCAACCACATCCCGTTCCCGCCCTACGGGATCTTCGCGCAGCTCCCGTGGCGCCGGCAGATCGTCGAGGGCCTGCTCGGCGCCGACGTGATCGGCTTCCAGCGCCAGGGAGACGCGGGCAGCTTCCTCCGCGCGGTCCGGCGCCTGCTGGGCTACGACACCCGCAGCACGGTCGTCGAGGTCCCGGTCGAGGAGGAGGCCGTCGGCGGCACCCGCCGCGTCAACCGCTCGCGGCGCGGGGCGAGCGTGCGCCCGGTCGTCGCCCGGCACTTCCCGATCTCGATCGACTCCGCGTCGTTCGAGGCGATGGCGCGCACCCCCGAGATCCAGGCCCGCGCCGCCGAGATCCGCGCCGAGCTGGGCAACCCCGCGACGATCATGCTCGGCGTCGATCGGCTCGACTACACCAAGGGGATCGGCCACCGCCTGAAGGCCTTCGGCGAGCTCCTGGCGGACGGCCGCCTCACCTCCGAGGACGCGGTGCTGGTGCAGGTCGCGAGCCCGAGCCGCGAGCGCGTGGACACCTACCGGCAGCTGCGCGACGACATCGAGCTGCAGGTCGGCCGGATCAACGGCGACTACAGCACGCTCGGGCACCCGGCGATCAGCTACCTCCATCACGGCTACCCGCGCGAGGAGATGGTGGCGCTCTACCTCGCCGCCGACGTCATGCTCGTGACGGCCCTGCGCGACGGGATGAACCTCGTCGCGAAGGAGTACGTCGCGTCCCGCTTCGACAACGACGGCGTGCTCGTGCTGAGCGAGTTCGCCGGAGCGGCCGACGAGCTCAAGCAGGCCGTGCAGGTGAACCCGCACGACATCTCGGGGCTGAAGGACGCGATGGAGGCCTCGGCGCGGATGCCGCGCGTCGAGCGCACCCGGCGCATGCGCGCGCTCCGTCGCCGCGTGCTCGAGAACGACGTGGCGCGCTGGTCCGAGTCGTTCCTCTCCGCTCTCGCGGAGCACGCGGCCGGCCAGCAGCTCGACGTGCGGCCCGCCGCCCGCGGGCAGGAGGCGCCGCACGGCCAGGAGGCCGAGCACCGCGACGACGCGGCCCACGGACAGGCGGCCGAGCTCGAGCGGGAGGCCGCCGACGACCGCGAGCTCGACGGCGGCGCGCGATGAGCGAAGGAGTGCCCGAGCGGCTCGCGGCGGCGCTGCGGGAGCTCGCCGCGACCGAACGGCTCCTGGTGGCCCTCGACTTCGACGGCACCCTCGCGCCCGAGGTCGACGACCCCGCCCGCGCGCGGGCGCTCCCCGAGGCGCGCGAGGCCGTGCTGCGGCTCCTCGCCCTCCCCGGCACCCGGGTCGCGCTGGTCTCCGGCCGGGCGCTCGGGAGCCTGGAGGAGGTCTCGCAGCTGCCGGACGAGGCGCTGCTGGTCGGCTCCCACGGCATCGAGATCCGCCTCGACCCCGAGGAGGACGCGGTCCGGCTCGACGACGACGAGCTCGAGAAGGTGGGGGTGCTCGAGGACGTCCTGAAGGGCATCGCCCGCGGGATCGACAACGTCTGGATCGAGGACAAGCCGGCCGGCTTCGCCCTGCACACCCGCCTCGCGACCGAGCGCCACAGCCGCGTCGCCCACGTCGTCGCCCTCTCCGAGGCGCGCGCCGAGGTGCAGGGGGTCACCGTCCGCGAGGGGAAGAACGTCCTGGAGTTCTCGGTCCGCTCGACCACCAAGGGCGAGGCCGTGCAGCACCTCCGCCGCTACACCGGCGCGACCGCCGTCCTCTACGCGGGCGACGACGTGACGGACGAGGACGCCTTCGCGGTCCTCGGCTCCGGCGACGTCGGCATCAAGAGCGGCGAGGGCACCACCGCGGCCTCCTACCGGGTCCGCGGTCCCGAGCAGGTCGCGCACGCACTCCGGCTGCTGGCCGACCTGCGCGCGGAGTAGCAGCCCCCTTCCGGCGGTCAGCGCCGGCGGGTCCCGGATCGCCGACTCGCCGAGGACGGCCGTCCGCCGACGCAGGGAGCGGCCGTTCGCGACGAGTCGGAGATCCGCGGGGACGTCCGCATCCGGTGCCGCTGCCGGAGGCCGGGGCAGGAACGGGTGCGCGGGCCGGTCCGGGTCCGCCCGGCGAGCAGGGGCACTGCGCGCGAGGCGGTAGCCTCATCGCATGCCGGAAATCGATTGGAAGCCCCGCTCGCGCACCGTCACGGACGGCATCGAGGCCACGACGTCGCGCGGGATGCTGCGGGCGGTCGGGATGGGCGATGACGACTGGGAGAAGCCCCAGATCGGCATCGCGTCCTCGTGGAACGAGATCACCCCCTGCAACCTCTCGCTCGAGCGCCTCGCGCGCTCCGCGAAGGAGGGCGTGCACTCCGGCGGCGGCTACCCGCTCCAGTTCGGCACCATCTCCGTCTCGGACGGCATCTCGATGGGCCACGAGGGCATGCACTTCTCGCTCGTCTCCCGCGAGGTCATCGCCGACTCCGTCGAGACCGTGATGATGGCCGAGCGCCTGGACGGCACCGTCATGCTGGCCGGCTGCGACAAGTCGCTGCCCGGCATGCTGATGGCCGCGGCCCGCCTCGACCTCGCCGCCGTGTTCGTCTACGCCGGCTCGATCGCCCCGGGCTGGGTCAAGCTCTCGGACGGCACCGAGAAGGACATCACGATCATCGACTCCTTCGAAGCCGTCGGCGGCGTCAAGGCCGGGATCATGTCCGAGGAGGACGCCAAGCGCATCGAGTGCGCCTTCGCCCCGGGCGAGGGATCCTGCGGCGGCATGTACACCGCCAACACCATGGCCAGCGTGGCCGAGGCGCTCGGCATGAGCCTGCCCGGCTCCGCCTCGCCCGCCGCCGCCGACCGCCGCCGCGACTACTTCGCCCGCAAGTCCGGCGAGGCCGTCGTCGAGCTGCTGCGCAACGGCACCACGGCCCGCGACATCCTCACCAAGAAGGCGTTCGAGAACGCGATCGCGGTGGCGATGGCCTTCGGCGGGTCGACCAACGTCATCCTGCACCTGCTCGCGATCGCCAACGAGGCCGAGGTCGACCTCACGATCGACGACTTCAACCGCATCGGCGACACGATCCCGCACATCGGCGACCTCAAGCCCTTCGGCAAGTACGTCATGAACGACGTCGACCGCCACGGCGGCGTCCCGGCCGTGATGAAGGCGCTCCTGGACGCCGGGCTGCTCCACGGCGACTGCCTGACGGTCACCGGGAGGACGGTCGCCGAGAACCTCGCCGCGATGGACATCGCACCGCTGGACGGCGAGGTCATCCGCACCCTCGACAACCCGATCCACGCGACCGGCGGGCTCACCATCCTCAAGGGCTCGCTCGCCCCCGAGGGCGCGGTCGTCAAGACCGCCGGCTTCGACGCCTCCGTCTTCGAGGGTCCGGCCCGCGTGTTCGAGCGCGAGCGCGCCGCGATGGACGCTCTGACCGAGGGCCGGATCGAGAAGGGCGACGTGGTGGTCATCCGCTACGAGGGCCCCAAGGGCGGCCCCGGCATGCGCGAGATGCTCGCCATCACGGCCGCCATCAAGGGGGCCGGGCTCGGAAAAGATGTACTACTGTTGACGGACGGACGATTCTCAGGCGGCACAACCGGCCTGTGCATCGGCCACATAGCTCCCGAATCGGTGGACGCAGGTCCCATCGCATTCGTTCGCGACGGAGACCCGATTCGGGTCGACATCGCCGCTCGCTCGATCGACCTACTCGTCGACGAGTCCGAGCTCGCCGCCCGCCGAGAAGGCTGGGCCCCTCTCCCTCCGCGCTACACCCGCGGTGTCCTCGCCAAGTACGCCAAGCTCGTCCGCTCGGCAGCCGAGGGCGCCGTCACCGGGTGACCCGGCCCGCTCCGGCCGGCCGCGCACTCGCGTTCCCGGGCACTCGCCTCCGGCTCTGCCCGCCGCCGCACCACCTCCTGAAGGAATCGACACCCGCATGACTCCGGATCCGTCCGCCGTGCAGCCCGCACCGACGCCCCAGCCACCCCGACCCGCCCACGCTCCCGGGGCCGCCCCCGCGGCCGAGGTCCTCACCGGAGCGCAGGCGGTCGTCCGCTCGCTCGAGATGATCGGGATCGAGGACGTCTTCGGCCTGCCCGGCGGCGCGATCCTCCCGGTCTACGACCCGCTGATGGACTCCTCGAAGATCCGGCACATCCTGGTCCGCCACGAGCAGGGCGCCGGCCACGCCGCCGAGGGCTACGCCTCGGCGACCGGCAGGCTCGGCGTCTGCATCGCGACCTCGGGCCCCGGAGCGACCAACCTGGTCACCGCGATCGCGGACGCCTACATGGACTCGGTCCCGATGCTCGCGATCACCGGCCAGGTGTTCTCGACGCTCATGGGGACCGACGCGTTCCAGGAGGCGGACATCGTCGGCATCACGATGCCGATCACGAAGCACTCCATCCTCGTGACGCGTCCCGAGGACATCCCCTCGGCCCTCGCCTCCGCTGCGCTGATCGCCACCACCGGCCGCCCCGGCCCCGTGCTGGTCGACATCACGAAGGACGCGCAGCAGGACCAGGCGCCGTTCCTCTGGCCGCCGAAGATCGACCTGCCCGGCTACCGTCCGGTCACGAAGGCCCACGGCAAGCAGATCCAGGCCGCGGCCCAGCTGCTGGTCGAGTCGCGGAAGCCGGTGCTCTACGTGGGCGGCGGCATCATCCGCGCCCGCGCGGCCGTCGAGCTGAAGGCGTTCGCCGAGGCCTGCGGCGCCCCCGTGGTGACCACGCTGATGGCGCGCGGAGCGTTCCCGGACTCGCACGAGCAGCACCTGGGCATGCCCGGCATGCACGGCACCGTCCCCGCGGTGCTCGCGCTGCAGGAGGCGGACCTGATCCTCGCGCTGGGCTCGCGCTTCGACGACCGCGTGACCGGCAAGGCGGCGCTCTTCGCGCCCCACGCCAAGGTCGTGCACGTCGACATCGACCCGGCCGAGATCTCCAAGATCCGCACCGCCGACGTGCCGATCGTGGGCGACCTGAAGGACGTCCTCCCGGACCTCACCGACGCGTTCGCCAAGGCCTCCGCCGACGGCCGCGCCGACACCTCCGAGTGGTGGAGCTACCTCAAGGGCCTGCAGACGGAGTTCCCGCTCGGCTACACCGAGCCGAACGACGGCCTGCTCTCGCCGCAGTACGTCATCAAGCGCATCGGCGAGATCACCGGCCCCGAGGGCGTCTTCGCCTCCGGCGTCGGCCAGCACCAGATGTGGGCGGCGCAGTTCATCAAGTACGAGCGCCCCAACTCGTGGCTGAACTCCGGCGGCGCCGGCACCATGGGCTACTCCGTGCCCGCGGCGATGGGCGCCAAGGTCGGCGAGCCCGAGCGCACCGTGTGGGCGATCGACGGCGACGGCTGCTTCCAGATGACCAATCAGGAGCTCGCCACCTGCACGATCAACGACATCCCGATCAAGGTCGCGGTGATCAACAACTCCTCGCTCGGCATGGTTCGCCAGTGGCAGACCCTGTTCTACGAGGGCCGCTACTCCAACACCGACCTCAACACGGGTCACGACACCGTCCGGGTGCCCGACTTCGTGAAGCTCGCCGACGCCTACGGCGCGCTCGGCATCCGCGTCACGAAGCCGGAGGAGATCGACGACGCCATCCGTCTCGCCATCGCCACCAACGACCGGCCCGTGGTCATCGACTTCGTCGTCAGCCGCGACTCCATGGTCTGGCCGATGGTCCCGCAGGGCGTGTCCAACAGCTACGTCCAGTACGCCCGAGACCACAGCCCGACCTGGGACGACGAGGAGTAGACCCGCATGACGCACCACGTTCTCTCCCTGCTCGTCGAGGACAAGCCGGGACTGCTCACCCGTGTCGCCGGGCTGTTCGCCCGCCGCGGCTTCAACATCGAGTCGCTGGCGGTCGGTCCGACCGAGCTGGCCGGGCTCTCGCGCATCACGGTCGCCGTGGACGTCGAGGACCTGCCGCTCGAGCAGGTCACGAAGCAGCTCAACAAGCTCGTCAACGTGATCAAGATCGTCGAGCTCGACACCGACCAGTCGGTCCAGCGCGAGCACCTGCTCGTCAAGGTCCGCGTCGACAACGTCACGCGCTCGCAGGTGCTCGAGGCCGTCACGCTCTTCCGCGCCCGCGTGGTCGACGTCGCGACGGACGCCCTGGTGATCGAGGTCACCGGCGACACCGGCAAGACCAACGCGTTCCTGCGGGTGATCGAGCCCTACGGCATCAAGGAGATCGCGCAGTCGGGCCTGCTCGCCATCGGGCGCGGCTCCAAGTCGATCACCGAGCGCGTCTTCAAGAACTGACCGCGAACTCTCCACTACAGAAAAGGACTCACCACGTGACCGAGCTCATCTACGACGCCGACGCCGACCTCTCCATCATCCAGTCCAAGAAGGTCGCGATCGTCGGCTACGGCTCGCAGGGCCACGCGCACGCGCAGAACCTCCGCGACTCCGGCGTCCAGGTCGTCATCGCGCTGAAGGAGGGGTCGAAGTCGACCGCCAAGGCCGAGGACGACGGCTTCGAGGTCAAGAGCGTCGCCGACGCCGCGGCCTGGGCCGACCTGATCATGATCCTCGCGCCGGACCAGCACCAGCGCGCGATCTACAGCGAGCAGATCGCCTCCGCGCTGACCGAGGGCAAGACCCTCGCCTTCGCGCACGGCTTCAACATCCGCTTCGGCTACATCGAGGCGCCCGCGGGCGTCGACGTCATCCTCATCGCGCCGAAGGCCCCCGGCCACACCGTGCGCCGCGAGTTCGTCGCCGGCCGCGGCATCCCGGACATCATCGCCGTCGAGAACGACGCGACCGGCACCGCCTGGGAGACCGCGAAGTCCTACGCGAAGGCCATCGGCGGCACCCGCGCCGGCGTCATCAAGACCACCTTCACCGAGGAGACCGAGACCGACCTGTTCGGCGAGCAGGCCGTGCTCTGCGGCGGCACCTCGCAGCTCGTCCAGTACGGCTTCGAGACCCTCGTCGAGGCCGGCTACCAGCCCGAGATCGCCTACTTCGAGGTGCTGCACGAGCTCAAGCTCATCGTCGACCTCATGTGGGAGGGCGGCATCGCCAAGCAGCGCTGGAGCGTCTCCGACACCGCCGAGTACGGCGACTACGTCTCCGGCCCGCGCGTCATCGACCCGCGCGTGAAGGAGAACATGAAGGCCGTCCTCGGCGACATCCAGAGCGGCGCCTTCGCGAAGCGCTTCATCGGCGACCAGGACGCGGGCGGACCCGAGTTCCAGGAGCTGCGCGCGAAGGGCGAGAAGCACCCGATCGAGGAGACCGGCCGCGAGCTGCGCAAGCTCTTCGCCTGGAAGCAGACCGACGAGGACTACACCGACGGCAGCGTCGCGCGCTAGTCGCACCGCGTCGACCGGGGGAGCCCCGGCCCGACGAGGGACCCGTCCACCGGGATCCCCTCGCCGGGCCGGGGCTCCTCCGCGTCCGGGGCGCGCCTACCGCTCGAGCTCGCGGACGAGACGGCGGAGACCGCCCTTCGGCGGGACGAGGACGGGGTCCGGCCACCGGGGCGAGAGGTGGTCGCCGAGCGTCACCCGGCGCAGCTTGCGGCCGACGAGGGGGAGGACCCAGTCGGCCGCCCAGCGGCGCTGCTCGCGCAGCCGTGCGCGGAGGCGGAGCGGCTCCGGTGCGTCCCACGGCCCGGTCGAGATCGTGTGCGGCACGCCGAGCGTGTCGAGCACGCGGCCGGCCAGGACGCGGTGGCCGCGCTTGGAGAGGTGCATCCGGTCGGGCGACCAGAGCACGGGGGAGTGGAACTCCCGCATCGCCCAGTAGTCGACGAGGATCGCGCCCCGCTCGCGGGCGATCCGGCGGACGGCGCTGTTGTAGAGGTGGTTGCGGCGCAGGAACATCCGCGGGGCGGGCAGTCCCGGGATGTCGACGCCCGTGAAGAGCACGAGGGAGGCGCCGGTGGTCGCGAGCGCGTCGACGAGCGCCTCGTAGCGGGTGATCAGATCGACGGTGTCGGTGCCGAGGTCGAGGATGTCGTTGCCGCCGGCGTACAGCGTGATCAGGGTGGGGCGGAGCGCGAGGGCGGGCGCGAGCTGGTCCTCGGTGATCTGGGCGAGGCGCTTCGAGCGGACGGCGAGATTCGCGTACTCCCAGCCCGGCTCGGCCTTCGCCAGGCGCTCGGCGACGCGGTCGGCCCAGCCGCGCACCCCGTTCGGCAGGCGCGGGTGCGGGTCGCCGACCCCCTCCGTGAAGGAGTCGCCGAGGGCGACGAAGCGGCGGCGGCGGTCGTCCATCCGCTCAGCCTCGCCCCCGGGGGAGGACGCGGGGTGTCCGCCGGGTGTCGGGGAGGCGGCGGCGGGCTCCGAGCCTCCTGCGAGGTGCGCGCGGCTAGGGTGTTGCGGTGATCGATGGTGGACCGGGCCGCTCCCCGGAGGACGACGACGCGGCGACCCCGCCGGTGGACCGCGGGCCGGACGCCGGCCCGGAGGACGACGCCGACGACGAGGCCCTGGAGTGGGCGGGCGAGGGCGCGGACCCGACTCTCGCCGCGGGGACGACGCGCGTGCGCCGGACGCCCCGCGCGGTCGCGGGGGCGGGCGCGGCGGACGACGGCTCGGACGACGACGACTCCGAGGACGAGGACCCCGACGACGAGGCCGCGTCCTCGTCCGCTCTGCTGATCGCCGCGGGCATCGCGGCCGGCCTCTACCTCCTGTACGCCATCGCCTGGGCGATCACGGCGACGCGGCAGTCGCCGGTCGCCGCGGCCGGCTTCGCGGGCGATGCGCTCGGCGGCGCCCTCTACTCGCTCGGGCTCTGGCTGGCGGTCCTGGCGCCGCCGGTGTGGTTCGCCGTGGCGCTCCTCGCCACCCGCGACGCCCGGGTGCGCATCCGCGTGCTCTGGCTGGTCGCCGGACTCGTCCTCCTCGCTCCGCTGCCGTTCCTGAAGGGGGCCTGATGACCGACTCGACCCGGGCCACCCTCGGCGGGACCGGACGGCGCGACCGGCCCGGCCGGCGCCTGGCCGCCTCCGTCCTCGCCGCCGTGGTGTTCGCGCTCTTCTTCGCCTGGGACGTCTGGGAGGCGGTCGGCAACCTGATCGGCCTGCGCAGCTACGCGGCCTCCCTCGGCACCGATCTGAATCCGACGGGCTGGGCGGTGCTCCTGCTCGGCCTGGTGCTGCCGGTCGCCTGCTTCGTCGCCGCCGTCCTGCTCGGGCGCCGCCGGGGGCTCCCGGCGCGCGTCGGACTGCTCGCGGCGGCCCTCTGCCTCTCGGCGGCGCTCTCGCTCGACGTGCAGCTCGTCCTCGGCGTCGAGAGCCTGGTCTCGCTGAGCTGACCGGCGGCGTCACACGGCGCGGGGCGCGCGCACCCCTCCGCTACAGTGTCGGGGGGCTGCCGACGCCCCCGCCTCGGTGCCCGCTCCGTCCCCTCTCCGAAGGAAGCGCCTCTCGTGACAAAGCCGGTCGTCCTGATCGCCGAAGAACTCTCGCCCGCCACCGTGGACGCGCTCGGTCCCGACTTCGAGATCCGCTCCGTGGACGGCACCGACCGCCCGGCGCTGCTCGAGGCCCTCGCCACGGCGCACGCGATCCTCGTGCGCTCCGCGACGCAGGTCGACGCGGAGGCGATCGCCGCGGCCCCCTCGCTCCAGGTGATCGCCCGCGCCGGTGTGGGTCTGGACAACGTCGACATCACCGCCGCGACCGCTGCGGGCGTCATGGTCGTGAACGCGCCGACCTCGAACATCATCTCGGCCGCCGAGCTCACCGTCGGCCACATCCTGAGCCTCGCCCGCCACATCCCCGCCGCGCACAGCGCGCTCGCGCAGGGCCTCTGGAAGCGCTCGAAGTACACGGGCGTCGAGCTCTACGAGAAGACCGTCGGCATCATCGGCCTCGGCCGCATCGGCGCGCTGATCACCGCGCGCCTGCAGGCCTTCGGCGTGAACGTCGTCGCCTACGACCCCTACGTGACCAGCGCCCGCGCGCAGCAGCTCGGCGTCACGCTCCTCTCCCTGGAGGAGCTGCTGGCCGAGAGCGACTTCATCACGATCCACATGCCGAGGACCCCCGAGACGACCGGCATGATCTCGGACGATCAGCTGGCGCTGATGAAGCCGTCGGCGTTCATCGTGAACGTGGCCCGGGGCGGCCTCATCGACGAGGACGCGCTGCACCGCGCGCTCGTCGCGAAGACCATCGCCGGCGCCGGACTCGACGTGTTCGTCAAGGAGCCGCCGACCGGATCGCCGCTGCTCGCCCTCGAGAACGTGGTCGTCACTCCGCACCTCGGGGCCTCGACCGACGAGGCGCAGGAGAAGGCCGGCGTCTCGGTCGCCCGCTCGGTGCGCCTCGCGCTCTCGGGCGAGCTCGTGCCGGACGCCGTGAACGTCGCCGGCGGCGTGATCGACGAGTACGTGCGCCCCGGCATCCCGCTGGTCGAGAAGCTCGGCCAGGTCTTCTCGGGCCTCGCGGACTCGCCGGTCACCTCCATCGACGTCGAGGTGCGCGGCGAGCTCGCCGGCTACGACGTGAAGGTCCTCAAGCTGGCGGCTCTCAAAGGCGTGTTCACCAACGTGGTCTCGGAGACGGTGTCCTACGTCAACGCGCCGGTGCTCGCGGAGCAGCGCGGCATCGAGGTGCGCCTGATCACGGAGCCGGTCTCGGACGAGTACCGCAACGTGATCACGCTGCGCGGCGCGCTCTCGGACGGCTCGCAGATCTCGGTCTCGGGCACGCTGACCGGCACCAAGCAGGTCGAGAAGATCGTGGCGATCAACGGCTACGACGTCGAGGTCCCCCTCGCGAAGCACCTCGTCGTCATGAGCTACGTCGACCGCCCCGGGATCGTCGCGGTCTACGGCCGCGAGTTCGGCGACGCCGCGGTCAACATCGCTGGCATGCAGATCGCGCGCACCGAGGCGGGCGGCAAGGCGCTCTCGGTGATCACCATCGACTCCCCCGCCCCGGACGGCCTGCTCGAGAAGGTCCGCGTCGCGATCGACGCCGACCTCATGCAGGAGATCGACATCACCGAGCAGTGAGCACGCGGCGGTTCGCTCAGGTCGACGTCTTCGGCGCCGCGCCGTTCCGGGGCAACCCGGTGGCGGTCGTCGT
Organism: Rathayibacter sp. VKM Ac-2805; assembly: GCF_009834265.1. Classification (NCBI taxonomy): domain Bacteria; kingdom Bacillati; phylum Actinomycetota; class Actinomycetes; order Micrococcales; family Microbacteriaceae; genus Rathayibacter; species Rathayibacter sp. VKM Ac-2805. The sequence continues at coordinate 1,269,969 of NZ_CP047185.1, forward strand.
CGACGGCGACGGCGTGGGCGACGCCGCGATGGCGGAGTTCGCGCGCTGGACGAACCTCTCCGAGACGACCTTCCTCCTCCGCCCGAGCGACCCCGCGGCCGACTACCGGCTGCGGATCTTCACGCCGGGCGGGGAGCTGCCCTTCGCCGGGCACCCGACCCTCGGGAGCGCGCACGCCTGGCTCGCGGCCGGAGGGACGGCCCGCGCGGCGGGGGAGCTCGTGCAGGAGTGCGCCGCGGGTCTCGTCCGGCTGAGGGTGACGGAGGAGGGCATCGCCTTCGCCGCCCCGCCCCGCCGGCGGACCGGACCGGTCGACGAGGCGACGCTCGAGCGGGTGGCCGCGGCTCTGCGGATCCCGCGCGCGGAGATCCTCGATCACGAGTGGGTCGACAACGGTCCCGGCTGGCTGGCCGTGCGGCTCGCGTCGGCGGAGCAGGTCCTCGCGCTGCGGCCGGACCAGGCTCTCCTCGCCGGGCTCCCCGTCGGCGTCGTGGGCGAGCATCCGGCGGGAGGCGAGTGCGCGGTCGAGGTGCGGGCGTTCATCCCCGACGCCGGCGTGTCCGAGGACCCGGTGACGGGGAGCCTCAACGCGGGGATCGCCCAGTGGCTGATCGGCAGCGGCGTGCTGCCCGAGCGCTACACGGCCGCCCAGGGGGCGGCGCTGGGCCGAGCCGGGCGCGTGCGCGTCGAGAGCACGGACGGCGCGATCTGGATCGGCGGCGCGACGGTGACCCTGATCGACGGGGTCGTCGAGCTGTAGCGGGTCCGCCGGGGCGGCGCGGCTCAGCTCCCGAGGAGGCGCTGGACGACCGCGAGGACGTCCTCGGCCTCGCCGCGCGATTGCGAGCCCGTGGGGAGCAGGGCGGAGTTGTAGTAGAGCCCGTCGCTCATCAGGACGATCGCCCGGGCGACGAGCGGGTCGCCCACGGCGTCGGCGACCACCTCGTTCCAGCTGTCGTGGATCCGCGCGAGGCCGCCGCTGGCGCGCTCGTCGTGCCCCTGCGCGATGCGCGACACGGCGAGGATCGTGCGGTCGAAGGCCGAGTCGGCGGCGAAGGAGGTGCGCAGCAGGTAGGCGACCACGCCCTCGGGAGCGGCGAGGCTCTGCGCGACGTCCGCCTCCCGCCGCGCGTCGAGGCGCTGCAGGAGCCCGTCGACGAGGGCGTCCTTCGAGGGGAAGTGGTAGAGCAGCCCGCCCTTGGAGACTCCGGCCTCGCGGGCGACGGCATCGAGGGTCGCGGCGCGCTCGCCCTGCTCGATGAGGAGCTGCTCGAACGCGTCGAGGACGCGGTCGCGGGCGGGGGCAGGAGGCACGGCGACCATCCTACGGCTGATCAGTGGCGACTGTACCGGCTGGACGGTATACTCTCTCCGTTCTCCTCTGAAAGGTCGTCCCCGTGTCCGCGCGCACCGCTCCCGTCTCCACCCACGACACCGCCGGCGCCGCCGACAGGGTCGGGCGACGCGCCTGGGTGGCGCTCGCGGTGCTGATGCTCCCGGTGCTGCTGGTCTCGGTCGACAACACGGTGCTGAACTTCGCGCTCCCCTCGATCGCCGAGGATCTGGGCCCCTCCGGCACCGAGCTGCTGTGGATCGTCGACGCCTACCCGCTGGTGCTCGCGGGCCTGCTGGTGGCGATGGGCAGCCTCGGCGACAGGGTCGGGCGGCGGCGCCTCCTGCTGGTCGGCGCGGTCGGCTTCGCCGCCGTCTCGGTCGTCGCCGCGTTCGCTCCCACCGCCGCGGCGCTCATCGGCGCCCGCGCGGCCCTGGGCTTCTTCGGCGCGATGCTGATGCCCTCGACGCTCTCGCTCCTGCGCAGCGTCTTCCCGAACCGCGACCAGCGCCGCCTGGCGATCGCGATCTGGGCGACCGGCTTCGCCGTGGGCTCGGGCATCGGCCCGCTGGTCGGCGGCGTGCTGCTCGAGCACTTCCCCTGGGGGTCGGTGTTCCTGCTCGCGGTGCCCGTGCTGCTCCCGCTGGTCGTCCTGGTGCCGATCCTGGTGCCGGAGTCGCGCGACCCGCAGCCCGGCCCGGTCGACGTGGTCAGCATCCTGCTGTCCCTGGCGACCATGGCGCCGGTCGTCTACGCGGTGAAGTCCTTCGCCGAGCACGGGATCGACGCGGTCGGCGTCGCGGCGCTCGTCGTGGGCGTCGTCTCGGGAGTGCTGTTCGTCCGCCGCCAGCAGCGCCGGGCCTCGCCGATGCTCGACCTCTCGCTCTTCCGCCGCGGCTCGTTCAGCGCGGCGATCGTGGTCAACCTCCTCAGCGTCACCGCGCTGGTCGGCGGGCTCTTCTTCCTCTCGCAGCACCTGCAGCTCGTGGTCGGGCTCTCGCCCCTGGAGGCGGGCCTCGTGCTCGTGCCGGGCCTCGCCGTGATGATCCTGGCCGGGCTCGGCGTGGTGCCGATCGCGCGCCGCGTCGCTCCGCGCCTCGTCGTCCCGGCCGGACTGCTGGTCTCGGCCGTCGGCTACATCCTGCTGGCCCTCGGCAGCGGGGCCCCCGGAGGAGCGTCCGCGCTCACCGTCGCCGTCGCCTTCGCGTTCCTCGGCCTCGGCATCGGCGCGGCCGAGACGGTGTCGAACGAGCTGATCCTGGCCAACGCGCCCGCCGACAAGGCCGGCGCCGCCTCCGCCGTCTCCGAGACCGCCTACGAGCTCGGCGCCGTCCTCGGCACCGCGACGCTCGGCACGGTCCTCACCGCCGTGTACCGCGGGGGAGTCGTGCTGCCCGACGGCCTCGACGCCGCGCAGGCGCAGCGGGCCGGAGAGACCCTCGGCGGCGCCGTCTCGGTCGCGGGCGAGCTGCCCGCCGACTCCGCGGCGAGCCTCGTCGCGTCGGCGAGCGCGGCGTTCGACGCGGGCGTCGGCTGGTCGGCCTGGCTGGGCGTCGTCCTCGTGCTGGCCGCCGCCGCGGTCGGTGCCTGGCGCCTCCGCCGGAGCTGACGCTCCTGCTCTCCTCCCGAGGGAGGCCGCCCGGGACGCGCAGCGACTCCCGGGCGGCCCCTCGCCCGCCCGGCGGGGCGCGTGCCCCGGACCGCGGCGCGGGCGGGCCGCGAGTACGCTGGGGGGACTCCGACCCCGTACGCCTGAGGACCGCCATGCCCCGCACCGTGAAGCTCGCCGTCATCCCCGGAGACGGGATCGGGCCCGAGGTGACCGCCGAGGCCGTCAAGGTCCTCGACGCCGTCACCGCCGACTCCGACCTGGTGCTCGAGACGACCACCTTCTCGCTCGGCGCCGCCCGCTACCTCGAGACCGGCGACGTCCTCACCGACGAGGACCTCGCGGCGATCGCGGGGCACGACGCGATCCTCCTGGGCGCCGTCGGCGGAGCACCGGGCGACCCGCGCCTCCGGGACGCGAACATCGAGCGCGGGCTGCTCCTGCGGCTGCGCTTCGAGCTCGACCACTACGTCAACCTGCGGCCCACCCGTCTCTACGCGGGCGTCGCCTCGCCGCTCGCGGCTCCCGGCGAGGTCGACTTCGTGGTCGTCCGCGAGGGCACGGAGGGGCCCTACGTCGGCACCGGCGGCTCGATCCGGCAGGGCACCCCGCACGAGGTCGCCAACGAGGTGTCGGTCAACACCGCCTACGGGGTCGAGCGCGTCGTCCGACACGCGTTCGAGCTCGCCCGCACGCGTCGCTCCCGGCTGACGCTCGTCCACAAGACGAACGTCCTCGTCTTCTCCGGCTCGCTCTGGAAGCGGATCGTCGACGAGGTGGGGGCCGCCTTCGAGGACGTGGCCGTCGACTACCTCCACGTGGACGCCGCCACGATCTTCCTCGTGACCGACCCTGCTAGGTTCGACGTCATCGTCACCGACAACCTCTTCGGCGACATCCTGACCGATCTGGCCGGCGCGATCAGCGGCGGCATCGGACTCGCGGCCTCGGGCAACATCAACCCCGACGGCGCGTTCCCCAGCATGTTCGAGCCGGTCCACGGATCCGCGCCCGACATCGCCGGACGGCAGCTCGCCGACCCGACCGCCGCGATCCTCTCGGCCGCGATGCTGCTGGACCACCTCGGCCGGAGCGACGAGGCCGCCCGCGTCACCGCGGCCGTGACCGCCGACATCGAGTCGCGCGACGGCACCCCGCGCTCCACGGCCGCGATCGGCGACTCCGTCGTCGCCCGCCTCCGCTGATCCCCCGCAGAAGGACACCACCACGATGAGCACCGACTCCGCCCCCGCCGACCTCGCCTTCGAGGTGACCGCCGCCCCCGCGCCCCGCTCCGCCGAGGAGCGCGCCCGGATCCTCGCGAACCCCGGCTTCGGCATGCACTTCACCGACCACATGGTCGGCCTCCGCTGGACCCGCACGGACGGCTGGCACAGCGCCCGCGTCGAGCCCTACGGCCCGCTCGCGCTCGACCCCGCCGCCGCCGTCCTGCACTACGCGCAGGAGATCTTCGAGGGGATGAAGGCCTACCGCCACGAGGACGGCTCCGTCTGGACCTTCCGCCCGGAAGCGAACGCGCGCCGCCTGCAGCGCTCGGCCCGCCGTCTCGCGCTGCCGGAGCTCCCGACGGACCTCTTCGTCGAGTCGCTGCGGCAGCTGATCGCGGTCGACGGCGACTGGGTCCCCTCGGAACCGGAGACCAGCCTCTACCTGCGCCCGTTCATGTTCGCGCAGGAGGCGTTCCTCGGAGTGCGCGCGGCCGAGGACGTCGGCTACTACGTGATCGCCAGCCCCGCCGGCGCCTACTTCTCGGGCGGGGTCGCCCCCGTGTCGATCTGGCTCTCCACCTCCTACGCCCGGGCGGGCAAGGGCGGCACGGGAGCGGCGAAGACGGGCGGCAACTACGCCTCCTCCCTCCTTCCGCAGCAGGAGGCCTACAGCCACGGCTGCGCGCAGGTCCTCTTCCTCGACTCGCAGGAGTCGCAGTGGATCGAGGAGCTCGGCGGCATGAACGTGGTGCTGGTGAAGAAGGACGGCACGCTGGTCACCCCGGAATCGGACTCGATCCTCGAGGGCATCACGCGCGACAGCGTCCTGCAGCTCGCCGAGGACCGCGGCCACCGCGTCGAGCGGCGCCGCGTGAGCATCGACGAGTGGCGCGACGGAGTGGCCTCCGGCGACGTGGTCGAGGTGTTCGCCTGCGGGACCGCCGCCGTGATCACCCCGATCGCCGAGCTCAAGGGCGAGGGCTTCTCCGTCGGCCGCGAGGGCGCGCCCGCCGGGGAGCTCACGATGTCGCTCCGCGAAGAGCTGACCGGCATCCAGTACGGACGCCGCGAGGACACGCACGGATGGATGACGAGGCTGGACGCATGAAGATCGCACGATTCGCCACGCAGCGCGACGGGGACAACGGGGGAGCGATCCACTTCGGGATCGTGGACGAGGACGACCTGGTCGTGCTCGCCGGCGACCCGATGTTCGCCGGGTTCGACACCACGGGGGAGCGCATCCCGATCGCGGAGGCGAAGCTCCTCGCGCCGGTGATCCCGCGCTCCAAGATCGTCGGCATCGGGAAGAACTACGCCGACCACGCGGCCGAGATGGGCGGCGACGCCCCGGCGGAGCCGCTGGTGTTCCTCAAGCCGAACACGTCGGTCATCGGCCCGGACGAGGCGATCGTCCTCCCCGAGGACAGCCAGCAGGTGGAGTTCGAGGGCGAGCTGGCGATCGTGATCGGCGCCGTGGCCCGCAACGTCCGCGCGGAGGACTACGAGGACGTGGTCTTCGGGTACACGATCGCCAACGACGTCACCGCGCGCGACCTCCAGCGCTCCGACGGCCAGTGGGCGCGGGCGAAGGGCTACGACACCTTCTGCCCGCTCGGTCCGGTCATCGAGACCGAGTTCGTCTGGAACGAGAGCGCGATCGAGACGCGCGTCAACGGGCGCGTGCAGCAGTCGGGCAGCACCGGCGACATGATCCACGGGGTGCCCGAGCTCGTGGCCTACGTCTCGCGCATCTTCACGCTGCTCCCCGGGGACGTGATCCTCACCGGGACGCCCGCCGGCGTCGGGCCGATCGCGAACGGGGACACCGTCGCGGTGGACGTCGAGGGCATCGGCACGCTGTTCAACCCGGTGGTCGTCCGGCGCTGAGCCCGGGCCCTCCTCCGCGGAGGGACGAGCGCCTCCGGCCCGCGCGGATCCTCGGATCCGGCGGGCCGGACGCGTCCGAGCGGGACGTCAGTCGGCGCTCGCCGGGTCGCTGCCGACCGCGCCCTCGGTCTCGTCCGGCAGGTCGGCGTCGCCGGAGACGGTGTCCCCTCCGCTGTCGCCGTCGGTCACGGCGTCCGTGACACCGCGGTCGATCGCGGTGCCCCCGGGAGCGGCCCCCGCGGCGGAGGCGTCGGCCGCGTCCTCGCCGGGCAGCACCGTCTGCGCGCCGCCGGTGTTCGGGACGGCGTCGCCGCCGGATCCGGGAAGGTCCTCGTTCACGTTCTGGTCGGCCATGTCGGCTCCTCTCGTCGGGGCTCCAGCCCAGCACGCGACGGGCCCCTCCGCAGGACGTTGACAGCGCGGGGACGAGGGGGCAGAGGCGGGCCGCGAGGCCGGGCGACGCGCCTTCACCGTGCTCCCCGGCGCTGTCAAGCGGACTGCCTCCGGGGCCGTCTGGTCGTAGCGTCGAGCTATGAACTCCTCCCGCACCGACTCCGTCAGCCGCATCGCTCGGCAGGACTTCGGCTGGTCGTCGCTGCTCCCCGGTCAGCGCGAGGCGATCGAGTCGGCGGCCTCCGGGCGCGACACGCTGCTGGTGCTGGCGACGGGCGGCGGCAAGTCCGCGGTCTACCAGATCGCCGGAGCCGAGCGCGGCGGCGTCGTCCTGGTCGTCTCCCCGCTCGTCGCCCTGCAGGCCGACCAGCTCGCCGCGATCGAGGCGGCTCCGGCGGCCCCGCCCGCCGTCGCGATCAACTCCTCCCAGGGCGCCGCGGCCGTCGCCCGCGCCTGGGACCGGATCGACGAGGGCGGCCCGCTCTACGTGCTCCTGGCGCCCGAGCAGCTCGCCAAGCCCGAGAATGTGGCCCGTCTGGCGGCCGCGGGAGTGTCGCTCCTGGTCGTCGACGAGGCGCACTGCGTCTCCTCCTGGGGCCACGACTTCCGCCCCGACTACCTCCGCCTGGCCGATGTGCGCGGCGAGCTCGGCGACCCGCCGGTGCTGGCGATGACGGCCACCGCCTCCGGGCCGGTGCGCGATGAGATCATCGAGCGCCTCCGGATGACCGACCCCGAGATCCAGGTACACGGCGTCGACCGTCCGGAGATCCGGCTGGTGGTCCACCGCCACGAGAGCGAGAACGAGAAGCGCGCCGCGGTCGTCGAGGAGGCGCGCAGCTGGACGGCTCCGGGCCTGGTCTACGTGGCCACCCGGAAGGAGACGGAGGCCTACGCGGCCGACATCGCGGCGGAGGGGCGCCGGGTCGCGGCGTACCACGCCGGGCTCAAGGTGTCCGAGCGGAAGGTCGTCCACGAGCAGTGGCGCGCCGGCGAGCTCGACGTCGTCGTCGCGACCTCGGCCTTCGGGATGGGCATCGACCGGGCCGACGTCCGCTTCGTGCTGCACGCCACGACCACCGAGTCGCTCGACGCCTACTACCAGGAGATCGGCCGCGCGGGCCGCGACGGCGAGCCCGCCACGGGCGCGCTGCACTACCGCGCCGAGGACCTGGGGCTCCGCCGCTTCTTCGCCAAGCGCTCGGTCGACAAGGCCGCGCTGCGCGTGATCTGGGCGGCCGTCTCGGAGCAGCCGGGGCTCGACTCCGCGGCGCTCGCGAAGGAGCTGGGGAAGCCCGCCCGCACGATCGCCCGGATCGTCAACGACCTCGCGGACGCGGGTCTGGTCGAGACCGGGTCCGGCCTGCGCGCGACGCGCGAGGCCTCCGGCGATGAGGCCGTGCACGCGGTGAAGGAGGCGCTGGCCTCCCGCGAGCGGATCGCGGAGTCGCGCCTGTCGATGATGCGCGCCTACGCCGAGACCAGCCAGTGCCGTCGCCGGGTCCTGCTCGACTACTTCGGCGTCGAGTCGGCCGAGTGGTGCGGCAACTGCGACGGCTGCGAGCGGCACGAGGCGAGCGGCGAGACCGCCGAGGCACCCGTGGACGCGCCTCTGAGCGTCGACGAGTCGGTGGAGCACCGCGAATGGGGCGCCGGCACCGTGATGAGCGTGGAGGCCGACCGGGCGACGATCTTCTTCGAGTCCGAGGGCTACAAGGTGCTGTCGTTCCAGGCGCTCGAGTCCGGCGTCCTGCGCGAGCGCGAGCACGCCTCCGCCTGACCCCGGCTCTCCGCGCCGGCCGATCGCCGCTCGCGGGACGCCGCTCCGGTACGGCAGGCACGGCGTGCCGTGCACCGGAGCGGCGTCCCGCGGAGGGGGTCAGACCTTCGAGACGGCCGAGCTCACGTCGGTGGGCTTCTCGTAGTCGCCGTCCGGGATCGCACGGAGGGCCTCGAGGACGTCGCCGTCCGCGCCCTCCTTCTCCGCGGTCTCGACGATCGTGTCCTTCGAGGCGGGGTAGTCGATGCCCGAGAGGTACTTCTGGATCTGGATCGGGTTGGGTGCGTCCATCGTGCTGTCCTTTCGTCGCCTTGCTGAGTGTTACGAGTGCTCTTCGGCGAAGAGCCGGTCGAAGGCGTCGACGCGCCGGTCGGTGACCGTCGTGGGCGTCTCGAGGTGCACGGCGCCGCTGGGCACGAGGCCCGCGCCGCCGAAGCGCTCCATGACGCGCCACTGCGCGGCGACGTCCTCACCGCTGTGCTCCGGGGGCAGCTGCTCCCAGAAGTCGAAGCCGCCGACGGCCAGGAGGGCGTCGCGGCGGTAGAGGACGCACGCGCCCAGCCAGGCGACCCGGTACGCGCGCCAGGCGCCCTCCGGGACGTCGAGGCGGGCGGCGACGTGCGTGAGATTGGCCGCGTTGTGCAGCGGCCAGCGCTCGAACTCAGGGGTTCCGCGCCGCACCCGCTCGGGCTCCACGCGCTCCTCCCAGGTCTCGAACGACTCGGTCTCGTGAGGGCGCACGTCCTCGAGGTAGGACAGGCCCTGCACCGCGGAGCCGACGAAACCGCAGTCGAGGCGCTCGAGGGCCTCGTGCAGCCGCGAGAGCGTGCCCGGCTCGAGCCACACGTCGTCGTCGAGGAAGAGGACGGCCGGGGCGGTGGCGAGGGAGAGGAGGTAGTGCCTCTGCTCCGCGAGCCCGCGCCGGGGCAGGTGCCGGCGCACCACCGGAGCCCGGCCCTGCGCCTCCAGCACGCGCAGCATCGCGAGGATCGTCGGGTCGCTCTCGGCGACCGCGTCGTCGGACTGGTCGCTGACGATCACGCGGAAGGGCGGGTCGTCCTGGGCGGCGAGTCCGGCGAGCGTGGCGGCGAGCTCGGCACGGCGGCCGACCGTCGGCACCAGCACGTCGATCAGCGGATGCCGGGGAGCCTCGGGGACCCCCCAGCGCCCGGACCACCGGCGGCTGGTCACGGCGCGGCCGATCGGATGCGCTGGACCATCTCGGTCGTGGAGTGCTCCGAGACGTAGCCGACCGTGGTGACGACGCCCCCGTAGGAGCGGACGACGGCCGCCTCCGCGAGCATGTCGGGGTTGTAGTCCCCGCCCTTCACGTAGACGTCGGGCTGCACGCGCTCGAGCAGCGGGATGGGGGTGTCTCCGCCGAAGAGCGTCACGTAGTCGACGCAGCCCAGCTCGGCGATCACGCCCGCGCGGTCGCCCTCCGGGTTGATCGGCCGTCCCTCGCCCTTCAGCCGCCGGACGGAGTCGTCGTCGTTCACCGCGACCACGAGCACGTCGCCGAGCTCGCGGGCCTGGCGGAGGTAGGCGGTGTGGCCGCGGTGCAGGACGTCGAAGCAGCCGTTGGTGAACACCACGCGGCGACCGCGGCGCGACTGCTCCGCGAGGACCTCGACGAGGGCGTCCTCGCCGAGCACGACGGCGCCGGGAGCGGCGAGGGAGGCGAGCAGGTCGTCGCCCGAGCAGACGGAGGTGCCGGGGCGCTGCACGACCACGTCGGCGGCGGCCTGCGCCAGATCGACGGCGGTGGCCAGGGAGCGGCCGGCGGCGAGGGCGAGGGTGGCGGTCGCGGCGAAGGTGTCGCCGGCGCCGGACGCCTGCTTCTCCTCCGCGGGCTGAGCGAAGGTGCGGCTGACCGTGCCGTCGGCGTCGAGGGCGGTGGAGCCGTCCCGGTCGAGGGTGACCACGACGTGCCGGGCGCCCGAGCGGGCGCGCAGGTCGTCCGCCGCGTCGCGCACGGCGGCGGCCCGCTCCGTCCCGCGGCCGAGGGAGCCGCCGAGCAGCCGCTCCGCCTCCTTGGCGTTCGGGGTGACGAGGTCCGGTCGGGCGAAGGCCCAGTCGGCGAGCTCGTGCGCGTCGATCACGAGGAGGCCGGGGCGCCCGACGGCGAGCAGGCGCTCGACGGCCTCGCGGAGGATCCCCGAGCCGTAGTCGCAGACCAGGACGGCGTCGGCGCCCGCGGCGGCCTCGGCGGCGGCACCGGCGAGCAGGGCCAGCTCGTCGTCGGCCGGGCGGTGCGGGCCGGAGTCGACGCGCAGCATCACGCTGTCGCCGCCGACCACGCGGGTCTTGATCGTCGTCGCGGCGCCGGTGCGGACGACCAGGGAGGTGTCCAGGCCGGCCCGCTCGAGGGCGCGCACGAGCCGGTCGCCCTCGGAGTCGCGTCCGGCCACGCCGACCGTGCGGACGACGGCGCCCAGCGCGCGCAGGTTGGCGGCGGTGTTGGCGGCCCCGCCCGCGACGTCGACGACGTCCTCGAGCCGCAGGACCGGCGCGGGCGCCTCCCGCGTGACGCGCTCCGCCTCGCCGAGCCACCAGGAGTCGAGGATGAGGTCCCCGATCACGGCGACGACGGGCGGGCGCTCGTGGACGTGCGCCAGGAGGGCGCTCGCCCGCTGGAGCGCCGAGCCCTCGAGGCTCATCGCGCGCCTCCCGGCAGAACGGGCAGGCCGAAGTGCACGACCGTGGTGGTGGTCATCTCGTCGAGCAGCTCCGGGCCGTAGCCGAAGCCGGAGCCGGATGCTCCGCGGGGCTGGGCGCTGCCGCCCGGCGCGCCTCCGAAGACGCCGTTGACCTTCACGGTGCCGACCGGCAGCGTCGCCGCGGCGCGGTGGGCGTGCTCCATGTCGGCGGTGAGGATCGAGGCGGCCAGGCCGTAGGGGCTCGCGGCGGCGAGGCTCAGGCCCTCGTCGAACGAGTCGACGACGCGGATCGGAGCGACGGGCCCGAAGGTCTCCTCCGTCATCACCAGCATCGACTCGGTGCAGTCGGCCAGGACCGTCGCGGGGTAGAAGGTGCCGTCCCCGGGGGTGCCGCCGGTGAGGGTGCGCGCGCCGCTGCCGAGCGCCTCCGAGACGTGCTCGTGGACGGCGTCGCGCATCCGGGCGTCGACGAGGCGGGGGAGCGGGCCCGCGGTCCAGCGGTCGGCCTCGGCGACGAGCGCCGCCGTGAACGCCTCGGCGATGTCCCGGTGCACGTAGATCCGCTCGACGGAGGTGCAGATCTGGCCGGCGTTCGCGAAGGCGCCCAGAGCTGCCTGCTCGGCGGCCCAGACCGGGTCGACGTCGCGGTCGACCACGAGCGCGTCGTTGCCGCCGTTCTCGAGGATCACGTGCGCGCCGGTGACGGCGGCGACCCGGGCGAGCGCGCGGCCGGTGGCGGTCGAGCCGACGTGCGCGAGGACGTCGACGCCCTCGGTTCGCGCGAGCTCGTCGCCGACGGCGCCGTCACCCTCGACCAGGGTCAGCACGCCCTCGGGCAGCGCCTCGGCGAGGATGCTCGTGAACAGCGCTCCGGTGCCCGGGCTGCGCTCGCTCGGCTTGTGCACGACGACGTCGCCGGACACGATCGCGGCGCCCAGCAGACCCGCGGCGACGGCGACCGGATCGTTCCACGGAGTGAGGGCGAGCACGACACCGCGCGGGTGCGGCAGGGCCAGATCGACGTTGAGGGCCCCTCCGCGCAGGCTCTTCCCCCGGTGGAGCGGGCCCAGCTCGGCGTACTGGAGCAGCGTGTCGACTCCGGCGCGGACGCCGCCGAGGGCGTCTCCGGCGGGCTTGCCGGTCTCCTCCGTGTTGAGATCGGCGAGCTCCTGCTCGCGCTCGGCCACGCGGTGGGCGGCGGCGCGGAGGAGGGCGCCGCGCTCGGCGGGCGCGGTGGCGGCCCACGCGGGGAACGCGGTCCGCGCGCGGCGGACGGCGTCGGCGGCGGTCGTGGCGGGGGTCGTGATGTCGATGGTCACGGTCACCTCTCGGTCGGGGGCGCCGCGGAGTGGCGGACGCATCCGTCCGGTACCCGGGTGGTGCGCGCCTAGACACGTCGCCTCCGGAATCCGCCCGGGTTCGGCGACACGGGCTCGCCGACGATCCGGTTTCGGATCGGCCTCGAGGGGGAAGTGGAGGAGTGCACCGTCCCCGGAGCCGCGCCCGCGCGCCCTCCGCACCTGAGAGGAACCCGTCGTGGTCGCCATCGCCCCCCTCCGAGAGCCCTTCGCCGGAGTCGAGAGGATCGCCGTCCTGCGCGGCGGCGGACTCGGCGACCTGCTGTTCGCGCTGCCCGCCGTCGACGCGCTAGCGGCCGCGTACCCGGGCGCCGAGATCACCCTGCTCGGGACGCCTGCGCACCGGGTCCTGCTCTCGGGCGTCGAGTCGCCGATCGCCGACGTCGAGATCCTGCCGGTGGCGCAGGGCGTCCGTGACGGAGAGGGGGAGGACCCCCGCGTCGTCGAGGACTTCACCGAGCGGATGCGCGCCCGCCGCTTCGACCTGGCCGTGCAGCTGCACGGCGGCGGGCGCTACTCCAACCCGTTCCTCCAGCGGCTCGGAGCGCGCCACACGATCGGCTCGCGGACCGACGACGCCGCGGAGCTCGAGCGGACGATCCCCTACGTCTACTACCAGCACGAGATGCTGCGGGCGCTCGAGACCGTCGGGTTGGCCGGGGCCGGAGCCGTCCGCCTGGAGCCCGTCCTGCCCGTCGACCCGGAGCGCCGCGACCGCCTGGCCGCAGCGCTGCCCGCGGGCGGCCCGCTCGTGCTGATCCATCCCGGAGCGACCGATGTCCGCCGCCGCTGGCCGAGCGCGTCGTTCGCCGAGGTGGCGACCGCTCTCCTCGACGACGGAGCGCGAGTGCTGGTGGTGGGAGACGCCTCCGACGTGCCCGCCGCCGATGAGATCGTCGCCGGAGCGCCGGGAGCGGTCTCCTGGGCGGGCGTCGTGGACCTCCCGGACCTGGCACCGCTGCTCTCGCTCGCCGACCTCGTGCTCGGCAACGACTCCGGCCCCCGCCATCTCGCCGCCGCGGTCGGTGCTCCGACGGTCGGCATCTTCTGGGTGGGCAACGCGATCAACGCGCAGCCCCTCGGACGGCAGCGCCACCGGGTGCAGCTGAGCTGGACCACCCGCTGCCCGGTCTGCGGCATCGATGTGACGCAGGTGGGCTGGACGGCTCCGCGCTGCGAGCACGAGCTCACCTTCGTCGACGACGTGCCGGTCGACCGCGTGCTCGAGGACGTCCGCGGAGTGCTCGCCTCCACCCGCTGAACCGCGAGATGCCACCTGTGGTGCTCGACATCGGCGTGTCGGCGGCACAGGTGGCATCTCGCAGCAGGGGGGATCCCGGGGTCCGCGTCAGCGGATCACGGCCAGGACGGCTCCTCCTCGTGCGTGATGACGAGCTCGCGGACCTCGCAGCCGCGCGGCTGGCCGAGGACGAACATGACGGCGTTCGCCACGTTCTCCGGGTCGTTCAGCAGCGCGTCCGGGCCGGGCTTGTACTGCTCGTCGCGGTCGTCGAAGAAGCGCGTCTTCATGCCCGACGGGATCAGCGTGGTCACGCCGATCTCGCCCTTGGTCTCGGCCGCGAGCGCACGGGTGAAGCCGAGCACGCCGAACTTCGAGGCGCAGTACGCGGTCGCGTCGGACACGGCCTTGATCGCCAGCGAGGACGCGACGGTGACGACGCGGCCGTGGGTCTCGGTGAGGAAGGGCAGCGCCGCGCGGACGACGGCCGCGGTGCCGAGGAGGTTCACGGAGATGACCCGCTCCCACTCCTCCGGCTCCACGTCGACGAGGCGGCCGCAGCGGTCGATGCCGGCCGCGGTCACGACGGCGTCGAGCCCGCCGTGCTCGCGGGCGATCTCGACGACCGCCTTCTCGGCCTCGCGGGTCTTCGCGACGTCGACCTGGTAGGCGGCGACGCCCTCCTTCACCGTCGAGACGTCGCGGTCGAGCACGATCGGGGTGCCGCCGGCGGCGGTGACCGCGGCGGCGACGGCCGCACCGAGCCCGGAGGCTCCTCCGGTGATCAGGACGCGGCCGATGGGGGTGGGAGTGGTGCTCATGGTTTCCTTCCGGGGGTGGTCTGCGGGCCTCGTGGGCCGCGGGTCAGCCGACGCGCGCGAGCGCGGCGGCGAGATGGGTGGTCGAGCGGCCCGGGTGGTACGGCACGGTCAGGACCCGGCCGCCCCACTCCGCCACCGTCGCCGTCTCGGGGAGGGACTCGGCGGAGTAGTCGCCGCCCTTCACCCAGACGTCGGGGCGGATGCGGCGCAGCGCCTCGTCCGGCGTGTCCTCGCCGAAGACCAGCACGGCGTCGACGCACTCGAGCGCGAGCAGCAGGTCGACGCGGTCGTCCTCGGGGATGATCGGCCGCGCCGCGCCCTTGAGGCGCCGGACGGAGTCGTCCGAGTTGAGGCAGACGATCAGGCAGTCGCCGAGAGCCCGTGCTGCGGAGAGGGTGCGGGCGTGGCCGGCGTGGAGCAGGTCGAAGCAGCCGCCCGTCGCGACCACCGTTCCTCCTGCCGCGCGGACGGACTCGGCGACGCGCAGGGCGTCCACCCCGCCGCCGTGGAGGGGTGCGGGGTCGGCGGGAGCGGACAGTGAGGCGACCCCTCCCGCGAGGAGGTAGGCGCCGGCCGCGGCGACCGCCGCCTGCACCGCCTCCGACGTGCTCGCACCCTCGGCGAGGGCGACCGCGGCGGAGGCGGCGAACCGGTCGCCCGCGCCGCACGGGTCGGTGGGCGGCACGGCGACGGCCGGTGCGACGACCGGGACGCCGGCGCCGCGGGAGCGCAGCAGGGCGCCGGAGGATCCCATCGTCACGGTGACCGCACCGCAGCCCCAGCGCTCGAGGAGGGTGGTCGCGGCGGACTCGGCGCGCGTCACTCCGCGGCCGACGGCTCCCGAGAAGGCGGTGGCCTCGGCCAGGTTCGGGGTGGCGAGGGAGGTGGCGGCGACCGGCTGGGAGCCCCGCGGGTGCGGATCCCACACCAGCGGCACGGTGAGCGCGTCGAGCGCCGTGCGGAGCGACGGCTCCTCGGTCAGGCGGCGGCCGTAGTCGGCGACGATCACGGCGTCGGCGTCGGCGAGCGCGGCGAGCATCGCGTCGGTGACGCCGGGGACGGGCGGCGTCTCGCAGCCGCGGTCGATCCGCACGACGGCCTGGCCGGAGGCGGCGACGCGGGTCTTCACCGGCGTCGGCGCTCCCGAGGGCCCGGCGACCAGGCGGACGCCGGACAGCTCGGCGCGCAGCTCCGCCACGTCCGGATCCGAGTCCTCGGCGAGCGCGGTCACCAGCGTCACCTGGTGCCCGTCGCGGGCGAGCATCCGGGCGACGAGTCCGGCACCGCCGGCGCGGGCACTGCGGGCCGACACGTCGACCACGGGGACGGGGGCGTCCGGGCTCAGCCGCTCGGCGGGTCCGGAGAGGTCGACGTCGAGCATCACGTCGCCGACGACGACGAGGCGCAGGCGGCTCACGAGGCGGCCGCCGTCCGTGCGCGGATCCGGTGCTCGAAGGCCCGGCAGAGCGCGTGCACGAGCACCAGCTGCGCCTCCTGCACGTTGGAGCCGTGGCCCTCGAGGGCGATCGCCTCGTCGCAGAGCTCGGTGAGCGGGTTCGGCCCCTCGCCGGTCAGCGCCCACGACCGGGCGCCCGCCGCACGGGCGGCCTCCGCGGCGTGGAGGAGGTTCGCGCTGCGTCCGCTGGTGGAGAGCAGCACCACGACGTCCCCCGCCCGGGCGTGCGCGGTGACCTGGCGCGAGAACACGTGGTCGAAGCCGTAGTCGTTGCCGATCGCGGTCAGGCTCGACGTCTCGGCGTGCAGCGAGATGGCGGAGAAGGGGACGCGGTCGCCGTCGAAGCGGCCGACGAGCTCGGCGGTGAGGTGCTGCGCCTCGGCCGCGGAGCCGCCGTTGCCCGCGGCGAGCAGGCGCGCGCCGGAGTGCAGGCGGTCGGCGAGCTCGACGCCCCAGGCGGCGATCCTGTCGGAGTGGCGCTCCAGCTGCGCGACCGCGTCGAGCGCGCGCGCCACGTGGTCGTCGACGAGGCGCCGGGCGGCGCCGGCCGGGGTGTCCAGAACGGTGTCGATGGTCGCGGTGTCGATGGTCATCGTCGCGGAGCCGCCTTCCGGGTGGTGGGGGATGAGGGTGCGCTCGTGGCGCCGGTGAGGAGCGACTCGTCGCCGAGGCCGGCGAGGGTCGTGACGTAGGCGCGCTCGGTGTCGGCGGCGACGCGGTCCCAGGAGTAGCGGGACTCGACGCGCTCGCGGCCGGCGGCCCCGTAGGCGCGGGCGCGGTCGGGGTCCTCCAGCAGCGAGCCGAGGGCGGCGGCCAGGGCGACCGGATCGCGCGGAGGCACGTGGACTCCGGTGACGTCCTCGACCACGGTGTCGATCAGGCCGCCCACGGAGGAGGCGACGACCGGCACGCCGCAGGCCATCGCCTCGAGCGGAGTGATGCCGAACGGCTCGTACCAGGGCGCGCAGACCACGACGTCGGCCGAGCGGAGCATCGAGGGCATCTCGGTCTGCGAGAGCTGGCCGACGAAGTCGACGCGGTCCGCGACGCCGAGGCTCTCCGCCACGCCGTGCAGCCGCTGGTACTCGGGGTCCGCCGTCAGCGCGTCGCCGGAGCCGGAGCCCCCGACCACGACGAGCTCGGCGTCGTGGCCGGCCGCGACCAGGTGCGCGAGCGCCTCGATCGCGATGCCCATGCCCTTGCGCGGCACCAGGCGTCCGATGGTCATCAGCCGCGAGCGCTCGCTGCGGGGCGCGACCGGGCCCTCGACCGAGAACCGGTCGATGTCGACTCCGCAGGGCACCACCGAGATGCGCGAGGTCGGCACGCCGAGCCCCTTGAGCTCGAAAGCCTCGTCCGAGCAGGTGGCGACGACGCCGTCGGCCTTCTGACCCACTCCGGGCTCGAGCCAGGCGCGCTCCTCGGGGCTGGTGTCGAGCGCGCCCTGCTGGCGGCGCTTGACCACGCCCAGCGCGTGGAAGGTGTGGAGGACGGGCACGCGCCGACCCGTGGCTCGCTCCACCCGCTCGGAGGCGTCGAGCGCGGCGACCCCGGACATCCAGAAGTGGCTGTGCACGAGGTCCGGCCGCTCCTGCAGCCACTCCTCGGCGAGGTCGACGGCGAAGTCGCCCATGAAGGGCAGCAGCTCGTCCTTGGACACCCGGCGCGGCGGTCCGGCGTCGATGTGCACGACCTCGACTCCCGAGGTGAAGGGCACGCGCCGGGGGAGGGAGGGGTCGTCGCGGCGGGTGTAGACGACGACGCGGTGGCCGCGGCGGGCGAGCGCGTCGGCGAGCGCCGCCACGTGGACGTTCTGGCCGCCGGCGTCGACGCCGCCGAGGGTCGCCAGCGGGCTCGCGTGCTCCGAGACCATGGCGATCGTCAGCGCGGGCGCGGCGGAGAGGTGCTGCTTCATCGGGTGCTCCCTTCCAGAGCGGGCTCCGGCGACCGGCGCCCGGGGAGGTCGGCGAGGACCTCGTCCCAGTCTCGGTGGAACCGGGCGAGGCCGTAGCGCGCGAGCGCGGCCTCGCGGGCGACGGCGCCGGCGCGGGCGGCGCGGTCCGGGTCCTCGACGAGCGCCCGGGCCGAGGCGACGAGGGCGTCGAGGTCGTTCGAGACCGCTCCGGCCTCGGGCGGGACGGCGCGCCCCGCCTCCGTCACGTCGAGCGCGACGACGGGCATCCCGAGGTGCATCGCCTCCAGCAGCGCGAGGCCGAGGGAGGTCCAGCGGAACGGGTGCAGGTAGACCCGGCGGCGGGCCAGGGCCGCGTGCATCGCCTGGGTGCGGACGTCGCCGAGGACCGTCACGTCCTCCAGGCCCGGCAGCTCGGCGAGCCGGTCGGTCTTCATCCCGAAGACGTCCAGCGGTGCGACGGCGCCGAAGCGGGGGAGCAGGTCGGTCCCCGCGACCCGGCCCCGGCGGACGGGCTCGTTGACGACCACGCCGAAGTGCGGCAGCTCGCCGGTGTAGAGAGGGCCCGGGTCGTGGATCCCGTGCTCGATCACCGTCGTCCGCGTCGATCCGGTGTCCCACATCAGGGCGTTGAAGTGGGTGACGTGGACGATCAGCAGGTCGTCGCGGTCGGCGAGCGGGTGGCGGTTGTCCGGCACGTCCCCGCGGGGGGTGTTGTGCTCCACGTAGACGGCGGGCACGTCGCGGCCGAGGCGTCGCCCGAGCAGGCGCTCGGCCTCGGCGAGCTCCTCGGGCCTCTGGAGGAGGACCGCGTCGACGTCGGCGTCGTGCAGCTCCTCGGGGGCGATCTCGACGGCGCTCGGCCAGTCGCGGCCGCCGGTGCCCAGGCCCCAGCCGTCGCGGGCCGGAGTCGTGGGGAGCAGGTAGGTGTGGGCGCCGCGGACGAAGGCGTCCGCCCAGCCGCCGTGCACGTGCCAGAGCAGGATCCTCATGCGATGGCCTCTCTCGGGGAAGTCGTGGGTCGGAGTCGGAGGGCGGCGGCGACCGCCTCCTCGGCGCTCACCCCCGCGAGGCACGGATGGCCGGGGACGGGGCACACGCGGGCGCGCGAGCCGGCGCAGGGCGCCTCCTGGTCGCCGAGCAGCGCGACCGGGACGCCGTAGGGCGCCCAGCGCACGGCCGGGACGACCGGCGCGAAGAGGCTCACCACGGGGGTGCCGACCGCGGCGGCGAGGTGCGCGGGGCCGGTGTTGCCGCAGATCACGACGTCGGCGCCGGCCAGCACCTCGGCGGCGTCGGCGAAGTCGGTGGCCCCGCCGAGGTCGATGCCGCGGGTGCCCGCGACCTCGGCCGTGAGGGAGCGCTCGCCCGGTCCGCCAGTGACGACGACAGCGAGGCCCGCGTCCGCCAGCAGCTCGACGGCGCGGGCCGCGTTCGCCGCCGGCCAGGCGCGGGCGGGGACGGCTGCCCCGGGGTGCACGACCGCGTAGGGGCCGATCCCCTCGAGAGCGGCGGGCAGCACGCCCTCGCGGCGCACGCGGAGCCGTCCGTCGTCGGCGGGCAGCGCGAAGCCGGCCGCCGCCGCGATCGCGAGCGCGCGCTCCGGCTCCGGCTGGTCCTCCTCGAGGGTCTCGCCCGGGACGAGCCGCACATCGAGCAGGGCGCCCGCGAAGTCGACCGAGGCGCCCGTGATGCGGGCGACACCGGCGAGGCGGAGCAGCAGGGCCAGCGGCAGCGGCGACTGGTGGAAGGAGGTGAGGATCACGGCCTCGTCCGGCGCGAACTCCTCGACGATCGCGCGCAGCTCGTCGACGAGCTCGGCGTCGACGGGGCGGGAGGCGTCGCCGATCCACGGGCACCACCAGGTGCGGACGGAGGAGGGACCCGGCAGCAGCGCGGCCGCGGGCGCTCCCTGCGGACCGCTCAGCAGCAGCACCTCGGCGTCGGCCGCGATCGCGCGAACGGCGGGTCCGCACAGCAGGACGTCTCCCGCGCTGTCCAGGCGGGCGACGAGTACGCGGCGCCTCACTCGGCGTCCTCGTCGGGCTGCATCGCGAGCAGCAGCTCGACCGCCTCGAGGAGCGTCGCCGCCTGCAGCGGGGCGGCGTCCACCTCCTCGGCGCGGGTGATCGGAGTCGGCACCAGCACTCCACGGGCGCCGGCCGCGGCGGCGGCGCCGACGTCGGCCCCGATGTCGCCGATCACGGCGAGGGACCGTGCCGGCAGTCCCAGCTGCTCGGCGGCGTCGAGCACCATGCCGGGCCGGGGCTTCCGGCAGGAGCAGCCGTCCTCCGGGCCGTGGGGGCAGAGCATCCACACGTCGAAGCCGCCGAAGAGCTCGTCCACGCGCCGGTTCACCGCGTCGGCCTGGCCGCGGTCGATGATCCCGCGGGCGATCCCGGACTGGTTGGTGACCACGCCCACGGCCAGCCCCGCCTCGCGCGCCCGCTCGACCGCGGCGAGGGCGGTGGGCATCGGGGAGACCTGCGCCGGGTCGCCGTTGTAGGGCACGTCGACCACGAGCGTCGCATCGCGGTCGAAGAGGATCCCCCGCAGGCGCGGGGCCTTCGCGCGCTCGTCGGCGCTCCGGGAGGAGGAGTCGTTCACCTTCTCCTCGTACCCCTCGACCGGGGATGTAAACCCCCTTCCGGAGAAGTCGGTCCCTCCGGGCGCGTCGCTCGCATCTGCGGGCGGCGCGTCTGAGGTGCGCGCAGCGGGGTACGGGGACTCCGACAGGAAGGAGGCGCCGTGCGCGCTCTCACCGCCCCGGACGGGACTCCGGAGATCCTCGCGCTGCGCGCCCTCAAGCTCGGCGACCTGCTCGTCGCCGTCCCGGCGCTCAAGGCCCTGCGCCGCGGCTTCCCGGACCACCGGCTGATCATGGCGACCACGCCCTGGCTCGAGCCGATCGTCGACCTGGTCGAGGGCCTGGACGCGCTCGTGCCCACCCTCCGCGGACTCGACGACCCGCTGCCGATGGCCGCCGGCCGGGTCGAGCTCGGCGTGAACCTCCACGGCAACGGCCCGGAGTCGCGGCTGCGGCTGCGCGAGATCGCGCCCGAGCGCACGCTCGAGTTCCGCGTCCCGGCGCTGGACCCGGGCGCGGGCCCGGAGGACCCGCGGCCGCTCTGGATCGACGGCGAGCTGGAGCGCGCCCGCTGGGCCCGCCTGGTGAACTCGATCGGTCTCGACGCCGACCCCGAGGACGTCGCGATCGCCGTCCCCGAGGAGCCCGCCTCGGCCCCCGGAGCCGCCGTCGTGCACATCGGGGCCTTCTACGGCTCTCGCGAGTGGCCGGAGGAGCGCTTCGCCGCGGTGGGGCGCGCCCTCACCGCCGAGGGGCACCGCGTCGTCTACACCGGAGGCGCGAACGAGGCCGACCGCGCCCGCCGCGTCGCCGAGCTCGCCGGCACGGGCGAGGTGCTGGCGGGGGAGCTCGCGCTCAGCGGGTTCGCCGCGGTCGTCGCGGCCGCCGAGGTCGTGGTGACCGTCGACACCGGAGCCGCGCACCTCGCCTCCGCGTACGGCGTCCCCTCGGTCGTGATCTTCGGTCCGGCACCGCCCGAGGCCTGGGGCCCTCCGGCCTCGGGTCCGCACGTCGTGCTGACCGACGCCTCCCTCCGCCGCGGCGACGTCTTCTCCGCCGAGCCGGACCCGGCGCTGCTCGCGGTCCAGGTCGACGACGTCCTCGCCGCCCTCGCGTCGCTCCCGTCGCGTGCCGAGGCCCACCTCAGGCGGACTTCAGCCGCGTCGCCGGTCGGACCGGAGTGACCGTGGCCACGCGGGCCCGGGGAGCGCGGGGCTGATGGCTGCGCGAGGGGGCGCCGAGCCTGTCGGCGAGCTGCGCGAGGATCCGCCGCTGCAGGCGCGAGACCTGCATCTGCGTCGTTCCCAGCGCGTCGGCGATCTGCTGCTGGGTGCGCTCCTCGACGAAGCGCATCCGCAGGAGCTCGCGCTGGCCCTCCTCGAGTTCGGCGAGGGCCTCGGCGAGCCCGTGCCGCCGGTCGATCTCGAGCAGCCGCTCGTCCTCGCCGCCGAGGGTGTCGCCCAGGCCGACGCCGCCCTCGCCCACGGTCTCGTCGAGGGAGAGCGGATGCCCCGCGAGGCGCGCGTCGGCCACCTCCGCCGCGTCCACTCCGAGGCGGCGGGCGATCTCCTGGTCGGTGGGGTGCCGGCCGAGCTCCTGCGCGAGCTCGTCGGCGACGACGGCGGAGCGGCGGTGCAGCTCCTGCACGCCGCGCGGCGGCCGGATCATCCAGCCGAGGTCGCGGAGGTGGCGCTTGAGCTCGCCGGTGATCGTGGGGACGGCGAACGCGGCGAAGCTGTCGCCGCGCTCGGGAGTGAAGCGGCGGGCGGCCTTCACGAGGCCCACGTAGGCGACCTGGCGCAGATCCGCCCAGTCGCCTCCGCTCCGGGAGACCCGGCGGGCCATGGCCTCGGCCAGGCCCAGGTGGTCGAGCACGATGCTTTCGCGGATGCGCGCGCCCTCGGCGGCCTCCGCGCTCACCGCCGCCTGGAAGAGCGAGAGCGTGCGGGCGTCCTTCTCCTCCCGCGCCGCCTCGGTGAGGACGCTCGGACGGTCGGTGCGGGTGTCGAGATCGATCGTGCTCATCAGTGCTCCTTCCGGGCACGCTCGCGCGGAGGCCCGGCGCGGCCTGCGGTGCGGCGCTCGGGCCCTCTCGACGAGAGGCCCGAGGTCAGCGCACCACTGCTCCTGCCCGCTCCGGGAGTCCGTTGACTCGGAGCAGTGCTGTCCGGTAGAAGCACTGCCCGCGAGGCGGGTCGGTGCCCGCGGTCGAGGCGCTGCCACCCCCGCGATCCCGGGCACCGCACCGCCTCCCGCCGGTAGGATCGGCCTCGTATGTCTGAGCTCACCCCGCCCCTGGAAAGCGCGCCGGACGCGCACCCGTTCACGACCGCGACCGGGAGCGACGTCCGCGTCCGCTTCTGCCCGTCGCCGACCGGGACCCCGCACGTCGGCCTCATCCGCACCGCCCTGTTCAACTGGGCGTACGCGCGCCACACCGGCGGCACGTTCGTCTTCCGCATCGAGGACACGGACGCCGCCCGCGACAGCGAGGAGAGCGTGGAGCAGATCCTCGACGCGCTGCGCTGGCTGAAGCTCGACTGGGACGAGGGCGTCGGAGTCGGCGGCCCGCACGGCCCGTACCGGCAGTCCGAGCGCACCGATGTCTACCTCGACGTGATCGCGCGCCTGACGGCCTCGGGGCACCTCTACGAGAGCTACTCCACGGCCGAGGAGATCGACGCGCGCAACGAGGCGGCCGGCCGCGCGAAGCAGCACGGGTACGACAACCACGACCGCGATCTCACCGAGGAGGAGCGCGCCGCCTTCCGCGCCGAGGGCCGCGCCCCGGCGCTGCGCCTGCGCGTGCCGGACGCCGACCTGTCCTTCGACGACCTGGTCCGCGGCCCGATCACGTTCCCCGCCGGCTCCTTCAGCGACTTCGTCGTGGTGCGCCCCAACGGCCAGCCGCTCTACACGCTGGTGAACCCGGTCGACGACGCGATCATGCAGATCACCCACGTGCTGCGCGGCGAGGACATCCTCCCCTCGACCGCCCGGCAGATCGCGCTGTACCACGCGCTGATCGACATCGGAGTGACGACCTTCGTCCCGCGCTTCGGGCACCTCCCGTACGTGATGGGCGACGGCAGCAAGAAGCTCTCCAAGCGCGACCCGTCCTCGAACCTCTTCCACCACCGCGACCGCGGCTTCATCCCGGAGGGCCTGGTCAACTACCTCGCCCTGCTCGGCTGGTCGCTCACGCACGACCGCGACGTCTTCTCGATCGACGAGATGGTCGCCGCCTTCGACGTCGCCGACGTGAACCCGAATCCGGCCCGCTTCGACCTCAAGAAGGCCGAGTCGATCAACGGCGACCACATCCGCCTCCTGGCCGTCGACGACTTCACCGAGCGGACGATCCCGTACCTCGTGGCGGCCGGAGTGCTCGCGGGCGAGCCGACCGCCGAGCAGCGCGCCGTGCTCGACGCCGCCGCGCCCCTCGTGCAGGAGCGGATCGGCCTGCTCGGGGAGGCCCCCGGCATGCTCGGGTTCCTCTTCACCGCGTCCGACGCGCTCGAGTACGACGAGGACGCGCTGAAGGGCCTGCCCGCGAACGCCGGCGAGGTGCTCGCCGCCTCGATCGGCGCCCTCGAGCTCGTCCCCGCGTCCGAGTGGCTGACGGCCTCGATCCAGGAGGCGCTCGCCTCCGCGCTGATCGAGGGCCTCGGCCTCAAGCCCCGCATCGCCTACGGACCGCTGCGCACAGCGGTCTCCGGACGCCGCGTCTCGCCGCCGCTGTTCGAGTCGATGGAGATCCTCGGCAAGCAGGAGTCGATCGCCCGCCTCGACCGCCTGGGCGGTCACCTCGGCACCTCCCGGCAGGCCTGACCGTGGCGGAGACGGTCGGCGGACGATACGACGTCGTCGTGATCGGCGGGGGCCCCGCCGGGCTCTCCACCGCGCTCAACCTCGTCCGGGCGCGCCGGAGCGTGCTGCTGCTCGACAGCAACCGCCCGCGGAACGCCGCGACCCTGCACTCGCACGGGTTCCTCACCCGCGACGGCATCTCGCCGCTCGAGCTGCGCCGCCTCGGCCGCGAGGAGTTCGAGCGCTACGAGGCCGCCGAGGTGCACAACGCCCTCGTCACGTCGGTCGAGCGCTCCGGCGGCGAGTTCGTGGTCGGCGCGCGCGGCGTGCGCGGCAGCGCGGACCGCTCCGTCGTCGCCACCGCCGTCGTGGTCGCCGCGGGGCTCCTCGAGACGCCGCCCGCGCTCCCGAGCCTGCGCGCCTACTACGGCACCGCCGTGCACAGCTGCATGGAGTGCGACGGCTACGAGAAGGCGGGGGAGGCGCTCGCCCTGATCGGCGAGACCGACGACCTCGCGGAGCGGGCCATGCTCCTCTCGCAGTGGTCGACCGACCTGATCGTCTTCACCAACGGCGTCGGGACGGTGAGCGACGCCGACGAGTCGCTGCTCGCCTCCATCGGCATCCGGGTCGACCGGCGCCCGGTCGCCGACCTCGCCGGGGAGCGCGCCGAGATGACCGGCGTCCGCCTCGTCGACGGCGACGTCGTGCCGCGCACCGGCGCGTTCGTCCGCCCCGTCTGGACGCCCGCGCTGGACTACCTGGACGCGGCCGGCCCCGACCGCGACGCCGACGGCTTCCTCCGCGTCGACGCCGGTGGCCGCACGTCCGTCCCCGGCCTCTACGCCGCCGGCGAGGTCACCCCTCCCGGCCCGCAGCAGCTGATCGTCGCCGCCGGATCGGGCGCCCAGGTCGCCTCCGCGATCAACCGCGACCTCGTCCGCGCCCGCCTCGGCGAGGCCGCCCCGGAGTCCGAGGGCAGCGTCGTCCGCGGCTCGATTTGAGCGGGATGCCCGCGTAGGGTACTGTCGTCTCTCGGCGCTCGGGTCTCGATCCGGTCGCCGCCTGGTCCCGGGATCACCTCCGGATGACCATTGGGGTATGGTGTAATTGGCAACACGGCTGATTCTGGTTCAGTTGTTCTTGGTTCGAGTCCAGGTACCCCAGCACTGATCTCCTCCGCGGCACTCCGTGCGACGCCCTCGTTCGTGGCGTCCTCGTCCGGGCCCGCCCCCTCGCGAACCGCTCTCGGCGGCGTCCGCAGTATCCCCCCTCCGGCCGACGCGGCCGTCCGAGGCGCTGTGACACGATGGAACCTGTACGTCTCTCAGGTACCCGCGTCGCGCGGGTCGGACGAAAGGTCGCCCGCCCATGGAACCGGATCTCCTCTGGATCGTCCTCGCCGGAGTCGCCGTCGGCGCACTCCTGCTGATCGCCCTCATCGGCTTCTTCCTCTTCCGCGCCTGGTACCAGGTGCCGCAGGCCGACGAGGCGATCGTGATCGTCGGGAAGAAGCAGAAGGGCGAGGACGGCCTCACCTCGAACATGACCGTCATCACCGGCGGCGGCGCGTTCGTGAACAAGCTGACCCAGCGCTCCGACCGCATCTCCCTGCGCTCCCGCCAGATCAAGATGGAGCCGGTCGCGCAGACGAAGAACGGCGTGACCATCCACCTCGCGGGCGTCGCCCTGGTCAAGATCGGCTCCACGGCCGATCAGGTCCGCGCCGCTGCCGAGCGCTTCGCCTCGCAGGACCAGTCGATCGACGTCTTCACGACCGAGCAGCTCGAGGGCGCCCTCCGCGGCGTGGTCGCGAAGCTCAGCGTCGAGGAGGTCATGCAGGACCGCCAGAAGCTCGGCGACGAGATCGCCGAGGGCATCAAGGGCGACCTGCTCGCCCAGGGCCTCGTCCTCGACTCCTTCGCCATCCAGGGCGTCACCGACCGCAACGGCTACATCGAGGCGCTCGGAGCGCAGGAGATCGAGCGCGTCCGCCGCGAGGCCGACGTCGCGCGGATCAACGCGGCCCGCGAGGTCAAGGCTCGCCAGCTGGCCACGGACGAGGCGAACCTGATCGAGCAGACCGCCTACGACAAGAACACCGCCGCCGCGAAGTCCGAGGTCGGCCGCGCCAACGCCGAGGCCGAGCAGGCCGAGAACCTGGCCCGCGCCGAGCGCGAGCAGGCCGTCCTCGTGCAGCGCGCCGAGAACCGGCAGGCCGAGCTCGACGCCGACGTCAAGCGCGTCGCGGACGCCGAGAAGTACCGCCGTCAGACCGAGGCCGACGCCGACGCCTACGGACGCGAGAAGAAGGCCGAGACGGACCGCCAGGTCGCGCAGCAGGTCTCGGACGCCGAGGCCTACGCCGTCCAGCGCCAGGCGGAGGCGCGCCAGGCGTCCGCCGCCGCCGAGGCCGCCGCCGTGAGCGCCCGCGCCGAGGCCGAGGCCCACGCACTGCGGGCCAAGGCGGGCGCCGAGGCCGAGGCGCTGCGCGCGAACGCGACCGCCGAGGCGGAGGCCATCCGTGCGAAGGGCGAGGCGAGCGCGGCGGCCATCGCGGCCGAGGCGGAGGCGCTCCGCGAGAACCAGGAGGCGATCCTGGGTCGCGAGCTCATCGGGCAGCTGCCCTCGCTCATGGCCGAGTTCGCGAAGGGCTACCAGAACGTCGGCTCGGTGACGCTGATCGGCGGCGACACCGCCGGCACCCACATCGCGCGCGAGCAGGCGGCGGGTCTCGCCGCGACGTTCGACAGCGTCAGGTCGGCGACCGGCGTCGACCTCGGCGCGATCCTCCAGGGCCAGGCCTTCGGCCGGGGGATGGCGACCGGCGGCACCGTCGTTCCGACCGGCGCGTCGGTGGCGACGGGTTCGGGTGACGCCCCGCGTCCGTCCGGCACCGGCGACCCGACCGCCGTCGCCTCCACGAGCTGACCGCAGGGTCCCGCCGATCGCCGGCGGTTCCACCGCCGCCGCCGCCGTGCTCGTCGGTGGGCGCCCGTCGGCGTCCGCCCTCGAGCACGGCGTGCGGCGTTCTGCGCGACCGGGTCGTGCCCCTGCCCGGCGTCGAGCGGCCCCGCTCAGACCAGCGGCTTGCGCATCTGCAGGGACGTCGTCTCGTAGCCGAGCGACTCGTACAGAGCCCGCGCGGCGGTGTTGAAGCCGAACACGTTCAGCGCGAGGGCGGAGCCGCCCTGGGAGCGGACGTGCGACTCCGCGAGCAGCATCGCCGCCCGGCCGAGGCCGCGGCCGCGCTCGGCGGCGTCGATCTGCACGTCCCAGACGTACCCGACGCCCTCGAGTCCGCTCGGATGCGGGCCGAGCCAGAGCGACCCGACCGCGCGGCCGTCCTCGGAGACGAGGAGCACGTCGTGCCCGGCGGCGGGGGAGCCGCCCGGGAAGTACTTCTCGTACGAGGCGTCGGCGTTGCGGGCCGCGGCCGCCTCGTCGTCGCCCGCCCGCATCCGGTCCTCGATGTACGCCGAGCGCTGGACCCGCATCCAGGCGGCGAGAGCGGCGGCGGGCATCGGCTCGAGCGTGACGGTCATAGCCTCACGATCCCACTCCTCACCGCCCCCCGCGATCGATCCGCCGCGGACGGCCCGCAGGGGATCCGCGGACGGGCCGCTCGCGACGGATCGCCGCCGGCCCGGCTCAGTCCGGGGTCCGCTCCGCGTGCTTCCGCTTCCCCAGGCGGGTGGCGAGGAACAGCAGCGTCCCCACGACCACGTAGCCCGCTGTCGCCAGCCAGACCACGCCCGTCTGCTGCGTCAGCAGCACCACGCTCGCGATGGTCGCGAGCACCGGCACCACCCGCGGCACGGAGTAGTGGGCGTGGTCGACGCGGTCCTTCTTCAGCACCAGCACCGACACGTTCGCCGCGATGAACACCAGCAGGAGCAGCAGCACCGTCGTCTCGGCGAGCGTGCCGACGTCGCCGATGAGGCTGAGCAGCATCGTCACTCCGCCGACGACCACGATCGACACCCACGGCGTGCGGCGGCCCGGCAGCACCTTCCCGAAGGCGCTCGGCAGCAGCCCGGAGGTGGCGAGCCCGAAGCCGACCCGCGACGCCATCACCATGAACAGCAGAGCGCCGTTCGCGATGGCGACCAGCGCGATCAGGCCGAACAGCCACGGCGGCACCGCCACTCCGCTCGCCGCGACCACGTCCAGCAGGGGGCCGCTGGAGGCCGCGAGCTCGTCGTTCGGCAGCACGATCACGGCGCCGAGCGCGATCAGGAGATAGACCACGGCGGCGGTGATCAGCGCACCGAAGAGGGCCCGCGGGTAGACCTTCGAGGGGTTCCGCACCTCCTCGGCCATGTTCGCCGCGGCCTCGAATCCGAGGAACGAGAAGAAGGCGACGATCGAGGCGGCGAACGCCCCCTGCAGCGGAGCGACGTCGGGGTTGAACTCGAGCACGCGGGAGGCGTCGCCGTCGCCGGAGCCGAAGAAGACCGCGGCGCAGACGATGACGATGACCAGTCCGCTCACCTCGATCACCGAGGCGACCAGGTTCGCGGTCAGCGACTCCTTCACCCCGCGCAGGTTCACCAGGGTGAGGATCGCGATGAAGACGATCGCGGTGGGGATCGGCGGCACGTCCAGCAGAGCCCCGAGGTAGTCGCCCGCGAACGCGTTCGCCAGGGAGGCCGCCGTCGTGATGCCGGAGGCCATCATCAGGAAGCCGATCAGGAACGAGAGGTACGGCTTCCCGAACGCGCGGTCCACGTAGCGCGCCGCCCCTCCGGCGTGCGGGTACTTGGTGATCAGCTCGGCGTACGTGCCCGCGGTGAGCAGGGCGACGACCAGCGCGATCAGCAGCGGCAGCCAGATCACGCCGCCCACGTCCTCCGCCATCGTGCCGACCAGGGTGTAGATGCCGGCGCCGAGTGTGTCGCCCACGATGAAGGCGAACAGCAGCGGCCCGGTGATCACCCGCTTGAGCGACGCCTTCCCGGGAGCGGTCTCGGCGGTGTCCGTCGTGTCGGTCATCCGGACACTCCACCGAAGCGAGAGGTCCGAGCGCAAGCCTCGCCGCCCGATCGCTGCGAGATTTCTCATCATCGCGGCCCGTGTGGCAGGGGCCCGGGCGGCGAGGCCTCCCACAGCGCGCTGATCCCGGGACTCGGGCGATCGGCCGCACCAGAGGGAGCGGACCCGGTGCGCACAGGGTGAACAGGGGTCGACCGCGCGTGCCGCCGCGCGCCCGCACTGGGTAGGCTGGAGCGCTTCGTCGTGAGTGGAGCGGTCGCGGAGGAATCATGGGCAAGAAGCGCAACCAGGGACGATCCGGAGGCGGTCAGGGCGGGTCCGGCGGTCAGGGCGGCGGCCGCACGGCCGAGACCGCGCTGATGGTGCGGTTCCGCAGCTGGTACCGCTCGCACCTCGCCGAGGTGGGCATGCAGCACGAGCACCTCGAGGCCGACGAGGCCGTCGAGGTGCTGACCGACCTCTTCGCGATGACCCGCGACCTGCGCCCGCGCGGCTCCTTCGCCCAGCCCGACGCCGAGCTGCTCGAGGCCGTCTTCGACCAGATCGAGGCCGACCTGTCGGGGGAGGAGAGCGAGGCCGACCTCGACGACACCCTCTTCACCGTCGCCGAGGTCGTCGAGCACTTCCTCGACTTCCTCACCGACGAGGACCTCTGGACCGGCACCGACGAGGAGCTGGACGAGTGCCAGGCCGTCCTCGACGAGGTCCTCGACCTCGCCGGCTCCTTCGTCGAGGCCGTGCTCGACGACCTCGCCGAGCTCGACGAGGTCCCGGCCGAGGAGCAGCTCTCCGCCGTCCGCGCCACCGCTCTGGTGCACGCGGCCGACGTCGTGGTCGAGCACCTCGCCGCCGACGACGGCGCGACCCTCACCGAGCGCGCCGCCCGCGAGATCGCGGTCGAGGCGGGCATCTCCTCCGCGGGATCCACCCCGAGCGACGACTCCGTCCGCATCCCGGTCTCGGCCTGGTGGGACGCGCTGGTCGGCTCCGCCGTGCTCGAGCAGGAGGGATCCGCCGCAGGTCTCGGCGAGGCCGCCGTGCTCTGGCGCAGCTCCGACGCGCACGAGGCCGCCGCCGAGCGCGTCGCCTACGTCGCCCGCTTCCTCGAGCAGTGGATCCTCAGCGCCCAGACCGCGCTGGCGGCCGCCGACACCGAGGACGGCGCCTTCTCCCCGGAGGAGCGCGCGGTCACCACCACCGACGCCGTGCTGGTCCGCATCGCGGTCGCCTGCCAGGCCGAGATCCACCCGGGCCTGGTCGTCGGCGAGCTGGTCGACGAGCTGGCAGCCGACTCCGGAGTCTCGCTCGACGAGGCCCTCGACGAGCGCGAGCGCATGGTCGGCACGGCCGAGCGGATGCTCGACGACACCGCCGAGCTCGGGCTGCTGCTGCACTCGCCGGAATTCGGCTACGCGGTGCCGGAGGGCCTGGCGCCCGTCCTCGCCTCCGTCGTCCGCGCGACGGTCGTCCTCCTCGGCGAGCGCGAGGCCACCCGCCTCGAGATCCTCGACGAGGCGACCCAGGACACGGCGACGGCCTACGCGCTCCACGTCGCCCTGCTCGGGACCAAGCCCGTCGTCTGGCGGCGCCTCGAGCTCTCCTCCGAGTCGTCGCTGCGCGATCTGCACCTCGCGCTCCAGCTCTCGCTGGGCTGGACCGACGCGCAGCCGCACTACTTCAGCGTCGGCGTGCCCGACGAGGAGCAGGCTCCGATCGGCTCGCCGTCCGACGCGGAGGAGTTCGGCGCCGACCTCGTGGACGAGGCGGGCGTCGCGCTCGCCGAGGTGCTCGAGCAGGAGCAGGACGAGCTCTTCTACGTCTACGACCTCGAGGACGAGTGGCGCCACGTGATCCGCCTGGAGTCGATCGCGCCGCTGTCGTCGGCTCTGCCGCGCTGCACGGGCGCGCGCGGCGCGGCTCCGCTCGACGTGCCGGGAGGCCCCGCGGCCTGGGCCGACACGGTGCGGGCGGCGACGGACCCGTCCTCGGCCGACCACGCGGAGGCGCTCGAGGCTCTCGGCCTCGCCGCCGGAGCCTCGTTCGATCCGGCCGCGGTCGACGTCGACGGCATCAACCGCTCGCTCGGACTCCTGCGCTCCGCCGTCTGACGCCCCGCCGGAGGGCATCACCGGAGGAGGCCCCCGCTCCCGCTCACCGCGGGCGGCGGGGGCCTCCTCCGGTGCGGGGCGTCACGGGGTGAGCAGCAGCTTGCCGATGTGTCCGGAGGAGCGCATCACGTCGTGCGCCCGCTCGGCCTCGGCGAGCGGGACCACCTCGTCCACCACCGGGCGCACCGTCCCGGCGGCGACCAGCGGCCAGACCTCCGCGCGCACCTGCGCGACGATCGCGCGCCGCTCCTCCAGGGGCCGGGCGCGGAGGGTCGTGGCGTGCACCGCCCCGCGCTTGCGCATCAGCACCCCGAGGTCGAGCGAGCCCAGCGCACCGGACTGGTTGCCGATGAACACCACGCGCCCGCCCACGGCCAGCGCCTCCAGGTCTCGGGCCAGGTAGTCGCCGCCGACCGGGTCGAGGATCACGTCGACGCCGCGCCCGCCGGTCGCCTCGCGGATCCGCTCGACGAAGTCCTCCTCGTGGTAGTCGATCAGGACGTCGGCCCCGAGCGCGCGGCACGCCTCGAGCTTGCGGGGGCTGCCGGCCGTGACGGCGACGCGGGCGCCGAGGGCGGCGGCGATCTGGATGCCCGTGGTCCCGATCCCGCTCCCGCCGCCGTGGAGGAGGACGGTGTCGCCGGATCCGAGCCCGGCCACCATCACGAGGTTCGACCAGACGGTGGACGTCGTCTCCGGGAGGGCGGCGGCCGAGACGAGGCCGACGCCGTCCGGCACCGGCAGCACCAGGCCCGCGTCGACCGCGACGTACTCCGCGTAGCCGCCGCCGGAGAGCAGCGCGCAGACCTCGTCGCCCTCCGAGAACCCGGTCGCGTCCTCGCCGAGCGCGACGACCGTGCCGGACACCTCCATCCCGAGGATCTCGGAGGCGCCGGGCGGCGGCGGGTAGACCCCGCCGCGCTGGCCGAGGTCGGCGCGGTTGACGCCGGCGGCCGCCACGCGGACGAGGACCTCGCCGGGTCCGGGGGAGGGCGTCGGCACCTCCTCCAGCACGAGTCGGGAGTCGGGGCCGGGGTTCTCGATGCGGATCGCCTGCATGAGGGGGATGCTACGCCGCGGGCCTCGGCGCTCGCGGTGCTCCCGTCCGGCGAGGGGCCGGCTCAGCGCTGCTCCGCCAGGAACGCCAGCACCGCGTCCTTGAAGCCCCGCGCGGGCACGGTGCTGGTGTGGTCGCGGCCGGGGACGCTCACGAACCGCGCCCCCGCCTCCGCCGCCAGCAGCTCTCCGCCGGGAGCGATCGGATCCGCGCCGCCGGTCACGAGCAGCGTCGGCAGGCAGGGGTGCCGCCCGTGCTCCGGGTGCGCCCCGCCGCGGACGCCGTCGGCCACCGCCACCAGCGCTGCGAGGTCGTTGCCCTGCACGCCCTCCGCCATGCCGATGAAGGCGCGGGTGAAGCCGTCGTCGATCTCGCCGCCGGAGGCGACGCGGGCCCGGGCCGCCTCCGCGTCGAAGGAGCGGAGGGGCTCGCCCACGGTCAGCCCGCCGAGGCTCAGCGATGCGAGCCGCTCCGGGTGCTCGAGCCCCAGCACCCAGCTCATCCGGGCGCCGAGGGAGTACCCGAGCACGTGGGGCGCGTCGAGGTCGTAGGAGTCGAGCACCCGCACCAGGTCGGCCACCATGGCGTCCACGCTGTAGGAGTCGGAGTGGTGCGGCTTCTCGCTCGCGCCGTGCCCGCGCTGGTCGAGCGCGACGACGCGGTACCCCGCCCGGTGCAGCGTCCGCAGCCAGCCCGACGTCTCCCAGTTGAGCACGGCGTGGGAGGCGAAGCCGTGCACGGCGAGGACGGTCGGGGCGCTCTCCTCGCCGACGGAGTAGGTGGCCAGCCGCACTCCGTCGTCGGCCACGACGTAGACGGGCGGAGGGAAGGCGATCACTCCACCACCCTGCCCGCCGCCGCGGGGTCGAGGGGGCACCGCGCCGCGGACACGCCGGGCGGAGTCCCCGTAGCGGAGAGAGGCCGGGCCCGGTGTCCCCGGACGGTCAGCGCGGCGGACGGGTGGAGCGGGCGAAGGGCACGGCGATCCAGAGGCGCACGGTGCGTCCCTGGCCGGACCGGATCCCGAGGACGACGCACAGCACGAGGTTGAGCACGGCCAGCGCGAGGATCGCCGAGATCGTCGCGAGCGGCCAGTCGGCGCCGAGCGAGTCGCGCACCGACACCAGCGCGAGGTGCAGCGGGACCAGCATCAGCTGGAGTGCGAGGTAGGTGAGCTGCCAGTTGACGGCGACCAGCCCGTTCCGGTCGCTGAGGGTGCCGATCCGCCGCCGCGACCCCCACACCATCACGGTCGCCGTGAGGGAGATCACGGGGGAGATCACCACGAAGCCGGCGAGCGCCGAGAGCCCGGCGAACCAGACGGCCCGGGCGCCCTTGCCGTCCCGGGTGCGGTGCCGCAGCTCGTCGTCGTCCATCGTCGCCGCCTCCTCGCGCCGGGACCAGTCTCGCACCCGCCCCCGCCTCGAGGCGGGGGATCGCCCCCGAGTTCCGGGGGTTCCCCGGATGGGGCGGGTCCGGGCGCGTCCGTAGCGTGGAGGCATCGCCGGAGCACACCGGCAGCGCCGTCGGCCCGCCCGGCGGCACCGCATCCCGCCGGGCGACCGGCACCCGAGAAGGAGCACACCGTGACCACCGACGACCGCACCGCCCGCCTCTCCACCCCCGCCGACGAGCAGCCGACCGTGGACCTGGGCGCGACCGCCGTCCTCACCGAGGAGCGGCCGTCCGCCGGGGAGCGCCCCGCCGCCGAGGAGCCCGCCTCCTCGCAGCAGGCCCGCGCCCCCTACGGCACCCCCGCCGTCCCGCCCGCGGCGCTCGCCCCGGCGCCCTCGACCCCGTTCTCGCTCACGAGCCTGATCCTCGGCGTCACCTCCGTCTTCTTCGGACTGACCGTGATCGCTCCGGCCGCGGGCCTCGTCTTCGGCATCCTGGGCCTGCGGAGGGAGCCGACCGGCCGCACGCTCTCGATCTGGGGCATCGTGCTCAACTCCGTCATGCTCGGCCTCGTCCTGCTCTTCGCGATCGCCGTGCTCGTCGTGGTCGTGCTCGTGCCGCTCGCGGCCCTCGCGTCGGGCAGCGACTACCGCTGATCCGCCGCTTCCCGCGTCCCGCGCCTCCTGTCCGCTCCGGCGGCGGGAGGCGCGGTCGTTCCGCGCCCGCCGAGCGGACGTTCCGCGCCCGCGTCCGCCGCCGCCCCGTGCCCCGGCGATAGGCTGGCCGCGCAGTTCGCGAGCCCCCTGCACCCTCCGGGGCCGCACGACGACAGCAACGGAGCTGGACGTGACCCTCGCACCGAGCACCCTCCCCGACCGCGACCCGGAAGGCAGAGCCCTGGACGACACCGAGACCCCCGCCACGCGCACCGAGAGCGACTCCCTCGGCTCGATGGAGATTCCCGCCGAGGCCTACTGGGGCATCCACACGGCGCGGGCCCTCGACAACTTCCCGATCTCGAAGCGCCCCATCTCGATCTACCCCGATCTCGTCCGGTCCCTCGCCACGGTCAAGCTCGCGGCCGCCCGGGCCAACACCGAGCTCGGCAGTCTCGCCCCCGCCAAGGCCGAGCTGATCGAGACCGCGTGCCGCCGCATCATCGACGGCGAGTTCCACGACCAGTTCGTGGTCGGGGTGATCCAGGGCGGCGCCGGCACCTCGACGAACATGAACGCGAACGAGGTCGTCGCCAACGTCGCACTCGAGATCGGCGGCTTCGAGCGGGGCGACTACGCCCACCTGCACCCGCTCGACGACGTCAACCGCAGCCAGTCCACCAACGACGTCTACCCGACCGCGATCAAGATCGCGATGACCTGGTCGCTGCGCCGCCTGCTCGACGAGCTGGCGCTGCTGCGCGAGTCGTTCTCCCGCAAGGCGGTCGAGTTCGGCAGCGTCCTGAAGGTCGGCCGCACGCAGCTGCAGGACGCGGTGCCGATGACGCTCGGCCAGGAGTTCCACGGCTTCGCGACGACCCTCGGCGAGGACCACGCCCGTCTCTCCGAGACCATCTGGCTGCTCGCCGAGGTCAACATCGGAGCCACCGCGATCGGCACCGGCATCACCGCCGATCCGCGCTACGGCGCAGCCGCGGTCCGCCACCTCAACGAGATCACCGACCTCGACCTCGAGATGGCGCAGGACCTCGTCGAGGCGACGAGCGACACCGGCGTCTTCATGTCGTTCTCGAGCGCGCTCAAGCGCTCCGCGATCAAGCTGTCCAAGATCTGCAACGACCTGAGGCTCCTCTCCTCGGGCCCTCAGGCCGGCTTCGGTGAGATCAACCTGCCTCCGCGCCAGGCGGGATCGAGCATCATGCCCGGCAAGGTGAACCCGGTCATCCCCGAGGTGGTCAACCAGGTCGCCTACTCGGTGGCCGGGGCCGATGTCACGGTCACGATGGCGGCCGAGGCGGGTCAGCTCCAGCTCAACGCCTTCGAGCCGGTGATCGCGCACTCGCTGCTGCAGAGCATCACCTGGATGACGCAGGCCTGCAGGACGCTCCGCGAGAACTGCATCGACGGCATCACCGCGAACGTCGACCGGCTCGAGGCCATGGTCGCCTCCTCGGTCGGGGTCGTGACGGCGCTCACGCCGAGCATCGGCTACACCGCGTCCGCCGCCCTCGCGAAGGCCGCCCTCGCGACCGGCCGCAACATCGCCGACCTGGTGGTCGAGGCGGGGTTGATGTCGCGCGAAGAGGTCATGAGGCTCATCTCGCCGGCCCGACTCTCGGGCATCGAGGCGATGACCGCGGCGCTCCCGATCATCGACCCCGCGCCGGAGGCGTGACCGCGGCCGCGAGGCGCGCCCCGGCGTAGCTGCGCCAGGGCGCCCAGCGGCGCCCGGCCTCGGCCAGCCCGCGCTCGCCGGCGGGCAGGCCGCGCGCCGCCGCGCCTCGCCGGAGCACGGGATCCCCTGTGAGCAGGACGTCGGGATCTCCGGTCGCCCGCTGTGCCACCTCGGCCGCCGTGGCCGCGTCGATCCCGGGGACCGCCAGCAGCTGCTCGGCGAGCTCCTCCCGGTCGGCGTCGAGCCGCAGGGCTCCCTCGGCGAGCAGCGTGCAGGTCCGCACCAGCACGTCGGCGGATCCGCGGAGCACGTCGGCGGCGTGCTCGGCGATCACCGCGGGGGAGGGGAAGGCGCGTGCGATCGATCCGCTCGCCACGGACTCCGGGAGCGTCGCGCCGAGCGCCGCGACCAGCCGTGCGGCCTCCCGCCGGCCGAGCAGCGCGCGCACCAGCGTCTCGGCCGGGTCGACGGAGCCGGGCACGCGGACACCGGGGCGGGCGGCGACGCTCGGAGCGAGTGCGGGATCGGCCGCGAGGGCCTCGTCCACGGCGCGGGCGTCCGCGTCCAGGTCGAGCAGCCGCCTCACCCGGGCGACCAGCGGCCCGACGTCGGCGACGGAGACGAGCGTCGCGCTGCAGCGGACGCTCTCTCCGTCCGCCGCCAGCCGGATCAGCGCCGCGCCCCCGGGCAGGACGAGCGAGCGCGCGTAGCCGCCGGGGGACGCCTCCTCGATGCCCGGGAGCGCGGTGCCGCCGAGCACGTCGAGCACCCCGGGATCGAACGGAGCCCGCACTGCCAGCCGGAGCTCCAGCGTGGTCGCGCCGTCGTGGACGCTCGCCTCGGAGCGCGTGCCGCGGGCCGAGGCGCGCAGGGCCGTCGGGGTCCGCTCGTACACCTCCGCCAGGGTCGCGTTGAACTGCCGGATGCTCGTGAAGCCGGCGGCGAAGGCGACGTCGGACACGGGCAGGTCGGTGCTCGTGAGCAGGAGCCGGGCGGTCTGGGCGCGCTGGGCGCGAGCGAGGGCCAGCGGAGGCGCGCCCAGCTCCTCGCGCAGGATGCGGCCGAGGTGGCGCGCGCCGTAGCCGAGCCGGGCGGCCAGCCCCTCGACCCCCTCGCGGTCGACCACTCCGTCGGCGATCAAACGCATGGCGCGCGCCGCCGTGTCGTCGCGCAGGTTCCACTCGGGGGAGCCGGGGACGGCGTCCGGCAGGCAGCGCTTGCAGGCGCGGAGCCCCGCCTCGTGCGCGGCGGCGGCCGTCGGGTAGAAGCGCACGTTCGCGCGCCGCGGTGTGATGGCGGGGCAGCTCGGACGGCAGTAGATGCCGGTGGAGTGCACGCCGGTCAGGAACCGCCCGTCGAACCGGGAGTCGCGGGAGGCGACGGCGCGGTAGCGCTCCTCGAAGAGCGGATCGGAGTCGGGCACGCCTCGAGCCTCGCACGCGGTGACGTCGAGCAGGAGCGGGAATCGGACACGGGCGTCCGCACCCCGGCCCTCCTCCACGCGCCCGGCGCGTGTCAACCGCCGACAGCGCACCCCGCCCGTGCCCTACTGTCGGCCCCATGAGCGCCTATCCGCCGCCCGCACCGCCCGCCACCGCCCGCCCCTCCGTCGTGCCGACCGTGCTCGGCTCGATCGGCGTGGCGCTCCTCGGGATCCTGCTGCTGCTCGTGCTCGCCTACGTGGTTCTCGGACTCGGCGTCAGCGCCGCGGGGATCTGCGCGGTCATCGCCCTCGTCCCGCTGACCGTGGTCCTGCTGGGCGTCCGCTGGGTCGACCGGTGGGAGCCGGAGCCCGCGCTGGGCCTGTGGTTCGCGTTCCTCTGGGGCGCGGCCGGGTCCGTCGCGATCGCGCTCCTGGTCGACCTCGGCGTGCAGATCGCCGTCTACGCGTCCGGGCAGCAGCCGAGCGGATCCGACTTCGTCGGCGCCGTGATCCAGGCGCCGCTGGTCGAGGAGACGGCCAAGGGGATCGGCGTCCTCCTCGTCCTGCTGATCTGGCGCCGGACCTTCGACGGACCCGTCGACGGCATCGTCTACGCGGCCGTCGTCGCCTCCGGGTTCGCCTTCGTCGAGAACATCCTCTACTTCGGCAGCGCGCTGGTGGAGGGCGGTCTCGGCTCGCTCGCCGTGACCTTCTTCCTCCGCGGGGTGCTCTCGCCCTTCGCGCACGTGCTCTTCACCGCCTGCACGGGCGCGGCCCTCGGCTTCGCCTCGAACCGGCCCGCCGTCGCGCGGCTGCCCATCGCCCTGCTCGGGCTGGCGCTCGCCGCGTTCCTGCACGCGCTCTGGAACGGCTCGTCGTTCCTGGTGTCCGACTGGTTCGGCTTCTACGGCGTGGTCCAGGTGCCGCTGTTCGCGGTCGCCGTGGTCGTGGTGGTGCTGCTGCGCCGGCAGGAGCGGCGCGTGACGCTCCAGCGGCTCGACGACTACGCCGTCGCCGGCTGGCTCTCGCCGGCCGAGGTGCGGATGATCGGCACCGCGGAGGGGCGCCGCACCGCCGCCCGCTGGGCCCGGAGCGCGGGAGGGGACCGGCCGCGGGCGATGCGGGACTTCCTCCGCTCGGCGACGAGGCTCGCGCACCACCGGCAGCACCTGCTGCTGGGCCGCGGCGGACGCACCGGAGCGGTCGACGAGCAGGGCCTGCTCGACGAGCTCGTCGCCCGCCGGGCGGTGCTCACCCGCTGAGCCGGGGCCGCCCCCGCTCAGCCCCGGCGCGCTAGGCGGAGGCGCTGCGCACGCGGCGCTCGCCGGCCGTCACGGGCACGCCGAGCCGGTTCTGCGCGGGCGGCAGCGGGCAGTTGTAGTGGGGCGAGAAGCCGCACGGCGGGATGTACGCCCGGTTGAAGTCCAGGAGCACCGGACCGGGGGTGCCCGCGTCGGCCGCGCCGCCGATCCGCTGCACGACGAGGAAGCGGCCGACGGGGTAGCTCGCGAGCTCCGGGTCGTCGCTGCGGTTGGTCGGATCGCCGAACGGGACGAGGAGCGTGCCGCCGTCGTCGAACGCCGCGACCGTGTACTCGCGGGCGCGCCCGTCGTCCACGAGCGAGAAGGTGATGTCGCCGGGCACGACGAGCTCGCGGGTGGCGCCGTTGTCGCGCAGGTGCTCGAACGGGACCGTGCGATCCTCGGCGACCGGCTCGAACCACGCCTCGAGCACCCAGGCGGCGTCGAACGGGAAGGTCTCGATGGCGTCGAAGGACCGTATGCGGTCGGAGGCCGCGTCCCAGACGCGGTAGCCGTACTCGGGCTCGCCGGTGTCGAGGTTCTCGCGGCGCATCCGCGTCAGGGTCGCCGAGGGGCCGTAGCCGGCCAGCGCCTGCTCGTCGTCGACGCTCTCGCCGGGCTCGAGCCAGCGCGTCTCGACGAGGGCGAGATCGCCCCGGGGTCCGGTGACGCGCTCGACGCGTCGGGCGAGCCACGACTCCCAGCCGGCGCGTGCCGACTCCGTGAGGTCGATCGAGGCGCGGGAGGGGGCGGTGACGCTGCTGCTCGGAGTGGCCATGGGGCGTGCAACGCGGGGCCGTCCGGTTCTCTTCCCGGTCGATGACCGGACGGAGGACGGGCTCCCGCGAGAAAGAGCTCGACGCCCTGCGGCAGCGGCAGGGCCGGCTGCTCGGACGGGGCGTCGAGCTCTTCGTGAGAGAGAGGATGCTCCTCCGCGGCGCCGAGCGCAAGAGGCATCCGGATCCCGCTGTCGGCACGGGCCGCTTCGGATCGCTCGGTAGACTGGACCGCCTGTTTTCCCGCGGCTCCCGGAGCGCATCCCGCGCCTCCCGGCCCGCGGCGGCGGACCCTCGGAAGGCGGACGATGACGGACGGCAGCACTGTGCAGGCCACCGAGCTCTCTCGGGAGCGCGACTACGTGGCGGCGCTCTACGCCCGCCTCGACGAGCTGATCGCCCAGGCCCGCGAGGCTCTGGACACCGTCCGCATCGAGAGCGTCGGCGGCAACCACCAGAGCCGCTCCGAGCGCGACGCCTACGCGCGGCTCTACGAGGACCGCATCCGCTCGCTCACCGGCGCCGACGACCGGCTCGCCTTCGGCCGGCTGACGCTCGCGGACGCCGACGCCGAGCACCGCTACATCGGCCGGATCGGCCTGCGCGACGAGGAGCAGGACACGCTGCTGCTCGACTGGCGCGCCCCGCAGTCGGCCGCGTTCTACCAGGCCACCGCCGCCCGGCCGATGGGGACGCGCGCCCGGCGCCACCTCACCACTCGGGGCCGCGAGGTCCTCCGCTTCGAGGACGAGGTCTTCGACGAGGAGCTGCTGCGCGAGGGCACCGTGCTGCAGGGCGAGGGCGCGCTCATGGCGGCCCTCGGTGCGCAGCGCACCGGCCGGATGCACGACATCGTCGCGACCATCCAGAGCGAGCAGGACCGCATCATCCGGTCCGAGCTGCGCGGCGTGCTCGTCGTGCAGGGCGGGCCGGGCACCGGCAAGACCGCGGTCGCCCTGCACCGGGCCGCCTACCTCCTCTACTCCTACCGCGACCGCATCGCCTCCTCCGGCGTGCTCGTGGTCGGCCCCTCGCGGTCCTTCCTCCGCTACATCGAGGCGGTGCTGCCCTCGCTCGGCGAGACGGGCGTCGTCCTCTCGACGCTCGGCCAGCTCTACCCGGGCCTCGACCTCGTCGAGGAGGACGTGCCCGCGGTCGCCCGCGTGAAGGGCTCGGCGCGGATGGCGGAGCTGCTCAAGCGCGCGGTCCGCTCCCGCCAGACCGTCCCGGCCGAGACCCAGGTGCTCGACGTCAACGGCGAGAAGCTCCGTCTGGAGCCGCAGGACGTGGAGCGCGCGATCACCCGCGCGCGCGACACCCGCAAGCCGCACAACGAGGCGCGCGTCTCCTTCGTCAAGACGCTGCTCTCGCAGCTCACCCGCCAGCTCGCCGATCAGCTGCGGAGCCACGGCAGCACGGTCGACGAGGCCGACGAGGCGGTGCTGCGCGAGGACGTGCGGACCGCCCACGACGTCCGCGTCGCTCTCAACACCGCGTGGATCCCGCTGACCCCCGAGAAGCTGCTGCAGGACCTCTACGCCCGTCCGAACTGGTTCGCGACCCTCACGCCGCGCTGGACCGCCGCGCAGCGCTCCCTCCTCCGCCGAGACCGCGACGCTCCGTTCACGGTCTCCGACGTACCGCTGCTCGACGAGGCCGCGGAGCTGCTCGGCGCCTACGACGACCACGCCGACGCCTCGAAGAAGGCCGAGAAGGAGCAGCGCAAGCGCGACGTCGAGAACGCGGAGGCCGCCATCCGCAACATGGGCGTCGACGGCCTCGTCAACGCCAAGGACCTCGCGGCCGGCTTCGCCGAGCGCTCGGTGCTCGGGACCACCGCCGAGCGGGCCGCGGCCGATCGCACCTGGACCTACGGGCACGTCGTGGTCGACGAGGCGCAGGAGCTCTCGCCGATGCAGTGGCGGGTGCTGCTGCGCCGCTGCCCGATGCGCTCGTTCACGATCGTGGGCGACGTCGCGCAGGCGTCCGGCGCCTCCGCCGCCTCGAGCTGGGACGCCGCGCTCCGCGACACCTTCGGCCGCCAGGGCCGGGGAGTGGAGGCGGCGCCGTGGCGCCTGGAGGAGCTGACGGTCAACTACCGCACGCCCGCGCAGATCGTCGCCTTCGCCGAGCGGACGGCGCGCGAGAACGGGCTGGAGATCACGCCGGGGGAGGCCGTGCGCTCCACCGAGTGGCCGGTGCGGACGATCCGCGACCGCGGCGACGCGAGCCTCGCCGAGCGGGTGCTGGGGGCCGTCGTCGAGGACCGGGCGATCGAGGCGGAGGGGACGCTGGCGGTCATCGCGCCCGACGACGACCTCGCCGCGATCGCCGAGCGCCTCGAGGAGCGGTTCGGCCGGGAGGTGGGCCGCGGAGCGACCGGGCTCGACCGCGCGATCGCCGTGCTGTCGACGAACGACGCCAAGGGGCTCGAGTTCGACTCCGTGATCATCGCCCGCCCTCGCCTCATCGCGCAGACCGGCGAGCGCGGCGCCGCATCGCTCTACGTCGCGATGACCCGGCCGACGCAGCGCCTCGCGCTCGTGGAGTGAGTGCTCGCAGCCCGCTCCCAGACTCCGCTCCCGAGCGCCGTAGGATCGAGGCATGAGCAGCGAGAACCTGACCAAGCCCGAGGTCGACGCCCCTGAGGGCCCGGCCCCCGACACCCTCGTCGTCGAGGACATCGTCGTCGGCGACGGCGCCGAGGCGCAGCCCGGCTCGACCGTCGAGGTCCACTACCTCGGCGTCGAGTACGACACCGGCGAGGAGTTCGACTCCTCCTGGAGCCGCGACCAGTCGATCAACTTCCCCCTCAACAACCTCATCCGCGCCTGGCAGCAGGGCATCCCGGGGATGAAGGTCGGCGGCCGCCGCAAGCTGATCTGCCCGCCCGCGCTGGCGTACGGCCCGGCCGGCGGAGGGCACCCGCTCTCCGGCAAGACCCTGATCTTCGTGATCGACCTGCTCGGCACCAAGTAGCTCCGAGCACACGACGAAGGCGCAGCTCCTAACGGGGCTGCGCCTTCTTCACGCGGTCGACCAGCTCGCGCCAGGCTCCGTCGAGCTCGGTCTCGCCGAGGCGGACGTGGTGCGTCTGCACGCGGATCTCGTAGACGAAGCGGTCGGCCCGGCCGGGGGACTCGCCGTCGGCGGCGTCCCAGGGGAGCGAGCCGAGCAAGTCGCGCCACGCGCCCTCGTCGGGCTGCTGCTCGACGTCGACCCGCCACACCCGGCGGAGGCCGGCGAATCCGCCGCTGCGCGACACGATGACGTCCATGCGCGCGATGCTACCCGCCTCCGCCCTCGATCGGACCGGCTCAGGCGGACAGGGTCACGCCGACCGTCGTCCAGCCGGTGCGCACGGCGGCCTCGACCTCGGAGCCGGATCCGTAGCGCTCGGCGGCGGCCTGCACGGTGAGCGCGGCGAACGCCTCGAAGTCGGCCGTCGCGGTGAGGACGCCCCCGGTCAGCACGTCGTACCAGACCTGCCCAGCGCGCTCCCACGCCTTCCCGCCGAGGGTCGTCGCCGCCACGGCGAACGCGCGGTTGGGGATCCCCGAGTTGATGTGCACTCCGCCGTTGTCGTCGTCGGTCTCGACGTAGTCGGCCATCGAGCCCGGCTGCGGGTCGGAGCCGAGGACGTCGTCGTCGTAGGCGGTGCCGGGGGCGATCATCGACCGCAGGGCCGTGCCCTGCACCTCGTCGGTGAAGAGCCCCTCGCCGATCAGCCAGCTCGCCTCGTCGGCGCTCTGGCCGGCGCCGTACTGCTCCAGCAGGGCTCCGAACACGTCCGAGACCGACTCGTTGAGCGCCCCGGACTGGCCGCGGTAGACGAGGTTCGCCGTGTACTCGGTGATGCCGTGGGCGAGCTCGTGGCCGATCACGCTCTGCGAGACGGTGAAGCGGCGGAACACCTGGCCGTCCCCGTCGCCGAAGACCATCCGCGAGCCGTCCCAGAAGGCGTTGTCGTAGTCGTCGCCGAAGTGCACGGTCGCGTCGAGCGGCAGCCAGGCGTCGTCGATCGAGTCGCGGCCGTACGCACCCTGCAGGAAGGCCGACATCGCGCCGAGGCCGTCGTACGCCTCGTCGACGGCCGCGTCCCCCGTGGCCGCCTCGCCCTCGCGGCGGACGACCGTGCCGGGCAGGGTCTCCTCGGTCCGCGCGTCCGCGATGGTGCGCTGGAGCGACTGCACGCGGGTGCGCGGCGAGGACGTCGCGGTGGCGGTCGGCGCCCCGCGGTCGGGCGCGGGCTCTCCGGGCCGGACGCGCCGGAACGGCACGTCCTGCTCGAGCGAGCGGCTCGCGGCCCGCGCGGCCCGGGCGAAGGCCGGATCGTCGAGGCGGGCGATGCGGACGAGGAGGTACGGCGGCACGACGGTTCGTCTCATGCCCCGATCCTGGCACCGACGTCCGACACGGTCCCGGGCTCGCCCGGCGGGCCCGCATGCGGTAGCGCCGAGCGGTAGCGTGAGCGCGACGAGCGGTTTCCAGCGATCCGGGGCCAGGCCCCGAGGACGACGAGGGCGGACATGGGCATCATCACGCGGGGCTTCTTCGGCAAGAGGGAGGCGGACCCGGACCTCCCGCCGGGCCAGCACCTCGAGAACGGCTTCCCGGTCCTCTCGATCGGGCCCACCCCGAACATCCACGAGTGGGCCTTCTCCATCGACGGCGGCCCCGCGGGCGTCCGCCGCTGGAACCGGGAGGAGTTCGACGCGCTCCCGCACGAGGACGTCCACACCGACATCCACTGCGTGACCCGGTGGTCGAAGCTCGGCACCAGCTGGCGGGGCGTCTCGGTCGACACGCTGCTGGAGGGCCTGGAGACGGACGCCGGCTTCGTCATGGCGCAGAGCTTCGGCGGCTACACGACGAACCTCCCGCTCGCCGAGATCCGCGGCGGGAGGGCCTGGGTCGTCACCGAGTTCGAGGGGAAGCCCCTCGCGGCCGAGCACGGCGGCCCCGCCCGGCTCCTGGTGCCGCACCTCTACTTCTGGAAGAGCGCGAAGTGGGTCCGGACGCTCCGCCTGATGCCCGGCGACGAGCCCGGCTTCTGGGAGCAGAACGGCTACCACATGCACGGGGACCCCTGGAAAGAGGAGCGCTACTGGTGATGTGGACGGAGGCGGTGGCCGAGTCGGTCGCGCCGCTCACGCCCACGTCGCGCCTCCTGGTGCTCCGCGTGCCCGGGTGGCCGGGCC
The DNA here is from genome assembly GCF_009834265.1 of Rathayibacter sp. VKM Ac-2805. Classification (NCBI taxonomy): domain Bacteria; kingdom Bacillati; phylum Actinomycetota; class Actinomycetes; order Micrococcales; family Microbacteriaceae; genus Rathayibacter; species Rathayibacter sp. VKM Ac-2805. Next base: position 1,314,655 of record NZ_CP047185.1, read on the forward strand.
ACCTGGCGGGGCAGCACCTCGACGTGCGCCTCACCGCGCCCGACGGCTACCAGGCGAGCCGCTCCTACTCGATCGGCGCCCCGGCCGACGGGGAGCGGGTCGAGCTCGCGGTCGAGAGGCTGGACGACGGGGAGGTCTCCCCGTACCTGGTCGACGGACTCGAAGCGGGCGACCGGCTCGAGATCCGCGGTCCGATCGGCGGCTGGTTCGTCTGGCGCCCCGAGCAGGCGGAGCCGGTGCTGCTGATCGCGGGCGGGAGCGGCGTGGTGCCGCTGATGGCGATGGCGCGCGAGCACGCCCGGTCCGGGAGCGCGGCGCGGATGCAGCTGCTCTACTCGGTCCGCTCGCCCGTCTTCGCGTACTACCGCGAGGAGCTGGCGGCGCTCGCCGAGCGGCCGGCCGCGACGGGCGGAGTCGCGGTGGACCACGTCTTCACCCGGGCGGCGCCGGCGGGAGCGGCGCGTCCGGCCGGCCGCGTCACTCCGGAGCTGCTCGCCGAGGCGGCTCTGCCGGCCTCGCTCGAGCCGACCGTCTACGTGTGCGGCCCGACCTCGTTCGTCGAGGCCGTCGCCACCGCCCTGGTCGAGCAGGGCCACGCGCCCGAGCGCGTCCGCACCGAGCGCTTCGGCGGCGCCTGACGCCTGTCCCCGCGAGGCGCCGCGCCCCGGCGGCGCCTCGGGGGGGAGGGATCACTCGAAGGAGACGGTGCGGTTCTCGCCGATGTCGGGCTGTCCGCCGGTGACGGCGGCCTTGAGGACCTTGAACAGGACCACCGGACGCGGCTCGTCGGTCGCCCACAGCTCGACGGTCTCGGCCTCGACGCGGATCAGCGCGACGGTCGGGTCGTCCTTGCCGTCGGGGAACCAGCCGGCGACGGCCGGGGACCACAGCTCGTCCACCTTCGCCGGGTCGTGCACGACAGTCGCCGAGCCGGCCACCGACAGGTAGCCCTTCTTCGACTCGAACGCGACGTTGACGCTCGGGTTCGCGCGGATGTCGTCGACCTTGGGTGACGGGTCCTGCGTGAAGAACCACAGCTCGCCGTCGAAGTCGATGTCCTGGGCCTTGAGCGGACGGCTGACGAGCTGCCCGGTGGCGTTGACGGTGGTGAGGAGCCCGATCCCGGCGCTCTTCACCATCTCGGTGATCTGCTCGCGGTCGTCGGAGTCGGCGGGAGTGATGTCGGTGTCGGTCATGGTGCCGACGCTACGCGGACCGTGCGCCGCCGCAAGGGGTGGCGACGCCTCCCCGCGCGTGTCTAGCGTCGAGGCATGGACACCGAATCGACGTACACCGCCATCCTCGACAGCGGAGCGGAGCAGGAGAGCATCCGCCTCGAGATGATCGACGGCTCCCCGCAGCGCTCCTTCACCCGCCTGGCCGACATCGACGGCGAGGAGGTCGAGGTGGTCTGGGAGCTGGAGCCCGACGACGACGGCTTCCACGTCTACCGCCCGGTGCGGGTCGAGGGCCGCGACGACGACAGCGGACTGGTCTCGGACGACCGGCTGACCGACGGCGGCGGCGCCGACGCGGCCTCCGGCGACTGATCCCCGGCGCGCCCGTCCGCCGGCCTGAGCCGAGCGGGCGGGCGCGCTGTCCCGTCCGCCTCGAGGGAGACGCCACTCCGCTCAGGCCGTCGGGTGCAGGGCGTCGTACGCGCGGAACCCCGGCCGCAGGCGCAGCACCGCGGCGAGGATCGCGATGATCGCGAGCCCGCCCGCGAGCGGCGGCAGCCAGAGCAGTGCGAGCGAGGCGAGCAGTCCCGTGTAGAGGTCGCCGACCCGCGGGCCGCCCGTCACCACGACGATGAACACGCCCTGGAGACGACCCCTCATGTTGTCCGGGACCGCGGTCTGCAGCATCGTCTGCCGGAAGATCGAGCTGACGTTGTCCGAGGCGCCCGCGCCGGCCAGGGCGACCGCCGCCAGCGCGATGAGCACCGCGTTCGGCGCCGACGCGTCGTGCTGCACGAGCGCGGCACCGAGCAGGACCGCGCCGAAGGCGACGACGAAGGCTCCGTACACCTGGATCGAGCGGCCGATCGCGAGGCCCTGCCGGCGGACCCCGGTCAGCCGGCCGGAGAAGACGCCGCTGATCAGCGCCCCGATCGCGAACGCGGCCGTGAGCGCGCCCACCGTCACCGCGCCTCCGCCGAGCAGCACGGCGGCGGCCGCCGGGAAGACCACGCGCGGCTGTCCGAAGGTCATGGCCACGATGTCGACCAGGAAGGACATCCGGATGTTCGGGGCGCCCTTCAGGAAGCCCAGGCCGAAGCGGAGGGACTCCAGCCCCGGCCGCTGCCGCTCGCCCTCGGGCACGAGCGCCGGCAGCCCCGCGATGCCGAGGAATGCGGCGAGGAACAGCACGACGTCGATCGTGTACGTGATCGCGAAGCCGGAGGAGGCGACCAGCACGCCGGCGAGGGCGGGCCCCACGGTCACCTCGACTCCGCTCGCGATGCCGCCCAGCGCGGCGGCGGCGGGGACCAGCTCGGTGCGGAGCAGCCGCGGAGCCAGCGTCATCCGGGTGGTCACGATCACCGTCGTCGCCACCGCGTTCACGGCGGTGAGCACGTAGAGGGAGAGCGGGGTCTCGGCGCCGAGCCAGGCGAGGGCCGCGATCCCCGCGGTCGAGCCCCAGGCCACGACCGCGGCGAGCAGGAGCACCAGGCGGCGGTCGAACGCGTCGGCGAGCATCCCGCCGTAGAGGCCGGCGATCACGGTCGGGACCAGCGCCACCACGCCGACCAGCGCGACCGCGAGGGTCGATCCGGTGAGCTCGTAGATGTGCAGGCCGACCGCGACGATCGTCATCTGGCCGCCGATGCCCGAGATCACGTTGCCGGCCCAGAGCCGGGCGAAGGCCGGGGACTCGCGGAGGGGGGAGACGTCGAGGACGTGGCTGCGCCGGGGGGCGCGGGGGGTCTGGCTCACTCGCTCCATTCTGCTGACTCCGCCGCCCCGGCGGGCCGCGTCGCGCCGATCCGGGGGCTCAGGGGTCATCCCCTAGGGTGAGAGGCATGAGCACGTCATCCGACGGCGCGCCCGGGCGTCAGGGTCCTCCTGCCCCGCGAGCAGCCGGAGCCGCCCCCTCGCGACGCTCGATCCGCACCGCCGCCGAGGCGGGCGCGCGTCGCGCGGCGGCCGCCACGGGCGGTCGGCGCAGCTCCACGGGCGGCGTCCGCGCCGGAGCCGCTCGGACCGGTGCCACGGCCTCGGGAGCTCGCGGGTTCCTCCGCCGCTACGGAGCCGGGATCGTCTCGGTCCTCCTGGCCGTCCTCGCCGTCCCGCTGTCGTTCTTCGTCTGGTACGCACTGATCTCGCTCGGCGCCTACCCGGGCGACCAGGCCGTCAGCGACCTGCTGGTCGGCGTGCTCTACACTGCGCTCGTGCACGCGGTCCTGCTCGCCGGGATCCTGCTCGCCGTCTCCACCCTCCGCGCCCGGCGTCGCGAGAAGCGCCCGCCCATCGCCGGCTGGATCGGCGTGGTCCTCAACGTCCTCGTGCTCGTCTACTGGCAGCTGCTGGTCTCGCCGTGGCTCGTCGTGCTCTGGAACCGGGCCACCGGCTCCTGACACCGCCCTCCCTCTGGTAGAGTCGTCCGGTTGCCGTTCGACGGCCGCGGATCAAGAGAGCCCACGCATCAGGCGCCGGGCACCGCGCAACGAGAGAGAGGGGATCCCATATATGGCACTCGAAGCAGATGTCAAGAAGGCGATCATCGAAGAGTACGCGACCCACCCCGGTGACACCGGATCCCCCGAGGTGCAGGTGGCCGTCCTGACCAAGCGGATCAAGGACCTCACCGAGCACCTCAAGGAGCACAAGCACGACCACCACTCGCGTCGTGGTCTGCTGCTGCTCGTGGGTCAGCGTCGTCGACTCCTCGGCTACCTGTCGGATGTGGACATCAACCGCTACCGCTCGCTGATCGAGCGTCTCGGTCTGCGCCGCTAGCTCCTCCTGGAGCAGGGCGCGGTCTCGATGACACCGCGAACTTCTTGCCGAACGGGCCGTCCTCCTCGCGGAGGGCGGCCCGTTCCGCGTTCCCGGGCGGACGAGGCGCGCGGCGCCGGTCAGGGCAGGGGAGCGGGGCGGTCGACTCCGCCCCACGAGTAGCCGCTCGAGGCCGAGAACCAGTCGGCCGCGGCCCGCTGGAGCGCCGTGTCCTCCTCGGGGCGGCCGGGAGCCTCCACGGCGTCGACGAGCCCGGGCAGGGCGATCCGCCAGGCCGCCGCGCTGCGCTGGGCGCGGGCCCAGTCGCGCGCGCACACCGGGTCCTCGGCCGCCGCGGCGAGAGCCCGCGGCGAGGTCACCCGCCAGCCGGTGTCCGACTCCGCGACCACGACCGCGCAGGTGAGCGCGGCGCCGCGGATGATGCTGTCGGGACCGGCGGAGGGGCCGATCGCCTGATCCTGAGCCGCGACCACCGCGGTGAGTGCGAGCTGCAGCCGGGTCGAGGGCTCGTCGGGCCGCGGTCGGATCCTCCCGTCGCCGGCCGAGACCGAGGCCGCCGATCCGGGTGCGAGGAGCAGCCCGGAGGAGGACTGCGACGCGTGCAGGCTCAGCAGCCCCGTCACTCCGTCCGTCCCGCTCGTCACGCCCCGCACCGAGGAGTCGCCGAGACTCCAGACGACGGGGGTGCGGTTGTGGATCGTGAGGCGCCGGTGGTCCTCGTCGAGGCAGGCCACGAGGTGGCCGGCCGGCACGCCCGCTCCGCCCTCGAAGGCGGACGAGGCGGCCAGCAGCTCCCGGGCGTCGTCGCACTGGGCGGGGGCGTCGGAGGCGGCGGCGGCCTGGTCGGCGACCGGCGCCCGGGGGGCGAGGGAGCCCTGCACGCCCGCGACCGCCGCCGTGGTGAGCGCCGCGGCGGCGAGGAGGAGGACCACGCCGCGCCTGCCCATCCTCCGCACCTCCTGGTCGGAGGCTAGCCCGGCGCGGGCGCTCGGGCCAGCGCTGCGAGGGGCTCGCGAAGTGTCCGGCAGGAATTCTTTCGAGGAATCTCAGACCGGGTGCATCCGAGGAGGCGCCTCGGCCGGAAGTAGTGGTGAAGGCCCTTCTCGACCACCCCCCGACCCCACGCGGGTCCCATCGTGAAAGAGGAACACCGTGACCACCTCCCGCTTCTCCCGCAGCCTGCTCGCCGGTGCCTGCATCGGAACCCTGGCCGTCGTCGGCATCGCCGCCACGCCCGCCGCCGCCGCCGACGCCGACTCGGCCGACCTCTCGGTCCTGCACGCCGTCCCCGACACCCCGGTCGACGTCTACGTCGACGGCAAGCTGACGCTCGACGACTTCACCCCCGGCTCGCTCGCCGGCCCGCTCGACCTCCCCACCGGCACCTACAAGGTCGCCATCACGGCCTCCACCGCCGCGGACGCCAGCGCCCCCGTGATCGGCCCGATCGACATCAGCCTCGAGGCGGGGAAGAGCTACACCGTCGCGGCGCACCTCACGCCGGACAACACCCCCACCGCGACCCTCTTCACCAACGACATCTCGAAGACCGCCGCGGGCGAGGGCCGGCTCACGGTCCGCCACATCGCCGCCGCTCCGGCCGTGGACATCCTCGCCGGAGGGTCGCCCGTCCTGACGAACGTGACGAACCCGAACGAGGGCGTGCTGAACCTCGCCCCGGCCACGATCTCGACCGTGGTCGCCGCGACCGGGACCACCGCGCCGGTCATCGGCCCGGCCGACGTGCAGGTCCAGGAGGGCGTGAACACGATCGTCTACGCCTGGGGCAGCCTGGAGAAGGGCAACCTCGCCCTCGCGACGCAGACCATCGACGGACTGCACTCCTCGCCGTCTGGCGTCCCCGCCGGTGAGGCCGGCCTCGCCGCGGACAACCGCCCCGACGCCGCCGCGGGCTGGTGGGGCGGAGCACTCCTCGCCGCCCTCGCCGCTGCCGGCGCCGTGCTGATCGGCCGCCGCACCGCCGCCTCGCGTCGCTGACCCGAGGATCCGACCGCCGGGACGGCCGTGCTGGAGCGCGGCCGTCCCGGCACCCCCGACCACGACCCAGGAGGACGCCATGAGCCGGAGCCCCTTCCCTCTGCGCGTCCTCGCCGTGGTCGGGCTGATCGTGGCCGGTGCCGGTCTCGCCGGATGCGCGGCGCAGGAGTCCCGGGTGGAGCCCGCTCCCGCCGCCGTCTCCTCGGCGCCCCAGCAGCCGGTGCCGGCCACGGTCCCCTCCTCGCCCGCGGCGACCCTGCCGGAAGCGGTGCCGTCCGTCCCGGTGGCGGACGCCCGGCTCGGCGCGACCCCCGCCCCCACCGCGCTCGCTCCCGAGCGGCTCGTCGTCGACGGGCTCCCCGTCGACATGGCCGTCGAGCCGGTCGGAGTCGCGGACGACGGCACGATGGAGCTCGTGCCCGACACGCAGGTCGCCGGCTGGTACCGCTTCGGCGCCGGCCTCGACGAGCCGGAGGGCACGGTCGTGATCGCCGCGCACGTCGACTCCCTCGCCTACGGCCTCGGGCCGTTCGTCGAGCTGAAGAAGGCGGTCCCGGGCCAGACCGTGACCCTGACCGGCGCGGACGGCGCGGAGCGCGCGTACACCGTCTCGACGGTGGAGACCACGGAGAAGACCACGGTCGACCTCTCGGCCGTGTTCGCCGCCGACGGACCGCCGCGGCTGGTCCTGATCACCTGCGGCGGCGACTTCGACTACGACACCCGCCACTACCTCAGCAACGTGGTGGTCACGGCCGTCCCGGCCGGCTGATCCGCCCGCCCGAGCCTCAGCGACGTACGATGAGCCTCGCAGCGCCGCACGCCCCCGGGCGGCAGCGCTCCCCGCAGCCCTGGAGGGATCCCCTGATCGAGACCATCGAGCCCGCCGACGGCGCCGAGGCCGACAGCGCTCTCGTGGCCCGGCTCGGCCGCCGCTTCGCCGCAGGGGAGGAGGCGGCGCTCGCCGAGGCCTACTCGCGCTGGTCGCCGCTGGTCTTCACGCTGGCGCTGCGCTCGCTCGGCGACCGCGGCGACGCGGAGGACGTGGTGCAGCGCGTGTTCGTCTCGGCCTGGACCTCGCGCTCGGGCTTCGACCCCGGACGGGCGGCTCTCGGAGCCTGGCTGGTCGGGATCTCCCGGAGGAGGATCGCGGACGCGCACGAGGCGCGGGCGCGCGAGCGGAGGCTCACCGAGGCCCTCGTCGCCGTCACGCCGGTCGAGGAGGGGGAGGCCCCCGTCGACCTCGAGGCGCGGATCCTGATCGCCGACGAGCTGGCCCGCCTGGATCCCGTCCCCCGGCGGGTGATCGGCCTCGCCTTCTACGAGGACCTCACCCACACCGAGATCGCCGAGCGCACCGGCCTGCCGCTCGGTACCGTCAAGAGCCACATCCGCCGCAGCCTCGACCGGCTCCGCTCCCGCCTGGAGGTGAGCAGCACATGACCCACCTCGATCCCGACGAGCTCGCCCTGCTCGCTCTCGGCGAGCACTCGAGCGACGCCGAGCAGGCCCACCTGCGCGACTGCCCCGACTGCGCCCGGCAGCTGGTCGAGCTCGGCCACGCCGCGGGCCTGGGCCGTGCGAGCCGTGCTGTCGAGCTGGAGGCGCCGCCCGCGATCGTCTGGGACCGCATCCGCGAGGAGCTCGCCCTCGGCGACCTCGGGCCCGGCGCCCTGCCGTCGTCGGCCGCTGCCGTGCCGCCTCCGCTCGCCCTTCCCCCGGGACGGCACCGTCCCGCCCGCCGCCGCCGGCCCCGCGCTCTGAGCGCCGTGCTGGCCGCTCTCGGCGCGCTCGTCATCGGGGTCGCGGGCGGAGCCTGGTGGCAGGCCTCGCGGAGCGACGACGCCGCCGCCGTCGTGGCGCGCGCTGATCTCGCCGCTCTCCCCGACTGGCAGGGAGCGAGCGGAACCGCCGAGCTGGAGGACGCCGACGGCACCCGCCGCCTGCACGTGCACCTCGATGCGCAGAGCGCGGACGACTCGTACCGGGAGGTCTGGCTCCTCGCCGCCGACGCCTCCGGGCTGGTCGGCCTCGGCGTGCTCGACGGGACCGACGGCGTCTTCGCCGTCCCCGACGACGTCGACCTCGCCGAGTACCCGCTCGTGGACGTCTCCCAGGAGCCGTTCGACGACGACCCGGAGCACTCCGGCGACTCGATCGTCCGCGGCCCCCTGCGCGAGGGCTGAGGCCTAGGCCGACCGCTCCGCCAGCACGGCCGTGAGCGCCTGCACCGCGGCGGAGGGGCGCGGCGCCGTGCAGACCGAGAGCTCCCAGACCAGCCCCGGCCAGTCGAGCGCGAGGGCCGTGACGCCCTCCAGCGGCTCGACGCCCGCGCGCGGCACGATCGCCGGCCCCAGCCCCGCCTGCACGAAGCGGGGGATCCCCGGCAGATCGGCGACCTCGGTGGCCACCCGGCGCGACGCCCCGGCCTCGCGGAAGGCGAGGTCGACGGCGACCCTGTTGCCGAAGCCGGCGGGCGTGTCCACGAAGGTGAGCCCGTCGAGGTCCTGCGGGGAGGGCGGTCCCGCCGCGGCGAGCGGATGCGCGCTCTCCACCAGCAGGACGTAGTCGCTGCGCACCAGCCGCGTCACCGCCAGGCCCCGCAGCTGCGCCGCGGGCAGTGCCAGCAGAGCGGCGTCGAGCAGGCCGCGGCGCAGGTCCTCGGCGAGACCGGTGGAGCCGGTGGTCGAGGTGCGCAGGAGCAGGTCCACCAGCGGGTGCCGGGTGCGGAAGACGCCGAGCGCGCCGGGCAGGTCGACGAGGTCGAGGGCGGAGAAGGTGCCCACCCGCACCCGCCCGCGGAGCCCCGCCGCGTCGTCGGCCGCGAGCGAGCGCATCCGGTCGAGGCTGTCGATCGCCGATCGGGCCGAGGGCAGGAGCGCCTCGCCGACCGCGGTGAGCGCCACCCGCCGGGTCGAGCGGGCGAACAGCGGCGAGCCGAGCTCCTGCTCGAGCGAGCGGATGCTCGCCGAGAGGGTCGACTGCACGACGAACAGGCGCGCGGCCGCCCGGGTGAAGCTGAGCTCCTCGGCGACGGCGACGAAGGCGGCGAGCTGGCGGTCGTCCATGCGGCCATTGTCCAACAGGGACGATCAATCCATCCGAGATCCTCCGTTGGACACGGATGATGGGGCGGAGCACTGTGGACACCGTGACCACCACCGAGCGCTCCCTCCCGTCCGTCCACCGCCGCGAGCTCCCGCACCGCCACGGCTTCTGGGTGATCGCCGTCGCCTTCCTCACGGTGATGGCGTTCTCGACCGTGCCGACACCGCTCTACGCGATCTACCAGCAGCGCGACGGGTTCCCGGCCTTCGTCGTCACCGTGGTCTTCGCCGCGTACGCGGTCGGAGTCGTGGCGAGCCTCTTCCTCGCCGGGCACGTCAGCGACTGGCTCGGCCGCCGCCGGATCCTGCTCGCGTCGATCCTCGTCGAGGTCCTGGCGGCCGCCGTGTTCCTGCTCTGGCCGGACGTGCCCGGGCTGATCCTCGCCCGCCTGCTGACCGGGCTCGGCGTCGGCGCGCTCACCGCGACGGCCACCGCTCACCTCTCGGAGCTGCGCGCCGTCGCCCGCCCGGAGGAGGGCCCCGGCACCTCCCGCGCCGTCTCCGCCCTCGTCAACATGGGCGGGCTGGCGCTCGGCCCGCTCGTCGGCGGGGTGTTCGCCGTGACGGTGCGCGAGCCCCTGGTCGTCCCGTACGCCGTGTTCCTCGTCCTCCTGGTCGTCCTCGGGATCGGCGTCGCGCTCGTCCCCGAGACGGTCGAGCGGCGCGAGGTCCTCCCGGCCTACCGTCCGCAGCGCCTGGCCGTCCCGGCCGCCTCCCGCGGCGTCTTCCTCTCGGCCGCGGTCGGCGCGTTCGCCGGGTTCGCCGTGTTCGGCCTCTTCACCTCGCTGGCGCCGACCTTCCTCGCCGGGCGCTTCGGCGAGACCTCCCACCTCGAGGCGGGCGCGGTCTCCTTCGGGGTCTTCGCCGCCGGAGCCGTCGCGCAGCTGGTCTCGATCCGGCTGTCCTCGCGGACGGCGCTCCGCCTCGCGGCCGTGACGCTGACGGCCGGGCTGCTGCTGGTCGCGACCGGCGCCGTGATCGTCTCGGTGTCCGCCTTCATCATCGGCGGGGTGCTCGCGGGAGCAGGCGTGGGCCTGCTCTTCCGCCTGGCGCTCGGAGTCGCCGGCTCGCTCGCCACCGACGAGACCCGCGGCGAGGTGCTCGCGGCCGTGTTCCTCGCCGCCTATCTCGGCCTCGCGGTGCCGGTCCTGGCGATCGGTGCCGCGCTCGCGCTCCTGCCGGCCGTTCCGGTCCTGCTCGGCTTCGTCGCCGTCGTGCTCGTCCTGGTGCTCGCGGCGATCGCCCGGATGCGGCGCACCGCCTGACGCGAGCGGGGGAGGGGCCGCGAGCTGGACAATGGAGGCATGAAGCTCTTCCCGTTCGGACGCGGCGACGCGAACCCCCTCCCCTCCGACGACCGCGGCTCGGGCAAGCTCGACGACTACGACTACGAGTTGCGCCCGAAGTCGCGGCGCGGTGACACCCTCCTCCGCCTCGCCGACTCCCGGCCGCACCAGGACGAGATCGCGCGGGTGCTCGCCCTCGGCGAGGACGAGGTCACGGCCGTAATCCCGCGCCGCACCGAGGAGGAGGAGCGCGTGGACGCTCCGATGCCGGTCCGCCTGTTCGCGGCCCAGCGCCCCTCGGGGCTCGTCGGCCAGGTGCCGCGCGGTCTCGAGAACGTGGTCGAGGCCGCCCTCGCCCGGCTCTCGGAGGCGGGGAGGTCGCCCCGCGTGCCGGCCCGCATCGTGACGGTGAGGGGCGGGCTGCGCGTCGAGCTGCTGATGCACGAGACGCGGGGCTGACGGGCGGAGGGCCCGCCGGGTCGGCGGGGTCCATGGAGGAACCGCACCGCGGCTGATAGCATGAACCGGTTCCGAATCCGAAAGCGACCGCCGGTCGACCCAGGATTCGAGCCACGGAGCAGGCCGGCAGGAAGCTGGTCCTCGGTGGTGGAGTCCCGGACGGCGGCAGCGTGCGACAGAGCACGGGCCGCCGCGGCACGAGTCGCAGGCGGCACGTCCCGCTCGCGGCACAGGTCGCGACAGCCCGGAGCTCTTCTACTGGTGGCCAGCACGAACGCCCTCCACACGACGGCACGGCGCGAAGCCCTGCCGTGGGATCGTCTCGATTCCTGACCGGACCGCTGCTCCGACGAACGCCGGCGCCCAGAAGGGGCGCCGCTGCAGACGTTAAGGAGACAGACCTCTTGGAAGGTCCTGAAATCACATTCGCCGAAGCCGTTCTCGACAACGGCTCGTACGGCACCCGCACCGTCCGCTTCGAGACCGGCCGCCTCGCGCAGCAGGCTCAGGGCGCCGTCGCCGCCTACCTCGACGAGGACACCATGCTCCTCTCGGCCACGTCGGCCTCGAAGAACCCGAAGGACAACTTCGACTTCTTCCCGCTGACCGTCGACGTCGAGGAGCGCTCCTACGCCGCCGGCAAGATCCCCGGCTCGTTCTTCCGCCGCGAGGGCCGCCCCTCCACCGAGGCGATCCTGGTCTGCCGTCTGATCGACCGGCCGCTGCGCCCCTCGTTCGTCGAGGGCCTGCGCAACGAGGTCCAGATCGTCATCACGGTCCTCAGCATCGCGCCGGACGAGTTCTACGACGCCCTCGCGATTAACGCCGCGAGCGCGTCCACGCAGATCTCCGGCCTGCCGTTCTCCGGCCCGGTCGCCGGCGTCCGCCTGGCGCTCATGTCCGACGGCTCCGGCAACGACCAGTGGGTCGCCTTCCCCAAGGCCTCCCAGCTGGAGAACGCCGTCTTCGACCTCACCGTCGCGGGCCGCGTCGTCACCAACGAGGACGGCTCCTCGGACGTCGCCATCATGATGGTCGAGGCCGAGGCCACGGAGTCCTCCTGGAACCTCATCAAGGCGGGTGCGACCAAGCCCAGCGAGGACGTCGTCGCCGAGGGCCTCGAGGCCGCCAAGCCCTTCCTCCGCGCACTCGTCGAGGCGCAGGCGAAGCTCGCCGCCGAGACCGCGAAGCCGGTCAAGGACTACCCGGTGTTCCTGCCCTACGCGCAGGAGACCTACGACAACGTCGCCGAGCTCAGCTACGACGAGCTCGTCCGCGTGTACCAGATCGCCGACAAGGTCGAGCGGCAGGACGCCGACGACGCCCTCAAGGCGCGCGTCAAAGAGCAGATCGCCGAGCGCATCGCCTCGGGTCAGCTCTCCGCCGAGGCCTACAACCAGGTCGGAGCGGCGTACAAGTCCGTCACGAAGGTGGTCGTCCGCGGCCGCATCCTCCGCGACGGCGTGCGCATCGACGGACGCGGCCTGGCCGACATCCGCCCGCTCGACGCCGAGGTGCAGGTCATCCCGCGCGTCCACGGCTCGGCCATCTTCCAGCGCGGCGAGACCCAGATCCTGGGCGTCACCACGCTGAACATGCTCAAGATGGAGCAGCAGATCGACTCGCTGTCGCCCGTCACCAAGAAGCGGTACCTGCACCACTACAACTTCCCGCCCTACTCGACCGGTGAGACCGGCCGCGTCGGATCGCCGAAGCGTCGCGAGATCGGGCACGGCTTCCTCGCCGAGCGCGCCCTCGTGCCGGTGCTGCCGAGCCGCGAGGAGTTCCCCTACGCGATCCGCCAGGTCTCCGAGGCGCTGAGCTCCAACGGCTCGACCTCGATGGGCTCGGTCTGCGCGTCGACCCTGTCGCTCCTCAACGCCGGAGTGCCGCTGCGCGCCCCGGTCGCGGGCATCGCGATGGGCCTCGTGTCCGACGTCGTCGACGGCCAGACCCGCTACGCGGCGCTGACGGACATCCTGGGCGCCGAGGACGCGCTCGGCGACATGGACTTCAAGGTCGCCGGAACCGCCGAGTTCGTCACGGCCATCCAGCTCGACACGAAGCTCGACGGCATCCCGTCGTCGGTGCTCGACGCCGCGCTCAAGCAGGCCAAGGACGCCCGCACCACGATCCTCGCGGTGCTCACGGCGGCCATCGACCAGCCCGACGAGATGGCCCCGACCGCGCCCCGCGTGATCTCGGTGCAGATCCCCGTCGACAAGATCGGCGAGCTGATCGGCCCCAAGGGCAAGACGATCAACGCGATCCAGGACGAGACCGGCGCCGACATCTCCATCGAGGAGGACGGCACCGTCTACATCGGAGCCGTCGACGGTCCGTCGGCCGAGGCCGCGCGTGCGCAGGTCAACGCCATCGCGAACCCGACCAACCCCGAGGTCGGCGAGCAGTTCCTCGGAACCGTCGTCAAGCTCGCGACCTTCGGCGCGTTCGTCTCGCTCCTCCCCGGCAAGGACGGACTGCTGCACATCAGCGAGGTCCGCAAGCTCGCCGGCGGCAAGCGCGTCGAGAACGTCGAGGACGTCCTCGGAGTCGGCCAGAAGCTGCTCGTCCAGATCACCAAGATCGACGACCGCGGCAAGCTGTCCCTCGCGCCCGTCGTGGCCGAGGAGGCCGAGGCCGAGGCTCCCGCCGAGAGCTGATCCCTCCTGCACGACCGTGACGCCCGTCCCACTCCGGTGGGGCGGGCGTCCGTCGTCGGCGGGGGCATGGGGTACGGTGGCGGGACCGCGCCGCACCGCCCCGACCGGAGGACTCCGTGACCGACCCGACGCCCCTGGCCACCGAGCCGGAGACGCCCCTCCTCTCACGCACCCTGGGTCGGACCGGCCTCTCCGTGCATCCGCTCGCCCTCGACGGCTCCGTCTTCGGCTGGGCCGCCGGGATCGACGACACCACCGAGGTGCTCGACGCGTTCGGCCGCCTCGGCGGCACCCTGATCTCGACCGCGGACCACTACGCGACCGGTCGGAGCGAGTACATGATCGGCCGCTGGCTCGAGCAGAGCGGGCTGCGCGAGCGGATGCTGGTCGCGACGAAGGTCGGCCGGCACCCGGACGCGCCGGGACTCGCCCCGGAGGACGTCCGCATCGCGATCGAGGGGAGCCTCGAGCGGCTCGGCACCCGGATCGACCTGCTCTCGTTCGACAGCGAGGACCCCGGGATCCCCATCGCCGACAGCCTGGCGGCGGTCGCGCCGTTCCTGGCGGACGGCTCGGTCGGCGCCCTGGGCGCCGCGCACTTCAGCGGAGCCGCGATCACGGCGCTGCACGAGACGGCGACCGCGTTCGCGCTGCCGTCGCTCTCGGCCGTCGTGTCGGAGTACAGCCTGATGGAGCGCCGGACCTACGAGACCGACGTCGCCCCCGAGGTGGTGCGGCTCGAGCTCGGCACCCTCGCGCGGCTGCCCCTGGCGAGCGGCTACCTCACCGGCGCCCTGCGCAGCCGCACGGACGAGCCGGAGTCGGCCCTGTTCGAGGCGGGCCTGGACTACGTCGGCCGCCACGGCTCCCGCGTGCTCGCTGCCCTCGACGAGATCGCCGGGGCCCACGGCACGGAGCCCGGCGTGGTCGCGCTCGCCTGGGTGCTCTCGCACCAGGAGGTCTCGGCGGCGATCGTCCGGGCGCGGAACGCCGCGGAGCTCGAGTCGCTGTTCGCGGCGGCCGCGCTCCCGCTGACCCGGAGCGACATCGCTCAGCTGGACCGCGTCTCCGCCTGAGGCTCTCGCCCGCTGGTCCGCCGCCGTCGAGCGCCGCGCCCCGCGCCGGGCTCGGAGCGGGGCGCGGCGAGGTTCAGCGGCGCAGGATGCGCGCCTCCCACGGGCCGAGCGTCGACCCGGTCGCACCGGCGACGTTGCCGAGGACCGTCTCGGCAGCCGCCCACTCCTCGAGCAGCGGCACCTCGAGCGGCTCACCGGACACGTTCCCGACGACGAGCAGCTCGCCCGGTCCGGTGCGCGTGAAGGCGAAGAGCGCGGGGTGCTCGGGCTCCAGCAGCGCGAAGCGGCCCAGCTGCACCGTCTCGTCGGCGTGCCGCAGCGCGATCAGCGCCCGGTAGTACTCGAAGACCGACCGATCGGCGGCCCGATCGGCGGCGACGTTCACCTCGGCGGCGTTCGGGTTGACCGCGATCCACGGCTCGCCGGTCGTGAAGCCGGCCTGGAGGCTGTCGTCCCACTGCACCGGCGTGCGGGCGTTGTCGCGGCTCTGCGCGCGCAGCCCGGCGAGCACGGTCGCCGGGTCCTCGCCGCGCTCGCCGACGGCCTCGGCCCAGTAGTTCAGGGACTCGACGTCGCGGAAGTCCTCGATGCCGGCGAACGGGACGTTCGTCATTCCGATCTCGTCGCCCTGGTAGATGTACGGCGTGCCGCGCTGGAGGTGGAGGAGCGTCGCCCAGAGGGTCGCGGACTCGTAGCGGTGCGCGCCGTCGTCCCCGAAGCGCGAGACGAGACGCGGCTGGTCGTGGTTGCCGAGGTACAGGCTGTTCCAGCCGCGCTCGGCCAGGCCGTCCTGCCAGCGCGCGAGGTTGGCCTTCAAGGCGACCAGGTCCAGCGGCACCGGGTGGAACTTGTCGACTCCGTGGTCGATGCCGACGTGCTCGAACTGGAAGACCATGTCGAGCTCACGCCGCTCGGGATCGGTCACGAGCACCGCCTCCTCGAGGGTGACCCCGGGCATCTCGCCGACGGTGAGGAAGGAGCCCTCGCGGTGCGCGAACACGGCCTCGTGCATCTCGCGGAGGTACTCGTGGAGCCGCGGACCCACCCCTCCGACGATGCCCGCGCCGCCCTGCTCGCCGTCGACGGCTCCGACGTCCTTCGAGACGAGGTTGATCACGTCCATCCGGAAGCCGTCCACTCCGCGGTCGAGCCAGCGGTTCATCATCGCGTGCACCGCGTGCCGCACCTCGGGGTTCTCCCAGTTGAGGTCCGGCTGCTGCACCGCGAAGAGGTGGAGGAAGTACTCGTCCGTCGCCGGGTCGAGCGTCCAGGCCGGGCCGGAGAAGTAGGAGCGCCAGCCGTTCGGCTCGGCGACGTCGAGGCCGGCGCCAGCGGCCGCCTCGAGCTCGCGGCCGGGCTCGGCCGAGCGGCGCCCGCGGCGCCACCAGTACCAGTCGCGCTTCGGGTCCTCCTGCGAGGAGCGGGACTCGACGAACCAGGCGTGCTCGTCGCTCGTGTGGTTGACCACGAGGTCCATCACGATGCGGATGCCGCGCTCGTGGGCCTCCGCGAGGAGCAGGTCGAACTCCTCCAGCGTCCCGAACCGCGGGTCGATGTCCTCGTAGTCCGAGATGTCGTAGCCGTTGTCGTGCTGCGGCGACGGGTAGACCGGCGAGAGCCAGATCACGTCGACCCCCAGGTCGGCGAGGTGGTCGAGCTTCGAGCGGATGCCGCCCAGGTCGCCGATGCCGTCGCCGTTCGAGTCCGCGAACGAGCGCGGGTAGATCTGGTAGACGACGGCGCTCGTCCACCAGGGCGCGGACGTCTCCCGCTCGGGGGAGTCGGAGGTCGGGGCGGCGGTCTCGGAGGGGGTCGGGGCGGCGGAGTCCATGGTCGCGAATCTAGCCCGGACGGCCGACACGGAGGGGCCCGCCGCACCGCTCGCCGGCGCGAGTCGACCCCGCCGGCGGCGCCCGTGTAACGATCTGGTGAACCGTGCGCGACCCGGCGGAGTGGCGGCTCCGGCGCTCGGATACTCTCTCCCCTGGCGGGACCCGAGCCGCCGCAGGGAGAGTGGTGGCGTGCCCAGGGACAGGACCGGCGCCGTCGTGCGGGCTCCCCGTCACAGTGCCGTCCCGCTCCCGCCCGCGGCGTCCCGCGCAGCCTCCTCGAGCGGCGTCCTCGCCGAGACCGGCCCCGTCGAGCCGACCGCCGTCGCACCCTCGCACCGTCGGCCGATGGGCGACTCCGGCCACGACCTCTTCCCCTTCGTGCTCGACGCGGCGGCCCTCGGCCGCGACGACGGTGCCGCGCTGCTCGAGCGCTACGCGGCGTGGGGCGGCAACGGCGTCGTCGTCACCGACTCGAGCGTCGCGGAGGGCGTCGGCGGCTGGCCCGCCGGACACCGCGACCGGGACCGCTTCCTCCTGATCGGCCGCTTCGCCGCTCCGGTCGGCGCCCCCGCGACGCCACGTGCGCTGGTGGACCGTGTCGAGGGGGCGCTGCGCCGCCTCCGCACCGATCGCCTCGACGTGCTGGCGGTCCGCCCCGACGGGGCCGGGCGCCTCGACGAGCTCCTCAGCGCCGTCGACGTGCTGCTGGCGCGCGGGCTGGTGCGGTCGGTGGTCGCCTCCGGGTTCTCCCCGGAGGAGCTGTTCGAGGCGCGCGTCCTGGCCGCCCACGGGCTGCCCCGCCTCGCCGGCGCGGAGGTCCGCTGGAACCTGCTCGAGCGGCCCGGCTCGGAGGGCGATCTCGGCCTCGTCGCCGCCGGCCAGGGACTCGCCCTGCTCGCGACCGTCCCCCTCGCCCACGGGTTCCTCCGCGGCGCCGAGCGCACCCGCCGCGAGCTCGGCCGCCTGCCCGACGGGGCACTCGCCGCCGCCCACCTCGGGCGCCGCGGACGCCGGGTCCTCGCCGTCCTCGACGCGATCGGTGCCGAGCTCTCGGCCGCTCCCGCCGCCGTCGCCCTGGCCTGGCTGCTCGGCCGGCCGCGGCTGACCGCGGCGACGGTCGCCCCGCGCTCACCCGCCGACGTGGACGCGCTGGTGCGCGCGGTCTCGCTCGAGCTCGACCCCGGACACCTGGCCGCGCTGGAGCGCGCGCGCCGCTGACCGCGCCCGTCCGCGACGCCCCCTGCACCTCTCCCGCCACGGCGCGACAGCCCGGCTCGAGCCGCCGTCGCGGTGGCCTAGGGTGGGCACGATGAACCACGGAGTCGCACTGCCCCTCGACCAGCCGGAGACGTCAGTCCGGGCCGCAGGCGGATCCACGGTCCGCCGCTCCGTCCTCCCGAGCGGTGTCCGCATCCTCAGCGAAACGGTGCCCGGCGCCCGCAGCGCCACGATCGGCTTCTGGGTCGCCGCGGGTTCTCGCGACGAGCGGCCCGGCCGCCCCGCGACCGCGGGCGAGCCCGCCGTGCCCTCCAACGTCGGCTCGACGCACTTCCTCGAGCACCTGCTGTTCAAGGGCACGCAGAAGCGGTCCGCCCTCGATATCGCCGTGTCCTTCGACTCCGTGGGCGGGGAGCACAACGCTCTCACCGCCAAGGAGTACACCTGCTACTACGCCAAGATCCAGGACCGCGACCTCCCGATGGCGGTCGAGGTGATCGCCGACATGGTGACCTCGAGCCTGATCGATCCGGACGAGTTCGAGACCGAGCGCGGGGTCATCCTCGAGGAGCTGGCGATGGCGGACGACGATCCGGCCGACGTGGCGGGCGAGAAGCTGTTCGAGGCCGTGTTCGGCGACCACCCGCTGGGCCGCCCGATCGGGGGCACCGCCGCGACCATCGGCGAGGCCACCCGGGACGCGGTCTGGGCGCACTACCGCGCCGCCTACCGCCCGCGAGACGTGGTGATCACCGTCGCCGGCGCCGTCGACCACGAGGCGCTCGTCGCGCTGCTCCAGCGGGTCCTCGTCGCCGACGGCTGGGACCTCGGCACGGCGGCCCCGCCCGTCGAGCGGCGCGTCGGCGGCCGTGCGTCCTACACCCGCGGCAGCGCCCTGTCGGTGGTGCACCGCCCCACCGAGCAGGCGAACCTGCTGGTCGGCTTCCCCGGTCTCGCCGCGGGCGACGAGCGGCGGATGACGATGGGCGTCCTCAACTCGATCCTCGGCGGCGGCATGTCCTCGCGGCTGTTCCAGGAGGTGCGCGAGAAGCGCGGCCTGGCCTACTCCGTCTACTCCTTCGCCCCGTCCTACTCGGACGCGGGCCTCTTCGGGCTCTACGCCGCGTGCACCCCGGCGAAGGCGGGGACGGTCGCCGAGCTCCTGCTCACCGAGTTCCACCGCCTCGCCGAGGACGGCGTCACCGACGACGAGCTCGCCCGCGCCCGCGGCCAGCTCTCGGGAGCGGCGGCGCTCGCGCTGGAGGACTCCGACACCCGGATGTCGCGCCTCGGACGCGCCGAGCTGACCTTCGGCGAGTTCGTCGACCTCGACGAGAGCCTGCGCCGACTCGCCCTCGTCGGCGCGGAGGACGTCCAGGCACTCGCGGCAGACTTGGCCCGGGGGCCGTCGTCGATCTCGGCCGTCGGCGCGGTCGACGAGTCGGCCTTCGCCGGGATCGCCGGGATCGAGAGCGCCTCCGCGATCTGATCCGATCGTCGAACGCCCGCTGACCGCGCACCGCCGCGCCGCACCAGGGAGGACCCCGTGTCCCACTACATCTACCTCGTCCGCCACGGCGAGCAGCAGGACGCCGAGCACGGCATGCCGGACGGCCCGCTCTCGGCCCGTGGTGAGCGCCAGGCGAGGCTCATCGCCGAGCGGCTCGGCGGAGTCCCCTTCACCGGAGCGTGGCACTCGCCGCTGCGCCGGGCCGAGGAGACGGCCGCGCGCTTCCAGACGCTTCTGCCGAGCCTGCCGCTCCAGCCGTCCTCGCTGCTGTTCGACTGCATCCCCTCGGGGCCGACCCCGGACATGCCCAAGGCGTTCGAGCCCTTCTTCGGCAGCGTCACCGCGGCCGAGATCGAGGCGGGGCACGCGCAGATGCAGGACGCGGTGGCCGAGTTCCTGGCGCCGTCGCGCGAGGACCGCCACGACCTCCTCATCACCCACAACTTCGTGATCGGCTGGTTCGTCCGCCACGTGTTCGACGCTCCCGACTGGCGGTGGCTGGGCCTCAACCAGGCCAACTGCGGGCTGACGATCATCCGCGTCCGCTCCCGCAAGCCGCCGGTGCTCGTCGTGCACAACGACCTCTCGCACCTGCCCGTGGAGCTGCGCACCGGCCTGCCCGAGGCCCAGCCGTACTGAGCTGCGGGCTACGCTGAGTCGGTGACTACCTCCGTCGCCGTGGTCGGCGCGTCCGGCCGACTCGGCTCGTTCACCTGCTCGCTCATCGAGGCGTCGAGCGAGTTCTCGCTCGTCGCGCGGCTCGGCTCGCGGAGCGATCCCGCCGAGATGCTCGCGGCCGACGTCGTCGTCGACATGACCGTGCCGGCCGTCAGCCAGCAGATCGTCGACTTCGCCGTGGCCAACGGGAGGAAGGTGCTCGTCGGCACCTCCGGCTGGACCGGCGACCGGATCGCGGCCCTCCGGCGCAGCGTCGCCGAGCAGCCGGAGGCCGGCGTCGTGATCATCCCCAACTTCTCGCTGGGCTCGGTGCTCGCGACCGCGCTGGCCACCGTGGCCGCGCGCTTCTTCGACGCCGCCGAGATCGTCGAGACCCACGGCGCCCGCAAGGTCGACTCGCCCTCCGGGACCGCGGTCCGCACGGCCGAGCTGCTGCTGCGCGCCCGGGCCGAGCTCGGTCCGGTGCAGGCTCCGCACACCGACCAGCGGGCCCGCGGCCAGCAGGTCGCGAGCGTCCCGGTCCACAGCCTCCGCCTGCCCGGAGTGGAGGCGCGCCAGGAGGTCGTCTTCGGCGGCACCGGCGAGACGGTCACCATCAGGCACGACACCACCTCGCAGGCGTCCTACGAGCAGGGCGTCCTGCGCGCTCTCGACGCGGTCCGGACGACCACGGGCGTGGTGGTGGGCCTCGACGCGCTGATCGACCTGCGCGCCGCCTTCGACGCCGCGCCTCTCGCCGAGCGGCCGGTCGACGAGCAGCCCGTCATCGACCGGGCTCCGTCCGGCCAGGCCGCCGCAGCGACGAGCACCCCGTGAGGACCCGCGTCGGTGTCGTCCTGATGGCGGTCCTGCTCGCCCTCTACCTGTTCGTCTGCCTGCAGTACTCCGTCGTCGCCTTCGCCGCGGCGACGGTGCCCGGCATCGTGATGGGCGTCGGCCTGCTGATCCTCGGCGCCGTCGGCGTCTGGGGGCTCGTGCGCGAGCTGCTGTTCGGGCTCCGCGCCGAGAAGCTGGCCCGTCGGCTGGAGGGCGAGAACGCGCTGCCGCAGGAGGTCCTCGACTCGCGGGCCAGCGGGCGTCCGCTCCGGGAGGAGGCGGACGCGCTGTTCCCGCAGTACGCGGAGGAGGTCGACGCGCAGCCCGGGAGCTGGCGCGCCTGGTACCGCCTCGGCCTCGCCTACGACGCCAGCGGCGACCGCAAGCGCGCCCGAGGCGCCATCCGCCGGGCCATCGCGCTGGAGCACGAGGCTCCGGCCTGACGGCTCGGCCGCGACCCGAGCGCGGCTCTCCGGGCGAGAACCGCTCGGGCGCCCGGGATCAGGCGAGCACCCACTCCAGCGCCGCGCCGACCGTGCGGTGGCGGAACTCGAAGCCGTCGTCGAGCAGCCGCTGGGGGACCAGGCGCTGGCTCGAGAGCAGGAGCTCGTGCCCGGCGTCGCGCAGCGCGAGCTCGATGATCTTCTCGGGGACGGCCAGCTTGAACGGGCGGTGCAGCTGCTCGGCGAGGGTGCGCATCACGTCGTTCGCGGTCGCCGGCACCGGTCCGGCCAGGTTCACCGGGCCCGAGAGCGAGGACGTGAGCAGGTGGCGGATCGCCGCGGCCTCGTCGTAGAGGCTGATCCAGGGCCAGGCCTGGTTGCCGCTGCCGAGGGGTCCGCTGAGGCCGAGCTTCGTCAGAGGCAGGAGCGGCTTGAGCGCGCCGCCGTCACCGAGGACGAGCCCGGTGCGAGCGGTGACCACCCGCGTGGCCTCGGGCGCGAGGTGAGCGGCCTTCTCCCAGCGGTCGACGACGTCGGCGAGGAACCCGTCGCCGCGCGAGGACTGCTCGGTGAGCTCCTCGCCCGGGCGGTCTCCGTAGTAGCCGACCGCGGAGGCGTTGATCAGCGTCGTCGGCGGGGTCGAGGACATCCGCATCGCGTCGGTGAGGGTCTGCGTGGACTGGATCCGCGAGTCGAGGATCTCCCGCTTGTAGGACGCGGTCCACGGCAGGCGGCTGATCGAGGCTCCGGAGAGGTTGATCACGGCGTCGACGCGGTCGAGCACGCTGAAGTCGAGCATGTGCGAGGTGGGCGCCCAGTGGAACTCGTCCGGGCTCGACGGCGCGTGGCGCACCAGGCGCAGGATCTCGTGCCCCTCGGCGCGCAGCTGGCGGGTCAGCTCGGAGCCGATCATCCCGCTGGCGCCCGAGATCAGGACGCGGAGCCGGGGAGCGGACGCATCCGGCCGGGCCGAGGGCAGCTCGGACGGCGTCGACACGTGCTCGCCCGGCGTGCGCGCGGCGCGCCGCGGCGAGCCGGAGTCCGTGGTCCCGTCGTGGTCGGAGTGCCGTGCGGATGAGTCGCTCATGGTGCCTCCCGGAGCCGGTCGCGGGCCGCCCGCGAAGCGGACCCAGCCTAGAGCCTCACGCCCGGGAGCCGGCCGAGCGCCCGACCAGGCCGGCCCGCGCGAGCACGAGGTAGAGCTCGCAGCCCAGGCAGAGGCCGAACACGGCGTTGAGGAAGGCGGCGAGGAAGGCGACGGCCGCGGCGACCGGAACCGATCCCGGGACGCCGGCGACGTGCAGGAGGACGCCGGCGCCGGTCACCACCAGGCCGATCAGCTGGGCGAAGCGCGGCGGGCGGGCGTCCTCCCACTCGCGCGGCGGTGCCAGGTGCGGCCGGACCACCCGGCGGAACAGCACCGCCCAGGGGCCGGAGCCGACGCCGCGCGCGGCCGACCAGGCGAAGAGGGCGGCGAGCGCGAGCAGCAGGAGGAAGCCGGGCTGGGAGAGCCGGCCGTCGAGGTCGGCCCGGGCCGCGGCCGCGAGCCCGAGGCCCACGGCCGTGAGGAGGAGTGCGGCGGTGACTCCGGCGGCGACCCTCGGGCCGCGGGGATCGACGGTGCCGGACGGGGGAGTGGCGCCGGTGGTGGAGGGGGAGCGGGTGCTCATCATGTCTCCTGGAGTCGGTCGAGCTCGATGGTCAGGGCGGCCCGGGTCGGAGCGCCGCCGACGCGGCTGCGCGGCACTCCGTCTCGATCGAGCAGGAGGAGCGTGGGCGTCTGCCGGACGCGGAAGCGCGCCGCGAGGTCGGGGCGGTGCGTCAGATCGACGTCGAGGTGCGCCAGCCCGGGCCGCTGCTGGGCGAGCTCCCCGAGCATCCGTCGCACTGCAGGGCACCGCGTGCAGACGTCGGTCGAGAACTGCACGACTGTGGCCCGGGTCCCGAGCACTGCGCCGGGGACGAGCTCGCCGGGGTCGATCGCGGGGTCCTGGCGCGAGGGGGCGCTCGCGACGCGCCCGGAGCGGGCCCGATGGACAGCCCCGAGGACGACGCCCAGCACGACGAGGCCGAGCAGTGCGGCGAGGATCGTCACGGGCTCCATCCGGGAAGCGTAGGTCGGCGCGGGCGCTCCGCGGACGACTGTTTCGGGATGTGACGACGGCCGCGGTCGGAGCGTGGTCTAGGTTCGATCCGTGACCGAACAGAGCAGCCTCAGCGCAGACCCGAGCAGTCCCGTCTTCCGCAGCGATGTCGTCGTCGAGCTGGTCCGCGCGAGCGCCCACGACTCCGACGTGCTGTTCGCGGCCCGCGTCTCGACCCAGGGCGAGAAGACGCTCGCCGAGGCGCTCGACGGCGAGGAGTCCGACGCCGAGCTGCAGCGCAAGCGCGACCGCGGCCTGATCAACTACCTCATGCGCGACCGCCACGGCTCGCCGTTCGAGCACAACTCGATGACCTTCTACGTGCAGGCGCCGATCTTCGTCTTCCGCGAGTTCATGCGGCACCGCATCGCCTCCTACAACGAGGAGTCGGGCCGCTACCGCGAGCTCCGCCCGGTCTTCTACGTGCCCGGCCCCCGCCGCAACCTCGTGCAGGTCGGCAAGCCCGGCGCCTACTCCTTCGAGCCCGGCTCCGCGGAGCAGGCCGAGCTCGTCGCCGAGGAGACGCGCCGCGTCAGCACGCAGGCCTACGAGTCGTACCGGCGGATGCTCGGCGAGGGCGTCGCCCGCGAGGTCGCCCGGATCGTCCTCCCTCTGAACATCTACTCGTCGATGTACGTCACGCTCAACGCCCGCTCGCTGATGAACTTCCTCTCCCTGCGCACCAAGCGCGAGGACTCGACGTTCCCCTCCTTCCCGCAGCGCGAGATCGAGATGGCGGCCGAGCAGATGGAGACGCACTTCCAGGAGCTGATGCCCCTCACGGCCGCCGCCTTCACAGCGAACGGCCGCGTCGCCCCGTAGCCCGCCGCCCGGCGAGGACGAGCGGGCCGTCCCCCCCCGATCCGCCTGCTGCCGTCCGCGCGGGCGGCTCCGGGAACCTCCTCCCGGCGGCGCGGCGGCGACCCGCTACCCTGGCAGCGTGTCAACTCCGGAGAATCCCTTCGGCCAGGTCCTGGTCGCCCTGGTCACCCCGTTCACCGCCGACGGCGAGGTCGACTGGCCCGGTGTCGAGAAGCACATCGACGACTGCATCGCAGCGGGCGCGGACGGCATCGTGGTCACCGGGACCACGGGCGAGACCAGCACCCTGACCGACCCGGAGAAGATCCGCCTCGTCGAGGTCGGCCGCTCGGTCGCCGGCGGCCGCGCGAAGATCATCACCGGAGGCGGCTCGAACGAGACCGCCCACGCCATGCAGCTCGCCCGTCAGAGCGAGAAGGCCGGCGCCGACGGCAACATGATCGTCACCCCGTACTACAACAAGCCCACCCAGGCGGGCGTGCTCACGCACTTCCGGATGATCGCGGACGCGACGGACCTGCCGGTCATCCTCTACGACATCCCCGGCCGCACCGGCGTGCCGATCCGCTACGAGACGATCCTGCGGGCGGCCAAGCACCCGAACATCCTGGCCGTGAAGGACGCGAAGGGAGATCTCTCCGAGGTCAGCCGCGTGCTCAACCAGACCGACCTGATGTACTTCTGCGGCGACGACGCGAACGTGCTGCCCGAGCTCGCCATCGGCGCCACGGGGCTCATCGGCGTCACCGCGAACATCGCCGCCGCGCCGTACCGCACGATCGTCGACGCCGTGAACGCGGGAGACCTCCACGCGGCCACCCGTGCGCACCAGCAGCTCGAGCCGCTCGTGCGCGCCGTGATGACGCACGTCCCCGGGACCGTCGCCGCGAAGTACATCCTGCACGGCCTCGGCCGCATCTCCTCGCCGCGCGTGCGGCTGCCCCTGGTCGGCCCGGAGGAGTCGGAGGCGGCGCTCATCGAGGACGAGCTCGGCCTGGTCCGCGACATCCCGGGCGTCGACTTCCGCAACTTCCGGCCCGACCGCAACGCCGCGGCCGGCGGCGCCCTCCCGAAGGTCGCCGGCACCACCCGCTGAGCCCGAGCGGCACGTCCCGAGAAAGCACCGCTGGAGAAGGAGGGCGCATGCCCGGTCCCGTGATCATCCCCGCCCCGCTCGCTCCGGGAACGCTCCGGATCATCCCTCTCGGCGGCCTCGGCGAGATCGGCCGCAACATGACCGTCTTCGAGATCGACGGCAGGCTCCTGGTCGTCGACTGCGGCGTGCTCTTCCCGGAGGAGGACCAGCCGGGCGTCGACCTGATCCTCCCGGACTTCACGCCCATCCGGGACCGGCTCGACGACATCGTCGGAGTGGTCCTCACCCACGGCCACGAGGACCACATCGGCGCCGTCCCCTACCTGCTCCGGCTGAAGCGCGACATCCCGCTGATCGGCTCCACCCTCACGCTCGCCCTCGTCGAGGCGAAGCTCAAGGAGCACCGGATCACGCCGTACACGCTCACGGTGAAGGAGGGCGACGTCGAGAACCTCGGGCCCTTCGAGCTCGAGTTCGTCGCCGTGAACCACTCGATCCCGGACGCGCTGGCCGTGTCGATCGTCACCGACGCGGGCTCGGTGCTGCACACCGGCGACTTCAAGATGGACCAGCTGCCGCTCGACGGCCGGATCACCGACCTGCGCGCCTTCGCCCGCCTCGGCGAGGAGGGAGTCGACCTGTTCATGGTCGACTCCACCAACGCCGACGTCCCCGGCTTCACGCCGAGCGAGCGCGACATCGGCCCGGTCATCGAGAGCGTCATGGCCAGGGCGACCCGCCGTGTCATCGTCGCGAGCTTCTCCAGCCACGTGCACCGGGTGCAGCAGGTGCTCGACGCGGCTCACGCCACGGGCCGCCGCGTGGCACTGCTCGGCCGCTCCATGGTCCGCAACATGCGCATCGCCGCGGATCTCGGCTACCTGCACGTCCCTCCGGGAGTCCTGGTCGACATGAAGAAGTCGGGCGACGTCCCCGAGGACAGGATCGTCTACATGTCCACCGGGTCGCAGGGCGAGCCGATGGCCGTCCTCAGCCGGATGGCCAACCTCGATCACCAGATCGAGCCGGGGGAGGGCGATACCGTGATCCTCGCCTCCAGCCTCATCCCCGGCAACGAGAACGCGGTGTACCGGGTCATCAACGGGCTCACCCGGCTCGGAGCGACCGTCGTGCACAAGGGCAACGCGAAGGTGCACGTGTCCGGGCACGCCGCGGCCGGCGAGCTCCTCTACTGCTACAACATCCTCAAGCCGCTGAACGTGATGCCGGTGCACGGCGAGTACCGGCACCTGGTCGCGAACGCGCAGCTCGCGCGCGAGACCGGGATCGCGGAGGAGAACACGATCATCGCCGAGGACGGCACCGTGATCGACCTGCTCGACGGCAGGGCGACCGTCGTCGGACGGCTCGACCTGGGGTTCGTCTACGTCGACGGATCGTCGGTGGGCGAGATCACGGACGCCGACCTCAAGGACCGGCGGATCCTCGGCGAGGAGGGCTTCATCTCGATCATCGTGGTGGTCGAGGCGGGCACGGGGCGGATCGTCGTCGGCCCCGAGATCCACGCGAAGGGCTTCGCGGAGGACGACAGCGTCTTCGACGAGGTCAAGCCGCGGATCGCGGCCGCGCTCGAGGAGGCAGTGCGGAACGGGGCGAGCGATCAGCACGCGCTCTCGCAGGCCGTCCGTCGCGTCGTCGGCCGCTGGGTCAACACCTCCTACCGCCGCCGGCCCATGATCGTGCCGCTCGTCATCGAGGCCTGAGCCTCCCGGCCGGCGGCCGATCGGCGCCGGCCGTCGCGGCGCGGGTCACCGGCCCTGACGGGGGCGGCGGGTACGGTGGCCTCATGGCGACCAGTACCAAGACGACCTCGCGCGGGCGCGGCAGCGCGACTCCGCGCTCCGGCGCGCCGCGATCCGGCCGGGGCTCGGGCAAGGCGGCCGCCGAGACGAAGACGGTGGCCTTCGAGTCCGCCCCGCGCACCAACCCCGCGGTGCGGCTCTGGATGGCGCTGGCCCACCTCGCGGGCGGCGCCGCGCGCGCCCTCGGTCCCGAGCGGCTGGCGAAGGAGGAGCGCCGCGACGGCGTCCCCTTCCTGCTGCTGCTGCTGGCCGTCGCGGGCGCGGTCGTCGAGTGGTTCCTCGCGACCGACCCGGTCGCCCTGGTGCTCGACGCGTGGAGCTTCGGCGGCTTCTTCGGCCGTGTCGCCTACGTGCTGCCGGTCGTCCTGCTCCTCTTCTCCCTCTGGCTCTTCCGGCACCCCCGGTCCGTCGACGACAACGGACGGATCGGCGTGGGCGTCATCACGCTGCTCGTCGCCTCCGCCGGCATCTGCCACGCGCACCTCGGCCTGCCGCAGCCCGGCCAGGGCATCGAGACCATGGCGGCAGCGGGAGGCGTCCTCGGCTGGCTGGTAGGCGCTCCGCTCGCGGCGATCGCCACCGTCCCCGGCGCGACCGTGCTGCTGTCGCTCGTGATCCTGCTGTCGCTGTTCATCATCACCAAGACCCCGCCGAACCGCATCGGCGCGCGCTCGCGGGAGCTCTACGGCTACCTCTTCGGCGCCCCCGTGCTCGACGACGAGGAGCGCGCCCGCCTCAAGGCCGAGCGGGCCGCCGCCAAGGCCGCGGCGAAGGCGGAGGCCGAGCAGGAGGAGGACGCGCAGCAGGACGGCGGAGAGCTGCCCTGGTGGCGGCGCACCGAGTCCGGGCGCGAGGACGAGCCGACCGTGCAGACCGAGCTCCCGATCGACTCCTTCACCGAGGTGCTCGAGGGCACCGCGCCCGCCCGCGGCCGCGCGAAGGGCTTCGACACCGCGCTCGAGGAGCGCGACGACGAGGCCCACCCGCCGACCCGCTCCTACGCCACCGAGGTGCTGGCCGAGGCCGAGACCGCCGAGGCCGCGCTCGCCCGCTTCGAGCAGACGGGCGCTCCCCGCGGCGCGACCGGTGTGGTCGACGACGACGCGACCGAGGTCATCCGGCTCGACCGCCTCGACGTGGCGCCCGCCGTCCCGATCCCGCCCGTCATCGAGACCGGCCCGATCGCGCCCCTCGCCGAGGAGGACCCGACCGCCGGCTTCGACTCCTCGTTCGAGGACGACGCGCCGTACCGCCTCCCCTCGGCGGCCGCCCTCTCGACGGGCACGCCCTCCAAGGCGCGCTCGGCGGCCAACGACGAGATGGTCCGCGCCATCACCGAGGTGCTGCAGCAGTTCAACGTGGATGCGACGGTCACCGGCTTCTCCCGCGGCCCGACCGTCACCCGCTACGAGATCGAGCTCGGCCCCGGCGTCAAGGTCGAGCGCGTCACCGCGCTCAGCAAGAACCTCTCCTACGCCGTCGCCAGCAACGAGGTCCGGATCCTCTCCCCGATCCCGGGCAAGAGCGCGATCGGCGTCGAGATCCCCAACACGGACCGCGAGATCGTCTCGCTGGGCGACGTCCTCCGCTCGCCGGCCTCGACGACGTCCACGCACCCGATGACCATCGGCGTCGGCAAGGACGTCGAGGGCGGCTACGTCGTGGCGAACCTCGCCAAGATGCCGCACCTCCTGGTCGCCGGCTCCACCGGCTCCGGCAAGTCCAGCTTCGTCAACTCGATGATCACGAGCCTGCTGATGCGCGCGCGCCCGCAGGACGTGCGCATGGTCCTGATCGACCCCAAGCGCGTGGAGCTCACCATCTACGGCGGAGTGCCGCACCTGATCACTCCGATCATCACGAACCCCAAGAAGGCCGCCGAGGCGCTGCAGTGGGTCGTGAAGGAGATGGACATGCGCTACGACGACCTGGCGTCGTTCGGGTTCCGCCACATCGACGACTTCAACGCGGCCGTCCGCGCCGACGAGATCAAGCTCCCCGCGGGCAGCAGCCGCGTCCTCAAGCCGTACCCGTACCTCCTCGTGGTGGTCGACGAGCTCGCCGACCTGATGATGGTCGCCCCGCGCGACGTCGAGGACTCGATCGTGCGCATCACCCAGCTCGCGCGCGCCTCGGGCATCCACCTCGTGCTGGCCACGCAGCGGCCGAGCGTCGACGTGGTGACCGGCCTCATCAAGGCGAACGTGCCCAGCCGCCTCGCCTTCGCGGTGACCAGCGTGACCGACTCGCGGGTCATCCTCGACCAGCCGGGAGCCGACAAGCTCATCGGGCAGGGCGACGGCCTCTTCCTCCCCATGGGCACCAACAAGCCGATGCGCGTCCAGGGCGCCTGGGTCCGCGAGGACGAGATCGCGAAGGTCGTCGAGCACGTCACCCGTCAGGCGCAGCCCGAGTACCGCCAGGACATCACCGTGCAGGCGCAGCGCAAGGAGATCGACTCCGACATCGGGGACGACCTCGAGCTGCTGGTCGCGGCGGCCGAGCTCGTCGTCAGCACGCAGTTCGGCTCGACCTCGATGCTGCAGCGCAAGCTCCGCGTCGGCTTCGCCAAGGCCGGCCGGCTGATGGACCTGCTCGAGTCGCGCGAGGTCGTCGGCCCCTCCGAGGGGTCGAAAGCCCGCGACGTGCTGGTCACCGCCGAGCAGCTGCCGGGCGTCCTCGCGCGGATGCGCGGCGAGGACCCGGGTGAGGGGCCGGCCGCGCCGTCCTCGGTCGCCCCGGACCCGTACGCGGATCCGCTGGCCGAGCCGACGGGGCCCGCCGCCACCGACTACCACGACGACGACGAGGGGTCCGGCGAGGACGCCTGGACGCTGACGGGACGCGAGTGACCGTCCCGGTCGCCCGCACTGCGAGGAACGGCGGAGCACGATGACCCACCCCACCGCACCGGCTCCGGCCGCGTCGGGCAACTGGAACCTGCCGAACGCGATCACGGTCGTCCGGATCCTGCTGGCGCCCGTCTTCTTCTGGCTCCTGCTGGCCGACGGGGGGCAGGACGGCGGGATCCGGATCGCCGCGGCGATCCTCTTCATCGTCGCGATCGCCACGGACGGCATCGACGGGCACATCGCCCGGAGCCGGGGCCTCGTGACCGATCTCGGCAAGCTCCTGGATCCGATCGCCGACAAGGTGCTCACCGGCGCGGCGCTCGTCGGGCTCTCGATCCTCGCGGAGCTGCCGTGGTGGGTGACGATCGTCATCCTGGTGCGCGAGATCGGCATCACCGTCTTCCGGATGGCCGTGCTCTCGGATCGGGTGATCCCCGCGTCGCGGGGCGGCAAGCTCAAGACGATCGTGCAGTCGATCGCGATCTCCCTCGCTCTGCTGCCGCTCTGGGCCGTCCTCGGCGAGTGGGTCCACTGGCTGAACGGGATCACGATGACGGCCGCGGTGGTGCTCACGGTCGCCACCGGGATCGACTACCTCGCCGACGCCGCCCGCCAGAGCCGGGCCGCCCGGTCGACGCGGTGACGGCCGCGCAGCTGATCGCCGAGCTCCGGCGGCGGGGTGTCGACCTCGCCGTCGCGGAGTCGCTCACCGGCGGCGCGCTCAGCTCCGCCCTCGTGGAGGTGCCCGGCGCCTCCGCCGTGTACCGCGGGGGAGTGGTGAGCTATGCCACCGACCTCAAGGACCGGCTCCTCGGGGTCGACGCGCGCGTTCTCGGCGAGCGGGGTCCCGTCGATCCCGGAGTCGCCGTGCAGATGGCGCGCGGAGCGTCCTCGCGGCTCGCAGCCGACGGGCGTCCGACGCTCGGCCTGGCGACGACGGGGGTCGCCGGTCCGGATCCGCAGGGGGATGCGGCCGTCGGCACCGTCTTCGTGGCGGCCGTCCTCGGCGAGGACGAGCTCGTCCGTGAGCACCGGTTCGACGGCGACCGCGCCGCGATCCGCGCCGCCTCGGTCGACGCGGCCCTCGCCCTCGGCGCGGAGCTGATCTCCCGGGGGGCATGAGGCGGATACCCAGCGAGGGCCCTTCGGGAATCGGAATGCGCCGCATTGCGGCCCGGTTACAGCTGGTGTCGCTCACACGCAAAGTCCAGTCATCCGGTATTAGAGTCGACACCATACGAACCGGGTAGTGAACAGCTATCCGGTTCTCTCGTCCCAGCCCCCCGATCACCCGCTCCGGAATCTCCGGCGCTCGTGCTCGCGGTGCAGGTGCACGACATGCGGTTGACGTGGAGAAGGAGGGTCCAGTGGTTCTAGTTCGTCAGGAGATCGGCGATGTCCTCAGGGACTTTCGCCTGCAGAAAGGTCGTACGCTCCGTCAGGTGGCGAGCAAGGCGAGTGTTGCGCTCGGCTACCTGAGCGAGGTCGAACGCGGTCAGAAGGAGGCCTCCTCGGAGATCCTCGCCTCTGTCGCCGACGCCCTCGACACCCCCATCTCGGTGATCATGCGCGAGGTCGGCGATCGTCTCGCCGTCATCGAGGGCATCGACACCATCCCCGACACCATCCCGGCCGACATGGTCGCCGGCTTCGACGCGGACCTCGTCACGCAGTAGTCGGCCCCCGTCCCCTCCACTCACCGCACCCGCTCCACGCGAAGGGCGCCCAGGCTCCGGCCGGGCGCCCTTCGGCGTTCCCGGGGGAGTGCGGCCTCCGGGCAACGGCTACCGTGGACGCATGCGCTTGAGCGAGTTCCGGCAGCTGGTGGACGACGAGTTCGGCGGCGCCTACGCCCGTGTCCTGGTCTCGGACCTCGTGCTGACCGAGCTCGGGGGCCGCACCGCCGAGCGCGCCCTCGCAGACGGAGCGGAGCCGCGCGAGGTCTGGCTCGCCCTCTGCCGCGCCAACGACGTCCCGGAGGCCCGGTGGCACGGCGTGGATCCGCGGAAGCGCCACCGCTGACGCTCCCGTCGCCGAAGCCGTGTTCGACACGCCGATGGCTCGTGCTCGAATCCGTGTTCGAACGGGTCTAGGCTCCTCCACAGAAGCAGGATCGGCTCCGTCTCCACGGAGTCGCTCTCGCTCGGCCCCGATGTCGGTGGTCGGGCGTACCGTCGGAGACACCTGAACGGACCTGCTTCACCGCCTTGTCGCAGCCGGCCGGCACTGTCACTCCGACAGCCGCCGGCATGTCGCGACAGCCTGTAGGCGACACCACCACGAACACGAGAGCGAGACGGCCATGCCCAGTTCCTCCGACCGCGAGAAGTCCCTCGAGACCGCACTCGCCCAGATCGACCGCCAGTTCGGCAAGGGCGCCGTCATGCGCCTCGGCAGCGACGACCGCGCTCCCGTCGAGGTGATCCAGACCGGTTCGATCGCGCTCGACGTCGCGCTCGGGATCGGCGGGCTCCCGCGCGGCCGCATCGTCGAGATCTACGGCCCCGAGTCCTCCGGAAAGACCACCCTCACCCTGCACGCGATCGCGAACGCGCAGCGCAACGGCGGCATCGCCGCCTTCATCGACGCGGAGCACGCGCTCGACCCCGAGTACGCCAAGAAGCTCGGCGTCGACATCGACTCCCTCCTCGTGTCGCAGCCCGACACCGGAGAGCAGGCGCTCGAGATCGCCGACATGCTCGTGCGCTCGGGCTCGATCGACCTCATCGTGATCGACTCCGTCGCGGCCCTCGTGCCGCGTGCCGAGATCGAGGGCGAGATGGGCGACTCCCACGTCGGCCTGCAGGCGCGCCTCATGTCCCAGGCGCTGCGCAAGCTGACCGGCGGACTGAACACCACGAACACCACGATGATCTTCATCAACCAGCTGCGCGAGAAGATCGGCGTCTTCTTCGGAAGCCCCGAGACCACGGCGGGCGGCAAGGCGCTCAAGTTCTACGCGTCGGTCCGCCTCGACATCCGCCGCATCGAGACGCTGAAGGACGGCACCGACGCGGTCGGCAACCGCACGCGCGTCAAGGTCGTGAAGAACAAGATGGCCCCGCCCTTCAAGCAGGCCGAGTTCGACATCCTCTACGGCGTCGGCATCTCCCGCGAGGGCAGCCTGATCGACTTCGGCGTCGAGCACGAGATCGTCCGCAAGTCGGGCGCCTGGTACACCTACGACGGCGACCAGCTCGGTCAGGGCAAGGAGAAGGCGCGCCAGTTCCTCATCGACAACCCCGATGTGGCCGCCGAGATCGAGAAGCGCATTCTGGTCAAGCTCGGCGTGATCGTCGACCCGAACGCGGCCGTCGAGGCCGCGCCGGTCGCGATCGAGACCAAGCAGCCCGTGCGCAAGGGCGCCTAGCCCGTGGCGGAGAAGGCCGCGGAGGGGGCGAAGGGCCGCCCCGTGGCCTTCCTGCCCTGGGTCGACCGGGGTGCGGCGGGCGACGACGGCTGGGCTCCGGCGGCGCCGGACGCCGACGGGGCCGGGTCGCTTCCGGATCCGTCCGGAGCCGGAACGCCGCGTACCAGTGCTCCCGGAGCGGCCGCAGACGAGTCGGAAGGCTCCGCCGTCGGGGGCGCCGCGTCTCCGGCCTCCGAGCGGATCGCCGAGCTCTCGGCTCATGTCGCCCGGCGCGCGCCGGCGTTCGTCGAGAACGCGGACGACGAGGACGACGACGACGCGATCGAGATCCCGGAGGAGATCGATCCCGAGCAGGTCGCGGATCGGATCGTACGGGGGCTCTCCCGCAAGAGCCTCTCGGTCGCCGAGGTCGAGGCGCGCCTCTACACGGAGGGCGTCGCCGAGAAGGACGCCCTCGAGATCCTCGAGCGCTTCACGCGCTTCGGCTACCTCGACGACCTCCGCATGGCGGAGCAGCTGGTCGTCTCGCTCCGTGACCGCAAGAAGCTCGGCCGCTCCTCCATCCAGCAGGAGCTGCGCGCGCGGAAGATCGACCCCGAGGCGATCGCGTCAGCGCTCGACGAGCTGGACGGCGACGACGAGTACCGCACGGCGCTCGAGCTCGCGCGCAAGCGCCTGCCGAGCCTGCGCTCTCTCTCCGACGAGGTCGCCGAGCGCCGGCTCACGGGATTCCTCGCGCGCCGCGGCTACGCCGGCGGACTCGTGCAGCGCGTCGTCCGCGAGACGATCCGCAAGCCGGGGTCGAGCGTCCGCTTCCGCTGACACGGCGGGCCGGGAGCGGTCCGACCGGAGCGTAGAATCCCACACCATGAGCACGCTCGGTACCGCCCCGTCGCCCGTCGCCGAGACCCGGCCGAGGACCTACGAGGTCCGTACGTTCGGGTGCCAGATGAACGTGCACGACTCCGAGCGGCTGAGCGGTTCGCTCGAGGCGGCGGGCTACGTGTCCGCCGATGGAGCCGAGGCCGACGTCGTTGTGATCAACACCTGCGCGGTGCGCGAGAACGCCGACAACAAGCTCTACGGCAACCTCGGCCACCTCGCGTCGGTGAAGCGCCGACACGAGGGGATGCAGATCGCGGTCGGCGGCTGTCTCGCGCAGAAGGACAAGAACGTCATCCTCGACCGTGCCCCGTGGGTCGACGTGGTCTTCGGCACGCACAACATGGGCGCCCTCCCTAGCCTGCTCGAGCGCGCCCGCCACAACGACGAGGCGCAGCTCGAGATCCTCGAATCGCTCGATGTCTTCCCCTCCACGCTCCCCACGAAGCGCGACTCGACCTACAGCGGCTGGGTCTCGATCTCGGTCGGCTGCAACAACACCTGCACCTTCTGCATCGTCCCCTCGCTCCGCGGCAAGGAGAAGGACCGGCGTCCCGGCGACGTGCTCGCCGAGATCCAGGCGCTCGTGGACGACGGCGCGATCGAGGTCACCCTTCTCGGCCAGAACGTGAACTCCTACGGCGTCGAGTTCGGCGATCGCCAGGCGTTCTCGAAGCTGCTCCGCGCGGCGGGCACAATCGACGGGCTCGAGCGGATCCGCTTCACGAGCCCCCATCCCGCGGCCTTCACCGACGACGTGATCGACGCCATGGCCGAGACGCCGGCGGTGATGCCGCAGCTGCACATGCCGCTCCAGTCCGGCTCCGACCGCGTCCTCAAGGCGATGCGCCGCTCCTACCGCTCCGAGAAGTTCCTCGGGATCCTCGACCGGGTGCGCGATCGCATCCCGCACGCGGCGATCAGCACCGACATCATCGTGGGCTTCCCCGGCGAGACGGAGGCCGACTTCCAGGAGACCCTGCGGGTGGTCGAGGCGGCCCGCTTCGCCTCCGCCTTCACCTTCCAGTACTCCATCCGGCCCGGCACCCCGGCCGCGACGCTGCCCGACCAGATCCCCAAGGCGGTCGTCCAGGAGCGCTACGAGCGGCTCGTCGCCCTGCAGGACGCGATCAGCGAGCAGGAGAACCGCACCGTCGTCGGCCGAGAGGTCGAGGTCCTCGTCGCGACCGGCGAGGGCCGCCGCGACACGGAGACGCACCGGCTGAGCGGACGCGCCGAGGACAGCCGTCTGGTGCACTTCGACGTGCCCGAGGGCTCCGAGCAGCCGCGTCCCGGAGACGTGGTCTCCGTCCGGGTCACCCGTGCCGCCCCCTTCTACCTCCTGGCGGATTCGCCCGACGGCGCGCCGCTCCGCATCCGCCGCACCCGCGCGGGCGACGCCTGGGACCGGGCGCAGACCGAGTCCTGCGGAGTTCCGGCCGCCCCGGGCGCGAGCGGGGCGCCCCGGGTCTCGCTGGGCCTGCCGTCGCTGCGCGTGCGCGACGCCGGCACGCTGACGACGCCGATCTACGACGCCCTCGATGGCGAGCGCTGAGACCGGAGCCCCCGATACCGCGCCGGAGCTGATCGCGGTCGTCGGCGCGACCGGCACGGGCAAGTCCGACCTCTCGCTCGATCTCGCCGAGGCGATCCGGCAGGACGGCGGCGCCGCTGAGATCGTGAACGCCGACGCGATGCAGCTCTACCGCGGGATGGACATCGGCACCGCGAAGCTGCCCGCCGACGAGCGGCGGGGCGTCCCGCACCATCTGCTCGACGTCCTCGACGTGACGGAGGAGGCGTCGGTCGCCCGCTACCAGAGCGAGGCGCGGCGGGTGATCGAGAGCGTGCTGGCGCGCGGGGCGACGCCGATCCTGGTCGGGGGCTCCGGCCTGTACGTCTCCAGCGTCGTCTTCGAGTTCTCGTTCGCGGGCACCGACCCGGCCGTCCGGCGCCGGCTCGAGGAGACCGCCGAGCGGGAGGGCCTGGGCGCCCTCGTCGAGCGGCTGCGCCGGATCGACGCCGGAGTGGCCGAGCGGATCGGTCCGCACAACGCCCGGCGCATCATCCGCGCGCTCGAGATCGCGGAGCTGACCGGGGGGAGCACGCACAGCGCGCTGATGTCCGACGAGCCCGTGCCGTGGCGCCCCGCGTCGATCCTCTTCCTCGAGGCTCCGCGGGAGGAGCTGGTGCAGCGCCTCGACCGGCGCGTGGAGCAGATGTGGGCGGCCGGGATGCTCGACGAGGTCGAGCGGCTCGCCCCGCTCGGCCTCGAGCGCGGCGTCACCGCAGGCCGCGCCATCGGGTACGCCCAGGCGCTCGCCCAGCGTGCCGGCGTCCTCCGCGAGGACGAGGCGATCGCGGCCACGCAGGCGCTCACGCGCCGCTACGCACGCCGGCAGAACAGCTGGTTCCGGCGCTACGCCGGCGCCCACCGGCTCCCGTACGACGCGCCGGACCTGGTGTCGCGGGCGCACGCCGCCGCCCAGGCCGCCTCGCCCGCTCCTCGCTAGGCTGTGCGCCATGACGATCGAGCTGCACTTCACCAAGGGCCAGGGCACCGGCAACGACTTCGTGCTCTTCAGCGACCCGGACGGTGAGGTCGACCTCTCGCCCGCGCAGATCGCGATGATCTGCGACCGCCACTTCGGCGTCGGCGCCGACGGCGTCATCCGTGCCGTCCGCTCCCGCGCGATCCCGGAGGGCGCCGCGGCCCTGGCCGAGGAGAGCGAGGCGGAGTGGTTCATGGACTACCGCAACGCCGACGGCTCGATCGCCGAGATGTGCGGCAACGGCATCCGCGTCTACGCCGCGTTCCTGCTCGCGGGCGGCCTCGCG
This sequence comes from Rathayibacter sp. VKM Ac-2805, assembly GCF_009834265.1. Lineage (NCBI taxonomy): Bacteria > Bacillati > Actinomycetota > Actinomycetes > Micrococcales > Microbacteriaceae > Rathayibacter > Rathayibacter sp. VKM Ac-2805. The sequence continues at coordinate 1,351,527 of NZ_CP047185.1, forward strand.
ACGCTCGAGCCCGGCGACACCCTGCCGATCGGCACCCGCGCCGGCGTCCGCGACGTCACCCGCAGCGGTTCCGGGTTCCAGGTCGACCTCGGCCGCTGGGAGCTGGCGGGCGGCGAGCCCCTGGTGCGGGCGAAGGAGCTCAAGGTCGCGCGCCCCGGTCTCGGGATCGACCTCGGCAATCCGCACGTGGTCGTCGCCCTCAGCAACGACGAGGAGCTCGACTCCGCCGACCTCTCCTACATCCCGCAGCTCGACCCGGAGCCCGAGGACGGCGCGAACGTCGAGTTCGTGGTTCCCGGCGAGCCGCTGGTCCACGACGGGATCGGGCGGATCCGGATGCGCGTGCACGAGCGCGGCAGCGGCGAGACCCTGAGCTGCGGCACGGGTGCCGCGGCGGCGGCACTGGCGGTGCGCTACTGGGCGGGAGCGCGCGCTCCGCAAGCCTGGCGCGTGGAGGTCCCGGGCGGCACGCTCGGCGTGACGATGTTCGCGGCGGAGGAGGGCGAGCATGTCGGGCTCTCCGGCCCGGCCGACCTCGTCTTCACCGGGACGATCCGGATCGACTGAGGACCCGGTCAGGCCCGGCGGGTCGTCCGCAGCACGCGGAAGCCCTTCGCCGAGGAGACGCGCTCCACGTCGAGCCGCCCGGCGAACGCGGCGCCCAGCCAGGTCTGGAGCGAGTCGGAGCCGAGGTTGCGCTGCACGACGAGCCAGGCGTCCGCGCCCTGCTCGAGCCGCGGCAGCCAGCGCTCGAGAAGGAGGTGCAGCTCCTCCTTGCCGATGCGGATCGGCGGGTTCGACCACACGGTGCGGAAGCGGACGTCGTCGGGAACATCCTCGGGCAGCACGGCGTTGACATTGAGGACGCCGAGTTCCTCGCAGTTGCGACGGACCAGCTCGAGCGCCCGCTGGTTGACGTCGACCGCCCACACCCGGGCGTCGGGGGAGGCGAGGGCGAGCGCGAGGGCGATCGGGCCCCAGCCGCAGCCGAGGTCCAGCAGGTCCCCGTCAGCGGGGGCGTCGGGCACCGCGTCCAGCAGGACGCGTGTGCCGAGATCGACGTGACCGGGGCTGAACACCCCTCCTGCCGTCGTGACCTCGAGGTCGCGGCCGGCCAGGCGGGCCTGGATCCTGCGGGGCCGGAGGTCGCCGTCGGGAGTACTCGAGAAGTAGTGCTCGGCGGCCATGAGAAGTGAACCTATCAAGACCTGAGGAGTTAGTGTTATCCGGATGACGGAAGACCTGAACGAGACCGACACGACCGAGGCCGTGGACGTCGTCTCGAGGGTCCTGGCGAACGCGCAGTCGCGTTCGGCGGGGTACTCGCGCTTCGTCGCGGGTGGAGCCCAGGCGCTGCAGAGCGCCGGCCACGAGGGCGAGAACAGCGACGGCGAGCAGTTCGACCGCGACGACCGGCAGGCGCTGCGACGCGTCGCCGGCCTCTCGACCGAGCTCGAGGACGTCACGGAGGTCGAGTACCGCCAGCTGCGCCTGGAGAACGTCGTGCTCATCGGCGTGTACTCGCAGAATTCGCTGGAGGACGCGGAGAACTCGCTGCACGAGCTCGCCGCGCTCGCGGAGACGGCGGGAGCGACGGTCCTCGACGGCCTGCTCCAGCGCCGCCCGCACCCCGATCCGAGCACCTACCTCGGCAAGGGCAAGGCCCAGGAGCTCGCGGGGCTCGTCGCGGCCCTCGGCGCGGACACGGTCGTCGCCGACACCGAGCTCGCACCGAGCCAGCGGCGTGCGCTGGAGGACGTGGTGAAGGTGAAGGTGATCGACCGCACCGCGGTGATCCTCGACATCTTCAGCCAGCACGCGAAGAGCCGTGAGGGCAAGGCGCAGGTCGAGCTCGCGCAGCTCGAGTACCTGCTCCCGCGACTGCGCGGCTGGGGCGAGTCCATGTCCCGCCAGGCCGGCGGCCAGGTGGGCGCGGGAGCCGGAATGGGCTCGCGCGGTCCGGGTGAGACGAAGATCGAGCTCGATCGTCGCCGCATCCACACCCGCATGGCGCGCCTGCGCAAGCAGATCACGGCGATGAAGCCCGCCCGCGAGGCCAAGCGCGCGAACCGCAAGCGCAACGCCGTCCCCTCGGTGGCGATCGCGGGGTACACGAACGCCGGCAAGTCGAGCCTGCTGAACCGGATGACGCACGCGGGCGTCCTCGTCGAGAACTCGCTCTTCGCGACCCTCGACGCCACCGTCCGCAAGGCCCAGACGAAGGACGGGCGCCTCTACACGCTCGCCGACACGGTCGGCTTCGTGCGAGCGCTTCCGCACCAGCTCGTCGAGGCCTTCCGGTCGACGCTCGAGGAGGTCGCGGACTCCGATGTGATCGTCCACGTCGTGGACGCCTCCCACCCCGATCCGGCCGGGCAGATCGCCACCGTGCGCGACGTGATCGGCGAGGTGGGCGCCCGGAGCATCCCCGAGATCATCGCCTTCAACAAGGCCGATCTGGTGGACGAGGGCACGCGGCTGGTGCTGCGCGGTCTCGCTCCCGACGCGGTCTTCGTGTCGGCGCGCAGCGGCGAGGGCATCGACGAGCTGGAGGCGCGGATCGCCGAGATCCTGCCCGAGCCGGACGTCGAGATCGACCTGCTCGTGCCGTACGACCGGGGCGACGTGATCTCGCATCTGCACCGCAGCGGCCGGATCCTGTCGACGCAGTACGTCGAGGGCGGCACCCACGTGGTCGCCCTCGTGCACGCCGACCTGGCGGGCTCGCTCACCGAGTTCGCGGTTCCGCGCGCGGCCGTCCAGGCCTGATCGCCACCACCCGAGCGCCTGTCTCCCCGTCCGGGCGGCGGGCGCTCGGCGCATCCGGGAGGGGGTGCGGCGTCCCGCATCATCGACCCGCTCCGGAGGTCGGAGGGTTCGGCGATCTCGTGTCGGCAGCTCTCCTCCGCCTTCCCGTGACCGCGACGGAGGGGCGCGCGCCCCGATCGCCCGTGCCCGTCGAATGCAGGAGGGGCCCGACCGGCTGCACGCCGGTCGGGCCCCTCCTGCACGCCCGGTGTCAGACCGAGCGGAGGACCGCCACGATCTTCCCGAGCACCTCTGCCTCGTCGCCGAGGATCGGCTCGAAGTTGGAGTTGCGGGGCAGCAGCCAGGTGTGGCCGTCGCGCTGGCGCAGCACCTTGACGGTGGCCTCGCCGTCGAGCATGGCCGCCACGATCTCGCCGTTCTCGGCGGTGCGCTGCGAGCGGACCACGACCCAGTCGCCGTCGCAGATCGCGGCGTCGATCATCGACTCGCCGACGACCTTGAGCATGAAGAGCTCGCCCTTGCCGACGAGCTGCCGGGGAAGCGGGAACACCTCGTCGATCTGCTGGTCGGCCATGATCGGCACGCCCGCCGCGATCCGGCCGACGAGGGGGACCATCGCCGCGTCGCCGACCGTCGCGGTCGACTCGAACGACCCGTCGTCCTCCGTCGAGCTGGGGACGTCGATGAGGATCTCGAGGGCGCGGGGCCGGTTCGGGTCGCGGCGCAGGTAGCCGCTGAGCTCGAGCTGGTTGAGCTGGTGGGTGACGCTCGACAGCGAGGCGAGGCCGACCGCGTCGCCGATCTCGCGCATGCTCGGCGGGTAGCCGCGGCTCGACACCGAGCGCTGGATCGCGTCGAGGATCGCGAGCTGCTTGGCGCTCAGGCTCTTCCGGCGCCGGCCTGCGGCCGCCTTCGTCTTGGCGGCCGGGGTCCCGGCCCTCTGCGCGTCGCTCACGATGCTCCCTCTTCCCGGTGCGCACGCCGCGTGCGCGCCCGCCCGGTCGCGACCCGACAAGGAATGTCGGTGGTCGCTGCTCTACTACGACCAGGCTCTCGAAACTGTATCCGCCGGAACTCACGACTCGGAACATTCGTTCGAGTGTGTCGCGCGCGAGTTCGCCCGCGGATCAGCCGGAACGGTCCCTTGACCGCTCCGTCGTTCGAAGATATGTTCGGTACAGGCGTTCGGGGCGGCCCTCCCGGCCGAGGGCCTCCCCGAATCCCTGTTGAAAGGAGCGATCCCATGACCGCACAGCTCACCTCCCGCCCGCATCAGCGCTCGTCCGCGGCTCGGCCCGTCGAGGTACTGCCGTCCGCTCCCGAGCCGATGAGCGCGTTCGGGGAAGCGCGGATCGTTCGCACCCGTCTGCGCCTCACGCGCCGCGGCCGCGCCGTGGTGGCCGCTCTGGGGGCCCTGCCGATCGTGGCGGGCGCCTTCGCCTTCGGGCTCAACGGCGGTGGAGCGGTCGCGTCGAGCGACGCCGCTGCGGTCGAGTTCCAGTACGTCACCGTTCACGCGGGCGAGTCGCTCTGGTCGCTCGCCGAGGAGCTCGCCCCGCAGGCGGACCCGCGCGACGTGGTCGACGACATCCTCTCCCTCAACCAGCTCTCGAGCGCGGGCGTCGAGCCCGGGCAGCGCCTCGCGGTCCCGGCCGAGTACGACACCGCTCGCTGAGCCGGGCTGCCCGGACGTCCGCGCCGGGTGCTTCGCTACCATTCCCTGGTGACGACTCTCGATGACCTGCCCCTCCGCGACGACCTCCGAGGCAGGCACCCGTACGGTGCACCCCAGGCGGTCGTGCCCGTCGCCCTCAACGTCAACGAGAACACCCACCCGGTCCCGGACGACGTGATCGCCGACATCGTCGGGCGGGTCACGGAGGCGCTGCGCACCGTCAACCGGTATCCCGACCGCGAGTTCCGAGAGCTGCGCGACTCCCTCGCCGGCTACCTCGGTCACGGGCTCACCGCGGACGGCGTGTGGGCTGCGAACGGATCGAACGAGGTGCTCCAGCACGTCCTTCAGGCGTTCGGCGGTCCCGGGCGCTCGCTGCTGGGGTTCGCGCCCACCTATTCGATGTACTCGATCCTCGCGTCGGGGAGCGGAACGGAGTGGATCCCCGCTCCGCGCGAGGCGGAGTTCGAGATCGGAGCCGAGTACGCCGCGGAGCAGGTGCGCCGGGCCCGGCCCGACATCGTCTTCCTCTGCGCTCCGAACAACCCGACCGGGACGCCGCTCGACCTCGCCGTGATCGAGGCGGTCTACGACGCGACCGACGGCATCGTCGTCGTCGACGAGGCGTACGCCGAGTTCGCGGGCAGGGGCGCGCCCACCGCGCTGAGCCTCCTCCCCGGGCGACCGCGCCTGCTCGTGTCCCGCACCATGAGCAAGGCCTTCGCCTTCGCCGGCGTCCGCCTGGGCTACCTCGCCGCCGACCCCGCGGTGATCGACGCGCTCCGCCTCGTCCGCCTCCCGTACCACCTGTCGGCCCTCACCCAGGCCGCCGCGACCGCCGCCCTCGCTCACGCCGACGAGATGCTCGCCATGGTCGGCGAGATCATCGTGCAGCGCGACCGGATGATCGACGGCCTGCGCGCCCTCGGCTACCGCCCGTACGCGACCGGCAGCAACTTCGTCCTCTTCGGCAATGTCGCGGATCCGGCCGCCGTGTTCGAGGGCCTGCTCGCCCGCGGCGTCCTCATCCGCGACGTCGGCATCCCGAACCACCTCCGTGTCAGCGCCGGCACCGAGGAGGAGACGACCGCGTTCCTCGAGGCGCTCGCCTCCCTCCCCGCACCGTCGGCCGACCCCGCGGTGGCGCTCTCGCGCGAGTGAGCTCCGCCCGGGGGCGGCGACGCGGCGCGAATAGACTGGGAGGCATGACCTCCCCGAGCGCCGCACCCGGGCGCACCGCCTCCCTCAGCCGTGCCACCAGCGAGTCGAGCATCGAGCTCTCCCTCGACCTCGACGGCACGGGCGTCGCCGATCTCGAGACCGGCGTGCCCTTCTTCGACCACCTGCTGACGGCGTTCGCGAAGCACTCGCTCACGGACCTGCACGTCCGGGCCCGCGGCGACATCGAGATCGACATCCACCACACCGCGGAGGACATCGGCATCGTGCTCGGCACGGCCATCCGTCAGGCGCTCGGCGACAAGGCCGGGATCTCCCGCTTCGGCGACGCGCTCGTCCCCCTCGACGAGGCGCTCGTGCAGGCCGTCGTCGATATCTCGGGGCGCCCCTACCTCGTGCACACCGGCGAGCCGGAGGGCTTCGCGCTGCACCTGATCGGCGGCCACTTCACCGGGTCGATGGTGCGTCACGTCTTCGAGGCGATCGCGTTCAACGCCGGCCTCACCGTGCACGTCACGGTGCTCGGCGGCAGGGACCCGCACCACATCGCCGAAGCGGAGTTCAAGGCGTTCGCCCGCGCCTTCCGTCAGGCCAAGGCCCTCGACCCGCTCGTCTCCGGCGTGCCGTCGACGAAGGGCGCGCTGTGAGCTCGGCCCGCCCCTCCGTCGTGGTCTACGACTACGGCTCGGGGAACGTGCACTCCGCCGTCAAGGCGCTCGAGCTCGCCGGGGCCGACGTCGAGCTGACGGGGGACCGGCAGCGGGCGCTGGAGGCGGACGGCCTCCTCGTGCCCGGCGTCGGCGCCTTCGACGCCGTGATGTCGGCGCTGACCCGCGCCCGCGGCGGCGAGATCATCGAGAAGCGCCTCGCCGGCGGGCGCCCCGTCCTGGGCATCTGCGTCGGGATGCAGGTGCTCTTCGAGCGCGGCGTCGAGCGCGGGGTCGAGAGCGAGGGCCTGGGCGAGTGGCCGGGGACGGTGGACCTCCTCCCGGCCGAGGTCGTCCCGCACATGGGCTGGAACACCGTCTCCGCTCCCGAGGGCTCGGTGCTCTTCGACGGCATCGCCGAGGAGCGCTTCTACTTCGTGCACTCCTACGGCGCCCGCGAGTGGTCGCTCGACGTGATGCCCCCGTTCCCGCGTCCCGCGGTCACCTGGGCCGATCACGGAGGCCCCTTCATCGCCGCGGTCGAGAACGGGCCGCTCTCGGCCACGCAGTTCCACCCCGAGAAGTCGGGGGCCGCCGGGCTCCGGCTGCTGGCCAATTGGCTGGGCACCCTCCGCACGAACTAGGATCGGCCGGTGGTCGGCGCCTCCAGGGGCCGGCACCGGCTCCGAGACTGAGGATGACGATGAGCGAGTTCACCAAGGCCCCGGGCCTGGTCCTCCTGCCCGCGATCGACGTGGCGGGCGGCAGGGCCGTGCGGCTCACGCAGGGCGAGGCCGGGACCGAGACCAACTACGGCGACCCGATCGACGCCGCGGGCGACTGGGCCGACCAGGGCGCGGAGTGGATCCACCTCGTCGACCTCGACGCCGCCTTCGGCCGCGGCGACAACCACGGCATCATGAAGAAGGTCATCCGGCAGGTGAAGGGCGTGAACGTCGAGCTCTCCGGCGGGATCCGCGACGACCGCAGCCTCGAGTCCGCGCTGAGCGCCGGCGCGAAGCGCATCAACCTCGGCACCGCGGCGCTCGAGAACCCCGAGTGGGCCGCGAGCGTCATCGCGCAGTACGGCGACCAGATCGCCGTCGGGCTCGACGTCCGGGGCACCACGCTCGCCGCGCGCGGCTGGACCAAGGAGGGCGGCGACCTCTGGCAGGTCCTCGACCGCCTGGAGGAGGCCGGCTGCACCCGCTACGTCGTCACCGACGTCACCAAGGACGGCACCCTCAAGGGCCCGAACCTCGAGCTCCTCGAGCAGGTCATGGCCCGCACCCACCGCCCCGTGATCGCCTCGGGCGGCATCTCGAACCTCGACGACATCGCCGCTCTGCGCGACCTCGTGCCCCAGGGGCTCGAGGGCGCGATCGTCGGCAAGGCGCTGTACGCGGGCGCGTTCACGCTCGCGGAGGCCCTGGATGTCGCATCCGAGTGAGCCCCGCCCGCTCCCGGCGCATCTGACCGACTCGGCCGGCACCCCCTGGGCGGGCCGGCACTTCGAGCCGAGCGCAGCGCCGGAGGACGACGGGAGCGCCCCGGAGGCGCTTGTCGCCGCGCTCGAGTCCTTCGCCCGCGGCACTCGCGGCCCGGAGGCCGTGGTCGACGCGATCCGCACGTCCCGCCTGCTCATCCCGCTGGTCGCCCGCCTCGGCGAGGAGGCGGAGGGGGTCGGGGGACTCCGGGCGGACAAGACGCAGGAGCTCGCGATCGTCACGGTCGCCGGACCCGACGGCCGCACGGTGCTCCCCGTCTTCAGCGGCGTCGAGAGCATGCGCCGATGGGACCCGGCCGCCCGTCCCGTCCCGGTCGACGGGCGCCGTGCGGCCCTGGCGGCCGTCGCGGAGGGCACCGAGGTGATGGTCCTCGACCCCGCGTCCGAGCGGGAGTTCGCGGTCCGGCGCCCGGCCCTCTGGGCGATCGCGGAGGGCGGCGCCTGGCGGCCGGCCCCTGCCGATGCGGAGGTGCTCCTGGCTCTGCGCGCGGCTGCGGAGGGGGAGCGGGCGGTCGCCTCGCTCGAGGTGCGCGCGGGAGACCCGGAGCAGCGCCTCGCGGGCCCCGAGCTCGTGGTGGTCCTGAGCCTGCGCCCGGGGCTCGATCAGGACGCGCTCGGCGCCCTCGCCGCGCGCCTGGGGGAGCGCTGGGCGGCCGACGAGACCGTCGCGCAGCGCGTCGACTCGATGACGCTGCAGCTCGCCGCCGCCCGCTGACTCCCGATCAGGTGACCGGGCCGGTCCACTTCTCGCCCGGGCCCTTGCCGATCGGGTCGGCGATCGGGGACGCCTCACGGAACGCGAGCTGGAGGGTGCGGAGGCCGTCGCGCAGGCTCCGGGCGTGCATGTCGCTGATGTCGGGCGCCCCGGCCGTGACCAGGCCCGCGAGCGCGTTGATGAGCTTGCGCGCCTCGTCGAGGTCGACCTGCGCTCCGGGCTCGTCGGCGAGCCCGCACTTGACGGCGGCCGCGCTCATCAGGTGCACGGCGGCGGTGGTGATGATCTCCACCGCCGGGACCTCCGCGATGTCGCGCGCGGCCTCCACGTCGGAGGCTCCGCCGTCCTCGCCGAATCGTCGCGTGTAGTCGTCGTCGTACTGGGCCATGGGTCCTTCGTTCGTCGTCCGTGGTGGAGGGGCGCGGCCGCCGGAGCAGAGGATCGAGGGGCGGCCGGATCCGGTCTGTCGGGCGGGCCGCCGGTCTGCTATGGTTGTCCGGGCTCCGAGGCATGTCCTCGGTTCGAAAGTGGAGATTCTCCCACCCGCGCTTGACCGCTTCACAAGGTTACCGGGTCAGAAGCACTCCGCCCCCGAGGGTCGTCAGACCACCGGAGGCAGGGCTGCGGCTCTCGAGGTCCGCCTCGGGAACCGCGTCACAGGGTGCGAGCGCCGTGCTGCAGGCACGACGTGGACGGGACGATCACCTCTCTCGGGTGCGCTGGAGAAGACTCCGGCAGCGCAGCTGCACTCACCGAGATCAGAGGAGAAACGCAATCAGCGATCCCCGTACCAACGACCGTATCCGCGTCCCCGAGGTCCGCCTCGTGGGTCCCGCAGGAGAACAGGTCGGCGTCGTCAAGATCGAGGTCGCCCTGCGACTCGCGCAGGACGCAGACCTGGACCTGGTCGAGGTCGCCCCCAACTCCAAGCCGCCCGTGGCCAAGATCATGGACTACGGGAAGTTCAAGTACGAGCAGGCTCAGAAGCTCAAGGAAGCCCGTCGCAACCAGGCGAACACGATCCTCAAGGAGGTCCGTTTCCGCCTGAAGATCGACAAGCACGACTACGAGACCAAGCGCAAGCGCGCCGAGGGCTTCCTGAAGGCCGGCGACAAGGTCAAGGCGATGATCCTCTTCCGCGGTCGCGAGCAGTCGCGCCCCGAGATGGGCGTCCGCCTGCTCCAGCGCTTCGCGGAGGACGTCGCCGAGTTCGGCCAGGTCGAGTCCACCCCGACCATCGACGGTCGCAACATGGTGATGGTCATCGGCCCGCTGAAGAACAAGTCCGAGGCGAAGGCCGAGGCCAATGCGGTCCGCGCCGCTCGTCGCGAGGCCAACACCCCCGAGGACACGGCCGAGGCCGAGTCCGTCTAGTACTTCGCCGCCCCGGCCTCGGGGCCGGTGGACGCCCCGCTCGCGGGGCACCGGTTTCGCCCCGCCGAGCGCGGAGTGACGTTCACAAGGAGAGAACATGCCCAAGATGAAGACCCACTCGGGTGCCAAGAAGCGCTTCAAGGTGACCGGCTCCGGCAAGGTCATGAAGCAGCAGGCCGGCATGCGTCACAACCTGGAGTCCAAGTCCAGCGTTCGCACGCGCCGCCTCAACCAGGACCAGGTCCTCGCCCCGCAGGACGCCAAGGTCGCCAAGAAGCTTCTCGGTCTGTAGCCCACCGCCGGCGCAGCCCGCTGCGCCGCGTGGTCGCTACTCAGCCGACACGGATCGATAGGAAGAAACAGCAATGGCAAGAGTGAAGAGGGCCGTCAACGCCCACAAGAAGCGTCGCGTCATCCTCGAGCGCGCCTCGGGCTACCGCGGCCAGCGGTCGCGCCTCTACCGCAAGGCGAAGGAGCAGGTCACCCACTCCCTCGTCTACTCGTACCGCGACCGCCGCGCCAAGAAGGGCGAGTTCCGTCGTCTCTGGATCCAGCGCATCAACGCCGCGTCCCGCGCGAACGGCCTGACCTACAACCGCTTCATCCAGGGCCTCGCCCTGGCCGGCGTCCAGGTCGACCGCCGCATCCTCGCGGACCTCGCGATCACCGAGCCGGCCACGTTCGCCTCGCTCGTCGCGACCGCGAAGAGCGCGCTGCCCGCCGACACCTCGGCGCCCAAGGCCGCAGCGTAGTCAGCACGGCTTCCCGGAGGGGGTCGCGACCGAGAGGTCGCGGCCCCCTCCGTCGTCCGCAGGCCCTTCCGCGCCGTGTCTGCGGGGGCGGCGATCACCGCGCCGATAGGCTCGCCGCATGCTCGACAACCCCCGCTCTCCCCGTGTCCGCTCCGTGGCGAAGCTCACCCGCCGCCCGGCCCGGCTCGAGACGGGGCTCTTCCTCCTCGAGGGCCCGCAGGCACTCTCCGAGGCGCTGCAGTACCGCCCGGAGCTGATCGTCGAGTCGTTCGCGACTCCGACCGCTCTGGAGCGCCACCCCGAGATCGTCGCCGCCGCCGCCGAGGCGGAGGTGGAGATCGAGTACGTGACCGAGGACGTCCTCGACGCGATGGCCGACACCGTCACTCCGCAGGGCTTCGTCGCGGTCTGCCGTCAGTTCCCCACGTCGCTCAAGGACGTCGTCGCCTCCGAGCCGCGCCTCGTGGCGGTGCTCGAGGAGGTCCGCGATCCGGGCAACCTCGGCACGATCATCCGGGCCGCCGACGCCGCCGGCGCCGACGCGGTCGTGCTGTCCGGCCGCTCGGTCGACCTCTACAACCCCAAGGTCGTGCGCTCCACGACGGGTTCGCTCTTCCACCTCCCGGTCGCGGTCGGCGCCGACCTCGCCGACGTGCTGGGCCGGCTCCGCGGCGTGGGCCTCCGCTCCGTCGCGGCCGACGTGAAGGGGGAGGACCTGCTCGACGTCCGCGCCCGCGGGGACCTCGCCCAGCCGACCGTCTGGGTCTTCGGCAACGAGGCGCGCGGCCTCGAGGACGAGTCGCTCGCCCTCGTCGACGGCGTGGTCGCGGTGCCCATCTACGGGGCGGCGGAGTCGCTCAACCTCGCGACTGCGGCCTCCGTCTGCCTGTACGAGAGCGCCTTCGCGCTGCGTTCCTGAGAGGAACCGGGCCGAGGGTGCCGCGAACCTGGAGAACAGGGCGCGTTGTTACCCTTCGGTTAAGAATTCCCTCATGATTTGACCGGCCCATCCCCGTGTGCTTCTCTGACGGCATGGTCACAGCCCCGCAAGACGAGCGCGCCGCCGCTCCCGCCGGTGAACCCCTCGTCGTCCTCTCCGGGGTGCAGAAGCACTACGGCGACTTCCAGGCTCTGAAGGACATCGATCTGACGGTGCACCGGGGCGAGGTCGTCGTGGTCCTCGGCCCCTCCGGATCCGGCAAGTCGACGCTCTGCCGCACGGTCAACCGGCTCGAGACGATCTCGGGCGGCACCATCACCATCGACGGGCAGAAGCTCCCGGAGGAGGGCAAGGGCCTCGCCGCGCTCCGCGCCGACGTCGGGATGGTCTTCCAGTCGTTCAACCTCTTCGCGCACAAGACGATCCTCGAGAACGTCACCCTCGGCCCGATCAAGGTCCGCGGGCTCTCCCGCAAGGACGCGGAGGCCCAGGCCACGGCGCTGCTCGACCGGGTCGGCGTCGGCCACCAGGCCGCCAAGACCCCGGCCCAGCTCTCCGGCGGGCAGCAGCAGCGCGTCGCGATCGCACGGGCGCTGGCGATGAAGCCCAAGGTGATGCTGTTCGACGAGCCGACCTCGGCGCTCGACCCCGAGATGATCAACGAGGTCCTGGACGTGATGGTCGGGCTCGCCAAGGACGGGATGACGATGATCGTCGTCACCCACGAGATGGGCTTCGCCCGGAAGGCCGCCGACCGCGTCGTGTTCATGGCCGACGGCGAGATCCTCGAGGACACCGACCCGGAGTCGTTCTTCACCGCGCCCCGCACCGACCGGGCCAAGGACTTCCTCTCCAAGCTCATCACGCACTAGAAGCGCGATCCGCAGCCACCAGGCAGGTCGGACCCGTGACCCGGGAGCCGACCCGACATCGCCCGCTCCGGCGGGCCGAACCCCAGGAAGGACGATCATGCGCACCAGGCTCATGTTCATGACCGCGGGACTCGCGGCAGCGACCCTCGCCCTCGCCGGCTGCTCCGGCGACTCCGGAACCGCCGGCGGCGGCGCCGGTGGAGGCTCCGAGGGAGGGACCTCCGCGTACGAGGTCGCCTCCGACGTCACTCTCGAGGGCAGCCCGACCTTCGACGCGATGACCGCGGACGGCAAGGTCGTCATCGGCGTCAAGGAGGATCAGCCCGGGCTGGGCTACCTCGACGCGGCGACCGGCGAGCGCTCCGGGTTCGACATCGAGATCGCGAAGTGGACCGCCGCCTCGCTCGGCTTCGCGGCCGACGCCATCGAGTTCAAGGCGATCCCGTCGGCCAACCGCGAAGCGTCGATCGTGAACGGCGACATCGACTACTACGTCGGCACCTACTCGATCACCGACAAGCGCAAGGAGCAGGTCGGCTTCGCCGGACCCTACTTCGAGACCGGCCAGCAGCTGCTCGTCGCGGCCGACAACGACACGATCACCGGACCGGACGACCTCACCGCCGACACCACCGTGTGCTCGGCCACCGGCTCCACCCCGATCCAGAACATCCGCACCAACTACCCCGAGGTGAAGACCGAGGAGTTCGACACGTACTCGCAGTGCGTGGACGCCCTCTCCGACGGCACCGTCGACGCCGTCACCACCGACGGCGCGATCCTGATCGGCTACGCCGCTCAGAAGCCCGACGAGCTCAAGGTCGTCGGAGAGCCCTTCAGCACCGAGCTGTACGGCATCGGCCTGCCCAAGGACGACGACGCCCTGCGCCACTTCGTCAACGGCATGCTGACCGACGGCGGCGAGACCTGGAGCGCCATCTACGACGAGACGCTCGGCCAGTCCGGCACGACCGTCACCCAGCCGGCGGTGAACGACTACTAGGAGGCGCCCCGGGCGGCCCGACCGCCGCCCGGGGGTCCCCTCTCCTCGACCACCACCACCGCTCCGACAGAAGGGCCAGCCGCATGGATGTCCTGTTGAACAACCTCGACGTCTACGTCCCGGCCTTCGGCAACACCCTGATCCTCTTCAGCGTCTCGCTCGTGTTCGCCCTGCTGATCGGCACGGTGGTCGGCGCGATGCGCGTCTCGCCCGTCCCGATCGCCCGCGCGGTCGGCACGGTGTACGTGAACACCATCCGGAACACCCCGCTCACGCTGGTGATGTTCTTCTTCGCCTTCGGCTACCCCAAGCTCGACCTGCCGCAGGTGGACTACACGAACCTGGCGATCTGCGCCCTCAGCCTCTACACCGCGACCTACGTCGCGGAGGTGCTGCGGTCGGGCATCAACACCGTGCCGATCGGCCAGGCCGAGGCGGCCCGCGCGATCGGCCTCGACTTCGGCCTCACGATGACGCAGGTCGTCCTGCCCCAGGCCTTCCGCTCCGTGATTCCGCCGCTCATGAGCGTCCTGATCGCGCTGCTGAAGAACACCACCGTCGCCGCCGGCTTCTCGGTCGCGGAGGCGGGCACCATCGTCCGCGTGCTCAACGAGCGCGGCGAGAACAGCCTCATCGTCGTCCTCTGGGTGGCCCTGGTCTTCGTGGTCCTGGTCACCCTGCTCTCGCTCGTCCAACGTCAGCTCGAGAAGAAGTGGAGGGTCGCCCGATGAGCTCCGTCCTCTTCGACAACCCCGGCCCCCGGGCCGTCGTGCGCAACCGCGTCATCGGCGTCGTCGTCGTCCTGCTGATCGCGGCCTTCCTCGGCTTCGTGGTCTGGCGCTTCGCGGAGTCCGGCCAGTTCGACGCCTCCAAGTGGCGCGCGTTCGGCTACCCGCTGGTCTGGCAGAGCATCGGCGGCGCCCTCGGCCGCACGCTCGCGGCCTTCGCCACGGCGGGCGTCGCCAGCCTCGTCCTCGGCCTCCTCCTGGCGATCGGCCGGCTCTCGGACCGGCGCTGGATCAACGTCCCCGTCACGCTCTTCATCGAGCTGTTCCGGGCGATCCCCGTCCTGATCCTGATGATGCTGATGTACTACGGCCTGCCGTTCGCGGGCCTCAAGCTCAGCCCCTACCTCGCCGTCGTCATCGCCCTGACCCTCTACAACGGCTCCGTCTTCTCCGAGATCTTCCGCGCCGGCATCGAAGCCCTCCCGCGAGGACAGAAGGAGGCGGGCTATGCGATCGGCCTGCGCAAGTCCGGCGTGATGCGGCTCATCCTGTTCCCCCAGGCGATCCGCTCGATGCTGCCCGTGATCATCGCCCAGCTCGTCGTCGCCCTCAAGGACACGGCGCTCGGCTCGATCATCACCTACAACGAGCTGCTGTACTACGCGCGCTACCTGGGCAACCAGTCGAGCCTCGACAGCCCGATCATCCCGGCAGCGATCGTCATCGGAGCGATCTACATCGGCATCTGCCTCCTCCTCTCGGGGCTGGCGAAGTGGATCGAGATCCGCACCAAGAGCGGCGGACGCGGCGGCCGCACCATCGGCGGCCACCCCGCAGCCCGCGCGCAGACGGACACGCAGCTGATCGCTGTGCAGGACTGAACTGTGAGGATCGCCCGAGGGCGATCCTCACCGCGGTCGGCTTCCTGACGGGGTCGGGTTCCGCAGAGCGTCCTGCGTGCGGCTACGGAGAATCGCTGACACGCGATTCTCCTGTTCGCCTCGAGGGTCCGGCGATCGCTCAGCGCATCGAGCGGTGGTGCTCCGCTCCGGCGTCGTCGACGCGGAGGCGGTGATGATCGGGGAGTCGCGATCGGTCCGGGCGTCTTCCCGTCCGGCGGCGCCCGGCTTCCTGCCGGTCGAGCAGCCTCCGACCCCGGCGTAGCGAGAACCCGCCCCTGCTGGTCGAGCAGCGCCGGTGGCGGGGCTTCGAGAGCCGTCGGCGCAGACGGGGGCCTGGCCGCGGGCGAGCGCGACGAGCACCGCGCGCGGGCGGCGGGAGGGGGCGGAGGCCCTCGCCTACACTGGGGGATCGTGTCAGACAGCAACCCGATCACCGACGAGGCCGTCTCCGCGGCGGTCGCCGACGCCCTCGCCGCCATCGGCGCGGCGGGCGACTCCACCGCTCTGAAGTCCGCCCGAGCCGCCCACCTCGGCGAGGGGTCCGCCCTCGCCCGCCTCAACGCGCAGATGCGCTCCGTCCCGCCCGAGCACAAGGCGGCGTCCGGCAAGCTCGTCGGCGGTGCCCGCAAGCAGGTGGGCGACGCCTACGCCGCCCGCGAGGCCGAGCTCGTCGAGGCGGAGGACGCGGCCGCGCTCGAGGCCGAGCGCGTGGACGTCACCGCCGGCGCCAGCTTCGTGCGCCGCGGCGCCCGCCACCCCCTCTCGCTCCTCCAGGAGTCGATCGCCGACGTGTTCGTCGGGATGGGCTGGGAGATCGCGGAGGGGCCGGAGCTCGAGAACGAGTGGTTCAACTTCGACGCCCTGAACTTCGACGAGGACCACCCGGCCCGCGCCATGCAGGACACCTTCTTCGTCGACCCCGTCGACTCGCACCTGGTGCTGCGCACGCACACCTCGCCGGTGCAGATCCGCTCGATGCTCGAGCGCCCGCTGCCGCTCTACGTGATCGCTCCCGGACGGGTGTACCGCACCGACGAGCTCGACGCGACGCACACGCCCGTGTTCACGCAGTTCGAGGGTCTCGCCGTCGACCGCGGCCTGACCATGGCGCACCTGCGGGGCACCCTCGAGCACGTCGCGCGGATCCTCTTCGGCGACGACGCGCGCATCCGCCTGCGCCCGAACTACTTCCCCTTCACCGAGCCCAGCGCCGAGCTGGACGTCTGGCACCCGACCTTCGTCGGCGGTGCCCGCTGGATCGAGTGGGGTGGCTGCGGCATGGTCAATCCGAACGTGCTGCGCGCGGCCGGGATCGACCCGGAGGAGTACTCCGGGTTCGCCTTCGGCATGGGGATCGAGCGGACCCTGATGTTCCGCAACGACGTGAAGGACATGCGCGACATGGTCGAGGGCGACGTCCGCTTCAGCGAGCAGTACGGGATGGTGATCTGATGCGCATCCCGCTGAGCTGGCTGGGGGAGTACGTCGACCTCGAGCAGGACGTCACGACGGAGTCCGTGCACGCGGCCCTGGTGTCGGTCGGCCTGGAGGAGGAGGACGTCCACCGCTTCGAGGTGACCGGGCCCGTCGTCGTCGGTGAGGTGCTCGACCTCGCTCCGGAGCCGCAGAAGAACGGCAAGACCATCAACTGGTGCCACGTCCGCGTGGCCCCGGAGGGCGGGCGTGCCGCCGACGGCGGAGAGGACGTCCGCGGCATCGTCTGCGGAGCCCACAACTTCGCGGCCGGCGACAAGGTCGTCGTGTCACTGCCGGGCGCGGTCCTGCCCGGGCCGTTCCCGATCTCCGCGCGGAAGACCTACGGGCACGTGTCCGACGGGATGATCGCCTCGAGCCGCGAGCTCGGCCTCGGGGACGACCACGACGGCATCCTCCGCCTCGCCTCGCTCGGGCTCGACCCGGAGCCGGGCACGGACGCCGTCGCGCTCCTCGGTCTCGACGACGCCGCGGTCGAGGTCAACGTGACGCCCGACCGCGGCTACGCCTTCTCGATCCGCGGCATCGCCCGCGAGTACGCCCACGCCACCGGAGCCGCCTTCCGCGACCCCGCTCGGGCGCTCCCTCCGCACGAGCGCACGGAGACGGCCCCCGTCTTCCCCGTGTCCGTGGCCGACGAGGCGCCGATCCGCGGCCGTGTCGGCGCCTCCGTGTTCGTCACGCGCGTCGTCCGGGGCGTCGACGTCTCACGACCGACGCCGCCGTGGATGCTCGCGCGACTGCGACTGGCCGGCGTCCGCTCGATCTCGCTCGTCGTGGACATCACCAACTACGTGATGTTCGAGCTGGGCCAGCCGCTGCACGGCTACGACCTGGCGACCCTGCAGGGCGGCATCGTGGTGCGCCGCGCCGCACCGGGGGAGACCCTCGAGACGCTCGACGGCCAGACCCGGCGCCTGCACGCGGAGGACCTCGTCATCGCCGACGACGGCGGGGCGATCGGCCTCGCCGGAGTGATGGGGGGCGCGCGCACCGAGATCTCGGACGCCACGTCCGACGTCCTGCTCGAGGCGGCGAACTTCGACCCGGTCTCGATCGCCCGGACGGCTCGCCGGCACAAGCTGCCGAGCGAGGCGTCGCGGCGCTTCGAGCGCGGCGTCGACCCCGAGGTGGCCTCGGTCGCCGCGGCCCGCGCGGTGCAGCTTCTCGTGGAGCTCGCCGGCGGCACGGCGGACGAGCTCGGCTCGGTCCTGGCCGACCCGCGCACGGCGGAGCCGGTCGAGCTGCCGGACGGCTACGTCGCAGGCCTCATCGGCGTGGAGTACACCCCGGAGGAGATCCGCGGCGCGCTCGTCGAGATCGGCGCCTCCGTCGAGGCCGGCGGAGCGGGCCTGCTGGTGACTCCGCCGAGCTGGCGCCCCGACCTCGTCGACCGCGCCTCGCTCGCGGAGGAGGTCGCCCGCATCACCGGGTACGACCGCATCCCGGCGATCCTGCCCGTCGCGCCTCCCGGCCGCGGGCTGACCCCGGGCCAGCGGCTGCGCCGCACCCTCGCCCAGGCGCTCGCCGCCGCGGGTCTGACCGAGGTGCTCTCGTACCCGTTCCTCTCGCGCTCGATCAACGACCGGCTCGGCTCGGTCGACGGGGAGCCGCAGGAGCAGATCACGCTCGCGAACCCGCTCGACGCGACCGCGGGCCAGCTGCGGATCTCGCTGCTGCCGGGTCTCGTGCAGGTCGCGGCCCGCAACCGCTCGCGCGGCCTGACGGATCTCGCGGTCTACGAGCTCGGCTCCGTCTTCCTCCCGGCCGCCGGCGGCCCGTTCGGCTCCGGGGCGCTCCCTGCGGGCGGGGCGCGTCCGTCCGCGGAGGTCGAGGCCGAGCTGAACGCGGGCATCCCACCGCAGCCGCGGCACCTCGCGGCGCTGCTCACGGGTGCCGCCGTCGTGCGCCAGCCCGGTGTCGCCGGGCGTGATGTCGACTGGCGCGACGCCCTCGACGTGGTCCGCGAGGTCGCCGCGGCGACCGGCACCGAGCTCGTGCTGCGCCAGGGGGCACATGCAGCGCTGCACCCGGGCCGCACCGCCGAGGTCGTGCTCGACGGCGCGGTCATCGGCTACGCGGGGGAGCTGCTCCCGGCGCTCGCCGAGGAGGTCGACCTCCCGCGCCGCGTCGCCGTGGTCGAGCTCGACCTCGAGCCGCTGCTCGCGCGGGCCGGGAGGGTCGTCGTGGCCCGTCCGGTGGGCGCGCTGCCCGCCGCGACCCAGGACCTCTCGCTCGTCGTGCCGGTCGGCATCGCGGCAGCCGACGTGCGCGCCGCCGTCGCCGAGGGGGCGGGCGAGCTGCTCGAGGCGATCCGCCTGGTCGACGACTACCGCGGCACCGGGCTCGCCGAGGGGACGAAGTCGCTGACGTTCGCGCTGCGCTTCCGCGCGCCGGACCGCACGCTCACCGCGGCCGAGGCGACGGCCGCGAAGGAGAACGGCGTGGCCGTGGCGGCGGAGCGCTTCGGCGCCCGACTCCGCGAGTGAGGCCGGGGGTCCCGTCCGGCTCGGCCGGGCGGGGCCCCGCACCCGCACCGGCTAGGCTCTCGGGCATGACTTTCTCCGTGGCGGTGGCCGGTGCGAGCGGCTACGCGGGCGGCGAGCTGCTGCGACTGCTCGCCGACCACCCCGAGTTCGAGGTGCGCACGGTGACGGCGCACGCCAACGCGGGTCAGCCCCTCATCGCCGTGCACCCGCACCTCCGCTCGCTCCGCGACCTCGTCCTCGTCGACACGACGACCGGGAACCTCGCCGGGCACGACGTCGTCTTCCTCGCCCTCCCGCACGGGAAGTCGGGCGAGATCACCGCGACCCTCCCCGAGGACGTCCTCGTCGTCGACTGCGGCGCCGACCACCGCTTGACCGACCCGCAGGACTGGGCCGACTTCTACGGGGGCGACTTCGCCGGGGCCTGGCCCTACGGGCTCCCGGAGCTGCTGATCGGCGGCGGCGGACGCAAGCAGCGCGAGGCGCTCGCCGGAGTGCGGCGCATCGCCGTCCCCGGCTGCAACGTCACGGCGATCACGCTCGGCCTGGCCCCCGGCCTGCACGCCGGAGTGATCGAGTCGTCGGACCTCGTCGCGGTCCTCGCCGTCGGACCCTCGGGTGCGGGCAAGAGCCTGCGGACCGACCTCCTCGCCAGCGAGCTCCTCGGCTCCGCGCACGCCTACGGCCTCGGCGGAGCGCACCGCCACAATCCCGAGATCCGGCAGAACCTCCTGCTCGCCGGAGCCGGACCCGTCTCGATCTCGTTCACCCCGGTCCTCGTGCCGATGTCCCGGGGCATCCTGGCGACCTCGACCGCGCGCCTCGCTCCCGGCGTCTCCGCGCAGGACGTGCGCGCCGCGTGGGAGACCGCCTACGGCGACGAGTCCTTCGTCCAGCTGCTCCCGGAGGGCTCCTTCCCCCGGACGGCCGACGTGGTGGGGGCGAACACCGCTCTGATCGGACTCGCCGTGGACGAGCGGGCCCGCCGCGTCGTGGTCGTCTCGGCCATCGACAACCTCGTCAAGGGCACCGCGGGCGCAGCCGTCCAGTCCACCAACATCGCCCTGGGACTCCCGGAGTCCCTCGGCCTGAGCGTGAACGGAGTCGCGCCGTGAGCGTCACCGCAGCAGCAGGGTTCCGGGCGGCGGGAGTCGTCGCCGGGCTGAAGTCGACCGGAGCGCGCGACGTCGCGCTCGTGCAGAACCTCGGCCCGCTGCAGAGCGCCGCCGCGGTCTTCACGAGCAACCGCTGCAAGGCGAACCCCGTCCTCTGGAGCGAGCAGGTGATGCGCGACGGCGTGGTCTCGGCGATTGTCCTCAACTCCGGCGGCGCCAACTGCTACACGGGTGCTCAGGGCTTCCAGGTCACCCACCGCACCGCGGAGCTCGTGGGCGAGAGTCTCGAGGTGTCCGCCGGCGACGTGCTGGTGTGCTCCACCGGGCTGATCGGCGACCAGCTCGACCTCGCGAAGCTCGCCACCGGCGTGACCGGCGCCTCCGCCGAGCTCGCCGGGGGACCCGTGGCGGGCGAGGCGGCCGCCCGCGCGATCATGACCACCGACACGGTCCCGAAGCAGGCGGTTATCCGCTCCGAGCAGGGCTGGAGCATCGGCGGCATGGCCAAGGGCGCCGGGATGCTCGCGCCGGGTCTGGCGACGATGCTGGTCGTGATCACGACCGACGCGGCCCTCGAGTCCGCCGCTCTCGACACCGCCCTGCGTGCCGCGACCCGCGTCACCTTCGACCGCCTCGACTCGGACGGCTGCATGTCGACGAACGACACCGTCGCACTGCTCGCGAGCGGCGCCAGCGGTGTCGAGGCCGACGCCGACGAGTTCACCGAGGCCCTGACCGCGGTCTGCCGCGACCTCACCCTGCAGCTGCAGGCCGACGCGGAGGGCGCCGCCCACGACGTCGCGATCCGCGTGCTGAACGCCGCGACCGAGGATGAGGCCGTGGTCGTCGCCCGCGCCGTCTCCCGCAGCAACCTGTTCAAGGCCGCGATCTTCGGCAAGGACCCCAACTGGGGCCGCGTCCTCGCCGCCGTGGGCACGACCGATGCGCAGTTCGACCCGTACGGCATCGACGTCGCGATGAACGGGGTGCAGGTCTGCCTCGCGGGCGAGCCGCACGAGAGCCGCGACCTCGTCGACCTCGCCCCTCGGCAGGTCGCCGTCGACATCGACCTGCACGCCGGCGACGCGACGGCCACGATCTGGACAAACGACCTCACGCACGACTACGTGCACGAGAACTCCGCGTACTCGAGCTGAGGCGGCCATGAGCGACGACACCACCCTCTCGGCCGAGAGCCGCGCCGAGCGCGACGCCGCACCCGGGAAGGCCGCGACGCTCATCGAGTCGCTGCCCTGGCTGCAGAGCTTCCACGGGCGCACGATGGTGATCAAGTTCGGCGGCAACGCGATGGTGTCGGAGGAGCTGCAGCGCTCCTTCGCCCAGGACATTGTCTACCTGCGCTACGCCGGGATCCGCCCCGTGGTCGTCCACGGCGGCGGGCCCCAGATCTCGCGGATGCTCGACCGGCTCGGGATCGAGAGCGAGTTCCGGGGCGGCTACCGGGTCACGAGCCCCGAGGCGATGGAGGTGGTGCGGATGGTGCTCACCGGCAGCATCAGCCGCGACATCGTCCGCCGGATCAACGAGCACGGCCCCCTCGCCGCCGGCATCTCCGGTGAGGACGCGGGCCTCTTCGTCGGCCGCCGCCGCGGTGTCGTGATCGACGGCGAGGAGCACGACCTCGGACTCGTCGGAGACGTGATCGCCGTGGACCCCGCCGCCGTCCTCGCTCAGCTCGAGGCCGGCCGGATCCCGGTCGTGTCCTCGATCGCCCCCGACTCGGACGACCCCACGCAGTCGCTGAACGTCAACGCCGACGCCGCCGCCGCCGCGCTGGCCGTCGCGCTCGGCGCCGAGAAGCTCGTCGTCCTCACCGACGTGGCCGGCCTCTACTCCGACTGGCCCGACCGCGAGTCGCTCGTCTCGCACATCCGCTCGGACGACCTCGCGGCTCTGCTGCCCTCGCTCGAATCGGGCATGATCCCCAAGATGACCGCCTGCCTCGACGCCGTGCGCGGGGGAGTGCCCAAGGCCGCCATCATCGACGGCCGCATCCCGCACTCGATCCTGCTCGAGGTGTTCACCTCGGAGGGCATCGGCACCGAGGTCGTCGCCTCGCTCGACCCCCGCGACCGGGAGCGAATGTCGGGCCGCTGATCCTCAGCGGCCCCGGCTCCGAGCGCCCGTCCCGTCCGGGACGCGCGCACCGTCGGCCCTCGCGGCCGGACCGCTCCGATCGAAAGGCCACCATGTCCATCCCCACGACCGCGTCCCGCACCGGCTCGGCGCGCGACCGCTACTCCGCCGCGATGATGCAAACCTTCGCGCCGCCGCTCGCCGTGCTCGAGCGCGGCGAGGGCTGCCGGGTCTGGGACGTCGACGGGCGGGAGTACCTCGACTTCCTCGGCGGCATCGCCGTCAACTCGCTCGGCCATGCGCATCCCGTGTTCGTCGAGGCCGTGACGCGCCAGGCCGGTGCGCTCGCCCACGTCTCCAACTACTTCGCGACCGCCCCGCAGATCGAGCTCGCCGAGACCCTGCGCCGCCTCACCGGGGCCGGGGAGACGGGCCGCGTCTACTTCGCCAACTCGGGCACCGAGGCCAACGAGGCGGCCTTCAAGCTGGCGCGGCTGAACGCGGCCGGCGGCCGGCACCGCGTCCTGGCGCTGCAGAACGCGTTCCACGGGCGGACGATGGGCGCGCTCGCGCTGACCGGCAAGGCGGCCATGCGGGCGCCGTTCGAGCCGATGCCGGGAGGGGTCGAGCACCTCGAGGCGAGCATCGAGGCCCTCGAGGCGGCTCTCGACGAGTCCGTCGCCGCGCTGATCGTCGAGCCCATCCAGGGGGAGGCGGGCGTCATCCCCCTGCCGGGCGGCTACCTCGAGCGCGCGCGTGAGCTCACCCGCGAGCACGGCGCGCTGCTCATCGTCGACGAGATCCAGACCGGGGTCGGGCGGACCGGACGCTGGTTCGCCTACCAGGAGGCGGGGATCCTGCCTGACGCCGTCACCCTGGCCAAGGGGCTCGGCGGAGGCTTCCCCGTCGGAGCGCTGGTGACCTTCGGCGAGGCGTCCGACCTCCTGCAGAAGGGCCACCACGGCAGCACCTTCGGCGGCAATCCGCTCGCGACCGCCGTGGCCGGAGCCGTGCTCGCCGAGATCGAGCGCGCCGACCTTCTCGGCAACGCGCGGGAGCGCGGGGCGCAGATCGTCGACGCGCTGACCGCTCTCGACTCGCCCCTGATCGGAGGGGTCCGCGGCGCGGGCCTCCTCCTGGGCATCGCCCTGACCCGGCCGGTCGCCGCCGAGCTCGCCGCCGCCTGCCTCGACGCCGGCCTGATCGTGAACGCGGCGAACGACTCGAGCATCCGGCTCGCGCCTCCGCTCGTGGTGACCGCCGCCGACGTCGCCGAGTTCGCCGAGCGCTTCGGCCGCGCACTGCAGACCCTCTGACCCCGTACCTCCACCGAAAGCGACCAGCACCGTGACCCGCCACTTCCTCCGCGACGACGACATCACTCCCGCCGAGCAGGCCGAGATCCTCGACCTCGCCCTCGAGCTCAAGCGCGACCGCTTCTCCCGGAAGCCCCTCGCCGGGCCGCAGACCGTCGCCGTGATCTTCGACAAGTCCTCCACGCGCACCCGTGTCTCCTTCGCGGTCGGCATCGCCGATCTCGGCGGCAGCCCCCTGATCATCTCGACCGCGAGCAGCCAGCTCGGCGGCAAGGAGACCGCCTCCGACACGGCGAGGGTCCTGGAGCGCCAGGTCGCCGCCATCGTGTGGCGCACCTACGCGCAGTCGGGCCTGGAGGAGATGGCGCGCAGCACGCGCGTGCCGGTCGTCAACGCGCTCTCGGACGAGTTCCACCCGTGCCAGCTCCTCGCCGACCTGCTGACCATCCGCGAGCACCGCGGTCACCTCGCGGGACTCACGCTCACGTTCTTCGGCGACGGAGCGAGCAACATGGCGCACTCGTACCTCCTGGCGGGGGCCACGGCCGGCATGCACGTCCGCATCGTCTCCCCGGAGTCGTACTCGCCGGACGCGGCGGTCCTGGCCGATGCGCAGCGCATCGCCGCGGCCACCGGCGGATCGGCGATCACCACGACCGACCCCGACGAGGGCGCGGCCGGCTCCGACATCGTGATCACGGACACGTGGGTGTCGATGGGCAAGGAGGACGAGAAGGCGGCGCGCGTCGCGACCTTCGGCGCCTACCGGGTCGACGCCGCCACGATGGCCGCTGCCGCTCCCGACGCGCTGTTCCTGCACTGCCTGCCCGCGGACCGCGGCTACGAGGTGACCGCCGACGTGATCGACGGCCCGCAGAGCGTGATCTGGGACGAGGCAGAGAACCGCCTGCACGCGCAGAAGGCCCTGCTCGTGTGGCTCCTGGAGCGCGCCGGCACCGCCGACGCCGCTCAGTAGACTCGACAGCCGAACCCGAGGAGAACCATGACGGAACGACCCTCCGCCCGCGCGGGCGAGGCCGGAGCCCTGTGGGGCGGCCGCTTCGCCGGCGGCCCCTCGCCCGAGCTCGCCGCGCTCTCGAGGTCGACCCACTTCGACTGGCAGCTCGCCCCCTACGACCTCGCCGGCTCCCGCGCCCACGCCCGGGCGCTCGCCGGAGCGGGCTACCTCGACGACGCCGAGCTCACCGCGATGCTCGCGGCGCTCGACCGGCTCGAGGCTGCCGTCGCCGACGGGAGCTTCGCCGCCGACGAGTCGGACGAGGACGTGCACGGCGCCCTCGAGCGCGGCCTGATGCTCGAAGCCGGTCCCGAGCTCGGCGGCAAGCTCCGCGCGGGGCGCTCGCGCAACGACCAGATCGCCACCTTCGTCCGGATGTACCTCCGCGACCACGCGGCGCTCGTCTCGGAGCTGGTGGTGCAGCTCATCGACGCCCTCGCCGCGCAGGCGTCGGCGCACCCGACGGCGATCATGCCCGGGCGCACCCACCTCCAGCACGCTCAGCCCGTGCTCCTCGCGCACCATCTGCTCGCCCACGGCTGGGCGCTGCTGCGCGATCTGGAGCGCCTGCGGGACTGGGCCGTCCGGGCGGACGTCTCGCCCTACGGCTCGGGCGCCCTCGCCGGCTCGACCCTCGGCCTCGACGCCGAGGCGGTCGCCCGCGATCTCGGCTTCGCGTCGAGCGTGCCGAACTCGATCGACGGGACGGCCAGCCGCGACCTCGTCGCCGAGTTCGCCTTCGTCACCGCCATGATCGGGATCGACGTCTCGCGCATCGCGGAGGAGGTCATCCTCTGGAACACGCGGGAGTTCGCCTTCGTCACGCTCGACGACGGCTACTCGACCGGGTCCTCGATCATGCCGCAGAAGAAGAACCCCGACATCGCCGAGCTCGCCCGGGGGAAGTCCGGCCGCTTGATCGGCAACCTCACCGGGCTGCTCGCGACCCTCAAGGCGCTGCCGCTCGCCTACAACCGCGACCTGCAGGAGGACAAGGAGCCGGTCTTCGACTCGGTGACGACCCTCGAGGTGCTGCTGCCCGCGTTCAGCGGCATGATCGCGACCCTCACCTTCCACACCGACCGGATGGCGGAGCTCGCGCCCCAGGGCTTCTCCCTCGCGACCGACGTGGCCGAGTGGCTCGTGAAGAAGCACGTGCCCTTCCGGGACGCCCACGAGATCACCGGTGAGCTGGTCAAGCTGGCGGAGTCGGAGGGGAGGGGGCTCGAGGATCTCGACGACGCCGCGCTCGCCTCGGTGTCGCCGCTGCTCACTCCAGACGTGCGGTCCGTCCTCAGCATCGAGGGATCGGTGGCGAGCCGGGACGGTGTCGGCGGCACGGCTCCCGACCGCGTCGCGGAGCAGCTCGCCCGGCTGACCGAGCGCGTCCGGGTCGTGCGCGGATCCCTCCGAGGGGAACGCCCGTGACTCTTCGAGGAGCGCCGGGCGACGACGGACGTCCGCCGCTGCGCCCCTGGCAGCAGCGGACTCTGGTGCTCGTCGCCGCAGTCGTCATCGTCGCGGTGATCGTGATCACCCTCGTGTCGGGCCAGAGCTTCTTCTGAGCGCCGACCTCCCCGACCTCGCGCGCTCGGCCCTCGAGGTGGCACCGGAGCTGCTCGGCCGCGTCCTCCTGCACCGCACGCCGGAGGGCGTGGTCGGCGTCCGGCTGACCGAGGTCGAGGCGTACCTCGGAACCGGTGAGGATCCGGGCTCGCATGCGCACCGCGGACCGACACCCCGGACGGCTCCCATGTTCGGTCCGCCCGGGTCCGTGTACGCGTACTTCACCTACGGGATGCACACCTGCGTGAACATCGTCTGCTCCCCGGCGGGCACGGCGTCGGCGGTGCTGCTGCGCGCCGGCGAGATCGTATCGGGGGAGGATCTCGCGATGATCCGGCGCGGACCCGTTCGCAGCCGGGATCTGGCCCGCGGACCCGCACGGCTGGCGAAGGCCCTCGGAGTCCGTCTCACCGAGTCGGGCGACCCGCTCGAGGCGGCGTTCGAGCTGCTGCCGGGGGAGAGGCCGTCCTCCGTGGCGGCGGGCCCGCGCACCGGCGTCTCGGGCCCGGGCGGCGGGGACGACTTCCCGTGGCGCTTCAGCATTCCGGGCGACCCCACCGTCTCGCCCTACCGGAGAGCAGTGCCCCGGCGGCGGCCCGGAGCTCAGCCCGCGAGGTAGAGCCGTGCGAGAACG
The DNA here is from genome assembly GCF_009834265.1 of Rathayibacter sp. VKM Ac-2805. Lineage (NCBI taxonomy): Bacteria > Bacillati > Actinomycetota > Actinomycetes > Micrococcales > Microbacteriaceae > Rathayibacter > Rathayibacter sp. VKM Ac-2805. The sequence continues at coordinate 1,378,319 of NZ_CP047185.1, forward strand.
CCGAGAGCCGCCGCCCAGGCGAGGCTCGCCAGCGTGCCGATGATGAACCGCTCGCGCGCCTCCGGGGAGGCGAGCTCGCTGAAGCGGCCGACGCCCTTGATCGCCACCACGACCGCGATCCCCTCGGGGAGACCGCTCATCAGTGCGCCGGCCGTCGCGATCCGCTCGAGGACCCCGATCGTCGTCCCCCCGCGCAGCACCTCGATCGGCTGGCCGATCGCCGAGGGCGCGCTTCCGGCGGCGGGGCGGGAGGTTCCGGCGACCATGATGCCGCCGTGGCTGCCGCTGCGGGAGTCGGCCGTCGCGAGCCGGAGGGTGAGCAGCACGACCGGCCCGCCGCCCGCGACCGCCAGCGCGAAGGCCAGCACCGCCACCAGGACGGAGTGGATCGGGGGCGCGGACGGTCCGGCGACCGCCGTGAGCAGGAAGGCGGCGGCCGCCGCCACGAGGGGGATCCAGGCGAGCTGCGGACGGCGCAGGCGCACGGCGAGCACCGCACCGGCGAGTCCGGCGAGCAGCACGAGCACCACGCCCGTCCACGAGGCGGACTGCAGCGCGGAGGCGAGGAGCAGGGCGGGGGATCCGGGGGGTGCCGTCATCGGGGTGTCCTCTCGTCGGTGGGGTCGAGCGTACGGTCGACCACTGTCAGCAGGCGCGCGAGCGCGTCACGGGCGGGAGCGTCGACTCGAGCACTCGCCGCGCGGACCCGGAGGCTGACCGCCTGCGGGCTGACGGCGAGGCGCTCGGCCGCATCCTTCTGGGAGAGGCCGCTCTCGAGCAGGTCGACGATCTGCCAGCCGGCCTCGGAGCGCGCGTCGCGCAGCAGGAGGAGCGGATCGATCAGCGCCTGGACGTCCGCCGGTGCCGGCGCCGCCGTTCCCGGTGCGTCCGGATCGAGGGAGAAGCGCGTCGGCCGGCCCTTCGCCGCCTCGACCGCCCGGCGCGCCGCGAAGTACGCCTCCCCGGTCGCCGCTCTCGTGGTCGCGGGGAGTGGCCGGTCGACGGGGCCGATCCCGAGGCCGATGCTCCAGTGGCCGGTCCGGTGCAGCTCGAGCACGAGCGCGACGACGGCATCGGCCCGGTCGAGCACGCACTGGAACTCGTCGCCCGCCGTCCGCTCCGGGGGCAGGACGAACGTCGCCCGACCGTCGTCGATCAGGCTCGCGATCGTCTGGTCCACGCGGTCGTGGTCGTGCCTGCTGTCGCGCTGATCCGCGGTGATGACGAACATCGGACCTCCTCGATCAAGTATCGGCACTTGATCGCCCGGGATCAAGCCTGTGCGCTTGTCTCCCGGAGACCGGCTCCTTCCCGCCGCGGTAGCCTGGTCGGGTGATCGACCAGCACCTCCCCGGGTCCGCGACGAGCCCGCAGCTCGACCCCGCCTTCGACTCCGTGTGGGACGAGCTGGTCTGGCGAGGCTCAGTGCACGTGTCGACCGATGCGGGAGCGTTGCGCGAGCTGCTGTCGGGGGAGCCGATCACCTACTACTGCGGGTTCGACCCGACCGCGCCCAGCCTCCACCTCGGGAACCTGGTGCAGCTGATCGTCATGCGCCGGCTCCAGCTGGCCGGGCATCGGCCGCTCGGGCTCGTCGGCGGCTCGACCGGGCTGATCGGGGATCCGCGTCCGACGGCCGAGCGGACGCTGAACTCGCGCGAGACGGTGACGGCGTGGGTCGAGCGCCTCCAGGCGCAGGTGTCCCGGTTCGTTCCCGCGGGCGGCGACAACGGGCTGCGCCTGGTCAACAACCTCGACTGGACCGCTCCGCTGTCGGCGATCGACTTCCTGCGGGAGATCGGGAAGCACTTCCGCGTGGGGACGATGCTCAAGAAGGACGCGGTCAGCGCCCGCCTCAACTCCGATGCGGGGATCAGCTACACCGAGTTCAGCTACCAGATCCTGCAGGGTCTCGACTACCTGGAGCTCTACCGGCAGTACGGGTGCGTCCTGCAGACCGGCGGCAGCGACCAGTGGGGCAACCTGACGAGCGGGACCGATCTGATCCACCGCACGGAGGGCGTGTCGGTCCACGCGATCGGCACACCGCTGGTGATGAACTCCGACGGCACCAAGTTCGGCAAGAGCGAGGGCAACGCCGTCTGGCTCGACTCCGAGCTCACCAGCCCGTACGCGTTCTACCAGTTCTGGGTCAACACGGACGACCGTGACGTCGCCGACCGCCTGCGGATCTTCACCTTCCTGCCGCGCACGGAGATCGAGCGCCTGGAGAAGGCCGTCGCCGACGAGCCGTTCCGCCGGGAGGCGCAGCGCGCGCTCGCCTGGGAGGTCACGTCGCTGGTGCACGGAGCGGAGGCGACGCGCTCGGTGATCGACGCCTCGGCCGCGCTCTTCGGCAAGGGCTCGCTCGAGGGGATCGACCCGGTCATCCTCCGTGGCGCGCTCGAGGCGGTGCCCTCGATGGAGGCGACTCCGGAGACGCCGGCGCTGCAGGCGTTCGTCGAGACCGGACTCGTCGCCAGCACGGGGGAGGCGCGGCGAGCTCTCGCCCAGGGCGGGCTCTCGGTGAACAACACCGCCCTCCCGTCCGAGACCGTCACGCTCGGCGAGCTACCGCTGATCGACGGGATCGCCGTTCTCCGCCGAGGCAAGAAGAGCTTCGCCGGAGCCTTCGTCCGCTGATCGCGCGCCCGCTCTCCTCGGGCGGACCCGGGCGGTGACGGCGCCGGCGGCGGCAGGCCGATCGGTACTCGGTGTTCGGTGTCGGGTACCCGGTACCCGGTGTCCGGTACCCGGTGTCCGGTACCCGGTGTCCGGTGTCCGGTACCCGGTGTCCGGTACCCGGTGTCCGGTGTCCGGTACCCGGTGTCCGGTACCCGGTGTCCGGTACCCGGTGTCCCGCGACGCACGGACCCCGGATCGCGACACGCCCGGGACGCAGGCGATTTGCCGCTCGGCCGAGGCCCGACGTAATGTAACTCCTCGTCACCCCAAAGGAGCGGCAAGCGGGAGTCAGGCGCAGAGCGTCGAGACCAGCTGGCCCACCTCAAGCGGGGACCATCCCCTCGCTCCCAGGCCTGTTAGAGATTCGTCTCTTGAAGGCTGCGGGATCGCGAGCGTAAGATGCAAAGCCTCCACGGGACACGGTCCCGGCTTCGTTGCAAGGCCTCACGGCCGAGCCCGGTGCAGCGGTGCGATCCTCGATCGTGCAGCGAACACCACGAAGAAGCCGGACTTGACACGGCCTGCGGATGTGCTAAGTTAGTCGAGTTGCCACGGAGGCGATCGGGACTTCGGTCCTGACAAGCCTAACCGGTCTCGGCAAGCAAGACAAATCGAGTGGCTCACGCCCTCGTACAGCAAACTTCGATAACTTCCGTTGTGAAGCACCGTTCTGGTGTGGAGGCGGGATGTGTCCGATTCTTGAGAACTCAACAGCGTGCACTATGTTCAATGCCAATTTTATACCCCGGCCTTGATCTTCGGATCGGGTTGGGATTCCTTTGGAAATTGATGTCAGCTTCCGGCTTTCGGGTCGGAGAGATGTCTTATTTGCTAGAGGTCAAACTTGACTCTCCTTCTCTTCGGGGTTGGGGGTCGTAATTTTTTTACGGAGAGTTTGATCCTGGCTCAGGACGAACGCTGGCGGCGTGCTTAACACATGCAAGTCGAACGATGAAGCCCAGCTTGCTGGGTGGATTAGTGGCGAACGGGTGAGTAACACGTGAGTAACCTGCCCTTGACTCTGGGATAAGCGCTGGAAACGGCGTCTAATACCGGATACGACCTGCCCTGGCATCGGGTGCGGGTGGAAAGTTTTTCGGTCAAGGATGGACTCGCGGCCTATCAGCTAGTTGGTGAGGTAATGGCTCACCAAGGCGACGACGGGTAGCCGGCCTGAGAGGGTGACCGGCCACACTGGGACTGAGACACGGCCCAGACTCCTACGGGAGGCAGCAGTGGGGAATATTGCACAATGGGCGAAAGCCTGATGCAGCAACGCCGCGTGGGGGATGACGGCCTTCGGGTTGTAAACCTCTTTTAGTAGGGAAGAAGGGCTTCGGCTTGACGGTACCTGCAGAAAAAGCACCGGCTAACTACGTGCCAGCAGCCGCGGTAATACGTAGGGTGCAAGCGTTGTCCGGAATTATTGGGCGTAAAGAGCTCGTAGGCGGTTTGTCGCGTCTGCTGTGAAAACCCGAGGCTCAACCTCGGGCCTGCAGTGGGTACGGGCAGACTAGAGTGCGGTAGGGGAGAATGGAATTCCTGGTGTAGCGGTGGAATGCGCAGATATCAGGAGGAACACCGATGGCGAAGGCAGTTCTCTGGGCCGTTACTGACGCTGAGGAGCGAAAGCGTGGGGAGCGAACAGGATTAGATACCCTGGTAGTCCACGCCGTAAACGTTGGGAACTAGATGTGGGGACCTTTCCACGGTCTCCGTGTCGCAGCTAACGCATTAAGTTCCCCGCCTGGGGAGTACGGCCGCAAGGCTAAAACTCAAAGGAATTGACGGGGGCCCGCACAAGCGGCGGAGCATGCGGATTAATTCGATGCAACGCGAAGAACCTTACCAAGGCTTGACATATACCGGAAACTTCCAGAAATGGTTGCCCCGCAAGGTCGGTATACAGGTGGTGCATGGTTGTCGTCAGCTCGTGTCGTGAGATGTTGGGTTAAGTCCCGCAACGAGCGCAACCCTCGTTCTATGTTGCCAGCACGTCATGGTGGGAACTCATAGGAGACTGCCGGGGTCAACTCGGAGGAAGGTGGGGATGACGTCAAATCATCATGCCCCTTATGTCTTGGGCTTCACGCATGCTACAATGGCCGGTACAAAGGGCTGCGATACCGTAAGGTGGAGCGAATCCCAAAAAGCCGGTCTCAGTTCGGATTGAGGTCTGCAACTCGACCTCATGAAGTCGGAGTCGCTAGTAATCGCAGATCAGCAACGCTGCGGTGAATACGTTCCCGGGCCTTGTACACACCGCCCGTCAAGTCATGAAAGTCGGTAACACCCGAAGCCAGTGGCCTAACCGCAAGGAGGGAGCTGTCGAAGGTGGGATCGGTGATTAGGACTAAGTCGTAACAAGGTAGCCGTACCGGAAGGTGCGGCTGGATCACCTCCTTTCTAAGGAGCATCTGGACACCGCAGGGTGTTCCAGGCGCCAGATCAAAGCGAATGTCTTTGCTGGTAGCTCATGGGTGGAACATTGAACTAGGTGCTCGGTGAGATCGTCTCGCGTCAGTACAGCCTTCGGGTTGGGAACGCGTCGGGGCGGTGGAGTCGGGTACATGCACGCTGTTGGGTCCTGAGGGACCGGGCCGGCTGCCTTCGGGTAGCGGGGTCGACTCTCCGGATCCTTTTCTCACGCCTGGGTGTGTGGGAGAGGGATACCGCCCGTATTTTGAGAACTACACAGTGGACGCGAGCATCTTAGATTCACGGCTTCGGTCGTGGATCGACAAGATTCGCATGGCGCGGCTTTCGGGCTGCGGTCATGCAAATCATTGGATCTGCAACTTTTCGAGTTGTAGTTTCTTAACTCATGTGATTAGCAAGTTCATAAGAGCAAACGGTGAATGCCTTGGCATCTGGAGCCGAAGAAGGACGTCGTAATCTGCGATAAGCCTCGGGGAGCTGATAAACGAGCTGTGATCCGAGGATTTCCGAATGGGGAAACCCCGCCAGGCCCCTTGTGGTGACCTGGTGACTCCCGCCTGAATATATAGGGCGGGTAGAGGGAACGTGGGGAAGTGAAACATCTCAGTACCCACAGGAAGAGAAAACAACAGTGATTCCGTCAGTAGTGGCGAGCGAACGCGGAAGAGGCTAAACCGAGTCATGTGTGATACCCGGCAGGGGTTGCATGGCCGGGGTTGTGGGACTTTTCATTCCGGTCTGCCGGCCGGTGAACGTTACAGCGCATCATAGACGAACAGGTTTGAACGCCTGGCCAGAGCGGGTGCGAGCCCCGTAGTCGAAATGGTGTTATGGCGTGAAGAGTATCCCAAGTAGCACGGGGCCCGAGAAATCCCGTGTGAATCTGTCAGGACCACCTGATAAGCCTAAATACTCCCAGATGACCGATAGCGGACAAGTACCGTGAGGGAAAGGTGAAAAGTACCCCGGGAGGGGAGTGAAATAGTACCTGAAACCGTTTGCTTACAAACCGTCGGAGCCTCCTTGTAGGGGTGACGGCGTGCCTTTTGAAGAATGAGCCTGCGAGTTAGTGCTCTGTGGCGAGGTTAACCCGTGTGGGGCAGCCGTAGCGAAAGCGAGTCCGAATAGGGCGATTCAGTCGCAGGGTCTAGACCCGAAGCGAAGTGATCTATCCATGGCCAGGTTGAAGCGACGGTAAGACGTCGTGGAGGACCGAACCCACTTCAGTTGAAAATGGAGGGGATGAGCTGTGGATAGGGGTGAAAGGCCAATCAAACTTCGTGATAGCTGGTTCTCTCCGAAATGCATTTAGGTGCAGCGTTGCGTGTTTCTTGCCGGAGGTAGAGCTACTGGATGGCCGATGGGGCCCAAAAGCTTACTGACGTCAGCCAAACTCCGAATGCCGGTAAGTGAGAGCGCAGCAGTGAGACTGTGGGGGATAAGCTTCATAGTCGAGAGGGAAACAACCCAGACCACCAACTAAGGTCCCTAAGCGCGTGCTAAGTGGGAAAGGATGTGGAGTTGCACAGACAACCAGGAGGTTGGCTTAGAAGCAGCCACCCTTGAAAGAGTGCGTAATAGCTCACTGGTCAAGTGATTCCGCGCCGACAATGTAACGGGGCTCAAGCACGCCACCGAAGTTGTGGCATTGACATTAGTGGTAGGCCTTCGTGGTCCAGCCGTGTTGATGGGTAGGAGAGCGTCGTGTGGCGAGTGAAGCGGCGGTGTGAACCAGCCGTGGATGCCACACGAGTGAGAATGCAGGCATGAGTAGCGAAAGACGGGTGAGAAACCCGTCCTCCGGAAGACCAAGGGTTCCAGGGTCAAGCTAATCTTCCCTGGGTAAGTCGGGACCTAAGGCGAGGCCGACAGGCGTAGTCGATGGACAACGGGTTGATATTCCCGTACCGGCGAAGAACCGCCCAAGACAATCCAGTAGTGCTAAGTATCTGAATCCCTTTGATGGATCCCTTCGGGGTGAAGCGTTGGGCCTAGCGTACGACCCCGTGCTGGTGCGTTTAGCGTATTAACAGGTGTGACGCAGGAAGGTAGCCGAGCCGGGCGATGGTTGTCCCGGTCTAAGGATGTAGGGCGAACGATAGGCAAATCCGTCGTTCATATAGCCTGAGATCTGATGGGTAGACGCAAGTCGAAATCGGTGATCCTATGCTGCCAAGAAAAGCATCGACGCGAGGTTCTAGCTGCCCGTACCCCAAACCGACTCAGGTGGTCAGGTAGAGAATACTAAGGAGATCGAGAGAATCGTGGTTAAGGAACTCGGCAAAATGCCCCCGTAACTTCGGGAGAAGGGGGGCCTGAGGCGTGAACGGACTTGCTCCGGGAGCGTTCGATGGCCGCAGAGACCAGTGGGAAGCGACTGTTTACTAAAAACACAGGTCCGTGCTAAGTCGCAAGACGATGTATACGGACTGACGCCTGCCCGGTGCTGGAAGGTTAAGAGGAACGGTTAGCCGCAAGGCGAAGCTGAGAATTTAAGCCCCAGTAAACGGCGGTGGTAACTATAACCATCCTAAGGTAGCGAAATTCCTTGTCGGGTAAGTTCCGACCTGCACGAATGGCGTAACGACTTCCCAGCTGTCTCAACCGCGAACTCGGCGAAATTGCATTACGAGTAAAGATGCTCGTTACGCGCAGCAGGACGGAAAGACCCCGTGACCTTTACTATAGTTTGGTATTGGTGTTCGGTGTGGCTTGTGTAGGATAGGTGGGAGACTGTGAAGCGGGCACGCTAGTGTTCGTGGAGTCATTGTTGAAATACCACTCTGGTCACTCTGGATATCTAACTTCGGACCCTAATCGGGTTCAGGGACAGTGCCTGATGGGTAGTTTAACTGGGGCGGTTGCCTCCCAAAGAGTAACGGAGGCGCCCAAAGGTTCCCTCAACCTGGTTGGCAATCAGGTGGCGAGTGTAAGTGCACAAGGGAGCTTGACTGTGAGACTGACAAGTCGAGCAGGGACGAAAGTCGGGACTAGTGATCCGGCAGTGGCTTGTGGAAGCGCTGTCGCTCAACGGATAAAAGGTACCTCGGGGATAACAGGCTGATCTTGCCCAAGAGTCCATATCGACGGCATGGTTTGGCACCTCGATGTCGGCTCGTCGCATCCTGGGGCTGGAGTAGGTCCCAAGGGTTGGGCTGTTCGCCCATTAAAGCGGTACGCGAGCTGGGTTTAGAACGTCGTGAGACAGTTCGGTCCCTATCCGCTGCGCGCGCAGGAAATTTGAGAAGATCTATCCCTAGTACGAGAGGACCGGGATGGACGAACCTCTGGTGTGTCAGTTGTTCCGCCAGGAGCACCGCTGATTAGCTACGTTCGGAACGGATAACCGCTGAAAGCATCTAAGCGGGAAGCCGGCTTCGAGATGAGATTTCCATCCCTTCGGGGGAGAGGCTCCCAGCCAGACGACTGGGTTGATAGGCCGGATGTGGAAGACAGGACTAAAGACTGTCGGAGCTGACCGGTACTAATAAGCCGATAACTTGATAATCACTACACTCATACCGTTGTAAAGGCTGGTAGGAGTGGTCAGAGATTGCTTGCGTCCACTTTGTGGTTCCCAGAAGACGGGCACCCCGCATCCTCCTTCGGGAGGAGCGGAACAATTGAATACACGCACGGCGTGTAACTCAGATTTGACCATGTGCCCTCGGGTGCGTGTGTCGCCAGGGTTACGGCGGCCATAGCGAGAGGGAAACGCCCGGTCACATTCCGAACCCGGAAGCTAAGACTCTCAGCGCCGATGGTACTGCAGGGGGGACCCTGTGGGAGAGTAGGACACCGCCGGACACCATTCACGATGGCCACCCAGAAATGGGTGGCCATCGCTGTTTAACCGGTCGGTCTCTGTTCGAGGACGAACAGGGCCGGCCGGAGCGACGATGACCGTCGTCGCCCGACTCCGGAACGAGGAGCTGCGATGACTCAGCACGACCCGATGCCCTCTCCGGAATCGAGGCCGCTCCAGAACGGCTTCGACGTCGTGGAGGAACACGTCCTGTCAGACGAGCTCCTCCGGATCGAGCAGACTCCGCTCAACGAGAGGGCAGCCGGATACGTCCAGCTGCAGGAGCAGCTGCGCATCCGACTCGAGAACGCGGACCGCGACCGATGACCGACGACTCGCGACTCGACTCGGCTCTCGCCGAACGGGGTATCGCCCGATCCCGCACCCATGCCGCTCGGATGATCGCCGGCGGTCTGGTGACGGTGGACGGCGTCCCTGCACTGAAGCCCTCGATCCGCGTGCGCGACGATCAGGACGTCGCGGTCGCCGGCCTCGACCACTACGTCAGCCGGGCCGCCCACAAGCTGCTCGCCGCCCTCGACACCTTCGCGACGGTGCGAGTCGCCGGCCGGAACGCTCTCGACGTCGGGGCGTCGACGGGCGGGTTCTCGCAGGTCCTGCTCGAGCGCGGCGCCGCCTCGGTGATCGCCCTCGACGTCGGGCACGCGCAGCTCGCTCCCCGGATCCGGTCCGACGATCGCGTCCACGTGGTGGAGGGGTTCAATGCGCGGGATCTCACCGCCGCCCGGCTCGCCGAAGCCGCCAGGACCGAGATCGTCCCGGACCTGGTCGTGTCCGACGTGTCCTTCATATCCCTGCGGATGGTTCTGCCTCCGGTCGCCGCCTCTGTGGATCCGCTCGCCGACTTCGTGGTGCTGGTGAAGCCGCAGTTCGAGGTCGGCCGCTTGGGAGTGCGGGAGGGGATCGTCCGGGATCCCGAGCTGCGTCGCGAGGCCCTCTCGGACGTCCTGTGGTCGGCGTGGGACCTGGGGCTCGGCGTCGTCGGCCTGGCCGAGTCGCCACTCCCGGGGGGCGCTGGGAATCGTGAGTATCTGGCGCACCTCCACCGCGACCGCGGAACGATTCCGACAGAATGGAGGGACGCGGTCACCGCGCTCACCACCGGATGACGCGATCGTGTCCGCCGCTGTCGACCGACCAGAAGGACACACCCTCGATGCAGTCCCCTCGTGACGAGCGCAACATCCTCGTCGTCGCCCACACCGGACGGACGGACTCCCTCGATGCGGCGGTCCTCGTCGTCGAGCGCCTCCGGAACTCCGGCGCCCACCCCGTCCTCTGCGCCGACGACAAGGGAGACATCGTCGCGGTCGCTCCGGATCTGAGCGACGTCGCCGTGCTCGGGTCCGACGTGCCGCTCGAGTCCATCGAGCTCGTGTTCGTGCTCGGCGGGGACGGGACCATCCTCCGCGCAGCGGAGATCGTCCGGTCCGGGACGGCCCCTCTGCTCGGCGTGAACCTCGGCCACGTCGGGTTCCTCGCGGAGAGCGAGCGGGACGATCTCGACGACGCCGTCGCCCGTGCGCTCGACGGCGACTACGCGGTCGAGGAGCGGATGACCCTGCAGGTGCGCGTCAAGATCGACGAGGCCGTCGTCTACGAGACCTGGGCGCTCAACGAGGCCACGGTCGAGAAGGGCAGCCGCGAGCGGATGCTCGAGGTCATGGTGGGCGTCGACGGACGTCCGCTGTCGAGCTTCGGCTGCGACGGCATCGTCGTGTCCACTCCGACCGGTTCCACCGCTTACGCCTTCTCCGGGGGCGGCCCCGTCGTGTGGCCGACCGTCGAGGCGATGCTCCTCGTTCCGCTCAGTGCCCATGCCCTCTTCGCGCGGCCCCTCGTCGTGGGCCCGTCGTCGAGCCTCGCCGTCGAGGTCAAGGAGAGGACCGACGGCGTCGGCGTCCTCTGGGCCGACGGCCGGCGCGCCTACGAGCTGCCGCCGGGAGCGCGCGTCGTCTACCGGCGCTCGCCCGTGCCGGTGCGCTTCGCGCGCCTGCACGACGCCCCCTTCACCGATCGACTCGTGCACAAGTTCGGTCTCCCCATCCGCGGATGGCGGGGGTCGGCGGAGACGGAGTAAGGCCCGATGCTCGAAGAGCTGCAGATCCGCGACCTCGGAGTGATCGCCGAGGCGACGCTCCCGCTCGGACCGGGCTTCACCGCGGTCACCGGCGAGACCGGCGCCGGCAAGACGATGGTGGTCACGGCGCTCGGCCTCGTGCTGGGCGCGCGCTCTGACGCGTCCGCGGTGCGCTCGGGAGCGAAGCAGGCCTGGGTGTCGGGGCGCTGGCTGGTCCCAGAGCAGGGCCCGGTCGCCGAGCGGGTCCACGACGCCGGCGGCGATCTCGACGGCCCGGAGCTGCTCCTCGCTCGCTCGGTCTCGGCGGAGGGACGCGGGCGAGCCGTCGTCGGCGGCCGGAGCGCACCGGTCAGCGTGCTGAGCGAGCTCGCCGATCAGCTGGTCGTCGTGCACGGGCAGTCGGACCAGATCCGCCTCCGCTCCGCCGCGGCGCAGCGCGAGGCGCTCGACCGGTTCGGCGGACCCGGTCTCGCCGACGCCCTCCGCGACTACGCGAGCGCCTTCGAGCGCTGGCGGGCCAACCGGGAGGAGCTCGACTCGCTCACCGAGGCCCGGGAGACGCGCGCCCGCGAAGCCGAACGGCTCAGCTCGGCCCTCGCCGAGATCGAGGTGGTCGCCCCCCAGCGCGGGGAGGACGTCGAGCTCGCGGCGCAATCCGCCCGGCTCGGGAGCATCGAGCAGCTCCGGCTCGCCGCCGGCGAGGCCCGCGAGGCGATCTCGTCCGAGGAGCTGGACGGGCGGGACGCGCTCGGGCTCCTCGAGACGGCGCGGCGCGTGCTGGAGCGGGCGGCCGAGCACGACGCCGCCCTGCAGCCGACGGTCCAGACGCTCGGCGAGGCGGCGGTGCTCCTCGTCGACGCCGCCGGCGGGCTCTCCTCCTACCTGGCGGAGCTCGACCTCGACGGCGCGCACGACCTGGAGCTGATCGAGAACCGGCGGGCGGAGCTGTCCCTGCTCGCCCGCACCTACGGACCGACCCTGGACGACGTGCTCGACCTGGTGGACTCCTCCGGACTCCGCCTGCTCGAGCTCGACGGCGACGACGAGAGGATCGCGGCTCTCGAGGCCGACACCGCGGCCGACGCGGACCTCGTCGACCGCCTCGCGACCCGGCTGACCGAGCTGCGGACCGCGGCGGCCGCCGAGCTGGGGGAGCGGGTCAGCGACGAGCTCACCGCGCTGGCCATGGCGGATGCGCGCCTGCACGTGAAGGTGACGGCCGCGGGGGAGCCGAGCGTCCACGGGCGCGACTCCGTCGAGATGCTTCTCCAGCCGCACACCGGGGCCGCACCCCGGCCCCTCGCGCGCGGAGCCTCGGGTGGCGAGCTCTCGCGGGTGATGCTCGCGATCGAGGTCGTGGTCGCCGCCAACGACCCCGTTCCGACGTTCGTCTTCGACGAGGTCGACGCAGGGGTCGGCGGAGCAGCGGCGATCGAGATCGGCCGACGGCTCGCGCGGCTCGCCGAGACGTCGCAGGTCATCGTGGTGACCCACCTCGCGCAGGTCGCCGCATTCGCCACGAACCACCTCCGCGTCGAGAAGGGCTCGGACGGCGCGGTGACCTCCAGCGCCGTGACGCAGCTCGACTCCGAGGAGCGGGTGTCCGAGATGGCGCGCCTGCTCTCGGGGCTCACCGACTCCGCCAACGCTCTCGCTCATGCGCGGGAGCTCCTCGAATCGAGTCGGCGGGGCTGATCGCGAGCGGCCCGGGACGACATCGATCCGTCCCGGGCGGTCCGCCGCCGCCGTTCTGCTGTTACGGTGGAACCCCGTGGTGGACTTTACGAACGCGGGCCTTTCCTCTTCTTCTCCCTCGGATCCCGAGGGCTCCTCCGGGTCCTCGACCCGGAGCGCTTCGACGGCCGGGCAGGACGCCCCCTCGAAGATCACGAAGCACATCTTCGTCACCGGCGGTGTCGTCTCCTCGCTCGGCAAGGGACTCACTGCCGCGAGCCTGGGCAACCTGCTGACCGCGCGCGGGCTGCGCGTCGTCATGCAGAAGCTCGACCCGTACCTCAACGTGGACCCGGGGACGATGAACCCGTTCCAGCACGGCGAGGTCTTCGTGACCGACGACGGCGCCGAGACCGATCTCGACATCGGCCACTACGAGCGCTTCCTCGATATCAACCTGAACCAGGCCGCGAACGTCACGACCGGCCAGATCTACTCGCGGGTCATCGCGCGGGAGCGCGCCGGCGAGTACCTCGGCGACACGGTCCAGGTCATCCCGCACATCACGGACGAGATCAAGCGGCGCATGCGCCTCCAGTCGGAGGACGACCCGCAGCCGGACGTCATCATCACCGAGATCGGCGGCACCGTCGGCGACATCGAGAGCCAGCCGTTCATCGAGTCGGCCCGCCAGGTCCGCCACGAGCTCGGCCGCCGCAACGTCTTCTTCGTGCACGTCTCGCTGGTGCCCTTCATGGGCGCCTCCGGCGAGCAGAAGACCAAGCCCACCCAGCACTCCGTCGCGGCGCTGCGCTCGATCGGCATCCAGCCGGACGCGCTGGTACTGCGGAGCGACCGGCCCGTGTCGGAGTCGAACAAGCGCAAGATCGCGCTGATGTGCGACGTCGACGAGCAGGCCGTGGTCAACGCGAAGGACGTCGCGTCGATCTACGAGATCCCGCAGCTGCTCAACGAGCAGGGCCTCGACGCCTACATCATCGACCAGCTGGGCCTCCCGGCCGGCGAGGTCGTCTGGGACGGCTGGTCGCGGCTGCTCGAGGCCGTGCACGAGCCCAAGCACGAGGTCACCATCGGCCTGGTCGGGAAGTACATCGACCTGCCCGACGCCTACCTCTCCGTGACGGAGGCTCTGCGAGCCGGCGGCTTCGCGCAGCAGACGAAGGTCGCCATCCGCTGGATCGCCTCCGACGGGCTCGAGGACCCCGAGGCTGCGGCCAAGGCGCTCTCCGAGCTCGACGGCATCTGCGTGCCCGGCGGCTTCGGCATCCGCGGTATCGAGGGCAAGCTCGGCGCGCTGCGCTTCGCGCGGGAGAACGGGATACCGACCCTCGGGCTCTGCCTCGGCCTGCAGTGCATGGTCATCGAGTACGCCCGCAACGAGGCCGGCCTCGAGGGGGCCTCGTCGTCGGAGTTCGACCCGGAGACGGAGTTCGCCGTCATCGCGACGATGGCCGAGCAGGTCGAGATCCTCGCGTCCGGGGACATGGGCGGCACGATGCGCCTCGGCCTCTACACGGCCGAGCTCGCCGAGGGCTCGATCGTCGCCGAGGTGTACGGCGCACCTGAGGCGGCCGAGCGCCACCGGCACCGCTACGAGGTCAACAACCGCTACCGCGACCGGATCGCCGAGGCGGGGCTCTGGTTCTCCGGCCTCTCGCCCGACGGCCACCTCGTGGAGTACGTCGAGCTGCCCCGTGAGAAGCACCCCTACTACGTGGGCACGCAGGCGCACCCGGAGCTCCGCTCGCGCCCGAACGCCGCGCACCCGCTCTTCCGCGGCCTCGTGACCGCCGCCCTCGAGCGCCAGGAGGCCTCGCGCCTCTTCCCGGCATCGGAGGCGGGCGCCGATGAGTGAGCCGCTGTCGGACGAGCTCGTCGAGCCGGAGGTCCTGACCAGTGAGCGCGTCTTCGACGGGATGGTCTGGGGCGTCCGCGCGGAGACGTTCCGCTACGGCGGCGGCGAGCTGCGCCGGGAGTTCCTCGATCACACGGGAGCCGTCGCGGTGCTGGCCCTCGACGACGAGGACCGCGTCGCCCTGATCAAGCAGTACCGGCACCCGGTCCGCACCCGCGAGTGGGAGATCCCGGCCGGCCTGCTCGACGTGGAGGGCGAGGATCCGCTGGTCGCCGCTCAGCGGGAGCTGGGCGAGGAGACGGACCTGCAGGCCGAGCGCTGGGACCTGCTCTCGGAGTTCGCCACCTCGCCGGGCGGCAGCGACGAGGTCATCCGGATCTACCTGGCCCGCGGGCTCTCGTCCACCGGCTCCACCTTCGACCGCGAGGCGGAGGAGGCGGACATGGAGCTGCGGTGGGTGCCGCTGGACGAGGCGGTCGAGGCGGTCCTCGTCCGCCGGGTGCAGAACCCCTCGCTGACGATCGCGGTGCTCGCGGCGCACGCGTTCCGCTCGCGCGGCTGGGACGGGCTGGGCGACGCGTCCTCGCCGTGGACGCGCCACCCGCGGGTCCGCCACCCCCGGGGGTGAGCCCCCGCGCCTGCGCCGAGGCGTACCTCCGGCAGGCGAGCGTGGAGCGCGGGCTCTCGGCGCACACGCTCGCGGCCTACCGGCGCGACCTGGAGCTCTACCTCGGCTGGCTCGAGGAGCGCGGGAGCGTGGATCTGGCGCAGCTCGGACGGGTCGACGTGGGGGAGTTCTCCTCCTGGCTGGCCGCACGCCCGGAGCGGCCGCTCGCGGCGAGCTCGCGCGCACGGATCCTCTCGAGCGTCCGAGGGCTGCACCGCTTCGCCCTCGAGGAGGGGGTCGTCGCGGACGACGTTGCCCGGGACGTGGTGCCGCCGAAGGTCCCGATGACCCTGCCGAAGGCGGTCACGGTCGAGCAGATGGCGGCACTGCTCGACGCGGCGCGCGGCGAGGAGCTCGCGGACCTGCGGGACCGGGCCCTGCTGGAGCTGCTCTATGCGACGGGCGCGCGCATCTCGGAGGCGGTGGACCTGAACGTCGACGACGTGGTCGCCGCGGAGGTGGTGCGGCTGACGGGCAAGGGGTCCAAGCAGCGGATGGTGCCGCTCGGCCGCTTCGCCCGCGAGGCGGTCGACGAGTACCTCGTCCGTGCGCGGCCCGAGCTCTCGCGGAGGGGGCGCGCGACGCCGGCGCTCTTCCTGGGGGTCCGCGGGAGCCGCCTGTCGCGGCAGAGCGCCTGGCTGGTCATCCGCGCCGTCGCCGAGAAGGCCGGGCTGGACCGGGAGATCTCGCCGCACACCTTCCGGCACTCGTTCGCGACCCACCTGCTCGCGGGCGGTGCCGACGTCCGCGTGGTGCAGGAGCTCCTCGGGCACGCCTCGGTGGCGACGACGCAGATCTACACGCTGGTGACGGCGGACACGCTCCGGGACGTCTACACGTCCGCGCACCCGCGAGCGCGGCGCTAGAGCCGCGGCCCCGCGCGGCGGGGCGCGGCGGCCGGGGAGCGGGGCGCCGGTACACTCGTCGGAGGCCGCGCGGGAGCGCACGCCGCCACGGAAGCGAGGACGACGCAGGTGACACGCAAGACGGACGACAAGGCCGAGCTCACCGGTCTCGAAGCCCCGACGCTCGGCCCGACCGGCCGCCCCCTGCGCGACTTCCCGCTGCCGGTGGAGCTCACCGGTCACGGCCCCGCCCGGATCATCTCGCTCTGCAACCAGAAGGGCGGCGTCGGCAAGACGACGACGACCATCAACCTGGGCGCGACCCTCGCCGAGTACGGCCGCCGCGTGCTGGCCATCGACTTCGACCCGCAGGGCGCCCTCTCGGCCGGCCTCGGGGTCACCACCTACGACGCCATCACGATCTACGACCTGCTCCTCGGCACCGTGAAGGACCCGGCCGAGGCGATCCGGAGGACCCGCGTGCCGGGCCTGGACGTCATCCCGGCCAACATCGACCTCTCCGCCGCCGAGGTCCACCTCGTCAACGAGGTCGCGCGCGAGCAGATCCTCGCCCGGGTGCTCCGCAAGGTGAGCGCGGACTACGACGTCATCCTGATCGACTGCCAGCCCTCGCTGGGCCTGCTCACGGTCAACGCGCTCACCGCGAGCCACGGCGTGCTCATCCCGCTCGAGTGCGAGTTCTTCGCGCTGCGCGGCGTCGCCCTGCTGATCGAGACGATCGACAAGGTCCGCGACCGGCTCAACCCGGTGATCGAGCTCGACGGCATCCTGCCCACGATGTACGACTCCCGCACCCTGCACTCGCGGGAGGTGCTCGACCGGGTGGTCGACGCCTTCGGCGACAGCGTGCTCGAGACGGTGATCGGCCGCACGGTGAAGTTCCCGGACGCCAGCGTGTCCGGCGTCCCGATCACCCAGTTCGCGCCCGAGCACAACGCCGCGAAGGCGTACCGCAAGCTCGCCAGGGAGCTGATCTCGCGTGGCGCGGTCGCCTGAGGTGCTCCTCGAGGAGCGCACCGCTCCCACCGGGTTCCACCTCGCGCTGACCAACTTCGAGGGTCCGTTCGACCTCCTGCTGAGCCTCATCGCGAAGCAGCAGGTCGACATCACCGAGATCGCCCTGAGCGCCGTGACGGACGAGTTCCTCTCGTACCTGCACGGGATCGACTCGCTCGAGGGGCTGGACCGCGCGTCGGAGTTCCTCGTCGTCGCCGCGACGCTCCTCGACCTGAAGATCGCCGGACTCCTGCCCCAGGGCGAGCTCGTGGACGCGGAGGACGCGGCGCTGCTGGAGGCGCGAGACCTGCTGTTCGCCCGGCTCCTGCAGTACCGGGCCTTCAAGCAGGTGTCGTCGTGGTTCGCCGAGCGGATCGCGATCGAGACCGCCCGCCACGTGCGCGACGTGCCTCTGGAGGAGGAGTACCGGTCCGCGAAGCCGGAGCTCGTCTGGACCCTGTCGCCCGCCGACTTCGCCGCCCTCGCGACCGTCGCCCTCGCTCCGCGCGAGCTGCCGACGGTGGGCCTGGACCACCTGCACGCCCCGCAGATCAGCATCCGGGAGCAGGCCGCGCACGTCGTGGCGATGCTGCGCGCCCGCGGGAGGGCCACCTTCGGCGAGCTGATCGCGGACGCCGACGAGAAGGGCGTGATCGTCGCGCGCTTCCTGGCCGTGCTCGAGCTCTACCGGCACGCCGCGATCTCGTTCGACCAGCCGGAGCCGCTCGGCGAGCTCACGCTGCGCTGGGTCGCGGAGCACTGGAGCGACGCGAGCCTTGCCGCGCTCGGAGCCGACTATGACTCCTGACGCCGGTCCCGGGACCGTCGCCTTCGAGATCGACCGGGCGATCGAGGCGATCCTGATGGTCGCGGACGAGCCGCAGCCGCTCGCCTCCCTCGCGACCGCGCTGTCGAGGCCGATCGCCGTGGTCCGCCAGTCGATCGAGCGCCTGGTCGCCGACTACGACGGCGCCGACGGGGCGATCCGCCGGGGCTTCGAGCTGCGCGAGGTCGGTGCGGGCTGGCGGATCTACGTGCGCCGAGAGTACGACCCGGTGGTCAAGGACTTCGTCCTGACGCAGAACCCGACGCGGCTCTCGCAGGCGGCGCTCGAGACGCTCGCCGTGATCGCCTACAAGCAGCCGGTCTCACGCGGTCAGGTCGCGCAGATCCGCGCGGTCAACGTCGACTCCGTCGCGCGCACCCTCCTCGGCCGCGGCCTCATCGCGGAGGTCGGCCACGACCCCGAGACGGGCGCGGTCCTCTACGGCACCACCGAGCAGCTGCTCGTGCACCTCGGCCTCACCTCGCTCGACGAGCTGCCGAAGATCTCCCCCCTACTGAGCGACGGAAGAGACGGATTCGATGAGCGCGCCTGACAGCGGCCCCGACGGCGAACGACTGCAGAAGGTCCTCGCGGCAGCGGGGGTCGCCTCCCGACGAGTGGTCGAGGAGATGATCGTGGCACGGCGGATCCGCGTCAACGGCGAGGTGGCGGACGAGCTCGGCCGCCGCATCGATCCGGCGACCGACCGGATCGAGGTCGACGGGGTCGCGGTGCAGCTGGACACCTCGCGCCGCTATGTGATGCTCAACAAGCCGATCGGCGTCGTCAGCTCGCTGGCGGACGAGAACGGACGCACCGACCTCAGCCTCTACACGAAGAACTTCGAGGAGCGGCTGTTCAACGTCGGGCGCCTCGACGCCGAGACCTCGGGACTGCTGGTGCTGACCAACGACGGCGAGCTCGCCCACGTCCTCGCGCACCCGTCGTTCGGAGTGACGAAGACCTACATCGCGAAGGTGCACGGGCAGGTCCTCCCGCAGACGATCGCGACGCTGACCTCCGGGATCGAGCTCGACGACGGACCGGTGGCCGCCGACAAGGCGCGTCTCCTCGGCCGGCCGGAGGGCCGCTCGAACGCCTCGCTCGTCGAAATCACCCTGCACTCCGGTCGCAACCGGGTCGTCCGTCGGATGATGGCGGCGGTCGGCCACCCGGTGATCGAGCTCGTCCGGCGCCAGTTCGGGCCGCTGCACCTGGGCACCCTGCGCTCGGGCGATCTTCGGGACCTGACCCGGGAGGAGCTGGGCGCGCTGCTCACGATCGCGCGGCAGGGCGGCGAGGCGGTGGCGGCCGCTCCCGCGGTCCCCTCGAAGAAGGCGAGCGCGGGTGCGCGGCGGCCCCGGCCTGACAGCGGCGAGCGCGTCGCCCCGGCGGAGCGCGGCTCGGCCGGGCGATCCTCGGATCGCGGCGGATCGTCCGGACGGTCGTCCGACCGCGGCGGCTCGGCGGGACGGTCGTACGATCGCGGCGGCTCCTCCGCCGGCGGCGGGCGGAGCGACGGTCCTCCGCGCCGGTCCGGCGCCGACAAGCAGCGCCGCGCCGATCGCTAGGCTGTCGGGGTGAACGAGCTCCTGCACCCCGCGCCGCCCGCGATGCGGACGACCGGGACGGTGCGGGTGGTCGGCTCCGGACTGCTCGGCGCCTCCATCGGCCTCGGCCTCGCCTCCCGCGGGATCGACGTCGTCCTCGACGACGCATCGCCCGCGAGCCTCTCCCTCGCCATCGACTACGGGGCCGGCCGCGCCGCCTCCGCCGACGACCGGCCCTCCGTCGTCGTCGTCTGCGTCCCCCCTGACGTCACCGCGAGCGTCGTCGAGCGCGAGCTCGCGGCGCACCCCGGAGCCGTCGTCACCGACGTGGCGAGCGTCAAGACCCAGCCGCTGCGCGAGCTGCGCTCCCGCGGCGTCGACCTCGCCCGCTACATCGGCTCGCACCCGATGGCCGGCCGCGAGCGCGGCGGACCGGTCGCCGCGCGGGGAGACCTCTTCGTCGGCAGACCCTGGGTGATCTGCCGCGACGGCGAGACCGCGCCCGACGCGCTCGCAAGGGTGGAGGGCCTCGCTCTCGACCTCGGCGGCACCATCGTCGAGATGGACCCGGAGGAGCACGACCTGTCGGTCGGCCTCGTCTCGCACGCCCCGCAGGTGATCTCGTCACTGCTCGGCCAGCGCCTCCTCGACGCCCCGAACGCGGCGCTCCGCCTCGCCGGGCAGGGCGTCCGCGACGTCTCGCGCCTGGCGGCCTCGGCCCCCGAGCTCTGGATGCAGATCCTGGCCGCGAACCGCGAGCACGTCGTCGCGGTGCTCGACGCCTTCCGCGACGACGTCGCCGCGGTGGCCGACGCGCTTCGCGACCTCGAGGCGCCCGGCTCGCGCCGCGTGCTCGCCGAGCACCTGGCCGCGGGCAACGCCGGAGTGGCGCGCCTGCCCGGCAAGCACGGCCAGGACCAGCGCTTCTCGACCCTGATCGTCCTCGTCGACGACTCTCCCGGAACCCTCGCGCGGCTCCTGGTGGAGATCGGCGAGGCGGGCGTCAATCTCGAGGACGTGCGCCTCGAGCACGCGCAGGGGCGCCGAGTGGGTCTCGCCGAGATCTCGGTGGTGCCCGAAGCGGTCGCGCCGCTGACCGAAGAACTGACCGTACGCGGCTGGAGGATCGCCGGATGAGCACCGAGCAGAACAGGCAGGAGGGCGGCCTGAACAGGATGACGCCCGCCCGCCGGGCACAGCAGAGCATTCCGGAGGACGGGGGCGCGGCTCCCGAGCGCGAGGCGCGCTCCGAGGCCGCCGAGCAGGGCGACTTCGGCGAGGCCGTCGTGGTCGCCATCGACGGTCCGGCCGGCAGCGGCAAGTCCAGCGTGTCGCGCGCGGCCGCCCGCCGTCTCGACTTCGAGTTCCTCGACACGGGGGCCGCCTACCGCGCGCTCGCCTGGCACGGACTCGACCGCGGCCTCGACTTCGAGGACCAGGATGCGATCGTCGACGCGCTCGACGGCTTCGACTACTCCATCGGCACCGACCCCGAGTCGTACTCGGTGTGGGTCGGCCCGACCGAGGTGACCGCCGCCATCCGGGAGCCCCGGGTGACCGCGCGCGTCTCGGCCGTGGCGAAGGTCCCCGAGGTCCGCCGGCGGATCACGCTGCTGTTCCGGAGGATCATCGGCGAGACGCGCCGGGAGGGCATCATCGTCGAGGGCCGCGACATCACGACGGTCGTCGCACCGACCGCTCCGGTCCGGATCCTGCTGACGGCGAGCGAAGAGGCTAGAATGGCCAGGCGTTCGCGCGAGGTCACCACGGAATCCGCCGAGGCGACGGGTCAGGCGCTGCGGTCGAGGGACCGCGCCGACTCGCAGGTGGTCGACTTCATGAACGCCGCAGAAGGAGTCACTCTTCTCGACTCCACTCATCTCGACTTCGAGCAGACCGTCGACGCGGTCGTCGCCGAGGTCCGAACTTCGAGAGCAAGGGCCGGTCATGGCACAGGACACGCACGTCGGTGACGACGAGCTGAACTTCGGAGACGACGACCTCGTCGAGCGCCTCGGCGACCTCGACGAGCAGCTCGCCTCCTCACGCGCGCAGGCGCTCCGCAGCGGACTCGAGGACTACGACCTCGACGAGGAGGACCTCGACCTCCTCGAGTTCGCCGGGGAGGACTCGGACGAGGTCCGCTACCTCCCCGCCCTCCCGGTCGTGGCGATCGTGGGCCGCCCCAACGTCGGCAAGTCCGCGCTGGTGAACCGCATCCTCGGCCGCCGCGAGGCCGTCGTCGAGGACACCCCGGGCGTCACGCGCGACCGCGTGTCCTACAAGGCGGAGTGGATCGACCGGGCGTTCACCATCGTCGACACCGGCGGCTGGGAGCCCGACGCCCGCGGCATCGACGCCTCCGTCGCCATGCAGGCCGAGATCGCCATCGACCTCGCCGACGCCGTCATCTTCGTCGTCGACGCGAACGTCGGCGCGACCGCGACCGACGAGCACGTCGTGAAGCTGCTGCGCAAGACGAAGAAGCCGGTCTTCCTCGCCGCCAACAAGGTGGACGACGCCCGCCAGGAGCCGAACGCCGCCTCGCTGTGGTCGCTCGGCCTGGGCGAGCCCCGCCCCGTCTCGGCCGTCCACGGCCGCGGCGTCGCCGACCTGCTCGACGCGGTGCTCGAGAAGCTGCCTCTGGAGTCGGCCGTCGCCAAGCGCGAGGTCGGCGGACCGCGCCGCGTCGCGATCCTCGGCCGCCCGAACGTCGGCAAGTCCAGCCTGCTCAACAAGGCCGCGGGGGAGGAGCGGGTCGTCGTCAACGAGCTCGCCGGCACCACGCGCGACCCGGTCGACGAGCAGGTCGAGATCGCCGGCAAGGTCTGGCGCTTCGTCGACACCGCGGGCATCCGCCGCCGCGTGCACCTCCAGCAGGGCGCCGACTTCTACGCGTCGCTGCGCACCTCGACCGCGCTCGAGAAGGCCGAGGTCGCCGTCGTCGTCCTCGACGTCTCGCAGCCGATCTCGGAGCAGGACGTCCGGATCATCGACCTGGTGCTGGAGTCGGGCCGGGCGCTCGTGCTCGCCTTCAACAAGTGGGACCTCCTCGACGACGAGCGCCGCCGCTACCTCGAGCGCGAGATCGAGACCGACCTCGCCCACGTGGCGTGGGCGCCCCGCGTCAACATCTCGGCCCGCACCGGCCGCCACCTCGAGAAGCTCGTGCCGGCGCTCGAGCTCGCCCTCGAGTCGTGGGACACCCGCATCCCGACGGGCAAGTTCAACGCCTTCCTCGCCGAGCTCACCGCGGCGCACCCGCACCCCCTCCGCGGAGGGAAGCAGCCCCGCGTGCTCTTCGGCACGCAGGCCTCGTCGCGTCCGCCGACATTCGTTCTCTTCACGACCGGGTTCCTCGACCCGGGCTACCGCCGCTACATCGCGCGGCGCCTCCGCGAGATCTACGGCTTCCAGGGGTCGCCGGTGAACGTCAACATGCGCGTCCGCGAGAAGCGCGCGCGCTGAGCGCAGTCGCGTGCGCATCCGCGAGAAGCGCGCGCGCTGAGCGCAGCCGCACCGTGTCCGGCCCGTGGGAGCTCCTCCCGCGGGCCGTCCGCGTCTCCGGGAGGATAGGTCGTCGAGTCGAGGGGGCGGTTGCCGCTCCGATCGTCTCGATCGAGCAGGTCGGCCTCGTCGCGAGTGGGAGTGACGGGCGGCGCGGCGCTGCCGAAGGCCCAGCAGCCTCCCTCGAACCGGGCGGTCGTCTCTCCGAGCGGGCGTCGGCAGGGCCGGGAGGCCGGTCAGTCGCCGGTGGCGAAGGGCCACCACGTCGGCAGGAGCCGTCGGTAGGCGGCGAGGTAGCTGCCGGGATCGCGGGGCGCGGGCAGGCGGAGCCACTGCTCCATCAGGCCGACGGAGCCCGCCGCGAGGAACGAGGCCGTCGCGTCCTCGAGGAACCCGAGCGGTGCGTCCGCGGGCGGGACGTCGAGGATCCCGGTGTCGAGCGTCGCGGAGACGGCGGTGCGGAAGTGCCCCGCGAGCATCGCGCGGAGGCCCGAGTCGCCGCCGGGAGCGTCGAAGGCGCGGAGGTAGAGGTCGCGGTGGCCGTCAAGGTGGCCGAGGACGCGGGAGGTGCCCTCGCGGATGCTCGCATCGGTCGCGGCGCCGCTCCGGAGCTGCTGGAGGTAGCCCTCGCGGATCGCGTCGAGCTCGTCCTGCAGGGCGGCGCAGAGCAGTTCTGCGGCGGAGGAGGCGTGGGCGTAGAAGGTGGAGCGGTTCACGCCGGCGAGATCCGTGATCTCGGAGACGGTGAGGGTGGCGACGTCGCGGCCGGTCGCGAGTTCGATGATGGCCCGGTGCAGGGCTACCTGTGATCGCTTCTGCCGCGCATCCACTGCTGACGCCTCCCGAGCTGCCGACGGTGCGTCGACGGGTGCCGGCGCGTTCCGCGGTCGATTCTACGGGCCCCGCTCGTTTTCACTTCCGGCGTCGGCATCCGCTAAGGTAGTCGAGTTGCCCGGGCCTCGGCCCGGTCTGCCACGGGCTGTGGCGCAGCTTGGTAGCGCACTTGACTGGGGGTCAAGGGGTCGCAGGTTCAAATCCTGTCAGCCCGACGGAAAGCCCAGGTGAGAGCAAGTTCTCCACCTGGGCTTCGTCGTCTCCGTTGACCTTTTCGGGGGCTATACGGAAGCATCCGACCGCGGATGTCGGTGTCAGCCGACATGCTCCCCATCGAGGCCGGTGCGACGAGCCGATACCTGGCCGGGACCTGGAGCCCGCCGTAGCCGCGATCGCCAGCCTTCATCGAGGCCGCGGTGGCGTCGTTCGGGCGGACGGTTCGGGGCTCTGACGTTTTCGTGTGCGACGAGGTACGCGTCGGCGCAAGCGGCAGTGTCGGTGAGGTGCCTGGTATCGGGGTGGAGACAGCCGTGGGTGGTCTCGATCGATGTGCGGCCGAGGATGTCCTGGAGGACGTGGAGGGCGATGCCGGCGTCGGCGAGCCAGGCTGCTCCGGTGTGCCGGAGGCCGTGAAGGGTGAGGCTCGTCCGGTCACGATCGGCGACGAGCTGATCCGCTGTCGTCGCGTCCCGCACGGAGGCGGTGGTGAGCACGCCACCGCGGAGTCCGGTCAGTGATCGGTCCTCTGGCTCACGGCCCGCGGTGAGGCGCTCAAGCGCAGGGGTGAGCGCTTGCAGGATCGGAACGTCCCGGATGTCTCGCCCCTGGGTCTGCTTGGTGACGAGGCCGCCTGCGCCAGCAGAGGTCTGGCGGAGGATCGTGACGAACCGTTGATCGCAGTGATGTCGCCGACGTGAAGCCCTGAGATCTCGGAGCCGCGGGCGGCGAGGAGCGCGCCGAGCATCACGAAGTCGGAGTAGCTCTGATGCACCTCCCCAGACCGGTCCGCCAGCGCCGAGATCTTGAGCGCGTGCACGCGCGGTGACCGGTGAACCCTGCCTTGAGCAGTAGGGCCACGTCGACGACTGGGAGCGTCTCCCCTGTCAAGGTGCTGGCGAGGAGCGGGGTCTCGGCAGCTGGGAGGAAGCGGGTCGCACGGGAGCCGCTCGGGCGGTCGCCTTCATCCACGGACTCAGAGACGACCTTGATGCCGGGGTGCACCAGATCAGCAGGCTTCCGAGGCGTGGCGGTCGGTGTACTCAGCCTCACCGCACTCGGCCCGGCCGCGGAGGAGTTCACTCTCGCGGACGCCCCCGCCGACGTCCTCGCGGCGACCGCCTCGGCATCGAACGAGCGGACCTCTGGGGGTGGACTGCTCGGACGTCTTCGGCTAGCGGTGGACCAGTTCCGGATCATGCGTGTGCAGATCTTCATGGGTGCCCTGAGGCCTTGCAGTGACGAAAACCGCTATGGCCATACCAGCGTAAAGCAGGGTACTGACCAGCAACGTTCCGGTCGTGGTGAGCCAGAGCCGGAGCGCCAGATGGTCGTCACCGTACGCCGCCACCGCGGAGACCGCCGTCAGCAGAGGGATCGCCCCGAGAAGGAGAGACACGAATGCGCGCCCCAGCGTCGCGTCTGAGAGCGCACGCGCTCCCACGCCGCCGAAGGAAGAACTGAGCAGGTAGAGAACCAGGGGAAGGAGGAAAGCCAACCCCCAAAGAGGACTGCCCAAGACGATGGATACGCCGATGACCAGAGCGGGTGCGCACACCAAGAGGTCGAGCAGAGCGTTGAGGCAGACTCCGACGAGTCCAGCTCTGATGAGAGACACGTCCGCCAGAAGAAGGTGTTGGTGATCGAGTTCTGTTGCGGCGAGTTGAGAAGGACTCGATATCGTGAGGACGAGGAGCGCGATGAGAAGCCCGGTGCCTGCGGGAACGAAGTCGCGAAGCAGAATCGGCACAAGGACGATGACGTTCATCATGAGGATCGTTCCGATGTACTGTGTCCGGCGGCGGCGTGCCTGGGCGAGGTGGCTGCAGAGGAGAGTGTGCAGGGGGTCATCAGGCCAGCGGGTCCAGGAGCTGAGCCCGGCTTTGTAACCGCGTCCCTGGAGGGAGGATGTCTGTCCGCCAGAGAGAACCTTCTGCAACTGGTTCGCCAGGATGCTCTCGTGAACTGCAGGCTCTACGAAGGCGTTCGCTCGTCCGAAGCAGATCGTCAGCACCGCGGCGGCAAGCACGAGAACGGCGCCGCTGACGCCGAGGCCGCTGTGTTCCGGCTCAATGACTGCCCGGAATGGTGACGCCCCTGTTTCGGTCACGACGTCGACAAGCCATACGTCTTCGCCGACTCCGACGAAGCGTGCCACGAAGGAACCGACCCAGACCAGCGATGCTGCAACGAGTGTCGAGACGCCCGCCAGCCGTGCCCCCTTGAACCGGGACTGACCCAGCAGGTGAGATCCCAATGAGGCAGCACGTAGCGCAAGGAGAACACTGAGTACCGCGAACCCGGAGATGGGGCCGAGTGCTGGCGGTTCGCCTCGGAGCGCCAAGGCGACTGCTGCTGATACCGTCGCGCCGATGAAGGCGCTCAGCGAGGCGCCGACGCCGTGTACGAGAAGCACGACCCGAGGCCCGTGCCGGCTCTGCAATGCCCAGGAGACGTCGCCCGGCTGAAGCCGGAGGGGCGACCCTCGTTGAGCTGTCAAGGAGACGATGATCAAGCACAACCCGAAGACGAATCCTGCGACGTAGGGCTGGGCTGTGGATGGGTCGTCGGCGAGGTGATCGCCCTGCGTCACAAGGACCCAGATGTATCCGCCGGCTGCGACGACCGCAGCGACGAGTGCCAGGGGGTTGAAGAGAAGAATACGGAGCTCTCGTAGGCGCATGAGCACTTGCGAGAGCGTGAGCGCCGCGGCTGACGAGAGGACTTCGACTCTCGGGCTATGCGGGTTCATCGCGGATAGCTCCAACGATAGCGAGGTATGAGTCTTCTAGCGAGTCCCGTGAGGCGGAGGCATCGCTGAGCTCGGCGACATGGGCGATTTCTCCGCCATAGAGAATCAGAACTCGATCCGCGATCCGCGCGAGGTCCCCCAGCCCGTGCATGGAGATCAGGATGCCATGGCCGTCTTCGGACAAGTGCCGAATCTCCTCCCTCAGCTCCCTCGCCGAGACCGGGTCCAGTCCGTTGAACGGCTCATCGAGGAGAAGTACACGAGATCCCTTGCGGAGGGCGAGCACAAGGGCAAGCTTGCGACGCATGCCCTGGGAAAGCTCGTGCGGCAGCGCATCGTGCTTATCCCGCAGTCCGTAGCGTTCGAGCAGATCCAACGCGACCTCGGCACTACTGCGCGTACCGTTGAGGCGTTCGATGAGTCGGACGTGTTCAACGACGCTGAGGCCGGGGTAGAGATCCGGATCTTCGGGCATGAGGCTGAGGGCTCGGCGCGCCCCAGGGGAACCGATGGGGTGCCCAAGGACGGATGCGGTGCCTCTCGTCGGCGAGTAGAGGCCGGCGAGAGTGCGCATGAGCGTCGTCTTTCCAGCCCCGTTCGGCCCGATGAGGCCGACGACTTCTCCTTCGCCGATCTCGAAGGTCATGCTGTTCAAGATCTGCAGACGATCGACGTCCTTGCCCAGCCCGCGAACCTCCATCACGGGGGCACTGTTGTTCGTCTCAGCCATCACCATGACCCAGCCATTCATGGAGTGTCTGGCCGGCTGATTCGACCATCTCGCCAACGGGGGCGAGTTCGCCACTGTCAGCGAAGCTCCGGAGCACAGTCCGCACGTCGGGGGAACCGCCGGCTGCTGCGCGCTCGATCTCGCGCTGGAGCCGTGGTTCGACGTCCGGGCGGCGGGCGGGCAGAAGACGCTGCCGCAAGGAGGGCGGCTCAGGCTGCACCTGCCATCCTCGCCGCGCTCCGTACTCGATGACTGCACTACTGGCCGGAGTTCTTGCTGGTTCTGTTGCTGCGAGCGCGAAGGCTACGTGCTCCGGTGAGACAGCAACCCCGTGGCGCTGAGCAACGTGACCTGCGAACGCCATGACCCGGCGAAATTCCTTGATTCCGTTCATGATCAACCTCCTTTGCTTTCCGTGTGGGGCCTCGCGCGGCCGCCGAGAAGTCCGGCGACGGCTCGTACGAGTGCTTCTAGGGGCCCACGTACGCCGCAATGGTGCAGGACAGCACAGAGGCCACTCAATATCGCGAAAAGGACGCCAGCGATTCCCATGGCGGCACTCATCGAAAGCTGTCCGTATGCCCCGAAACCATACGCGACGAGCGTGCAGAGGATGCTTGACCCGAGATAGATGGTCAGGGTGTATCGTCCCACGATTGCGAGGAACTGTGCACTCCGAAAACCGTTGAGGCGGGACTCGTTTCGTAACACCGCCACGTAGAGCGCAATCGCGAGCAGAGGTGGTGCAGAAACTTGACAGCATGCAGCAACGGCGCTGGCTATGCCAGCCGCCTGAGGGCGAGCCACCTGGACGAAGACCTGAAACGCGTACCCCAGCGTGGCGGCCACGAGGATCAGTCGGAGTGCGACGCCGACGGTGTCCACACCTGCGGACACGAGTTCTCCTTACGCTAGAGTTCCGTGACATGGCGTCACGGAACCCCAGCGTAAGTCGCAGCTCGTCGAGTCGCAAGAGGTTCGCTCAAGAGCGTCGGAAAGGCTCGTGGTCAGTGGTGTGGCCGATCGAAGGGCTGATTGGTGCATCGCTGCATGGCGGGGGCTGGTGCGCGGGCGCGTGTCATGTCGCGCGGGAAGATCCGCGTTCACGTCAAGGTGATGCAGGACGTGGGGAGGTCAGAGCTCGGGTGCTCGGCTTCGATGCGCTCGCCGGAGTCTCACTCCCGGGGGCAACGGCCGTTGCGCAGTGGCCGCACTCCTGCGTGCAGTCGTTCGCGCTCCTTGCTCCTCGTGTGCCAGAGGCGGAATCGATGCGGAGGACGCGGCGCGGGTGTCTCCGACACGATGCGGCGGCGCGGTTGCGGCGCACAGGTGCGAGGTTCAGGCCACAAGGGGGCATTCGCGTGGTCACCGCGTTCCGCGATACGTGTCGACAGCGGATTGGCGACCTTCTCATCTCCGAACCGTGACGATCAGGAGTTCCGCGGCTGGCTTGCCGTACGTTTCGGCGGCTCGTTCGAGGATCGCCTTACTTGATGCCGAGGTAGCGGCACGCTGCTTGCACGGTTTCTTCCACCAGTTCTTCAGTGAGGTCGGAAGAGCTCGGAATGAGTGACCGGCTCATGAGCGGACCGACGAGAAGGTCTGCAACTGTTTCGGGCTTCCACCCCACGGCTGCGATCTCCCCGCGGTCGACTGCGGCGTTCAGTACGCGCGCGACATTCTCGCGGCGAGGCTTCACGAATTCTTCACTCAGGTGCTTCCGAACATCGGGATAGGCCCGCGCGGCTTCCAGGATCCCCAGAAGGGCGTGCTTCATGAACGGCGAAGAGAACATCTCGTAATCGGCCCGTTGCAGGAGGTGCAGGTCGCTTTCAAGTGCCCCAGTGTCTACACGGGCCCCGGTGCCGTACTTTTCGGCCATCATCTCTACGACCAGGTGCGGCAGGGAAGAGTATCTTCGGTAGAAGGCCGGCCGTGTGGTTCCCGCTCGGCTCGCGATAGCCTCCACGGTGAGGGCCGTGTATCCCTTCTCGGTGACTATGCGCTCGGCAGATTCTCGAAGGGCTGCCGTGATGTCAGTCGCGCGGGGACGACCGCCTTGGTTCTTCACGGGTACGAAGCTACCCTTTTCACCCAGGCGATATGGCGTATTCGGAGCAGTAGAGGGTATGTCTGTTCGAGAGGGCCTCAGCTTCGACCTTCTAGCAAATGCACTGATACACGAGGAATCGTCGCGGTGATGATCGACGGCGGCATTCGTGAGGCGATCGTTGTCTCCGTCGCGTTGAGAGACTGGGTTCGCCCACGACTGGAGGAACGCTTGCTTGCGAGACCCCGGCACCCGACACGTCACCGCGACCGGGATTCGGTCAGCGCCAGTTCGCGGACCAGCGGGAACATCATGGGGGGAGTGTGGCCTGCGGCAGATCGGCGGACGCTGACCGCGATCACATCACCCGGCAGATCATCGACGCCGCAGAAAGTGTCTCGCGGCGGCTGACTCCGCCGGAGCTGGCATCGAGTTCGTCGAGCTTCCGCCGCGCGGACGGATCCAGCCTGTTCCGCCCGAAAGCCTCCATTGCTCAGTCCTCCGAACAGCTGCTCGCCGCCGAAGACAGACTCCTCATCGTGTCGAACGACAGGAGTGGACCGATGGTGCCGCTGACCTGGGTCGAGCAGGCGGCGCGGAAGAAGAACCGAGACGGGCACATGCTGTCACCGGATCAGGAGCGGGCGATCGCGAAGATCGGCGTCGCTGCACGCACGTCGATGTCCTCGTCGGCCCGGCAGGGACGGGGAAGACGACCACGATGTCCGCGTTGCGGGGAGCGTGAGAGAAACACCACGGCACGGGCTCCGTGATCGGTCTCGCCCCATCCGCGGCAGCAGCCGATGTCGTGGCCGGCGATAGAGGGATCTCGACGGAGAACACGGCGGAGAAGCTCCACGAACACCGCAACGGCACCTGGAACCTCACACCAGGCCGACTCCTCGTCGTCGACGAAGCCTCTCCTGCTGGAACCCTCGCTCCCGACACCATCACCCCCCACGCTCAGCAGGCTGGTGCGAAGGTGACCGCCTCACCCCAGAAGGCCACGAGGACATCCTCGAGCAGGCATATCAGGCGTGGCGCGCCGACCCAGCCGAAGGGAGAGCATCGGTCCTGATCGGAGTTCCCAGAAGAAGTCGAGCGGGATCGTGCCCTCGCGGATGTAGTCCTGTCATTCGTCCCGTTCCCTAGCAGGTGAGGGGCGGCGATGAGCGTCCGCGGGGCTGGCGGTCTCAGGCGTCCGCCGGCCGGTGCGCAAGGGAAGTCGGCGCGGAAACCACACCTGATCGACGAGAACTCCGCCTGAAACGCCGCGTGCGGCGGCGACGTCGACCAAGCGCCGGGACCTGGCCGGGTCCTGACGCATGCACACCATGCAACACATAACGTGAGAACGGGTCCTCTGATGACAGAGCGACCCGGATAATCAAGGAATCGGGCTGAACCGTCTGCCCAAGGGTCAAGGGGTCGCAGGTCCACATCCTGTCAGCCCGACGGAATGCCCTGATGAGATCACCGGTCGTCGTCAGGGCTTCCGTCGTTTCCGGGGGCGATGAGCACCGTGGCGGCACCTTTCCTGGTCGTGGGCCGTGTCGGCGGCGTCCGGACTGAGAAGCCGGAGCGGCATGCACGGCGTCTCCCCGACCGCCCGCAAGGGCGGCGGCAGGACGACTCCCTAGCGTCGGTGGACGTGACCGACTCCGCTCCGCTCGCCCGCTGGTGGCGCGAACCCTGGTGGGCGCGACTCACCCTCCTGGCGATCCTGTGCGGATCGACGGTCCTCACCGGATGGAATCTCGCCCGGGGCGGAGACGCCGTCTTCTACGAGGCGGCGGCGCGGTCGATGTCGGAGTCGTGGCACGCGCTGGCGTTCGGAGCCTTCGATCCCGCCGCCTCGGTGACGCTGGACAAGCTGGCGGGGTTCGCGGTGCCGCAGGCGCTGAGCATCCGGCTGTTCGGCATGTCGACGTCGTCGATCGCGCTGCCGCAGCTGATCGAAGGGCTGATCACGGTCGCGGCGTGCTCGGTCGTCGGGCTCCGGTGGGGCGGCCGCGGGCTCGGGCTGGTCGCGGCGGCAGCGGCGGCGAGCACGCCGATCTTCGTGTCGATGTTCGGGCACCCGATGGAGGACGGGCTGCTCACGGCGGCACTCGCCGTGGCGCTGGTGTGGTGGCAGCGCGCGGTGCTGACCGGGCGGTGGTGGCCGCTCCTGATGACCGGGCTGTCCATCGGGATCGGCTTCCAGGCGAAGATGATGCAGGCCTGGTTCGTCCTGCCGGCGCTCGTGGTGGCGACTCTCGTCGGGGTGCGCGGGTGGCGCCGAGCCCTCGCCTGGGCGGGCGGGCTCCTGGCCGTCGCGGTGGGCGCCTCCGTGGCGTGGACGGTCGCGATCCAGGCGGTGCCCGCGGGCGACCGGCCGTACATCGACGGGTCGACGGGGAATGACGTGTTCGCGATGGTGTTCGGATTCAACGGGCTCGATCGGCTGATCTCGGGCGCGGTGCCCGGCGCCGTCGTCGCGTCCGCCCACGTCGCGGCGATGGGCGGAGCGGCGGGATCGTCGCCGGTGAAGCTTCTGCTCGCGCAGTACGCGACCCAGGTGGGCTGGCTGTACCCCGCGGCGCTCGCGGGGCTGATCCTGGGGGCGGTGCGCTGGTGGCCGCGGCGGGGGAGCACCCGCGGTCCGTTCGCCCTCCTGGTCCTGACCGCGGTGTGGCTGGCGACGTCGGCGGCGGTGCTCTCGGTGGCGACGGTGCCGCACACCGCCTACGTCGCGGCGATCGGAGTGCAGCTGGCGCTCCTCGCGGCGCTGGGCTGGGCGGAAGTGGTGCGGCTGCTCGCGTCGACCCGGGTCGTCGCGCGGCTGGTGCTGCCGCTCCTCCTCGTCGCGCAGACGGCGTGGAGCGCGGTGCTCGCCGTGGGCGGGCAGCTGCCCGCGGTGCTGGGCCTGCCGTTCGCGGCGCTCGCCGGAGCAGGGCTCGTCGTGGTCGCGGTGGTGGCGCGGCGACGGAGGGGCGGTGCGGTGGAGCGAGCGGTCGGGAGCCGGAGGGAAGCGGCCCGCCGTCGTCCCGTCGCGCTCGCGGCAGCGGTCGTGATCCTGGCCGGGCCGGTCGCGTTCAGCCTGCAGGTGCTCGACGCGTCCCTCGACGGGTCGGGCGGCGACGCGCTCGTCGGCCTGCGCTTCCCGCAGCGGGCCGAGACCTCGGCTCCGTTCGCGGTCTCGTCGCCGGACGCGGTCGGCGGGCACGACTCGATGACCGCCGACGAGACCGGCCTGGTCGCCGCCGCTCGTGCCGCCGGCGGCGGGGTGGACGGCGCGCCCCTGTTCCTCACCGACTCCTGGGCGATCTCGGCGCCGATCATCGCGACGACCGGCGCGAGCGTGCTCACCGACGGCGGCTACTCCGGCCAGGCGCGGGTCTTCACCGAGCAGGACGTCACCCGGATGATCGCGGCAGGACGCACGCCTCTGCTGGTGCTGAAGAACTCCGCTCCGCCGACCGAGTCGGTGCGGAAGGCCGCAGTGGCGGACGAATGCACCGAGCTGCAGGAGTGGGGGCCGGCGGGGACGGAGTCGGGGGAGCACGCCTCCGCGGTCACCGGGTTCTCCCTGTGGAGGTGCGGACCGGTGCCGCAGAGCTCGGCGGGCGGGGTGGCGGCTGTCGGCCGGTGACGGCGTCGGGCGATCCTCGCGTCGACGAGATCGCGACCCCGGCGGAACGGCGAGGAGCGGCTGCCGCCTGCCGCTCGGAGGATCGAGCCGGGCCGAGGAGGTCGGGTCCGCGAGCGGGAGGGCCCCTGGCGCCCCGTCCGCGCGATGGCGGCCCGCCGCCTATCCTTGAGGGCGATGTCGAACTCCCGCGCCGAGGCCGCCTACCTGCGCTCCCTCGGCGCCTTCCGGACGCCGACCCTGGATCTCCTCCACGGCCGGTACGCCCCGTTCGTCCTCGCCGCCCTGTCGCTCGTGTTCACCGTCGACCGGCAGGTGGTGGCCGTCGCTGACGCGCACGCCGAGGTGGGGGAGCTGCTCGAGGAGCTGCGCGCGGCTGGGTACGACGAGGGCGAGCGCGCACTGCCGAGCGGCACGGCGCGCGAGGTGTGCCGCTACTGGGTCCGCGTCGGCTGGCTCGTGCCGCAGATCGAGGGCGAGGCCGAGGTCTACCGGCTGAGCGCCCACGCCGTGAGCGCCCTCGAGATCACCGGGCGCACCGGCGGCGGACGCACGCGCGTCTCGAACTCGCGGGTGCGCACCCTGCTGGAGGCTGTCGAGCGGCTGGCCGCGGACGTCGAGCCCGACCCGGAGGCCCGGCTCTCGCGGCTCCGCGAGGAGCGAGCGCGCCTGGACGCCGAGATCGCGGCCCTCGAGGAGGGCGCCGACCTCGAGCCGGCGGACGACGAGCAGCTGCTCGAGGAGGCCGAGAACGTGGTGCACCTCGCCCGCGAGCTGCCGGCCGACTTCGCGCGGGTGGCGGAGTCGATCAAGGCGATGCAGCGCGACGTGGTCGCGGATCTGCGCCGCGACGTCCGCCCGACCGGCGAGGTGCTGCGGGAGTACCTCGAGCGCGGGCAGCACGTGATGCAGGCCACCAGCGAGGGCCGCGCGTTCGCCGGTGCCCTCCGCCTCCTGGGCGACCCCGAGCGGATCGATGCGCTCGCCGATCAGCTGCACACCGTGCTCGTGCAGCCGTTCTCCCGCCTGATGGACCCGGCCCAGCGCGCGGAGCTGGCCGCGATCGGCCGCCGGGTGGAGCTGGGCGTGCAGGAGGTCCTGACGGCGCAGCGTCGCGCCTCCCACGTCATCACGGGCCAGGTCCGCACCCATGACCCCGCTCGCGACCGCCAGGTGGACGAGCTGCTGCGCGACGTGATGGCGGGGCTCCAGGAGTGGACGGGCGGGATCTCGCCGGACGCGCCGGTCGCGCCGCTGCGGCACCTGCCCGTCGCCGGGATCGGCCACCTGCGCCAGACCCTGGGAGACGTGCGTCCGGCCGGCGGGCCGGCGCCCCTGGCCGGAGACGACGGCGACGCCGAGTTCGTCGGCGACGACAGCCGGGCCTGGGGCGGTCCCCGCTACGCGGAGCTGGAGGCCTACGTGGCGGAGCTCGGCGACGAGTTCGATCTGGCGGACGCGTTCAGCGCGGCTCCGGAGGACACTCGACGGCCCGTCGACCTGCTCGGGCTGCTCGAGATCGCGCACCGGACGGGCCTCGTCGACCGCGAGGGCTACTCCGTCGTGAGCACGCGCCGACCCGATGGGACCGTGCGCCGCTTCGCCTTCGGATCCGTGACCGCCCGCACCGAGGAGGAGACCGACGATGAGTGACACCCTGGCGACCGACGGGCCCGCCGCCGATCCGTTCATCGCGCCCGTGTCGATGGAGGAGGACCCCGACGAGCTCTTCCCCGGCGACCGCGGCGTCCTCGACACCGAGGTGCGCCGGGTGCTCGTGCACGTGCTGCAGCGCCGCTTCCTCCTCGCCGACCGCCACCGCGAGCAGTGGGCCGTGCTCCAGGAGCACCGGCAGCTGATCGAGTCGCGGCTGAACGACCTGTTCGTGCGGCTCATCGTCGACCACGAGCGCGGGGTCGCCTACAAGCAGCAGGTGCGCTCCGACGAGGTCGAGATGCCGGTGCTGCTGCGCGACCTCCCCTACACCCGCGCCGAGACGCTGGTGCTGGTGCACCTGCGCACGGTGCATCAGCGGGAGTCGGCGGCCGGCGAGCCGTCGGCGCGGGTGGACGTCGAGGAGGTCGAGCAGACGGTGCTCAGCTACTTCGCCGACGCCGAGCGCGACACCGCCCGCCGGCAGCGCATGGTCCGCAAGGCGCTGGAGCGGCTCGGCCGCGACGGCATCGTCGACGAGGAGTCCGCGGGGCGGTACCGGATCAGCCCGATCGTGGAGATCGTGCTGAGCGCGCCGAAGCTGCGGGAGCTGAGCGACTGGCTGCGCGGGCGGGCAGGCGAGGACGCGTCCTCGGTGGTCGCCGGAGCGGCGCTCGTTGAGGAGCCCGGCTCGGACGATCCGGAGCAGGCGGACGACGACGCGCTCGAGGACGACGGCGTCGGCGAGGACGCGGACCTGTCCTCGGGCGCCGATCTCCCTGAGGACGCCGACGCACCTGATTCCGTCACCGCGGACGACGAGCCGATCGACAACGACACCCCCGACCCGGAGGACGACCCCCGATGACGATGCTCGACACCCTCTTCGGCCTGATCCCCGCCGCCTCCCGCGGTCAGCAGTGGCTCGCCGAGGACCTGCAGCTGGTCAACTGGGGCGGCTACGACGGCGCGCACCGGGTCCGCTTCTCGCCGGGGGCCACACTGCTCTGCGGCGGCTCCGGCTCCGGCAAGTCCACGCTGATGGACGCCTACATCGCCCTGATGATGCCGCACACCACGCCGTTCAACGGCGCCTCGAACGGCGGAGTGACGGGCCGTCCGCGCGGCGAGGACCAGCGCAACATCCTCTCCTACGCGCGCGGCAAGCTCGACGAGTCGCGCACGGACGAGGGCACGACCATGCGCGTCCTGCGCGGCGACGGAGTCGACACCTGGACCGCCGTCGCGATGACCTGGGTCGACCACGACGGCTCGCGCTTCAGCGCGGTCCGCGCCTGGTACGTCCCGGCCGGCTCCCGGGTGCTCGAGGAGACCGTGCGGATCCGCGCGAGCGCCGAGGGCCCGGTCGACCTCGCCGCACTCGACCGCGCGGCGGCGCACCGCTTCTCCGACGCGTCGCTGCGCGCTGCCGGCCTGGACCCGCTCGGCACCGATCGCGAGTTCTCGGCGCGCCTGCACGCGGTGCTCGGCATCGGTGCGGCGGGAGCCGGATCGAAGGCGATGAGCCTGCTCGCCCGCATCCAGGCCGGTCAGCAGATCACCACGGTCGACGACCTCTACAAGCGGCTCGTGCTCGAGGAGCCCGAGACCCTGGCCTCCGCCGACGCGGTCGTGGCCCACTTCGACGAGCTCGAGAGCACCCGGCAGCGGATGCTCACCGCGCGTCAGCAGGTCGCGGCACTCGAGCCGCTCCGGGGCCTGCGCCTGCGCATCGCCGCCTCGGCCGAGCGCATGCGCCTGATCGACGCGCTCGGGGAGTTCGACGCCCCGGTGTCGCCCGCGGCCCTGTGGCGGGCGGAGCAGCGCCTCGGCCTTCTGCGCGACGTCGAGGCGGAGCTGCGCGAGCGCACCCGCGCCGTCGACGCCGTGCTCCGCGAGAAGCGGGCGCTCGCCGAGGCGGCGGAGTCGGAGCGGGACGGGCTCGCCGAGGTGCTGCGGGCCTCCGGCGGCGACCGCCTCGAGACGGCTCAGCGCGAGCTCCGCGAGGTGGAGCGGCGGCTCGGAGCGGCGCGCGAGAACCGGGCCCGGCTCGAGGAGGACCTGCGCGCTCTCGGCGAATCGGAGACCACCCGCGAGCGCTTCGAGGCGGTGCTCGCCCGGGCGGCGGGCGCGGCCGACGCCAAGCGCAGCACCCGCGCGGCCTGGTCGGACGCGGTCGCCGAGCGGAAGGCCGCGGCGCGCGAGCTCGCCGAGCTCGAGGCGGAGGAGCGCTCGGCCTCGGACCGTCGGGACAGCATCCCCCGGCCTCTGCACGAGGCGCGCGAGCGGATCGCGGAGGCAGCCGGCCTCACCGTCGACGACCTGCCCTTCGTCGGCGAGCTGGTCGAGGTCCGCGCCGAGTTCGAGCCCTGGCGCGAGGCCTTCACGCTCGCCCTCGGCGGCTTCGCGACGACGCTGATGATCGACTCCGCTCACCTGGACCGCTTCCGCCGCGCCATCGACTCCCTCCGGCTCCCGGTCCGGCTCCGCTACGAGGGCGTGGAGACCGGGCTCGAGGAGGTGCGGGGCCTCGACCCGCAGACGCTGCCCGGGCGCCTCGACTACCGCGCCACCGCCTTCACCGGCTGGCTGCAGGACCGGCTCGAGGACCGCTTCGGCTACGTGTGCGTCGACAGCGCCGCGGAGCTCGGACGCCACCGGTTCGCCCTGACCCTCACCGGTCAGCTCTCGCAGGGCCAGCGCGGTGCGCACGGCGGCCACGGCGCCGCGAACGTCCTCGGCTTCTCCAACTCCCGTCGGCTCCGCGAGCTGAACGCTGTGGTCGAGGCGGCCCGGGCTCGCAGCGCGGCGGCCGTCTCGGCGGCGTCGGCGGCGGAGGAGGCCCTCGATGCGCTCGACGACCGGATGACGCGCCACGCCCGCCTGGCGCTGGTGAGGTGGGAGACGGTCGACGTCGAGTCGCTGCTCGCCGAGCAGGAGCGCTGGGAGGCGGTCGGCGCGGAGGCGGCGGAGGCGAACCCCGAGCTCGCCGGGCTGCAGGAGCAGATCGACGGGTTGCGCGGCCGCCTCGAGCGCCTCCGCCAGGAGATCGCCCGCGCCGGCGTGGAGCGCGAGCGGATCGAGGCCGAGTGGGCCGTCGTGGTCGACGACGTCGACGCGAGTCAGGCGGTTCTCGATGCGGCGGAGCGCGCCGGACGCGAGCTCGACGACGACCAGCGCGCCTTCCTCGACGCCCGGTTCACCTTGACCGAGACCGCGGCGTCCGGCAGCGCCTCGGACGTCCTGGTCCGCTTCGACGCCGCGCTGGCCACGGCGGCGCAGCGACTGGCGGAGGACCGCCGCTCCGCGGCCGAGGCGCACGAGCAGCAGCGGGAGAGCGCCGGCCGGATCATGGCCGGCTTCCTCGACCGCTGGCCGAACCCGAACCTGCTCGTGGACCCCGAGGCGTCCGCGGGCGACTTCGAGCGGCTGCTCGACGCCCTCGAGACCAGCGGCCTGCACCGCCTCGAGACCGAGTGGCGCGACAGCCTGCTCACTCTCTCCGGCAACGACCTCACGAGCTTCGACTCCACGCTCGGCCGTTCGCTGCGCGAGATCCGCGAGCGGATCGAGCCGATCAATGTGATCATGCAGGATCTGCCGTTCTACGACGACGGCCACCGCCTGCAGATCACCACCCGCGAGAACCAGTCGGAGGTGCGCCGCCGCTTCCGACGCGAGCTCCGCGAGGTGCGCGCGCAGATCCAGGCCGTGTCCACGGAGGAGGAGCGCGAACAGGTCTACCGGCGGATGTCCCGGCTCATCCAGCGGCTGCGGCGCACCGCGCCCGATTTCGGGGACCTCGTCGACGTCCGCAACCACGTCCGGGTCAGCGCCGAGCGCGTGGACGCCGTCACCCGCGCGCACGTGGCGCTGTACGACCACATCGGCGAGAAGTCCGGCGGGGAGTCGCAGGAGCTGATCGCCTTCATCGTCGGAGCCGCGCTGCGCTACCAGCTCGGCGACGCGGGAGCCGACCGCCCCCGGTACGCCCCGGTGTTCATGGACGAGGCGCTGATCAAGGCGGACGCCCACTTCACCAAGCGGGCGATCGGCGCGTGGCGAGGTCTCGGCTTCCAGCTCGTGATCGGCGCCCCGAACGACAAGTACAGCGCCATCGAGCCGCACGTCGAGGTGGAGTACGACATCCTCAAGGACACTCGCGGACGCTCGTGGGCCAGGCCGAAAGTGGGCCTGGCCCTGTAGGGCTACTTCCCGATCTTCGCGTGGCTGCGCGAGTAGGCGAAGTAGATCGCGAAGCCCACGGCCAGCCAGATCAGGAAGCGCAGCCAGGTCTCGATCGAGAGGTTGAGCATCAGGTAGGTGCAGATCAGGGCCGAGAGCAGCGGGAGCCACGGGTTCAGCGGGACCCGGAACCCGCGCTTCAGGTCGGGCCGCTTGCGGCGCAGCACGACGACTCCGACCGAGACCAGCACGAACGCCGAGAGCGTGCCGATGTTGACCATCTCCTCGAGCACGCCGATCGGGGTGAGCCCGGCGAGCAGGGCGACGACGATCGTCACGACCACAGAGGTGAACCACGGCGTGCGCAGGCGCGGGTGGACGGTGGCCAGGCGCCGGGGGAGGAGTCCGTCGCGCGCCATCGCGAAGATGATGCGCGTCGCTCCGATCAGCAGCGTCAGCACGACGGTGGTCAGACCAGCGACGGCGCCGGCCGAGATGACCGTCGCCATCCAGGTCTGTCCGTGGTACGCGAACGCGTTGGCGAGCGCGGCGGACGGGTCGAGCTCGCGGTAGGGGACCATGCCGGTCACGACGAGGGCGACGGCGCAGTAGAGGACCGTGCAGATGATCAGCGAGGCGATGATGCCGATGGGCAGGTCGCGCTGGGGGCGGCGGGTCTCCTCCGCGGTCGTCGCGACGACGTCGAACCCGATGTAGGCGAAGAACACCAGGGAGGCGCCGGCGATGATGCCGCCGACCCCGAACGTGGCCGGCTCGATGCCCGAGAGGAACTGGAGCAGCGGCTGGGTCAGACCGGACGCGGACTGCGAGGGCTCGGCGGCGGGGACGAACGGGGTGTAGTTGGCGGTGTTCACGAACTGCAGGCCCGCGATGATGACGAACAGGACGATGAACAGCTTGATCGCGACGAGCACCAGGTTGACGCGCAGCGATTCCTTGATCCCGAAGGTCATCAGCGCGCCGAGCACGAGGACGAGCAGGATCGCCGGCACGTCCACCACGCCGCCGTAGGTGAGCGCCGGTGGGAGGGTCACTCCCAGCTGCTGCAGCAGCGACCCGAGGTACGCGCTCCACCCCTGCGCGACCACGCTCGCTCCGAGGAACAGCTCGAGGATCAGGTCCCAGCCGATGATCCAGGCGAAGAGCTCGCCGAGGGAGGCGTAGGAGAAGGTGTAGGCGGAGCCCGACACCGGGACCGTGGAGGCGAACTCGGCGTAGCACATGGCCGCGAGGGCGCAGGCGAAGGCGGCGACGACGAAGCTCAGGACGATCGCCGGTCCGGCGATGTCGTGGGCGGCGCGGCCGGTGAGGGTGAAGATGCCGGCGCCGATGACGACTCCGACGCCGAAGACCGTGAGATCGAGCGCGGTCAGCGACTTCTTGAGCTTGTACTCGGGCTCATCGGTGTCGGCGATCGACTGCTCGACGGACTTGGTGCGGAGGAGGCTCACGGTGGTTCTCTCTGTGGGCTGCGGGGTGGAGGCGCGAGGGCCACTGGGGAGGATAGCGGGGCGGGCGCCTCTGCCGCGCCGGGCGTCGCGCGAGTACGCTTCCCGGCCTGAGCAGGATCTTCTCCGTGGCGTTCGCCGACGTGCACCCCCTCTACGTGGCGAAGGCGGAGCGCAAGGGCCGGACGAGGGAGGAGGTCGACGAGGCGGTCCGCTGGCTCACCGGCTTCTCGGACGAGGAGCTGGCCAGGCACCTCGAGAGCAGGACGACCTTCGAGGAGTTCTTCGCGGCGGCGCGCCTGCCTCCGCAGGCCTCGGCGATCACGGGGATGATCTGCGGCGTGCGGGTCGAGACGATCGAGGATCCGCTGATGCAGCGCATCCGGTACCTCGACAAGCTGATCGACGAGATCGCGAAGGGACGGCCGATGGCGAAGGTGCTGCGGGCTCCCGCGGCCGGCTGAGCCGCCGGCCCCGGGCGCTCCTCCACAGGCGCCGATCCGCTCCGGTTCTCCCCGGTCCGGGGCTGCGGGATCCTCCGCCCCCGGCCACGCGAGCAGGGTGTCCGACATGACATCCACACAGCGAACCCCTGCTCCTCCCTCCCGCCGTCGCGATCCCGAAGTCCTGCGGGCGAGCGCCATCCAGGACCTCCTGGCGGCCGTCCCCTCCATCATCGGCATCCGGCCGGAGGAGTCCGTCGTGGTGGTGCCGTTCCTCGGCACGCGCGCCGGTGGTGGCTTCCGGATCCCGCTCCCGGAGACGCTGCGCGGGATCGACGCGGAGGCGCTGGCGGGCGGCTGCGCGGCCATGATGGAGACGATGCCGCGAGCCACCGGTGTGCTGGTGGTGGTCTGCACCCGCGCGGGCTACGCCGAGGAGCGGGGCATCCCGCATCTCGACCTCGGCCGTGCGGTGCTCCGCAGACTGGAGCGCACGCGCCTGGACATCATCGCCGTGGCCTGCATCGCCGCCGACGGATGGGGGCGCTACACGGACGCCGAGGAGTGCCGCCGGCCGCGTCCGCTCCTCGAGATCGAGCGGAGCGAGACCGGCGTCCTCGCCCGAGCGGTGGCCGACGAGCCTCTGGACATCGACGCGCTCTCGGTGCTGCCGCCGGTCGCCGAGGAGGATCGCGCGCTCGTCGCGGAGGTGCTCCGCCGGCCGCCCCTGGTCGGCGACACGGAACGGCTCGTCGAGCGCTGGCTCAGCGGTCCGCGGGACGTCCGCCGCGAAGGACTGATCGTGCGGACCCTGCAGTCGCCGCCCCTCCGCGACCGGGTGACCGTGCAGATCGCGCGGAGCCCGCAGGCAGGAGTGCGAGTGCCGCCCGGCGCGGTGGTCGACGCCCGCGCCGGAACGGACGACGACCACGACCTCGAGCTGTCGGCCCTGCTGCTCGGCAGCGGGCGTGCTCCGGAGCGCGGCCGTCTGGCGCGGGCGACCGGGCTCCTCGCCCGCGCCGCCGCGCTGGCGCCGGAGGAGGCGCGCTCCTCCGTGCTCACCGTTCTCGCGTGGTGCTGGTGGGCGAGGGGAGTCTCGAGCCTCGCGGGGCTCCACCTCGACGAGGCGCTGCGGCTCGACCCCGACGACTCGATGGCCCGGCTCTACGCCTCGCTGTTCGCGGCCCGCCCCCTGCCGGACTGGGTGCTCGAGGCCGCTGCCGAGGCCCTGGATGCCGCGAGCGCCTGAGGTCGGGCGCCGGTCGGTGCGCTCGCCCCGGAGACGGATGCTCTTGCGCGGGGGAGGGGACGGCCCTAATGTGCAACCACATGGTTGTACGAATGGACGCCGACATCGACCTGCTCTTCCGGGCGCTGGCCGACAGCACCCGTCGCGACATCGTCGCCCGGGTGCTGGTCGGCGAGCAGTCCGTCTCCGCACTCGCGGCGCGCTACGAGATGTCGTTCGCGGCGGTGCAGAAGCACGTGGCCGTCCTCGAGCGGGCGGCACTCGTCCGCAAGCGGAGGAGCGGGCGGGAGCAGCTGGTGCAGGGCGAGGTCGCCGCAGTGCGGCGTGCGTCGCGCCTGCTCGACGCCTACGAGCAGCTGTGGGCGGGGAGGGTCGACCGCATGTCGGACCTCCTCGACGAGGAGTGACACCCGCGAGCCGACCGGTGCGCGGGACCTGCTGGAGGGAGAGGCGCGATGAGCGTGCTGCAGTCCGTGAAGGACATCGAGGAACTGACCCTGACCGTGACCGCCGAGTTCGACGCGGGGATCGAGCGCGTCTGGCTCCTCTGGACGGATGCGCGCCGCCTCGAGCGCTGGTGG
The DNA here is from genome assembly GCF_009834265.1 of Rathayibacter sp. VKM Ac-2805. Taxonomy (NCBI): domain Bacteria; kingdom Bacillati; phylum Actinomycetota; class Actinomycetes; order Micrococcales; family Microbacteriaceae; genus Rathayibacter; species Rathayibacter sp. VKM Ac-2805. The sequence goes on from NZ_CP047185.1 coordinate 1,421,104, forward strand.
GGGCCGCCGACCTGGCCGGCGACCTTCGAGCGGCACGAGCCGGTCGAGGGCGGACGGAGCGCCTACGTCATGACGGGACCGGACGGCGAGCAGGCGCGCGGCTGGTGGCGCGTGACCCGGGTGGAGGAGCCGACGCGGTTCGAGTTCGAGGACGGCTTCGCCGACGAGCGGGGCGACCCGGTCGACGCGCTGGGGATCACCCGGGCCACGGTCACCCTCGACGAGATCGAGCCGGGACGCACGCGGATGGTCCTCCGCAGCCGTTTCGAGTCGGTCGAGCAGCTCGAGCAGATGGTTCAGATGGGCATGGAGGAGGGACTCCGCCAGGCGATGGGGCAGATCGACGCGATCCTGCTCGAGGACTGAGTCGGCGCCCATGGAGGTTCGGCGCTCGCCGCGCCGAGCCTCCGCGCTACTGCTCGGGGTCGGTGAGGGCGGCGGCGTAGGCGCGGACGGAGCGCTGGTACCGGGGGAGCACCGGAGCCAGCGCCTCCAGCGCGATCCGCAGGGCCTCGTCGACGCGCCCGGCGCTGTGCAGGGCGAGCGCGAGGAACACTTCCCGCGCGGAGCCCACCGCGGGGTGCGCAGCGGCGCCGGCGAGGAGGTCGATCGCCTCATCGGTGCGGCCGAGGTTCCGGAGTGTCGAGGCGTACTGGATCGTCAACCGCGCCCGCCGCTCGTCATCCAGGCCGGCGGCGAGGGCGCGCTCGTACTCGACCGCCGCCTCCGCCTCGTGTCCCGCGCTGTCGAGGGCGCCGCCCAACTCGAAAGCGGCGATTCCGTCGTGTCCCGGGTAGCGGGCTGCGAGGACGCGCATCCGCTCGACGACGCCGTCCGGGTCGTCCTGAGCGTCGAGGCGCTCGACCGCCGCGAGCCAGAGGGCGAGCGCGTCGGTCTCGGGGCGGTCGGGGTCGGAGGCGCGTGTCTCGGTCACGCCTCCGACGCTACCGCGCCCGCACAGTGCGGCGGAGCGGGGCTACGAGGCGGTCGAGTCGGCGCCGTCGTCGTCCGACCCGTCGTCGTCGGAGCCGGAGGTGCCCGCTCCGATCGGCGCGGCGCGTCGCCCGGCCTCGATCAGGGCGGTCGACGCAGCCGCTCCGCCGATCAGGGCGAACAGCGCCCAGCCGGCTCCCCACTTGCGCTTGCCGATCAGGGCGTCGAACGAGAGCGCGCCGGGGCCGTCCGCGACGATCGCGGCCGTCGCCGCGACGAGGACGGCGTTGTACTCCCACCCGCCGCCCGCGTTCCACAGGCCGTTGCTCCAGTGCACCTTGCGCACGGCGGTGACCATCGTGGCGACGAGTCCGGCGGCGGCGAGCGGAGTCGCGGCGCCGAGGGCGAGAGCGGCGCCTCCGGCCGTCTCGGTCACCGCTGCGGCGACGGCGTTGCGCCGGGCCGGGTGCATCTCCAGGCTCGACATCATCTGCTCGGTGCCGTCGAGGCCGGGGCCGTCGAACGAGCCCCGCAGCTTCTGCAGACCGTGTCCGACGAAGAGCCCGCCGACGGCGAGACGGAGAATGAGTGAGCCGACCTTCATGGTGACCTCCGGGGTGGGGTGGGGACGTGTAGTGCGAGGGTCCCGGCTGCGCCGCGCCCGGTCAAGGGGTCGCGCCCGGTGAGCGGGCCGCGCGGGAGGCGTGCGCGCTCGGGGAGGGCTCAGAGCAGCGCGTAGGCGGAGGCGTCCATCATCACGGTGCCGTCGGTGCACACCTGGAGCTCGGCGGGGGCGCGGACCGCGCCGTCCGGGGCGTCGAGGACCTCGGCGACGAGGTACGCGGAGGTCCCGACCGCGCAGCCGTAGGCGCCGGGGGAGTGCCAGGCGACCCGGACGTCCGCCCGGGCGCCGGGGACGAGGATCACGGGAGCATCGGGGTTCGGGCCGGACGCGTCGGCGACCGCGCTGATCCGGTTCCCGTCGGCATCGGTCGCGTAGACGCCGGGGATGCCCGCGAGAGCGCAGTCCGAGGAGGAGGTGCTGGTGAGCACGAGGTCGAAGGCGCTGTTCCCGGCACCCGACGCGTCGGGGTCGGGGCGGTACTCCATCGTCAGGTCGGAGCCCGTGCAGCGCGCCGCCGCCGGATCCGCGGCGGGAGAACCGGTCGACGAGGGCTCGGGGGTCGCCGTGACCGTCACGGTCACGGTGGGAGTCGGCGTCGGAGCGGGAGTCGGCGAAGACGTCGGGGTCGCGGTCGCGGTCGGCGTCGGGAGCGGCGTCCGCGCGGACGTGGCTCCGCCGCTGCCCGCGCAGCCGGTGAGGACGAGGACGAGTGCTGCTGCTGCCAGCGCGGAGGCGCCGGTCCGGTGCGAGAACGTGCTCATGTCCGCAGTCTGCCACCGCCCGGACCGAACGGCCCCGCGGATCCGCGAGCATGCTCGGAGATCCCGGACAGGGAGGCGGAGGACGGACGCGGCGGGCGTCCGGAGGTGCCCCTCCTCGCGCCCGCCGCACCGGGGTCGGCGCTAGACGCGGACGACCATCTTCCCGGTGTTGCCGCCGCGCATCATCGAGAGGAACGCGTCCACGGCGTGGTCGATGCCGTCGACGACGGTCTCGTCGTAGGCGATCTCTCCGTCGGCGAACCAGCCGGCCATCAGCCGGTTGAACTCCGGCGCGTGGTCGAGGTAGCCGGACAGCGTGAATCCGCGCAGCGTGAGACCGCGGGTGATGATGTTCGCCATGTTGTCGGGGCCGGGCGTCTTCTCGGTGCTGTTGTAGCCGGCGATCGCTCCGCAGAGCGCCGCGCGGCCGCCGTCGCGGAAGGCGTCGAGGGCCGCTTCGAGGTGGTCGCCGCCGACGTTGTCGAAGTACACGTCGATCCCGTCGGGCGCGGCCTCGGCCAGCTGCTCGCGGACCGGGCCGGAGTGGTAGTCGAAGGCGGCGTCGTAGCCGTACTTCTCGGTCAGCAGGGCGACCTTCTCGGCCGAGCCCGCGGATCCGACGACCCGCTCGGCTCCGAGGAGGCGCGCGATCTGGCCGGCGGCCGAGCCGACGGCACCCGCGGCGCCCGAGACGAAGACGGTGTCGCCCTCCTTCATGCCCGCGATGGCGGTCAGCCCGACGTACGCGGTGAGTCCGGTCATCCCGAGGATGCCGAGGCGGAGCGAGAGCGGCACTCCGGGGATCTCGGGGACGACGCGGAACTGCGACGACTCGGCCTGCACGACGTCGCGCCAGCCGAGCTGGTGCAGGACCGCGCTGCCGACGGGGAACGCGGGGTCGTCGGAGACGGTCACCCGGCCGACGGCACCGCCGGTCATGGTCTCACCGAGGGCGAAGGGCGGGGTGTAGCTCTTGACGTCGTTCATGCGGCCGCGCATGTAGGGGTCGACCGAGAGGAAGGCGTTCTCGACGCGGATCTCGCCCGCGGCCGGGTCGCCGTACTCGACGGTCGCGGTCCGGAAGTCCTCGGCGACGGGCCAGCCGTCGGGTCGGCGGACGAGCTGGATCTGGGTGCTGGTGACGGTGCTCATGGGGCCTTTCGTGGTGGTGGAGCGGAGGCGATCAGAGTGCGAGGCCGACGGCGAGAGCGATCAGGGCGAGCAGACCCGGGGTCATCTGGGTCAGCGCGGCGCGGCGCTTGGTCGGAGCGGAGAGGAGCAGGACGAGTGCTGCGGCGACCATCGATCCGGCGCCGGCGAACACGAGGGCCGCGCCGACGGCGGTGGCGCCGATCGCGACGGCGACGATGCCCGCCACGGTGACGACGGCGAGGAAGAGGTTGTAGAAGCCCTGGTTGTAGGCCATCTCCTTCGTCGCCTCCGCCTCGCCGGCGGTCGTGCCGAACGTCGATCGGGCGCGCGAGGTCGTCCAGAGGACCGATTCGAGCACGAAGATGTAGACGTGCAGCGCCGCGGCGAGAGCGGCGAGCACCAGTCCGAGAACGATCACGGCGGGCCTCCAGGCGATGGTCGTGATGCGGAGGGCTCCGCACCGATTGTGTAACGACCAGTCCACAATATACTGGAGCGAGCGGTCCGCGCCAGTGCGGCGCCGCAGCTGTCACCCCTCAGGAGGAGCACCGTGGGTCGCACGCAGGGCTTCGACACCGAGCAGGTCGTCCGCGCCGCCCGCGCCGTCTTCTGGGAGAGCGGCTTCGAGGAGGCGTCGCTCCCGGACCTGGAGTCCGCGACCGGACTGCGCCGCTCCAGCCTCTACCACGCCTTCGGCAGCAAGCGCGGGCTCTTCGACGCTGCCGTGCAGAGCTACCTCGACGAGGTGGTGCGGCCCCGGCTCGCCCCGCTCGTCGATCCGGAAGGGGCGTCGCCGACGGCGCTCGAGGAGTACTTCACCGGGCTGCGGGCGGCGCTCGCCGACTCCCGCACGCTCTCCGCGAGGAGCGGCTGCCTGCTGCTCAACGCCGCGGGCGCGCCGATCGCGCGCGACGACGCCGTGCGCGAGGTGATCGCCGACTACCGGGCCGAGCTGCTGGGCGCACTGCGCGCCGGAGCGCTGGCCCGCTGGCCCGACGCGCAGGCGTGGGCGTCGGCTCAGGCGGACGTCCTCGTGTCGCTCCTGGTGGCCGCGCTCGTGCTGGCCCGCGTCGATCCGGCGCAGTCGCTCGCCACCGTGGACGCCGCGCTCGCGCTCGTCCGATCCTCCGCGCCCTGACGGCCGGCGCGACGAACGCCGGAGCACCGCTCTCGCGCCGGGCCCGCCCTCGCACCCGGCGCGCCGGGTCGGCCCGCACAGCACGACGCCCCCGTGCGCCTCGCGTCCCGGTGGGACGGATGCGCGCGGGGGCGTCGGACGGGCGGGGTCAGTCGGTTCCGGCGTCGAACGCCGCACCCTCCGAGGCCAGGTCGGTGGCGCGTCCGAGCGCATCGGCCGCTGCGGACCCGCCGCCCTCGGTGATCGCATCGGCCTCGCCGATCTCGAGCTCGCCGACGAGCTCGGCGGTCGGACCGCCGACGAGGCCGGCGGCCGCGTACTGCTCGAGCCGCGAGCGGGAGTCGGCGATGTCGAGGTTGCGCATCGTGAGCTGCCCGATGCGGTCCTCGGGGCCGAAGGCGGCGTCGCCGACCCGCTCCATCGAGAGCTTGTCCGGGTGGTAGCTCAGCGCGGGGCCGGTCGTGTCGAGGATCGTGTAGTCGTCGCCGCGGCGCAGACGCAGGGTGACCTCCCCGGAGACGGCCGAGCCGACCCAGCGCTGAATGGACTCGCGCAGCATCAGCGACTGCGGGTCGAGCCAGCGGCCCTCGTACATCAGGCGGCCGAGACGGCGGCCCTCCGAGTGGTACTGGGCGACGGTGTCCTCGTTGTGGATCGCGTTCAGCAGGCGCTCGTAGGCGATGTGCAGCAGCGCCATGCCGGGGGCCTCGTAGATGCCGCGGCTCTTGGCCTCGATGATCCGGTTCTCGATCTGGTCCGAGACGCCGAGCCCGTGGCGTCCGCCGATCGCGTTCGCCTCGAGCACGAGCGCGACGGCGTCCGAGAACTCGACGCCGTTCAGCGCGACGGGGCGGCCGGCCTCGAAGCGCACCGAGACGACCTCGGAGGCGATCTCGATCTCGTCGCGCCACGACGCGACCCCCATGATCGGCTCGACGAGCTCGAGGCCGCTGGAGAGCTCCTCGAGGCGCTTGGCCTCGTGGGTGGCGCCCCAGATGTTGGCGTCGGTCGAGTAGGCCTTCTCGGTGGCGTCGCGGTAGGGGAAGCCGCGGGCGACCAGCCACTCCGACATCTCGGTGCGGCCGCCGAGCTCGTTGACGAACTGCACGTCGAGCCAGGGCTTGTAGATGCGCAGGCGGGGGTTGGCGAGCAGGCCGTAGCGGTAGAACCGCTCGATGTCGTTGCCCTTGTAGGTCGAGCCGTCGCCCCAGATGTCGACGCCGTCCTCGCGCATGGCGCGGACGAGGAGGGTTCCGGTCACGGCGCGGCCGAGGGGGGTGGTGTTGAAGTAGGTCTTGCCGCCGGAGCGGATGTGGAAGGCGCCGCACTGCAGGGCGACGAGCCCCTCCTCGACCAGCGCGCTCTTCGCGTCGACGAGGCGCGAGATCTCGGCGCCGTACTGGGCCGCGCGGGACGGGACGCTCTCGATGTCGGGCTCGTCGTACTGGCCGATGTCGGCCGTGTACGTGCAGGGCACCGCGCCCTTCTCGCGCATCCAGGCGACGGCGACGGATGTGTCGAGGCCTCCCGAGAATGCGATTCCGACACGCTCGCCCACGGGCAGACTGCTCAACACTTTCGACATGCCTCCGATTTTAGGAGGAACGGGGACCTCCTCCGTGCCGCGGGAGGTCCGAGCCGCCTCCCGGGGCGCCCGCGCGGGGTGCGCTCCGGCCGTGGGAGCACGTCCTCCGTCGATCCGCGTCGATCGCCGCCGCCCCCGACCGGGGCGCGCGAGCCGGCCGGAGGCTCCGTGGTCCGGAGGCGGCGCCCGCGCAGCCGGCGCGGATCGCCCGCTCCGGCTGGGTAGTTCCGCGCGGCCCGGATGGACGGCCGTGGCGAGCGCGTGCCAGGCTCCGCTCGACCTCGGCTTCCGCCGCCGCCGCCGCCTCCGAAAGGGCTCTCCGTGCCACGACCTCCTCATCGCCTCGCGGCGATGGCCCTCGCCTGCCTGCTCGCCGCGGGCGGTTCCGCCGCTCTGGCGCCGTCCGCCCTCGCGACGCAGGCCGTCGCCGAGACTCCGACCGCCTTCGTCCCGGGGGAGACTCCGCCCGCAGAGGCGCGCGGATCGCAGACCTACACGAACGCCCTCCTCGGCGGCGACTCGCTCGACGCGGGCGAGCGCATCTTCTCGAACGGAGACTCCGCGAGCTTCGAGATGCAGGCGGACGGCAACGCCGTGATCTACGACGCCGGGCGCCGCCCCGTCTGGAGCACCAGGACCCAGGGCACCGGAGCGACCACGGTGCGGATGCAGGAGGACGGCAACCTCGTCGTCGTGACCGGCTCCGGCACGCCCGTCTGGGCGTCCGGGACCGCGGGAGAGACCGGCGCGCTCGCCCTCATCCAGGACGACGGGCAGCTCGTGCTCGTCCGCCCGAACGGGGACACGGCCTGGTCCTCGGCCGACGAGCAGGAGCCCGAGCCGGAGCCGATCGCCGACGTCCTCGACAGCGGGCGCGAGCTCTCTCCGGGACAGCAGCTGACCGCCTCCGACGGCCGCTCGCGCGCCGCGATGCAGAGCGACGGCAATCTCGTCGTCTACGTGGACGGATCGCCGCGCTGGAGCTCCGTCACCTCCGGAGCGGGCAACCGCCTCGCGATGCAGACCGACGGGAACGCGGTGGTCTCGGCCCCCGGGTCCGGCGTGCGCTGGCAGGCGGGAACGCCCGGGAACCCGGGCGCGCGGATGCGGATGCAGAACGACGGCAACCTGGTGATCACCGCCGCCTCCGGACGGCCGCTCTGGGCGAGCTCGACCTCGCGCGCGCCTGAGATCCGCGACGTCCTCTCCTCCGGCTCGCGGCTCAGCCGGGGACAGCAGCTCACCTCTCCGGACGGCCGGTCGCGCGCCTCCCTGCAGGGCGACGGCAATCTCGCGGTCTACTCGCGGGGGGACGTCCGCTGGGGCGCCGGCACCCAGGGCGAGGGCGAGACGCTCTCGATGCAGTCGGACGGCAACGCCGTGGTCACCTCCGCCTCGGGCCGACCCCTGTGGGCCTCGGGTACGGCGGGCAACCCGGGATCCCGCCTGCAGATGCAGAACGACGGCAACCTGGTCGTCTACTCCGCCTCGGGCCGCGCGCTGTGGGCGAGCGACACCCCTCCGGCGCCGCCCGCGCCCGCCGTCCGGGACACCCTCTCCTCCGGGAGCCGGCTCACGTCCGGACAGCTGCTGCGCTCCTCCGACGGAGGAAGCGAGGCGGTCATGCAGGGCGACGGCAACCTCGTCGTCTACTCGCGCGGCTCGGCCCGCTGGGCGGCCGGCACGTCCGGAGGCGGCAACCGCCTCGAGATGCAGTCCGACGGCAACGCCGTGGTCTACGCGGGCTCCGGCGGAGCGCGCTGGCAGTCCGGCACGGCGGGCAGCCCGGGCTCCCGGATGGTCATGCAGAACGACGGCAATCTGGTGATCTACTCGCCGCAGGGCCGCGCACTCTGGGCGAGCACGCAGGCCGCGGCACCGGCGCCGGCACCGGCGCCCGGCGGCAATCCGCCCCCGCGTCCCGCCGATCGGGACTGCCGAGACTTCAGCAGCCAGCAGGAGGCGCAGGCGTTCCTGGAGTACTGGGCGCAGTGGTACGGCGACTTCGCCCGACTCGACGAGAACCGTCCTCCGAACGGTGTCGCCTGCGAGGACTACCCGTACTGACACTCCGAGATCGCATTCGATCGTGTACGAAGGCCCGCCCCGCCCTGCCGGAGGGCGGGCCTTCGGCCGTCCTCCGACGTCGAGAGCCTCGCCCTCCTCTCTCAGGCCCGAGCGGTCCCCTGCAGGCCTCCGGGCCGCGCCCGCGGGTCTCGAGTGGTGAACACGACCCGCCTGCGCGAGAGGCTCTCCGGCGGACGACCATCGACAAGGCGCCTTGCGCACTGATGCTCCGCTGCCGCGCGAGCTCCCGCGCCGCCGGGCGACCCGGCATGCTGGGGCAGGACTCCGCCGACGACGCGGACCGGAAGGACGCCATGACCCCGACGACCCCCTCCAGCCGCGAGAGCCTGCTGGTCACCCCTGACGAGCTCGCCGAGCTGATGGCCTCCACTGAGCCGCCGCTCGTCCTCGACGTGCGCTGGCGCCTCGACCGGCCCGACGGCCGCCCGGAGTACCTCGCGGGCCACCTGCCCGGCGCGGTGCACGTCGACCTCGATCACGAGCTGGCCGCCCACGGCGAGCCGGAGGAGGGGCGCCACCCGCTGCCTCCGATCGAGGTGCTGCAGGAGGCGGCGCGCGGCTGGGGGCTCCGCCGGGGCCGGTCCGTCGTCGTGTACGACGACGCGCAGAGCGTCCCGGCCGCACGGGCCTGGTGGCTGCTGCGGGCGACGGGAGTGGAGGACGTCCGCCTGCTCGACGGGTCGCTCGCCGGCTGGATCCGCTCCGGGCGGGAGCTCGAGACGGGCGACGTCCCGCGCGAGCGGGGCGACGTCGAGCTGGCCTACGGTCGGCTCCCGGTGCTGGACATCCACGAGGCGGCGGCGCTGCCCTCGGCGGGCGTCCTGCTCGACGCCCGCGCCCCTGAGCGGTACCGCGGCGAGGTCGAGCCGATCGACCCGCGGGCGGGCCACATCCCCGGCGCTCGGAACGCTCCGGCGTCCGCGGCGCTCGACTCCGAGGGGCGGTTCCGGCCCGCCTCGGACCTGCGCGCGGGATTCGAGGCGCTCGGCGTGCGGGAGGACGCCCCCGTCGGCGTGTACTGCGGCAGCGGCGTCTCGGCCGCGGTCGACGTCGTCGCGCTCACGCTCGCGGGCTTCGCACCGGCGCTCTACCCGGGCTCCTGGTCGCAGTGGTCGAGCACGCCGGGCCGGACGGTGGCGACCGGCCCGGAGGCCTGAACCGCCTGCTCCGGAGCGCCCGCGGAGCTCAGCTGAGGCGGGAGTGCTCGCCGAGGTGGTGCCAGGTGCGGTTGTGGTAGACGAGCGGCGCCGTGGTCTCGGAGTCCTCGGGCACGTGGGCCTCGAGGGCGTGCACGGCGACGATCGTGGACGATCCCGCCTCCATGCGGTTGATCACCGTGCCGCGGATCCAGGCGGCGGCGCCCGGGAAGAACGGCTCGCCCGTGGGCAGCCGCGACCAGAGCGACGTGTCGGCGAAGCGGTCGATGCCGCTGGTCGAGCCCAGACGCGCCAGGTCGAGCTGCTCCGCCCCGAGCAGGTGCACGACCAGCGTCTCGGACGCCTGGATGGCCGGAGAGCTGGACGAGGCGGACGAGAGCGAGAAGACGAACAGCGGCGGCTCGGCGCTCACCGAGAAGACGGAGGTCGCGGTCAGGGCGACCGGGCCGGTGCCCGGGTCGGCGGTGATCAGCGCGACTCCGGCGGCGTGGTTGCGGAACGCGAGCTTGAAGTCCTCCGGGGAGAGTCCGGCGAAGGCGCGGTGCTCCGGCTCGCGGTCCGGGGTGGTGGCGAGGTTCTCGCGGCTCATCGGAGACTCCTGATCGATCGAGGGTGCGGCACGGGGTGGTGGCCCGCCGTCGCGCCGCAGCACGGCCCCTCCAGACTGGCGCACCGGCCGGGGGAGGGCCGCCCCATTGCGGAGTATGACGCCGCCACCTCGGGGAACGCCGATCCGCCGCTCCCTGTTCCCGATCACGCCGGATCGGGTGCCCGTCGTCGGCGCCGGCCTCCGCGCGCCCGTCGCTCGCCCTCAGCGCAACCCGTCGCCGCGGCCGCGGTCTGCGCGCAGACTCGAGGGCATGGCCCACCGTCAGCGCACGTCCACCGCACATCCCGAGAGCAAGACCTGCGCCTCCTGCGGTCGCGAGATCGAGTGGCGCGCGAAGTGGGCACGGGACTGGGAGGACGTCCGCTACTGCTCGGACGCCTGCCGCCGTCGCGGAGTCGGACCGGAGGAGGCGCGGCTCGAGGAGGAGATCCGCACCGTCCTGCTCGCGCGAGCGGCGTCGTCGACGGCGTGCCCGTCCGAGGTCGCGCGCCGGGTCGGCGGCGAGGAGTGGCGGCCGCTGATGGAGCCCGTGCGCCGGGCCGCGCGCCGCCTGGTCGACCGGGGCGAGATCGACATCGTGCAGGGCGGACAGGTCGTCGACCCCTCGCGGGCGAAGGGCCCGATCCGGCTGCGGCGGCGCCCCGGCGGACCCCTGTCGCCGGGCGGCTCCGCGGGCTAGCCTCAGCAGATGCCCAGCAGCGACGCCGTCGTCCTCACCGTCCCCGGACCGCACGGCGACCGGGAGGTGCGGATCTCGAGCCCCGAGCGCGTGCTCTTCCCGGAGCCGGGCATCACCAAGCGCGAGATCGCGGAGTACCTGATCGCCGTCGGCGAGCCGTTCGTCGCGGCGAACGGCGGCCGCCCCGTCTCGCTGCAGCGCTTCTCCTCCGGGATCGAGGGCGAGCAGTTCTTCTCGAAGAACCCGCCCAAGGGCGCGCCCGAGTACGTCCGGTCCGTCCCGGTGACGTACCCGAGCGGGCGGGTGCATCCGCAGCTCGTGATCGACGAGCCCGCGGCCGCCGTCTGGGCGGCGCAGATGAACACCGTCGTCTTCCACCCGTGGGCGTCCCGCGCCGATGCGCCCGACCTGCCCGACCAGCTCCGGATCGACCTCGACCCGCAGCCCGGCACCGACGTCGCCGACGCGGTCGTCGCCGCGCACGCGCTGCGGGAGGTCCTGCGGGAGGCCGGCCTCGACCCGTTCGTGAAGACGTCCGGCAACCGCGGCCTGCACGTCTTCGCGCCGATCGTCGCCGAGCACGAGTTCCTCGACGTCCGCCACGCGGTGATCGCCGCGGCGCGCGAGCTGGAGCGGCGGATGCCCGAGCAGGTCACGACGGCGTGGTGGAAGGAGGAGCGCGGCGAGCGGATCTTCGTCGACTTCAACCAGGCCAACCGCGACCGCACGATCGCCGGTGCCTACAGCCCGCGGCCGCTCGCGCACGCTCCCGTCTCCACTCCGCTGGACTGGGACGAGCTCGACGGCGTCGACCCGCGGGCCTTCACGATCCGCACGGTCCCGGCGCGCCTCGCCGAGCGCGGTGATCCGTGGGCCCGGATGCACGACGCCCCCGGCCGCCTCGACGCCCTGCTCGGCTGGTGGGAGCGCGATGTCGCCGCCGGCCTCGGCGAGCTGCCGTTCCCGCCCGACTTCCCCAAGATGCCGGGCGAGCCGCCCCGCGTGCAGCCCAGCCGCGCGAAGAAGGCCTAGCCGAGGACGTCGCCGAGGTCGTACGCGGTCGGCTGCTCCAGCTGCTCCATGGTGCAGGAGGCGGCGTCGCGGTCCGGGCGCCAGCGCTCGAACTGCACGGTGTGCCGGAAGCGGTCGCCCTCGCGCTGGTCGTAGCGGACCTCGAGCACGAGCTCGGGACGCAGGCGCACGAAGGAGGTGTCGCGGCCGCTCGAGAACCGGCTCCGCTCGCCCTCGCCGCGCACCGGCGCTCCCCCCGCGTCGCGCTCGACCGCGGGTGCGAGCTCCTCCAGCAGCTCCACGCGACGCTCGTCGCTGAAGGCCGAGGCCCCGCCGACCTGGCGGACCTCTCCGTCGTCGCCGTGCAGGCCGAGCAGGATCGAGCCCACGCCCGGCTTGGAGGCGTGCTCGCGGTACCCGATCGCGATCACGTCGGCCGTGCGGTGGTGCTTGACCTTGAGCACGGCGCGCTTCCCGGGGGAGTAGGGCGCGGCCAGGGGCTTCGCCACGACGCCGTCCAGTCCTGCGCCCTCGAAGCGCTCCAGCCAGTCGCGCGCCAGGGCCTCGTCGTCGGTGGCGCGGCCGAGGTGCAGCGGATGCGGGACGCCGGCCATCACCGCGGCGAGCGCCTCCCGCCGCGCCGAGTACGGCTCCTCGAGCATGCTGCGCCCGTTCACGGCGAGCAGGTCGAAGGCGACGAGCATCGCCGGGGTGGTCTCCGCCAGCATCCTCACGCGGCTCGCGGCCGGATGGATGCGCTGCGAGAGCAGGTCCCAGTCGAGCCGCTGCGCTCCCGGCTCGCCGGTCGCCAGGACGATCTCGCCGTCGACCACGCAGCCGTCGGGGAGCAGCCGGAGGAAGGCCTCGACGAGCTCGGGGAAGTACCGGGTCAGCGGCTTGGAGCCGCGGCTCCCGATCTCGCACTCCCCGCCGGAGACCGAGACGATCGCGCGGAACCCGTCCCACTTCGGCTCGTAGGAGTATCCGCCCGCGACGGCGGTCTGCTCCGGCACCGCCGGAACGGCCTTGGCGAGCATCGGGGCGACGGGGAGCGCGAACGGGAGGTCCATGCCCTGATCATCCCGGCCGCGGTCTCCGACCGCACCCCCTTCCGGATGGCTGTGGACCGGGACGTTCCGGGCCCGCCGCGGAGGTTCGAGGCGTAGCGTTCCCGGCATGAGCATTGACTGGAAGCGCTGGACGCCCGTCGCCGTCGTCCCCGCGGTCGTCGTCGCCGCGGCCGTCGCCCTCCCCCTCTCGGCGAGCGCCGCGGGGGACCTCCCCGAGAAGTCCGCCGCCGACCTCCTCGCCTTCGTCGCCGAGAGCGACGCCACGGCGTTCTCCGGCGAGATCCAGCAGACCTCGGACCTCGGCCTGCCCGACCTCTCGGCGCTCGGCGGCTCCGCCGGCTCGGCGTCGGCCGACCCCACCGACTCCCTCGTCGAGCTCGCCACCGGCTCGCACCAGGCGCGCGTGTACGTCGACGCCGAGAAGGGCGCGCGCCTCCAGGTGCTCGACCGGCTGGCCGAGCGCGACGTCGTCGCCTCGACGACCGACGGAGTCTGGATCTACGACTCGAGCGCGAACACCGCCACCCACCTCGTGCCTCCCGCGGGCGGAGCCCCCGAGGCCTCGCCGGGCGATCAGGTCGTGACGCCGTCGTCCGCCGCCGAGCAGCTGCTCGCCGCGATCGACCCGACGACCACGGTCGCGGTCGGCTCGGACGTCAGCGTCGCCGGGCGCGACGCGTACGAGCTCGTGCTCACGCCCCGCGACGGCGGCACCCTCGTGGGCTCCGTGACCGTCTCGGTCGACGGCGAGACGGGCCTCCCGCTCGGAGTGGCGGTGACGGCCCGCGGGGGCACCGCGCCCGCGTTCAGCGTCGCGTACACGAGCATCGACTTCGCGACGCCCGACGCGTCCCTCTTCTCCTTCACGCCCCCGGCCGGCGCCGGCGTGACGGAGCAGGCCGCTCCGGTCGACGACGAGGCGGACGCCTCCGACGCGCCCGCCGCGGACACCACCGGGCACTCCGACGTCGTCACCACGGGCTCCGGCTGGACGAGCGTCGTCGAGCTGCCCGCCGGTGACGCCGACGCGCTCTCCTCGCTCGACGCGGTCACCACGCCGGTCGACGGCGGCCGCATCCTCTCCTCCGCCCTGCTGACCGTCCTCGTCACCGACGACGGACGCGTCCTCGTCGGCGCGGTCCCGGCCGAGGCGCTCCGCGACGCGGCCTCCGCTCGGTGACGGCGGGCGAGCTCGCAGTCGAGACGCGGGGCCTCACCAAGCGCTTCGGGCGGCAGGAAGCGGTCTCCGGTCTCGACCTCGCCGTTCCCCGCGGCGCCGTCTTCGGCTTCCTCGGCCCGAACGGCTCGGGCAAGACCACGACGATCCGGATGCTGCTCGCCCTCGCCGCGCCGACCGCGGGCAGCATCACCGTCCTCGGGCAGGCCATGCCCCGGCGCGCGGCCGAGGTCCTGCCCCGGGTGGGGGCGCTGGTCGAGGGGCCGGGCTTCTACCCGTTCCTCTCCGGAGCGGCCAACCTCCGGCGCTTCGACGCCGCGGAGGCGGGCGCCTCGTCCCGCACCCGCGACACCCGCGCGAAGGAGGCCCTCGCCCGCGTCGGCCTCTCGGCCGCGGCGCGCAAGAAGGTCGGCTCCTACTCCCTGGGCATGAAGCAGCGGCTCGGCATCGCGGTCGCCCTCCTCTCGCCGCGCGACCTGATCGTGCTGGACGAGCCCACGAACGGCCTCGACCCGCAGGGCACCCGCGAGGTCCGCGCCCTCGTGCGCGGACTGAACCAGGACGGCACGACCGTCCTCGTCTCCAGCCACCTCCTCGCCGAGATCGAGCAGCTCTGCACCCACGCCGCCGTCATGAGCACAGGGCGCCTCGTCGCCCAGGGCGGGCTGGACGAGCTGCGCGGGGACGCCGCCTCGGTCGAGCTGCTGACGCCCGACCGCGAGCGCGCGATCGTGGCCCTGCACACCCGGGGTCTGGAGCCGCGCACCGCGCCGGGCCCGCACCCCGCCGATCCGCCGCTGGTCGTCGCCGCACTGCCGCCCGGACTCGCGGCCGAGACGCTGGTGGCCGACCTCGTGCGGGCCGACGTCCGCGTCCGCGGCTTCGCCGTCCGACGCCCCTCGCTCGAGGAGCGCTTCGTCGAGCTGACCGGGGAGGGCTTCGATGTCGAGCGCTGACGCGACCGTGCGCCGCGCAGGGATCGGGTCGCTGCTCGCCTCCGAGCTCGCTCTGCTCTTCCGCCGGCGCCGCACCTGGGCGCTGCTCGCGGCCCTGGCCGCCATCCCGATCCTGCTCGCCGTCGCGGTGCGGCTCTCGGGCGGCGACGGAGGCGGGCCCTCCTTCGTGGGCGCGATCGCCGGCAACGGCCTCTTCACCGGCTTCGCGGCCATCACGGTCGCCGTCCCGCTGTTCCTCCCGCTCACGGTCGGGGTCGTCGCCGGCGACGCGATCGCGGGCGAGGCCTCGCTCGGGACGCTGCGCTACCTGCTGGTCAGCCCCGTCGGCCGCGTGCGGCTGCTCGCGGTGAAGTTCGCCGCCTCCCTCGCCTTCTGCCTCGCCGCAGCACTCACCGTCATGGTGGTCGGGATCCTGATCGGCCTGGCGCTCTTCCCGGCGGGACCGGTGACGCTCCTCTCCGGCAGCACCGTCCCGCTCGGCGACGCGATCGGCCGGGCCCTGGCGATCGCCGTGTACGCGGCGCTCTCGCTCGTCGGGCTCTCGGCGATCGGCCTCTTCATCTCGACGCTGACCGATGTGCCGGTCGGCGCCATGGCGGCCACCGTCGTCGTCTCCATCGCGGCGCAGATCGTCGGCTCGCTCTCGCAGCTGGACGCCCTCCACCCGTTCCTGCTGACGGACCGGTGGTTCGACTTCGCCGACCTCCTGCGCGACCCGATCGCGTGGAGCTCCTTCGGCGAGAACGCGCTGCTCCAGCTCGCCTACGTCGCCGTGTTCGGGTCGCTCGCGATCGGCCGCTTCACCACTCGCGACATCCTCTCCTGATTCCGGGGACGCCGGAGGCCGCCCTCCCGCACTGCGGTGGGGGCGGCCTCCGGGTCGACGGGGTCAGCCCTGCGGAGCGATCCCGAAGCTGACGGAGCCGCCCTCGTCCACCTGCGCGTCGAGGACCTTGTCGCCGAGAGCGACGGAGGCGGCGACGTCGAGGAACACGCGCGCTCCGTCCTGCTCCACGACGGCGTCCGTCGTCTCGGGGGCCGCGGCGACCGCGACAGCGAAGTTGCGGGCGTCGAGATCGGTGCCGCTGATGCGCAGGCCTCCCTCGACGGGGGTCTCGGTCTGCCCGGTGATGGTCTTGACGACGGTGCTGGCGTTGTCGGTGAGCGTGAGCATCGGGTCGTTCCTTCCGTCCGTGGTCGATGAGGGGGCCACGTTGCCGGGATCCGGCGGCACCCTCAAGGCGGCGGAGCGGATGTGGAGGGGATGCACACCTGGACGGCCCGGGGAGTCGCGGCGCTCGCCGGAGCCGCGCCGGGCCGGGGGCGCCGCAACGCCTGCCACACTGGCCGGATGCACCCCGCCGACTCCTGCCCCTGCGGAAGCCGCCGCCACTACGCCGACTGCTGCCGCCCCGCCCACCTCGGCGAGGAGCCCTCGCCGACGGCGGAGCGCCTGATGCGCAGCCGCTACAGCGCGAACGTCCTCGGCAGCGCTCCCTACCTGCTCGCGAGCTGGCACCCCTCGACCCGGCCGCGCCGCATCGACCTCGATCCCGACGTGCAGTGGCGCCGGCTCCAGATCGTCGACACCTCGTTCGGCGGGGAGGGCGACGAGGAGGGCCTGGTCGAGTTCCGCGCCTCCTACCGCTCGCCCGCCGGCCCCGGCCTCGTGCACGAGCGCAGCCGCTTCCTGCGCGAGGACGGTCGCTGGCTCTACGTCGACGGCGAGATGCTCGGCGACGAGGCCTGATCCGTCCGGGCCGTCCTACTCTGGAGGCATGGCCAAGGACTTCCGCCGGGCGGACGACGCGTCGCGCTACGAGCTCCACCTCGACGGCGCCCTGGTGGGCGTCCTCGACTACCGCGAGGCGCCCGGCAGCGTCTCCCTCGTCCGCTCCTTCACGACCCCGCCCTTCCGAGGCCGCGGGCTCGCCGGGGAGCTGGTCTCCTTCGCCGTCGCCGACATCGAGGCCGCCGGCGGGCGGAGCGTCGTGCCGATGTGCTGGTACGTCGGGCAGTGGTTCGAGCAGCACCCCGAGAAGGCGCACCTCCTCGCTCCCTCCTGAGCCGCTCGCTCACTCGCGGACCGCGGGCTCCACTCCGGCCAGGTCCGGGCCGAGGCCGATGTCGACCAGGCGCAGACGGCCCGCGTAGGAGTCGCCCGGAGGCAGCAGCAGACCGGCCTTGATCGCGCCGAAGGCGACCGTCACATCGGCGCGCAGCACGGTGGGATCGGGGACCGACCCGTCGTCGGGATGGACGCCGCTCGGCAGGTCGACCGCGACGACCACCGGGCGCTCGGCCCGCCGCTCCAGCGCGTCGAGCACCGCCTCGACGACGACGCGCGGCCGTCCCCGCAGCGCGGGCTCCGTCGCTCCGATGCCGAGGATCCCGTCGACCAGGACGTCCGCCCGCGCCACCGCCGCGGCGAGGCCGGGCGCGTCGTCGGCCGGCACCTGCCCGCAGCCCTCGTCGAGCGCCACGGCGAGGCCCCGGCGGTGCACCCGCTCGGCCGTGAGGACGAGGACGACGTCGGTTCCGGAGGAGGAGAGCTCGGCGGCCGCGTAGAGCGCGTCACCGCCGTTGTCGCCCGGACCGACCAGGACGAGCACCGAGGCCGGACGGGAGCGGTCGGAGCGCCCGGCGAGCACGAGACGCAGCTCGCGGGCGAGGCCGTCGGCGGCGCGCTGCATCAGCGGCTCCCGCCGGGCCAGGTGCGGAGCCTCGGCGGCCCGCACCTGCGCGGACGTGTATCCCTCGACCATGCGCTCCACTGTGCGCGCGACGCTGCGGGCGTGCAACCCCGTCAGCTCTCCTGCACCGCCCGGTCCGACTCCTCGACGATCGCCCGCATCGCGGCCTCCGCAGCGTCCGCGTCGCCCGAGGCGACGGCGGCGGCCACCGCCCGGTGCAGCCGCACCGCGGTGGAGTCGGCCTCGCGCGGCATGAGCGCATTGCGGGTGCGGCCGGCGAGGACCTCGGCGACCAGATCGCCCAGCTGCGCGAGCATCCGGTTGCCGGACGCGGCCAGGAGGGAGCGGTGGAAGGCGGTGTCGGCGGCGAGGTAGGCGGACTGGTCGGCTGCGCGGGAGTGGGTGGAGAGGGCGTCGCCCGCCTCCGTGAGCGCCCGCCGCTGCTCCTCGGTCGCGTTCGCCGCTGCGAGCCGGGCGGCGAGCGGCTCCACCCCGAGTCGGAGCTCGCTGAGCTGGTGCAGCTGGCGCCGCCGGTCCGGGCCGTCCAGTCCCCATGCGACGACCCGCGTGTCCAGGGCGTTCCAGCACTCCGGAGGCTGGACCCGCGTCCCCGCGCGGCGGCGGGACGTCACGAGCCCGAGCGTCTCGAGGACGCGCACCGCCTCCCGCATCACCGAGCGGGAGACCCCGCGCCGCTCCGCACGCTCGTCGGCGCTGAAGGTGGTGCCCGGCGCGAGCTCGCCGCGCACGATCTGCGAGCCGAGCTCGTCCAGCACCGAGTGGTGCAGTGAGGGCGTCGGCGCGGGCATGCGGTCATCCTGCCATCGCCGGAGTCGCGCCCCGGCCGATCTTCGGGCATGATCGGGACACACGCAGGTTATGTCGGACAAAAGCCGGCCGCTGGCCGTCGGCTCGACCAAGGACGCTCATGACACCGACCCTCCTCCCCGCCCTCCGCGCCGCCGCCGGGGACGCCCCCGCCACCACCGCCGGGCAGGGGCAGCTGATCCTCGCCGCCGTCGTCGGCATCGCCGTGATCGTCGTGCTGATCACCTGGCTGAAGCTGCACCCCTTCGTCTCCCTGCTGATCGGAGCGCTGACCACGGGCCTGATCGCGGGGCTGGCGGCGGCGGACGCGGTCGCCAGCTTCGCGCTGGGGTTCGGCAACACCATGGGTGGCGTCGGCATCCTCATCGGCCTCGGCGCGATGTACGGCAAGCTCCTCGCCGACTCGGGCGGCGCGGACCGCATCGTGGACACCCTCATCGCCCGCTCGAGCACTCGCGCGCTGCCCTGGATGATGGGCTTCGTCGGCGCGCTGATCGGGCTGCCGATGTTCTTCGAGGTCGGGCTCGTGCTGCTGATCCCGGTCGTGATCCTGGTCGCCCGCCGGAGCGGTCTGCCGCTGATGAAGGTGGCGATCCCGACGCTCGCCGGCCTCTCGGTGATGCACGGCCTCGTCCCGCCCCACCCCGGACCGCTGGTCGCGATCGACGCGCTCGGCGCGAACCTCGGCGTGACCCTCGCGTTCGGCGTCCTGGTCGCGATCCCCACCGTCGTCGTCGCCGGCCCGCTCTTCGGCCGGGTCGCCGCCCGCTGGGCGCCGGTGGAGACGCCGCCGCTCTTCGGCGAGGGCGCGGGCGAGACGCGCGAGCACCGCCCGGGCTTCGCCGCCGCCGTCGCGAGCATCCTGCTGCCGGTCGTGCTGATGCTGGGCAAGGCGATCGCCGACATCGCGGCCCCCGGATCCACGGACGCTTGGAAGGGCGCCCTCGACTTCCTCGGCACACCGACCATCGCGCTGGGGATCGCGCTCCTGGCCGGTCTGGTCCTGCTCGGACGCGGCGGCCGGATGAACCGCACCGAGCTGCAGGCCTCGCTCTCGAGCTCGCTGCCGCCGATCGCGGGCATCCTGCTCATCGTCGGCGCGGGCGGCGGTTTCAAGCAGGTCCTCGTCGACACCGGGATCGGCGGGGTGGTCGCCCAGCTCGCGGAAGGGAGTGGCGCCTCGGCGCTGCTGCTCGCCTGGCTCGTGGCCGTCGTGATCCGCGTGGCCACCGGCTCCGCGACCGTCGCCACCGTGACCGCCGCAGGGATCCTCCAGCCGCTGACCGAGACCATGGACGGGCCGATGGTCGCCCTCATGGTGCTCGCGATCGGCGCCGGCTCGGTGTTCCTGTCGCACGTCAACGACGCCGGGTTCTGGCTGGTGAAGGAGTACCTCGGGCTCAGCATCGGCCAGACGCTCAAGACCTGGACCGTGATGGAGTGCCTGGTCTCGGTGACCGGGCTCGCCGGGGTCCTCCTGATCGGTCTCTTCGTAGGAGGTATCTGATGACCGCTCTTCCCACCGTCCCCGTCCGCGCCGTCGTCGTCATGGGCGTCTCCGGCAGCGGCAAGTCGACCGTCGCGTCGCTCCTGGCGCGCCGACTCGGCTGGGAGTTCCTCGAGGGGGACGACCTGCACCCGCAGGCGAACGTCGACAAGATGCACGCCGGCATCCCGCTGACCGACGAGGACCGGGCGCCCTGGCTCGCCGAGATCGCCCGCGTGGTGGACCAGCGGATCGCCGCGGGCGGCTCGGTCGTCGTGACCTGCTCGGCCCTGCGCCGCCGCTACCGCGACGTCCTCCGCCGCGACGACCTCGTCTTCGCGCACCTCGCGGGATCGAGGGACCGGATCGCCGGGCGGCTCGCCTCGCGGGTCGGCCACTTCATGCCGACCACGCTGCTCGACTCGCAGTTCGAGGCGCTCGAGCCCCTCGGTGACGACGAGCTCCACGTCACGGTCGACGTGGGCGGCGCTCCGGAGGAGGAGATCGCCGAGATCCTCGGAGGGCTCGGCCTCGCGCCCGCGGGCGCCTAGCCCAGCAGCGACTCCACCGGCACGGTCGGGAGGTCGAAGGCCGCGGCGACGGCGGCGTTCGTCACCCGGCCGTCGTGGGTGCTCAGGCCTCGGGCGAGCGCCGGGTCGGCGGCCAGGGCGGCCCGCCACCCGCGGTCGGCCAGCGCGACCGCATAGGGGAGCGTCGCGTTGGTGAGCGCACGGGTCGAGGTCTCGGGGACGGCGCCGGGCATGTTGGCGACGCAGTAGTAGACGCTCTGGTGCACCGGGAACACCGGGTCGTCGTGGGTGGTCGGCCGCGAGCCCTCGAAGCAGCCGCCCTGGTCGATCGCGATGTCGACCAGCACCGAGCCCGGCTTCATCGTGGCGACCATCTCGTCCGTGACCAGCTTCGGCGCCTTGGCGCCCGGGATGAGGACGGATCCGATCACGAGGTCGGCGTCGGCCAGCTGCGCGGCGATCTCGTAGGCCGAGGAGGCGCGGGTCTGGATCGCGCCCTGGAAGCGGTTCTCGAGCTGCGCGAGGCGGGGGAGCGAGAGGTCGACGATCGTGACGTCGGCCCCCATGCCGAGGGCGTTCGCCGCGGCGTGCTCGCCGGCCGTGCCGCCGCCGATCACGACGACCTTCGCCTTCGGAGTGCCGGGGACCCCGCCGAGCAGCGTGCCCCGTCCGCCGACGGCACTCATGAGGTGGTAGGCGCCGACCGTGATCGACAGGCGCCCGGCGACCTCGCTCATCGGCGAGAGCAGCGGCAGCCGCCGGTCGTCCAGCTGGACCGTCTCGTAGGCGATGGAGGTCGTCCCCGCCGCGAGCAGCGCATCGGTGCACGGGCGGGAGGCGGCGAGGTGGAGGTAGGTGAAGAGCACCTGGTCGCGGCGCATCCGCGGGTACTCGGCCTCGATCGGCTCCTTGACCTTGAGGACCAGCTCGGACTCGCCCCAGACCTCGTCGGGCCCGTCGACGACGAGGGCGCCGGCGCGGCGGAAGTCGTCGTCCGACACGCGCGAGCCCAGGCCCGCGCCTGCCTCGACGAGGACCTCGTGGCCGCGGCGCACCAGCTCGTGGACGCCGGCCGGAGTGGCGGCGACCCGGTTCTCGTTGTTCTTGATCTCGGTGGGGATCCCGACGCGCACGGCGGCTCCTTCGCTGCGGCCCGCGGGGCGGGCGGTGGGCGCCGATCCTGCACCGGCTCTGCCCCCATCGTGCGAAGATCGTGCCCGGAGCGGAGGAACTCCGCAGGATCGGTCGGAAGTCACCGCACGGGCCGAAGGTTCGTCGGCGGAGTGAGGGAGCGGGCGCATGCCACCGAAGGATCTGCACGACCTCGACGACCTGGATCCGGTCGACCGGACCCTGGTGCGCCTCCTCCGCGCCGACGCGCGGACGCCCAACAGCCGGCTCGCCGAGCGCGCCGGCATCGCCCCGTCGACCTGCGTCGCACGCGTCCGGGGCCTCGTCGAGCGCGGCGTCATCACCGGCTTCACCGCCGAGCTCGACCCGGCGGCGCTCGGCCTGACCCTGCAGGCGCTGATCAGCGTCAGCATCCGCGTCGGCCAGCGCCAGGCGATCACGCGCTTCGCGGAGGAGATCCGCGCGCTGCCCGAGGTGGTGCAGGTGTTCTTCCTCGGCGGCTCGGAGGACTTCATCATCCACGTCGCGGTCCGCGACTCCAGCGACGTGCGGGACTTCGTGGTCTCGAACCTCTCGGCGAACCCGGCGGTGGCCTCGACGCGCACGAGCCTGGTGTTCGACCACCACCGCAAGGGCCCGGCGGTCCCCGAGTAGCGCGGGCCGGCGCGGGTCCGAGCGGCCGCCCGGCCCGCGCCCGTCCCTGGGAGCTAGTGCGCCCCGGGGTTCACGTCGCCGCCCCCGCGCTGCATGAGGCCGGGGATGCGCTTGGCGAGTCCCGGGATCGCCTCGTCCGAGATCGAGATCCGCGTGTCGCGCAGGCGCTGGCGCAGCAGGGTCTCGACGTCCTCCTCCGGTCGCAGCTCGGCGTCGCCGGCGACCTGCAGCAGCACGCCGCGCAGCTTCTCGTCGAGCTGCGCGTCGTCGCTGCCGTGCTGGATCGGGTGGTCCTGGGATGCGTTCGTCATGCCTCCATGCTGGCACCGGCGACCCCGTGCCGAGAGGACTTGCGCCGCGGCAGGATGGTCGCATGCCGTTCACCCGCGCCGAGCTCGCAGCGTTCCAGGACCGCACCGTCGAGGACCTGCTGGGCGACGACGTCCGCCTCCTCTTCGTCGGCATCAACCCGGGACTGTGGACCGCCGCCACCGGCGCGCACTTCGCCCACCCCGGCAACCGCTTCTACCCGGCGCTCGTCGCGGCCGGGATCCTCGAGCGCGCGCCGCGCGTGTCCGAGGGGATGAGCGCTGCGGACCGCGCGGAGCTCGTCTCCCGCGGCGTCGGCATCACCAATCTCGCCTCCCGGGCGACCGCCCGTGCCGACGAGCTGACCGCGGAGGAGCTGCGCGAGGGCGCTCAGCGGCTGGTCGCCACCGTGGAGCGGGTGCGGCCCCGGGCCGTCGCGGTCGTCGGCATCACCGCCTACCGGATCGCGTTCGGACGCCGCAGGGCGGTGCAGGGCAGGCAGGAGGAGGACGTGGCGGGCGCGCCGCTCTGGGTGCTGCCGAACCCGAGCGGCCTGAACGCGCACGACACCGTCGCCTCGCTCGGGCGCGCCTACCGCGAGCCGGCGCTCGAGGCGGGGATCGTCTCTTCCGACGCGCTCCTGCCCGGGGACGTCGGACCCCGCCCGCAGGAATAGCCGTCGACCCCCGGAGGTTGCAGAAGTCCATGAGTATGCATGAAGTCAAGTTCGGCGTCGACACGTTCGGCGACGTCACCGCCGGCCCCGACGGCGCCCCGCTGCCGCACGGCCAGGTCCTCCGCGACGTGGTCGAGGAGGGAGTCCTGGCCGACCGGGTCGGCATCGACTTCTTCGGGATCGGCGAGCACCACCGCGCCGACTTCGCCGTGAGCGCACCGGACGTCGTGCTCGCCGCCATCGCGGCCCGCACCGAGCGCATCCACCTCGGCTCCGCCGTGACGGTCCTCTCCTCGGACGACCCGGTGCGCGTCTACCAGCGCTTCGCCACCCTCGACGGACTCTCCGGCGGCCGGGCCGAGGTCATCCTCGGCCGCGGCTCCTTCACCGAGTCCTTCCCGCTCTTCGGCTACGACCTCGCGCAGTACGAGGTCCTCTTCGAGGAGAAGCTCGACCTCTTCCACGCCCTGATCCAGGGCGGCCCGGTCACCTGGCAGGGCACGACCCGCCCCGCGCTCACCGAGCAGAGCGTCTACCCGACCCTCGACAACGGCACCCTCCGCACCTGGATCGGCGTCGGCGGCAGCCCCGAGTCGGTCGTCCGCGCCGCCCGGTACGGCTTCCCGCTCGTCCTGGCGATCATCGGCGGCTCGCCGGCCCGCTTCCGCCCCTACGTCGACCTCTTCGGCCGCGCGCTCGACCAGCTCGAGCAGCCCCGCCTCCCGGTCGCCGTGCACTCGCCCGGCTTCGTCGCCGACACCGACGAGGAGGCGCGCGAGCTGTACTTCCCGCACCACAAGGCGATGATGGACGCCATCGGCCGCGAGCGCGGCTGGTCCCCGATGACCCGCGAGCGCTTCGAGGAGGAGGCCGGCCCCGACGGCGCCATCCACCTCGGCTCGCCCGAGACGGTCGCCCGGAAGATCGCGCGAACGGTCGAGGCCCTGGGCATCGACCGCTTCGACCTCAAGTACAGCGCCGGGACGCTGCCGCACCCGGCGATCATGCGCAACATCGAGCTCTACGGCACGCAGGTCATCCCGCGGGTGCGCGAGCTGCTCGCGCACTGACCCCCGCCGGGCGCCCGTTCCCCCGCTGGGCGCTCGGCGCGTTCCGAGCCGACGCGGTGCGCGCTCCCACCGGGCGCCCGGCCCGCGTCGATACACTCGGAACCCCCCGCCCCGACCCTCCCGGAAGCACATGCCCGACAGCCACGCCGCCCGCACCCCCTACGAGGTGCTGGGCGTCGCCGCCACCGCGTCCGACGACGAGCTCCGCCGGGCGTACCGGCTCCGTCTCCGCGAGACCCATCCGGACACGGGAGGCGACGCCGCGTCGTTCCACGCGGTGCAGCTCGCCTGGGAGCGGATCGGCAGCGCCTCCGCCCGCGGCGACTACGACCGAGGCGCTCCCGCCCCCGGGAGGTCCTCCCCGCAGTCGCCGTACACCGGCTCACCGCGCCCGCAGACCGCCTCGGCCGTGCGCGCCCGCTCCTACGGTCACCCGGGAGGCGCGGCGCGCGAGTACTACCTGCGCCTGGTGCGCGAGTGGCTCGGCCGCGGCGTCGAGACCGAGGACCCCTTCGACCCGGCGATCGTCCGCTCCGCTCCTCGCGAGATCCGCTCCTGGCTCGCGAAGGCTCAGGCCGAGGAGGCGACGGCCGCGCTCGTCGGCGCGCTCGGCATCGCCTACACGATCTGGAACGACGTCGCGGTCGGCGACGGCGGGCTCAAGATCGACCACCTCGTGCTCGGGCCGGCCGGCCTGCTCGCGCTGACCTCCGCCGACTGGGGCGACCCGGTCCGCTTGAAGAAGGGCGAGCTGGAGGGCCCCGGGATCGCCGAAGACGAGAAGCCGATCGCCTCGCTCGCGAAGGCCGCGCGCCGTCTCGGCCGCGAGCTGGGCGTCCGCTTCTCGACGAGCGTCGTGGTCGTGCCGGACGACGCGCTGGAGCAGCCGTTCGAGCAGGTCGAGCGCGGCAGGCACCAGGGCGCCGTCGTCATCCGCCGCTCGCTGCTGCCGCAGCTGCTGCGCTCCGGCACGGACGACCCGCGGCTCGGCGGGTACGGCGAGTCGTTCGAGGTCCGCACCCGCGTGCAGAACCGCATCCGCTTCGTCTGACACCGCGCTAGCCGCCGCTCGCGACCGGGGCAAGGGGTTAGCGCGCATCCGGCGCCCCGCCCACCATGGGACGTGCCCCCGGGCATCCCACGACGAGCGGAACGAGGACGGACCATGGTGCGATTCGGATACACCCTGATGACCGAGCAGAGCGGACCCAAGCAGCTGGTGGGCTACGCGGTCGACGCCGAGAGGCTCGGCTTCGAGTTCGCGGTCTCGAGCGACCACTACTCGCCGTGGCTGACCGAGCAGGGGCACGCCTCCTACGCCTGGACGCTGCTCGGAGCGGTCGCGCAGGCCACGTCGACCATCGACCTCACGACCTACGTCACCGCGCCGACCATCCGCTACCACCCGGCCGTGGTCGCGCAGAAGGCCGCGACGCTCGCGATCCTCTCCGACGACCGCTTCACGCTCGGCCTCGGCTCGGGCGAGAACCTCAACGAGCACGTCGTCGGCGAGGGCTGGCCCTCGGTCGCCGTGCGCCAGGACATGCTCGAGGAGGCCGTCCACCTCATCCGCGAGCTGCACACCGGCGAGCTGGTGACCTGGGAGGGCGAGTACTTCCGCGTCGACTCCGCCCGCATCTGGGACCTGCCGGACACGCCGGTCGAGATCGGCCTGGCGGTCTCGGGGGAGAAGTCGATCGCCCGCTTCGCGCCGATCGGCGACCACCTCATCACGACCGAGCCCGACGCCGAGCTGATCTCGCAGTGGACCGCGGTCCGCGGTGCGGACGCCGCCCCCTCGCGCACGATCGGCCAGATCCCGATCTGCTGGGCGCCGGACAAGGAGCAGGGAGTGGCGCTGGCCCACGAGCAGTTCCGCTGGTTCGCCGGCGGCTGGGCGGTCAACTCCGATCTGCCGACCCCCGCCGGCTTCGCCGGAGCGAGCCAGTTCGTGCGCCCGGAGGACGTCGCCGAGCAGATCGCCTGCGGCCCCGACCTCGACGAGCTCGCCCAGAGCTTCGTGCCCTACATCGAGGCGGGGTTCACCGACATCGCCCTCGTCCAGGTCGGCGACGAGCTGCAGCAGCGGTTCCTCGACGAGGCGGCGGAGGGGCTCCTGGAGCGCCTGCGCACGCTCGCCCCCTGAGGCCGCTGCCGGGTCGCGCGGTCAGAATCCGCGGAGCCGCTCGATGTCGCGCCGGTCGCGCTTCGTCGGGCGGCCCGCTCCGCGGTCACGGACGATCACGCCCGGCGCGGACTCCCGGGGTGGCGGCGGGGGCGTCCGGTCCTCCATGCACTCGGCGGCCACCGGCGCACCGACCCGCTTGACCACGAGTCCGCGGACGATCAGCTCCCGGTCGAAGCCGCCGATCCGGGCGCGGACCTCGTCGCCGACCCGCACGGTCTGCGCCGCCTTGGCCCGCTCGCCGTTGACGCGGATGTGGCCGGCCCGGGCCGCGGTCGTCGCGGCGGAGCGCGTCTTGTAGATGCGCACCGCCCAGAGCCACGCGTCCACCCGCACGGCACCGGTCACCGGGATCTGCATCCCCCCAGTCTACGAACGGCGCCCGCTCGCCACCCACCCCGCGGTCCTACACTGGCCGCCGACAAGGAGGTTCCCATGAACCGAGACGACAGCATCTACACCGGAGCGGACGACGCGCTGCGGAGCGGCGACGACCGCATGGTCGCGGCGAACGACAGCTCCGGAGCCGGCGGAACCCGCGGCGACGTCGGCATGAGCACGACGAGCGGCGAGGGCACCGGGGTCCCCACCCGCGGCGCGCCTCCGCAGAGCGGATCCCCGTCCGAGCTGCGCCCCACCGGATTCCCGCACGCGGGCCTGGAGTTCTCGCTCGTCCCGTCCGGGCACGAGGAGTGGCGGATCGAGCACCCGGGCGGTCGCACCGTCGGCGTCCTCGCCGTCATCTCGCACGCGGGCGAGGAGTCGGAGGCCGTGTTCGTCACGCGCCGCGTCGGCTCCGAGGAGGCCGTGGCCGAGGGCACCGACTGGCGCGGCATCGTCTCCGCCGTGATCAACGACGAGGCGGCGGACGAGCGCGATCCGGTCCAGCTCGACCCCACCGTCGAGCACGTCCGCGGCGGACTGATCAGCCGCGGCCCCGCGGACGTCGACGGCCTCTCCTGAGCCCTCTCTCCTCCGGGACGCCGTCCGCGCTCGGCGCGGGGCGTCCCACGGGGAGGATCGGAGTCTCAGCGGGCGAGCAGCGCGGCGTTGATCCGGGCCGAGAGGTCGGCGTCGACGCGGCGGTCGGTCCCGTCGACGGCGCGGACGGGAGCGGCGTTGCGCGCGCTCGAGACCAGCCACGCCGCGTCCGCCGCCTCCAGATCGCCCGAGCGCAGCGGACGCACCGCCGTCTCGAGTCCGAGGCCCGGCGCGAGCGCGAACAGGTCGGCCTGCGTGGTGCCGGGCAGCAGCCCGAGGCTCGGCGGAGGAGTCACGAGCTCCCCGCCCGTCAGCAGCACGAGGTTCGAGGTCGGCCCCTCGAGCAGGTAGCCGTCGCTCGACACGAACAGGGCGTCGTCGGCGCCGCGCCGGGCGGCCTCCCGCGCGGCCGCACGGTTCACCGCGTACGAGAGCGTCTTCGCGCCGGCGAGCAGCCAGGGGGACGTCGACTGCACGTCCGAGCGCAGCCCGCGGTCCAGGAGCACCACGCGCACGCCGTCGCGGCGGGCCGGGCCGAAGTCCGGGCTGGTCTGGACGAAGACGACGCCGGTGGGCCGCCCGCCGCCCTCGACGCCGCGGGTCAGGATCGTCTTCACCATCGCCTCGGCGACGGGCGGGTGCGCGGCCACCGCCGCTCCGATCGCCTCGAGCCAGGCGGCCCGGTCCGGCCGGGGCAGGTCGAGCATCCGGGCCGAGCGCTCGAAGCGGTCCAGGTGCGCGTCGAGCGCCTGCAGCCGTCCGTCGACCAGGTTGATCGTCTCGAACACGCCGTCGCCGCGGGTGAAGCCGAGGTCGGTGACGTCCAGATCGCCGCGCCCGCTCGGATCGATGCGGTGCGCGGGTTCTCCCGGCGAGTGGGCCTCGGCGTCGAGGGAGGGTCGGTCGAGGACGACGAGGGTCTCAGCGGGCATGGGCGGTGCGGTCCTTCCGGGAGCGGCGGCGGGGGGAGAAGCGGAGCAGCGCGATCGTCAGCAGGGCGCCGATCAGGGAGCCGCTGCCGTTCGAGACGAGGTCCTGCACGTCGGAGACGCGGGTCGGCAGCCACAGCAGCTGCGCGGTCTCGACGGCCGCCGACACGGCGAGCCCGATGGCGGCGGCCCACAGGCGGCGCCCCGCCGGCAGCTGCGCGGCGATCAGCGCACCGAGTGGCACGAAGAGCAGCACGTTCGCGGTGAACTCCGCCACGTCGAAGTCGAACCAGCCGGTGAGCGGCGTGGAGGCGAGGAACGCGATGATCCCGCGGATCAGCGCGTTGGGCTCCCCGGCCGGGTAGGGCGCGGGCGTCAGCGTGATCAGGGCGATCAGCGCGAGCCAGGCGAGCGTCGCGAGGCGGAGGGGTCTCGAGCGGCGCATCGTCCGATTCTGCCAGCCCGTCGGGGTCGGGTGCGGCGGGCGCGGTGTGGGAGGCTGGAGGGCATGACCAGCGAGGACCCCGGCGCGGACGCCGTGCTCCCGCGCCACCCCTTCGACGCGTCGCTCGGCGACGGCTGGGTCGAGATCGGCGACGGACGCCGCTTCTGGGGGCGCTTCGGCGCCGCCGGCCTCCTCCTGCGCGATCCGTCGGGACGCGTCCTGCTCCAGCACCGCGTCAGCTGGAGCCACTTCGGGGACACCTGGGGGCTGCCCGGCGGCGCCCGTCACCCCGAGGAGACGGCCTTCGAGGCGGCCCTCCGGGAGTCGGAGGAGGAGGCGGGCGTCCCCGCCGACCTGATCCGGCCCGTGCTCTCCAGCGTCGTCGTGATCGGACCGTGGAGCTACTCCACCGTCCTGGCCGAGTCCCGCGAGCACTTCACTCCCCGCATCAGCGACGCCGAGAGCACCGAGCTGCGCTGGGTCGCCCCCGACGAGGTCGACTCCCTGCCGCTGCACCCGGGCTTCGGAGCGGCCTGGCCGGGCCTGCGCGCGCTCGGCTCCTCGATCCCGGTGCTCGTCGTGGACGCCGCCAACGTGGTCGGCTCACGCCCCGACGGCTGGTGGCGCGACCGCGCCGGCGCCACGGAGCGCCTCCTCGCCACCCTGGCCCGCCTCGCGGAGGCAGGCGTCCCCGGCCGTCTCCTGGGGATCGACGCCGACACGGTCTGGCCGCGCATCGCCGTGGTGCTCGAGGGAGCGGCGCGCGCCGCCCGCCCGGAGGCGGGCGCTCTCACGGAGCGGCTCACGGTCCACTCGGCCGACGGCTCGGGCGACGACGCGATCGTCGAGCTGGTCGGCGCGCTCGAGACCGCGGTCGTCGTCACGGCCGACCGGGGACTGGCCGCCCGCGTCGAGGCGCTCGGGGCCGCCGTGGTCGGTCCGCGCTCGCTGCTCGACCTCCTCGATCCCGCCCGGGAATAGGCCGCGGGGGCACCCGGTTGCATCCCCCATGGCTACGACTGCGATGACCCTCGACTCCCACGACCAGACGATCGCCGACGGCATCGTCCTCATCGACTTCTGGGCCGACTGGTGCGGCCCGTGCAAGCAGTTCGCTCCGGTCTTCGAGGCCACGAGCGAGAAGAACGCCGACATCACGTTCGCGAAGGTCGACACGGAGGACCAGCAGCAGCTCGCCGCGAGCTACGGCATCTCCTCCATCCCCACCCTCGTGGTGTACCGCGACGGCATCCCGCTGATGGCTCAGCCCGGCGCCCTGCCCGCCCCCGCGCTCGACAACCTGATCGAGCAGGTCCGCGGCCTCGACATGGTCGAGGTGCGCCGCCAGTACGAGGAGGCGAAGGCCGCTCAGGAGGCCGGCGCCGCCCCGCAGGCCTGATCCGCCCGGCGCCTCGACCCGCTCCGCAGGCGGGAGGCGCCCGCAGACGCACGAGAACCCCCGGCAGCCGTGAGGCCGCCGGGGGTTCCGTCGTTCCGAGCCGGGATCAGCCGGTGTTCTGCAGCCCCGCCGCGACTCCGTTGACCGCGAGCAGGAGCAGCCGCTGGTTCTGCTCCGTCCCGGATCCGCCCGGGTCGGTGCGGAGCGCCTTCAGTGCGCGCAGCTGCAGGAGCGAGAGCGCGTTGACGTACGGGGTGCGCAGGCGCACGGCACGGCCGAGCACGCGGTGGCCCGTGAGCAGGCTCTCCTCGCCGGTGATCGAGAGCACCCACCGGCGGGTGAGCGCCATCTCGTCGAGCACGAGTCCGGCGAGGTCGTCGCGGGAGTCGAGGGCGAGGTACCGGCGGGCGATGCCCTCGTCGGTCTTCGCGAGCGACATCTCGACGTTGTCGACCATCGTCGTGAACAGCGGCCAGGAGGCGTAGGCCTCGCGGAGCAGGTCGAGGTCGCCGACGGCCTCGAGCGCGCTGCCCAGCCCGAACCAGCCGGTCAGGTTGACGCGGGCCTGGGTCCAGGCGAAGACCCACGGGATCGCTCGCAGGTCCTCGAGCGACTCGACGGAGAGGCCGCGGCGGGCCGGACGCGAGCCGAGGGCGAGCAGGCCCACCTCCTCCTGCGGGGTGACCCGGGCGAACCACGGCGCGAAGCCGTCGGCCTTCACGAGCTCGAAGAAGCGGCGGCGCGACTCGCGGTCCATCGTCGCCGCCACCTCGGCGAAGCGCTCCGCGGCGCCCGCGTTGCGCTCGCCGACCGCGGGGGAGGAGGCGAGCAGCGTCGCTCCCGCCACCTGCTCGATGTGCCGGGTGGCGATGTCCGGGTTGCCGTAGCGGGCGAAGATGACCTCGCCCTGCTCCGTCAGCTTGAAGCGGCCGTCCACCGATCCGGGCGGCTGCGCGAGGACGGCCCGGTTGGCCGGCCCGCCGCCGCGGCCGAGCGCTCCGCCGCGCCCGTGGAACAGCGTGAGCACGATGCCCTCGTCGGCCGCCCACTGCGCGATGCGCGCCTGCGCGTCGTAGAGCGCGAGCGTCGCCGAGACCGGTCCGACGTCCTTCGACGAGTCGGAGTAGCCGAGCATCACCTCGAGCCGGTTGCCGGTGGCCGCGAGGCGCGCCTGCACCTGGGGGAGGCGGATCATCTCGGCGAGGATGTCGGTCGAGGCGTCGAGGTCGGCGAAGGTCTCGAAGAGCGGGACCGCGTCGATGATCGGCGGCTTGCCGTCGGTCGCCGCCTCGGCCAGTTCGAAGACCGTCCGCAGGTCGTCGGCCGACTGCGTGAAGGAGACGATGTACCGCCTCGCCGCGTCGGTGCCGAAGCGCTCCTGGACCTTCGCGATCGCCCGGAACACCGACAGGACCTCGAGGCCGCGCTCGTCGAGCTCCTCGCCGGCGCGGATCGCGGCGATCGTCTCGCGGTGCACCTTCGAGTGCTGGCGCACCTCGATCTCGGCGAGGTGGAAGCCGAAGGTCTCGAGCTGCCAGACGAAGTCCTGGAGGTCGCCGTAGGCGGCGCGGACGTCCTCGGCCTCGACCAGGGACTCCTGGAGGGTGCGCAGCTCGGCCAGCAGCTCGGCGGCGGCGGAGTAGGCCAGCGGCCCCTCGGACCGGGTCGCGGCCAGGCGCTCGGCCGCGAAGAGCAGGACGCGGCGGTGCGCCTCGTTGGGCGAGCGCTCGGCGATGTCGGCGGCGAGCTCGGGAGCCCGCTCGACGCAGGAGGCCCAGAGCGCCTCGACGGCGGCCGACGGGGGAGTGGTCGACGCGTCGAGGGTCAGCGCGCGGCCCACGCGGCGGGCGACGCGCTCGAGACCCATGAGGACGTGCTCGGAGGCGATGTCGACCGCAGCGAGGGTCGTCTCGGCGGTGACGAAGGGGTTGCCGTCGCGGTCGCCGCCGATCCAGGTGCCCAGGCGGACGAAGGCCGGTGCGACCGGAGCCCGGGTGCCCGAGCCCTCGCCGAGCAGGGCGTCGTCGAGGCGGCGGTAGACGCGGGGGAGCACCGAGAACAGCGACTCGTCGAAGACGCTCATCGCGGTGCGCACCTCGTCGAGGGGAGTGGGCTTGGACTCGCGCAGCGGAGCGGTGCGCCACAGCGTGTCGACCTCGGCCAGCAGCTTGCGGCGGATCTCCACCAGCACGACGCCGCCCATGCGCGGGTCGTCGCGCTGCTCGAGCAGGTCGCTGATGCGGCGGATGGTCGAGGCCACCGCGCGGCGGCGCGCCTCGGTCGGGTGCGCCGTGAGGACGGGGCGGAACTCCAGTCGGGACAGGCGCGCGAACGCCTCGTCCTCCCCGAGCTCCCCGGTCAGCCGGCGCATCGAGGCGAGGATCGAGTCCTCGGGCGACTGCGCACCGGCGTCGGCCTCGCGCCGGCGCAGCACGCGGACGCGGTGGAACTCCTCCGCCACGTTGACGAGGTGGAAGTAGCAGGTGAACGCCCGGGCGACCTCCTCGGCGCGCTCGAGCGTGAGCGAGGCGACGAACTCCTCCGCCTCCGCGGTCCCGGCCGCGTCGCCGCTGTCGTAGGCGCTGATCGTGAGCGCGCGCAGGCGCTCCACGTCCTCGTAGAGGGAGGGCTCGCCCGACTCGCGGAGCACCTGGCCGAGCAGCTCGCCCAGCAGGTGGACGTCGGCGCGGATCCTCTCGTCGAGCGGAGGCGCGGTCGTCCCGTCGGCGGAGGAGGGGGCGGTGGCGGAGGCGGGTGCTGCGGTCGCGGCGGACGCGTCGGAGAACGGAGGCACGGGAGAGACCTTAGCGGCGGTGCGTATCGAGCACATGACGCCTGCGTCACGATCCGAACTGGAATGATCGAGGGGTGACCGTGACAACCGCACCCCCCGCTCCCGCCGTCCAGACCGAGCAGGCGGCACCCCATGTCGTCGTGCTGTTCGGCGCCGTCGGCGACCTGGCCCGGCGCAAGCTCATCCCGGGGATGGCCCACCTCGCGCTCTCCTCCCTCGCACCGGACCTGCAGATCGTCGGCACCTCGCTCGAGGAGCACGACGACGCCTCGTTCCGCGCCTTCGCGAAGCTGGCCTACGACGAGTTCGGGAGCCGCTCCCTGACGCCGGCGCAGTGGGACGAGTTCGCGTCCAAGCTCCGCTACGTCCCGCAGTCCGCCGGTCCGGCCGCGCTGGCCGCCGCCGTGACCGACGCCGAGGCGGTCCTCGGCCCGGACGTGAGCCGGCTGCACTACCTCAGCGTCCCGCCCAGGGCAGCTCTCTCCGTCGTGCGGATGCTCGCCGAGGCCGGGCTGGTCGAGCGCTCGCGGATCATCATGGAGAAGCCGTTCGGCGTCGACCTCGAGAGCGCGGTCGTCCTCAACGCGGAGCTCCACGAGACCTTCAGCGAGGAGCAGATCTTCCGGATCGACCACTTCCTCGGCAAGGAGCCGGCGCAGAACATCCTCGCCTTCCGCTTCGCCAACGGCCTCTTCGAGCCGATCTGGAACCGCAACTTCATCGATCACGTCCAGATCGACATCCCCGAGCGCCTCACGCTCGACCGCCGCGCCGAGTTCTACGAGTCCACCGGCGCCTACAAGGACATGGTCGTCACCCACCTCTTCCAGGTGCTGGCGTTCATGGCGATGGAGCCGCCGACCGCGCTGGAGCCCCAGGCCATCAGCGAGGAGAAGAACAAGGTCTTCCGCTCGATGCGTCCGCTGAACCCCGAGAACGTGGTGCGCGGCCAGTACATCGGCTACCGCGACGAGCCGGGCGTCGCCGCCGACTCCGAGACCGACACCTTCGTCGCGCTGAAGTGCGAGATCGACAACTGGCGCTGGGCGGGAGTGCCGTTCTACCTCCGCACCGGCAAGCGGATGGCCGAGGGCCAGCGCATCATCTCGATCGCGTTCCGCGAGCCCCCGAAGAGCATGTTCCCGCAGGGCTCCGGAGTCGGTGCCCACGGCCCGGACCACCTCACCTTCGACCTGGCGGACGCCTCGAAGGTCTCGCTCTCGTTCTACGGGAAGCGCCCCGGTCCCGGCATGCGGCTCGACAAGCTGAGCATGCAGTTCGCGCTCCAGGAGACCGACCGCGCGGGCGACGCGCTCGAGGCCTACGAGCGCCTGATCCTCGACGCGATGCGCGGAGACCACACGCTGTTCACCACCGCGGAGGGCATCGAGCGGCTCTGGGAGGTCTCCGCGCCGCTCCTGCAGGATCCGCCGCCCGTCCGTCTCTACGCGCCCGGCTCCTGGGGGCCGAACGCCATCCACCAGCTGATCGCGCCGCACGCCTGGCGCCTGCCGTTCGAGCGGGTCTGGCGCGACAAGCGCTGACCACGCCGCCGTGCGCCCCGCCTAGGCTGGGCGCATGGCGCGCACCGGTGAGGACCGGATCTGGACGGTCCCGAACGTCCTCAGCATGGTGCGCCTCGCGCTGGTGCCGGTGTTCCTCGTGCTCGTGGTCCTCGGCGAGGACGCGCTCGCGCTCCTGACCCTCGTCGTCTCGAGCCTCACCGACTACCTCGACGGCTGGATCGCGCGCCGCTTCGACCAGATGACGCGCCTCGGCCGCGTCCTCGATCCGGCCGCCGACCGCCTCTACATCTTCGCCACCGTGCTGGGCCTCGCGGCCCGCGGACTGGTGCCCTGGTGGCTGGTCGCCGTGCTGCTCGCCCGCGACCTGATGCTCGTGGTCCTGGCGGTCGTCCTGGCGAACAACGGCTACGGACCGCTTCCCGTGCACCACCTGGGGAAATTCGCGACCTTCTGCCTCTTCTACGCGCTCCCGCTGATCATGCTGGGGCAGGCGTTCCCGGACCTCGCGCCCGCCTCGCTCCCCATCGCCTGGGCCTTCGCGCTGTGGGGCGCGTTCCTCTACTGGTGGGCCGGGATCGTCTACGCCGTCCAGACGCGGGACCTCGTCCTGGGGGTCCGCACAGGTGCTCAGGGGTCCGACGAGGGTCACGATTCGGATACGCTGACCTGATAGGAGGTACGTCTTGGTCGAGCCCGTCGGTGGAGCATCATCCGCCCAGCACAATTCCGTTCCCGGTGAGCCGTCGACGGAGACGACTCTGACGTTCACCGACGACATCGGCGCCCAGCTCGCCGCTCTCGACAACCGCGCGTCCCGCGAGGAGGCCGAGGCCGTCGGGGCTCTGCCCTCGGGATCCGCGCTGCTGGTCGTGCGCCGCGGACCGAACACCGGCGCCCGCTTCCTCCTCGACACCGACTCCACGACGGTCGGCCGTCACCCCGACGCGGGCATCTTCCTCGACGACGTCACGGTCTCGCGCCGGCACGCCGAGTTCGTCCGCCGCGGCACGGCGTTCGAGGTCCACGACCTCGGCTCCCTGAACGGCACCTACTTCGACGGGGTCCGGATCGAGTCCGCGATCCTCACCGACGGCTCCGAGGTGCAGGTCGGCAAGTTCCGACTCACCTTCTACGCGTCCCGCGCCGACCTCGTCGCCGCTCCGGACGCGTGAGCCGTGGGCCGCTCCTCCGCGCGCGCCCTCCCCACCGGCTCCGCCGCTCTGCTGAGCATCGGGCAGGTGCTGGCCAGGCTGACCAGTGAGTTCCCGGACGTCACCCCGTCCAAGCTGCGCTTCCTCGAGGAGCAGGGGCTCGTCTCGCCGGCCCGCACCGACTCCGGCTACCGCAAGTTCTCGGGCTCCGACGTCGAGCGGCTCCGGATGATCCTCGCTCTGCAGCGCGACCACTACCTCCCCCTCAAGGTCATCCGCGGATACCTCGACGACATCGACGCCGGACGCGAGCCCGCCCTGCCGGCCGGTGTCGGGGGTCCGAGCGCCTCGCTCCTCGGCCCCGCCACGCGGTTGACCCGCGAGGGCCTCGCGGCCGAGTCCGGTGCCACGCCCGCTCTCGTCCAGGAGGCCATCGCCGCCGGGCTCGTGCGGGGCGGCGACGTGTTCGGGGACGAGGCCGTGACGACGCTCAAGGCGCTCGTCGACCTCGGCCGATCCGGTATCGAGCCCCGCCATCTCCGACCGCTCCGCGTCGCCGTCGAGCGCGAGATGTCGCTCATCGAGAGCGTCGTCGCCTCCAGCGCCCGCCGCGGAGAGGCGTCCGGCTCCGCCGGCGCTGCCGAGAACGCGGTGGGGCTCGCGACCCAGCTGGGCACGATCCGCGGGGCGATGGTGCGCAGTGCCCTCTCGCGGATCGCCCGCTCGTGAGG
Organism: Rathayibacter sp. VKM Ac-2805; assembly: GCF_009834265.1. NCBI lineage: Bacteria > Bacillati > Actinomycetota > Actinomycetes > Micrococcales > Microbacteriaceae > Rathayibacter > Rathayibacter sp. VKM Ac-2805. The sequence goes on from NZ_CP047185.1 coordinate 1,457,564, forward strand.
GCCGCGCCGCCGGCCGCCGGTCGGCCTGTGCGACACGCCGCGGCGCCGAGGCCGATGTCGTTTACTCGGCCTGCGCCGGTCGGTACGGTAGGGAGCGCGTTCGGAGGATCCGGCGTCCGGATCCGAGAGGCACAGGGATGAGAGAAGTCAGCCGCGACGTCAGCGGCCAGCGCGACCTCGTCCTGTTCACCGACGGACTGCCCGAGCTCGACGCCGACGCGGGCTACCGCGGGGCCGTCGCGGCGCGCGCCGCGGGAATCACCTACCGGCAGCTCGACTACTGGGCGCGGACCGAGCTCGTCGAGCCCACCGTGCGCGGCGCGTCCGGCTCCGGAACGCAGCGCCTCTACGGCTTCCGCGACATCCTCGTGCTGAAGCTGGTCAAGCGCCTGCTCGACACCGGGATCTCGCTCCAGCAGATCCGCACGGCGGTCAACCAGCTCCGCGAGTCCGGGGTCGACGACCTCGCGCAGACGACCCTGATGAGCGACGGCGCGAGCGTCTACCTCTGCACCTCGAACGACGAGGTCATCGACCTGCTCAGCCGCGGCCAGGGCGTCTTCGGCATCGCCGTCGGCAAGGTCCTCCGCGAGGTCGAGTCGAGCCTCGTCGAGCTCGACCACCAGTCGGTCGACCCTGGCGACGAGCTCGCCCAGCGCCGCGCCTCCCGCCGCGTCGGCTGACCGCCAACCCCTCGCAGGTCGACCGCGGCCCGGGGACTCCCGGGTCCCCTCCGCACGCTCAGCCGATCAGGAGCGGACCCGCCTGCAGCCGTGCTGTGCGAGCAACGGGTGCCACCCGAGTCTCACCGTGCTGATCGAGTGGCGGGCTCCGCCCGCGCATCGAGAGTCTGCGCTGAACTCCGACGCCGAGCGTCCGCCGGCGCCGTCCCTGGCACTCCTCGAGCACCGAGCATCGCCCGCGTCCCGAGACCTCGAGCCGGAGAAGTCCGGCGGACCCGCCGGCCCTAGGTCGCGGCGGGGACCTGCTCGCCGATGCGTCCGGTGCGGATGACGCGGTCGAGCAGCAGGTCGAAGTTGTGCGCCATCTCCTGGGCGCTCTCCCCGGGCCAGACGTGGACGGGCTTCGCCGCGCCCTGCGCCTGCTGGAGGGAGGTGCGCTCCGGGAGCTGCGGGCTGAGGACGAGCGGCCCGAACATGTCGCGCAGCTCCTTGATCCGGAACTGGTGCTCCAGCGACTGGACGCGGGCGCGGTTGACGATGATGCCCAGCGGCTGGAGGCGCGGGCTGAGTCCGCGGCGGATCTCCTCGATCGCCCGGAGCGCCCGGTCGGCGGCGGCCACCGAGAACAGGCCCGGCTCCGTGACGACGGCGACGCGGTCGCTCGCGGCCCAGGCCGTGCGGGTCAGGGCGTTGAGCGAGGGGGCGCAGTCGATCAGCACGAGGTCGTAGTCGGCCTCGACGCTCGCGAGGGCCTCCTCGAGCTTCCAGATGTCGCGGATGCTGGGGTGCGGCCCGTCGAAGTTGATCGCGGAGGGGCTGCCGATCAGCACGTCGATCGTGCCGTGGTGCTCCTTGGTCCAGCCGGAGGGGGCGATCGCCGAGCGGACGATCTTCTCCTTCGGCGACGTCAGGACGTCGGCGATGTTGAGGTGGCCGGCGACGTTGATGTCCATTCCGGTCGACACGTCGGACTGGGGATCGAGGTCGACGACCAGCGTTCGCAGGCCCTTCGAGAACGCCGCGGATGCAAGGCCGAGCGTCACCGTGGTCTTGCCGACGCCGCCCTTGAGGGAGCTCACGCTGAGTACATGCATGGCTGACTACTTTACGTTCCTCCGGGCGGCAGAACCTAACCGTTCGCTGCACGCGCCGTCCGCGCCGCCTCCGGAAGCGGGCCGCACTAGCAGTCGGAGCGCGCTCCGACCAAGCCGCCCGGCGCGATCCGGGCCCGCCGGTACACTCGTCCTGAGCGGAAGGAGGCTCGTTCGCATGGATGAGCGCAACGACGAACAGCCCGACACCGGCACCGGTCCCACGCCGCGGACCGCCATGGACGCGGCTCGGGAATCGGGTCAGTACTCCCCGCGAGCGAGCGACACCGCTCCGACCCTCCTGCCCGACGGCGTGCGGATCACCCCGCCCGGCCCGCGGCGCCGCTCCACCGCCCCCGCTCCGGTCGAGGACGAGGACGCGATCGACGTCGGCCGCCTCGGCCTGCCGCCCTCGCGCTCGCACGCTCTCGTGCCCCCGGAGCCGAGTCCTGCTCCGACCCCCTCACCGGCTCCCGCTCACCCGTCCGGCGCGAACGGACCGGTCTCGGCGGGGATCCCCGCCCGAGCGGAGTCCGCCGAGAAGCCCGCGGCGTCCGAGTCCGCGGGGGAGCCCGCCGCCGTCCCCACGCGCCGCGACCGCCTCCGCGCCGAGTCCTCGAGCGCCGCTCCCGCCCCGTCCCCGCCGAGCGCCGCCGTCCCCGAGTCGGCGTCGATGCTCACCCCGGACAGGCTCCTGGAGGTCAACCGCAAGACCCGTCCCGCTCCCACGGGCGGCTGGCACCGCTTCCTCTACGGCCTGACCTTCCACACGGTCAACCTCGGCGACTCCGCGAAGGTGAAGGCGTGGAAGGCGATGGACGAGCGGATCGGCCGGCAGTTCGAGGGCGGCACCCGCTTCGTCCCGGTCATGACCCGCAAGGGCGGCGTCGGCAAGACCACGGTCACGACGCTCCTGGGCATGGCCCTCGCCGACGCGCGCGAGGACCGCATCATCGCGGTCGACGCGAACCCCGACCGCGGCACCCTGGCCGAGCGCGTCCCCAAGCAGACGCGGGCGACCGTCCGCGACGTCGTGAACCGCGCGGCCGGCGTGACCGGGTTCACCGAGTTCTCGACGATGGTCTCCCGCGACGAGACCCGCCTCGACGTCCTCGCCTCCGACACCGACCCGCAGCTCTCCGAGGCCTTCGACGAGGACGACTACAACGTGGTCGCCGACCTGGTCGAGCGCTTCTACTCGATCATGCTCACCGACTGCGGCACGGGCATCGTGCACTCGGTGATGCGGCCCACGCTGCAGCGCGCCGACACGGTGGTGATCGTCTCGGGCGGCAGCGTCGACGAGGCCCGCCTGGCCTCCGAGACCCTCACCTGGCTGGACGCGAACGGCTACGGCGCCCTGGTGCGCAACGCGGTCGTCGCGCTCAACACGGCGACGCAGGGCACGAGCCTGGTGAAGCTGGAGGAGATCGAGTCGCACTTCCGCTCCCGCGTCCGCGACATCGTCCGCATCCCCTACGACCCGGTGCTCGCCGCCGGATCCGTGGTGAAGTGGGAGCAGCTGCGCGAGGGCACGAAGGACGCCGCACGCCTGCTCGCCGCGCTCGTGGTCGAGGGCATGCCGGTCCGACGTGTCTGAGCCCCGGGGCCCCGAGGCGGCGTCCGCCGCGTTCCAGGACCGCACCGACGGACCCGACGCGACCACCGACTCCTTCGACCTGATCGTCATCGGGGCCGGCTCCGGCAACTCGATCGTCGGTCCGGAGTTCGACGGTCTGCGGGTCGCGATCCTCGACGACGGGGAGTGGTTCGGCGGCACCTGCCTCAACGCCGGCTGCATCCCGACCAAGATGTTCGTCCATGTCGCTGACGTGATCACCGACGTCGACCAGGGCGGCCCGATCGGCGTCCACTCCCGCCTGCGCCGCCCCGAGTGGGCCGAGGTGCGCGACCGGGTCTTCGGCCGGATCGACGCGATCAGCGAGGGCGGGTTCGAGTACCGCGATCAGCGCTCCCCGAACGTGACCGTCCTCCGCGAGAGCTTCGGCTTCGAGTCGCTCGGAGACGGCGACCGCCCGCACGTCCTCGTCAGCGCCAGCGGTGCCCGCATCAGTGCGCCGCAGGTGGTCGTGGCCGCCGGCTCGCGGCCCAGGCCGCTCCTGGCCGCGTACGAGCCGGACCCCCGCATCCAGGACTCCTCCTCCGTCATGCGGCTCGACGAGCTCCCCGAGCGGATGCTGATCCTCGGCGGCGGCGCGGTGGCCGTCGAGTTCGCCCACGTCTTCTCCTCCTTCGGCACGGCCGTGACCGTCGCCGTCCGCGGCGACCGCCTCCTCCGCGCCCTCGACGAGGACGTCTCGCGCCGGTTCACCGGGATCGCCGCCGAGCGGTACACGGTGCTCACCGGAGTGAGCGCCGAGAGCGTCGACGCCCGACCTGACGGGCTCCGCGTCGCCCTCAGCGACGGCACGACGGTCGAGACCGACCTGCTGCTCGTCGCGCTCGGCCGCGACCCCAACAGCGACACGGTCGCCGCCGCCTCCGTCGGGATCGATCTGCACGAGGACGGCCGGATCAGCGTCGACACCGAGCAGCGCGTCCTCTCCGGCGGACGCCCCGTGCCCGGCCTCTTCGCCCTCGGCGACGTGTCGTCCCGCTGGCAGCTCAAGCACGTCGCCAACCACGAGGCGCGCCTCGTGGCGCACAACCTCCTGCACCCGGGCGAGCTGCTCTCCGACACCCTCTCGCCGGTGCCCGGCGCGATCTTCGCCCACCCGCAGATCGCCCATTTCGGGCTCACCGCGGCCGAAGCGCGGGACCAGGGCCTGGACGTCGTCACCGTCACCCAGGAGTACGGCTCCACCGCCTTCGGCTGGGCGCTCGAGGACGACTCCAGCGCCTGCCTCCTGGTCGTCGGACTCGACGGCGCCCTCCTCGGCGCGCACATCATCGGGCCGCAGGCCAGTATCCTCATTCAGCCGCTCGTCCAGGCCGCCAGCGCCGGCACCGGCATCCGCGGACTCTCCCGCAGCCAGTACTGGCCGCACCCCGCAGCGAGCGAAGTCGTCGAGAACGCCCTCCTGAGCGCGGAGGAGGCCCTGAGGGAGCGCACCACATGACCGAACGCCAGATCCGCATCTTCGGGGACCCGGTGCTGAAGACCCCGTCCACGACCATCGAGACGGTCGACGCCGGCGTCCGCGGCCTCGTCGAGGACCTCGTCGACAGCGTCCGCCCGCCCGGACGCGCCGGCGTCGCAGCCCCCCAGATCGGCGTCAACCTCCGCGCCTTCAGCTACAACGTCGACGGCGTCATCGGCTACATCCTGAACCCCGAGATCATCGAGCTCAGCGGAGACCCGCAACCGGTCGACGAGGGCTGCCTCTCCGTCCCGAACCTCTGGTACCCCGCGATCCGCTACCCGCACGCGAAGGTCCGCGGCACCGACCTCGACGGCAACGAGATCGTCCTCGAAGGCGACGGCCTCATGGCCCAGGCCCTCCAGCACGAATGCGACCACCTCGACGGACGCCTCTACCTCGACCGCCTCTCCAAGGACGACCGCCGCGCCGCCATGAAGGCCGTCCGGGAATCCGACTGGTTCTGAGTTCGATTCGGAGCCGGTCCCAGCCCGGCTCCGCGCGGTCGGCTTTTCGAGGTGGGAGCGCTCTGTAGAGCGTGTCGCGTTCCGCCGACGGGAAAGCGCTGGGACGCGCTTTCCCGGATACGGCTGTGTCGAGGGGGAGCCGGTCCCTGCCCGGCTCCGCGCGGTCGGCTTTTCGAGGTGGGAGCGCTCTGTAGAGCGTGTCGCGTTCCGCCGACGGGAAAGCGCTGGGACGCGCTTTCCCGGATACGGCTGTGTTGGTGGGGAGCCGGTCCTTGCCCGGCTCCACGCAGTCGGCCGCTCGAGGTGGGCGCGTTCCATGGAGCGTCGTGCGTTCCGCCGACGGGAAAGCGCTGGGACGCGCTTTCCCGGATACGGCTGTGTCGAGGGGGGGCCGGTCCTTGCCCGGCTCGGCGCGGTCGGCTTTTCGAGGTGGGCTCGTTCGGGGGAGCGTCGTGCGTTCCGCCGACGGGAAAGCGCTGGGACGCGCTTTCCCGGATACGGCTGTGTTGAGGGGATCTGGTCCCTGCCCGGCCCGGCGCGGTCGGCACCGCGACAGGGGCGCGTCGAGGAGAGCGTCGGGCGTTCCGCCGACGGGATAGAGCTGGGCGCGCTGTCCCGGAGGCGGCTGCGATCGGGACGGCCTGCTGGTGACGCGGGGAGAGCGCGGGGTCAGCGGAGGGAGATGCCCTCGGTGGCGGGGGCGGCGGAGTAGACGGCGGCGATGGTGTCGGCGAAGTCGGCGAGGATGACGTTGCGCTTGATGCTCATCTTCGGAGTCAGGTGACCGCTCGCCTCCGTGAACTCGGTCGGGAGGATCACGAACTTCCGGATCGACTCGGCGCGGGACACGCGCTCGTTCGCCGCATCGACGGCCCGCTGCACCTCGGCCAGAACGACCGGGTTCACGGCCGCGTCCTCGAGTGAGAGGCCCTTGTCCTGCCCGTTGTTGGCGAGCCAGGTCGGCAGCATCTCGGAGTCGAGCGTGACCAGAGCGGCGATGAACGGGCGCTGATCGCCGACGACGACGACCTGGCCGACCAGCGGGTTCGCGCGGATCGGATCCTCCAGCGCCGCCGGAGCGACGTTCTTGCCGCCGGCGGTGACGATGATCTCCTTCTTCCGCCCGGTGACGCGCAGGTACCCGTCCTCGTCCAGAGTTCCGAGGTCGCCCGTGCGGAACCACTCGCCGTCGAACGACTCGGCCGTCGCCGCCTCGTTGTTCCAGTAGCCGCCGAAGACGTCGATGCCGCGCACCTGGATCTCGCCGTCGCCCGCGATCCGGATCGAGACGCCGGGCATCGCCGGGCCCACCGAGCCGATCTTGAAACGCTCGGTGCGGTTGACCGTGGCGGGCGCCGTCGTCTCCGTGAGGCCGTAGCCCTCGAGGATCTTGATGCCGAGGCTGTGGAAGAAGTGCCCGAGCCGGTCTCCCAGCGGCGCCGAGCCGGACACGGCGAAGCGGACGTTCCCGCCCATGGCGGTGCGCAGCTTCGAGTACACGAGCCGGTCGAAGAGGAGGAACTGCAGCTTCAGCGCGAGCGGCACCGAGCCCGCCTCGAGCGCCATCGAGTGGGCGACGGCGACGTCGGCCGCGCGGCGGAAGATCTTCCCCTTCCCCCCGGCCTCGGCCTTCTGCTCGGCGGAGTTGTAGACCTTCTCGAACACGCGCGGCACGGCCAGGAGGAACGTCGGCTTGAAGGACGCGAGCGAGGGGAGCAGCTGCCTGGTGTCGGCCTGGTGCCCCACCTTCACCCCGCCGTGCACGCAGAGGATCGCGATGAAGCGGGCGAACACGTGCGCGGTGGTGATGAACAGCAGCGTCGACGCGCCGGGCTGGTGGATCAGCTCCGTCAGCGCGACCGCCGAGTTGCGGCTGAGCTCGACGAAGTTCGAGTGCCGGATGATGCAGCCCTTGGGGCGGCCGGTGGAGCCGGAGGTGTAGATGATCGTCGCGATGTCGGTGCCGGTCGCCATCGAGCGGCGGCGCTCGATCTCGGCGTCCGGCACGTCGACGCCGCGCGCGACGAGCTTGTCCAGATCGCCCAGCCCGATCTGCCAGGCGAGTCGGACCTCGGGAAGGTCGGCGCGGATCTCGTCGAAGCGGGCGAAGTGCTCGGGGGTCTCGACGATCACGGCGTGCGCGCCGGAGTCGGCGAGGTTCCACTGCACCTGTGCGGGAGAGGAGGTCTCGTACACCGGGACGAGGACCCCGCCGGCGAACCAGACGGCGAAGTCGATCAGCGTCCACTCGTAGCGCGTCTTGCAGATCAGCCCGACCTTCTCGCCCGGCTCGAGGCCGACGGCGACGAAGCCCTTCGCGAGGGCCGTGACCTGGTCGAGGAACTCCTGCGCCGTCACATCGCGCCAGCCGTCGCCGTCGGGCAACGCGAAGAGCGGGCGATCGGGCGTCTCGCGGACGCGGTCCAGCAGGAGGGCGGTCGTGTTGGCCTGGGGATCGGCCGGAACCACCAGGGGGGAATCGAACTGGTCCACGGCAACTCCTTCGGTACCTGAATGAACGTCGTCTCCACCCTACCGGCGCGGCGCAAGCTGTGGATCCGTTCAGGGTAACGATCCAGCGGTGGCTCCGCGAGGAGGGCCGACACGCGTCGCCGGGTCTCGCCGCTGAGCCGCATCGGAGCGCTCGCGGTCACTACACTCGTCCTGGCCGCCGCTCAGGGCGGCCCGCCGACGCTGCCGCGCCGGTGGCGACGGGAAGGCGGTTCGCGTGCACGCGATCGGGATCGACATCGGCGGCACGAAGATCGCCGGAGCCCTGGTCGACGAGTTCGGGGGGATCCTCCGCGAGGACCGTCGGCCCACGCCCGCCGGGCACCCCGAGCTGATCGTCGACGTCGTGGTCGAGATGGTCGAGCATCTGCGCTCCGGCCTGCTCCCGGGAGACGTCTCCGCGGTCGGAGTCGCCGCCGCCGGCTTCATCGACGCCTCGCAGTCGATCGTCTACTACGCCCCGAACATCAACTGGCGCAACGAGCCCTTCCGCGAGAAGCTCTCGGCCCGCATCGACCTGCCGATCATCATCGAGAACGATGCGAACGCCGCCGGCTGGGCCGAGTTCCGCTACGGCTCGGGCCGCCTCGTCAGCGACATGCTGATGCTCACCATCGGCACCGGAGTGGGTGGTGCGATCGTCATCAACGACCGGCTCCTGCGCGGCGGCTTCGGCGCCGCGGCCGAGATCGGGCACATGCGCGTCGTCCCCGGAGGCCTGCCCTGCGGCTGCGGCGCTCGCGGCTGCATCGAGCAGTACGGCTCGGGCCGCGCGCTCCAGCGCTTCGCCGGCGAGCTGGCCGACGCGGGCGGGATCGGCCAGGGCATCGCCGACGCCCGCGCCCGCAACGGCGGCGAGCTGAACGGCCACCTCATCTCCGAGCTGATCACCGCCGGCGACCTCGGCGCCCTCGCGGCGCTGCGACAGCTCGGCCACTGGCTGGGCGAGGCGGCGGCCAGCCTGAGCGCCGTCCTCGACCCGCAGATGTTCGTCATCGGCGGCGGAGTGGCGCAGGCGGGCGACCTCCTGCTGGACCCCATCCGCCAGGCCTACCTCGACAACCTCCCCGCCCGGGGCTACCACCCCGAGCCCGAGTTCCGCATCGCGGAGCTCGTCAACGACGCCGGAGTCGTGGGGGCCGCCGACCTGGCGCGCCTGCACGCGAGCTCCCTCTAGCGGCACCCGCCGCACCCGATCCGCCGCACCGCCGAGGAGCCCGATGTTCTACTGGTTCATGAAGCACATCGTCGCGGGCCCGCTCCTGAAGACGATCTTCCGGCCGTGGGTGGTCGGCGCCGACAAGGTGCCGCAGAACGGCGGCGTGATCCTCGCGAGCAACCACCTCTCCTTCATCGACTCCGTGATCCTCCCGCTGGTGATCGAGCGGAACATGGTCTTCCTCGCCAAGAGCGACTACTTCACCGGCAAGGGCCTCAAGGGCTGGGCGACGCGGACGTTCTTCACCGCCACGGGGATGCTGCCCATCGACCGCTCCGGTGGCAAGGCGTCGGAGGCCTCGCTCAACACGGGGCTCCGCGTCCTCGCGGGCGGCCACGCCCTGGGCATCTATCCCGAGGGCACGCGCAGCCCCGACGGTCGCATGTACCGCGGCCGCACCGGAGTCGCCCGCATGGTCCTCGAGGCCCGCGTGCCCGTCATCCCGGTCGCCATGATCGACACCGCGCGCATCATGCCCATCGGCAAGCGCCTGCCGAAGCTGGGCCGCATCGGCATCGTCTTCGGGGAGCCGCTCGACTTCAGCCGCTTCGAGGGCATGGAGGGCGACCGGTTCATCCTCCGCTCGATCACCGACGAGATCATGTACGAGCTCCTCGCCCTGAGCGGCCAGGAGTACCTCGACGTCTACGCGACCTCGGTCAAGGAGAAGCGCGCGGCCCTCATCCGCTGAGCGCGCGCTCGACGCCGGGGCCCCCTCCCGGCCGAGCGCCCTGCCAGGCGATAAGCTCGTCAACCGCTGCCGTCCGTCCGGACGGCGGCCCTCCGCGCGCCGCTGGCGCCCGTCAGAACCGGGAACACCCTCGTGGTCATCGATCCGAACGAACCGTACGTCCTCGCCGCCCCCTCCGTGGTCGCCGGCCTGGACTATTGGCGCGAGCTCGAGATCAAGCAGCAGCCGCAGTGGCCCGATGCGGAGGCCGTTCGAGCGGCGTCCGCCGAGGTGGCCGCGCTCCCTCCGCTGGTGTTCGCCGGCGAGGTGGACCAGCTGCGCGAGCGTCTCGGAGCCGCGGCCCGCGGCGAGGCGTTCCTCCTGCAGGGCGGCGACTGCGCCGAGACCTTCGCCGGAGCGACCGCGGAGCAGATCCGCAACCGCGTCAAGACCGTGCTGCAGATGGCCGTCGTCCTCACCTACGGCGCGAGCATGCCCGTCATCAAGATGGGCCGGATGGCCGGCCAGTTCGCGAAGCCGCGCTCGAGCGACCTCGAGACCCGCGGCGACGTGACCCTGCCCGCCTACCGCGGCGACATCGTCAACGGCTACGACTTCACCCCGGAGTCGCGCGCCGCGGACCCGCGCCGCATCGTGCAGGGCTACCACACCGCCGCCTCGACGCTGAACCTCATCCGCGCCTTCACGCAGGGCGGATTCGCCGACCTGCGCCTCGTCCACTACTGGAACAAGGGCTTCACCGAGAACCCGCAGAACCAGCGCTACGAGCAGCTGGCCCGCGAGATCGACCGCGCGGTCAAGTTCATGGTGGCGTGCGGGGCCGACTTCGAGGGCATGAAGCGCACCGAGTTCTACACCGGCCACGAGGGCCTGCTGATGGACTACGAGCGCCCCATGACGCGCATCGACTCGCGGACCGGCACGCCGTACAACACCTCCAGCCACTTCATCTGGATCGGCGAGCGCACCCGCGAGCTCGACGGCGCGCACGTCGACTTCCTGTCGCGGGTGCGCAACCCGATCGGCGTGAAGCTCGGCCCGTCGACCACGCCCGAGACGATGCTCGAGCTGATCGACAAGCTCGACCCCGAGCGGGAGCCCGGTCGCCTCACCTTCATCACCCGCATGGGTGCCGGGAGGATCCGCGACGCCCTCCCGCCGCTGCTCGAGGCCGTCAAGCGGAGCGACGCCCTGCCGCTGTGGGTGACCGATCCGATGCACGGCAACGGGCTGACGACGCCGACCGGCTACAAGACCCGTCGCTTCGACGACGTGGTCGACGAGGTCAAGGGCTTCTTCGAGGCGCACCGCGCCGCGGGGACGCACCCGGGCGGCATCCACGTCGAGCTCACAGGCGACGACGTCACCGAGTGCCTCGGCGGCTCGGAGCACATCGACGAGGCGACGCTCGCCACCCGGTACGAGTCGGTCTGCGACCCGCGCCTCAACCACATGCAGTCGCTCGAGCTCGCGTTCCTCGTGGCGGAGGAGCTCCGGGGCCGCGCGATCTGATCCGACCCCGACCGCCGGTCGAGTCCTCGTTGAGGGCTCGACCGGCGGCGTCAGGTCGTGATGGTGATCGACAGCTGGATCGTCGTGCCGCGCTGCACGAGATCGCCGGCCTTGTTGGACTGGTTCGTGACCTTGGTCAGCTCGTTCGGCGCCGCGTCGATCAGCGGGCCGAGCGTCGTCAGGGAGTAGCTCCACGACAGGTCCGCCGCCTCGAGGGCCGCCTTCGCCTCGTCGCGGTTCATCCCCACGACGTTCGGCACGGCGACGGGCTCGGGCCCCTTCGACACGACGACCGAGACGGTGTCGCCGGTCACGGCGGGCGCCTCCGGGTTCGCCTGCGTGAGAACGACGCCCGCGGCCACGGTGTCGCTCCAGTCCTCGCCGCTGCGGTCGAGGGCGAGACCGGCCGCCTCCGCCTTCGCCGTCGCGTCGTCGATCGAGAGGCCGACGACGTTCGGGATCGGTCCGAGGCTCACCACCATCGCGATGGTGCTGGTCTCGGACATCGTCTCGGGCAGCGCCGATCCGTCCGGCAGCGAGGCGGAGACGACCACACCCGCGTCGACGTCGGCGTCGAAGATCTTCGAGACGTCGCCGACGGTGAAGGAGCCGCCCGTCACCGCGGCGGCAGCGTCGGCCTCCGAGAGGCCGGCGAGCGACGGGACCGGCAGCTGGCGCGGCCCGCTCGAGACGGTCAGGGTGATGACGGAGCCCTTGTGCACCCCCTGCCCGCCGGGCGGATCGGAGCTCACCACCGTCCCCGCGGGCACGGTGAGGTCGGGCGTCTCCTGCGGCTGCACCTCGAAGCCCTGCGCCTGCAGCTGGGCCGTCGCGTCCTGCTGCGACTGGCTGACGACGTCCGGGATCGACACGATCGCGCCGGGTCCCTCGCCGAACCACCAGGCCGTCCCGCCGCCGATGAGCGCCAGGAGGAGGACGACCACCGTGAGCAGGACGCCGCGGCGCCGTCGGACGCGGCGCCTGCTCGCGAGTCGGGCGACGGTGTCGTCGTCCTCGTCGACCACGAGCACCGCTCCGGGGGCCGGCGCCGGGTCGAAGACCGAGGTCTGCCCGGGCTCCGCCGTATCGAAGACGGCCGTCGCGGGCGCCGGATCGGCGACGGGCGCCGGGAGCGGGGTGACCGCCTGCGTGTCGCCGCGGCGGTCGCTCGGTGTGATGCCCATGAGCCGCTCGGCCTCGAGCAGCTGCGCGAGCATGACACCGGCGTCGCGGGGCCGCATGTCCGGGTCGCGCTCGGTCGCCCAGAGGACGAGCTCGTCGAGCGAGGTGGGGACGGAGGCGACCGTCGCGCTGGGGTACGGGACGGAGTCGTTCGCGTGCTGGTACGCGATCTGCATCGGCTGCTCGCCCGTGAAGGGCTGCTCTCCGGTGAGCATCTCGTAGATCATGATCCCGATGGCGTAGATGTCGCTGCGGGTGTCGGCGGTGCCCCGCGTGACCAGCTCGGGGGAGAGGTAGGCGATCGTGCCGAGGAGGGCCTGACCGGAGGCGGTGTTGGCGGAGGCGGCGCGCGCGAGGCCGAAGTCGCCGATCTTGATCCGGCCGTCGTCGGCGAGGAGCACGTTCTCGGGCTTGAGGTCGCGGTGGAGGATCCCGGCGCGGTGCGCGGCGGCGAGACCCGAGAGAACGGAGTGCATGATGTCGACGACCTGCTGGGCGGTCAGCCGGCCGCGCTCCTTGAGCAGGTCGCGCAGGGTGATCCCGGGGAGGTACTCCATCACCAGGTAGGCCATGTCCGAGTCCTGGCCCTGGTCGAAGACGCTGACCACGTTCGGGTGGGCGAGACGGGCGGCGGAGCGCGCCTCCTGGACGAAGCGGTTCTTGAACGTCGCGTCGTCGGAGAGGTGGCCGTGCATGACCTTCATCGCCACGCGGCGCTCGAGGCGCTGATCGTGCGCGAGGTAGACCGTCGCCATGCCGCCGCGGGCGATCCTCGAGCGCACCTCGTACCGGCCGTCGACGAGACGGCCGAGGAGAGGGTCGAGCTGGCTGGTGGTCACGCGACGAGTCTAAGCAAGACCCCCGGGGGAACCGTGAGCGACGCCCGGGCGGCGCAGGACGGGCCCGACTCCTTCTCCGGGGCGCCCGCAGTTGGCGGCCCTCCGGGCTCGTGGCAGTCTTGACGCGTGACCGACTCGTCCGCTTCCCCCGCCACCTCGACCGATTCCGAGCTCGAGTGGCTGACCGTCCCCGACCTCGTGGAGCTGACCGGGCTCGGCGCCGGCCGGGTCCGCCGCCTCCTCGAGGAGCGCCACCTGCTCGGCACCCGCCGCGACGGCGTGCTGAAGGTCCCCGCCCTCTTCCTCCGCGACGGGGAGCCGATGAGCGAGATCCGCGGCACCGCGATCCTGCTCGCCGACTCCGGCTTCACCGACGACGAGGCGGTCGACTGGATGCTGACGGTCGAGGAGAGCCTGGGCACGAGCCCGATCGTCGCCCTCCGCGCCGGCCGCAAGGCCGAGGTCCGGCGGGTCGCCCAGGCCCTGGCCTGATCCCGCCGGTCCGCTCCTAGGAGGTGCGGACCGTGACCTGGGCGGCCAGCTCGCGCAGCTCCCTCACGCCCTCCGTGCGGAGCGGCGCGTCGGGGAGGACCGCGATCGCCGCGGCCACCTCCTGGTCGATGCGCTCCTCGAGCCGCTCGAGGGCGCCGCTGCCCGCGATGATCTCCTGCGCCCGCGCGATGGACGCCGCGTCGGCGTCGCTCCGGCCCACGACCGCGTCGAGCTCGGCCCGCTCGCCCGGCGAGCACGCGCCGCGGGCGAGGCCGAGCAGCACGGTGCGCTTGCCCTCCCGCAGATCGTCGCCGGCCGGCTTGCCCGTCACTGCCGGGTCGCCGAAGACTCCGAGGACGTCGTCGCGCAGCTGGAAGGCGATCCCGACCGGGAGCCCGAATCGGCGCAGGGCGTCCAGCTGAGCGTCGTCGCCGCCGGCGAGGGAGCCGCCGATCACCAGCGGCGCCTCGATGCTGTACTTCGCGCTCTTGTAGACCACCACCCGCTCCGCCCGCTGCAGGTGCTCGTGCTCGGGGTGCTGCACCCACGCGCTCTCCTCGAGGATGTCGAGGTACTGGCCCAGCGTGACCTCGGTGCGCATCAGGTTGAACTCCGCGCGCGCGCGCTCGGCTGCGACTCGATCCCCGAGCGACCACTCCGCCGCGGCGAAGATCTCGTCCGACCAGACCAGGAGGAGGTCGCCGAGGAGGATCGCGGAGGAGCGGCCGAACTCGTCGCGGTCGCCGGTCCAGCCGCCGTCGGCGTGGAAGGAGGAGAAGCGCCGGTGGGCCGCGGGAGCGCCGCGGCGGGTGTCGGAGTTGTCGATCACGTCGTCGTGGACGAGGGCGGCGGCGTGGAACAGCTCCAGCCCGGCGCCCACCCTCGCGATCGGATCGGAGCCGCTCGGATGGGCCTCGCTCGAGGTGCTCGACACCGCGTTCCAGCCCGCCTCGCAGAAGCGCGCGCGGAACCGCTTGCCCCCGCTGAGAAAGTCCCGCGAAAGGTCGCCGAGGGCGGAGACGTCCTCTCCTATGGAGCGCAGAATTGGCGTGCGCCCGGTGAGGAATTCATCGATTCGGAGCTGGACGCGATCGACCAGTCGAGAGCTGTGGTTCACCCGACCAGCCTATGCACCGAAGGTGCCTGGTGCCTGCGTCGGGCTCGGTCTACACTGAAGCGCCGCCCGACCGGTCGAGCCCAGACGCCGCCTATTCCGGTGCCGATCCCCGAAAGGGTCGACGCCGCACCCTGAAGGGGTCACGATGCCGCTTTCGGAACACGAGCAACGGCTCCTCGATGAGATGGAGCGGAACCTCTACCAGAACGACGCCGATTTCGTGGCGGCGGTCGGCAAGGGGCGCGGCGGCACCAACTACCGGGCCCTCGTGCTCGGCATCCTGCTCGGGATCCTCGGTCTCGCCGTGCTCGTCGCGGGCGTGGTCGTGCGCCAGCCCCTCGTCGGCATCCTCGGGTTCGCCTTCATGCTCGGCGGCGTGATCGTGGCCATGCGCCCGGCCGACGGCGGCTCCGCCGAGCCCGGCCTGCCCGACGTCGGCCGTCCGTCGAAGCCCCGCTCGGGCAACCGCCAGGGGTCCGGCTTCATGGACCGACTGAACGACAGATGGGACAACCGCGGAGACGGGCGCGGCTAGCCCCCCCCCTCCGCTCCACCACAGGGTCGATCCTCACGGATCGGCCCTTTTTTCGTGCCCGCGGCCTCCCTCCCGCGGCCTTTCCCCTCCACTTCGCCCCACTGTCGCGATTCCGCGGAAACACGCGGATGACCGGGGCCTCTCCGGCGCGCCCCGCGCCGCGCCGGGGTTGTGAGTGGGGGGAAGTGGAGTACTGTGGAGGACACACCATCCTTGGCCGGAAGAAGTGGGGGGCAGTCCGTGTTCCTCGGCACCTATTCCCCCAAGCTCGACGAGAAGGGCCGCGTGATCCTCCCCGCCAAGTTCCGCGACGAGCTCTCCTCCGGAGTCGTCGTCACGCGCGGCCAGGAGCGGTGCCTGTACGTGTTCAGCCAGGCCGAGTTCGAGGTGATGCACGAGAAGATCCGGCAGGCGCCGGTGACCAGCAAGCAGGCGCGGGACTTCCTCCGGGTGTTCCTCTCGGGCGCGAGCGCCGAGACGCCGGACAAGCAGAACCGCGTGACCCTTCCGGCTCCGCTGCGCGCCTACGCCGGCCTCGACCGCGACCTCACCGTCATCGGAGCGGGCAACCGCGCCGAGATCTGGGCGCAGGGCGCCTGGGAGACCTACCTGCAGGAGCAGGAGTCCGTGTTCTCCGACACCCAGGAGGAGGTGATCCCCGGCCTGTTCTAGATCCTGTCGCGCGACTCCCAGCCACTCGGCGCCCGGACGCACCTTCCCCGGTGTCCGGACGCGAGGTGGATGGGGATCGGACGACAGGAACGGGAACGGCGGGACCGCCATGGCAGAGAACACTCCGAAGGGCGCTCCGCGCCCGACCGAGGAGCGGCACCTCCCGGTGCTGCTCGAGCGCTGCGTCGAGCTCCTGGCTCCGGCGCTGGAGCGCGACGGGGCGGTCGTCGTCGACGCGACGCTCGGCATGGGCGGGCACTCGCTCGCGCTGCTCGAGCGCTTCCCCGGCCTGCACCTCGTGGGCCTGGACCGCGACCCCGAGGCGCTGCAGCTCGCGGGGGAGCGGCTCTCCGCCCACGCCTCCAGGATCGACCTCGTGCACGCCGTCTACGACGAGCTGCCAGACGTGCTCGACGAGCTGGGCATCGACACGATCGACGGTGCGCTCTTCGACCTCGGCGTCTCCTCGCTCCAGCTCGACGAGACCGAGCGCGGGTTCTCCTACTCCAAGGACGCGCCGCTGGACATGCGGATGGACTCGACCGCCCCGCTCACGGCGGCGAGCATCCTCGCCGACTACGACGAGACCGCCCTGCGCCGCATCTTCCACGAGTACGGCGAGGAGCGCCTCGCCGCGCGCTACGCCAAGAAGATCGTGGAGGCCCGTCGCGAGGCTCCGCTGGAGCGCTCCGGCCGTCTCGTCGAGATCATCCAGGCGGCGACCCCGGTCGCGATCCAGCGGAACGGCCACCCCGCCAAGCGCGTCTTCCAGGCGCTGCGGATCGAGGTCAACCAGGAGCTGTCCGTCCTCGAGCGGGCGATCCCCGCCGCGCTGGGCCGGATCAACGAGGGCGGGCGGATCGTCGTCGAGGCGTACCAGTCGCTCGAGGACCGGATCGTCAAGCGCGCGCTCCAGGCCGCGTCCTCCTCCACCGCCCCGGCCGGCCTCCCGATGGAGCTGCCGGAGCACCGACCCGAGTTCCGACTCGTCATCCGCGGAGCCGAGCTCGCCTCCGACGACGAGAAGGCCCGCAACCCCCGAGCGACACCCGTGCGTCTGCGCGCGGCCGAGAGGATCAGGAGCACCGCATGAGCGCCACCGCCGTCATCGACCCCGCCGTCATCGACACCGCCCGCCGAGCACGCCCCGAGGAGGAGGCGCCCCGCCCCCGCATCGAGGCCGTCCCGGCCGGTCAGGCGCAGTCGCGCCCGAAGCTCGTCTACGGGATCGTCGCCGTCGCCGGCCTCTTCGCGATCATCGTCGTCCAGCTCCTGGTGAGCGTCGGCCTCTCGCAGGGGGCCTACCAGATCTCGGCGCTGCAGACCGAGCAGAAATCGCTCACCCGCAGCAACGCGGAGAAGCAGGACGCCGTCGACACGCTGAGCTCGCCGCAGAACCTCGCCACCGCCGCGCAGGGCCTGGGAATGGTCGCCAACACCGCGCCGGTCTACCTCCGCCTCTCGGACGGCGCCGTGCTGGGCGACCCCTCCTCCGCCGCGTCGAGCGAAGTCGCGGGCACCGCCTCCGCGCCGCTCGTGCCCAACGCCCTCGTCCCGGCTCTCCAGCCCGGCGCGAGCGCGTCCTCCCCGGCTGTCGACGGCGCGGCCGTACCGTTGCAGGGCGAGCTGCCCGCGCCCATCACGCACTGACGCACGGCGTCGCGGTCCGCCTCCGTGCGGGCACCCGCCCCGCGGGGCGCACGACGACCATCCGGACCCGACGAACGGCGGCCCGCCCGCCCGGAGCAAGAAGGACACCGCCGCAGTGAGACACCACCGCTCGAGCAGACGCCGCACGGCCGTCACGTTCGTCATCATCGTCGCCGTCGTCGGACTCTTCATCGGCAAGCTGGTGGACATCCAGATCGTGCGGGCGAACGAGCTCACCGATGCGGCCGCCCAGAACCAGTCGAACAGCGTCGTCACCTACGGTCAGCGCGGCCCCATCGTGGACCGCTCCGGGACGGTGCTCGCGGACACCACCACGCGCTACCGGCTGACGACCTCGCCGAAGAACGTGGCCGAGTTCCCGCGCGAGCTGGGCGAGGACCAGAAGGTCATGGTCAGCGTGCAGCAGGCCGCCTCCGAGATCGGCGCGATCACCGGGCAGTCGGTCGAGCAGATCACCGGAGCGGTGGACGCCGCGCTCGCGAAGGACGCGAAGGCCAACTACCTGATCCTCTCGGAGGGGCTCGACCTCGAGGCCTACCAGAAGCTCGTCGCGCTCGACATCCCGTGGACCTACTTCGAGACCCAGCAGGGACGCAGCTACCCCAACGGCGCGGTGGCCGGCAACCTCGTCGGCTACGTCGGGGCGGACGGAGCGGCCCAGGAGGGCATGGAGTACGCGGAGAACACCTGCCTCGCGGGGCAGAACGGGTCCGAGAGCTACGAGCGCAGCGCCGACTACGTCCGGATCCCGGGCAGCACCGTCTCGGAGACCCCGGCCGTCGACGGCGGGACGCTGAAGCTCACCATCGACTCCGACCTCCAGTACTACTCCCAGCAGGTCCTCTCGCAGCGCGTCGCCGAGGTCGGCGGCAGCTACGGGATCGTCGTGGTGCAGGAGGTCAAGACCGGCAAGCTGCTCGCCGTGGCCGAGACGCCGACCGTCGACCCCAACAACGTCGAGGCGAGCGCCTCCGCCGACCGCAGCTCGCGCGCGTTCCGCGCGCCGTTCGAGCCGGGCTCGACCTTCAAGCCGATGACTGCCGCGATGCTGATCGACCAGGGCCAGGCGGGCCCGACGACCCAGGTCGTCGTCCCGGACTCCTTCGAGAAGGACGGCGCCTCGTTCAGCGACGACTTCGCGCACACCCCGACGAACTACACGCTGACCGGCATCCTCAAGGACTCGTCGAACGTCGGCATCTCGATGCTCGGCTCCCGCCTGTCGGCCCAGACCCGCTACGACTACCTGCAGAAGTTCGGTCTCGGCACGCCCACTACGAGCGGCTTCCCCGGCGAGGAGGGCGGCCTGCTCGCCGACTACCAGGACTGGGACAACCAGACGAACTACACGACGATGTTCGGCCAGGGCGTCTCGGCGACCGCGGTGCAGGTCGCGAGCATCTACCAGACGCTCGGCAACGGCGGAGTGCGGCTCCCGTCGCAGCTGATCGACGGCTGCACCACGGCCGACGGCTCCGTCGTGGACGTCCCCGATGCGACGGGCACCCAGGTGGTGTCGAGTTCGGCCGCGAAGCAGGTCGTCGACATGCTGCAGACGCACTACAACGAGGGCTGGCTGGCGAACGACATCCACGTCGACGGCTACAACATCGCCACCAAGACCGGTACCGCGCAGCAGCCCGACGGCAAGGGCGGCTACTCGAAGAGCTACACCGTCTCGCTCGCCGGGCTCGCGCCGGCGGAGGACCCGGAGTACGTCGTGACGGTCACCATCGCCGATCCGGTTAAGATGAACACGTCCCAGGCGACGGCTCCCGTCTTCCAGCAGGTCATGACCCAGGTGCTCAAGACCAACCGGGTGGAGCCGTCCACGGTGCCGCCCGTCGAGTACCCGACGACGTGGTGAGCCCCGCCGGGACCACGATCCACGCACCAGAACGAGAGAAAGAGCGGGCAGTGCACGACCCTCGCCCGCAGTCCTCCCTCCGCCCCGAGCACCCCGTGCCGCGGAGCCTCTCGCAGCTCGTGGCCGAGTTCTCCCTCGGCCCGGTCCGCGGCCTCGAGGGCGTCGAGGTGAGCGGAGTCACGCTGGACTCGAACCAGGTCGAGTCCGGAGACCTCTACGTCGGTGTCGCAGGACGCCGTGCCCATGGCGCGGCCTTCGCGTCGGCCGCCGCGGCGTCCGGAGCCGTCGCCGTGCTGACCGACCCGGCCGGAGCGGAGCTCGCCGCCGACAGCGGCCTGCCCGTGCTGGTGACCCCCGACCCGCGGGCCGCCCTCGGCGACGTCGCCGCGTGGATCCACCGCACCCGCGAGGACGTCCCGACGCTCTTCGGCGTGACGGGGACCAACGGCAAGACGAGCGTCGTCTACATCCTCGACGCGCTGCTGCGCCGGCTCGGAGTCGTCTCCGGCCTCAGCTCCACCGCCGAGCGCCGGATCGGCGACGTCGCCGTGGTCAGCTCGCTGACCACTCCCGAGGCGAGCGAGCTGCACGGCCTGCTCGCGCGGATGCGCGAGTCCGCCGTCCGCGCGGTCTCCATCGAGGTGTCGGCGCAGGCGCTCACGCGGCACCGGATCGACGGCCTCGTCTTCGACGTCGTCGGCTTCACGAACCTCAGCCACGACCACCTCGACGACTACTCCGATCTGCGCGAGTACTTCGAGGCCAAGGCCGACCTCTTCGAGCCGGAGCGCGCACGCCGCGGCGTCGTCACGGTCGACAGCGCCTGGGGGCGCGAGCTCGCCGAGCGCAGCCGCATCCCCGTCGCGACGCTCGCCGGCTCGCCGGTCGTCGGAGTCGCCCCGACGACGCCCGCCGACTGGTCGATGACGGTGCTGGACGCGACGCCCGACAGCACCACCTTCCGCCTGGAGGGGCCCGAGAACCGCTCCGTCGTCGTCACCGTCTCGCTGATCGGCTGGTACATGGCGTCCAACGCCGCGCTGGCGATCGTGATGCTGGTGGAGTCGGGCTTCGACCTGGACGCCGTCGCGCACGCGCTCGAGGACAGCCGTCTCGACGTCTACATCCCGGGCCGCGCCGAGCTCGTCTCGGGGGAGCGCGGACCGCGCGTCTACGTCGACTACGGCCACACCCCCGACGCGTTCCAGAACGCGCTCGAGGCGCTGCGGTCCATCACGCCCGGCCGCCTGTTCATGGTGTTCGGGGCGGACGGGGACCGCGACACGACCAAGCGGAGCGACATGGGCGCCATCGCCGCCCGCCTCGCCGACGTCGTGGTCGTCACCGACTTCCACCCGCGCTGGGAGGATCCGGCCGCCATCCGCGCCGCGCTCCTCCAGGGCGCCCGGGCCGCCGTGCCCGACCGGGAGATCCACGAGATCGCCGACCCGCGCGCCGCCGTGCGCGCCGCCGTCGCCCTCGCGCGCGAAGGGGACTCGATCCTCTACGCCGGGCCCGGCCACGAGGACCACCAGGAGATCGCAGGAGTGCACATGCCGTATTCGGCCAGAGACGACGTCCGTCACGCGCTGCGCGAGGCGGGCTGGCTGTAGATGATCGCCCTCACCCTCACCGAGATCGCCGAGGCCGTCTCCGGACGCCTCCACCTGGCCGGCTCGTCCGCCACGGCCGCCACCGTGATCGACGGAGCGACCGAGACCGACTCCCGCGAGATCGCGCCCGGCGGGATCTTCGTCGCCAAGCGCGGCGAGCACACCGACGGCCACCTCTTCGCTCCCGCCGCTCTCGAGCGCGGTGCCGCGCTCCTCATCGTGGAGCGCCCGCTCGACCTCGACGTGCCGCAGGTCCTCGTCGACGACTCCGTCGAGGCGCTCGGAGCGCTGGCGACCGAGGTCGTCCGGCGCGTCCGCGCGAAGGGCGGGCTCACCGTCATCGGCGTCACCGGCTCGAACGGCAAGACGACGACCAAGAACCTCCTCCGCACCGTCCTCGAGCGGGTCGGCGAGACGGTCGCTCCGCGCGGATCCTTCAACAACGAGGTCGGCGCGCCGATCACGATGCTCCAGGTGTCCGAGTCGACGCGCTTCCTCGTCGCCGAGATGGGCGCGAGCGCGGTCGGCGAGATCCGCCGCCTCGTCCGGATGGCCAGGCCCGACGTCGGCGTCGTCCTCGCCGTGGGCCTCGCGCACGCCGGCGAGTTCGGCGGGATCGAGCGCACGCTCGAGGCCAAGACCGAGATGGTCGCCGACCTCACCGCCGACGACGTCGCCGTGCTGAACGCCGACGACGGCCGGGTCGCCTCGATGGCGGGCCGCACCGCCGCCCGGGTCCTCTGGTTCGGCCGCGGCGAGAGCGCGGACGTCCGCGCCGTCGACATCGACGCGACCGCCGACGGCACCCGCTTCGCCATCGAGGTCTCGGCGGGGGAGGGCCGCGAGGCCGCCCGCGCCGAGCTCCTGCTGCGCGTCCTCGGCGAGCACCACGTGATGAACGCCCTCGCGGCGACCGCCGCCGCGCTCTCGGTCGGAGTGGCGCTGCCCGCGATCGTCGAGGCGCTCGCGACCGTCACCCTCGCCGAGCGCGGCCGCATGGAGGTCCTGGGCGGCGAGGACGTCCGCGTCATCAACGACGCGTACAACGCGAGTCCCGACTCCACCGCGGCCGCCCTGCGCACCCTCGCCCAGATCGCGAAGCCCGGGGGGCGCACCGTCGCCGTCCTGGGAGAGATGAGCGAGCTCGGCGAGTGGGCCGACGAGGAGCACGAGCGCGTGGGCCTGCTGGCCGTCCGCCTCAACATCTCCCAGATCGTGGTGGTGGGCCGAGGCGCCCGCCGGATCCACGTCGCGGCCGAGCGCGAGGGATCGTGGAGCGGCGAGTCCGTCTTCGCGGAGACCTCCGACGAGGCGTTCGACCTCCTCGAGGACTACCTGCGACCCGGCGACACCGTGCTGGTCAAGTCGTCCAACTCCGCGGGGCTGCGCTTCCTCGCCGACCGTCTCGGGGAGCGTCACCGATGAGGGCACTCCTTCTGTCCGGCGCGTTCTCGGGAGCCTTCACGCTCCTGATGACGCCCCTGTTCATCCGCCTCTTCCACCGCCTGCAGTGGGGCCAGTTCATCCGCGAGGACGGACCGAAGTCGCACCACGTCAAGCACGGCACGGCGACGATGGGCGGCATCGTCATCATCATCGGCACCGTGGTCGGCTACTTCCTCGGGATGCTGTTCGGCAACCGGGCGATCGCGCCGTCGGCCCTGCTGGTGCTCTTCATGATGGTCGGGCTCGGACTCGTCGGCTTCGTCGACGACTTCCTGAAGACCCGCAACCAGCGCAGCCTCGGCCTCGGCGGCTGGGCGAAGATCGCCGGCCAGGTCATCGTCGCCGCGGCCTTCGCGGTGATCGCGATCATGGTCCGCGACTCCAACGGGCTCACCCCCGCGTCCACCTCGATCTCGTTCATCCGCGACCTGCCGTTCGACTTCGCCTCCCTCGGCTGGATCGGCATCGGCCTGTTCGTGCTGTGGATCTGCATCATCGTCACCAGCACGTCGAACGGCGTGAACGTCGCCGACGGGCTCGACGGACTCGCCACCGGGTCCTCGATCCTCGCGATCGGCTCCTACGTCATCATCGGGTTCTGGCAGTCGAACCAGTGGTGCTTCGACCAGCACCTCAACCCCGAGGTCGTCGACAAGTGCTACCAGGTGAGCGACCCGTTCGACCTGGCCATCATCGCGGCGGCCGTCTCCGGTGCCCTGGTGGGCTTCCTCTGGTGGAACACCTCGCCGGCGCAGATCTTCATGGGCGACACCGGCTCGCTCGGCCTCGGCGGCGCGCTCGCGGCCCTGGCGATCCTCACCCGCACCGAGCTGCTGGTCATCCTCATCGGCGGCCTGTTCGTCATCGTGACCGGCTCGGTCATCCTCCAGCGGATCTACTTCAAGCTGACCCGGGGCAAGCGCATCTTCCTGATGAGCCCGCTCCACCACCACTTCGAGCTCAAGGGCTGGGCCGAGATCACCGTCGTGGTCCGGTTCTGGATCATCGCCGGCATCTTCGTCGCCGCCGGAGTCGGGCTCTTCTACCTGGAATGGCTGTCGCTGGCATGACCGATCCCGCCCGTCCCGACTCCCTCCGCAGCTGGCACTCGGATTGGCGCGGCCTGCGCGTCGCCGTGCTGGGCCTGGGCGTCACCGGGTTCTCGGTGGCCGACACCCTGACCGAGCTCGGCTCCGAGGTGCTGGTCCTCGCCGACCGCGCCGACGAGGAGCGCGAGCGCCTGCTCGAGGTGATCGGCGCCCGCCTGCACCGGGCCGACCGCCTCGACTCCGCTCCGGAGGAGCTGCACGCGTTCGCACCGGAGCTGGTCGTGGTGTCGCCCGGCTTCCGGCCGACGCACCCGATCCTCGTGTGGGCGGCGGAGTCCGGGATCCCCGTGTGGGGCGACGTCGAGCTCGCCTGGCGTGTCCGCGACAAGGTCGTGCGCGCCGACGGCACTCCGGCCGACTGGGTGGCCGTCACCGGCACCAACGGGAAGACCACGACCGTCCAGCTCACGGCGACGATGCTCGTGGCCGGCGGCCTCCGCGCCGCCCCCTGCGGCAACATCGGCGTGCCCGTGCTCGACGCGGTCCGCGACCCGCAGGGCTTCGACGTCCTCGTCGTGGAGCTCTCGAGCTACCAGCTGCACTACCTGGGCGCGATCGAGCCGATCGCGAGCGCGTGCCTCAACATCGCCGACGACCACCTCGACTGGCACGGCTCGTTCGACGCCTACCGCGCGGCCAAGGGCAAGGTCTACGCCGGCACCCGCGTCGCCTGCGTGTACAACCGCGCCGACGCGGCGACCGAGCAGATGGTGCTCGATGCCGAGGTGGTGGAGGGCGCCCGGGCGATCGGGTTCGGCCTCGGCGTGCCCGGCCCGAGCGACTTCGGGATCGTCGACGGCATCCTCTGCGACCGCGCCTTCCTCGAGGACCGCCGCACCAGTGCCCTCGAGATCACCACCGTGGACGAGCTCGCCGCACGGAACCTCGCCGCTCCGCACATCGTCCAGAACGTGCTCGCCGCGGCAGCGCTCTCCCGAGCGTGCGGGATCGAGGTCACGGCCGTCCGCACCGCGCTGGCGTCCTTCGAGCTCGACGCCCACCGCATCCAGGTCGTCGCCGAGCACGACGGGGTGACCTGGGTGAACGACTCCAAGGCCACGAACCCGCACGCCGCCGACGCCTCGCTGCGCGCGTACCCGTCGGTCGTCTGGGTCGTCGGCGGCCTGCTCAAGGGCGTCGACGTGGACGCCCTCGTGGCCGCGCACGTCGGCCGCCTGCGGGGCGCCGTGGTGATCGGCGCCGACCGCTCGGCGCTGCTCGCGGCATTCCGACGACACGCGCCCGCCCTCCCCGTGAGCGAGGCGGTGCCGGACGACACTGGTGCGGTGATGCAGGCGGCCGTCGAGGCGGCCGCGACGCTCGCCCGCTCGGGGGACGTCGTCCTGCTCGCACCCGCCGCGGCCTCGATGGACCAGTTCCTCGACTACGCGGCTCGGGGCCGCTCCTTCGCGGCCGCCGTGGCGACACACCTGGGAGGGGGAGCCGATGACCGCTCCGACGACGAGCCGCCCCGCGGGCCGCTCGCGCACTGAGCCGCGCGGGAAGGACCGGAGCGGGGCCCGCTCCGCGCGGATCGTCCTCTCGAAGGTCTTCGCCTCCCACTCGCCGAACTTCTACCTCCTCTTCGGAACCACGCTCTTCCTGGTGCTGTTCGGACTGACGATGGTGCTCTCCTCCTCGTCGGTCACCTCCTACGTGTCGAGCGACGACTCCTTCGGGGGCTTCCTGCGCCAGGGCGGGTTCGCCCTCCTCGGGATCCCGATGATGCTGGTGGTCTCGCGGCTGCCCCTCGGCGTGTGGAAGCGCGTGACGCCGATCCTGCTCATCGCCGGCTGCGTCCTCCAGTGCCTCGTGCTCTTCACACCGCTCGGCGACTCCGTCGGCGGGAACCGCAACTGGATCCGCCTCGGCGCCTTCAGCATGCAGCCCTCCGAGATCATCAAGCTCGCGCTCGCCCTCTGGCTGGGGCTCCTGCTCGCCCGCCGCTACCGGTCGCCGAAGGACTGGAAGGACGCGCTCATCCCCGTCCTGATCGTCGGCGGCGCGGCGATCGGACTGGTCCTCATCGGAGGCGACCTGGGCACGGTCGTGATCATGGCGGGCATCGTCCTCGCCGCACTCTTCTACGCGAACGTCCAGATGAAGGTCCTCGTGCCGATCGTGGTGGTCGGCGCGATCGGAGCGGTGCTGTTCGCCGTCTCCAGCGACAACCGCCTCACCCGGATCATGTCCTTCCTCGGCGACTGCTCCAACGTCGAGGAGTACCAGAACTCGTGCTGGCAGCCGGTGCACGGCACCTGGGCGATGGCCTCCGGCGGGATCTTCGGCGTGGGCCTCGGCAACTCCAAGGCCAAGTGGTCCTGGCTGCCCGCCGCGGACAACGACTACATCTTCGCCATCATCGGCGAGGAGCTCGGGCTGATCGGAGCGATCGTCGTCCTGGCGCTGTTCGTGGTCCTCGCGGTCGCCTTCTTCCGCGTCATCCACGCGTCCTCCGATCCGTTCGTGCGGATCAGCACCGGCGCGATCATGGTCTGGCTGATCGGCCAGGCGTTCGTCAACATCGGCGTGGTCCTGGGGGTGCTCCCGGTGCTGGGGGTCCCGCTGCCGCTGATCTCCTCCGGAGGCACCGCCCTGCTCAGCTCGCTCCTCGCCATCGGCGTCGTCCTCTCCTTCGCCCGTACCCAGACCGCGCCCCTGCCCGGCGCGGGCGTGCTGCGCCGCAGGAAGGCGGCGGCGGAGTGACCCGCTACCTCCTCGCCGGCGGCGGCACCGCCGGCCACGTCAATCCGCTGCTCGCGACGGCCGACGAGATCCGCAGGCGGAACCCGGACGACGAGGTGCTCGTGCTCGGCACCGCCGAGGGGCTCGAGGCCCGCCTCGTCCCCCTCCGCGGCTACGAGCTCTCGGTGATCCCGCGGCTGCCGTTCCCGCGCCGTCCGAACGCGGCTGCGCTGCGGTTCCCCGGAGCCTTCCGTGCGACCATCGCCGGCATCGTCCGGACGATCCGCGACCGGCGGATCGACGCGGTGGTCGGCTTCGGCGGGTACGCGGCAGCACCCGCCTACCTGGCGGCGCGCCGCGCCGGCGTCCCCTTCACCGTCCACGAGGCCAACGCGCGCCCCGGGCTCGCCAACCGCCTCGGCGCGCGCGCGACCCGCTCGGTCGGCGTGGCCTTCGAGGGCACGCCCCTGCCGCACGCGCGGGTCGTCGGCATGCCGCTGCGCCGCGAGATCGCCGAGCTCGACCGGGCCGCGCGCCGCGACGAGGCGATGGCGGCGCTGGGCCTCGACCCGTCCCGGCAGACCCTCCTGGTGACCGGCGGCTCCCTCGGCGCTCGACGGATCAACGCGACGGTGCACGCCGCCGCCCGGGATCTCGTCGCCACCGGCTTCCAGGTCCTCCACATCACGGGCGACCGCGCCGAGATCACGGACCCGGGGGTGGCCGGCTACCACCTCCTCGCCTACTGCGACCGGATGGACCTCGCGCTGTCCGCCGCGGACGTGGCCGTCTCCCGCGCGGGGGCAGCGACGGTCAGCGAGCTGACAGCCCTCGGCCTGCCCGCGGTCTACGTCCCGTACCCGGTCGGCAACGGCGAGCAGCGCTACAACGCGCGCGGCGTCGTCGACGCCGGGGGAGCGGTCCTCGTCGAGGACGCCGCCTTCCTCCCCGGCTGGGTCCAGCGGGAGCTCGTACCGCTCCTGGGCGACACCGCCCGTCGCGACGAGATGGCGCGCCGGGCCGCCCGCGTGGGAGTCCGCGACGGCTCCGGGCGGCTCGTCGACCTGATCGAGTCGACCCCCTCCGAGCCGCGCTGAGCCCGCTCCGCGCGGCTCGGGAGAGCACTCCCGCCCACCGTCTACACTGATCCGGCGCACCGCGGGAGGCCCCTCCCGCCCGCCGCGACCCACCCGAAAGCGAGAGCCCCGTGATCAAGCCCGACCTCGGCATCACCGTCCCCGACGAGCTCGGCTCGGTCCACTTCATCGGCATCGGCGGCTCCGGGATGAGCGGGATCGCCCGGCTGTTCCACCACGCCGGGCACCGGGTCACCGGTTCCGACGTCCGCGAGTCCCACCCCATCGAGCAGCTGCGGGAGCTCGGCGTCCCGGTCGCCATCGGCCACGACGCGGCGAACCTCGGAGACGCCGAGGCGGTCGTCGTCACCTCCGCCCTGTGGCCCGACAATCCGGAGTACCTGCTCGCGAAGGAGCGCGGCCTGCCCGTGCTGCACCGCTCGCAGGCCCTCGCCTGGCTGGTGCGCGGCAAGCGCCTGGTCGCGGTCGCCGGAGCGCACGGCAAGACCACGTCGACCGGGATGATCGTCACCGGCCTCCTCGGCGTCGACGCAGACCCCAGCTTCGTCAACGGCGGCATCATCGAGAGCCTCGGCACCTCCTCCGCCGCCGGCTCCGGCGAGGTCTTCGTCGTCGAGGCCGACGAGTCGGACGGCAGCTTCCTCCTGTACGACACCGCGGTCGCCCTCATCACGAACGTCGACCCGGACCACCTCGACCACTACGGATCGCTGGAGGCGTTCGAGGAGGCCTTCGTCACCTTCGCCTCCTCCGCGAGCGAGCTCGTCGTCATCTCCTCCGACGACCCCGGCGCCGTCCGCGTCACCGAGCGGCTGGACGGCGGACGGGTGCTGACCTTCGGCGAGGCCGAGGGGGCGGACGTCCGCGTCGTCGACCTCGACCTCGTCGGCCCCGTCGGCTTCTCGGTCGAGTACGAGGGCAGGCGCTACTCGGCCCGCCTCCGCATCCCCGGCCGGCACAACGCGATCAACGCGGCCGGCGCGTTCGCAGTGCTGGTGGGCCTGGGCTTCGATCCGGCCGTCTCGCTCGAGGCCGTGTCGGCGTTCGGAGGCACGGAGCGCCGCTTCGAGCTGCACGGAGCGGTCCGCGGAGTCAGCGTCTACGACGACTACGCCCACCACCCCACCGAGGTGGCCGCCGTCCTCTCCGCCGCGCGCACCGTGGTCGGCGAGGGCCGCATCATCGCCGTGCACCAGCCGCACCTCTACAGCCGCACCCGCCTCTTCGCCCGCGAGTTCGCCGAGACGCTCGAGCGCTACGCCGACGAGACGATCGTCCTCGACGTCTACGGGGCGCGCGAGGATCCGGAGCCCGGAGTGACCGGAGCGCTGGTCAGCGAGAATTTCGCCGACCCGTCGCACGTCTCGTTCGTCCCGGACTGGGCCGAGGCGGCCCGCCTCACGGCCGGCATCGCGCGCGAGGGCGACTTCGTCATCACCCTCGGCTGCGGCGACGTCTACCGGATCATCCCGCAGGTGCTCGAGTCGCTCGGCGCGAGCGAGGCCGCGCCGGTCGCACGATGACCGCGGTCCTCGCGCCCGAAGCGGGGGAGCGGCCGTGAAGCGGCCCGACGGCGGGCGCCCTCCGGCACCCGGTCGGAGCGTTCCCACGCGCGGCGGCGAGCCGGAGCCGGACACCGAGCCGATCCGGATCGTCACCGCGATCCGCGTGGACCCGGAGCCGGCCGAGCGCACTCCGTGGCGCGCGGGCGCGGTCCGCCGCACGCTCTCGGGCCTGCGCCTGCCCGGAGCCGAGAACCGGGCCGTCTCCCGGGCCGCCCGCGAGCGGAGGCGCTACGAGCGGGGGGAGGTCCGCCGCTTCACGAAGCGCGCGCGTCGGCGCCGCCTGATCGCCCTGGTCGTGGCCGGGTCGCTCGTCGCCCTCGCCCTGATCGTCGGAGTCGCGGCCTTCTCGCCGCTCATGGCCGTGCGCACGATCGAGATCTCGGGCACCCAGCGCGTCGACGCCGCCGCCCTGCAGAGCGAGCTCGACGACCAGCTCGGCGTCCCGCTCACCCTGGTGGACCGGGACGAGGTCGGCCGCGTGCTGGGCGCGTCCCCGCTCATCCAGAGCTACTCGGTGCAGACCCGGCCGCCGAGCACCCTCGTGGTGTCGATCGTCGAGCGCACGCCCCTCGGCGTGATCGCGGCGGGGGGCCGCTTCGAGCTCGTGGACGCGGCCGGAGTCGTCATCGAGACGGCGGACTCGGCGCAGCCCGGCTACCCGGTCCTCACCACCGCGTCCGGCGACGCCTCGGGAGCCGGCTTCCGCGCGACCGCGCGGGTGCTGCGCTCCCTGCCCGCGTCGCTCGCTCCGCAGGTGACGGCCGCCACGGCCACGACCGGCGACGACGTCTCGCTCACCCTGCAGAACGGCACGGAAGTCGTCTGGGGCGGGTCGGACGAGTCGGCGCTCAAGGCCGTCGTGCTCGAGAAGCTGATGGCCGCGACCGACCCCGCCGTCGTCGGCACCTACGACGTGTCCTCGCCCCAGGCCGCCGTCGTGGCGCCCCGGCCCTGACCGGCGGCGGATCCGCGCGTTCTTTCGAGCGTTGCGGGCGTGTCTGCTGGGAGCGCGACCGGACTCCGCCTACCGTCGGAGCCGAACCCCAAATGCATACTCAGCATAACTTTAAGCCTCAACTACAGGTTTAAGGTTCAGCCCGGAGGCCGGAGACGTGACTTCAAACCAGAACTACCTCGCCGTGATCAAGGTCGTCGGCATCGGCGGTGGCGGCGTCAACGCCGTCAACCGCATGATCGAGCTCGGCCTGCGCGGTGTCGAATTCATCGCGATCAACACGGACGCCCAGGCGCTCCTGCTCAGCGACGCCGACGTCAAGCTCGACGTGGGCCGCGAGCTGACCCGCGGACTCGGCGCCGGCGCCGACCCCGAGGTCGGCCGCCGCGCCGCCGAGGACCACGCCGAGGAGATCGAGGAGGTCCTCGCGGGGGCCGACATGGTCTTCGTCACCGCGGGCGAGGGCGGCGGCACCGGCACCGGCGGCGCGCCCGTCGTCGCGCGGATCGCCAAGTCGATCGGCGCCCTCACCATCGGCGTCGTGACCAAGCCCTTCGGGTTCGAGGGACGCCGTCGGCAGACGCAGGCCGAGGCCGGCGTCGCGACGCTGAAGAACGAGGTCGACACGCTCATCGTCGTCCCGAACGACCGCCTGCTCGAGATCAGCGACCGCGGCATCTCGATGCTCGAGGCCTTCGCGACCGCCGACCAGGTGCTCCTCGCCGGCGTCCAGGGCATCACCGACCTGATCACCACGCCCGGCCTGATCAACCTCGACTTCGCCGACGTGAAGTCGGTCATGCAGGGCGCGGGCTCGGCGCTGATGGGCATCGGCTCGTCGCGCGGCGCCGATCGCGCGATCAAGGCGGCCGAGCTGGCCGTCGCCTCACCGCTGCTCGAGGCCAGCATCGACGGCGCGCACGGCGTGCTCCTCTCGATCCAGGGCGGCTCGAACCTCGGCATCTTCGAGATCAACGACGCGGCGCGCCTCGTCCAGGAGGCGGTGCACGCCGAGGCGAACATCATCTTCGGTGCCGTGATCGACGACACGCTCGGCGACGAGGTGCGCGTCACCGTCATCGCCGCGGGCTTCGACGGCGGAGAGCCGGGCGGGACCGCTCAGGCCGCGATCGCCCAGCCGCGCCAGCAGCAGAGCTCGGCGAGCGAGTCGGCCGCCGAGCCCGTCCCGGCTCCCGCCGCCGCCCCTGCGGCCGGCTCGATCTGGTCGAGCACCCCCGTCGCCGCCCCGGCCCCTGTCGCCGACCCGTCCTTCGACGACGACGACAGCGACCTGGACATCCCCGACTTCCTCAAGTAGTCGTGCCGGATCCGGAGCTGGCCGCGCGCTGGGCCGAGGTCTCCGAGCGGGTCGCCGACGCGACCCGCTCGGCCGGTCGCGAGGCGTCCTCGATCACGACCATCGTGGTGACCAAGTTCCACCCCGTGTCGCTGCTCCGCGACCTCCTCGAGCTGGGCGTCGTCGACTTCGGCGAGAACCGGCACCAGGAGGCGCAGGAGAAGTCGGCCGAGCTGGCGGAGACCGCTGCGCGCTGGCACTTCATCGGGCAGCTGCAGAGCAAGAAGGCGCGCCAGGTGCGCCGCTACGCCGACGCGGTCCACTCCGTCGACCGGCTCGCGCTCGTCCCGCTGCTGGAAGCGGGGGAGGAGCCGCTCGACGTGTTCCTGCAGGTCAACCTCACCGAGGATCCCGACCGCGGGGGAGCGTCGCCCGCCGACGTCGAGCCCCTCGCCGAGGCTCTCGCCGGGGCGCCCGGCCTCACGCTGCGCGGCGTGATGGCGGTCGCTCCGCTGGACGAGGAGCCCCGTCCGGCGTTCGCCCGGCTCCGGTCGATCTCCGACCGCGTGCGCGCCGTCGAGCCCTCCGCCACGGCGATCTCGGCGGGCATGTCGAACGACTTCGCCGAGGCGATCGCGGAGGGTGCGACACACCTGCGAATCGGATCGGCAATCACCGGAGAACGCCCCGCCCGCACCTAACCTCGTGGTGACCCACCTGTGGGAGCACACACGACACGGAGGACACCCCATGGCCAACCCGCTGAAGAAGACGATGGTCTACCTCGGACTCGCCGACGAAGAGGTCGAGTACGAGCGCGCAGAGCCCGTCGAGGCGGCCCCGGCGACGGCCCACCGCGCACCGGTCTCCCCGGTGCAGCCCGTCCCTCCCGTTGAGCCGGTGCAGCAGCCCCGCGCGACGGTCACCCCGCTCCGCAAGCCCACCCCCCAGACCCCGAAGGCGACGGCACCCGCCGAGATGAACGAGATCCTCACCGTCCACCCGAAGCAGTACCGCGACGCGCAGGTCATCGCGGAGAACTTCCGCGACGGCATCCCCGTGATCATCAACCTCTCGCAGATGAGCGATGCGGACGCCCGCCGCCTCATCGACTTCGCGAGCGGACTCTCGCAGGGCCTCTACGGCCGCATCGAGCGCGTGACGAGCAAGGTCTTCCTGCTCTCGCCGTCGCACATCACCGTCGCCGGCGACTCCGCCTCCGCCGAGAGCGACGCCGACGCGTCGTTCTTCGCGAAGTCCTGATCCCGGGGAGCCCTGGCCCCCGGTGACCTCCGTCGTCTCGCTCCTCGGGAGCGTCCTGTACTTCGTGCTGCTGCTCTACTTCTTCGCGATGTGGGCGCGGTTCGTGCTCGACCTCGTCCGCGTGATCCGACGCGACTGGCGCCCCCGCGGTGCCGGCCTCGTCGCCGCGGAGGGCGTCTACACCGTCACGGACCCGCCGATCGGCTTCTTCCGACGCCTGATCAAGCCGGTCTCGATCGGTCCGATCGCCCTCGATTTCGGCTGGAGCCTCACCATGCTCTGCGTCATCGTGGGCATGTACATCGCCACGTGGCTCCAGCGCGCCTGACCGTCCCTGTATCGTTGGCACGTCCGGACGTTCCCCGCGGTGTCAGCACTGCGCCGTGCGCCTGAAGTTGCTAGCTTTAGTCGCGCGTTGTTAAACGTGTACCTACTTGAAATCGAAGGTGGAAAGCCATGGCGCTCACTCCCGAAGACGTTGTCAACAAGCGGTTCCAGCCGACCAAGTTCCGTGAGGGATACGACCAGGACGAGGTCGACGACTTCCTCGACGAGGTCGTCGTGGAGCTTCGCCGCCTGAACCAGGAGAACGAGGAGCTTCGTCAGCGCCTCTCCTCCGGCGACAGCCGCCCCTCGGACGCCCGAGTCTCCGACGCCCCGCGCGAGAGCACTCCTGCTCCCGCCCCGGTGGTCGATGAGGCACCCGAGCCGGAGCCGCAGCCCGAGCCCGAGCCCACCCCGGCTCCCGCACCGGTCGTCGCTCCCGTCAGCTCCTCGCAGTCGGCTCCGGTCGACGAGGCCGAGAGCTCCAGCGGACTCCTGCAGCTCGCCCGCCGCCTCCACGAGGAGCACGTGCGCGAGGGTGCCGAGAAGCGCGACGCGCTCGTCGCCGAGGGTCGTGCCACGGCCGCCCGCATCGTCGCCGAGGCCGAGGCCAAGCAGCGCCAGCAGGTCGCGAAGCTCGAGGAGGAGCGCGCGACGGTCGAGCACCGCATCGACGAGCTGCGCACCTTCGAGCGCGAGTACCGCCAGAAGCTGAAGAGCTACATCGAGGGCCAGCTCCGCGACCTCGACACCCAGCCGGCGTCGACGGAGTCCTCGCTGTCGGGCTTTGGGGCGTAGTCCCGCCGCAGCGGACGTCAGGCCGAGGGTGCTCGTCACCCTCGGCCTCGTCGCGCTCGCGGTCTTCGCGATCGATCAGACCGCGAAGTTCCTGGTCACGACGAACCTGACCCTGGGCGAGGACGTCCACGTCCTCGGCGACGTCCTGAT
Organism: Rathayibacter sp. VKM Ac-2805; assembly: GCF_009834265.1. NCBI lineage: Bacteria > Bacillati > Actinomycetota > Actinomycetes > Micrococcales > Microbacteriaceae > Rathayibacter > Rathayibacter sp. VKM Ac-2805. Next base: position 1,491,516 of record NZ_CP047185.1, read on the forward strand.
CCTGCACTACGTGAAGAACCCGGGTGCCGCCTTCTCCCTCGCGAGCGGGTCGACCTGGATCTTCTCGATCATCGCGGCGTGCGTCGTCGTCGCCGTGATCTGGTTCTCGCGCCGGATCCGCTCCACCGCGTGGGGCGTCTTCTTCGGCCTGCTGCTCGGCGGCACCCTCGGCAACCTCTTCGACCGGCTGTTCCGAGAGCCCTCCTTCGGGCTCGGACACGTCGTCGACTTCCTCTTCACGCCGTGGCTGCTCCCGGCGATCTACAACGTCGCCGACATCGCGATCTGCACGGCGATGGCGCTGTTCGTCCTCCTGAGCGTGCGGGGCGTCGGCCTCGACGGCACCCGCGAGCGCGCGGGCCGCGACGAGCAGGAGCAGGTCGTGTCCGAGGACGGCGCTCCCGCCGCCCCCGGAGCGGGCGCCCCCGCAGCGGCATCCTCCGTCGAGGAGGCGGCCCGCGACGCCGACCGCCCCGGCGGACGCTGATGGCGCAGTCCCGAGAGCTGCCGGTCCCGGACGGGCTCGACGGCCTCCGCGTGGACGCGGCCGTCGCGAAGCTGCTCGGCTTCTCGCGCACCTTCGCGGCCGAGGTCGCCGAGGCGGGCGGAGTGAGCGCCGACGGACGGGTCCTCGACAAGAGCGACCGCGTGCGCGCCGGCACCTGGCTGAGCGTCGAGTGGAGCCCGCGCGAGGAGCCGCGGATCGTGCCGATGGCGGTTCCCGGCCTCGGCATCGTGCACGACGACGACGACATCGTGGTGATCGACAAGCCCGTCGGAGTGGCCGCGCACCCCGCGGTGGGCTGGGAGGGGCCGACGGTGCTCGGCGCCCTCGCCGCCGCGGGCTTCACCGTGTCGACCTCCGGTGCGGCCGAGCGCGCGGGCATCGTGCACCGGCTCGACGCCGGCACGAGCGGCCTCATGGTCGTCGCGAAGTCCGAGCGCGCCTACACGCACCTCAAGCGCGCGTTCCACGACCGCACGGTCGAGAAGGTCTACCACGCGGTCGTGCAGGGCCACCCCGACCCGCTCGCCGGGACGATCGACGCCCCGCTCGGCCGCCACCCGTCCTCGGACTGGAAGTTCGCGGTCCGCGCCGACGGCAAGCCCTCGGTGACCCACTACGAGACGATCGAGGCCTTCCCGTTCGCCTCCCTCCTCGAGATCCACCTCGAGACCGGCCGCACCCACCAGATCCGCGTGCACATGGCCGCCCAGCGCCACCCGTGCGTCGGCGACGCGATGTACGGCGCCGATCCGACCCTCTCGAAGCGGCTCGGCCTCACCCGCCAGTGGCTCGACGCGGTCCGGCTCGGCTTCACCCACCCGGGCTCGGGGGAGTGGGTGCAGTTCGAGGCGTCCTACCCCGAGGACCTGGTGCACGCCCTCGAGGTGCTGCGCGGGGAGTGATCCGCGCTCTCCCGGCCGGACCCGAGTCCGGCGCGGTTAGACTTCTTCCCGCCGTGTCCACGGGCCCTCCCTTGTCGCCGGCCATCCCTCCCCTGCCCGCAGTCCGCCGGAGGCGCATCCTTGCCGAGTAACGATTCCTTCGTCCACCTCCACGTGCACAGCGAGTACTCGATGCTCGACGGTGCAGCGCGGGTGAAGCCGCTGATCGACGCGGCGGTCGAGGAGGGCATGCCGGCCATCGCCGTGACCGACCACGGGAACGTGTTCGGCGCCTTCGACTTCTGGCGCACCGCGACGGCGGCGGGGATCAAGCCGATCATCGGCACCGAGGCCTACCTCACCCCGGGGACGCACCGCTCCGACAAGACCCGGATCCGCTGGGGCGACGGCGGAGGGGACGACGTGTCCGGCTCCGGCGCTTACACCCACATGACGCTGCTCAGCTCGACCACGACGGGCATGCACAACCTCTTCCGCCTCTCCTCGCGCGCGTCGATCGAGGGCTACTACTTCAAGCCGCGCATGGACCGCGAGATCCTCTCGCAGTACTCCGAGGGCCTGATCGGCACCACGGGCTGCCCGAGCGGCGAGGTCCAGACGCGCCTGCGCCTCGGCCAGTACAAGGAGGCCCGCCAGGCGGCCGCCGACTACCGCGACATCTTCGGCAAGGAGAACTTCTTCGCCGAGATCATGGATCACGGCCTCGACATCGAGCGGCGGGTGATCGGCGACGTCATCCGGCTCGCGAAGGACCTCGACCTCCCGTTGGTCGCCACCAACGACCTTCACTACACGCACGCGCACGACGCGACGTCGCACGCGGCGCTGCTCTGCGTGCAGTCCGGAACCACCCTCGACGACCCCAAGCGCTTCAAGTTCGACGCGGACGAGTTCTACCTCAAGTCGCCGCGCGAGATGCGCCAGGTCTTCCGCGACCACCCCGAGGCCTGCGACAACACGCTCCTCATCGCGGAGCGCTGCGACGTCCAGTTCGACACCTCGGCGAACTACATGCCCCGCTTTCCCGTGCCGGAGGGCGAGACGGAGGACACCTGGTTCGTGAAGGAGGTCGAGGCCGGACTGCGCGAGCGCTACCCGGACGGCATCTCCCAGGAGGTGCGCGACCGGGCGGACTACGAGACCCGCGTCATCCTGCAGATGGGCTTCCCCGGCTACTTCCTCGTCGTCGCCGACTTCATCAACTGGTCCAAGCGCAACGGGATCCGCGTCGGTCCCGGCCGCGGCTCCGGTGCCGGCTCGATGGCGGCCTACGCGATGAAGATCACCGACCTCGATCCGCTGCGCCACGGCCTGATCTTCGAGCGCTTCCTCAACCCCGACCGCGTCTCCATGCCCGACTTCGACGTCGACTTCGACGACCGTCGCCGCGGCGAGGTCATCCGCTACGTCACCGAGAAGTACGGCGACGAGCGCGTCGCGCAGATCGTCACCTACGGCACCATCAAGGCGAAGCAGGCTCTCAAGGACGCCTCGCGCGTCCTCGGCTTCCCGTTCGGGATGGGCGAGAAGCTGACGAAGGCCATGCCGCCCGCGATCATGGGCAAGGACATCCCGCTCAGCGGCATCAACGACCCCGCCCACGCGCGCTACAAGGAAGCGCTCGACGTGCGCAACGTCATCGCCGAGGACCCGCAGGCCAAGCTGGTCTTCGACACCGCGCTCGGACTCGAGAACCTCAAGCGCCAGTGGGGCGTGCACGCGGCCGGCGTCATCATGTCCAGCGATCCGCTGCTGGACATCATCCCGATCATGAAGCGGGAGCAGGACGGCCAGATCGTCACGCAGTTCGACTACCCCGCGTGCGAGTCGCTCGGGCTGATCAAGATGGACTTCCTGGGGCTGCGGAACCTCACGATCATCGACGACGCCCTCGACAACATCCGCGCCAACCGCGGACAGGACCTCGTGCTCGAGGACCTCGAGCTCGACGACCAGGCCGCCTACGACCTCCTCGCGCGTGGCGACACGCTCGGCGTCTTCCAGCTCGACGGCGGCCCGATGCGCGGGCTTCTCCGGCTGATGAAGCCCGACAACTTCGAGGACATCTCCGCAGTCCTCGCGCTCTACCGGCCGGGCCCGATGGGCGCCGACTCCCACACCAACTACGCGCTGCGGAAGAACGGCGTGCAGGAGATCACCCCGATCCACCCGGAGCTCGAGGAGCCGCTCTCGGAGGTGCTCGGAGGGACCTACGGCCTGATCGTGTACCAGGAGCAGGTCATGTCGATCGCGCAGAAGCTCGCGGGCTTCACGCTCGCGCAGGCCGACCTGCTGCGGCGCGCGATGGGCAAGAAGAAGAAGTCCGAGCTGGACAAGCAGTTCGAGGGCTTCTCGGGCGGCATGATCGCCAACGGCTACTCGATGGAGGCCGTCAAGACCCTCTGGGACATCCTGCTGCCCTTCTCCGACTACGCCTTCAACAAGGCGCACTCGGCGGCGTACGGCGTCGTCTCCTACTGGACGGCGTACCTCAAGGCGCACTACCCCGCGGAGTACATGGCCGCGCTGCTCACCAGCGTCGGCGACTCCAAGGACAAGATGGCCGCCTACCTCAACGAGTGCCGGCGGATGGGGATCAAGGTGCTCCCGCCGGACGTCAACGAGTCGATCGGCTTCTTCACCGCCGTCGGCACCGACATCCGCTTCGGCCTCGGCGCCGTCCGCAACGTCGGCATGAACGTCGTCGAGGGCATCCGGGCCGCCCGCGAGGAGAAGGGGCGCTTCGAGACGTTCCACGACTTCCTCCGCAAGGTGCCGCTGCAGGTGACCAACAAGCGCACCATCGAGTCGCTCATCAAGGCCGGCGCCTTCGACTCGCTCGGCTCGACGCGCCGCGCCCTGGTCGAGGTGCACGAGGACGCCGTCGAGGCGGCGGTGGGGGAGAAGCGCAACGAGGCGAACGGCCAGGTCGGCTTCGACTTCGACAGCCTCTGGGACGAGCCGCAGGCCGCGATCCAGGTGCCCGAGCGGCCCGAATGGGCCAAGCGCGACAAGCTCGCCTTCGAGCGCGACATGCTCGGGCTCTACGTGTCCGACCATCCGCTCGCCGGACTCGAGACCGAGCTCGCCAAGCACTACAGCACCACGATCGCCGACCTGCTGATCTCGGAGACGATCGCCGACGGCGAGACCGTGGTCGTCGCGGGCCTCGTCACGAGCGTCCAGCACCGCATGGCCAAGGCCTCCGGCAACCAGTACGGGATGATCCAGGTCGAGGACTTCGGCGGCGAGATCACCTGCATGTTCATGGGGAAGGCGTACCAGGAGTTCGCCCCGGCGCTCACGAACGACTCCATCGTCGTCGTCAGAGGCCGCGTCAGCATGCGCGACGACGGGATGAACCTGCACGCGTTCAGCCTGTTCGCCCCCGAGATGAGCCAGGACGGCGACTCGGGACCGCTCACCGTCTCGATGCCCGAATCGCGCGCGACCACCGACACGGTCTCGCAGCTCAGCGACGTGCTCATCCGCCACTCCGGCCAGACCGAGGTGCGGCTGAAGCTCATCAAGGGCGACACGGCCCGCGTGTTCGAGGTGCCGTTCCCCGTGCGCATCACCCCGGACCTCTTCGGCGAGCTGAAGAGCCTGCTGGGGCCGAACTGTCTGTATTGAATTCCGAGCCGGTCCCTGCCCGGCTCGGCGCGGTCGGCTGGGGAGGGTGGCCGGGTTCTCAAGAGCGTCCTGCGTACGGCTACGACGATCCGCTGACACGCGGATCGCCGGTTCGCGGTGTCTGTGGCGAGCCGGTCCCCGACCGGCTCGGCGCGGTCGGCTGGGGAGGGTGGCCGGGTTCGTGAGAGCGTCGTGCGTCCGGCTACGACGATCCGCTGACACGCGGATCGCCGGTTCGCGGTGCCTGTGGCGAGCCGGTCCCTGCCCGGCTCGGCGCGGTCGGCTGGGGAGGGTGGCCGGGTCGGTGAGAGCGTCGTGCGTCCGGCTACGACGATCCGCTGACACGCGGATCGCCGGTTCGCCGTGCCTGTGGCGAGCCGGTCCCTGCCCGGCTCGGCGCGGTCGGCTGGGGAGCGTGGCCGGGTCGGTGAGAGCGTCCTGCGTCCGGCTACGACGATCCGCTGACACGCGGATCGCCGGTTCGCCTCGGAGGGTCGGGCGAGAGGGTGGGGGATCGGGGGGCGAGCCTGCGGCCGCCGGTGTCCTTCTGGTGGTCGAGTAATGGCGGCGCGGGTATAGGGACCGGGCGGGCCCGTAGATGGTGGTCGAGTAGCCGCGGAGCAGCGTGTTCAGACCGGGCGGGACGGGGTCCGGGCGGGGGAGCGCGCGGCGAGGGAGCGGGGGAGGGCGGCGCGTAGACTGGGGCGGCCATGATCCAGACTCTCGACCTCCGCGGCCGTCGTCCCTCCTCCGCCGAGCTCCTCGCCCTCGTGCCCCGCAATCCGGGCACCTCCGCCTCCGTCGGGCCCGTCGTCGCCGAGCTGATCGCCGACGTCCGAGAACGCGGCGCGGAGGCGCTCCTCGACCAGGCGGAGCGGCTGGACGGCGTGCGCCCCCCGCACCTCCGCGTGCCCGCCGAGCAGATCGCCGAGGCGCTCGACCGCCTCGACCCGGCCATCCGCAGCGCACTCGAGGAGGCGATCGCGCGCGTCCGCCGCGCCAGCGCCGCACAGATCCCCCCGCGCCGCACCACCGAGCTCGACGACGGCGCCACGGTCACCCAGCGCTGGCAGCCGGTCGCCCGCGCCGGCCTCTACGTCCCCGGCGGCAAGGCGGTCTACCCGTCGAGCGTCGTCATGAACGCCGTGCCCGCGCAGGCCGCCGGAGTCGCCTCCATCGCCCTGGTCTCGCCGCCGCAGAAGGCGTTCGGCGGCTCCGTCCACCCCACGATCCTCGCGGCGGCCGCTCTGCTCGGCATCGACGAGGTCTACGCGGTCGGAGGCGCCGGAGCCGTCGCCGCACTGGCCTACGGCGTCGACTCGATCGGGCTGGATCCCGTCAGCATCATCACCGGGCCGGGCAACGTCTGGGTCACCACCGCGAAGCGCCAGGTGCTCGGCCAGGTCGGCATCGACTCCGAAGCGGGCCCGACCGAGATCCTCGTGATCGCCGACGACTCCGCCGACCCGCGCCTGGTCGCAGCCGACCTGGTCAGCCAGGCCGAGCACGACGAGGCCGCCTCCGCGGTCCTGGTCACCGACAGCGCCGAGCTCGCCGCCGCCGTCGAGCGCGAGGTCGCCGTCCAGGCCGCCGCCACCCACCACGCGGAGCGCGTGGCCATCGCACTCGACGGCCCGCAATCCGCGCTCGTGATCGTCGACGACCTCGAGCTCGCCTGCGCGTTCAGCGACGCCTACGGCCCCGAGCACCTCGAGCTGCACACGGCCGACCCCGTCGCGACGGCCGAGCGGATCCACGACGCCGGCGCGATCTTCCTCGGCCCGACCACGCCGGTGAGCCTGGGCGACTACCTCGCCGGCTCCAACCACGTGCTCCCGACGCTGGGGCAGGCGCGCTTCTCCTCCGGGCTCGGCGCCTACACCTTCCTCCGGCCGCAGCAGCTGATCTCGTACGACCGCGGTGCGCTCGAGCGCGTCGCCCCGCACATCCGCGCTCTCAGCGATGCCGAGGCGCTGCCCGCCCACGGCGACGCCGTCGACGCCCGCTTCGCCTGAGACCGAGAGGCCCTCGATGTTCTGCCCCTTCTGCCGGCACCCCGACTCCCGAGTGATCGACTCGCGCACGAGCGACGACGGCCTCTCGATCCGCCGCCGCCGGCAGTGCCCGTCGTGCGGCCGGCGCTTCTCGACGACCGAGACCGCGAGCCTCGTCGTGATCAAGCGCAGCGGAGTCGTGGAACCGTTCAGCCGCGAGAAGATCGTCAGCGGCGTCCGGAAGGCCTGCCAGGGCCGGCCCGTCACCGACACCGATCTGGCCGTGCTCGCGCAGCGGGTGGAGGAGAGCATCCGCTCCACGGGCGCGTCGCAGATCGACGCGAACGACATCGGCCTCGCCATCCTGCCGCCGCTGCGCGAGCTCGACGAGGTCGCCTACCTCCGCTTCGCGAGCGTCTACCAGGCGTTCGACTCGCTGGACGACTTCGAGTCTGCGATCACCCTGCTCCGCGCCGAGCGCACCTCAGTGCCCCACAGCGCCGACGAGATCTGAGGCCCGGGTGTACCCGCTCCTGTTCCGCACCGTCCTGCGCCGCCTCGACCCGGAGCGGGCGCACCACCTGAGCTTCCCGGTGATCCGGGCCCTCGGAGCCCTCGCTCCGGTCCTGCGCCGGACCACCGTCCCGCGCGGAACGCCCGCGGTCGAGACGCTCGGGCTCCGCTTCGAGACCCCGTTCGGCGTCGCGGCCGGCTTCGACAAGGACGCCACCGCGGTCCTGGGCTTCGGTGCGCTCGGCTTCGGACACGTCGAGGTCGGGACCCTGACCGCGCGGGCGCAGCCGGGCAACGACCGGCCGCGCCTCTTCCGGCTGATCGCGGACCGCGCCGTCGTCAACCGGATGGGCTTCAACAACCACGGGGCCGAGGCCGCGGCGCTGCGGCTGATCCGGCTGCGCAGCGCGCGCCGCCGCCCCGTGATCGGCGTCAACATCGGCAAGAGCCGGGTGGTCGAGGTGGACGACGCGATCGAGGACTATCTGATCAGCACGCGCCTTCTCGCGCCGCTCGCCGACTACCTCGTCGTGAACGTCAGCTCGCCGAACACCCCCGGGCTCCGCGGCCTGCAGGAGATCGACCGCCTCGAGCCGCTCCTCGCGGCAGTCAAGGACGCCGCCGACACGACGCCCCTGCTGGTCAAGATCGCCCCCGACCTCTCCGACGACGAGGTCGGCCGGGTCGCCGAGCTCGCCGTCCGCCTGAGTCTGGACGGGATCATCGCGACCAACACGACGCTCTCCCGGGAGGGCCTCTCGACCGATCGTGCCGTGGTCCAGGCGGCCGGCGCCGGCGGCCTCTCCGGTGCCCCGCTGGCCGCGCGCTCGCTCGAGGTGCTCCGCGTGATCCGCGGCGTCGTCCCCGCGGCCTTCTGCGTGATCTCCGTCGGAGGAGTCGAGACGGCCGAGGACGTGCGCGAGCGCCTCGACGCGGGCGCCACCCTCGTCCAGGGCTACACCGCCTTCATCTACCGCGGGCCCCTGTGGGCTCGGGACATCAACCGGGGACTGGCCCGCGCCTCCTGACCCGCCGTGCACGACGAAGGGCCCCGGAGCCGCGCGAGGCGCGACCGCAGGGGCCCTTCGTGGTCCGCCGTCCGACTACTCGGGGAAGGCGCGGCGCTTGACCTGGGGCTTCGGCAGTCGCATGACGCGCAGCTGGAGGGCGCGCATCGCGGCGTACCAGCGGATGCCCTTCTCGACCTTGTCGGCGCCGTAGCGCTCGGCGAGCTTCCGGCGCATCCGCATGCCGAGGAGGATGCAGTCGATCACCGCGAGGAGGAAGAACACCCAGAGGATGACGAGCGTCGCGTACTGCAGCTCCGGCTGCGGGAAGAAGCTCAGCAGCAGGACGACGACCATCACCGGGATGAGGAACTCGCCGAGGCTGAAGCGTGCGTCGACCCAGTCGCGCACGAACTTGCGCTGAGGACCCTTGTCGCGCAGCGGCAGGTAGCGCTGGTCGCCGGCGGCCAGGCCGATGCGGGCCTGCTCGCGTGACACGGCGGCCTTCTCGCGGGCGTCGCGGGCGGCCTGCTTGCGGTCGGTGACGACCAGCGGACGCTTGCGGGCCAGCTCCTGCTCGCGCCGGGTCGGCGTCGGCCGGCCCTTCCCGGAGCCGGGGGAGCCGGCGTCGTCGGGCGTGTCGGTTGCGATCGGGTGCTTGGCCACGGGGAACGTCCTTGGAATCGGGGGTCTCTTAAGATTACCTCCATGGCTCACGACGCTCCGACTCCGCCCGCACTCTCCTCCGACGAGGAGGCCGTCCTCGCCGCCGTCCGCGACGATCTGCCGCGCTCGCTCGCCCAGCTCGGGCAGCTCGTGCGGATCCCGTCCGTCTCGTGGGACGGCTTCGACGCCACCCGCGTGGCCGCCAGCGCCGAGGCCATCGCCGAGCTCGCGCGCGAGACGGGCGTCTTCGACGACGTCGCGATCCACAGCGCCACGATCGACGGCACCGACGTGCTCGGCCAGCCTGCCGTCCTGGCCACCCGCGCCGCCCGCAACGGAGCGCCGACCGTCCTCCTCTACGCCCACCACGACGTGCAGCCGCAGGGCGCCGAGTCGGCGTGGGAGACGCCTCCGTTCGAGCCGACCGTGCGCGGCGACCGCCTGTACGGGCGCGGTGCCGCCGACGACAAGGCCGGAGTCGTGTCCCACCTCGCCGCGGTGCGCGCACTCCGCGAGGTCGCGGGCGAGGACCACGACCTCGGGCTCGTCCTCTTCATCGAGGGGGAGGAGGAGTTCGGGTCGCGCTCGTTCCCCACCTTCCTCCGCGAGCACCACGACGCCCTCCGCGCGGATGCGATCATCGTCGCCGACAGCGACAACTGGGACGTCGACACCCCCGCGCTGACGGTGGGCCTGCGCGGCAACGTCACCTTCACCCTCACCGTCAGCACGCTCGCGCACGCCTCGCACTCGGGCATGCTCGGCGGAGCGGTCCCGGACGCGATGCTCGCGGCGGTCCGCCTGCTCGCGACGCTCTGGAACGAGGACGGCTCGGTCGCCGTCGCCGGCCTCACCGAGCACGACGGAGCGGTGCCCGAGACGACCGAGGAGGACCTCCGCCGCGACTCCGGGCTGCTCGACGGGGTCTCGCCGATCGGCACCGGCGCGATCCTCTCGCGCCTGTGGTCGAAGCCGGCCGTCACGGTCACCGGGATCGACGCGCCCAGCGTCGTCGACGCCTCCAACACCCTCGTCCCGTCCGTGCGCGTGAAGATCAGCGCCCGCATCGCCCCCGGCCAGGACGCGGAGGAGGCGTTCGCCGCCATCGAGAGCCACCTGCGGGCGAACTCCCCGTTCGGCGCCAACCTCGCGATCGAGGACGTCGACACCGGCAGCCCGTTCCTGGTCGACGCGACCGGCTGGGCCGTGGACCTGGTGAAGGGCGCAATGGCCGACGCGTGGGGACGCGAGCCCCTCGAGACCGGGATCGGCGGGAGCATCCCGTTCATCGCCGACCTCGTGCGCGAGTTCCCCGAGGCGCAGATCCTCGTCACCGGTGTCGAGGACCCCGACTCGCGCGCGCACAGCCCCAACGAGTCGCTGCACCTGGGCGTCTTCAAGCGCGCCGCGCAGACCGAGGCGCTGTTCCTGCTCCGCGCCGCCGCTCACCGCGACTGACCACCGGTCGTGGAATACCCGGGTGACCACCCGGGTTGCAGCCGTAGAATCCCGGAAGGCACGACGACCGTTCCGCCCGTCCCCTGAGGAGTGACATGTCAGACACACTGACCGACCAGACGGCGACCCCCCTCGCCACCCCGCCCAGCGCGGCCCACGGCGTCTCGATGACCCCGACCGCCGCCGCCAAGGTCAAGAGCCTGCTCGAGCAGGAGGGCCGCGACGACCTGCGCCTGCGCGTCGCCGTGCAGCCCGGCGGCTGCTCCGGCCTCATCTACCAGCTCTACTTCGACGAGCGCACCCTCGACGGCGACGCCGCGGTGGAGTTCGAGGGCGTCGGCCTCGTCGTCGACAAGATGAGCGTCCCCTACCTCGACGGCGCCTCGATCGACTTCGAGGACACCATCCAGAAGCAGGGCTTCACCATCGACAACCCCAACGCGGGCGGCAGCTGCGCCTGCGGCGACAGCTTCCACTGACGCCGCGCGGCCCCGGGCCGCAGCGCCTCCGAACGGCGTCCGACAGTCCACTCCGGTGGCCCGTCGGGCGCCGTTCGTCATGACTGCACCACTCGGCCGGGACGTCAAGAGCGGGTCGTCGTGCACCGGGCCGCCGGAGCGGAAGGGTAGGCTGGAGCCGGTCTAATACAGTTTCGTGTGAACTGGTCCCCAGTCTTCCGAAAGGTCACCGGTGCGCTTCAATCGCCGAATCCGCAGATGGGTCGCTGCCCCCGTCGCAGGAGCCCTCGCCCTCGTCCTCGCGGGCTGCACGCAAGAGCAGCTCCAGGGCTGGCTCCCCACCGAACCCGGCACGACGAACCACGTCGACCGCGTCATCGGACTCTGGGTCACCTCCTGGATCGTCCTGCTCGCCGTCGGCGTCGTCACGTGGGGTCTCACCATCTGGGCGGTGGTCGTCTACCGCCGTCGCAAGGGGCAGACCGGCCTGCCGGTCCAGCTGCGCTACAACATGCCGATCGAGATCTTCTACACGATCGTGCCGCTGATCCTCGTGATCGGCTTCTTCGCCTTCACCGCGCGCGACCAGGCCGCCATCGAGCAGCCCTACGACGACCCGGACGAGACCATCCAGGTGTACGGCAAGCAGTGGGCGTGGGACTTCAACTACGTCGACGAGGACGTCTACTCCGCCGGTATCCAGGGCCAGTACCAGGAGGGCGGGGACGCCGCCGGCTCGCTCGTCGAGTCCGAGATCCCCACGCTCTACCTGCCTGTCGGACAGAAGATCAAGATCCAGCTCGACGCGCGCGACGTGATCCACTCCTTCTGGGTCGTCGACTTCCTCTACAAGAAGGACATGATCCCCGGCAAGACGAACTACATGTACGTCACGCCGCTCAAGGAGGGGACCTACGCGGGCAAGTGCGCCGAGCTCTGCGGCGAGTACCACTCCGCGATGCTCTTCAACGTCAAGGTCGTCTCGCAGGGCGAGTACGACGACTACATCCAGTCGCTGCGCGACGCGGGCCAGACCGGTCAGCTCGGCGCCGAGTACAACCGCAATTCGAACCTTCCCGGAACCGGCGCGCCGGCCCGCGAGAACGAGGAGTAAGGGAGCATGAGCACCGCCACGGCACCCCGCCCGACGCGCACCGCCGGCACTCCGCCGGTCCAGCGCAAGGCGAACGTCCTCGTCCGCTGGATGACGTCGACCGACCACAAGGTCATCGGGTACATGTACCTGATCACGTCGTTCATCTACTTCTGCATCGCCGGCGTGATGGCCCTGGTCATCCGCGCCCAGCTGTTCGAGCCCGGCCTGAACGTGGTCGAGACGCGCGAGCAGTACAACCAGCTGTTCACGATGCACGGCACGATCATGCTGCTGATGTTCGCGACGCCGCTCTTCGCCGGCTTCGCCAACGTCCTGATGCCGCTGCAGATCGGCGCCCCCGACGTCGCGTTCCCCCGCCTCAACGCCTTCGCGTACTGGCTCTACAGCTTCGGCTCGCTCATCGCGGTCGCCGGATTCGTCACCCCGCAGGGTGCGGCGTCGTTCGGCTGGTTCGCGTACGCGCCACTGTCGAGCACGACGTTCTCACCAGGGCTCGGCGGCAATCTCTGGGTCTTCGGCCTCGCGCTCTCGGGCTTCGGCACGATCCTCGGCGCGGTGAACTTCATCACGACGATCATCACGATGCGCGCTCCCGGCATGACGATGTTCCGCATGCCGATCTTCACCTGGAACATCCTGGTGACGTCGATCCTCGTGCTGCTCGCGTTCCCGGTGCTCGCCGCCGCGATGTTCGCCCTCGGCGCCGACCGCGTGTTCGACGCACACATCTACGATGCGGCCAACGGCGGCGTCCTGCTCTGGCAGCACCTGTTCTGGTTCTTCGGCCACCCCGAGGTGTACATCATCGCGCTGCCGTTCTTCGGCATCGTGTCCGAGGTCTTCCCGGTCTTCAGCCGCAAGCCGATCTTCGGCTACAAGACGCTGATCTACGCGACCATCGCGATCGCCGCCCTCTCCGTGACGGTGTGGGCGCACCACATGTACGTCACCGGATCGGTCCTGCTGCCGTTCTTCTCGCTGATGACCATGCTCATCGCGGTTCCGACCGGCGTGAAGATCTTCAACTGGGTCGGCACCATGTGGCGCGGATCGGTGACCTTCGAGACCCCGATGATCTGGGCGATCGGCTTCCTGATCACCTTCACCTTCGGTGGACTCACCGGCGTGATCCTCGCGTCGCCCCCGCTCGACTTCCACGTCTCGGACTCGTACTTCGTGGTGGCGCACTTCCACTACGTCGTGTTCGGAACCGTCGTCTTCGCGATGTTCTCGGGCTTCTACTTCTGGTGGCCCAAGTGGACCGGCAAGATGCTGAACGAGACGCTGGGCAAGTGGCACTTCTGGCTGCTTTTCATCGGCTTCCACACCACCTTCCTCATCCAGCACTGGCTGGGCGTCGTCGGCATGCCGCGCCGCTACGCCAGCTACCTGCCCGAGGACGGCTTCACCTGGATGAACCAGGTGTCGACGGTCGGAGCGATGATCCTCGCGGTGTCGCTGATCCCGTTCTTCCTGAACGTCTACATCACGGCCCGCAAGGCGCCCAAGGTGACGGTGAACGACCCGTGGGGCTTCTCCCGGTCGCTCGAGTGGGCCACCTCGTGCCCGCCGCCCCGCCACAACTTCACCTCGATCCCGCGCATCCGCAGCGAGGCCCCGGCGTTCGACCTCAACCACCCCGAGGCCGGCATCCCCGTCGGAATCGGTCCGGCGAAGGACGCTCCGGACGCCCCCACGTACGACAAGTCCGAAGGCACGGTGAAGTAGGGCCATGCGCGCCAACGTCAATCTCTTCTGGCTCCTCGCGGGCTTCTTCCTCCTCGCCGACATCACGTACATCGTGTGGTCGCTGCTCGACACGGGCCAGGTGGAGTGGGTCGGCACCGTCGGCATCGGCCTCTCGGCCGTGCTGGGCGCGTTCATCGCGTTCTACGTCGGCCGCGTCCACAAGGCGCAGGGTGCCGAGCTCCCCGAGGACCGCCTCGATGCGGACATCGACGACGGAGACCCCGAGCTGGGCTTCTTCAGCCCGTGGAGCTGGTGGCCGCTGATCCTGGGCGGTTCCGCGGCTCTCGGATTCCTCGGCCTTGCCGTGGGATTCTGGATCACCTACATCGCCGTCGGGCTCTTCCTGGTCGCCATCGCCGGCTGGGTGTACGAGTACTACCGCGGGTACTTCGCCCGCTAGGGCGCAGCGCACGGCCGAGGGCCGGGTGCACGAGGGCTTCGGCTCCGTGCACCCGGCCCTTTCGCTAATCCAGGAGGAAGCGACGCGCGGTCGGGGCCCGGTCGGCTCGGCCGTTCGGCTTCGTGCAGGGGCGGCACTCGCCGATCGGTGGCGGATCGAGCCTCCCGGTGAGAGGCGGGACCTCCCGGTGAGGGCCGGGACCGCTCAGTGAGGGATGACGAGGTGAGCTGAATCTCTCGCGGTGTCATGCGCGCGGGACACCGAGGCGTCCTGCGCGGAGGAACTCGTCTGGGCACATCCCGGCGGCCCGCGACGTGGAAGCTCGCAGGGGAGTGCAGCGGGCGGCGCCGAGCAGGAGCGTCGGCCCGCGTCATCACCCCTACGGGTCTGCGCTGCGACGGCTCCTGCTCCGGTCGCGGGTGAGCGGGCTACGCCTGTGGCGGCTCTCCTGTGCGCCTGTGGGCGTGCCGACGGCGGTGGCGCGCTACGGATCGCGGATACTGCTGCGCCTGCGGCTGTACTGGGGCTGCTGCGCCTGTTCTGGCGCCTGCGCCGCCCTGCGGACCTCTGCACACCGTTCTGAACCCAGTGGAGCCTGCACCCCGACGGAACCGCGCGCGCCCCTGCAGCTCGTGGAGCTCCTCGGTACTGCTAACGGGTTGTGTGCCGGTCGGCGCGACGACAGGGAGCCTGAGACGCCGCTACAGCGACGGTCGTCGATGTCCGGAGGTCGCCTCCTCTGTCGCACCGGCGAGCGTCGCCGTCGCCGATCGCAGAGGGTTCGACCGAGAGTGGGGGGAGGGCAGTCCTGATAGGCATGCTGGGGACGGGTGCCCTCGAACTAATCCGGAGCGTCTCGACGTGTAAGGGAACCGAGTACCTCACCGGACGACCACACTGCGAGCACGCAGAGGGGCTGGATCACTCCATGACCGGACGGGAGCGGACGTCTCCAGCTCGGCGGTGAGACGGCGTCTCGTGATCCAAGGAGCGGAGGTCTCGAGGTCCGGAGTATCGCCCCACCTTCCTGCCGGCTTGTCGCCGTCGAGGCGCTGTGATCCGGTCTCACCGGCTCCCGGTCTACCGCCGACCTCCACCGCTCCAGGAGTCAGGCGCCGCCCCGCTGCAGGAACGACGAAGGGCCCGGACGAATGAACGTCCGGGCCCTTCGGGGGAGGATCAGTGCTCGCTGTGCGAGCTCTCGAGCTCCTTCTGGGTGACGGGGGTGATCCGGTCCTCGAAGAACCAGCGGGAGAGGCCGGCGCGGACGCGCTGCGGGGCGGTGATGCGGCCACGCGAGTCCGGACGGATCATCAGGGGCTCGTACTCGTCCTGACCGACGAGCTTCCAGCGCTCGTACTCGTCGAGCTGCTGGTGCACCTCGATGAATTCGCCGCCGGGGAGGCGGACGATGCGGCCCGACTCGAAGCCGTGCAGCGCGATCTCGCGGTCCTTCTTCTGCAGCGCCAGGCAGATGCGCTTGGTGATGAAGTACGCGATGAACGGACCCGCGATGAGCAGGAACTGCAGGCTGTGGATCACGCCCTCCATCGTGAGATGGAAGTGCGTCGCGATGAGGTCGGACGAGGCGGCGGCCCAGAGGACGGCGTAGAAGCTGACTCCGGCGGCACCGATCGCGGTGCGGGTCGCGGCGTTGCGCGGGCGGTCGAGCAGGTGGTGCTCGCGCTTGTCACCGGTGATCCACGCCTCGAGGAACGGGTAGAGCATGACCACGGCGATGAACAGTCCGAGACCGACGAGCGGGATCAGGATGTTGAACGACAGGGTTCCGATGCCCGGGATGGCCCACTCGAGTCCCGGCGGGACGAGGCGCAGGGCGCCGTCGGCGAAGCCGATGTACCAGTCGGGCTGGGTTCCCGCGGAGACGGGCGAGGGGTCGTACGGGCCGTAGTTCCAGATCGGGTTGATCGTGAACAGCGAGGCGATGAGGACGACGACGCCGAAGACGATGAAGAAGAATCCACCGGCCTTCGCGGCGTAGACCGGCAGCACCGGGTATCCGACGACGTTCTGCTCGGTCTTGCCCGCACCGGGGAACTGGGTGTGCTTGTGGACGACCACGAACACGAGGTGCAGGGCGATGAACGCGAGCACCAGCGCCGGCAGCAGCAGGATGTGCAGCGTGTAGAGGCGGCCGACGATGTCGGTGCCCGGGAACTCGCCGCCGAAGAGCAGGAACGAGATCCAGGTGCCGACGATCGGGATGCCCTTGACCATGCCGTCGATGATGCGGAGGCCGTTGCCCGAGAGCAGGTCGTCGGGGAGCGAGTAACCGGTGAAGCCCTCGGCCATCGCGAGGATGAAGAGGACGAAGCCGATGACCCAGTTGAGTTCGCGGGGCTTGCGGAACGCACCGGTGAAGAAGATGCGCAGCATGTGCAGGCCGATCGAGGCCACGAACAGCAGTGCCGCCCAGTGGTGGATCTGCCGCATCAGCAGGCCGCCGCGGATGTCGAAGGAGATGTCGAGCGAGGACGACATCGCCGCCGACATCTCGATGCCCTTGAGGGGCAGGTAGCTGCCCTCGTAGTGCGTCTCGACCATCGAGGCCTGGAAGAAGAAGGTGAGGAAGGTGCCCGACAGCAGGATGATGACGAAGCTGTAGAGCGCGACCTCGCCGAGGAGGAAGGACCAGTGGTCGGGGAAGATCTTGCGACCGAACTCCTTGACGACCGCGGAGATGCTCGTGCGCTCGTCGATGTAGTTCGACGCCGCTCCGACGTACCCCTTCTGGAACTTGCCGGATCCGAGGATGACGCCGTCCTCGGGCTCCGCGGGGGAGCTGGAGGGGCGTGAGGGGGTGGTGGTGGACATGTGAGTCATCGCTCCCAGAAGGACGGTCCGACGGGCTCCGTGAAGTCGCTTCTGGCGACCAGGTAACCCTCGGCGTCGACGGTGATGGGGAGCTGCGGAAGCGGACGCTTCGCCGGGCCGAAGATGACGGCGGCCTCGCGCGTGATGTCGAATTGCGACTGGTGGCACGGGCACAGCAGGTGGTGGGTCTGCTGCTCGTACAGCGCCACAGGGCAGCCGACGTGCGTGCAGATCTTGGAGTAGGCGACGATTCCGTCGTAGTTCCAGGTCTCGCGACCCTCACTGACGATGAGGTCCTCCGGCTTCAGGCGCATCAGGAGGACGGCGGCCTTGGCCTTCTCCTCCAGCTTGCCCTCGGCGTCGTTGAGACCCTCGGGGATGACGTGGAAGGCGGATCCGAGGGTGACGTCCGATGCGAGGATCGGCGCTCCCGACGGGTCCAGGGTGAGCCTCGTGCCCTCTTCCCACAGGGTGGTCTTGAGGAGGGCGACGGGGTTCTGGTCCTGCGGGCCGAGGCCCCGGAACAGGATCACGGCGGGCAGGGGGAACACGACGAGGGAGGCGATCAGGCTGTTCCGGACGAGGGAGCGGCGGCCGAAGCCGGACTCCTTGTCGGACTGGTCGAAGATCTCGAGCGCACGGGCGCGGGTGGGCTCCGCGCTGCGGACGGGGTGGCGGATGTCGATGCCCTCGTGGTCCGACATCAGCTGCTTGCCCCAGTGGACGGCGGCGATGCCGATCCCCAGGAGGGCGAGGGACATGCCCAGGCCGATGAACAGCGTGTTCAGCCGGACCGACGCGACGTCCTCGGTGATCGGGAACGCCATGTAGGCGGCGACCGCGAAGATCGAGCCCGCGAAGGAGAGGTAGAAGAGCGTGTACACCGTGCGCTCGGCACGCTTCTCGACCTTGGGGTCGAGGTCGGTCATCCGGGGGCGGTGCGGCGGGAGGCCCGGGTCCTGGACGCGATCCCGCGCCACGACCGCGGTGCCGGCCGGAGCCGTTCCGTGCCCGGTGGCCGACGAGGTGGCGAGGTCCGTGCCACCCTCATCGTGCTCTGCCATGGTTCTCCTTTTCACGCCGTGTCGGCACCAGTCGGTGCCGTGGGTCAGTCGCGCCCGTCAGGGCGCTGCAGTCGTCTAGTTGGATCGGGCGGTGATCCACACCGTCAGGGCCACGATCGCGCCGAGGCCGAAGATCCAGAGGAACAGGCCCTCCGCGACCGGCCCGAGGGAGCCGAGCGCGAATCCGCCCGGGGACGGGTTGGCCTCGATGTACTTGAGGTACGAGATGATGTCGCGCTTGTCCTCGGGCGAGATGTTCAGGTCGTTGAAGACCGGCATGTTCTGCGGGCCGGTGACCATCGCCTCGTAGATGTGCGCCTCGGTCACGCCGCCCAGCGGGGGAGCGAACTTGCCCTCGGTGAGCGCGCCGCCGGCTCCGGCGACGTTGTGGCACATGGCGCAGTTGATGCGGAACAGCTCGGCGCCGTTCGCCGCGTCGCCCTGTCCGTCGAGGACCTCGCCCTCGGGGATCGCGGGGCCGGGGGCCAGCGACGCGACGTAGGCGGCGAGCTCGCCGACCTGCTCGTCGGTGAACTGCACCGGCTTCTCGAGCGCCTGGGGGCCGTGCATCTGCATCGGCATGCGGCCGGTGCCGACCTGGAAGTCGACCGACGCCGCGCCCACTCCGATGAGGGAGGGCGCGTTGTCGGTGCCCGCGGCGTCGAGGCCGTGGCAGGTGGCGCAGTTCGCGGCGAAGAGCTTCGAGCCCTCGTCGATCGTCTGCTGGCTGGTGGAGGACGTCTCCGCGGAGGCGGACGTCGCGACGCCGACCGCGGCGTAGGTCCCGCCGGTGAGCCCGAGGCCGATGGCGATCAGGGCCAGGGTGGCGAGCGGGTGGCGGCGACCCTTCTTGGCTCGGCTCTTCGTCTTCGGGGAGGCCATCGAGGCGTCCTTCCTGCGGGGGTCGGGAGTGGAGTGGGGCATCGGCGGGCGCGTCACTTGAGGAAGTAGATGACGGCGAACAGGCCGACCCAGACGACGTCGACGAAGTGCCAGTAGTACGAGACGACGATGGCGCTCGTCGCCTCCTTGTGGCCGAAGTTCTTGACCGCGAAGCCGCGGCCGATGACGAGGAGGAACGCGATGAGGCCGCCGGTGACGTGCAGGGCGTGGAAGCCGGTCGTCAGGTAGAAGGCGGAGCCGTAGGCGTTGCTGGAGAGCGTGACGCCCTCGGAGACGAGGGTCGCGTACTCGAGCACCTGGCCGGAGACGAAGACCGCGCCCAGGGCGTAGGTGAGGAAGAACCACTCGACCATGCCCCACTTGAACGGGCTGAGGCCCGTCGCACGCGGCTGCAGCCGCTCGGCGGCGAACACGCCGAACTGGCAGCTGAACGACGAGGCCACGAGGATCACCGTGTTCACGCCCGCGTAGGGGACGTTGAGGATCTGGGTCTCGGCGCCCCAGAGCTCGGGAGAGGTGCTGCGTAGGGTGAAGTAGATCGCGAAGAGGCCCGCGAAGAACATGACCTCGCTGCCCAGCCAGACGATCGTTCCGACCGCGACCGGGTTGGGTCGGTTCACTACGGGCGCGGTGGCCGTGGGGGAGAGAGAGGTGCTCGTCACACAGACCATTATGGCCGATGGCAGGGGAGGGAAGTCGCACTAGCCGGGAGGCGATCCTCGTCGCATAATCTGGGAGCCATGTCGGAAACCCTGTCCTGGCCGCACGTTCTCAGCGCACTCCTCGAGTCCTCCGATCTGAGCGTCTCCGAGGCGACGTGGGCCATGGAGCAGGTGATGGAGGGCGCGGCGACTCCGGCGCAGCTCGCCGGACTGCTGGTGGCCCTCCGGGCGAAGGGCGAGACCGTCGACGAGATCGTCGGCTTCCGCGACGCGATCCTCGACCACGCGGTGCCGCTGGACGTGGACCCGATGGCCCTGGACATCGTCGGGACCGGCGGGGACCGCTTCGGGACCGTCAACATCTCCTCCACCGCGTCGATCATCGCGGCCGCGGCCGGCACGCCCGTCGTGAAGCACGGGAACAAGGCCGCGTCCTCCTCCTCCGGCTCCTCCGACGTGCTCGCGGCACTCGGGGTCGACCTCTCCCTCTCCCCCGAGCGGGTGGCCGAGGTGTTCCGGCGGACGGGGATCGCCTTCGTCTTCGCGTCCCTCTTCCACCCCGGCTTCCGGCACGCCGGTCCGGTGCGCGCCGAGCTGGGCGTGCCGACGGTGTTCAACTTCCTCGGCCCGCTCTGCAATCCGGCGCGTCCCGAGGCCTCTGCGGTCGGGGTGGCGCACCTCGACCGGGTGCCGCTGGTCGTCGGCGTGTTCCGGACGCGCGGGGCGACGGCTCTGGTGTTCCGCGGGGACGACGGCCTCGACGAGCTCACGACCACGGGTCACAGCCACATCTGGGAGGTGTCGCGCGGCTCCGTGGTCGAGCACGACCTCGACCCGCGCGACCTGGGCCTGCCCCGCGCGCGGATCGACGACCTGCGCGGCCGCGACGCCGCCTACAACGCGAGCGTGGTGCGCTCGGTGCTCGCGGGAGACGGCGGCCCCGTCCGCGACATCGTCCTTCTGAACGCGGCCGCAGGCCTCGCGGCGTTCGACCTGGCGCGCGACCCGGACCTGGTGCGCACGCCCGTCCTGGAGCGCCTGCGGACGTCGATGGACCGCGCGGCGGAGGCCGTCGACTCCGGGGCCGCCACGGCCAAGCTCGAGGAGTGGGTCCGCGAGACGCAGCGCGCCGTCGTCCCGCTGCCGTAGGCGCGAGCGCAGGGCGTAACGTGGGGATGCTGTCCGCGACGGTGCGGGCGGCGATCCACCACGCGCCGGATCGCCCGCAGGTCACGGGACGCCCGAGTGGTGGCCCGATCCTGGAGGAGACCTCGATGAAGAAGCTCATCAACGACCCGAAGAACGTCATCACGGAGTCGGTGGCCGGCTTCGGCCTGGCGCACGCCGACCTGGTCCGGGTGGTGTCGGATCCCCTGTTCGTGGTGCGGGCCGACGCGCCCCGCTCGGGCAAGGTGGGCATCGTCAGCGGTGGCGGCAGCGGGCACGAGCCGCTGCACGCGGGCTTCGTCGGATTCGGGATGCTGGACGCCGCCGTCCCCGGTCCCGTCTTCACCTCGCCCACGCCCGACCCGATCGTCGCGGCCACGCAGGCCGTCGACGGCGGTGCGGGTGTGCTGCACATCGTGAAGAACTACACGGGCGACGTCCTGAACTTCGAGACCGCGGCCGACCTCGCCGGCGCCGAGGGGATCGAGGTGCGCAGTGTGATCGTCGACGACGACGTCGCGGTGAAGGACTCGCTCTACACCGCGGGCCGCCGCGGCGTGGCCGGCACCGTGCTGGTCGAGCGGATCGCGGGCGCCGCGGCCGAGCGGGGCGACTCCCTCGACGAGGTCGCGACGATCGCCGAGACGGTGATCGCCAACGTGCGCTCGATGGGCGTCGCCCTCACGCCGTGCATCGTCCCGCACGCGGGCGAGCCGAGCTTCGAGCTGGGCGAGGACGAGATCGAGATCGGCATCGGCATCCACGGCGAGCCCGGCCGGGAGAAGATCGCGCTGGAGCCGGCCGACCGCATCGTCGACCGGATCCTCGGCCCGATCCTGGAGGACCTGCCGTTCTCCTCCGGGGACGAGGTGCTGCTCCTGGTGAACGGCATGGGCGGCACGCCGCAGATCGAGCTGTACCTCGCCTACCGCCGCGCAGCCGAGGCGCTGGCCGAGAAGGGGATCACCGTCGCACGCAGCCTCGTCGGCAACTACACGACGTCGCTCGAGATGCAGGGCTTCTCGCTCACCGTCCTCAAGCTCGACGACGCCCTGACCGAGCTGTGGGACTCCCCGGTGCAGACCGCGGCGCTGCGGTGGGGACGCTGAGCGCCCGCGCGCACACCATGACCGGAACGACAGCCGCAGGAGCGGCCCATGAGGAGGAGACGACCATGCAGGACGCACAGGGAGCCGGGCTCGACGCGGCGTGGGCGACGGCGTGGATCCGCCGCGCCGCCGAGTCGATCGCGGAGCACCGGGTCGAGCTGATCACGCTCGACCGGGCGATCGGCGACGGGGACCACGGCGAGAACATGGACCGCGGCTTCCAGGCCGTGGTCGCGAAGCTGGACGGGGCGCCGGAGCAGGGGCTCCCGGCGGACGTGCTCAAGCTGGTCGCGACGACGCTCATCTCCACCGTCGGCGGCGCCTCGGGCCCGCTGTTCGGCACGGCGTTCCTGAAGGCCTCCGCCGCGGTCGCGGGCGAGGACGCGCTCGAGGGCGCTGACGTCGCAGCGCTCCTGGCCGCGGCGAGGGACGGCATCGTGCTCCGCGGCAAGGCCGAGGTGGGCGACAAGACGATGGTGGACGCGTGGACGCCGGCGGTCGACGCGGCCGCGGCCGCCGCCGAGGAGGGAGCGGCTCCGGCCGACGTCCTCGCCGCGGCGGCGGAGGCGGCGCAGAGGGGAGCGGAGTCGACGGACCCGTTGGTCGCCCGCAAGGGACGCGCCAGCTACCTCGGCGAGCGCGCCATCGGGCACCGAGATCCCGGCAGCGTGTCGACCGTTCTCCTGCTCCGCGCAGCAGCCGAGGCGGCGGCGTGAGCGTCGGGCTGGTCCTGGTCTCGCACAGCGCGCAGCTGGCGGAGGGGCTGGTCGAGCTCGCGGAGCAGATGGCGGCCTCGGTCGCGCTGGTCGCCGCGGGCGGGACGGACGACGGCGGCATCGGCACCAGCTTCGACCGCATCACGGCGGCCCTGGCGGAAGCGGACTCCGGCGAGGGGGTCGTCGTCCTCTGCGACCTCGGCTCGGCGATCATGACGGCGGAGACCGCGGTCGAGTTCCTCGACGACGACGCGCGCGCCCGGGTCCGGATCGCCGACGCCCCGCTGGTGGAGGGGGCGGTCGCGGCCGCCGTCGCCGCGGGCACGGGGGCGTCGCTGGACGAGGTGCTCGCCGCCGCGGAGTCGGCCCGGGGCGAGGCGCTCGCTGCTCCCGCCGAGGAGGCCTCGCCCGGTGACGAGCGCGTGCAGCGCCGCGTCCGCCTCATCAACCCGAACGGCCTGCACGCCCGTCCCGCGGCCGACTTCGTCACGCTCGCCGCCACCTTCGACGCCCGGATCGACGCGAACGGCAAGGACGCCACGAGCCTGCTCGGCGTGATGTCGCTGGGGCTCGACCGCGGGGACGAGGTCGTCCTCTCGGCGTCGGGGCCGCAGGCCCACGAGGCGGTCGGCCGGCTCGGCGATCTGGTCGAGTCGGGCTTCGGCGAGGTGTAGCGCGCCGTCGACCGGTCCAGGGACCGCGGAGGCGCCTCCTCCTACGCTGAGCGCATGGCCCTCCGCGGAACCCGACCCCCGTCCGTCCTGCTCCGCCGACTCGTCACCGTCCCGCGCGTCGTGCGCCGGGCGGACGCTCGTGCGGCCCGGCGGCTGAACGCCCGTCGCCCGTCGCCCGTCGTCGACGGGGCGCTCGTGGGGCTCTCCCGGGCCGCGGACCACGGAGTCCTCTGGGCCGGCATCGGCGTTCTGCTGCTCCTGGCGGGCCGTCCCCGCGAGGCTCTGCGGGGGACCGCCTCGCTCGCCGCGGCCAGCGCGCTCGCGAACCTGGTCGGCAAGCGCGTGTTCGGCGGCGACCGGCCGCTCCTCGTCGACGTCCCGGTCGGCCGGCGCCTGGCGACGGTGCCGACGTCGGCGTCCTTCCCCTCGGGGCACGCGGCGAGCGCCGCTGCCTTCGCCGCCGGGGTCGCGCTCGAGTCGCCCCGAGTGGGGGCGGCGGTCGCCCCGCTCGCCGCCGCCGTGGCCTTCTCCCGCCTGCACGTCGGCGTCCACTGGCTCTCGGACGTCCTCGGCGGCGCGGCGCTCGGCGCGGCGGTCGCGGTCGTCGGCCGAGCCGTCCTGCCGGCCGAGCCGCGCCACGTGCCCGTCTCGGAGCGCGCGACCCGGCCCCCCGTCGACCGCAGCCCGCTGGGGGACGGAGCCGCCCTCCTCGTGGTCCTCAACCCCGGCGCGGGCCGGGACTCGCACCGCCCCGATCCCGAGCCGCTGGTCCGAGCCCGGTTCCCGAAGGCGCGCGTGCACCGGCTGACCGAGGGAGAGGACCTCGCCGACGTGGTGCGCGAGGCGCGCTCGGGGGACTCTCCGCCCCGGGTGCTCGGGATCTACGGCGGGGACGGGACCATGTCGGTCGGTGCCGCTCTCGCCCGCGCCGAGGGGATGACGCTGCTCGTGCTGCCGGGCGGGACCATGAACCACTTCGCGAAGGCGCTGGGCCTGCTCACCGTCCAGGACGCGCTCGACGCGGCGACGATCGGCGAGCGCCGCGACGTCGACGTGGCCGAGGTCGTCGCGGACGGGGGAGACCCGGTCACGGTGCTCAACACGGTCTCGATCGGCGTCTACCCGGAGTTCGTCGCGGCCCGCGAGAAGCGCGAGAAGCGGATCGGGAAGCCGCTCGCCGCCGTGATCGCGGCCCTCTCGGTCGTGCGGCGCACCGATCCGTTCGAGCTCCGGCGCGACGGGAGCACGCAGCTCGTCTGGTCGTACTTCGTCGGGGTGAACCAGGAGCACCCGCGCACGGCCGCCCCGCTCGCCCGGCGTCGGCTCGATGACGGCCACCTCGACGTGCGCATCCTGCACTCAGGACGGACTCCGCGCACCCGGGGAGCGTTCTCGCTCCTGCTCGGCCGTACGGCGACCCCGGTGGTCGGCCGTGTGCCCGGCTGGCGGGCACCGGTGGTGGAGTCGTTCTCGACGCCGGAGATCACCGTCGGCGCGCGCCGGCCCGCGGGGGACGACCCCGAGTGGGCGCACGACGGCGAGACCGAGCGCTTCGACGGCTCCCGCGACGGATTCGACGAGGCCGTGGTGCGGATCGTGCCGCTGGGCCTGCGGGTCTACGCGACCGCGGACTAGGGGGCGGTGCCGGCCCGGTCCCCGCCGTCCGGATCCGCCAGCAGCTCGGCCAGCGCGTCGAGGGCGGCGACCTGCCCGGCCACCACCAGCGAGCGGGCCTCGTCGAGCGGGTGCCACCGGGCGTCCTCCAGCTCGGGGAAGCTGCGCAGCACGCCGGAGCCCCGCGGCCACTCCAGCTCGAAGGTGTTGCTCGTGACGAAGGCGGTGTCCGCGTGTCCGCGCCCGGCGAAGACCGTGACGGTCTTGGCCGCGCTCTGCCGGAACGCGCCGAGGAGGGTCAGCTCCCCGACGGGCGGAGGAGCGCCGGTCTCCTCCTCGAATTCTCGGCGCGCGGCGTCCAGCGGCGTCTCGTCGCCCGTGTGCACGCCCTTCGGGATCGTCCACGCGCGGGGGCGCCGGGTCCAGAAGGGGCCGCCCATCCGCCCGAGGAACACCTCGGTGCCGGAGGGGCCCTCGCGGTGCAGCAGGATCCCCGCGCTCGTCACCGCGGCCATCGCGTCTCTCCGGTCATCCCGCCATCCTGCCCCGCGCCCGTGGAAGGATCGGCAGGACCCGCCCGCGACCGCACGGAGTGAACCATGCACGACCACGAGATCCTCCGACAGCTGCGCGACGCGCTCGGAGACGCGCTCCTGACCGAGGGCCCCGGGTTCGAGGCCGTGCACACCGACAAGTCGGGCTTCTCCGCACCGGGTCGCGCGCTCGCGCTCGTCGCTGCCCGCTCGGTCGAGGACGTGCAGGCGGCGCTGCGCATAGCGACGGAGCACCGGCTCCCGGTCGTGCCGCGCGGAGCGGGAACGGGCCTCGCTGCCGGGGGAGTGGCGAGCGGGGGAGCGCTCGTCCTCTCGACCGCCGCCATGGACCGCATCCTCGAGGTGTCGCTCGAGGACGAGCTGGCGGTGGTCGAGCCCGGGGTCATCAATCAGGCGCTGTCGGACGCCGTCGCTCCGCACGGCCTCGTCTTCTCGCCCGACCCCGCGAGTCGCGCGATCTCGAGCATCGGCGGAAACATCGCGACGAACGCCGGGGGGCTGCTGTGCGCCAAGTACGGCGTGACCCGGGAAGCGGTGCTCGGGTTGACGGTCGTCCTCCCCGACGGACGACTGCTCCGCACCGGCCGCCGCAGCGTGAAGGGAGTCACCGGGTACGACCTCACCGCGCTCCTGACCGGCTCCGAGGGGACGCTGGGCGTCATCGTGGAGGCCACCGTGAAGCTCCGCCCGATCCCGACCGGGCGCGTGGTCACGGTCGGCGCGTACTTCCCGAGCGTCGTCGCCGCGGCCGCCGCCTCCGCCGCGATCACCGCCGCGCGGCTCCGTCCCGCGGTGATGGAGCTGATGGACGAGGCGGCGCTCGCCGCGATCTCGCGCTACACCGGAGCGAGCCTGGACCGCGGTGCCGCCTACCTCCTCGTCCAGACGGACGGCGGAGGAGCGGCGGAGGAGTCGCAGCGCGTCCTCGAGATCGTGACCGCCTCCGGGGGCGCCGCCGAGGCGACCGAGGACCCGGCCGAGGGCGAGGCTCTGCTGGCCGTCCGCCGGGCCTTCCACCCGGCGCTCGAGGCGGAGGGCCGCGTGCTGATCGAGGACGTCTGCGTGCCCCGCTCCGCGCTGCCGGCGATGTTCGCGGCTATCCGCGGCATCGAGGAGCGGACGGGGCTCAGCATCCCCACCGTCGCCCACGCGGGGGACGGGAACCTCCATCCGAACTTCGTGCTGCCCGCGGGGGACGGACCCGTGGGGGAGGACGTCTGGGACGCCGCCGCGGAGCTCTTCCGCACGGCCCTGGCCCTCGGCGGCACGCTCACGGGCGAGCACGGCGTGGGACTGCTCAAGCGGCGCTGGCTGGCGGAGGAGCTGGGCGAGGACTCGCTGGCGCTCCAGCGCGGGATCAAGGCCGTGTTCGACCCGCTGGGGATCATGAACCCGGGGAAGGTCTTCTGAGGAGGGCGCCCCGGGCTACAGCAGCTCGGCCGTGATCATCGAGGCGGTGAGCACGATCGTCGCCGCGGACATGAGCCAGTAGAGGACCGTCTCGCGCCAGGACCCGGAGGAGCCCAGGACGGGCAGCGCGGCGTAGCCTCCGGTGGTCCAGACGTGGCGCAGCGGTGTCCGGCGCAGGCGCCGCGGCAGGCGCACGCGCAGCGGCCACAGCCAGTTGATCCCGCCGGTCGTGAGGGCGTCGCCGGCCACGTGCACGAGGTAGCCCAGCGTCGCTGCGACCCGGAGCCACGCCCAGGTGCCGTCGGCGAGCGCGACGAGCAGGACCGTGACGACCGTCGCCCCGGCCCAGGCGATGCGCCAGGAGGGGGCGGCCCGGACGGCCTTCGCGGCGAAGGCGAGGGCGGGCAGCGTGAGCACGGCGGCCACGGCGACGGGACCGACGACCGGCACCGGGAAGCGCAGCGCCGTGAGCACCGGCACCAGGTACCAGACGACGGCGACCGCGAGCAGCGAGTGCATCCCGTGCCGGTGCCCTCCGCTGATCCGGCCCGCGGTCGCGGTGAGCAGGGAGGCGCCCGGCGCCGAGCGGGAGACCGTCGCGCTCGCGTGGTCCGCGTCGGGCACCAGCGCCCAGCCGGCGGCGACTCCGAGGCCGACCAGCCGGAGGTCGAGCGGGAGACCCGCGAGGCCGAGGGGCCCGGCGACGCCGGGCACGGAGGCGGCCACGGCCCAGGCGAGCGCACCGGACACGGCGTGCGAGCGGCCCATCATCGCGGGTCGGCTCCTTCGACTGGGCGCTGCGACGACGGAGGACGGCCGCGGCGGGACGAGAGAACCCCCGGCCGAGTGCGTGAGCACGGACCGGGGGTGAGGGTGGGCGATACCGGACTCGAACCGATGACCTCTTCCGTGTGAAGGAAGCGCGCTACCAACTGCGCCAATCGCCCAGGGGGACGTGCTGAACGACCCGAGAGACGATCGTAGCGGATCCGCGGGGCCCGGATGCACCGCCGACGCCCGCCACGCCCGGGTGAACGGACGGCGACCAGCCGGTTTCGCGCGGAAAGACGCGGATCGGACTCCGAGCGGCGGGATCGGCGTCCGCTCGATTTGGTTTCCGGCGCCGCTGTCGTATACATTCTTCTAGGTCGAGCCGGGCAGCGAAAGCGCCGGACAGGCAGCACGACAGCACGACACGCAAGACGGCAACACCAGTACGACCTACATGCGGATGTGGCGCAGCGGTAGCGCATCACCTTGCCAAGGTGAGGGTCGCGAGTTCGAATCTCGTCATCCGCTCGAACACCGGTCCTCGGACCGGCGTCATCGGGACGGCACCCTCGGGTGCCTCCCACCTGGTCGGCCCTCGGGCCGCCGACACCGAATCCCGTACACGGTGGATTGGCCGAGAGGCGAGGCAGCGGCCTGCAAAGCCGTATACACGGGTTCGAATCCCGTATCCACCTCGATCGTTCACCGAACGAGGTGCTCCGCACGGAGCAACGGGCGATTGGCGCAGCGGTAGCGCGCTTCCCTGACACGGAAGAGGTCACTGGTTCGATCCCAGTATCGCCCACCACGAGAACCCCCGGCCCCTGGCCGGGGGTTCTGTCGTTCCCGGCTCCGGCGCTACCCTCGCAGGATGCCCGCCCCGATCCCCGTCGACGACCAGGGCACCCTCCTGCGGCTCGTCTCGCGGGACGACGGACCGGCCCTCGCCGCCGCGTACCGGCGCAACCGCCGGCACCTCGCGCCCTGGGAGCCGACGCGCTCGACCCGCTTCTTCGAGGCGGGGGGCCAGACCGACGCCGTCGCGGACGCGCTCGCCGCGCACCGGGCCGGCAGCGTGCTCCCGCTCGTCCTCGACTCGGGCGGCGTGATCGTCGGTCGGCTGACCCTCGCGAACATCGTCCGCGGCGCCTTCGACAGCGGCGAGCTCGGCTACTGGCTCGACAGCGATCTGGAGGGCCGCGGCGTGATGACCCGCGCGGTCGGAGCCGTCCTGCGCACCGCACGGGAGGATCTGGGGCTGCACCGCGTGCAGGCCGGGACGCTCCTCCACAACGTCGGATCGCAGACCGTGCTGCAGCGCAACGGCTTCGAGCGGATCGGCGTCGCGCGGCGCTACCTGCGGATCGCCGGGGAGTGGCAGGACCACGTCCTCTTCCAGGCGCTTCTCGAGGGCGGCCCGCTCCAGCCTCCGCCGACTCCGCTCGTCTAGGGTGAGCGGCGCCGGCCTTCTCCCGGCGCTCCGAGCGGGAGGGACGCGCCCATGACCACGCGGCACATCGGCGGACGAGAGTTCGACTTCGAGCGGCAGGTGGCCGTGATGGCGGTCGTGAACCGCACGCCCGACTCCTTCTACGACAAGGGCTCCACCTTCGCCCTGGACAGCGCCATCGCGGCCGCCGTGCGCGCCGCGGAGCTCGGCGCCGACTGGGTCGACATCGGCGGAGTGCCGTTCGGCCGCGGCCCCGCCGTCACGCTCCAGGAGGAGCTCGACCGGGTCGTCCCCGTCGTGGCGGGCATCGCGGAGCGGAGCGACGTGGTCGTCTCGGTGGACACGACGAGCGCCGAGGTCGCGCGCGCGAGCATCGCCGCGGGCGCCTCCGTCATCAACGACACGAGCGGGCTGCACGACCCCCGGATGCTCGAGGTCGTCGCCTCCTCCTCCGCCCAGCTCGTCATCACCCACAGCGTGGGCGCCCCCCGCAGCGAGCCGGAGAGACCCGAGTACGACGACGTCGTGGCGACCGTGGTCGACCATCTGCGGAGCCGCGTCGATCGCGCGCTCTCGGGCGGAGTGCCTGCCGGGAGGATCATCGTCGATCCGGGTCACGACCTGAACAAGAACACCCTGCACACGCTCGAGCTCACCCGCCGGCTGGGCGAGGTGGCCGCGCTCGGCTTCCCGGTGCTCGCCGCGGTCTCCAACAAGGACTTCATCGGCGAGGCGCTGGACCGGCCGCAGGGGGAGCGCCTCGAGGGCTCCCTCGCCGCCGCGGTGATCTGCATCCTGAACGGTGCGCGGATCGTACGCATGCACGACGTGCGCCAGGCGGTGGACGCCGTGCGGATGACGGAGGCGGTGCTGGGCTGGCGGGCGCCCGCCTTCCTCCGCCACAACGTGGAGCCGGCGGCGTGAGCGCCCGCATCGACGGCCTGTCGCCGGCCGGGCAGGACCTGTCCGACGAGGCTCTGCTGGCTCTCTACGCGGACGGGGCGGGCGAGGAGTGGCTCCGGGTCAACTTCGTCGCGAGCGTCGACGGAGCGGTCACCCGTGACGGCGTCTCGGGCGATCTCGGGGGCGCGGCGGACCTGCGCGTGTTCGACCTGCTCCGCCGGCTCGCCGACGTCGTGCTCGTCGCGGCCGGCACGGTGCGGACCGAGGGCTACGGCCCGATGGTGCTGAGCGACGAGTCCGTGCGGGCCCGGCTCGGCACCGGGCTCGCCCCGCAGCCCGTCTTCGCGATCGTCTCGGGGTCGCTCGACCTCGATCCCGCTTCGCGGATCTTCACCGAGGCGCCGGTGCGTCCGATCGTCGTGACCACCGGCTCCTCATCGGCCCGCCGCCGCGCGGAGCTCGCCGAGGTCGCCGATGTGCTCGTCTGCGGCGACGCAGAGCTCGACTCGACGCGGATGCAGGCGCAGCTCGCGGAGCGGGGGCTCGGCAGGATCCACTGCGAGGGCGGTCCGTCGCTGCTCGGGACCCTCCTCGCCGCGGACGCAGTCGACGAGCTCTGCCTGACCGTCGCTCCGACGCTCGAGGCGGGGGACTCCGGGAGGCTCGCCCGCGGCGACGTCCCCGGACCGCGCCCGCAGCACCTGGCGCACGTGCTCAGCGCCGGCGACACGCTGCTCCTGCGCTACCTCCGCCGGCGCTGACCCGCCCTACTCGCGGCGCCGCTCGTTCCCGTCGCGCTTGGCCTCGGAGGCCGGACGGGCGGCGATCACGGGGTGGGCGCCGGTGAAGCCGTCCCGGGCGGACGCGATCGCCAGGATGCGCGGCTTCGCGACGTGCCAGCCCACGATCAGGGCGGGCACGCCGACCACCGCGACGATCCCCACGGTCCAGGTGCCGGTCGGGAAGTCGACGGCGATGAGGACCACCACGATCACCAGGAACGCCAGGGTGAGCCACGAGGTCACCGGGGCGCCGGGCATCCGGAAGGACGGGCGCTCCAGGCGCCCCTGGGCCGCCCAGCGCTGCAGCTGCATCTGGCAGAGGACGATCATGCCCCAGCCCGTGACGATGCCCAGCGCCGAGACGTTGAGGACGATCTCGAAGGCCTCGGACGGCACGAAGAGGTTCAGCACGATCCCGATCAGGGTGATGCTCGCCGTGAGCAGGATGCCTCCGTAGGGGACGCCCTGCTTGTTCATCCGGCCGGTGAAGGCGGGGGCGGAGCCGTTGAGCGCCATGGAGCGGAGGATGCGGCCGGTCGAGTAGAGCCCGGCGTTGATGCTGGAGAGCGCGGCCGTCAGCACGACGAAGTTCATGATCGATCCGGCGATCTCGCCCGAGGAGCCGTCGCCCAGTGAGCTGAAGAACGTGACGAA
Organism: Rathayibacter sp. VKM Ac-2805; assembly: GCF_009834265.1. Lineage (NCBI taxonomy): Bacteria > Bacillati > Actinomycetota > Actinomycetes > Micrococcales > Microbacteriaceae > Rathayibacter > Rathayibacter sp. VKM Ac-2805. Next base: position 1,523,189 of record NZ_CP047185.1, read on the forward strand.
CGGGCTCTCGCCCTTCGAGTAGGCCGTGTAGGGCAGCAGCAGCGTCAGCAGCAGCACGGAGCCGACGTAGAAGACTGCGATGCGCAGGATGACCGAGTTGATCGCGCGCGGGATGACCTTCGCCGGCTCCGCGGTCTCGCCCGCCGCCGTGCCGACCAGCTCGACTCCGGAGTAGGCGAACACCACGCCCTGGACGACCAGGACGCTGGCGATCAGGCCGCCGGGCAGGATGCCGCCGTTGTCGTTCCAGAGGCTGATCCCGGGGTCCACGGCGACGCCGCCGGACTGCAGCGGCCAGCCCGCGGCGAGCACGACGACGCCGATCACCAGGAAGACCACCAGCGCCGTGACCTTGATCAGCGCGAACCAGAACTCCAGCTCCCCGAAGACCTTGACCGAGACGAGGTTCAGCGAGAGCACGACGACCAGGGCGATGAGTGCGAGGAGCCACTGGGGCACGGAGGAGAAGAGCGACCAGTACTTCACGTAGAGGGCCACCGCGGTGACGTCGGCGATCGCGGTCATCGCCCAGTTCAGGAAGTACATCCAGCCGGCGACGAAGGCGGCCTTCTCGCCCAGGAACTCGCGGGCGTAGGAGATGAAGGAGCCCGAGCTCGGCCGGTGCAGGACCAGCTCGCCGAGCGCGCGGAGGATCAGGTAGGCGAAGACGCCGCAGACCGCGTACACGACGACGAGCGAGGGACCGGCGGTGGCGAGTCGGCCGCCGGCGCCGAGGAAGAGGCCGGTGCCGATCGCGCCGCCGATGGCGATCATCTGCAGCTGCCGGGGCTTGAGGCCGGGACGGTAGCCCTCCTGCTCCTTCGAGAAGTCGGGCTGCACGGGCCCGCGGTCGTCGTCGCTCTGCGTCACGGGGGCTCCCTCGTCACCGGATCGCGCCGGGCGGCTGCTCCGGCACGCCCGTCAGGGTAAGGGCGCGCTGCTCGGAGGAGGCGGGTGGCGCGGTCCGCGGCATGCGGATCCTCTCAGGATCGGGGCGCCTACCCTGGGGGCATGAGCGGTCCGGACCTCGCACGGCAGTTCTCGCTCGACGGCGTCCGGATCCCGTCGCCGGCGAGGCGCCTGAACGGCGGCACCGATCCGGCGCTCGTCTGGCGCAACGAGCTCGACGGGCTGACCTTCCGCGTGGACGCCGGGTACCTGAAGTGGAATCCCCGGTCCACGGGCGTCGACCTCCGTCGCGAGATCGCGCGTCTGCGCTGGCTGGAGGGGCGGATCGACGCGCCCCGGATCCTGGAGGCGGGCGAGGACGAGGAGGGGCAGTGGCTCCTCACCGCACCGCTGCCCGGGCGGAGCGCCGTCGACCCGGAGTGGACAGCCCGGCCGGAGCAGGCCGTCCGCGCGATCGCGGCCGGCCTGCGGGCGGTCCACGCGCTCCCCGTCGACGCGGTGCCCGAGGAGCTGCGCGGCGAGTCCTGGTTCGCGCGCCGGCCGTCGGCGCTCGGCGCGGCTCCGGAGCTCGTGGACCCCGTCGTGGTGCACGGCGACGCGTGCGCTCCGAACACGCTCGTCGACGACGACGGACGCTGGAGCGGCACGGTCGACGTCGGCGACCTGGGCGTGGGCGACCGCTGGGCGGATCTGGCGGTCGCCGCGGTCAGCCTCGGCTGGAACTACGGCCCCGGCCACACCCCGCTGCTCCTCGCGGAGTACGGAGCGGATCCGGACGACGAGCGCGCGGCCTACTACCGCGCGCTCTGGTCGGCCGAGTCCTGAGTCACTTCTTCTTCGCGGCCTCGTCGTCCTGGGCCGCGCCCTCGTCGCTGCGGTTCTCGCTCGCCAGCCGCAGCCAGCGCCCGTCGCGGACGTCCTTCTCGTGCACTGCCGCCTTCTTGTCGCTCGCGGCGGTGTCGCGCGGGGGGAGCTGGATGGTCTCCTCCGCCTCGATGCCCGCCTGCAGCTCGCGTCCGCGCTCGAGCTCGGCGTCGAATTCCGCGCCGAAGAGCAGGGCGATGTTGGTGATCCAGATCCAGAGGAGGAAGACGATCACGGCGCCGAGCGAGCCGTAGGTCTTGTTGTAGTTGGAGAAGTTGGCCACGTAGAACGCGAAGCCGGTCGAGGCGATCAGCCAGATCGCCAGGGCGACGATCGATCCGATGCTGATCCAGCGGAACTTCGGCTGGCGGATGTTGGGCGCCCAGTAGTACAGGATCGCGACGATCACGATCGCGATGACCACGAGCACCGGCCATTTCGCGATGTTCCACACGGTGAGGGCGGCGGGCCCGAGGCCCACGACGTCGCCGACGGCGGTCGCGACCGGTCCGCTGAGCACCAGGATGAGCGCCGCGATCACGATCAGGACGACCGTCACCACGGTCACGCCGAGCATCGTCGGGCGGAGCTTCCAGAAGGGGCGCCCCTCGTCGATCTGGTAGACGCGGTTCATCGCGCGGCCGAAGGCGCCGACGTAGCCGGAGGCGGACCAGATCGCTCCGACGACACCTGTCACGAAGGCGAGACCCGCGGCGGAGGAGCTGGTCAGCGCCTGGATCGGGTCGCGCAGCAGGTCGACGACCTCGCTCGACGCGAGGTTCCCGATCAGGTCGAGCACCAGATCGGTGGTGGCCTGCGCCTGGCCGAAGAGCCCCAGCACCGACACGATCGCGAGCAGGGCGGGGAAGAGCGCGAGCACGGCGTAGTAGGTGAGCGCGGCGGCGAGGTCGGTGCACTGGTCCGCGCCGAACTCGCGGGCCGTCTTCTTGAGGACGTAGAACCAGGAGCGCTTGGTGATGTCGGTGACGTCGTCGGGCTTCCGGGAATCGTCGGGATCGGGCGCTGTCTTCTCGCGGGTCGTGCTCTGCTCGGCCATGCGGACACGCTACGGGGCCGACAGTCGTCGGACGGCCCCCTTGACGGCGCGGCCGGTCGTGTCGCGGGTCAGGCCCGGCGCTGGCGCGCGGCGGCGAGGGTGCCGAAGAGGAGGAAGGAGCAGGTCGCGGCGAGGACGGCCAGCAGGGGCGCCTCCCAGCCCCCGCTCGCGTCGTGCGCGAAGCCGATGACGGTCGGGGCGGTGGCGGCCACGGCGTAGCCGATCCCCTGCACAGTGGCCGAGAGCCGCGACGCGTGGGCGTCGGAGCGGGAGAGCCGCACGACGAGCACGAAGACCACCGTGAATCCTCCGCCCTGGGCCGCGCCGCCCAGCACGCACCAGAGCGCCCAGAGCTGCGGGGCGAGCAGCAGCCCCGCCGGCACCGTGCACCAGAGGAGGCCGACGAGCACGATGCTCCCCAGCGGTCCGAGCCTGCGGACCAGGAGCGGGACGCCGAGGGCGCCGGCGACCGCGGCGAGCTGGAACACCGAGGCGCTCGCGCCCGCGGTCGCGATCGAGAAGCCGTTGCGGTCGACGAGCAGCGAGGGGAGCCACGCCGTCACTCCGTAGTACGAGAACGCCTGGCTCGAGAAGCAGAGCGCGAGCGCCAGCACGGTCGCGCTGCGGAAGATCCGCGGAGCCGGTGCGGCCGGTGCGCGGTCGGCGCGGGACGGGCGGGGAGTCGGACGCAGGGCCGCCCGAGGCCCCACGGCCACGAGCCAGCCGGCCAGAGCGAGGGCGTTGAGGGCGAGCCAGACGAGCAGGGCGCCGCGCCAGCCGAGGGCTAGAGCGAGCGGAGCGGTGCCGAGCGAGGTGATCGTCGAGCCGATGTTGAGGGCCGCGGTGTAGACGCCCGTCGTGAGGTCGACGCGCTCGGGAGCGACGTCCCGCCGGATCACGACGGGGAGGACGACGTTGCCGATCGTGATGGAGACGCCGATCAGGATGGTGCCCGCCACGGCCGGTCCCACGTCGCCGATCGAGCGGACGATCGTGCCGAGCGCGACGCCGATCACCGTGACGGTCACGGCGGCGTCGGGTCCCGCGCGGCGGATCACCAGGAGGGCGAGCGGAGTCGCCAGGGCGAAGCAGAGCACGGGGATGCTGGTGAGGATCCCCGCCTGGCCCGCGGACAGCGCGAGGTCCTCGCGCACCGCGTCGATGATGGGCGCGACGGCGACGATCGGACCGCGCAGGACCAGCGCGACCAGGGCGACCGCCACGACGAGGAGCCAGGGAGCGCTCCGGCGCGCGGTCATCGGGGCGTCGAGGGCCGCGGCACCCCGGTCAGCCGGCCAGGCCGGGGACCCCGGCCGAGAGGTTGCCGACGATGGTGAAGACGCCCGACACCAGACCGAGGATCCCGGTGACGAGTCCGGCCGTCGCGAGCCCGCGACCGCCTCCGACGAGCGGTGCGGCCGCCCGGCCCTTCGCCGAGAAGACGATGGCGAGGATCGAGGGGATCAGCAGCGGATTGATCAGCAGGCTCAGGACGCCGAGCACGAGGCTCGCGATCGCCATGGGGTTGCGGCCCGCCGCGGAGGACGGGGCGGACGGATAGGCGTACAGCTCCTGCTCCGGAGCGCCCGGGGGCGTGCCGTAGGCGGGAGCGGGCGCCGAGGAGGACGGGCGGGACCGGTCGGTCCACGCCGCGCCGTCCCAGTAGAGCTCCGAGCCGAGGTCGGCCGGGTGCGGGTACCACCCGGGCGCGGGCAGCGGAGCGGAGTCGTCGGGCATGGGGCGAGTCTAGAGCGGCACCGATCAGCTCTTGGGCTGCTCGATGCCGAGCGCGTTCCCGTCGGGATCGAGGATCCAGGCCGCCCAGACGCTGCCGCGGTCGGCCACGCCGTTCTCGGTGCGCAGCTCGTCGCTGTCGTAATCTTGCGGAGCCACGCCCCGAGCCGCCAGCGCGTCCAGCTCGGCGCGCAGGTCGGCCACCCGCCAGGCGGCCTTGGTCTGCTCGTCCTTCGAGCCCGTGGTGCTGGCGGTGACGGTGAGCCGCGTGCCGCCGCAGGAGTAGGCGATCGCCGACTCGCTCTCCTCGAGGACCTCCAGCCCCAGGGAGCCGGCGTAGAAGGCGCGGGAGGCGGCGAGGTCGCGGGTGAGCAGAACGGGGCCGATGGGGGAGTCGGAGAGCACGGTGCGTCCTTTCGTCGGTGGGCCTCCAGTCGACGCCCGCTGCGGTTCGGCGCGGAAGGGGTTGCCACCGGGCGGGCCGGAGGGGGGCGGGCGCGGCAGAATGGCCTCGGCCGTGCCCGCCGCGCGGCCGGGAGGAGCCCTCATGAGCTGGACCATCGACGAGGTGGCGTGGACCCACCCGGACGCCGAGCGTCTGCGCGACGCGCAGCGGCGCGAGCTCGACGAGCGCTACGGCAACGACGACCACGAGCCCGGCACGCCGCCCTCGGCCGACGACGTGCCCGTCTTCCTCGTCGCCCGCGACGCGAGCGGCACGGCGGTGGCCTGCGGCGGACTGCGGCCTCTCGACGACGACGTCCTCGGACCGGGGGCGATCGAGGTGAAGCGGATGTTCGCCGACCCCGCCGCCCGCGGCACCGGAGCGGCCACGGCCGTCCTGCGCGCGCTCGAGGCGCGGGCGGCCGCTCTGGGCACGACGCGCCTGGTGCTGGAGACCGGGACGCTCCAGCCCGACGCGATGCGGTTCTACCTCCGGGAGGGCTACCACGCCATCCCGCCGTTCGGCGCCTACATCGGGTCCGAGCACTCGGTCTGCTACGCCCGCGATCTCGATCTCGGCGACTGAGCGTCAGCGGCGCAGGGTCTCCACCGGGTACTCGCCGAAGCGGCGGTGGTACGCCCCCGAGAAGCGGCCCTGGTTGAGGAAGCCCCAGCGCGCGGAGACGGCGCGCACGGTCTCCTCGCCCGGAGCGCCCTCGCGCAGCTCGACGCGCGCCCGGTCGAGACGCACGCCGCGCAGGTAGCCGAGCGGAGTGTCGCCGAAGTGCCTCCGGAACGCGGCCTGCAGCGCCCGCGGAGTGAGCCCCGCCGCTGTCGCGATGTCGGACACGGTGACGGGCGACGCGGCGAACGCGTGCAGGAACTCGGCGGCACGCAGCAGGTGCTCGAGCCCCGGCCGCAGCACCTGCGCCGGAACGACGACCGGCCGGTGCGCGAAGGTCGCGAGCAGGTGCAGAGCGACGCCGCGCTCCGCCGCCACGAGCTGCAGCGCGGTCGCCTCGCGGCCCGACCGCAGGACGCCCGCGAAGTCGTCGACCGCCCGCCACCAGCCCGGGAGTGCCGACGCGGAGGCGATCGAGCGGTGGTCGAAGACGAGCGGCAGCGGCACGCCGTCGCCGGCCTCGGACGCGACCTGCTCGAGGAGGCCGGCGGCCACGTGCACGAGCCGCTGCTGGAAGTCGCGGCTGACGAACTCGAACGGACGCGCGCTGGGGAACACGACCGGCCGCCCCGGCAGGTGGACGATCCGATCGCCCTCCGGGTCCACCACGCTCGTGCCGGAGAGGAACCACGAGACGACGTACTCGCCCTCCGGACGCAGCCCCCCGGACACGGAGCCCCGGAACACCGACGTCCGCAGGCTCACGCCCTCGCTCCCGGAGACGTCGTAGCGGAAGGAGAAGGGCCGCTCGACCGGTTCCGTCCGGAATCCCGACCCGCCGTAGCCGTCCGAGTAGAAGCGCTGCGCCTCCTCCAGGTCGGCCCCGGAGCGCGTGAAGCGCTGCAGCGCAGGACCGGCACCCATCGGACCAGGATGCCACCTGGACGGATTGCGCACCGGTCGCCCCCGCGCCCCTCTCCGGGGCACGTCCTGTCGGCAGGGTGACGGGGTCGGACGACACGGACGGAGACGCATGGAGATCAGCGCACGCAGACTCGCGGCACGCGACGCCGTGGCCGTCGTCGCCGTGCTCGCCGCACTCGAGGGGGCGCTCGCCGTGGACTCCCTGCCGCCCGGCCTGGAGGAGGTCCTCCTGCACCAGCTGGAGCGCAGCTCGCTCGTGCTGCCCGGCGCCGACCGGGACGAGCTCGCCTCCGCCCTGCGCGCGCTCGGCGCCCGCGTGCGCGACGCGCTCGGGTAGAGGCCGCCGCCGACTACAGTCGAGGGGTCAACCGAGCCCGAGGAGTGCCCGCACGTGTCGAACGAACCGTCGAATCCCGCAGAGAACGAGTCCCACTCGGTCGTCACCGAGGCGGGCACGGGATTCACGCACTTCACCGACCGGGCCGTGGTCGCGATCCGCGTCAACGGGGAGCTCAAGGACCTCGCCGCCGACGTCGTCCCGGGCGACCGCATCGAGCCGGTGCTCATCTCCTCGCCGGACGGGCTGAACATCCTCCGCCACTCCGCGGCCCACGTCCTCGCGCAGGCGGTGCAGCAGATCAACCCGGAGGCGAAGCTGGGCATCGGCCCGCCCGTCACCGACGGCTTCTACTACGACTTCGACGTCGAGGAGCCCTTCACGCCCGAGGCGATGAAGGCGCTCGAGAAGGCGATGGACCGCATCGTGCGCCAGGGCCAGCGGTTCGTGCGCCGCGTCGTCACCGAGGAGGAGGCGCGCGCCGAGCTCGCCGGCGAGCCCTACAAGCTCGAGCTGATCGGGATCAAGGGCGGGGGAGCCGAGGACGAGAGCGTCGAGGTCGGCGGCGCCGAGCTCACCATCTACGACAACGTCGACCCGCGCTCCGGCGAGACGGTCTGGAAGGACCTCTGCCGCGGCCCGCACCTGCCCAACACCCGCATGATCGGCAACGGCTACGCCCTGACCCGCAACGCGGCCGCCTACTGGCGCGGCTCGGAGAAGAACCCGCAGCTGCAGCGCGTCTACGGAACCGCGTGGCCCACGAAGGACGAGCTGCGCGAGCACCAGGCCCGCCTCGAGGAGGCGGCGCGCCGCGACCACCGCAAGCTCGGCCATGAGCTCGACCTGTTCTCCTTCCCGGACGAGATCGGCTCCGGCCTCGCGGTCTTCCACCCCAAGGGCGGGATCATCCGCTACGAGATCGAGCAGTACATGCGCGAGCAGCTTCTCGCCCACGACTACGAGCTCGTCTACACGCCGCACATCACCAAGGGCGACCTGTTCCTCACGAGCGGGCACCTGCAGTGGTACTCCGAGGGGATGTTCCCCCCGATGCACCTCGACGAGCTGCAGGACGAGGACGGCAACGTCACCCGCCAGGGCCAGGACTACTACCTCAAGCCCATGAACTGCCCGTTCCACAACCTGATCTTCCGCTCGCGCGGCCGCAGCTACCGTGAGCTCCCGCTGCGCCTGGCCGAGTTCGGCACCGTGTACCGCTACGAGAAGAGCGGCACCCTGCAGGGCCTCACCCGCGTGCGCGGCCTGACCCAGGACGACGCCCACATCTACGTCGCGCAGGAGGACGTGTCGGCCGAGCTGACCCGCAACCTCGAGTTCGTGCTGCAGGTGCTGCGCGACTACGGCCTCGACGACTTCTACCTCGAGCTGTCCACGAACGAGGAGGGCAACCCGAAGTTCGTCGGTGCGCCCGAGCAGTGGGAGGAGGCGATCGAGTCGCTGCGCGCGGTCGCCGTCGCCTCCGGTCTCGAGCTGGTGCCGGATCCGGGAGGAGCGGCGTTCTACGGTCCGAAGATCTCGGTGCAGGCGCGCGACGCCATCGGCCGCACCTGGCAGATGTCGACCATCCAGCTCGACTTCAACCAGCCCGAGCGCTTCGAGCTCGAGTACACGGCCTCGGACGGCTCGAAGAAGCGGCCCGTGATGATCCACCGCGCGCTCTTCGGCTCCATCGAGCGCTTCTTCGCGATCCTCACCGAGCACTACGCCGGGGCGTTCCCGGTCTGGCTGTCGCCGGTGCAGGTCGTGGGCATCCCGATCGCCGACGAGTACCTGCCCTACCTCGAGGAGGTCGTCGGCGAGCTCAAGCGGTCGGGCATCCGCGCCGAGATCGACTACTCCAGCGACCGGATGCAGAAGAAGATCCGCAACGCCACGCTGCAGAAGGTGCCGTTCCAGATGATCGTGGGGGAGAAGGACCGCGACGCCGGAGCCGTCAGCTTCCGCTTCCGCGACGGCACGCAGGAGAACGGCATCCCGGTCGCCGACGCTGTCGCGCGCATCCGCGAGGCCGTCGCCTCGAAGGCGCAGGTCTGAGCGTGAGCGACGGCGGGGACGGCTTCGTGCCCGAGGGTGCGGAGGGCTCGGCGCACCTCGCCGGGGTGCCCGACGAGTTCCAGCGCCTGTGGACCCCGCACCGGATGGTCTACATCCAGAAGGGTCAGCCCGGAGCCGACGACTGCCCCTTCTGCGTGGCGCCGACGCTGAGCGACGAGGAGGCCCTCATCGTCGCCCGCGGGGAGCACGCCTACGTCCTGCTCAACCTGTTCCCGTACAACTCCGGCCACCTCCTGGTCTGCCCGTACCGGCACATCCCGCTCTACGACGAGGCCACTCCCGAGGAAGTGGCCGAGATCGGAGCGCTCACGCAGACGGCGATGCGCGTCGTCCGCTCGGTCTCGAACAACGACGGCTTCAACCTCGGGATGAACCAGGGCGCGGTCGCGGGAGCGGGGATCGCCGCCCACCTGCACCAGCACGTGGTCCCGCGCTGGGCGACCGACGCGAACTTCTTCCCGATCATCGCCCGCACGAAGGCGCTCCCGCAGCTGCTGGGCGACGTCCGGGCGAGCCTCTCGGCGGCCTGGCCGAGCCTCTAGACCGCCGCCCGGCCCCCTGTCCAGCGCCGCGGACGGTGGGCGCCGTCTCGTAGACTCGGAGCTGCCGTCGGCGGAAGTCGCCGCACAGAACAGGACTCGCGAACATGACCGACACCACCACTCCGTCCTCGTCCGCTCCCGAGCAGTTCGGCTCGAGCCGCGTCAAGCGCGGTCTCGCCGAGATGCTCAAGGGCGGCGTCATCATGGACGTCGTCGACGCCGATCAGGCCCGCATCGCGGAGGACGCCGGCGCGGTCGCCGTCATGGCGCTCGAGCGCGTCCCCGCCGACATCCGCTCGCAGGGCGGCGTCGCACGCATGAGCGACCCCGACCTGATCGACGGCATCGTCTCCGCCGTGTCGATCCCCGTCATGGCGAAGGCGCGCATCGGCCACTTCGTCGAGGCGCAGATCCTTCAGGAGCTCGGCGTCGACTACATCGACGAGTCCGAGGTCCTCTCGCCCGCCGACTACGTGAACCACATCGACAAGTGGAACTTCACCGTCCCCTTCGTCTGCGGAGCGACCAACCTGGGCGAGGCGCTGCGCCGCATCACCGAGGGCGCTGCGATGATCCGCTCGAAGGGCGAGGCCGGTACCGGCGACGTCTCCGAGGCGACCAAGCACATCCGCACGATCTCCGGCGAGGTCAACCGCCTGAAGGCGATGACCAAGGACGAGCTCTACGTCGCCGCCAAGGAGCTGCAGGCCCCCTACGACCTGGTCGTCGAGATCGCCCGGACCGGCAAGCTCCCCGTCGTCCTCTTCACCGCCGGCGGGGTCGCGACTCCGGCCGACGCGGCGCTGATGATGCAGCTGGGCGCCGACGGCGTGTTCGTCGGCTCCGGCGTCTTCAAGTCGGGCGAGCCCGCCAAGCGCGCGGCCGCGATCGTGAAGGCGACCACCTTCTTCGACGACGCGAAGGTCGTCGCGGAGGCGTCCCGCGGACTCGGCGAGGCGATGGTCGGCATCAACGTGGCCGACGTGCCCGCGCCGCACCGCCTCTCCGAGCGTGGCTGGTAGCGCCGAGGCGCCCGTCGCGGGAGAGGGCGAGACGCGGGAGTCCCTCGAGGGGCTCCGCGTCGGCGTCCTCGCGCTGCAGGGCGACTTCCGCGAGCACGCGCACGTCCTGCGCGAGCTGGGCGCCGAGGTGGTGCTCGTGCGCCGCCCGGAGGAGCTCGCCACCGTCGCGGGGCTGGTCATCCCGGGCGGCGAGTCCACGGTGATGGACAAGCTGTCGCGACTCTTCGGCCTCGCGGAGCCGGTCGTCGAGGCGATCAGTGCGGGGATGCCCGTCTACGGGACGTGCGCCGGGCTGATCATGCTCGCCGACCGGGTCCTCGACCGCATCGACGGCCAGAGCAGCTTCGGCGGCCTGGACGTGTCGGTCCGGAGGAACGCGTTCGGCAACCAGCTCGACTCCTTCGAGACCGATCTCGACGTGCCGGCCATCGGCGATCCGCCGGTGCACGCGGTCTTCATCCGCGCACCGGTCGTGGAGGAGCTGGGGGAGCGGGCGACCGCTCTCGCCAGCGTCGCCGACGGGCGGGTGGTCGCGGTCGAGCAGGGCAACCTCCTCGGGACGGCGTTCCATCCCGAGATCACCGGCGACTACCGGTTCCACGAGCTGTTCCTGCGGAAGGTCGCGGCGACGCGCTTCGGCGACTGACCCGCTGCCGTCCCCTCCGCCAGGGGTGGACGGTACGGGACCCGCGGGCCAGGGTGGTCGCATGCCCGAACTCCCCGAGGTCCAGGCCCTCGCCCTCCATCTCGACGCGCGCCTGGGCGGACGCGTCCTCGAGCGGCTCGACGTGTTCGCGATCTCCGCGCTCAAGACCGTCGCCATCCCGCCGTCGGCTCTGTCCGGCGAGACCGTCCACGGAGTATCGCGGCACGGCAAGTTCCTCGACATCGCAGTCGGCGAGGCCCACGTCCTCCTGCACCTCGCCCGTGCCGGCTGGGTCCGCTGGCGGCCCGAGCGGCCGACGGCGCCGGCGAAGCCCGGCCGGGGACCGCTCGCTGCGCGGCTGGTCCTCGACGACGGGTCGGGGTTCGACGTGACGGAGGCCGGCACCAAGAAGAGCCTCGCGCTCTCGATCGTCGCCGATCCGCTCGACGTCCCGGGCGTCGCCCGGCTGGGTCCCGATCCGCTGGACCCGGAGTTCACGGAGGAGATCCTCGGCGCGATCCTCGCCACGGCGGGCCGGGCGCAGGTGAAGGGCGTCCTCCGCGACCAGTCCCGCATCGCCGGCATCGGCAACGCCTACTCCGACGAGATCCTCCACGTGGCGCGCATGTCGCCCTTCAAGCCCGCCGCGCTCACCGCCGACGAGCTGGACCGCCTCTATGCGGCCCTCCGCTACACCCTCGAGGAGGCGCTCGCCCGCGCCGAGGGCCTGCACGCGGCCGACCTCAAGCGCGAGAAGAAGCTCGGCATGCGCGTCCACGGCCGCACAGGAGAGGCGTGCCCCGTCTGCGGCGACACGATCCGCCAGGTGGTCTTCCACGACTCCACGCTCCAGTACTGCCCCACCTGCCAGACCGACGGCAGGATCCTCGCCGACCGGCTGCTGTCGCGGCTGATCAAGTAGCGAGCCGGTCCCTGCCCGGCTCGCCGCGGTCGGCTTCCGGAGATGGCGGGGCGGGTGGAGCGGGTCGCGTTCGCCTACAGCGATCCGCTGGCACGCGGATCACTGGTTCGGCTGTGCTTGTGGCGAGCCGGTCCGCGCCCGGCTCGCCGCGGTCGGCTTCCGGAGATGGCGGGGCGGGTGGAGCGGGTCGCGTCCGCCTACAGCGATCCGCTGGCACGCGGATCGCTCGTTCGGCGGTGCTTGTGGCGAGCCGGTCCCTGCCCGGCTCGCCGCGGTCGGCTTCCGGGGGTGGCGGGGGTGGGTGGAGCTGTGGAGCGGGTCGCGTCCGCCTAGCGCGATCCGCTGGGACGCGGATCGTGCGTTCGGCGGTGCGGGGGCGCGCCGGGAGGGCGGCTCGTCGTCGGCGAGACGGGCGCGGAAAGCTCGGTGCTCGGGCCGAGACGGGCGCGGACCGGCTCTCGAATAGACTGGCCCCTGCCATCAGCGGCGCCCTCGGGGGCCGCACGCAACGAGATTTCCGAGGGAGCACCGTGTCCGGGCATTCCAAGTGGGCCACGACCAAGCACCAGAAGGCGATCAAGGACTCGCGCCGCGCGAAGTCCTTCGCCAAGCTGATCAAGAACATCGAGGTGGCCGCCAAGATCGGCGGCGCCGACCTCTCCGGCAACCCGACGCTCGTCGACGCCGTGCAGAAGGCGAAGAAGACCTCGGTGCCGAACGACAACATCGACCGCGCGATCAAGCGCGGTGCCGGCCTCACCGGCGAGGTCATCGACTACACGACGATCATGTACGAGGCCTACGGCCCCAACGGCATCGCCCTGCTCGTCGAGTGCCTCACCGACAACAAGAACCGCGCCGCGGCGGACGTCCGCACCGCGATGACCCGCAACGGCGGCACCATGGCCGACCCGGGCAGCGTCGCCTACAACTTCGCGCGCAAGGGCGTCATCTCCGTGCCCCACGGAGAGAGCGTCACCGAGGACGACGTGCTCGGCGCGGTCCTCGACTTCGGCGTCGACGACGTGCTCGACCACGGCGAGAGCTTCGAGGTCCGCGTCGAGCCGAGCGAGCTCGTCCCGGCCCGCTCGGCCCTGCAGGAGGCGGGCATCGACTACGACTCCGCCGACATCGAGTTCGTCGCCTCCCTCCAGGTCGAGGCCGACGCCGAGACGGCTCGCAAGGTCTTCCGCCTGATCGACGCGCTCGAGGACTCGGACGACGTGCAGAACGTCTACACCAACCTCGACATCACCGCCGAGGTGCGCGCCGAGCTCGAGAACGAGGAGTGACGCGGTGAGCCCGGCCCGATCCCGGAGGGCGGCCTGATGCGCGTCCTCGGGATCGACCCCGGGCTCACCCGCTGCGGCGTCGGCATCGTCGACGTCTCGCGCGACCGCCGCGCGACCCTCGTGCACGTGACGGTCCTCCGGACACCGCCCGACGACGCGCTGGAGCGCCGCCTGCTGGCCCTGGGCGACGGGCTCGAGGCGCTGCTCGACGAGCACCGCCCCGACGCCGTCGCGATCGAGCGGGTCTTCGCGCAGAACAACGTCAGCACCGTGATGGGCATCGCGCAGATCAGCGGCGTCGCCCTCGTCGCGGCGGCCCGGCGCGGGCTCCCGGTCGGGATGCACACGCCGAGCGAGGTGAAGGCCGCCGTCACCGGCTACGGAGCTGCGGACAAGCGCCAGGTCACCGCGATGATCCAGCGCGTCCTCCGGCTCGACGCCCCGCCGCGGCCGGCCGACGCGGCCGACGCTCTCGCCCTGGCCGTCTGCCACGCCTGGCGGGCCCCTCTCGCGCCCTCCTCCGGGTCGGCCGGAGCCGGTGCCGACGGAGCGGCGGGAGGCACAGCAGCGCAGCGGGCATGGCGCGCCGCCGAGGCCGCGAGTCGAACGCCTGTTCGAGCATCTAGACTGACGCGGTGATCTCCTCCCTCCGCGGCACCGTCCTCTCCGCCCGCGGGAGTCTCGCCGTCCTCGACGTCCACGGCGTCGGCTACGCGGTGAACGTGACCCCGCAGCACGCGCTCGAGATGCGCGTCGGCGACGAGACCACGGTCAGCACCGTGCTCGTCGTCCGCGAGGACTCGCTCACCCTCTACGGCTTCCCCGACGAGGAGCAGCTCGAGATCTTCGAGCTGCTGATCGGCGTGACCGGCGTCGGCCCGAAGTCCGCCCTCGGCGTGCTCGGCGCGGTCGAGCCGGACCGGATCGCGCAGGCGGTCGCCGACGAGGACGACGGGGTGTTCCGGAAGGTCAGCGGCATCGGCCCGAAGACGGCCAAGCTGATCATCCTGTCCCTCGCCGGCAAGGTGACCGTCCGTCCGCGCGCCGCCCGCGGCTCCGGTCCCGCCGCCACCGCCGCGCAGAACGTGCTCGCGGCGCTCGTCGGCCTGGGCTGGCCCGAGCGCACCGCGGCCGATGTGGTCGACGAGATCCTGCTCGACGCGCAGGCCTCCGATGCCGCGAACGTGCAGGCGCTGCTCCGGCTCGCCCTCGCCCGCCTCGGTCCGGCGGCCCGCTCGTGAGCGACGACGTGCTGGGCGCGGAAGTCGCCTCGGAGGCCGAGGTCGCCTTCGAGGGCGCCCTGCGGCCCAGGAACCTCAGCGAGTTCGTCGGCCAGCGCAAGGTGCGCGGCCAGCTCGAGCTGCTGCTCAAGGCCGCGGCCATGCAGGGCCGGACCCCCGACCACATCCTGCTCGCGGGCCCGCCCGGGCTCGGCAAGACGACTCTCGCGATGATCGTGGCGGAGGAGAGCTCCTCGCCCCTGCGGCTCTCCAGCGGCCCCGCGATCCAGCACGCGGGCGACCTCGCCGCCGTCCTCTCGTCGCTGCTGCCCGGCGAGATCCTCTTCATCGACGAGATCCACCGCATGGCGCGCTCCGCGGAGGAGATGCTCTACCTCGCGATGGAGGACTTCCGGATCGACATCATGGTCGGCAAGGGGGCGGGAGCGACGTCCGTCCCGCTGGATCTCGCCCCGTTCACGCTCGTCGGCGCCACGACTCGCTCCGGCCTGCTGCCCAATCCGCTCCGCGACCGCTTCGGCTTCACCGCGCACCTCGAGTTCTACGCGGAGGACGAGCTGCGGCAGGTGCTCGCCCGGGCGGCACGGCTGCTCGAGCTCGACATCGACGCGGACGCGATCGCCGAGATCGCCGGCCGCTGCCGAGGCACCCCGCGCATCGCGAACCGCCTGCTCCGGCGGGTGCGGGACTTCGCCCTGGTCCACGGCGGACGGGCCGACGTGACCGCCGTCCGCGCGGCGCTGGAGCTCTACGACGTCGACGCGCTCGGACTCGACCGGCTCGACCGCGCGGTGATGGAGATCGTGCTGACCCGCTTCGACGGCGGGCCGGTCGGCCTGAACACCCTCGCCGTGTCGGTGGGGGAGGAGGCGGAGACGGTCGAGGCCGTCGTCGAGCCGTTCCTCGTGCGGATCGGATTGCTGACGCGGACGCCGCGGGGCCGCGTGGCGACCCCCGCCGCCTACCGCCACTTCGGCATCGACCCCCGGGGGACGGCGGCTCAGCCGCCCCTGTTCCCCGATGATCTATGATTCTCTAGGCCCGACGGGCCACTCGATCCGCTCCGCCTCGACCTGAGGCCGCGCGGCGGATCGCCCATCCACTCCGGAAGGCCCACCCATGGATCCGACGATCATCCTGCTCGTCCTGCTGCTCGCCGTGATGATCATCTTCATGTTCCGCAACAACAAGAAGCGCCAGCGCGACGCGGAGAGCATGAAGAACAACCTCCAGCCGGGGGTGGAGCTGATGACCGGCTCCGGCCTCTTCGGCACCGTCGTGTCGATCGACGACGAGGCGAACAAGATCGTCATCGAGTCGACCCCCGGCACGCTGCTGACCATCCACCGTCAGGCGATCGCCCGGCTCATCGACCCGAGCGAGAACGCCGTCGTCGTCGAGACCGAGGACGAGGCCGACCCGCTGACCGCGACCGGCTCGCCCGAGTTCGGCGAGCGCGACTCCGCGCACCGCGACCCGCTGGTGGACCCGGTCGAGCGCGACCGCCGCCCCGACGCGCAGTAGTCTCCTGGGCGGGCCGGGCGCATCGGCGCCCGCCCGCCCTTCTCCACGCCCGGGCGACCCCGGGCCGATCACCGTCGACCGAAGAGAAAGCTGAGCCCTGGGTGGCCGCATCAACCCCCGTCCGGAAGGCCCGCCGCTCCCTGAGCTGGCTCGGTGTCCTGATCCTCGCTCTCGTCGGACTCAACACGGCGGCCGTCCTCTGGGGCGGCGGCTCCTGGACGCCCAAGCTCGCCCTCGACCTCGAGGGCGGCACGCAGATCGTCCTGCAGCCGCAGCTGAACGACGGCGACACCGTCTCGTCGGAGCAGCTGACCCAGGCCGTCTCGATCATCCGCCAGCGCATCGACGCGTCCGGCGTCTCCGAGGCCGAGATCACGACCCAGGGCTCGAGCAACATCGTCGTCTCGATCCCGGGCACGCCCGACGACGAGACGCTCCAGCGCATCGAGGCCTCGGCGAAGCTCGACTTCCGCCCGGTTCTCGTCGCGAGCCAGGCCACCAACAGCTCGGTCGGCGGCGACGCGACGTCCTCGCCCACGCCGACGCCCGTCGACCCGTCGCTCTCGACGGAGCCGACCGCCTCGCCGACGAACGCGAGCGACCTCGCCTACCTCACGCCGGCGCTCGAGGCCCAGTACACCTCGTTCGACTGCGCGTTCCTCAACGGCCAGGACCCGAACCTCGCCCCGGCCGACCAGCCGCTCATCACCTGCGACGACAGTGGGACGGTCAAGTACGTCCTCGGCCCGGTGGAGATCACCGGCGAGGACATCTCGGACGCCTCGAACGGCCTGATGACGACCTCCTCCGGCGCCAGCACCGGCACCTGGGCCGTCAACCTCTCGTTCGACGACCAGGGCACGCAGGCCTTCGGCGACGTGACCTCGCGCCTCGTGGCGCTGCAGGGTGCGCAGAACCAGTTCGCGATCGTCCTCGACGGCCGGGTCATCTCGGCCCCGTCGACGAACGCCGCCATCACCGACGGCAACGCGCAGATCTCGGGCTCCTTCACTCAGGAGTCGTCGAAGACGCTCGCCGACCAGCTCAAGTACGGCGCGCTGCCGATCGGCTTCCAGGTCCAGAGCTCGGACAGCATCTCGGCGACGCTCGGCTCCGCCCAGCTCGCCAGCGGCCTGCTCGCCGGCCTCATCGGCCTGATCCTCGTCATCGTCTACTCCATCGCGCAGTACCGCGTTCTCGGAGCCGTCACGATCGCCTCGCTGCTCGTCGCGGCGATCGTCACCTACCTCGTCGTCACGCTGCTGTCCTGGCGGGAGGGACTGCGCCTCTCGCTCGCAGGAGTCGCGGGTCTCATCGTCGCGATCGGCATCACGGCCGACTCGTTCATCGTGTACTTCGAGCGCATCCGCGACGAGCTCCGCGACGGACGCGGCCTCGAGTCCGCCGTCGAGTCCGGCTGGCGGCGCGCGCTGCGCACCATCTTCGCGTCCGACATGGTGAATCTGCTCGCCGCGGTGGTCCTCTTCCTCCTCGCCGTCGGCAGTGTCCGCGGCTTCGCGCTCACCCTCGGGATCACGACGATCATCGACCTGATCGTGGTGGCGCTGTTCACCCACCCGATCCTGCAGCTGATGGCCACGAGACCGTTCTTCGCCGAGGGGCACAAGGCCTCGGGCCTGGATCCCCGGGCGCTCGGGGCCGTCTACCGCGGCCGTGCCGCCTTCCGTCCGCAGGACCAGGTGGTCGCCGGCAAGCGCGCCTCCGCGTCCCGCGAGGCGGCCAAGCGCCAGACCATCGCCGAGCGGAAGGCCGCCGAGGCGGCCGGCCTGCGCGACTCCAACGACTCGAACGGGAAGGACGCGTGATGGCCAGCTTCTCGCAGTTCGGAAACGACCTCTACACCGGTGCGCGATCGATCGACTTCGTCGGCCGGCGCCGCACGTGGTACCTCGTCTCGCTCGCCCTGATCCTGATCACGCTGCTCGGGACGGTCGCCCGCGGCGGCTTCAACTTCGGGATCGAGTTCACCGGCGGCTCGCAGTTCACGGTGTCCTCGCCGTCGAGCCTCGAGCAGGCGACGGCGACGGATGCGGTGACTTCGGTCGCTCCGGAGACCGTGCCGCGCGTGTCCATCGTCGGCGACGACTCCATCCGCGTGCAGACCGGGCAGCTCTCGACCGACGAGTCGACCGCGGTGCGGAACGCCCTGTCGGAGGCGTACGACGTGCCCACCGACCAGGTCGCCTCCTCCTTCATCGGAGCGGCGTGGGGCAACGACGTGACTCAGCAGGCCCTGCGCGGCCTGGTGATCTTCGTGGTCCTCGCGGCCCTGGCCATGTGGGCGTACTTCCGCACCTGGAAGATGTCGCTCGCGGCGATCGTCGCGCTCCTGCACGACCTCGTGATCGTGGCCGGCGTCTACGGCATCACCGGCACCGAGGTGTCGCCGGCGGCGGTGATCGGGCTGCTGACGATCCTCGGCTACTCGCTCTACGACACAGTCGTGGTCTTCGACAAGATCCGCGAGAACACCGTGGAGGCGCTCGGCAGCACGACGCGCACCTTCTCCGAGACGGTGAACCTGGCCGAGAACCAGACGCTCGTGCGCTCGATCAACACCTCGATCGTCGCCGCCCTCCCGGTGGCCGCGATCCTCGTGATCGGCGCGTTCGTCCTCGGCGCGGGCACCCTCCGCGACATCTCGCTCGCCCTGCTGATCGGCATCATCGTCGGCACCTACTCGACGATCTTCGTCGCGGCGCCGCTGTACGCGCAGCTGCGCAGCCGGGAGCCCGAGATCTCCAAGCACGACAAGCGCGTGGAGTCGGCCCGGGCGAAGGCGACCGCTCCGGCCGCGCCGGCCGTGCAGGGCTGAGCCGTGGCCGACTACGCACAGGTCACGGCGGCTGACGCCGTCGGGCTCGTCGAGCGCGACGAGGTCTGGCTGCTCGACGTCCGGGAGCCGCACGAGTGGGCGGCGGGGCATGCTCCGGCCGCCCACCACATCCCGATGGGGGAGATCGGCGCCCGGCAGGACGAGCTCCCGGCCGACACGGCGATCCTGGTGGTCTGCCACTCCGGAGTCCGCTCCGCGATGGTGACGCAGGCCCTCGACGGCGCCGGCTACGAGGTCGCCAACGTCGACGCCGGCATGACCGCCTGGGCCGCGGCGGGCGGCGACGTGGTCGACGGCGAGGGGCGCCCGGGACGCATCGGCTGACGCCGGCGCCGTCCGCCCCGGGCGGAACGGTCATCGGCACCGTCCGCACGGGCGATAATGGGGCGATGGAGATCCTCGCGTGACGGAAACGACGACGACGTCCTCGACCGCTGCCCTGCGCAGACTGGTCCCGCGGATCTTCTCGCGCGCGCAGCCCTCCGGTGCTGTCGACACCCTCGTCCGCACCGTCCGGATGCACCATCCCAAGAGCGACATCGCGCTGATCGAGCGCGCGTACTCGGTCGCGGAGCGGGCGCACGCGAATCAGAAGCGCCGCAGCGGCGAGCCCTACATCACGCATCCGCTGGCCGTCGCGCAGATCCTCGCCGACCTCGGCATCGGCTCGAAGACGATCGCCGCCGCGCTGCTGCACGACACCGTCGAGGACACCGACTACCAGCTCGACGAGCTCCGCGCGGACTTCGGCGACGAGGTCGCGATGCTCGTCGACGGCGTCACCAAGCTCGACAAGGTCAAGTACGGCGACAGCGCGCAGGCCGAGACCGTCCGCAAGATGATCGTGGCGATGTCGAAGGACATCCGCGTCCTGATCATCAAGCTCGCCGACCGCCTCCACAACGCGCGGACCTGGGGCTTCGTCCCCGCCGAGTCCGCGGCCCGCAAGGCCACCGAGACCCTCGAGATCTACGCGCCGCTGGCGCACCGCCTCGGCATCCAGGCCATCAAGTGGGAGCTCGAGGACCTGTCCTTCGCGGTGCTCTACCCCAAGATCTACAACGAGATCGAGAGCCTGGTGAAGCGGCGGACGCCGCAGCGCGAGGAGTTCGTGCAGAACGTCATCGACCTGATCAGCGAGGACCTGCGGGCCGGGCGGATCCGCGGTCGCGTCGTCGGCCGGCCGAAGCAGTACTACTCGATCTACCAGAAGATGGTCGTCCGCGGTCGCGAGTTCGACGAGATCTACGACCTGGTCGGCATCCGCGTCCTCGTGAACTCGGTGCGCGACTGCTACGCCGTGCTCGGCTCGATCCACGCCCGCTGGACGCCGATGCCGGGCCGGTTCAAGGACTACATCGCCACTCCGAAGTTCAACCTCTACCAGTCGCTGCACACGACGGTCGTCGGGCCGAAGGGCCGCGCGGTCGAGATCCAGATCCGCACCAACGAGATGCACCAGCACGCGGAGTTCGGCATCGCGGCGCACTGGAAGTACAAGGAGCAGATGGCCACCGGCAAGGTGCCCACCTCCGGATCGAACGACACCGACCTCGCCTGGCTCGCGCACCTCTCGGACTGGCAGTCGGAGACCACAGACCCGAACGAGTTCCTCGACTCCCTCCGCTTCGAGATCGGCGCCAAGGAGGTCTACGTCTTCACCCCGAAGGGACGCGTGATCGGCCTGCCGACCGGTGCGACCCCGGTCGACTTCGCCTACGCGGTGCACACCGAGGTCGGGCACCGGACGATGGGCGCCAAGGTCAACGGGCGCCTCGTGCCGCTGGAGTCGGCTCTGACGACGGGCGACGTGGTCGAGGTCTTCACCTCGAAGAACCCCGACTCGGGGCCGAGCCAGGACTGGCTCCACTTCGTGCAGAGCCCGCGGGCCCGCAACAAGATCCGGCAGTGGTTCACCAAGGAGCGGCGCGACGAGGCGATCGAGCAGGGCAAAGACTCCATCGCCCGGGCGATGCGGAAGCAGAACCTGCCGCTGCAGAAGCTGATGAGCCAGGACACCTTCACCGAGGTGGCCAGCCAGCTGCGCTACAACGACGTCGAGGCGCTCTACGCGGCCGTCGGCGAGGGCCACGTCTCGACCCAGTCGGTGCTCGAGAAGGTCGTCTCCTCCATCCAGGGCGATCCGGAGTCGGACGAGAACGAGGTCACCCTCCCGCGCTCGCCCCGGCCTCGGAGCCGGAGCAGCGAGTCGGGCGTCCTCGTGAAGGGCGCGCCGGACATCCTCGTGAAGCTGGCGAAGTGCTGCACTCCGGTTCCGGGCGATCAGATCGTCGGATTCGTGACGCGGGGAGCCGGCGTCTCCGTGCACCAGGCGAACTGCCACAACGTGCAGGAGCTGCTGAAGGAACCGGAGCGGATCGTCGACGTCGAGTGGGCGCCGTCCTCCAAGAGCATCTTCCTTGTGCAGATCCAGGTCGAGGCGCTGGACCGCTCGGGCCTGCTGAGCGACGTGACGCGCGTGCTCTCGGAGCACCACGTCAACATCCTCTCGGCGACGGTCTCGACCTCGAGCGACCGGCTGGCGATCAGCCGGTTCGTCTTCGAGATGGGCGACACCACCCACCTGGACCGCGTGCTGAACGCCGTGCGCCGGATCGACGCCGTCTACGACGTCTACCGGGTGAACGCGGGCTGATCCCCGGGCGGCGCCTCGCCGAGCGCCGCCCGCAGCCGTCGTCCGACGATCCTCCGTCCGGCGACGGCGCTGCCCTCCTCCAGCCTCGCGAGGACGGCGTCGAGGCCGGTCCGGGTGCTCCGAGAGAGCGCTCGGAGGATCGCGCCCGTGTCCTCCGTCCGGGCGAGGTCGATCAGCGTGCGAGCAGGCGACGTGACCGGCGCGCCGCCGAGGAGGACGACGTCGTCCTCGTCGAGCAGGACCTCGTGGCAGCGCAGGCGGGGGTTCGACGGCGCCTGTCGGCGCTTCCGCCGGTCGATCGAGGCGCTGTGCACCCGCGGCGGACGGTGCGTCGCTCCGTGCACCCACGCGGCGGAGAGACGATCGGCGACGGCGCCACGGGGGAGCAGCGAGCGCAGGGAGGCGGCCCGCTCGGACGCCCCCAGGGGCAGGTCCGCGACGAGGAAGCCCTCGTCGAGCGCGACCAGCTCGCCGTCGAGGCGGGCGGCGCACAGCTCCGCGAGAGGGAGGTGCCCGGGGAGGAGCACGGAGGGGAGGCGCATCCGGCCATGCTGGCCGATGCGCCTCCCCTCCGGAGCGTCGCGAGCGGATCTGTGGAGGGATCCGCCGGAGCGGGTCTAGCCGATCGCGTCGAGCCAGACCTTGCGGGCGTCGAGCGCCTCCTGAGCCTGGGCAATCGCGTCGCGGTCACCGCGCGCCTTCGCCTCGTCGAGCTCGTCCTGGAGCTTCTGGATCGCGGCGGTCAGCTGCGAGGCGAGACCCTCGGAGCGGGCCTTGCGCTCCGGGTTGCTGCGGTTCCAGTGCTCCTCGTCGAGCTTGCGGACGTGCGCCTCGACCTTGCGGAGGCGGTCCTCGACGGTGCGCACCTGCTCGCGCGGCACGCGGCCGACGGCGTCCCAGCGCTCCTGGATCGAGAGCAGCACCCGCTTGGCCTTCTCGCGGTCCTGCTCCTGCAGGAGCGGCTCCGCCTCCTCGAGGAGGGCGAGCTTGAGGTCGAGGTTCTCGGTGTACTCGACGCTCTCCTGCGCGACGATCTCGGCCTTGGCGCCGTAGATCGCGTCGCCGGCGGCCTTGAAGCGCGCCCAGAGCGCGTCGTCGAACCGCTTGCCGGCACGGCCTGCGACCCGCCAGCGCTCGAGCAGCGCGCGGTAGTCCGGGATGGCGTCGGCGCCCTGGGGCACCAGCGCCTCGGCCTGGTCGATGAGCGCCTGCTTGGCCTGCTTGGCCTCGCGGTGCGCGGAGTCGAGGTCGGCGAAGAACGCCTTGCGGTTCTGCTCGATCGTGGTGCGCGCTCCGCGGAACCGGCGCCACAGCTCGTTCGCGTCGTTCTTGGGAAGGCGCGGGCCCTGCTGCTGGTGGTTCTGCCAGCGGGCGAAGAGGTCGTCGATCGCGGCGCTGGCCTGCTTCCACTGCGTCTTCGCCGGGTCGACCGCCGCCAGGGCCTCGGCCTCGGCGACGATGGCCTCGCGGTAGGCGAGGGCCTCGGACAGCGCGGCCTTCGACTCGGCCGCCTGCTGCTCGGTCAGATCCTCGACGGAGCCGCTCAGCGCGTCGACCCGGGTCTGCAGCGACTCGAGGTCGCCGACCGCGTTCGCCTGCGCGATGGCCGCGGACAGCGACTGCACCGTGCGGGCGACGTCTCCGGCGGGTGCGCCCCGCTTGGCGCGCTGCTCGAGCAGGGAGACCTGCCCGGCGAGCTCCGTGTACTTGCGCTCGTAGTAGGCGAGCGCCTCCTCGGGAGTCGCATCGGGGTACTGGCCGACCTCTCGCTCCCCGTCGCCGACGCGGACGTAGACCGTCCCGTCGTCGCCGACCCGTCCCCACGGCTGCTGGTCACTCATCGCTCGGAGCCTCACCTTGCTGTTCGATGTCGTGCTTCTCGGTGCCCGTCGCGTCGTCGGCCGGTGGGGCTCGACGGCCGGAGGGCCGAAGACCGCGCTCGGCCGCGAACGGGCAGTGACGACAAGCCTATTGCACTCCCCGCGCGGGCGGACCGTGACGACGCCGCGGGTGCGGCTACTGGACGGAGACGGAGGTGATGGTCACGGGCTCGGCGGGGGCGCCGTCACCCGATCCGTCGGCCGTGCCCTTCGACACGACGTCGCTGACGAGGGCGTCGAGTCCCGAGGTGACCTGCCCGAGCACGGTGTACCCGCCGGCCGCGTCGGCGGGCAGGGTCGTGTCCTGGTAGACGACGAAGAACTGGCTGCCCTGGCTGTAGCCGTTGCCGCCCTGGCGGGCCATCGCGATGGTCCCGGCCGGGTAGACGCCGTCCTCGGGCGCGTTCTCGACGGGGCCGTAGCTGTATCCCGGTCCGCCGGTGCCGTCGCCGTCCGGGTCGCCGCACTGGAGGACGTAGAGGCCCTCCGTGGTGAGGCGGTGGCAGGAGACGCCGTCGTAGAAGCCGGACTGCGTCAGCGAGATGAAGGAGGACACCGCCTGCGGGGCGGCGGCGCCGGCGAGCGTGATGCCCAGCGGGTCCTCGCCGATCGTGAGCGTGCCCGTCCAGTCGCGGCCCTCGGCGATGTCGGAGGAGGGGACGTCGCCGGTGTTCGACCCCGTCGCCTCGGGCGTCGGGGTCGCGGAGGAGGAGGAGGTCGGCTCGGCGACCGGGGTGCCGGGGCCGCCGGAGAAGTAGAGGATCTGGGCGACGACCGCGAGCCCGATCACGACGACGGCGGCGATCGCCGCGATCACGTTGTCGCGCACGCGCCGCTTCTGCCTCGAGCGGTGGAGGCTCTGACGGGCCTGGTAGGCCCGGAGCCGGGTGCGCGCCTCGCGGTCGTTCGACTTGCCCTGGGCCACGTGTTCCTCCGACGTCCTCGTCCGCGCGGCTTCGGCGCGGCGGCCCGCGCACGCAGGCCGCGTCGAGCCTACGAGAACCGCCGGAGGCGCGACAAACGCCGCTCCGTCGCGCCGGGCAGTCGGGCCGGGGCTCTGTCGGAGGCCGTCGTTACGCTGGGGGCATGACCATGCAGCAGGCCGGACTCCGCTCCGGGGCGACTCCGCTCGCCGTGCGGATGCGGCCGCGCAGCCTCGAGGAGGTCGCCGGCCAGCGCCACCTCCTGACGCCCGGCTCGCCCCTGGTCGCCCTCGCCGCCGACACGACGGGGGAGCGGGGAGCGGTGTCCGTGATCCTCTGGGGCCCTCCCGGCACGGGCAAGACCACGCTCGCGCAGGCGGTGGCCCACTCCAGCGGCCGCCGCTTCGTCGAGCTCTCCGCCGTCACGGCGGGCGTGAAGGACGTGCGGCAGGTGATGGAGGAGGCACTCTCCACCCGCGACCTCTACGGCACGTCCACCGTGCTCTTCCTCGACGAGATCCACCGCTTCACCAAGGCGCAGCAGGACGCACTGCTGCCCGGGGTCGAGAACGGGTGGGTCATCCTCATCGCGGCCACGACCGAGAACCCCTCGTTCTCGGTGATCGCGCCGCTGCTCTCGCGCTCGCTCCTGCTGACCCTCGAGCCGCTCAGCGACGACGACCTGGGCGTCCTGGTCGACCGCGCCCTGCACGACGAGCGGGGTCTGCGCGACTCGGTGACGCTGGAGGAGGAGGCCCGGGCGAGCATCGTGCGGCTCGCCTCCGGAGACGCCCGGCGGGCGCTGACCGCGCTCGAGGCCGCCGCCACCTCCGCCCGCTCGGAGGCCCGCGAGGCCGACCGGGTCGCCCGCGCCGCCGCCGCGGAGGACCCGGACGAGGAGGACGAGGACGACGAGGACGACGAGGGCGCTCCCGTCGAGGCCGCCGCCGAGGAGCCCGCGCTCCCCGTCATCACGACCGAGGTCGTCGCGCGCGCCGTCGACCGCGCCCTGCTGCGCTACGACCGCAACGGCGACGAGCACTACGACGTCATCAGCGCCTTCATCAAGTCCATCCGGGGCTCGGACGTCGACGCGGCGCTGCACTATCTGGCCCGGATGATCGAGGCGGGGGAGGATCCGCGGTTCATCGCCCGCCGCATCATCGTCTCCGCGTCCGAGGACATCGGCATGGCCGACCCGCAGGCGCTCGTCGTCGCGATCGCCGCGGCGGACGCCGTGCAGTTCATCGGCATGCCGGAGGGGCGCATCCCGCTCGCCCAGGCGGTCGTGCACCTGGCGACCGCCCCGAAGTCGAACGCGTCCTACTCCGCCATCGACGCGGCCATCGCGGACGTGCGCGCGGGCCGCGCGGGCCGCGTGCCGGCGCACCTGCGCGACGCGCACTACCCCGGCGCCAAGAAGCTCGGCCACGGGAAGGGCTACCGGTACCCGCACGACGCCGACCTCGGCGTCCTCGAGCAGCAGTACCTCCCGGATCCGCTCCAGGGCGCGCGGTACTACCGGCCCACCGAGCACGGCAACGAGCGCGACGTCTCCGCGCGCCTGGCGAAGCTCCTGCGCATCATCCGCGGCGACCGGGGCTGACCGCGCCGACCACGAGCTCGCGCGACCCGCACGGGAGGCCGTGGCCTGATAGTCTTGCGAGGTTGCCCACCGCTCTGTAGCCGAGCGGAGCAGCGCATCCCTCTGAATCGCGCAGCCCGCCACTGCGGTCACCCTTCCCCCGCACCCGCGGAGGACACGACCGCGGCGACCGCCCTCCTCCCGGAGCCGGCGGTCGAGAGCTGCGACCGAACCTCTCAGACCTTGGAAGGACCACTGTGTCGACCACGTCCCGTACCCGCTCGAAGACGCGCCTCTCGCGCGCCCTCGGCATCCCCCTGACCCCGAAGGCAGCCCGCTACCTCGAGAAGCGTCCCTACGCTCCCGGCGAGCACGGCCGCTCGAAGCGCAAGGCCGACTCCGACTACGCGGTCCGCCTGCGTGAGAAGCAGCGTCTGCGCGCCCAGTACGGCATCCGCGAGAAGCAGCTCCGCATCGCCTTCCAGGAGGCGCGCCGCACCCAGGGCCTGACCGGTGAGAACCTGGTCGAGCTCCTCGAGATGCGCCTCGACGCCCTCGTCCTGCGCTCGGGCTTCGCCCGTACCACCGCGCAGGCCCGCCAGTTCGTCACCCACCGCCACATCATGGTGGACGGCAAGACGGTCGACCGCCCCTCCTTCCGCGTGAAGCCGGGCCAGGTCATCCACGTCAAGACCCGCTCCGAGGGCACCGAGCCCTTCCAGGTCGCCGCCGCCGGTGGACACGTCGACGTCCTCCCCAAGACCCCGGGCTACCTCGAGGTCGAGATCGACAAGCTGCAGGCGACGCTCCTGCGCCGCCCGAAGCGCGCCGAGGTCCCCGTGACCTGCGAAGTGCAGCTCGTCGTCGAGTACTACGCGGCCCGCTGAGTCCAGCCCCGCAGAGAAAGGCCCCGGTGTCCGCACCGGGGCCTTTCCCGTTCCCGGGGTCGCGATCCGGAGTACCCGCCGCGCTCCGAGAGTCGCGCGCTGCGCCCGATCCGGCCGTCGCGCCCGAGCCGAGCGCCCGTCCCCGCGTCCGACCCTCTCGCGGCCCGTCGGTAGGCTGGAGTGCCGCGCTGGGCGGCATCGAACGGAGGTCACCGTGACCGGTGGAGACATCGCAGGGCTCATCGCCGCGGGGGTGTTCGCGATCCTGGTGGCGATCACCGCCGTCCCGCTCTGGAAGCTCGGGCGCGTCTTCGACAGCACGAGCGAGGCCATCAAGCAGGCCAGCGACGGCCTGACGCCGATCCTCGACGAGTCGGCCTCCACCCTCCGCGAGGCCAACCACCAGCTCGCGCGGGTGGACACGATCACCAAGGACGTCGCCGAGGTCACCGGCAACGTCAACGCGCTCGTCGCCCTCACAGCCGCGACCGTCGGCGGTCCGCTCATCAAGCTCGCCGGCTTCACCGCCGGAGTCCGCGCCGTGCTCGTCGCCGGACGCACGGCCGACAAGGCCGGAGCCGCGGTCGGCCGCTCCGCCGCGAAGCGCACGAAGAGGCCGCGCTCGAAGTAGCGCCGCGCCCGCGCCCTAGAATCGAACGGGTCGTCGCGCCGTCGCGCCCGCCCCGCCGCTGTGGAAGGACACCCCGTGAAGAACATCCTCCTGATCGTCATCGGGATCGGCCTCGGATTCGCGGTCGCCCACCAGGTCTCGCGCACCGAGGCGGGCGCCCGGCTCTTCGCCGACATCAACCGCACCGCGAAGGAGCTCGGCGAGGCCGTCTCCGAGGGCTACCACCAGCGCGAGGCCGAACTGAAGGCCGCCATCGGCGAGGGCTGACGCCCCGCCGCCCGACATCCGCGTCGTCACCGACCGAACCGTAACGGAACCCATGCAGACCGCAGACATCCGCAACCGCTGGCTCGACTTCTTCGGGAGCCGCGGCCACACCGTGGTCCCCTCCGCCTCCCTCGTGAGCGAGGATCCGAGCCTCCTCTTCACCGTCGCCGGCATGGTGCCGTTCGTGCCCTACCTCACCGGAGTGGTCCCCGCGCCCTACCCGCGTGCCACCAGCGTGCAGAAGTGCATCCGCACCAACGACATCGAGGAGGTCGGCAAGACGCCTCGTCACGGCACCTTCTTCCAGATGAACGGCAACTTCTCTTTCGGCGACTACTTCAAGGAGGGGGCGATCGGCTACGCCTGGGAGCTGCTCACCGGCGCCGAGAGCGACGGGGGACTGGGCTTCGACGAGAAGGACCTCTGGGTCACCGTCTACAAGGACGACGACGAGGCGATCGCGCTCTGGAAGACGATCGCGGGGCTGCCGGACGAGCGCATCCAGCGCCTGGACAAGGACACCAACTACTGGTCGACCGGCCAGCCCGGCCCCGCCGGCCCCTGCTCCGAGATCTTCTTCGACCGCGGACCCGCCTACGGGATCGACGGCGGCCCGGCGACGGACGACGACCGCTACGTGGAGATCTGGAACCTCGTCTTCATGCAGTACCTCCGCGGCGAGGGCACGAGCAAGGTCGACTTCGACATCCTCGGCGAGCTGCCGCGCAAGAACATCGACACCGGCATGGGCCTCGAGCGCGTCGCCTTCCTCAAGCAGGGCGTCGAGAACATGTACGAGATCGACCAGGTCCGTCCTGTCCTCGATCGCGCCGCCGAGCTCTCGGGCCGCCGCTACGGAGCCGTCCACGAGGACGACGTCCGCATGCGCGTCATCGCCGACCACGTGCGCTCCTCGCTGATGCTGCTGTCGGACGGCGTGACGCCGTCCAACGAGGGGCGCGGCTACATCCTCCGCCGCCTGATGCGCCGCACCGTGCGCGCCATGCGCCTGCTCGGAGTGGACACCGCGACGTTCCCCGAGCTCTTCGCCGCCTCGCGCGACGCGATGGCGTCGGCCTACCCCGAGGTGTCCACGGAGTTCGAGCGCCTCTCGACCAGCGCCTACGGCGAGGAGGAGGCGTTCCTGCGCACCCTCGCGGCCGGCACCGAGATCCTCGACCTCGCGGTCCTGAAGACGAAGAAGGCCGAGTCGCCGACGCTGCCGGGCGACACCGCGTTCCTCCTGCACGACACCTTCGGGTTCCCGATCGACCTCACCCTCGAGATCGCCGAGGAGTCGGGTCTGACGGTCGACCGCGAGGCGTTCGACTCCCTCATGACCGCGCAGCGCACGCGTGCGAAGGCCGACGCGAAGTCGAAGAAGTCGGCGCTGGCCGATCTCTCGGTCTACGCCGACTTCCGCGCCCACGGCGAGACGCTGTTCACCGGCTACGACGTGCTCGACACCGAGACGCGCATCCTCGGCCTCATCGTCGGCGGGCACTCCGTCACGAAGGCGGTCGCGGGCGACATCGCCGAGGTGATCCTCGAGGCGACCAGCCTCTACGCGGAGTCGGGCGGCCAGGAGGCCGACGCCGGCCGCATCGTCGGCTCCGGCTTCGATCTCGAGGTCCTCGACGTGCAGAAGCCCGTCAAGGGGCTCATCAGCCACAAGGTCCAGGTCGCCAGCGGCGAGGTCGGAGTGGGCGACGCCGCCACCTCCGTCGTCGACCGCGACTGGCGCCGGGGCGCCACGCAGGCGCACTCGGGCACGCACCTCATCCACGCCGCGCTGCGCCAGGTGCTCGGTCCGCAGGCGCACCAGTCCGGCTCCTACAACAAGGCGGGCTACCTGCGCCTGGACTTCTCGTGGAACCAGGCCCTCTCGCTCGAGACCCGCAGCGAGATCGAGGAGATCGCCAACACGGCGATCCGGGACAACCTCGAGGTCGTCACGCGCGAGCTCCCGATCGACGAGGCGAAGGCGCTCGGCGCGATGGCCCTCTTCGGCGAGAAGTACGGCGACGTCGTCCGCGTGGTCGACATCGGCGGGCCCTGGTCGCGCGAGCTCTGCGCGGGCACCCACGTCGGGCGGTCGTCCGAGGTCGGCGTGATCAGCCTGGTCAGCGAGTCCTCGGTCGGATCGACCAACCGCCGCGTCGAGTCGCTCGTGGGCCGCGAGGCCTTCCAGGAGCTCGCCGCCGAGCGCGCCCTCGTCAGCACGATCTCGTCCTCGCTGAAGACCCCGCGCGAGCAGCTCCCCGAGCGGATCGGCGAGCTCGTCGCGAGCCTCAAGGCCGCTGAGAAGCGGATCGCCGCGTTCGAGGCCAAGGCCCTCGCCGACCGGGTGCCCGCCCTCGCCGCGACCCGCCGCACCGTGGGCGGCACGACCGTCGTCGCCGAGAGCATCGGCTCCGCCGGATCGACGGACGAGCTGCGCTCCCTCGTGACCTCCGTCCGCGAGCGGCTCGGCCAGGAGCCGGCCGTCGTCGCGCTGGCCGCCGACGTCTCGGGCAAGCCCGCGGTGATCGTCGCCACCAACCAGGCCGCCCGCGACCAGGGCCGCCGCGCGGGTGCGCTCGCCAGGCGCGCCGCCGGGATCCTCGGGGGCGGCGGAGGCGGCAAGGACGACCTCGCCCAGGGCGGCGGCTCCGACGTCTCCGCCATCGGCGCGGCGCTCGAGGCCGTGGTGCAGGAAGCGACCAGCTGAATGGGCCGGTTCGGCGTCCGGCTCGGCATCGATGTGGGCCGTGCCCGCATCGGGGTCGCCCGCTGCGACGCCGACGGCCTGCTCGCGGTGCCCGTCGAGACGGTCGCGCGGGCGGGCACTGACGGCGGATCCTCGGACGTCTCCCGGATCGCGCACCTCGCCGCCGAGTACGATGCCCAGGCGATCATCGTCGGACTGCCGTTGTCGCTGTCGGGGGCCGAGACGGCCTCGACGGAGGACGCGCGCGGATTCGCTCGACTGCTCGCCGAGGCGGTGCCCACCGCTCCGGTGCGGCTCGTCGACGAGCGGCTGTCGACGGTCACCGCTCAGAGCGCCCTGCACCGCTCCGGACGCACCACCCGCGGCTCCCGAGCCGTGATCGACCAGGTCGCCGCCGTGGTGATCCTGCAGCACGCCATCGATTCCGAGCGCTCGGCCGGCACCCCGGCCGGGGTCCTGCTCGAACCGAACGAAGGACCTCCTCGTGACCGACGTCCCCCCGAGCCGCCGCGACGCCCGCGCCGCCGAGCAGGCGCAGCCGACTCCGCCCGACCCGACTCCGGAGCAGCAGCCCGCGCCGACTGAGGCGCACGATCCGCTGGGCCGCCTCTTCACCGGGCCCGACGTGCCCGAGCCCCGTGGCCGCGACGACGCGGCCGCGTTCGACCCGGACGCGCGCCCGAAGCGTCGCCGCGCGGCTCGCGCGACGGGCGGCGCGAAGAAGCGCCGCAGCCGCCGCGGGCTCATCGGCGGGCTTCTGGCCTTCGGCGTCTTCGCCGCGCTCGTCGCCATCGCCGTCACGATCTTCCTCGAGCCCGTGCGCGGCCTGTTCGCCGAGCCCGAGCCGACCGACTTCACCGGCACCGGCTCGAGCGAGGTGCTGTTCACGATCCACCAGGGCGACGGCGGCAGCGACATCGCCAACAACCTCGTCTCGGACGGGGTCATCAAGTCGTACGACCCCTTCTACGACCTGCTCCTCGCCCAGAGCCCGGAGCCCGTCTTCCAGCCCGGCGCGTACTCGCTCAAGGCCGAGATGAGCGCCAAGGCCGCACTGTCGGCGCTGCTCGACTCCGAGTCGACGCGCCTCGCGAACACCTTCGTCATCCCCGAGGGGACGGCGCTCAAGGAGGCGCTGCCGCTCATCGCGGACGGTACCGGGGTCGCGCTGACGGACCTCGAGGCGGCCGCCGCCGACTGGGGCTCGTTCGGGCTCCCGGCCGGGGCGACGAGCCTCGAGGGGTTCCTGTTCCCCGCGACGTACGACATCGACCCGTCGACGCCGGCGCACGACATCCTGAAGACGCTGGTCGACCGGATGTACCAGTCGCTCGACCAGGCCGGCGTGCCGGTGGACGACCGCTACCGCGTCGTGGTGTTCGCGTCCCTCGTGCAGCGCGAGGCCCGCGTCGCCGAGGACTTCCCGAAGGTCGCGCGCGTGTTCCAGAACCGCCTCGACCAGGGGTGGCGCCTGCAGTCGGACGCGACCGTGGCGTACGGCACCGGCGCGACCGACCGCGTCTCGACCACGGACGCCGAGCGGAACGACGCCGGCAACGTCTACAACACCTACCAGCGCGACGGTCTGCCGCCCGCGCCGATCTCGAACCCGGGGGACGTGGCGATCGACGCGGTCATGCACCCCGCGGACGGCACCTGGATGTACTTCGTCACGGTGAACCTCGAGACGGGCGAGACGGTCTACTCCACCACCGACGCCGAGCACAACGCGGCCGTCGACCAGTGGCAGGCCTGGATGCGGGACCACCCGGAGTACCAGTGACGGCCGCCGGGTACCGCCTCGCGGTCCTCGGCGCGCCGATCGCGCACTCGAAGTCGCCCGCGCTGCACGCGGCCGCCTACCGGGTGCTCGGACTCGACTGGAGCTACCGTGCCGTCGAGACGACGGAGGCGACCCTCTCCGAGGTCGTGTCCGGTGAGCCCTGGCACGGCCTGTCGCTGACCATGCCGCTCAAGCACGCGGTGCGCCCGCTGCTGGCGGAGGAGGACGCGGTCGCCCGGGTCACCGGCGCGGTCAACACCGTGCTGGTCGACCGCTCCGGTCCGGCACCCCGCCTCCGCGGGTTCAACACCGACGTCGCGGGCATCGTGCGCGCCCTCGCCGAGGCGGGCGTCGTCTCGGCGGAGCGCGTCCAGGTGCTCGGCGGGGGAGCGACCGCCGCCTCCGCCCTGGCCGCCGCCGCCGAGCTGGGCGCGGCGCGGGTCGACCTCGTCCTGCGGACGGCGTCAAGGGCCGTCGAGCTCGCTCCGCTCGCGGAGTCGCTCGGCGTCCTGATCTCGGTCCGCTCCTTCGCCGACTGGTCCACCGGAGCGCCGCTGGTGATCTCGACGCTCCCCGGCGGAGCGGCGGACGGCCTCGACGTGCCCGACGCGGCGGTCGCGGGCTCGACCCTGTTCGACGTGGCGTACTCCCCGTGGCCGAGCGCTCTCGCCCGGCGCTGGGAGCAGGGCGGCTCCCCGGTCGTCTCCGGGCTCGGGATGCTGCTCCACCAGGCCCTCGTGCAGGTGCGGATCTTCGTCGGCGGCGACCCGGCCCTGCCTCTCGATCGCGAGGACGAGGTGCTCGCGGCGATGCGCCGAGCAGTCTCGGCGGGTCCGGCGCACTGACCTCGTGTGCCAGAATCGGAGGATGCTCCGTTGGCTCACGGCCGGGGAATCCCACGGTCCCGAACTCGTCGCCGTCCTCGAAGGACTGCCGGCGGGCGTCCCCGTCTCCCTCGACGACATCCGCGCCGATCTGGCGCGCCGGAAGCTCGGCTACGGCCGCGGAGCCCGGATGAACTTCGAGCAGGACGAGCTGACGATCTCCTCCGGCGTCCGGCACGGAGCGACGATGGGCAGCCCCATCGCCCTGCGCATCGGCAACACGGAGTGGCCGCGCTGGGTCGACGTCATGTCGGCGGAGCCCCGTGACCCCGAGAGCCTGCCCAAGGGCCGCGGCGCCGCGCTCACACGGCCCCGCCCGGGCCATGCCGACCTCGTCGGGATGCAGAAGTACGGCTTCCCCGAGTCCCGCAACGTGCTCGAGCGCGCCTCCGCCCGCGAGACCGCGGCCCGCGTCGCCCTCGGCGCCGTCGCCCGCCGCTTCCTCGGCGAGCTCGGCGTCTCGCTCGTCAGCCACACCCTCGCCATCGGGCCGGTCCGCGTGCCCGAGGGCTCGCCGCTGCCCGGCCCGGCCGACGTCGCCGCCCTGGACGCGGATCCGCTGCGCTGCCACGACGCCGCGACCAGCGCCCTCATGGTCGCCGAGGTGGATCGCGCCCACGACGACGGCGACACTCTCGGCGGCGTGGTCGAGGTCCTCGCGTACGGTCTCCCGCCCGGACTCGGCTCCTACGTGCACTGGGACCGTCGTCTCGACTCCCAGCTCGCGGCGGCCCTGATGGGGATCCAGGCGATCAAGGGCGTCGAGGTCGGCGACGGCTTCCTCACCACCACCCGCCGCGGCTCGGAGGCGCACGACGAGCTCTTCCAGTCCGACGCCGGCATCTCCCGGTCCAGCGACCGGGCCGGCGGCACCGAGGGCGGGATGAGCACGGGGACCGTGCTGCGGGTCCGCGCCGGCATGAAGCCGATCGCGACCGTGCCGCACGCGCTGCGCACCGTCGACGTCGCCACCGGCGAGGCGGCCGGCGCCCACCACCAGCGCTCCGACGTCTGCGCGGTGCCGGCGTCCGGTGTCGTCGCGGAGGCGATGGTCGCCCTGGTGCTCGCGAACGCCGTGCTCGAGAAGTTCGGCGGCGACAGCGTCACCGAGACCCACCGCAACCTGCAGGGCTACCTCGCCGCCATCCCCGACGAGCTCCGCACGGCCGCCGCGAGCGACCCGGCTCTCGGGCTCGCCTGATGGCCGCATCCGCGGCGGCCCGCTGATGGCGGGTCACGATACCGGCGCGGCCCGCGCCCGCCTCGTCCTGATCGGCCCGATGGGGGCCGGCAAGACGACGATCGGCAAGCGGGTCGCGAAGGCGCTGAGCGCCGGCTTCGTCGACTCCGACGCGGAGTTCGTGCGCACCCACGGCCCGATCGCCCCCTACTTCGACGCCCACGGCGAGCCGGCCTTCCGCCGCGAGGAGCGCCGTGTCGTCGAGCGCGCCGTCCGCCGCGACGTGGTGCTGAGCCTCGGCGGGGGAGCGGTGCTCGATCCCGCGACGCGCGCCGACCTCGCGGACGTCCCCGTCGTGCTCCTCACCACCACGGCCGAGGCCGTCCGCGACCGGCTCGGCTCCGGCTCCCGCCCGCTGGTGCGCGGCGGGGTCGGCGACTGGGTCCGCATCTTCGACGAGCGGCGCCCGGTCTACGAGTCCCTCGCGGACACCGTGGTCGACACCTCACGGCGGCCGATCACCCTGATCGCCGCCGAGATCGCGGAGTGGGTGCGCGCGCAGCGCCCCTCCGCCACCCCTGCACCATCGGACCCGGCGGCCGCGAGCCGCCCGAGCGGAAGACAGTCATGAACGACGGCACCACCGCCATCCCCGTCGCCGGAGAGAACGGCTACGACATCCACGTCGGGCGCGGACTCCTCGACGGCCTCGCCGACGCGATCGGCCCCCGGGCCGCGAAGGTGCTCATCGTGCACCCGCCGACCCTCGCTGTCCTCGCCGCCGAGATCCGCGAGAGCCTGCTCGAGCGCTACGAGGTGCTGCTCGCCGAGGTCCCGGACGCCGAGGCCGCGAAGCGCGTGGAGGTGGCGGCCTTCTGCTGGCAGGTGATGGGGCAGTCGGACTTCACCCGCACGGATGTGGTCGTCGGCTTCGGCGGCGGCGCGATCACCGACCTGGCCGGTTTCGTCGCCGCCACCTGGCTCCGCGGGGTCGACCTGGTGCAGGTGCCGACCACCGTGCTCGGGATGGTCGACGCGGCCGTCGGCGGGAAGACCGGCATCAACACGGCCGAGGGCAAGAACCTCGTCGGCGCCTTCCACGCGCCGCGGGCGGTCGTCGCCGACCTCGACGTGCTGACCAGCCTCCCGCGCAACGAGATCCTCGCCGGATTCGGCGAGATCGTGAAGTACGGGATGATCGCCGAGCCGCGCATCCTCGACATCATCGAGTCCGACATCGACCTGGCCACCGACCCGACGTCGGAGGAGTTCCGCAGCCTGGTCGAGCTGTCGATCGGGATCAAGGCGCGGGTCGTCGGCGAGGACTTCACCGAGAAGGGCCTGCGCGAGATCCTGAACTACGGGCACACCCTCGGGCACGCGGTCGAGCACGCCGAGCGCTACCAGTGGCGCCACGGCGCGGCCGTCTCCGTCGGGATGATGTTCGCGGCCGAGCTCTCGCGCCTGACCGGCTCGCTCAGCGACGCGGTCGTGGACCGCCAGCGCCGGGTCCTCGAGTCGCTGACCCTGCCGACGAGCTACCCGCTCGGACGGTGGGAGACGCTCCTCGCCGCGATGCAGCGCGACAAGAAGACCCGCGCGGGGATGCTCCGCTTCGTGGTCCTCGACGACATCGCCCGCCCGAGCATCCTGCAGGGGCCGGAGACGTCGCTGCTGTTCGCGGCGTACCAGGAGATCGGATCGTAGGTCCGTCTCGGCCGAGCCCGGGCGGCGCCGTCAGCCTCCACCCAGGGCGGCCCTCCGCGCCTGTGCGTACTCGGCCTCGGTGATCGTGCCCGCCGCTCGCAGCGCCTCCAGCTCGGCGAGCCGGTCCGCCAGCGGGCGGGCGGAGCCGGGACCCTCGCGCGCGAAGCGGGCCGCGACGTCGGTCCGAAGGGTCAGCGGATCCACTCCGAGCGAGCGCGCCCGGCGCACGTTCACGACGATCAGCACCACGACGAGCACGATCACGACGGCGATGACGATCGGCGCCGCGGTGAACGCGATCGAGTACCAGGGCGGCACGACGGTGTCGGCGGGAACGGCGTCCATGCGCTCCTCCTCGGGGTCGGTCCTCCACCGTCTCGCGCTCCGGCGGACCGGTGGGGCGATTCGCACGCGGCGTCCAGACTCCTCTGCCGACGGGGCCGCGTCGACTACACTCGACGGGTCAGCCGGACCGGCCGATATCGCCGCGCCCGCGTACCGGGCTCGCCGGCGCAGACTTCCACCGAAACGGATCCCCCTTCGCATGGCCTCTACCACCGACATCAAGAACGGCACCGTCCTCAGCATCGACGGCCAGCTCTGGAACGTCATCGACTTCCAGCACGTCAAGCCGGGCAAGGGCGGCGCCTTCGTCCGCACCAAGATGAAGAACGTCCTCACGGGCAAGGTCGTCGACAAGACCTTCAACGCGGGCGCCAAGATCGACACGGCCAACGTCGACCGCCGCGACTTCCAGTACCTCTACCGCGACGGCGCGGACTTCGTGTTCATGGACACCAGCGACTACGACCAGATCACCGTCCCCGAGGCGGTCGTCGGCGACGCGGCGAACTTCATGCTCGAGAACCAGAACGTGACCCTCGCCCTGCACGACGGCGACCCGCTCTACATCGACCTCCCCGCCTCGGTCGTCCTCGAGATCACCTACACGGAGCCGGGCCTCCAGGGCGACCGCTCGACCGGCGGCACCAAGCCCGCGACGGTCGAGACCGGCTACCAGATCCAGGTCCCGCTCTTCCTCGAGCAGGGCACGAAGGTCAAGGTCGACACCCGCACGGGCGACTACCTCGGCCGCGTCAGCTGAGCCGGGCCTCCCGTGAGTGCTCGCACGAAGGCGCGCAAGCGCGCCCTCGACATCCTCTACAACGCCGACGTCCGGCAGATCAGCTTCGCCCAGTCGCTGCGCGCCGAGGCCGAGCGGGCGGCGAACGAGCCGGCCCGTGAGGCCTCGTGGCTCTACGCCCGTGAGATCGTCGACGGGGTCATCGACCACGCCGACGAGATCGACGAGCTGATCGCCCGGCTCGCCCAGGGCTGGACCCTCTCGCGCATGCCCTTGGTCGACCGCGCGATCCTCCGGATCGGGGTGTGGGAGATCCTGCACAACGACGCGGTGCCCGACGGCGTCGCCATCTCGGAGGCCGTCGAGGCCGCCACGTCGCTGTCGACCGACGACTCGGCGGGCTTCATCAACGGGCTCCTCGCCTCCGTCGCGGAGTCCCGCACGACGGCCTGACCCGCCCCGGAGACCTGCTCGGCCCGCCGGATCCCCGTGATCGGGCGGGCCGAGGTCGTTCCCGGGCGCCCGTCCGGCGGGCCGCGCGACGGCCCCTATACTCGACACGGCTTTTCCTTTAACAGCCGTCCTGTGAGGCGGGGAAGGAGGTCGGTGTGACGGCACGAATCGTGCTCAACGGCGCTGACATCACGCGAGCGCTCACGCGCATCGCCCACGAGATCCTCGAGTCGAACCGCGGCCCCGAGTCGCTGGTCGTCCTCGGCATCCCGACGCGCGGCGTCGCCCTCGCGAGGCGCATCGCCGAGACGATCGCGCGGATCGAGCCGGACGGTCCCCCCGTCTTCGCCGGCTCCCTCGACGTGACCATGTACCGCGACGACCTCTCCCGGCACCCGGTCCGCACCCCCGCGCGCACCGCCGTCCCCGCGAGCATCGACGGCCGGACCGTGGTCCTCGTCGACGACGTCCTCTTCTCGGGCCGCACCATCCGCGCCGCCCTGGACGCCCTCAGCGACATCGGCCGTCCGCGAGCCGTGCGGCTGGCCGCGCTGGTCGACCGCGGACACCGCGAGCTCCCGATCCGGGCGGACTTCGTCGGCAAGAACCTGCCGAGCAGCCTGAGCGAGCGGATCAACGTCCGGCTCGTCGAGACGGACGGTGAGGACCTGGTCGCGATCGAGTCGCAGGCCACCGGCGAGGAGACGGCTCCGTGAAGCACCTGCTCTCGACCCGGGACCTCGACCGCGCGAGCGCGATCGCACTCCTCGACATCTCCGAGGACATGGCGGACGTGCAGAACCGCGAGGTCAAGAAGCTGCCGACCCTGCGCGGGAAGACCGTGGTCAATCTCTTCTTCGAGGACTCCACCCGCACGCGGATCTCGTTCGAGGCGGCGGCGAAGCGGCTCTCGGCCGACGTCATCAACTTCAGCGCGAAGGGCTCCAGCGTATCCAAGGGCGAGAGCCTGAAGGACACCGCGCAGACGCTCGCCGCGATGGGCGCCGACGGCGTGGTCATCCGCCACAGCGCCTCCGGAGCCCCCGCGGTTCTGGCGGCGAGCGGCTGGATCGACGCGTCGATCCTCAACGCCGGTGACGGGACCCACGAGCACCCGACCCAGGCGCTCCTGGACGCGTTCACCATCCGCCGGCGCCTGCACGGCGCCTCCGCGTCCCGCGGCAAGAGCCTCGACGGCGTCGCGGTCACGATCGTGGGCGACGTCCTGCACTCGCGGGTGGCGCGCTCGAACGTCTGGCTGCTGACGGCGCTGGGCGCCGAGGTGACCCTGGTCGCACCGCCGACCCTCGTGCCGGTCGACACGCGCGACTGGCCCGCGACCATCCGCTTCGATCTGGACGAGGCGATCGACACCGGGCTCCCCGACGTCGTGATGCTCCTGCGCATCCAGCTCGAGCGGATGTCGAGCGGGTTCTTCCCCAACGGCCGGGAGTACGCGCGGATCTGGGGCCTCGACGACGAGCGGCTCGCCCGGCTGGGTCCCGATACCATCGTCATGCACCCCGGACCCATGAACAGGGGCGTCGAGATCTCCTCGGCGGCCGCCGATTCGAGCCGCTCCACGGTGCTCGAACAGGTCACGAACGGAGTGTCCGTCCGGATGGCCGCGCTCTACCTGCTGCTGTCCGGCGAACGGGAGGTCCACTGATGAGCACTGCCCAGCCGCTTCAGAGCACGGCGCCGGAGCGGATCCTGATCTCGGGAGCGACGCTCGCCGACGAGTCGACCGCCGACCTGCTGATCGACGGGGGCGTGATCGTCGAGATCGGCGCCGACCTCGACTCGCGCGGGGCCCGCGTGATCGACGCCGACGGCCTGCTGGCGCTGCCCGGCCTGGTCGACCTGCACACCCACCTGCGCGAGCCGGGGTTCGAGCAGAGCGAGACGATCCTCACCGGCACGCGAGCTGCGGCCGCCGGAGGCTTCACCGCCGTCTTCGCGATGGCGAACACCTCGCCGGTGCAGGACACCGCGGGCGTGGTCGAGCAGGTGCAGAGCCTGGGCGAGGACGCCGGCTACGCGACGGTCCGCCCGATCGGCGCGGTGACCGTGGGTCTGGCGGGGGAGTCGCTCGCCGAGCTCGGCGCGATGGCCCGCAGCCGCGCGGCCGTGCGGGTCTTCTCGGACGACGGGAAGTGCGTCTCGGACGCGCTGCTGATGCGCCGCGCTCTCGAGTACGTCAAGGCGTTCGACGGGGTCGTCGCCCAGCACGCGCAGGAGCCGCGGCTCACCGTGGGCGCGCAGATGAACGAGGGCGCCGTCTCCAGCGCCCTCGGCCTGCAGGGCTGGCCCGCCGTGGCCGAGGAGGCGATCATCGCCCGCGACGTGCTCCTCGCCGAGCACGTGGGCTCCCGCCTGCACGTCTGCCACGTCTCGACCGCGGGCTCGGTCGACGTCATCCGCTGGGCGAAGGCCCGGGGGATCGACGTGACCGCCGAGGTCACCCCCCACCACCTGCTCCTCACCGAGCAGGCCGTCGCCGGCCAGGACGGGCCGAGCTACGACGCCCGCTTCAAGGTGAACCCGCCGCTGCGCCGCGACGAGGACGTGCTCGCCCTCCGCGAGGCCCTCGCCGACGGCACCATCGACATCGTCGCCACCGACCACGCGCCGCACCCGGTCGAGGCGAAGGACTGCGAGTGGGACGCCGCGGCGTTCGGCATGGTCGGCCTCGAGAGCGCGCTGAGCGTGGTGCACGCCGCCGTCGTCGAGGACGGGCGGATGAGCTGGTCCGACGTCGCGCGCGTGCTCTCCTCCGCCCCCGCCCGCATCGGCCGGCTCGACGGCTACGACCGCGGCCTCGCCGTCGGGGCCGCCGCGAACGTCGTGCTCTACGACCCGGAGGCGCGACGCCGCTTCTCCGTCGAGGACCTGCGCGGCCGCAGCGGCAACTCCCCGTACCTCGGTCGCGAGCTGCCGGGCCGCGTCGTCGCCACCCTCCACCGGGGCTTCCCGACCGTGCTGGACGGCGAGCTCGTCGACGCGGCGGTCGTCGCCGCCTCCGCGAAGGCCTCCCGTGGATAGGGCCGCGATCACGATCGTCATCGCCGCGGTCGTCGTCCTCGTCTTCGTCGGCATGCTGCTCTCCTGGCGCGCGCGGCGCCGCCGCTCGGCCGCCCTCGCGCCGGAGCCCGTGCCCGCGTCCTCGCTGGGCGCCGAGGTCGAGCGCGTCGACCTCCCGTACGTGGCCACGACCCGCTTCGAGCAGCCGCTCGAGCGCGTCGTGCTGCCGGGGCTCGGCTTCCGCGGCAACGCGGTGCTGCGCCTCCACGAGCGCGGCGTCGTGATCGCCCCCGTCGGCGAGCGCGAGACGGTGATCCCGGCCTCCCTCCTGCGCGGAGCGGGCCAGGGCAGCTACGTGATCGACCGCGTCGTCGAGGAGGGCGGCCTGCTCGTGATCTCCTGGTCGCCCCGCGGCGACGAGACCGTCGACAGCTACCTCCGCGTGGCCGAGCCCGCCCTCCGGGCGCACCTGGTCGCCGAGCTGCAGCGCCTCGCCGGCCCCCGTTCCTCCCCCTCCCACCCCGGAGCCGCCGACGGCGGCCCCGACACGACCCAGAAGGGCTCCTAGTCCGTGCCAACGACACGCCTCAGCACCGAACCCACCGCCGTCCTCGTCCTCGAGGACGGACGACGATTCCGGGGACAGGCCTACGGCGCCCGAGGCCGCACCCTGGGCGAGATCGTCTTCGCCACCGGCATGACCGGCTACCAGGAGACGCTGACCGACCCGAGCTACGCCGGCCAGATCGTCGTGCAGACCGCGCCTCACATCGGCAACACCGGGACCAACGACGAGGACATGGAGTCGCGCCGCATCTGGGTCGCCGGCTACGTCGTCCGCGACCCCTCCCGCGTCGTCTCCAACTTCCGCGCGCAGCGCTCCCTCGGCGACGACCTGGAGACCGACGGCATCGTCGGGATCTCCGGCGTCGACACCCGGGCGATCACCCGCCACATCCGCTCGGCCGGCTCGATGCGCGCCGGCGTGTTCTCCGGCGAGGACCTCGCCCTCCCCGAGGAGGAGCAGCTCGCGCTGGTCCTCGGCGGCCGGCAGATGCAGGGGCTCAACCTGTCCTCCTCGGTCTCGACCGACGAGCAGTACACGGTGCCCGCCCGCGGCGAGCGCGTCGGCTCGGTCGCGGTCATCGACCTGGGGGTGAAGACCTCGACGGTCAACTACCTCGCGGAGCGCGGCTTCGACGTGCACGTGCTGCCCGAGTCGGTGACCGCCGAGCAGGTGCTCGCGCTCGACCCGTCCGCGCTCTTCTTCTCCAACGGCCCCGGCGACCCCGAGGCCTCGGACCGCCACGTCGAGCTGCTGCGCACCACCCTGCGCGCCGACCTGCCGTTCTTCGGCATCTGCTTCGGCAACCAGCTGCTCGGGCGCGCTCTCGGCTTCGGCACCTACAAGCTCCCGTTCGGCCACCGCGGGATCAACCAGCCCGTGCTCGACAAGCTCACCGGCCGCGTGGAGATCACCTCGCAGAACCACGGGTTCGCCGTGGACGCGCCGATCGAGGGCGAGCTGGACTCGCCCGAGGGCTTCGGCCGCGTCGAGGTCAGCCACTACTCCCTCAACGACTCGGTCGTGGAGGGCCTGCGCTGCCTCGACATCCCCGCCTTCTCGGTGCAGTACCACCCGGAGGCGGCGGCCGGCCCGCACGACTCCAACCACCTCTTCGACCGCTTCCGCGAGATGGTCGTGCAGCGCACGGCCGGGCGCGGGGCCTCGGAGCCCACCGACATCCCCACGACCAGCAGCATCGGAGAGCAGAAGTAATGCCGCGCAGGGAAGACATCCAGAGCGTCCTGGTCATCGGCTCCGGCCCGATCGTCATCGGACAGGCCGTCGAGTTCGACTACTCCGGCACCCAGGCCTGCCGCGTGCTGCGCGCCGAGGGGGTGCGCGTGATCCTGGTCAACTCCAACCCGGCGACGATCATGACCGATCCCGACTTCGCCGACGCCACCTACGTGGAGCCGATCACGCCCAAGGCGATCGAGGCGATCATCGCCAAGGAGAAGCCGGACGCCATCCTGCCGACCCTCGGCGGGCAGACGGCCCTGAACGCGGCCATCCAGCTGCACGACCTCGGGATCCTCGAGAAGTACGGCGTCGAGCTCATCGGCGCGAGCTTCGAGGCGATCAACCGCGGCGAGGACCGCCAGATCTTCAAGCAGCTGGTGCTGGACGCGGGCGCCGACGTCGCGAAGTCCTACATCGCGCACACCGTCGACGAGGCGATCGAGTACGCCGAGGACCTGGGCTACCCCCTCGTCATCCGCCCGTCGTTCACCATGGGCGGCCTGGGCTCCGGCTTCGCCTACACCCGCGAGGAGCTGGTGCGGATGGTCGGCGACGGCCTGCACCAGAGCCCCACCACCGAGGTTCTCCTGGAGGAGTCGATCCTCGGCTGGAAGGAGTACGAGCTCGAGCTCATGCGCGACACGGCCGACAACACGGTCGTCGTCTGCTCGATCGAGAACGTCGACCCCGTCGGCGTGCACACGGGCGACTCGATCACCGTCGCACCGGCGCTGACCCTCACCGACCGCGAGTACCAGAAGCTGCGCGACATCGGCATCCGGATCATCCGCGACGTGGGCGTGGACACGGGCGGCTGCAACATCCAGTTCGCGATCGACCCGGCGGACGGCCGGATCATCGTGATCGAGATGAACCCGCGCGTCTCCCGCTCCTCCGCCCTCGCCTCCAAGGCGACCGGCTTCCCGATCGCCAAGATCGCCGCGAAGCTCGCCATCGGCTACCGCCTGGACGAGATCCCGAACGACATCACCAAGGTGACGCCGGCGAGCTTCGAGCCGACGCTGGACTACGTGGTCGTGAAGGTCCCGCGGTTCGCGTTCGAGAAGTTCCCGGCCGCCGACAAGACGCTGACCACGACCATGAAGTCGGTGGGCGAGGCGATGGCGATCGGCCGCAACTACGCGCAGGCCCTGCAGAAGGCGCTCCGCTCGCTCGAGAAGCGCGGCTCGTCGTTCCACTGGGGCGCGCAGGAGCGCTCGGTCGAGGAGCTCCTCGAGATCGCGAGGACCCCGACCGACGGCCGCATCGTCACCGTGCAGCAGGCGCTGCGCCTGGGAGCCACGGTCGAGCAGGCGTTCGAGTCCACGAAGATCGACCCCTGGTTCCTCGACCAGATCGTGCTGATCAACGAGATCGCCGACCTGGTGCGCGAGCACGACGGCCTCGACGCCGGACTCCTCCGCCTGGCGAAGGACCACGGCTTCTCGGACGCGCAGATCGCCGAGCTCCGCGGTCTCGACGAGGCGGAGGTCCGCCGCACCCGCTACGCGCTGGACGTGCGCCCGGTCTACAAGACCGTCGACACCTGCGCGGGCGAGTTCCCGGCGCTCACGCCGTACCACTACTCCTCGTACGACGAGGAGACGGAGGTCGTCGCCGCCGACCGCCGCAAGGTCGTCATCCTGGGCTCCGGTCCCAACCGCATCGGCCAGGGGGTCGAGTTCGACTACTCCTGCGTGCACGCCTCGTTCGCGCTCTCGGACGCGGGCTTCGAGACGATCATGATCAACTGCAACCCCGAGACGGTCTCGACCGACTACGACACCTCGGACCGCCTCTACTTCGAGCCGCTGACTCTCGAGGACGTGCTCGAGGTCATCCACGCGGAGTCGCAGTCCGGCGAGCTCGTCGGCGTCGTCGTGCAGCTGGGCGGCCAGACGGCGCTCGGGCTCGCCGCGGGCCTCGAGGCGGCCGGCGTGCCCATCCTCGGCACCACCCCCGCGAACATCGACCTCGCGGAGGAGCGCGGCGCGTTCTCGCGGATCCTCGACGAGGCGGGGCTTCTCGCTCCGCGCAACGGCACCGCGACCGACCTCGACGGCGCCCGCGAGGTCGCGGTGGAGATCGGCTACCCGGTCCTCGTCCGTCCGTCGTTCGTCCTCGGCGGGCGCGGCATGGAGATCGTCTACGGCACGCCCCAGCTCGAGGACTACTTCGAGCGGATGGCCGGCGAGGGGATCATCGACGAGGCGCACCCGCTGCTGGTGGACCGCTTCCTCGACGACGCGATCGAGATCGACGTCGACGCGCTCTTCGACGGCGAGCAGCTCTACATC
Organism: Rathayibacter sp. VKM Ac-2805; assembly: GCF_009834265.1. Classification (NCBI taxonomy): domain Bacteria; kingdom Bacillati; phylum Actinomycetota; class Actinomycetes; order Micrococcales; family Microbacteriaceae; genus Rathayibacter; species Rathayibacter sp. VKM Ac-2805. The sequence continues at coordinate 1,567,963 of NZ_CP047185.1, forward strand.
GGAGGAGTGATGGAGCACATCGAGGAGGCCGGCATCCACTCCGGCGACTCGGCGTGCACGCTCCCGCCGGTGACGCTCGGCCGCCGCCAGATCGACCAGGTGCGGGAGGCGACCCTCGCGATCGCGCAGGGCGTCGGCGTCCGGGGACTGCTGAACGTCCAGTTCGCGATCGGCCAGGGCGTGCTCTACGTGCTCGAGGCGAACCCCCGGGCCTCGCGCACCGTGCCGTTCGTGTCGAAGGCGCTGGGCATCCCGCTCGCGAAGGCCGCGTCGCGCCTGATGGTGGGCGAGACCATCGCCGCGCTGAAGGCCGAGGGCCTGCTGCCCGAGCGCGACGGCTCCGACGTCCCGATGGACTCTCCCATCGCGGTGAAGGAGGCGGTCCTGCCGTTCAAGCGCTTCCGCACCAAGGAGGGCCAGATCGTCGACTCGCTGCTCGGGCCCGAGATGCGCTCCACCGGCGAGGTCATGGGGATCGACCGCGACTTCCCGCGCGCCTTCGCGAAGAGCCAGGACGCCGCGTACGGCGGCATGCCGGCGAGCGGGACCGTCTTCATCTCGGTCGCCGACCGCGACAAGCGCTCGATCGTCCTGCCCGCGCTGCGCCTGCGCCAGCTCGGCTTCGACATCCTCGCGACCGAGGGCACGGCCGAGGTGCTGAACCGGAACGGGATCCAGGCCCGCGTGGTCCGCAAGTACAGCGAGACCGCCGAGGGCGACGCGCCCTCCATCGTCGAGCTGATCGCCCGCGACGAGGTCGACGTGGTGATCAACACGCCCAGCGGAGGAGCGACCCGTGCCGACGGCTACGAGATCCGCGCCGCCGCGGTCGCCGCGGACAAGCCGCTGTTCACCACGATCGCCCAGCTCGCGGCCGCGGTCGCCTCGCTCGACGCGGCGAACGAGCCCTTCGAGGTGACGAGCCTGCAGGACTACGCCCTGCGCCGCGCGGAGCGCACCGCGTGAGCGGCGGCGCGGCGGGCACCGCCTCCTTCGGCTCGCGCCTCGAGGCGGCGTTCGCCGCGCATGGCCGGCTCTGCGTCGGGATCGACCCGCACGCGTACCTGCTCGACGCGTGGGGCCTCGCCGACGACGCGGCCGGGCTCGAGAGCTTCGGCCGAACGGTCGTCGAGGCGGCGGCCGGCCGTGCGGGCGTGGTGAAGCCGCAGGTCGCGTTCTTCGAGCGGCACGGCTCGGCGGGCTACGCCGCGCTCGAGCGCGTGCTCGCCGACGCCCGCGAGGCCGGACTGCTGGTGATCGCCGACGTCAAGCGCGGCGACATCGGCACGAGCGTCACCGCTTACGCCGAGGCGTGGCTCCGGCCGGGCTCGCCGCTCGAGGCGGACGCCATGACCGCCGCGGCCTACCAGGGGCTCGGCTCCCTCGAGGGGATGCTGACCCTCGCCGAGGAGGCGGGCAAGGGCGTGTTCGTCCTCGCAGCCACCTCCAACCCCGAGGCCCGTCCCGTGCAGCGCGCCCTCGTGCAGGACGGCGGCCGGGCGGGATCCACCGTGGCACGCGCGGTCGTGGCGGACGTGGCATCCTGGAACGACGCTCACGCTCGCGCGTCGATCGGCTCGATCGGCGTGGTGCTCGGCGCCACGGTCGCCCTGGGCGACTTCGGCATCGGCATCGACGAACCTCTGCACCCCGCACTCCCGGTGCTCGCGCCCGGCTTCGGCCACCAGGGCGCGGCCGTCGCGGACGCGCAGCGGCTGTTCGGCGCGCTGAGCGCCGCCACCATCGTCAGCGAGTCGCGCAGCGTGCTCGGCGCCGGCCCCTCGGGGATCGCGGCCGAGATCACCCGCCGCGCGACCGACATCCAGGAGACCCTTGTCCGCTGAAACCGTCAGCCCCGATCCCGGCGCCTCCTCGCGCCCGGAGGCCGTGCGCCGTCCCTCGCCGCCCGAGGTCGACCGGCGCGCCGCCTCCGAGGCCGCGATCGCGGCGCGCCGTGCCCGCGCCGCCGTCAAGAAGGCCGTCGCCGCCGGACGCCGCCCCGCGACCGCCGTGCTCGCGGCGGCCCAGGCCGAGCCGCTCGGAGTCGAGGGGCGGATGCGCGTCAGCGAGCTGCTCCGCGCCGTGCCCGCGCTCGGCGTGGTGAAGACGCCCCGGGTGATGGACCAGCTGCGGATCGCCGAGTCGAAGCGCCTCGGCGGGCTCGGCCGGCGCCAGGTCGAGGGCCTGGCGTCGTTCCTGGAGGAGCGGGAGTCGCGGCAGCGCCGCCCCGGCCGCAACCGCCTGCTCGTCCTCGCCGGTCCGACCGCGGTCGGCAAGGGCACCGTGTCGACCTACATCCGCGAGAACTACCCGGACGTCCTGCTCTCGGTCTCGGCCACCACCCGGGCCCCGCGTCCGGGCGAGGAGGACGGCGTCAGCTACTACTTCGTCGACGACGCCGAGTTCGACCGGATGGTCGCGGCGGGGGAGTTCCTCGAGTACGCCGTCGTCCACAACGCTCACCGCTACGGCACGCCCCGCGGCCCCATCGACGCCGCGCTGGAGCAGGGCCGGCAGGTGATGCTCGAGATCGACATCCAGGGTGCCCGCCAGGTGCGCGAGCGGATGCCGGACGCGCGGCTGGTCTTCCTCCTGCCGCCGAGCTGGGACGAGCTGGTCCGCCGGCTGGTCGGCCGCGGCACCGAGAGCGCGGAGGAGCAGGAGCGCCGTCTGGCCACCGCGAAGGTGGAGCTGGCCGCGCAGGACGAGTTCGATTTCGCCGTCGTCAACAGCACCGTGCCCGAAGCGGCCCGCGAGGTCGTAGAATTGATGTCGCCTCGTGCCGACGGCGCGCCCGCTGACCCGGGCCGCTGACACCGGGCCACCGACCACCTCCGGGCCGACGCCCCGGGCCCCATCGGGCACACGCCCCTCGGAGCCCGCGCGCCGTGTTGCTCCGGAGCCGCAGATCGGCGCTGATGCGCCTGCAAGGAGACACCCATGGCCAACAACCTCGGCATCATCGACCCGCCCATCGACGAGCTCCTCTCGAAGGTCGACTCCAAGTACGCGCTGGTGATCTTCGCCTCCAAGCGCGCCCGCCAGATCAACGACTACTACGCCGACCTCCACGAGGGCAGCCTGTTCGACAACGTCGGCCCGCTGGTCGACTCCACCATCGACGACAAGCCCCTCTCGGTCGCACTGCACGAGATCAACGAGGACAAGCTCGTCGCCAAGCCCCTCGCCGAGTAGTCCCCTCCGGGTGGGCTCCTCTCTCGATGCCGGCCGACGGCTCAACGTCGTCGTCGGCATCACCGGCGGCATCGCCGCGTACAAGGCCGTCGGAGTCGTCCGCGCGCTGGTCCTCGCGGAGCACGACGTGCACGTCGTCGCGACCGAGGCCGCGCTGCGCTTCGTCGGCAAGCCCACCCTCGAGGCCATCTCGCGGAACCCGGTGCACACCGAGCTCTACGAGGGCGTCGCCGAGGTCCGGCACGTGGCCATCGGCCAGGCCGCCGACCTCATCGTGATCGCGCCCGCGACGGCGCACACGCTCGCCAAGCTCGCCGCCGGCCTCGCCGACGACCTGCTCGGCAACACGGTGCTCGCGAGCACCGCCCCGCTCGTGGTCGCCCCCGCGATGCACACCGAGATGTGGGCGAACGCCGCCACCGTCGCGAACACGGCGGTGCTCCGCTCCCGCGGCGTGCACGTCGTCGGCCCCGCGGTCGGCCGCCTCACCGGCGCCGACTCGGGCCCCGGCCGCATGGAGGAGCCCGAGACGATCGTGGCGGAGGCCCTCGCCGTCCACGCCCGCTCCGCCTCCGCCCGCCGCGACCTCGCGGGCGTGCGCGTCCTCGTGACCGCCGGCGGCACCCGCGAGCCCCTCGACCCGGTGCGCTTCGTCGGCAACCGCTCCAGCGGCAGGCAGGGCGTCGCGCTCGCGCTGGCCGCTGCGGCCCGGGGCGCGGAGGTCACCCTCCTCGCCGCGAACCTCGACGTGCCGGCGCCGGAGGGCGTCACGGTCCTCCCGGTGGGCACCGCGCTCGAGCTGCGCGAGGCCGCCCTCGCCGCGGCCCCCGGCGCGGACGTCGTGATCATGGCCGCGGCCGTCGCCGACTACCGGCCCGCCGCGGTCGCCGACGCGAAGATCAAGAAGGAGCAGCAGGGCGACCGTCTCGTCCTCGAGCTCGTCAAGAACCCGGACGTCCTCGCCGAGATCTCCGCCTCCCGGCGGGAGGGGCAGATCGTCGTCGGCTTCGCCGCGGAGACCGAGCCGGACCGGGACGCGATGCTCGCGCTCGGCCGCGCCAAGATCGCCCGGAAGGGCTGCGACCTGCTCGTCCTCAACAGGGTGGGCTGGGCCGAGGGTTTCCAGAGCGACAGCAACGCCGTCGTGGTCCTCGATCGGGCCGGCGATATAGTTGGCGAGGCCTCGGGCAGCAAGGCGGAGGTGGCCGATCGCGTCCTGGACGCGGTCGTGCGCTAGCCCCGCCGGTCCGCCCGCCCAGGCGCCGATCGCCTGCCGCCCGGCATCGCGCCCGCCAGGCCACTCCCGGTACGAACGACCCCGGTCCGCACGAGCCGGGACGAGAAGAGAAGCATGACCTCCGGTCCCCTCCGCCTGTTCACCTCCGAGTCCGTCACCGAGGGCCACCCGGACAAGATCTGCGACCAGATCTCGGACCGCATCCTCGACGCCCTGCTCCGCGAGGACCCGCACAGCCGGGTCGCCGTCGAGACGCTGGTCACGACGGGGCTCGTGCACGTCGCGGGCGAGGTCTCCACGAGCGGCTACGTCGAGATCCCCAAGATCGTGCGCGACACGATCGTCGAGATCGGCTACGACTCCTCGGAGAAGGGCTTCGACGGCCGCTCCTGCGGCGTCTCGGTCTCGATCGGCCAGCAGTCGCCCGAGATCGCGGCGGGCGTCGACACGGCGCTCGAGGTCCGCTCCTCCGAGGCGGGCGAGGACGCCTTCGACCGCCAGGGCGCGGGCGACCAGGGCCTGATGTTCGGCTTCGCGACCGACGAGACCCCCGAGTACATGCCGCTGCCGAGCTGGCTCTCGCACCGCCTCGCCGAGCGCCTGGCCGCCGTCCGCAAGTCGGGCGAGCTCGACTACCTCCGGCCCGACGGCAAGACCCAGGTCACCATCGGCTACGACGGCACGACGCCGTCCACCATCGACACCGTCGTCCTGTCCACCCAGCACGCCGAGCACGTCAGCACCGAGACGATCCACGCGGACATCGCGGCGCACGTCATCCGCCCCGTCCTCGAGACGGTCGACCTCGACTCCTCCGCCGTGCGCCTGCTGATCAACCCGACCGGCCGCTTCGAGATCGGCGGGCCTCAGGGCGACGCCGGGCTCACCGGCCGCAAGATCATCGTCGACACCTACGGCGGAGCGTCCCGCCACGGCGGCGGCGCGTTCTCGGGCAAGGACCCGTCGAAGGTGGACCGCTCGGCCGCCTACGCCATGCGGTGGGTCGCCAAGAACGCGGTCGCCGCGGGGCTCGCCTCGCGGCTGGAGGTGCAGGTCGCCTACGCCATCGGCAAGGCGGCCCCGGTCGGCCTCTACGTCGAGACCTTCGGCACCGGCACCGTCTCCGACGAGACGATCACCGAGGCGATCCGCTCGGTCTTCGACCTGCGCCCGGCCGCGATCATCCACGCACTCGACCTGCTCCGCCCGATCTACGCGCAGACCGCGGCCTACGGCCACTTCGGCCGGGAGCTCCCCGACTTCACCTGGGAGCGCCTCGACCGGGTCGACGACCTGCGCTCCGCCGCGGGCCTCTCGTAGCGGGCGCGGCGGCGATGGCGACGAGCGGAGCCGTCGCGCGCGTGCTCCTGGACTCGCCCCTCCCGCAGCTCGACCGGCTCCTGGACTACGCGGTGCCGGAGGCGCTGCGCGGCGAGGTGGTCCCCGGCGTGCGCGTGCGGGTGCCGTTGCGGACCGGAGGCCGGATCGCCGACGCGTTCGTCGTCGAGACGGGGGAGGGGACCGAGCACGCCGGAGCGCTCAGCGGCATCGAGGAGCTGGTCTCGCCGCTCGTCGTGCTGACCCCGGAGGTCTGGGCCCTCGCCCGCCGGGTGGCCGACCGCGCCTCCGGGGGCGCGAGCGACGTGCTGCGCCTGGCCGTGCCGCGCCGCCACGTCCGCGTCGAGAAGGCGCGACTCGCCGCGGGTCCCGCTCCTGCGGCGCCCGCGGTCGAGGCGGGCGGCGTGACGGGCTACCCCGACGCCTCCTTCGCGGGACTCGCCGAAGGGGCCCGGCTGGCGGTCGGCGCCGTGCCGGCTCCGGTGAGCCTCGACTCGGGCGCGTGGGTCGGCGGCTGGGCCGTCACGCTCGCCGAGCTCGCCCGGGACACGCTCGCCGCGGGCCGCGACGCGATCCTGGCCGTCCCCGACTACCGCGACCAGGAGCAGCTGGAGCTCGCTCTCGCCGCCCTCGTCCCCGCGGAGGCGGTGGTGCGCCTCGATGCGCGGCAGAAGGGCGCCGAGCGCTACTCCGCGTTCGTCCGCTGCCTCGATCCCGGGCCGCGGGTCGTCGTCGGCAACCGCTCCGTCCTCTACGCGCCCTCCTCCGCCCTCGGCCTGATCGCGCTCTGGGACGACGGCGATCCGCTCTTCGCCGAGCCGCTCGCGCCCTACGCGCACGCCCGCGACGTCGCCCTGGTGCGGCAGGAGCAGAGCGGCGCCGGCCTCGTCCTGCTCGGCAACACGCGCACGGTCGAGGTCGAGCGGCTCGTCGAGATCGGCTTCGCGACCGAGGTGGAGCCGCGGCCGAGCCGCCGCCCGCACGTCGTGCCGACCGCCCAGCAGTGGGCGGCCGACGAGCACGACGCGGCAGCGCGCATCCCCTCCTCCGCCTGGCGGGAGGCGCGGAAGGCCCTCGACTCCGGTCCCGTGCTCGTCCAGGTCGCGCGCCCCGGCTACGCGCCGGTGGTCGCCTGCGCCCGCTGCCGGACCGTCGCACGCTGCAACCGCTGCCAGGGTCCGCTCGGCGTGCACTCCGAGGGCGGGCGGCCGAGCTGCGGCTGGTGCGGCCTGATCGCGGCCGACTGGACCTGCTCCGTCTGCGAGGCGACGGCTCTGCGCCTCGTCTCCCTCGGCGCGGGCCGCACCGCGGAGGAGCTCGGACGCGCCTTCCCGGGTGCCAAGGTGATCGTCGCAGACGGGCAGCGCCCCGTGCTCACCCTCCCCGACGAGCCCGCGCTCGTCGTGGCTACGCGCGGGGCGGAGCCGCGGGCCGACGGCGGCTACCACGCCGTCCTGCTGCTGGACGGCGAGCGGATGCTGGCCCGCGAGAGCCTGCGGGTCGCCGACGACGCGCTCCGCACCTGGTCGAACGCCGCGGCGCTGGCCCGCCCGGGCGCGCCGGTCCTCCTGGTCGGGGTCGGCGGCCGGCTCGCGACCGCCCTGGCGACCTGGCGGCAGGCCGAGTACCTCCGGGCCGAGCTCCAGGAGCGGCGCGCTCTGCGCTTCCCGCCCGCGGTGCGCCTGGCCACGGTGAGCGGCGACGCGCACGCGGTGGAGGAGGCGCTCGACGCGCTCGACGAGGACGACCGGCACGAGGTCCTCGGTCCTGTCGGGCTCGAGGACGGCTCCGTCCGGGCGATCGTCCGGTTCGACTACGCTCGCGGTGCGGATGTGGCCGCGCGCCTCCGCTCCGCCGTGATCCGCAACGCCACGCGCCGTCGTCGCCCGCCGACCACGCCCGGCCGCTTCCGGCCGGCCCCCCGGCTCCGGGTCCGTCTCGACGACCCCGACATCCTCTGACTCCCCAGGAGACCCCCGTGCGCCTCGTCTTCGCCGGCACGCCCGCCGCCGCCGTTCCGACCCTCCGCGACCTCGCCGCCTCCGCGCACGAGGTCGTCGCCGTGGTCACCCGGGAGGACGCCCCGGTGGGCCGCAAGCGCGTGCTCACCCCCTCGCCGGTCGCCGTCGCGGCCGAGGAGCTGGGGATCCCGGTGATCCGGGCGAACCGCCTCGACGAGGACGTGACCGACCGGATCGCGGGCCTCGCCCCCGACCTCGGCGTGATCGTGGCCTACGGCGGCCTCGTCCGGCAGCGCCTGCTGGCGGTGCCGCGCCTGGGCTGGATCAACCTGCACTTCTCCCTGCTGCCGCGCTGGCGCGGGGCGGCTCCCGTCCAGCGGGCGCTGATGGCGGGCGACACGCGGATCGGCGCGAGCGTCTTCCAGCTGGTCGCCGAGCTCGACGCCGGTGACGTGTACGCCGAGCTCGCCGTCGACGCGGGGGAGCGCACCGCGGGCGAGCTGCTGACGGAGCTGGCCGGGAGCGGCGCCGGCCTCACCCTCGGCGTGGTCGACGCGCTGGAGGAGGGCACGGCCGTCGCGACTCCGCAGGCCGGACAGGCGACCCCCGCTCCCAAGCTCGACGCCGCCGACGGCCGGATCGACTGGAGCCTCCCGACCGCGCGGGTCCTCGCGCTCGTGCGCGGAACGACTCCCGAGCCCGGAGCCTCGACCGCGGTGGGGGACGCGCGCCTCAAGGTGCTCGCGGTCCGCGCGGCCGAGGGGGACCTCGCTCCCGGCGTCGTCCGCCTCGACTCGGGGCGCGCCCTCGTCGGCACCGCGGACGGAGCGGTGGAGCTGGTCACCGTCCAGCCCGCCGGCAGGACCCCGATGGCCGGCGCCGCCTGGGCCCGCGGCCTGCGCGAGAGCACGGTGCTCGCGTGAGCGCCCGGCGCGAGGCCGCTCCCGCCCGCCGGGTCGCCTACGACGTCCTGCTCGCGGTGAGCGGGTCGGACGCCTACGCCAACCTGGTCCTGCCCGCGCGGATCAGCGCCGCCGGCCTCTCGCCCGCCGACGCGGGACTGGCCACCGAGCTCTGCTACGGCACTCTGCGGATGTCCGGCTACTACGACCGCGTGATCGCCCTGGCGGCCGGCCGGTCCGTCGAGAGCATCGATGCGCCCGTGCTCGACGCGCTGCGCCTGGGCGTGCACCAGCTGCTCGCGACCCGTGTGGCCCCGCACGCCGCGGTGAACGAGAGCGTCGCGCTCGTCGCGGCCGGCTCCTCGCGGGGAGCGGTGGCCTTCGCCAACGCCGTGCTGCGCGCGGTCTCGCGCTCGAGCGCCGGCGAGTGGCGCGAGCGGGTCTCCGCGGCCGCGGTCTCCGGGGACGACCGGATCGCCGCGCTGAGCTCCCACCCCGTGTGGATCGTGCGCGCCCTGCGACGGGCGCTGGCGGCGGAGGGGGCGGCCGACGAGCTCGACGCGCTGCTCGCCGCCGACAACGCGGCTCCGCGGGTGAACCTTGTGGCTCTGCCGGGCCTGGCGTCTCCCGGCGAGATCGCCGACGCCGAATCCGACCGGTTCTCGCCGGTCGGCATGACCAGCACCGGCGGCGACCCGGAGGCGTTCCCCGCGGTGCACGAGGGCCGCGTGCGCGTGCAGGACGAGGGCTCCCAGCTCGCCGCTCTGGCGCTCTCCCGGGCACGGCCGGTCCGCCCGGGCGAGCGCTGGCTCGACCTGTGCGCGGGACCCGGCGGCAAGGCGGCGCTGCTCGCGGCGGAGGCGCGCGCAGGCGGGGCGGCGCTGCTCGCCAACGAGGTGGTCCCGGGCCGCGCGGGCCTGGTGCGGCAGGCGCTGGCCGCCGTCGACCCGTCGGTCGAGGTGCGCACCGGCGACGGGCGCGACCTGGGCGACGAGCGGCCGGGATCGTTCGACCGCATCCTCCTCGACGCGCCGTGCACCGGTCTCGGTGCGCTGCGGCGTCGGCCCGAGGCGCGCTGGCGCAAGTCCGCGGCCGACGTGGAGCCGCTGGCCGCCCTCCAGGGCGAGCTGCTCGACTCCGCGGTGAGGGCTCTCGCTCCCGACGGGCTGCTGGCCTACGTGACCTGCTCGCCGCACCTCGGAGAGACCCGGCGCGTGCTCGCCCTCGCGCAGGAGCGGCACGAGCTCGAGCTCGTCGACACGCCGGCCGTGCTGCGCGCGGTGACGGCGGACCCGCTCCCGCTGCCGGACGGCCCCCTCCACGTGCAGCTCTGGCCGCACCGGCACGGCACCGACGCCATGTTCGTGCAGCTCCTCCGCCGCCGGCCCCTCGAGGCGGCGTCCGGGAACGCCTGACCCCTCCGGAGCGGGAGCGTGCTCGGCCGGGCGGACGCGGAGGACGCTCCGATCTAGGCTGGAGGCATGCCCGCACGGATCAACCCCAGCATCCTCTCCGCCGACTTCGTGAACTTCGAGGCCGAGCTGCAGCGCATCGCCGGAGCCGACCTCGTGCACGTCGACGTGATGGACAACCACTTCGTGCCGAACCTCACCTTCGGGCTGACCATGGTCCAGCGCCTCCAGGACGTCTCGCCCCGGCCGCTCGACCTGCACCTGATGATCGACGACCCCGACCGGTGGGCCCCCGACTACGCCGAGACCGGCGCCTACTCCGTGACCTTCCACGCCGAGGCCGCGCGCGACGCCGTGGCCCTCGCGCGGCGCCTGCGCGAGATCGGCTCGCGAGCGGGGATCGCGCTCAAGCCGGGCACGATGGTGGACGACTACCTCGACCTCCTGCCCGAGTTCGACCAGGTCCTCGTGATGACGGTCGAGCCCGGCTTCGGGGGCCAGTCCTTCATGGAGGAGACGATGCCCAAGCTGCGCACCCTCCGGAACGTGGTGGACCGCACCGGGCTCGACGTCTGGCTCCAGGTCGACGGCGGGATCGCACCCGGCACGATCGAGATCGCAGCGGAGGCGGGAGCCGACACCTTCGTCGCGGGCTCCGCGGTCTTCGGCGCGGACGACCCGGAGGCCGCGATCGCGTCGCTGCGCGAGACGGCGACCGCTCACCTGCACCGGCACTGAGGCGGCCCGCGCCCGGCCGCCGTATAGACTTCCCCGGTGAAAACTTTCGACGACCTCTTCGCTGAGCTGGGCGAGAAGGCCGCCGCCCGTCCCGAGGGTTCGGGCACCGTCCGCGAGCTCGACGCCGGCGTGCACTTCATCGGCAAGAAGATCGTCGAGGAGGCCGCCGAGGTGTGGATGGCCGCCGAGTACGAGGGCGACGAGCGCACCGCCGAGGAGATCTCGCAGCTGCTCTACCACCTGCAGGTGCTCATGCTCGCCAAGGGACTGACGACGGCCGACGTCTACCGGCATCTGTGAGCCCCGCCCCGCTCGCCGGGGTGCGCCTCCGCTCCGCGCCGTCGCGCCCGCACGCTCCCCGAGGAGCCGTGCCGCCCCCTGAACAGCCGTCGAGTCATGAAGGACGTCCCGTGACCACCACCCCCGCCCCGGCGCTCCTGCGCGTCGCCGTCCCCAACAAGGGCTCCCTCTCGGAGACCGCCGGTCAGATGCTCGCGGAGGCCGGCTACACCGGCCGCCGCGACCCGAAGGAGCTGCACGTCGTCGACGAGCGCAACGGGGTGGAGTTCTTCTACCTGCGCCCGCGCGACATCGCCACCTACGTCGGCTCCGGCGCTCTCGACGTCGGGGTCACCGGCCGCGACCTCCTGATCGACTCCGGCTCCGAGGCGCGCGAGATCGCGAGCCTCGGCTTCGCGAACTCCACCTTCCGCTTCGCCGGGCCCGCCGGCCGCTACGACGAGCTCGCGCAGATCGACGGCCTCCGCGTGGCGACCAGCTACCCGGGCCTCGTGGGCCGCTTCCTCCGGGAGCACGGCGTCGAGGTGACGCTGATCCGCCTCGACGGCGCGGTCGAGTCCGCGATCCAGCTCGGCGTCGCCGACGTCATCGCGGATGTCGTCGAGACCGGCACCACGCTCCGCAAGGCCGGACTCGAGATCTTCGGGCCGGTCATCCTGGACTCGACCGCCGTCCTGGTCTCCGCCGCGGGGGAGCCCGAGGGCATCCCGGTGCTGCTGCGCCGCCTCCAGGGCGTGCTGGTCGCGCGCGAGTACGTGCTGCTCGACTACGACTGCCCCGTCGCGCTCCTGGAGAGCGCCACGGCGATCGCCCCGGGCTTCGAGTCGCCGACGGTCTCGCCGCTGCACGACGCCGAGTGGGTGGCCGTCCGCGTGATGGTGCCGCGCTCGGACATGAACCAGGTGATGGACCGCCTGTACGACCTGGGCGCCCGCGCGATCCTGGTCACCTCCATCCACGCCGCGCGCCTGTAGAGGGGGAGCCGATGAGTCTCGCCGTCCGCGTCATCCCCTGCCTCGACGTCGCCGCCGGCCGCGTCGTGAAGGGCGTCAACTTCCAGAACCTGCGCGATGCGGGCGACCCCGTCGAGCTCGCCCGCCTCTACTTCGAGCAGGGCGCCGACGAGCTGACCTTCCTCGACGTCACCGCCACGGTCGACGACCGCTCGACCACCTACGACGTGGTGCGGGCGACCGCCGAGCAGGTCTTCATCCCGCTCACGGTCGGCGGAGGCGTGCGCAGCGCCGAGGACGTCTCGCGACTGCTCGCGCACGGCGCCGACAAGGTGGGCGTCAACTCCGCCGCGATCGCCCGGCCCGAGCTCCTCGGCGAGATCGCCGACGTCTTCGGCGCGCAGGTGCTCGTGCTCTCGCTCGACGTCAAGCGGAGCGACGCCACGGCGTCCGGCTTCGTCGTCACCACTCACGGCGGACGCCGCGAGACCGAGCTCGACGCCCTGGCCTGGGCGGCCGAGGCCGTCGAGCGCGGCGCCGGGGAGCTGCTGGTCAACTCCATCGACGCCGACGGCACCAAGCAGGGCTTCGACCTCGAGCTGATCGCCGCGATGCGCGAGCTGAGCTCCGTGCCGGTCATCGCCTCCGGAGGCGCCGGCGCCGTCGAGCACTTCGCTCCGGCCGTCGACGCGGGAGCCGACGCCGTGCTCGCCGCCTCCGTCTTCCACAACCGCGAGCTGACGATCGGCGACGTCAAGCGCGCGCTCGCCGCCTCCGGGATCGAGATCCGATGACCCCCGCCGAGCTCGACGCCGTCCTGGACCGCGCCGCCTTCGATCCGACCGGGCTCCTGCCCGCGATCATCCAGCAGCACGACACCCGCGAGGTGCTCATGATGGGCTGGATGGACCGCGAGGCGCTCCGGCGGACCCTCACCGAGGGCCGCGTCACCTTCTGGTCGCGCTCGCGCGAGGAGTACTGGCGCAAGGGCGACACGTCCGGGCACGCGCAGTACGTGCGGGGTGCCGCCCTCGACTGCGACGCCGACACCGTGCTGGTCCAGGTCGAGCAGATCGGCGCCGCCTGCCACACGGGCGAGCACGCCTGCTTCGACGTCGACCCCCTCGTGCCGTTCACCGGCCTCGGTCCGGCGGAGTGAGCATGAGCGGACGGCGGCTGAAGTACACGGCGATCCTCGGGGTCGTGCTGCTCGCCGCGCTCGAGCTGACCTCCTCCACCCAGACCTGGTCCACGCTGACCCTGGCCGCGATCGAGGGGGAGGGCCAGCGGATCGACGTGGCCGGGACCGTCGCCGCGCCCGCGCTCTCCGCCCTGGCGCTCGCGGGCCTCGCCCTCGCCGCGGCCCTCGCCATCGCCGGCCCCGTCTTCCGGATCGTGCTCGGTGTGCTCCAGGCCGTCCTCGGCGCCTCGGTGGTGCTCGCGGCCGCGACGGCACTGGGCGACCCCGTGCGCGCCGGCGCTTCGCTCGTCACCGAGGCGACCGCCATCGCGGGGGAGCAGTCCGTCGCGGCGCTCGTGGCCTCGTCCTCCGCGACGGCCTGGCCCGTCGTCGCCCTGGTCTGCGGCGTGCTCACCGCGCTGCTCGGGATCGGCGTCCTCGCGACCTCGGGCCGCTGGCCGGGAGCGGCGCGGAAGCGCGCCTCCCGCTTCGAGCCCGCCGACGGCTACGGCCACGGCGCGTCGACCGTGCAGACGGACGACGGCGACATCGACCCGGTCGTCTCGTGGGACGAGCTCTCGCGCGGCGACGACCCCACCTCGGGCCGCTGACAGCGGCCGGGGACGTGTCCGGCGGTCCGGCATCCCCGCCTCCTGCAGGGGGCTGCGCAGGCGAGTCCGGGCCGGGCGCTCAGGCGCCTCACGCTAGACTGCTCTGGTCCCGATGCACCCCCAGGAGGAGACCCATGAGCACCGAGCACGACGACGACAACCACGGCCACTCGCCCGCAGCGTGGACGGCCGTCGTCATCATGCTGGTCGGATTCACGATCGGCACGATCGCGTTCTGGTTCGACGTGCCCCTGGTGGTCTGGCTCTCGGCCGGCCTGGTCGTGGTGGGTCTGCTCGTGGGCATGGGCATGGCCAAGGCGGGCTACGGCGTCAACGGCGCGAAGGCGAACCCGAAGGCGCGCGCCTAGGTGCTCGCCGACCTCACCGCCGGCGCCCTGGCCGACGCGGCCCGGCGCCGCGAGAGCGCCCCGCTCGAAGCCGTCGAGCGCCGCGCGCTCGCCCAGGCGCCCGCCCTCGACGCCCTGGCCGCTCTGGCCCCCGCCGAGCGCGTCAGGATCATCGCCGAGGTGAAGCGCGCCAGCCCGTCGCGCGGAGCCCTCGCCGACATCCCCGTCCCCGCCGAGCTGGCCGGACAGTACGAGCTCGGGGGAGCGAGCGCGATCAGCGTCCTCACCGAGGAGCGCCGCTTCAAGGGGTCCCTCGCGGACCTCGAGGCGGTCCGCGAGCGCGTGTCGATCCCCGTCCTGCGCAAGGACTTCGTCGCCGAGCCGTACCAGGTCCTCGAGGCCCGCGCGGCCGGAGCCGACCTGGTCCTCCTCATCGTCGCCGCGCTCGAGCAGCCCCTGCTCGCCGAGCTGCACGCCCTCGTGCTCGAGCTGGGGATGACCCCGCTCGTCGAGACGCACTCGGCCGACGAGCTCGAGCGGGCCGCCGACCTCGGCGCGCGGCTCATCGGCGTGAACGCCCGCGACCTCTCCACCTTCCAGCTCGACCGCGACCTCTTCGGCCGCCTCTCCGAGCGCTTCCCCGACGATGCGGTGAAGGTGGCCGAGTCGGCCGTCCTCACCGCCGACGACGTCGCGCACTACCGCGGCTCCGGAGCCGACGTCGTCCTCGTGGGCGAGGCTCTCGTCACCGGCGGCGACCCCGTCTCCACCCTCGCCGGCTTCCTGGCGCACTGACCACTCCGATAGGCGGTACCCCCATGGCACTCCGGGATGAACTCGGCCCCTACTTCGGCGAGTTCGGCGGACGCTACGTCCCCGAGTCCCTCGTCGAGGCCCTCGACGAGCTGAGCGCCGAGTACGAGCGCACGAAGGTCGACCCCGCGTTCGCGGCCGAGCTGATGGAGCTGCACCGCAGCTACACCGGTCGTCCGTCGATCATCACCGAGGTGCCGCGGTTCGCCGAGCACGCCGGCGGTGCGCGGATCATCCTCAAGCGCGAGGACCTCAACCACACCGGCTCGCATAAGATCAACAACGTGCTGGGCCAGGCGCTGCTCACCAAGCGGATCGGCAAGACCCGCGTCATCGCCGAGACGGGAGCGGGCCAGCACGGCGTCGCGACCGCCACGGCCGCCGCCCTGTTCGGCCTCGACTGCGTGGTCTACATGGGCGAGGTCGACACCGAGCGCCAGGCCCTCAACGTCGCCCGCATGCGCCTGCTCGGCGCCGAGGTGATCCCCGTGACGACCGGCTCGCGCACCCTCAAGGACGCGATCAACGACGCGATGCGCGACTGGGTGACGAACGTGGGCACCACGAACTACATCTTCGGCACCGTCGCGGGCCCGCACCCGTTCCCGGCCCTCGTCCGGGACTTCCAGAAGATCATCGGCGAGGAGGCGCGCGAGCAGGTCCTCGAGCTCACCGGCTCGCTGCCCACCGCGGTCACCGCCTGCGTCGGCGGCGGCTCCAACGCGATGGGGATCTTCCACGCCTTCCTCGACGACCCCGAGGTCCGCCTCGTCGGCTTCGAGGCCGGCGGCGACGGGATCGAGACCCCCCGCCACGCGGCGACCATCAGCAAGGGCCGCCCCGGCGTCCTGCACGGCGCCCGCAGCTTCCTCCTCCAGGACGAGGACGGCCAGACCGTCGAGTCGCACTCGATCTCGGCCGGCCTCGACTACCCGGGCATCGGCCCGGAGCACGCGTGGCTCTCGAGCATCGGCCGCGCCGACTACCGCGCGGTCACCGACTCGGCCGCGATGGACGCGCTCATGCTGCTCAGCCGCACCGAGGGGATCATCCCGGCGATCGAGTCCGCGCACGCGCTGGCCGGCACGCTGGAGCTCGGGCGCGAGCTCGGCCCCGAGGCCACCATCCTGGTCAACCTCTCGGGCCGCGGCGACAAGGACATGACGACCGCTGCGCACTACTTCGGCCTCATGGACCAGGGCGCGGTGCAGTCGTGAGCGGCCGCGGACCGAGCGTCGCCGAGACCGTCCGGCGCCGGAACGAGGAGGCGGCGGGCGCCCTGATCGGCTACCTCCCCGTCGGCTTCCCCGACCTGCCGACCAGCATCGACGCCGCCGTGGCCATGGCCGAGAACGGCGTCGACGCGATCGAGCTCGGTCTGCCCTACTCCGATCCGGTGATGGACGGACCCGTCATCCAGGAGGCGACCCAGGCCGCCATCGCGGGCGGCTTCCGCCTCCGCCACGGCTTCGAGGCCGTCCGCGAGATCCGGGCGCGCGTCGACGTGCCGGTCCTGGTGATGACCTACTACAACCCCGTCCTGCAGTACGGGGTCGAGCGCTTCGCCACCGATCTGGCCGAGGCCGGCGGGTCCGGCCTCATCACGCCCGACCTGATCCCGGACGAGGGCGCCGAGTGGCTCGCCGTCTCCGAGCGGCTCGGACTCGACCGCGTGTTCCTCGCGGCGCCGTCCTCGACGGACACTCGCCTGCGCCAGGCCGTCGACTCGAGCCGTGGATTCGTCTACGCGGTCTCGACGATGGGCATCACCGGCGCGCGAACCGACGTCGACTCCGCGGCCCGCACCCTGGTCGACCGCCTCCGCGCCGCCGGCTCCGAGAGCGCGTGCGTCGGCCTGGGCATCTCGACCGGCGAGCAGGTCGCCGAGATCCTCGCCTACGCGGACGGCGCCATCGTCGGATCCGCCCTGGTGCGGGCGCTGGCGTCCGGCGGGGTCGACGCGGTCGCCGAGACCTCCCGCGGCCTCGCCGAGGGCACCCGCCTGCGCTCCGCGCGCTGACACCCTCCCGCTACAATCGGGATGCCCACCGGGGCGCGGCCGAGCCGTGCCCGGGGGACCCCCTCCTTCGAAAGGTCGAGTACCGGTGTCCGTACCGCTGAGCATTCCGAGCCCCCCCGACGCGTGGAGTCAGTACGACCTCACGATCGGCAACTGGACGCTCGCGATCCACACCTACGCGCTCTGCATCCTCGCGGGGATCATCGTGGCGACGATCATGACGAACCAGCGCCTCAAGCGCCGCGGCGCCGAGCCGTGGGTCGTCCTCGACATCATCATCTGGGCGGTGCCGCTCGGCATCGTCGGCGCCCGCGCCTACCACGTGCTCACCCACCCCGGCGACTACTTCTACGACGGCGCCGACCCGTGGGAGGTCGTCCGCATCTGGAACGGCGGCAATGCCATCTTCGGCGGGCTGATCGGCGGAGCGGTCGGGGCCTACATCGGCTGCCGCTGGACGGGCGTGCGGTTCTGGACCTTCGCCGACGCCCTCGCACCCGGGATGCTCGCCGCGCAGGCGCTCGGGCGCCTGGGCAACTGGTTCAACCACGAGCTCTTCGGCCTGCCCACCACGCTGCCCTGGGGTCTCGAGATCGAGACCACCAACCCGGCCTTCCCCGTCGGCCTCCCGGCGGGCACGCTCTTCCACCCGACCTTCCTCTACGAGATCCTCTGGAACGTCGTCGGCATCGCGGTCATCCTCCTGCTCGAGCGCCGTCTCAAGCTGCAGTGGGGCACCGTCTTCGCCGCCTACCTGATCTGGTACGGGATCGGCCGCGTCTGGTTCGAGTCCATCCGGATCGACCCGAGCGAGTTCTTCTGGGGCATCCGCACCAACGTCTGGGCCGCGCTCATCGCCGTGGTCATCGGCCTGGTCCTCGTGGTGATCCAGAAGCGCGAGCACCCGGGCGCCGAGCCCTCGGCCTACCGGCCGGGTCGCGAGTGGACGCCCGCCCCGGCTGCGGTAGAATTCGAGGACGTCGAGTCCGACTCCGACGACACCACCACCCCTGCTTCCGGCACCGACGCCGAGAAGCCGACGGTCTCCCGCACCTGACGGAGGTCGCGGAGCCTCCGCGACCGCCTCCCGGGTGCCCGACACCTCCACGACCGCCCCATCGCGGCGCAGCCACGAGCGCTGCCGCGGGCGGGTCGTCGTGCAGGCACCGCCGACGGCGCGCGACGCTCGCGCCACGGCAGAACCCTGCGGCCCTCCCGATCGGGGAGCCGCTCCTCCTCCACCACCGCGGGCCAGTGACGTCCCGATCAGCCATCACCCCCGTGAGGACGGTTCCCATGGCCTCCGCCCAGCCCTCGACCCCGGCCCGCGCCGTGCCCTTCCTGGGCATGCCGCCGGCGCAGGGGATGTACGATCCGGCCGCCGAGAAGGACGCGTGCGGTCTCGCGATGGTCGCCACCATGCGCGGCACCGCCGGCCACGACATCATCGACGCCGCGCTGAACGCGCTGCGCAACCTCGAGCACCGCGGCGCCGTCGGCTCCGACGCGGGAACGGGCGACGGCGCCGGGATCATCACGCAGATCCCGGACGAGTTCCTCCGCGCGGTCGCTCCCTTCGAGCTCCCGCCGCTGGGCCAGTACGCGGTGGGCAACGCCTTCCTCCCGGTGGACGTGTTCGAGCGCGAGCGGGTCAAGTCGACGATCGCCGACATCGCCCGCGAGGAGAACCTCGCCGTGGTCGGCTGGCGCTCCGTGCCCGTGCAGCCCGACGAGATCGGCACGCTCGCCCGGGCCGCCATGCCGGCGATCGAGCAGCTGTTCATCCGGAGCGAGCTGACCGACGAGAGCGGCACGCCCCTCTCCTCCGTGCGCCTGGACCGCCTGACCTTCCGCCTGCGCAAGCGCGTCGAGCGCGAGCTCGAGGTCTACTTCATGTCGCTCTCGAGCCGCACGCTCGTCTACAAGGGCATGGTGACGACGCTCCAGCTGGAGCCGTTCTACCCGGACCTGTCCGACGAGCGCTTCGCGTCGAAGCTCGCGCTGGTGCACTCCCGGTACTCCACCAACACCTTCCCGTCGTGGCCGCTCGCTCAGCCGTTCCGGATGATCGCGCACAACGGCGAGATCAACACGGTGCAGGGCAACCGCAACTGGATGCGCGCACGCCAGTCGCAGCTGAAGAGCCGCGAGCTGGGCGACCTGGCCCCGCTGTTCCCGATCGTCTCGCCCGGCCGCAGCGACTCCGCCTCGTTCGACGAGACCGTCGAGCTGCTCAACCTGGCCGGCCGGTCGCTCCCGCATGCGGTCATGATGATGGTGCCGGAGGCCTGGGAGAACCAGGACGGCGCGCTCGACCCGAAGCGCCGCGCGTTCTACGAGTACCACTCGATGCTCATGGAGCCGTGGGACGGCCCGGCCGCGATCGTCTTCACCGACGGCGAGCTCGTCGGCGCCACCCTCGACCGCAACGGGCTCCGCCCCGGCCGCTACGTCGTCACCGACGACGGGCTCGTGGTGCTCGCCAGCGAGATCGGCGTGCTCGACATCGACCCCGCGAAGGTGGTCCGCAAGGGACGCCTGCAGCCCGGCCGCATGTTCCTGGTCGACACCGAGCAGGGCCGCATCGTCGAGGACGAGGAGATCAAGGGGCAGCTCGCCGCCTCCGGTCCGTTCGAGGAGTGGCTCGAGAAGGGCCGCATCAACCTCAAGGACCTCCCCGAGCGCGAGCACATCGTGCACACGCCCGCCTCGGTCAACCGCCGCCAGCGCACCTTCGGCTACACCGAGGAGGAGGTCCGCCTCCTCCTGCTGCCGATGGCGCGCGCCGGTGCGGAGCCGCTCGGAGCGATGGGCTCGGACACCCCCGTGGCCGTCCTGTCCAAGCGCCCCCGCCTGCTCTTCGACTACTTCACGCAGGCCTTCGCGCAGGTGACGAACCCGCCGCTGGACTCGATCCGCGAGGAGGTCGTGACCTCGCTCCGCCTGGGCCTCGGCCCCGAGCGCAATCTGCTGACCGCCGGTGCCGAGCATGCGCGCCAGGTCGTCCTCGACTTCCCGGTCATCGACAACGACGAGCTCGCGAAGATCCAGCACATCGCGCCGCGCCCGCTGAGCCACATCACCACGACGATCCGCGGCCTGTACCGCGTCGACGCGGGACCCCGCGCGATGCAGGACCGCATCGACGAGATGTGCGACGAGGCCGACGAGGCCATCGCCGCGGGAGCGCAGTTCCTGGTGCTCTCGGACCGCGACTCCACCAAGGACCTCGCGCCGATCCCGTCGCTGCTGATGCTCGCCGCCGTGCACCACCACCTCATCCGCACCGAGAACCGGATGCGAGTGGGGCTCGTGGTCGAGGCGGGCGACGTCCGCGAGGTGCACCACGTGGCGACGCTCATCGGCTACGGCGCCTCCGCGGTCAACCCGTATCTGGCGATGGAGACCTGCGAGGACCTCGTCCGCAGCGGCATGCTGTCCGACGTCTCGCCGGAGAAGGCCGTGAAGAACGTGATCAAGGCGCTCGGCAAGGGCGTGCTGAAGATCATGTCCAAGATGGGCATCTCCACCGTGTCGAGCTACGCCGGGGCGCAGACCTTCGAGGCCGTCGGCCTCAGCCAGGCGTTCGTAAACCAGTACTTCACCGGCACCGTCTCGAAGCTCGGCGGCATCGGCATCGACGTCGTCGCCGAGGAGAACGCCGCGCGTCACCGCGCCGCCTATCCCGAGGACGGCGCGATCGTCGCGCATGAGCGCCTGGCGGTCGGCGGCGAGTACCAGTGGCGCCGCGACGGCGCCCCGCACCTGTTCAACCCGGACACGGTGTTCCGCCTGCAGCATTCGACGCGCAACCGCCGCTACGACGTCTTCCGCGAGTACACGAAGATGGTCGACGACCAGGCGAGCTCGCTGATGACCCTCCGCGGGATGTTCAAGCTCGACACCGCGGGGCGCACGCCGATCCCGATCGACGAGGTCGAGCCGGTCGAGGCGATCGTCAAGCGCTTCTCGACGGGCGCGATGAGCTACGGCTCCATCTCGCCGGAGGCGCACGAGACGCTCGCCATCGCGATGAACCGCCTCGGCGCCAAGTCGAACACCGGCGAGGGCGGCGAGGACACCGAGCGGCTGCTCGACCCGGAGCGCCGCTCCGCGATCAAGCAGGTCGCCTCGGGCCGCTTCGGCGTCACGAGCATGTACCTCACCCACGCCGACGACATCCAGATCAAGCTCGCCCAGGGTGCCAAGCCCGGCGAGGGCGGTCAGCTCCCGCCCACGAAGGTGTACCCGTGGATCGCGCGCACTCGGCACGCGACCGCCGGTGTCGGCCTGATC
The DNA here is from genome assembly GCF_009834265.1 of Rathayibacter sp. VKM Ac-2805. Lineage (NCBI taxonomy): Bacteria > Bacillati > Actinomycetota > Actinomycetes > Micrococcales > Microbacteriaceae > Rathayibacter > Rathayibacter sp. VKM Ac-2805. Next base: position 1,589,266 of record NZ_CP047185.1, read on the forward strand.
TCGCCGCCGCCGCACCACGACATCTACTCGATCGAGGACCTGAAGCAGCTGATCTTCGACCTCAAGCGGGCGAACCCGTCGGCGCGCATCCACGCGAAGCTGGTCAGCCAGTCGGGCATCGGAGCGGTCGCCGCCGGCACCGCGAAGGCCCTCGCCGACGTGATCCTCGTCTCGGGTCACGACGGCGGCACCGGCGCGAGCCCGGTGAACTCGCTCAAGCACGCGGGCACGCCCTGGGAGCTCGGCCTGGCCGAGACCCAGCAGACGCTGATGCTCAACGGCATGCGCGACCGTGTGGTCGTGCAGGTCGACGGCCAGATGAAGACCGGTCGCGACGTCGTCATCGGCGCGCTGCTCGGAGCCGAGGAGTTCGGCTTCGCGACGGCCCCGCTGATCGTCGAGGGCTGCATCATGATGCGCGTCTGCCACCTCGACACCTGCCCGGTGGGCGTCGCGACGCAGAACCCGGAGCTGCGCCAGCGGTTCTCCGGAAAGCCGGAATTCGTCGTCAACTTCTTCGAGTTCATCGCCCAGGAGGTGCGCGAGTACCTCGCGCAGCTCGGCTTCCGGAGCGTCGACGAGATCGTCGGACACCGCGAGCTGCTCGACGTCGACCAGGCGATCGAGCACTGGAAGGCGAGCGGGCTCGACCTGACGCCGATCCTCGTCGGACCGGTCTTCACGGCGGAGGAGCCGCGCCGCCACGGCCGCGCGCAGGAGCACGAGCTCGAGCACCACTTCGACAACGAGCTGATCCGCCTCGCGGCGAACGTGCTCGACCACCGCGGCACCGTGCGGATCGAGCGCGAGATCAAGAACACCGAGCGCGCCGTCGGCACCATGCTGGGCCACGAGGTCACCGTCCGATTCGGCGAGAACGGCCTGCCGGCCGACTCCATCGTCGTATCGCTCCGCGGCTCGGCCGGGCAGTCGCTCGGAGCGTTCCTCCCCGCCGGCATCACGCTGCGGCTCGAGGGCGACTCCAACGACTACGTCGGCAAGGGCCTCTCGGGCGGCCAGATCGTGGTGCGGCCGGACCGCCGCAGCACCTTCGACGCCTCGACGAACGTGATCGCCGGCAACGTGATCGGCTACGGGGCGACCCAGGGCACGATGTTCATCCGCGGGATGGTCGGCGAGCGCTTCCTGGTCCGCAACTCCGGCGCCACCGCGGTGGTCGAGGGAGTGGGCGACCACGCGCTCGAGTACATGACCGGCGGCCTGGCGGTGATCCTCGGCGAGACCGGGCGGAACCTCGGCGCCGGCATGTCGGGCGGCACGGCCTACATCCACGGCCTGCGCCGCGAGCTCGTGAACCGCGACGCGATCGCCTCCGGCGAGCTGACCCTCTCCGAGCTCGGAAGCGCCGACGTGGAGATCCTGCGCGACCTGCTCGAGCGGCACGTCGCCGAGACCGAGTCGACCCTGGCCCAGGGGATGCTCGACGATTTCGACGGAACGGTCTCGCGTTTCGTCAAGGTACTGCCCCGCGACTTCGCCGCGGTGCTCGCGACGCGCGCATCCGCTGTGGAGGAGGGGCTCGACCCCGACGGCGACGTCGTCTGGGGACGGATTCTGGAGGTGACCGGTGGCTGATCCCAAGGGGTTCCTGAAGGTGCAGGACCGGGAGCTGCCCAAGCGGCGTCCCGTGTCCGTCCGCCTGATGGACTGGAAAGAGGTCTACGAGCAGGGCGACTCCGCCGTGCTGCGCCGGCAGGCGGGCCGCTGCATGGACTGCGGCATCCCGTTCTGCCACAAGGGCTGCCCGCTGGGGAACCTGATCCCCGAGTGGAACGACCTGATGTGGCGCGGCGAGGGCCGCCAGGCGATCGAGCGCCTGCACGCGACGAACAACTTCCCGGAGTTCACGGGCCGGCTCTGCCCGGCGCCGTGCGAGTCGTCCTGCGTGCTCGGCATCAATCAGCCCGCCGTCACCATCAAGCAGATCGAGGTCTCGATCATCGATCAGGCCTTCGGCAACGACTGGGTGCAGCCGCACCCGCCGGAGCGCCTGACCGGCAAGACCGTCGCGGTCGTCGGCTCCGGCCCGGCGGGGCTCGCCGCCGCTCAGCAGCTCACCCGCGCCGGGCACACCGTCGCGGTCTACGAGCGCGACGACCGCATCGGCGGCCTCCTGCGCTACGGGATCCCGGACTTCAAGATGGAGAAGAAGCACCTCGAGCTCCGCCTGAACCAGATGAAGGCCGAGGGCACCCGGTTCCGCGCGGGCGTCGACATCGGCTCCGACATCACCTGGGACGACCTGCGGGCGCGCTACGACGCGGTCGTGGTCGCCACCGGCGCTCTCGTGCCGCGCGACCTGCCGATCCCGGGGCGCGACCTCGACGGCGTGCACTTCGCCATGGAGTACCTCGTGCAGTCGAACCGCGCTATCGCGGGCGACCGCGTCTTCGAGCAGATCTCGGCCGAGGGCAAGCACGTCGTCGTCCTGGGCGGAGGCGACACCGGAGCGGACTGCATCGGCACCGCCCACCGCCAGAAGGCCGCGTCGGTCACGAACCTGGCGATCGGGCAGCAGCCGCCGTCGCAGCGCCCGGACAGCCAGCCCTGGCCGATGGACCCGACCGTGTTCGAGGTCTCGAGCGCCCACGAGGAGGGCGGGGAGCGGATGTTCCTCGCGTCGACCGTGGAGTTCCTCGCGAACGAGGGCGGCGAGGTCCGCGCGGTGCGCGTGGCCGAGACCGAGTACCTCGACGGACGCCGCGTCCCCAAGGCGGGCACCGAGCGCGAGATCCCGGCCGACCTGGTCCTGCTCGCCCTCGGCTTCACCGGCCCGGAGGCGGACCACCTCGGCCGCCAGCTCGACGTCCCCTTCACCGAGCGCGGCAACGTCGCGCGCGGCGACGCCTTCGAGACCAGCGTCCCCGGCGTCTTCGTGGCCGGCGACGCCGGGCGCGGCCAGTCCCTGATCGTCTGGGCGATCGCGGAGGGCCGCTCCGTCGCGGCCGAGGTCGACCGCTACCTCGAGGGCACGACCCAGCTGCCGGCGCCGGTCGGCCCGAACGACCGGGGCTTCACGCTCTAGTCCGCGGGACGCGATAGTCTCGGCCCGCCAGCAATCAGCTCACCCTCCCCGCTAACGACGCGCCTCCGGGCGCAGAACAACGGAGCACCCCCTCAATGAGACGAGCGAAAATCGTCGCCACCCTCGGCCCGGCAACGTCGTCGTACGAGACCATTCGTGCGATCATCGACGCCGGCGTGGACGTGGCCCGCATGAACCTCAGTCACGGAAGCTACGACGTCCACGAAGGCATCTACCGCATCGTGCGGAAGGCCGCGGACGACGCCGGGCGCGCGGTCGCGATCCTCGTCGACCTCCAGGGTCCGAAGATCCGACTCGGCAAGTTCGAGGGCGGCCCGTACGCTCTCGCCGAGGGCGACGTCTTCACCATCACCACCGAGGACGTCCTCGGCACGCGCGAGCTCTCGGGCACCACGTTCAAGGGCCTCCCGGACGACGTGAACCCGGGCGACATGCTCCTCATCGACGACGGCAAGGTCGCTGTCCGCGTCACCGCCGTCGAGGGCCCCCGGGTCGTCACCGAGGTCGTCGTCCCCGGCAACGTCTCGAACAACAAGGGCATCAACCTGCCCGGTGTCGCGGTCAACGTCCCCGCCCTCTCCCAGAAGGACGAGGACGACCTCCGCTGGGCGATCCGCCTCGGCGCCGACATCATCGCCCTCTCCTTCGTGCGCAACGCCAGCGATATCGAGCGCGTGCACGAGATCATGGCGGAGGAGGGCCGCAAGGCTCCCGTCATCGCCAAGATCGAGAAGCCGCAGGCGGTCGACAACCTGCAGGAGATCATCGACGTCTTCGACGGCATCATGGTCGCCCGCGGCGACCTCGGCGTCGAGCTGCCCCTCGAGGCGGTGCCGATCGTGCAGAAGCACGCCGTCGAGCTCGCCCGCCGCTGGGCGAAGCCGGTCATCGTCGCGACCCAGATGCTCGAGTCGATGATCGAGAGCCCCCGCCCCACCCGGGCCGAGGCCTCGGACGTCGCGAACGCCATCCTCGACGGCGCGGACGCGGTCATGCTCTCGGGCGAGACCAGCGTCGGAGCCTGGCCCGTCGTCACCGTGCAGACCATGGCCCGCATCGTCGAGTCCACCGAGGAGCACGGCCTGGAGCGCATCCCCCCGCTGGGGAGCAAGCCCCGCACCCAGGGCGGATCCGTCACGCTGGCCGCCGCCGAGGTCGCCGAGTTCGTCGAGGCGAAGTTCCTCTGCGTGTTCACCGAGTCGGGCGACTCGGTCCGCCGCATGACGCGCCTGCGCCACGGCATCCCGATCATCGGCTTCACCCCCGAGCCCGCCGTCCGGCGCCGCATGGCGCTGAACTGGGGCGTCCAGTCCTTCGTCACGCCGCGCGTCAACCACACCGACGCGATGTTCGCGCAGGTGGACGCGGTGCTGCTCCGCGAGGGCCTCGCCCAGGCGGGCGAGACCGTGGTCGTCGTCTCCGGATCGCCCCCCGGGCGCGCCGGCACGACGAACGACATGCGGGTGCACATCGTCGGCTCGTCCAGCTCGGCCGACAGGGCCGAGAACTGGGACCACTGAGTCCAGCACCCCCGGAGGGCCCGGTCGCGCGAGCGGCCGGGCCCTCCGGCGTTCCCCGGCGGTCCGCGTGGCAGGACGCGCCTCCGCGGGCGGATACCGTGGACCCATGCGACTCGGCGTGCTCGACATCGGCTCCAACACGGTCCACCTGCTCCTCGTCGACGCGCACCCCGGCGCCCGCCCGGTGCCCTACCGCTCGCACAAGCGGAGCCTCGCTCTCGTGGCGCACCTCGACGAGGCGGGGGAGATCACCGAGCGTGGCCAGCGCGAGCTGATCGCGTTCGTGACCGAGGCCGCCGAGGTCGCCCGCGAGCACCGCGCGGAGGACCTGCTGGCGTTCGCGACCTCGGCGATCCGCGAGGCCGGCAACGGCGCGGCGGTCCTCGACCGGGTCCGCGCCGAGACGGGCGTGCACCTCCAGGAGCTCGGCGGCGAGGCGGAGGCGTCGGCCACCTTCCTCGCCGTGCGCCGCTGGTTCGGCTGGGGCGCGGGCTCGATCCTGGACCTCGACATCGGCGGCGGCTCGTTCGAGCTCTCGATGGGCGTGGACGAGGTGCCCGAGCTCGCCGTGTCGGTCCCGCTCGGAGCGGGGCGGGTGACGCGGGACCTGCTGGTCGGCGATCCCGCTTCGGCCACGAGCGTGAAGGCCGCCCGGCGTCACGCCCGCGAGGTGCTCGCGGAGCCCGTCCGCGGCTTCCTCGCCCTGGGGCGCCCCGACCTGGTCGCAGGCACGTCGAAGACCTTCCGGTCTCTGGCGCGGATCACCGGCGCCGCTCCGAGCGCCGCCGGTCCGCTGGTGCGCCGCGAGCTGCACCTGGTCGACCTCCGGCTGTGGTCCGCCCGCCTCGCCGCGATCAGCGCGGCCGATCGCTCAGCGCTGCCCGGCGTCTCCGCTCTGCGGGCTCCGCAGCTGCTCGCGGGCGCTCTCGTCGCGGAGGCGGCCATGGACGCCCTCGGCATCGAGACGCTGGTGATCTGCCCCTGGGCCACCCGCGAGGGGCTGATCATCCGCCGCTTCGAGCTGCTCGACGCGCAGATCCAGCGTGCGGACGTTCAGCTCAGCGCGATGCTGTAGGACAGCGACCGCCGGCCGCCCGGCTCGAGGACGATCTGGCGCGGCTTGTCGACGATGTCGCCGTCCCAGCCCTCGGGGGTCGGGACGCTCCGCCACGGCTCGAGGCAGACGAACGGGGCCCCGACGGGCTTCCACACGCCGACCACGTCGAAGTCCCCGGTGTCGACGACGATCGCGCGGGCGGCGCCGTCGGCCTCGAGCCGGAGGGTCCGCCGGCGCGGCTCGTCGAAGATCACCACGCCCTCCTCGAAGTGCGCGTCGTCCACTGTCAGGACCCCGTCCTCGAGCGGCGCCGGGTGGCGCGCCTCGAGCAGCAGGTTCTCCGGAGCGCGGCGGTACCCCTCCGGCTCGGGCTGCGCGAAGCGGATGCGGTGCTCGCCGCGGCCCTCGGGCAGCGGCAGCGCGAAGGCCGGGTGGTTCCCGAGCGAGAAGCCCAGCGGAGAGGGACCCCTGTTCTCGACGGTCTGGGTGATCCGGAGCGAGGCGCCGGTCACGGCGTAGGCGATGAGGAGCGTCCAGTCGAAGGGGAACACCGCGCGCGTGGCGTCGTCGCTCCGGAGCCGGAACACCGCCTCGTCCGCCGAGACGCCCGCGAGCTCGAAGACCCGGTCCCGCGCGAAGCCGTGCTGCCCCATCCGGTGGTCCGCGCCGTCGTGGTGCAGCGTGTCGCCGGGGAGGCGGCCGATGATCGGGAACAGGACGGGAGCGTGCCGGCGCCACTCCGGGCCGGCCTGCCACAGGTACTCGCGGCCCTCGTCGTCGCGGAGGGACGTCATCTCGGCCCCGGCGGTCGTCAAGGCGAGGCGCAGGCTCTCGCTGCCGAGGGTGAGGACGGTGGGCGCGGGGGAGTCGCTGCTGGTCATCCTCCGATTCTGCCCGTCACGCGGTGCGGGCGGGGGTGTCGGCGGCGCGTGGCAGCATGGGGCGGTGCCTCCCGAGTCGACCCCTTCCTCCTGGCGCGCCCGCGTCGGCGAGCTCAGCGGACCCGCCGAGGCCGAGTCGCCGCCCGTCCTCACTCCGATCGGGCTGCAGTTCGAGCTGCGCCGGCTGGTGCGCCGGGCCGACGATCCCTGGCGGGCGCCGGCGAGCGAGCGCGTCACGGCGAAGACCTACGACGCCGCCGAGCGCCGCGACCACCGTCTGGCCACCCGCCCCGTCGTCCGCGGGCGCGGGGGCGCCTGGAACCGCACCACCCTCACCTGGAAGTCGCTGAACTTCCAGACCCACCGGCTCTCGCTCGACCCCGCTCACCAGCGCTGGTTCGCCGAGTTCGCGGCCCTGCACCGCGCCACGCGCACCGTCCACCTGGGGCAGGACCCCGACTGGATCCACCTCGACGACTACGAGAGCCCGCTGCTCTGGCGGCTGCTCGAGCAGGCGCAGGCCGTCGGGATCCCGCTGCTCGCCCCGGAGAAGGGCGCGGTCCGCCTCGCCGGTCCCGCCCATGTGGCGGTGACGGTCTCGGCGGAGGCGGGAGGCCTGCGGCTGCGGCCCGTCCTGCGGATCGACGGCGCGGAGCACTTACCGGAGTCCGCGCGTCCGGTCGCCCGGCACGGCGTCTACGCGGTCGAGGGCGGCGATCCGTCCTCGCTCCTGCTCGCGCCCGCGTCCCTGCCCTTCGACGACGAGGAGCTGCGGCTCCTCGACCACCCCGGGGAGACGGAGGTCCCGGCGGAGGACGTGCTCGAGTTCGTCGGCGAGCACCTCCCCGCCCTCCGCGGCCGCGTCGCGGTCCGCGAGGAGGGCGTCGATCTCGTCCTGGACGATCCGGAGCCTCCGCGCCTGGTCTGCACGGTCTCGTTCGAGCCGCGGCGAGCCGTCGGAGTGGGCTGGCACTGGCGCCGCGCGCCCGATCGCGCGGGCGAGCTCGACGGCACGGCCGACGCGGCTCTCGAGCGCGCGGTGCTCCGCCGGGTGCGCTCGGTGCTCGGCGAGGCCGGGTCCGCTCTCGTGCCGGAGCCGGGGACGAGCGCGGTCCTGCGCGGAGCCGAGGCGGCGGTGTTCGTGGTGGAGCAGCTCCCGCAGCTGGAGGGGATCGGCGGGGTCCGGATCGAGCGCGAGGGCGCGGCCCCGGACTACCGCCTGCTGACCGGACCGCTCACGCTCACGATCTCCGCGGTCGACACCGAGAGCGCCGACTGGTTCGACCTCGGCGTCGTCGTGACGATCGGCGACGCGACCGTGCCGTTCCTGCCCCTCTTCCGCGCTCTGGCGGCGGGCGGCGACCGCATCCGCCTGGTCGATCACTCCTACCTCTCGCTCGCGCACCCCGGCCTCGACCGGCTCCGGGAGCTGCTGACCCGGGCGGACGAGCTCGCGGAGTGGGAGACGGGACCGCGGCTCGGCCGGCACCAGACCGGGCTGTGGAACGAGCTGGAGGAGCTCGCCGACGAGAGCGTCCCCTCCGACGCGTGGCGCGCCGTGCTCGACTCCGCGCTGGCCGCCGGGTCGCCGGAGGACGTGGAGCCACCGGAGGGCCTGACCGCCCGGCTGCGTCCGTACCAGCGGGCGGGCTACGCCTGGCTCGTGCACCGCCTCCGTCACGGGCTCGGCGGGATCCTGGCCGACGACATGGGTCTCGGCAAGACCCTGCAGGCGCTGGCCATGATGCTCGACGCGGTCGAGGAGGCGGGCCGCGCCGGGATCCGCCGCGCGCCGTTCCTCGTGGTCGCCCCCACCTCGGTCGTGCCGGGCTGGCGCTCGGAGGCCGAGCGCTTCGCGCCCGCCCTGCGCGTCCACGTCGTCGCGAGCTCGCGGGAGGGCGCGCTCGACGCGATCCCGGCCGACGCGGACGTGGTCCTCACCAGCTACGCGGTCCTGCGCCTCGGCGGCGAGCGCTGGGCGTCGAGGACGTGGTCGGCGCTGATCCTCGACGAGGCCCAGTTCGTCAAGAACCCCGCCTCGCAGACGCACCGGGCCGCCCGCGGGGTCGGCGCGCCCGTCACGCTCGCGCTCACCGGCACACCGCTGGAGAACTCGCTCGACGAGCTCTGGGCGGTCCTCGCCCTGGTGGCGCCCGGGCTCCTGCCGCCGCTGCGCCGCTTCCGCGAGGAGTACACCCGGCCGATCCTGCACGCGGAGGCGCCCGTCGGCATCGCCTCGCCCGATCTGTCCGAGGGACGGACCGTCAGCCACACCGAGGGCGCGCGCCGCCGCCTCGAGAGACTGCGCCGACGACTGCGTCCGTTCCTGCTCCGCCGCACCAAGGAGGCGGTGGCGCCGGAGCTCCCCGAGAAGCAGGAGCAGACGATCGAGGTCGCGCTGACCCCCGCCCACCGGGTGCTCTACGACGGCTACCTCCAGCGCGAGCGGCGGAAGCTCCTGGGTCTGGTCGACGACCTCGACCGGCAGCGCTTCACGGTGTTCCGATCGCTCACCCTCCTGCGCCTGCTCGCGCTCGACGCGTCCCTGGTCGACCCGGCCTACCGGCACGTCCCGTCCGCGAAGCTCGACGTGCTCGTCGAGCAGCTCGACGACGTGATCGCGGAGGGCCGCCGGGCGCTCGTCTTCAGCACCTTCACCTCGTACCTGGAGCGGGCGGGGGAGCGACTGCGCCGGCGCGGCATCCCCTTCGTGCAGCTCGACGGCTCCACGCGGGACCGTGCGGGCGTGATCGAGGAGTTCCGCTCGGGAGCCGCGCCCGTCTTCCTGATCAGCCTCAAGGCGGGCGGCACCGGACTCACGCTCACCGAGGCCGACCACGTCTTCATCCTCGACCCGTGGTGGAACCCGGCGGCCGAGGCGCAGGCCGTCGACCGCGCGCACCGCATCGGCCAGGACCGGCGGGTGAACGTGTACCGGCTGGTGGCGACGGACACGATCGAGGAGAAGATCGTGCGCCTCCAGGAGCGCAAGGGCCGCCTCAGCACGGCGGTGCTCGACGAGGGCGAGCTCTTCGCCCGGGCGCTGTCGGCCGACGACGTCCGCGAACTGCTGGCCGAGTGACCACGGCCCCACGAAGGGTGACAGAACGGCCAGGCGCGGCCCAGGATCCGAGCGCACACTGAGCGGATGAGACGCCGCCGCCCCCGCCCCCGCGCCGACTGGATCGTGGCCCTCGAGAAGGGCGACGACGCCGGGCTCTTCGGACCGGGCAGCGCGGTCTGGGCGGTCAACGGCGGCCTGCCCACGATGATCGCCGGAGTGCGGGCTCTGCTCATGCAGACCCTCCACGCCGGAGCGATGGCCGGTGTCCACGACCACTCCCGCTACCGCGAGGACCCGATGGGCCGGCTCGACAACACGGTCCGCTGGGTCCTGACCACCAGCTTCGGCGACACCGCCGCGGCGAGCGGAGCGGCGCGCTGGGTGACCGGCGTGCACGAGCGGATCGTCGGCTCCTACGAGGACGCCGGCGGGCGCGAGCGCTCCTACTCGGCGCAGGACCCCCGCCTGCTGCTCTGGGTGCACGACGCCTTCACCGACGCGTTCCTCGGCGCCCACGAGATCTGGGGCGGACGGATCCCCGGCGGCCCCGACGCCTACGTGCGCGAGTGGGCCGCCTCCGGCCGGCTGCTCGGAGTGCAGGATCCGCCCGAGAGCGTCGCGGAGCTCCGCGCGCAGCTCGCCGGATTCGCGGGCGAGCTCAAGCCCGACGCACGCGTGCAGGAGGCGGTCGGGTTCCTCCGCGACATCCGGCTGCCGGGCGAGGCGGGCGTGGTCTACCCGCTGCTGTTCGCCGGCGCGGTCGCCTCGCTCAGCCCCGAGGTGCGGAGGCTCCTGGGCCTCCGGCGCCCGTGGTGGCCCGCGATCACGGCGAACCGCCTGCTGTTCGTGTTCCTGGGCCGGTATCTCGGCCGGGTCTCGCCGAGCGAGCAGGCCGCGATCGACCGCATCGCCGGCCTCGACCAGGTTCGCACCGGCGCCTGACGCTCTTCCCGTACACCTGTCCGGGAAGTGGTAGACTGACGTCGATGACTCCCGCCCGCCTCGCCTCCGTGCCCGCGGCGGAGTCCCCCTCGGCGCTCGGCTCCGCTGATCCGCGAGCCCGGCGCACCCGCCGCCGCGTGTTCGACGCGGTCGAGCGGCTGGTCATGCAGAGCGACGGCGAGAGGGCCGAGGGCATCGCGGTGAGCGACATCGTGCGCGAGGCCGGGATCAGCCGCAGCTCGTTCTACGCCCACTTCGACGACGCGGCGGGAGTCGCCTCCGCGCTGCTCCGCCAGGACCTCGTGGTCGCCGACGTCGCCGAGGGCGATCCCGCCGACCGCTCCGGAGCCGACGCCCTGCAGCGCGGCTACTCGCGGCTCGTCGAGCGGCTGGTCGACCGCCACGCCTTCCATGCCCGGCTCCGCGCGCGGGCCTCCGCCCGGGTCGCCTCCGACGACGCCGTGCTCGACACGGCGCTCGCCCTGCACCGCGAGGTGCTCGCCCGGGTCGACGTCCCCGCAGCGGTCGACCCCGAGCTCACCGCGGTCTTCGCGGCCGGCGGCGTCCTCTCCGTGGTCGGCGCCTGGCTCGCCGGCTCCCTCGACGGCACCGACGAGGAGCTGGTCGAGCACCTCGTCGCGCTGCTCCCGGCCTGGCTCGCCGCGGCGCCGCTGCGCCCCCTGGACTCCTCACTCCCACCACGCCCCACGACGAAAGGCACGACATGATGACATTCGAGGTCGGCGAGACCCTGGTCTACCCGCACCACGGAGCGGTGACGATCACCGGGCTCGAGAAGCGCTCGGTCAAGGGCGTCGAGAAGACGTTCATGACGATGAACGTGCACACCAGCGAGCTCACCATCACCCTCCCCGTCGAGAACGCCGAGCTCGTCGGCGTCCGCGAGATCATCGACGACGCCGGAGTCCAGGCGGTCTACGACGTCCTGCGCAGCGACGTCGCGGAGGAGGCCAGCAACTGGTCCCGCCGCTTCAAGGCCAACCAGGAGAAGATGGCCAGCGGCAGCGTGTATCGCGTCAGCGAGGTCGTCCGCGACCTGTGGCGCCGCGAGCAGGCGGGCGGCGTCTCGGCCGGCGAGAAGCGGATGCTCCTCAAGGCGCGTCAGATCCTCGTGTCGGAGCTCTCGCTCGCCCTGAAGGGCACCGACGAGGAGGCCTCGGCCAAGCTCGACGAGGTCCTCGCCTCGGCGATCTGACCCCGCGTCGCGGCGGGCCGGCTCACTCGGGCCGGCACGCCGCGATGATCCTCGCGGCGACCTCGTCCTGCGAGGCGGAGCCGTCGATCCGCACCAGGAGCTCGCGCTCGTCGTAGACCTCCGCCAGAGGAGCCGTCTCGCGCTCGTAGACCTCGATCCGGTTCCGCACCACCTCGGGGTCGTCGTCGGCGCGGTCCTGCTCCTGCGCCCGCACGTGCAGCCGCTCGAGGACCACGTCCGCGTCGGCCGTCAGCAGCACGACGCACGAGAGCGGCGTGCCCCGCTCCTCGAGGAGCTCCGCCAGCGCGTCCACCTGGGCGAGCGTGCGCGGGTAGCCGTCGAGGATGAACCCGTCCCGGGCGTCCTCCTCGGCGATGCGCTCGGCGACCAGGGCGTTCGTCAGCTCGTCCGGCACGTACTCGCCGGCCTCCACAAGCGCCCGCAGACGCCGTCCGAGGTCGGTGCCGTCGGCGACGTGCGCGCGGAACAGATCGCCGGTGGAGATCGCCGGCACCCCCAGCTCGCGCGACAGCACGGCCGCCTGGGTGCCCTTGCCCACGCCGGGCGGGCCCATCATGATGACGCGCATCGCTCGTCCTCCTCGGTGTCGTCAGGCGATGCTAGCGGTGCGGAGCGGGGTGGCCGGTGCACACCGCGCCCGTAGGCTGGCGGGACGAGCCGAGGAGGAGCGATGCCCGCAGCACCCGGGGCCGAGCAGGCCGCCGCCGATCTGGCCGCGCTCCTGCGCGAGGTCTCCGCCGAGCTCGACGCCCGCGGCATCGCCGACCAGGCCGTCGCCGAGCTGCGGACGCCGCGCGCGATCCTCGGCTTCCGCCGCAAGCCGGTGATGGCGCCGGTGACCCGCGCGTGGCGCCTCGGCGTGGTGCTCCTCGGACGCGAGGGCGAGCTCCTCGCGACGGGCTCGGTCACTCGTGCCGTCGCTCCGCTGCACGCCAACAACCAGTCCGAGTCGCAGGAGGTGCGCCGCGAGATCCGGCGCGCCGCCTTCGACGGTCCGTTCCAGGAGGGCGAGATCGTCAACTACGGCTGGCGGCGCCTCGCGCTGGACGCCGCAGCGCTCGAGTCGGGCCAGGAGCCGCTGGCACTGCGCGACTCCGAGGTGCTCGTGCGCTGGGCGCCCGGTCTGGGAGAGCAGGGACTGATGCCGCTGCGCCGGTACCTGGCCGACCGCCTCGACCTCCTCGAGGCCGACTAGCGCCGGGTCACTCCTCCTCGGCCACCGGGTGGAACCACGGCGGGTAGACGGCGACGCGGGGAGAGGCGTCGATCCCCTCGAAGAGAGCCTTGACGCGGTTGCGGGCGGCGACCGACGCCACGCCGACCGTCGCGACGCCCTCGAGCGGGAAGCGCTCGGGCACGAGCGCCTCGGCGCTGCGCAGGGCCGGCTCGTCGACCAGGAGGCGCGCGAAGGTGCGCACGAGCGCATCGCCCTCGGTGAAGCGCGTGAGGACGTGGGAGGCGTCGCCGTCGCTCAGCACCGGGGCTGAGGCGAGCGAGCCCACCAGGACGACGTACTGCGAAGCGGTGGTCTCGTGGGCGCTCGGCGACCAGTGCGGAGCGACCCGCTCGCCGCGCAGGTCGGCCCAGAGGGCGGCGTCGGGGGAGAGGAAGAAGGGCACGAAGCCGGCGACGCTGACGCCGTCCTTCACCTGCACGGCACGGCGGTGCTCGCGGGTGGTCTCGGCGCTGACGTCGATCGCGGGGCGCTCCTGGAGCTGCTGGTCCGCCAGGATCGCGCCGGCGGCGACGATCGCCTCGAGGTTGTCGAGGTGGGTGACGTGGTAGATCCGCTGCGCGGCGATGTCGACCTTCGGCAGGGGCTTCTCGCGCGCCGTGCCGCGGGCGGCGGCACGGGCGGTGGCCGCACGGGAGGTCCCGGGCACGCGCGCGGGGGCGCGGGTGGCACGGCCGACCTGCTCGGGGAGCTTCTTCGGGGTGCAGACGTCGCAGAGCGCGATGTCGAGGCCGTGGATGCATTCGGTGGGCACTCTGGATTCCTTCTGCGCGCGGGCTCGGGGTTCCGCCGCAGGGACGACGTTACGCGACCGGGGCCCCCGCGCGTCCCGGCGGCGGCGATCCGCGGGGCCGCGGCGTCCGCCCGGGCATCCTCTGGGAGGCGCCGGAGCACCGCTTGCCGCCGCGTAGCGTGAGCGGGATGAAGCGCGTGCCGCCCGCCGAGGGCCAGGAATCCGTCTGGGACTACCCGCGACCCCCGAGGGTCGAGACCACCACCGAGCACGTGGTCGTGCGGCTGGGCGGCGTCGTCGTCGCCGAGTCCCGCGACGCTCTCCGCGTCCTCGAGACGAGCCACCCTCCCGTCTACTACCTCCCCGTGTCCTCGTTCGCGCCCGGGGCGCTCGAGCCCGCGCCCGGCCGCAGCATCTGCGAGTTCAAGGGCGCGGCCTCCTACCTGACCGTGCGCGGGGGAGGAGGAGCGGTCGCGGAGGCGGCGGGCTGGACGTACCCCGAGCCGATGGCCGGCTTCGAGGCCCTCGTCGACACCGTCGCCCTCTACCCCGGCCGGATGGACTCCTGCACGGTCGACGGCGAGGCGGTCCAGCCGCAGCCGGGCGACTTCTACGGCGGCTGGATCACCTCGCGCGTGGTCGGTCCGTTCAAGGGCTCGCCGGGCACGATGTTCTGGTGAATCAGACGGGGGAGGGCGGACCGAGCGGATCCTGGACGAGGACCGCTCGTGCGGCGTCGACCCCCGAGGCATCCAGCGTCCATTCCGGCCGCACCAGGGTCTCCGGTGTGACGCGGAACCGCAGCTCCTCGACCGACATACCGTCCGGACCGACGATCCGGTGCGTCCCGTTCGGCCGGTAGCCGAGGGCCTCCGAGACCCGGATCGAGCGGGTGTTCCAGGCGAGGGCGGCGCTCTCGGCGACCTCGGCTCCGAGGTGGTCGAAGGCGAGGAGGAGGACGGCGGCGCGCATCTCCTGCCCGAGGCCGCGGCCCTGCGCCGAGCGGGTGAGCCACGAGCCCGAGGTCAGGGTGCGGGTGGTGGCGAAGGACTCGGCGACCACGTCCTGGCAGCCGACGACCCGGCCGTCCTCGACCACGGCGAACGCGACGCGCCACGACTCCCGCGTCGTCTGCGCGCGCTGCGACCAGTGGAAGCGGGCGAGCTCGCCGGGCAGGCGCTCCGCCGGCGCCTCGGCCCAGGGGGAGGGGAACGGCGAGCGGCCGCTCTCGTGCACGCCCGCGAGGGCTGCCTCGGCGAGAGGGCCGAGGTCGGCGTCGCGGACCGGATGCAGCTCGAGCCGCGGCGTGCGCAGCTCCAGCGAGAACAGGGGCCAGGGGTCGGTGCTCATCCGACGACGCTAGCGAGCGGAGGCGCGCACCGCGCGACCAGGCGGGTACCGGTGGTGGGACTCGAACCCACAAGCCCTCTCGGACAGAGCATTTTGAGTGCCCCGCGTCTGCCATTCCGCCACACCGGCTCATCACCAGCCCGTCGAGAATACCGTAGGCTCATCGGCGTGACTGACCAGGAACCCTCGTCGACCGCACCCCGTCGGGTCGTCGTCGCCGAAGACGAATCCCTCATCCGCCTCGACATCGTGGAGATCCTCCGCGACAACGGCTTCGAGGTCGTCGGCGAGGCCGGCGACGGAGAGACCGCTGTGGCCCTCGCCACCGAGCTGCGCCCCGATCTCGTCATCATGGACGTCAAGATGCCCCAGCTCGACGGCATCTCGGCGGCCGAGCGCCTCTCGAAGGCGCACATCGCGCCCGTCGTCCTGCTCACCGCCTTCAGCCAGAAGGAGCTCGTCGAGCGCGCCAGCGAGGCCGGAGCGCTCGCCTACGTCGTGAAGCCCTTCACGCCCAACGACCTGCTGCCCGCGATCGAGATCGCCCTCTCGCGGTACGCCCAGATCCTCACCCTCGAGGCCGAGGTCGCCGACATGGTCGAGCGCTTCGAGACCCGCAAGCTCGTCGACCGCGCCAAGGGCCTGCTCAACGAGAAGATGGGGCTCACCGAGCCCGAGGCGTTCCGCTGGATCCAGAAGGCCTCCATGGACCGCCGGCTCACCATGCACGACGTCGCGCAGGCGATCATCGAGCAGCTGAGCACGAAGAAGGCCTAGCGCGAGGCCGGGCCCGAGGGCCCACGGCCTCAGGGCCAGAGGCGGGTGCGCTCCCACGGGGAGCCGCCCGCCTCCTTCGTTCCCGGGCGGTACTCGAGACGGGTGTGATCCTGCTCCGGCGCGGTCGAGCCCTGCCAGAACTCGATGCGCTCGGGCACGACGCGGTAGACGGCCCACTCCCGGTCGAGCGTCGCGGGCGAGCAGCCCACGGCGACGCTGGTCTGGAGCGTGACGAGGCCGAAGTCCTGCGCGCTGCGCATCGGCTCGCTCTGGCGTCCGACGAGCAGGGCGGTGCGAGCGGCCTCGGAGCGGCGGCGGAAGTCGTCGGCCGACTCCTGCGCGGAGGCGCGCTCGACCCGGCCCTCGACCCGGACCTGACGGCCCTGGACCGGCCAGAAGAAGGTCAGCGCGGCGTGCGGGTTCTCCTCCATGGCGCGTCCCTTGGGGCTGGTGGCATGGGTGGAGAACGCCCAGCCCGCCTCGTCGATCTCGCGCAGCACAAGCACGCGCGCCGAGACCGTGCCGTCGTCGGAGGCGGTGGAGAGCGTGGCGCCGTGGGGGAGGAGCTGCCCCGCGTCCCCCGCCTCCTGGAGCCACTGCGCGAACAGCTCGAGAGGATCGGCCGGAGCCGCCTCCGCATCGAACGAGGGCAGCTCGGAGGGCATGGACGGGAGGCTCTTGAGGAGTTGGCGAAGGCTCATCCGATCAGTGTCGCCCTTCGTGCGCCGCCGGGCACAGTCGCGCGGAGTCGCTTGACAGTGCCGCTCGCCGCGGTGCCGGGTCCCCGAGCGGCGCGGCAGACCGGTCGATCTCGGGTCGCTCGCAGGCGCGGGCGGTCCCGACGAAGGTCGCGGTCCTGGGCGCGGTCCTCGCGCACCGCTCCCGCGAGGGGGACCCGTCCGCTCCCGTCAGCGGGCGTCGCGGATGATGTTGGTGATCCGCACGGTGGAGAGGCGGCGCCCCTCCTGGTCGCGCACGACGATCTCGTGGGTGGTGAGGGTGGAGCCCAGGTGGATCGCGTCGCAGGTGGCGATCACGAAGCCCGAGTGGACCGACCGGCTGTGGCTCGCGTTCAGCTCGATGCCCATCGCCAGGCGGCCCGCGCCGGCGTGCACGTTCGCCGCGATCGAGCCCATCGATTCGGCGAGCACGACGTGTGCGCCGCCGTGCAGGATGCCGACCGGCTGCCGGTTGCCCTCGACGGGCATCGAGGCCACCGAGTGCTGCGGGGTGAGCTCGTGCCAGAGGATCCCCATCCGCTCGGCGAGCTCGCCCATGCCGCGGCCGATCCCGGCGACCAGGTCGAGCGCGGGCGGGCGGATCCAGGCGGTCGTGGTGGGGGTCGGCTCGGTCACGTCGCTCCTCGCGCTGGAGCCTCGGAGCGGCCCTGACCGGCGGGCGCGAGCGGGCCGATCCGGTGTCGGAGGCGCTGTGTAGTCTGGCCCTGTGTCAGATCCGGAACAGCCTACCCTCCTGCTCGTCGACGGCCATTCCCTGGCGTTCCGGGCGTTCTACGCGCTCCCGGTCGACAGCTTCCAGACCCGCGAGGGCCAGCACACGAACGCCATCCACGGCTTCCTCTCGATGCTGATCCTGCTGCTGAAGAACGAGAAGCCGACCCACCTCGGCGTCGCGTTCGACATCTCCCGCTACTCGTTCCGCACCCGCGAGTACCCGGAGTACAAGGGCACCCGCGGCGAGACGCCGCCCGAGTTCAAGGGCCAGGTCCCCCTCCTCGAGGAGGCGCTGCACGCCATGAACATCCGGACCGTCTCGAAGGAGGACTTCGAGGCCGACGACATCCTCGCGACGCTCGCGCGCCAGGGGGCCGAGGCCGGCTTCCGCGTGCTGGTCGTCTCGGGCGATCGCGACACCATCCAGCTGGTGACCCCGGACGTCACCCTGCTCTACCCCTCCACCCAGGGCGTCTCGCAGCTCACCCGCTACGACCGCGACAAGGTCTTCGAGAAGTACGGCGTCGAGCCGCACCAGTACCCCGAGATCGCCGCGCTCGTCGGCGAGACCAGCGACAACCTGCCCGGCGTCGACAAGGTCGGCCCCAAGACGGCCGCGAAGTGGGTCAACCAGTACGGCACGGTCGCCGACATCATCGCCCACGCCGACGAGATCAAGGGCGTGGTCGGCGAGAAGCTGCGCGAGCAGAAGGAGAACGCGCTCCGCAACCGCCGCCTCAACCGGCTGGTGACGGACGTCGAGCTCCCCCTCGGGCCGCACGATCTGACGCGCCGTCCGATCGATCCCGACGCGGTCCGCGAGATCTTCAGCCGCCTCGAGTTCAAGACCCTGCAGGAGCGGGTCCTCACGATCGCCGCGGAGGAGGGCGTCGACGGCGCCGCCGCGGCCCTGGCGGGCGACGTGGTCACGACCTCAGCGCCCGCCGTCCGCACCCTGGTCGACGAGGAGCTCGCGCACTGGCTCGACCGCGTGTCGGCGAAGGGCACCGCGCCCGTCGCCGTGCAGGTCCTGCTCGGAGCCGGCGGGCTCGAGGGTGTGGGTCTCGCGGTCGAGAAGGAGACGGCGTTCGTCCCGTGGGCCGCCGAGCGGCCCGACTACACCGCGCTCGAGCAGTGGCTGGCCGGGCCCGCCCCCAAGTACTTCGCCGACGCGAAGCCCCAGATCAAGGCGCTGCGGAGGGCCGGACTCCCCGTCGCGGGGCTCGCGTTCGACACCCGCGTCGCCTCCTGGCTGGTACAGCCCACCGGGCACCCGGCCACGCTCGCGGCGCAGGTCGCGCAGCACCTCGACGAGACCATGGCGCAGGGCGACCCGAATCAGCTGGTCCCCACCGTCGAGCCGATGGGGCCCGCCACCGAGGCCTGGTACGCGTACCGGCTCGTCGCTCCGCTGCGCGAGCGGCTGGGCGAGGGGATGCTCTCGGTGCTCGTCGACATCGAGCTGCCGATCGTCCAGGTCCTCGCGACGATGGAGCTCACCGGCGTCGCGATCGACGCCGACGTCCTGGCGCGCCTCCGCGCCGAGCTGACCGTCTCGGCCGCCGACCTCGCGAGCCGCGCGTTCGCCGAGATCGGCCACGAGATGAACCTCGGCTCGCCCAAGCAGCTGCAGCAGGTCCTCTTCGAGGAGCTCGACATGCCGCGCACCCGGGCCACGAAGACGGGCTACACCACCGACGCCTCCGCCCTCGCCGACCTGCAGGAGTCGCACCCGCACCCGTTCCTCGGGCTGCTCCTCGAGCACCGCGACGCGACCAAGCTCAAGCAGATCATCGAGACGCTCGAGAAGTCGGTCACCGCCGACGGCCGGATCCACACCAGCTACGACCAGACCGGCACGGCCACCGGCCGGATCTCCTCCAACGACCCGAACCTGCAGAACATCCCCGTCCGCAGCGAGGTGGGCCGCCGCATCCGCACCGCCTTCGTCCACGGAGCGGACGCGAGCACCCTCCTCACTGCCGACTACTCGCAGATCGAGATGCGGATCATGGCGCACCTGTCCGGCGACGCCGGGCTGATCGAGGCCTTCCACTCCGGCGAGGACCTGCACCGCTTCGTCGGATCGCGGATCTTCGGCGTCGATCCGGGTGACGTCACCTCGGCCATGCGCAACAAGGTCAAGGCGATGTCGTACGGCCTCGCCTACGGCCTGAGCGCCTTCGGCCTGTCGAAGCAGCTGCGCATCTCGAGCGCCGAGGCGAAGCAGCTGATGACCGACTACTTCGTCCGCTTCGGCGCGGTGCGCGACTACCTCCGCAGCGTCGTCGAGCAGGCCCGCGAGACCGGCTACACCGAGACGATCTTCGGTCGCCGGCGTCCCTTCCCCGACCTGCAGAGCGCGAACCGCGTCCTCCGCGACAACGCCGAGCGGGCGGCGCTCAACTCGCCGATCCAGGGCTCGGCCGCCGACATCATGAAGCGGGCGATGATCGGCGTGCAGGCCGACCTCGACGAGCAGGGGCTCGGCTCGCGGATGCTCCTCCAGGTGCACGACGAGCTCATCTTCGACGTCGCCCCCGGCGAGGAGGAGCCGCTCGAGGCGGTCGTCCGCGGCCGGATGGCGGGTGCCGCCGACCTGAGCGTCCCGCTCGAGGTGCAGGTGGGCCACGGGTCCGACTGGGACGTCGCCGCGCACTGAGCCGGCCGCAGGGCCTGGCTAGGCTCGGAGGCATGAGCACCGACACCCCCCGCGAGCCCACCGCCGTCGACGCCGTCGCCGAGCGCTGGGTCGACACGCTCGTCGACCTCGACCCCACCCTCGGCACCGCGATCGGACGCAGCGGCGCGAACGGCCGCCTGGGCGACTACTCGCCGGCCGGTCTCGAGCGCGCCCGGGCGGCGACCGCCTCGGCCCTCGCCGAGCTCGAGGCAGCCGACCCCGTGGACGACGTCGACCGCGTCACGGTCGCCGACCTCGGCGCCGAGCTCCGGCTCTCCCTGGAAGGGCACGACGCCGGTCTGCCGCTGCGGGACCTCAACGTGATCGCGTCCCCGGCGCAGGAGCTGCGCGACGTCTTCGACCTGATGCCGACGGACGAGGTCGCCGACTGGGAGGCGGTCGCCGAGCGGCTGCTGGCCGTGCCGGCCGCCCTCGAGGGCTACGCGGAGACCCTGCGCGAGGGGATCCGCACCGGCGTGGTCCCCGCCCGCCGCCAGGTCGAGCTCGTCGCCGAGCAGGCGCGGAAGATCGCCGCTCCCCGCGGGTTCTTCGCCGAGCTGGCCGCGGAGGCCGCTCCCGCCGCCGGATCCCTGCCCGCGTCGCTCGCCCAGCGGTTGGAGGACGGCGCCCGCCGTGCCTCGGCCGCCTACGGGTCGCTCGCGCAGTTCCTCCGGGGCGAGCTCGCCCCCGCCGCGACCGAGCAGGACGCCGTCGGCCGGGAGCTGTACGCGCTGCACTCCCGCCGCTTCCTCGGCGCTGTCGTCGACCTCGACGAGACCTACGAGTGGGGGATCGAGGAGCTGGCCCGCATGACGTCCGAGCAGGAGGCGATCGCGCGCGAGATCCTGCCCGGCGCCTCCGTCGCCGAGGCGATCGCCCACCTCGAGGCGGACCCGGCCCGCACTCTGCACGGCGTCGACGCTCTGCAGGCGTGGATGCAGGAGACCAGCGACCGCTCCGTCCGCGAGCTCGCCGGCACCGCCTTCGACATCCCGGAGGAGGTGCGCCGCCTCGAGTGCAGGATCGCGCCGACCCAGGAGGGCGGCATCTACTACACCGGTCCGAGCGACGACTTCTCGCGCCCGGGGCGGATGTGGTGGTCGGTTCCGGCCGGAGTCACCGAGTTCGCCACCTGGCGGGAGCTGACCACGGTCTACCACGAGGGCGTCCCGGGCCATCACCTGCAGATCGGCCAGGCCGTCCACAACCGCGCCCGCCTCAACACCTGGCGCCGTCAGCTCGCCGGGACCTCCGGCCACGCCGAGGGCTGGGCGCTCTACGCGGAGCGGCTGATGGAGCGCTTCGGCTACCTCGACGACCCGGCCGACCGCCTGGGCATGCTCGACGGCCAGCGGATGCGCGCGGCGCGCGTCGTGCTGGACATCGGCGTGCACCTCCAGAAGCCGATGCCGGGCTCCGGCACCGTCTGGACCGCCGAGTCGGCCCTCGACTTCATGCGGGCCAACGTGAACATGGACGACGCGTTCGTGCGCTTCGAGGTGAACCGGTACCTCGGGTGGCCGGGGCAGGCTCCGTCCTACAAGATCGGGCAGCGGATCTGGGAGCAGCTGCGCGACGAGGCGGAGGTGCGCGAGGGCGCCGCGTTCTCGCTCGCGGCCTTCCACCGGAGGGCGCTCGACCTCGGCGGCGTCGGTCTCGACACCCTCCGCTCCTCCCTCGCCGGCTGACTCCGGAACCCGCGCCTGGACGGGCGCGGCGAGATTGCCGTGCGCCTCCCGGGGCGTCTAAGCTGGGGTGTCACATCTGTGGCGCCGCCGTGCCCGCGGCGCGCGAGGAAGGCCGGTCCTCCGGCCGGCCGAGCGCGGCTCCCGGGCCGGAGGCACATCCCTCACCACCGCAGTGGTCACCACTCCGCCGAGCCGCGAGGCCCGCAGGCGGCCGCCGCCCGAGACCCATCCATCCTGGAGCATCCCTTAATGACAACCGCAACGACCGACAAGGCAACCAAGCAGGTCGCGATCAACGACATCGGGTCTGCTGAAGACTTTCTTGCCGCGGTCGAAAAGACTCTGAAGTTCTTCAACGACGGAGACCTCATCGAAGGCACCGTCGTGAAGATCGACCGCGACGAGGTCCTCCTCGACGTCGGCTACAAGACCGAGGGCGTCATCCCCTCGCGCGAGCTCTCCATCAAGCACGACGTCGACCCCTCCGAGGTCGTCAACGTGGGCGACAGCGTCGAGGCCCTCGTCCTCCAGAAGGAGGACAAGGAGGGTCGCCTGATCCTGTCCAAGAAGCGTGCGCAGTACGAGCGCGCGTGGGGCGACGTCGAGAAGATCAAGGAGTCGGACGGCGTCGTCACCGGCTCGGTCATCGAGGTCGTCAAGGGCGGTCTCATCGTCGACATCGGCCTCCGCGGCTTCCTCCCGGCCTCGCTCATCGAGCTGCGCCGCGTCCGCGACCTCACGCCGTACCTCGGCCAGGAGATCGAGGCGAAGATCCTCGAGCTCGACAAGAACCGCAACAACGTGGTCCTGTCGCGTCGCGCGCTCCTCGAGCAGACCCAGTCCGAGAGCCGCACCACGTTCCTGAACAACCTGCACAAGGGTCAGGTCCGCAAGGGCGTCGTGTCGTCGATCGTCAACTTCGGTGCGTTCGTCGACCTCGGCGGCGTCGACGGTCTCGTCCACGTCTCCGAGCTCTCCTGGAAGCACATCGAGCACGCCTCCGAGGTCGTCGAGGTGGGCCAGGAGGTCACCGTCGAGATCCTCGAGGTCGACCTCGACCGCGAGCGCGTGTCGCTCTCGCTCAAGGCGACCCAGGAGGACCCGTGGCAGGTCTTCGCCCGCACCCACGCGATCGGACAGGTCGCGCCGGGCAAGGTCACGAAGCTGGTCCCGTTCGGTGCCTTCGTCCGCGTCGCGGACGGCATCGAGGGCCTCGTCCACATCTCCGAGCTGTCGGGCAAGCACGTCGAGCTCGCCGAGCAGGTCGTGTCGGTCGGCGAAGAGGTGTTCGTCAAGGTCATCGACATCGACCTCGACCGTCGCCGCATCTCCCTCTCGCTCAAGCAGGCGAACGAGAACGTCGACCCCGAGGGCACCGAGTTCGACCCGGCGCTCTACGGCATGGCCACGGAGTACGACGACCAGGGGAACTACAAGTACCCCGAGGGCTTCGACCCCGAGACCAACGAGTGGCGCGAGGGCTTCGAGTCGCAGCGCGAGGCCTGGGAGCAGGAGTACGCCGCTGCTCAGGCGCGCTGGGAGGCCCACAAGGCCCAGGTGGCGAAGTCGCAGGAGGAGGCGGCCACCGTCTCCGAGGGCGTCTCGGTCGGCGCCGGCTTCACCAGCGAGTCGACCACCGGCGGCACCCTCGCCGACGACGAGTCGCTCGCCGCGCTCCGCGAGAAGCTGTCCTCGAACAACTGATCGCGAGCACATCGCATCGAACGGCCGGTCCCCTCGGGGGCCGGCCGTTCGGCGTTCCGGGCGACGGCGCTGGGTAGGGTGGCCGGGTGCATCTCGTCGCCCTCACCGGAGGCATCGCCTCGGGCAAGTCCACCGTCGCCCGCCGTCTCGCCGAGCACGGAGCGGTGGTGGTCGACGCCGACGTCCTCGCGCGCGAGGTCGTCGAGCGTGGGGAGCCGGCGCTGGCGGCGATCGCCGAGCGCTTCGGCCCGTCCGTGATCGGCGCGGACGGCGCGCTCGACCGCCCGGCGCTCGGCGCGATCGTCTTCTCGGACGCGGCGGCCCGCGCCGACCTCAATGCGATCACCCATCCGGCGGTGACGCTCCGCTCGCAGCGGCTGTTCGCGGAGGCCGCGGCGGCGGACCCGGCAGCGGTGGTCGTCTACGACGTCCCCCTCCTCGCCGAGGGCCGCGGAGCGGGGGAGTTCGACGAGGTGGTCGTCGTGCACGCGCCCCAGCACCTCCGCATCGAGCGTCTCGTCGCCCTCCGGGGACTGACCGAGGAGGAGGCACGTGCGCGGGTCTCGTCGCAGGCGAGCGACGAGGAGCGCCTCGCCCTCGCCGACGTCGTGATCGACTCCTCCGGCACGCTGGAGGAGACGCTCGCTCGGACCGACGCGCTGTGGGAGCGGCTCGCCCACTGACGGTCCCTCCCGGACACCCGCCCTCGTGCCCGAGCGGCCCGGTCGGGGAGCGCACCCCCGTTCGCCGCCAGCGCACGCGCCGTCCGGTGTCGGTGGTCGCGGCTACGCTTCGAACCATGGAGCCAACCCGTGCCGTGCACCCGTTCGAGGTCATCAGCGAGTACAAGCCGAGCGGTGACCAGCCCGGCGCGATCGCCGATCTGAGCGCCCGCATCAACGCCGGCGAGACCGATGTCGTCCTGCTGGGCGCCACCGGAACCGGCAAGTCCGCGACCACGGCCTGGCTCGTCGAGGCCGTGCAGCGCCCCACGCT
The DNA here is from genome assembly GCF_009834265.1 of Rathayibacter sp. VKM Ac-2805. NCBI lineage: Bacteria > Bacillati > Actinomycetota > Actinomycetes > Micrococcales > Microbacteriaceae > Rathayibacter > Rathayibacter sp. VKM Ac-2805. The sequence goes on from NZ_CP047185.1 coordinate 1,613,653, forward strand.
CGTGCTCGCGCACAACAAGACCCTCGCCGCGCAGCTCGCCAACGAGTTCCGCGAGCTGTTCCCCAACAACGCCGTCGAGTACTTCGTCTCGTACTACGACTACTACCAGCCCGAGGCCTACGTCCCGCAGACCGACACCTTCATCGAGAAGGACAGCTCGGTCAACGCCGAGGTCGAGCGGCTGCGCCACTCCACCACGAACTCGCTCCTGAGCCGCCGCGACGTGATCGTGGTGTCGACCGTCTCGTGCATCTACGGCCTCGGCCAGCCCGAGCAGTACCTCGAGGCGATGGTGGCGCTCCAGGTCGGCCAGCGGGTCGACCGGGACCGCCTCATCCGCAAGTTCGTGTCGATGCAGTACGCGCGCAACGACGTCGACTTCGCCCGCGGCACCTTCCGGGTGCGGGGCGACACGATCGAGATCATCCCGATGTACGAGGAGCTCGCGATCCGGATCGAGATGTTCGGCGACGAGATCGAGGCGCTCTACACGCTCCACCCGCTCACCGGCGACATCGTCCGGAAGCTCGACTCCGTGTCGGTCTTCCCCGGCTCGCACTACGTCGCCAGCCAGGACGTCATGCACCGTGCGATCGACACCATCCAGCAGGAGCTCGAGGTGCGCCTGGCCGACCTCGAGAAGCAGAACAAGCTCCTCGAGGCGCAGCGCCTGCGGATGCGCACGACCTTCGATCTCGAGATGATGCAGCAGATCGGATTCTGCTCCGGCATCGAGAACTACTCCCGCCACATCGACGGCCGCGAGTCGGGCGAGGCCCCGCACTGCCTGCTCGACTACTTCCCGGACGACTTCCTCGTCGTGATCGACGAGTCGCACGTGACGGTGCCGCAGATCGGTGCGATGTACGAGGGCGACGCGTCCCGCAAGCGCACGCTGGTCGAGCACGGCTTCCGCCTGCCCTCGGCGATGGACAACCGGCCCCTGAAGTGGGAGGAGTTCAAGTCGCGCGTCGGTCAGACCGTCTACCTCTCGGCGACCCCGGGCCGCTACGAGATGGGCATCGCCGACGGCATCGTCGAGCAGATCATCCGCCCGACCGGCCTGATCGACCCCGAGATCGTCGTCAAGCCGACGAAGGGCCAGATCGACGACCTGCTCGAGGAGATCAAGCGCCGCACCGAGCGCGACGAGCGCGTGCTCGTCACGACGCTGACGAAGCGCATGGCCGAGGAGCTCACCGACTTCCTCACGGAGGCGGGCGTCCGCGTCCGCTACCTGCACTCCGACGTCGACACCCTGCGCCGCGTCGAGCTCCTCTCGGAGCTGCGGGCGGGCGTCTACGACGTCCTGGTCGGCATCAACCTGCTGCGCGAGGGGCTCGACCTGCCCGAGGTCTCGCTCGTGGCGATCCTCGACGCCGACAAGGAGGGCTTCCTCCGCTCGTCCACGTCGCTCATCCAGACGATCGGCCGTGCGGCGCGCAACGTCTCGGGCGAGGTCCACATGTACGCCGACAAGGTGACGGACTCGATGCGGCTCGCGATCGACGAGACCGACCGCCGACGCGAGAAGCAGGTCGCCTACAACCTCGACCACGGCATCGACCCGACACCGCTGCGGAAGAAGATCGCCGACATCACCGACGCCCTCGCCCGCGAGGGGGCCGACACCGCCAAGCTGCTCGCCGGGCGCGATGCCAAGAAGAAGAGCCCGACGCCGAACCTGCGCCGTCAGGGTCTCGCCGCGAACGGCGGCAACGACCTCGAGGCGATCATCTCCGACCTCAACGGGCAGATGCTCCAGGCGGCGGGCGAGCTCAAGTTCGAGCTCGCGGCCCGGCTGCGGGACGAGGTCCAGGAGCTCAAGCGCGAGCTCCGCCAGATGGAGAAGGCCGGGCACCTGTCCTGATCGGGGGCGCTGATCCGCAAGGGGAGGGGCCCGCGGATCAGCGCCCAGCGAACGCCACGGGCGATGTCGGTGGCTCCGCATACACTTTCCGAGTGTCGATCCTGAACGCCGTTACGGACCCCTCCTCCACCCCCTCTCCCTCCTTCCACCGCTTCGTCTCCTCGCTCGACGAGTCGTCCTCGAAGCTGGTGGTGAGCGGCGCGCGGGTGCACAACCTGCAGAACGTCGACCTCGAGATCCCGCGCGACTCGATGGTGGTGTTCACCGGTCTCTCGGGCTCGGGCAAGTCCTCCCTGGCCTTCGACACGATCTTCGCGGAGGGCCAGCGGCGCTACGTCGAGTCCCTCTCCGCGTACGCCCGCCAGTTCCTCGGGCAGGTGGACCGGCCGGACGTCGACTTCATCGAGGGCCTCAGCCCCGCGGTCTCGATCGACCAGAAGTCGACGAACCGCAACCCGCGCTCGACCGTCGGCACGATCACCGAGATCTTCGACTACATGCGTTTGCTGTGGGCGCGCATCGGCGTCCCGCACTGCCCCATCTGCAGCGAGCGGATCTCCGCGCAGACCGTGCAGCAGATCGCCGACCAGCTGATGGAGCTCGAGACCGGTACCCGCTACCAGATCCTCAGCCCCGTCGTCTCCCAGAAGAAGGGCGAGTTCGTCGACCTCTTCAAGGAGCTGACCGCGGGCGGCTACTCCCGCGCCATGGTGGACGGGAAGCTCGTCCAGCTGAGCGAGCCGCCGGTGCTCAAGAAGCAGTACAAGCACGACATCTCCGTCGTGGTCGACCGGCTCGTGGCCGGCCCCGACATCCTCGGGCGCCTCACCGACTCGCTCGAGACGGCCCTGCGGCTCACCGACGGCATCGTGCAGATCAACTACGTCGACGGCGAGGGCGACGGCGCCTGGACCACCTACTCCGAGAAGCTGTCCTGCCCCAACAACCACCCGATCTCGCTGACCGAGATCGAGCCGCGGACCTTCTCCTTCAACGCGCCCTTCGGCGCCTGCCCGGAGTGCTCGGGCCTCGGCACGCGCATGTCGGTCGACGACGAGCTGCTGCTCGGCGACCCCGACCTGAGCATCGCCGAGGGCGTCATCATCCCCTGGACCACCCAGGGCAAGGGCCTGTTCCAGTACTACGAGAAGCTGCTCGACGGCCTCTCCCGCGACCTCGGCTTCACGCTCACCACCCCGTGGAAGCGCCTCAGCACCGAGGTGCAGCAGGCCGTCCTCCACGGCGACAACTTCGAGGTCAAGGTCAAGTGGAAGAACCGCTACGGCCGCGAGATGAGCTACACCTCGGGCTTCGAGGGCGTCGTGCCCTACATCGAGCGCCAGTTCGTCCAGGCCGAGACCGACGTCCAGCGCACCCGCTGGTCCGAGTTCCTCCGCGAGGTGCCCTGCCCCGTGTGCAAGGGCTCCCGCCTGAAGCCGGAGGTGCTCGCCGTGCTCGTGCACGGGGCGAGCATCGCGGACGTGGCCGACCTCAGCCTCGGCGACGCCCAGGACTTCATGAGCCGGCTCGAGCTGACCGACCGCGAGGCGCACATCGCCGCGCAGGTGCTGCGCGAGATCCGCGCGCGCATCGACTTCCTCATCGAGGTCGGGCTCAACTACCTCAACCTCTCGCGCGCCGCCGCCTCCCTGTCGGGCGGCGAGGCGCAGCGCATCCGCCTGGCGACCCAGATCGGCTCCGGGCTGACCGGCGTGCTCTACGTGCTCGACGAGCCGAGCATCGGCCTGCACCAGCGCGACAACCGCCGCCTGATCGACACCCTCATCAAGCTGCGCGACCTGGGCAACACGCTGATCGTGGTCGAGCACGACGAGGACACCATCCGCACCGCCGACTGGATCGTCGACATCGGCCCGGGCGCCGGGGTCAACGGCGGCAAGGTCGTGCACTCCGGCTCCTACGAGTCGCTGCTCGAGAACACCCACTCGCTGACCGGCGACTACGTCTCGGGCCGCAAGGCGATCGAGGTCCCGAAGAAGCGGCGGAAGATCGACCGCAAGCGGATGATCAAGGTCGTCGGGGCGAACGCCAACAACCTCCGCAAGGTCGACGCGGAGTTCCCGCTCGGCACGTTCGTCGCGGTCACCGGGGTCTCCGGCTCCGGCAAGAGCACCCTCGTCAACGACATCCTCTACCGCGTGCTCGCCAACCAGCTCAACGGCGCCCGCAAGGTGCCGGGCAAGCACACGCGCGTCACCGGCCTCGAGAACCTCGACAAGGTCGTGCACGTCGACCAGAACCCGATCGGCCGCACGCCGCGCTCGAACCCCGCCACCTACACGGGCGTGTTCGACCGCATCCGCAACCTCTTCGCCGAGACCACCGAGGCGAAGGCGCGGGGGTACCTGCCCGGACGCTTCAGCTTCAACGTCAAGGGCGGCCGCTGCGAGGCCTGCTCGGGCGACGGCACCATCAAGATCGAGATGAACTTCCTGCCCGACGTCTACGTGGCGTGCGAGGTCTGCGGGGGAGCGCGCTACAACCGCGACACACTGACCGTGCACTACAAGGGCAAGAACATCGCCGAGGTGCTCGACATGCCGATCGCCGAGGCGGCCGACTTCTTCGAGCCGATCACGGCGATCCACCGCTTCCTCCGCACGCTGGTGGAGGTGGGCCTCGGCTACGTCCGCCTCGGCCAGAGCGCGACCACGCTCTCCGGCGGCGAGGCGCAGCGCGTCAAGCTGGCCACCGAGCTCCAGCGCCGCTCCAACGGCCGCAGCGTCTACGTGCTCGACGAGCCGACGACGGGCCTGCACTTCGAGGACGTCCGCAAGCTCCTCCTCGTCCTCAACGGCCTGGTCGACAAGGGCAACACGGTGATCACCATCGAGCACAACCTCGACGTCATCAAGTCCGCCGACTGGCTGATCGACATGGGTCCCGAGGGCGGCGCCGGCGGCGGACAGGTGGTCGCGGTGGGCACCCCCGAGCACGTGGCGAAGGTCGAGGGCAGCCACACCGGCATGTTCCTCGCCGAGATCCTCGGCTGACGCGAGCGAGAGGCATGGCGCAGACAGTCGACTTCCGGCCGAAGCCGGGTGAGATCCCGACCCTCCCGGGCGTGTACCGCTTCACGGACGCCCGAGGGCGGGTGCTCTACGTGGGCAAGGCCAAGAACCTCCGCGCGCGGCTGAGCAACTACTTCGCCCCGCTGCCGAGCCTGCACGAGCGCACCCGGCGGATGGTCACCTCGGCCTCCGGCGTCGAGTGGACCGTCGTCGGCACCGACGTCGAGGCCCTGCAGCTCGAGTTCACCTGGATCAACGAGTTCGATCCACCCTTCAACGTCAAGTTCCGCGACGACAAGTCCTACCCCTACATGGCGGTGACGCTCGGCGACGAGGCCCCGCGGGTGATGGTCACGCGGAACGCCAAGATCAGGAAGGCCCGCTACTTCGGGCCCTACCCCAAGATCTGGGCGATCCACGAGACGATCGACCTGATGATCAAGGCGTTCCCGATCAGGACCTGCAACGACTCCAACTACAAGCGCGCCATGCAGAGCGGCAAGCCCTGCTTCGCGTCGCAGATCGGCCGCTGCGGCGGGCCCTGCTCCCACCGCGTCACCTTCGCCGAGCACCGCGAGATGGTCGACCGCTTCGTCGCCTTCATGGGCAGCCACGACCGCCGGATGATCGGCGAGCTCGAGAAGGAGATGCGCGAGGCCGCGGCGGCGATGGAGTACGAGCGCGCCGGCAAGCTGCGCGATCAGGCCGCCGCCCTCGACGCGGTCCTCGCCAAGAGCGCGGTCGTGCTCAAGGACAACGTGGACGTCGACCTCTACGCGATCGTCCACGACGAGCTCGCCGCCTCCGTGCAGCAGTTCCGGGTCCGCGGCGGGCGCATCCGCGGCGAGCGGGGCTGGGTCGTCGACAAGGAGCTCGACATGAGCACGGCGGAGCTCGTCGACACGGCACTCCAGGCCGCCTACGAGACCGGCGACGTCCCGCCCCGGGAGGTCGTCGTGCCGGAGCTGCCCGAGGACACCGAGGCGCTCGAGGAGTGGCTGAGCGGACTGCGCGGCACGAACGTGCGCCTCCGAGCGGCCCAGCGCGGAGACAAGGCCGCCCTCCTCGAGACGGCGACGCAGAACGCGAAGCACTCGCTGATGCTCTACAAGACCCGCCGCTCCGCCGACTTCACCGCTCGGACGCAGGCCCTGGAGGACATCCGCGACGCCCTCGGCATGAGCGAGGCGCCGCTCCGCATGGAGTGCTACGACGTCTCCCACCTCAGCGGCACCAACATCGTCGCCTCGATGGTGGTCTTCGAGGACGGGCTCGCGCGGAAGGACCAGTACCGGCGGTTCTCCATCGCGGAGTCGACGGACGACACCGAGTCGCTGCACCAGGTGCTCACCCGCCGCCTCGCCTACCTCCGCGAGCCGGTCGAGCCCGCGGCGGTCGACCCCGAGACCGGCGAGGCCAAGCGGCGCAAGTTCTCGTACCCCCCGCAGCTGCTGATCGTCGACGGCGGCCAGCCGCAGGTCGCAGCCGCGCAGCGCGCGCTCGACGAGTCCGGGGTGACCGGCATCACCCTCTGCGGGATCGCCAAGCGCCTCGAGGAGATCTGGCTGCCGGACTCCGACTTCCCCGTCATCCTGCCGCGCAACAGCGATGCGCTCTTCCTCTTCCAGCGCATCCGCGACGAGGCGCACCGCTTCGCGATCACCCACCAGAGGACGCGTCGCAAGCGCGACATCTCGTCGCAGCTGGCCGAGGTGCCCGGGCTCGGAGGCACGCGAGTCCGCGACCTGCTGAAGCACTTCGGATCCGTCGCCCGGCTCCGCGAGGCGGGCGAGGCCGAGATCGCCGAGGTCAAGGGCATCGGCCCGACGCTGGCGGGCGCGATCCACGCGCACCTGCATCCGGACGGGTCCGCCGTCGGGGGCACGCCCTAGGCTGGAGGCCCGCGCTCCGGGGGAGAGCGGCCGGTGCCCGGCACCGAGGACACGAGCAGACACGAGCACGGAGAGCGCATGAGCACGGAGAGCGAGCAGCAGGACGTGCTGATCGTCACGGGGATGTCCGGAGCGGGCCGGTCCACGGCCGCGAACGCGCTGGAGGACCTCGGCTGGTACGTCGTCGACAACCTGCCGCCGCAGATGCTGCGCCCGCTGGTCGACCTGGCGCAGCGTGCAGGGGACACGCTGCCGAAGATCGCGGCGGTCGTCGACGTCCGCGGACGCGACTTCTTCGAGGACCTCGGCGACATCGTCCGCGAGCTGCGCGCCGGGGTCGACCTCCGAGTGGTGTTCCTCGAGGCCACCGACGCCGCGCTCGTCCGCCGCTTCGAGCAGGTGCGCCGTCCGCACCCGCTGCAGGGCCGGGGGACCCTCCTCGACGGCATCTCCGCCGAGCGGACGCGCCTCGCTCAGCTGCGGGAGTCGGCCGACATCGTCATCGACACCTCGGACCTCAACATCCACCAGCTGGCCACCAGCATCACCGAGCGCTTCGCCGAGGCCGGCCGCGCGGGCCTCCAGGTCACGGTGATGAGCTTCGGCTTCAAGTACGGGCTGCCGACGGACGCCGACATGGTGGCCGACGCGCGGTTCCTGCCGAACCCGTACTGGATCCCGGAGCTGCGTCCGCACACGGGTCTCGACGAAGAGGTGAGAGACTACGTGCTGGCCCAGCAGGGCGCCGAGGAGTTCATCGACTCCTACTCCCGGGCCCTGCGGCCCGTGCTCGACGGCTACCAGCGCGAGAACAAGCGCCACGCGACCATCGCGATCGGCTGCACGGGAGGCAAGCACCGCTCCGTCGCGGTCGCGGGCCGTGTCGCGGCCCGTCTGGCCGAGCTGCCGGGCGTCGCCGTCAACGTGGCGCACCGCGACCTCGGCCGAGAATGATCCCCGCGCGCTCAGCCGCGCACCCGACGTAAGGAAGACTCCGTGGCCCTCACCGCAGACGTCAAGGGCGAACTGGTCGCGATCGTCTCGCGCAAGAACACCGTCCGTGCCGCCGAACTGGCGACCATCCTCCGCTTCTCCGGAGGACTGCACATCATCTCCAACCGCCTCGCGGTCGAGGTCGAGCTCGACTCCGCCCCGCTCGCGACCCGCGTGCGCCGCGACCTCGCCGAGCTGTACGGCGTCCGCAGCGAGGGCAGCATCGTCTCGGCCGGCGGATCCCGGAGGACCACGAGCTGGCTGGTGCGCGTCGTCGAGGGCGGGGACACCCTCGCCCGGCAGACCGGCCTCCTCGACCAGCGGGGCCGGCCCGTCCGCGGCCTGCCCAACCGCCTCACGACCGGCTCCCGCGAGGAGCTCGCCGCCCTGTGGCGCGGCGCCTTCCTCGCCCAGGGCTCGTTGACCGACCCGGGCCGCTCCGCGGCGCTCGAGATCATCTGCCCCGGCAACGAGGCGGCCATGGCGATCGTCGGAGCCGCCGGACGCCTGGGAGTCCAGGCCAAGTCCCGCGAGGTGCGCGGCGTCCACCGGGTCGTCATCCGCGACGGCGAGAGCATCAGCGCGATGCTCACCCTGATGGGCGCGACCGCGACCGTCGCGAGCTGGGAGGAGCTGCGCCAGCGCCGCGAGGTGCGGGCGACCGCGAACCGCCTCGTCAACTTCGACGACGCGAACCTCCGCCGCTCCGCCCAGGCCGCCGTCGCGGCGTGCGCCCGCGTCGAGCGCGCGATGGAGATCCTGGGCGACGACATCCCCGAGCACCTCCGCTACGCCGGGCGCCTGCGCCTCGCGCACCGCGACGCGAGCCTCGACGAGCTCGGCCACCACGCCGATCCGCCGATGACGAAGGACGCCGTCGCCGGCCGCATCCGCCGCCTCCTCGCGATGGCCGACAAGCGCGCGTCCGACCTCGACATCCCGGGCACCGACGCGAACCTCCCGGCAGAGCTGCAGGACCTGTAGGCCCGGCCGCACGGCGCGCCCCGCCCGGCGAACGCTGAGTGTCTCCTGGTCGAACAACGCAAGCCCTCCGAACGCGGAGGGGCCCCCTCGCTAGACTGATCGGGTCGCTCAGGACACTCCCGGCCCTCCTCCTCCGCCTCGCGGAGGACGCCGAGACGCCGGCGGGTCGCACGGGAGCGACGACCACGAACAGGAGATCGCACATGGCTGACTACACGCTCGCCGAACTGCCCTACGACTACTCGGCCCTCGAGCCGAACATCAGTGGGCGGATCATGGAGCTCCACCACGACAAGCACCACGCGACGTACGTGGCCGGGGCGAACACCGCCCTCGCCTCGCTGCAGGAGGCTCGCGACAGCGAGAACCTCGCGAACGTGAACAAGCTCCAGAAGGACCTCGCCTTCAACCTCGCCGGTCACGTGAACCACACCGTGTTCTGGAACAACCTCTCGCCGGACGGCGGCGACAAGCCCGTCGGCGAGCTCGCCGCGGCCATCGACGACAACTTCGGGTCGTTCGACAAGTTCCGCGCCCACTTCACCGCCTCGGCCCTCGGCATCCAGGGCTCCGGCTGGTCGATCCTCGCCTGGGACTCGCTCGGCGAGAAGCTCATCATCGAGCAGCTCTACGACCACCAGGGCAACCTCGCCGCGGCGACCGTCCCGGTCCTCCTCCTCGACATGTGGGAGCACGCCTTCTACCTCGACTACGTCAACGTGAAGGCCGACTACGTCAAGGCGTTCTGGAACATCGTGAACTGGGCCGACGTCTCCGCGCGCTTCGAGAAGGCCCGCGAGAAGACTTCGGGCCTGCTGCTACTGTCGTAGCGATCTCGGCGTCCCGGGCCCCGCGTCCGGGACGCCCTGTCGTCGGCTTCCACCCCTCCACTGCACCGTCGAGGTGCCTTTCCTCACCAGGAGATATCTGTGTCCGTCAAGATCGGCATCAACGGCTTCGGCCGTATCGGCCGTAACTTCTTCCGTGCAGCCCTCGCCAAGGGCAGCGACCTCGAGATCGTCGCGGTCAACGACCTCACCGACAACAAGGCCCTCGCGCACCTCCTGAAGTACGACTCCATCACGGGCCGCCTCGACGCGACCGTCGAGCTCGACGGCGACCGCATCGTCGTCAACGGCAAGCCGATCATCGTCCTCGAGGAGCGCGACCCCGCGAACCTCCCCTGGGGCGAGCTGGGAGTCGACGTCGTCATCGAGTCGACCGGCCGCTTCACCAAGTCGGAGGACGCGCGCAAGCACATCACCGCGGGTGCCAAGAAGGTCATCGTCTCCGCTCCCGCCACCGGCAGCGACGTCGCGACCCTGGTCCTCGGCGTGAACGAGAACACCTACGACCCCGCGACGCACGACGTCATCTCGAACGCGTCCTGCACCACGAACTGCCTCGCGCCGCTCGCCAAGGTGCTGCTCGACAACTTCGGCATCGAGCGCGGCCTGATGACCACGGTCCACGCGTACACCGCCGACCAGAACCTCCAGGACGGCCCGCACAGCGACCTGCGCCGCGCCCGCGCCGCCGCCGTCAACATCATCCCGACCTCGACCGGTGCCGCCAAGGCGCTCGGCCTGGTCATCCCGGAGCTCGTCGGCAAGCTCGACGGCTACGCCCTCCGCGTCCCGGTCCCGACCGGCTCGATCACCGACCTCACCGTCGAGCTGACCAAGCCCGCCACCGTCGAGGAGATCAACGCGGCGTACAAGGCGGCCTCCGAGGGAGACCTCAAGGGCATCCTCAAGTACACCGAGGACCCGATCGTCTCGAGCGACATCGTGACCGACCCGCACTCGTCGATCTTCGACGCGGGCCTCACGAAGGTCATCGGCAGCCAGGTCAAGGTCGCCTCCTGGTACGACAACGAGTGGGGCTACTCCAACCGCCTCGTCGACGTCACCGAGTTCGTCGCCGGCAAGCTCTAAGGGCTGCGCGCAGTGACGCTCCGCACTCTGGACTCACTGGGCTCCCTCGCAGGCAAGCGCGTCGTCGTCCGCTGCGATCTGAACGTCCCCCTGAAGGACGGAACGATCACGGACGACGGCCGCGTGCGCGCGTCGGTGCCCACGCTCCAGCGTCTGGTCTCCGAGGGCGCCCGAGTCGTGGTCGTGAGCCACCTCGGGCGCCCCGAGGGGAAGCCCGAGGCGAAGTACAGCCTCGCTCCCGTCGCCGCCCGCCTCGGCGAGCTGCTCGACGCTCCGGTGGCCTTCGCCGAGGACACCGTCGGGGAGGCGGCCTCGGCCGCCGTCGACGCCCTCGAGGACGGCCAGGTCGTCGTCCTCGAGAACCTCCGGTTCAACGCCGGCGAGACGAGCAAGGACGAGGCCGAGCGCCGCACCTTCGCCGAGAAGCTGGCCGCCTACGGTGACGCCTTCGTCTCCGACGGGTTCGGCGTCGTGCACCGCAAGCAGGCGAGCGTCTACGAGCTCGCCGAGCTTCTCCCCAGCGCCGCCGGCACGCTGATCGCGGCCGAGCTCGAGGTGCTGGAGCGGCTCACCGAGAAGCCCGAGCGCCCCTACGCGGTCGTCCTCGGCGGCTCGAAGGTCTCGGACAAGCTCGGCGTGATCGAGCACCTGCTGCCGAAGGTCGACTCGATCCTCATCGGCGGCGGAATGCTCTTCACCTTCCTCAAGGCCCAGGGCCACGAGGTCGGCGCCAGCCTGCTGGAGGCGGACCAGGTCGACACCGTGCTCGGCTACCTCGCGAAGGCGAAGGAGCTGGGCGTGGAGATCGTCCTGCCGACGGACGTCGTCGTGGCGTCGGAGTTCGGCCCCGACGCCGAGCACCAGGTCGCCTCGGCCGACGCGATCGAGGGCACGCCCTTCGGTGAGAAGGGCCTCGGCCTGGACATCGGACCGGACACCGCCGCGCACTTCGCCGAGATCATCGCGGCGTCCGAGACGGTGTTCTGGAACGGCCCCATGGGCGTCTTCGAGCTCGAGCCGTTCGCGGCGGGCACCAAGACCGTCGCGCAGGCGCTCACCGAGGTCGACGGTCTCAGCGTCGTCGGCGGAGGCGACTCCGCCGCGGCCGTCCGCGCCCTCGGGTTCCGCGACGACCAGTTCGGCCACATCTCGACGGGAGGCGGAGCGAGCCTCGAATTCCTCGAGGGCAAGCGCCTCCCCGGACTGGAGGTCCTCGGATGGTAGACACCGCCGCCCGCACCCCGCTCATCGCCGGCAACTGGAAGATGAACCTGGACCACCTCCAGGCCATCGCCTTCGTGCAGAAGCTGGCGTGGAGCCTCAAGGACGCCGATCACGACTTCGACGGTGTCGAGGTCGCGGTGTTCCCGCCCTTCACGGACCTCCGGCCCGTGCAGATCCTCGTCGACTCGGACAAGCTGCCGCTCAAGTACGGCGCGCAGGACGTCTCGAAGTTCGACAGCGGCGCCTACACCGGCGAGATCTCGGGCCAGTTCCTGAAGCAGCTCGACTGCGACTACGTGATCGTCGGCCACTCGGAGCGTCGCACGCTCCACGGCGAGACGGACGCGGACATCGCCGCCAAGTCGGCTGCGGCCGTCAATCACGGCGTCGCTCCGATCATCTGCGTCGGCGAGACCGCGGAGGACCTCGAGAAGCACGGCCCGTCGGCCGTGCCGGTCGCCCAGCTGAAGGAGGCCCTCACCGGCCTCCCAGCGGACGCCGACCTCGTCGTCGCCTACGAGCCGGTCTGGGCCATCGGCTCCGGACAGGCCGCGACGCCCGAGCAGGCCCAGCAGGTCTGCAAGGCGCTCCGCGGAGTCGTCGCCGACGTCCTCGGCGCCGACACCGCCGCGAAGACCCGCATCCTCTACGGCGGCTCCGTGAAGTCCGGCAACATCGCCGGCTTCATGCGCGAGCCCGACGTCGACGGAGCACTCGTCGGAGGTGCCAGCCTCCAGGTCGACGAGTTCGCGGCGATCGCGCGATTCCGGAACCACGTCGGGGTCTGAGCTGCTGCGACGAGAGGGCGGGCCCATCGGGCCCGCCCTCTCGTCGTCCACGCCGCTCCCCGCGCGGCGTGGCGCGGTCGGCTTCGCGACGGGGCGCGGTTCCGAGAGCGGGATGCGTTCGGCTACGTCGATCCGCTCGGACGCGGATCGCCGGTTCGCCTCGCTGTCGTCCACGCCGCTCCCCGCGCGGCGTGGCGCGGTCGGCTTCGCGACGGGGCGCGGTTCCGAGAGCGGGATGCGTTCGGCTACGTCGATCCGCTCGGACGCGGATCGCCGGTTCGCCTCGGAGATCCCACACCGGCATCACGCGTTGGCCGGCCCGGGGCTGTCGGCTCGTTGCGGGGTGCCCTCCGAGAGCGTGGCGCGTTCGGCTCGATCGATCCGAAAGTACGTGGATCACAGGCTCGCGGTCAAGCGACTGGAGAGGTTGTCGAGGGCACGTTGACGAGGCCACCCGCTCCGCCCATCGACGGACACTCGTATACATCGCCCCGAACACGGGACGACGCATTCCTCGCGGATTCGCAGGCGCCGTTATACTCGTCGGGGCGCGCAACGCGCCAGAACTTCGAAAGGTACCGCGTGGACATCCTCCAGGTCGTGCTCCAGGTCATCCTGGGCATCACGAGCCTCCTGCTCACCATGCTGATCCTGCTCCACAAGGGGCGCGGCGGCGGTCTGTCCGACATGTTCGGGGGCGGAGTCACCTCCAACCTCGGCGCGTCGGGCGTCGCCGAGCGCAACCTGAACCGCATCACCGTGATCCTGGGCGTCGTCTGGCTGGCCTGCATCGTGGTTCTCGGACTCATCACCAAGTTCACCACCGGAGCATAGGGGTACTCGCAATGGCATCAGGCGGCAGTGCAATCCGCGGTTCGCGCGTCGGCGCAGGACCCATGGGCGAGCAGGACCGGGGCTTCCACGCGGAGCGCGTCGCGGTCTCCTACTGGGACGCTCTCGGCAACGAGACGGTGCGCCACTTCTCGGCGGCCCTCCCCGAGGACGAGATCCCCGAGGTGATCGACTCCCCGCAGTCCGGTCTCCCCGCGGGCCGCGACCGGGCGAACCCGCCCCAGGTCGCGAAGACCGAGCCCTACAAGACGCACCTCGCTTACGTGAAGGAGCGCCGCACCGAGGCCGAGGCGGCTCAGCTCCTCGAGGAGGCGCTGCAGCAGCTGCGCGCCCGACGAGGTACCGCGACCCCGTCCTGATCCTCACCGCACGACGAACGACGGAAGGCCCGCCCCCTCGGGGGACGGGCCTTCCGTCGTTTCCGGACCGGGCTCAGTAGCTCGGAGCGATGAGCGACTCGGGGACCTCGGCCGCAGCCTCCTGGTCGACGAAGAACACCGTGCGCTTGCGACCGAACGCGCCCGACGCGGGAACCTCGTTCGTGCTGGCACCCGCGAGCGCGAGGCCCAGGGCCGAGGCCTTGTCGGCGCCGGCGAGCACCATCCAGATGCGGTCCGACTGGTTGATCAGCGGCAGCGTGAGGGTGAGGCGCTCGGGCGGCGGCTTCGGCGAGTTGCGGACGGCGAGGACGCCGGGCGTCGTGGAGCGGATCGCGGAGCGCTCGGGGAACAGCGACGCGATGTGCCCGTCCGGCCCGACACCGAGGAAGGTGATGTCGAAGCGCGGGTAGTCGCGCCCCTCGGAGGCGTGCTCGCGCAGCTCCGTGTCGTAGGCAGCGGCGGCACCGTCGAGGTCCAGACCCTCGTCCGAGGCGGGGTAGGAGTGCACGTTCGCCGCCGGCACGTCGAGGACGCTGAAGAGGTCCCCCGCCTGGACGTCGTTGCGGTCCTCGTGGCCGCGGGGCACCCAGCGCTCGTCACCCCACCAGAAGTGCACGCGCGACCAGTCCACGTTGCCGGCGGCGGAGGAGGAGCCGATCTCCTTGAGCGTGGCGGCTCCCATCGTCCCTCCGGTGAGCACGACGTTCGCCGAACCCAGGTCGTCGAGGACGTCGATCGTCTTGGTGAGGAACCGGGCGGCGACCGAGCCGGCGAGGGTCTGCTTGTCGCGGTGGACCAGCACGCGGCGTTCGGTGGTCATCTCAGGGGACTCCTTCGGGTTCGGGTGCCGATCGGCGGGGTTCGGCTCCGTGTCGGGAAGCTCTGAGGTGCGGGCGCCCTGGACGGGCGCCCACACCTCAGGAGGCGCTGCGGGCCTCGGCCTTCTCAGTGAGCATGTCGACCCCGCGCGAGATCACTTCACCGTACAGGTCATCCGGGTCGAGCCGGCGCAGCTCCTCCGCCAGGCAGTCCCGGAGGCTGCGGCGGGGGAGCGAGATGTCGTGGACCGGCTGATCGGGCTGCGTGAGCGTCGCGACGTTGGGCACCGAGCGCTCGAGCTCGATCACTCCGGACTCGCGGATGAGCCGGACGCCGTGGATCCCGCTGGACCCGGTCGCGCTGATCGTGAGCTCGTGGTCGACGGGGATGTCGAGCTCGAGCTGCAGCCAGGCGGCGAGCAGGATCGTGGAGGGGGAGTCGGGCGCGCCCGAGACCTCGACGGCCGTGATCGGCTCGTAGGGCGGCTGGTCGAGCACGGCGGCGAGCTGCGCGCGCCAGAGGGTGAGGCGGGTCCAGGCGAAGTCGGTGTCGCCGGGGGCGTAGGTGGACGCGAGGTGGTGCAGCGCTTCCGCCGGGTTCGACTGGGCCGACGCGTCGGTGATCCGCCGGGTGGCGATCCGGCCGATCGGGGACGCGGAGGCGTTGTCCGGAGCGCTGTTCGGCCACCAGGCCACGACGGGGGCGTCGGGGAGGAGCAGGCCCGTGACCAGGCTCTCCTCGTCCTCGGCCGCGTCTCCGTAGGGACGGAGCACGACGACCTCGCTCGCGCCGGCGTCGCCTCCGACCCGGATCTGCGCGTCGACCCGCGCCGTCGCGTCGACCGGGACCGTGGTGGTGCCGTCGTCCTTCGAGACCACGATGACGCGCATCGGGTGCTCGCGGGACGCGTCGTTCGCGGCCTCGATGGCCTCCTCCTCGTGACCCCGGGAGGTCGCGATGATGAGGGTGAGGACGCGGCCGAGGGCGACGGCGCCGCCCTCCTCGCGGATCTTGACGAGGGTCTTCGAGACCTCGCTCGTCGTGGTGTCGGGCAGATCGACGATCATGGACGCCTCCAGGTGCGGCCGTCGCGGGCGAGGAGCTCGTCGGCGGAATCGGGGCCCCAGGTTCCGGGGCGGTACTGCTCGGGCTGGCCCTGCGTGGCCCAGAACTCCTCGATCGGGTCGAGGATCTTCCAGGACAGCTCGACCTCCTCGTGCCGGGGGAAGAGCGGCGGCTCGCCCAGGAGGACGTCGAGGATGAGGCGCTCGTAGGCCTCGGGGCTCGCCTCGGTGAACGCGTGGCCGTAGCCGAAGTCCATCGTCACGTCGCGCACCTGCATGCCGGCGCCGGGCACCTTCGAGCCGAAGCGCATGGTGACGCCCTCGTCGGGCTGGACCCGGATGACGAGCGCGTTCTGGCCCAGCGACGTGGTCTGGCTCTCGGCGAAGAGCTGCTTCGGTGCCCGCTTGAACACGACCGCGATCTCGGTGACGCGGCGGCCGAGGCGCTTGCCGGCCCGCAGGTAGAACGGCACGCCGGCCCAGCGTCGGGTGCCGATGTCCAGGCGCATGGCGGCGTAGGTCTCGGTGGTCGAGGTGGGGCTCATGCCGTCCTCCTCGAGGAAGCCGAGCACCTTCTCGCCGCCCTGCCAGCCGCCGGCGTACTGTCCGCGGGCGGTAGAAGTGGAGAGGTCGGCGGGGAGGCGGACGGCCGCGAGGACCTTCTCCTTCTCCGCACGGAGGTCGGCCGCGTCGAACGAGATCGGCTCCTCCATGGCGGTCAGGGCGAGCAGCTGCAGCAGGTGGTTCTGGATGACGTCGCGCGCCGCTCCGATGCCGTCGTAGTAGCCCGCGCGCCCGCCCACGCCGATGTCCTCGGCCATGGTGATCTGCACGTGGTCGACGTAGTTCGAGTTCCAGAGCGGCTCGTACATCATGTTGGCGAAGCGGAGGGCCAGGATGTTCTGGACCGTCTCCTTGCCGAGGTAGTGGTCGATCCGGAAGACGGAGTCGGGCGGGAAGACCGACTCGACGACGTCGTTCAGCTCGCGAGCCGTCTTCAGGTCGCTGCCGAACGGCTTCTCGATGACGACGCGGCGCCACTGGCCGTCCTTCTGCTCGGCGAGGCCGGAGCTGCGCAGCTGCTCGGTGACCTGCGGGAAGGACTTCGGGGGGATCGAGAGGTAGAAGGCGAAGTTGCCGTTCGTGCCGCGCTCGCGGTCGAGGTCGTCGACGGTCGTCTTCAGGCGGGCGAACGCCTCGGGGTCGTCGAACTCGCCCTGCACGAACCGGATGCCCTGCGCGAGCTGCGCCCAGACCTCCTCGTGGAACTCGGTGCGGGCGTGCTTCTTCACGGAGTCGTGGACGACCTGCTCGAAGTCCTGGTCGTCCCAGTCGCGCCGGGCGAATCCGACAAGGGCGAAGCCGGGAGGCAGGAGGCCGCGGTTGGCGAGATCGTAGACCGCGGGCATGAGCTTCTTGCGGGAGAGGTCGCCGGTCACGCCGAAGATGACGAGGCCGCTGGGCCCGGCGATCCGGTTCAACCGGCGGTCGAAGCTCAACCTCAGCGGGTTGAACTCGGGGGTGATGTCCACAGACATGTGCAGTGTCCTTCTGTGTGCCGGTGGGACCGGCGCACTGCTATCGGTGAGGGAGGGGGAGGAGCGGGCGGGCCCGGCTGCTGCCCCGGGAAGTGGTCGCGGGACGACCGCGGGCACGCCGCCGCGCGCTCGAGAGCGCAGCGGCGGCGTGCCCGTCGGATCAGGTGTTGAGGGCCTCGAAGAGCGCCTCGAGGTCGGCCTCGGGGTCGGTCAGCGTGAGGGTCAGCACCGGCCGGCCGTGCTCGGCGAGCACGCTCGCGTCGCCGGCGGCCTGCGCCAGGATGAGCTGGCCGAAGGTGAACGGGCTGTCCGGGATCTCGAGGTCCACGTCGGAGCGCTCGGTGATCTGGAGGAACACGCCGGTCGGCGCCCCGCCCTTGTGGTACTGCCCGGTCGAGTGCAGGAAGCGCGGGCCCCACCCGAAGGTGACGGGGCGCTGGGCCTGCGCGGCGAGGAGGTCGCGCACGCCCTCGAGCTGCGGGAGCGCGAGGCGGTCGACGTACGCCTGGATCGAGACGTAGCCGCCGTCGCCCAGCTGCGCGAGGAGGCGGTCGACAGCGGCGGCGACGGTCGAGACGCCCTCGGTGACGCTGCTGCTGCCGGTGACCTCGATGCCCGCGTCGGTGAACGCGGGCGCCTCGGGCTCGGGGCGCTTCTCGAGCAGGGCCCGGGTCGCGACCTTCGCCGACTCGACGTCGGGCTGGTCGAACGGGTTGATGCCCAGGAGGCGACCCGCGACGGCGACGGCGTACTCCCACGTCAGCATCTGAGCGCCGAGCGAGCCGGAGAGGAGGATCTCGCCCTCGTGGCGGTCGCGCGGGAACAGGTGCAGCGCCGTGGCGTCCTCGACCAGGCGGACGACCTGCACGTCGGGCAGGTCCTCCGAGAGCTCGGGGGCCAGCGTGCCGAGGACGACGGGGAGGATGCCCGTGCCGTCCTTGCCGGTGGACTCGGCGATGAGCTGCTCCGCCCAGTCGGCGAAGCCGACGATGTCGGTCCCGTCGGCGACGATCGCGAGCTTGTCGCGGCGCGGGCTGGTCGCGGCGATCGCCGCTCCGAGGATCAGGCCCGGGTTCTCGGGGGAGTCCACGGCGAGCCCGAGGGAGGCCTCGGCCGCCTCGTCGAGGAGGGCCTCGATGTCGGCGCCGGCGAGCCCGGACGGCACGAGGCCGAAGGCGGAGAGCGCCGAGAAGCGCCCGCCGATGTTCGGGTCGGCGTTGAACACGCGGTAGCCGGCCTCGCGGGAGGAGGTGTCCAGGGGCGAGCCCGGGTCGGTCACGATGACGATGCGGTCGAGCGGATCGATGCCCGCCTCCGTGAACGCCTTCTCGTAGGCCTTCTTCTGGCTCGCGGTCTCGACGGTCGAGCCGGACTTCGAGGAGATGACGACCGCGGTCGACGCGAGCCGGTCGTTCAGGGCCGCGAGCACCTGGCCGGGCGCCGTCGAGTCGAGCACGGTGAGCTCGACGCCGGCGGTGCGGGTGATGACCTCGGGCGCGAGCGAGGAGCCGCCCATGCCGCCGAGGACGATGTGGTCGACGCCCTTGGCCTGGAACTCCTCGCGCAGGGCGAGGATCTGGGGGATCAGGGGGCGGGAGACGGTGGTCGACTCGGTCCACCCGAGGCGCTTGGCCGCCTCCTCCTCCGCCGCGGCGCCCCACAGGGTGGGGACCTGGGCGGTGATGCCGGACGCGACCTCGTCGGCGACGAGCTCCGGGACGACGCGGTCGACGGCCTTCTCGGCGTCTCCGCTGACGTGGATCTGGATGGCCATGATCAGGCCTGCGCCTTCGCGCCCTCGAGCGCCGCGGTGACGGTGTCGAGCAGCTCGTTCCAGGAGACGATGAACTTCTCCACGCCCTCCTTCTCGAGCAGCTCGGTGACGTCGGCGTACGAGACGCCCTGCGCCGCGACGGCGTCGAGGACGGCGTTCGCGTCGGCGTACGAGCCCGTGACGGTGTCGCCGGTGATGACGCCGTGGTCGAAGGTCGCCTCGAGGGTCTTCTCGGGCATCGTGTTGACCACGCCGGCCGCGACGAGCTCGGTCACGTAGAGGGTGTCGGGGAGGTCGGTCGACTTGACGCCGGTCGAGGCCCAGAGGGGGCGCTGGCGGTTGGCGCCGGACTCCTGGAGCAGCAGGGCGCGCTCGGTGGCGAACGCCTCGACGAAGACCTCGTAGGCCAGCTGCGCGTTGGCGACGCCGGACTTGCTCTTGAGGGCGCGGGCCTCGTCGGTGCCGACGGCCTCGAGGCGCTTGTCGATCTCGGTGTCGACGCGCGAGACGAAGAACGAGGCGACGGAGTGGATGGTCGACAGGTCGATGCCGGCGTCCTTGGCCTTCTCGAGGCCGGCCAGGTACGCGTTGATGACGGCGCGGTAGCGGGCGAGCGAGAAGATCAGGGTGACGTTCACCGAGATGCCGGAGCCGATGACCTCCGTGATGGCCTCGAGGCCCTCGACGGTCGCGGGGATCTTGATCATCGCGTTGGGGCGGTCGACCTTGGCCCAGAGGGCCTTGGCCTGCTCGATGGTGCCCTGGGCGTCGTGCGCCAGGCCGGGCTCGACCTCGATCGACACGCGGCCGTCGTAGCCGTTGGTCGCGTCGTAGATCGGGCGGAAGATGTCGGACGCCGCGGCGACGTCGTCGGTGGTGATCTCGAAGACGGCGTCGGTCACCGAGGTGCCGGCGGAGGCGAGCTCGCGCACCTGGGCGTCGTAGGACTCGCCGTTGGTCAGGGCCGCGGCGAAGATCGTGGGGTTCGTGGTGACTCCGACGACGTTCTTCTCCTCGATGAGCTTCTGCAGCCCTCCGGTGGAGATGCGCGAGCGGGAGAGGTCGTCGAGCCAGATGCTGACGCCGGCGGCGGAGAGCTCTGCGGTGGGGGTGTTCTCGGTCATGTCTCTTCTTCTTCTGCGTAGGTGGTGCGTGGTGTGAGGGGGAGCCGCTGCTCCGACGGCGAAGGCCGCGTCCGTGGTGGACGCGGCCTTCGGGTCAGGAGGCTGCGAGCGACTCCTTGGCGGCGGACAGTGCCGCCTCGGTGGTGATCCCGAACTCGCGGAACAGGGTCTTGTAGTCGGCCGAGGCGCCGAAGTGCTCGATCGAGACGGAGCGGCCGGCGTCGCCGACGTACTTCTGCCAGCCCAGGCTCAGGCCGGCCTCGATCGAGACGCGGGCCTTCACCGAGGAGGGCAGGACCTTCTCGCGGTACTCGGCGTCCTGCTCCTCGAACCACTCGAGGGACGGAGCCGAGACGACGCGGGCGTTGACGCCCTCGCTCCTCAGGGCCTCGCGCGCCTCGACGGCGATCTGGACCTCGGAGCCGGTCGCGATGAAGATCACGTCCGGGGTGCCGCCCGGCGCCTCGGCCAGGATGTAGGCACCACGGGCGACGTTCGCGGCGGAGGCGAAGGTCTCGCCCTCCGCGTCGCCCTCGCCGCGCTCGAACACCGGGATGTTCTGACGGGTGAGCGCGAGGCCGGCGGGGCCCTCGCGCCGCTCGAGGATGGTCTTCCAGGCGTAGGCGACCTCGTTCGCGTCGCCGGGGCGGACGATGTCCAGGCCCGGGATCGCGCGGAGGGTCGACAGCTGCTCGACCGGCTGGTGCGTCGGGCCGTCCTCGCCGAGCGCCACGGAGTCGTGGGTCCAGACGTAGATGGCCGGCGCCTTCATGAGCGCGGCGAGACGGACCGCCGGGCGCATGTAGTCGGAGAAGATCAGGAAGGTGCCGCCGAAGGGGCGGGTGTTGCCGTGCAGGACGATCCCGTTGAGGATCGCGCCCATGGCGTGCTCGCGGATGCCGAAGTGCAGCACGCGGCCGCCCTTCTTCCCGGTCCACTCGTGGGTCGAGAACTCCGTCGGGACGAAGGAGCCGGCTCCCTCGATCGTCGTGTTGTTCGACTCGGCGAGGTCGGCGGAGCCGCCCCACAGCTCGGGGATCACGCCGGCGAGGGCGTTGATGACCTTGCCGGACGCGGCGCGGGTCGAGACCTCCTTGCCGGGCTCGAAGACGGGGAGCGCCTCCTGGACGCCCTCGGGCAGCTCGCCCGAGAGGACCCGGTCGAGCAGCTCCTTCTTCTCGGGGTTCGCGGACGCCCAGGCGGCGAGCTGCTCGTCCCACTCGGCGTGCTGGGCCTGGCCGCGCTCGACGGCCTTGCGGGTGTGCTCGATGACCTCGTCGGCGACGTCGAAGGTCTTCTCGGGGTCGAAGCCGAGCACCTCCTTGAGTCCGCGGAGCTCGTCGGCGCCCAGGGCGGAGCCGTGGATCTTGCCGGTGTTCTGCTTCTTCGGCGACGGCCAGCCGATGATGGTGCGCAGGATGATGAGCGACGGCTTGTCGGTCTCGCCCTTCGCGGCCTCGATCGCGGCGTGCAGCTCGGCGACGTCCTCGTGGTACTCGCCGGTCTTCTTCCAGTCGACGACCTGGACCTGCCAGTCGTAGGCCTCGTAGCGCGCCTTGACGTCCTCGGTGAAGGCGATGTTGGTGTCGTCCTCGATCGAGATCTGGTTGGAGTCGTAGATGACGACCAGGTTGCCGAGCTTCTGGTGGCCGGCCAGCGAGGAGGCCTCGCTGGTGACGCCCTCCTGCAGGTCGCCGTCGCCGGCGATCACGTAGACGAAGTGGTCGAACGGGGAGGTGCCCGCGGCGGCCTCCGGGTCGAACAGGTCGCGCTCGAAGCGCGAGGCGTAGGCGAAGCCCACGGCGGAGGCGAGGCCCTGGCCGAGCGGCCCGGTGGTGATCTCGACGCCGTCGGTGTGGCCGTACTCCGGGTGGCCCGGGGTCTTCGAGCCCCAGGTGCGCAGCGCCTTGAGGTCGTCGAGCTCGAGTCCGTAGCCGCCCAGATAGAACTGGACGTACTGGGTCAGCGAGGAGTGGCCGACCGACAGGATGAACCGGTCGCGGCCGATCCAGGTCGCGTCGGACGGATCGCGGCGCATGACCTTCTGGAACAGGAGGTAGGCGGCGGGCGCGAGGCTCATGGCGGTTCCGGGATGGCCGTTGCCGACCTTCTCGACCGCATCCGCGGCGAGAACCCTCGCCGTGTCGACTGCCTTCTCGTCAATGGATTCCCATTGCAGTTCTGACACTTGGTACTGACCCTTCTCGAGACGTGGGGCAGACGGGGACCGTCCGCCCTCTCGCATGGTGGAGCACGCCGCATGACGACTTCGACACGATGCTCCGGCGACGGCCCTCTCGGCCCCGTGCCGACGATCGTCGGGCGGGCTCGGGTGCGTGCCGGGCGCTCTGGCGAGCAGTCCCGAGTATACGGAGGGGGGTGCGCCGCCGACCGGGGGTTGCGTGGTCGCATATGTCTGCGTCCGATTGGACAAGCGTGCACGCCGGGCCCGGCTCCCGGACGGGCGCATTACACTCGTTCGGGATCATCGAATCGTTAGAGGAGCAATGGACGCAGTCGTGGAGACCACCGCCGTCGAGCGGGACGGGGCGTCGCCGACGACCCTCTCGCGCAAGGTGAAGGCCTTCGTCGCTCTGACGAAGCCGCGCGTGATCGAGCTGCTCCTCGTGGTGACCGCTCCGACGATGATCCTGGCGCAGGGCGGGATCCCGAACCTGCTGCTGGTCCTCAACGTCCTGATCGGCGGCGCCCTGAGCGCCGGGTCGGCGGGCGCGTTCAACTGCTACTTCGACCGCGACATCGACCGGATCATGAACCGGACGAAGAACCGGCCGCTCGTGACCGGGGAGATCTCGGACCGGTCCGCGCTCGTCTTCGCGACCACGATCGGCGTCCTGTCGATCGTCTGGCTCGGCCTCACGGCCAACTGGCTCTCCGCGGGCCTCTCGCTCGCCGCGATCCTGATCTACGTCGTGTTCTACACGCTCTTCCTCAAGCGCCGGACGCCGCAGAACATCGTGTGGGGCGGCATCGCGGGCTGCATGCCGGTGCTGATCGGCTGGGCGGCGGTCACCGGCTCGCTCGACTGGGCCCCCGTCATCCTCTTCTCCGTCATCTTCCTCTGGACGCCGCCGCACTACTGGCCGCTGTCGATGAAGTACCGGGACGACTACCAGGCCGCCGGCGTGCCGATGCTGGCCGTCGTGCGCGGACGCACGATCGTCGGGCTCCAGGTCATCCTCTACGCCTGGGCCACCGTCGCCTGCTCGCTCCTGCTGATCCCCGTCGCCGGAATGGGGGTGCTCTACACGGTGGTCGCGCTCGGCAGCGGAGTCTGGTTCATCGCCGAGACGCACCGCCTCTACAGCCTCGCGATCCGCCACGAGCACGTCTCGCCGATGCGGGTGTTCCACGGGTCCATCGGATACCTCACCCTGCTCTTCCTCGCCGTCGGCATCGACCCGCTGCTGCCCTTCTGATGGTGACGCCGTTCTCCTTGCTCGCCGAGCGGGTGACCCTCGGTCCGCGCGCACTGCGCTGGGGGACCACCGCGGCGCTCGTCGCGAGCATCCTGATCATCTTCTTCGGGGGCGTCGTCCGGCTGACCGGCTCGGGCCTCGGCTGCCCCACCTGGCCGGCATGCGAGCCGGGCTCGCTCACCTCGACCCCCGAGCTCGGGATCCACGGCTTCATCGAGTTCACGAACCGCGCGTTCACCGGCGTCCTCGTGGTCGCGGTGGGCTGGGCGATCACGGCCGCGCGCCTGCAGAAGCCGCGGGACCGCACCATGACCCGGCTCGCCTGGTCGCAGTTCTGGCTCGTCGTCGCGAACGCCCTCGCGGGCGGCGCGACCGTGCACTCGGGCCTCAACCCGTACATCGTGGCCGGGCACTTCGTTCTCGCCATCGCCCTCCTCACCACCACCGCACTGACGTGGCACCGCGCCCACCGCTCGCAGTCCGTGGCCTTCGAGCCGGACCGCGCGACGCGGGGGCTCAGCATCGGGCTCGTCGGCCTGACGCTCCTCGTGATCCTCGTGGGGACCCTCGTGACGGGGACCGGCCCGCACGCCGGCGACTCCGCGGAGGTGCCCCGCATGCAGTTCCACTGGGAGAGCGTGACCGTCGTGCACGGCGTGCTCGGCACAGCGGTGCTCGTCGTGGGCGCCGCGCTGCTCCTGCGCCTGTCGCGGGCGGCGGGCTCGGAGCTCGCCCGGCGGCGCGTGATCGCCTTCCTCGTGGTCGTCGTGCTGCAGGCGCTGGTCGGGGTGGCGCAGTCGCTCACCGCGCTGCCCGAGACGCTCGTCGCGGTGCACCTCCTCGGCTCGGCGCTCATCTGGGTCGGCGCGGTCCGCGTGCTGCTCGACGTGAACCCGAGGCTGTTCACCGTGCGCGCCCAGCGCCGGGACGCCGCCCAGGAGCTCCAGCCCGCCGCCTGACCGCGGGCTCCGGCTCGGCGGAGAGCAGGTGCCGCCGGAGGCGCAGGAGCACGCGGGGGAGCGCCCGCAGCGGGAGGTCGGCCGCGATCGCGCGGGCGAGAGGGCCGAACGCCCGTGCGGGTCCGGCCGGCAGGCGGGCGCCCATCAGTGCGGTCACGAGTCGGGCGGGGATCGGGGTCGATGCGTCGTTCGTCATGGCGGAACCGAATCACGGACCACCGACACCGGTATGGCCATGCGCGTGTGGAGGTGCGCCGCCGGCGCCCGGCCGACACCCAGGTGCGGAGGTTCCGCTGAACGGCGGACGCCGGTAGAATGAGAAGCTGGTCACGGTTCGACGCACCCTGCGCACGTGATCCGCACACGGCCCGATGGAGCGCCGACGCACACCTCCGGAATCCAGGGACGCACATCATCCGCTCCGCGCATCAGATCGATCGCGCGACCGGCCGGAGAGCACCCGCGGGCCACCCCCGGGGGAATGACTCCGGGACCCGACCGGTTAGCAGTGGGTAGGAAACGAGGTACACATGTCAGACATCCTGATCGACCGCCCCGAGCTCGAGAGCCTGGGCGTCTACGAGTTCGGCTGGTCCGACTCGGACTCCGCCGGAGCCTCCGCACGACGCGGCATCTCGCCCGAGGTCGTCTCCGACATCTCCGCGCTCAAGAACGAGCCCGCCTGGATGCGCGACCGCCGCATGAAGGCCCTGAAGCTCTTCGAGCGCAAGCCCATGCCGACGTGGGGCGCCGACCTGTCGGACATCGACTTCGACAACATCAAGTACTTCGTCCGCTCCACCGAGAAGCAGGCGCAGACCTGGGACGACCTCCCGGACGACATCAAGAACACGTACGAGAAGCTCGGCATCCCGGAGGCGGAGCGCCAGCGCCTCGTCGGCGGTGTCGCGGCCCAGTACGAGTCCGAGGTCGTCTACCACCAGATCCGCGAGGACCTGGAGGAGCAGGGCGTCATCTTCATGGACACCGACACGGCGCTGCGCGAGCACCCCGAGATCTTCGAGGAGTACTTCGGCACCGTCATCCCCGCGGGCGACAACAAGTTCGCGGCGCTGAACACCGCGGTCTGGTC
Organism: Rathayibacter sp. VKM Ac-2805; assembly: GCF_009834265.1. Lineage (NCBI taxonomy): Bacteria > Bacillati > Actinomycetota > Actinomycetes > Micrococcales > Microbacteriaceae > Rathayibacter > Rathayibacter sp. VKM Ac-2805. Next base: position 1,639,416 of record NZ_CP047185.1, read on the forward strand.
CGGCGGCTCCTTCGTGTACGTCCCCAAGGGCGTCCACGTCGACATCCCGCTGCAGGCCTACTTCCGGATCAACACCGAGAACATGGGCCAGTTCGAGCGGACCCTGATCATCGCGGACGAGGACAGCTACGTCCACTACATCGAGGGCTGCACGGCTCCGATCTACAAGTCGGACTCGCTGCACTCGGCCGTGGTCGAGATCATCGTGAAGAAGAACGCCCGCGTGCGCTACACGACGATCCAGAACTGGTCGAACAACGTCTACAACCTCGTCACCAAGCGCGCGATCGCGCACGAGGGCGCGACGATGGAGTGGATCGACGGCAACATCGGCTCGAAGGTCACGATGAAGTACCCGTCGATCTTCCTGGTCGGCGAGCACGCCAAGGGCGAGACCCTCTCCGTCGCGTTCGCGGGCCCCGGCCAGCACCAGGACGCCGGCGCGAAGATGGTCCACATGGCGCCGTACACGCAGTCGTCGATCGTCTCGAAGTCGATCGCCCGCGGCGGCGGTCGCGCCGGATACCGCGGCGAGGTCCGGGTGGACGCGAACGCGCACCACTCGGCGAACACCGTGCGCTGCGACGCCCTCCTGGTCGACACCATCTCGCGCTCCGACACCTACCCGGCGATCGACATCCGTGTCGACGACGTGCAGCTCGGCCACGAGGCGACGGTGTCGAAGGTCAGCGAGGAGCAGCTCTTCTACCTGATGTCGCGCGGCCTGCCGGAGGACGAGGCGATGGCCATGATCGTCCGCGGCTTCATCGAGCCGATCGCGCGCGAGCTGCCCATGGAGTACGCCCTCGAGCTGAACAAGCTCATCGAGATGGGGATGGAGGGCAGCGTCGGTTGACGCCCGCCTCCCCCCTCGAAGGGGCGCCCGGACGGGGCGCCCCGCACCCATCGAAAGGAACCACCGCCAGATGACGGTCCCCACGAGCGCCGCGACCCCCGAGATCGACGGCACGGCCGCCGCTGAGCGCCTGGGCATCAGCGCCCACTCCGACGGGGCGTTCACGCCCGTGCAGACGCGCTCCGAGCGCTTCGCGTCGGCCGACGTCGAGGCCTTCGAGGCCGTCACCGGCCGCGAGATCGCCTGGAAGCTGACGCCCGTCGCGCGCCTCGGTGATCTGATCGACGGCGCGCTGGACGGCTCGCCCGCCCCCCTCGAGCACGCGGCGGTGGACGGTGTGGACGTCTCGTGGGTCGGCCGCGACGACCAGCGGATCGGCACCGCCGGCCTCCCCGAGGACCGCGCCGCCGCGAACGCCTGGTCGAGCTTCGAGAAGGCCCTCGCCGTCCGCGTGACGGGCGAGGACGAGAAGGTCGCCACCCTCGTCCGCTCGGGCCTCGGCTCCGCACCCCGCGCCGCGCACACGATCATCGAGGCGGCGCCCTACGCCCGCGCCGTCGTCGTGTTGCAGAACGAGGGGGAGGCCTCCCTCGCGGAGAACGTGGAGATCCTCGTCGGCGAGGGCGCGCAGCTCACCGTCGTCACCGTGCAGGAGTGGGCGGACGACGCCCGGCACCTGGCCAACCACTTCGTGCGGGTCGGACGCGACGCGAAGGTGAAGCACATCGTGGTCACGCTCGGCGGCTCCATCGTCCGGGTGAACCCCTCGGCGCACCTCGTCGAGCGCGGAGCGGACGGCGAGCTCTTCGGTCTGTACTTCGCCGACGGCGGCCAGCACCTCGAGCAGCAGGTGTACGTCGACCACGACGCCCCCGACACCCGCAGCCGCGTGACCTACAAGGGCGCTCTGCAGGGCGAGGGCGCGCGCACCGTCTGGATCGGCGACGTCCTGATCCGCAACAGCGCCACCGGCACCGACAGCTACGAGCAGAACCGCAACCTGGTCCTCTCGGACGGCACGCGCGCCGACTCCATCCCGAACCTCGAGATCGAGACCGGTGACATCGCCGGAGCGGGGCACGCCTCGGCGACCGGCCGCTTCGACGACGAGCAGCTCTTCTACCTGCAGTCCCGCGGGATCCGCGAGGACGAGGCGCGACGCCTGGTCGTGCGCGGGTTCCTCAGCGAGATCGTGCAGCAGATCAAGGTCGCCGAGCTCGAGGACCGCCTGCAGCTCGCGATCGAGGCGGAGCTCGCCGGGAGCGCCGGCCAGACCGGCTCCTCCCGCGGAGCGGCGGTCAGCGCATGAGCAACGCCGCGATGATCTGCTCGGTCTCCGAGCTGATCCCCAACCAGGCCATGCGGGTCGAGGTCGACGGAGTCGCGATCGCGGTCGTGCAGGACTCCGCCGGCGAGATCCACGCCATCGGCGACACCTGCACCCACGGCGAGATCTCGCTCTCCGAGGGCTTCGTCGAGGGCGACAGCCTCGAGTGCTGGGCGCACGGCTCCCAGTTCTCCCTCCGCACCGGCACCCCGCTGAACCTCCCGGCCTACGAGCCGGTCCCCGTCTTCGTCGTCGAGATCATCGACGGCGACGTCTACATCGACCCGACCGTCACGAAGGAAGTCTGAATGTCCGTTCTCCAGATCAGCGATCTCCACGTCAGTGTCGAGACCGAGCAGGGGACCAAGCAGATCCTCCGCGGTGTCGATCTCACCATCAAACAGGGTGAGATCCACGCGATCATGGGCCCCAACGGGTCCGGCAAGTCCACCCTCGCGTACACGATCGCGGGACACCCCAAGTACCACGTCGACGGCGGCTCGATCACCCTCGACGGCGTCGAGGTCCTCGACATGTCCGTCGACGAGCGCGCCCGCGCGGGCCTCTTCCTCGCCATGCAGTACCCGGTCGAGATCCCCGGTGTGACCAACACCAACTTCCTCCGCACCGCCAAGACCGCGATCGCCGGAGAGGCGCCCGCCATCCGCACGTGGACGAAGGACGTCAAGTCGGCGATGGCGAACCTCCGCATGGACTCGTCCTTCGCGGCGCGCAACGTCAACGAGGGCTTCTCGGGCGGCGAGAAGAAGCGCAACGAGATCCTCCAGCTCGAGCTGCTCGCCCCGCAGTTCGCCGTCCTCGACGAGACCGACTCCGGCCTCGACGTCGACGCGCTCAAGATCGTGTCGGAGGGCGTCAACCGCGCCCACCAGAGCACCGGTCTCGGCGTGCTGCTGATCACGCACTACACGCGGATCCTCCGCTACATCCAGCCCGACTTCGTCCACGTCTTCGTCGCCGGCCGCGTCGCCGAGCAGGGCGGCAAGGAGCTCGCCACCCGGCTCGAGGACGAGGGCTACGACCGCTTCCTGACCTCGGCGACGGTCTGATCATGGCGGTCACCACTCTCGAGCCGAAGCTCTTCGACCAGGTCGAGGAAGCCCTCAAGGACGTCATGGACCCCGAGCTCGGGGTCAACGTGGTCGACCTGGGCCTCATCTACGACCTGGGCTGGGACGACGAGAACGACGCCCTCGTCATCCACATGACCCTCACCTCGGCGGGCTGCCCGCTGACCGACGTGCTCGAGGAGCAGACCGCCGAGTCGCTCGACGGCATCGTCGAGGCGTTCCGGATCAACTGGGTCTGGATGCCGCCGTGGGGTCCCGACCGGATCACCGAGGACGGGCGCGACATGATGCGCGCACTCGGCTTCTCGATCTAACCGCTGCACACCGACGCCGAAGGGCCGGGAGGAGTCGTCCTCCCGGCCCTTCGGCGTTCCTGTCGTCTTCAGCCTGTCGCAGTCCGTCGTGGAGTCGGAACGGCCGGGCGGGACGGCTCCGGAGTCCGGGGCCGTCGTCGTCCCCGCCGGTCGAGTCGGTGGAGGTGCCCACCGAGGTCGAGCAGGAGGACCGGGCGGCTCGACCTCTGCCGGACGCCGAAGGGCCGGGAGGAATCGTCCTCCCGGCCCTTCGGCGTCCGTGCGACCGCTCAGCGCGAGCGGCGCGAGAGCATCGCCCAGGTGGTGGGGAGCAGCGCGGCGGCGACCAGCGCCTTGAGCGCGTCGCCGACCAGGAAGGGTGCGAGTCCCGCGGAGAGGACGGAGCCGAGGTCGGCGGGCAGCCCCAGCGAGGCGAGGGCGGCGGCCAGCCAGGGCAGACCGACGAGGTAGATGGTGGCGGTGCCGGCGAGGAAGGTCACCAGCGTGCCGAGGACGCGACGGTCCCACTGCCGCTGGGCGAGCCACCCGGTGACGATCGACGCGAGGACGAAGCCGACGATGTAGCCGCCGGTGGGGCCCGCGAGGACCGCCCAGCCGTGCGAGCCCTCGGTGAAGACCGGGGCGCCGAGAGCGCCGACGAGCGCGTACACGAGCATGGAGAGCGCGCCGCGGAGTGCGCCGAGCGTCGTGCCGACCAGGAGGACCGCGAAGGTCTGGCCCGTGAAGGGGACCGGCCACATCGGGATGAACAGCTGCGCCATCGCTGCGGTGAGACCTGCACCCGCGAGCACCAGCAGGGCGTCGGTCGCGACGGAGCGGGTGACGAGCCGGTCGGCGAGGACCGGGCGCGGGAGGGCGGAAGAGGAAGGGGACATGGGTGATCTCCGAGAGTCCTGGTCGCCCGAGAGCGAGGAGCGAGCGCGTCCGCGGTGAGCGGACGTGGATCCGCCCCGCGGCTCAGGAAATATACTAGGGGGCTGCCGCATCGCGGCCCCTTGCCCCACTCCTCCCGAACCGAACGCCATTTCTTGGCGGGAACGGACAGCACTGTGCTCAGCGTGCACGACCTCGAACTCCGAGTCGGCGCCCGACTCCTGATGGAGAACGTCTCCTTCCGGGTGGGCGACGGCGACAAGGTCGGCCTCGTCGGCCGCAACGGGGCGGGGAAGACGACGCTGACCAAGGTCCTCGCGGGCGACCTCATCGCCTCGAAGGGCACGGTCGACCGCGGCGGCGAGATCGGCTACCTCCCTCAGGACCCGCGCTCCGGCGACCCGGAGGAGCTCGCGCGCACCCGCATCCTCGACGCCCGCGGGCTGGGGCAGCTGGTGCTCGGCATGCAGGAGGCGACGGTCGCGATGTCGAGCAGCGACACCTCCGTGAGCGAGGCCGGCATGAAGAAGTACGGCAACCTCACGGACCGCTTCCTCTCCCTCGGCGGATACGCGGCTGAGGCGGAGGCCGCGTCGATCGCGAGCAACCTCAACCTCCCCGACCGGATCCTCGACCAGCCGCTCAAGACGCTCTCCGGTGGCCAGCGGCGCCGCATCGAGCTCGCGCGCATCCTCTTCTCCGACGCGAGCACGCTGATCCTCGACGAGCCGACGAACCACCTCGACGCCGACTCCGTCGTCTGGCTCCGCGAGTTCCTCAAGAACTACCGCGGCGGCTTCATCGTGATCAGCCACGACATCGAGCTGGTCGGCGAGACCGTGAACCGCGTCTTCTACCTCGACGCCAACCGCCAGGTCATCGACGTCTACAACATGAACTGGAAGAACTACCAGCGCCAGCGCGCCGCCGACGAGGAGCGCCGCAAGAAGGAGCGGGTCAACGTCGAGAAGAAGGCCGGCGCCCTCCAGCTGCAGGCCGCCAAGTTCGGCGCGAAGGCCTCGAAGGCCGCAGCGGCGCACCAGATGGTCGCGCGTGCCGAGCGCATGCTCAGCGGGCTCGAGGAGGTCCGCGCGGTCGACCGCGTCGCGAAGCTCCGGTTCCCGACCCCGTCCGCCTGCGGTCGCACCCCTCTGCAGGCTCAGAACCTGTCGAAGAGCTACGGCTCGCTCGAGATCTTCACCGCCGTCGACCTCGCGATCGACCGCGGCTCCAAGGTCGTCATCCTGGGGCTCAACGGAGCGGGCAAGACGACGCTCCTGCGCATCCTGGGCGGCGTGGACCAGCCCGACACCGGAGTGATCGAGGCCGGGCACGGCCTCCGGATCGGCTACTACGCGCAGGAGCACGAGACGATCGACGTCAAGCGCTCGGTGCTCGAGAACATGGTCTCCTCCAGCCCGAACCTCACCGAGACCGAGGCCCGCCGGGTCCTGGGCTCGTTCCTGTTCACCGGGGACGACTCGCACAAGCCGGCCGGGGTCCTCTCCGGCGGGGAGAAGACCCGTCTCGCCCTGGCGATGATCGTGGTCTCGGGCGCGAACGTTCTCCTGCTCGACGAGCCCACCAACAACCTCGATCCCGCGAGCCGCGAGGAGATCCTCGACGCGCTCGCGCACTACGAGGGCGCGGTCGTCCTGGTCAGCCACGACGAGGGAGCCGTCGAGGCGCTGAACCCCGAGCGCGTCCTGATCATGCCGGAGGGCACCGAGGACCACTGGGCGGCCGACTACCTCGACCTGATCACGCTCGCCTAGCGGGCGTCGAGCAGCTCGTCCTCGACCTCGGAGTCGCTGCGGCCGCGGCGTCGGCGGCGCTCCTCGCGCCGCTCCTCGGCCGCCACGACCTCGGGGTCGTCTGCGTTGCGGATTCGGTACTCGTGGCGGATCGCCCAGCCGAGCCCGCCGAAGCCCATGACGGCGAACAGCACCCACTGGATGGCGTAGCTGATGTGCAGGCCCTCGTCGGCGACCGGCTTGATCGCGGCCAGCGGTGGAGCGTCGACCGGCGCCGGCGCCTCGGCGACCAGCAGGCCGTACGCCGAGGTCCGCAGGGGCTCGTCCAGCTGCGTCGACAGGTCGTCGAGCTGGATCGTGGCGATCTGGCCGGCCGGTGCGGAGCGTCCGTCGATCCGTCCCTCCGCGGGCTTCAGGCGGGCGACGACGGTCACCTCCCCCTCGGGCGGCGCGGGGATCGCGTCGGGGGAGTCCTGGGTCGAGCCGACGGGGACCCAGCCGCGGTCGACGACGAACACGCTGCCGTCGTCGAGCCGCAGCGGCGTCAGGATCTCGAAGCCGGGGTTGCCGTTGTAGGGCCGGTTGCGGACGAGGGTCTGCCCCTCCGTCTCGTAGACGCCGGTGACCTCGACCGGGCGGTACTCGAGCGCGTCGTCCCACGTGGAGTCGGCGGGGAGCAGCCCGTCGAGCGCGACCGGGTCGGCGGTCCAGTTCGCGGTGACCAGCCGGTTGGTCGAGGCGGCCTGGTCGAGCCGCGCGACCTGCCAGCGCGAGAGCAGCACGCAGGCGACGGCGAAGACGATCGCGAGCGCGAGATAGCCGAACCAGCGCCGCGAGAAGACGAAGCGCCAGGAGGGACGGGGCGCGTCGCCGCTCATCGTTCCGCTCCGCGGTCGACCGTGTAGAGCGGCTTCACCTCGAGCGGGAAGTCGCGGGCGAGGAGGAACTCGCGCAGGAACTCCAGGTGCTCGCCGCAGGCCAGCCAGGTCTTCCGACGGTCCTCCGCGTGGATCCTCGGGTTCCGCCACTCGATCGCGAACGTCGCCGTCCGCGGGCAGCCCGCTCGGGAGCAGGCGTGCGCGTCGGGGACCCGGCCGAGCGGGATCACGGCCGGTCTCCCCGCGGGTCGCCGCCCTCGGGGCCGGTCGGCGCCTCGGAGTCGGGGGCGGGGGGCGGCGGGACCGGCCGGGAGAGGACGATCGCACCCGGCCGCTCGACGTTGCCGCGCTCGCCCGCACTGCCGACGTTGGCCAGCACGACGGCGAAGTAGGGCAGGACCACGGCGCCGATGGCGAAGAACAGCAGCCACCAGCCGTGGGCGAAGAGCAGGCAGATGACGCAGAGCATTCTGATGCCCATGGCGATCGAGTACTTGATCGCGCGGGAGCGCCGCTCGGCGCTCGGCGACGGCGGTAGGGAGGTGAGTGTCTCGCGTGGTTTCACAGCCCTGCAAGCCTACGTCGCGGCGGGCGGGTGCAGGCCGGGAGGGCCTCATCCCGGAATCTGTTGCGCGACGCGCCTCTAGGATGTACGGGTCGCCCGGCGCCGCACGAGCGCCGGCAGGAGGGACACCATGACCACGCCGCGCACCGTCCTCGTCACCGGGGGCAACCGGGGGATCGGCTTCGCCATCGCCCAGGAGTTCGTGGCCGCCGGTCACCGGGTCGCCGTGACCGCGCGCTCGGGATCCGGTCCGGAGGGCTCTCTCACCGTCGTCGCGGACGTGACCGACGCCGCCTCCATCGACGCCGCGTTCACGCAGGTCGAGGCGGAGCTGGGCCCGGTCGAGATCCTGGTGGCGAACGCGGGCATCACCCGCGACACCCTGCTGCTGCGCATGACGGAGGAGGACTTCACGTCCGTCGTCGACACGAACCTCACCGGGGCGTTCCGCGTCGTCAAGCGCGCATCGAAGGGGATGCTCAAGCAGCGCTTCGGCCGCGTCGTCCTCATCTCCAGCGTGGTCGGCCTCTACGGGTCGCCGGGCCAGATCAACTACTCCTCGTCGAAGGCCGCCCTCGTGGGCTTCGCCCGCTCGCTGACCCGCGAGCTCGGCGCCCGCAACATCACCGCCAACGTCGTCGCTCCCGGCTTCATCGAGACCGACATGACCGCCGAGCTCTCGCCGGAGCAGCAGGCGGAGTACCGGAAGAGCATCCCGCTCGCCCGCTACGGCACCGCTGCCGAGGTCGCGAAGGTCACGCGCTGGCTGGCCGGTGACGAGGCGGCGTACATCTCGGGTGCCGTGATCCCGGTCGACGGCGGCCTCGGGATGGGCCACTGACCGATAAGCCCTGGGCTTATATCCGGCGGATATAAGCTCTAAGCTTATGCGATGACCTCCTCCGATGTCGTCGCCGTGCTCCTGGACCTGGTGACCTCCCGCTCCCTCGTCGACCGCGCGGGTGCTCAGCGCGAGATCGAGCGGGGCTTCGCCGAGGTGGAGGCCGCGGTCCCGGCGATCCAGCCCCTGCACCCGACGGTCGGCGACGAGTTCCAGGCGATCTACCCCTCCGTCCACGCCGCGCTCCGGGCGACGCTGCAGGCGCGCCTCTCGCTCCCGGCCGGCGTCGACTGCCGCGCGGGCATCGGCCTGGGCGAGGTGCGGGTGGTCGGGTCGGGGATCGCCGGGGACCTCGAGGACGGGTCCGGCTGGTGGCGCGCGCGCGAGGCCATCGATCGCGCCCACGCGCTCGAGGACGGTGCCGTGCCCACGGCCCGCGGATGGTTCGTCGCCGGGGACGCCGACGGGGACTCCGGCGAGGCGGCCGTCAACGCCTACCTCCTCTCCCGCGACGCGCTGGTCGGAGCGCTCAGCGCGCGCGATCGCCGACTCGTGCTGGGGAGCCTGCGCGGAGCGTCGCAGAAGGAGCTGGGCGAGCAGGAGTCGATCTCGCAGCCCGCCGTCTCGCAGGCGCTGCGGCGCGCGGGAGCGGGCGCCCTCCTCGCCGGCGCGCGCCTGCTGGAGGAGACGTGCTGACGGCGCTGCTGCTCGCCGTGATCGGCCTCGGCGACCTCGCGCGCACGCACCTCCGCCGCCGTGCGGCCCTCCTCGCGATCCCCGTGCTCGCCGCCGCAGCCGTGACCGCAGCGCTCCTCGTCGGAGCCCCGCCGCTCGGTGCGGCGATCGTCGTCGTCCTGGCCGGAGCCTGGCTGCTGACGACCACGACCGTCGAGAACGCGCGGCCGCCCGGGGGTCTGCGTCCGGCCGTCGCCCTCGTCGCGGCGGTCCTGGTGCTGACCGCTGTCGACCGCGCCGCCGGCGTCCCGACGAGGCCGCTCGCGCCGACCACCGTCGCGAGCACGCTCCCTCCGATCGAGCAGCTCGCTCTGGCGGTCGGAGCCGGGCTCTTCCTGCTGGAGAGCGGCAACGTGATCGTGCGGGCGGCGCTGTTCCGCGAGCTCCCGCAGGCCGAGCCCGCGCCGCGTCCGCGCTGGAGCGAGCGGTTCGCGCGTCGGGAGCCGGCCGACGCCCGCCTGCCGGACCTCCAGGGCGGGCGCACGATCGGACCGCTGGAGCGGCTGCTGATCGCCGGTCTCACGCTCGCCGGAGCGATCGGCCTCGCCGGTGCCGTGCTCGCGGCCAAGGGGATCGTGCGCTTCCCCGAGATCTCCCGCGACGGCGGCAGCGGCGAGAAGGCGGAGTACTTCCTGGTGGGCTCGCTCGTCAGCTGGGCGCTGGCGCTCGGCTGCGCCGGACTCGTCGCGATCGCGGGCCGCTGACCTCCCTGAGGCCGGGGGAGGCGGGCCTCAGCCGCGGAGGCCGAGGACAGGCAGCAGCTGCGACAGGTCGAGGCCGCCGACGACGAGGTCGGCGCGCTCGCGCACCAGGGGCTTGGCGTTGAAGGCGACCGCGAGGGAGGCGACCGCCATCATCTCCAGGTCGTTCGCACCGTCGCCGACGGCGATCGTGCGCTGCGGCGGGACGCCCGAGACCGCCGCCCACTCGCGGAGCGCCTCCGCCTTGGCCGCGGCGTCGATGACCGCCCCGTCGACCGCTCCGGTCAGCAGGCCGTCCCCGCAGCAGAGGCGGTTGGCCCGGACGAAGTCGAGGCCGAGCGCACCGGCGACCGGGTCGAGGACCTCGTGGAACCCTCCGGACACCACACCGATGCGGCCGCCGGCGGCGTGGACGCCGGCCACGAGCTCGGCGGCGCCGGGCGTGACGCGGACGCCCGAGCTCACACCGGGGAGCACCGACTCCGGGACCCCGGCGAGAGTGGCGACCCGCTCGCGGAGACTCTCGCCGAAGTCGAGCTCGCCGCGCATCGCCCGCTCCGTGACGGCGGCGACGCGCTCCTCGGAGCCGGCGTGCACCGCGAGGAGCTCGATCACCTCGTCCTGGAGGAGGGTGGAGTCCGCGTCGAGGACGACGAGGAAGCGGGCAGGCGTCGCAGGACGCTCACTCATGGGCCGGTCCGATCGGTCGGGTGGGCGCGCCGGGGCGCAGAGCTCGACCCGCGGGGGTGCTACGGGTGGACGACGACGCCCTTGCCGACGACGGTGATGCCCGACTCGGTGACGGTGAACCCGCGCTCGCGATCGCGGTCGTGGTCCACGCCGACTCGAGCACCGGGCTCGACGACGACGTCCTTGTCGAGGATAGCGCGGACGACCAGCGCGTCCGGGCCGATGCGGACCTTGTCGAAGACCACCGAGTCGGTGACCGTCGCGTTCGACTCGATGACCGTCCAGGGCCCGACGACGCTGCGCTCGATGTGCGCGCCCGAGATCACGGTGCCGAGCGAGACGACCGAGTCGACCGTCGATCCCATGTTGCCCTTGCCGTCGCGGACGATCTTGGCCGGAGGGGAGTTCAGCTGCGACGAGAAGATCGGCCACTGCTGGTTGTAGAGGTTGAAGACCGGCAGCGCCGAGATGAGGTCCTGGTGGGCCTCGAAGAAGGAGTCGATGGTGCCGACGTCCCGCCAGTAGTAGCGGTCGCGGTCGGTCGAGCCGGGGACGTCGTTGAGCTTGAGGTCGTAGACGCCGGCCTCGCCGCGCGCGACGAAGTCGGGGATGATGTCGCCGCCCATGTCGTGGTCCGACGTGGAGGACTCGCCGTCGCGGATGACCGCGTCGATCAGGGCGTCCGCGTCGAAGACGTAGTTGCCCATCGAGGCGAGGACTTCGTGCGGGGAGTCGGCCAGGCCGACGGCGTCCTTGGGCTTCTCGAGGAACTCGGAGATCATCGTCGGGACGATGCCGTCGCCCGCCTCGTCACCGGCGAGCTGGATGACGCCGAACTGGTCCGCGAGCTCGATCGGCTGGCGGATGGCCGCGACGGTCGCCTTCGCACCGGACTTGATGTGCGCGTCGATCATCTGCGAGAAGTCCATGCGGTAGACGTGGTCGGCGCCGACCACGACGACGATGTCGGGCTTCTCGTCGCGGATCAGGTTGAGGCTCTGCAGGATCGCGTCGGCCGAGCCGCTGAACCAGCGCTTGCCCAGGCGCTGCTGCGCGGGGACCGAGGCGACGTAGGAGTTCAGGAGCCCGGAGAGGCGCCAGGTCTGCGAGACGTGGCGGTCGAGCGAGTGCGACTTGTACTGCGTCAGCACGACGATCTGAGTGAGACCGGAGTTGATCAGGTTGGACAGCGCGAAGTCGATCAGCCGGTACTGCCCGCCGAACGGCACCGCGGGCTTGGCCCGGTCCGCCGTGAGGGGCATGAGGCGCTTTCCCTCGCCGCCGGCGAGGACGATGCCGAAGATCTTCTTTGACTGCATGGCACCACAGTAGGGGCTCGGGCTTCCCCGTGGACCCCGGCTGTCGCCGGGGGAGCGCCCTGTACTACGGTTCGGGGGTGCGAGTCGATCTGCTGACCAAGGAATACCCGCCCGAGGTGTACGGGGGAGCCGGTGTCCACGTGGCCGAGCTCACCAAAGCGCTGCGCAGCGACCTGGAGGTCGTGGTGCGCTGCTTCGGCGCGCCGCGCGAGGAGGAGGGCACGTTCGCGTACTCCGTCCCCGCGGAGCTCGCCGAGGCGAACGGCGCGCTGCAGACCCTCGGGGTCGACCTGCAGATCGCGCAGGACGCGGCGGGGGCCGACCTGGTCCACTCCCACACCTGGTACGCCAACGCCGCGGGGCGTCTCGCCCAGCTCCTGCACGGCATCCCGCACGTGGTCTCGGCGCACAGCCTCGAGCCGCTGCGTCCGTGGAAGGCCGAGCAGCTCGGCGGCGGCTACCGCGTCTCGAGCTGGATCGAGCGGGAGGCGTACGAGAACGCCGACGCCGTGATCGCGGTGTCCGGCGGCATGCGCGAGGACATCCTCCGCTCCTACCCGGCCCTGGACCCGGCGAAGGTCCACGTGGTCTACAACGGCATCGACCTCGACGCCTGGCACCCGGTCGAGGACGAGGCCGTCCTCGCCGAGCTGGGCATCGACCCCTCGCGCCCCTCCGTGGTCTTCGTCGGCCGCATCACGCGGCAGAAGGGCCTGCCCTACCTGCTCCGCGCTGCAGCGACCCTGCCTCCCGAGGTGCAGCTCGTGCTCTGCGCGGGCGCCCCCGACACCCCCGAGATCATGGCCGAGGTCACCTCCCTCGTCCGCAGCCTCCAGGAGGAGCGCACCGGCGTCGTCTGGATCGACCGGCATCTGCCGCGCCACCAGCTCTCCGCGGTCCTGACGAACGCGACCACGTTCGTCTGCCCCTCGATCTACGAGCCCCTCGGCATCGTCAACCTCGAGGCGATGGCCTGCGGTGCGGCGGTCGTCGGAACGGCGACCGGCGGCATCCCGGAGGTCGTCGACGACGGCGTGACCGGCCGTCTCGTCCCGATCGAGCAGGTCACCGACGGCACCGGCACCCCCGTGGACCCGGAGCGCTACGTCGCCGACCTGGCCGCCGCCCTCGCCGAGGTCGTCGCCGACCCGGAGACGGCGAAGCGGATGGGCGCCGCGGGCCGCGAGCGCGCGCAGAGCCACTTCAGCTGGACGCAGATCGCGCGGGACACCCGGGCGATCTACGACTCGCTCGTCTGAGCCTCCCGGCCGTCTCCTTTAGAATGGCTCCCATGCCCAGCGTTGTCTCGTTCGTCGATGTGTCCTTCGTCCGGAACGGCAAGCGGATCCTCGACCACGTGTCGTGGGACGTGGCCGAGGACGAGCGCTGGGTGATCCTCGGCCCCAACGGGGCGGGCAAGACCTCGATCCTGCAGATCGCGGCCGCGCAGAACTACCCCTCGACCGGTGCCGCGCACCTGCTCGAGGAGACCCTCGGCCGGGTCGACGTGTTCGAGCTGCGCCCGCGCATCGGCTACGCCTCGACCGCGATGGCCCGCCGCCTCCCGGCGGGTGAGAGCGTGCTCGACGTCGTGATGACCGCCGCCTACGCCGTCACCGGCCGCTGGAACGAGGGCTACGACGCGATCGACGAGCGCCGCGCCCGCCGCGTGCTGTCCGAGTGGAAGCTCGAGCACCTCGCCGAGCGCACCTTCGGGACGCTCTCGGACGGCGAGCAGAAGCGCGTCCAGATCGCCCGCGCGATCATGACCGACCCCGAGCTGCTTCTGCTCGACGAGCCGGCCGCGAGCCTCGACCTCGGCGCCCGCGAGGAGCTCGTCCAGCTGCTGGGCGGCTTCGCGAAGGACCCGGCGTCGCCCGCGATCGTGATGGTGACCCACCACGTCGAGGAGATCCCCGACGGCTTCACCCACGCCCTGCTCCTCCGCGACGGAGCGGTGGTGGCGGCGGGCCCGCTGGCCGAGTCCCTGACCGAGGCGACGCTCGCCGAGACCTTCGGGCTCGACATCGCTCTCACCCGCGAGAACGGGCGCTTCTCGGCCCGCGCCCGCGGCTGACCCCGGCTCCGGGGTCGGGGCGCGGCGCGACTTCTGCGCGCGCTGCCGGTCTGGTATTCTCGGTAGCTGGTTCGGGCCCGTTCGCGGTGCGCCCGCCCTCATCCACCCGTTCCCGTCGACGACAGGTGCGGTTCAGGACCATCGACGACAGGACACGACCATGAAGACCGACATCCACCCCGAGTACTCCGCGATCGTCTTCCGCGACCTCGCGTCCGGTGAGACCTTCCTCACGCGCTCGACCGCGAAGAGCAGCAAGACGATCGAGCTCGACGGCGTGACCTACCCCGTCATCGACGTCGAGATCTCCTCCGCCTCGCACCCGTTCTACACGGGCAAGCAGCGCATCATGGACTCGGCCGGCCGCGTCGAGAAGTTCAACAGCCGCTACAAGAACTTCGGCAAGTAGCACTCCTCGAAGGGCCCTCGACCTCACGGTCGGGGGCCCTTCGTCGTTCCCGCGGGGCGGTCCTCAGTAGCGGTAGAAGCCCTCTCCGGTGGCCGTTCCGAGGCGGCCGCGATCGAGGTACTCCGTCTTCAGGTGGGCGGCGAACGCCTGGGAGGCCTCGTCCGGGGCCGCGGCGGCGATGTTGTAGGCGGTCCGCAGACCGACGACGTCGAAGATCTGGAAGGGTCCGAGAGGGGCGCCGGTGCCGATCCTCCAGGTCTTGTCGATGGTCTCGTGGTCGGCGTAGCCGCCCATGAGCAGACCCGACGCCGCGTTGAGGAGCGGCACCAGCAGCGAGTTCAGGACGTAGCCGGCCTTCTCCTTCTGCAGCCTGATGGGCTCGAGGCCGCTGGAGACGGCGAACTCCACGACGGCGTCGACCACGGCGGGGTCCGTGTCCGCCGTTCCCATGATCTCGGCCGTGTTCTGCGCCCAGACGTGGTTGGCGTAGTGCAGCGCGAGGAACCGGTCGGGTCGGCCGGTCGAGGCCTTCAGGTCGCTGGGGAGCAGCGTGGACGAGTTGGTCGCGAAGACCGTGCGCTCGGGAGCGAGCGCACCCAGGCGGCCGTACAGCTCCTGCTTCAGGCCCAGGTCCTCGGGGACGGCCTCGATCACGAGGTCGGCGTCGGCGACAGCCTCCGCGAGGTCGGAGGTGAGGCGGAGGGAGTCGAGCGCCTCCTGCGGTCCGCCGGCGACGCCGCCGGGCACCGACTCGTAGACGCCCGCGAGACCGCGGAGCCGCTCGCGCGCCGACTCGAGGACGTCGTCGGAGAGGTCGTAGACGGTGACGGCGAAGCCGTGGAAGGACGACTGGAAGGCGATCTGGGAGCCGAGCACTCCGCTGCCGAGGACGGTGACCGTGCGGATCGTGGGCATGACTTCTCCTTGCGAGAGGGGGGAGGGGGAACACGTGCTCACCCGATCCCACAGCGCCGCGGTCCGCGGAGCGAGGGCTTGCGCCGACGGGCGGGCCGTGGCCGTCGGGGAGCCGGCGCGGTAGCGTCCCGGCATGGTGTCCTTCGCCGACAAGCCGATCCTGCCGTTCACGACTCCTGAAGAGTGGGACGCCTATCTCCGCGGCGAGCCCGACCCGGACGGAGTCCGGCTGAAGCTGCGGAAGAAGGCCGCCGTCGATCCGGGGATCACCTACGCCGAGGCGCTCGACATCGCGCTCTGCCACGGCTGGATCGACGGTCAGGCGGGAGCCTTCGACGAGCAGTTCAAGCTCCAGGCCTTCACGCCGCGGCGTCGCGCGAGCCCGTGGTCCAAGGTCAACCGCGATCATGTCGCACGGCTGCTGGCTGAGGGTCGGATGCTGCCGGGCGGGCTGGCCGAGGTCGAGCGGGCACGCGACGACGGGCGCTGGGACGCGGCCTACCGGCAGCGCGATGCGGAGGTGCCGGACGACTTCCAGCGGGCGCTCGACGCGGATCCGCAGGCCCTGGCCTTCTTCGCGACCGTCGGCGGGCAGAAGCGCTTCGCGTTCCTCTTCCGCCTCTCGCAGCTGAAGCGGGCGGCGACGCGGGAGCGGCGGATCGCGGAGTACGTGGCGCTCCTGCGCGAGGGGCGCACGCTGACCTGAGGGGTCAGTGGCGGACCGGCCAGCCCCCGTCGGCGACGAAGGACTCGTCGCGGACGCGGCGCATGTACTCCTGGAAGGACTCGGCCTGGGTGCGGCACCAGTCGACCTGGAGCGCGTGCAGGGCCTCCGCGCCGACTCCGAGCTCGTCGGCGAAGGCGCGGCCCAGCGCCTGGGCGACCCGACCCGCCGCGATCGCGTCCGCGCCCGCGTCGTGCGCCTCGGTGAGGGCGACGCCGTAGTGCTCGGCGGCGAGGGTCAGGGTGCGCTTGCCCTTGCGGTAGCGGTCCACCGCCTTGTCGATCACGAGCGGATCGACGACGGGGCTCGGGTCGAGCAGCACGGGCACGCCCCAGCGGCGCGCCTCGTGGGCGAGAAGCGAGAGGTCGTAGGGGGCGTTGTAGACGACGACCGGGATGCCGCGGGCGAGGAGCGAGCGCAGCGCCTCGGAGATCTCGGCCACGACCTCGCCGGCGGGGCGGCCGTGCGCGCGGGCGTGCTCGGTGCTGATCCCGTGGACGGCGGAGGCGCCGGCCGGGATCTCGACCCCGGGATCGGCGAGCCAGGTCGTGCCCTCGATCGGCTCGCCCGCCGCGTCGATCACGCCGACGTGCGCGGTGACGATGCGGCTCGTGCGGACGTCGATGCCGGTGGTCTCGAGGTCGAACACGGCCAGCAGATCGAACCACCGCGCCCCTTCGGAGGGGACGAGCTCCTGCTCGGCGTCGTCGAACAGCATCGGCTCGGTCTGCGTCTCGGTCGTTCCGGTGGTGCTCACGCCGACAGCCTAAAGGGGGCCTCCGACATCGGCCGGAGGCCCCTCGGCGTGCTGCCGGGTCAGCGGACCTCGTGCGCCTTGGCGACGTGGAGCCAGAAGAAGCCCTGCGTGCCGAGTGTCATCGTCAGCGTGCCGTCGTCCGAGAATCCGGGGAAGCGGCCGCCGCCGAACAGGTCGCTGAGCGTCGATCCGGGGTTCTCCGGGTCCGTGATCGTGACCGAGACCGGGTTGTGGTTGAAGCTGAAGACGCAGAGCACCTCCTCGGGCTGGTCGCCCATCTCGGAGCCCGAGCCGGCGTAGTCCCGCACGAAGGCGAGCACCGACTCGTGGTCCGTCTCGAGGACGCGCATCGACCCGAGGCCGAACGCCGGGTGGCCGCGGCGCACGTGCAGGACGTTCCGCATCCAGTGCAGCAGGGAGCGGGACTGCGCCAGCTGCGCCTCCACGTTGACCTGGTTGTAGTGGTAGACGAGCGACTGGACGATCGGCTGCACGAGCTTGCCGGGGTCGGCGGCCGAGAAGCCGGCGTTGCGGTCGGGCGTCCACTGCATCGGCGTGCGCGACGCGTCGCGGTCGTTGAGCCAGATGTTGTCGCCCATGCCGATCTCGTCGCCGTAGTACAGGAACGGGCTGCCGGCGAGGGAGAAGAGCAGGGCGTTGATCAGCTCGAGCTCGGCACGCGAGTTGTCCAGCAGCGGCGCGAGCCTGCGGCGGATGCCGATGTTCGAGCGCATCCGCGGGTCGTAGGCGTACCAGCCGTACATGGCCTGGCGGTACTCCTCGGACACCATCTCGAGCGTGAGCTCGTCGTGGTTGCGGAGGAACACGCCCCAGGCGGCGCCGCTGGGGATGTCGAACGTCTCGGAGAGCACCTTCTTCAGCTCGTTCGCCGTCTGCGCGCGGAGGGAGTAGAAGATGCGCGGCATGACCGGGAAGTCGAACGCCATGTGGCACTCGGGCTCCTCCTCGGTGCCGAAGAACGCGGCGACCTCCCGCGGCCACTGGTTCGCCTCGGCGATCAGGATGCGGCCGGGGTAGTCGCGGTCGACCATGGTGCGGAGGTTCTTGATGAACTCGTGGGTGGGCGGCTCGCCCTCTCCGTTGCCCTCGTCGGACTCGTAGAGGTAGGGGATCGCGTCGAGCCGGATGCCGTCGACGCCGAGGTCGAGCCAGAACTTGACCACGTCGTGGATCGCCTCGTGCACGGCGGGGTTCTCGAAGTTGAGGTCCGGCTGGTGGGAGAAGAAGCGGTGGAAGTAGAACTGGCGGCGCTCGGCGTCGAAGGCCCAGTTCGAGTCCTCGGTGTCGACGAAGATGATGCGGATGTCCGGCCACTTGTCGTCGGTGTCGTTCCAGACGTAGAAGTCGCCGTAGGGACCCTCGGGGTCGGAGCGGGACTGCTGGAACCACTCGTGCTGGTCGCTGGTGTGGTTGAGCGGGAAGTCCATCACGATGCGCATGTTGCGCTCGTGGGCCTTCCGGACGAGGTCGCGGAAGTCCTCCATCGTGCCGAACTCGGGGAGGATCGCCTTGAAGTCGGAGACGTCGTAGCCGCCGTCGCGCAGAGGCGACATGTAGAACGGCGGGAGCCAGAGGGCGTCGATGCCGAGCCACTGCAGGTAGTCGAGCTTGGAGGCGAGCCCGTTGATGTCGCCGGCGCCGTCGCCGTTGGAGTCGTAGTACGACCGGATCATCACCTCGTAGAACACCGCCCGGCGGTACCACTGGGGGTCGAGGGCGAGTCCGGGGAGTTGGATCGGCGACGTGAAGCTCACGGTGCTCCTTCTGCTGCTGCCTGAGCGGATGACCGTCTCGCGAGACGGGTGGGCGGTGCGCCGTGTTGCGAGCGCGTGATCATGCTCCCGGCTCGGATCGAGGCCACGCAAGGCGTTGCGGCCAGATCTTCGACGGGCTTTCCCTACGATAAGGAACGCGATGACCACTCCCTCCCCCTACGCCTCCGATCTCGGCCGTGTCCCCGTCCGCGAGGCCGCGGTGGACGTCGCCGGATCCCGCACCGCCTACTGGACCTACGGCGCTCCGGACGCCTCGACCGTCCTCGTGCTGGTGCACGGGTTCCGCGGCGAGCACCACGGCCTCGAGCCCGTCGTCGCCCGTCTGCTCGCCGGGGGAGCGGACGTGCGGGTCGTCGCTCCCGACCTGCCCGGCTTCGGCGCCTCGACCCCGATGACGCGCCTGCCGCACGACGTGGACGGCTACGCCTCCTGGCTCGGCTCCTTCCTCGACACGCTGGGGCTCCGCGGCGAGGCGGCCGTCCTCGGCCACTCCTTCGGCTCGATCGTCGCGGCCGCGGCCGTCGCCGACGGGCTGCCCGCTCCGCTCCTGGTGCTGGTCAACCCGATCGGCGCGCCCGCCCTGCAGGGTCCCCGCGGCGTCCTGACCAGGCTCGCCGTCCTCTACTACCGGCTCGGCGCGCTCCTGCCGGGGCCCCTCGGACGCCGCCTGCTCAGCGACCCGTTGATCGTGCGGGCGATGAGCCTGGCGATGGTGAAGACGAAGGAGCCGGCGCTGCGACGCTTCGTGCACGACCAGCACGACCGCTACTTCAGCGCCTTCGCCTCCCGCGACACGGTCCTCGAGGCGTTCCGCGCCTCCGTCTCGCACGACGTCGGCGAGTACGCCTCCCGGATCCGGGTGCCGACGCAGCTGATCGCCGCGGCGCAGGACGACATCACTCCGCTCTCGGCGCAGTACCGCCTGCTCGAGAGGCTGCCGCACGCCCGCCTGCACGTCATCGACGGAGTCGGCCACCTGATCCACTACGAGACGCCGGACGAGGCCGCCGCCGTGCTGCGGACGGCCCTCGAGGAGGGGATCGACCGATGAGGATCGTCGTCGACTGCCGGTACACCCGGCTCGAGCGGCACGACGGGATCAGCCGCTACACCGCGGAGCTCGTCCGCGAGCTCGCGAAGCTGCACGACGTGACCATGCTGATCAGCGACCGCCGCCAGCTCGCGATGCTCCCGTCGCTCCCGTGGGAGCGCGTGACCGGGCCGACCAGCCCGTTCGAGCCGTTCGTCGCGCTGCTGGTGAACCGGCTGCGGCCCGACGTGGTCTTCTCGCCGATGCAGACCATGGGCTCGCTCGGCCGCCGCTACCGGCTCGTCCTGACCGTGCACGACCTCATCTACTACCGCCACCGCACTCCGCCGCGCGACCTGGCCGCTCCCGTGCGCGCGCTCTGGCGGCTCTACCACCTCGCCTGGTGGCCGCAGCGGAGGCTCCTTCAGCGCGCCGACGCGGTCGTCACCGTCTCGGAGACCACCCGCGACCTGATCCGCTCCCACCGCCTCACCACCCGGCCGGTGGTCGTCGTCCCGAACGCGGCGACCGAGCCCGACGAGGCGAGCGCCGCTCTGGCGGGATCGCTGCCCGACCGGTCGGCCGGGCGCTCGCTCGTCTACATGGGCTCGTTCATGCCCTACAAGAACGTCGAGACGCTCGCGCGCGCGATGCGGCTTCTGCCCGACTACGAGCTGCACCTGATGAGCCGGGCGAGCGACGAGACCGTCGAGACGCTCCGGGCCCTGGCGCCGACCGCGAAGCTGGTGTTCCACCAGGGGGCGCCGGACGCGGAGTACCGCGCGGTGCTCGCGCGGGCGACCGCTCTCGTGACGGCGAGCAGGGACGAGGGCTTCGGGATCCCGCTGGTCGAGGCGATGGCGCTCGGGACGCCGGTCGTGGTGAGCGACATCCCGATCTTCCGCGAGATCGCCCAGGACGCCGCCGTGTACGTCGACCCGTCGAGCGCGAAGGGCATCGCGGACGGCGTGCGATCGCTCGAGGACGGCGCCGTGTGGCGGACGCACTCGGCCCGGGCGAGGGAGCGGGCCGCGGCCTTCTCCTGGCGCGACTCCGCCCGGGTGCTCTTCGGGCTCCTGCACGACCTCGGCCGGCGCTGACGCGGGGCCGGCGATCGGACCGCTGCCGGGAGGAGGGCCGTCAGGCTCCCGGAGCCGGGCTGAGCACGTCGTCGAGGTCGACGTCCGCCACGACCACGTCGCCGGAGTCGTCGACGCCGACGATGCGCAGTGCCCCGTCGACGATCGCGAAGTCGTGCCGGGAGCCGTTGCCGACCGAGACGCCGTGCACGGGGAGGTCCTCGCTGCTGAGCGCCCGGATCAGGCTGCCGATGACCGCACCGTGCGTGGCGACGACGACGGACGCGTCGGGGAAGCGCTCGGCCACCTCGAGCAGCGCGGCGGTCGCCCGCTCGACGACCTCGGCGCGGGTCTCGCAGCCGGGGATCGGCGCGCGCTCGATGCCTCCGGGGAAGCGCTCGGCGAGCTCGGGACCGGTCATCCCCTCCGCCTCGCCGTAGGCGCGCTCGGCCAGGCCCGGCACCGCCAGCGGCTCGTCGAGTCCGAGACCGCGCGCGATGATCGCTCCGGTGTCGAAGGCGCGCTGCAGCGGACTGGCGACCACCGCGTCGAAGCGCCGGTCGGCGAGCAGCCGCGCCGCCGCCCGCGCCTGGGCGCGCCCGGTCGCGTTGAGCGGGATGTCGCTCCTGCCCTGGATGCGCCGGGCGGCGTTCCAGTCGGTCTGGCCGTGGCGGACGAGGGTGAGCTGGGTCACAGGGGCCTCTCGGGAGGTCGGGTGCGGAGCGGGCGGGAGCTCAGAGGGCGGCGGTGCGGCGCGCGGGCAGGCGCTCGGCGAGCTCGCGGAGCACCTCGCTGGTGCCGCCGTCGATCTTGATGCTCGCGCGCGAGTCGCCCTTGGTGGTGCCGCGGTTGACGATCACGATCGGCATCCGGGCGCGACGGGCGATCTCGAGGAAGCGGATGCCGGAGTTGACCACGAGCGACGAGCCGGCCACGAGCAGGGCGTCGGCGCCCGCGACGATGGCGCGCGCCTCCTCGAACCGCTCGGTCGGGATGAACTCGCCGAAGAAGACGATGTCCGGCTTCAGGATCCCGCCGCAGACCGTGCACTCGGGGACGGTCATCGCCGAGACGTCGTGGACCTCGGCGTCGCCGTCGGGGTTGAGGGAGGAGACGTCGGGGTCGTCGAGCCAGGGGTTGAGCGCCTCGATCCGCTCGGCCACCGCGTCGCGGGCGAAGTACTGGCCGCAGGTCATGCAGCGCACACGGTCCGCCGAGCCGTGCAGATCCACCACACGGCGCGAGCCGGCCCGGACGTGCAGGCCGTCGACGTTCTGGGTGACGACGCCCGTGAGCAGGCCGCGCTCCTCGAGCCGGGCCAGGGCCCTGTGGCCGTCGTTGGGGAGCGTGCTGGTGAAGCGGCGCCAGCCGAGCTGGCTGCCGGCCCAGTACCGGCGGCGGTAGTCGGGATCGGCGACGAACTGGGAGTAGGTCATCGGGCTGCGCACCGGGGCCCCGGCTCCGCGGTAGTCGGGTATGCCCGAGTCGGTGCTCATGCCCGCGCCGGTGACGGCGGCGATGCGGCGCCCGCTGAGGAGTTCGACGGCCTGCTCGACCGCGAGCGCCTCGGGGCCCTCGGCGACCGGTGTCGGACTCGACTCCATCCGCGCCTCCTTCGAGGGCCGTTCGAGCGGCCCCTGGACGAGTTTAGTCCGCGCCGTGCCCTAGATTGCCGGGATGCCGATCGTGCACATCACCGACCTCGACCACCCGCTCCTCGCCGACTACCACCGCCTCACCGACGTGGCGCTGCGGCGGGTGCTGGAGCCGGAGGGCGGTCTGTACATCGCCGAGTCGGCCAAGGTGATCGAGCGGGCGCTCGACGCCGGGCACCGCCCCCGCTCGGTCCTGGTGCAGGAGAAGCGGCTGCCGGACGCGGCCGGGGTGCTCGAGCGTCACCCCGAGGTGCCGGTCTTCGTGGCGCCGGATCCGCTGATCGAGGAGCTGACCGGGTTCCACCTCCACCGCGGAGCGCTCGCCTCGATGCACCGTCCGCCGCTGCGGCCGATGGCCGAGCTGCTGGAGGGCGCGCGCCTCGTCGTGATCCTGGAGGACCTGGTCGACCACACCAACGTCGGCGCCGTCTTCCGCGCCGCGGCCGGCATGGGCGCGGACGCGGTCCTCGTGACGCCGCGCTGCGCGGACCCCCTGTACCGTCGCAGCGTCCGGGTGAGCATGGGCACGGTCCTGCAGGTGCCGTGGACCCGCACCCCCGAGTGGGCACCGGCTCGCCGGGCTCTGGAGGAGGCCGGGTTCTCGGTCGCCGCGCTGGCGCTCGCTCCGGACGCGGTGCCGCTCGACGAGTACGCGGCGGCTCGCCCCGAGCGCGTCGCGATCGTCCTGGGCGCCGAGGGGGACGGGCTCAGCCGCGCGGCGCTGGACGCCTCGGACACCGTCGTCACCATCCCGATGCTGCACGGCGTCGACTCGCTCAACGTGGCCTCGGCGAGCGCCGTCGCACTGTGGGCGCTGACCCGCGGGCGCTGACCGCCGGGCTCCAGCGCTCGGCGGCCCGGTGGTGACCCGCCGCTGACGCTCGCGACGCGGGATCGGGGTCGGTGCCGCGCGTCACCCGCCGCGTCCGACGACGGGGCGGCGTCCGGGACGGGGGAGAGGCCCGCCCGTACGATGACGGGGTGACCTCCCCGACCCGATCCGACGACGCCCTCGACCTGTTCGGGGAGCCCGCCGCGCCGGAGCCGCGACCGCGTCGACGGCGCGGGGCGGTCGTCGCCGGTCTCGTCGCCGCGACCGTGCTGGTCGGCGGAGGCGGTGCCTACGCGACCAACGCGGCGACCGCGGAGCTGCCGACGGCGAGCGCCGTCGCGGTGCACCCCGACTCGAGCACCGTCGACGCGCCCGCTCCGGCCTGGCCGGCCTACGGCTCCGGCGCCGTGGCGGCCGTGGGCATCGACGGGACGGAGGAGGACGGGCTGCTCGCCCGCTACGGCTCCACCGGAACCGTGCCGACGGGGAGCATCGCCAAGGTCGTCACCGCTCTCGTCGTCCTCGCGGCGAAGCCGCTCGCGGAGGGGACGGACGGGGAGACCATCACCTTCACGAGCGCGGACGTGCAGTACTACAACGACACACTGGCCGAGAACGGCTCGAACGCTCCGGTCACCGCGGGTCTGCAGCTGACCGAGCGGGAGGCGCTGACCGCCATGATGCTCCCGTCCGCGAACAACTATGCGAAGTCCCTCGCGATCTGGGCGTACGGCTCGGAGGACGCCTTCCTCGCCGCGGCGCGCGGCTGGCTCGACGGGCAGGGGCTCGAGCGGACCTCCCTCGCCGACACCAGCGGGCTCTCGCCGGCGACGGTCAGCACGACGGCCGAGATGGTGCGCCTGGGCGAGCTGCTGATCGCGGACCCGGTGCTCGCTCCGATCGTCGCGATGCCGACCGCGGTCATCCCGGGGGTCGGCGAGGTCGACAACACCAACTCGCTCCTCGGCCGCTCGGGAGTGGACGGGATCAAGACGGGGACGACCGACGAGGCGGGCTCGTGCCTGCTGTTCTCGCTCGACGCGACCGTCGAGGGCCGGCCGGTCACCCTGGTCGGCGTGGTGGTGGGCGCGCGCACGCACCCGCAGCTCGCCGCGGACGTGCTGACCCTCGTCCCGACCGTCGAGGCGGGCTTCCGGACCGTCCCGCTGACCGTCGAGGGCCAGGACTACGGCACCCTCACCAGCGCGTGGGGGGAGACGGCGACGGCCGAGACTGCGGAGGCGCGGTCTGTGCTGGTGTGGGGCGCGGTCTCGACGACGACCACGGTCGCCCTCGATCCGCTCGAGACCGTCGCCGACGGCGAGCGCGTGGGGACCGCGACCGTCGACGTCAACGGCACCCCGTACGAGCTTCCCCTCGTCGCCGACGGGTCGATCGAGGACCCGGGCTTCGCCTGGCGCCTCGGCCACCCGGCCGAGCTGTTCGGCTGAGCGCGGGGCGAGCCGCCGCCTCCCGGGAGCGGATCAGGCCAGGGGATCCGCGGCCCTATCGCCGATGATCCGCACGCCCGCGGTCGCGATGTCCTCGGCGACCTCCTCCGGCGTCGCGTTGCCCGGCACGACCGATCCCGGCTCCGAGGCCGCGGGATCGGTGCTCCAGCGCTCGGCGGAGGGCCGCTTGGCGGTGATGAAGTCGCCGGAGGACTGGTGGCGGACGCGGCGCAGCACCCACGGCACGAGGTACTCCCGCGCCCACTGGATGTCCTCCGTGCGGGCGGCACGCCAGGTGCGGGCGTGCAGCGGCTCCGGGGCCAGGGGGCGCAGGTCGTTCTCGACGTTCAGCGACTCGAGGACCATGCGCGCGACCTCGTGGTGGCCGTGCGGGTTGAGATGCAGGCGGTCCGGCGCCCACATCCGCACGTCCTGGATCTCCTGGAGGGACCACTGGTCGGCGACGATGCAGTCGTACCGCTTGGCCAGCGCCCGCAGGTTCTCGTTGTAGATCGCGACCTTCCCGCGGATCCGTCCGAACACGGGGGAGAAGCCCACATCCACTCCGGTGAAGAGGACGACGGTCGCCCCGTCGGAGCGGAGCCGGGCGAGGCCCGACTCGAAGCGGGACGCGATGTCGTCCGGGTCGGTCCCCGGGCGGATGACGTCGTTCCCGCCCGCGGAGATGGTGATGAGGTCGGGGCGCAGCTCCAGGGCGGGCTCGACCTGCTCGTCGACGATCTGCTGCAGGAGGCGGCCGCGGACCGCCAGGTTGGCGTAGGCGAAGTCCTCGTTCTGGCTGCCCAGGACCTCCGCCACGCGGTCCGCCCAGCCGCGGTGCCCGCCGGGGCTGCCGGGCTCGGGATCGCCGATCCCCTCGGTGAAGGAGTCGCCCAGGGCGACGTAGCGGGACCACGGGTGACGCTGCTCGACCATCCCTCCATCATGCTCCGCACCCGGCCGCCGGTGGCACGGCGCGACACGCCGTGCGCCTCCCGGCGGACCGCGGAGACCGAGCCGCTGTCGGTGGCGTCGGCTAGATTCGGTCCACGTGAACAGTCCCTCGAGCTTCGGTCATCAGGTCGGCACCTCCGCCGCTGAGCACCTGTCCCCGTCGTTCCCGGGCAGGGCGCCGTGGGGTACCGCGAACAAGCTCCGCGCCTGGCAGGCGGAGGCGCTCGAGGCCTACTTCCAGCACGAGCCGCGCGACTTCCTGGCCGCCGCGACCCCGGGCGCGGGCAAGACCACCTTCGCGCTGCGGCTGGCCGCCGAGCTGCTGCACAACCGCACGGTCGACCGGATCACCGTGGTCGCGCCGACGGAGCACCTCAAGCGCCAGTGGGCCGAGGCCGCGCACCGCGTCGGCATCCGCCTGGACCCGACCTTCACCAACCGCATGGGCCGCCACGCCCGCCACTACCACGGCGTCGCCGTCACCTACGCGCAGGTCGCCGTCCGCGCCGAGCTCCACCGCGAGCTCACCCTGTCCGGGCGCACCCTCGTCATCCTCGACGAGGTGCACCACGCCGGCGACGCGCTCAGCTGGGGCGACGCGGTGCGCGAGGCCTTCGAGCCCGCCGTCCGCCGGCTCTCGCTGACCGGGACGCCGTTCCGCTCGGACACGGCAGCGATCCCGTTCGTCAGCTACCTGCCGGACGAGGAGGGCATCCGCACCTCGCTCACCGACTACGCCTACGGCTACGGCCGCGCGCTCGCGGACGGCGTCGTCCGGCCGGTGCTGTTCATGGTCTACGCCGGGCAGATGCGCTGGAAGTCGAAGGCCGGCGACGAGATGGAGGCGCGGCTCGGCGAGGGCAACACCAAGGACATCACCTCGCAGGCCTGGCGGACCGCGCTGGACCCGAAGGGCGACTGGATCCCCTCGGTCCTCCGCGCCGCGAACACCCGCCTCACCGAGGTGCGGCGCGCCGTGCCCGACGCCGGCGGCCTGGTCATCGCGACCGACCACTACACCGCGCGCGCCTACGCCGCGATGCTCCGCGAGATCAGCGGCGAGACCGTCACCGTCGTGCTCTCCGACGAGAAGGAGGCGAGCGACCGGATCGAGGAGTTCGCGAAGGACACCAGTCGCTGGATGGTCGCGGTCCGCATGGTCTCCGAGGGCGTCGACGTGCCGAGGCTCGCCGTCGGCGTCTACGCGACATCGGCGTCGACTCCTCTGTTCTTCGCCCAGGCGATCGGCCGCTTCGTGCGCGCGCGACGCCGCGGCGAGACCGCCTCGGTGTTCCTCCCGAACGTGCCCGGCCTGCTCGCGCTGGCGGGCTCGATGGAGCTGCAGCGCGATCACGCCCTCGACCGCAGGACCTCCGACGACGAGGAGTACCCCGAGGCCGATCTGATGGCCGACGCCGAGCGCAGCGACAAGGCGTCCTCGGATCTCCTGGAGGAGGGCCGCTTCGAGTCGATCGGCTCGGCCGCCACCTTCGACCGCGTCGTCTACGAGGGCGCCGAGTTCGGGATGGAGGTCGAGGTCGAGAGCGAGGAGGAGCTCGACTTCATCGGCCTGCCGGGGCTCCTCGAGCCCGACCAGGTGCGGGAGCTGCTCCAGCACCGGCAGCAGCGGCAGGCCAAGCGCGCCGGCAGCCGCGCGGGGGCGGCGGCCCCGGCCGAGCCGGCGAGCGAGATCCCGGCACCGCTCTACCGCACGCTCAAGGAGCAGCGCAGCCTGCTCAACTCCCTGGTCGGCCTGTGGGCGCGGGGGACGGGCGAGTCGCACGGCCAGGTGCACACCGAGCTGCGCCGGCTCTGCGGCGGACCCGCGGTGGCGCAGGCGAGCGTGACCCAGCTGCAGGCGCGGATCGATCTCCTGCGGCGCAGGCTCGGCTCGCACTGATCGCGGTGAGGCGCCCCGGTACGTGGCGCCGCGCTCTCGACGACGGAGCCGATCGCTGCTCCCGCCCAGCCCGGCCGGCCCCTCCGCGCGCGCCGGACAGTCCCTCCGGCGCGTTCTAGCCGATGCACCCGGCGCGGCGCCAGCCCTCCCCGGCGGACCGGGCGCGACCGTACTGTTCGAGCGTGACCCACCGGAACGACCTGCCCGCTCACGCGCCCGCAGGACGAACCGGACGGCGGTTCCGGCCGCCGGTCGTGACCACCGGAGGAGGACCGCGCGATGAGCGCTGACCGTCAGGGGAATGCTCGAGACACGCTCGCTAAGCTGAGCAGTCGGTCCGTTGCGGAAGTGACGGACCATCACCCCCGACGTCGGGCATCCGCAGACCGCACATCGGCGTCTCCCGGACTGCCCGAGAACAATCCCCTGAGGAGTCTCGTGGAGACCTGGCCCGGAACCGCCTACCCGTTGGGCGCGACGTTCGACGGAAGCGGCACGAACTTCGCCCTGTTCAGCGAGATCGCCGAGCGCGTCGAGCTGTGCCTCTTCGAGGAGGACGGCACCGAGACGCGCGTCGAGATCCAGGAGTCGGACGCCTACGTCTGGCACTGCTACCTCCCGCAGGTCCAGCCGGGCCAGCGCTACGGCTTCCGCATCCACGGACCGTACGACCCCGATGCCGGCCACCGCTGCAACCCGAACAAGCTGCTGCTGGACCCCTACGCGAAGGCGATCTCGGGGGAGATCGACTGGGACCAGTCCCTCTTCTCGTACACCTTCGGCGACCCGGACTCGACGAACGACGAGGACTCGGCGCCGCACATGATGATGGGCGTTGTCATCAACCCCTTCTTCGACTGGGCCGGTGACCGCCGCCCGCGCACCTCCTACGACAGCACCGTGATCTACGAGGCGCACGTGAAGGGGCTCACCAAGACGCACCCCGACGTGCCGGAGGAGCTCCGCGGCACCTACGCCGGAGTCGCCCACCCCGCGGTGATCGACCACCTCAAGCACCTGGGCGTCTCGGCGATCGAGCTCATGCCCGTGCACCAGTTCGTGAACGACTCCACGCTGATGGACAAGGGCCTCTCGAACTACTGGGGCTACAACACGATCGGCTTCTTCGCACCGCAGAACACCTACTCCTCCACGGGCGACCAGGGCCAGCAGGTCCAGGAGTTCAAGAGCATGGTGAAGGCGCTCCACGCGGCCGGCATCGAGGTCATCCTCGACGTGGTCTACAACCACACGGCGGAGGGCAACCACCTCGGCCCCACGCTGTCGTTCCGCGGCATCGACAACGAGGCCTACTACCGCCTCGTCGACGACGACAAGCGCTACTACATGGACTACACCGGCACCGGGAACACCCTGAACGTGCGCCACCCGCATTCGCTGCAGCTCATCATGGACTCGCTGCGGTACTGGGTGACGGAGATGCGCGTCGACGGCTTCCGCTTCGACCTCGCCTCGGCGCTCGCACGCGAGTTCTACGACGTCGACCGGCTCTCCACCTTCTTCGAGCTCGTCCAGCAGGACCCGGTGGTCTCGCAGGTGAAGCTGATCGCCGAGCCGTGGGACGTCGGGCCCGGCGGCTACCAGGTGGGCAACTTCCCGCCCCAGTGGACGGAGTGGAACGGCAAGTACCGCGATACGGTCCGCGACTTCTGGCGCGGCGAACCGTCGACGCTGGGGGAGTTCGCCTCGCGCCTCACCGGCTCGGCCGACCTCTACGCGCACTCGGGCCGCTACCCGGTCGCCTCGATCAACTTCGTCACGGCGCACGACGGCTTCACCCTCCGGGACCTGGTCTCGTACAACGAGAAGCACAACGACGCCAACGGCGAGGACGGCAACGACGGCGAGTCGCACAACCGCTCCTGGAACCACGGCGTGGAGGGGCCCACGGACGACCCGCGGGTGCTCGCGCTCCGGGCGCGCCAGCAGCGGAACTTCCTCGCGACGATGCTGATCTCCCAGGGCGTCCCGATGATCCTCCACGGCGACGAGCTGGGCCGGACCCAGAACGGCAACAACAACACCTACGCCCAGGACAGCGAGCTGGCCTGGATCGACTGGGCGCACGCCGACCGGCCGCTGCTCGAGTTCACCGCGGCGCTCATCCGCCTGCGCGCCGAGCACCCGACCTTCCGACGCATGCGCTTCTTCGACGGCCGCCCCGTCCTGCGCGGCGACGGCGAGCCCCTGCCCGACATCGTCTGGTTCACCGCCGCCGGCACCGAGATGTCCCCGTCCGACTGGGACTCCGGTCTCGGCCGATCGGTGGGCATCTACCTCAACGGCAACGGGATCCGCGAGCGCGACCAGCGCGGGCGCCCCGTCACCGACGACAGCTTCCTCCTGTACTTCAACGCCGACGACGTCGACGTCGAGTTCGCGATCCCGAGTGACGAGTACGCGCTCGAGTGGAGCGTCCTCGTCGACACCGCCGGCGCCGAGGCGGACTCGATCCCGCGTCCGGCGGGGGCGATGCTCACCGTCCAGGCGAAGTCGCTCGTCATCCTTCAGGAGCACAGCACCCCCGAGCCCGAGGTCGACCACTCGGTCGCCGCCTCGCTCGCGTCCCTGGCCGCCACCTCGGCCATCCCGATCGTCTCCTCGACGGGACCCACCAGCCCCCACGCCGAGTCGACCGACTCCGCGACCGCACCCTCGACAGGAGCCTGACGTGCGTCTGCCCGCCTCCACCTACCGCCTCCAGATCCGGTCGGCGTTCGACCTCGACGACGCCGCCCGCGTCGCCGACTACGTGCGCGCGCTCGGAGCGGACTGGCTGTACTTCTCGCCGCTGCTGAAGGCCGAGCCCGGCTCGGACCACGGCTACGACGTGGTGGACCACACCGAGGTCGATCCCGACCGCGGTGGCGCGGCCGGCCTGGCGAACGCCTCGGCCGCGGCGCGGGCGGAGGGCCTCGGCGTCCTCATCGACATCGTCCCCAACCACATGGGCGTCGCGACCCCGAGCGAGAACTCGTGGTGGTGGGACCTGCTGAGGAACGGGAAGTCCTCCCGCTACGCCACCGCCTTCGACATCGACTGGGGGGCGGGGGGCGGGAAGCTGCGCGTGCCGATCCTCGGCGACGGTGCGAGCGAGGGCGACAGCGACAGCGAGCTCGACGCGCTCGAGGTCGTCGGCGACGAGCTGCACTACTACGAGAACCGCCTGCCGATCGCGCCCGGCACCGCCGAGCCCGGCGACTCCGGCCGCACGGTGCACGAGCGCCAGAGCTACGAGCTCGTGAACTGGCGCCGCGCCGACGCCGAGCTGAACTACCGCCGCTTCTTCGCGGTGAACACCCTCGCCGCCATCACGGTCGAGCGGCCCGAGGTGTTCGACGCCTCGCACTCCGAGATCGTCCGCTGGTTCACCGAGGGGCTCGCAGACGGCCTGCGCGTCGACCACCCGGACGGCCTGGCCGACCCGGGCGGATACCTCGACGACCTGGCCCGCGCGATCGGCGGCGCGCCGATCTGGGTCGAGAAGATCCTCGAGGGCGACGAGGAGCTCCCGCCGCACTGGGCGACCGTCGGCACCACGGGCTACGACGCCCTGGCCGACGTCGACCGCATCCTGGTCGACCCCGACGCCCGCCCCGTGCTGGAGGGCCTCGACGCCGAGCTCACGGGGAAGGGCGCCCCGCTGCAGTGGGCCGACCTCATCCACGACACCAAGCGCGGCATCGCGGACGGGATCCTCCGCTCCGAGGTCCTGCGGCTGGCCCGCCTGATCCCCGGCATCGAGGGAGCGGACGACGCGCTGGCGGAGCTCCTGGCGACCTACCCGGTCTACCGCAGCTACCTCCCCTACGGAGCGGAGCACCTCGAGCACGCCCGCGTCGACGCCGTGCGCCGCCGCCCCGAGATCCGCGCGACCATCGACGAGGTCGCCGCGGCGCTCGGCGAGACCGGCACGCCGGTGTCCGTGCGCTTCCAGCAGACCTCCGGCATGGTGATGGCGAAGGGCGTCGAGGACACGGCGTTCTACCGCTTCAGCCGCCTCACCTCGCTGAACGAGGTCGGAGCGGACCCGGACGAGTTCGCGATCGACCTGGTCGAGTTCCACCGCCGCCAGGCCGTGCGCCAGGCCTCGTTCCCCGCCTCGCTCACCACGCTCTCGACCCACGACACGAAGCGCGGCGAGGACACCCGTGCCCGCATCACCGCACTGGCCGAGGACCCGGAGGCGTGGGCGGCGACGCTCCGCGAGCTCCACGACCTCGTCGGCTTCGGCGACGGCCCGATCGAGCACCTGCTCTGGGAGGCCGTCGTGGGGACCTGGCCCGCGAGCCGCGAGCGCCTGCACGCCTACGCCGAGAAGGCGTCGCGCGAGGCCGACGACTCGACGCACTGGACCGCTCCTGACGAGCAGTTCGAGAAGCGGATGCACGCGGCGATCGACGCGGCGTTCGACGAGCCCGCCGTCCGCCGGCTGGTCGAGCAGACCGTCGAGCGGGTGTCGGCCGCCGGCTGGTCGAACGGCCTCGCCGCGAAGCTCGTGCAGATCACCGCCCCGGGCATCCCGGACGTCTACCAGGGCAGCGAGCTCTGGGAGACCTCCCTCGTCGACCCGGACAACCGCCGCGAGGTCGACTTCGGGCAGCGTCGAGCGCTGCTGGAGCGGATCGACGGCGGCTGGAAGCCCGCGATCGACGCCGAGGGAGCCGCGAAGCTCCTCGTCACCTCGCGCGCCCTCCGGCTCCGCCGCGACCGCCCCGAGCTGTTCACCCGCTATGCCGCCGTCCCCGCGATCGGGCCCGCCGCCGAGCACGCGATCGCCTTCGACCGCGGCGGCGCGCTGACCGTCGCGACCCGGCTCCCCGAGGGCCTCGCCGCTTCGGGCGGGTGGAACGGCACGGTCGTGGTCCTGCCCGGGCACCCGATGGAGGACGTCCTGACCGGCCGCACCTTCGCGGGAGGAGTGACTCCGGTCGCCGAGATCCTCGCCGACTACCCCGTGGCACTGCTCGCCCCGGTCTCCTGACCGGTTCCGCCACCGCACCGCAGACCGATCCGACCCCTCCTGGAGACAGCAGTGATCAGCACGACTCCCTACCGCTACGCACTCCCGACGACCGGGCCCGAGCGGTTCGACGTCTGGGCCCCCGAGGCCTCGACGGTCGAGCTCCTTCTCGGCGACGACTCGTCGATGACGATGACCCGCCACGGAGACGACGGATGGTGGCGGGCGCCCGCGTCGGCCCCGGCCACCGGCGAGGTCGACTACGGGTACCGGGTGGACGGCAGTGGTCCGCTGCCGGATCCCCGCTCGCGTCGCCAGCCGAAGGGCGTGCACGAGCTCTCGCGCACGTTCGACCCCTCGGCGCACGAGTGGGGCGACTCCGCCTGGACCGGGCGCGAGCTCGCCGGCGCCGTCATCTACGAGCTGCACCTCGGCACGTTCACACCCGAGGGCACCCTGGACGCGGCGGCGGAGCGCTTCGAGCACCTGCGCTCGATCGGCGTGGACTTCATCGAGCTGCTGCCGGTCAACGCGGTGAACGGAACGTACAACTGGGGCTACGACGGCGTCCTCTGGTACGCCGTGCACGAGCCGTACGGCGGACCCGAGGCGTACCAGCGCTTCGTGGACGCCGCCCACCGTGCCGGCCTCGGCGTGGTCCAGGACGTCGTCTACAACCACCTCGGCCCGAGCGGCAACTACCTGCCGGAGTTCGGCCCGTACCTCAAGAACGAGAAGGCCAACACCTGGGGCAGCTCGATCAACCTGGACGGCGAGGGTTCGGACACCGTCCGCGGGTACATCATCGACAACGCTCTGATGTGGCTGCGCGACTACCACGTCGACGCCCTGCGCCTGGACGCGGTGCACGCCCTCTCGGACGAGCGGGCCGTGCACGTGCTCCAGGAGATGGCGAGCGAGGTGGCCGTGCTGTCGGCTCACGTCGGGCGCCCTCTGACGCTGATCGCCGAGTCCGACCTCAACGACCCGACGCTGATCACTCCGCGGGAGGCGCACGGCTACGGGCTCGACGCGCAGTGGAGCGACGACTTCCACCACGCGGTCCACGTCGCGCTGACCGGGGAGACCACGGGCTACTACGAGGACTTCGCGCCGCTCGGCGCCCTCGCGAAGGTGCTGACCCGGGGCTTCTTCCACGACGGCACCCTCTCGACGTTCCGCGGCCGCCACCACGGCCGTCCGGTGGACACCGAGCACATGCCGACCTGGCGCCTGGTGGTCTGCAGCCAGAACCACGACCAGATCGGCAACCGGGCGGTCGGCGACCGTCTGACGGCGTCCCTCGACGAGGGCCGTCTCGCGATCGCCGCTGCTCTGACGCTGCTGGGCCCTTTCACTCCCATGCTGTTCATGGGCGAGGAGTGGGCGGCGTCGACCCCGTGGCAGTTCTTCACCTCGCACCCGGAGAAGGATCTGGGCGAGGCGACGGCGAAGGGCCGCATCGAGGAGTTCGCGAAGATGGGCTGGGACCCGGAGGTCGTGCCCGATCCGCAGGACCCGGAGACGTTCCTGCGCTCGCGGCTCGACTGGTCCGAGGTCGGGGAGGGGCGTCACGCCCGCACCCTCGAGGTGTACCGCGAGCTGGCGGCGATCCGCCGCCGCTACCCCGAGCTGACGGACCCGCGCTTCGGGTCGCTCCGCGTGGAGTTCGACGAGGAGGCCCGCTGGCTGACTCTCGGCCGCGGTCGGGTGACCGTGGCGATCAACGTCGGCGAGTCCGCCGCCCGCATCGCCCTGCCGGAGGTGGCGGAGACGCTGCTCGGCGTCGGGGAGTACGCGGTGCAGCCCGGGGACACCGAGGTGGACCTCGGCGCCTCCTCGCTGCTGGTGACGCTGAGCGCCTGAGCGCCTGAGCTCCGTGGCGGCCGGCTGATCAGGTGGCCGGCCGCCGCTGTCCTGAACGGCCGCCTCGGGCCCGAGCGCTCAGAGCGTGACCGCGGCGTACTCCGTCGCGGTCACGACCCGCACTCCCTCGTCGTGGACGAGCAGGAGCGCGCGAAGGGGGATGGCCCGCTTGTGGCACGCCGCCGCCAGGTGACGGGCGAGGACCCGATCGGTCTCGCCGAGGAAGGCGCGCCCGGGACGTTCGAGGGCGAAGGCGAGCGAGCCCACGTCCTGGTGCGCCACGGCCTTGGCGAGGGTGGCGACGATCCGCTCGGTCTTCTCCTCGTCGGGGTGCACGGGGAGCCCGTCCACCGGGTAGAGGATCGGCAGCTGCACGCCGTCGCGGTCGAGGAAGATCGGCCACAGGGCCCGGCGGTAGGCCGGTCCGATCAGCGAGGAGACGCGCTCGCGCAGCTCGCGGTCGTTCAGGAGCGGCGCATCGAGGTGCGGAGCGGGAGCGGCGTGGTCGAGAGTGGTCATGGTGTCGCTTTCTCGTGGGGCGAGCGGGCGGTGCCGCTGAGGGGTCATCGGAAGTTGCGGGAGGTGGTGCGAGCGCCGACCGTGAGGGTCTCGAACCTGTCGGCGAGGAGGTTCGTCACCCCCTCGTCGGAGCGCTCGAGGATTCCCCTGACCAGCAGGGCGGGTGCCTCGCGGGCCACGCGGCGGTAGCGGTTCCATACTCCGACGGAGCAGATCACGTTGAGGATCCCGTGCTCGTCCTCGAGGTTGAGGAAGGTCACTCCACCGGCTGTGGAGGGACGTTGGCGGTGGATCACGACCCCGCCGACCTCGATCCGGGTCCCCGAGGGGATGGCGGGGAGATCGGCCGAGGAGCGGGCGCCGCGGCGAGCGAGTCCCTCGCGGAGGTGGCGCAGCGGATGGTCGTCGGGCGAGATGCCGGTGGCCCAGAAGTCGAAGACCACGCGCTCCTGAGGGGAGAGCATCGGCAGGAGCGGGGGCTGCACGACGACCGTGGAACCGGCGAGGAACTCCTCGCGGTCGCCTGCGGCGGTGCCGGCCTCCCAGAGCGCCTGCCGGCGCTGCAGACCGAGCGAGTCGAAGGCGCCCGCGGCACCGAGGGCCTCCAGCTGAGCCGCGGTCGTGCCGACCCGACGCGAGAGGTCGGCCATGCTCGCGTAGGGTCCGCCGCGCTCGCGCTCGGCGACGATGTGCTCGGCGAGCGCGGTGCCGATGCCCTTCACCCCGGCCAGCCCGAGCCTGATCACGAAGCCGCTGTCGCGCCTGTGGTCGTCCGTGTGGAAGTGCTCGGTGCGGTCGAACAGCCCCGTGGGCGGCTGATCGGCGCGGAGGCAGTCGTCGCTCCCGTAGGCGGCGACACCCCTCCGGCGTGCGGGGGCGTCCTCCTTCGCCTCGAGCCCGGGAGGCGCCAGCGAGCGGTTGACGTCGGGCGAGACGACCTCCACTCCGTGACGCCGGGCATCTGCGACCAGGGTGTGCGGGGCGTAGAAGCCCATGGGCTGCGCCCGCAGCAGCGCGGCGGTGAACGCAGCGGGGTAGTGCAGGCGGAGCCAGGCGCTCGCGTAGACCAGCAGGGCGAAGCTGATCGCATGGCTCTCGGCGAAGCCGAAGTTCGCGAAGGCCTGGATCCGGAGGTAGATGTCGTCCGCGACCTCGCCCGTGATGCCGTTGCGGGCCATCCCCTGGTAGAGCCGCTCGCGGAGGGTCTCGATCTTCTCGGTCCCGCGCTTGGACCCCATCGCCCGGCGCAGCAGGTCGGCGTCCTCCGCGTTGCAGTCGCCGACGGCCACGGCCACCTGCATGAGCTGCTCCTGGAAGAGCGGCACGCCGAGGGTGCGCTTGAGCGGCGTCACGAGGAGGGGGTGCTGGTACGTCACCGGCTCCTCGCCGAGCTTGCGGCGGATGTAGGGGTGGACCGCACCGCCCTGGATGGGGCCGGGGCGGATGAGCGCTACCTCGATCACCAGATCGTAGAAGCGGCGCGGCTGCAGCCGGGGGAGGGTGCCCATCTGCGCCCGGCTCTCGACCTGGAACACCCCGATCGAATCGGCGCGGCAGAGCTGGTCGTAGACGCCCTTCTCCTCCCGGGGGAGGGTGGAGAGGTCCCACTTCTCGCCGACGTGCTCGGCGACGAGGTCGAACGTGTACTGCAGGGCGGCGAGCATCCCGAGCCCGAGGAGGTCGAACTTGACCAGGCCCATCCAGGCGCAGTCGTCCTTGTCCCACTGCAGGACGGTGCGGTCCTCCATCCGGGCGGGCTCGATCGGGCAGACCTCGCCCACGGGCCGGTCGGTCAGCACCATGCCGCCGGAGTGGATGCCCAGGTGCCGGGGCGTGCCCAGCACCTGGGTGGTCAGGGCGACCACGTCCTCGGGGATGTCGTGGTCGGTGCTCTCGGTGACGGACCCCCACCGCTCGACCTGCTTCGACCAGCCGTCCTGCTGCCCGGCGCTGTATCCGAGGGCCTTGGCCATGTCGCGCACGGCGAACTTGGGCCGGTAGGTGATGACGTTGGCGACCTGGGCCGCGTTCAGACGTCCGTACTTCCGGTAGACGTACTGGATCACCTCCTCGCGCCGCTCCGAGTCGAAGTCGACGTCGATGTCGGGCTCCTCGTCGCGGATGCTGGAGAGGAACCGCTCGAACGGCAGGTCGTAGAAGATCGAGTCGACCGCCGTGATGCCCAGGACGTAGCAGACCGCCGAGTTGGCGGCCGAGCCGCGTCCCTGGCAGAGGATGCCGTTCCGCTTGGCGTAGTGGACGATGTCGTGGACGATCAGGAAGTAGCCCGGGAAGTCCTTCTGCTCGATCACCGCGAGCTCCTTCTCGAGGCGCGCGAGGACGTCGGCGTCGGCGCGGGGGTACTTGGCCGGCACGGCCTCGCGCACGAGCTCGCGCAGCCAGCTCATCGAGGTGTGCCCCTCGGGGACCTCCTGGCGCGGCAGCCGGGGCCGGACTCGGCCGAGCTCGAAGGCGATCTCGTCGGCGACTCGCACCGTGTTCTCCACGGAGCCGGGGTAGCGGCCGAAGCGCTCGGCCATCTCGGCGCCGGAGCGCAGGTGGGCGCCGCCCGCGGCGGGGAGCCAGCCGTCCATCTCGTCGAGGCTCCGGCGTGCTCTGACCGCGGCGAGGGCCGTCTGGAGGGGGCGCTCCTCCGGCCGGGCGTAGTGCACGTTCCCGGTGGCGACCGTCCGCAGCCGGAGCTTCTCGGCGATCGCCGCCAGCTGGTCGTTGGCGCGCGAGGCGAGGGGATCCCCGTGGTCGTACAGCTCCACGAGGACGTTGGCGGGACCGAAGAGCCGGACGAGCTCGCAGACCTCCTGCTCGGCCGCGGCCACTCCTGCGGCGGCGAGCGCTTGACGGACCGCTCCCTTGCGGCAGCCCGTCAGCACGATCCAGTGGCCGTCGGCGGCGCGCGCGAGCTCCTCGAGGTCGTAGCTCGGCTTGCCCTTCTCGGCTCCGGCGAGCTGGGCGGTGGTGATCGCACGGGCGAGGCGGTGGTAGCCCTCCTCGCGGCGCGCGAGGACGAGCAGGTGGGTCCCCTCCGGATCGGCGACCCCGTTCTGAGGCGAGGTGAGCCCGATCGAGAGCTCGGCTCCGAAGGCCGTGCGGACGGCGTGCCCCTGCGCGGCCTCGGCCATCCTCACGATGCCGTAGAGGCCGTCGTGGTCGGTGAGCGCGAGAGTGTCGATGCCGAGCCGGACCGCCTCCTCGACCAGCTGCTCCGGCTTGCTCGCCCCGTCGAGGAAGCTGAAGTGGGAGTGGGCGTGCAGCTCGGCGTAGGGCACCGGATGAGCCGGCGGACGGACGTCGTCCCCTGCCACGTAGGCGGGGCGCTTGTGCGACCAGGCCGGACTGTCGCCGCCGTCGCCCCGGACGACCGTGCCGTCGGCGCGCTTGCCGCTGGAGAGGCGGCGCTCGAACTCCGACCAGGGGATCGGCGGGTTGTTCCAGCCCATCGGGGCTCCTTCGGTGCTCGTTCGCGGTGGTGGAGGGATGCTCCGGTTCAGTCGTAGCGGGCCTCTGCTGCCCAGACCCCGTCGAGGCAGAGCAGCAGCCAGGCGACACCGGCGGCGTCGACCACCTGGAAGCGGTCGTAGCGGACGGCGGTGCTCGGATCCCACCAGCGCTCGTCGATCGGCCAGGGACCCGCCCATCCGGCGAGGGGCTCCAGGCGTGCCTGAGAGGTCCCGGGGGTGAAGTAGGCGGGCACGGAGCTGAGGGCGCCGCGCTCGTCGACGGCGACGGGTTCGCCCCTCGGTCCGCGGACCAGCACGGCCGCGGGCTCCGCGAAGACCGTCGGCGGGAGGGGCGGCGGCAGGGAGCCGGGCCAGGGCAGGGTCCTCGGCCGTGCGTCGCCCGGCTCCCGGTCGCCCCAGGGGATCAGGTGCTGGCGGTCGCGGAGGGATCGACCCCCGCCGATCGACGCGGTCATCACGGCCTCGTGCCCGAGCATGCTCTGCACACGGCTCAGCCCGTGGTGGACGCGCTCCTCCGGAGCGGTGCCCCAGAGACCCTGCTCGTGGTTGCCGATCGCGTCGACCGCCTCGGGCTCGACGCACAGCCGCGAGATCGGCGCTCCGAGACCGGTGTCGATCTCCCCGCTGCCCTGCAGCTGCCAGCGGACCCGGTCGAGCACGTCGCCCGGGGTGAACCATCTCGGGTGCAGCCAGCTCCGGGAGGAGACCTCACCGCGCTCGCTGACGACCTCGATGCGGATGGCGGTCGCGACCAGCTGTGCGCGGGTGAGCCCGGCGACGAACTCCTCCGCGGGGACGCGGAAGGCGAAGGCGGCCTGGTCGATGCGGTCCAGAGGGGGCTCGAACTCCATCGCCCGGTCGAGACGCTCCGGCGGGAGCCGGGGCACCACCGTCTCCGACTCCGCACCGGCGGCGAGGAGGTGCGCGTGGGCGCCCTCCGGTCCGAACCGGGCGGCGACGTCCTCGCGAGGGAGGGCGGCGAAGGCGCCGAGGGTGCGGACGCCGAGTCTGCGCAGGAGCGCCACCAGGTCGTCCCCCCGGCGGGGAGCACGGGCAGGGGCTGCGACGGACTCGGTCTCGAGGGCGTCGAGCGGGAGAGGAGCGAGGAAGCCTGCCGCTGCTCCTGGGGGCACGACGGCGACGGGGCGGCCGGAGTGCTTCGCGGCGAGCTCGGAGGCGAAGAGCCCGTCGGCGATCCCGATGCGGGCGTCGGGGAGACCCAGCTCGGCCAGCCGCTGCAGGATCGCCTCGGCCGCGCTCTGCTCGCTCCCGTAGTAGCGGCGCGGACCGCGGGCGCGGATCGCGCACAGACCGGGCCGGATCAGCTGGACGCCCGGGGTGATCTCCTCGAGCGCCTGGATGAGCGGCTCGAACGCCCGGTGGTCGAGCACCGGGTCGTACGGGAGGACGGCGAGACCCGTGCAACGGGACTGCGCCTCGCGCACGCGCATGCCCCGCCGGACCCCCTCCGCCCGGGCAGCGGGGGAGGAGGCGAAGACCAGGCTCTTCTCCGTGAGGGCCAGGGGGTGCTCGTCGCCGAGGCCGGCGTCGGCGGCGGCCGCGAGGAGGGGCCAGTCGGGGCACCAGACGAGGATCGTCCGCCGCAGCTCAGGTGCGCTCGCCATCTCAGACCGCCCGCTCGTGCAGGCGGCCGTGCTCGACCCGGGAGCCGAAGGCGCTCTCGACGCCGGGCATGCTCATCCGCACCGTGCGCACCCGGGTGCCGGCCCGGCCGACCACATCGACCATCGCCTCCCGGGAGCGCAGGTAGCCGTGGCCGTCGCCGAGCCCCTCCCAGCGGCTGCTGCGGATGCTGAGCCGCGCCTCGGCCTGGGGCCACTCGCCGAGGACCACGAGCGCGGCACCCCGCTGGCGCAGTCGTGCTCCCAGACGCGAGACGTCGGCCGAGGAGACGGAGGCGGGCGGACGGGTGAGCACGACGGTCAGCACATCGACCAGAGCGGCGGTGACGGTGAGCCAGTGCTCGGCCGGTGCGGGCACGAGCACCAGGCGCTCGAGGTCGATCCCCATGCCGGCCGCGGCCTCGGCCCCGAACTCCGGGACGCCCACCACGCCGCACCACGAGCCCTCGGCGGACGGGCCGGCGAGCAGCCCCATCGCCAGACTCATCGAGCCCTCCACCGAGTAGGCGGCACCCTGCTTGAGCGAGCCGCCCGGGAGCACGGAGGAGAAGGCCGGCAGGGTGGCGAGGCTCCTGGTCTCGAGAGTGGTCGCCTGCATGTCCCGGATGCGGGACTGCAGCTCCTTCACCGACGCGAGCTGCCGCAGAAGGGGCTCTGCGGCCTCGGCCGTCTCCGCGGAGACGAGGGGTGAAGGGGGGCTCATCTGCCCATGTTCGAACATGTGTTCGAGTATGTCAATCGCCACCGACATCCACCGGCGAGCCGCTCGGACCCTTCCGCGACCGCCCGGCGAGGCGCACTGAGGAGGAGGTTCCAGACGTCCCGGGCAGTCTCGCATCCGCCTCCGACATCCCCGTCCGGGGGCGTTCTCCACCGGGTCTCGGCGAGGGAGGGCCTCCTGCCGCGCCTCTACCATGGGAGCCATGTCCGACGCCCTGCCCGACCCCGCCGACTCCGACGCCACCGCCCCGGCCGCGCCGCGCAGAAGGACCCTCGTGGTC
This sequence comes from Rathayibacter sp. VKM Ac-2805, assembly GCF_009834265.1. Taxonomy (NCBI): domain Bacteria; kingdom Bacillati; phylum Actinomycetota; class Actinomycetes; order Micrococcales; family Microbacteriaceae; genus Rathayibacter; species Rathayibacter sp. VKM Ac-2805. The sequence continues at coordinate 1,680,431 of NZ_CP047185.1, forward strand.
AAGATGGGGTCCAGCTCGGTCACCAAGCAGTCGGGTCCGGATCCCGTTCTCCTGGCCAGCGCGCTCGAGAGCGCCTTCGCCGCCCGCGCGCTGGGCTGGGACGTCGTGCTGGTCTCCTCCGGCGCCGTCTCCTCGGGCCGGGCGCTCTTCGCCCGCTCGCAGGAGGAGCCGATCAGCGCCCGCCTGGCGGCAGCGGTGGGCCAGACCGTCCTGATGGGCTTCTACCGCTCGGTGGCCGAGCTCTCGGGCGCCCTGGTCGCGCAGATCCTCATCGGCGAGTCCGACCTCGCCTCTCCCCGGCAGATGGCACACGTCGCCGAGGCGATCCGCCACGCCCTCGACGCCGGAGTCGTGCCCGTGGTCAACGGCAACGACACGATCGACTCCGCCGGCTCGGACAACGACGGCGTCGCCGGCGGACTGGCGATGCTCCTCGGCGCGGACCTGCTGCTGCTGCTCACCGACGTCCCCGGCGTCTTCGCCGGCAGCATCGCCGAGGGCGTGCACCTCGAGGAGCTGGGCATCTCGGAGCTGCGCCGCATCGGCGTGCAGAAGGGCGGTACCGGCCGAGGGGGCATCCGCTCCAAGCTGCGGGCCGCCGAGCTCGCCGCGCACAACGGCGTCTCGACCAGGATCGCCGGGGCGCGCACCCCCGAGGTCATCCTGGGCGCCCTGGGAGGGCCGGGCCCGGGCACCCTCGTCCGCGCCGTGCACGCGCATCCGCCCGTGGAGCAGCGCTGGATCTCCGGAGTGGCCACCGGTCGCGGCCGCGTCGAGATCAACCTCGAGGCCGAGCGGAGCATCGGAGCCGGCTCGAGCCTGTTCGCCTCGGGCATCAAGCGCGTCTCCGGCGAGTTCGGCGGCGGCGACGTGATCGAGGTGCGCGCCCTCAGCGGAGAGCTCCTCGCGCGCGGCGTCTCCCGCGTCTCCTCGCGTCTGCTGACCCTGGTCCGCGCACTCCGGGTCGACGAGATCGCCCGCGTCTTCGTGGCGGTCCTCGGCCATGCCGCCACGACGGCGCCGTCGGCGAGTCCGGAGGGGGAGGAGAGGCCGCAGCTGACCCGCGCTCTGGAGTACGCGCGCACTCTCTCCTCCGAGCACGCGCGAGCCGTCGCGATGGAGATCGTCTCCCTCTTCCCCGCCGAGAGCATCTCGGCCCTGCTGGGACAGGGCGCGGGGGAGGGCGAGCTCGTCGAGCGCTACACCCGCCTCGTCCGCACCCTCGCCATCGTGGAGAACGAGAACCTGGCCGTCTTCCGCTCCTGACCGCCGGTGGCGCGCCACGTCTCAGTGCATTTCGCGCCTTCGCGTCATGATCGCCGTTCTCCGGTGTCTTCCTGGTGATGGCGCCGCTCCTGGGCGCCCCCGACGGAACGGATCATCGATGAGCGTCCCCACTTCCACAGCCGGCCACTTCCGCGAGTCCGACATCACGCCCGAGAGCTTCGAGACCGAGAGGCTCGAGCGGCGGCTCGCCCTGCTCGAGGCCTCGATCGCCCAGGGGGAGCGGGCACTGCTGAGCCGGGTCGACCCGAGCAGCGGAGCTCCCCTCCCAGGCGCCTGCGGGGGGCACCGAGCCCAGCTGGTCAGCAACCTGACGACGGAGCGGGCCCTCGCCGACCGCATCCGGGAGATGCTCGCCGCTCGGAGCTGACGGGGTGCGTACGGCACGATGGGGCCATGGTCACCATCACCGTCGCCGGTCTCGCCCAGCACTTCCACCCCGCCGAGCGGGGCACCGTCCGCCTCGAGATCCGGCGCGAGTCGCGATCCCGGCCCCAGGCGCTCGCCGAGGTCACCGCCCTGCACGCGCGGGTCCGTGAGGAGGCGGCCGCCGAGCAGGCGTCCGGCGCCGCCACCTGGTGGTCCTCCGATCAGATCTCGGTCTCCTCGATCCGCCGGTACATCAAGGACTCGGACGTCACGCAGCTGTTCCATGTCGCGGCCGCCGGGGTCCGGGTGAAGTACCGGGACTTCGCGGCTCTCGGGCGCTGGGTCGGCTCGATCTCGGAGGTGCCGGGGATCCAGATCTCGGGGGTCGATTGGGACGTGACGGCGGCACGACGGGCGGGCATCGAGCGCGAGGTCCGCACCGCTGCTGTCCGCGACGCGCGCGAGCGGGCCGAGGCCTATGCGGCGGCTCTCGGCCTGACCGAGGTGCGGGTGCTGACCCTCTTCGAGCCGGGACTGCGGCCGCACACGCGCATCGAGGGCGGCTCGGCGGTGATGAGCCGCGCCAAGGCGTTCTCCTCTCCTGAGGAGCCGCTGGCCCTCAAGCCGGAGGACATCGAGGTCACCGCCTCGGTCTCCGCCGACTTCGAGGCGCACTGACGCGGAGACGCGACCGGGCGACCGGTTCCGCTGCGGACGGAGAGCGCCTGCCTGCACCTGCGACCCGCTGATCGTCTGCATGGCGACCCCGAGAGTCGCCCCGAGGCGACCGACCATCGGCTCCACGACCACCCCTCTCCGCCCCATCAGCGGGCACGCGACCACCATACGTGTATTGAGGACTCCTCGGGAGCGCTGTCGCGGTTCGGCGACCGCCGTGCACACCCTCCGGGAATAGCGGGGGACTCCCGGGCGCTGAGGCAGGCATGGTCTCGCGCATCGGCTTCCTCTCCTTCGGCCACTACCAGTCCGTCCCCGGGTCTCAGACCCGCTCTGCTCGCGACGTCCTCCTCCAGGCGATCGAGCTCGCGGAGGCGGCGGAGGAGATCGGCATCGACGGCGCCTACGTCCGCGTGCACCACTTCGCGCCGCAGCTCGCCTCGCCGTTCCCGCTGCTGGCGGCGATCGCCGCGCGCACCCGCCGCATCGAGATCGGCACCGGGGTCATCGACATGCGCTACGAGAACCCGCTCTACATGGCGGAGGAGGCGGCCGCCACCGACCTGATCTCCGACGGCCGGCTCGAGCTCGGGGTCAGCCGGGGATCGCCCGAGACGGCCCTGCGCGGGTCCGAGGCGTTCGGCTTCGTCCCCCCGGAGGGGATGACCGACGCCGACCTCGCCCGGCAGAAGGTGCGGATCCTCCGGGAAGCGCTCGCCGGGTCGCCGGTCGCGCAGTCCGATCCTGCGATGACGCGCCAGTCGCTCCCGCTCTCGATCGAGCCGCGCTCGCCCGGCCTCGAGGACCGGATCTGGTGGGGTGCCGGCAGCTTCGCGACCGCGCGCTGGGCGGCCGAGCAGGGCATGAACCTGCAGTCGTCGACCCTGCTCCTGGAGGAGGAGGGCGTGCCCTTCGACGAGCTGCAGGCCCGCCAGATCCGCGAGTACCGCGCCGCGTGGAGCGAGGCGGGCTGGGAGCGCACCCCGCGCGTCTCCGTGTCGCGCAGCGTCCTTCCGATCACGACCGATCTCGACCGCCTGTACTTCGGCGGCCGCGGCGAGCAGGACCAGGTCGCCACCCTCGAGGGCGTCCGCGCCCGATTCGGCCGCAGCTACACGGGCGAGCCGGACGCCGTCGCCGCCGAGCTCGCTGCGGACGCCGCCGTGCAGGAGGCGGACACGCTGCTGCTCACCGTTCCCAACCAGCTCGGGGTCGAGTACAACGCGCGGCTCCTGCGCACTGTCGTGGAATCGATCGCTCCGGCTCTCGGCTGGTCGCCGGCGACAGCAGGCGTCTGACGCCGAGGCACGGTCTGTGCAGGAGGGCCCTGCGGTGCAGGAGCGCCCGTGCGGTGCAGGAGCGCCCGTTTACTGCAGGAGCGCCCGTTTACTGCAGGAGACGCCCCGCCTCTTCGGGAAAGAGCGGGGCGTCTGCTCTCTCCGCCCGCCGCATCCCTCCCACCGGCACGAGGAGGGAGGTGCCGGAAACGACGGAACCCCCCCGCCTCTCCGAAGAGAGACGAGGGGTTCCGATCAGTGTGTCCGAGGGGGGACTTGAACCCCCACGCCCTATACGGGCACTAGCACCTCAAGCTAGCGCGTCTGCCATTTCCGCCACCCGGACGAGTGTTTCCTTCGACCTGCGTTTCCGCGGCCGAAGAAGACATTAGCACGGTTCCGGGGCCTCTCACGCCACCTCCCGGCCCACCGGCCTCCGCGCGCCGTCGAGCCCGCGCCGGTACCGTTGCCCGCATGTCCGACAGCATCGACAGCGCGCCCGTGACCGACAGCACCCTCGACGAGACGGCGCTCATCGCGCGCGATCTCATCCGCTTCGACACCAGCAACTACGGCGACGGGAAGGCGGAGCCGGAGCGCCCGGCCGCGGAGTACGTCGCGGCGAAGCTGCGCGACCTCGGCCTCGAGCCGGAGCTGATCGACTCCGACCCGGGACGCACGAGCGTCGTGGCGCGGGTCGCGGGGGAGGACCGCGAGCGCGGCGCCCTCGTCGTCCACGGGCACCTCGACGTGGTGCCCGCCATCGCCGACAACTGGAGCGTCGACCCGTTCGGCGGCGAGATCAAGGACGGCATGCTCTGGGGTCGCGGCGCGGTCGACATGAAGAACATGGACGCGATGATCCTCGCCTCGCTCGGCGACATCCTCCGCGAGGGGAGGCGCCCCTCCCGCGACCTCGTCATCGCCTTCTTCGCCGACGAGGAGGCGGGCGGCGTGCGGGGATCGGGATTCCTGGCCCGTGAGCGGCCCGAGCTGTTCGCCGGAGCGACCGAGGCGATCAGCGAGGTCGGCGGCTACTCGATCGAGCTGGCCGGCAAGCGCGCCTACCTCGTGCAGACGGGCGAGAAGGCGCTGATGTGGCTGACCCTCCGCGCGCACGGCACGGCGGGGCACGGCTCGCAGATCAACTCCGAGAACGCCGTCACCCGGCTGGCGCAGGCGATCGCCCGCATCGGCAGCGAGGAGTGGCCCACGCGCCTCACCGACACCACGCGCGAGCTGCTCGACGAGGTCGCCCGCCTGCTCGGCCACGACCCCCAGCGCAGCACTCCGGAGGAGCTGGCACTCGCCACCGGCACCGCCTCGCGCTTCATCGCCGCGACGCTGCGCACCACCGCCAATCCGTCGATGCTGTCGGCCGGCTACAAGGCCAACGTCATCCCGGACACCGCGGAGGCCACCATCGACGTGCGCGTCCTCCCCGGCGAGGAGGATTCCGTGCTCGAGCGGCTGAAGGTCCTCGCGGGCGAGCACGTCGAGATCCTCGTCCAGCACCGCGACATCGGACTCGAGGTGCCCTTCGCCGGCCCCCTCGTCGAGAGCATGGCCGCCTCGATCCGCCGGTTCGATCCGGGCGCCGAGGTCCTCCCGTACCTGCTCTCCGGAGGCACCGACAACAAGGCGCTCTCGACGCTCGGCATCACCGGATACGGGTTCGCGCCGCTCCAGCTGCCGTCGACCCTGGACTTCCCGGCGCTGTTCCACGGGGTCGACGAGCGCGTTCCACTTGACGCACTAGTGTTTGGCAGGAAGGTCCTGACCGATCTCCTGCTGAGCTCCTGACGGCGCCGCGGACCGGGTCAGCACCGACCGATCCCGACCGACTGCTGGCCGACGACGCCCCAGCCCTCCTCGAAAGTGACGCATGGGCCTGCTCGACGCGCTGATCCTGGGACTCGTCCAGGGTCTGACCGAATTCCTCCCCATCTCCTCCAGCGCCCACCTCCGGATCGTCAGCGAGCTGCTGCCCGGTCTCGGCGGCCGCGACACCGGAGCCGCTTTCACCGCGATCACGCAGCTGGGCACCGAGACCGCCGTCATCATCTACTTCTGGCGCGACATCGCGCGGATCGTGTCGCACTGGGCGCGCTCCCTCGTCGGCCGGATCCCGCGCTCGGACCCGGACGCCCGCATGGGCTGGCTCATCATCCTGGGCAGCCTTCCGATCATCGTCCTCGGCCTCGTCTTCCAGGACGCGATCGAGACGACCCTCCGCTCTCTGTGGGTGGTGGCCACCACCCTCATCCTCTTCGGCATCCTGCTCGGCATCGCCGACGCGGTCGGCGCGAAGAAGCGCCGCCTGCGCGACCTGGGCGTCCGCGACGGCTTGATCTTCGGAGGCGCGCAGGCACTCGCCCTGATCCCCGGCGTCTCGCGCTCGGGAGGCACCATCACCGCCGGCCTCTTCCTCGGCTACGAGCGCAAGGCGGCGGCGCGCTACTCCTTCCTTCTCGCGATCCCCGCGGTGTTCGGCAGCGGTCTCTACCAGCTGTACAAGAGCATCAGCGACCCGGTCGTGCTCCCGAACCAGGTCCAGGTCGGCGGGCTCGAGACCCTCGTGGCGACCATCGTCGCGTTCGTGGTCGGCTTCGTCGTGATCGCGTTCTTCATGAGCTACATCTCCCGCCGCAGCTTCCTCCCGTTCGTCGTGTACCGCATCGTCCTCGGCGTCGTCCTCATGGTCGCGCTCGCCACCGGCCTGATCGCCGCCTAGATGCGCGCCTGGACCGCCGCCGACGTCCCCGCCCTGCCCGGCCGGGGGAGCGCACCGCGCCTGCACGACACCGCGACCGCCGGCCCCGTCGAGCTCGACGCGCCCAGCGGAGTCGCGAGCCTCTACGTCTGCGGCATCACGCCCTACGACGCCACCCACCTCGGGCACGCGTCGACCTACCTCGCCTTCGACACGGTCCAGCGCGTCTGGCTCGACGCGGGCTACACGGTCGAGTACGCCCAGAACGTGACCGACGTCGACGACCCGCTGCTCGAGCGTGCGACGGCCACCGGCGTCGACTGGCGCGACCTCGCCGAGGAGCAGGTCGAGCTGTTCCGCGGCGACATGGCCGCCCTGCGCGTCCTGCCTCCGCAGCACTACGTCGGAGTCACCGAGACCGTGGATCCCATCGCGGAGGCGGTCGCCCGCCTGGAGCGCGACGGCGTCGCCTACCGCGTCGCTGCTCCGGACGCGGCGGAGGAGGGCGCGAGCGACCTCTACTACGACATCGCCGCGGCCGAGAGCGCCGTCTGGCACCTGGGCAGCGAGAGCCGGCTCGACGCGGAGTCGATGGCCCGCTTCTCGGCGCTGCGCGGGGGCGACCCGGAGCGCGCCGGCAAGCGCGACCCCCTCGATCCGCTGCTCTGGCGGGCCGAGCGCGCCGGCGAGCCCGCCTGGGACGCCGAGGTCGGCCGCGGCCGTCCGGGCTGGCACATCGAGTGCTCGGTGATCGCCCTCGACCGGCTCGGACCCGAGTTCACCCTGCAGGGCGGCGGGAGCGACCTGGTCTTCCCGCACCACGAGTTCAGCGCCGGCCACGCCGCTTCGCTGTCCGGCCGTCCTCTGGCCCGCGCCTACGCGCACGCCGGGATGGTCGCCTACCAGGGCGAGAAGATGAGCAAGTCGCTCGGGAACCTGGTGCTGGTCTCCCGTCTGCGGAGCGAGGGCGCGGACCCGCGGGCGATCCGCCTCGCGCTCCTCGCGCACCACTACCGCTCCGACTGGGAGTGGCTGCCCGAGGACCTGCCGTCGGCCGAGGCGCGCCTGGCGCGCTGGGAGTCGGCCCTCGCCGCCGTCGGACCGCGCTCGGCGCTCGAGGTGCTGGCGCAGCTGCGCGAGGCGCTGGCCGACGACCTCGGCACTCCGGCCGCCCTCGCCGTCGTCGACGCCGCACTGACCGAGGGCGTGGACGACCCGTCGCTCCTGCGCGACGCGGTCGACGCCCTGCTCGGGGTGCGCCCGGCCTGAACCCCGTCAGGCTCGAGTCCCGTAAGCCTCGAGTCCCGGACGGCTCGAGTCCCGTCAGGGGCGAGTCCCGTCAGGGCGGCCGGGAGGGTCATCGGTCGGGAACAGTCCAGTGATCGACGACCGTCTCGGATGAGTGGGCGCCGGCGGAGGCTACGGCCGCCAGGGCTCCTCGCCGGAGCGGCCGTCGCCGCGGCGGCGCAGGTAGCGCTCGAACTCCTGGGCGATCGCCTCGCCGCTCGCCTCGGGCGAGTCGACGGTGTCGCGCGCCTGCTCGAGCTGGGCGATGTACGACGCCATCTCCTCGTCCTCGGCGGCGAGGGCGTCGATGCCGCGCTCCCACTCCTCCGCCTCCTCGACGAGGTCGCCGCGGGGGATCGCCAGGCCGACGACCTCCTCGAGCTTCTCGAGCAGCGCCAGCATCGCCTTGGGCGAGGGCGCGTTGTGCACGTAGTGTGGGACGGAGGCCCAGATCGAGACGGCGGGGATGCCGACCTTCTGCGCGGCCTCGCCGATCACGCTGAGGATGCCGACCGGCCCCTCGTAGCTGGAGCGCTCGAGCTCGAAGGAGCTCCGCAGCTCCGCGTTCTCGCTCGAGGCGAAGATCGAGATCGGCCGGGTGTGCGGGACGTCGGCGAGCATCGCGCCGAGGAAGACGACGGCGGAGATGTCGATCGCGAGCATGGCGTCGACGACCTCGGCGGCGAAGCTCTTCCAGCTGCGCGAGGGCTCGGTGCCGATCATGAGGTACAGCGCGCTCTCGGCGTCGACCGAGGTGTCGGCCGGGCCGAAGATCTGGGTGCCGGGCCAGGCGAGGCTGCGGCGGCCGTCCTCGCCGATCGAGAGCATGGGGCGGGTGTACTGGAAGTCGTAGTACTGCTCGGCGTCGACGGCGAAGAGGGGCACGTACTCCCCGGCGTCCTTGACCAGCCGCAGCGCGCCGCTGGCGGCGTCCCCGGCGTCGTTCCAGCCCTCGAAGGCCACGACCAGGACGTTCCCCGTGATCACGTTCATAGGCAGGATCTCCGCGTTCGGCTCGATGTGCGGGGAGCGCACACCGCGCCTGTCCCTCCGTCCAGGATAGGACCGCCCCCGGCCGCGCCCGTCCCGTCCGGCGGGATCGGCCGCGCTGTTCGCTCTCGGCCCGCGGCCGGGGAGGGGCGCGGCCCTGCCGGTACCATGGTCGCTCGTGACTCCCGAGACCTCCGCCCGGCCGCTGTACTCCGAGCCGCTCGGAGGAGCGTCCGCCCCCGCCCCCGCCGCCGTCCTCTGGGACATGGACGGGACGCTCGTCGACACCGAGCCGTACTGGATGGCGTCGGAGCACGCGCTCGTCTCCTCCTTCGGCGGAGTGTGGACCCACGAGGACGCGATGGGACTCGTCGGCTCGGGCCTGCCCGCCGCCGCCCGCATCCTGCAGGGCAAGGGCGTCGACCTCTCCGTCGACGCGATCATCGACCGGATGACCGACGAGGTCGTCGACCAGCTGGCCGTGAGCATCCCGTGGCGACCGGGCGCGCTCGAGCTGCTGCACTTGGTGTCCGAGGCGGGTGTGCCGCAGGCGCTGGTCACGATGTCGATCTCGCGGATGGCCGCGGCCGTCGTGGACCGGATCCCGTTCCCCGCCTTCGCCGCCGTCGTCAGCGGCGACATGGTCGAGCGCAGCAAGCCCCACCCCGAGGCGTACCTCCTCGCCGCGAGCACCCTCGGTGTCGACATCGCCGCCTGCGTCGCGATCGAGGACTCCCTCACGGGCCTCGGCGCGGCCGTCGCCTCCGGAGCCGCGGCGATCGGCGTCCCGCACCAGCTGGAGCTCGACCCCGCCGCCCCCTACGCCCTCTGGCCCACCCTCGCGGGCCGCACCGTCGCGGACCTCGCGACGGTGTCCTCCGAGCACCGCGGCTCCGGCCCGGCCACGACCGAGACGGAGGCCCGCCGATGACCGGTGAGGCACTGCAGCATTCCGGACCCTTCCGCGCGGGGGACCGCGTCCAGCTGACGGGACCCAAGGGGCGGATGAACACCATCACGCTCGTTCCCGGCAAGGTGTTCCACACGCACCGGGGCGGCATCGAGCACGACACGGTGATCGGGCTGCCCGACGGCTCGGTGGTGACCAACACCGTCGGCGTCGAGCACCTCGCGCTGCGACCCCTCCTCGCCGACTTCGTGATGTCGATGCCCCGCGGCGCGGCGATCGTGTACCCGAAGGACGCGGCCCAGATCCTCGCCCTCGCCGACGTCTTCCCCGGCGCCCGCGTGGTCGAGGCCGGTGTCGGCTCCGGCGCGCTCTCGCTCTGGCTGCTGCGGGCGGTCGGTCCGACCGGCCGGCTGTCGTCGTTCGAGCGGCGCGAGGAGTTCGCGGATGTCGCGCGGGCGAACATCGAGACCTTCCTCGGCTACACGCCCGACAACTGGAGCGTCACCGTCGGCGACCTCGTCGAGGCGCTGCCCGGCACGGTCCCGTCCGGCGAGGCCGACCGCGTCGTGCTCGACATGCTCGCGCCCTGGGAGTGCCTCGACGTCGCCGCCGAGGCTCTCACGCCCGGGGGAGTGCTCCTCTGCTACGTGGCCACCGTCACGCAGCTCTCGCGGACGGCGGAGGCGATCCGCGCCTCGGGCCTGTTCACGAACCCGTCGTCGAACGAGACCATGGTCCGCGGCTGGCACGTCGAGGGCCTCGCGGTCCGGCCGGACCACCGGATGATCGGCCACACCGGCTTCCTCATCACCGCGCGCCGGCTCGCTCCGGACACCGTGCTCCCCGAGCTCAAGCGGCGCCCGTCGAAGACGGACTTCAGCGACGAGGACGTGGAGGCCTGGACCCCCGGTGCGCTCGGCGAGCGCGCCGTGAGCCCCAAGAGCCTGCGCAAGCGGGTCCGCGAGTCCGCCACCAGCGCCGAGCTCTCCCGGGCGCGCGGGTTCGGCGAGGAGACCGCGGAGCCCGACGACGAGGGCATCCTCTAAGCTGTTCCCGGCCTCCGGGCCGTCTCCACCCCGGGCGTCACCGCTCCCCTTCTCTCGAATCGAGGACCCGTGCGCAGGACCACCGCGCTCATCGCCGGCATCGGCATCGTCGCCGCTCTCACCGGATGCACCGCGTCCTCCTCGCAGGCGGACTGCGACGCTCCGTTCTCCTCCGGCGACTCCTCGGCGGCGGTCAGCGCCACGGGCGACTTCGGAGCGAAGCCGGACGTCAGCGTCCCGACGCCGCTGAAGGCGGACGGCACGCAGGTCAGCACCCTCATCGAGGGCTCGGGCGCACCGCTCGAGAAGGGCCAGCTCGTCACCATCGACTACACCCTGGTCAACGGAGCGGACGGCACGGTCCTCGAGACCTCGCCCTACGACGGGTCGAGCACCGCCCGCTTCGGCGTCGGCGGAGCCGGGCTCGTCGGCCTGAACGAGGGCCTCCTCTGCACGCAGGTCGGCTCGCGCGTCGCCATCGCGATCGCCCCCGAGGACGGCTTCGGCCAGTCCTCGTCGCAGCTCGGCATCTCGGAGGACGACACGCTCGTGCTCGTCGCGGACGTCCGCGAGGCCTCGCTGGCCCGCGCGAACGGCGCCGCCCAGCCCGCGCCCGACGGCTTCCCGACGGTGACGCTCGGCGACGACGGACGCCCGGGGCTCGCGAAGCCCTCCGGCGACGCGCCGACCGACCTCCGCATCGCCCAGCTCAAGAAGGGCGACGGCGACGTCGTCGCCGAGGGCGACCAGGTCGTCGTGGCCTACACCGGCTGGCAGTGGAGCGACGGGAAGGTGTTCGACTCCAGCTGGGAGAAGGGCGCTCCCGCCGTGTTCACTGCCGCCGACGGCTCGACCACCCAGGGCGGAGTCATCGCCGGATTCGCCGACGCCCTCATCGGCCAGCCCGTCGGATCCCAGGTCATCGCGGTCATCCCGCCCGACCAGGGCTACGGCGACCAGGGCTCCCCTCAGGGCGGGATCCCCGGCGGCGCGACGCTGATCTTCGTCGCCGACATCCTCGGAAAGGTCTGACCGGGCCCGGCCCTAGACTGGAGGGCGTGCCTTCCGACGCCCCGTCCTCGAGCCGCGTCCCGGCCGAGGAGCGTCTGTTCAACCTCGTGCTCGCGCTCGTCGCGGCCGAGAACGGACTGACGAAGGCCGACGTCCTCTCCACGGTGCAGGGCTACCGGCAGCGGGTGGGCCGGGGCGACCGGACCTCGCTCGAGCGCCAGTTCGAGCGCGACAAGGACGACCTGCGCGAGCTGGGCATCCCGATCGAGACGGTCGACGCCCCGGGCGATCCGGGCAACACCCAGACCGTCCGGTACCGCATCGCGAAGCGCAGCTACGACCTCCCGGCCGACCTGACCTTCGATCCGGAGGAGCTCGCGCTGCTCCGCCTGGCCGGGGCGGTCTGGCGCGAGGGGACGCTCTCGGCGGAGTCGCGGCGCGCGCTGATCAAGCTGCGCTCGATCGGGGTCGAGTCCGTCGACCCCGTCATCGGCATCAGCCCCTCGATCCGGGTTCGCGAGTCCTCGTTCGAGCCGCTCAACGCCGCGCTCGACCGCGGCCAGGTCGTCCGCTTCCCCTATCTGAAGCCCGGCGGCGAGGAGCCGCGCGTGCGCACCGTGCAGCCCCGCGCCCTGGTGAACCACCAGGGGCGCTGGCACCTCCACGGCTGGGACGAGGGCGCCGAGGGCACGCGGACCTTCCTCCTGTCGCGGATCGTCGGGCCGGTCGCCTCCACCGGCCGCACCGCGCCTCCCGCGGCGGGGGACCACGCGGCGACCGCTCTCGCCCAGCTCGACGAGATCCTGCAGCGCAACAGCGCGCTCCTGCGCGTCGCCCCCGACTCCGACGCCGCCCTCCGTCTCGGCGGGCGTGCCGAGGCCGAGGGCGAGGGCCAGGGCCTGCTGCGCCTGCACTACACCGACCCGGACGTGCTCGCGGACGAGCTCGCCGGTCACGGTCCCGAGGTGCGGGTGCTCGAGCCGGAGGAGCTCCGCCGCCGCGTCCTCGACCGCCTCCGCCGCACCCTGGACGACCATGGAGGGGATCCCCGTGGCTAGACCCCGCTCCCTGCAGGCGCGCGACCGCCTGGCCGTCCTCCTCTCCCTGGTTCCCTACCTGCTCGACCGGGGCCGCGTCTCCGTCGCCGAGGTCGCCGCGCACTTCGAGATCCCGGAGGAGGAGGTGCGGCGCGCGGTGCGCCTCATCGCCGTCTCGGGCATCCCCGGCGAGACCGCGCAGTACCAGGCGAACGATCTCTTCGACATCGGCTGGGACGACTTCGAGGAGAACGACCACGTCGTCCTCACCCACCAGGTCGCGATCGACGACTCGCCGAGGTTCTCGGCGCGCGAGGCCGCCGCCCTCATTGCCGGCATGCAGTACCTCGCAGCCCTGCCCGAGAACCAGGGCAACGACCGGATCGCCTCGCTGATGGGGAAGCTCGCACGCGGCGCCTCCTCGGCCCCGAGCGCGGTGGCGGTCTCGCGCGGCACGGGCGCGGACAGCGCTGTGGCGCTCCTGCGGACAGCGATGGGCTCGGCGACGCAGGTCGCTTTCGACTACCGCAGCGCCCGCGGCGAGACCGAGTCCCGGCTCGTCGACCCCTTCGTGCTCGAATCGGTCGACCGGGACTGGTACCTGCGCGGATGGGACCACCTCCGCGAGGGCGTCAGGACGTTCCGGGTCGACAGGATGCGCTCCCTCCGCGACACGGGGACGCCGATCGTCCGGCGCCGCAACGAGGTGACCCTCTCGGAACGGCTCTTCGAGGCCTCCGCCTCCGATCTCGTCGTGGACCTGCGCGTCGCTCCCAGCGCCGTCGTGCTGCTGGGCGACTACGCGGCCGACGCCGAGTTCCCCGATCCCGTGCCGGGGGAGGAGGACCACGGTGTCCTCGTCCGTCTCCGCGTCGCCCATCTGGAGGGACTGACGCGCCTGGTGGCGTCGTTGGCGGGTCTCGTCACCGTGGTGGCACCCCCCGAGGCGCGCACCGCGGTCGCGCACTGGGCGGCCTCCGCGCTCGCCGCGAACGAGGGGGAGCCGTCGTGACCTGGTGGTCGTGGATCCTGATCTGGCTCGGCCTCGCGCTGGGCGCTCTGGCGATGCTGGTCCTCTTCGCCCTCTCCTACTGGCGCAAGGGGAAGGTGCTCCTCGGACAGCTGTCCGAGGCCACCGCGAAACTCGAGACACTGAGTCCTGGAGTGGCGGACGACCTGCCGCCCCGGCCGCCCTCGTCGCTGTTCGCCGATCGCGACGACGTGAGGCGTGCGCACGAGGGCCGACGTGACGCACGTCGCGACAGGATCGATCTCCGCCGGTCAGGACGGGTCGAACGGGGTAAGCTCCTCGTACACCGCAACCGACAAGTGAAGTGAGTCTGCAATGTTCGCTGGCCTCCAGGGGTGGCACCTCCTCATCATCCTCGCCGTGATCCTCCTCCTGTTCGGTGCGCCCAAGCTCCCGCAGCTGGCCCGCAGTGTCGGGCAGTCGATGCGGATCTTCAAGAGCGAGGTCAAGACCATGAAGGACGAGGACGGCACCGAGCGCCGTGAGTCGACCGAGGGGACCACCGGCACCGTCGCCGGATCCACCGGCTCGACCACCGGCACCGGCACCACCACGCCGCCCGAGTCCCCGCTCAAGTAATGACGTCCGTGGCACCGAAGAAGCCACGGACGAAGCGGACGAAGAACCCCGACGGGCGCATGTCGCTCGGGGCGCACCTCGTCGAGCTTCGCAACAGGCTCTTCAAGTCGGCGATCGCGATCGTCATCGCGTGTGTCGCGGGGTGGTTCGTCTCGGAGTGGGTCTTCGAGGCCCTCAAGGCTCCGATCTCCGAGGTGGCCTCCACCCAGGGCAAGGAGGCGATCCTCAACTTCCCGACGATCGCCGGTGCCTTCGACCTGCGGCTGCAGATCGCCATCACGGTGGGCATCGTCCTGGCGAGCCCGGTCTGGCTCTACCAGATCTGGGCGTTCCTCGTCCCGGGCCTGACCCGCAAGGAGATGCGGTACGGCCTCGGCTTCATCCTCACCGCCATCCCGCTGTTCTTCGCGGGCTGCGCCGCCGGCTGGTTCGTGTTCCCGCACATCGTGGAGCTCCTGACGAGCTTCACCGGCAGCAACGCGGCGAGCTTCCTCGACGCCAAGATCTACTACGAGTTCGTTCTCAAGCTCGTGCTGGTCGTCGGCATCGCCTTCGTGCTGCCCGTCTTCCTGGTGCTCCTCAACTTCCTCGGCATCCTCCCCGGCATGCTGATCCTCAAGTCGTGGCGCATCGCGATCATGGCGATCGTGCTCTTCACGGCGATCGCGACCCCCGCGGCCGACCCGATCTCGATGTTCCTCCTGGCCATCCCGATCATCTTCCTGTTCTTCCTCGCCTGCGGGATCGCGATCCTGCACGACCGGCGCGCCGCCAAGCGCCAGCTGGTGTTCGACGGCAGCCCCTCCGACCTGCCCGCGTGACCGGACCGTCTCCCGCCGAGCGGTTCGCCGCGTTCCGGACGCGCCAGGGCCACGCGAGGGTCGAAGCGTTCCGCTCGACCCTCGCGTTCGACCTCGACCCCTTCCAGTACGAGGCCTGCAGCGCGCTCGACGACGGCCACAGCGTCCTCGTCGCCGCGCCCACCGGCGCCGGCAAGACGGCGGTGGCCGAGTTCGCGATCCACCTGGCCATGCAGGACCCGACGGCCAAGGTCTTCTACACGACGCCGATGAAGGCGCTGAGCAACCAGAAGTTCCAGGAGTTCGTCGAGGACTACGGAGCCTCCGAGGTCGGTCTGCTGACCGGCGACTCCAACGTCAACGCGCGCGCCCGCATCGTCGTGATGACGACCGAGGTGCTGCGCAACATGCTGTACGCCGACTCGGACCTCCTGCGCGACCTCGCCTACGTCGTGATGGACGAGGTGCACTACCTCGCCGACCGCTTCCGCGGCGCCGTCTGGGAGGAGGTCATCATCCACCTCCCGCAGCGCGTGCGGCTGGTCTCGCTCAGCGCGACCGTGTCGAACGCCGAGGAGTTCGGCGACTGGCTCCAGACCGTCCGGGGCGAGACCGAGGTCATCGTCTCCGAGGAGCGGCCCGTCCCGCTCGACCAGCACGTCCTGGTGGGCGGCAAGCTGGTCGACCTCTTCGACTCCTCCGGTCGGGCGGCGACGAACCGGGTGAACCCCGAGCTCGCCCGCATGGCCCAGGGCGGCTCCCGGGTCGAGCGCGGCGGCAGGGGCGGCCGCAACGGCCGAGGCGGTCGCGGCCGCTACCCGGAGCAGCGCACCGAGGAGCTCGTGCTGCGCTCGGAGGTCGTCGAGATCCTCCGCGGCAAGAACCTCCTCCCCGCGATCTTCTTCGTCTTCAGCCGTGCGGGCTGCGACCAGGCCGTGCGCCAGGTGCTGCGGTCGGGCGTGCGCCTCACCGAGCGCCACGAGCGCGACGAGATCCGCGCGATCGTCGAGGAGCGGTGCCGGACGATCCGCGACGAGGACCTCGCGGTGCTCGGCTACTGGGAGTGGCTCGACGGACTCCAGCGGGGCGTCGCCGCGCACCACGCCGGGATGCTCCCCGCCTTCAAGGAGGTCGTCGAGGAGCTGTTCCTGCGCCGGCTCGTGCGCGTGGTCTTCGCGACCGAGACGCTCGCGCTCGGCATCAACATGCCGGCCCGCACGGTCGTCCTCGAGAAGCTCGAGAAGTTCAACGGCGAGGCGCGCGTCCCGATCACACCGGGGGAGTACACCCAGCTCACCGGCCGGGCGGGCCGACGCGGCATCGACGTCGAGGGCCACTCGGTGATCCAGTGGCGCGGCGGGATGGACCCCCAGGCGGTCGCGTCCCTCGCCTCCCGGCGGACCTACCCGCTCAACTCCAGCTTCCGCCCCAGCTACAACATGGCCGCGAACCTGATCGAGCAGTTCGGGCGGGTGCGCACGCGCGAGATCCTCGAGTCGTCGTTCGCGCAGTTCCAGGCCGACCGGTCCGTCGTCGATCTCGCCCGCCGGGTCCGCCAGCAGGAGGAGTCGATGGCGGGCTACGTCACGGCGATGCAGTGCCACCTGGGCGACTTCGAGCAGTACGCGGCGATCCGCCGTGAGATCGGCGACCTCGAGCGCCGGGGCGCGGTGCGCGGCGAGTCGGCCTCCCACGCCGAGCGCGAGAAGCGCCAGGGACAGCTCACGAGCCTGCGGCGCCGGATGAAGGCGCACCCGTGCCACGCCTGCTCCGACCGCGAGCAGCACGCGCGCTGGGCCGAGCGCTGGTGGAAGCTGCGCCGCGAGACCGACGAGATCGAGCGCCAGATCCGCTCGCGCACCGGCGCCGTCGCCCGCATCTTCGACCACATCACGGACGTGCTGCTCGAGCTCGGCTACTTCCGCCGGGACGAGGTCGGCGAGCTCTCGCTGACGCCCAACGGTCGCACGCTCCGCCGGATCTACGGGGAGCGGGACCTGCTCGTCGCCGAGTGCCTCCGGAAGCAGGCGTGGACGGAGCTCGATCCGGCCGGCCTCGCGGCGATGGCGTGCTGCCTGGTCTTCGAGCCGCGACGCGAGGAGGGGACGCTCGGCGAGCAGTTCCTGCCCCGCGGCGCGTTCCCCGAGGCGCTGGAGAGGACCCAGCTTCTGTGGGCCCGGCTCGACGACGTCGAGCGGGAGCACCGCCTGCCGGGCAGCAACCCGATCTCGACGAGCCTGGCGCTGTCGATGAACATGTGGGCCAAGGGCATGCCGCTCGACATGGTGCTCCGCGAGTCCGACATGGCCGCCGGCGACTTCGTGCGCTGGGCGAAGCAGACCATCGACCTCCTCGACCAGCTCTCCGTCGTCGCCGAGGGCAAGGTCGGCCGCGCGGCCCGGACCGCCCTCGACCTGGTCCGCCGCGGCATCGTCGCGTACTCGACGGTCGCATGACGCCGATCGCTCCTCCGCCCGACGGGCGGACCGTTCCGCTGTGGGTGGCGCTGCCCCTCGCCGCCCTCGGCGGCGCCGTGCTCGACCGCGGCTTCCCCGACTCCGACGTCTGGCCGCTGGCGATCGTGGGCGCCGCGGCGATCCTGTTCGCGCTGGCGGGGCGCGGCTTCTGGAGCGGGAGCCTCGTCGGCCTCGTCGGCGGAGCGGTCTTCTGGGGCGTCCACATCGAGTGGCTGACCCTCTACCTCGGCCCGGTCCCCTGGGCGGCCCTCGCCGGCCTGCAGGCGATCTTCTTCGCGCTCTCCGCGGGGCTGATGGCGGTCGTCTCCACGCGCGGCCACCGCGTCTGGACGGGACCGCTCGGCCGGATGGTCGGCCTCCCCGCCCTCCTGGCGGCGCTCTGGATCGGGCGCGAGTCGATCACCAGCGTCTGGCCCTACGGCGGCTTCGCCTGGGGCCGCCTCGCGATCTCGCAGTCCCTCGGCCCGCTCTCCGGTCTCGCGGCGTGGATCGGCTTCGCCGGCCTCGGCTTCGTGGTGGCGTTCCTCGCGGCCGTGCTCGCGCAGGCCGTCCGCGAGCTGTCCGTCCCGGCCTCCTCTCGCGTCAGCGCTCTCGCGGGCTTCGCGATCGTGGCGCTGGTGTTCCCCGCCTGGCCGGCACCGACGGAGGGCACGACCCGGATCGCCGCCGTCCAGGGCGACTCCGATGCGGGCCTGTTCTCGCAGAGCTACCGCGGGCAGATCCTCGAGGACCACACCTCGGCGACGCTGCCGATCCTCGATCAGGACGTCGACATGGTGGTGTGGCCCGAGAACGGCGTCGACATCGATCCGACCCGGAACGCCCAGTCGGCCGCCGTCCTCGACTACCTCAGCCGGACGATGGACGCGCCGTTCGTCGTGGGCACGATCACGAACCCCTCGGACGACGTCTTCTACAACAGCTCGCTGCTCTGGAAGGCGGGGGAGGGGGCGACGCAGGTCTACGACAAGGTGCATCCCGTCCCGTTCGCCGAATACATGCCGGACCGGGCGTTCTGGCGGATGTTCGCTCCGGACCTGGTCGACCTGGTGAGCCGCGACTACTCGATCGGCACCCGTCCCAACGTCTTCGACGTGAACGGCGTGCTCGCAGGCATCGCGATCTGCTTCGACATCTCGGACGACGCGCTGACGAACGCGATGGTCGACGGGGGTGCCCAGGTCATCCTCGGGCAGACCAACAACGCCGACTTCGGCCGGACCGACGAGAGCGTCCAGCAGCTCGCGATCGCCCGCCTGCGGGCCATCGAGACCGGGCGCAGCGTGGTCAACATCTCGACCGTCGGGACGAGTGCGATCATCGGGCCGGACGGCTCGACGATCGACTCCCTGACATGGTTCGAGCCGGGCGCCATGGTGGACGAGGTCCCCCTCAGCTCCACCACGACCCCGGCTCTGGTGTGGGCGCGAGACCTCGGCTGGTACTTCCTGGCCGCCGGTCTCATCGGCATGGTCTCGTTCGTCCTCAGGACGCGCGAGCCGCGACGCCGTTCCCGCTGACCGGCGCTACGCGCCGATCTTGTGCTCGCCGCGCCTGGCGCGCAGATAGGCGAGCCGCTCCTCGAGCAGCTCCTCCAGCTCCGCGCGGGTCCGACGCTCGAGCAGCATGTCCCAGTGGGTGCGCGGAGCCTTCTGCTCGCCCTTGTCCACGACGACCGGCTTCGAGTCCACCATCAGAGTGGCCTCGTGACCGCAGGAGCGGCACTCCCAGGTCTCCGGTGCTTCCGCGTCGGCCGAGAACACCATGTCGGTGTCGTGGCCGCAGTTCGCGCAGTGGTACTCGTACGTCGATCGCGGGGAGAAGACGACGCCTTCCTCGCTCTGCAGGCTCTGGGATCCGAGCCGCATTCCTCGCAGGCTTCGATCTGCCATTGTGTGGTCTCCTCTCGCTGTGCTTCCCCAGTGTCAACGTCGTACCTGGAGGTGGTCTTCCCGTCCCTGCCATTGCCAGAGAATCCTCAGGTCGGAGGCGTATTCCGCGGTTCCTGAGGGCGTGGCTGACGGGCACTGAGGAAGGCGTCGACGGCCGCTCGGGCGAGGTCGGTGCGGTCGGTCACGAGCCCGTCGATCCCGAGCGCGAGGAGCTGCTCCATCCGCTCCGGATCGTCGATGGTCCAGAGGTGGATCTCGCAGCCGGTCACCCGCAGCCGGGCGAGGATCCGCGGCTCGGCGACGCGGAGGCCGAGCGCGCGCTCGGGCACCTGGAGCGCGTCGATGCCGCGGAGAGCGAGACGCACGGGGAGGGCGGCGCCGAGGTGGGCGGCGACCAGGGCGACGACGAAGCGGACCGCCGACGCCGAGGTCGCGGCGCCGGGAAGACGGCGGAGGGCCGCTGCTCGACGGATCTCGGAGAACGAGGTGATCAGGACGCGCTCCGCGGCGGCGGCGCCGGACACCGCCGCGACGACCGGGTCGATCGCGTCCCGCGACTTCACGTCGATGTTGAAGCGCGCGCGGGGGAGTGCGGCGAGGGCCTGCTCGAGAGAGGCGAGCCGGGCGCCGCCCGCCAGTCGGAGGTCGGCGAGCTCCTCCCACCGGGTGGCGGCGACGACGTGGCGGCGGCCGGAGCGGTCGATCACCTCGGCGTCGTGGACGAGCACGGCGATCCCGTCGAGGGAGGCGCGCGCGTCCGTCTCGAGGAGGTCCGCACCCGCGGCGAGGGCGCGTTCGAAGGCGGCGAGCGTGTTGCCCTCGGCCTGCGGGCCGAACCCGCGATGCGCGATCACCCGGGGGGTCGGCCCGCTCAGGGCGAGGGGTCGCTCAGGGGTGCGCATCGCGGACCGGGTCCGCGGCTAGACGGCCGGCGGCGGGGGAGTGGGCGCCGAGCCGGGGGCTCCGTCGGTCGTCGCGGGCGCCACGGGGGCGGACGTGTCGGATCCGGGCTCGACAGGAGTGGAGCCGACGGACCCGGATGCGGCAGGCGCGGACGCCGCAGGCGCCGACGGGGGTGCCGCGTCCTGCGGGCGGACCGCCGGGGCGGACTGGCCGCGCTGGCCGAGCGCGCCTCCGATGCCCTTCAGCGCCTCGGTGAGCTCGCTCGGGATGACCCAGAGCTTGTTCGCGCTGCCCTCGGCGATCTTGGGGAGTGTCTGGAGGTACTGGTACGCGAGGAGCTCGCTGTCGGGGCGGCCCTCGTGGATGGCGTGGAAGACGGTGGTGATCGCCTTGGCCTCACCCTCGGCCCGCAGGACCGCCGCCTTCGCCTGGCCCTCCGCAGCGAGGATCGCGGCCTGGCGCTGACCCTCGGCGTTCAGGATCTGGGACTGCTTGGTGCCCTCGGCGGTGAGGATCACGGCTCGACGGTCGCGCTCGGCGCGCATCTGCTTCTCCATCGAGTCCTGGATGGAGAGGGGCGGGTCGATGGCCTTGAGCTCCACGCGTCCGACGCGGATGCCCCACTTGCCGGTGGCCTCGTCGAGGACGATGCGCAGCTGCCCGTTGATGTTGTCGCGGGAGGTCAGCGCCTCCTCGAGGTTCAGGCCGCCGACGACGTTGCGGAGCGTGGTGGTGGTCAGCTGCTCGACCGCGCCGAGGTAGTTGGCGATCTCGTAGGTCGCCGCGCGGGCGTCCGTCACCTGGAAGTAGACGACCGTGTCGATCGAGACGACGAGGTTGTCCTCCGTGATCACGGGCTGGGGCGGGAACGAGACGACCTGCTCGCGCAGATCGATCAGCGGGCGGACCCGGTCGATGAACGGCACGACGAGATTGAGGCCCGGCAGCAGGGTCTTGTGGTACTTGCCGAGGCGCTCCACGACCCCGGCGGTGGCCTGGGGGATGATGCGGACCGCTCGGAAGAGGACGACCAGGGCGAAGAGGACGACGGCGGCGACGACGACGATCGTCACGACGGAGGACGGTGTCACGGTGTGCTCCTTTCGGCGGGGACGACGACCGCGGTCGCGCCCTCGATGGCGGTGACGACGACTCTCTCGCCGACTCCGAGTGTGCGGTCCTCGACGAGCGGGGACAGGCGGACGGTCCAGGTCTCGCCGTTGGCGAGCTTGACCTGGCCGGCTCCGGGGGCGGCGAGGACGACGCTGCCGGAGAGCCCGAGGAGAGCGTCCGCTCCGCTGGGGGTGGGATCGCCGCCCCGCTTCAGCAGCCGCAGCAGCGGCGGACGGACGGTGAACAGCAGGAGGGCGGCGAGGACGGCCGCGACGGGGACCTGGACCCAGAAGGGAGCCCCGACCAGCCCGGTCAGCAGTCCGCCGATGCTGCCGACGGCGAGCATCAGGAAGGTGAACTCGAGAGTGATCATCTCGACGATCACGAAGATGAGGATCAGCGCGAGCCAGAGGATCCACGCGTACTGGGTGACAGCGTCCATGCTGTGTGCTCCTTCCCCTCGACGAGCATTCCCAGGCTATCAACGCGCCCCGGACGAGGGCTGGGAGAGGGGGTGCGCCGACGGTCTCGAGGCCCTTGGTAGACTCCTCCGTCGGGCCGTGGCCCGTCATCGTGCCCGATCCGGTCTCCGAGCCGGCGTCCTGGAGGAATACCCGTGTCCAACCCCCTCGCCCCCGGCTCCTTCGACGGCAAGCGCGCTCTCGTCACCGGGTCGTCCCGCGGCATCGGCGCCGACACGGTCCGCTACCTGGCCGAGGCCGGAGCCCGCGTCGTCGTCAACTACCGCTCGAAGGCGCCGCGCGCCGACAAGCTCGTCGCGCAGATCGTCGAGGCCGGCGGCACCGCCATCGCCGTCGGCGCCGACCTCACGGACGCCGCCTCGCGCGCCGAGCTCTTCTCGCGCATCGAGAAGGAGTACGGCGGACTCGACGTGCTCGTCCTGAACGCCTCCGGCGGCATGGAGAGCAACATGGGGGAGGACTACGCGATGGTCCTCAACCGCGACTCGCAGGTCGCCGTGCTCGACGCGGCACTGCCGCTGCTCGGGGAGGGCTCGCGCGTCGTGTTCGTCACGAGCCACCAGGCGCACTTCATCCGGACCACGCCCACGATGCCCGAGTACGAGCCCGTCGCGCTCTCCAAGCGCGCCGGCGAGGACGCCCTGCGCGAGCGGATCGGTGAGCTCGCCGAGCGCGGGATCGAGTTCGTCGTCGTCTCGGGCGACATGATCGAGGGCACCATCACCGCGACCCTGCTGGAGCGCGCGAACCCGGGCGCGATCAGCTCGCGTCGCGAGTCGGCCGGCAAGCTCTACAACGTGCAGGAGTTCGCGGCCGAGGTCGCTCTGGCGGCCGTCGAGCCGATCCCCGCGGACAACACCCGCCTCGTCGGTGACATCTCCGACTTCGTCTGATCCTCACCAGGGGCTGACGCCGGCGCACGGTTCTGCGAGCCTCGACGGATGACTCCGATGGACGGCAGCGGACCGGCATCGGGGGAGTCCGACGCCGTCGTGGGCGCAGTCCGTTCGTCGGCGGACGCCGGGCGGCGTGTGCATCCTTCTCGATGCAGCCGCGGTGATGGTGAACCTGCGGGAGCGCTCGCAGGGCCGCTGACGCGCGTTCCCGCAGGCGCCCGAGAGGATCGGGCCGACGACGGCGTCCGCGGCACGATGACCGTCGATCCGCAGCTGCGGCTGGTCACGCGCTTCGACACTCCGACCGAGACGTGCTGGTACGAGGACGTCGAGGCGTGGGTGGAGCATTCGCCGATCCGCTGATGACGTTCCGGACCGTCGGGCGGCCTCAGTCCCGGTCCGTCCGGCCCTTCCACTGTTATCCGATAATGCACATTATGTCAGTTCGACCGAAGCCCCGGTCGGCAGGATGGCGATCGACTCCCCTCATCGCTCCTGCGACAGGATGTCACCGGTCGCCGTCGAGCTCCGGTGACAGACCGGGCGCTTCAACGGTGAGACCTCGGATCACCGCGGCGACGACCAGGCGCTGCGTGAGCGCGGCGCTGGTGTCCACGGGCCACTGGCTCACCGACCCGACGTGCGCCGCGACGACCGCCTTCGCCAGGACGGCGGACTCGACGGCGGGGACGCGGCCGTGCACGGCGGCGAGGGCGGCGAAGCGCTCGCCCAGCTCGCGCGAGACGCGGTCGTCGTCGATCATCATCCGCTCGGCGAACTCCGGGTCCGCGGCAGCGCGTGCCAGGAGCACCGACCGCAGGGAGAACCACTCGCGGCTGGACGGGAGCGCGTCGAGGAGGGAGCGGACGGCGCCGTCGAGGGTCGCCGCGCGGTGCTCCTCCTGCAGCTGGACGTCGAGGGCCTCCTGCAGGCTCCCCCACACTCTCGCGGCCTGCTCCTCGTGGAGTGCGAGGAAGAGCTGGTCGACACCGGCGAAGTTCGAGTAGAACGCGCCGCGGGTGAAGCCCGCCTGCGCGCAGATGTCCTCGACGCGCTGGCCGATGGTGCCCGTGCTCTCGAAGAGCTCGGCGGCCGCGGCGAGGAGACGTCGTCGCGTCTCGCTCCTCCGCCGGACCGGAGCCTGCTCGCCTGTGGCCACGCCCCCAGCCTATTCGGATCCTTGCGCTGGATGGGCCTTTTCAGTACGTTTCGTTTCCAATGCATACCGTATTGAAAACTGGAACGCTCGAACCTCGACGGCGACGGTTCCGGTGGCTGCCGACCGCGACCGTCGTGCTCATCGGGGCGGTCCTCGCCTGGCTGAACCGGGTGGAGTGGTGGGGGTGGCTCGTCGTCGCGGCGGCCGCGGTCCTGATCGCGGCCGTCTCGAGGAGCTGGCGGCACCGGCACTGGATGCTGCGTACGGCGGCCTGGGTCGCGTCCGCAGGGCTCGTCGGAGCCGTCGCCCTCGCCGCGGGTCCTCTCCCGGCGACGCGGACGCTCGCCGGTCCGCACACCGCCCCGGTCACGACCCGGCAGGGCGACGTCGTCGGTGTGCACGACGCCGCGGCCGGGGTCGACGCCTTCGCGGGGATCCCCTACGCCGCTCCCCCGGTCGGCCCGCTGCGTTGGGAGGCGCCCCGCCCGGCCCCGCAGCGGTCGGCGACCCTCGTGGCCGACGACTTCGGCCCCTCCGCCGTTCAGCCGGAGCCGACGTTCCTCTCCCGAGCGGCGACCCGCATGCTCGACCTGCCGCTGGAGGAGACGCTCCTCGGCGGGTACGCGACGGACGAGGACAGCCTCCGCCTGAACATCTGGACGCCGGCCGGCGGAGCGGGCGACTCCCGCCCGGTCCTCGTCTACCTCCACGGCGGCGCGTTCGTTTCGGGGTCCGGCGCCCTCCCCGCCTACGACGGCGCGGCGCTCGCCTCCCAGGGCGCGGTGGTCGTCACCGTCGCCTACCGTCTGGGCGTCCTCGGATTCCTCGCCGGTGATGTGCTCGGCGGCGGCACCCCGGGGAACCAGGGACTGCTCGACCAGGTCGCCGCTCTGCAGTGGGTGCAGGACAACATCGCCGCTTTCGGCGGGGACCCGGGGCGGGTGACGGTCGCCGGCCAGTCCGCCGGCTCCGGCAGCGCCTGCATCCTCGGGGCCTCGCCCCTCGCGGCCGGCCTCCTCCACGGGATCATCGGGGAGAGCGGAGGATGCCTGGGGTCGGCGGGAGACCGCGAGGCCGGCGACCTCTACGACGACGCCGCCACCGCACGGGAGGCGGCTGCGCGCCTGAGCGAGGCGCTCGGCGGGGCGAGCCTCGCCGAGATGAGGGCCCTGCCGGCCGAGCGCATCGTTACGGCCGCCGCTGGCCTCTCGCAGCACTGGTGGCCCTCGATCGACGGCGTCGTCCTCCCCGACACGCCGCTCGCCGTCTACGAGGCCGGTCGGCAGAACGACGTCCCCCTCCTGCTCGGCAGCAACTCCGACGAGACCTCGCTCGATCTGCTGGGAGGCGTCGACTCGGATCCGGACGCCTACGAGCAGGAGGTGCGCCGGGAGCACGGAGACGACGCGGACCGATTCCTCGCGCTGTACCCGGGTGCCGTCGAGGACCAGGTCGTCGACTCCCGGCTGCGCGCCGGCAGCGACCGGACGATGACCGCCCCGATGCGGCTCTGGGCGCTGACGGCCGCCCGGACCGGGCGGGCGGGCGTTCACGCCTACATCTTCACGCGCACTCCCCCGGAGAGGGGACTCGAGCGGTTCGGCGCGTACCACGGCGCCGAGGTGATGTACGCGTACGGGAACCTCGGGGCGGACGGCGACGCCGACTACACGGACGTCGACCGCCGGCTCGAGCAGGAGATGACCGCGCGCTGGCTCGCGTTCGTCTCCCACGGCGATCCGGACGCCGCCGGCCGCGAGCGGTGGCCGGCCGTCCAGGAGGATCCGGACAGCGTGCTCGAGTTCGGCGACGTCGTCCGGGTCGCCGGGCGCCCGTCCCCCGACGCGGTCGACTTCTGGCTCGCGGGGACGGGCTGACGGGGGACGCTCCTCTCGGCGGAACGCTCCGGACGGCGGGGAGCCCCCGGTCAGAGCTGCCCGACGAGGTGCGCCTGCCGGCCGTCGCGCGCGAAGACCGGGATGACGGCCAGGGGCGCGTCGGCGACGATCCACTGCCCGCCTTCGTGCTCGGCGCCTGTCGAGAGCTCGGTCCACCGCGCCCCGGCGGGCAGGTAGACCCTCCGGGAGACGGCTCCGGCGTGCGTGACCGGAGCGACCAGCAGGTCCGAGCCGAACAGGTACTGGTCGGCGAGGTCCCAGGCCTCCGGGTCGCCGGGGAACTCGTGGAACACCGCGCGCAGCACCGGCTGACCCAGCTCGTGCGCCTCCCGCATCGCCTCGCGCGTGTACGGGCGCAGGGTCTCGCGCAGGTGCAGCAGGCGAGTGAGGATCGGCGTGGCCTCCTCGCCGAAGCTCCACACCTCGTTCGCGGCTCCGGTCGGCGCTCGCCTGGTCCCGTCGGCGGCCGTGACCGGGGCCGAGGGCGCGCGGTCGCCGTGCAGGCGCATCACCGGGCTGAACGCTCCGAACTGGAACCAGCGCACGAGGAGCTCACGGAACTCCGGATCCGACGGGTCTCCCCCGGCGAATCCTCCGATGTCGGTCGTGAACCACGGGATCCCCGCGACGCCCATGTGGATGCCGGCCGTGATCTGGTGGCGGAGGTCCGCGAAGGTCGAATGGATGTCACCCGACCACACGAGCGCACCGTACCGCTGGCTGCCCGCCCAGGCCGTGCGGACGAGGTTCACGATCGCGCTCTCCCCGCTCTCGCGCTGCCCCTCGAAGAAGCCGCGGGAGAACGCCTGCGGGTAGAGGTTGCCGACCTGGACGGCGGGGCCGGCGGCGTAGCGGTAGTTGTCGAAGTCGTAGACGCCGTACTCGGGCTCGGCCTCGTCGAGCCAGAAGAGCCGGATCCCGTGCTCGCCGTAGTTGCGCCGGCACGCCTCCCAGACGAACCTCCGGGCGGCGGGGCTCGTCGCGTCGTAGAACGCGCTCGGGCCCTCGAACTGCATGTGCAGGTCCAGGCCCCGCTCGGCCTTGACGAGCAGGTTCCCCTTCTTCATCGCGACGTAGTTCTCGGACTCGACCGACACCTGCGGCCAGACCGAGACCATGAGCTCGATCCCGAGCTCGCGCAGCTCGGCGACCATCGCCGACGGATCCGGCCAGAACTCCTCCTCGAAGCGGAAGTCGCCCATGTGGGGCCAGTGGAAGAAGTCGGCCACGATCACGTCCATCGGGAGGCCGCGCCGCCGGTGCTCGCGGGCGACCTCGAGCAGCTGCTCCTGGTTCCAGTAGCGCAGCTTGCACTGCCAGAAGCCCAGGCCGTGCTCGGGCATCATCGGGACGTGCCCGGTCGCGTCGGCGTAGGCGCGGGTGATGTCGGCCGGAGTCTCGCCCGCGGTCACCCAGTAGTCGAGCTGCTGGGAGGACTCGGCGGACCACTCCGTGCGGTTGGCCGCGAAGGTCGCGCGGCCGATCGCCGGGTTGTGCCAGAGGAAGCCGTAGCCGCGGCTCGAGAGCACGAACGGGACGCTGGACTGGGAGTTGCGGTGCGCGAGCTCGAGCGTGCAGCCCTTCAGGTCGAGGATGTCCTGCTGGTACTGCCCCATCCCGTACAGCTTCTCGTCGGGGGCCGTCTCGAACAGCGCGGTCAGCCGGAAGTCGCCGCCCAGGTGCGGGCGCTGCTCGCGGGCGCGCAGCTTGAGCGCTCCCCCGCTCCCGAGCTCTCGGAAGAGCAGCTCCCCCCGACGGTCGTAGAAGGAGAGGGAGCAGGAGAGCTCGTGGTAGCCGGTCTGGTACCCGTAGCCCTCCTGCTGCTCGAGGACGACGGTGATGCCGCCGGCGCGCAGCGTCGCCCGCGGTCCCTCGATCGAGACCTCCGGCGCGCGGCGCTCGGGGGCGATCAGCGCCCAGTCGGTGTCGAGGACCTCCCCGGACCGGCGGGCGCGGACCCGGACGCTGTCCCTCCCCCACGGCTCGACGACGACGGTCTCGCCGTCGCCGCGCCAGACGAGGCGGTCCCCCTCGAGCGCGAACGCGTCGGTGTCCATGTGCTCCTGCTTCCTCGAGTCGGGCACGGCGCTCAGTCCTTGACCGCGCCGGCGGTGACCCCGGCGGCGACGTAGCGCTGGGCCACGATCAGCAGCACGGCGGCCGGGAGGGAGGCGATCACGGCGGTCGCCATGATCCCGTTCCAGTTGGTGGTGGTCGATCCGATGTAGCGGTAGAGGCCGAGGGTGAACGGCACGATGCTGTTGCCCGAGGTGAGCGAGTTCGCGTTGAGGAAGTCGGCCCAGGCGAACAGGAACGAGAACAGGCCCGCGGTCACGATCGAGTTCCGGCTCAGCGGGATGACGATCGAGACGAAGGAGCGCCAGTTGCTCGCACCGTCGATCCGCGCGGCCTCGATCAGCTCGTCGGGGATGCCGAGCATGAAGGCCCGGAGGATGATCACCGCGAACGGCACGGAGGCGGTCGCGTCGGCGAGGATCAGGCCCGGATAGGTGTTGAGCAGCCCCAGCGCGTTGTAGATCGCGAACAGCGCGGTGACCAGGACGATCCCGGGGATCATCTGGGCGAGGAGGAACACGAACATCACGACGCCGGTCCCCCGCACCCGGAACTTCGCCATCGCGAAGGCGGCGGGCAGGGCGATCGCCAGCGTCAGGATCACGCAGCCGATCGAGATCACGAGGCTCGTGATGAGGTTCGGCAGCTGCGTCGAGAACGCCTGCACGTACCCGTCGAGCGTCGGGTCGCCGGGGAACAGGCTCGGCGGGGTCTGGATCAGGTTCTGCGGCTTGGTCAGCGAGACGTTGACCATCCAGTAGAGCGGGAAGAGGAGGAAGCCGCAGAGCACGATCGCGATGACCACGTCGATCCCGCGGCGCAGCCCTGTGGTGTGCCGGTTCATCCGAGGTCCTCCTTGCGCTGGGCGCGGATGTAGATCACGCCGAAGACGAGGGCGACGATCACGAGGATCTGGCCGGCCGCCGCTCCGACTCCGAACTGCAGGTCGGTGAAGGACTGCTCGTAGGCCCACGTCGCGAGGGTGTGCGAGCTGTTGGCCGGGCCTCCCTTGGTGAGGATCCAGATGACGTCGAACACCTTGATCGTGTAGACGAGGCCGAGGAGGAGCGTGACGGAGGTCACCGGTCGCAGCAGCGGCCAGGTGATGCTCCAGAAGGACCGCCAGCGCGAGGCGCCGTCCAGTGCCGCGGCCTCGTAGAGGCTCTCGGGGATGCCCTGCAGGCCTCCGTGCAGCAGCACCATGTTGAACGGGATGCCCAGCCAGATGTTGGCGATGATGACCGCCCACAGCGAGACGGACGGATCGGTCAGCCAGCCGACCGGCGTGCCGATCGCGGCGTTCAGGATGCCGAACTGCTGGTCGAAGATCCAGCGCCAGGCCGTCGCCGAGACGATCAGCGGCAGGAGCCACGGCAGCAGGATGAGGGAGCGGAACGTCGCCGAGAGCGGGAACCGGCGGCTGAAGAACAGCGCCAGGGCCATGCCGATCGTGAACTGGCCCACCAGCGAGACCACGGTGAAGACCACGGTGTGCCAGGCGATGCTCGCGAAGATCGGATCGGTGACGACCGTGACGTAGTTGTCGAAGCCGACGAAGGGGGCGATCCCGGTGACGAAGGACGACGGTCCGAAGTCCTGGAGGCTGAGGACGACGCCGCGGATGATCGGGTAGACGAAGAAGACGGCGAGGAAGATCACCACGGGCGCCATGAAGGCGGCGGCGGCGAGGCGGAGGTGGGAGCGGGGTCGGCGGCGGGCGGGCGGCCTGGTGGCCGCCCCGCCCGCGACCGGCGCCGTGAGCACGGCGGGGTCGGTCATGCGGCCGCTACTTCAGGCTCGCCGCGGCGTCGTCGAGGGCCGCCTGCGGCGTCTTCGAGCCGGTCAGCGACTCCTGGATCGCGGTCCAGAGCGCCTTCGAGGTGTCGGGGTAGGCGACGCCGAGGTCGCTGGTGCGTCCCTGCGCGACCGAGATGGCCTCCACCCACGGCTGGAGCGCGGGGTCCTCGGTCGCCTGCTCGGCGGCCGCGTCGGCGTACGGCATGATGTACGACTGGCCGGCCGCCCAGGCCTTCAGGCTGTCGGGCTGGATGACGCACTGCGCGAACTCCGTGGCGAGCGTCTGCTTCGCGGCGTCGGAGGCGACCACCTCGACGAACTCGCCGCCGAGCGGGCTCGGTGCCGCTCCCCCGTCCTTCGCCGGGATCGGCACGACGCCGTAGTCGATGCCCGCCTCGTCGAGGGCGGAGAGCTGCCAGGTGCCGTTGACCATCATCCCGAGCTTGCCCGCGAGGAACTGGTCGCGGACGTCCTGCTGGTTGGCGTTGACGTTCGCCTGCGAGGCCGAGCCGCTCTTCACCAGGTCGGTCCAGAGCGCGAGCGCCGAGACGGCGTCGTCGGAGGAGATGTCCTCGAGGGTCGCACCGGAGCCCCAGAAGAAGGGCAGGAACTGGAAGGTGCCCTCCTCGGTGCCGATCGCGGAGAAGCCGAGCCCGGTGACGTCGCCCGCGGTGAGGGCCTTCGCGGCGGTGGTCAGCTCGTCCCAGGTCGTCGGCGGAGTGACGCCGGCGGCCTCGAAGAGCGCCGTGTTGTAGAAGAGCGCGAGGGTGTTCGAGCCGATCGACGAGCCGTAGGTCTTCCCGTCCAGCTGGCCGGCGGCGAGCACGTTCGGGAGGACGTCGCTGGTGTCGAGCCCGGAGGCGGCGTTGTCGACGAGCAGGCCGGTGTCGGCGAACTTCGCGACGTTGGGGTTGTCGAGGACGACCAGGTTCGGCGTGGTCTTCGACGCGGCCGACTGCAGGAGCTTGGTGGTGAGGTCGGGGTCGGAGGTGCGCTCGAGGGTGATCCCGGTCGAGGCCTCGCAGCCGGCCAGGAGCTGGCCGTAGGGGGAGGACGCGTCGTACTGGGTGAAGCTGTCCCAGAGGGTGAGCGACTTCGACGAGTCGTCGCCCGCTCCCTGTGCGCTGCACGCGCTGAGGGCGACTCCGGCGATGAGGACGAGGGAGGCGGCGCCTGCGGCCCGTCGGATGCTGTTCTTCACGGTATTCCTCTCTGAATACGGTCGGGACGAGCGGAGCGCTCGCGCCGGGAAGACCCTCCGGGGGCGCCCGCTGAGGCGGTCCGTCCGGAAGTCGTGGCGAGCCTAACCGAGTCGGAGAACCGGTTCAATAGATTTCGGAGAACCGGTTCACCGATCGCCCGGGGAACGCCCCCGGCGACCCGGTCGACGTCAGCCGCGCGCCCGCCGCCACGAGGGGACGACGCCCCGGCTGGTGCCCGGCGAGAAGGGCGCGGTGGTGCCGAGGTCCACGACCACCGCGGGCAGCAGCTCCGTCACTCCCGGAGTCGCGGTGCCGGCGAGCTCGTCGAGCACCAGGTCGACCGCCCGCGAGACCATCTCGTCGCCGGGCAGGTCCACCACGGTGACCGGCTGGTCGGCGTGCCGCATCACCGCCTCCGGGGCGATGGTCATGATCGAGCAGTCCTCCGGGACGCGCAGGCCCAGGCCGCTGAGGCGCTGCAGGAACGGCTCGAGCACGCCCGGCCCGTGAGTGACCACGGCGCTCAGGCCGGGGAGCTGCTCCTGCGCCTGCTCGAACCAGTCGTCGACGTCGTCGGTGCTGGGGATGACGGCGCCTCGGACGCCGCGCAGGCGGCACTGGTCGAGGAAGCCCTCGCGGAACCGCAGGGCGAAGGCGTAGCCGCTCTCGTAGGCGTCGGGGCCCATCCCGAGGACCGCGATCTCGACGTGCCCGAGGTCGGCGAGGTGGTCGACGGCGACCCGCGCCGCGCCGTCGAAGTCGAGGTCGATCGCGCTGAACGGGCTGCCCTCGCCCGGGTAGCCGACCAGCGCGGTCGGCAGGCCGATGCTCGCGAGGACCGGCAGCCGGGGGTCGTCCCGGCGGATGTCCATCACGACGAGCGCGTCGGCGAGGACGTCGCGCGCGAGCTCCCCCTCGCCCGTGCCCATCATCAGCAGGTCGAAGCCGCGGGCGCGGGCCGCGTACATCGCCGCCCGCACGAAGCGCATGAAGACGTCGACATCGGTCTGCCGCGACTCCGGATCGACGGAGGCGAAGAAGCCGAGGATGTTCGTGCGCCGCAGCGCCAGGGCCCGCGCCATCGGGTCGGGCCGGTAGCCGAGCCGCTCCACGCTCGCGAGCACGCGCAGGCGGGTCGCCTCCGGGAGCTTCTTGTTGCCGGAGAGCACGTAGGACACCGTGCTGCGGGCCACCCCCGCATCGGCCGCGACGTCGCGAATGGTCACCATGGGCTCAGCGTAGTGAGGGCCCGGCGACGGGAGGGCCCGCCGGCGACCCCCTCGACCGGTGGGCAGCAGCGTGCATACCAGGGCGGTCCGGCCGTCCCGCCGTGGGTGGAGAGCCGTCCGTCGCGAGCCGCGCGACGGCGCCGACGGACGCAGGCCGCGGACGAGCAGTCGGTCACGGTTGCGCGCGGGTCCGACGGGCACGTACGGTCGACCCGTACCTCGTCGCGAGCCGCGACGTCGGTGCGGCCGCCACACCGGCCGATCCAGCGGCTCGCGGTCACGGGGGCCCACCGCACGGAAGACGGACTCTTGCGCTCCAGCACCGGTACTGCGTCCACGACGCAGCAGCTGCTCTCGCACTGACGTCCCCCGTGCCCGCCCCTCAGGGGCGAGCCGTTGCTCCTTCGGAGTCCGGTGGTCGTCGTGCGCCGACACCGACCACTGGAGCACCGTGCCCTCCTCTTCCCGCACCACCCCGCCCGCCGTCGTCCTCCACGACTGCACGTTCGCCTGGCCCGACGGCTCCGTCGTCCTCGACCGCGTCACCGCTGCGTTCGGACGCGGGCGCACCGGTCTCGTCGGCGCGAACGGCGCCGGCAAGTCGACCCTCGTCCGCCTCGTCACCGGCGGCCTCTCCCCCACCGCCGGGAGCGTCTCGACGACGGGACCCGTCGACCTGCTGCCCCAGCGCCTCCGGCGAGGGCCCGACGACACCGTCGCCGATCTCCTCGGGATCCGGCAGCGCCTGGACGCTCTGCACGCGATCCTCCGCGGCGACGCGGATCCGAGGCACTTCGAGGTGCTCGCGGACGACTGGGACCTCGAGGCCCGGGCGCTCGCCGCACTCGGCGACGCCGGTCTCGACCTGGAGGAGGCGGACCTGCTGCGGCCGGTCGCGACCCTCTCCGGAGGGCAGGCCGTCCTCACGGCCGTGACCGGCGTCCGGCTGCGCGGCCGGCCGATCGCCGTGCTCGACGAGCCGACGAACGACCTCGACCGGCGCTCCCGAGGGCTTCTGCTCGACCTGGTCGACCGGTGGCGCGGGACGCTCGTGCTCGTCAGCCACGACCGGGAACTGCTCGAGCACGTCGACGAGATCGCGGAGCTGCGCGACGGGGCGGTCCGCACCTCGGGCGGGACGTTCTCGGCGTTCGAGGAGCGGCTCGCCCTCGAGCAGGCGGCCGCGGAGCGCGATCTGCGCGACGCCGACCGGCTTCTCCGCGCCGAGCGGCGGCAGCGCATCGAGGCCGAGACGACCATCGCCCGCCGGGCGCGGGCGGGGGCGCGATCGGCGGAGTCGATGCCCGCGATCCTCGCGAACGCGCGGAGAGGACGAGCCGAGGCGACCGCGGGACGGCTGCGCTCCGGGCACGGGGCCGCGGAGGCGCGGGCGCGCGAGCAGGTCGACGCCGCGTCGCGGGCAGTGCGCGACGACGACCGGGTCCGCCTCGACCTGCCGGACCCCGGGGTCGCGGCCGGGCGCCGTCTGGCGGAGCTGACGGTGCGCGGCCGGACGACGGTGCTCCAGGGGCCGGAGCGGATCGCCGTGGTCGGCGCGAACGGGACGGGGAAGACCACCCTGCTCGAGCACCTCGTCGGGGCGACGGGTGCGCGGGAGCATCCGCTCGCCGGCACCACGGCCCGAGCGCTGACGGAGCGGGTCGGCTGGCTCCCCCAGCGCCGCGAGGGACTCCTCGACGAGGAGGCCACCGTGCGGGAGCACGTCTCCCGGGCCGCGCCGGATCGTCCGGCGGTCGAGCTGCGGAACGCCCTCGCGCGGCTCCTGGTGCGCGGCGACGTGGTCGATCGGAGGATCGCGTCGCTCTCGGGCGGCGAGCGGTTCCGCGTCGCGCTCGCCGGGCTCGTGCTGGCGCAGCCGGCTCCGCAGCTGCTCGTGCTCGACGAGCCGACGAACGACCTCGATCTCGTCACGACCGACCACCTCGTCGAGGTGCTCGCCGCCTGGCGGGGCGGCCTGGTCGTCGTCAGCCACGACGAGGCGTTCCTCGACCGGCTCGGACTCCACTCCCGAGTGGTGCTCGACGCGCAGTGACGGCTGGTCCCCCGGCCCCCGGTGGTTCCGGCCTCGACCGGGCCCCCGCCTCCGGGGAGACTGGCCGGACCCCTCCCGCCCCCAGCGAACGGACCGACGTGCTCACCGGACTCAGCGCCTTCCCCCTCACACCGCTGCGCGACGACAGCATCGACGAGCCGTCGTTCGCCGCTCTCGTCGAGCGGCTCGCGCGGGCGGGAGTCGACTCGATCGGCGCTCTGGGCTCGACCGGCTCGGCTCCGTACCTGGACCGCGGCGAGCGCCGCCGGGCCGCCGAGATCGCTGTGAGCTGCGCCGGCCCGGTGCCGGTCGTGGTCGGGATCGGAGCGCTGCGCACCTCGGACGTGCTGGCGCTCGCCGAGGACGCGCAGAGCGCCGGGGCGAGCGCGGTGCTCCTGGCGCCGCTCAGCTACCAGCCGCTGACGGACGAGGACGTGCTCGGGCTCTACGAGGACGTGACGGCTCAGCTCTCGGTGCCGCTGGTCGTGTACGACAACCCCGGGACCACGCGCTTCTCGTTCTCCGACGACCTCTACGGGGCCGTCGCCCGGCTGCCGCAGGTCGCCTCCCTCAAGATCCCCGGCGTGCCGGGGGAGCCGGGTGCGGCTGCGGCCCGTGTCCGCGAGATCCGGGCGCGGGTGCCGGAGGGGGTCACTGTCGGGGTCTCGGGGGACGCCGCCGGCGCGCGCGGGCTGCTCGGCGGCTGCGACGTCTGGTACTCGGTGGTCGGCGGCCTCTTGCCGCGGACGGCGCTGTCGATCGCCCGGGCGGCGCAGTCGGGCGACGAAGCCGCGGCGATCGCGGGATCGGCGCGCCTGCAGCCCATCTGGGACCTCTTCGCGGAGCACGGCGGCAGCTACCGCGTGATCGCGGCGATGGCGGAGCAGCTCGGTCTCGCCGAGGCGCGCTGCCTGCCGCGTCCGGTCCGCGGGCTCGATGCGACGGCGCGGGTCCGGGTCGCGGAGGTCCTGGCGGAGCTGGGGCCTGTGCTGGAGTGATCCGCGGGCGGGTCGGCGGGAGGACGGCTCGGACGGCGTGGTCGTTCCGGACCGCTGGCGAGCGCGAGGAAGCCGGGAGCCTTCACACCGGGGGGCCGGACCGGTGCGGGGAAGTGCTCCCGAACGGAGCGAAAGGGTTGGAACCGGTGGCGCGGGCGATCAGGAACGGGCCTCTCCTTCGCTTCCGGAGCGCCTCGATCCGCCGGCGATGCGGTCGCCGAGCCGTGGATCGTTCCGCCCCTGCGGCGTCGTCCCTCCGCCGTCTCGCGACTGGCGCGCATCGACGGGTCGTCCGGCCGGTCCTCCGGCTAGCGTTGCAGGCACACCCCCCGCCGACCCGGACCGCTCCGCCGACCTCGTCGGCCCGCGGTCCCTGCACGAGGAGCTCCCGTGTCCCCCGACGATTCCGCAGGACCCCCCTCTCGAACTCCCGGCCTCCGGCGGCGCGCCGTCATCGGCGGCGCCCTCACGGGTGCTCTCGCTCTGGGCGCGGCGACGCTCCCGGCCGCCTCCGCCTCCGCCTCCGCCTCCCCCGTGCCCGGCCTGCCCGGGGAGAGGACCCGCACGATCAACGTGAGGACGAAGAACCGCGGCGTGCTCTACGACGTCCTCACGGTCTCGATCGCGGGCGACCTCGCGCGGATCTTCGTGCCGCAGACGGTGAAGCCGCGGCAGGCCGCGGCGGTACCGGTGATCTGGTTCATCCACTCCGCGCAGGCCGACCACACCTCGCTGTCCAGCGTCTTCGCGTACCCGGCCGAGCTCGCCGTCGAGCGGGGCGCCATCGCGATCTGCCAGACGCTCGGCGGAACGATCTGGACCAACGACACCGCGCAGAAGCACCAGCGGAACGGCTACGCCTACCTCTCCGGCCAGTTCCCGATCGCCGCGAGCTACCTCTGGGCGATGTCGGCCGGCGGTGCGCTCGCCTGCGAGGACTACGGCGCGCGGGTCTTCCCCGGCATCAACGGCGTCTACCTGGTCAACGGCGTGTACGACCTCCGCGACACCCACGACCGCACGACGCGGGGCCGCTTCTCGATCGGCGGTGCCTTCGGCGGCAGCACCGCTCAGATCGACTCCCACAACCCGAAGCGGCTGGCCGCCTCCGCCTGGGCCGGCGCGAACATCCGCGCGGTGGTGTCCGACACGGCCCACCCGGACCCGAGCGTGCCGCCGGCACTGCACGGGCTCGCCCTCGTGAAGAAGGCGACGGCCACGGCCAGGGAGGCGACCGTCCGGACGCACGCGCTCGGCCACAACGCACCGTCGTGGGTGAACCAGGACGGCATCGACGCGATCTTCCGCTGGCACGCCGGGCTGGCCGCCGCGCCGGCGCCGTCGGCGACGCCGACCCCGACGAAGACCCCCGTCGTCCGCCCGTCCACCGCGGGCCGCTGGGACTTCGACCAGGCGGACGCCCCGTACGCGGGAGAGTCGGGGTCCCCGTTCCGACCCCGCTGAGCGGTCAGGACGCGACGGCGTCCCTCGGGATGCGCTGACCGTCACGGGCCCGCGGTGGGAGCGCTCGGCCGCAGTGAGACCGGGCCTACGTCCCCTCCGCGCAGCTCCGCGGCGCCCTCTTCCGGACAGGGCCGCTAGAGGACATTGTCAGCGGCGGGACGGCCGTGCCACGGTTCGAGGACGGCCGATGGGTGCCGTCCCGATCGAAGGCAGCACATGCGCTCCAGCACCGTCCCTCGTCCGCCCGCCGTCGAGGACGGCACGCCGCAGCCGCGGGATCCAGGAGCGGCGCGGCGGCTCCGGCGGGGCCTTCTCGGGCTGACCGCGGCCGTCGCGCTCCTCGTCGGCACCGCCGTTCCTCTCGCGGCGGTCGCCGCTCCGTCCGCCCCGGTCCTCGGGGTGGCGGCCTGGGGAAGCGGCACCGATGGGAAGACCACGATCCCGGCCGGGGTCGAGGGCGTGCTCTCCCTCGCCGCGGGCCGGACCCACAGCCTCGCCGCGAACGGCGACGGCGGGGTCGTCGCCTGGGGCCGCGGGTCGTACGGGCAGACCAGCGTCCCCGACGGTCTCACGGGGGTCGTCGCGGTCTCCGCCGGCGACTACAGCAGCCATGCGCTGAAGAGCGACGGGACCGTCGTCTCCTGGGGCTACGACGGCGACGGGCAGGTGTCGAGGAGTGCCGCGCTGACCGGGATCGTCGCGATCTCGTCCTCCCGCGACAACAGCCTCGCGCTCGGCAACGACGGCACCGTCACGTCGTGGGGCAGCAACGGGCTGGGCGAGGGCCTGGTCCCGGCCGGCCTCGGAGGCGTCACGGCCATCGCCGCGGGCCGGCGCCACAGCCTCGCCGTGTCCGGCGGGAGGGTGGTCGCCTGGGGCTGGGACCTCTACGGGCAGACCGACGTCCCCGCGGGGCTCGAGGGCGTGGTGGCCGTCGCGGCGGGAGAGACCCACAGCCTCGCGCTGAAGGAGGACGGCACCGTCGTCGCCTGGGGCGCGAGCTCCGACTCGGTCGTCGTCGACTACGGCCAGACCACGGTGCCGGAAGGCCTGTCCGGGGTCGTGGCGATCGCCGCCGCGTCCGACTACAGCCTCGCGCTGAAGGGCGACGGCACGATCGTCGGCTGGGGCCGGAGCTCGGCCGGGCAGCTGCAGTCACCCGCCGGCCTCGCCGGCACGACGGCTCTCGCCGCCGGACCCGATCACGTGCTCGCCCGGGGCCCGCGTCCCGTCCTGACGGCGGACGCTCCTCCCGCGTCCGGGTCGCTCGGAGCGGCGGCCTCGTACACCTTCGCGGCCGACCGCCCCGCCTCGTTCGCGATCGCCTCCGGCTCCCTCCCCGACGGCCTGACCCTCAGCGCGTCCGGGCTCCTCTCCGGCACGCCGACGACCGCGGGCACGTCCACCTTCGCCGTCTCCGCGCGGAACCCCTTCGGCGCCACCGTCGGGGCCCCGCACACGTTCGCCGTGGCGGAGACGACGGTCTCGCCGACCCTGGCCGGCGACCCGCCCGCCGCGACGGTGGGCACCCCGTACGACTTCGACTACAGCGTGACGGGCACACCGGCGCCGACGGTCTCGCTCGTCTCCGGAACGCTCCCCGCCGGCCTGAGCCTCGATGATCGTGGCGGCCTGACCGGGACGCCGACCGCCGACGGACGCTCCACCTTCACCCTGCGGGCCTCGAACGCTGCGGGGAGCGCGGAGACCACCAGCACCGTCGTCGTCTCCCCCGCCGCCGCTGCACCGGCGATCTCCGGCACCCCCGGGCCGGGCGTCGTCGGCACCCCCTACGACTTCGGCTACACCGTCTCGGGCTTCCCCGCGCCGTCGGTGGCCGTCTCCTCCGGTGCGCTCCCGTCCGGCCTCACCCTGACTCCGGCCGGGCGCCTGACCGGGACTCCGTCCGCGCCGGGCACCTTCACGTTCACGCTGGCGGCCCGCGCCGGCACCGCCTCCGCGGAGACCACCAGCACCGTCACCGTCTCGTCGCCGACGGTCGCGCCGACCCTCTCCGGGACGGTCGCGGCCGGCGTCGTCGGCTCGGCCTACGACTTCCGCTACGCGGTGAGCGGCACGCCCGCTCCGTCGGTCTCCCTGGTCTCCGGCGCACTGCCCGCCGGACTCACCCTCGACGCGACCGGACGCCTCTCCGGGACGCCGACCACGGCCGGGACCACCACCTTCAGCATCCAGGCCGCGAACTCGGCGGGCACGGCTCGGGCGACGAGCACGCTGA
Source organism: Rathayibacter sp. VKM Ac-2805 (assembly GCF_009834265.1). Lineage (NCBI taxonomy): Bacteria > Bacillati > Actinomycetota > Actinomycetes > Micrococcales > Microbacteriaceae > Rathayibacter > Rathayibacter sp. VKM Ac-2805. The sequence goes on from NZ_CP047185.1 coordinate 1,719,320, forward strand.
CGGTCTCGCCGAAGCAGGTCGCGACGAAGGCCGATCTGCGCGTCGACCTCTCCGGCCCGGCCTCGGCGGTGAAGGGGAGGACGCTCACCTACACCCTCATCACGACGAACGCCGGTCCGGCTGCGTCTGGGTCGGTCTTCTCGCAGGTCGTCCTGCCCGCGGGTGTGCAGTTCGTCTCGGCGACAGGCTCGTACACCAGGGTCGGGAACGTCGTGGTGTTCCAGCGGGCCGGCCTGGCGGACGGGCGGACCGTGTCGGAGAAGATCACGGTGAGGGCGGCCGTCTCGGGCACGGCGACCGCGCTGGCGGCGGCGTTCTCGACGAAGACGCCCGACCCGTCCATCCGCAGCAACGCGGACACGGCGAGCACGACGATCCGCTGACCGCGGGAGCGTGACGGCGGGCGGTCCCTCGCGGGCCGCCCGCCGTTCTCGATGCGGGAGCGTCGAGGTCCGCCGCGTCCGCGCCTCGTCTTCGACCGCTAGCCGGCCCGAGGGCGGTAGAAGCGCACGACCGGGAGGGCAGCCGTCGGAGCCTCGCGCACGACGATCTCGAGGCGCTGGATCAGGGCCGGGACGGTCGGCGTGGTCTCGAGCCGGCACTCGAGCTCTCCGTCGCGGCCCGGCAGGAGGAAGGCCGCCTGCGCCGCGGAGGCGCTCCAGAGCAGCCGCTCCACCAGCGGCCTCGCGGTCGGGTCCTCGGCGAGCCCGCCGATCTCCGCGATCGCCGTGGCGAGGCGGCGGGCGCGCACGTCGGCCGGCACATCGCTCAGCAGGTTGGGGCTGAACAGGGCGCCGCTGCCCGGCTCCCCCGCCCGGGCGAGGTCTCCCGCGACGATCGCGGCCTCGACGGCGGCGGCCGCGGCGAGCGTCGACGGGAGGAGGGTGATGGTCCGCGCCGGCTGAGCGGTGTCCTCGAGGGCGGCGCGGAGCAGTCCCGTCGCGGCGGCGGCGAGCTTCGCCCCGTTCGCGGTCGCGAAGACCACGGCCCCCAGGCCCGACTCCAGATGCCAGCGCATGTTCGACGACCAGCCCGGCAGGCCGCCGGAGTGGTGGGCGATCCCGCCGAAGCGGACGTCGTGCTCGACGACGAGGCCGAAACCGTAGGCGGAGCCGTCGAGCGTGCTCTCGACGGCGCGAGGGCTCAGCGCGGGGACCGGCGTCCAGCCGCGCTGCATCTCGCGGCGGGAGGCGCGGCTCAGCACCGGGTCGTCGTCCGCGCCGTCCTCGCCCTCGAACGCGGAGGAGAGCCAGCCGCTCCAGCGGGCGATGTCGCCGACCGTGCTGAACATGCTCGCGGCGCAGGCGCCCGCTCCGGTGCCGGTGACGGGGCGGGGCACCCAGGTCGCTCCGTCGTCGAAGGTGCTGAAGCCGGCCGCGAGGTCGGTGCCGTCGGGGTAGTCGCCGCTGTCGTAGCGGGTGTCGTGGAGGCCGAGCGGCTCGAGGATCGTCCGCGTCGCGAAGGACGGGAAGTCCTCCCCGGTCACGTTCTCGACGAGCACGCCGAGCAGCCAGAAGCCGATGTTGGAGTACTGGTAGACCTCACCCGGCCGCTCCGTGAAGGTCAGCCCGCGGCCGACGACCTCGAGGAACTCCTCCCGCGTCAGAGCCATGACGTCGTCGGCCCAGCCGTTGTCCTCCGGGAGCCCCGAGCAGTTGCTGAGGAGCATCCTGACCGTCACGGGCAGCGGCCGGCCCGCGGAGTCGAGCGGGTCGGTGAACTCCGGCACGTGGTCGGCGACGCGGTCGTCGAGGCGGAGCAGCCCGCGGTCGCGCAGGATCAGCACCGCCGCCGCCTCGAAGCTCTTCGACATGGAGGCGATGCGGTGCACGGTCCCGGGCCCGGGAGCGGCGCCGTCGAGGCGGTGCTCGCCGCGGCCGTGGTGGACGAGCAGCCCGCTGCGGTCGAACAGGGCCCAGCTCAGCGAGGGGGCCGGCGGCGCCTCCCCGTCGAACCACCGGGCCAGCCGGTCCTGGAGCGGCAGGGAGAGGAGCGTCGGCCGAGGGAGCGTCATGCCCTCATCCTCCCGCACGCGGCACAGGCCGCCGCGGTCCCGCGGGTCGCCGCGGAAGGACGCCGTCCGGGCTCAGCCAGTCCGGGCGGCTCCGCTCGACCGCGTCCAGGACGTCCTCCTGCGGGCCGGTCGCCGGTCTCCGCGGCGACGATGATCCGGTCGTCGACGGGAGCGGAGGGGCCCGCCGTGCATCCGGCGAGCATCCCGATCAGCAGCACTCCCCCGGCGATGCGCCCCCTCGAACCCGTTCGCCCACCGTCGAGCGTCGCGGCGACGGCCGCTCCCGCGGGCGGACGGGTCCCGTCGAGAGCCCGGAGCGACCGCCGGCACCTGCGAGCCGGACGAGGAACTTCTCAGGTCCTCTTGCGTGTCGCAGGCGCGGAACCTAGTTTTGTCGAACCGGTTCGAAGCACTGTTGCTCCGTCCCCGGACCGACGCCCGGCGTCGTCCGGCCGGCTGTCCCCACAGAAAGTGACCAGCGTGACAACGATGTCCTCCCCGAGGCGCGGCACCCGCTCCCTCGCCCTCGCGCTGAGTGCCGCGACACTCGCCGCCCTCGCCGTCGCTCTCCCGAGCGCCGAGTCCGCCTCGGCGGCCGACACCACCGTCCCCGCAGACGCGCTCATCCTCCAGTACGACTTCGAGCAGGGGCAGGTGTCCGGATCCACGGTCGCCGACCTCTCGTCGAAGAAGCTCGACGGCACCGTCGTCAACAGCGCGAGAGCGACGTACGTCGCGGGTCGGAAGGCCGGTACGACCGCGATCGACCTTCCCGGGGGCGCGGCGGACTCGACCTCCGCGCCCTACCTGACCGTGCCGAACGGGCTCTTCCAGGGCGTGACGCAGACCACCGTCTCCGCCTGGACGAAGTGGTCCGGCACCGGAGGCTTCCAGTGGCTGTGGTGCCTGGGCATCAGCCCCGACGCCGCGTCTGCCTTCGCTCCGTCGTTCGACGGCGGCAGCGCCCGCGCGATCATCAAGCAGCTGAAGGACGGCGGCGAGACCGGAGTCTCCAGCTCCTCGCCGCTGCAGAAGGACCAGTGGGTCAACGTCACCGCGACGATGGACGGCACGACCGTGACCCTGTACCTCAACGGTCTGCAGGTCGCGACGGCTCCCGCCTCCGTCGACCTCGCGAAGCAGCTCTACTCCGCCTCCGCCTCCAAGAGCGGCAACATCGGCCGGGCGCTCTGGAACGTGCACCCCTACTTCGACGGAGCGATCGACGACTTCCGCGTCTACGACCGGGCTCTGACCGCCGCTCAGGTCCGGGGTCTGGCGGGGGACGCCGCGCCGGCCGTCACCGGTGTTCTCTCGACGAGCGTCGCGGTCACCACCGGCATCGGCGTCGCGCCGGCCCTGCCGGGGGTCCCCGCCACCTACTCCGACGGCGTGAACCGCGACGCCCCGGTCACCTGGGAGAGCGTCCCCGCCTCCGCGTACGCGAAGCGCGGCACCTTCACCGTGAAGGGCACCGTCACCGGCCTCGGCACCGCGGTCACGGCGACCGTCACGGTGCGCGCACTCGACGAGATGACCATCGACCTCGGCACGAGCACCGGGGAGTTCATGGGCGGCGCGTCCGGCACCCTCTACGGGGTCTACGGCGAGGGCCTCCCCTCCGACAACCTCCTCGAGGGGATCGACCTGCGCACGGTCTCGACCAAGGCGCAGGACGGGCCGCAGCATCCGGGCGCGGACGCGCTGAGCGTCGCGAAGGCCGTCGCCGACACCTCGGACGGCGACACCTACATCTACATGACGGACATCTACCGCGGCTTCCCCTACGAGTGGCCGGGCAGCACTCCCCAGGAGAAGCTGGCCGACTACCAGGCGAAGATCGCCACGCAGGTCGACCAGGTGCTCGCGCTCCCCGAGGAGTACCAGGACAACATCGTGTTCGTGCCGTTCAACGAGCCCGAGGGCAACATGTTCGGCAACGGGAAGTGGAGCTACGACGGGAAGAGCTGGCTGGAGGACCCGACCGCGTTCTTCGCGGCCTGGGACAGCACCTACGCGCTGATCCGCGACCGGATGCCCGACGCCCGCATCGCCGGACCGAACACCAGCGTCCTCTACGACCAGGTCCGCGGGTTCATGACCCACACGCTCGAGCAGGACACCGTCCCCGACGTGATGACCTGGCACGAGCTGAGCGCCCCGGGTGAGATACGCACCAACGTCGACCGCTTCCGGGCCTGGGAGGACGAGCTGTACGCGGGCACGTCCTACGCCGGGAAGCACCTGCCGGTGAACCTCAACGAGTACGCCTTCAACTACCACACCTCCGTGCCCGGCCAGATGGTCCAGTGGATCAGCGCGCTCGAGGACAAGAAGGTCGACGGCGACATCGCCTACTGGAACATCGACGGCAACCTCTCCGACTCCGCGGTGCAGGCCAACCGCGCCAACGGCCAGTGGTGGCTCCTCAACGCCTACGCCTCGATGACCGGCGACACCGTCGCGGTCACGCCGCCCAAGCCCGGCCAGAGCTACACCCTCCAGGGCGTCGCGACCCTCGACACCGCGGCCAAGCAGGCGAGAGCCCTCTTCGGAGGCGTCGGCGGCTCGCAGAAGGTCGCGTTCGAGCGCATCCCGGCCGCCACCTTCGGCTCGAAGGTCCACGTGGAGGTCAGCGAGATCCGCTGGACCGGCCAGGTCGGCGACTCGGGAGCCCCGCAGACGGTGAAGGAGTTCGACGCGTCCGTCGTGGACGGCGCCCTCTCGCTCGACTTCGGCGGATCCCTGCCCGCGCTCGACGTCGACTCCGCCTACGAGGTCGTCCTGACCCCGGGCGCCAACGCGTCGTCGCCGTCCGCCTCGCCCGTCGACTTCCGCCAGAAGTACGAGGCCGAGGACGCCCGCTACACCGGATCGCGGAATCTCAACGGACCCGAGGGCTCGCCGACCAACGTCGGCGGCTTCTACACCTCGGGCGGACGCAACGTCGGCGGGATCCGCACCGGCGGCGACCTGAAGCTCGACTTCGCGGTCACCGTCCCGAAGGACGGCGAGTACGACCTCAGCGTCTTCGCCAACTCCCTCAACACCTACGCCGCCAACGCCCAGCAGGGTCCGATCAACGCGTTCCTGAGCGTCGACGGCTCTGCGGAGCAGGAGATCCTCCTTCCGCTGGCCTACAAGTTCGTGGTCTGGGACCACGCGGACACGAAGGTGACGCTGACCGCCGGCACCCACACGATCTCGCTCGCCGCGAAGAACCTCGCCGGCACGAAGTCGACCGTGGGCGACGCGATCGTCGACAAGATCGAGCTCTCCCTCCCCAGCCCGGCCGCCTCGACCTCGATCCACGAGGCCGAGACCGGCACGCTCGAGGACGGAGCGACGGCCGACTACTCCCGCGCCGGCGTCTCCGGCTCGGGCACGGCGACGCTCACCAGCGGCGCCTCCACCACCGTCTGGGGCTACTCCGCGAAGGACGCGCCGTCTTCCGTGACCGTGGACACCCTGGGCGGCGGCAGCGGCGACCTCTACGTGAACGATGTGAAGGTCGGGCCGGTGGGCGCGAGCTCGACCCGTCAGGTCTTCCTCTCGGGCGGCGTGAACAAGATCGAGGTCGTCGGCACGAGTGGCACGCTCCTCGTCGATCGGATCGTCATCGGAGCGAGCGCGAACCCGCCCGCGACGACGAGCTACGAGGCGGAGGCGGCCACGATCACCGGCCCCGCCACGGTCCGCGACCTGTCCTTCGCGTCGGGCGGCAAGGCCGTCGGGAACATCGGGGGCGGACGCGACGGCGACTCGACCCTGACCTTCGGCGACGTGAAGGCCGAGCAGGACGGGACGTACGCGCTCACGCTGCGCTACTCCAACGAGGAGCAGTCCCCCGCGACGCACTACAACCCCGACCCGCTCGCCCGCCACGCGGACATCACGGTCAACGGAGTGACGCAGCGCGTGCTCTTCCCGCACACGTTCCACCAGAACCAGCTGTGGGACCTGAGCGTGCCGGTCACGCTCAGGAAGGGCTCGAACACCATCGCGATCACCTCGAAGGAGCTCCCGGGCTTCGACGGGACGACCTACCTCTCCGACACCTTCCCCGGCGTCCTGCTCACCTCGCAGTACGCGCCCAACATCGACAGGATCTCGGTCACGCCCTTCGTCGGGCGGACCACGGGCCTGACGGTGAGCGGCACGGCGGCCTCGCGCTGCACCGCGGGGAAGGTCACGATCACGGGGACGGCGACCAACACCAGCGCGGTCGCCGCTGACGTCACGATCGGCTCGGCCTGGGGCGAGAAGACCTTCACCGGGGTCGCTCCCGGCAAGACGGTCTCAGCCGCCTTCAGCACCCGCGCTGCGAGCGTCGGAGCCGGCGCTCTCGACGTGCGGATCGCGGGGTCGGTCGACGGCGCTGCGGCGAGCGGATCCACGGCACCGGCCTACGGTGCGGCGCGCTGCGGCTGATCCGTCGAGAACGCCCTGACGCGGCCGGGCACCTCGTGCGCCCGGCCGCGTCGGCGTGTCGTCGGGACCGGAGCTTCCCCGACGGGGACGAGCGCGCCGTGGACGAGCAGAGCGCCGGAGCCGCAGCGTCCGGTCCTCGGGCCGGGGACGCGGCGCCCGAGTTGCGTGCGCCGCGCCGCACTGCCACTCTCGACACGGTTCGAGCGGGGGTGGAGATGGCCACGATCGGAGACGTCGCGAAAGCGGCAGGGGTCTCTCGCAGCACGGTGTCGTACGTCCTCTCCGGCAAGCGCAGCATCTCCCCCGAGACGCGCAAGCGCATCGAGGACGCGATCGCCGAGCTCGACTTCACGGTCAACGCCGGAGCACGGGCGCTCGCGACGCGCCGCACCATGGCGCTGGGCCTGCTCGTCCACTTCGACCCGGACGAGTTCGCGCCCGCGATGGTCGAGTACGTCCTCCCCATCACGGCCCGCGCCCGCGAGCTCGGCTACGACGTGCTGCTGGCCACCGAGGCCGACGGGGCGGCTGCCGTCCGCCGGCTCACGGGCTCCGGGCAGGTCGACGGACTGATCCTCCTGAGCGTCGCGGACGACGACGACCGGCTGCCCGTCCTGCGCGCCTCGCGGCGGCCCGGTGCCGCCCTCGGCGTGCCCGCGGACGCCTCCGGGGTGGACGTCTTCGACCTCGACTTCGGCGACGCGGCCCGCCTGCTGATCGAGCACCTGGGCGCCCTCGGGCATCGGAGCATCGGTCTCGTCACCCCTCCTGAGCGCGTCTTCGACCGCGGAGGGACCTACGGGCTCCGGTTCCGCGAGTCGGCTCTCGAGACCGCCGGTCGGCTCGGGATCGAGCTGGTGCTGCGCCCGGCCGCCACTGCCGCCGACGCCGTCGAGCCGATGGTCACGGCGTTCCTCGACGACCACCCCGGTCTCACGGCGCTGGTCGTCCACAGCGACCGGACCATCGCGATGCTTCCCGCGATCCTGGGCCGACGCACTGTCGCCGTGCCCGGGCAGCTGTCCGTCGTGAGCCTGTACTCGGCCGAGTTCGCCCGCGACTTCTCGCTCCCCTACAGCTACGTCGAGACGGGCGCCGCCGAGCTCGGCGCGCACCTGGTCGACACGCTCGTCGAGCGGATCGAGCAGCCGTCCCGCGGCGAGGAGCCGTCGATCCGACTCCTGCCCGCGCGTCTCGTCGACCGCGGGAGCGCCCGCGCGGTCTGAGGACCGCTCCAGAGCCCCCGAGGCCCGATCAGAAGCGCGAGGCGACCTCGTAGAGGACCTCGTCGTCGCCCGCGTAGACGCCGTCGCGCCGCGGCCAGTGCGCGATCACGTCCGTGAAGCCGAGCTCCTCCGCCCGGCCGGCCATGTCCTCGAACCGGGCGACGCTCTCGAGGGAGTAGTCGCTCCCGGAGTCGAGCGAGAGGTGGCGCTCGACGGTGCGCGGGTCGCGCCCGGCCGCCTCGAGCGCCACGTCGAGCCGCCGGGAGAGGGACCCGACCGCCCGCCACCACTCCTCGCTCGACACTCCCTCCGGGCCGGTGGTGACCCAGCCCTGCCCGCGCTCGGCGACGAGCGCGAGGCCCTTCGGCCCGTTGGCGGCGAGGACGAACGGGACGCGGGGGCGCTGCACGGGCTCGCCCACCATGCGCGCCGAGCGGGCGGTGAACCACTCCCCCTCGAGGTCCACGCCGCCCGAGCCGGGCTCCTCGAAGCGCAGCAGCGCGTCGAGGGCCGTGACGAACTGGCTGAAGCGCTCGTGCCGCTGCCGGGGCGAGTACTCGGGCTGCCCGAGCACGCGGGCGTCGAAGCCCGTGCCGCCCGAGCCGACCCCGAGGATCGTCCGACCGCCCGAGATCTCGTCCAGGGTCGCGATCTCCTTCGCGAACGGCACCGGGTGGCGGAAGTTCGGGGAGGTCACGAACGTGCCCAGGCGGAGCGTCTCGGTCACCGTCGCGGCAGCGGTGAGGGTGGGGACGGTCGCGTGCCACGGCTCGTCGGCGAGGGAGCGCCAGGAGAGGTGGTCGTAGGTCCACGCGTGGTCGAAGCCCAGGCCCTCGGCCGACTGCCACTTCCGGCGGGCCTCGGCCCACGGGTCCTGCGGGAGGATGACGATGCCGTGTCGCATCGTCCGAGTGTACGAGCGCCGTCGGGTCAGAGCGCGGCGGGCGGCACCGGGGGCGGATCGGGCACCTCGACCACGACCGAGCGCGGGACCATCAGGGTCGGCATCCGCACGCGCAGGCGCAGCGGTTCCCGCTCCGACGCGCCGAGCAGCTCGCGGGCGGCGCTCCGCACCTGCCGGGCCAGCGCCGGGTGCACGGCCCCGGGATCCTCGAACGCGGCGACCAGCTCGCGCAGCACTCGGGTGGTGCTCCGCGGGTCGCCCTCCTGCCTGGGCATCGGATCGGCCCCTCACTCTCGGCACGGCCGTCAGGGTCCCGGCGGTGCAGCGGATGTCTCGCGCCGACGGTAGGGCCGGGGACGGCGCCGTGGCACTGAGGTTGACAACGGGAGGTCCCGGCGGATCGCGGTGCGCGGGGTGCGATCCGCGGCGAGGGCGGTCCTGGCGGGGAACGACGGCCACCGCCGGGAGAGCCCGCTTCCACGACCGCGTCCGTCCGGTCGCGGCTACTCTCGGGGCGTGATCACGACGACGGAGCGGGTGGACGACTGGATCGAGGGCTGGTGCCGTGCACGCGGCGTGCAGCGCGTCCGCGAGGACGGAGCATGGCTGGTCGATGTCGGAGCGGAGTCGCGCACGCGGGAGCGGATCCTGGTCGATCCGTCGCCCTCCGCGCTGCAGGCGGGCGCCGAGCGGACGGCCGGTCCCCGGGAGTGGCTGACGGTCATCGGCCTGGGCGACGACGCCCGCCTCGCGCGCGCCGCCGGGCTGGAGCTCGTCGCGGGCGACGAGAGCCTGATGGCGGCGCTCCTCGGCCCCGGCCGCACCGCCGAGGGAGCCCTGCTCGAGGGAGCCGTGCTCGAGGCCGCCGACGGAGTGGCGAGCGTCCGGCTGCTGGTCGACGGAGTCGTCGCCGCTCAGGGCACCGCCGCCGTGCACGGGACGGTCGCGGTCCTGGACCGGATCGAGACCGATGCGCGGTTCCGCCGACGCGGGCTGGGACGGCGGGTCGTCGACGCCCTCACCGCCTGGGCCCGGTCCGAGGGCGCACGGAACGGTCTCCTCGTCGCCAGCACGGACGGCCGCGCCCTCTACCTCACCCTCGGCTGGGAGGTGGTCGCGCCGGTGCGCATCTGGCGCAGGGCCGCACTCCGAGATCCGGGACAGGGCTGCGCGGCCGCCGGGCGATGAATTCCCGATCCGCCCCTCCGGAAGCGCACGTCCGCGTGAGTGCGGAATCGCGCGCAGCGGACACAGGCGGCGGAGAACGGCGGAGCAGCAGTGGAGCGGCCGCCCGCAGATCCGAATTCAGCCGATAAAATCATCCTCGAAAGAGGGACACCGGCTATTGCTCACACGGCCTTGTCCGAGAAGCGGATCATCCGCTTCTCGGACTCGTGTCACCGCCCTCGGGTCGTCACCCGAGAGCGCCCTTCTCGGCCGAGTAGAGCTGCTTCACCTGCTCCGCGGTCAGCGCCCGGTCCCACACCCGCAGTCGGGCGAGGGAGCCGGCGAAGCGGTTGATCATCGTGCCGTCCCGGCCGACCGCTCCGACCACGAAGTCGCCCGGAGCCGCGTTGAGGCCGTCGGGGTAGACGTAGGGGTTCTTGGCGTAGGTCGCGCCGAGCTTGTCGGTGTACACCGGGTACGCGGTGGCGGCGCCGTCGAGGTACGAGACCGCGACTGCGCCGTCGTACGTCCCGACGTGCAGCTGCCACACGCCGCGCGTGATCCGGCGGGGCTCCACCGAGTAGTCGCGCGAGTACGGGTAGCCGGGCGTCGGCCCGCCGAGCTTCGAGACGTGCATGCACACGCGCTCCCAGCCGCCGTACTCGGGGAGGTTGTTGAACAGCGCGTAGGAGCGCAGCGGCCCGACCGTCGACTCCTCCCAGACGCCCGCGATGCAGGCGCCGTCCGCGTCGGAGTTGAGCACCCACACCGCGATCGTCACCTGGCCGGTCGAGGCGCCCAGGTTGAGCGGGCCGACCTCGCCCTTGGGGACGACCAGGTGGTCCGTCGTCCCGTTGAGGGCGACTCCGGTGCCGAACGGCGTGGCGACGGCGCGGGCGGAGGAGCCCGCACCCTGCCGGAGCGCCGGAGCGCCCGCGACGGCCGAGGCGAAGGGGGCGGCGCTCTCGGCGAAGGACCACTCCGCGATCGGCGTGGGCACGGTGACCGTGGGGACCGGAGCGGCGTCGCCGACCACGAACGCGTCGAGGATCAGGTTGGTGCCGCTCGAGGAGGGATTGCGGCCGCTTCCGCGGCGGATGGTCACCGTGTGCGGCCCGGCCGCGAGCTGTCCGCTGCTCCAGACCGTCTGCTTCGACCGCGTCGCGGCGCTGTAGCGGTCGACGGACGCGACCTTGACTCCGTCGAGCTCGACGTCGTTGATGCCGGACGAGCCGGTGAGGCGGCTGATCCAGCTCACACTGGTACCCGTGAAGGCGAGGGTGGCGGAGGCGCCCGCGGTGGTCGAGTAGGCGATGCTGCCGCCGCTGTCCGTGCTCGCCTTCAGCGTCGACCACGTGCCGGTCGTGACGATCGGGGCGGCGCCGTTCTCGTAGGTGCCCGCTCCGGGCAGGGTCGTCGCCGGCGGAGGCGTCGCGTCGCCGACCACGAAGGAGTCGAGCAGCAGGTTGCTGCCGGTCGAGGCCGGATTGCGGCTGCTCCCCCGGCGGATCGTCAGCGTGTGCGGCCCGGCCGCGAGCTGTCCGCTGCTCCACACCGTCTGCTTCGAGCGGTTGGACGCGCTGTAGCGGTCGACGGAGGCGACCTTCACGCCGTCGAGCTCGACGTCGTTGATCCCGGAGGACGACGTGAGTCGGCTGATCCAGGCGATGCTCGTGCCGGTGAAGGCGAGCGTCGCGGAGGCGCCGGAGCTGGTCGAGTAGGCGATGCTCCCGCCGCTGTCCGCGGTGGCCTTCAGCGTCGTCCAGGTGCCGGTGGTGACGATCTGCGCGGCGCCGTTCTCGTAGGTGCCCGCGCCGGGCAGCGTGGACACGGGTGGCGTCTCGGGCTCGGGCTCCGTCTGCGGCACGGGGCCCTCGGCGATCCAGCGCTGGAAGGTGTCGAGCATCTCCTTGTTGGTGAAGCTCGGGACCTTGTGCCCGTCGGTGCCCTCCCCCGGGTGGGTGCGGACCGTAGCCTCCTTCGCCAGGGGCAGGGCCGCGGAGTGGAGGGCGGCGCCGTGCAGGGCGAACGGAACGACCTTGTCGTCGGGCGATCCGGTGATCCTCAGCCGCGCACCGCGCCACACCGACGCGGGTAGCCGCGCCGGGTTGGTGGCGGTGATGGCCGCGGCGTCCGCGTACTCGGGGCCGATCTTGTCCGGCTCGCTCGCCGCGCGCTCCTCCATGTCGTAGGAGCTGTTGCAGAGGTACGCTCCCCGGATGTTCGGCACCAGCCGCTTCCCGTAGGCCCAGGCCAGGAGCGGCCCGCCCCCGGAGTCGGACCGCAGGAGGCTCGCGTCGATCCGCCACACCGACGAGGCCCAGGCGGCGACCGCGGCCTGGATCTCGATCGCCCGCGGGCTCGACCAGATGCTGCCGCCGTAGGTCGGGCAGATGCTGACGATGCCGCGGTCCACGGCGAGGTCGGCGGAGTAGGCGAAGGCGCTCGAGAGCGCCGTGTGGGTGCCGTTGCGGGCGTGGTAGTACCAGAGCATCGATGCGCCCCTGGTCTGCGACGGAGGTGTCGCGTGCGGCACGAACAGGCGCGCCCGGTCCCCCGCGACGACGACGTCGATGATCTCGTAGCGCTTCCCGCCCGTCTTCGACGTGGCGGTGGACAGGCGCGAGACCTCGCCGGGCAGTCGGGGCACCGCGGTGAGGTCGCCGGCCGCGAGGGCCGGCGTCGCGAAGGCGATCGCGCCCGCGCCCGCGACGGATCCGGCGAGGATCGTGCGGCGGGAGAGAGCGGAGAGGGCCTTCACGCCCGATCGGGAGCCGGTGCGGGAGGAGTCGGCGGAGTCGCCGACGGCAGTGTCCTGAGGAGTCACGGAAGAGAGAGCCTTTCCGATCGTCACCGTTACTGGTACACCGATCGAAAGAGGAGGAGAAGGCGTTCAGTGAACGCGCGGCAGTGCTCGCGCTACTGATGCGGATCACCTTCTCCTCGAGAAGGAAAGGGAAGCCGGAACAGGCTAACAGAGGGGATGAGAAAGGGTTCAGTATTTCTACCCACCGCTTTATCAACCGGAAGAGAACGCACCAGGAATCGCTTATCCGGCCGCTTATCGTCCCTTTTCCGGTGACACGACGCGCGCCGGACACCGCCGTCTGGCAGGATGCCCCCGTGTCGGAGACGGGTCGGCTGCAGCGGGGCGGCGCCCTCCCCGTGCTCCTCGTGTTCCTCCGCCTCGGGCTGACCTCGTTCGGCGGGCCGATCGCGCACCTCGGCTACTTCCGCGAGGAGTTCGTGGTGCGCCGCGGCTGGCTGACCGATCGCGCGTACGCCGACCTCGTCGCGCTGTGCCAGTTCCTCCCCGGACCCGCGTCCAGCCAGGTCGGGATGGCGGTCGGCCTGCAGCGCGCGGGGCTCGCCGGACTGGTCGCCGCGTGGTGCGGATTCACGCTCCCCTCGGCGATCGCCCTGGTCCTCGTCGCCGGGCTCGTCGCCGGTGCGGGCGATGTCGCCTCCGCCGGCTGGCTCCTGGGCCTCCAGGCGGCGGCGGCCGCGGTCGTCGCGCAGGCCGTGCTCGGGATGGCGCGCTCGCTCGCACCGGACCGCCGCCGCGCGACGATCGCCGGCGCGGCGGCCGTCGCTGTGCTCCTCGCCCCGGAGCCCGCGCTGCAGGTGGCGGTGATCGCGGCGGCGGGCCTGGCCGGCGTCCTGTGGCTGCGCGGCGAGGAGGCGGCTCCGGACGAGGGCCCGGGCTTCGCGGTCCGGATCCCGACGGCGCTCGCGGTCTCGGCCCTCGCCCTCTGGGGGCTCCTCCTGGCCGGCCTCCCCCTGCTCGCCGCTCTCACCGGCGAGGGAGCGGCGGGTCTCGCCTCCGTCTTCTACCGCGCGGGCGCTCTGGTGTTCGGGGGCGGCCACGTCGTGCTGCCTCTGCTGGAGGCGCAGACGGTCGGCGCCGGCGCGGTCGGGCAGAGCGAGTTCCTGGCCGGCTACGGCGCGGCGCAGGCGGTGCCGGGCCCGCTCTTCACCTTCTCCGCGTTCCTCGGCGCGGTGGGCGCGGGGACGCCGGACGGCGTCGCGGGGGCGGCGATCGCGCTGGTCGCGATCTTCCTGCCGGGCGCTCTGCTCGTGGTCGGCGTGCTCCCGTTCTGGCAGCGGCTGCGGCACCTGCCGGTCGCGCAGAGGGCGCTGGCCGGCGTGAACGCCGGCGTGGTGGGACTGCTCGGCGGCGCCCTCTACGACCCGGTGCTGACCGAGGGCATCGGCTCGACCGGCGCTCTGGCGCTCGCGATCGGCGCCTTCGTGGCGCTGACGCGCTGGACCGTGCCCCCGTGGATCGTCGTCCTCGCCGCCGCGGGCCTCGGCGCCCTGCTCCTCTGACTCCCTCCGGGGACGACGATCCGGACCAGCCGTGGCAGTCTGGACGCATGAGGGCTCGGGGGACGACAGCGGCAGTGGCGACGACGGCAGCGGCGGGGCTCCTGCTGCTGGGCGGGTGCACCGTCGGCGGCGGGGCCGAGGCGGGCGCCACGGCGTCCGCGCCCGCCTCGCGGACGCCGAGACCCGCCATCACCGACCTGATCACTCCGAGCCCGACCCCCTCCGCACCGGCGACCGCCGAGCCGGTCGGCACCGTCGTCGACGCCGGGCCGGTCGGCGAGGGAGTCCCCGCCACCGTCTCGGGCACCGGCCCGGCCGACGTGTCGTTCCAGCGGCAGGGCGAGTTCGCGGTCGTCCTGAGCCTGGACTGCTCGGCCTGCACCGGCACAGCGATCGTCACCGCCGCGGGCCGGATGACGCCCTTCGGCGAGGCCGCCGCCCCGATGACCGGGTCGTTCCTGACCGGCATCTTCCGCGACGACCCCGTCGAGCAGCAGGTGATCGTCCGAGCCGACGGGCCGTGGACGCTCGGCCTGCAGAGCTGGAACGATCTCGCGACGGTGAGCGGGGCGCAGTCCGGCACCGGCCCGGCCGTCCTGTTCTTCTCCGACGACGTCCCGCGCGTGACGGTCGACTACACGCCCGCGGGTCCGGACGACTCGTTCTCCGGCCGCGTGTTCACGACCTCCGATCAGCCGCAGCTGTTCGGCGACTCCGTCGCCTTCTCCGAGGTGTTCGAGGCCGACCTGCCCGGCGTCATGGCCGTCCAGACCGAGGGGACCTGGACCGTCACGCCGACGCCCTGACCCGGGGTCGCGACGCGCCGGCCGCGGAGTCGGGGAACGGGCGCCCCTCGGCCCAGACCCGCTGCACGCGGAGCGACGCGTCGAGCAGGACGACGTCGGCGCGGTACCCGGGCGCCAGCAGGCCGAGGTCGCCACGGCCGAGCACGCGGGCGGGAACGGCGGTGAGGGCGGCGACGGACGCCTCCAGCCCGAGCCGGCCGGGCCCGACGGCCCGCCGCAGGGCCTCCTCCTGCGTGAGCGTGGATCCGGCGAGCACAGCGGTGCCCGCGAGCCGGGCGACTCCGCCGAGCACCTCGACGTCGAGCGGGCCGAGGCGGTGCGCTCCGTCGCCCGCCCCGGCCGCCGCCATCGCGTCGGTGACGAGCGCGATCCGCCCGGGAGCCGCCGCGAACGCGAGCCGCACCACCTCGACGTCCACGTGCCGGCCGTCGAGGATCAGCTCGAGCGCGACCCGCTCGTCTCCCAGGGCCACCGGGATCGGGCCCGGGGAGCGGTGGCCGATCCCGGGCATGGCGTTGAACGCGTGCGTGACCAGCCGGGCTCCGCGGTCGAACGCGGCCCGCGCCTGGTCGGCGTCCGCCTCGGTGTGGCCCACCGCGACCACCGTGCCGGCGCCGGCGAGCCGCTCCACCGCCGCGAGGGCTCCCGGCAGCTCGGGCGCGAGCGTGATCTGCGCGAGGCGTCCGCGGGCGGCGTCCAGCAGCCGGCCGACCGCGCCGGAGGAGGGGTGCACGAGAGCCGCGGGGTCGTGCGCTCCCCTGCGCGAGGGCGCGAGGAACGGGCCCTCGAGGTGCGCGCCGAGCACGAGCGGGTCGGTGGCCGCGAGAGCCGAGACCGCGTCCAGAGAGGACTCCAGCTGCTCCAGCGGCGCCGAGACCAGGCTGACCAGCGAGCGCGTGGTGCCGCGGGAGCGGTGCAGCGCGAGGCCCGCGCGGATCGCCTCCGCTCCTCCGTCGAAGCCGTGACCGCCCCCTCCGTGCACGTGGAGGTCGAGGAAGCCCGGGACAGCGGTGAGGCCCCGCGCGTCGTGCAGCTCCGCCCCCTCCGCCTGCGCCTGCCAGCCGGTGCCGGTGCCGGTCGCCGTGATCGCGCCGTCCCGCGCGCGGAGCCAGTGGTCCTCCACCGTCCCGGCTGCGTCGACCTTCCGTGCGCTGTGGATGATCAGCGCGGCGTGCGCCATGCGGTCGTCTCCTGGGTGTCGGTTCCGGATCGGCGGGGACTCCGCCCCCTCCCGACGATGGCACAGCCCCTGCCGGTCGAGCCGGTCCGACACCGATCACTGCGCCACCCGAACGCATTCCGCGCCTCCGCGTCACGAACAGGGACCTCGCGCGTCTCCTGTGCATGCCTCCCCTGGACACCCGAACCCCCACCCCCCGCCTCGCCGCCTCCCGCCGGCCGCTCGACGTCGTCGCCATCGCGGCGGCCGCCCTCGTCAACGAGCGCTACCTCGATCGGCGCTTCACCGTCCACCACCTCGCCGCCGAGCTGCGGATGCCCGCCCTGCTGCTGCGGCTGCGGTTCCGCCGCTGCTACGGGCTCGGCCTCGACGAGCACCTCGCCCTCCGCCGACTCGAGCTGGCCGCCGTTCTGATGGCGAGCACCCCCGTCGCTCTCGGCGGCCTCGACCGCATCGCCCGGGGCTCCGGCTACCGAGGCACCGCCGAGCTGGACCGCGACCACCGGAGGCACCGCCGGTCCTCCGCGCTGGCCGCCTGGTTCCGGGCCGCCCCGCGTCCCGAGCGCGAGCACCGGCCCGGCACCCGGCCCGAGGTGGAGCTGCTCGCCGCCGCCCCGAGCGCCGCGACGCCGCCCCGCCCCGGCAGCGTCCGCACGGCACCGGTCACCCCGTTGAGGCGCCGCGCCTGAGCCCGGCCGCGGAGCGGTACAGTGCCACGATGCGCACCTCCGGAACCCGCCGATGACGGCCGTCCGCTACGTCGCGATCGGCGATTCCTTCACCGAGGGCGTCGGCGACGAGCGGCCGGACGGCACCCCGCGCGGCTGGGCCGATCTGACGGCCGCGGGATGGGCGGCGGCCACGGGCGAGCGGATCGAGTACGCCAATCTCGCGATCCGGGGCCGGCTCATCGCGCCGATCCTCGCCGAGCAGCTCGAGCCCGCGCTCGCCCTCGGCCCGACCCACCTCTCCTTCAACGGAGGCGGCAACGACATGCTGCGCCCGCGGGCCGACATCGAGCGGATCGCCGACGCCTACCTCCGTGTGCTCGAGCGCTGCGACGAGCAGGGCGTCGTGCTGATCGCCCTGGCCGGCGCCGACCCGTCGCCGCGGCTCCCGCTCGGCTCTCTCATCCGCCGCCGCGGGGACGCGCTGACCGACGCCGTCCTGCGCCGGACGAGTCACCGGACCGACGTGGTCGTCGCCGACAACTGGCACGACCCCGCTTTCGCCGATCCGGAGCTGTGGTCGGAGGACCGCCTGCACCTCGGCCCGCGGGGGCACCGGCGGGTGGCCGACCGGGTCCTGCGGGCGCTCGGGCTCACGCCGCCCGCCGCGCTGCCCGACGCTCCCGAGGCCGCACTCCGGCGCGGCGGAACCGTGCAGTACTACCGGCAGCACGTCGCGCCGTGGGTGCAGCGCAGGCTCACCGGCACGTCCTCCGGGGACGGCCGCGCCGCGAAGTACGCGGGCTTCGTGCCGATCGACCCGGTCTGACGCCTCCTCCGAGGAGCACGGCCCTCGTTCGACGGGCAGGGATCTCCCCTGAGGCGCTCAGCGGCGACCTCTCGTGGCCGCTCGACGACGTCGAGCGCTCAGTGCCAGCCGTACCTCGCCGAGAGCACCCGGGCGACGGCGTCGTACCGAGCACGCTCCAGAGCTGCTCCTTCGCGACGCATCCCGGCGGGGTGCACGCGGAACACGCGCTCCGGGTCGACCCAGCTGGGGCGCCCGTCCGGGTCCCAGCCGCCGGTCCCGACGGCCAGGTAGTCGGAGTGCTCCTTCGAGCTCAGCCGCACGGCGAGCACCGTCCCCGACTTCTCCACCGCGAGCACGAGCACCGGGCGGTCCTTGCCGCGGCCGTCGTCCTCCTCGTACGGCACCCAGGTCCAGACGACCTCGCCCGGGTCCGGGTCGCCGTCGGGCGTGGGCGCGTAGCCCAGGCGGACCCCGCGGAGCCGCGACGGGTCGACCTCGACGGTGCGGCCCACTCCGCTCGCGCCCGGCGTCGGCGCCGTCGTGCTCAGGTACGGGCGCTGCGGGCGGGGCCCGGCGTCCGGCCGCGGGGCGACCGCGCGGCCGAGGAGTCGGAGGAGCAGGGACACGACCGAGCGCGAGGAGGGCACCCCGGAACCCTAGCCCGGATCCGCGGCCGCCCGCCCGCGGGGGCGCGCCCGGCGGTCGCCCGTCGCGGACGCGCCGACGGGGTGCCGGCTCCGGAGAGCCGGCACCCCGTCGGGTGCTGCGGAGGAGGGGGTCAGTCCGCCAGGACGTAGCCCGCCTCGCCGTGGATGGCCGTGTCGATGCCGGCGATCTCGTCCTCGTTCTTCACGCGGAAGCCCATCGTCTTCTGGATGATCCAGCCGATGAGGAGCGTCATGACGAAGGAGTAGGCGAGGACGGTGAAGGCCGCGAGGGCCTGCTTGCCGAGCTGGCTCGCGTCGCCGGTGAGGAACAGGCCCACGCCGGTGCCGAAGAAGCCGATGTAGAGCGTTCCGATGAGGCCGCCGACCAGGTGCACGCCGACCACGTCGAGCGAGTCGTCGTAGCCGAGGCGGTACTTCAGGTCGATCGCCAGGGCGCAGACGGCGCCGGTGATGACGCCCAGGACGATCGCCCAGAACGGCGACAGGCTGGCGCACGCCGGGGTGATCGCGACGAGGCCCGCGACCGCGCCCGAGGCGGCGCCGATCGAGGTGGGCTTGCCGTCCTTGATCTTCTCGACGACGAGCCAGCCGAGGATCGCGGCGGCCGGAGCGGCGATGGTGTTCAGGAAGGCGACGGCCGCGATGCCGTCGGCGGCGAGCTCGGAGCCGGCGTTGAAGCCGAACCAGCCGAACCACAGCAGTCCGGCGCCCAGGAGCACGAACGGCGGGTTGTGCGGCTGGTGCGCGCCCTTGGTGAAATTGACGCGCTTGCCGAGCACCAGGGCGAGGGCGAGGGCCGCCGCTCCGGCGTTGATGTGGACGGCGGTGCCGCCCGCGAAGTCGATCGCGCCGACGCCGTAGGCGATCCAGCCGCCGTCGACGACGGTGGCGTCGTCGCCGAGGGTGAAGTTGAAGACCCACGAGGCGACCGGGAAGTAGACGACGGTGGCCCAGACGCCGGCGAAGACCATCCAGGCGCCGAACTTCGCGCGGTCCGCGATGGCGCCGGAGATGAGCGCGACGGTGATGATCGCGAACGTCGCCTGGAACGCGGCGAAGGCCAGCGTCGGGTAGGCCGACGTCTGCTCGCCGAGCGCGTCGTTGTAGATGCCCTGCAGGCCGATCTGGGCGGTGTCGATGCCGAGGACGCCGTCGATGCCGACGAAGGTGTCGGTCCCTGCGGGGCCGGACGGGCCGTTGCCGAACGCGATCGCGTAGCCGTACAGGACCCAGAGGACCCCGATGAGGCCCATGGCTCCGAAGCTGAGCATCATCATGCTGATGACGCTCTTCGCACGCACCAGGCCGCCGTAGAAGAAGGCGAGCCCGGGGGTCATGAGCAGGACCAGCGCGGCTGCGATGAGCAGGAACGCGGTATTGCCTTGATCCATTGTTGAACCTCTCGTGAGTGTGCAGAGAAAAGCCCGGAGCGAGGACGCTGCGTCGGAGCACGGCCTGGAGACACGCGGGTGTCGGGTCACCTCGGGTAGCCGACAGTCTGGTGGCGCGAGGTTTCGTCCCGTGAGGCACCGCGTTTCGCGGAGGTTACGGCCGAGGCCCCTGTGTAAAAAGCGCGTTACGGCGCGCTGGCGGACGGCACGACGACGAACCCGGGAACGCCGGGAGGAGAGCGGATCCGCCCCTAGGAGCGGGGCGCCATCGAGGTGAGCGCGATGAGCCGCGACATCGAGCGCAGGTACTTCTTGCGGTAGCCGCCGTTCAGCATGTCGCCGCCGAACACCTCGTCGAGGGGCGTCCCGGAGGCGAGGACCGGGATCTGCGCGTCGTAGACCCGGTCGATGAAGGCCACGAGGCGCAGGGCGTCGGTCTGGTCGGTCAGAGCGGTGACGCCCCGGAGCACGATGGTGTCGACGCCGTCGATCACCTTGATGTAGCGGGAGGGGTGCACGGTGCCCAGGTGGTGCACGGCGTCCGCGAACGGGTCGTCGGTGACGACGGAGCCGGCGGGGGCGGCCGCGACGAGAGCGTCGATCTCCTCGTCGGTGCGCACCACGGCGTGGCCCTCGATGTCGCGGCGCCGGTAGTCGGTGCCGTCGATCCGCATCGTCTCGAAGTGGGCGGCCATCGACTGGATCTCGCGGAGGAAGTCCGCCGCGGCGAAGCGCCCCTCGCCCAGCGCGTTGGGCGGGGTGTTCGAGGTCGCGGCGATGCGGGTCCCGGAGGCGACCAGCTCGCCGAGGAGCCGCGTCATCAGCATCGTGTCGCCCGGGTCGTCCAGCTCGAACTCGTCGATGCACAGCAGCGCCGAGCCCTTGAGGAGCGAGACGGTCGCCGCGTAGCCGAGCGCGCCGACGAGTGCGGTGTACTCGATGAACGTCCCGAAGTAGGTGCGGCCCGGCACCGCGTGCCAGATCGCCGCGAGCAGGTGGGTCTTGCCGACGCCGAAGCCGCCGTCGAGGTACACGCCCGGCTTGACCGCGGGGGCCTTCTTCCGGCCGAAGCCCAGGAAGCCGCCTCCGCCGCCCTTGGATCCGCCGCCGGCGGCGAACGCGCGGAGAGCCTCCACCGCGTCGGCCTGCGAGGGGTACTCCGGGTCGGGACGGTAGCTCTCGAAGGTGGCGCCCTCGAACTGGCGCGGGGGCACCAGCGTCGACGCGATCTCGTGCCCACTGATCTGGGGCGAGCGGGCGGTCAGGCTGCTCGTCGATCGGACGTCGTCGGGGCTCACTCGCGTCTCGCATCCTGCGCACGGCGGGGGTCCGTGCGCTCAGTGGCGGCGGCCGCACCGGGCACGGAGCCGCCGCGGTTCTGTGTCGAACTCTTACGGCGCCCTCCGTGCGGCGTCGTCCGCGGACGCGTACTGTCGCTGAAGGGCGGGCTCCAGCGTAGCCCGCCGTGGAATCACGCCCGCGCTCCGCGCACCATCCTGGAGGTCCTCCTTGTCCGTCGAAACCGATCCGTCGCCGAAGTTCGCCTCCTACGCGCACCCCGAACGGCTCGTCAGCGCCGACTGGCTCGAGCAGCGCCTCGGCACTCCCGGTCTCGTCGTCGTCGAGTCCGACGAGGACGTCCTGCTCTACGAGACCGGCCACATCCCCGGCTCCGTCAAGATCGACTGGCACACCGACCTCAACGACCCGGTGCAGCGCGACTACATCGACGGTGCCGCGTTCGCCGCGCTCGTCGGCGGCAAGGGCATCGCCCGCGACACCACCGTCGTCGTCTACGGCGACAAGAACAACTGGTGGGCCGCCTACGCGCTCTGGGTCTTCACCCTCTTCGGTCACGAGGACGTCCGTCTGCTCGACGGCGGCCGCGACAAGTGGCTCGCGGAGGGCCGCCCGACGACCACCGACGCCTCCTCCCCGGAGCCCGCCGAGTACCCCGTCGTCGAGCGCAGCGACGCCGAGATCCGCGCCTTCAAGGACGACGTCCTCGCGCACTTCGGCAACCCGCTGATCGACGTCCGCTCTCCGGAGGAGTTCACCGGGCAGCGCACCACGGCGCCGGCCTACCCGGAGGAGGGCGCCCTGCGTGCCGGTCACATCCCGAGCGCGCAGAACGTGCCGTGGGGCAGGGCCGCCGCCGAGGACGGCACCTTCCGCCCCCTCGACGAGCTGAACGGCATCTACCGCGAGGGCGCGGGGCTGAAGGACGGCGACTCCGTCATCGCCTACTGCCGGATCGGCGAGCGCTCCGCCCACACCTGGTTCGTGCTGACCCACCTCCTCGGCTTCGAGGGCGTCCGCAACTACGACGGCTCCTGGACCGAGTGGGGCAGCGCCGTCCGCGTCCCGATCGTCCAGGGCGCCGAGCCCGGCGAGGCCCCCGCGGCCCGCTGACGCGTCACGACGGAGGCCGGGAGCGCCGATCCGCCCGTCGACGGGCCGGATCCGGGCTCCCGGCCTCCGCTGCGACCGCCCGCCGCCCCTCCCCCGATGAGACACTGGACCGGATGACCGACACCACGCTCCCCGACGCTCTGCGCGACATCCGCGAGGAGTTCCTCGCCCTCGAGAAGCCGGAGCGCCTGCAGCTCCTGCTCGAGTTCTCGAACGAGCTCCCCGACCTGCCCGAGCGCTACCGCGACCACCCGGACCTCTTCGAGCGCGTGGAGGAGTGCCAGGCGCCCGTCTTCATCGTCGTCGACGTCGAGGGCGGGATCGTGCACCTGCACGCCACGGCTCCCCGCGAGGCGCCCACGACGCGCGGCTTCGCGTCGATCCTGGCGCAGGGCCTGGCCGGGCTCACCCCCGAGCAGGTGCTCGCCGTTCCCGACGACTTCCCGCAGACCATCGGCCTCTCGGAGGCGGTCTCGCCGCTGCGCCTGCGCGGCATGACCGCGCTGCTCGGCCGTACCAAGCGGCAGGTCCGCGCGCACCTGGCCGCATGATCCTCCGGCCGCTCGTCCCCGCCGGTCCGCCGATCGTGATCGGCGAGGAGGGCGCGCGAGCGGCGGTCGCGGACGCCTGGCGTCCCGACGAGGCGGTGCGCGTGCGCCTGAACATGATCGCGAGCGTCACCGGCTCCAGCACCGGCTCCGACGGCACGAGCGAGACGCTCACCAACCGCGTCGACCGCACGATCCTCGGAGTCGTCCGCGAGCAGGCCGACGTCGTCCTCGTCGGAGCCGCGAGCGTCCGCGCCGAGGGCTACCGCGTCCCCCGGCGGGTCCCGCTCGCCGTCGTCTCCGCCTCGGGCGATCTCGCCGGGCACCGCCTGGAGCTGCAGGAGGGCTCCCGGGTCCTGCTGCTGGTGCCGGAGTCGCGCGGCGCGGTGGAGGGGCTCCCCGCCGGCGTCGAGGTCGTCCCGGTCCCGTCCTCCTCGGAGCGGATCGGCGTCGACGAGCTCCTGGAGGCTCTCGCCGGGCTCGGCCTGCACCGCGTCGTCTGCGAGGGCGGCGCCTCGCTCTCGGGCCAGTTCCTCGCCTCGGGCCGGGTCGACGAGCTGTGCCTCACCACCTCGCCGCGCGTCGTCCTGCCGGGCCTCCCGGTCGCGACGGGCACGGCCGTCGTCGACGACGCCTACGCCCTGACGCTCCTGGCCGCGGACGATTCCGGGGCCGTCTACGCCCGCTGGAGCCGCACGCGCTGAGAGCCGCCCACCCGGCGTGCCTCCGCGTCCCGGGCGCGTCGGAACCCTAGTCTGCGACCGTGCCCGAATTCCCAGCGTCGTCCCAGCTCCCCGAGGAGTTCCGGGTCGCGACGGAGTCGATCCGCGCCGCTGCCACGCGCGCCGAGCTCACCGTGTCCGAGATCGCCTCGCCGTCGGGTCTCGCGCCCTGGGCCCTCGCCCTGTCGGGCGACGTCGCGCCGCACGCGCACGGACGCGACTCCGAGCTGGGCACGGGGCGCTTCATCCTGCTCTACGACCCCGAGGAGCCCGAGCAGTGGGGCGGCCCCTTCCGTGTCGTCTGCTTCGCCCAGGCCCCGCTCGAGGTCGAGATCGGCACCGATCCGTTCCTCGCCGAGGTCGCCTGGTCCTGGCTCATCGACGCCCTCGGGGCGCGGGGCGCCTCCTATTCCGCCGCGTCCGGCACGGCCACCAAGGTGCTCTCCACCGGTTTCGGCGAGCTGGCCGCTCAGGGGGACGGTGCGCAGATCGAGATCCGCGCCTCCTGGAGCCCGGATGATGCGCAGCTCGCCGCTCACGTGGAAGGGTGGGGGGAGCTGTTGTGCATGCTCGCGGGTCTCCCGCCCGTATCGAGCGACGGTGTGACCCCGCTCGCCTTCCGACGGAACAACCGTGACTGATTACCGTGTCCTCTCCACGCCCGACGAGTTCCTCGCCGCGGTCGACGCCCTCGCCGCCGGCGAGGGCCCCGTCGCCGTCGACGCCGAGCGCGCCTCCGGCTTCACCTACTCGCAGCGCGCGTACCTGATCCAGGTCTACCGGCGCGGTGCCGGCGCGTTCCTCTTCGATCCCCCCGCCATCGGCCGGATGGACGCCCTGCAGGCGGTCATCGGCCAGGAGGAGTGGGTCCTCCACGCCGCCAGCCAGGATCTCGCCTGCCTCCGCGAGGTGGGCCTGGACCCGGTGCGGATCTTCGACACCGAGCTCGCCGCCCGGCTCCTCGGACTGCCCAAGGTGGGCCTCGGCGCCGTCGTCGAGGACCTCCTCGGCATCCACCTGGCCAAGGAGCACTCGGCCGCCGACTGGTCGACCCGCCCCCTCCCCCAGAGCTGGCTCGTCTACGCCGCGAAGGACGTGGAGCTCCTCGTGGACCTCCGCGACCGCATGGAGGAGATGCTCATCGCCGCGCGGAAGACGCGCATCGCCCGCGAGGAGTTCGAGGCGACGCTCGCGCGCGCCCCGAAGGCGGTCCCGCCGGACCCGTGGCGCCGCCTCTCCGGCATGCACTCGCTCCGCGGCCCGCGCCCCCTCGCCGTGGCGCGCGAGCTCTGGCTGGCCCGGGACGCGTTCGCCCGCGAGCGCGACATCGCTCCCGGCCGCCTGATCCCCGACTCCTCGATCATCGCGGTCGCCCGCAACATCCCGACCAGCATCGGCCAGCTCTCGGGCCGCCGCGACTTCACCGGCCGCGCCAGCCGCGGCGAGGTCGAGCGCTGGTGGGCCGCGATCGAGCGCGGGACGACGACCGAGGACCTGCCGAGCCCGACCCGCCCGGCCGCCGACACGCTCCCCCCTCCCCGCGCGTGGGGCGATCGCAACCCGGCCGCCGACGCGCGCCTGAAGGCGGGACGCGCCGTGGTCACCGAGATCGCCGAGCTGCTCTCGCTCCCGGTCGAGAACCTGCTCACGCCGGAGCTGCTGCGCCGGGTGGCCTGGAACCCGCCCGAGCCGCTGACCGCGGAGTCGGTCGCCGCGGAGCTCACCCGCGCCGGCGCCCGCGCCTGGCAGGTCGAGGCCACGTCGGGCTCGATCGCCACCGCGTTTGTCGAAGCGGCCCAAGCGCCGGCCGAGGGCACCGAAACCCCTTCGTAGGAAGCGGCAAAGGATTCCGGCTGCGCGGTGCCGGTTCCTACGATCGACGGCGACCGTGAGTTCCTGGGAGGCATTGTGGCCGAGAGATCCGAAGTCGTGTTCGTCGACGGAGTCCGTACTCCGTTCGGGCGTGCCGGCGAGAAGGGCATGTACTGGCAGACCCGAGCCGACGACCTCGTCGTCAAGGCGATGATCGGTCTGCTGGAGCGCAACGGCGCGCTGCCGAAGGAGCGGGTGGACGAGGTGGCGATCGCCGCCACCACCCAGCAGGGCGACCAGGGCCTGACCCTCGGCCGCACGGCGGCGCTGCTCGCAGGGCTGCCGAAGTCGGTGCCCGGCTTCGCCATCGACCGCATGTGCGCCGGAGCGATGACCTCGGTCACCGCGACCGCGGGCGGCATCGCGTTCGGCGCCTACGACGTGGTCCTCGCCGGCGGCGTGGAGCACATGGGCCGGCACCCGATGGGCTTCGGCGCCGACCCCAACCCGCGCTTCCTCTCCGAGCGCCTCGTCGGCGAGGACGCGCTCAACATGGGCCGCACGGCGGAGCGGATCCACGACCGCTTCCCGCACCTGACGAAGGAGCGCGCCGACCACTACGCCCTGCGGAGCCAGCAGAAGCTCGCCGCCGCGTACGCCGCCGGCAGCATCCAGCCGGACCTCGTCCCCGTCGCCACGCGCAGCGCCGCGGGCTGGGGCCTCGCGACCGCCGATGAGGCACCGCGCCCCGAGACGACCCTCGAGGGCCTCGCGGGCCTGCGGACCCCGTTCCGCCCCCACGGCCGGGTGACCGCGGGCAACTCCTCCGGGCTCAACGACGGAGCGACGGTGTCGCTCCTGGCCAGCGCCGAGGCCGCGCAGGAGCTGGGCCTGTCCGCGAAGATGCGGATGGTGAGCTTCGCGTACGCCGGCGTCGAGCCCGAGATCATGGGCATCGGCCCGGTCCCCTCGACCGAGAAGGCGCTCCGCAAGGCGGGCCTGGGCATCGAGGACATCGGGCTCTTCGAGCTCAACGAGGCGTTCGCCGTGCAGGTGCTCTCCTTCCTCGACCACTTCGGCCTCGACGACGACGACCCGCGCGTCAACGAGTACGGCGGAGCGATCGCGATCGGCCACCCGCTTGCCTCCTCCGGGGTCCGGCTGATGATCCAGCTGGCCCGGCAGTTCGAGTCGCACCCCGAGGTCCGCTACGGCGTGACGGCCCTCTGCGTCGGCCTCGGTCAGGGCGGCACGGTGATCTGGGAGAACCCGCACTACGACGGCAAGCGCGGACGACGGAAGGGACGCTGACCCATGCTCGACGGATTCGAGAACCTCGTGGACCTCGCCGAGGGCGAGGTCGTCACCCACTCCTACGTCCGCGACGTTCCGCTGCCCAGCGGCCGCACGCTCGCCCTGATCACGCTCGACAACGACCGCGACCACACCCGCCCCAACACCTTCGGGCCGGCGTCGCTCTTCGAGCTGGCGGACGTCCTCCTGGCGCAGAAGGAGCGCGCCTCGCGGGGCGAGATCCAGGCGGTCGGCATCACCGGCAAGCCGTTCATCCTCGCCGCGGGAGCCGACCTCAGCAAGGTCGGGGCCATCCCGAGCCGTGAGCTGGGCCGCCAGCTGGCGCGCCTGGGCCACCGCACGCTGGGGATGCTGGCCGAGCTGGGCGTGCCGTCCTTCGCCTTCATCAACGGCCTCGCCCTGGGCGGCGGCACCGAGATCGGCCTGAACGCCGACTACCGCACCGTCGACTCCTCCATCCCCGCGCTCGGGCTCCCCGAGGTCTTCCTCGGCATCATCCCCGGCTGGGGCGGCGCGTGGCTCCTGCCGAACCTGATCGGCATCGAGAACGCCCTCAAGGTCGTCGTCGAGAACCCGTTGAAGAACAACCGCACGCTCAAGGGCCAGGAGGTGTTCGACCTCGGCATCGCCGATGCGATCTTCCCGCCCGCGGCCTTCCTCGAGGACTCGCTCCGCTGGGCCGACGGCGTGATCGGCGGCTCCGTGAAGGTGGAGCGGCCGAACGCGCCCGGCAAGCTGGAGCGGCTGGTCAAGTGGGACGTCGCGATCTCGATCGCGCGCAAGCAGCTGGAGTCGCGGATCGGCACGGTCGCGGCGTCTCCGTACCGCGCGCTGGAGCTGCTCAAGGCCGCGAAGAACACCACGCGTGAGGAGGGCTTCGCCGCCGAGGACGAGGCGCTGGCCGACCTGATCTCCGGCGACCAGTTCCGCGCGAGCATCTACGCGTTCGATCTGGTGCAGAAGCGCGCCAAGCGACCCGCGGGAGCGCCGGAGAGGGCGCTGGCCAAGCCCGTCACCAAGGTCGGGGTCGTCGGCGCGGGCCTCATGGCCTCGCAGTTCGCGCTGCTCTTCCTCCGCCGCCTCCAGGTGCCGGTGGTCATCACCGACCTCGACCAGGAGCGGGTCGACAAGGGCGTCGCGGGCATCCGCGCCGAGATCGACGCGCTGCTGGCGAAGGGACGCGTCTCCCCCGACGACGCGAACCGCCTCCGGGCGCTGATCACCGGCACGACCGATCGCTCCGACTTCGCCGACGCCGACTGGGTGATCGAGGCGGTCTTCGAGGAGCTGTCGGTGAAGCAGGAGGTGTTCGCCGACATCGAGCGCTACGTCTCGCCCACGGCGGTGCTCGCGACCAACACCTCGTCCCTCTCCGTCGAGCGCATCGGCGAGCGGCTGGAGCACCCGGAGCGCCTCGTCGGCTTCCACTTCTTCAACCCGGTCGCGGTCATGCCGCTGATCGAGGTGGTCCGGACACCGCACACCGACGACGAGACCCTCTCGACGGCGATGGTCACCGCCGCGAAGCTCAAGAAGAACGCCGTCATCACGCGCGACACCCCGGGCTTCGTGGTGAACCGCGTGCTGGCGAAGGTCCTGGGCGAGGCGATGCACGCGGTCGACACGGGCACTCCCTTCGAGGTCGTCGAGCAGTCGCTGGCTCCGTTCGGCCTGCCGATGACCCCGTTCGAGCTGCTCGAGCTGGTGGGCCTCAAGGTCGGCGCGCACGTGCTCGACACCCACCACGCCGCGTTCCCCGACCGCTTCTTCGACAGCCCCAACCTGCACCGCCTCGCCGAGCTCGGCCACGTCTTCGAGCGCGACGCGAAGGGGCGTGTGAAGGGCGTCGACAAGCGCGCGGTCGCGATCGTCGCCGGGGGCACGGAGCCGATGACGGCCGAGCAGCTGCGGCTGCGCGTCGAGACGGGTCTCGCGGACGAGGTCAAGCGGATGCTGGACGACGACGTCGTGCACGCCGCGGAGGACATCGACCTCTGCCTGATCCTCGGCGCGGGCTACCCGTTCCAGATGGGCGGGCTCACGCCCTACCTCGACCGGGTCGGCGCGAGCGAGCGGGCGTTCGGGGACACGTTCCACCACCCCGCGATCCGCGGCGTCGACTGACGCGGAGTGCAGTGACGCGGAAGGGGCGCCGGATCTGATCCGGCGCCCCTTCCGCGCGTCGCCTGAGGGACGGGTCCCGACGGCCGATCAGTCGCTGCGGGCGTCGTCCCGGGCCTCGACCTCGTCCGGGAGCGGACGGGCGACCGGGATCTTGCTGCCCAGCACCTGCGCGACGACGTCGCGGGCGATGTGCTGGGGAGTGAGTCCGACGTCCTCGAGGATCTCCTCGCGCTTGGCGTGGTCGAGGAACTGGTCGGGCAGCCCGAGCTCGGTCACCGCGGTGTCCACGCCGGCCTCGCGCAGGTCCTGGCGGATGCGCGTGCCGATCCCGCCGACGCGCACCCCGTCCTCGATCGAGACGACGATGCGGTGCTCGCGGGCGAGCTCGATGATGCTGGTGGGAACGGGCACGACCCAGCGGGGGTCGACGACGGTGGCTCCGATGCCCTGGGCCGCGAGCCGCTGAGCGACCTCGAGACCCATCGCGGCCATCGGCCCGACCGTGACCAGCAGCACGTCCTTGCGCTCGGCGCGGGCGAGCACGTCGACCCCGTCGCCGAGACGCTCGACGGCGTCGATCTCGTCTCCGACGCTCCCCTTCGAGAAGCGCACCACGGTCGGCGCGTCGGTGACGCCGACGGCCTCGCGCAGCTCCTCGCGCAGGCGCACGGAGTCGCGCGGAGCGGCGAGGCGGATGTTCGGGACGACCTGCAGGATCGCCAGATCCCACATGCCGTGGTGGCTCGGACCGTCGGGTCCGGTGACTCCGGCGCGGTCCAGCACGAAGGTGACGCCCGCGCGGTGCAGTGCGACGTCCATCAGCACCTGGTCGAAGGCGCGGTTCACGAAGGTGGCGTACAGCGCGACGACCGGATGCAGCCCGCCGAAGGCGAGACCGGCGGCCGAGGTCACGGCGTGCTGCTCCGCGATGCCGACGTCGAAGACGCGCTCCGGGTACTTCTCCGCGAGGCGGTCGAGACCGACGGGCCGGAGCATGGCGGCCGTGATGCCGACGATCGTCGGGTCCTCGTCGGCCAGCGTGACGATCTCCTCGGCGAACACCGAGGTCCACGAGCGGGCGCCGGCCGCGCTCAGCGGCTCGCCCGTCTCGGGGTCGATCTGCCCGACGGCGTGGAACTGGTCGGCGAGGTCGTGCACGGCCGGACCGAAGCCCTTGCCCTTCTGGGTGATCGCGTGGACGATGACCGGCTGGCCGTAGTCCTTCGCCTGCTGGAGGGCCTCCTCCATCGCCGTCAGGTCGTGGCCGTCGATCGGCCCCAGGTACTTGATGTCGAGGTTGGAGTAGAGCGCCTCGTTGTTGATGAAGCGGCTGAGGAAGCCGTGGAGCCCGCCGCGCACGCCGCGGTAGACGGCGGCGGCGGGGCCGCCCAGCCGCTCCGAGACGGCCCGGGAGCCGCGGTGCATCGTGCGGTAGGTCGGCCGCGTGCGGACGCCGTTGAGGAAGCGGGCCATGCCGCCGATGGTCGGGGCGTAGGAGCGCCCGTTGTCGTTGACCACGATGACCAGCCCGCGGGAGTTGTCGTCGCTGATGTTGTTCAGCGCCTCCCAGGTCATGCCGCCGGTGAGGGCGCCGTCGCCCACGACCGCGACGACGTGGCGGTCGGTCTGACCGGTCATCGTGAAGGCGCGGGAGATGCCGTCCGCCCAGGACAGCGAGCTGGAGGCGTGCGAGCTCTCGACGATGTCGTGCGGCGACTCCCTCCGCTGCGGGTAGCCGGCGAGGCCGCCGCGCTGCCGGAGCTTCGAGAAGTCCTGGCGACCGGTGAGCAGCTTGTGGACGTAGGACTGGTGTCCGGTGTCGAACACGATCGCGTCGTGCGGCGAGTCGAAGACCCGGTGGATCGCGATCGTCGTCTCGACGACGCCGAGGTTCGGGCCCAGGTGGCCGCCGGTCTTCGAGACCTCGCGCACGAGGAAGTCGCGGATCTCCTGCGCCAGCGTCTCGAGCTCGGCCGCGGTCAGGCGATCGAGATCGCGAGGACCGCCGATGGTCTCGAGAACAGCCATGCGCGCCGCCTTCCGGGGTCGTGAGCGAGGTGGGGACGTCTCCCGAGTCTACGCACGGGGCCCCCGGGAACGCGTGTGCGCCTCCCCCGCAGGGAAGGCGCACACGCTCTGCGGCTGATCTAGACGAGCGAGCGCAGCACGTACTGCAGGATGCCGCCGTTGCGGTAGTAGTCCGCCTCACCGGGGGTGTCGATGCGGACGACCGCGTCGAACTCGACGGTCTGCTTGCCCTCGGCCGAGTGCTCGGTCGGCTCGGCGACGACGTGGACCGTCTTGGGGGTGACGCCCTCGTTCAGCTCCTCGATGCCCGAGATGCTGATCGACTCGGTGCCGTCCAGGCCCAGCGACTCCCAGCTCTCGCCCGCGGGGAACTGCAGCGGGACGACGCCCATGCCGATGAGGTTCGAGCGGTGGATCCGCTCGAAGCTCTCGACGATGACCGCCTTGACGCCCAGCAGGCTCGTGCCCTTGGCCGCCCAGTCGCGCGACGAGCCGGAGCCGTACTCCTTGCCGCCCAGGATGACGAGCGGGGTTCCCTCGGCCTGGTAGTTCTGCGACGCGTCGTAGATGAACGACTGCGGGGCGTCCGGCTGAGTGAAGTCGCGGGTGTAGCCGCCCTCCACGCCGTCGAGCAGCTGGTTGCGCAGGCGGATGTTCGCGAACGTGCCGCGGATCATCACCTCGTGGTTGCCGCGGCGCGAGCCGTAGGAGTTGTAGTCCTTGCGGTCGATACCGTGCTCGTCGAGGTAGCGGCCGGCGGGGCTGTCGGCCTTGATCGAGCCGGCGGGGCTGATGTGGTCGGTCGTGACGGAGTCGCCGAGCTTGGCGAGCACGCGGGCACCGGCGATGTCGGTGACCGGGGTCGTCTCCATCGTCATGCCGTCGAAGTACGGGGGCTTCCGCACGTAGGTCGACGACTCGTCCCACTCGAAGATCGAGCCCTCGGGGGTCTGCAGCGCGCGCCAGCGCTCGTCGCCGTCGAACACGCCCGCGTACTGCGTGTCGAACATCGACTTGTCGATCGACGAGTCGATCGTCGCCTGCACCTCGGCCGCGTCGGGCCAGATGTCCTTGAGGAACACGTCGTTGCCGTCGGAGTCGGTGCCGAGCGCGTCGACCTCGAAGTCGAAGTTCATCGAGCCGGCGAGCGCGTAGGCGATGACGAGCGGGGGGCTCGCCAGGTAGTTCATCTTCACGTCCGGGTTGATGCGGCCCTCGAAGTTGCGGTTGCCCGAGAGCACGGCGGTCACGGCGAGGTCGTTGTCCTGCACCGCGGCCGAGATCTCCTCGAGCAGCGGGCCGGAGTTGCCGATGCAGGTCGTGCAGCCGTAGCCGACGGTGTAGAAGCCGAGCGCCTCGAGCGACTCGGTCAGGCCGGCCTTCTCGTAGTAGTCGGTGACGACCTTCGATCCGGGCGCCAGCGTGGTCTTGACCCACGGCTTGGCCTTCAGGCCCTTCTGCGCCGCGTTGCGGGCCAGCAGGCCGGCCGCGAGCATGACGGACGGGTTCGACGTGTTGGTGCACGAGGTGATCGCCGCGATCGCGACGGCGCCGTGATCGATCGTGAAGGTCCCGCCCTCGCCGAGCTCGACCGTGGTCGGCTTGGAGGCGGTCGCCGGCGCGTGCGAGCGGTGGGTGTGCTCGTGGCTGCTGTGCTCGTCCTGCGGCTGCAGCTCTCCGGGGTCGGAGGCGGGGAACGACTCCGCGATGGTCAGGTCGACGATGTCGTGCGAGACGTCCGCGTAGTTGGTGAGGTCCGACTCGAACTGCGTCTTGGCGGACGAGAGCTCGATCCGGTCCTGCGGGCGCTTCGGGCCGGCGATCGAGGGGACGACGGTGCCGAGGTCGAGCTCGAGGTACTCGCTGAAGACCGGCTCGACCGCGGGGTCGTGCCAGAGCTTCTGCAGCTTGGAGTACTGCTCGACGAGGGCGATCTGCTCGTCGCTGCGGCCGGTGAGGCGCAGGTAGTCGAGGGTCACGTCGTCGATGGGGAACATCGCGGCGGTGGAGCCGAACTCGGGGCTCATGTTGCCGATGGTGGCGCGGTTGGCGAGCGGCACCGCGGCGACGCCGGCCCCGTAGAACTCGACGAACTTGCCGACCACGCCGTGCTTGCGCAGCATCTGCGTGATGGTGAGCACGACGTCCGTCGCGGTCACGCCGGTCGGGATCGAGCCGGTGAGCTTGAAGCCGACGACCTTCGGGATGAGCATCGAGACGGGCTGGCCGAGCATCGCGGCCTCGGCCTCGATGCCGCCGACGCCCCAGCCGAGCACGCCGAGGCCGTTGACCATCGTCGTGTGCGAGTCGGTGCCGACGCAGGTGTCGGGGTAGGCGCGCAGCGCGCCGCCCACCTCGCGGGTCATGGTGACGCGGGCCAGGTACTCGATGTTGACCTGGTGCACGATGCCGGTTCCGGGCGGGACGACCTTGAAGTCGTCGAAGGCGGTCTGGCCCCAGCGGAGGAACTGGTACCGCTCGCCGTTGCGCTCGTACTCGAGCTCGACGTTGCGCTCGAGCGCGTCCTCGGTGCCGAAGAGGTCGGCGATGACGGAGTGGTCGATGACCATCTCGGCGGGCGCGAGCGGGTTGATCCGGTTCGCGTCGCCGCCCAGGGCAGCGACGGCCTCGCGCATGGTGGCGAGGTCGACGATGCAGGGCACGCCGGTGAAGTCCTGCATGACCACGCGGGCCGGCGTGAACTGGATCTCGGTGTCGGGCTCCGACTCCGGGACCCACTCGCCGAGGGCGCGGATGTGGTCGGCGGTGATGTTCGCGCCGTCCTCCGTGCGGAGGAGGTTCTCGAGCAGCACCTTGAGGCTGAACGGGAGCTTCTCGTGACCGGGGACCCGGTCGATGCGGAACACCTCGTAGTCGGTCGAGCCGACCTTCAGGGTGTCTTTCGATCCAAAGCTGTCTACCGCGGACACGTCGCCCTCTCCTTCGCTGACTGCAGCGTCCGCCGACGGGCGGAGCCGCTCTCCGTCCTCATCTTGACGACCGCGCACAGCGGCCTGCCACCAAGGAGGACCTAACTCCTCGACGCCGAGGCGCCCGGTCGACCTCGCCGCGACGGTGCGGGGAGGCGAGCGCTATTTATCTCGACGTCGAGACAATTCTATGCACGATCCGGAGCATCGCCCGCATCGGCGCGCTCGCCGGCTCCGCGGTACTCGGCCCGGACGGCGAGCACGGTGAGCACCAGCAGCGGCGCGTACAGGGGCAGGCCCAGCGCCAGCTTCCAGATGCCCAGCGCCGTGGTGTCCTCGGCGAGGAACAGCGGGTACTGCACGGCCAGGCGCAGGAGGAAGAGCCCCGCCCACGCGAGGGTCAGGGCGCCGAAGAGGCGGCGCTTGCGCCGATCGGACCGCCAGGAGGTGCCGTCCCCCATCAGGAAGCCGGCGGCGACGCCGATCAGGGGCCAGCGCACGAGGACGGAGAGGAGGAAGACGAGCCCGTAGACGAGGTTGGTGAGCAGCCCCAGGGCGAAGTTGTCGACGCCCCGCCCGGTGAACAGCGCCAGTGCGGCCGAGACCACCACGGCGAGCAGCCCGCCGACGGCCTGGATCACCGGCGTCCGGCCGAGCACCCGCGCCACCGTGAACGCCACGGCGAGCCCGACGGATGCGACCAGCGAGAGCACCAGCTCCGAGGTGACCGTGTAGAGCAGGACGAAGGCGATGCCGGGCACGACGGCCTCGAGGATCCCCCGGACGCCGCCCATGGTGCGCAGCAGCGCCTTCCCGTCGAACGGCTCGCCGTCGGCGACCGCGCCGAGTCCCGAGCGGCGGGCGGCCTGCGCGATCGCGTCGCCGACCTCGGGCCGGACCGGCTCCTCCGATCGGGCCGGGTCCTCGGGCCGCACCGGCTCCATGCCGGTCAGCTCGCGCTCTGCTGGGTCTGGCTGCCGGTCGGCACCTTCAGCGGGATCAGGTCGCGCGGAGGCATCGGGCCGCTGCCGCGGACCACGACGATGCTGCGGAAGAGCTCCTCGACCGAGGCGGCCGCCTGCTCGTCTACGGCTCCGGCTCCGGCGATCACGCCGCGGAGGAACCAGCGCGGACCGTCGACGCCGACGAACCGGGCGACGCGGGTCTGGCCGCCGGCGATCGGGAGCTCGGCGACGAGCTCCGGACCGAAGACGCCGTCGCGCTCCGTCGTCGATCCGCCCTGACGGCCGATCTGCTCGGCGATCTGGCCGCGGATCTCGTGCCAGAGTCCCGAGGAGCGCGGCGCGGAGAAGGGCTGCACCTGCAGCGTCGACCCGGCGTAGTCGAGGCCGACGGCGATGACGCGCTTGGTCCCCTCCTCGACCTCGAGGCGGATGTGCATGCCCTCGCGGGGAAGCACCTTCACTCCGCCGAGGTCGATGTAGGGGCGGACCGGGTTGGCCTCGCGCTCGTCCAGGGGCCCGGCCTCCGCGCGGTCCTCCGGCGCCGACTTCTCGAAGTCCTGCTGGACGGGCTCGGCGGCCTCGCCGGCCGTGGGCTGGATGTCGCTCATGCGCTCTCCTCGTGGATTCTGGTCTCCTGGGCGCCGGCGGCGTACCCGGTGGATCCGAAGCCGCCCGTGCCGCGGACCGACTCGGGAAGCTCGTCGACGGCCGTGAACCTCGCCTGGACGACGGGGACGATCACGAGCTGCGCGATCCGGTCCCCCACCGAGACGCGGTACGTCTCGCGGCTGTCGGTGTTCAGCAGCGCCACCCGGATCTCGCCGCGGTAGCCCGCGTCGATCGTTCCGGGGGCGTTGACGACGGTGATGCCGTGCCTGAAGGCCAGCCCGCTGCGGGGGACGACGAAGCCGACGTGGCCCTCCGGGAGGGCGACGGCCACCCCGGTGCCGACGGAGGCGCGCTCACCGGGGGCGAGCACCACGTCCTCCGTCGAGTGGAGATCGGCTCCCGCGTCGCCCGGACGGGCGTAGGAGGGGAGCCGGTCCGCGGTGATCGGGACGTCGACGGTTGCAGGCACGTGACGAGGGTAGACCAAACGTCTGATCCAATAGGGTCATGCCGTCCTACCGAGAGAGGCTGTGGCCCGCGCCCTGGCTCTTCGTCGCCACCGCCCTCGTGATCCCCGCCAGCATCCTGGTGTTCGCGCCCATCGACCTCGCGGTGGGGGTGATCGTCGCGGTCGTTCTGTACGCGGGCTGCGTGCTGTCGCTGCTGGCCCTCTCCCCCGTGATCGAGGTGGCGGAGGGTGAGCTGCGCGCCGGCCGCGCGCACATCCCGCTGGATTTCGTGGGCGAGCCGTCCTCCTACTCGGGGGACCAGGCGTTCGCCGAGCGCGGGACGCGCCTGGACGCGCGGGCGTACCTGGTCATCCGCGGCTGGGTGAAGGAGGTGGTGCGGGTCCCGATCGAGGATCCGGCCGACCCGACGCCGTACTGGCTGGTCTCCACCCGCCGCCCGGACGACATCGTCGCCGCGATCCGGGGATCACGGCGACGGAGCGGTCGTCCTTCGGAGCCGGGAGGCGCTTAAGCGGCGCACTCCAGGCAGATCGGTCCGAGCTTCTCCTCGTGGTCGATCTGCGAGCGGTGCTTCACGAGGAAGCAGCTCACGCACGTGAACTCGTCCGCCTGGGGCGGAAGGACCACGACGTCCAGATCGAGGTCGGACAGATCGGCACCGGGCAGTTCGAATCCGCCCGGGTTGTCGGCGTCATCGACGTCGACGACTCCGGACATCTTGTCGGGGACTCGCTCCTTCAGGGCCTCGATCGACTCGGAGTCGTCATCGGTCTTGCGGGGGGCGTCGTAGTCCGTAGCCATTCCCATCCACTTCTTATTTCTGCTGTTCAACAAATCGGCGGGGTCAGTGTGCATCACGACGCATCGATTCGCAAACCACCTCGAACGGCTCTTGACACCCGCTCGCCCCGCCTCCTTCCGCACCAACTTTCGACCCGCCCGGGGTATTCCCGGCCGATCGCCCGGGCGCGTGGCATCCTTGCCCGGTCCGCGTCCAGAAGGAGGGTCCCCACGATGATGGAACTGAAGGTGATCGGCGTCGAGGGCGGATCGCTCGTCCTCGTGTCCGAGGGCGGCGAGCGCTTCTCGGTCCGCATCGACGAGACGCTGCAGAGCCAGCTGCGGCCGCGGGTCCACACCCTCCCGCCGCGCGAGAAGCGCGTCTCCCCCCGTGAGATCCAGGCCCACATCCGCTCCGGGCTCTCTGCCGAGGAGGTCGCCGAGCTCACGGGCGCCGACCTGGGCTACGTCCAGCGCTTCGAGGGACCCGTCACAGCCGAGCGCGAGCACATCGTCGCGTCCGCTCTCGCCGTGCGCGTCTACACGACCACCGACCCCGATCCCCTCGAGGAGGGCACGCCCTTCGGCGACGTCATCCGCGACCGCCTCGCGTCGCTCGGCGCCGAGGGCGAGCAGTGGTCGAGCTGGAAGGAGGAGGAGGGCTGGGCCGTCAAGCTCCTCTTCCGCTCGGACGAGATCGACCACGACGCCCGCTGGCGCTTCGACCCGCGGAAGGCGCTGCTGTCGCCGCTGACCTCCGAGGCGATCACGCTCTCGCAGCAGGGCGAGATCCGGCCGACCCTCATCCCGCGCCTGCGCGCCGTCATCCCCGCAGCCGTCGACGAGCTCGCCACGCGCTTCGACACGGAGTCCGCGGAGGCGCCGAGCCGCTCCGCCCGGGCCGACCACCCCACCGCCGGCCGCCCCGCCGCGATGCCGCACGCCCGGCCGGCCGCCGTCCGCCCCTCCGACACGGAGCCGCAGCCGGCCCTCTCCGAGACCCCGCGCCCGATCTCGACGCTCCCCCGCCCCGTCACGAGCACGACGGAGCAGCGCGAGCGCAACCTCAACGACACCGCCGACCTGCTCGACGCCCTGCGGCGCCGCCGGGGCGAGCGCGATCACGCCTCGAGTCTCCGCGTCCGCGAGGAGCCGGAGCCCGAGGCCGAGGCCGCTCCTCCCGTCGAGAAGGCACCGGAGCCGCCGCGCACCGCTCCCCCGGTCCCCGAGCAGCCGTCGGGCGTGCGCGGGAGCCTCCGCAGGGGGCGGGCGTCCATGCCGAGCTGGGACGAGATCGTCTTCGGAGCGCGCAGCGACGACTGACCCTCAACCGGCGCGGCTCCGCCGGGGTGGACGGTGCCCCCCGTCCCCTCGGCCCGGCTCAGGCCAGCGCGCCGAAGCGGAGGAGCGGCACCTGCGTCTCCTCCGGCGTGAGCGACCCGTGCTGCCCGATCATGGAGCGGCCGGAGGAGTCGTCCGCCGCGTAGTAGGCGATGGTCCTCCGCGCCGCGACGAACACGTCGCCCATCCGCTCGGCCGCCGCCGGAGAGACCTCGCCGAACCAGCCGCTCGCGGCGACCTCGTCGCGCGTCGCGATCCAGGCGCGTGCGCCCTCCGCCTCGATCCAGCGCCGCGCCACCTCGTCGGGGTCCACACCCGGCTCGAGGTGCAGCTGCAGGCAGCGGGGCTCTCCGCCGAGGTGCCGGACGCCCTCGAGCAGCGGTCCCCGCTCGACGAGCACGTGCGAGGACGCCGGAACGTCCACGATGCCGTGGTCGGCGGTGACCAGCACGCTCTCGCGGGCGGAGAGCCCGCGGACCGCTCCGCCGACCTCCCCGTCCAGGAGCTCGAGCGCTGCCGTCCACTCCGGCGACTCCCAGCCGCGCGCGTGCGCCGCCTGGTCGAGCTCGGGGACGTAGAGGTACACGAGCTGCCGCCCGCCCTCGTCGAGCAGGGCGCGCGCCGCCGTGAAGCGCTCGGCGACGCCGCCGGCGGAGTGGTACTCGGCGCCGCGCAGGATCGCCCGCGTGAGACCGGAGCGGGCGTACCGCGCGGGGCCGATCACTCCGGCCCGGACACCGGCGGAAGAGGCCTGCTCGAAGACCGTGAGGTGGGGCTGCCACGTCTCGGGCACCATGCCCTCGTCCCAGCCGGAGAGCTGGTTGACCAGGCGGTCGGAGGCGCGGTCGAGCACGCGGTAGCCGACCATCCCGTGCCCGCCCGGGCGCAGGCCCGTCGTCAGGCTCGCCAGGGCCGCCGCGGTGGTCGTCGGGAAGCCCGAGACGAGCGTGGTGCCGCGGTTGAGGGCCGGAGCGAGCGTGCGCGAGTGGCCCCCGCGCTGGCGGAGGTTCGCGGCACCCAGGCCGTCGACGAGGACGACCACGATCCGCTCGACGCGGGGCGAGCCGAAGAGGCCGGGGCGGCCCAGGAGCGCGTCGAGGGCGCCCGGCAGGACGTCGGCGAGGCTCCGCCGCCCGTCGGGGGCTGGCGGTAGCATGTGGGTCATCGCGCCCAGTTTCGCACAGCGCCGCCGTCCCCGCCGGGCCGGTGCAGCGGAGCGTCCGCGTGAACGGGAGGGCCGGTCCCGTCCGCGAGGCGCCGTCTCCGCTCCGCCCGTCCCGTCGAGCGCCGCAGGGCGGTGCAGTCCCCCGCCGCCGCCCCGCGCCCGCCACCGAATCGAGTCATGAACGCTGCAGCCCCCTCCTCCGGATCCTCGCTCACCGAGCGCATCGAGGACGTCGACGTCTCGGCCGAGATGGAGGGGTCCTTCCTCGAGTACGCGTACTCGGTCATCTACTCGCGGGCCCTGCCCGACGCCCGCGACGGCCTCAAGCCGGTGCAGCGCCGGATCCTCTACATGATGAGCGAGATGGGGCTGCGGCCCGATCACGGCCACGTGAAGTCGGCCCGCGTGGTCGGCGAGGTGATGGGCAAGCTGCACCCGCACGGCGACGCCTCGATCTACGACTCCCTCGTCCGCCTCGCCCAGCCGTTCACGATGAGGGTCGCCCTCGTCGACGGCCACGGCAACTTCGGCTCCCTCGACGACGGCCCGGCCGCGGCCCGCTACACCGAGGCCCGCCTCGCCCCGGCCGCCACGGCCATGACCGAGCACCTCGGCGAGGACGTCGTCGACTTCGTCCCGAACTACGACAACTCGCACGACCAGCCCGAGGTCCTCCCCTCCGCGTTCCCGAACCTGCTGGTCAACGGGGCCAGCGGCATCGCCGTCGGCATGGCGACGAACATGGCGCCCCACAACCTCGTGGAGGTGATCGGGGCGGCCCGGCACCTGATCGCTCATCCCGACGCGTCCCTGGACGACCTGATGTCGTTCGTCCCGGGACCGGACTTCCCGAGCGGTGGCACGATCGTCGGCCTCGCCGGCGTGCGCGACGCCTACGCGACCGGCCGGGGCGGCTTCAAGACCCGCGCGCGCGTCTCGGTCGAGAGCATCACCGCGCGCAAGTCCGGCCTGGTCGTCACCGAGCTGCCCTACCTCGTCGGCGCCGAGAAGGTCATCGACAAGATCAAGGACGGCGTCCAGAACAAGAAGCTCAGCGGCATCTCGGACGTCACCGACCTGACGGACCGGGACAACGGCCTCCGGCTCGTCATCGGGATCAAGACCGGCTTCAGCCCGGAGGCCGTCCTCGAGCAGCTCTACCGCTACACGCCCCTCGAGGACGCGTTCTCGATCAACAACGTCGCGCTGGTCGACGGCGGCCCGCGCACCCTCGGCCTGAAGGAGCTGCTGCAGGTCTACATCGGCCACCGGGTGAAGGTCGTCACCCGGCGGACCCGCTACCGACTGCGCAAGCGCCAGGAGCGGCTGCACCTGGTCGAGGGCCTGCTCATCGCGATCCTCGACATCGACGAGGTCATCCAGCTGATCCGCGGGAGCGACGACACCGCGGCGGCGCGGGCCCGGCTGATCGAGGTCTTCGACCTCAGCACCCTGCAGGCCGACTACATCCTCGAGCTCCAGCTCCGCCGCCTCACGAAGTTCTCGCGCATCGAACTCGAGACCGAGCGCGACACCCTACTCGCCGAGATCGCCGAGCTCGAGGCCCTCCTCGCCAGCCGCTCACGGATCGACGAGCTGGTCTCGGACGAGCTCGACGAGGTCGCCCAGCGCCTCGGGACCCCGCGGCGCACCCTGCTCACCGAGGCGCGTCCCTCCGTCGCCACCACCGGGCGGAAGGCCGCCGCGGTGCTCGAGATCGCGGACGTGCCCTGCCGGGTGCTGCTGAGCACCACCGGCCGCATGGTGCGGGTCGACCGCGACCCCGAGGCCGCTCCCCACCCCGAGCGCGCCACGCGCCGCTCGAAGCACGACGCCGTCCTCAGCGTGCTCGACACGACCAGCCGGACGGAGATCGGCGCGGTCACCAGCGCCGGTCGGCTCCTCCGCTTCTCGGCGGTCGACGTGCCGGCGGTCCCCTCCTCCTCGGTGCAGCTGGGCGCGGGCGTGCGGATGAGCGACTACCTCCCGCACCTGGCGAAGGACGAGCGGGTGCTCGCGCTCGTCGCCCTCGACGACGAGCGGCCGATCGCCCTCGGCACCCAGCAGGGCGTCGTCAAGCGCGTCGCGCCGGGCGAGCTGCCCAACCGCGCGGACATCGAGCTCATCGCCCTCAAGCCCAAGGACGCCGTGGTGGGCGCGGCCGCGTCGGCGGAGGAGGACGAGCTGGTCTTCGTCACCGGCGAGGCCCAGCTGCTGCGCTTCTCCGCGTCCGCCGTCCGCCCCCAGGGCAGGACGGCTGCGGGGATGGCCGGGGTGAAGCTGGCCGAGACCGACGACGTCGTGCACTTCGCCGTCGTCACCGCCGAGGACCGGGACGAGGCCGTCGTCGCGACGGTCGCCGTCGACAGCTGGGCCCTCTCGGGCACCGACACCGGCAGCGCGAAGGTCTCGCCGTTCTCGGAGTTCCCCGCCAAGGGCCGGGCCACCGGCGGAGTCCGCGCGCAGCGCTTCCTCAAGGGCGAGACGGCCCTCGGAGTCGCCTGGGTCGGCCCCGGTCCCGCGCACGCCCTCGAGGCCGACGGCTCGGTCGCCGCGCTGCCCGACTCCGGGATGAAGCGCGACGGCTCCGGAGTGGCACTCGCGGCGCCGATCGCGACGATCGGAGCCGCGCCCGAGCTGTTCTGAGCCCCGCGGCTCAGACGTCGATGCGGTCCCGCGAGAGCGACTCCGACCCGCGGACGATGAACTCCTTGCGCGGCGCCACGTCGTTGCCCATCAGCAGCTCGAACACCCGGCCGGCGTTCTCGGCGTCGGCGACCCGCACCCGGCGGAGGGTGCGGCGGGAGCGGTCCATGGTCGTCGTGGCCAGCTGGTCCGCGTCCATCTCGCCGAGCCCCTTGTAGCGCTGGATCGGGTCCTGGTAGCGACGGCCCGCCTTGCCGAGGGCCGCGAGCACGCTCTGCAGCTCCTTCTCGGAGTAGGTGTAGATCGTCTCGTTCGGCTTCTTCCCCGCGTTCATCACCACGAGCCGGTGCAGCGGAGGCACGGCGGCGAAGACGCGCCCCGCCTCGACGAGCGGCCGCATGTAGCGGAAGAAGAGGGTGAGCAGCAGGGTGCGGATGTGCGCGCCGTCGACGTCGGCGTCGCTCATCAGGATGATCTTCCCGTAGCGGGCGGCCGAGAGGTCGAAGGAGCGGCCGGAGCCGGCTCCGATCACCTGGATCATCGAGGCGCACTCGGCGTTCGAGAGCATGTCGGCGATGCTCGCTTTCTGCGTGTTGAGGATCTTCCCGCGGATCGGCAGCAGGGCCTGGTACTCGCTGTTGCGGGCGAGCTTGGCGGTGCCGAGGGCGGAGTCGCCCTCGACGATGAAGAGCTCGCTGTTCTCGACGTCGCTGCTGCGGCAGTCCACGAGCTTCGCCGGGAGCGAGGAGGACTCCAGCGCGTTCTTGCGTCGCTGCGTCTCCTTGTGCGCGCGCGCCGAGATCCGCGACTTCATCTCGGCGACGACCTTCTCGAGGAGCTGCGAGGTCTGCGCCTTGTCCTCGCGGCGCGGGGAGGAGAACACCGCGCCCAGCGTCGAGGCGATGGTGGAGGCGACGATCGCGCGGACTGCGGGCGTGCCCAGCACCTCCTTCGTCTGGCCCTCGAACTGCGGCTCCGGGAGGCGCACCGTCAGCACGGCGCTGAGCCCGGCGAGCACGTCGTCCTTCTCGAGCTTGTCCGATCCGACCTTGAGGCGACGGGCGTTCGCCTCCACCTGCGACCGGAGCAGCTTCAGCAGGCCCTGCTCGAAGCCGGTCTGGTGCGTGCCGCCCTTGGGCGTGGAGATGATGTTCACGAAGCTGCGCATCACCGTCTCGTAACCGGTGCCCCAGCGCAGGGCGATGTCGACCTCGCAGGTGCGCTCCACCTCGGTGGGCACCATCGCGCCGCCGGGGGTCAGCACCGGCACGGTCTCGGTGAAGGTGCCCGAGCCGGTGAGGCGCAGCACCTCGGTCACGGGTGCGTCGGGGGCGAGGAACTCGACGAACTCCGAGATGCCGCCGTCGTAGCGGAACATCTCGGCGCGGCGCTCGTCCGCCCGGTCGTCGACGATGTCGATCGTGAGGCCGGGGACGAGGAACGCGGTCTGCCGGGCGCGCGTCACCAGATCGTCCGTCTGGAACGAGGCGCCCTTCGTGAAGATCTGGCGGTCGGCCCAGTAGCGCACGCGCGTGCCGGTGACGCCCTTGGCGACCTTGCCGACGACCGTCAGCTCCGACCCGTTCTCGAACGGTGTGAACGGAGCGTCGGGGGTGGGCTCGCCCGTATCGGCGAAGCGCCCGGGCTCCCCCCGGTGGAACGACATCCGGTAGGTGCGGCCGTTCCGGTCGACCTCGACGTCCAGGCGCTCCGAGAGCGCGTTGACCACGGAGGCGCCGACGCCGTGCAGACCGCCGGACGCCGCGTAGGACCCCGAGCCGAACTTGCCGCCCGCGTGCAGCTTCGTGAACACGACCTCGACTCCGGAGAGCCCCGTCTTCGGCTCGATGTCGACCGGGATCCCGCGCGCGCGGTCGCGCACCTCGACGCTGCCGTCGGCGTGCAGGAGCACGCTGATCTCGGTCCCGTGCCCGGCCAGCGCCTCGTCGACGGAGTTGTCGATGACCTCCCAGAGGCAGTGCATGAGGCCGCGCGAGTCGGTCGATCCGATGTACATGCCGGGCCGCTTCCGGACCGCCTCGAGACCTTCGAGGACGGAGAGGTGGCGGGCGTTGTAGTCGGTGGAGGCCATCCGCCCAGTCTACTTTCGGGAACCGCTCCGGCCGCGGTGGCGCGGCACCCGACGACAGCACGATGGCCGCTCGGCGCGGGGCCCCTACGCGCAGAGCGAAATGCCGACCGATCGACTCCGTGCGGAAACAATCGCGTGCTTGGATGGGTTCCACCAAGCAGAGATCGAAGAACGAGTGCAGGAGGCCAAGTCATGTCGACCACAGCAACCCAGAACGGCGTGGACGAGCTCGCCGGTGCCCACCAGCTCTCCGCCGCCGACCGCTGCGACAGCTGCGGTGCGCAGGCGTACATCCGAGTGGTCGTGAACAACGGAGAACTGCTGTTCTGCGCGCACCACGGGAAGAAGTACCAGGAGAAGCTCTCCAGCATCGCCCAGAGCTGGCACGACGAGTCCGCCCGACTCTTCGAGGAGCAGCGCCCCTAGCGCGTCCCCGATCAGCCCGGACGGCGCGTCAGCGCCCTACCGTCCGACACCGAGCCGCTTCGCGATCACATCGCGAGCGGCTCGTGCCGTTTCATCGACCAGGCGGAGACGCTCGTCCGACGGGGAGTAGGCGTCGCCGAGGGCGCGCCGCAGGATCGCGTCCGCGAGCGAGGGGTTCTTCGCGAGGACGGGGCCGTGCAGGTGCGTGCCCAGAAGGCCTCCCTCCGCGTAGCCTTCGTGGCCGGCGCCGTCGCCGGTGCCGTGCAGCACTCGGCCGAGCGCGTCCTCGGGCGCGATCCCGGTCATCCGGCGCTCGTGGTTCTCGAATCCGACGACGACGCCGCCCGGCGTCTCGAGGAGGAGGTCGTCGGTCGCGCGCTCGCCCGTGACCGAGTCTCCGGGGAACAGCCCGATCCCCCGGGCGCCGCCCGCGGCCGTGCTGATCGAACCGGCCAGCATCTCCCAGCCGGCTCCGACCGCGACC
This sequence comes from Rathayibacter sp. VKM Ac-2805, assembly GCF_009834265.1. NCBI lineage: Bacteria > Bacillati > Actinomycetota > Actinomycetes > Micrococcales > Microbacteriaceae > Rathayibacter > Rathayibacter sp. VKM Ac-2805. The sequence goes on from NZ_CP047185.1 coordinate 1,763,783, forward strand.
ACCTGAGTGCCCTGGTCGACCCAGGCCCGCAGCGTCGGCGCGATCTCGTGGAGGAGTGCCAGGACGCCCGGGAGGTCCTCGTCCGCTCCCGTCCCGGCGACCAGGACGTCCGGACGGACCTCGGCGTCGGAGGCGGTCACCAGCGGCACCACCTCCGCCTCGACACCCGACCAGCGCGCCCGAGCCGCGAGGACCCGGGCGTTCGCCGCGTCGCCGTTGCTGTCCAGGACGTCGGGAGCGAGCACGGCGATGCGGAGGGTGGTCACGCGGTCTCCTCGCGGTTGGTGACGAGCTGCAGGTGCGCACGGGTGCGGCGCATCGAATCCGCCGAGAAGACGATGGTCTTCCGGCCGGAGGCGGGGGTCGGCAGAGCGAGGAACACGTCGAGCGCGCGGCCCAGGTCCTCGTCGACGGAGTCGACGCGGACGCCGTCGTAGCGCAGGTGCAGCGCCGCCTCGTGCGCCTTCGACCCCGAGACGACCCGGACGTGCCCGAGCACGGAGGTGTCCACGGGCCAGAAGTAGGAGGGGTCTCGGACGTCGGACCCGATCGCGAGCATGATCTGCTCGGTCCCCTCGGGGATCTCCGCGATGTTCAGGCGGTAGCTCGCCGGGTTCTGAACCAGGACGAACTCGACCTCGTGGCCGCGCACGGTGACGATCTCGCCCCGCCCGAAGACGGGGTCGATGCTCGAGAGCGCGGAGGCGGCGAGGGCCGGGTCGAAGCGCTCGGCGAGCACGGCGCGGGCCGTGGAGACGGCCGCCGCGGCGTCGACCGCGTAGTGGACGCCCCGCGCGGGGAGCCGGACCTCGAGCGGGTCGCCGTCGCTGACGATGCGCGCGGCCGCTCCCGTCGTGCTCTCGACGACGGTGGTGGCGCGGTCGGTCCCGGCCTCCGCCTCCGCGGCGTAGCCGAGACCGCCGGACGCGGAGTCGCGGACGGAGGAGGAGACGCCGTACCAGCGGATCCGCTCGTCGGGGAGGGAGGTCGCGACATCGGCGACGTGGCGGTCGTCGGCGTTCAGCACGACGGGACCGGTCGCGCGGGAGGCGATGGTGCCGAGCATCCGGGCGACCATGGCCGGATCGAAGAAGCGGTCGATCTGGTCGACCACCACGTTCGTCAGCAGGACGACGCGGGGGCGCATCCGGGGCGCGAGGCGCGCGCCGTGACCCTCGTCCATCTCGAGGACGGCGATGTCGGCGTCGATCCGTCCGCGGAGGTCCGCCCGCTCCAGGAGCGCGGAGGTCAGCCCCTGGGCGATGTTGGCCGTCGAGGGGTTGGTGAAGACCCGGAGCCCGTGCGCGCGGAGCACCGCGACCAGCATCTTGGTCGTGGTCGACTTGCCCGCCGATCCCGTGACGACCACGAGGCCGTCCCGGAATCCGTCGAGCACCGCGGGCAGGAATCCGGGCGCGACGCGGTTCACCACGAGTCCGGGCACGGCGGATCCCCCGCCGGGCTTCCGGACCCGCGCGGCGAACCGGGCGGCCCTCCCGAGGAGGACCGCCGGCGCGTAGCGGATCACCGGCCTACTCGAGGTAGTCGCGGAGCGACTGCGAGCGGGACGGGTGGCGGAGCTTGGCCATCGTCTTGGACTCGATCTGGCGGATGCGCTCGCGCGTCACGCCGAAGGTGTCGCCGATCTGGTCGAGCGTCTTCGGCATGCCGTCGCCGAGGCCGAAGCGCATGCGGATCACGCCGGCCTCGCGCTCCGAGAGCGAGTCGAGCAGCGACTCCAGCTGCTTCTGCAGCATGGTGAAGCCCACGGCGTCGGCCGGGACGACCGCCTCGGTGTCCTCGATGAGGTCGCCGAACTCGCTGTCGCCGTCCTCGCCCAGGGGCGTGTGCAGCGAGATCGGCTCGCGCCCGTACTTCTGCACCTCGATGACCTTCTCAGGGGTCATGTCGAGCTCGCGCGAGAGCTCCTCGGGCGTGGGCTCGCGGCCCAGGTCCTGGAGCATCTGGCGCTGCACGCGGGCCAGCTTGTTGATGACCTCGACCATGTGCACCGGGATGCGGATGGTGCGGGCCTGGTCGGCCATCGCGCGGGTGATCGCCTGGCGGATCCACCACGTGGCGTAGGTCGAGAACTTGAAGCCCTTGGTGTAGTCGAACTTCTCGACCGCACGGATGAGGCCCAGGTTGCCCTCCTGGATGAGGTCGAGGAACTGCATCCCGCGACCGGTGTAGCGCTTCGCGAGGCTGACGACGAGCCGGAGGTTCGCTCCGAGCAGGTGGCTCTTCGCGCGCTGGCCGTCCTTCGCGACCCAGCGCAGCTCGCGGACGAGCTCCGGGCTGAGGTCGGTCGAGTTGGCGAGCTTGTCCTCGGCGAACAGGCCGGCCTCGATGCGCATCGCGAGCTCGACCTCCTCGGCCGCGTTCAGGAGCGCGACCTTGCCGATCTGCTTCAGGTAGTCCTTGACCGGGTCGGCGGTGGCACCGGTGATCGCGGTCGAGTAGACCGGGACCTCGTCGTCCTCTCCGCCGAACGACAGGACGAGCGCACCGCTCGGGAGCGGCTCGGCCGGAGCGGCGACGGCAGCGGCGGCCGGGGCCTCCGGCGTCTCAGCGTCGTCCTTCGCGTCGGTCTCGGTGTCCTCGGCGACGACCTCGGTCTCCTCCTCCTCCGCTGCCTCGTCGGGCTCGACGGCGTCGGTCGGCTCCTCCTCGGTGTCGGCGGGAGCGGCGGCCTTGGTCGTGGCGCGCGAGCGGGTCGTCTTGGCCGCGGTGGTCTTGGCCGCCGTGGTCTTCGCCGCGGGCTTGCGCGTCGCGGGCTTCTTGGTAATCGTCGTCACGTCGTCGTCGACGGCGTCGAGCGTTGCGGTCTTGGTAGCTCTGGTGGCCATGGCGGCACCTCTCCATCCGTTGCGTCCCGGGGGCGGGCGGCGCGGGAAGGCGTCGTCCGTCGGTGGGCATTACGAGGACCCATGTCAAGTCGAGGACGTCGCACGCCCGACGTGGGCCTGGCGCTCCTCGACCCGAACGGGTCCTATTGACAATTATTGCACGTCTGAGTAGTGCAGCCGTGCGGTGCGGTGCGAGTGGGGCTCGATCCGGCGGGATCCGGGCCGTTCCGCTGGGACATCGCGTCTGCAGAAGGGCGGATCGACGGGGACGACCGTCAGCGCCCCGCGCGGCCGCGGCGCATCCGGTCACTCAGTGCAACCCAGAGAGGGGCCACGGTTATTCCCTCGTCCTCGGCCAGGCGGCGGCGGGTCCGGCGGCGCGCGACGACGAGTCCGACGACTCCGGCGCCGACCACCACGTACTGCACGCACCACGCCAGGCGGAAGTGCTCGAGCGAGTAGGTCTGCTCCGAGGAGGCGCCGGGACCGGCCAGTGCGTCGAGGATCAGGCCGATCGCGAACATCATCGTGAAGCTGGCCAGGAACCCGCCCACGTTCACGACTCCGTTGGCCGCGCCGAGGCTCCGCGAGGGGTTGAACGTGCGGGCGAAGTCGAACCCGATCATGGAGCCGGGGCCGCCCGCTCCGACGACGATCAGGAGCAGCACCACGAGCCAGTACGGCGGGACGCCGGGCCAGAGCAGCACGACGGTCCAGGCGACCGCCATCGCCGAGACGATCCCGAGCACGAGGTTGCTGCGGCGCATGGGGTGGCGGGCGGTCAGGACGCCGAGCACCGGCCCGACGACGATCCCCGCGATCACGACGATCGTGAGGGTCGGCGCGGCGACGGTCGGCGGCAGGCCGATCGCGTAGACGAGGAAGGGGTAGCCCCAGAGCAGCGTGAACACCGTGCCGGAGGACTGCGTGACGAAGTGCGACCAGAAGCCGAGCTGCGTCCCCGGCCGGCGCAGGCTCACTCCGAGCTGCGCGATCGTCGCCCGGAGCGTCGGAGGCACGACCGTGATCGGCTCGGTGCGCGGCGGGACGTCGGCGACCAGGAGGAGCACGCCGAGGAAGGACACGGCCCCGAGGCCGGCGGCGCTGAGGAACGCGGGCTCCCAGCCGAACGTGTGGAGGATCGCCGCGAACGGGAGTGCGGAGAGGATCTGGCCCACCTGGCCGATGTTGCCGATCCACTGCGAGAGCTGCGGCACGATCGGTCCGCTGAACCAGGTCACCGTGAGGCGGATCACGGAGGTGAAGATCGCGGCGTCCCCCGCTCCCAGCAGGATCCGCCCGACGATCGCGACGCCGATGCCCGGCGCGATCGCGACCACGACCTGGCCCGCCATCATCAGGGCCGTGCCCGAGAGGATCAGGGTCCGCGGGCCGAACCGATCGATGAGGATCCCGACCGGGATCTGCATCCCGGCGTAGACGATCAGCTGGACGACGGCGAGCGACGAGAGGACGGCGGCCGCCACCCCGAACCGCTCCGCGGCGTCCACTCCTGCGACGCCCAGCGTCGTGCGGTCCAGGACCGCCACGAGGTAGGCGAACGCTCCGGCACCGAAGACGAACCAGGCTCGACGATCACGCACTCGTCCGATCCTACGGCCGCTCAGGAGGCGGTGGGCTCCTCGCCCGGGCGGCGGATCGCGAGGAACTTCTCGAGCTCGGCGGCGATCGCGTCGGCGCTGGGCACGAAGCCGTCCTCGTCGGTGAGCGGCGAGCGGAGGCTCGTCCCCTCCATGTAGGTGTCGTGCCGCGCCTCGAGGGCCGAGACCAGCTTCTGCAGCTCGTCGTTGCCGCTGACCTGCTCGTCGACCTTGCCCAGGAACTCCCGCCCGCTCTCGCGCAGGCGGTCCGTCGGGAAGATGAGGCCGGTCGACGCCGAGATGCTCTCGAGCGCCGCGACCGCCGCCTGCGGGTACTCGGTGTCCGACAGGTAGTGGGGGATGAGCAGCGCGAAGCCGACCACGGTCAGACCGCGCTCGTAGAGGCGCAGCTCGAGCAGGTGGAGGACGTTCGAGGGCACCTGCGTGTGCGGCTTCCAGACCGACATCGCCTCGATCAGGTCCTCGCGGTTGCCGCTCACGGTGACGCCGACGGGCCGGGTGTGCGGCACGGGCATCGGGATCGCCTGGACCCACGTGGTCGAGGCGACGTCGAGCCGCTCGAGGAGGGAGACCACCGCGCGGGTGAACCGCTCCCACTGGAAGTCGGGCTCGAAGCCGGTGAGCAGGAGGAACGGCTGGTGCAGCTCGTCGTGCGCGAGCGAGAGCCGGAGCATCGCAGGACGGTAGTCCGTCAGGTGGTCCTGGTCGAAGGTGATGATGGGGCGGCGGGCCCGGTAGTCGAGCAGCTGATCCTGGTCGAAGACCGCGACCTCGCGGTGCTCGAGGGTCTCGAAGAGGTACTCCCCCAGCTGCCCCACCGCTCCCCCGGCGTCGGCCGAGCCCGTCAGGCCCGCGACGAGGTGCAGCCCGCGCGGGATCTCGGAGAGGTCGCCCTCGATCTCGAACAGGTCTTCCGGATCCAGCATGCGTCCAGTCTAAACGGGGGTCCCGGCGCCCCGTCCGGGTCCGCTGAGCCCTCAGCGAACAGCGCCTAGCATTGCCGCCATGCCCCTCTCCTCTCTCGAGTACTCGACCGTTCCCGCCTCCGACATCGACACCGACGCCCTCGTCCTCGGCGTCGCCCCGGGACCCGATGGTCCCCGGCTCGTCGGCGCGGAGGGCTTCGAGGAGCTGGCCCCCGCGCTGACCGCGCTCGGCGCGACCGGCGCCGCCGAGACGCTCGTGCGCGTGCCGTCCTCGGTCCGTGCCGGAGTGATCGTCCTCGTCGGCCTCGGCTCGGCGGAGCCCGACGACACCGCGCTGCGGAACGCCGCGGGCGCCGCCGTCCGCCTGCTCGCGGGGTCCGCCTCCGTGGCCCTCTCCCTCCCCGCCGGCTCCGACGGCACGCTCGCCGCGGTCGCCGAGGGCGCCGCGCTCGGCTCCTACTCCTTCACCGCCTTCCGCGGCAGCACCGCCGCCGCGGCGAAGGCGCCCGTCGAGCACGTCGTCCTGCTGGGCGGCGGCGAGTCGGCCGACCCCGCCGTCCTGGACCGGGCGCTCGTGCTCGGCCGCGCGGTCGGCACGGTGAAGGACCTGGTCAACACTCCCCCGTCGCACCTCTACCCGCAGACGCTGGCCGAGGCCGTGCAGACCGGCGCAGAGGGACTGCCCCTCGAGGTCACCGTCTGGGACGAGGAGGCCCTCGCGGAGGAGGGGTTCGGCGGCATCCTCGGAGTCGGCAGCGGCTCCTCCCGCCCGCCCCGCCTCGTGAAGGTCGCCTACGCGCCCGAGGGCGCGAGCACCCACCTCGCCCTGGTCGGCAAGGGCATCACCTTCGACAGCGGCGGACTCTCGCTCAAGCCGCCGGCCTCGATGATCGGGATGAAGACCGACATGGCGGGCGCGGCGACCGTGTACGCCGTCGTGCGCGCCATCGCGGAGCTCGGCCTCCCGCTCCGCGCGACCGCCTGGCTCTGCATCGCCGAGAACCTCCCCTCCGGGACCGCGATCCGCCCGGACGACGTGCTCACCGTGCGCGGCGGGACCACGGTGGAGGTGCTGAACACCGACGCCGAGGGCCGGCTGGTTCTCGCCGACGGCCTCGTCGCCGCCAGCGAGGAGCAGCCCGACGCGATCATCGACGTCGCGACGCTGACCGGCGCCTCCGTGGTCGCCCTCGGCAACCGGACCGTCGGCGCCCTGGGCGACGACGAGCTGGTCTCCCGCGTCCTCGACGCCGCCCGCGCGGCGGGAGAGCCCTTCTGGCAGATGCCCCTCCCCGCGGAGCTGCGACCGCTGCTGAACTCGGACATCGCCGACATCGCGAACGTCAAGCCGGGCAACACCGCCGGCGGCATGCTCCTCGCCGGCCACTTCCTCCGCGAGTTCGTCGGGAAGCGCGGCGAGGGCGAGGACGCGACCACGATCCCGTGGGCGCACCTCGACATCGCCGGACCCTCGAGCAACGGAGGCGGCGGCTACGGCTTCACCGGAGCCGGCGCCACGGGGGTCTCGGTGCGCGCGCTGATCGCTCTGGCCGAGGGCTTCGCGAGCGCGTAGTAGGGTCGACGGGGCGGGAGATCCCGCCTCGTCCCCCCTCCCGATCCGCTCGGCGCTCAGCGCCGGAGCCGGTCGGCCGGGAAGCGGGACCGCACGTCGCGAGGGAGTCACTGGGTGTCGGAAGAGCGCTACGACCTGGTCGTGCTCGGAGGTGGCAGCGGCGGGTACGCGGCGGCCCTCCGGGCGACGCAGCTCGGGATGAGCGTCGCGCTCGTGGAGCGCGACAAGCTCGGCGGCACCTGCCTGCACCGCGGGTGCGTGCCCACCAAGGCCCTGCTGCACGCCGCCGAGCTGGCGGACGGCGCCCGCGAGGGAGAGAAGTACGGCGTGCTCTCGAGCTTCACCGGGATCGACATGGCGGGCGTCACGCGCTACCGCGAAGGCGTCGTCGCCGGCAAGTACAAGGGGCTCCAGAGCCTCGTGTCCTCGCGCGGCATCACGGTCGTGACCGGCGACGGCCGCCTCACCGCGCCGGGCACCGTGACGGTCGGCGAGCACGTGCTCCACGGCGGGTCGGTCGTCGTCGCCACCGGGTCCGCCTCCCGCACCCTCCCCGGGATCGAGATCGGCGGCCGCATCCTGACGAGCGACCAGGCTCTCGAGCTCGACCACGTGCCCGCGAGCGTCGTCGTCCTCGGCGGCGGAGTGATCGGCGTCGAGTTCGCGAGCGTCTGGCGCTCGTTCGGCGCCGAGGTCACGATCGTCGAGGCCCTCCCCCACCTCGTCCCCAACGAGGACGAGAGCGTCAGCAAGCAGCTGGAGCGCGCCTTCCGCAAGCGGGGCATCGCCTTCCAGCTGGGATCCCGCGTCGCGTCGGTCTCGCAGAGCGGGGACGGCGTCTCCGTGTCGCTCGAGAGCGGCGCAACGGTGGAGGGCGAGATCCTGCTGGTCGCCGTCGGCCGCGGCCCGGTGACCGCGGGCATCGGCCTCGAGGAGGCCGGGGTCCGCCTCGACCGCGGCTACGTGCTGACCGACGAGCGCCTGCAGACCTCCGTCCCCGGCGTGTACGCCGTGGGCGACATCGTGCCGGGGCTCCAGCTCGCGCACCGGAGCTTCCAGCAGGGGATCTTCGTCGCGGAGGAGATCGCCGGTCTGGGGCCGCAGGTCGTCAGGGACGTCAACGTCCCGAAGGTGACCTACAGCGACCCCGAAGTGGCCTCCGTCGGCCTCGGCGAGGCCCGCGCGATCGCCGAGTACGGCGCCGAGCGCGTCGCCGTGTACGACTACGGCCTCGGCGGCAACGCCCGGAGCACGATCATCGGGACCACCGGCTCCGTGAAGGTCGTGCGCCTGGTCGACGGCCCCGTCGTCGGCGTGCACATGGTCGGAGCCCGCGTCGGCGAGCTGATCGGCGAGGCTCAGCTCATCGTGAACTGGGAGGCGCACCCCGAGGACGTCGCGCCCCTCGTGCACGCGCACCCCACTCAGAACGAGGCGCTCGGCGAGGCGCACCTCGCTCTGGCCGGGAAGCCGCTGCACGCCCTGTAGAACCACTGCGGTGCGGCGACCCGCCGCTTCCGCATCAGTAAGCTGGACATCGAAACACAAGCGTCTTAAGGAGACAGGCTCATGAGCGAATCCGTCAGCCTCCCGGCACTCGGAGAGAGTGTCACGGAAGGAACGGTCACCCGCTGGCTGAAGAACGTCGGGGACCGCGTCGAGGTGGACGAGCCCCTGCTCGAGGTCTCGACCGACAAGGTCGACACCGAGATCCCGTCGCCCGTCGCGGGAGTGATCGAGGAGATCCTCGTCCAGGAGGACGAGACCGTCGAGGTCGGCGCCGAGCTGGTGCGCATCGGAGACGGCTCCGGAGCCGCGTCGGCGTCCGAGCCCGAGGCTCCCGCCGAGGAGGCCCCCGAGGTCCAGGCCGCCGAGACCGAGGCCACTGACGAGGCGACCCCGTCGGTGGACGCCGAGAGCGACGCCGAGGCTCCCGCCCCGGCCGAGCCCGAGCCCGCCCCGGCCGCCGAGAAGCCCGCCGCCCCCGAGGCCGCGGCTCCCGCTCCGTCGGCTCCCGCCCCGGCCGCCGCCGCCCCGGCCCCCGCTGCCGCCGCGCCCGCCGCCTCCCCGGAGCCCACCGACTCCAACCCCGGCTACGTCACCCCGCTCGTGCGCAAGCTCGCCGGCGAGAACGGCATCGACCTCTCCACCCTCACGGGAACCGGAGTCGGCGGCCGCATCCGCAAGCAGGACGTCCTCGACGCGGTCGAGGCCGCCAAGTCGGCTCCGGCCGCCCCGGTCTCGGCGCCCGCCGCCGCAGCCGCCAAGGCCGCGCGCACCCCGCTCGAGACGTCGCCCCTCCGCGGCACCACGCAGCCGATGTCGCGCCTGCGCAAGGTCCTCGCGCAGCGCGCCGTCGAGTCGATGCAGACGAGCGCCCAGCTCACCTCGGTCATCGAAGTCGATGTCACGGCGGTCGCCCGCTTCCGCGACTCGGTCAAGAAGAGCTTCCAGGAGAAGACCGGCGCCAAGCTGTCCTTCCTCCCGTTCTTCGCCCTCGCGGCGGCCGAGGCGCTCAAGGCCTACCCGGTGATCAACTCGACCCTCGACGGCGAGTCGATCGTCTACCCGGACCACGAGAACATCAGCATCGCCGTCGACACCGAGCGCGGCCTGCTGACCCCGGTCCTCAAGAACGCGTCCGAGCTGAACCTCGCGCAGATCGCCTCCACCATCGGAGACCTGGCCGAGCGCACCCGCAACAACAAGCTGAAGCCCGATGAGCTCGCCGGCGGCACCTTCACGCTGACCAACACCGGTTCGCGCGGGGCCCTGTTCGACACTCCCGTCGTGTTCCTGCCGCAGACCGCGATCCTCGGCACCGGCATCGTCACCAAGAAGCCGGCCGTCGTGCAGGTGGACGGTGCTGACGCCATCGCGATCCGCTCGACCGTCTTCCTCGCGCTCTCGTACGACCACCGCACGGTCGACGGAGCCGACGCGGCGCGCTTCCTGGTCGCGATCAAGGAGCGCCTCGAGGAGGGCTCGTTCGAGAACGACCTCGGCATCTGAGGCGCTCCCCCTGAGCGCGCCTCTCACGAGGCCGCTCCGGTGTAGACGTCGCGGATGAGCCAGCCGGCCTCCGTCCTGATGATCAGGACGGAGGCCGCTGTCGTCCCCGGGGTCGTCCTGAGGTGCACGACCGCCGATGCCCCGTTCACGTCGACGAGGACGGCCGACGCCTCCCCCGTCGCCGGGACAGCGGAGGCGGGGCCGTCCGCTTCGTCGCCGAGCGGCGAGTCCGCCGTGACCAGCCCGCGGGCGCACTCCCTGTCCCCGCACGCGCGCACCGCGTCGATCAGCACCTCCGCCGCCTGCTCGGCGTCGAGCGCGGCCGCCGCGACCGGAGCGGGCGGTGCCGCGGTCGCCACCGCCGGCGGAGTCGACCGAGCCGGAACGGGCGCGGCTGCGGTCGACGCCTCCGCATCCTGCACCTGCCGACCGGGCCCGCCCGCGAGCGATCCGGCGAGCACCGCTCCCAGCACGATCGCCGTCCCGACCGAGAGAGGTCCCCGACGCCGGACGACGAACGCCCGGAGGCGGTCCTGCCAGCCGTCGAGCGGATGGACCCGCCGGTGCCGGGCAGTCGGAGCAGGCACCGCCTCCCGACCCCGTGCATCCGCGCCGGACGTCGGCAGCGCCCGCACCGCCTCGCCTATCCCCTGCGGATCCGCGAGTCCGTAGAGGTTGCCCTCCAGCGCCAGCAGGTCGCGGTGCCGCGCGAGGGCGGCGACCGGCAGCTCCGGGCAGAGCATCCCGAGGCGCTCCAGGACCCGCTGCAGCGCGTCGCGCGCCGCACGCGGGGTGTCGACGGCGGGCGTCGTCAGCAGCAGCAGGGGCCGACCCTTCTCCGTCAAGCCGATGTCGTCCGTCGTCGGAGCCAGCCATGCTCCCTCGAGCGCGGCCGAGCGGACCGCGCCCACCACGGGGGCGAGGAGGGTGACCGCGGCGCCGAGTCCGATCCCCCGCTCGACCCGCAGGAACCTCTCGAGCGTGGCGACGACGGGAGGGGCGGTCGACACGATGCACCTCCTCGGAGACGACTCCACCCGGACGATGCTCTCGCGGTGGCGGTGCTCGGCGAGCCGAGCCACCGGCGACGCCTGCAGCGCCTCGGCCTCCCGCGGCCGCATCGTCCGCTCGGCCGACGGTGCGGCGTCCGGCGCAGGCGTCCACCGCCTCCCCGTCCGCGCTCCGCCGATCCTCCGGCCCTGGACCGTCCCGCTGCTCGTCATGAGGCGAGCCTGACCGCAGGCCGAGGCGGAGGACGCCCGCCGATCCCGATCGGTGGAGGGATCGGCGCACGTGCCCTCTGTGGAGGAGTCCGATCCGCGTCCGGGGTCCGCCGCCGCGCTCCCGCTCGGTATCCTTGACGTCATGGCACGCAGCACGGAACCGTCGACGAAGGCGGTCAAGGAACCCGGACGTCTCAAGCAGATGTGGCAGGTGTTCCAGATGACCCGCCGCTACGACAGCAGCGCCGTCTGGATCATCCTCCTCGCGCTCCTGCTCCCGATCCTGCTCGGCGTGCTCCTCGGCATCCTGCTCGGCAACGGCAACGGCTTCGTGATCGCGCTGTGGATCATCGTGGGCGTGATGGCCGGCCTGGTCGCCGGACTCGCCGTGCTCTCGCGTCGCGCCGAGCGTGCCGCCTACGGCCAGATCGCCGGTCAGCCCGGCGCGGTCGGCGCCGTCCTGCGCAGCGGACTGCGCGGCACCTGGACCGGCGGGGAGATGCCCGTCGCCGTCAACGGCAAGACCCAGGACGCCGTCTACCGCGCCGTCGGCCGCGGAGGCGTCGTGCTGATCGCGGAGGGCCCCGCCTCCCGGACCAAGCGCATGCTCGAGGACGAGCGGCGCAAGGTCTCGCGGATCCTGCCGAACGTCCCCGTCACCTTCGTGCACGTCGGCTCCGACGCCGATGCGACTCCGCTGCACAAGGTGCCGAGCCGCCTCTCGAAGACGAAGAAGGTCCTCACCAAGGCCGAGGTCCTCGCGGTGAAGAACCGGCTCTCCTCGCTCAACACGTCGCTGCCCATCCCGAAGGGCGTCGACCCCTTCAAGGTGCGCCCTCAGCGATCGCGCTGACGCACGACGCGACAGGCCGGTCGGGATCTCTCCCGGCCGGCCTGCTCCGTCTGCGGCGCCCGTCAGTAGCGAACGAGAACCGTCCCGGCCACCTTGTCGTGGAAGCCGCGCTGGTCCGAGTCCCAGACGAGCGCCGGCACCAGCACGGCCAGCAGCACCGAGCGCACGATCGGGCGCCACACGCCGACCCAGCCCCCGCCGAGACGGATGACGCGCATCCCGAGCAGGCGGTGCCCGATGCTGCCGCCGATGGTGGGGATGAAGACGACCTGCAGCAGGACGAACAGCAGCAGGCTCGCCCAGCGGTCGTAGTCGAAGAACGCGAGCGACAGCAGGGCGGCGACGGCGAAGTCGACGGCCAGTGCGGCGATGCGGCGGCCGGACCGTCCGACCGAGAGGCGGCCCTCTCGGGGGAGGCCGAGACGCTCCCCCGGGTACGAGCTCGGGGCGGCGTCGGCGAAGGTCCTGCGGTCGGCGGCTGGCATCCTCCGATCCTATCCGCGGCGTCTCGGAGCGGACCGAGGAGCGGGTGGTCCGGCAGACGACGTGGAGCCCGACCCCGGACGGGCCCCGTAACATGTCGGAAACAACAGGGACACGGTGGGGAAACCCCCCGTCACTACCCTGGAACGGCTGCGCTCTGCAGCACCCCGTTACGCCATTGGAGACCTTTGCATGTTTAAAGATTCTTCCGAGGTGCTCTCGTTCATCAAGGACACGGACGTCAAGTTCCTCGACATCCGGTTCACCGATCTCCCCGGTGTCCAGCAGCACTTCAACATCCCCGCCTCGACTGTCGATGAGGAGTTCTTCTCCGTCGGTCAGCTCTTCGACGGGTCCTCGATCCGCGGATTCGCGAACATCCACGAATCGGACATGCAGCTGATCCCTGACGTGACCACCGCCTACGTGGACCCGTTCCGCGTCGAGCGCACGCTGATCCTCGTCTTCGACATCTACAACCCGCGCAACGGCGAGATCTACTCCAAGGACCCGCGTCAGGTCGCGAAGAAGGCCGAGAAGTACCTCGCGTCGACCGGCATCGCCGACACCGCGTTCTTCGCTCCCGAGGCGGAGTTCTACATCTTCGACGACGTCCGCTACGAGATCACGCAGAACTCCGCGTTCCACTCCGTCGACTCGGTCGAGGGCGCCTGGAACTCGGGACGCGTCGAGGAGGGCGGCAACCTCGGCAACAAGACGCCCTACAAGGGCGGCTACTTCCCGGTGAGCCCCGTCGACAAGCAGGCCGACCTCCGCGACGACATCTGCCTCAAGCTGATCGACGCCGGCCTCATCCTCGAGCGCTCGCACCACGAGGTGGGCACCGGCGGCCAGGCCGAGATCAACTACCGCTTCGACACGATGGTCCACGCGGCGGACGACATCCTGAAGTTCAAGTACATCGTCAAGAACACGGCCGAGCAGTGGGGCAAGACCGCCACGTTCATGCCGAAGCCGCTCTTCGGCGACAACGGCTCGGGCATGCACACCCACCAGTCGCTGTGGAACGACGGCACGCCGCTCTTCTACGACGAGAACGGCTACGGCGGTCTCTCGGACCTCGCGCGCTGGTACATCGGCGGCCTGCTCAAGCACGCCCCCGCCGTCCTCGCGTTCACGAACCCGACGGTCAACTCGTACCACCGCCTGATCCCGGGCTTCGAGGCGCCGGTCAACCTGGTCTACTCGGCCGGCAACCGCTCCGCGTCCATCCGCATCCCGATCACCGGCACGAACCCGAAGGCCAAGCGCATCGAGTTCCGTGCGCCCGACGCCTCCGGCAACCCGTACCTCGCGTTCGCCGCGCAGCTGATGGCGGGCCTCGACGGCATCAAGAACCGCATCGAGCCGCACGAGCCGGTCGACAAGGACCTCTACGAGCTGCCCCCCGAGGAGGCGAAGCTCATCCCGCAGGTCCCCGCGACCCTGGGCGAGGCTCTCGACGCCCTCGAGGCCGACCACGACTTCCTCCTCCAGGGCGGCGTGTTCACTCAGGAGCTCATCGACACCTGGATCGAGTACAAGCGCGAGAAGGAGATCAAGCCCCTCGCGCAGCGTCCTCACCCGTTCGAGTTCGAGCTGTACTACGGGGTCTGATCCCGCAGCACTGCCGAAGGGCCGTTCCTCCTCGGAGGGGCGGCCCTTCGCCGTCCCCGGCGCGCGGGCGTCAGCGGTAGGAGGGAGCGTCTCCTGCGGCCGGCCCGTAGAACAGGCGCTCGAAGACCGCGCGGCAGCGGCGGGTCACGCCGAGGTAGTCGTCCTCGAGCGCCGTCGCGGACCCGACCGGGTACTCGAGCAGGCGCGCGACGCCCTCGAGCTGCCGGCGGTCGGTCGGGAGGACGTCGCTGGTGCGGTTGCCCCAGAGCGTGGTGCCCGAGCGGACACGGGACGCGAGGATCCACGCGGCACGCAGCCGCTCCGCGTCCTGCGGGCCGACCATGCCCTCCTCCTCCGCGACCGCGAGGGCGGTGAGGGTCGAGGTGGTCCGCAGCGCCGGGGTCCGCCGCGCGTGCTGCAGCTGGAGGAGCTGCACCAGCCACTCGACGTCGCTCAGCGATCCGCGGCCGAGCTTGAGGTGACGGCGGGGGTCGGCGCCCTGCGGCAGACGCTCGCTCTCGACCCGTGCCTTGATCCGCTTCACCTCGCGGATGTCGCGGTCGGAGACCGCTCCCGGGTAGCGGACCCCGTCAGCCAGCTCCTCGAAGTCCTCGATGAGCGCCTGGTCCCCCGCCACTCCCCGCGCCCGGAGCAGCGCCTGCGCCTCCCAGGTCAGCGACCAGCGGGCGTAGTAGGCGCGGTAGGAGTCGAGGGAGCGCACGAGGGGCCCGTTCTTGCCCTCGGGCCGCAGGTCGGCGTCGAGGTCGAGCGGCAGGCGGGAGTCCTCCGTGAGCCGGACCAGCTCGGCGACGACGAACTGCGAGTAGAGCTGGGCCTGGTGCGGCTCGGCGGTGCCGGGTCGCTGGACGTACATCACGTCGGCGTCGGAGCCGAAGCCCAGCTCCGCCCCTCCGTACCGGCCCATGCCGATGATCGCGAACTCCGCGTCGGCGCCGGGCCGGGTCGCACTGCCGCGCCGGATGGCGGCGAGCACGCCGCTCAGCAGTGCGCTGATGATGTCGGTGAGGCTGGTCGCGATCTCCTCGATCGAGCTGAGGCCGAGCACGCCACCCATGGCGGTCCGCAGCACCTCACGCCGGCGCATCGAGCGGAGGACCGAGGCGACCGCGTCGGGCGTCTCGTGCCGGGCGAGCACGGCGCGCACCTCCTCGGCGAGCTGGGCGGCGCTGCGGGGGCGGAGGGCGTCGTCGTCCTCGAGCCAGGCCGCCGACTCCGGGATGCGGTCGAGCAGCTCGCCGACGAAGCGCGATCCGGAGAGCACCGTGGTGAGCCGCTTGGCGGCTCCGGACGAGTCGCGCAGCATCCGGAGGAACCAGGGCGTCCCGCCCAGTGCGTCGCTGAGGCGCCGGAACGCGAGCAGGCCGTAGTCGGGGTCCGGTCCGTCGGCGAACCACTGCAGCATCACCGGCACGAGGTGGCGCTGGATGCTCGCGCGGCGCGAGACGCCCGAGGTCATCGCGGCGATGTGGCCGAGCGCCCCGCGGGCGTCCGCGAAGCCGATGGCGGCGAGGCGCGCCTCCGCCTGGCCGGTGGACAGCTCGGCACCGCCGTCGGAGAGCGCGGCGACCGCGGAGAGCAGCGGACGGTAGAACAGGCGCTCGTGCAGGCCCCGGACGCGGTGCTTGATCCCGTTCCAGACGCTCAGCAGCTCCTCCGCCGTGCGGGCGAGCCCGCTGGAGCGGGCGAGGGTCCGCTGCTCGTGCTCGTCCCGCGGCATCAGGTGCGTGCGTCGCAGGCGCCGCAGCTGGAGGCGGTGCTCGAGCAGCCGGAGTGCTCGGTAGTCCTGCGCGAACTCCTCCGCGGCGGAGCGGCCGATGTACCCGCGGTCGGCGAGGGCGCCCAGGGCGAGGAGGGTCCCGGGCATGCGGATCTCGTCGTCGGTCTGCCCGTGGACGAGCTGGAGCAGCTGCACCGTGAACTCGATGTCGCGCAGGCCGCCGGGCCCGAGCTTGATCTGGTAGTGGACGTCGTTCTGCGGGATGTTCTCGGTGACCCGCTCCCGCATCCGCTGCACCGACTCGACGAAGTTCTCGCGGGAGGCGCTCGACCAGACCTTGGGCGCGACCGCGTCGACGTACGCTCGCCCCAGCTCCTGGTCGCCGGCGAGCGGACGCGCCTTGAGCAGCGCCTGGAACTCCCAGCTCTTCGCCCACCGGTCGTAGTAGGTGATGTGCGACTCGAGGGTGCGCACGAGCGCGCCCTGCTTGCCCTCCGGGCGCAGGTTCGGGTCGACCTCCCAGAGCTCCGGCTCCATCGCCAGCGCAGAGGTTCCGCGCATGAGGAGCACGGCGAGCCGGGTGGCGACGTCGATCGCACGGGCGTTCGTCAGCTCCTTCTCCGGGTCGCCCTCGGCGACGAAGATCACGTCGACGTCGCTGACGTAGTTGAGCTCGGACGCTCCCGCCTTGCCCATGCCGATGACGGCGAAGCGGGTGGCGGCGACCTCGTCCCGGCCGAAGCGACCCGGGCCCGTGCCCTCGACCAGCTCGGTCCGCGCTACGGCGAGGGACGCCTCCAGCGCGGCTCCGGCGAGGTCGGCCAGCGCCCTCGTCACCCGGTCGATCGCCGCGACGGGGTCGGCCTGGCTCAGGTCGTGGACGACGATCCTGGTGAGGAGGCGGCGGTACCGCACGCGCAGCGCCGTCCAGCCCGCCTCCTCCCGGAGCGACGAGAAGCCGTCGACGGCGCCGACCGACTCGAGCAGCTCGGCCTTCATCTCGGCGCGCCCGGGGAGCGTGCGCACCGGCTCGAGCACGCTGGCCAGCTCGTCGGGCCGGCGCTGGAGGAAGTCGGCGAGGCCGGAGGAGGCCCCCACCACCAGAAGCAGCCGGGTCAGGGCCTCGTCGTCGGCGAGGACCGCGTCCATCCGGTCGCGGTGCCGCCGCAGCAGGTCGATCAGAGCGAGCAGCGCCTCGTCCGGATCCGCCACCCGGGCGAAGGAGGGCAGCACCGACTCGAGCTGCCGCCCGGCCAGCTCCTCCGCCTCGGCCAGCCGCGCCCCGGTCTCACCGAGCGCGGCGAAGCCGAGGCGTGCGACATCGCGGAGGGAGCGTTCGCGGGGCATGGCCGAGGCGTCAGAGCATCTCGAGATTGCTGCGCAGCTCGTACGGCGTGACCTGGGCGCGGTACTCGGCCCAGTCCTTCCGCTTGTTGAGCAGCACGAAGTTGAACACCTGCTCGCCCAGCGTCTCGGCCACGAGCTCGGACTCCTCCATCAGCGAGATGGCGCGGTCGAGGCTGGCGGGCAGAGCGCCGTAGCCGAGCGCCCGGCGCTCCGCGTCCGAGAGGGCCCACACGTTGTCCTCGGCCTCGGCCGGGAGCTCGTAGCCCTCCTCGATGCCCTTGAGCCCGGCCGCCAGGAGCAGCGAGTACGCCAGGTAGGGGTTCGCCGCGGAGTCCAGCGCCCGGTACTCGATGCGCGACGACTGCCCCTTGTTGGGCTTGTAGAGCGGGACGCGCACGAGGGCGGACCGGTTGTTGTGGCCCCACGAGACGTAGCTGGGCGCCTCGTCGCCGCCCCAGAGCCGCTTGTAGGAGTTGACGAACTGGTTCGTCACGGCGGTGATCTCGGGGGCGTGCTTGAGCAGGCCCGCGATGAACTGGCGGCCGAGCTTCGACAGCTGGTACTGGGCGCCCTGCTCGTAGAACACGTTCACGTCGCCCTCGAAGAGCGAGAGGTGGGTGTGCATGCCCGAGCCGGGGTGCCCGGAGAGCGGCTTCGGCATGAACGTCGCGTAGACGCCCTGCTCGATCGCCACCTCCTTGATCACGGTGCGGAAGGTCATGATGTTGTCGGCCGTCGTGAGCGCGTCCGCGTAGCGGAGGTCGATCTCGTTCTGGCCGGGGCCCGCCTCGTGGTGGCTGAACTCGACCGAGATGCCCAGATCCTCCAGCATGCGCACGGAGCGGCGGCGGAAGTCGTGCGCCGTGCCTCCGGGGACGTTGTCGAAGTACCCGGCGGAGTCGACCGGCTCCGGACCCTCGGCGCCGAAGGACGACGACTTGAGGAGGTAGAACTCGATCTCGGGGTGCGTGTAGAAGGTGAACCCGCGCTCGGCCGCCTTCGCCAGCGTGCGCTTGAGCACGTTGCGCGGGTCGGCGACGGCGGGCTGGCCGTCCGGCGTGGTGATGTCGCAGAACATCCGCGCCGTCGGGTCGATCTCTCCGCGCCACGGGAGGATCTGGAAGGTCGACGGGTCCGGATGCGCGAGGACGTCGGCCTCGAAGGAGCGGGTGAGGCCCTCGATGGCGGAGCCGTCGAAGCCGAGCCCCTCCGCGAACGCGCCCTCCACCTCGGCCGGCGCGATCGCGACCGACTTCAGCGTGCCGACGACGTCGGTGAACCAGAGGCGAACGAATTTGATCCCTCGCTCTTCAATGGTGCGAAGAACGAAGTCCCGTTGCTTGTCCATCCAGACCCCTCCTGTTTCGACCCTCAGGCTACTGCCTCCGACCGGGGCCCGCGGGGCGCCCGAGGCGCGCCGTAGACTGGCGCCCATGTCAGCGCAGCCCGTGAAACGCGTTCGAACCCGCCACTTCCAGAACGCGAAGGACTCCGGTGTCCGCATCACCGGGCTGACCAGCTACGACCAGCTGACGGCGAAGATCTTCGACGACGCCGGGATCGACTTCCTCCTCGTGGGCGACTCCGCCGGCAACACGGTGCTCGGCTACGACACCACTCTGCCCGTCACCGTCGACGAGCTCATCCCGCTGGCACGTGCCGTCGCCGGAGCCGTCGAGCGCGCCTTCGTCGTCGCCGACATGCCCTTCGGCTCCTACGAGTCGGGTGCCGACGACGCGCTGCACACGGCGTTCCGCTTCATGAAGGAGACGCACGCGCACGCGGTGAAGCTCGAGGGCGGAGTCCGCTCCGCCGAGCAGATCCGGCGCATCGTCGAGGCGGGCATCCCCGTGATGGCGCACATCGGCTTCACGCCGCAGAGCGAGCACGGGCTCGGCGGCCACATGGTGCAGGGGCGCGGCGAGGGCATCGAGCAGCTGCTCGCCGACGCGCGCGCCGTCCAGGAGGCCGGTGCGTTCGCCGTCGTCCTCGAGATGGTGCCCGCCGACGCGGCACGTCAGGTGACGGAGGAGCTGCGCATCCCCACGATCGGAGTCGGAGCGGGACCGCACGTCGACGGACAGCTGCTCGTGTGGACGGACTTCGCCGGATTCACCACCGGCCGCATCCCCCGCTTCGTGAAGCAGTACGCGGATCTGCGCGGCGTGCTCACCGGAGCGGTCACCGCGTTCCGGGACGACGTGGAGTCCGGCGCCTACCCCGGCGCCGAGCACAGCTACGAGTAACCGCGGTCAGCGGTCCTCGGCGGCGTCCTCCTCGGCCCACTTGCGGCTGTTCTCGTGCAGCCGCTCGAGGGCGTGCTCCGCCTCCTCGCGAGAGGAGAAAGGTCCCACCCGGTCGACGGAGGGGGACACGAATCCCTGCTCCACCGTGCCGCCCTTGAGGTTGTACCACCAGGAGTTCGCGTCGCCGTCAGCCATGCCGCGATCCTACGCCGCAGCCCGCGTCGGTCCGCACCCCCGCCCTTCGCTAGCATGGCCGCTATGACTGCTGCGGCGACCGCCATCGGAATCGACATCGGGGGAACGGGCATCAAGGGGGCCTCGGTGGACCTGGCCGCGGGCACTCTGCTCAGCGACCGGATGAAGCTCGCCACTCCCCCGGGCGGCACGCCGAAGGACATCGTCGCCACCGTCCAGCAGATCCTCGAGAAGATCCCGGACCTGCCCTCGGACACCCCGGTCGGCATCTGCTTCCCCGCCGTCGTCGTCCACGGACGGACGATGTCGGCGGCGAACGTGTCGGACGAGTGGATCGGCCTCGAGGCCGAGAAGCTGTTCGAGGACGCGATCGGCCGGAACATCTTCTTCGTCAACGACGCCGATGCGGCGGGCTACGCCGAGTCGCGCTTCGGAGCGGCGAAGGACAAGGAGGGCCTGGTCATCATGACCACCCTCGGCACCGGCATCGGGACGGCGCAGATCCACGACGGGGTCCTCATCCCCAACGCTGAGCTCGGCCACCTCGAGATCCACGGCGGCGACTACGAGAAGAAGGCCTCGTTCGCCGCCAAGGAGCGCGACGACCTCGACTACAAGCACTGGGCGAAGCGCCTGCAGCGCTACTACTCCCACCTCGAGGCGCTGCTCTGGCCCGATCTCTTCATCGTCGGCGGCGGCATCTCCAAGCACCACGACGAGTTCCTCCCGCTGCTCGACCTGCGCACCCCGATCATCCCGGCGGCGCTCCGCAACAACGCCGGCATCCTCGGCGCGGCCGCGCTCGCAGGGCGGGGCTGAGTCTTTTTCCTCGGCGGTCCCCGCCCGCCGAGGCGCGGTCGGCCTCGGGAGGTGACGCGTTCCGGGGAGCGGGGTGCGGACGGCTACGGCGAAACGCTGGCACGCGTTTCGCCGGTTCGCCTGGTGCGTGGCGCCATGGCGGACGGACGTGATCGGACCTTCGGGGTCCAGCGGTCGCGGTGAGCCACGACGGGGCGGGGGCACCTGGTCCTCGGCGGCGATCCGCAGCGGCGTCTCAGGACCGTCCTCCGGGATCGGCGCCTGCCGGACGTCGTGCTGCACCGCTTCGTCCTCAGGGGGCAGCGCGAGAGATGGACCGCGCCAGTCCTGTCGAGTGGCGGCGCAAGGATGTATCGAGACCCGGGAACCGCCACGGCAGGCCGTCGCGCTGCCTGCGGGCGGGAGCGCGAGCTCGGCGACCGGCGGAGACGCGAGATGCCCCGCCGGGGCGGGGCATCTCGTGGCGAAGGGGTCGGCTGATACGCCGGGTTCTGTTCACGCCGCGCCTCTCGGCGGGCGCTGGACGGCCATCTCTCTCGGAGCCACGTCGCCGTGACCCTCCAGCGGTCTACCCGAGGACCCGACGAGCAGCCGCATCGTCCTCTGTCTGACCTTGCTCCGGGCGAGGTTTACCGAGCGGACCGGATCACTCCGGCCCCTGGTGGTCTCTTACACCACCGTTTCACCCTTACCGCCGGCCGGAGCCGACGGCGGTCTGTTCTCTGTGGCACTGTCTCGCGGGTCGCCCCGGGTGGGTGTTGCCCACCGCCCTGCTCTGCGGAGCCCGGACGTTCCTCGGCACCACGGCTCTCGCCGCGGTGACGCGACCGTCTTGCCGGCCCGTTCGCCCGTCCAGTGTACGGCTCAGGCGAGGGTGGACTCCTCGCCGCGCACCAGGATGCAGCCGCTGTCGGGGCAGAGGACGACCTCGTCGGGAGCGGAGGCGCGGATCCAGGAGAGGTCCGACTCGGTGAGGGCCACGCCGCTCCCCTCCGACACCTTCCCGCGGAGGAGGGCCGCGCCGACTCCGTAGCGGGCGCGCTGCTTCTCGTACAGCTCGACCAGGTCCTCCGGAAGGGTCGTCACCAGGTCCGCCCGGTCCCGGGCGAGCGCCTCCTGCTTGTCGCGGAGCTTCTCGGCCTGCGCGTCGCGCTCCTCGGCGAGGGTCCCGAGCGAGGCGACGACCTCGTCGCGCTCGACCTGAGCCGCGGCGACCTCGGACTCGATGCCCTCGATCCGCTCCATCAGGGTCAGCTCGATGTCCTCGAGGTCTCCCCGTCGCTTCACGAGGGAGGTGATCTCGCTCTCGAGCGCGGCGATGTCCTTGGCCGCGGATGCGGTCTGCAGGCGGTCGCGATCGCGGGTGAGCCGCTTCTCGACCACGCTGACGTCGGACTCGATGCGCCCGAGCTCGGTGCGCACGTCCTCGAGGCGCCCTGTGCGCTCGGCGAGGGAGCGGCGGGTCTCGTTGTCGCGGGCCTGCATCGCCTGGATCCGCGCGATCTGCGGGAGCGTCGCGAGGGCGTGGCGCAGCTGCGCGCCCCTCGTGTCCAGACTCGCCAGAGTCAGGAGTTCGCGCTGGTGTGCGGGGCTGGCTTTCACGTGGCGGTCCTCGTTCCCGGCGCGCAGTACGGGCGCGCCGCGTCCATTCTCCCGTGCCCGCGGCGGGTCAGTGCACGATCGCGAAATCCCACGGGTCGGTGCGGGTCTCGCTCACCTCGACGATGACCGTGGGCAGGGCCTCCCGCAGCGCGGTCGCGGCGACGTCGAGCCACAGCCACTCGCTCGCCCAGTGCGAGACGTCGATGAGGGCAGGGCCGGTGCCGTGCAGGGCCTTCTCGCGCGCCTCGGACGCCGGGTGGTGCCGGAGGTCGGCGGTGATGAAGACGTCGCTCGTGCGGACGGCGGGGGCGTCCAGGAGCGAGTCCCCCGCTCCCCCGCAGAGCGACACGCGGCGCACGGGCGTCTCGTAGGCGCCCGCGGCCCGCACTCCCCCTGCGGTGGCCGGCAGGAGCTCGGCCACGGCTCCGGCCAGGCGTCCGAGCGTCACCTCCTCGGGCAGGTCGCCCACTCGGCCGAGCCCGACCGACGGGTCGGCGCCCGGGACGAGCGGAGTCGCGCCGGTCAGGCCGAGGCGGGTGGCGATCACGTCCGAGACCCCGTCCGCGACGATGTCGGCGTTCGTGTGGGCCGAGATCAGTGCGCAGCCGCCCCGGATGAGCTCCGCGAGCAGGCGGCCCTTGTAGCCGTCCTCGGCGATCGAGGTGACGCCGCGCAGCAGCAGCGGGTGGTGCGCGACCAGGAGCTGGTATCCGCCGTCGACGGCCTCCGCGACGGTGTCGGAGACCACGTCGACCGTGAGCAGGATCCGCTCCACCGCGGCGTCGGGGTCGCCGGTGACCAGGCCGGGCGCGTCCCAGCTCTCGGCGGCCGCCTCGGGCCAGAGACGGTCGATGACGGCGTGGACGTCGCGCAGTGAGGGCATGCGTCCAGGGTAGGGCCGCTCAGGGCGGGTGGTCGGTCTCCACGGCGCGGATCCCGGCGTCGGCCGCCGCGTCCAGGTCGGCTCGCGGGTGGTCGTCCGACTCCAGCAGGAGGAGGGTGATGCCGCCGTACTGCTCGATCTCGAGCAGGCCCGCGACTCCGGAGGCGGCGAGCACGTGGCCGCCGATCCCTCCGGTGGTGTCGACGACGTGCGTGTGCAGGCCGGCGACGCTGATCCCCTGGAACGGCTGCGGGCTGACGAGGCCCAGCAGCGTGCCCTCGATGCCGGTCAGCCGGACCTCGTGCTGGTCGCGCATCGCGTCCGCCAGGCGGCGGTAGGGCTCCGCCTGCGCGATCGGCCGGCGCAGGGTCGGCGTCTCCGCCTGCGCGCTCAGGCGGACGCCGACGAAGACGTCCGGACAGGGCACGAGCGAGCGCACTGCGGCCAGTCTGCCGAGCGGCGCGATCGGGAGCCGTCGCGGCGCACGGTCGGTGGTCCGTGCTTGCCTGGGGACCATGAACGAGTACCTGCCCTGGGCCGTCGCGGCCGCCCTGCTCCTGGCCCTCCTCATCACGGTCGTCGTCGGCCGCCGACGGCGCACTGCGGCGGGAGCGGCGGCGGAGCAGGCCGCGGAGGAGGCCGCGGAGGAGCACCAGCGCACGATCGCCGAGCGCGACCGGAGCCACGAGGCGGCGCTGAAGGCACTGACGCGCGCGCGCGACGCCGAGCGCGACCTCAGTCGGACCGAGCTCGAGACGGCGCAGGAGGAGGCCGAGCAGACCCGTGACGCGCTCGCCAGGACCTGGAGCAGCGAGGCCGTCTCGCACACCCTGATCCGAGAGGCGTGCGCCTCGGCGGGGCTGTCCGGCGTCCTCGCCACGAACGTCGTCTTCGTACCGGTCGACGCGCGCACGACGCGCCGCTTCCTCGCGCAGATCGACCATCTGCTGCTCACCCGGCACGGCGCGCTCATCATCGAGGCCAAGTACTGGCAGGGGGTCGTCTTCGACGGCGTGCGACCCGGTACCGTCCACCCCTCCTACGGCGTCCTCCTCGACGAGGACGCCCTGCCCGAGGCCTTCGCGGTTCAGATCGCACCGGGGACGGCGTCGCGGTGGACGGTGCGCACCCATGTCGAGCAGCACGTCCCCGCCCGGCAGGTCCGGATCCAGGCCGCGAGGCTCAAGGAGCACCTGGCCCTGCACGGACTGCCGACACCGTGGTTCGAGACGGCCGTGCTCTACAGCCACCCCGACGTGAGGACGTACGCGCCGGGATGGCAGGGCTCGGGAGCGGCACAGACGAGGATCGTGACGGGAGTCGACGAGCTGACGGACGCTCTGGCCGATCTCGCACGGCGCCCGGGCACCACGATCGGGGAGGACGCCTGGGGCGAGCTCTCCGGATTCCTCGCCGGATGCGGCGGCCATGTGGAGCCGGTCGGGCCGACGCGTGCGTGACCAGCAGGGGGACCCGGTGGCCGGACGGGTACGGTCATGACTGGCCTGACCGGCCTGAGCCGGACAGGACGACGACGGACAGGACGGCGCCGGACCCTGTAGCGCCGTGAAAGACGAAGGTCCGCACTCCCGGAGGAGTGCGGACCTGTTCGGTGGATCCGAGGGGATTCGAACCCCTGACCCCCTGCATGCCATGCAGGTGCGCTACCAGCTGCGCCACGGACCCATGTTCTGTTCTGTCTTGCTTCGTGCTGTCTTTCGCTGTCTCCGCCCGGCGGAAGCAACTCGAATAAACTACAACACGATCCGCGTGAAGTGAAATCGAGCGCTGTCGCCGGGCGTGTTCGTCAGTTCGAGGACGTCGACGAGTCGACGGCGACGGGCTGCTCGAGGGTGAACGGCACTGTCGGGCAGTCCTTCCAGAGGCGCTCGAGCGAGTAGTACATGCGGTCCTCCTCGTGGAAGACGTGCACGACGAGGTCGCCGAAGTCGAGGAGGATCCAGCGGCCCTCCGCACGGCCCTCGCGGCGCAGCAGCTTGGCGCCGGAGTCGTTCAGGCGGTCCTCCACCTCGTTCGCGATCGCGACCACGTTGCGCTCGGAGCGGCCGGTGGCGAGGAGGAAGATGTCGACCAGCGGCAGCGGACCCGAGACGTCGAGGGCGACGAGGTCCTCACCGCCCTTGGAGTCGGCGGCGGTGGCCGCGAGCTGGAGCAGGGCGCGGGCGGAATCGGTCGCAGTCATGAAGCCTTCAGTGTCGGTGGTGGAGATCAGAAGATGTTGAGCACGAAGCCGCCGATGAACAGCGCGATCGCGCCGACCAGCAGGACGGCCGCGGTGATCGCGAGGACCACCGGGACGCTCACGCCGGCGCGCTTCTGCGGCGCGATCATCGAGGTGCCGGCGGCGTGCGTGGAGACGGCGCTGGACGCCCGGACCGGCTCGGACTCGCCGGCGGGCTGCTCGCGGTCGATGCGGTCGACGTAGCGGTCCACATCGGGCGAGTCGTAGAGGTTCGGGTGCTGGCCCGTGGAGCCGAGGCTGCGCGGGAGGTCGAACGAGCCGGTGACGAGGATCTCCCCCGTGTCCGTGCCGACGGTCGCGCCGGGGCCCGTGGTCGGCAGGATCAGCGCGTTGGTGGTGGTGACGGCACCGGTGGCGGCGACTCCGCTCGCGATGAGGGAGTCGAACGAGGCGTCCACCTCCTCCTTCGACTTGCTGTCGAGCTCCTCGGTGATGGCGAGGTGCTCGATCGGCGGCTCGAAGCTCCCGGTGATCTCGGTGGCCTTCTCGTCGGCGATGTCGAGGGATCCGCCCACCGACGCGAAGAGCGCGGTGTTCAGGTGCGGCTGCTCGGGCTGCTCGCCAGCAGTCGGCCGCTCGTCGTCCGCGTCCCGCTCGTCGGAGGCGTCCGCGGACGGCGTCTCGTCGTCCGAGGAGGAGCTCTCGATCTCGGCCTCGTGCACCTCGGCCGCGTCGGCCTCGTCGGCGTCCGCGGTCGCATCGGTGGCGGACTCGTCCGCCTCCTCCTCGGACGCCTCGGGGGCGTCCTCGGTGACGACGTCCTCGTCGCCCTCCGGCTCCTGCTCCGCTGCACCCTCGGGCACCGGCTCCGCATCACGGGACTCGTCGGCCGCCTCGATCACGGGGACCGCCCCGGTCGACGGGAGCGCCGAGGCGCGCTCGAGGGCGCCCTCGACGTCGTCGGAGCGCTCATCGTCGGACCGCTCCTCGTCGGCGGGCGGCTCCGCCTCCGGTGCGGCGGCGACCTTCTCCGCCTGCTGCTGCGCCAGCAGTGCGCGCAGCTCACGACGGGTCAGCTGGCGGCCCGTGGCGTTCTCGGTGGCGACGATCTCCATCGAGGAGGTGCGCAGGTCGGGCTCGCTCGCGGGGCTCGGCTCGACGGGGGTGATCCGCAGGGCCTGGGTGGGGGTCAGCACCGGCATGTCGCCGGCGGTGGTGGCGGTCGCGGTGGCAGCTCGGCGGGACGTCGTCGGAACGGCGGCGGTCGTGGCCGCACCGGCCTCGCGCCTCTCGCGCTCGCGGATCTCGCGCCGGGTGAGCGGCTTCTCCTCGGGCTGAACTGTCATGACGTGCTCCGATACAGGTGGTGCTTCGAGATGTACTGGACGACACCATCGGGAACCAGGTACCAGACCGGATGACCCCGGTTGACGCGGCTCCGACAGTCGGTCGAGGAGATCGCCAGTGCCGGAATCTCCAACAAGGATACGTCCTGGGCCGGCAATCCCGAAACGTTGAGGACGTGCCCCGGCCGGCTGACGGCGACGAAGTGGGCCAGCTCCCACAGCTCGTCGTAGTCCTTCCAGCTCAGGATCTGAGCGACCGCGTCCGCGCCGGTGATGAAGAACAGCTCGGCGTCGGGGTGCGCGGCGTGGATGTCGCGCAGGGTGTCGATCGTGTAGGTCGTGCCGATCCGGTCCACGTCGACGCGGCTGACGGTGAAGCGCGGGTTCGACGCCGTCGCGATCACCGTCATCAGGTACCGGTGCTCGGCGGAGGTCACCGTCTTCTTGTGCCACGGCTGGCCGGTGGGCACGAAGACGACCTCGTCCAGGTCGAACGACTGGGCCACCTCGGAGGCGGCGACCAGGTGACCGTGGTGGATCGGGTCGAAGGTGCCGCCCATCACGCCGATGCGCGGACGCCGCGGGCCTCCGCTCGCGGCGGACGTCACGATCGCTGGGCTCCCCGCCTAGTGTCCGTGACCGTGCTGGTCGTGGGAGCCGGCGCCGGTCTTGTGCGAGTGGCGGTTCGCCACGTCGCGGTAGCTCCAGGTGACGAAGCCGAGGGCCGTGAAGGCGACGGCGGCGATCAGGCCGAAGACGATCGGGGGGAACGGCAGCTCCGTGTGGGCCGCTGCTTCGGCGAGGACGGTCGTCGCGAGGGACATGCAGTGCTCCTTGGAGGTCGTGGTCGCCCCGGCGGGGCTCCGACGAGTCTACCCGGACGCCGCTCGACGCCGGATCGCCGGTCCGGGCGCTAGGCGCGGACCTGTCCCGCGCCGCGCAGCAGCCACTTCGTGCTGGTCAGCTCGGGAAGACCCATGGGGCCCCGAGCGTGCAGCTTCTGCGTCGAGATGCCGACCTCGGCGCCGAACCCGAACTCCCCGCCGTCGGTGAAGCGGGTGGAGGCGTTGACCATCACGACCGCGGAGTCGACCTCGGCGAGGAAGCGCTCGGCGCTCCGGAGGTCGTTCGTCACGATCGACTCGGTGTGGTGGGTGGAGTACCGGTCGATGTGGGCCATCGCGGCGTCGAGGTCGTCGACGATCGCGACGGCGACGTCGAGCGAGTAGTACTCCGCGGACCAGTCCTCGTCGGTGGCGGGCACCGCGTCGGGCCAGAGCGCCGCGACGCGCTCGTCGCCGTGCACGGTCACTCCCGCTTCCGCGAGCCGGCCGAGGACGGGCGGGAGGAGGCGCTCGGCGGCGTCGCGGTGGACGAGGAGGGTCTCGAGGGCGTTGCAGGTGCTCGGACGCTGCACCTTGGCGTTGTGGACGATGTCCACGGCCCACTGCTCGTCGGCACTGGCGTCGAGGAAGACGTGGACGACTCCGGCGCCCGTCTCGATCACGGGGACCGTCGACTCCGTCACGACCGACTCGATGAGGCCCGCGCTCCCCCGCGGCACCAGGACGTCGACGTAGCCGCGCGCTCGCATGAGGGCCTTCGCGCCCTCGCGGCCGTGGTCGTCGACCGTCTGCACCAGCTCGGCGGGCAGGCCGACGGAGGCGACGGCCTCCTGCAGCAGCTCCACCAGGACGCGGTTCGTGTTCTCCGCGGCCGTGCCTCCGCGCAGGATCACGGCGTTCCCGCTCTTGAGGGCGAGCGCCGCGATGTCGATGGTGACGTTCGGGCGCGCCTCGTAGATCGCTCCGACCACGCCGAACGGGACCCGCACCTGGGTGAGGGAGGCGCCGTTGGGCAGGTTCGATCCCCGCACCGTCTGCCCGACCGGATCGGTGAGCCCGACGACCGCGACGACGGCGTCGGCGAGGGACCCCAGGCGCGCCGAATCGAGGCGGAGGCGGTCCTGCAGGCCCGCGCTCATCCCGCTCTCGCGACCCCGCTGGAGGTCGAGCTCGTTCGCCGGGACGACGCGCTCGGCGCTCGAGCGCACCGCGTCGGCGATGGCGAGCAGAGCCCGGTTCTTGAGGTCGGTGGTCGCACTGCGGAGGGAGCGCGACGCGACGCGGGAGGCGGCGAACCGCTCGGTCAGCGCACTGCTGTCGGGGGTCGTCTGCGGCATCCGGCCAGTGTAGAGGCAGACGACCCCGGCGGCGGGAGTCAGCTCTCCTCGCCGGCCTCCGTGCCGTCGCCCTCGTCGGCGACGCGCCAGACGCCGCCCTGGCGCTCGCGCTCGAGCTCCGCGCGGGCCTCGGCCTTGGCGTCCATCCGCTCGAAGTAGTCCTCGCGACGCTCGTTGCGGGTCTTGCGCCGGTTGTCCTCGAGGCGGAGGTCCGTTCCGCGGGGCGCAGTGATGAGCTCGGCCGTCGAGGTGAGGGTCGGCTCCCAGTCGAAGACGACGCCGTCGCCGGGGCCGATGACGACGGTGGAGCCGGCGACCGCTCCAGCCGAGAACAGGCCGTTCTCGACTCCGAGCTTGGCCAGGCGGTCGGCGAGGAAGCCGACGGCCTCGTCGTTCGTGAAGTCGGTCTGCGCGACCCAGCGCACGGGCTTGGTGCCCAGGACCCGGTACACGTTGCCGTACGAGCCGCCCTCGACCCGGATCTCGAAGTCCTTCTCGTCCACGGCGCGGGGGCGGATGGTGATGCGCTCCACCCGCGGCACAGCGGCGAGCTCGAGGCGGTGCTTCTCGACGATCTCGGCGAGGGCGAACGTCAGCTGGCGGAGTCCCGAGTGGCTGACCGTCGAGATCTCGAAGACGCGGTAGCCGCGGCCCTCGAGGTCGGCCCGGACGAAGTCGGCCAGCTCCTGGGCCTCGGGCACGTCGACCTTGTTGAGCGCGATCAGCTGCGGGCGCTCGATCAGCGGCACCTGTCCGTCGCCGACGGGGTACGCCGCCAGCTCCCCGAGGATGATGTCGAGGTCGGTCAGCGGGTCGCGGCCGGGCTCGAGCGTGGCGCAGTCGAGCACGTGGACGAGCGCGGTGCAGCGCTCGACGTGGCGGAGGAACTCCAGGCCCAGGCCCTTGCCCTCGCTCGCACCCTCGATGAGACCGGGCACGTCGGCGACGGTGAACCGCGACTCCCCCGCCTGCACGACGCCGAGGTTGGGCGCGAGGGTCGTGAACGGGTAGTCCGCGATCTTCGGCTTGGCCGCTGAGATCGCCGCGACGAGGCTCGACTTGCCCGCCGAGGGGAACCCGACGAGCGCGACGTCCGCGACGGTCTTCAGCTCGAGGACGACGTCGCCCTCCCAGCCCGGCGTGCCGAGCAGCGCGAAGCCGGGCGCCTTGCGCTTCGTGGTGGCGAGCGAGGCGTTGCCGAGGCCGCCCTGCCCGCCCGGAGCGATGACGAACCGGAGGCCGGGCTCGTCCATGTCGATCAGCTGGTCGCCGTCCGGCGACTTGACGACCGTGCCGACCGGGACGGGGAGCTCCATGAGCTCGCCGTTCCCGCCCGCGCGGTGGTCGCCCATGCCGGGACCGCCGTTCTCGGAGCTGCGGTGCGGGTGGCGGTGGTAGGCGAGCAGCGTCGTCGTCTGCGGGTCGGCGACGAGGACGATGTCGCCCCCGTGCCCGCCGTTGCCGCCGTCGGGGCCGGCGAGCGGCTTGAACTTCTCGCGACGGACGGAGACGCAGCCGTTGCCGCCGTGGCCGGCACGCAGATGCAGCGTGACGTTGTCGACGAAGGTGACCATGGTGTGAATCCGTCCGTGAGTGCGTGCGGCGCCGGGATGCCGGCGCCGGGGGGCTGTGCCCCGGTAAACGCGCAAGGGGCGAGCCGAAGCCCGCCCCTTGCGTCCTGTGCCTGTGCGGCCGAGGAGGTCGACCCTACTGGGCGGCCGCCACGATGTTGACGACCTTGCGGCCGCCCTTGCTGCCGAACTCGACAGCGCCCGCCGAGAGGGCGAACAGGGTGTCGTCGCCACCGCGTCCGACGTTCGCGCCGGGGTGGAAGTGGGTGCCGCGCTGGCGGACGATGATCTCGCCCGCGTTCACGACCTGGCCGCCGAAGCGCTTGACGCCGAGACGCTGCGCGTTCGAGTCGCGACCGTTGCGAGTGGAGCTCGCGCCCTTCTTGTGTGCCATTTCTCATCTCCTCGAGACCGGGGGGCCGCAGCCCCGTGCTGTTGCCCTGCAGGGCGATGGCTCGCTCCGCAGGTCAGCTCAATTCCTTTGCAGGACTACTTGATGCCAGTGACCTTGACGCGCGTGAGGTCCTGACGGTGCCCCTGGCGCTTCTTGTAACCGGTCTTGTTCTTGAACTTCTGGATGATGATCTTCGGACCACGGAGGTCCTCGAGCACCTCGGCGGTGACGGTGACGCCCGCGAGGGTCGCCGCGTCCGAGGTGATCGACTCACCGTCGACGAGCAGCACGGCAGGAAGCTGCACGGTGCCGTTCTCGTCGGCCTTGACGCGGTCCATCGTCACGATGGTGCCGACCTCGACCTTCTCCTGCCGACCGCCGGCGCGCACAACTGCGTAAACCACTTCTCGTACCTGTTTCTCGTCTGGACGGAGCGGAGGCCTCGTCCGGGGCTTGTAGGGACGGGGCTGAGCCCCGGTCTTCCGGTTCGTACCCGTCTCCTCACGACACGAGGGAACCGGCACCGCGGCCCGCGCCCCGTGAGGGGCGGAGCGACAACGGGAATCTGCGTGAGCACATGGATCGCGCCACACCAACGGTCAAGAGTACGGGATCCGCGCTCCACGGTCAAACGCACACGACTGCGAAGCCGTGTCCACCCGACCGGCGACCCCGTCACGATAGTCGAGGAGGAGGCGCGTGGACGGACGGCGCGCCGCCTACGATCGGGGAATGGCCATCCTCGTCGACGCCGCGCGCTGGCCGGCGCACGGCCGGCTGTGGGCGCACCTCGTGAGCGACGTCTCGCTCGAGGAGCTCCACGACTTCGCGCGCCGCCTCGGCGTGCCCGAGCGCGGCTTCGACCTGGACCACTACGACGTGCCCGAGGAGCGGATCGACGAGCTCGTCGCCGCGGGCGCGGTCCCCGTCGGCGCGCGGGAGCTGGTCGAGCGGCTGAGGCGGAGCGGGCTCCGCGTCCGCGGGCGCGACCGGGACGCCGAGAGGGCCCGGCGCCGGCTCTCGCCGGGCACCGGGCCCTCCTGACACCGGGTCGCGCTACTGGTCGGCGCGGCGCGGGGTCTGCTCGGGGATGACCGCGACTCCGGTGAGCGCGGCCGTCGTGACGCGCCGGCTCTTCGCACGGCCCTGGCCGGGCTGCTTCGGGGCCGGCAGAGCGTCGAGCACGGAGTCGAGCAGGTGCTCGGCGACCTCGCTGCGGACGCGGCGCGGAGGCGTGACCGGCGCGATCGGGATGTCGAGGATCGGCGCGGCAGCGGCCGGCTCGATCTCCTTCTCGACCGGGGTCTCGACGGGAGCCGACTCGACGGTCGCCGTCTCGGCGGCCTCCTGGCGCGGCTCGCGGTCGCGGCTGCGACGACGGCGCTCGCCCCGGGCGGGACGCTCGCCGCGACGGCTCGGCTCGGACGGCTGCTCCTCGGGTGCCGTGGCGGACTCCTCCGGCGCCATGGCCCCGACGGTCTCGGCGGCGTCCTCGACCAGCGCGGCCGCCTCCTCCGCCGCCTGGCGCACGGCCTGGGGGTGGATGGTGCTGGCGGCGATCTGCGCGAGCGCGTTCTTCGCGTCGTCCGTGATGGCGTGGGTGCTGACCGGCTTGGTCGCCGGCGCGCCCTGCCCGTTCTGCCCGCCGTTCGAGCGCCCG
The DNA here is from genome assembly GCF_009834265.1 of Rathayibacter sp. VKM Ac-2805. Classification (NCBI taxonomy): domain Bacteria; kingdom Bacillati; phylum Actinomycetota; class Actinomycetes; order Micrococcales; family Microbacteriaceae; genus Rathayibacter; species Rathayibacter sp. VKM Ac-2805. The sequence continues at coordinate 1,796,127 of NZ_CP047185.1, forward strand.
GAGGCGGCGGGCTGCTGCTCGCCGCCCTTGCCCCGGCGGCGCTGCTCCTGCTGCGGAGCGGCGGTCGACCGGTGCTTGAGCACGGGGTCGTGGTGGACGATGACGCCGCGTCCGGCGCAGATCTCGCAGTTCTCGCTGAAGGTCTCGAGCAGGCCCAGGCCCAGCTTCTTGCGGGTCATCTGCACGAGGCCGAGCGAGGTGACCTCGGCGACCTGGTGCTTCGTCCGGTCGCGGCTCAGGCACTCGACCAGGCGGCGGAGCACGAGGTCGCGGTTGGACTCGAGCACCATGTCGATGAAGTCGACGACGATGATGCCGCCGATGTCACGCAGGCGCAGCTGGCGGACGATCTCCTCGGCCGCCTCCAGGTTGTTCTTCGTGACCGTCTCCTCGAGGTTCCCGCCCGAGCCGACGAACTTGCCGGTGTTGACGTCGACCACCGTCATCGCCTCGGTGCGGTCGATCACGAGCGAGCCGCCGCTGGGCAGCCACACCTTGCGCTCCAGCGCCTTCTCGATCTGCTCCGTGATGCGGAACTCGTCGAACGCGTCCTTCTCACCCGTGTAGACCTCGACGCGCTCGAGCAGATCGGGGGCGACCTGGCTGAGGTAGAGCTCGATGGTCTCGCGGGCGTCGTCGCCGGCGATGACCATCTTCTCGAAGTCCTCGTTGAAGACGTCGCGGACGATCTTGATCAGCAGGTCCGGCTCGCTGTGCAGGAGAGCGGGAGCCTGCCCGCTCGCGGCCTTCGCGCTGAGAGCCGTCCACTGCGCGGTCAGGCGCTCGACGTCGACGGTCAGCTGCTCCTCCGTGGCGCCCTCGGCCGCGGTCCGGACGATGACGCCCACGTTCTCGGGCAGCACCTCCTTGAGGATCTTCTTCAGGCGGGCGCGCTCGGTGTCCGGGAGCTTCCGCGAGATGCCGTTCATCGAACCGTTGGGCACGTAGACGAGGTAGCGGCCGGGGAGCGAGATCTGGCTCGTGAGACGGGCGCCCTTGTGGCCGACGGGGTCCTTCGTGACCTGGACGAGGACCCGGTCGCCGGGCTTGAGCGCGAGCTCGATCCGGCGGGGGCCGCCGGCGTTGTTCGCGGCGTCCCAGTCGACCTCGCCGGAGTAGAGCACGGCGTTGCGCCCGCGTCCGATGTCGACGAAGGCGGCCTCCATGCTCGGGAGGACGTTCTGCACGCGGCCGAGGTAGACGTTGCCGATGAGCGACGCCTCCTGCGAGCGGGCGACGTAGTGCTCGGCGAGGACGCCGTCCTCGAGCACACCGATGCGGATGCTGTCCTCCTTGGAGCGGACGACCATGACGCGGTCGACGGCCTCCCGGCGGGCGAGGAACTCGGACTCGGTGACGACCGTGCGGCGCCGGCCGGCGTCGCGGCCGTCGCGGCGGCGCTGCTTCTTGGCCTCGAGACGGGTCGAGCCCTTGATGCGCTGCGGCTCGGTGATGAGCTCGGGCTCGCGTGCCTCGCGCTGCTCGCGCGGCTGGCGGACCCGGACGACGGTGTTCTCGGGGTCGTCGGAGCCGGACCTCTCGCTCTCGCCGCTGCGGCGGCGCGAGCGGCGGCGGACGGAGCCCTGCTCCTCGGCCGGGCTCTCGCGCTCCTCCTGGACGCCCAGCGGCGCACCGCGGGGCGGCAGCGGAGCCAGCTCGACGTAGTCGGGCAGGACCGGCGCCTGGAACAGCAGCGACGGGCTCGGCAGTGCGGGCCGTCGCGGCTCCTCCTGCTCGGCGCCCAGGGTCTGCGGGAGGGCGTTGAAGAACACCGCGCCCGTCGACGTCGACGGCTCGGCCGCCTCCGCGGCGCTCCCGGTCTCGGGCAGCTCGGTGCCCTCGGCTCCGGTCTGGTCGGTCTCGTTGCTGTCGATGATCGTCTCCCCTGTCGCTGGCGCGCTCGACTCGGTCCGCCGGGTCGCCCGGCGGCCACCGAAGAGGCGGCTGATCTTCCTGGCCCCGCTGCGGGGCTCGTCGCGGTCCGGATCGGATCCGCTCGTACTGTTGTCTTCCACCATTCCTGGTGCACTCCTCGGCCGGGTCGTCCGCCGCGTCGTCTTCCCGGATGCTTCTCTCGTGCGAGGGGCCTCGGCCCGCCGCGAATCCTTCCGCTCCCCCGGTCCCGTCGCGCTCGTGGCGCGGGACTCCGGTTGCAGCTGCACTCTCGGAACTGACTATCCGACACGCGCTCCCCCGCGGTGCGACCTGCGGTCGACTCCCGGCGGAGCGGAGATCCGGCGCGTCCATTCGCGGAACGCTGTCGATCTCCTGTGGCCCGGTACTCGCCCGGTAAACCTTCTTCGCGTCGATGCGGGGTCCCCCGGACCGACGGCTCCGATTATCGCACGCATTCCCAGAGGCGCCGATCCGGCGCGTGCCATAATCCCCCGGTGTCCAGCGATTCCGGGGTGCGCGACGCCCCCACCCAGCAGCGCCCCGTCGTCTTCGCCGTCCTGCTGATCGTCCTCGGCGTGATCGGCTGGACCGCCGCCTTCGCCCTCACGAACGACAAGTTCGCCGCTCTCGAGAACCCGGATGCGGGCCTCGGCTGCGACTTCAGCCTGCTCGTGCAGTGCAGTGCGAACCTGAACTCGGCGCAGGGCGCGGTCTTCGGCTTCCCGAACCCTCTCATCGGCCTGGCGGCCTGGATCGCGCCGATCGTGGTGGGGCTGGGCCTGCTCGCAGGCGCCCGGTTCGACCGGTGGTTCTGGGCGGCCTTCAACGTCGGCTTCCTGCTGGCCCTGGTGTTCGTGGGCTGGCTCATCGCGACGAGCGTCTTCGCGCTCGGAACGCTCTGCCCCTGGTGCATGCTCACCTGGGCCGTCGTCATCCCGGGCTTCTGGCTGGTGACGCTCCGCAACCTCCGTGAGGGCGTGTTCCCCGTCCCCGCCGGGGTGCGCCGCTTCGCCGGCGCCGCCTACGGCTGGGTCCCGTTCATCACGCTGCTCTGCTACCTGCTGATCGCGGTGATCGCGCAGGTGAGGCTGAACGTGCTCGCCTACCTCTGACGGACGGCGTCAGAGGCAGGCGGCCGAGCGGCTCAGGCGAACCAGAGGCCGAGCTCGCGCGCGGCCGACTCCTCGGAGTCGGAGCCGTGCACGAGGTTCTGCTGGACCTTGAGGCCCCAGTCGCGGCCGAGGTCGCCGCGGATGGTGCCAGGAGCGGCCGTGGTCGGGTCGGTGGTGCCGGCGAGGGCGCGGAAGCCCTCGATCACGCGGTCGCCCGCGATGCGCAGGGCGACGATCGGGCCGCTCTCCATGAATTCGACGAGCGGCTCGTAGAAGGGCTTGCCCTCGTGCTCGGCGTAGTGGGCGGCGAGCAGCTCGCGGTCGGCCTCGACGAGCTTCACGTCGACGAGGGAGTAGCCCTTCGCCTCGATGCGGCGGAGGATCTCGCCGGTGAGGTTGCGGGCGACGCCGTCGGGCTTGACGAGGACGAGGGTCTCCTGAGTGGCCATGGTTCAGCGGTCTCCTTCGGTGGGGTCGGTGGGCTCCGCCGCCCGGCGCGTCTGAGCGTCGAGGCGGGTGCCGGTCACCATGCAGTACGTCCACAGCGCCACGAACGCGGCGCCGATGACGTACATGATCGGGACCAGCAGGCCCGAGGCCACGATAACGAACTGGAGCACCCAGCCGATGCGGAAGCCGACCGGCCGGTTCAGCAGGCCGAGAGTGGCGACGAGCGCGAGGCAGACCACCGCTCCCCCGACCAGCACGACCACGGGGTCGGCCGCCTTCAGCCCGAAGGCGACCAGCGTGGCGAGGAAGACGATGACCGCCTCGAAGCCGAGCACGATCGAGCCGAGGCTCTCCCGGACGGTCCGCGAGCGGCGGGGGCGTCCGGCCCTCACGCGCCCAGCCAGTTCTCGTCGCGGGCCGCGGTGATCGTGCGGCCGACGAGGGTGATCGAGCCCGTGACCAGCAGAGCGCCCTTGTCGGTGCGCGCGGCGAGGACGCGACCGGCCGTGAGAGCACCCAGCGGATCCTCGGCGACGCGGACCGCCTCCTCCGGGAACACGGTGCGGGCGAGCGCGGCGAGCTCCTCGGCGGGCATCGCCCGATCGCTCGGCGCCGTGGTCACGATCAGCTCGTCCACCACGGGACGGAGCTCCCGGAGGATCCCCTCGGCGTCCTTCTCGGCCAGCACGCCGAGGACGGCCGTCACGCGGTCGAAGTCGAAGTAGCGGCCGAGAGCAGCGGCGAGGGACGCGGCCCCGTGCGGGTTGTGCGCCGCGTCGACGACGGTGCGCGGAGCGAGTCCGACGAGCTGCAGGCGGCCCGGGGAGGTCGCGGCGGCGAAGCCCTCGTCGAGGACGTCGCCGGTGAGCTCCTGCGTCCCGCCTCCCAGGAACGTCTCGACCGCGGCGACGGCCACGGCGGCGTTCTCGGCCTGGTGGTCGCCGAAGAACGGCAGCAGCAGCTGCTCATACGTGGTGACGAGTCCCCGGACGGTGACGACCTGGCCGCCGACGGCGACGGTCGTCGATTCGACGTCGAACTCCGCCCCCTCGACGACGATCGTCGACTCGGTGGCCTCGGCCGCGTGCCGCAGCACCGCCTCCGCCTCCGGGACCTGCCTCGCGGAGACCACCGAGGCGAGCGGCTTGACGATGCCCGACTTGGTGCGCGCGATCTCCTCGATCGTCGAGCCGAGGCGGTCGGTGTGGTCGAGGGCGATCGGCGTGAAGACGGCGACCTGCGCGTCGGCGACGTTCGTCGAGTCCCACTCGCCGCCCATCCCCACCTCGACGACGGCCACATCGACCGGCGCGTCGGCGAAGGCCGCGTAGGCCAGGACGGTGATCGCCTCGAAGAAGGACAGCGGCGCCTCGCCCTGCTCGGCCAGCTCGGCGTCGGTCATCCGCAGGTACGGCTCGACGTCCTGCCAGTTGTCGGCGAGGCTCCGGTCCGAGATCGGCTCTCCGTCGATGACGATGCGCTCGTTGAAGCGCTCGAGGTGCGGACTGGTGAACAGGCCCACCCGCAGCCCGTGGGCGCGCAGCAGGCTCTCGATCATCCGGCTGGTCGAGGTCTTGCCGTTGGTTCCGGCGATCTGGATCACCGGGTAGGCGCGCTGCGGGTCGCCGAGGATCTCGACGGCGCGCCGGGTCGGAGCGAGGCGCGGGCGGACGCTCGCCTCGCCCAGGCGCTCCAGCAGCGCGGCGTAGACGGCGTCGGCGGCCGCGCGGTCGGCGTCGTCCGGCTCGAACGGATCAGACATCGGCGGCCTCGACCTTCTCGACGCGGATGATGGCGGTGCCCGCGGGGCCGACGGCGATCGCGCCCTCGCCACCCTCGAGAGCCGTGGTGAGCGGAGTGAACGCGCATCCGGTCGCGAGGGTCTCCTCCGCGATCCAGAGCGCGTGCGGCTCGAGCGCCTGCAGGCTCGGCTCGTCGAGCACGACCTCCAGGACGATGCGGTCGCTGACCTCGAACCCGGCCGCCTTGCGGGCGTCCTGCACCGCGCGGATGAGGTCGCGGGCGAGCCCCTCCGCTTCGAGCTCGGGGGTGGTCGCCGTGTCGAGGAGCACGAAGCCCCCGCGCGGGAGCAGGGCGATGGCGCGGTCGTCGCCGGCCGAGCCGCCGACCTCGAGCGTGAGCTCGTACTCGCCCTCGACCAGCTCGACGCCGCCGGCGGTGACGACACCGTCCGTCTCGCTCCAGTCGCCGGCCTTGGCGGCCCTGATCACGGTCTGCACGCCCTTGCCGAGCCGGGGCCCGGCGGCGCGCGCGTTGACCGCGAGACGGGAGGTGACGCCGTAGTCGGCGGCGCTGGAGTCGACCAGCGGCACCAGCGACACCTCCTTCACGTTCAGCTCGTCGCGGAGGATCGCCTCGAACGGCGCGAGCTCGGCGGCGTCCGCGACCACCACGGTCAGGCGCGCGAGCGGCAGGCGGACGCGGAGCCCGGCCTGCTTGCGGAGGGAGAGCGCGGTGGACGAGATGCCGCGGACAGCGTCCATCGCGTGCACGAGCGCCGGGTCGGCGGGGAACTCGTCCGCCTCCGGCCAGTCGGTGAGGTGGACGCTGCGGCCGCCGGTCAGGCCCTGCCAGATCTGCTCCGTGACGAGAGGCAGGAGCGGGGCGGCGACGCGGCACACGGTCTCGAGGACCGTGTAGAGCGTGTCGAACGCCTCCGATCCGCGGCCGTCCTCGTCGACGCCCTGCCAGAAGCGGTCGCGGGAGCGGCGCACGTACCAGTTGGTGAGCACGTCGCTGAAGTCGCGGAGCGCGGCGGCCGCGAGCGTGGAGTCCAGCGCCTCGAGCCGGCCGGTCACCGTCTCGACCAGATCGCGGGTCTTGGCCAGCAGGTAGCGGTCGAGGACGTCCTCGGAGCCGGTGCGCCTGGTCGCCTCGTAGCCGCCGCCCGCCGAGGCGTTGGCGTAGAGGGAGAAGAAGTACCAGGTGCTCCACAGCGGCAGCAGCACCTGGCGGACGCCCTCGCGGATGCCCTCCTCCGTCACGACGAGGTTGCCGCCCCGGAGGACCGGGCTCGACATCAGGAACCAGCGCATGGCGTCGGAGCCGTCGCGGTCGAAGACCTCGGCCACGTCCGGGTAGTTGCGCAGCGACTTGGACATCTTCTGCCCGTCGTTGCCCAGCACGATGCCGTGGCTGACCACGTTGCGGAACGCCGGGCGGTCGAAGAGTGCGGTGGAGAGCACGTGCAGCGTGTAGAACCAGCCGCGCGTCTGCCCGATGTACTCGACGATGAAGTCCGCCGGGTTGTGGGTGTCGAACCAGTCGGCGTTCTCGAACGGGTAGTGCACCTGGGCGAAGGGCATCGATCCGGAGTCGAACCAGACGTCGAGGACGTCGCTGATCCGGCGCATCGTCGAGCGCCCGGTCGGGTCGTCGGGGTTCGGGCGGGTCAGCTCGTCGATGAACGGCCGGTGCAGGTCGTCCGGGCGCACGCCGAAGTCGCGCTCCAGCTCGTCCAGCGAGCCGTAGACGTCGATCCGCGGGTACTCCGGGTCGTCGCTCTTCCACACCGGGATCGGCGAGCCGAAGTAGCGGTTGCGGCTGATGGACCAGTCGCGCGCGCCCGAGAGCCACTTGCCGAACTGGCCGTCCTTGACGTTCTCGGGGACCCAGATGATCTCCTGGTTGAGCTCCTCCATGCGGTCGCGGATCGCGGTGACGCGGACGAACCAGCTCGAGACCGCCTTGTAGATCAGCGGGTTGCGGCAGCGCCAGCAGTGCGGGTACGAGTGCTCGTAGCTCGCCTGGCGGAGCAGCCGGTGGCCCGCGCGCAGGAGCTGCGTGAGGGGCTTGTTCGCGTCGAAGACCTGGAGGCCGGCGACCTCGCTGATCTGCGGCAGGAAGCGGCCGCCGTCGTCGACCGAGATGATGACGGGGATGCCCGCCGCCTCGCAGACCTTCTGGTCGTCCTCGCCGTAGGCGGGCGCCTGGTGCACGATGCCGGTGCCCTCGCTGGTGGTCACGTAATCGGCGACGAGGATGCGCCACGCGTTCTGCGTGCCCCAGGCCTCGGTGTCCGCGTAGTGGTCCCAGAGGCGGTCGTAGCTGATCCCCTCGAGCTCGGAGCCGCGGTGGGTGCGCGAGACGGCGGCCAGGGCCGACTCCGCGTCCGGATAGCCGAGGTCCTTCGCGTAGGCGCCGACCTGGTCGATGGCGAGCAGGTACTCGGCCGAGAGCTCGCGCTCCTCGGGCTCGCCCCTGCCGTCGGCCGCGCCGTTCGGGCCGGCGGGGACGACCGCGTACTCGATGTCGGGCCCGACGGCGAGCGCGAGGTTCGTCGGCAGCGTCCACGGCGTCGTCGTCCACGCGAGAGCGCGGACCGCCGTCAGCTGGAGCGCCTCCGCCGTCTCGCCGACCAGCGGGAAGGTGACGGTGACCGTCTGGTCCTGCCGCATCTTGTAGACGTCGTCGTCCATCCGCAGCTCGTGGTTCGAGAGCGGCGTCTGGTCGCGCCAGCAGTACGGCAGCACGCGGTGGCCCTCGTAGGCGAGGCCCTTGTCGTAGAGCTGCTTGAACGCCCAGATCACGGACTCCATGAAGGTGGGGTCGAGCGTCTTGTAGTCGTCGTCGAAGTCGACCCAGCGCGCCTGGCGGGTGACGTAGTCCTGCCACTCCCCGGTGTAACGCAGCACCGACTCCTTCGCGGCGGCGTTGAAGGCCGCGACGCCCATCTCCTCGATCTGGGACTTGTCGGTGATGCCGAGCTGCCGCTCCGCCTCGAGCTCGGCGGGCAGGCCGTGGGTGTCCCAGCCGAAGCGGCGGTGCACCTGGCGTCCGCGCATCGTCTCGAAGCGGGGGAAGACGTCCTTGGCGTAGCCGGTGAGGAGGTGCCCGTAGTGCGGCAGGCCGTTGGCGAACGGCGGGCCGTCGTAGAAGACCCACTCCGGCGCTCCCTCGCGCTGCCGGATCGACTCCTGGAAGGTGTCGTCCGCCTTCCAGTACGCGAGCACGCGCTCCTCGATCTCGGGGAAGCGCGGCGACGGGGACACGCCCCGGCCGAACGCGGAGCCCTCGGCGGGCTCGGCTCCGTGCGGGGTGGGCGGGGTCAGGGGGTAGGTCACGTGCGGTCTCCTGGCAGTGCTGCTGGTCTGCACGAGGACGGCCCGCCCGGATCTCAGACCCCGGGCCGGGTCGCGGTACCACCTCGCTTGGACCGGTCGGTTGGTCGCTCCCGGAGGAGTGCCCGCTGACGCGTTCCCACTCGATCGGCTGTCACGGGCCGCACCCGTCCGGGTCTACTGGGCGCAGGCCGGAGCCGGCGCCGTTCTTCCGGAGACTCACCGGTGATGGCCGGGTCGAAGTCGTCCGGCGCTATCCTAGCGCGTCGGGGGAAGCGGAGCAGGAGCGGTTCATGGTGCGAGGAGTGCAGCGCGGACGGCCCCGCGCGTCGTCGCGCTCCATGCTCGAGGACGCCGCACTGGACCTCTTCGTCGAGCAGAGCTACGCGGGCACGACGATCGAGCAGATCGCCCAGCGCGCGGGCGTCTCGCGCAACACCTTCTTCAACTACTTCGAGTCCAAGAGCGACGTCTTCTGGGTGCTGGTCGACGACCGGCTGGCCGAGCTCCCGGAGGCGCTGGCCGAGACGGCGGCAGAGGCGCCGGTGATGGACGCGCTCGGCGACGCGCTGCTCGCGATCGGCTCCGGCTTCGGACCCGCGACGGTGCCGTGGGTGCTCACCCAGTCCGAGATGATCGGCAGCGTCCACGAGCTGCAGGCGTCGGCCCTCGGCCGCCTCGCGCGGCAGGCGGCCGTCATCGCCCGCTTCGTGGAGGAGCGGAGCGCGCGCCCGCTGCCCTCGCACCTCTCGCGCGCCATCGCCTACGCGAGCGTCGGAGCCGCGGTGGCGGCCGTGCAGGCCTGGGCCGCGGCGGGCCCCACCCGCGGCGAGCTCGTGCCCTACCTCGACGAGGCGCTCGCGCCCGTCCGCGCCGGCTTCGCCCCCGTCGTCGACTGACCCGGCTCCCGCCGCTCCGGTAGAATCGTCGCGGCCGGCGGGCGACTCGCCCCGGAGCCCCCATCCAGGCACCATCACCACCGACACGGTGCCGCCCATAGCGAACCGGAGCATCATGACCCTCGCCGACCGCCTCCCCGCGAAGCCCGCCCTCGAGGGCCTGGAGGGCACGTGGGGCCTCCGCTGGCAGACCGACGGGACCTACCGGTTCGACCGCACCGGCCTCACCCGCGCCGACGTCTACTCGATCGACACCCCGCCGCCCACCGCGTCCGGGTCGCTGCACATCGGGCACGTCTTCTCCTACACGCACACCGACGTCGTCGCGCGGTTCCAGCGGATGCGCGGCAAGAGCGTCTTCTACCCGATGGGCTGGGACGACAACGGCCTGCCCACCGAGCGCCGCGTGCAGAACTACTACGGTGTGCGCTGCGACCCGACGCTCCCCTACGAGCCCGGCTTCACGCCTCCGTTCGAGGGCGGCGACAACAAGAGCAGCAAGGCCGCCGACCAGAAGCCGATCTCGCGCCGCAACTTCGTCGAGCTGTGCGAGCGCCTCACCGTCGAGGACGAGAAGCAGTTCGAGGACGTCTGGCGGGCCCTCGGCCTGTCCGTCGACTGGTCGCAGAGCTACCGGACCATCGGCGACGAGTCGCAGGCCGCCTCGCAGCGCGCCTTCCTCCGCAACCTCGCCCGCGGCGAGGCCTACCAGGCGCAGGCCCCGACGCTCTGGGACATCACCTTCCGGACCGCCGTCGCCCAGGCGGAGCTCGAGGACAAGGACCAGCCCGGCGCCTACCACCGCCTCGGCTTCCACCGCGACGGCGGCGAGGACGTCTTCATCGAGACGACCCGTCCCGAGCTGCTGCCGGCCTGCGTCGCCCTCGTCGCGCACCCCGACGACGAGCGCTACCAGGCGCTGTTCGGCACCACCGTCCGCACGCCGCTCTTCGACGTCGAGGTCCCGGTGCTCGCGCACCACCTCGCGCAGAAGGACAAGGGCTCGGGCATCGCGATGATCTGCACCTTCGGCGACATCACGGACGTGGTCTGGTGGCGCGAGCTCGACCTGCCCAACCGCGCGATCATCGGCTTCGACGGCCGCCTGATCTCGGAGGCTCCCGCCGCGATCACGAGCGATGCGGGCCACACCGCCTACGAGCAGCTCGCCGGCAAGACCGTCTTCTCCGCGAAGCAGGCCGTCGTGGCGCTGCTGAAGGAGTCCGGCGAGATGGTCGGCGACCCGCGCCCCATCACGCACCAGGTCAAGTTCTTCGAGAAGGGCGACAAGCCGCTCGAGATCGTGTCGACCCGCCAGTGGTACATCGGCAACGGCGCTCGCGACGCGGTGCTCAAGGAGCGCCTGCTGGAGCTCGGCCGCGACGTGCGCTTCGTGCCGGAGTTCATGCGCGTCCGCTACGAGAACTGGGTGAACGGCCTCTCCGGCGACTGGCTGATCTCGCGCCAGCGCTTCTTCGGCGTGCCGATCCCGGTGTGGTACCCGCTCGACGGCGACGGCAACCCCGTCTTCGACTCCCCGATCGTGCCGGACGAGGCGGCGCTGCCGGTGGATCCCTCCAGCGACCCGGCCCCCGGCTACACGGAGGACCAGCGCGGAGCGGTGGGCGGCTTCCAGGGCGAGCTCGACGTGATGGACACCTGGGCGACCTCCTCGCTGACCCCGCAGCTCGCGGGCGGCTGGGAGCGCGACGACGAGCTCTGGCAGCTGGTCGCTCCCTACGACCTGCGCCCGCAGGGCCAGGACATCATCCGCACCTGGCTCTTCTCGACCCTCCTGCGCTCGCAGCTCGAGGACGGCCGCGCCCCGTGGAGCACGGCGACCGTCTCCGGCTTCATCGTCGACCCCGACCGCAAGAAGATGTCGAAGTCGAAGGGCAACGTGGTCACTCCCGCCGCGATGCTCGAGCAGCACGGCTCGGACGCGGTCCGCTACTGGGCCGCCTCCTCGCGCCTGGGCACCGACGCGGCCTTCGACCCGCAGAACCCGACGCAGATCAAGATCGGCCGCCGACTGGCGATCAAGATCCTCAACGCGGCGAAGTTCATCCACGGCTTCCCTCTCGCCGAGGGCGCCGAGGTCACCGACCCGCTCGACCTCAGCATGCTGGCCACCCTCGACACCGTGGTCGCCGACGCGACGACGGCGCTCGAGAACTACGACCACGCCCGCGCCCTCGAGACGACGGAGGCGTTCTTCTGGACGTTCTGCGACGACTACCTGGAGCTGGTGAAGGAGCGCGCGTACAGCGAGGACGGCGCGTCCGCCGCGGCCGCCCTGCACCGGGCGCTCGACGTCCTCCAGCGCCTGTTCGCGCCGTTCCTGCCGTTCGCGACGGAGGAGACCTGGTCGTGGTCGCACGACGACTCGGTGCACCTGCGCCCCTGGCCGGCCGTCGAGGGCCTGGGCGGCGACCCCGCTGTCCTGGCAGCGGCGAGCTCGGTCCTCACGGCCATCCGGCGCGCGAAGACCGATGCGAAGGCCTCGCAGAAGACGCCGGCCCGCTCCGCACTGGTGACGGCGCCCGCCGAGCTCGTCGCGTCCCTCCGGCTCGCCGCGGGAGACCTCGCGGCCGTCGGCAGGATCGCGGCGCTCGACTTCGCCGAGGGCGACGCCCTCGCGGTCGGCATCGAGCTCGAGACCGAGGCGTAGCGCCGCTCCCGGGAGGCGGGAATGGTCCCGCCTCCCTCCCCACCGTCGAGAGGACCCCTCCCATGCAGCTCGGAACCCGCTGGTCGGTCGGCCAGGTGCCGCCGCAGACCCTCCCCGAGATCGTCGTCACCGCCGTCGGCGACGTCGATGGCGAGCTCGCCGCGGCCGGCACGGCGACCGCCGACTGGCGCTGGACGCTCACCTGGCTCGAGGGCAGGCCCGTGCTCGAACTCGACGACGGCACGACGATCACCTACCGTCCCGACGAGGACGCTGCCTACATCACGCAGCCGCAGGGCCGCGTGGAGGGCGAGGACGACGACGACTGGGGCTGACGCCCCTTCGCGGCGCGGTCGCCGAGCCCGGTGAGCGCGCGCGTCCCGCGATCCTGAGCCGGAGCCCTCTCCCCCGCTCGCGCTCTAGGCTCGCAGGATGAGCGCACCCGATCCCGTCGCCGTCCTGCTCGAGCCGAGCGGACTCCCCCACGGGCTCCCCGACTTCGCCGCCGTCGACCCCGAGGCCTACCGCCCGGCGTTCCTCGAGGCCCTCCGCCGGCACCGCGCCGAGATCGACGCGATCGCCGGCGCCTCCGAGCCGCCGACCGTCGAGAACACCCTCGTCGCCCTCGAGCGGGCGGGGCGCGAGCTGCGCCGGGTGAGCGCCGTCTTCTTCACCGTCGCCGCCTCCGACCGCACTCCGCTCACCGACGCTCTGGAGGCCGAGCTCGCTCCGCTGCTCTCGGCCCACAGCGATGCGATCAGCCTCGACCCGCGCCTGTTCGCCCGGCTCCGCACCCTCGCCGAGCAGTCGTCGGAGCTCGACCTCGACGCCGAGACGGCCTACCTCCTCGAGCGGAGGATCACCGGGTTCGAGCGCTCCGGTGCGCTCCTCGACGACGTGGGGAAGGCACGGCTCGGCGAGCTGAACGAGCAGCTCTCGACCCTGACCACGCGTTTCGAGAAGGACCTGCTCGCCGAGTCGAACGACCGGGCGGTCCTCCTCGAGGACGTCGCCGGCCTCGACGGGCTCGACGAGTCCGACGTCTCGGCCGCCGCGCGCGCCGCCGCCGACCGCGGTGTCGACGGCTGGCTGATCACCCTGCCCCTCTACTCCGGCCACCCCTGGCTCGCGCGTCTGCGCGAACGCGGCGTCCGCGAGCGCGTCCTGCGCGCCTCTGTCGGCCGCGGTGCGGAAGGCGGGCCGCACGACACCACCGCGACCCTGCAGCGCATCGTCGCGCTGCGGGCCGAGCGCGCAGCTCTGCTGGGCGCGGCCTCGCACGCCGAGTTCGTGATCTCGGGCCAGACCGCGGGCTCGCCGGAGCGCGTCCTGTCGCTGCTGCGCGAGCTCGCCGCTCCCGCCGCCCGGAACGCGAGGATCGAGCTCGAGCGGATGCAGGCCTCCGCCGACGCCGAGCACGACGCCACCGGAGCGCCGCGCTTCACGATCGAGGCGTGGGACCGCGCCTACTACGAGGAGCGCGTGCGGTCGGAGAGCTACTCCGTCGACTCCAGCGCACTGCGTCCCTTCTTCGAGCTGGAGCGGGTGCTCCGGCACGGCGTGTTCGCCGCCGCCACCGGTCTCTACGGCGTCCGCTTCTCGGAGCGGAGCGACCTGGCCGGCTACAGCGAGCACGTCCGCGTGTTCGAGGTGCACGAGGAGGACGGGACGCCGCTGGGCCTGTTCCTGCTCGATCCCTTCACCCGCGACTCGAAGCGCGGCGGGGCGTGGATGAACTCCCTGTCCAGCCGCACCTCGCTGCTCGGCGACTCCGCCGTCGTCGTGAACAACCTGAACCTGTCGGCTCCGGGCCCGGGCGAGCCCGCCCTTCTCAGCCTCGACGAGGTGGAGACGCTCTTCCACGAGTTCGGGCACGCCCTGCACGGCCTGTTCGCGAGCACGCGGTACCCGCGCTTCGCCGGTACCGCGGTGTTCCGGGACTTCGTCGAGTTCCCGAGCCAGGTGAACGAGACGTGGGTGCGCCGCCCCGGGCTCCTCGCCGAGTACGCCCGCCACGTCGAGACCGGCGAGGCCCTGCCCGCGGGGACCGTCGAGCGCCTCGAGGCGTCCGCGCTGTGGGGCGAGGGCTTCGCGACGAGCGAGTACCTGGCGTCCGCCCTGCTCGACCTCGCCTGGCACTCCCTGCCGGCCCCGGTCGAGCCGCGCGACGCGGCCGCCTTCGAGCGCGACGTGCTCGACGGCGCGGGCCTCCTCCTTCCCGCCGTGCCGCCCCGCTACCGCAGCACGTACTTCGCGCACGTCTTCTCCGGCGGCTACTCCGCGGGCTACTACTCCTACATCTGGAGCGAGATCCTCGACGCGGACACGGTCGAGTGGTTCGAGGAGAACGGCGGCCTCGACCGCTCGGCGGGCGAGCGCTTCCGCCGCGGGGTGCTCGAGCTCGGCGGCTCCCGCGATCCGCTCGACGCGTACCGCGCGTTCCGCGGGCGGGATGCGCGGACCGAGCCGCTGCTCGCGCGCCGCGGCCTCCTCTAGCGGCGCCGGGGGACGAGCCAGGCGAGGAGGACGAGTCCCACGACCAGGCCCCAGAACGCCGATCCGATCCCCGCGATGGTCGTGCCGGAGGCGGTGACCAGGAGCGTCGCCGCCGCCGGCAGCCGCATCCGCGCGTCCTCCACAGCGGCCTGCACCGCCGACACGAACACCCCCAGCAGCGCCAGACCGGCGACCGCCTCGATCAGCAGCGGGCTCGCGGAGGACACCAGCGCGGCGGCCGCTCCGGCGAACACGCCCAGCACGAGGTAGGAGGCGCCCGCCGAGACCGAGGCGACCCAGCGCTGCTCCGGCCGCGGCGAGGCCTCGGGACCCGCGGTCAGCGCGGCGCTGAGCGCGGCGTAGTTGATCGGCACGCCGCCGAAGATCGCCGAGACCCCGGAGAGAGCACCGGTCGAGACGATCCCGGGACGCGAGTGGGCCGCGAAGCCGAAGCTCGTCAGCACCGCGATGCCCGGGATGTTCTGCCCGGCCATGGTGACCACGTAGAGCGGCAGGCCGATCCCGACCATCGCTCCGATCTCGAACACCGGAGCGACGAACTGCGGCACGGGGAGCAGCGGCGCACCGGCGAGTGCCGCGCCGTCCGTCACGATCAGCAGCACGATCGCCAGGGCGATCGCGGCCGGCACCGCCCAGCGGGGCAGGAGCCGCAGGAGCAGCAGCCAGAGCAGGATCACCGGCAGCGCGAGCGCGGGGATCTCGACCGCCGCGCGCACCGGCGCCAGGACGAGCGGGAACAGGATGCCCGCGAGCATGGCGTTCGCGAGCGGCCGCGGGATGCGCGCGACGAGCCTCCCGAGCGCCGGCCACAGCCCGGTGACCACCAGCAGAGCGGAGGCGACCAGGAACGCCCCGACCGCGCGGTCGAAACCACCTGGGAGCGTCGCGGTCGCGGCCAGCAGGGCGGCTCCCGGCGTGCTCCAGGCGAAAGTCATCGGCACGCGGTAGCGGATGCTCAGCACGATGCAGAGGACCCCCTGCAGCACGCAGACGGCGAGGAGGCCCGAGGCTGCCTGCACGTCGGTGGCGCCCACCGCGACCACCCCGGCGAGCACGATCGCGAACGAGCTCGAGAAGCCGGTCAGGGCGGCGACGATCCCGGCGAGCAGCGGCTGGACGATGGCGGAGCCTCCCGGAGGATCGACCGGCACCGAGGCGACCGGACGCGCCGTCGGCGCGCTCCGCCAGGTTAGGGAAGCAGGAGCGCCTCGCCCGACGATCCGCCGGGCCAATCGCGGTGAACTGGCAGAGCGGGGCGGGGAGCGACTAGGCGCTCTTCTCCTGGCGACGGGGAGCGTGGGGCACGATCGTCGGGGCCGCGTTGTCGAGCACCGCGGCGCGGGTGACGACGACGCGCGCCACCTCGTCCGAGGAGGGCACCTCGAACATGATCGGGCCGAGCACCTCCTCGAGGATCGCGCGCAGTCCGCGGGCGCCGGTCTGACGGAGGACCGCCAGGTCCGCGATGGCCTCGAGAGCGCCCCGGTCGAACTCGAGCTCGACGCCGTCGATCTCGAACATCCGCTGGTACTGCTTCACGAGCGCGTTGCGCGGCTCGGTGAGGATCTGCATGAGCGCGACCTGGTCCAGCTGCGTGACCGTCGTGACGACGGGGAGGCGCCCGATGAACTCGGGGATCAGCCCGAACTTGTGCAGGTCCTCCGGGAGGACCTCGCTGAATATGTTGATCTCGTCTTCCTTGTTGTGCAGCGGGGCGCCGAAGCCGATGCCGCGCTTGCCCGCCCGCGACGAGATGATGTCCTCGAGTCCGGCGAAGGCGCCGGCGACGATGAAGAGGACGTTCGTCGTGTCGATCTGGATGAACTCCTGGTGCGGGTGCTTCCGCCCGCCCTGCGGGGGCACGGAGGCGACGGTGCCCTCGAGGATCTTGAGCAGCGCCTGCTGCACTCCCTCGCCCGAGACGTCGCGCGTGATCGAGGGGTTCTCGGCCTTCCGCGCGATCTTGTCGACCTCGTCGATGTAGATGATGCCGGTCTCGGCACGCTTGACGTCGTAATCGGCGGCCTGGATGAGCTTGAGGAGGATGTTCTCGACGTCCTCGCCGACGTAGCCCGCCTCGGTGAGGGCCGTGGCGTCCGCGACGGCGAAGGGCACGTTGAGGCGCTTCGCGAGGGTCTGGGCGAGGTAGGTCTTCCCGCAGCCCGTGGGGCCGATGAGCAGGATGTTGCTCTTGGCGATCTCGACCTCGTCGTGGATCGCGTCGGCGGCGGTGATGGTGTTGCGGGCGCGCACGCGCTTGTAGTGGTTGTACACGGCGACGGCGAGGGCCTTCTTGGCCTGCTCCTGCCCGATCACGTACTCCTCGAGGAAGCCGAAGATCTCCTTCGGCTTCGGGAGGTCGAACTCGTGGCTCGTCTCCTCGCTCGACTCGGAGAGGCGCTCCTCGATGATCTCGTTGCAGAGCTCGACGCACTCGTCGCAGATGTAGACGCCCGGTCCCGCGATGAGCTGCTGGACCTGCTTCTGGCTCTTGCCGCAGAAGGAGCACTTCAGCAGGTCGGCGCTTTCGCCAATACGTGCCACGGGGATGCCCCACTTCCTTGTCGTGCGTCTGTCGTGCGTCGGTCGGTCGTGCAACGGAGCCCGGAGCTCCGGCCGGTGCGAGCGGGACGAGCCCCCTGACACTGCTCCGAGCCTAGCCGCTGAGCCGCGAGGGCTCGGCAGGCGGGCCGGATTCGCCGTGCCTTGCGCCTCGTGTGGCGCTTTGCTACGGCGACGGAGGACGCAGAGAGGGGCCGGGCGGCGGATCGCTCCGCCACCCGGCCCCTCCTGGACGCCCTACGCCGTGAGAGCCGGGAGGCTCTTGCGGCTGGTGAGCACCTGGTCGATCAGCCCGTACTCGAGCGCGTCGCTCGCGCCGAGGATCTTGTCGCGGTCGATGTCCTTCTTGACCTGCTCGATCGAGCGGTTCGAGTGGTGCGACAGCGTCTCCTCGAGCCACTCGCGCATGCGCATGATCTCGGCGGCCTGGATCTCGATGTCCGAGGCCTGGCCCCCGCCCTGCTGCACGGCGGGCTGGTGGATGAGGATGCGCGCGTTCGGCAGCGCGAGGCGCTTGCCGGGCGTTCCCGCGGCGGTGAGCACGGCGGCGGCCGAGGCGGCCTGGCCGAGCACGACCGTCTGGATGTGCGGGCGGATGTACTGCATCGTGTCGTAGATCGCCGTCATCGCGGTGAAGGAGCCACCGGGCGAGTTGATGTACATGACGATGTCGCGGTCCGGGTCCTGGCTCTCGAGCACGAGGAGCTGGGCCATGATGTCGTCCGCGGAGGCGTCGTCGACCTGGACGCCGAGGAAGATGATGCGGTCCTCGAAGAGCTTGGCGTACGGGTCCTGGCGCTTGTAGCCGTAGGCCGTGCGCTCCTCGAACGTGGGGAGGATGTAGCGCGAGGACGGTGCGGCTCCGGAGCCGAACGCCGTTCCGCCGAAGGTGGGTGTGGTCATTGTCTGTTCCTGATCTCTCGGCGCGTTCGCTGGACTACTCGTCGATGGCGGTTCCGCCACCGCCGGCCACGTCGGTCGCCGACGAGCGGATGTGGTCGACGAAGCCGTAGGCGAGGGCCTCCTCGGCGCTGAACCAGCGGTCGCGGTCGCCGTCCTCGTTGACCTGCTCGACGGTCTTGCCGGTCGCCTTGGCGGTGATCTCGGCGAGGCGCTTCTTCATGTCGAGGATGAGCTGCGCCTGGGTCTGGATGTCGGAGGCCGTGCCGCCGAAGCCGCCGTGCGGCTGGTGGAGGAGCACCCGCGCGTTCGGGGTGATGTAGCGCTTGCCCTGGGTTCCGGCGGTGAGGAGCAGCTGGCCCATGGAGGCCGCCATCCCGATGCCCACGGTCACGATGTCGTTCGGGACGAACTGCATCGTGTCGTAGATCGCCATGCCCGCGGTGATGGAGCCGCCGGGCGAGTTGATGTAGAGGTAGATGTCCCGCTCGGAGTCCTCGGCTGCCAGGAGCAGGAGCTTCGCGGCGATCTCGTTCGCGTTCTCGTCGCGCACCTCGGAACCGAGCCAGATGATCCGGTCCTTGAGCAGGCGGTCGAAAACACTGTTGGGCATAACCATGTCGGCCATGTATTGCTCCGTTTCAGTTGTCGCTTCGGAGGCGAATCTATCGGACGCCGCCAGGCCGATCCGGCCGTGTTCGCCCGGGGCGGAGCGGGAGTCGCCCGTGTTCGCCCGGGGCGGACCGGAGCCCCGCAACGAGAGGAGCCGCCCTCCGACGGATCGGGGGGCGGCTCCTGACGTGCTCGCGGGGACTACTCCGCGGCCGGGGTCTCCTCGGCGGGAGCGGCGGCCTTCTTCTTGGCCGGCGCGCGCTTCTTCTTGGGGGCCGGGGCGGGCTCCTCCTCGGCGGCGGGCTCCTCGGCGACGGGCTCGGCGGGGACCTCGGCGTCGGCGGCGGCCTGAGCCTCCTCCGCGACCTCGGTCTCGTCCGAGGCGACGGCCTCGTCGGAGGCCTCGACGGCCTCGTCGTCACCGGGGACCGCGGTGAACGCGGTCAGGTCGACGGCGTTGCCCTCGGTGTCGGTGACCTTCGCCTTGCCGAGGACGATCGCGAGCGCCTTGTTGCGGGCGACCTCGCCGACCATCTGGCCGATCTGGTTGTTCTCGGACAGGATCTTGATGAACTCGTTCGGCTCCATGCCGTACTGCGCCGCACCCTGGATGAGGTACTGCGTGAGCTCGTCCTGGCTGACCTGGACCTTCTCCTGCTCGACGACGTGGTCGAGGAGGATCTGCGTCTTGAAGGTCTTCTCGCTGGCCTCCTTGACCTCGGCGCGGTGCTCGTCGTCCTCGAGGCGGTTCTCGCCCTCGAGGTGGCGGTGCACCTCGTCCTCGACGAGACCGGCGGGCACGGGCACCTCGACGAGGGCGAGCAGCGCCTCGACGAGCTTCTCGCGGGCCTCGCCGCCCTGGCCGAAGGTCTTCTGCTGAGCGGCCTGCTCCTTGAGCGACTCGCGCAGCTCGGCGATGGTGTCGAACTCGCTGGCGATCTGCGCGAAGTCGTCGTCGGCCTCGGGGAGCTCGCGCTCCTTGACGGCGGTGAGCGCGACGGCGATCTCGGCCTGCTCGCCGGCGTGGTCGCCGCCGAGCAGCGGAGCGGTGAACGTGGTGCTCTCGCCCGCGGTGAGCGAGTCGAGCGCCTCGTCGATGCCCTCGATCAGCTCGCCCGAGCCGAGCTCGTACGAGATGGCGTTGGCGGTGTCGACCTCGACGCTGTCGATGGAGGCGACCAGGTCGATCTGCGCGAAGTCGCCGGTCTTCGCCGGGCGGTCCACGGTGACCAGGGTGCCGAAGCGGCTGCGGAGCTTGTCCAGCTCGGCGTCGACGTCGGCGTCGGTGACCTCGGCCGCCTCGACGGTGAGCTCGATGCCGTCGTAGTCCGGGACGGTGATCTCGGGGCGCACGTCGACCTCGATGGCGAGCTCGAGGTCGCCGGTGAAGTCCTTGTCGCTCGGCCAGGCGACGATGTCGGCCTGGGGGCGGCCCAGGGGGCGGACCTCGGTCTCGCGGACGGCCTCGCGGTAGAAGCCGTCGAGGCCCTCGTTGACCGCGTGCTCGAGCACCGCGGCCTTGCCGACGCGCTGGTCGACGATGGCGGGCGGGACCTTGCCCTTGCGGAAGCCGGGGACGTTGATCTGCTCGGCGATGTGGCCGTAGGCGTGCGTGATGCTGGGGCCGAGCTCGTCCGGGGTGACCGAAATCGCGAGCTTCACGCGGGTCGGGCTCAGCTGTTCTACCGTGGTCTTCACGTGAGGGGATCTCCTGTGCTGGTTGGTGTCGGCGCCGGATGACGGTCGTCACGGGTCGATGTCGTCACGATGAGTACTCGTGGTCGGGGCGACAGGATTCGAACCTGCGACCTCCCGCTCCCAAAGCGGGCGCTCTAGCCAAGCTGAGCTACGCCCCGGATGCGCGGGCCTGGGCACCGTGCGTGAGACTCTCGTCGAGCCGTCCCCGCACGTGCGCTTGCGCGACACGCCGAAATGGCCTTCGCAAGTGTACTGCACCGCGGCAGCGGCGACCGGAACCGCGCGGCGGAGGACGACCGGGGTGTCCACGGTGCTCGCGCGATGTACTACGCTGTCCTGGTGCCCGGTCGAGAGACCCGGTCGCACCGGTTCGCGGTCGTCAGGCCGCCGATCCGGGGCTGTAGCTTAGTGGTAAAGCCTCTGTCTTCCAAACAGATGATGCGAGTTCGATTCTCGTCAGCCCCTCTCCTCTCGAAGAGCCCCGGATGTCCGGGGCTCTTCGTCGTTCCGAGGCGTTCCGGGCGTGCTCAGCCGACCGCGCCGCGGTGCTCCTCCGTCAGGGCGAGGTACGAGGCGGCGTTCCGGCGGATGCCCTCGCGCTCCTCCTCCGTCAGCTCCCGCCGGACCCTCCCGGGGACGCCCGCCACCAGCGAGCCCGGCGGGACGACCGTCCCCTCGAGGACGACGGCGCCCGCGGCGATCAGCGAGCCGGTGCCGACGACGGCCCCGTTCAGGACGGTCGCGCTCATTCCGACCAGCACGTCGTCCTCGAGGGTGCAGCCGTGCAGCACGGCGTTGTGCCCGACCGAGACTCCGGCGCCGATGACCGCGTCGTAGTCGGCGTCGACGTGGACGACGACGCCGTCCTGGAGGTTGCTGCCGGCGCCGAGCTCGATCCGCGCGTGCTCGGCGCGCAGGACGGCGCCGTACCAGACGCTCGCCCGCTCCCCCAGGCGCACGGAGCCGATCACGGTGGCGCCCGGAGCGACCCACGCGGTGTCGGCGATCTCCGGGGCGCGTCCCCCGGTCAGGGCGAGGACGCGGGCGCCCTCCGCAGGACTCGACGGCATCGGGTTCTCCTCTTCTCCGGTGGTCAGCGCCCGGCGCGCAGGAAGGCGAGGACCGCCAGCACCCGCCGGTGGTCGGAGCCCGAGTCCTCGAGCCCGAGCTTCTGGAAGATCGCGGTCACGTTCTTCTCCACGGCGCCCACGCCGACGAAGAGAGCGGAGGCGATGCCCGCGTTCGTGCGCCCCTGGGCCATCTGCTCCAGCACCTCCCGCTCCCGCGGGGTCAGCGAGGCGAGCGGGTCGCGGTTGCGCTGCAGGAGCGAGGCGACGACCTGCGGGTCGAGGACGGTTCCGCCCGCTGCGACGCGCTCGACGGCGTCGCGCAGCTCCTCCACGGAGGCGACCCGGTCCTTCAAGAGGTAGCCGAGTCCGCCGTCGCCGGACCCGAGCAGCTCCTGCGCGTAGGTGACCTCGACGTACTGGCTGAGCAGCAGGACCGACACCTGCGGGTAGCGCCGGCGGATCTCCAGCGCCGCGCGGACGCCCTCGTCGCGGAAGGTCGGCGGCATCCGGACGTCGAGCACGGCGACGTCGACCCCGGCCGGGTCCCGCGCCAGATCGGCGAGCAGGGCGTCCGCGTCCCCGAAGGCGCCGACGGAGGCGAACCCCGCGTCCTCGAAGAGGCGGACCAGGCCCTCGCGCAGGAGGACCGAGTCCTCGGCGATGGCGACGCGGATCACGGGCACGCCCTCAGGATAGGGCGGCCGGGCGGTAGGGGACGTGCACCCCGACCGTGGTCGGCCCGCCGACCGGCGACTCCACGCTCAGGATCCCGCGCAGGCCCCGGACGCGCCCGCCGACGCCCTCGAGACCGTGACCGGCGACCGGCGACGCCCCCCCGACTCCGTCGTCCACCACCCAGGCGTCGAGCCAGCGCTCCCCCGGAGTGCCGGAGTCGCGGGTGTCGAGGTGCACCCGCACCGATCGGGCACCGGAGTGCTTGGAGACGTTGGCGAGCAGCTCGGCGACGACGAAGTAGACGCTGCGCTCGACCTCGGGCGGGACGTCCGCCACGGGGTGCTCGGTGAGGACCTCGACCGGCACCGGGCTGAGCTCGGCGAGCGAGTGCACCGCCGCCTCGAAGCCCCGGTCCTGCAGGATCGGCGGCGCCACGCCGCGGGAGAGGGCGCGCAGCTCGTCGAGCGCGGCGCGCACGTGCTCGCGAGCCTCGTCGACCAGGCGGGCGGCGGACTCCGGGTCGGCGGCGAGTCGGTTGCGGGCCGAGGCCAGGTCCATCTGCACCCGGATCAGGCGCTGCTGCGGGCCGTCGTGGATGTCGCGCTCGAGCCGGCGCACCGCGCGGTCCTCGGCGGCGACGGCTGCGCCGCGGGAGGCGCTCAGCTCGGCGACCTCGCGCTGGAGCGCCTCCGACTCCCACGGGCCGAGCAGGAGACGGTCGACCAGCCAGTGCAGGAGGGAGAGACCGCGGGTGGCGAACGGCAGGGTCGAGACGAAGAGGACGGTCGTGGCGACCGTCGCCGCGGCGACCAGTCCCGCCGGAGGCTGCGGGGCGCCCAGCAGAGCGGCTCCGTTCTCTGCCAGCAGGCGGGCCGGACCGGGGGCCCCCGTGAGCGCGGCGGCCACCGTGCCCGGGCCCGCCCAGGTCCACAGCGCGAGGAGCAGTCCGGACAGCAGCGCGAGCACCGGAGCCACGACGAGCGTGTGCAGGAGAGCGAGCCAGTAGTGCCCGTCGATCACCGGACCGTAGAGGGCGAAGGTCGACGGAGTGACGGAGGAGGGCGGTCGCCGCCACTGCGGGCGGGGGACGGCGGGCCGTCCGGCCAGCACGTCGAGGCCGACGGCGACCCGCGAGAAGAAGCGCGCCGTGTAGAGGGCGGCGGGCAGGAACACCAGGCCGATCAGGACTCCGACGAGCCCGAGCGCGACGGCCAGCGCGACGCCGGCGCAGAAGGCGCCGAGGAGCGCGACCGGGATCGCGGCCACCAGCGCGAGCACCTCCCGGGGCAGTCCGCGCCAGAGCCGGAGGTAGGCGCGCGAGGCCTCGCCGAGGGCCGTCGATGCTCCGCTCATCCGCGCCTCCTGTCCGCTCCCGCCGCCGCCGCGACCCGGTCGAGCGTACCGGCGGCACGGCTCCGGGCACCCGGGGGGAAGCCCCCGTGACGCCCCTCCGCGACCGAGGTGAGCCTGTCCTTCACCGGACTGAGCCGAGCCTGCGCTTCCTTGCGACGCCGAGGGATCTGCGTACTGTTGACGATCAGTCACCCCCTCTCGAAAGGACCAGACGATGTCCACCACGTCCGTCACGTCGCTCACCTCGTCGAACCCGGATGTCGCATCCGGAGTCGCCCAGTTCCTCAGCCCCGTCGTCGTCGAGATGACCGCGCTCGCCGTCAACGGCAAGCAGGCGCACTGGCACGTCCGCGGCGCCAACTTCATCGGCGTCCACGAGCTGCTCGACGCGATCGTCGGCCGCGCCATCGAGTGGGCCGACCTCGCCGCGGAGCGCGTCGTCGCCCTCGGCCTCCCGGTCGACGCCCGCATCCAGACCGTCGCCTCGGCGACGCAGTCCGAACCCCTCACCCCCGGCTTCCAGCGCTCCGAGAACGCGATCGTCGAGATCATCCGCCAGATGGACGTCGCCATCGCGACCGTCAACACGGCGATCGCCGAGCTCGCCGAGATCGACGCGAGCAGCCAGGACGTTGCGATCGAGATCGGCCGCGGCCTCGAGAAGGACCGCTGGTTCCTCTTCGCCCACGTCAGCGAGAGCTGAGCACCACGCCTCGACCGGCCCGCGGATCCTCGGATCCCGCGGGCCGTCGTCGTTCCCGGGCCCGTCCGCGCGATCCGGAGCAGCCGGTGTCGCGACGGGCGCGGGTCAGCCGCCGTGCGTGAAGCGGCCCGCCAGAAGGGTCGCGGCGACCGGCATGGATCGGAGGGCTCCCGCGTCGGCGGCGAGCGGATCGCGGTCGACCACCACGAGATCGGCGGGATCGCCGGCCGCGGGCGTGAGCCGGCGCACCCGGGTCGAGGCGACGATCGCCTCCTCGACGCTCACCCGCTGCTCCGGATGCCAGGGCTCGTCGCCGGGCAGCGCCCGCGCGACCGCGGCCGAGATCGCGACCCACGGGTCGAGCGGAGCGACCGGAGCGTCCGAGCCGAGCACCACGCGGGCCCCGGAGTCGAGCAGCGAGCGCAGCGGGAACGCCCGGCCGGTGCGTCCCGGCCAGTACCGCTCCGCCACCTCGCGGTCGTCGAGCGCGTGCGCGGGCTGCACTCCGGCCTCCACGCCGAGCGCGGCGAACCGCGGAAGGTCGGTCTCCGCGAGCAGCTGAGCGTGCTCGATCCGGCCCCCGCCGACCCGGCCGAGCGCGTCCAGAGCCAGCGTCGCCGCGGCGTCTCCGATCGCGTGCACGGTGGAGCGGATGCCCCCGGCGGCCGCGCGGGCGAGCAGCTCGTCCAGCTCGGCGGGCTCCACGGTGAGGACGCCGTAGCCGTCGTGGTCGGCGTAGGGGTGGACGCAGTAGGCGGTCCTCGTGTTGAGGGAGCCGTCGATCAGGACCTTGAGCGGGCCCATCCGCAGCAGGCCGTCACCGCCGTCGAGTTCGTCGCCCGTGCGCAGTCCCTCCGCGAGGGCGCGGTCGAGGTGGTCGCGGTAGACGCCGGTGTCGACGCGGAGGGAGCGTGCTCCGCCGTCGACGCGACGGGGCCAGTCCCCCGCGTTCCAGCGCATCTCGAGGTCGACGACGCCGACCACCCCGCGGGCCGCAGCCCGCCGCGCCGCCGCGTCGGCGAGTGCGTCGAGCTCGTCGTCGCCGAGGGCGCCGAGTGCGGTGACGAGCTCGAAGCAGGCGTCCTCGCGCAGCAGCTCGGGCTCGGGAGCGACGGCGTAGCGCCGGTACGCGGCGGAGTTCAGCCAGGCGCAGTGCAGGTCGCCGCTGATCAGCACGACGGGCCGTTCCGGAGAGACCTCGTCCAGGAGCGCGGTCGTGGGCGGCTCCGGCCAGAGGCCGTCGCGGAAGCCGAAGCCGATCAGCGTGCCGGTACCGGGCTCCTCCGCCAGGCGACGTCGGACCGCGTCCGCCGTTCCGCGGGCCGAGTCGGCTGACGAGACGTCCAGGCGCGGTGCCGTCATCGCCCACTGGGAGAAGTGGACGTGCTCGTCCCAGAGGCCGGGGAGCACCCAGCGCCCGTCGAGGTCGCGCACCTCGTCGCCCGGGGCGGCAGCGGCGTCCGGTCCGACCGCTTCCACGCGGCCGTCGCGCAGGAGCACGGCACCGGGTCGGGACGAGCCGAGGAGGCGGGCGCCCCGGAGCAGGAGACCGCCGGTCATCGGGCGGCCTCGCGGAGCGCGGGGCGGACGGCTCGGCGGGCGCGGGACCGGGCCGGCGTCTCTCCACCGGCGCTCACGACTGGCACACCGGGCACCAGTAGAGCTTGCGCGCGCCGATCTCCTCGAGCAGCACGTTCGTGCCGCAGACGCGGCAGGGCAGGCCCTCGCGCTTGTAGACGTAGTTGCGCTCGGCGCGGCTGCGGACGGCTTTCGAGCGCTCGGTCTTCGTCAGGCCGCGGCGCGTGATCATCATCCCGGTCCGGATGCCGTCCTCGAGCAGGTCCGCCCAGTCCCGCCACAGCTCCTGTGCGAGCTCCAGCGGCACCTGCTTGCCGGGAGTGTGCGGGTCGAGGCCGGCGCGGTAGAGCAGCTCCGCGCGGTAGATGTTGCCGATGCCGCTGACCACGGACTGGTCCATCAGCACCAGCCCGACCGGCGTCGCCGTCCTGCGGAGCCGGTTCACGAAGCGGTCGCGCGCCTCGTCGGAGTCGTCGACGGCCGGATCCGGACCGAGGCGGGCGAGGAGGGCCTCCACCTGGGCGGGGTCCATCACCTCGCAGGCGGTGGGGCCGCGCAGGTCGGCGACCGTCTCCTCCGTCATGATGCGCACGCGCACCGCGCCCACGGGCGGCGGCGGGAACTCGTCGAGGTCGGAGTCGGTCTCGTGCTCCGTCTCGGAGAGGCGCACGGCGCGGCGGCGCCGGGGAGCGCCGATGCTGCTGCCGGCCTTCCCGTCCGGGAACAGCGGCGAGACGTGCCCGAGGAAGTCCCACGCGCCGTAGAGGCCGAGGTGGACGTGCAGCGTCAGGTCGCCCTCGAAGCGCAGCAGCAGGTGCTTGCCGACGGCCGTGGACTCGAGGACCTCGCGCCCGTCGAGGAGCGCGGCTCCCTCGGTGAAGCGGCCCTGGGGGCTGCTGGTCGCGACGCGGTGCCCGACGACGTCGCGCTCGAACTGCAGGGCGATCCGGTGGACGGAGTGCCCCTCGGGCACTCAGCGCTCCTTCGCGGCGGAGTCGACGACCCGGCCGGCGATGTCGCCGGTGGCCTCGTACTCGGCGAGCTGCGCGATGCGGCGCACGTGCCGCTCCTCGAAGGTGAAGGGCTCGGCGACGAACGCGTCGATGAAGCCGGTGGCCTCCTCGACGGAGTGCTGGCGGGCCCCGATCGAGATGACGTTCGCGTCGTTGTGCTGGCGTGCCAGCACGGCGGTGCTCAGGTTCCACACGAGCGCCGCGCGCACGCCCGCGACCTTGTTCGCCGCGATCTGCTCGCCGTTGCCCGAGCCGCCGAAGACGACGCCGAGGGCCTCGACCCCCGCCTCCTGATCGCGGACGACCGCGGCGGCGGCGTTGATGCAGAAGGACGGGTAGTCGTCCAGCGGGTCGTAGGACGTGGGGCCGTGGTCGATCACGTCGTGACCGGCGGCGCCGAGGTGCTCGATCAGGTGACGGCTGAAGTCCAGCCCTGCGTGGTCCGTGGCGATGTGGATGCGCACGAGAGAACTCCTCCGGAAGAGCCGTCTGGGGCCCGCGGTGCCCGGGCCGGGAGCCAGAGTACCGCGGGTCGGCTCAGTCGAACTGCGGGTCGCGGGTCCGCGAGCGCTTGAGCTCGAAGAAGCCGTCGAAGGAGGCGGCGGCGACGATGCCGTCCCAGAGGGTCAGCGCCTGCTCGCCCCTCGGGATCGGCGAGATGACGGGGCCGAAGAAGGCGACGTCGCCGATCGCGATGACCGGGGTGCCGACGTCCTGGCCGACCCGCTCGATCCCGTCGAAGTGGGAGGCGCGCATCGGCTCGTCGTACTCGTCCGAGTCGGCGCGGGCGGCGAGCTCCGCGGGCAGGCCGAGCTCGGCGAGCGACTCGGCGATCACCGCGTCGACGTCGGTGCGCCCGCCCGGGTGGATCCGGGTGCCGAGCGCGTCGTAGAGCGGCTTGACGTGCTCGCGGCCCTCGCGCTCGGCGACGGCGGCGACCAGGCGCGTGTAGCGCAGCGCGCGCGGGAGGAAGGCGCGGTACGAGTCGTCCACGTCCTTGTCCTCGTTGAGGACGGCGAGGCTCATGATGTGCCACTGCACGTCGAGGTCGCGCGCGGGCGTCACCTCGTCCACGAATCGCGAGGTCATCCAGGCCCACGGGCAGGAGGGGTCGAACCAGAAGTCCACAGAGGTCATGGGGACACGCTACGCCGCTCGCCGCGGCCGCGTCCGCGCTCCCCGGCGGCTCCGCAGGATCGGCGCCACGGGGCTCCACGGCGGGTCCCGGCAGCTCTAGGGTGGATCGGCGGCGCCCGCACCCCGGCGCCCGCGGCAGCGCCCGAGACGAACGGATGGAGCACCCCCGTGCCAGGAGACAACCTCACCCGGAGCGAGGCGCAGGAGCGCGCCTCGCTGATCCAGGTCCACGACTACGACATCGCCCTCGACCTGACCCGGGGAGCCGAGACCTTCCTCAGCACGACCACGGTGCGATTCTCCGCCACCGAGGGCGCCTCGAGCTTCATCGACGCCGTCACGGGCACGGTCCACTCCGTCACCCTCAACGGCGCGGAGCTCGACCCCGCCGACGTCGCCGACGGCGTCCGGATCCGCCTCGACTCCCTGGCTGCGGACAACGAGCTCACCGTCGTCGCCGACATGCTCTACACCAACACGGGCGAGGGCCTGCACCGCTTCGTCGACCCCGTCGACGGCGAGGTGTACCTGTACTCGCAGTTCGAGGTGCCCGACTCTCGCCGCGTCTTCGCGGTGTTCGAGCAGCCGGACCTCAAGGCCGAGTTCCGCTTCACCGTCACCGCGCCCGCGCAGTGGCAGGTCGTGTCGAACCAGCCCACTCCCGAGCCGGTCCCGGCGGGCGAGGGGATCGCGACCTGGAGCTTCGAGCCCACCCCGCGCATCTCCTCCTACATCACGGCCCTCGTCGCCGGACCCTACGTCGTCGAGACCGAATCGCTCGTCTCCTCCGACGGCCGCACCATCCCGCTGGGGGTCTTCGCCCGGGCCTCGCTCGCGCCCTTCCTCGACGCCGACTACGTGTTCGAGAAGACGAAGCAGGGCTTCGCCTTCTACGAGGAGAAGTTCGGCGTCCCGTACCCGTTCGCGAAGTACGACCAGCTGTTCGTCCCCGAGTTCAACGCCGGCGCGATGGAGAACGCGGGAGCGGTGACCTTCACCGAGACCTACGTGTTCCGCTCCAAGGTGACGGACGCGATCAAGGAGCGCCGGGTCGTCACGATCCTCCACGAGCTCGCCCACATGTGGTTCGGCGACCTGGTCACGATGAAGTGGTGGAACGACCTCTGGCTCAACGAGTCGTTCGCCGAGTACGCCTCCACCCTCGCCACCGCGGAGGCGACGGAGTGGACCGAGGCGTGGACCACCTTCGCCGCGATGGAGAAGAGCTGGGCCTACCGCCAGGACCAGCTGCCCTCGACCCACCCGATCGTCGCGACCATCAACGACCTCGAGGACGTCCAGGTCAACTTCGACGGCATCACCTACGCCAAGGGCGCCTCGGTGCTCAAGCAGCTCGTCGCGTGGGTCGGCGAGAAGGAGTTCCTCGCCGGCGTCCACGAGTACTTCGTCAAGCACGCCTTCTCGAACACGGAGCTGCGCGACCTGCTGGTCGAGCTGGAGGCCACCAGCGGGCGCGACCTCACCGAGTGGTCGGCGCAGTGGCTCGAGACGGCCGGCGTGAACACGCTCCGCCCCGAGATCGCGGTCGACGAGAGCGGAGCGATCGCGTCCTTCGCGATCCTGCAGACCGCGGTCGAGGAGTACCCGACGATCCGCCCGCACCGCCTGGCGATCGGCCTGTACGACTTCGAGGGCGAGCGCCTCGTCCGCGTCGACCGCCTCGAGCTGGACGTCGACGGGGAGCGCACCGAGGTGCCCGAGCTGATCGGCCGCACTCGTCCGGCGCTCGTGCTGCTCAACGACGACGACCTCGCCTACGCGAAGGTCCGCCTCGACGACGCCTCGCTCGCCGTGGCCGTCGAGCACCTCGCGAGCATCGACAGCCCCCTGGCCCGCTCGCTGGTCTGGGGCTCGGTCTGGGACTCGACCCGCGACGCCGAGTCGGCGCCGCGCGACTTCGTCCGCCTCGTCCTGGGCAACGTCGCGACCGAGACCGAGTCCACGACCCTGCGGACGGTGCTCAACCAGCTCGTCGCCACCGTCACCCAGTACGTCGCTCCGGAGTACCGGGCCGAGGTCCTCGAGGAGGCGGGCGATCAGCTGTGGACGCTCGCGCAGAGCGCCGAGCCGGGCAGCGACGCGCAGTTCCAGTTCGTGAAGTTCTTCGCGGCGATCGCGTCCACCCCGGCGCACCTCGAGGCCGTGCAGGCGCTGCTCGACGGCTCCACCGCCCTCGGCGGCCTCGACATCGACACCGACCTCGGCTGGGAGCTGCTGATCGCTCTCGTCGCCGGCGGGCGGGCCGGTGCGGACGACATCGACGCGGCGCTCGCCTCGGACAACACGGCGACCGGTCAGCAGTCGGCCGCGCACGCCCGTGCCGCACTGCCGACCGCGGAGGCGAAGCGCGCGGCGTGGGACTCCGTCACGGCCGACGACTCGGCACCGAACACGATCGTCCGCTCGACGGGCCTGGGCTTCCAGCGCGCCGCCGACCCGCGCCTGCTCGACGCGATGGTCCCGGTCTACTTCGACGCCCTCCGCACCCTCTGGGAGTCGAAGAGCTACAAGATCGCCGAGTACCTGGTCGTCGGCTTCTACCCGGCCGCCACGCCCTCGCAGGAGATCGTCGACGCCACCCGCGCCTGGCTCGACGCGAACCCGGAGGTCCCGGCGCTGCGCCGACTCGTGATCGAGAACCTGGCCGGCGTGGAGCGTGCGCTCCGCGCCCAGGAGCGCGACACCCGGGGCTGACAGTGAGCCGCCCGGTCCCCCGGCGCTCGGCGCTGCGGGACCGGGCGGCTCTCCCCGCTCCCGGCGCCTAGCGCTGCGGGACCGAGCGGCGCTCCGGCCCGTCATAGGCGGACAGCGGCCGGATGAGCGCGTTCGAGCCCCGCTGCTCGATCACGTGGGCCGTCCAGCCCACCACCCGCGCGGCGACGAACAGCGGAGTGAAGATCCCGGTGTCGAAGCCCATCAGCCGGTAGGCGGGGCCGGACGGGTAGTCGAGGTTCGGCAGGATGCCCGTCCGCTCGGCCATCGCCGCGGCCAGAGCGTCGTACAGCTCCATCATCTCGCCGGCCCCCTCGTGCTCGGCGAGCCGCCGGAGAGCGGCGTCCATGGTCGGCACCCGCGAGTCGCCCGACTTGTAGACCCGGTGGCCGAACCCCATGACCTTCCGGCGCTGTCCGAGAGCCTCGGCGAGCCACTCGCGGGACCGCCGGTCCGCCTCCGGTCCGGTGCCGACCTCGTCGAGCACGTGCAGCACGGCCTCGTTCGCCCCGCCGTGGAGCGGTCCCTTGAGCGCTCCCACGGCGGCGGTCACGGCGGAGTGGACGTCCGACAGCGTCGACGTCACGACGCGGGCCGTGAAGGTCGAGGCGTTGAAG
The DNA here is from genome assembly GCF_009834265.1 of Rathayibacter sp. VKM Ac-2805. NCBI lineage: Bacteria > Bacillati > Actinomycetota > Actinomycetes > Micrococcales > Microbacteriaceae > Rathayibacter > Rathayibacter sp. VKM Ac-2805. The sequence continues at coordinate 1,827,404 of NZ_CP047185.1, forward strand.
GAGTGCTCGGCGTAGAGCACCAGCGAGACGCGGAACGCGTCGACGACGACCGGCTCCGGCACCTCGCCGAAGGTCGTCCAGAGGAAGTTCTCGGAGTAGTCGAGGTCGTCGCGCGGATCGATCGGCTCGAGGCCGCGCAGGCGGCGCTGAGCGTAGGCGACGATCGCCGGCAGTGCCGCCCAGAGCCGCACGGAGCGCTCCAGCACGGCCTCGGGAGCGTCGGCGTCCGGATCCTCCTCGAGCGCGCCCAGGACGCTCACCGCCGTCCGCACCACGTCCATCGGGTGCGCCGACAGCGGCAGCAGGTCGATCACGGTGCGCACCTCGGGGGCCAGGGCGCGGTGGGCCCGCTCCACGGCGGCCAGCCCGGCCGCCTCCTCCGCAGTGGGGAGCTCGCCGTGCCAGAGCAGCCAGGCCACGTCCTCGAACGAGGTCCCCGCCGCGAGCTCCTGCACGGGGTAGCCGCGGTAGAGCAGCGAGTTCGACGCCGGGTCGACCTTCGAGACGGCCGTCGTGTCGACGACGACCCCCACGAGTCCCTTGCGGATGTCCTGATCGGTCGTGCTCATCCTTCGCTCCTTCGCGAGAGGCGGGCGGCGGCGCCGGGGAGCGCCGCCGGTTCGTGCGGGTCGGCGCGCTCAGGCGCCGTAGTGGTCGGCGAGCGAGAAGTCGAAGACGCCCTCGTCGAAGCGGCTGTACGAGGCGTAGTCGAGGAGCTCGTAGAGCTCGGCGCGCGTCTGCATGCCCGCGACCTCCGAGCGGAGCGAGCCCTCCGCCTTGAGGGCGTCGAGTGCCCGCATCGCGGCGCCCATCGCGATCCGGAGCAGCGAGACCGGGTGGATCACGACGTTCACGCCGACGTCGGCGAGCTGCTGCGCGGTGAACAGCTCGCTCTTGCCGAACTCGGTCATGTTGGCGAGGATCGGCACGTCGATCGCGGCGCGCACAGCCTCGAACTCGGACAGGTCGCGCATCGCCTCGGGGAACACTGCGTCGGCTCCGGCGTCGACGAGGCGCTTGGCGCGGTCGATCGCGGCCGGCAGGCCGTCGAGGGCGCGGATGTCGGTGCGGGCCATGATCACCAGGTCGGAGTCGCGGCGCGCGTCGACGGCCGCCGCGATCCTCCGCACCGAGGTCGCCTCGTCGACGACCGCCTTGCCGTCGAGGTGCCCGCAGCGCTTGGGGTTCACCTGGTCCTCGATGTGCAGCCCCGCGACTCCGGCGTCCTCGAGCATCTGCACCGTGCGAGCGACGTTCAGCGGCTCACCGAAGCCGGTGTCCGCGTCGACGAGGACCGGCAGGTCGGTCAGGCGCGCGATCTGCTGCGAGCGGCCGGCCACCTCGCTGAGCGTGGTGAGCCCGATGTCCGGCAGCCCCAGCTCGGCCGAGAGCACGGCGCCCGACACGTAGATCCCGTCGAAGCCCTTCGCCTCGATGAGGCGCGCGGAGAGCGGAGTGAACGCGCCGGGCAGCTGCAGCAGCTCGCCCGAGGCGAGGCGCTCGCGGAAGACGCGGCGCTTCTCGGCGGGAGTCCGGGTGGAGTGGAGCATCGGGCGTCCTTCCCAGGGCGGTGTCCGGGTCCGAGCGGACCCGCCTCGAATCTATACGCGCTCGGGGCTCGTGCACCCGTCTCGGAGGGAGGCGTCCCGTAGCCTGGAGCGGTCATGCTGCTTCTTCAGACCTCCACCCCGGATCCTGTCGCCGCCACCGTCTCCTTCTTCGAGTCCGAGCCCTTCTGGAAGGTGGTCGCGATCCTCGGGATCGTGCTGGGCGCGCTGCTGGTGCGCGTCATCGCCCACTTCGTGATCGGCCGCGTCGTCGACCAGATCGTGTCGGGAGTGAAGCGCCGCCAGCGCGTCGAGGACACTCAGTCGATCGCCGCGTCGCCGCTCGCGGCCGTGCGGGTGGTGCAGCGCACGCGCACGCTCGGGTCGATCCTCAACAACCTGAGCTCGATCCTGATCGTCGTCATCGCCCTGGTCATGATCGTGACGACGATCGACAAGGACCTCATCGGCTCCTTCGCCCTGCTGACGGCCGCCCTCGGCGCGGGCCTCGGCTTCGGCGCGCAGAACATCGTCAAGGACGTCCTGAACGGGCTGTTCATGGTCGCAGAGGACCAGCTCGGGGTCGGCGACGTCGTCGACACCGGGCAGGCGACGGGCGTGGTCGAGTCGGTCGGCGTCCGGGTGACGCAGATCCGCGACGTCAACGGCACCCTCTGGTTCGTCCGCAACGGCGAGATCGTCCGGGTCGGGAACATGTCGCAGGGCTGGTCGCGCGTCATCGTCGACCTGGCCGTGCCTTACGAGACGGACCTCGAGCAGGTGCAGTCCACGGTCCTCGCGACCGCGAACGAGCTGGCGGCGAGCAGTCGCTGGCGGGCCCGGATCATCGACAAGCCCGAGCTCTGGGGCCTGGAGTCCATCGCCGACGACGCCCTGGTCATCCGGGTCGTGGTCAAGACCCGCACCACCGCCAAGGACGACGTCGCCCGCGAGCTGCGCCTGCGCCTGAAGAAGTCGCTCGACGCGCTCGACGTGAAGCTCCCCTCGCTGGCCACCGTCGTCCTCGAGGGCTTCGAGGGGGCGACGAGCGTCGGAGGCGCCAAACCGCCGCGGACCACGCCCTCCCCCACGATCAGCACCGAGCACGGCAAGCCCGTGCGACTCCCCCGCGCGCTGCGGCGCGGGAGCGGGACGCCGCCCCAGGACGGCGGCGGCACCTCCGGCCCGACGGGAGCGCGCTCGTGAGCGGCCTGCAGATCGGCGGCACGCCTCCGCTGCGCAGCTTCTGGGAGCACATCGGCGGCCGGCCGACGTTCGAGCGCCTGGTCCGCCGCTTCTACGAGGGCGTCCGCGAGGACGAGGTCCTCTGGCCGATGTACCCCGAGCACGACCTCGAGGGCGCGATCCAGCGGCTGACCGGCTTCCTCGAGCAGTACTGGGGCGGGCCGGGCACCTACAGCGAGGAGCGCGGCCACCCGCGCCTGCGGATGCGGCACCAGCCCTTCCGGATCAACCCCGAGGCCCGCGACCACTGGCTCCAGCACATGCGGACGGCCGTCGACGATCTCGAGCTCGCTCCGGCCGACGACGCCCTGCTCTGGGACTACCTGGAGCGCGCCGCCCACGCGATGGTGAACACCTTCGAGGAGTAGCCGCTCAGCCCGGGGTGCGGACCAGCACGTGTCCGCGCCGTGAGGTGAGGCGGCGCCAGGCGCCGCTCTCGAGCAGGGCGACCGGGTCGTCGGCGCCGAGGAACCCGAGCGCGAAGAGGGCGAACGCCGCTCCCGCCGGGACGTCCTCGAGGCCGTCGAGCGGGCGGCCCCAGACGCTCGACCGCACGCGGCCGACGATCTGCTCGCCCGTCTCGGAGCCGACGGCCGCCGCGATCTCGTCGATCCCCTCGCGCGCGACGCGCTCCAGGAAGCCCGGGTCCACGGGCTCGCGCCGGGTCCAGCCGCCGCGGGGCGGGGAGACGCCCGCCCAGGGCCCCGCCGTCGCGTCGTCGCCGTCGGGCAGGACGACCGGCTTGCCGTCCGCTCCGCCCGGCTCCCACTGCAGGCGGGCGAGGCGGTCCGACAGCGCACGGATCGGCACGACCCGGTCGAAGCCGGCGGGCTCGTCGAGCGCGAAGACGCGCAGCCCCAGCACGGTCGCGGAGCGGTCGAGCAGACCGCGGGGCTGGAGGATAGGCGTGTAGGCGGCCAGCACGTGGTCGTCGGCGAGGAGCCGGACCGCACCGTCCTCGACCCGGGCCGAACGGCCGAGGAAGACGCGCAGATCCGACAGGCTGGGCGGATCCGCCAGGGAGAAGGACGAACTCATCGCGTCGATAAACTTACCCCGCGCCGCTCGCCCCACCGCCCGACACCCCGGAGGTACCGTGCCCGATCCCCTGTCCTCGTTCCTCACCGCGCTCGACCTGACGGACACCGGCGCCCGCACCAGCGAGGACATCTCGACGGGTCCCTCGCAGTGGATGCCCGAGGGGCGGGTCTTCGGCGGCCAGGTCCTCGCGCAGTCGCTCATCGCGGCCGGTCGCACCGTCGAGGGGCGCTCCGTGCACTCGATGCACGGGTACTTCCTCCGCCCCGGGGACGTCTCCCTGCCGATCACGTTCTCGGTCGACCGGATCCACGACGGCCGCTCCTTTTGCACGCGGCGGACGCAGGCCTACCAGAACGGACGCCCCATCCTCTCGATGATCGCCTCGTTCCAGACCGAGGACGAGGGCCTCGACCACCAGGCGCCGATGCCGGAGGGGATCCCCGACCCGGAGTCGCTGCCGAGCACCGCCGAGATCCTCGCGGGGGTCGACCACCCGGTCGGCAGCTTCTGGGCCACGCAGCGCCCCTTCGACGTGCGGCACGTCGAGCAGCCGGTGTACCTCCGGGCCGACCCCGAGCGGGTCGCGCACCAGAGCGTGTGGATGCGCTCGCTCGGACCGCTGCCGGACGATCCGATGCTGCACCGCGCCGCCCTCGCCTACGCGAGCGACTACACGATCCTCGAATCCACGCTCCGCCGGCACGGTGCGGCCTGGACGACGCCCGGCCTGCGGATCGCGAGCCTCGACCACGCGATGTGGTGGCACCGCCCCGCGCGCGTGGACCAGTGGCTCCTCTACGTGCAGGAGGCGCCGAGCGCGTCCGGCGGACGCGGGCTCTCGCTCGGGCGCATCTACACGCAGGATGGCGTGCTCGTGGCGAGCGTCGCCCAGGAGGGCATGGTCCGCGTCCCCCTGGGCTGAGCTCAGCCCCGCTTCGAGAAGGTGATGGGCTCCTCGACGTAGGGGCCCCACGCCTCGCGGAGCTCCTCCGGGATGCGCTGGGGCCTGCCCGTCGCGGCGGTGACCAGCACCAGAGTGGTGGCCGCCTTCGTGAAGAGCACCCGCGGGACGACGCCGGCGGGCGAGTAGAGCTCGTAGCAGACCTCGAGGCTCGCCCCGCCGATCCGCCCGATCCACAGCTCCACGTCGATCGGCGCGCGCATGTACGGGATCGGCGCGAGGTACTCGATCTCCTGGCGGGCGATGAGGCTGATCGACTCGGCGCCCGGCCGTGCGTCGAGCACCGCCGTCGCCATCCCGCCGGGCTGCGGCGAGTTCGGCTTCCAGAACGCCTGAATGCGCGCCTCCTCGAGCAGGCGCAGCATCTCGGCGTTGTTCACGTGCGCGTAGGCGTCGAAGTCCGACCAGCGCAGCGGGATGGCGACGTGCAGGCGCATCAGTCGCGGGTGAGCTTGCGGTACGCGGAGCGGTGCGGCTTCGCCGCGTCCGGGCCGAGGCGCTCGATCTTGTTCTCCTCGTACGCCTCGAAGTTGCCCTCGAACCAGTACCAGTTGGCCGGATCCTCCTCGGTGCCCTCGTAGGCGAGGATGTGGGTCGCGATGCGGTCGAGGAACCACCGGTCGTGCGTGATCACCACGGCGCAGCCCGGGAACTCGAGGAGCGCGTTCTCGAGGCTGCCCAGGGTCTCGACGTCCAGGTCGTTGGTGGGCTCGTCGAGCAGGAGCAGGTTGCCGCCCTGCTTGAGCGTCAGCGCGAGGTTGAGGCGGTTCCGCTCGCCGCCGGAGAGGACGCCGGCCTTCTTCTGCTGGTCCGGGCCCTTGAAGCCGAACTGCGAGACGTAGGCGCGGGAGGGGATCTCGGTCTTCCCGACGGTGATGTAGTCGTGCCCGTCGGAGACGACCTCCCACAGGTTCTTCTGCGGGTCGATACCGCCGCGGCTCTGGTCGACGTAGGAGATGTCGACCGTCTCGCCGATCTTCAGGTCGCCCGAGTCGAGCGGCTCGAAGCCGACGATCGTCTTGAAGAGCGTGGTCTTGCCGACGCCGTTCGGGCCGATGACGCCGACGATGCCGTTGCGGGGCAGCGTGAAGCTGAGGTCGTCGATGAGGACGCGCTCGCCGAACTGCTTGTGCAGCTTCTTCGCGTCGATGACCTGGGAGCCCAGACGGGGGCCCACCGGGATGACGATCTCCTCGAAATCGAGCACGCGCGTCTTCTCGGCCTCGGCCGCCATCTCCTCGTAGCGCGCCAGGCGCGCCTTCGACTTGGCCTGACGGCCCTTGGCGTTGCTGCGCACCCAGTCGAGCTCGGTGGTGAGCCGCTTGGCGAGCTTGGCGTCCTTCTTGCCCTGGACCTCCAGGCGGGCGCTCTTCTTCTCGAGGTACGTCGAGTAGTTGCCCTCGTAGGGGTAGAGGTGGCCGCGGTCGACCTCGGCGATCCACTCCGCGACGTTGTCGAGGAAGTACCGGTCGTGGGTGACGGCGAGCACGGCGCCGGGGTACTTCGAGAGGAACTGCTCGAGCCAGAGCACGCTCTCGGCGTCGAGGTGGTTGGTGGGCTCGTCGAGCAGCAGCAGGTCGGGCTTCTGCAGGAGGAGCTTGGTGAGCGCCACGCGGCGCTTCTCGCCACCCGAGAGGTTGGTGACGAGGGAGTCACCCGGCGGGGTGCGCAGCGCGTCCATCGCCTGCTCCAGCTGCGAGTCCAGGTCCCAGGCGTCGGCGGCGTCGATCGCCTCCTGCAGGGTCCCCATCTCGGCGAGGAGGCTGTCGAAGTCGGCGTCCGGGTCGGCCATCGCGAGGGAGATCTCGTTGAAGCGGTCGATCTTGCCCTTGATCTCGCCCACGCCCTCCTGGACGTTCTCGAGCACCGTCTTGGTCTCGTCGAGCTCGGGCTCCTGCATCAGGATGCCGACGGTGTAGCCCGGGCTGAGCCGCGCCTCGCCGTTGCTCGGCGTGTCCAGCCCCGCCATGATCTTCAGGATCGTCGACTTGCCGGCGCCGTTGGGCCCGACCACGCCGATCTTCGCTCCCGGCAGGAACGACATGGTGACGTCGTCCAGGATCAGCTTGTCGCCGACCGCCTTCCGCGCGCGCACCATCGAGTAGATGTATTCAGCCATGCCCAGTCCTCAAGTCCGTCGGTCTGCGCGGAGTCGGGTCGCCCGCCGGTCCCCTGCTCCGCGCGGAGGCGCTGACGGAGGCTCGGACCGGGGCGGGACGCCGGGCCCCGGCCGACGCGGAGCGCAGGCCGCGGGACCGTCCGCACCAGTCGAGGATAACGGGAACTCGCCGGTCCGCGTCGGAGGGAGCGTCTGAACGCGGACCGCCCTCCGCTCCGGCCGGGCCGGTGGGGAGGGCGGATCGCGTCAGCGGACGACGGTGCGGATCAGCTGCAGGGCGTCAGGCGCTCCACCGCCTCGGACAGCGTGTCCGTGCTGCCGAGCAGGATCACCTGCGTCGCCCTGGACGCGGAGATGTCGGCGAGGACCGCCCGGGGCACGCAGGTGGGCTGGACCGCGAAGAGCGGGCTCCCGGTGTAGCCCGCCGCCGTGGCTCCGGCCAGGGCGTCGGGGAACTTCTCACCGGTCGCGAGGTAGACGGTCTTCGCCGAGGTGAAGGCCGCCTTGTTCAGCTTCTCCGAGGTGTCGTACCGGTCGGTCCCGCCGATGCGGGTGATCACCGGGCCCGTGATCGAGCGCTCGATGCCGGCGCTGACCGAGAGCGAGGAGCCCGCGATGGTCAGCGTCCTGATCTTGAGGCCGCTGATGATCTGCTGGGTGAGGGGGTCCACCGTGGAGCCGGTTCCGTTGGTCAGCACCACCGGAGCGTCCTTCGCGCCGGCCGCGGCGCTGGCGCTCAGAGCGTCGGGGAACTTCTCGCCCGTCGCCAGCCAGGCCCTCGAGGAGCCGGTGGGGAAGGCGTACTGCAGGATCTTCTTCGAGGTGTCGTAGCGGTCGACTCCGCCGAGGCGCGTGATGTTCCTGTTCGTCGCGTACCCGGCCAGGTCGTTGTAGACCTGGCTGCCGACGCTGAGCTCGGAGCCGACGACGACGATCTTCGCGGGCTTGAGACGCGTCAGCTCGGTGCGGACGACCTGGCTCATCGAGTCGCGGTCGACCAGGAGCAGCGGCCCGCCCGCCTTGGCCGCGGCGGGTCCGGCGCTGAGCGCGTCCGGGAAGTTCTGCCCGGTGGCGACGTAGACGACGGGGACGTTCGCCGGGAAGGTGCGCTTGGACACCTCGACCGCGGTGCCCTGACGGTCGGTGCCCGAGATGCGCGAGACGGCCGGCGAGCCGGCGGGCGGGGCGGTCGGCGTTGCGGTCGGCGTGGGCGTGACCGGAGGAGTGGTCGGGGTCGGCGTGACCGGCGGGGTGGTCGCGGTGGCCGTCGGGGTCGGCGTGACCGGCGGGGTGGTGGCTCCGCTTCCCGTGACGCGGACTGCGGCGTCCGACGTGATGGTCGCTCCGCGGGGCTGCTCCACCCTGCCGTTGCTGATGCCGGTGACCTGGAGCAGGCTGCTCACGCGGTCCTTGTAGGCGTCGTAGGCGCTGGACGGGATCGTCACGGTGACCTTGGACTGATCGTTGTCCGCGACCACCTGGGCGGGGATCCGCTCGGTCCTGCTGGGACCGACGTAGGCGGTGAGCCCCTGGAGGTCGTAGAAGCCGGGCTGGTTGGACTCGAGGACGACGGTGTCGCCGCCCTTCACGTCCGGCACCTCAGCGGCGTTGCTGTAGGCGAAGTAGGCGGCGCTGCGCTGGAGCGTCTGCGCCGTCCCGCTGAGGTCTACCCCGCCGACGCCGCCGCTGCCGGAGGCTCCGGCGACGGAGAGGGTGGCCGACGTGGTCAGCTCGTAGCCGCTGTCGACCGGCTGGCCGATCGGCTCCCGGGGGTTCTTGATCGGCTGCTTCTGCGCCGTGATCTGGAGGGCGACGGTTCCACTGCCGAACGAGGCGAGGGGCTGCTTCAGGTCGATGCGGAAGCTGCGGCTCCCGGACGCGAGCTTCGCCGACCCGGCGAGGTCGTAGTCGCCGATCGCCCAATTGTAGGTCGTGAACGCCGGATAGGAACCCGTCGGCCGAGCGGAGTCGGAGAGCGTGACGTCGAGACCGGTGACGTCGCCCGCGACGGGACTGATCTGGGCGGCCGAGAACGTCTCGGTGGTCGACCAGTTGTAGGGACTCGTCAGCGCGACCATCCGGCTCTCCGCGGCGGCGGCCGCTCCGGCTCCTGTCGTCACTCCGAGGACGACGGCTGCCGTGCTCGCGACCGCGATGGCGGTGCGCCTCCACCTCGCTCGCGTCGTCGTCTGCGGTCGGGATGTGGTCATGGCGAGTTCCCCCTCGTCGTGGTCCTCGTGCCGAGCACTCCCGTCGGCACGTCCGTCGCGGTGCCCGCGCTGGGGCACACGTGTCGGTCAGGGCAGCCTAACCGTGCTGAGCGGCGTCCCGGGGAGGGGAGGGCGCCGCCGACTACCGGGATCGTCGACCGGTCCGCCCGCACGAGGCTGTGCTCACGCTCGGATCCGCACCGGTCGGAGTGGTCCTGCAGGAGCGACGGGCGAACTCCGGGCTCTCTCGGGCTCGACGGGCGAGGGGCCTCGTCGAGGATCTTTTCGCCCTTTCCGACCCCGACCGGGGCGCATGGCGGGGCGGTTCCCGGTCGGGTCCGGCGCGTCAGCCCTGGATCGGGACGGTTCGGCCGACCAGGCAGGCGCCGGTCGCGATCGGTGCCGCGATCACCGCCCGCACCCCGCCGCTCTTCGGGCCGTACTGGCCGATGAGGCACGACTCCCCGAGCTTGACGGAGACCTGCACCGAGTCCGCGTCGAGTCCGACCGAGGTCTCGTCCGCTGTCAGCTGCATCGACTCGCGGGAGAACCCCGCCGCGACGAGCGCGTCGACCACGCTGGAGCCGCTCACCTCCGGATCGGGCTCGGCCGCCGCGCGAAGGGTCTGCTCGAACACGGGGAGGTTCTGCTCCGTCGTCCCGCCCGGCACGAAGGCGACGGGTGCGGCGGACTCCGCCGGTGCCGGCGCCTCGGCCGCGGAGGAGGACACCACGGGGTCCGGCGCCGACGGCGACGTGCAGCCGGAGAGGCATACGGCGAGACCGCCGAGCACGAGCGCGATGCGGGCCGCTCGGTTCCGTGTCACGCCCGGCTCCTCCCGACCGGGACGGCTCTCGCTCCGGTCCCCCGGATCAGAACGGGGTCTCCCCGGATCCTACCGAGAGACCGGGAGCGCCTCCGCCGACGCCCGCCGCCACCGGCGGCTCGGGCGCGGCATCACCGCGGTCATGGCCCGACGCGCCCCAGTCCCCCGCCGCGGCGCCCTCGCGCGGCGCCTCCTCGCTCCACCCGGGCTCGGCGGCGGGGGCGGGAGCAGAGGCGCGCCCGACGGTCTTCGTGAAGCTGCTGGTCCCCCAGGCGAGGTCGTGCCCGATGCCCTCGGCCGTGAGGACCACATCGGTACCGGCCTTGCCTCCCGCCTCCCAGGCCCTCACCCCGAGCCGCCCGGTGACGAGGATCCGGTCGCCGCGCGACAGGGAGGACAGCGCGTTGCCGGCCAGGCCGTTGAACGCGGTGACGGTGTACCAGTTGGTCGAGACGTCGACCCAGCGCTGCTCCGAGCGGTCGTAGCGCCGCTGCGTCGAGGCGAGCCGGAAGCTGGTCATCGCGGTGCCGCTGGAGGTGTCGATGCTCCGGGGCTCGGTGCCGATGGTCCCGATGACGGTCAGCGTGTCGGTCATGGTCGTGTCCTCTCTACTCCTGTCCCGCCGCGGCTGCGGCGGGCACGGCGCCCGGGCGGAGGGGGCTGGTACCGCTCGGGCGCCGCAGGGCCAGTGTCGCGACGAAGGGCCCGCCTCCGAGGTGGAGGCGGGCCCTTCTGGGGAGAGGACGAGCGGATCGTCCCCTGTGGAGGAGCGTCACGACGCGGTGATGTACCTCGAGTAGGACTTGCGGATCTTGTTCACCTTGGGCAGTGCGACCGCCATGCAGTAGCCCTGGCCCGGGTTCTTCGCGAAGAAGTCCTGGTGGTAGTCCTCGGCGGGGTAGTAGACGCCCAGCGGCGAGATCTCGGTGACGATCGGGCCGTCCCACCACTCGGACGCACGGTCGCGCGCGGTCTCGAACAGCTCCTTCTCCTCGTCGGAGGAGTAGAACATCGCCGAGCGGTACTGCGTGCCGACGTCGTTGCCCTGGCGGTTCAGCTGTCGCGGGTCGTGCAGGGTGAAGAAGACGTCGAGGACGACCTGCTCGGGGATGACCTCGGGGTCGAAGGTGACGGCGACGGCCTCGGCGTGGCCGGTGCGCCCGGAGCAGACGTCCTCGTAGTCGGGCTCGGTCGTGCGGCCGCCGGTGTAGCCGGAGACGACGTCGGTCACGCCGTCGAGGACGCGGTAGACGGCGTCCAGACACCAGAAGCATCCTCCGGCGAGTACGAATGTGCGCATTGCGTGTGACTCACTTCCTGTCGCGTCGACGCGACCGGGGTGCCGGAGGCGTCAGTCGGTCCAACACGCTCACCGCCCCCTGCATTCCGCGGATCCGCCCCCTGCAATAGAGTCGCGGCGTGAGCTACGACGCCGCCCCCGCCCGCTACGACCGCATGGACTACCGACGCACCGGACGGAGCGGCCTGCTGCTGCCCGCCCTGTCGCTGGGCCTCTGGCACAACTTCGGATCCGACCGCTCCCTCGACACGCAGCGCGCGATCCTCCGCCGCGCGTTCGACCTGGGCGTCACCCACTTCGACCTCGCGAACAACTACGGACCGCCCTACGGCGCCGCCGAGACGGCCTTCGGCCGCATCCTCGCGGAGGACCTCCGCCCGTACCGCGACGAGATCGTCATCTCGTCCAAGGCCGGATACGACATGTGGCCCGGCCCGTACGGGGACGGCGGCTCGCGCAAGTACCTGCTCTCCTCGCTCGACCAGAGCCTGCAGCGGATCGGCGTCGACTACGTCGACGTCTTCTACTCGCACCGTCCGGACCCGGAGACTCCGATCGAGGAGACCATGGGCGCTCTCGTCTCGGCGGTGGAGTCGGGCAAGGCGCTCTACGCCGGCATCTCGAACTACTCGCCCGAGCAGACCCGGGCCGCGCAGGCGGCACTGGCGGGCAGCGGAGTCCCACTCCTCCTGCACCAGCCCCGCTACTCGCTGTTCGACCGCGGGCCCGAGGACGGCCTCTTCCCCGTGCTCGACGAGCTCGGCACCGGCTGCATCGTCTTCTCGCCGCTGGCGCAGGGGCTCCTGACGGACCGCTACCTCGACGGCACCGTGCCGGAGGGGTCCCGTGCGGCCACGTCGCGCTTCCTCTCCTCCGACCGGATCGACGAGGCGTACCTGACACGGGCCCGCGGCCTGAACGCGATCGCGCAGCAGCGCGGCCAGTCGCTGGCCCAGCTCGCCCTGAGCTGGGTGCTCCGGGTGCCCACCGTCACGAGCGCCATCATCGGCGCGTCGAGCGTCGCGCAGCTCGAGCAGAACGTCGCCGCGCTGGACGCCGGCCCCCTCTCACAGGAGGAGATCGACGCGATCGAGGAGTTCGCGGTGCACGGCACGACCCTGCGCTGACGCCCCGGCGGGGATGTCGGTGGTCGGCCGTAGTCTGCGACAGCACTCGGCCGGTGGGTGCTCCGAGACTCGAGCAGGAGGAACCGATGTCCCTGTCCACGCTGCACGCCACCCGCACCCCGCCGACGCTCACCCGGGTCAACGCCCGGCTGTGGCGCGTGAGCACCGGCTCGGGCGCCGTGGTCGGTCACATCGAGCTGGTCGAGGATCCGCTCGGCGAGCGGTACCGCGCCCGGCTGCTGCGGGCGGGCATGCCCGCCGGCGCCGAGCTCGGCGAGTTCTGGAGCGTCGACGACGCGATCGAGGTCTTCCGCGTCGCCTGACGCGCCGATCCGCCCGGTCGGCGGCGTGCCGACCGGGCCGCGGCGACCGCCCCGGATAGCGTTCGCCCCATGCAGTGGTGGAACGAGTTCATGTCCTGGATCCGCACGAGCGACGGGCACCAGGCGGTCTTCACGGCCGCTGTGGTCCTGCTGGCCGTGGTGGTCGGAGCGATCGTGATCGCCTCCGTCTTCCGAGCGTCCATCGCGCGCCTCATCCGTCAGCAGGATCACGAGCGGAAGAACGCGGTCATCGCGACGCTCGTCGACGCCGCGGTCGACGCCTCGGCCTGGAACGTCCTCAGCAGCCCGGAGCGCGTCCTCAGCGACCGCGCGTCCGCGCAGGCCGAGACGCACCTGCGCCTCCTGCCCGTCAAGGGCTCCGGAGTCGCGGCCAACTGGGCCGCGCACGAGCTCGCCGAGCTGAAGCACACCTCGAGCACCGGCGGCTACCAGACGCAGGCGAGCGTGGGCGAGTTCCGCGACCGCCTCGTGCAGTGGCGGGACAAGCCCGGACGCGCCCGGAAGGCCTTCCTCACCGACCTCGAGCGCTGGCGCTTCTCGGAGACGGGTCGAGACCGCTCCGCCGAGTCCGCTCCGTCGTCCGATCGGGCCGCGAGCACCGCCGAGGCCGCTCCCCAGCGCACCGCTCCCCCGGCCGCCGGATCGACCGCCGCCGCACCGACCGCCGTCGCACCGGTCGTCGTCGGCGCGGGCTCCGCCTCCGGCTCTGCAGCCCCGCAGACGCCCACGATCGTCCTCCCAGCGTCGGCCGGGGACGCCTCGCAGGAGGAGACCCGCCGCCTGCTCGCCGACGTCGACCGACTGGAGGTGCCCTCGCGCGAGCGTCCCGTGGAGGAGCTGCCGCCCGTCGACCCGCAGCGCTCGGCTCCTGCCGCCGAGCCGCAGCCGGATGCGGAGCACGACGCGACGCCGTCGGCTCCGGCCGACGGAGACCGCGACGACGTGCCGGCCGATGACGAGGCCGTCGTCCGGGCGGACGAGGCCCGGTTCGAGCGGTCCGCCTCGGACGACGACCGAGGCCAGGAGCGCAGCTCGGTCTGAGTGCTCCCGACCACGAGAAGAAGGCCCCGATCGCGAGTGCGATCGGGGCCTTCTCCGTGGTGCGGGCGGTGCGTGTACTGACTAGCTGTGTGCATCACGTGCACGGGCGACTCGGCCGACCAGTACGGCGAGGGGCGCCGCGACGATCGTCCACGCGACGGCGATTCCACCGAGGATGGCGAGGAGCAGCATGGTCGTACCTCCGTTCGTTACGTCGTTGTAATTCCGGACACCCCAAGACTAGGTGCCTGAATGTCACTCAAACGACTTCGGGTGGGAAACACGCCGGTGTTGCCTCCGATTTGCCGGTGTGTTACTGGTGGAGCGACCGCGAGTCCTCGTCCGAGGGTCACCGGAGCGGAGGAAAACCCCGTGGGTGCCGGGCGTCACTCCTCGGAGGAGCGCAGCGCCGCCCGAGGAGAGGCCGCGACGCGGTCGAAGGACGGGCGCGAGGCGTCGACGCTGATCCGCACGCCACCGGGACAAGACTAGGGACGGCGACCGGCGCGCTCCCGATCCGATGGTGCCCCCGGCAGGAATCGAACCTGCGACCAAGAGATTAGAAGGCTCCTGCTCTATCCGCTGAGCTACGGGGGCGGACTCCGACCACGATACCGAAGCGCAGAGGCCGCGCCCGCCGGGGCCTAGGCGCCCCGGACGAGTCCCAGCACTCCCACGACCAGGGAGACCACGGCGAGGGCGAGCGACACGCCGATGAGCACCGTGTGCACGCGGAGGAAGGTCGTCGCGCGGCCGTCCGCGTCGCGCGCCCGCGGATCCTTGCGGACGCGGCGGAGGAAGGGCGGCCAGACGATCGCGTTCCACACGGCGTTGACGATGAGGAGGCAGCAGGCGAGCGTGATCACGAGGGTCCAGTGTAGGAGGAGCGAGGCGGCCGGACCGGGTGTCGGCGGCCGCCGATAGACTGCCCCGCATGAGTAGCGCCCCCGACCGTCTTGTCTGGATCGACTGCGAGATGACGGGGCTCGACCTCTCCGTCGACGAGCTCGTCGAGATCGCCGTCGTCGTCACCGACTTCGAGCTGAACCCGCTCGACGAGGGGCTCTCCCTCGTCATCCGGCCCGACGCGACCGCGCTCGAGAACATGGGCGACTTCGTCCGGTCGATGCACGAGACCTCCGGCCTGCTGGTCGAGATCCCCTCCGGCGTCAGCGTCGCGGAGGCCGAGTACGAGGTGCTGGAGTACGTGCTGAAGCACGTCCCGGCGGAGCAGCAGGCCCCCCTCGCCGGCAACTCGATCGGCACCGACCGCGCCTTCCTCGCGAAGTTCATGCCGCGCCTCGACGGCCACCTGCACTACCGCAACGTCGACGTCAGCACGATCAAGGAGCTGGCACGGCGCTGGTTCCCGCGCATCTACTTCAACGCGCCCAAGAAGCACGGCGGACACCGCGCTCTCGCCGACATCCTCGAGAGCATCCGCGAGCTGCAGTACTACCGCCGTGCCGTGTTCGTGGAGCAGCCGGGGCCGAGCACCGCCGAGGTGCAGGCCGTGTCGGCCGCCGTCGTGGACGAGTTCGCCTCGCGGATGTAGTACTCTCGTACAGTTGCTTCGGCGGATCACCCCGCCGGAACACGCTCCTGGTGGGTATAGCTCAGTTGGCAGAGCGCCTGGTTGTGGTCTAGGAGGTCGCGGGTTCGAGCCCCGTTACTCACCCCAGTGGCTGTGCATGCAGCGGAAGAGGCCCGGAGTTCCGACTCCGGGCCTCTTCGCACATCCGGCGACCGGCAGCGATCGCCGACGCAGAGAGGTCCCGGATGCTCGAGCTGGATGAGGACGCCTTCGAAGCCCTGGTGATCTCCGAGCTCGACGCGCTCCCGGACGACATGGTCGACGGGCTCGACAACGTCGTGTTCGTCGTGGAGGACCGGCCCGAGGACGGGACCCTGGATCTGCTCGGCTACTACGACGGCGTCGCCCTCACCGAGCGCGAGCGCTACGGCTTCGGCGAGATGCCCGACCGCATCGTGCTGTTCCGCGAGCCGCACCTCGCCGCGTGCGACGATCTGGACGCGCTGCGCGACGAGATCCACGTCACGCTCGTCCACGAGATCGCCCACTTCTACGGCATCGACGACGACCGGCTGCACGAGCTCGGCTGGGCCTGATCACCGCCGAGGGCGAGCCTCCCACCGGCATCCGCGCGTCGCCGCGCTCGGAGGGGACCCCTCAGCCGCGCACCGCTCCCCCGCCGCCCGTGTCCAGCACGAGGTCGGCGTTCTCCCGGGGCCGCTCCCGAGCGCAGTAGGAGCGGAAGTCGCGGTCCCAGGCGTCCCAGTGCGGAGCGAAGAGCTCGCCGTCGCGCTCGAGCGCGCGCACGCGCCGCACCTCGTCGTCGGCCTCGAGCCAGACCACCAGATCGGCGTGGCGGCGCGCGGCGGCGCCGGCCGATCCGCAGCCCTCGAGCACGAGAAGCGTCTCGCGGACGACGCGGCGCCCGGCCGTCGTCCCCGCGGCCCAGTTCCAGGGCCGCCAGTGCGCCGCGAGGCCGAGGCCGTGGGGGCGGACGAGCGTCCCGGCCGTCTCCCGCGACGCCCGGTCCACGCCCGTCCAGCCGGGGTAGAGGTCGTCCATCCGCACGAGCGCGACCGACGGTGCCGCCGGCGCGAGACGGAGCTGCTCGACCAGCGCGCGCGCGAACGTCGACTTGCCGGAGCCGCTCGGTCCGTCCAGCAGCACCGTCCGACGACGCCGCGCGATCACGGAGCGGGCGAGGTCGCCCGCCGTGTGATCCGTCAGCGGCAGGATCCGCTCAGCCATGCAGGACGAAGCTCCAGGAGCCGGTGACGACGGCGGCGGTCACGGCGACGGCAGCGATCAGCACTCCGCCCGCGAGCAGCAGGAGGTCGCCGGCTCCGAGGCGCGACTGCCGCGCCCAGGTGCGCGGGACGCCGGAGCCGAAGCCCTTCGCCTCCATCGCCGTCGCGAGCCTGCTCCCCCGCCGGATGGCCAGCACGAGCAGCGAGAACGTGCGGGCCGCGAGGCTGCGGAGCGCCTCGACGGGCCCGCGGCCGTCGGCGACCCCACGGGCCCGGCGGGCCATCGACAGGGTGCGCCAGTCGTCGACGAGCAGACCGACGAGCCGCATGCCGGCGAGAGCGCCGAGCACGAAGCGCGAGGGCAGGCGCAGGATCTGCGCCAGGCCGTCCGCCAGGTCCGTCGGGTCGGTGGTGGCGATGAGGACCACGCTCGGCAGTCCGATCGCCAGGACGCGCAGCGCGATGGCCAGCCCGAGGGCGACGGATCCCTCTGTGACCGAGACGATGAGGAACTCCGCGTAGACGGCGCCGCTGTCACGCCCGTAGAGGACTGTCGAGAGGCCGGCGAGCGGAGCCGCGATCCAGACGGGAGCCGTCCGCCGCACGAGCTCACCCGCCCGGAGCCCCGCGAAGGGCAGAACCAGCAGCTCGAGCGCCAGCGCCGTCGCCGCGGAGACCGCATCGACCGTGAGGAGGAGCGCGAACGCGATGACCAGGCTGGCGAGGAGCTTGGCGACCGGGTTGGCCCGGGCGATCCGGCTGCGCGCGGGAACGGAGTCGAGGAGCGTCATCCCGACACCACCTCGCGGGCGCCGAGGGTGACGACCGAGTCGGCGAGGGCGGCGACCAGCGCCTCGTCGTGGGTGACGGCGAGCACCGCCGTGCCCGCGTCGCGCTGCTCGGCGAGGAGGTCGACGAGCACCTCCCAGGTCAGGCGGTCCTGCCCGAACGTCGGCTCGTCGAGGACGAGCACGGACGGCGACCGGGTGAGGGCGGACGCGACGGCCAGGCGCCGCTTCTCGCCTCCGGAGAGGGTGAACGGGTTTGCGTCGGCGAGGTGCGCGAGGCCGAGGCGCTCCAGGAGCTCCTCCGCCCGATGCCGCTCCGTCTCGTCGCGGGCGCCCAGCGCGAGCTCGGCGCGCACGCGAGCGGTGAGGAACTGGTGCTCCGGCTCCTGGAACACCATCGCGATCCGTCCGGCGAGCTGAGCCGAGGTCCAGCGGATCGGCTCCGGGCCCGCACCGGCGCGGAGCGACTCGGAGGCGGTCACCCGCCCCGCGACCGGCGGCAGGAGACCGGCCAGCGTGAGCGCGAGGGTCGACTTCCCCGCGCCGTTGGGTCCCAGCACGGCCGTGGCCCGCGCGGAGTCGACGGCGAGCTCGAGCCCCGAGGCCACGATGGTCGAGCGGCGGCGCCCGAGGACGGGCCGGCCGATGGCGAGGTCGTGCGCGCTCAGGGCGGCGGGCGAGGGCAGCACGCTCGCCCCGCGCCGGGCGGGGGTGTCACCGGGCAGCCAGACGCCGGAGGCGCGGAGCACGTCGTGCGCCCGATCGAGGACCTCGACCGGAGCGCCGTCGGCGACGACCGCGCCGTCCCGCCCGAGCACCACGACCCGGTCGACGAGGCCGACCCACACGTCGACCCGGTGCTCGACGACGATCAGCGTCGCCCCCGTGCGGGCGGCCGTGCGCTCCACCGCCGCCCGCACCTCGCGCACGCCGTCCGGATCGAGGTTGGCGGTGGGCTCGTCGAGGAGCAGGAGCCGCGGACGCATGGCGAGCACACCTGCCAGGGCGAGCCTCTGCTTCTGCCCTCCCGAGAGCGCCGAGGTGGAGTGGTCCAGCGGCACGTCGAGCCCGACGTCGCCGAGCGCCTCCCGCACCCGCGCGGGGATCTCCTCGCGCGGCACACCGAGGTTCTCGCAGGCGAACGCGACGTCGTCGCCGACCCGCGCCAGGACCGCCTGAGTGTCCGGATCCTGCAGCACGAGCCCCGCGACACCGCGCCGGGTGAGCGGCGCGGCTCCGTCGATCTCGAGCTCACCGGCCGCGGAGCCGTCCTCCTCCCCGCCGAGGACGCCGGCCAGGGCGTGCAGCAGCGTGCTCTTTCCCGCGCCGGAGGGGCCGAGGAGCAGCACGCGCTCCCCCGGCTCCAGCGCGAGATCGAGCCCGGAGAGGGCGTCGCGGGAGCGTCCCGCGTGCCGCCAGCTCCAGCCCCGCGCCCGGACGGAGGCGCCGCTCATCGAGCGCCCGCGCCGGCTCCCTCGACCGTCCGGCCCTCGCGCCCGGAGGCGAAGCGGTCCAGCGCTCCCGAGGCCGCAAGCCCCCGCACCGCGAACCAGGACAGCAGCCCGGCCAGGAGCGCGCCCGAGACGATCGAGGAGGCGACGTAGACGGTCTTGAAGAGCGCGTCGTTGACGGCGTAGTACGACAGCAGGTCGTTGATCGCGAGGGCCAGCCCGGCACCGGCACCGGCCAGCATCGCGACGAGCGGACGGCCGCTGCGGTAGAGGAAGAGCGCCAGGACGATCTCCGCGCCGAGTCCCTGCACGAGTCCGGAGATCAGCACGGTGAAGCCCCACTGGGTGCCGATCAGAGCCGACACGGCCGCGGCGACCAGCTCGGTGTAGAGCGCGGCTCCGGGCTTGCGGATGATCAGGCCGCCGAGGACGCCGGCGAAGAGCCAGCCGCCGCCGAGGAGCCCGCCGAGCCCGGGCAGGAACTCGAAGGCGAGGCCGAGGACGTTCGTCGCCAGGCCCCAGGCCCAGAAGACGATCCCGCTCGCGACGGCGACGACGCTCGCCACCACGATGTCGACGACCCGCCAGCGCAGATCGCGCCGGGCCGGGGCGGAGGAGGTGAGGTTCTGCGCGTTCGTGTTCTGCGCGTTCGTGTTCTGCGCGTTCGTGTTCTGCACTGACGTGCCCTTTCGTGGAAGCGAATGGAGGGCACGGGTTGGTAAGAGGAGATCGAAACGTTCCTTCGCTGGCATGACCCAGATCAGGTTCGACGGTCGAAGGCTGCTGCCTTCCTCTCAGCCCGGTGCACCGGACTCCCGTGTTCGTCGGCAATCATAGACGTCATGTCGTGGTCGGTGGTCGTCGTCCTGGCCGTGCTGCTGATCGTTCTGCTGCAGGCTCTGCTCTGGCAGCGCCGTGCGCGGATCCGCCGCGAGCTGCTCAGCTACGGCACGCGGGTGCCGGCGCGCGTCGTCGGGCCGGATCCGGCACGCGGCGATCGCGATTCGGCACGGGATCTGGGCCGGCTCCTGGTCGTCTACCGGACCGCCGAGGGTGTGGAGAAGCGCGCGCAGAAGTACCCGCTGAAGCGCGGGGATGCGTGGATGGCCGGCGAGCCCGCCGCGGTGATCTACGACCCACGCCGGCCGGACGACGCCGAGCGGCTGATCGTCGGCTTCGGCCGGACGAAGAAGAAGTGGTACCCCGCGCGCCAGCAGCGCGCCAGCTGACGCGGGGCCGCTCCGGCTACTTCTTGAGGGCGCGGATGATGCGCGCGAGGGCCTTGCCGGTCACCCACACGAAGGGGATGCCGACGGCGAGGACCGAGATCACGTTCGGCTGGAAACGCAGGCCGAGGTCGTCCTTGATGTAGGCGCCGATCGGGATGACCGTGGCGCCGCCGCCCCCGCCGCCGCCCTCCTGGCCGTCCTCGGAGCCGCTGCCTCCGCCGAAGCCGAACCAGCGGAGGGCGACGGGGACGAGCGAGACGCCGTCGACGGTGACGGGCTCGCCGTAGATCGTCGCGGTACCCGCGGTGGTGACGGTGTCGGCCAGGGAGACTGCGATGTTGGGCATGGTGCGACGGTACTCCGCGGCTCTCCGCGGCGACAAGCGGCCCGCCGGGGCGCACAGGACTCGTCCATGGACCTCCGGGGACCTGCTGCCATGATCGACGGATGTCCGCCCGCACCCGCCGCCGCCGCCCCGTGCGCTCGGCCGCGGTGGCGGTCGCGAGCCTCGTGCTCGCCGCCTTCCTCGCCTTCCACCGCGCGCTGCCCGATCCGATCGGCTGGCTGTCGGTCCTCGAGGTCGGGATCCCCTGGACGGGGCTCCTCGTGCTGCTCCTCATCGCGGCCGCGGCGGCCCTCCGGTCGCGCCGGACGGCGGCCGCGGTCACCGTGCTGGCGATGGTCTACGGCGTGCTGGTGCTGCCGGTCGCACTGCCGGCGCCGGCCGTGCGCTCCGGCTCGTTCACCGTCGTCAGCCAGAACATCGAGACGAGCGGCGACGCCGGCGGGCTCGCCGCCTCGCTCGCCGCCCGCGGCCCCGACGTGATCGCGCTGCAGGAGCTCGACGGAGACGCCGTGGACGCGGTCGACGCCGAGCTGGCCGACGAGTACCCGTACTCGTCCGTCTCGAGCACCGTCGGCGTGTGGAGCCGGACCGAGCTGACCGACGAGGAGCCGCTCGACCTCGGTCTCGGCTGGGAGCGCGCGCTCGCCGTCGACGTCGACACACCGGTCGGCAGCGCTCGCCTGTTCGTGGTGCACCTGGCCTCGTTCCGGCCGGGCGACCACGAGGAGCGGGACACCATGCTCTCGAACCTCGCCACCGCTCTCCGAGACGACGAGTCGGAGCGGACACTGGTCATCGGTGATTTCAACACGCCGACGGACGACCACCTGTTCGCTCCGGTGCTGGCGGAGGCGGGCCTCGTCCGCACGGGCGGAGTCGGCTTCCCGGCGACCTGGCCGTCCCTGCTGCCGCTCGTCTCGCTCGACCACGCGCTCGCCGACGGCGTCACCGCCGCGACCGTCGCGGTCCTGCCGCCGAACGGCTCCGACCACCGCCCGATCAGTCTGACGATCGGTTCCGCGTAGCGAGCGTGTCGCTGAGGTCGATCCCCTTGGCCGACTCGGGAGCCGACCGGGACAGGAGCGAGGCGGGACGCACGGCCCCGGAGCCGAAGCGGGCGGCCACGCCGTCGACCGCGAGCTCCGCGTCGCGCCAGTCGTCGGAGTCGCTCCACAGGGAGAACGCGACGTCGTCGCCCTCGACGAGCTGCTCGCCGCGCACGCCGATCAGCCGCACGGGCCGCCGCATCGGGTTGGCCGCCTCGAGCAGCGCGGAGGAGGCCTCGTAGAGGACGCGGGCCACGTCCGTCGCCTCGACGAGCGTGCGGGAGCGGGTGAGGGTGCTGAAGTCGCCGAAGCGCACCTTCACCGCGACGGTGCGGCAGCGCACTCCCGAGCGGCGCATCCGCACGGCGACCTTGTCGCAGAGCCGCAGCAGCTCACGACGGACGAGCTCGGGGTCGGCCACGTCATCGGCGAACGTGATCTCGTGTCCGGCGCTCTTCTCGATCTGGCGGGTGTCGACCGGCCGCGGATCCACCCCGTTCGCCAGGGCGTGCAGGCGCCTCCCGGTCGCCTCGCCGAGGGCGGACACCAGCGACGGCAGCGGGGTGGTCGCGACGTCGGCGACGGTGCGCAGACCGCGGCGGACGAGCGCCTCCTCCGTGCTCGCGCCGACTCCCCACAGCGCGCTCACGGGCAGCGGATCGAGGAACTCGCGGACGCCGTCGGCGGGGACGACCAGCAGACCGTCGGGCTTGGAGCGGCCGGAGGCGAGCTTGGCGACGAACTTGGTGCTGGCGATCCCGACCGAGCAGGTCAGCCCGAGCTCGGCGTGCACCCGGCGGCGGATCTCGGTGCCGATCGCGAACGGCGAGCCCGAGATGCGGCGGGCACCCGCGACGTCGAGGAACGCCTCGTCGATGCTCAGACGCTCGACCAGCGGCGTGAAGGAGTCGAAGATCGCCATGACGCGGCGAGAGGCCTCGCGGTAGCGCTCCATGTGCGGCTCGAGGACCACGGCCTGCGGGCAGCGGCGGAGGGCGACCGCCATGGGCATCGCCGAGTTGACGCCGTAGCGGCGCGCCTCGTACGTCGCCGCTGTGACGACGGAGCGCGCTCCGTGGTGGCCCACGATGACCGGCCTCCCGCGCAGATCCGGCCGGTCGAGCAGCTCGACGGAGGCGAAGAACGCGTCCATGTCGATGTGCATGATGCTCGCGCGCGGGTCGTCGAAGGGCTCGGTCGTGACCTGCCGCCCCGTGCCGTCCTGCTTGCTCATGCGGTGCCGTCCTGCTCGCTCACGCCGCGCCGTCCTGCCTGCTCACGCCGCTCCGTCCTGCTCGCCCACGCCTCGGGACATGCTCGCACGCACCACCGACATCGGCCGCTCGACCGCTGCGCCCGGGCCGGCCGGGAATGAGCGCCGACCACTCGCGGTTGACCCGAGCACCACGACGCTCCGGAGAGACCATGACGCACGAGCAGCCCGACTCCCCCACCGCCACCGAGACCGGCCCCGGCGCCGAGATGAGCCGCTGGCTCGATCTGCAGGACCGCGCCCACCGCGCCTTCGAGCTCCGGCTGAGCGCCGTCGAGGACTGGTCGGCCCCCACGCCCGACACCGAGTGGGACACGCGCGCTCTGGTGCTGCACGTCGTCCGCGAGCAGCAGCGCGCGCACACGCTCCTCTCGGGGGGCGACGAGTCGGCGCTGCGCCTCGAGTCCGTCGCCACCGATCTGAGGAGCGAGTGGCGTCGCGTGACCGACCGCCTGCGCGACGCTGTCCGCACCGTCGACCCGGCCGCGACCGTGCAGCTGGGGCGCGACACCGTCAGCGCCGTCGAGCTGCTGCAGGAGCAGACGGCAGATGTGACCGTCCACGCCTGGGACCTCGCCCGCGCGACCGGCAGCGACGAGCGGCTGGACGAGGAGCTCGTCGCAGCGGTCTGGGAGCTCTTCGCACCCCAGGAGGAGACCCTGCGCGCGAGCGGCCTCTACGCCGCGCCCGTGCCGGTCGACGACGCCGCCTCCCTCCAGAGCCGCCTGCTCGCCATCACCGGACGCGACGACCGCCTCGCCGCCTGACGGCCCGGCGCCCGAACGCCGTCAAGGCCTGGGGGCGTCCAGGGACGCCGCGGCAGGATGGAGGGGACCACGAACACGGGGCGACCCGCCCCGACGAGGAGAGGAACGTCCATGACACGCATCGCCGTCATCGGAGCCCACGGCAAGGTGGGGCAGCAGATCCTGCACCTGCTCTACGACGCCGGCCACGAGTCGGTCGGAGTGATCCGCAACCCCGATCACGCCGAGGACATCGTCCGGCTGGGCGGCGAGCCGCTCGTGCACGACCTCGAGGACACGACGCCCGAGGCCTTCGCCGAGGCGCTGGGCCACGTCGACGGCATGGTCTTCACCGCCGGAGCCGGACCCGACTCGGGCCCGGAGCGCAAGCGCACCGTCGACCTGGGGGCGTCCGTCCTCAGCCAGAAGGCCGCCGCGATCGTCGGGGTCCAGCACTTCGTGCAGGTCAGTGCGATCGGTGTGGACGAGCCGCTCCCCGAGGACACGGAGGAGGGCTGGAAGGCCTACGTCGAGGCCAAGCGCGACGCCGACGCGGCACTGCGCGACTCCGGCCTCGACTACACGATCCTCCGCCCGGGCGGGCTGACGGACGACGAGGGCACCGGCACGATCACGCTCGGCACCTCCGTCGAGAAGGGGAGCATCCCGCGAGCGGACGTCGCCGCGACGGTGATCGCCGCCCTGGCGCAGCCGACCTCCATCGCGAAGACGTGGGAGATCGTCTCCGGTCCCACCCCGATCGAGGACGCGGTGGCTCAGGGAGCCTGAGCCCCGGCCCCTCCTCCTAGAGTGGGGCGGGTGAGCACCCACCCGCCCCGCCCCTGGATCCGCAGCTACGCGCCCGGCGTGCCGACGGAGCTCGAGCTCCCGACCGGCTCGCTCGTCGACATCGTCACCGAGTCGGCCGAGCGCTATCCCCACCAGGTCGCGCTCGAGTTCTTCGGCCGTTCGACCAGCTACTCCCAGCTCGCCGACGAGGTGGAGCGGGCCGCCGAGGGCCTCCGCCGCCTGGGCGTCCGCGCGGGCGATCCGGTCGCCCTCGTCCTCCCGAACTGCCCGCAGCACGTCGTCGCCTTCTACGCCGTCCTCCGGCTCGGCGCCGTGGTGGTCGAGCACAACCCGCTCTACACCCCGCGCGAGCTGCGCCACCAGTTCGAGGACCACGGCGCTCGTGTCGCGATCGCCTGGAACCGCGTCGTGCCGACGGTGCAGGACCTCCCGGCCGATCTCGGCGTCGAGACCGTCGTCGCCGTCGACCTCACCCGCGCGATGCCCGCCTCGATGCGCGCAGCACTCCGCCTGCCGCTGAAGAAGGCCCGGGAGTCGCGCGCCGCGCTGACCGGGCCGGTCCGCGGTGCGATCGAGTGGGAGTCGCTGCTGAGGCGGCGGATCGACCCGGCGCACCCGCGCCCGGTCGCGGAGGACCTCGCGGTCATCCAGTACACGAGCGGCACGACCGGCACGCCCAAGGGCGCCGAGCTGACCCACGCGAACCTGACGGCGAACGCCGCCCAGTCGCGCGCCTGGGTGCCGACGGTCCGCCGCGGCGACTGCGTGGTCTACGCGGTGCTCCCCATGTTCCACGCCTACGGGCTGACGCTCTGCCTCACCTTCGCGATGAGCATGGGCGCGCGCCTGGTGCTGTTCCCGAAGTTCGACCCGGAGCTGGTGCTGAAGGTCGTCAAGAAGCACCCCGCCACCTTCCTCCCGGCCGTTCCGCCGATCGCGGAGCGCCTGGCGCGCAGCGCGCAGCAGCGGGGCGTCTCCCTCCGCGGCATCGAGATCGCCATCTCCGGCGCGATGCCGCTCGACCCGGCGCTGGTCGAGTCGTTCGAGGCGCTGACCGGAGGCACGCTCGTCGAGGGCTACGGCCTCTCGGAGACCTCTCCGGTCCTGATGGCGAACCCGGTCGGTCCGACGCGACGCGCCGGGACGGTCGGGCTCCCGCTTCCCGGCACCGACGTGCGGATCGTCGATCCCGAGGATTCCGACACGGAGGTGGCGACCGGCGAGCAGGGCGAGCTGGTCGTGCGCGGTCCGCAGGTGTTCCGGGGCTACCACCGCAAGCCCGACGAGACGGCGGCGACCTTCACCGGTGACGGCTGGTTCCGCACCGGCGACATCGCGACGATCGACGAGGACGGCTTCGTGCGCATCGTCGACCGGATCAAGGAGCTCGTGATCACGGGCGGCTTCAACGTCTCGCCGTCCGAGGTGGAGGAGGTGCTGCTCCGCCTGCCCGAGATCAAGGAGGTGGCGGTGGTCGGCCTGCCCGATCCGCGCAGCGGCGAGTCCGTGGCGGCGGCGGTCGTCCTGGAGCCGGGCGCGCAGCTCGACGTCGCAGCCGCCCGCAAGGCCGTCCGGGAGGCGCTGACCCCCTACAAGGTGCCCAAGCGGATCACCGTCGTCGACGAGCTGCCGCGGAGCATGATCGGCAAGGTCCTCCGCCGCCAGGTGAAGGCCATGCTGACCGACGAGGACTAGCCCGGAACGAGCGAGGGCCCCCGACCACTGTCCGTGATCGGGGGCCCTCTGCAACGAGGCTAGAAGCCGAAGTCGCCGCCTCCGAAGTCGCCGCCTCCGAAGTCGCCGCCCCCGCCGAAGTCGCCTCCGCCACCGAAGTCGCCGCCGCCGGAGTCGCCCCAGCCGCCGCCGTCTCCGGCGTCCGCACCGGAGGCGTCCGCACCTCCCGCATCCGCTCCGCCGTCGGCCGAGGCGTCTCCCCCGCCGTCACCGCCGGCGTAGTCGCCTCCCGCGTCGGGGAGGAACGCGCCCGCGATGGCCGAGCCGATCGCGAACCCGGCGATCGTGCCGAGCATCGAGGAGGCGAGGACGCCGCCGAAGCCCATGCCTCCGCCGCCGGAGAAGCGCCGCTCCATGAATCCGGGCTGGCGCAGCTCGCTCCGCGTGGCGGACTGGGCGAGCGTGCGGGGGTCGTCGTCCTTCGGCGCGTCGCCGATAGGGGCCCCCTCGCTGAGCTCTCGGAAGACCTGCTGCCGCTGCTCCGGGGTCAGCTGCTCGAAGGCCTCGCGGTGCACCTGCTCGATCGCCTCGGGCGGCGCGGTGCGGAGGAGGTAGCGGTAGCGCTCGATGGCACGCTCATCGTCGGTGCGCGGAGACGTCGCCGGAGGAGAGCCGTACTCGGGCCTGCGGTCCGCGGCCTGCGGCGGCGCGTACGTCGAGCGGCGTGCGCTCTCGGGCTGCTCGTCGCGGCCCAGCAGTCGGTCCAGGAATCCCATGATCTCCTCCTCGGCGCCCGACGGACGCACACCGCCACCGTAGGCCTCTCACCGCTCCGGGTGCTGAGCGTTCTCTCAGAGGCTGCTCGGAGCGGGGGCAACGGTCACTTCTGCTTCGGGATGACCACCCACATCACGAGGTAGGCGATGATCTGCGGCCCTGGGAGGAGGCACGAGAGCACGAACAGGAGACGCACCACGAAGGGGCTCCAGCCGAATCGGCGGGCGAGACCGGCACAGACGCCGGCGATGATCCTGCCCCGACGGGGGCGCACGAGAGTAGCCATGACTCCACTCTGGCGCAGGGCGCCTGAGCGGGGCATCCGGGAAACCCCCTAGGTCTGCGCGGGAGTCCCGTCGAGCTCCTCGGGCCGGAACGCTCCGACCGAGCGGGCGAAGGCGGCGGCGCGCTCGGCGTCGGCCTCCGGCCAGACCACGTGGAAGCGCTCGAAGACCACGTCGCCGATGCCGCCAGGTGAGACGCGGGCGAAGTAGCGGCGGTGCCCGTCGAGCCAGGAGGCGCGCGTGCGGTCCCCCTCGCCCTCGGCCCAGGCGAACGCGTCGTCGACGGAGTCGAGCGGACCGGTCCGCACCTCATCCGTCACGAGCACGACACGCGCCGCTCCCGCGCCGTCGCAGACGATCCAGTGCTCGCCCGCGACGGGCGCCCCCTCCTCGGCGAGGGACGCCGTGGCCGTCTTCACTCCGCGCCGCACGAGGCCCAGCAGCTCGTCCGCCATCGCCGTGCTGTCGCCGAACGCCTCGACCGGCGGGAGCGCCTCGTCGACTCCCGGATGTGCGGAGCGGTACTCCGCCCAGAGGAGCGCCGCCGAGGCGGCGTCGGGGTCGGGGAGGGCGGTGCGCTCCGGCGCGGCGGGCACGAGCGCCACGATGTTCGCCCCGGCCAGGGAGGCGGGATCGTCGGGGTGGTTGTCGGGCGTGGTGACCGTGTCGAAGGGCCAGTGCTGCTGGAGCCAGCGGCGCGCGCAGGCGTCGAGCTCCTCCTCGAGCCGCGAGCCCCGGACGGCGGGGACGACCCACCAGGAGGCCTCGGCGGAGTCGCCGCCGCCGGGCCGGACGCTCAGAGCGCCCAGCGCCTCGGTGCGGTCCGGGCCGACGAGCAGGAACGCGTGCGCTCTGCCCGCACGCGACTCCTCCTCGAGGCGCAGGAGACCGCGCACGTCGTCGCCGAGGGACGCCGACGGCAGGGCGGCCGGATCGTCCCCGCGGAGGAGAGCCGCGAGCCACAATCGCTGCTCGCCGATCACCGCGTGCAGGAGGTCCGCGTCGCTCGAGACGAGAGGACGCAGGAGGGCGCCCGCCGGCAGCTCGAGCCGCGCGGGAAGGGGCGCGTCGCCGGTTCCACCACTCATGACCGCACCTCCCCGCGCACCGGCTCAGCCGGCCGCGCGCTGCAGGACGAGCTCGCGGACGCGGGCGGCGTCGGCCTGCCCCTTCATGGCCTTCATCACGGCACCGATCACGGCACCGGCGGCCTGCACCTTGCCGTCGCGGATCTTCGCGAGCACGTCGGGCTGCGAGGCCAGTGCCGCATCGATCGCCTCGATGAGCGCTCCGTCGTCCGAGACGACCGCGAGTCCACGGGCGTCGACGACCTCCTGCGGGGTGCCCTCCCCCGCGATGACGCCCTGGAGCACCTCGCGGGCGAGGCGGTCGGTCAGCGTGCCGCTCTCGATCAGACCGGCGAGCTCGGCGACCTGGGCCGGGGTGACCAGGGAGGCCGGGTCCTCGCCCGCCGCGTTCGCGAGGCGCGCGATCTCCCCGGTCCACCACTTGCGGGCCGCCTGCGGCGCGGCTCCCGCGGAGACGGTCTCGGTGATCTCGACCAGCAGGCCGCTGTTGGCGACGTCCTGGAACTCGAGGTCGGTGAAGCCCCACTCCTGCTTGAGGCGGCGACGGCGGTCGGCGGGCTTCTCGGGGAGCGCGGCGCGCAGCTCCTCGATCAACTCCGGGCTCGGCACGACCGGGAGCAGGTCGGGCTCCGGGAAGTAGCGGTAGTCGTCGGCGTCGCTCTTGGGCCGGCCCGCGGAGGTGCGGCCGGTGTCCTCGTGCCAGTGGCGCGTCTCCTGCGTGATCGTGCCGCCCGCGGCGAGGATCGCCGCCTGGCGCTGGATCTCGTAGCGGACGGCGCGCTCGACCGAGCGGAGCGAGTTGACGTTCTTGGTCTCGGTGCGGGTTCCGAGCTTCTCCTGGCCGATCGGGCGGAGCGAGACGTTCGCGTCGCAGCGCAGGTTGCCGCGCTCCATCTTGGCGTCCGAGATGCCGAGCGCCAGCACGATGTCGCGGATCGTCGCGACGTAGGCCTTCGCGTACTCGGGTGCGCTCTTCCCCGCGCCGTAGATCGGCTTCGTGACGATCTCGACGAGCGGGACCCCTGCGCGGTTGTAGTCCACGAGCGAGTACTCGGCGCCCTGGATGCGGCCGGTGGCGCCGCCGACGTGCGTGAGCTTGCCGGCGTCCTCCTCCATGTGCGCGCGCTCGATCGGGATCTGCACGAGCGAGCCGTCGGCCAGCTCGATCTCGACCGAGCCCTCGAAGGCGATCGGCTCGTCGAACTGCGAGATCTGGTAGTTCTTCGCCAGGTCCGGATAGAAGTAGTTCTTGCGCGCGAAGCGGCTGGACGGGGCGATCGAGCAGCCCAGGGCGAGGCCGAGGCTGATCGAGTAGCGGACGGCCTGCTCGTTCACGACCGGTAGCGAGCCCGGGAGGCCGAGGTCGACCGGGGTCACGTTCGTGTTGGGCTCGGACCCGAACTCGTTCGGCGCGTCCGAGAACATCTTGGTCTTCGTGTTGAGCTCGACGTGCACCTCGAAGCCGAGCACCGGCTCGAAGGTCTCGAAGACCTCGTCGTAGTCCATCAGCTCGGGAGCGGACGTGTGCGCGGAGGCCATCAGACGGCACCTTCCTCGGTCGCGGAGAGCACGGAGTGGGTCAGGTCGGGGGCCTGCGCGAGGAGCGGGCGGCCCCACTTCTCCTCGAGCAGCGCCTCGAGCGCGGCGCCCACGGTGTAGAGGCGCACGTCCTCCCGGGCGGGAGCGAGGAACTGGATGCCGACGGGCAGCCCGTCCTCGTCGGCGAGGCCGGCGGGGACGGAGATGCCGGGGATGCCGGCCAGGTTCGCCGGGATGGTCGTGACGTCGCCGCGGTACATCGCCAGCGGGTCGTCGAGCTTCTCGCCGAGGCGGTAGGCGGTCGTCGGTGCCGTCGGCGAGGCGATCACGTCGACGTCCGCGAAGGCCGCGTCGAAGTCCCGCTGCACCAGGGTCCGGACCTTCTGCGCGCTGCCGTAGTAGGCGTCGTAGTAGCCGGCCGAGAGGGCGTAGGTGCCGAGGATGATCCGGCGCTTGACCTCGGGGCCGAAGCCCTGCTCGCGGGTCGCGGACATGACCTGCTCGACCGTGCCGCCGCCCTCCGGCGTGACCCGGAGGCCGAACCGGACCGAGTCGAACTTGGCGAGGTTGCTGGAGGCCTCCGCGGGGAGGATCAGGTAGTAGGCGGCGACCGCGTGCTCGACGCTCGGGAGGCTCACCTCGACGACCTCGGCTCCGGCGCCCTGAAGGATCTCGAGCGCCTCGTGGAAGCGCGCCAGCACGCCGGGCTGGAAGCCCTCGCCGCCGTCGAGCTCCTTGACCACGCCGATCCGGAGGCCCGTCACGTCGGCGCGGCGCACCGCGTCGGCGAAGGAGGGCCAGGAGTCGCGCAGCGACGTCGAGTCGCGCGGGTCGTGGCCCGCGATGACGTCGTGCAGCAGCGCGGAGTCGAGGACCGTCCGGGAGACGGGGCCGATCTGGTCGAGGCTCGAGGCGAGCGCGATCGCTCCGTAGCGGGACACGCCGCCGTAGGTCGGCTTCACGCCGACGGTGCCGGTCACGTGCGCGGGCTGGCGGATCGATCCCCCGGTGTCCGAGCCGAGGGCCAGGGGCGCCTCGTAGCTCGCGACGGCCGCGGCGGACCCGCCGCCGGAGCCGCCGGGGATGCGGTCGAGGTCCCACGGGTTGTGCGTGGAGCCGTAGGCGCTGCGCTCGGTGGTCGAGCCCATCGCGAACTCGTCCATGTTGGTCTTGCCGATCGGGACCAGCCCGGCCTCGCGCACCTTGCGCATGACGGTCGCGTCGTAGGGCGGGCGCCAGCCCTCGAGGATGCGGGAGCCGCTCGTGGTCGGCATGTCGTTCGTGACGATGACGTCCTTGACCGCGAGAGGCACTCCGGCGAGGGGGTGCAGCGACTCGCCGTCGGCCCGCCGGCGGTCGATCGCCTCGGCGGACGCGACCGCGCCCTCGCGCGCGACGTGGAGGAAGGCGTGGACCGCTCCGTCGACCGCGTCGATGCGCTCGAGGTGGGCGCGGGTGGCCTCGACCGAGGAGACCGAGCCGTCGGCCAGCTTCCCGGAGAGGGCGGACGCGCTGAGGCGGACGAGCTCGTCGCCGTGCGCGCTCACTGCTCCTCCCCCAGGATCGCGGAGACCTGGAAGCGGCTGCCGTCGTGCTCGGGCGCGCCGGAGAGCGCCTGCTCGAGCGTGAGGGTCTCGCCGACCACGTCGGGCCGGAAGACGTTCTCGAGCGGGATCGGGTGGCTGGTCGCCGGCACCTCGGGCGTGGCGACGGCCTGGACCGCGCGCACGGAGTCGACGATCTGGCCGAGCTCCCTGGTGAGGCTCCCGATCTCGTCGGAAGTGAGGTCGATCCTGGCCAGCTGGGCCAGATGGGCGACCGTGTCGGCCGTGATCTCGGACATGCGTCTCCGTCTGGTGGTTCGGGGGGATTTCCGGCCGCCAGTCTACTCGGCGCGCCCGCACCGCCTCCGCCCGCGCCGCCCGCCCGTCAGGAGCCGCTGAAGAGGCTGGAGCCGTGCTTCAGGAGTGCGTTGTACGCCCCCTCGTAGGTGGTCGGCAGGTCCTCGCCGGGCTCGCCGTACCGGGCCAGCAGCAGGCCCATCAGGCCGACGGCGGGCGGGCTCAGCGGCTTGTCGCGGTTCACGTGCGCTGGATGCGCCGGTGCCGACTCGGGGTTCGGGGGCAGGTATTGCGGCACCGTGGTCGGCCAGTCGCCGATCTGCCGCGGCTCGTCGAGGGTCAGCACCCCGAAGAGGTCCGGGGCGGAGGCGTCGCGAGCGGTCAGCGGCTCGAGGCCGTGCAGGGCGCTGAGGGTCCGGATCACGGCGCCGTGGTGCAGCTCGTCGTGCACGATCGTGCCGGCCCTCGTGTACGCCGAGACCGCGATCGCCGGCACGCGGCAGCCGAGCCGGTCGAAGGCGAAGCCCATCTCGCCCTCGCGGCCGTCGCCCGGCGGAGTCGCCGACGGCGGGGGGACGTGGTCGTAGAGGCCGCCGTGCTCGTCGAAGGTCGCCAGCAGGAGCGTGTTCACCGCGTTCGAGCCGGTCGTGCTCGCGCTCTCCCGGATCGCCGAGTACACCTGGTGCAGCAGCAGCTCGCCGGCGCGGACGTCGGACAGCGCGCTGTCGTAGACGGGCGTGCCGTCGACCTCGTCCTCGTGCAGGACCCCGGTCGGCGGGTGCATGTCGTTGTGGTCGAAGACGAGCCGCGGCTCGAGGAAGGCGTAGTCGGGCAGCTCGCCGTTCTCCACGTCGGCGTAGAAGCGGTCCATCGTCGAGAAGTGGGTCTTCCAGTACTTCTCGAGCACCGGCGCGTGCAGGAAGCCGGTGTAGGAGACCACCTGCAGCGCGTCGAAGTAGACGCGCCAGGTCCTCCCCGCCTCCTCGAGGCGGTTGAACACCGTCGGCGCGTCGGCCAGGTCGTCCGCGAGCCACTTCTCGTAGCCGCCGCCCTGCTTGTTGGTGACGAAGCCGTGCGAGGTCGACGCGTGCAGGAAGGACCGGTTGCAGAAGGTCTGGGAGGGGACGGCGCAGAACCACTGGTCGAAGACGGCGAACTCGCGGGCGAGGGTGGAGAAGACGGGCAGCATCTCCGGCGAGAAGCCGCCCATGATCGTCCGCGCCTCCTCCGCCGTGGGCTCCTGCCCCTTCTTCATCACCCTCAGGTGCTGGACGTAGTCCTCGAGGAAGCCGCTCATCGTCGGGGCGGAGGCGTCGGCGGGCGCGTTGAAGGGCGCGGTCATGGCGCCGACGGTGCGGCCGGCGTTCTCGGGCGGATCCACCGTGCCGAAGAGCTGGGTGTTGACGTGCGGGTACTCCTCGCCCGGGTCCGGGTCGGGCTGGCGCATCACGGAGTCGGTGGCGCCCTCGTAGACGTGCGTGCCGACGGTCAGTCCCCCGGCGCTGGTGTTCGTCCGCTCGTCGGGGAGGAGGCCCTCGAAGCTCTCGCCCGCGGGCAGGTCGTCCGGTCCGTAGAGGCGGCCGAGGACGTTGTCGAAGGAGCGGTTCTCGAACATGATCACGACGACGTGGTCGAATCCCGGCTCCGTGCGGGCGGGCAGTCGCGGCTCCTCCTCGCGGCGGGGGCCGGAGGCGACGGCCGCGCCGATCGCGCCGCCGGCGAGGGCTCCGGCTCCGACTCCGGCGGCGGCGGTGCCGGCCAGGAAGCGGCGGCGCGAGCGGGGGCGGGGAGCTCCGTCGTCGCGCTCCGAGGGAGTCCGCTCGCTGATCATCTCCGCCGCCTCTCCTTCGCCGCCTGCGCCTGCTCGGAGTGTAGCGACGCGCCCGGGACGGCGGCTCGAACGCGGGCGAGCAGTCCGGCCTCCGGCTCGGGGTCGACGTGCGCGCGGCGGGCCGCGTCGCGGAGGCGCCGCCCGACCGGCGCGGGCGGCGCGAACGCCGGCGCCGTGCGGGGCCAGCGCGCGAGGGACCGGTCGGGACCGCCGAGGAGTGCGGCCAGCTCTCGGACCTGCGGATCGACGAGGGCCCGGCGCCCGCCCGCCCGGGCGCGGACGAGCTGCGCGGGAGTCTCCGGACCGAGCGGCACGCCGATCCGTGCACCCGAGGGGACGGCCGAGGCGAGCACGAGCGCCGGCACCGTGCCGGGCCGCTCCGCGCTCCCCCGCGCGGTGACGAGGAGCAGCATCCGCCGCCCCGCCCGCTCCCCGTCGCGGACGGCGTCGAACACGACGTGCAGCAGCTGCTCCGCGAGGCGCGCATCGGCGGATCGATCGGTGCCGGCGGCTGCGGCGTCGGCGAAGTCGGCCGGATCGACGAGGGACCGCGGCTCGACCAGGACGAGCGGAGGCAGGGAGCCGGCAGCGGCCTCGGCGGCCAGCGCGTCGACGGGAAGGAGGCGCCCGCCGCGGGAGCCGGCGGCGTCCGGATCGAGGTGGGGCCACTCCGGATCGGCGAGGAGCGTGGTTGAGACGCCCTGCCGCTCGTCGACCGCGAGAGCCCAGCCGGTGCCGGTCTCCCGGGCCGCGCGCAGGGCGGCCGGCAGCGGATCGCGGCCGTCGGCGCGCCAGTGGTCGGCCCGGGCGAAGGCCGTGGCGAGGAGCGCGTGCACCGGCAGCATCTCGGGGGCGAAGCGCGCGCCCGGAGGATCGTCCGGGCCGGGCGCGGTCATCACGGCGTCCGTGCCGCCGGTGAACACCGGGCCGTCCGGATCGTCGAGCGCGCCGAGGACCTGGTCGCGGCCGCGGCCGGCGAAGGAGAGCACGACCACGTGGTCGATCCGCCCGAGCACCTCGGCGGTCCGACGCTCGGCGGCGGTGGGCCGAGCCGCGGCGTCGAGCGCGAGCGACGCTGCGTCGGCGAGGGAGCGGCGCAGGAACGCCCGCCGCTCCCCGCCGCCCGCGTCAGGCATCGGGCCCGGTCGGCTCCTCCGTGCTCGGGGCGGTCGTGTCCGGGACGGCGTCGATCTCCGGCACGGCGTCGTCCTCCGGCGAGAGGTCGGAGTGCGATGCGCCGGCGACGTCCTCGTCCGGACCGGCGGCGGCCTCCTCCGGAGCGTCGGCGGACGCCTCCTCCGGCAGCGCGATCGCGTCCGGTCCCTCCGTCACCAGGAGGTGGAACTCGGCCGCGGTGATGATCCGGAGCCCCAGGGCCTCGGCCTTGCCGAGCTTGCTGCCGGCGCCGGGACCGGCGGCGACGTAGTCGGTCTTCTTGGAGACGCTCGAGCCGGCCTTGCCGCCGGCCGCGAGGATGGCCTCCTGCGCCCCCTCGCGGGAGTACCCCTCCAGGCTGCCGGTCGCCACGACCGTGAGACCCGCGAGCACCCCGCCGGCGGCGTCCGCGGCACCGGGACCGGGGTGGCCGGGCGTGGCGAAGCGCACTCCGGCCGCGGCCCAGCGGTCGACGATCTCGACGTGCCAGTCGATCTCGAACCAGGCGATCAGAGCGTCGGCGATGATCCCGCCCACCCCGTCGACCGCGGCGAGCTCGTCGCGGCGCGCCCCGCGGATCGCGTCGAGCGAGCCGAAGTAGCCCGCCAGCGCGCGCGCAGCGACCGGGCCGACGTGCCGGATGCTGAGCGAGACCAGCAGACGCCACAGCTCCTTGGTCTTCGCCCGCTCGATGTTCTCGATCAGCCGGAGGGCGTTGGTGGAGGGCACGGAGGCCGCGTCTCCCGCGAAGGCTCCCGCCTCCGGGTCGAAGGCGCCGTCCTTGGCGAGCTGCCGCTTGCGCTTGAAGGGCGTGACGACCTTCGGATCGCCCTTCGCGTCGAGCTTCTGCAGACCCGTCTCGGAGTCGCGGACGACGACCTCGATCGGGAAGAGATCGGCCACCGTGAGCTCGAACAGGCCGGCCTCGGTCCGCAGCGGCGGCTCGGCGGGCACCAGGGGCTGGGTCAGGGCGGCGGCGCTGACCTCGCCGAGCGCCTCGATGTCGAGCGCGCCGCGGCTGCCGATGTGCTCGACGCGCCCACGGACCTGCGCGGGGCAGGACTCCGCGTTGGGGCAGCGCAGGTCGACGTCGCCCTCCTTGGCCGGAGCGAGCGTGGTGCCGCACTCGGGGCACTGCGTCGGCATCACGAACTCGCGCTCGGAGCCGTCGCGGAGCTCCACCACCGGGCCGAGCACCTCGGGGATGACGTCCCCGGCCTTCCGCAGCACGACCGTGTCGCCGATGAGCACGCCCTTGGCCTTGACCACGTCGGCGTTGTGCAGCGTGGCCTGGCGCACCTCGGACCCCGCGACCTTCACCTTGGTCATCTGGGCGAACGGCGTCGCGCGGCCGGTGCGCCCGACGCTCACGACGATGTCGAGGAGCTTCGTGTGGACCTCCTCGGGCGGGTACTTGTAGGCGATCGCCCAGCGCGGCGCCCGGCTGGTGGCGCCGAGCTCGTCGTGCAGCTCGAGCTCGTCCACCTTCACGACCACGCCGTCGATCTCGTGCTCGACCGAGTGCCGCTCGCGGCCGTAGCGGTCGACGAAGGCGAGCACCTCCTCCACCGAGGCCGAGACGCGGTTGTGGCCGCTGACCGGCAGTCCCCAGGAGGAGAGGAGCCCGTAGACCTCGGACTGGGTCGCGACAGGCGGGTCCGGCCAGGCGCCGATGCCGTGCACGTAGAGCGCGAGGGAGCCGACGCGCGCCTCGCCGGCGCGCAGGTCGAGACCCGACTTCTTGTCGAGCTGCTGGCGGAGGCCGCCGCTCGCCGCGTTCCGCGGGTTGGCGAAGGTCGGGAAGCGCCGCAGTGCGCTCGTGCGCGCCTTCTCCTCCTCGAAGACGCCTCGGGTGGCGGGCGGGCGGGACGACCAGCGGGTCCGCGCCTCCTCGACCGCCTCGTCGCGCAGCGTCTCCTGGAGGGCGTTCAGCTCGGCGAAGGCGGCCACGGGGATGAAGACCTCCCCGCGGACCTCGACGAGCGCCGGGTGGCCCTCGCCGGAGAGGCGCTCGGGGATGCCCGCGACGCGGAGGGCGTTGACGGTGACGTCCTCGCCGGTGCGGCCGTCACCGCGGGTCGCCGCCGTGACGAGGCGGCCGTCCTCGTAGTGGAGGGAGATCGCGAGCCCGTCGATCTTGAGCTCCGTGAGCCAGGCGACGGGGCGGTCGGCCGAGGCCACCGTCTTCTCGCACCACTCGCGCAGCTCCTCGGCCGAGAACACGTTGTCGAGGGAGAGCATCCGCTCGGCGTGGTCGATCGGGGCGAGGCCCGCTCCGACGATCCCGCCGACGGTCAGCGTCGGCGAGTCCTCGGCGGCGAGCTCGGGGTGCTCGGCCTCGAGCGCGGCGAGCTCGCGCACCAGGGCGTCGTACTCGGCGTCGGACAGCGGCGAGGAGTCGGCCGCGTAGTAGTCGTCGCTCGCCGACCGGATCCGCGCCCGCAGCTCCTCGACGCGGGCGGCGGGCTCGACGGCGCTCACCGGAGCACCGCGGCGTCGGCCGCGACCGTGCGGTCGATCGTGCACTGGCCCAGCACGCGGGTGCCGAGGTAGACGACGGCCGTCTGGCCGGGGGCGACGCCGTCGAGCGGCGAGTCCGGAGTGATCACGAGCTCCACCCTGCCATCGACGTGCGACACCATCGCGGAGGCGGGGACCGGGTCGGCGTGCGCGCGGATCTGGACGTCGCAGCGGAAGGGCGCGTCCGCGTCCTCGGGAGCGGCGCCCGCCCAGGTGAACCGCTCGCCGGCGATCTCGCCGATGCGCAGCGCTTCGCGCGGACCGACGACGACCTCGTTGCTCACCGGCCGCACCTCCAGGACGAAGCGCGGCCGACCGTCGGGCGCGGGGACGCCGAGATGCAGGCCCCGGCGCTGGCCCACCGTGTACCCGTGAGCGCCCTCGTGGGAGCCGACCACCGCGCCGTCCCGATCGACGACCGCTCCGGTCTCGGGTGCGACGCGCTCGGCGAGCCAGCCGCGGGTGTCGCCGTCGGGGATGAAGCAGATGTCGTAGCTGTCGGGCTTGCTCGCGACGCTGAGGCCCCGCTCGGCCGCCTCCGCGCGCACGATCGCCTTGGACGGCGTGGAGCCGAGCGGGAACATCGAGTGCCGTAGCTGCTGCTCCGTCAGCACGCCGAGGACGTAGGACTGGTCCTTCGCCTCGTCGCTCGCGCGGTGGAGCTCCGGGGAGCCGTCGGCGGCGGTGCGGAGGGAGGCGTAGTGGCCGGTGCAGACCGCGTCGAAGCCGAGGTCGAGAGCCTTCTCGAGCAGGGCGGCGAACTTGATCCGCTCGTTGCAGCGCATGCAGGGGTTCGGGGTGCGGCCCGCCGAGTACTCGGCGACGAAGTCGTCGACGACGTCCAGCTTGAACCGCTCGGAGAAGTCCCACACGTAGTACGGGATGCCGAGGACGTTCGCGGCGCGCTGCGCGTCCATCGAGTCCTCGATCGTGCAGCACCCCCGGCTGCCCGTGCGCAGCGTGCCGGGCATCCTGCTCAGGGCGAGGTGCACGCCCACCACGTCGTGCCCCGCCTCCACCGCGCGGGCCGCGGCTACGGCCGAGTCCACTCCACCGCTCATCGCCGCCAGAACCTTCACCGTGCGAGTCTACGTTTCCCGCGGGCGCGGGCGGCAGGGGTTCAGGCGGGCAGCACCGCGCGGTTCGACAGTCCGGCTCGGGCGGCGCGGGCGTAGGCGCCGGGCAGCGCGGCCAGGAGGGCGTCGACGTCCGCGTCGGTCGAGGTGTGGCCGAGCGTCATCCGGAGCACCCCGCGGGCCTCGTCCTCGCTCCGGCCGAGCGCGAGGACCACGTGCGAGGGCTCCGGGATCCCCGCCGTGCAGGCGGACCCGGTCGAGACGGAGACGCCCGCGGTGTCGAGGAGGAAGAGGAGGGAGTCGCCCTGCGCACCGGGGAAGGCGAGGTGCGCGTTGTTGGCGACCCGGCGTCCGGAGTCGAGGGCGGGCCCGGTCAGGGTCGCCCCCGGCACGGCGGCGAGGACGCCCGCGACGAGCCGGTCGCGCAGGGCGGCCAGGCGCTGCGCCTCCGCCGACAGCTCGTCGTCCGCCTCGACCGCGGCGGCGGCGAAGGCCGCGGCGCCGGGCACGTCCTGGGTGCCGGAGCGGACGCCCCGCTGCTGTCCGCCTCCGTGCAGCACCGGGACCACGCGAGCGTCGCGGGCGAGCACGAGCGCACCGGTCGCGATCGGCCCGCCGACCTTGTGACCCGAGACGCTGACGGCGGCCAGTCCCGCGCCGCGCCCGGAGCCGGAGGCGCGGCGGATCTCGGCGATCCGCAGCGGCACGTGTCCGAGGGCGGCGACCGCGTCGACGTGGAGGGGGACGCCGGCGCGGGCGCACGCCGCCGCCAGCTCGGCGATCGGGTTGATCGTCCCGATCTCGTTGTTGACCCAGAGCACCGTGACCAGGGCGACCGATCCGGGGTCCTCCTCCAGCGCCGCGGCGAGCGCCTCCGGCCGCAGGGTGCCCTCGTCGTCGAGCGGCAGCCACTCGAGGACGGCGCCCTCGTGCTCGGCGAGCCAGGCGGCCGAGTCGAGCGTCGCGTGGTGCTCCCCCTCGGCGACCAGGACCCGGACGCGGGCCGGGTCCTCGCTCCGGCGCTGCCAGTAGAGGCCCTTGATCCCGAGGTTGACCGCCTCGGTGCCGCCTGCGGTGAGGATCACCTCGATCGGCTCGCAGCCGAGCACCCCGGCGAGCGCCGACCGGGCGTCCTCCAGCCGGCGGCGCGCCTCCTGGCCGGAGCCGTGGACGGAGGAGGGGTTGCCGCCGTGGGCGGACGCCTCCGCGAACGCGGCGAGCGCCGAGGCGCGCAGCGGGGTGGTCGCGGCGTGGTCGAGGTAGATCACAGCAGCCCTTCGTCCCGCGTCGGGGGCACGGAGGGAGCCGGTGCCCGTCACTACTGTAAGTCGCATGACCTCTCACGATCCCCTGGCCCGGCTCGGCGTGACCGTGGACGATCAGGGCGGTGAGCTGCGGGTCTGGTCCGAGAGCGCGAGCGCCGTCGATCTGCTGCTGTACGACGAGAAGGACCCGACCTGGGTGACCCGCACGGTCCCGCTGGCGCGCGACGACGCCGCGGTCTGGTCCGCGCGCTCCGATCTGCTGGCCCCCGGCCGCCGCTACGCCCTGCGCGTCGACGGGCCGACGGGCCCCCGGCACCGCTTCGACCCCCGCCGGGCCCTGCTGGAGCCGTACTCCCGCGGCCTGCACCGGGTGGCGGAGAACGAGTGGCGCTCGGTCGTCGTGGACGACGCGTTCGACTGGGGCTCCTCCTCCCGGCCCGGCACCCCGATGGACCGCACCGTGATCTACGAGGCGCACGTGAAGGGGCTGACCCGGCTGAACCCGGCGCTCCCCGTGGAGCTGCGCGGCACCTACGCCGGCCTGGCGCACGAGTCGACGGTCTCGGCACTGCTCGAGCTGGGCGTGACGGCGGTCGAGCTGCTGCCCGTGCACGCGTTCGTGTCGGAGCAGCGCCTGCTGCGGCAGGGGCTGACCAACTACTGGGGCTACAACACGCTGAACTTCTTCGCCCCGCACGCCGCGTACGCCTCCTCCACCGCGCAGCGCGGCGGACCGACCGCGGTGCTCCGGGAGTTCAAGGGGATGGTGAAGCTCCTGCACGAGGCCGGCCTCGAGGTGATCCTGGACGTGGTCTACAACCACACCGCCGAGGAGGGGCCGGGCGGGCCGATGTCGAGCCTGCGCGGGATCGACGACGCCGGCTGGTACCGCCAGACGCCCGAGGGCCACTACGTGGACGTCACCGGCTGCGGGAACACGATCGACTTCGGCCGGCCCGCGGCGCAGCGCCTCGCGCTGGACTCGATGCGCTACTGGTCGGGCGAGGTCGGGATCGACGGCTTCCGGCTCGACCTGGCCGCGACCCTCGGCCGGGACGAGATCGCGCACTTCCGGAGCGACCACCCGCTGCTGCGGGCCGCGGTCGAGGATCCGGCGCTGACCGGCGTGAAGATGATCGCCGAGCCCTGGGACGTGGGAATGGGCGGCTGGCAGACGGGGAACTTCCCGGCCGGGTGGTCGGAGTGGAACGACCGCTACCGCGACCGCGCCCGCAACTTCTGGCTCTCGGACATCGACTACGCCCGCCGCGCCGGCACGGCCCCCGTCGGCATCGGCGGCTTCGCGACCCGGCTCTCGGGCTCCTCCAACACCTTCTCGGCGGAGCGGGGCCCCCTCGCGTCGGTCAACTTCGTCACCGCGCACGACGGCTTCACGCTGGCGGACCTCGTCTCGTACAACGTCAAGCACAACATCGGCAACGGCGAGTCGAACCGCGACGGAGCCGACACCAACCGCTCCTTCAACCACGGCTTCGAGGGCCCCACCACCGACGAGCGGATCACGCTGGCGCGGCGCAAGGCGATGCGGAACCTCCTCGGCACCCTGCTGCTGTCGGCCGGCGTGCCGATGATCACGGCGGGCGACGAGACCGGGCGCAGCCAGCGCGGCAACAACAACGCCTACTGCCAGGACTCGGACCTG
The DNA here is from genome assembly GCF_009834265.1 of Rathayibacter sp. VKM Ac-2805. Lineage (NCBI taxonomy): Bacteria > Bacillati > Actinomycetota > Actinomycetes > Micrococcales > Microbacteriaceae > Rathayibacter > Rathayibacter sp. VKM Ac-2805. The sequence goes on from NZ_CP047185.1 coordinate 1,868,348, forward strand.
ACCTGGGTGCGCTGGGAGGGCCTGGCCGACTGGCAGCTCGCGCTCCGCGCGCACACGCGCACCCTGCTGCGCCTGCGGCGCGAGCACCCGGCGCTGCGTCCCTCCCGCTACGGCAGCGGCGACGCGAGCGAGCCGGGCGCCACGACCATGACGTGGTTCGACGCCCACGGGCGCGGGATGAGCGAGCACGACTGGACCTCCGCCGCCAACCGGACGTTGCAGTACCTCGCAGCCTCGACGCCGGTCGAGGGCGAGCCGGACCGTGTCCTGCTGGTGGTGCACGGCGTCGAGCAGGACACCACGGTCGTGCTCGCCGACGGCGAAGGGGTCACCGGCTACACGCGCCTGTGGAACAGCGAGGAGCCGGAGCCGCTGGAGCACGGCGAGTCGTTCGAGCCGGGGCAGGTCATCCGCGTGGCCGCAACCTCGATGCAGCTCTTCGCCGCGCACGGGCCGGCGGCCGAGCAGGACGCCTGATGGCGAGGAGCGGGCCGGGGACCCCGGCGACCGTCGCGCTGACGGCGGCGGGCGTCCCCTTCACTCCCCGCCAGTACCGGCACGACCCGGCCACGTCGCGCTACGGGCTCGAGGCGGCCGAGGCGCTCGGCGTCGAGCCGGAGCGCGTGTTCAAGACCCTGATGGTCGATGTGGACGGCGAGCTCGTGGTGGGCGTCGTGCCCGTCACCGGCTCGCTCGGGCTGAAGGAGCTCGCGGCCGCGGTCGGAGGCAGGCGGGCGGCGATGGCCGACCCCGTGCTGGCCCAGCGCCGGACCGGCTACGTGCTCGGCGGCATCTCGCCGCTCGGGCAGAGGACGCTGCACCGCACCGTGATCGACGAGACCGTCGAGCTCCACGACACGGTGCTCGTGTCGGGCGGGCGCCGGGGCTTCGACATCGAGCTCGCCCCCGCCGACCTCGTCGCCGCGACGGCCGCCCTCCTCGCCGACATCGCGCGCTGACCCCTGCTCCCCCGCCGTACTCCTCCGGGCGCCGTCCTCCTCCCGCGAGACCCCGTCCCGGTCCGCGAGGCGCCGAGGAAGGCGCACCGGAGCGGCATCTCGCGGAGAGGGACCGGGCGGGGTCAGCCGGCGGCGGCGGCCAGGCCCAGCTCGGCGGAGCGGGCCAGGAGGGGATGCCGCGGTACGACGCGGACGGTGTAGCCGAAGGATCCGCTGCGGTCGAGGGTGACCACTCCGGCGTAGGGCACGCGCCCGACCGCGTCGGCCGGCACCACGGCACCCGACTCCTCGACCACCTCGAGCTCGTGGTGGCGGACCTCGGTGAGCGAGCCGTCAGCGGCCGTCGTCCCGTACACGACCTCGACCGAGACGTCCGCCGGCGAGAGCTCGCCCAGGCGCACGCCCGCCCGCACGGCGAGCCGGTCCCCGCGCTGGGGCACCGCGTCGATCCCGCCGGACTCGACGGACGCGACCGCGACCCCGGGCCAGCCGGCGCGGACCCGCCGCTTCCAGGTCGCCAGCTCCTTGGCCGGCTCGAAGTGGTCGGCGGCGACGGCGCGCCCGGCCTCGGCGGCCGGCGAGTAGAGCGCCTCGACGTACTGGCGCACCATCCGCTCGGCGGAGAGCTCGGGCGAGAGGGTCGCGAGGGTGTGCCGGATCGACCGCACCCACCGCCGGGGCACGCCGTCGTGATCGCGCTCGTAGTAGCGCGGCACGACCTCGGTCTCGAGCAGCTCGTAGAGCGCCTCGGCCTCGAGCGTGTCGCGGGCCTCCGGGTCGAGCGCGCGGTCGGAGGAGGGGATCGCCCAGCCGTTCTCGCCGTCGAAGTACTCGTTCCACCAGCCGTCGAGGATCGAGAGGTTGAGCGAGCCGTTGAGCGCCGCCTTCATCCCCGAGGTGCCGCACGCCTCGAGCGGGCGCAGCGGGTTGTTGAGCCAGACATCGGTGCCCGGGTAGAGCAGCTGCGCCATCGCGATGTCGTAGTCCGGCAGGAAGACGATCCTGCGGCGCACGTCCGGCTCCTGCGCGAAGCGGACGAGCCGCTGGATCAGGCGCTTCCCCTCCTCGTCGGCCGGGTGGGACTTGCCCGCGATGACGATCTGGATCGGGTGCTGCGGGTGGGTGAGCAGCGCGCGCAGACGCTCGGGGTCGTGGAGCATCAGGGTCAGCCGCTTGTAGGTCGGCACCCGCCGCGCGAAGCCGATGGTGAGCACGTCCGGGTCCAGCAGCTCGTCGAGCCAGGCCGGCGGGAGGCCGCCCGGGTTCTGCTCGCGCCAGGAGCGGGCGGCCCGGCGGCGGGCGTCCCGCACCAGCTGCTCCCGCATCGCCCGGCGCGCGGCCCACAGCTCGGTGTCGCCGAGCGAGCCCGAGGCCCAGTCGGCCCGCGTCGTGTCGTCGGTGCCGAGCCGCTCCTCCGCGAGCCGCCGGAGGATCGGATCGGTCCAGGTGGCCGCGTGGACGCCGTTCGTCACCGAGCCGATCGGCACCTCCGCCGTCTCGAAGCCGGGCCAGAGGCTCGAGAACATCGAGCGGCTGACCTCGCCGTGCAGCGTCGAGACGCCGTTGGAGCGCTGCGCGAGCCGCAGGCCCATGTACGCCATGTTGAACGCCGTCCCGGAGTCCCCCGGCTCGGCGCCCAGCGCGAGCACGTCCTCGACCTGCACGCCCGGGAGCAGCTCCGTGGAGAAGTACTCCTCGATCATCCCGCGGTCGAAGCGGTCGATACCGGCCGGCACCGGAGTGTGCGTGGTGAAGACCGTGCTCGCCCGCACCACCTGGAGAGCCTGGTCGAAGTCCAGGCCCGCGCCGATCAGGCCGGAGATGCGCTCGAGCCCCTGGAAGCCGGCGTGCCCCTCGTTGGTGTGGAACACCTCCGGGAGGACGCCGCCCGAGACCTCGGCCCAGAGTTCGAGCGCGCGGACCCCGCCGATGCCCAGCAGCAGCTCCTGCAGCAGGCGGTGCTCGCCCCCGCCGCCGTAGAGGCGGTCGGTGACGGAGCGGAGCGAGTCCTCGTTCTCGGGGATGTCGGTGTCGAGCAGGAGGAGGGTCACCCGGCCGACCTCCGCGCGCCACACCCGGGCGTAGAGCGCGCGCCCCTCGGGGAGCGCCAGCACGATGCGGGCGGGCGAGCCGTCGGCGAGACGGACGACGCGCAGCGGCAGCCCGTCGGGATCGAGCGAGGGGTAGGACTCGAGCTGCCAGCCGTCGGCGGAGAGCTTCTGCGAGAAGTAGCCCGACCGGTAGAAGAGGCCCACGCCGGTGAGCGGCACGCCCAGGTCCGAGGAGGCCTTCAGGTGGTCGCCCGCGAGGATGCCGAGTCCGCCGGAGTACTGGGGCAGCGCCGCCGCGATGCCGAACTCCGGCGAGAAGTAGGCGATCGAGCGCGGGGCGGACTCCGGCAGCGACTGGTACCACCGCGGCTCGGTGCGGTAGCGCTCCAGCTCGTCGCGGAGGCGCCACGCCTCGTCGACGAAGCCCTGGTCCCCCGCCAGCTCGGCGAGGCGCTCGGGGCTCACTGCTCCGAGCAGAGCGGTGGGGTCCGCTCCCCCGCGCCGCCACAGCTCCGGATCGACCCGCTCGAACAAGCGCCGGGCGGGCTCGTGCCAGGCCCAGCGGAGATTGCCCGCCAGATCGCCCAGAGCCGAGAGCTCGGGCGGGAGGACGGAGCGGACGATGAAGCGGCGAATCGCCTTCACGGCACCCCTCGACTCTCTGCGGACCCCGGAGCGCCCGGTCGCGGAGCACCGGGGCGGTCGCGCTCGGTCACCCTAGCGGACCCCGACCACCGCGGATCGGCGGGACGCGGACCCGCCGCGACCCTCCGGCACGCGCTCCCCGGGTCCGTTTGCACAGGCCCGAGCGCGGGCGCAACCGTCGTGTGCGAGCCGCCGCCGGTCGCTACTGTCGTGACGTGGCTCAGATACCTTTCGGCAAGGCTCAGAACGGCAAGGACGCACGGCGAGCGGGTCGCGGACGCGCACCCCAGGAGGCGTCGGCGCCTCCCGAGACGGCCGCTCCGGCGCCCGCCGCCGCCCCCGAGGCGACTCCTGCTCCCCCCGCGGCCGACAGTGCTCCGGCCGCCCCGGTGACCGCGGACGCACCCCACGCGTCGCCGGCGACCGCGACGACCGGGAGCGGCTACCGCGTCCGGGCCGAGCGCCTGCCGATCATCGACCCGCAGCCGCGGCTCGAGGACGACCGCTGGCCCGCGAAGGCGTTCGTCGGCGAGGTCGTTCCCTTCGCTGCCACGGCCTTCCGCGAGGGGCACGACCTCATCGGCGTCGACCTGCTGCTGCGCTCGCCGTCCGGGGCCGAGTCGGAGCACCGCATGTCGCTCCTCGCGACCGGCACCGACCGCTACGGCCGTCTCGTGGCCCTCGACGAGGAGGGCGACTGGAGCTACCGCATCCGCGCCTACGCCGACGACTGGGCGACCTGGCTCCACACGGCCGAGGTCAAGATCCCGGCCGGCCTGGACATCGACGTCACCTTCGCCATCGGCGAGGGCCTGCTGCGCAGCGGCGCCGACGACTCCGCGCGGCCCGAGGGCGAGCGCAGCCTGCTCTCCGACACCGCCGCCCGCGTCGGTGACACCACGTTGAGCGCCGAGGAGCGCCTCGCTGCGGCGACCGATCCCGCCGTCCACGGCGCGCTCGACGCCCGCCCGGTGATGAGCCTCACCAGCGTCTCGGAGCCGCGCACCGTCCACGCCGAGCGCACCCGCGCCGGCGTCGGCGCCTGGTACGAGTTCTTCCCCCGCTCCGAGGGCGCCGTGCGCCACGAGGACGGGACCGTGACCAGCGGATCCTTCCGCACCGCGATCGACCGCCTCCCCGCTGTGGCGGCGATGGGCTTCGACGTGCTCTACCTGCCGCCGATCCACCCCATCGGCCGCTCCTTCCGCAAGGGCCCGAACAACACGCTCGACGCCGGCGAGCACGACCCCGGCTCGCCGTGGGCGATCGGCTCGGCCGAAGGCGGGCACGACGCGATCCACCCGGACCTCGGCACCGAGGACGACTTCCGCGCCTTCCACGCCGCGGTCGAGGCCGCGGGCCTCGAGCTCGCCCTCGACTTCGCCCTGCAGGCCTCGCCCGACCATCCCTGGGTCACCAGCCACCCCGAGTGGTTCACGACGCTCCCCGACGGCTCGATCGCCTACGCCGAGAACCCGCCGAAGAAGTACCAGGACATCTACCCGATCAACTTCGACAACGACCCCGAGGGCATCCGTCAGGAGTCGCTGCGGGTCCTCCGGCACTGGATCGACCTGGGCGTGCGGATCTTCCGCGTCGACAATCCCCACACGAAGCCGCTCGACTTCTGGGAGTGGATCATCCACGAGGTCAACGCCGAGCACCCCGAGGTCGTCTTCCTCGCGGAGGCGTTCACCCGCCCCGCGATCATGCGCGCGCTCGGCAAGGTCGGCTTCCAGCAGTCGTACTCGTACTTCACCTGGCGCAACACCAAGGCGGAGCTCGGCGAGTTCTTCACGAGCATCTCCCATGAGACGGCCGACTACATGCGGCCGAACCTCTTCGTGAACACTCCGGACATCCTCACCGAGTACCTCCAGTACGGCGGCCGCTCGGCGTACAAGGTGCGGGCGGCCCTGGCCGCGACCGCGTCGCCGCTGTGGGGGGTCTACGCCGGCTACGAACTGGTCGAGAACGTCGCTCGCCCGGGCGCCGAGGAGAACATCGACAACGAGAAGTACGAGTACAAGACGCGCGACTGGGCCGGCGCCGAGGAGTCGGGCCGCTCGCTGGCGCCGTACATCACGCGCCTCAACGAGATCCGGCGCTCGCACCCCGCGCTCGGGCAGCTGCGGAACCTGCACGTGCACGGCAGCGACGACGACGCGATCCTCGTCTACTCCAAGCACCTGCAGGCCGCGTTCACGGGCACCGGGACCGACGACACGATCATCGTCGTCGTCAACACCGACCCGCACTCGGCCCGCGAGACCACGGTCCACCTCGACCTGCCCGCGATCGGGCTCGACTGGAGCGCGACCTTCGAGGTCGAGGACCTGATCACCGGCGCCGTCTGGACCTGGGGCAGCGACGACTACGTGCGGCTCGACTCGTTCGTCGAGCCCGTGCACATCCTGAGCGTGAAGGCGGACGAGCGATGAGCGGAACCACCCCCGAGGGCACGAGCCCGGCCGAGGAGGCGGGCCTCGGCGCGCACGCCGAGGCGGTCCCCACGACGGGCACCAGCTCGGCGACCACCTCCGGCCACGGCGCGCACGTCGCCGACGCGGCACCCGACGCACGACAGCACCCCGGAGCGGACGGCGAGAACGCGCGCAGCTACGCGGTCGAGACGGTCCCGGAGGCGCCTCAGCCGGTCGCGGCCGACGACGCCGTGACCGTCGAGCCCGACGCCGACGACGCGGAGTCCGCTCCGGTCGGCAGCGGGGCCGAGGGCGACCTGCCCGACGACACGGACGCCGCCGATTCCGTCGCAGCGGACAGCGCCGCTCCCGTCGAGACGAGCGCCGGCCCCGCCGAGACGACCGCGGACCCCGCGACCGCTTCGGGCCCCGTCGACGGCACCGCGGCGATCGCGCTGCCCGACATCCCGGAGTGGGTGCTGCAGCAGCTCGCCACCGGCAGCAACGCGCTCCCCCACGACGTCCTGGGCCAGCACCTCGTCGCGGCCCCCGGCGTCTCCGACCCGGTGACGGTCGTCCGCGTGCGCCGCCCGCTCGCCGAGAAGGTCGCCGTGGTGCTCGCCACCGGCGCCCGCGTCGAGCTCAGCCACCTCAGCGACGGGATCTGGCAGGGCTTCCACGTCCTCGGTCCGCAGGCGTACACCGTCGAGGCCCGCTACGGCGGCGGCGGCGAGTGGACCGCGGAGGACCCCTACCGCTTCTCGAAGACGGTCGGTGACTTCGACCTCTACCTCATCGGCGAGGGCCGCCACGAGCGCCTCTGGGAGGCGCTCGGCGCCCGTCACCGCGAGCACGAGGGGGTCTGGGGCACGAGCTTCGCCGTCTGGGCCCCGCACGCCCAGGCCGCTCGGGTCGTCGGCGACTTCAACGACTGGAACGGCGAGGGCCACTCCCTCCGCAACCTCGGGACGACCGGGGTCTGGGAGATCTTCGTCCCGGGCGTCGAGCCCGGAGCCTCCTACAAGTTCGACCTGCTCTCGCGTGACGGCCACTGGGTCCGCAAGGCCGACCCGATGGCCCGCGCCACGGAGGTGCCGCCCGCGACGGCGTCCAAGGTCCCCGTCTCGCACCACCAGTGGGGCGACTCCGGCTGGATGGAGAAGCGAGCCTCGGTCGATCCGCACACGCAGCCGCTCAGCGTCTACGAGATGCACCTCGGCTCCTGGCGTCCGGGACTGGGCTACCGCGACCTCGCGGACCCGCTGATCGAGTACGTCACCGAGCTCGGCTTCACGCACGTGGAGTTCATGCCGCTCGCCGAGCACCCGTTCGGCGGCTCCTGGGGCTACCAGGTCACCGGCTACTACGCCGCCTCGAGCCGCTTCGGCACGGCCGACGACCTCAAGTACCTGATCGACCGTCTGCACCAGGCCGGCATCGGCGTCATCGTCGACTGGGTGCCCGGGCACTTCCCGAAGGACGACTTCGCCCTCGCCCGCTTCGACGGCGAGCCGCTCTACGAGCACCCGGACTGGCGCCGCGGCGAGCAGATGGACTGGGGCACCTACGTCTTCGACTTCGGGCACACCCAGGTGCGCAACTTCCTCGTCGCGAACGCCCTGTTCTGGCTCGAGGAGTTCCACGTCGACGCCCTGCGGGTGGACGCCGTCGCCTCGATGCTCTACCTCGACTACTCCCGCAAGGAGGGCGAGTGGCTGCCGAACCAGTACGGCGGACGCGAGCACCTCGAGGCGATCAGCTTCCTCCAGGAGGTCAACGCCACGGCCTACAAGCTGCACCCCGGCATCATGATGATCGCTGAGGAGTCGACGAGCTGGCCCGGCGTCACCCAGCCCACCAGCTCCGGCGGCCTCGGCTTCGGGCTCAAGTGGAACATGGGCTGGATGCACGACTCGCTCGACTACATGGCGAACGATCCGCTGTGGCGCCAGTACCACCTGGGCGAGATCACCTTCTCGTTCGTCTACGCCTTCAGCGAGAAGTTCGTCCTGCCGATCAGCCACGACGAGGTCGTGCACGGCAAGGGCTCGCTGATCCAGAAGATGCCGGGCGACCACTGGCAGCAGCTCGCGAACGTGCGCGCCTACCTCGCCTTCATGTGGGCCCACCCCGGCAAGCAGCTGCTCTTCATGGGCCAGGAGTTCGGCCAGTACTCCGAGTGGAGCGAGGAGCGGGGTCTGGACTGGTGGATCCTCGATCAGCCGAGCCACCGCGGTCTCTGGAGCCTCGTCGGTCAGCTGAACCGCGTGTACCGCGACTCGCCGTCGCTCTGGGAGCTCGACCACGAGCAGTCGGGCTTCGAGTGGATCGACGGCGGCGCGGCGGCGGCCAACGTCGTCTCGTTCCTGCGCAAGGACAGCGAGGGTCGCCCGATCGCCGTCATCGCCAACTTCTCGGGCTCGCCCGTGCACGGCTACCGCGTGAGCCTGCCCACGGCCGGCCGCTGGGAGGAGCTCGTCAACACGGACGCCGAGATCTACGGCGGCAGCGGAGTCGGGAACTTCGGAGCGGTCGAGGCTCGCGAGGAGCCGTGGGCCGGCCGCCCGGCTTCCGCCGAGCTGGTCCTGCCCCCGCTGGCCGTGCTCTACCTGCGACCCGCCGACTGATCGGTCCCCGCACGGAAGAGGCCGCCCGCCGCGACGATCGTCGCGAGCGGGCGGCCTCTCGGCGTTCCGGCCGGCGTCAGTAGAGCAGGCCGGTGAGCCGGGCCCGAGCCTTGTTGACGCGCGGGTCGGTCTGACCGACGATCTCGAAGAGCTCCAGGAGGCGCGCGCGGACGGCGGCCTTCCCCTCGGCGTCGAGGCGCGGGAACATCGAGAGCAGCCGGTCGAAGGCGTCCTCGACGTGGCCGCCCGAGACGTCCAGGTCGGCGACGGCGAGCTGCGCGTCGAGGTTCGACGGCTCGGCCGCGGCGGTCGAGCGGATGTCGTCGAGCGTGCGGCCCTGGAGGCGGGCCAGCAGCCGCACCTGGGCGAGACCGGCGACGGCGAGGTCGTCGCGCGGGTTCTGCGCGATGGCGGTCTCGTACTCGGTGATCGCCGCGGCGTAGTCGCCCCGGTCGATCGCGTCGTAGGCCTCCTGGTGGTGCGGCGGCAGCGGCTCCGGCTCGGGCTCCGCGCCCTCGGCGGGAGCGGGTCCCTCCACCGGCACCGTGCCCGTCACACCGTTCTGAGCCGCGAGCTGGAGGACCTGCTCGAGCAGGTCGCGCAGCTGCTCCTCGGCGACGAGGCCGCTGAACAGGGGCACCGGGCGGCCGCCGATGATCGCGGCGACCGTCGGCACGGACTGCACCTGGAACGCCTGCGCCAGCTGCGGGCTCGACTCCACATCGACCCCGACGAGCACGAACGCGCCGGCGTACGAGACGACGACCTTCTCGAGCAGCGCGGTCATGCTCTGGCTCTGGTCCGACCAGGAGCCGCGCAGGTCGACGATCACCGGCACGCGCGACGAGAGCTGGACCACCTGGTCGAACTCGGCGTCGCCGGCGGTCAGCAGCAGCGGATTCGCGCCGGGCGCGCCTCCGGGAGCGGCGGGCGCGGCCGGGGCGCCTGCGGAGGCGGCGGGCGGGGTGCGGCGGTTCACCAGCGACGAGAGGTCGACGGCGCCGCGGAGGTTTCCGGGCAGGGGCGGGACGGTGCTCACGGCAGCTGCACCACCGAGACGAGTCCCTGGCTCCATCCGAGCATCACGATCTTCTCCTCCGATCCGACGGGCGGTACGTAGAACAGCAGTTGGTATCCGTAGGTGGTCTCGATGCCGGTCGTCGACTTGTCCGTGCCCAGCAGGGTCTGCGAGGCGCCGGAGGTCGAGACGGTCGAGCCTTCGGCAGTGGGGCGGACGGTCGACGTCTCGGCGATGCTCGCCGCGACGAGGGCCCCCGAGTCGTTCGTCGCGAGCGCGATCGTCGGCGACGTGCCGGCGGCGTTCGAGAACTCGATCGAGGCGGTGTCCGGGAGCGCCTCGCGGTCGGCGTTCTTCTTGTCGACGCCGACCTGCCCCCGGAGGGTGTCGCCGTCGGCCGCGAAGAGCTCGGCGTACTGGCTCGAGTCGCCGTTGGCGAGCACGTCCGCGTACGCGGAGCCGACCGACTGCGGGGCGAGCTTCATCAGGCGCGAGTCGGGCGCCACGATCGACGTGCCGACGGTGACGGGCGCGACGTCGGGGATGCGTGCGTTGGCCTCGAGCGAGATGGCGTAGTCGACCTTGTAGTCGACGCGCGGACTCGCCTGGCTCATCATCAGCGCGATCGGGGCCTGGGTGGAGTCCGTCGAGTTCTGCACGACGGCGGTCACCAGGCGCGGCCACGACTCCGTGTCCTGCGGGAGCACCAGGCTCACCGGGGAGGCCGGGATCGTCTGCGGCGGGTCGATGGTCCCGCCCTTGGCGACGACGTCGTAGTTCGTGGTGCGCTCGGTGAGCGCCTCGCCCTGGAAGCGCTCGGCGAGGATCCCGGCGTCCCGGGCGGTGTCGGCGCGCGACGCGACATCGGCGACCTCGGCGACGACGGCCTCCGCCTGCTGCGTGGTGACCACGGGGGTCGGCTCGGCCGAGACCGGCTCTGCCCCCGCGGTCGCCGTGGCGGACGCGGTCGGCGCCTCGCTCGCGCCCGCGGCGAGATCCGGCCAGTAGTCGGAGCTGCAGCCGGAGAGGAGGACCGTCGTCCCGAGGACGACGGGCAGCACCAGGGCGGCCCGGCGGCGCGAGGGCGCCGGCGACGCCGTGGAGGCCTGGATCCCGGCACGCGGCCGGGGGCGGCGGGCACCGCGGGGGATCCGACCCTGCGGTCCCTTCCGGCGCGGGCCGTGCTGGCGGCGCAGGTGGACGAAGGCCCAGATGTAGAGGACGAGGCCGAGGAGGAGGAACACGGCTCCTCCGAGCAGCAGCGGGCCGGCGAGGGGCGTCGCGGTGTCCACGGGCCAGCTGACGCGCACGGAGTCGGCTGCCGGCGCGGTGCCGTCGCTCGCGATGAGGATGGAGACGTCCTCCGGCACGTCGAGCGCCAGGGTCACGCTGCCGCTCCCCTCGAACTCCTCGAGCCAGAGGTCGGAGCCGCGAGGATCGACGACCGCCGCGTCGGCGGTCTCGACGTCGGAGGAGAGCTGGACGCGCTCCCCCGTCTCCTCCGCGGAGGTGAGGGTGTCGTCGGCGCGCTCGTAGCCGATGGCGTCGTAGCTCGAGCCGCCCACCCAGCCCAGCACGTCGGAGGTCGGTGCGTAGGCGACGACGAGATCGCCGCTGCCCTCGACCGTGATCGTCTGGCGGCCCGGGTTGGCGCCCAGGGTGCTGCCGTCGATGACCGCGTAGGGAGCGGAGGAGTCGAGCGCGGTCTCGGCGGTGAGGGACTCCGGAGGAGCCCAGACCGTCCGCTGACCGATGCCGAGCACGATCATCGCGGCAGCGATGACGGTGGCGATGATGGCGAAGACGAACCGCACGAAAGTACTCCTCCTGCGTTGCCGGATCGGGGTGACGGCCGGGGCCGGCTCGGGGTACGCAGCCGGACCGGGGCGCGACGGCAACAGACAAAGACAGTCCACGATAGCCGATGCCCTCGCTCCGATGCCCGGGAGAAGCCGAGAGTGCGGCCCGGGCGGCGCGCGGTGCGGGTGTCGCCCCGGCCGCGGCCTCCGCGCTGAATACACTTTCCGAGTGCCGCGAGCCCCACCGCGGTCCTGCTCTGAAGGAGACGACGTGGCGAACGACGAGGCCGAATTCACCCAGGTGTTCCGTGGCTACGACCGGGACGAGGTCGACAAGGCCGTCCAGGGCCTGCGCCGCGAGCTCATCCACTCGAACACCCAGGCGGCCGAGAGCGGCCGCGAGGTGAAGCGCCTGTCCTCCCGGATCGAGGGCCTCGAGAAGGAGCTGCAGCAGGTCGGCACTCCCACCTACGCCGGCCTGGGCGCCAAGCTCGAGCACACCCTGCGCGTGGCCGAGGAGCAGTCCGAGCGGATCATCGCCCAGGCCGAGAACGACGCCTCCGCCCTCCGCCGATCCACCCGCGACGACGGCGACCGCATCCTCCAGGAGGCGCGCGACGAGGCCGAGCGCCTGGTGACCGAGGCGCGCCGCCGTGCGGACCGGACCCGCGACGAGTCCGAGGCGCAGGCCGCGGCGACGCTCGGCAAGGCCGCCGACGACCGCGACGTGATGACCCAGGACGCCGTCCGCGAGGCCGCCGCGATCCGCGGCACCGTGGCGACCGAGGCCGCCGAGACCCGCGCCACCGCGAAGCGCGAGGCCGCCGCGATCCGCTCCGAGGCCGAGCGCGAGGCCGCGGAGATGCGCGCCGTCGCCGCCCGCGAGATCGAGGTCGCCCGCGCCGAGGCCGCCCGCCTCGCCCAGGCCAACGAGCTCCTGCGGGCCGAGGTCGCCTCCGAGGTCGACCGGCTCCGGGCGGCCGTCGAGGCCGAGGTCGACCAGGCGCGCGCGGCGGTCGAGGCCGAGGTGCTCTCGACCCGCGCCGCGCTCGACGCCGAGGTCGCCGCCGCCCGCGCCGAGGGCGCCCTCGAGATCGCCGACCAGCGCACCCGGCTCACCCAGGAGCGCGCCGAGGCCGTCGCCGTGCTCGACGCCGAGCTGGCGGGCCTGCGCGCCGCGTCCGCCGACGAGGCCGCTGCGCTCTCGCGCGAGGTCGAGCAGGCCCGGATCGACCTGGTGGTCGAGCTCGCCGCGCGCCGCGAGGAGGCCGACCGCGACGACCTGCTCCGCCACCAGGAGGCCGTCGCGCAGACCCAGCGCTACCTCGACGAGTCGAACCTGCAGCTCGCCGACGCCATCCGACGCGCGAACGACAAGCGCCTCGAGGCGGACGCCCTCCGCAGCGACGCCCTCGACGACACGACCCGACTGCGCCGGAAGGCCCAGGACGACTCCGACGCCCTCCTCGACGACGCGCGCGACCAGGCGCAGAAGCTCGTCGCGGACGCGGAGCGCCGCAGCCGCGAGCTGATGGACACCGCCGAGCGGCGCCTCGACGAGATCCGCACCGAGCGCGACGCGATCGCCGGCTACGTGTCCGGACTGCGCGGGCTCATCGGCCACATCGACGGACTCGCGGACGACAGCGACGGCGACGACTCCGACTCCGACGGCAGCGGCTCCGACGGCGGCTCGTCCAGCCGCTAGGCGGCCGCCGCGCGGGTCGGCTCAGCCGAGCTCGCCCGCCCACTCCGTCGGCAGCGGGGACGAGGCGGGCGCGACCACGCGCACGATCTCGTCGAGGACCCGGCGGGTCTGCGCCTCGCCGACCCAGAGGTGCTTCCCGCCCTCCACGGCCACGAGGTCCAGCTGCGGCACGCTCGCGAAGCGCTCGGCGGCCGCCTCCGGCCGCAGGTAGTCGTCGAACTCCGGGACGAGCGCCACGAGCGGTCGGCCGTCCTCGCCCCAGGCGGCGACCTCCTCCGCGCTCGTGCGGTGCAGCGGCGGCGAGAGCAGGATCGCTCCCTCGACGGGGTGCTCCCTCCCCCACTTCAGCGCGAGCTCGGTGCCGAAGGACCAGCCGACCAGCCAGGGGTGCGGCAGTCCGCGGTCCGCGACGAGGGCCAGGGCTGCGGCGACGTCGGCGCGCTCCTCGGTGCCGTGTCCGAACGCGCCCTCGCTCGTGCCGCGCGGCGACGCGGTGCCGCGGGTGTTGAAGCGGAGGACCGCCAGGTCGGCGAGCGCGGGCAGGCGGGCGGCGGCCTTCCGCAGGATGTGCGAGTCCATGAAGCCGCCGTGGGTGGGCAGCGGATGCAGGGTGACCAGGGTCGCGACCGGCTCGCGCTCCAGGGGCAGCGCGAGCTCCCCGACAAGGGTCAGCCCGTCGGCCGTGTGCAGCTCGATGTCCTCGCGACGGGCGGGGAGGACGACGCCTCCGCGGATCTCGTGGGTCATCGTGCTCCTCGGATTCTCCAGCAGTGCGTGTGCCAGTGGCGGCGGCCGGCCAGATCGGCCGCGTCGCCGAGCGCGCCGTCGGCCCGCCAGGTGACCAGGTGCGGCTGGCCGATGTCGATGGTGAGCCCGCAGCCCGGGCAGAGGTAGTTCTTCACGGCCCGCGCTGCGGAGACGGGCTGGACGTTCCACTCCCGACCGGCGTGGGACTCGGTGCGCCGGAAGCCGGCGAGCATCTGCGAGAGGTCGCGCTGCTCGTCGTCGTCGTCACGGCGGCCGCCCCGGGGTCTGTTGCTGCGCGGCATCCCCCCAGTCTAGGAGGCCGCCGCCGTGCCCCTTCCGTCAGTGGGAGCTGTCGTCCATCTCGAGCCGGGTCTCCTCGGCGTCGAGCATCAGCTGCGCCCGCCGCAGCGTCCGCGAGGAGTAGACCCCGCGCCCCCGGGCGTCCAGCAGTGCCTCCCGCTCGGCGAGCAGGACCGCTCGGCGCAGCCGCAGGTACTGCGCGTGCGGGCCGAGGGGCGCATCCTCCGCGCGGCCGACCTGTTCCCACGCCACCTGCGAGCGGGTCAGAGTGTCGCGGCGCACGCGCTCGAGGACGCGCTCGCCCGCCTCGCCGTCGGGCAGCTCCGCCACCGCCTCGGGCAGGGCCTGGATGCCCGTGGCCGCGACCTCGTCGAGCAGCGTCGCGAGCTCGCGGCGGTCGGCCTCTCCGTCGGTGCCCTGGATGCCGGTGAGCCGGATCAGCGCGGGGAGCGTCGCACCCTGCAGGAGCAGCGTCACGACGGCGACGGTGAAGGCGATCAAGATCAGCTGGGAGCGGTAGGGAGTCTCGTCCGGCAGCGACTGGGCCGCGGCGAGCGTGACCACGCCGCGCATCCCGGACCAGGACAGGACGACTCCTCCGCGCCAGCCGAACGCCTCGCTCGTGGTCGCGGCCAGATCGGTCTCGCGCCGGAGGTAGAGCCGCTCCGCTCTCACCTGCCGCCGCCGGAAGCGCTCGTCGCTGGTGGCGCTGTTGCGCAGTCGCATCAGGCCCACCGCCAGCCGCCGGTTGATCCGCTCCGCCCGCCGACCGGAGCTGCGCAGCCACAGGAGCAGCGGCCACACGAAGAGGGCCCGCAGCACGATCAGGATGACCACGGTGGCCAGACCCAGCAGCACCGCGGTGCCCACTCCGAACTCGCCCGAGTCCACGACCCCGGAGACGATCGCCTTGATCTCGGCACCCATGAGCAGGAAGACGCCGTTCTCGAGCAGGAACTGCGCCGTCCGCCAGTTCACCCGCTCGCTGATCCGCGACTGCGGCGAGAGGAAGCGCGCGCTGTTGTGCCCCGTGTAGATCCCGGTGACCACGACGGCGAGCACCCCGGACGCGCCCAGCTCCTCGGCCGGGATGTAGGCCAGGAACGGCACGGCGAAGGACACGGCGGTGTCGAGCACCGGGTCCCGCAGCTTCGAGCGCACGAAGACGGTGAGCACGCCCATCACCAGTCCGAGGACGATCGCCATCAGGACGGAGTAGACGAAGAGGACCCCCACCTCGCCCACGTCGATCGCGTCGGTCGTGACGGAGGCGCCGACCACGGCCGCCGCAGCCGTCGCGGCGCGCAGCAGCACCAGCGCCGACGCGTCGTTCACGAGGCTCTCGCCCTCGAGCACCGTCACCAGGCGGGGCGGGAGTCCGAGCTTCTTGCCGATCGAGGTCGCTGCCACCGCGTCGGTCGGGCTCACGACGGCGCCCAGAGCGATCGCTGCGGGCAGGCTCAGATCGGGGAACACGAGGTAGAGGAAGCCGCCGACCACGAGGGCGGTCACAACGACCAGCAGCACCGAGAGCCCGAAGATCGAGCGCAGGTTCCGCCGGAAGTCGGTGAGGGGCACCTGGATCGCGGCCGAGTACAGCAGCGGCGGCAGCACGCCCGCGAGGATCAGCTCAGGCTCGACCTCGATGTCCGGGACCCCGGGGAGGTAGGACGCGCCGATCCCGATGACGACCAGGAGCAGCGGTGCGGCGATCCCGAGGCGGCTCGAGAACCGCGCGACGGTGACGACCGTGATGATCCCGACGACCCCGAGCAGCGCGTAATCCACGGCACCAGGGTAGCGAGAGCCTCAGCCCGCCGGACGCGGTGCCGAGCGGAGGGGAGCGATCAGTACCAGCCGACCGATTCGGAGTGGGCCCAGGCACCGCAGGGCGAGCCGTAGCGGCCGGAGATGTAGCCGAGGCCCCAGGTGATCTGGGTGCTCGCGTTGGTCGCCCAGTCGGAGCCGGCCGACGCCATCTTGCTGCCGGGGAGTGCCTGCGGGATGCCGTAGGCACCGCTGGACTTGTTCTCGGCGTAGACGTTCCAGCCGGACTCGCGGTTCCAGAGCAGGACGAGGCAGTCGTACTCGCTGTCGGCCCAGCCACGCTGCACGATCATGTCGTACGCGATCGCCTTCGCGGATCCGGGATCCGGAGCGGCGGCGCGCTGGACGGGAGCGGCGGTCTCCGCCTCGGCGGAGCCCGACTCCTCCTCGTCGACGGTCGCGGAAGCGGTCTGAGTCTCGGTCGGAGTGGGCGTCGGGGTCGGAGTGGGCGTCGGCTTCGCCTCGGCGCCGAACGAGTCGCGCTGGACGGTCCGCTCGACGGCGTCCGCGACGACGAGCCGCTGCGCGGAGTCGCCGTTGAAGCGCGCCGGGGCCTGGTAGTAGGGGGAGGCGACCGCGCCGCTGGACGGATCGACGACGTTCACCATGGCGAACGCGATCGACGCCGTGAAGGCCAGCACCGTCACCGGGATCCGAGCCCAGGAGCGCCGCACCGGGGTCTGGTGCGGGACCGCCGGGCGACCGCTGGTGCGGTTCGCGGGCGTGTGGGCGACGGAGGTCTGAGGATGCTGAGCCACGATTACGAAAGCATAACGGACGATGACCTGATCGGCCAGCAGATCCGGCTCCGGTCAGCGGACCGCCAGCATCACGTCGACGACCGTGTCGAGCAGCAGGTCGACCTGCGCCTCGGCGTACCCGCCGCGCTGCGGGGCGAAGGAGACGGTCCGCACGTCGTCCACGGTCAGCACCGATCCGTCGCGGAAGTACCCGGAGATCCGGTCGGCGAAGGCGTCGACCTGGCGGATGTTGTAGCCCGTCGTGAGAGCGCCGGCCCGGGTGAACCGCTCGCGGGGAGCGCGGGCCAGCCGGTTCACGATCTCCTGGGCGGTCGACCGCGCGTCCGCGAGCCACGCCTCCTCGCCCCGGGCCGCGATCGCGTACTGGCGCTCCCGCAGGGCGAAGGCGTCCTCGAGGCGCTCGAGCGCCGCATCGACGTGGGGCGCGGAGTAGCCGCCCTTGCGCAGGGTGAACGCGGTGTGGCGCAGGTCGGCGGCGCGGAGGTCCGCCGGTCCCCCGGAGAGCTGCGAGTAGGCCTCGCGCGCCGACGCGAGGAAGGAGTCGACCTCGGCCGTGTCGTAGCCGGGACGGGACTCGCGGGCTCGGGGGAAGGGAGCGGTCATCCCGACATCATGCCAAGCCGCGCGCCGGGAGCGGAATCGGCACGCCCCGGTGAGGCGTGCGCTCAGTGGGCGAAGAGGAAGTACAGCACGTAGGCCGCTGCGGCCGACGGCAGGATCGAGTCCAGCCGGTCAAGGACTCCCCCGTGGCCGGGCAGCCAGGAGCTCATGTCCTTGATGCCGATGTCGCGCTTGATCAGCGACTCGGCGAGGTCGCCGAGCGTCGCGGTGAGGAGCACCACGGCCCCGAACACCGCGCCGACCCACCAGGGCTGGCCGAGCATCAGCAGGGCGAGCAGGACGCCGACGACGATCCCCGCGACGGCCGCACCGGCGAACCCCTCCCAGGTCTTCTTCGGGCTGATCCGCGGTGCCATCGGGTGCTTGCCCCAGGTGAGTCCGCTCACGTAGGCGCCGGTGTCGACGACGATCACGAGCACCAGGAACGCGAACGCCCAGAGCTGGCCGCCGGGCTCGGCGACGAGACGGATCGCGAAGGCACCGAGGAAGGTCGTGTAGCCCTGGACGAACGCGCCGAGGCCGATGTCGAGGGCGAGGTCCCTCCGGCTGGAGGCGGTGCGCCGGAGGAGCTGCTCCCCCAGCCGCCAGAGGCCGACGAGGACGGATCCGCCGAGGACCGTGGCCCACGCGGCGCCGAGGCCGCCGTAGTAGGCGGCCGGCACTGCGACGACCGCCACGATCCCGGTCGGGATGCGCGGGATGTCCCGACCGGCGTGGCGCAGAGCGTTCGAGAGCTCCAGCGCCGCGAGCAGCACCACCACCCCCGCGAGCACCATGAAGAGCTCCTTGACCAGGAGGAGGCTGACGACCATCGCGCCGCCGCCGAGGAGTCCGATCGCGGTCGCCGACACGAGGTTCCGGCCGGAGCGCGCGGTCAGACGGTCGTTCGTCGCCTCGAGCTGGGCGCGGGTCGCCTCGAGCTGGCGCTCGACGTCGGCCCGGCCCTGCTGGGCGCGCGCACGCAGCGCGTCGCGGGTGACCATCCGGGATCCCCGGGCACCCGGGACGTGCGGAGACGGTCTCTTCTCGCCGCCCTCGGGTCCTTCGGGGATCTCGGGCACCGCTACACCTCGAGCAGTTCGGATTCCTTGCGCTTGAGCGCCTCGTCGATCGCGTCGACGTGCTGCTTCGTGAGCGCCTCGAGCTCCTTCTCGCCGCGGGCGAGCTCGTCGTCGCCGATGTCGCCCTTCAGCGCGTCGAGGTCGTCCTTGCCCTTGCGGCGGATGTTGCGCACCGCGATCTTGGCGTCCTCGGCCTTGGTGCGGACGATCTTGACGAACTCCTTGCGGCGCTCGGCGGTGAGCTCCGGCAGGGTCACGCGGATGATCGTGCCGTCGTTGGTCGGGTTCGCGCCGAGGTTCGGCATGTCCCGGATGGCCTGCTCGATGTCGCGCAGCGAGCCCTTGTCGTAGGGCGTCAGGACGAGCGTGCGGGCCTCCTGGTTCTGCATCGAGGCGAGCTGCGACAGCGGCGTCGGGGTGCCGTAGTAGCTCACCAGCACCTTCTGGAACATGCCGGGGTTCGCGCGTCCGGTGCGGACCGTGGAGAAGTCCTCCTTGGCGACCTCGACGGCCTTGCCCATCTTGGTCTTCGCATCGGCCAGTACATCCGAGATCACAGGGAGCTCCTTAAGAGAGGGAAGTGGTCAGTCTAGTTCGAGACGAGCGTGCCGAGCTCGGCGCCGCGGATGGCCTTCGCGACGTTGCCCGAGGGCTCCATGCCGAAGACCTGCATCGGCATGCCGTTGTCCATGCAGAGGCTGAACGCGGTGGAGTCGACCACCTTGAGGCCCCGCTGGAGCGCCTCCTGGTAGGTCAGCGCGTCGAGCTTCTTCGCGTCGGGGTTCGTCCGCGGGTCGGCGTCGTACACGCCGTCCACGCCGTTCTTGGCGACGAGGACCACGTCGGCGTGCGTCTCGAGCGCGCGCTGCGCGGCGACCGTGTCGGTCGAGAAGTACGGGAGTCCGGCGCCGGCGCCGAAGATGACGACGCGGCCCTTCTCCATGTGCCGGATCGCCCGGCGGGGGATGTAGGGCTCCGCGACCTGCGTCATCGCGATCGCGGACTGCACGCGCGTCTCGGCGCCCGCCTGCTCGAGGAAGTCCTGGAGGGCGAGGGCGTTCATCACCGTGCCCAGCATGCCCATGTAGTCTGCCCGGCCGCGGTCCATGCCGCGCTGCGAGAGCTCGGCTCCGCGGAAGAAGTTGCCGCCGCCGACGACCACCGAGATCTCCACCTCGGTCGCGGCATCGGCGATCTCGCGCGCCAGGGCGCTGATCACGTCCGGGTTCACGCCGAGCGTGCCGGCTCCGAACGCCTCCCCCGACAGCTTCAGAAGCACCCTGCGGCGCTTGCCCGTCGTCATCGCATCCGTCTCCGTCATGGACGTTTCCTCCCGTAGACCCGTACAAACCTATCCCGCGCGGAGCGGGCCCCGCGACCACGCCCGGGACCGCCCCGGGCAGAGCGAAGGGAGCCCGGGTCGACTGAACGACCCGGACTCCCTCCTGCAGTGCTGTTAGGCGCCGACCTTGAAGCGGGCGAAGCCCGACACGGTCAGGCCCGCGTCGCTCAGGACCTTGCTGACGGACAGCTTGTTGTCCTTCGCGTAGTCCTGGTCGAGCAGCGCGACCTGCTTGAAGTACGCGTTCACGCGTCCCTCGATGATCTTCGGCAGGGCGGCCTCGGGCTTGCCCTCGCCGCGCGAGATCTCCTCGACGATGCGGCGCTCGTTGTCGACCTCGGACTGCGGCACGTCCTCGCGCGAGAGGTAGGACGGGTTCGCGAACGAGATGTGCTGGGCGACGGAGCGCGCGGTCTCGGCGTCCTCGCCCGCGTAGCCGACGACCACGCCGACCTGCGGGGGCAGGTCCTTGTTCGTCTTGTGGAGGTAGATCGCGAAGTGCTCGCCCGAGACGGAGGCCACGCGGCGCAGCTCCACCTTCTCGCCGAGGATCGCGGCCTCGTCGTTGATCAGGTCGGCGACGGTCTTGCCGTCGGCGGGGGCCGCGAGGGCCTCCTCGACCGTGGTGGAGCCGGCGGCGACGACCGCGGCGAGCACGGCGTCGGCGAGGGCGATGAACTTCGTGCCCTTGGCGACGAAGTCGGTCTCGCACGCGAGCTCGATCATCGTGGCGACGCCGTCCTTCTCGGCGGCGGCGACGAGGCCCTCGCTCGTGGAGCGGTCGGCGCGCTTCGCGTTGCCCTTGGCGCCCTTGAGGCGGAGGATCTCGACCGCCTTGTCCAGGTCGCCGTCGGCCTCGACGAGCGCGTTCTTCGTGTCGACCATGCCGGTACCGAGCTGCTCGCGCAGCGTCTTGACGTCAGCGAGGCTGAAATTTGCCATGTTCTCGGAACTCCTCTTGGTTCGGAAACCCTGTGGCGCCGTCACTCGCGGCGGGCTCACGGGAGGAGCCCAGCACGCCGAGGTGACGGCGGTTCTTACTCGTGGTGAACGTGCACCGACCGAGCGGGGGCCGGACGACCGCGGGTGCGGCGTCCGACCCCCGTCACGGAACGGGGTGTCAGGCGGTGGCGGTCTCGTCGGTCGAGGTCGCGGCGGCGTCGGCCTCGGGGGCCTCCTCCGCGGCGGGGGTCTCGGCCTCGACGACGGCCTCGTCGGCGGTCTCGGCCTCGGCGTCGGCGACCTTCTCGGTCTCCGCGCCGGCCTGCTCGTTCGGCTCCTGCACGTCGGCGGCGGGCGCACCGGTGGAGAGCAGCTCCTGCTCCCACTCGGCCAGCGGCTCGACGGCGGAGACGTTGCCCTCGGCCTCGGGCTTCTGGTGGCGCTGGATGAGGCCCTCGGCCGCGGCGTCGGCGACGATGCGGGTGAGCAGGCTCACCGAGCGGATCGCGTCGTCGTTGCCCGGGATCGGGTACTGGACCTCGTCCGGGTCGCAGTTCGTGTCGAGGATGCCGATGACCGGGATGCCCAGCTTCTTGGCCTCGTCGATCGCGAGGTGCTCCTTCTTGGTGTCGACGACCCAGAGGGCCGACGGCGTCTTCGAGAGGTTGCGGATGCCGCCGAGCGACTTGTGCAGCTTGTCGAGCTCGCGCTTCTTGATGAGGAGCTCCTTCTTGGTGAAGCCGCTCTTCGACGTGTCGTCGAAGTCGAGCTCCTCCAGCTCCTTCATGCGGGCGAGGCGCTTCGAGACCGTCTGGAAGTTGGTCAGGAGGCCGCCGAGCCAGCGCTGGTTCACGTAGGGCTGGCCGACGCGGGTCGCCTGCTCCGAGATCGCGTTCTGCGCCTGCTTCTTGGTGCCGACGAAGAGGATGGTGCCGCCGTGGGCGACCGTCTCCTTGACGAAGTCGTAGGTCTTGTCGATGTAGGCCAGCGACTGCTGGAGGTCGATGATGTAGCTGCCCGAGCGCTCGGTCAGGATGAAGCGCTTCATCTTCGGGTTCCAGCGACGGGTCTGGTGCCCGAAGTGGACGCCGCTGTCGAGCAGCTGGCGCATGGTGACGACTGCCATGAGTCGTTCTCCTTGTCTCGGGGCCCGGGCGCACGACGGCGCCGAACTCCCGTTCGGTTGTCTGCGACGGCCGGTCGGCACGTCGCCCTGGCGCCCGGCGCACTCCCGCCCCGGCCGCGTGAGCGGAGAGGGACCGTGGGGAGCGGAGGCCGAATGGGCGCGCGTAGTCACCCCGACGAGCGAGGTGCTCCGTGGAGTCTAGCACCAGGACGGCCGCCTCCCCCGCTGCTGCGGGAGGGCGGCCGTCGGGGCTCGGAAGACCGGTGCTACTTGCGCGCCGACTTCATCACGGTGCGGATGTGCAGGGTGTCCATCTCCTCCAGAGAGCGGCCCTTGGTCTCGGGCACGAACATGAAGACGAAGACGAACGAGATCGCCGCGAAGGCGGCGTAGAGGCCGTAGGCCAGGGTGAGCGACACGTCCTGCGAGAGGATCGGGAAGGTCACCGTGATGGCGAAGTTCGCGATCCACTGGGCCGATGCCGCCAGGCCGAGGGCGGCCGCCCGGATCCGGTTCGGGAAGATCTCGCCGAGGAGGACCCACACCAGCGGGCCCCAGGTCGCGCCGAAGAAGACGACGAACGCGTTCGCCGAGACGAGGGCGATCGGTCCCCACGCGCCGGGCAGCGAGACGTCCTCTCCGCTGATCGTCGACTGGCTGAAGGCGATGGCCATCAGCGCGAGCGAGACAGCCATGCCGGCCGAGCCGACCAGCAGCAGCGGCTTCCGGCCGACCTTGTCGACCAGGAAGATCGCCACGAAGGTGACGACGACGTTCACGACCGAGGTGAAGACCGAGATCGCGAAGGAGTTGGACTCGTCGAATCCGACCGCGCTCCAGAGCGAGGTGGAGTAGTAGAAGATCACGTTGATGCCCACGAACTGCTGGAAGACCGACAGCAGGATGCCGACCCAGACCACGGGGAGCAGGCCGAGCGCGGGTCCGCGGAGGCTGGAGCGCTTCGCGTTCTCGGAGTCCTCGTCGATCTTCTTCTGGATGTCCGCGAGCGCCTCGTCGACCTCGTCGCGCGGCGTGACCGTCGCGAGCACCGCGCGGGCGTCCTCGGAGCGGCCGCGGGTCGCGAGGTAGCGGGGCGACTCCGGCAGGGTCAGGGCCAGGAGGCCGTAGATCACGGCAGGCACGGCACAGGCGATGAACATCCAGCGCCACGCGGCGACGCCGAACCAGAAGGGCTCGGAGGCGCCGTCCGCGCCGTTCGCGATGAGGGTGTCCGAGAGCAGGGCGGCGAAGATGCCGAGCGTGATCGCCAGCTGCTGCAGCGACGCGAGGGCGCCGCGGATGGCCTTGGGCGCGATCTCCGAGATGTAGGTCGGAGCGATCACGGAGGCGATGCCGATGCCGAGGCCGCCGACCACGCGCCAGAGCACGAGGTCCCAGACCGCGAACGCTGCGCCGGCGCCGATGGAGGAGATGAAGAAGAGCCCGGCGCCGAGCAGCATGACCTTGATGCGGCCCCAGCGGTCGGCGAGGCGGCCCGCGAGGTACGCGCCGAGTGCGCAGCCGAGCAGCGCGGAGGCGACGGCGAAGCCGATCAGCGCGGCCGAGAGCTGGAACTCGCCCTGCACCGCCTCCACGGCACCGTTCACCACCGACGAGTCGAAGCCGAAGAGGAAGCCGCCGACCGCCGCCGCGATCGCGAGGCCGATCACCTTCCTCTTCAGCTTCGCCGCCGAGGGGTTCGGGATGTCCGCTCTCCCGCTGGTCGTGTCAGATCGTCCGCTGGTCATGGTCGTCTCCGATTCTCGCCGCCGGTGGGGGCGGGGTGCCGCTCCCGAGCCGGATCACCGGCACGTTACTCCTCGCCGCGGCACCGCCGGGACGGGTTGCGCTCTCCCCCGGCCGATGTCCTCCCTCCACAGCCGGGCCCGTCGCGCTCTCCTCCCCTGATCCGCTCGGCCGACCACCGGTCCCGGACCGGCTCCAGGAGGGTGGCCGCATGCTCCGATCCCGACTCCTGCGCCCGGGCGTGTTCGCCCTCGCCGCTCTGCTCGTCGGGGCGCCTCTCGGCGCCTCGCCCTCCGGCACCTCGTCCCCCGGCCGGTCCGACCCGCGGTGGACCTCACCCGTCGCGGGCTTCTCCGTCGTGGAGCCGTGGGGCGCGCCGGCCCACCGCTACGCCCCCGGGCACCGCGGGATCGACCTCGCGGCAGCGGCCGGGCAGCCCGTGGTCGCCGTCGCGGCGGGCACCGTGTCGTTCTCGGGCAGGGTGGTCGACCGGTCCGTGGTGAGCATCGTGCACGCGGACGGTCTGGTCTCGACGGTCGAGCCGGTCGACGGATCGGTGACGGCGGGGCAGGTCCTCACCGCGGGCCAGCCCGTCGGAGCAGTGGGTGCGGGCGGCCACTGCGACGGGAGGTGCGTGCACCTCGGCGTCCGCGAGGGTGGCGACTACGTCTCGCCGATGCGGTTCTTCGGCGGGATCCCCCGGGCGGTGCTTCTGCCGATGGACGACGTGGAGCAGGGTGTTGAGCGAGTGGCGCGGAAGGGTGCGTCCGGTGACTCGCGCGTCCGGTCAGGCGCGGGGGTGGGCGAGGCGGTAGGCGTCGCGGATCCGCTCGGTCGAGACGTGGGTGTAGATCTGCGTGGTGCCCAGGCTCGCGTGGCCGAGCATCTCCTGGACGGCGCGGAGGTCGGCTCCGCCGTCGAGCAGATGGGTCGCCGCGGTGTGGCGGAGGGTGTGCGGACCGGACGGTCCGGAGCCCTGCCCGCCGTCGAGGAGCCTCGCCACGACGCCGTAGACCGTGCGCGGGGTGAGGCGCGCGCCCCGCCGTCCCAGCAGCAGGGCCCCGCTCCCGTCGCCGGTGGCGAGAGAGGGTCGGGCGCGCTCCAGGTAGGCGACGAGCGCCTCCTTCGCGGGTACGCCGAACGGCACGACCCGCTGCTTCGCGCCCTTGCCCGTGACGAGCACGGTGAGCCGGCCGAGATCGACGTCGCCCAGGTCGACGGCGACCAGCTCCGAGACACGGATGCCGGAGGCGTAGAGCAGCTCGACGATCGCGAGGTCCCGCAGCGCCACCGGGTCCTCGGTCGCGCCTCGCGCCGCGACCGTGTCGAGCACCTGTTCCGCCTGCGGGAGCGTCAGGACCCGCGGCAGTGTCCGTCCCGACTTGGGCGTCTTGAGGCGCGCGGCGACGTCGAGGGGAAGCCGCTCGGTCCGCTGCGCCCAGGAGGAGAAGGAGCGGACGGCTGCGGTGCGCCGGGCGAGGGTCGCGCGAGCGATGCCCGACTCCGACTCGCGCCAGAGCCAGTCGCGCAGCAGCTCGAGGTCGAGCTCGGCGGTGAGGAGCCGCCCCTTCTCCTCCGTGTGGGCGATCAGGCGCGCGAGGTCGGAGCGGTAGCCCTTCGCGGTGGCGGGCGAGAGGGACCGCTCGTCGAGGACGTACCGGAGGAAGTGCTCGACCGAGTCGGCGAGCGTCTCGCCGGTCATGATCCTTCTGGCATCCGCGACCAGAGGTCGATGCGCCCCTGCTCGTCGAGCCCCTCGAGCCGTTCGATCAGGTCGGTGCCGAACCGCGTCGCGATCGGGGCCGGCGCCGTCGGCACGAACGAGGCGGCCACCGTCTCCGGGTGGACGTGGACGAGCGAGAGGCTCTGCGCTCCGTCGATGCCGGCGAGCTCACGCTCGGGCGCTCCGAGATCCATCGTGTAGCTGGTCGCGCCGGCCACGAGCACGGGCACGCCCGCGAAGGTCGCTGCCGTGGGGTAGTGCAGGTGGCCGCCGAGGATCGCGCGGACGTCGGTACCGCGCACCACCTCCTCGAGGCGGTCGATCCCCCTCAGCTCGAGCACGGTCATCGCGCCGAGCGGTGTGGGCAGCGGAGGGTGGTGCAGGGCGAGGATCGTCCCGAGCGGCGCCGGTCCGGCGAGCTCCTCCTTCAGCCAGGCCAGCTGGGCGTCGGTGAGATCGCCGTGGTGGAAGCCGGGTACCGCGCTGTCGAGCGCGATGAGGCGGAGCCCGCCGAGGTCGACGACCTGGTCCACGGGTCCTGCGCCCGCCGGATCCTGGTCGAGGAGCACGCGCCGGAAGGCTCCGCGCTCGTCGTGGTTGCCCATCACCCAGACGATCGGGCAGCCGAACCGCTCGCCAACCGGGTCGAGCTGCTCCCGCACGCGCCGGTAGGCGTCCTCCTCGCCGCGGTCCGCGACGTCCCCGGTGACCACGATCGCGTCCAGGCGTCCGCCGCGCTCGGCCAGACGGCCGACCGCCTGCGCGAGACGGGCGACCGTGTCGACCTTCCCGTAGAGCGGAGCCCCGTCGGCCAGCAGGTGCGTGTCGCTCAGGTGCGCGATGACCCTGTCGGCGGCGCGGAAGTGCCCGAGCTGCGGGCGCTCTCCGCCGTGTCCTGCTGCCGTGGCGTCCATGCCGCTCCCCTCGCCGATGCCCCTTCAGCGTAGGGCGGACCGCCGACAGCGCCGCGGCGGCGGGGCCGCTCACCCGGGCGCCCGCTCCCAGTCCCCGTCCTCGGAACGGTGGACGCGTCCGTCTGCGAGGAGCGCACCCAGCGCCGACAGTGCCGAATCGAGCGATTCCCCGGAGAGCCGGGCGACGGTTGCGGCGTCACAGCCTCCTTCGGATTCGACGACGGCCAGGACTCGCGCCTCAGCCGCGGTCAGCGCTCGGCACGATCCGTCGGCGTCGCCGACGGCGAGCAGTTCGAGCACGTCCGCCGGCGAGGTGACGCAGGTCGCCGCGTACTCGCGGAGGAGGCGGTGGCAGCCGGCGGAGGAGGCACTGGTGACCGGGCCCGGGACCGCGCCGAGGGGGCGGCCCAGGGCAGCCGCGTGGCCGGCGGTGTTGAGGGAGCCGGAGCGGGCGCCGGCCTCGACGACGACGGTGCCCGCGGTGGAGGCGGCGATGAGGCGGTTGCGCTGCAGGAATCGCCAGCGGGTGGGCGTGGTGCCCGGCGGGACCTCCGTCGCGACGGCGCAGCCGGGGGTGGCGATGATGCGGTGGAGGAGGTCGGCGTGAGCCGTCGGGTAGAGGCGGTCCGCTCCCCCGGCGAGGAAGGCGACCGTCCGGCCTCCGGAGCCGAGGGCGGCGCGGTGGGCGACCGCGTCGATCCCGAAGGCACCGCCCGAGACGACGGAGACGCCTCGCGCCGCGACACCCGCGGCGAGCTCGGCGGCGACGTGCTCGCCGTAGCCGGTGGCAGCGCGGGCGCCGACGAGGGCGAGGCGGTGCGTCGGATCGAAGGCGGCAGGATCACCGCGCAGCCAGAGCAGGAGTGGCGCGTGCGGCCCGAGGTCGTCGAGCGACTCGGGCCACACGGGAGCCCCGGGCAGGAGCAGCCGGGCGCCGAGTCGCTCGGCGATCTCGAGACGTCGGAACAGGAGCCTGCGGTCCAGGCGCGGTCGCCAGCGCGCCAGCCCCGACTGGAGCGCGGCGACCTCGGAGTCGAGGGGCGCGAGCGCCGCGCCTCCTTCGTCGGAGGGAGCGCGATGCGGGGGCGCGAGGATCTCCTCCGCGGACTACGAGGACACGACGTGGGCGAAGGCCTCGGCCGCGCCGACCCTCTCGATGAGGAGGGCGGCGACGGAGTCGCCGGGCTCGGTCAGAGAGTTCCAGCCGCACCGGGCAGCAGCGTCGACGAGTGCGCTCCGAGCGCAGCCGGACTCACCCGAAGGCTCGCCGTCGGCAGCCGAGTCCGGATCGGCTGCGCCGCTCGGCAGCAGTCGGCGAACAGCATCGAGCTCCGCGCCGTCGAAGAGCGCGTCGGGCCGGATCACGCGGCACCCCCGCGGAGGACGAGCGCGCGCGCGAGGTGGGCGGCACTCGGCCGGTCGGCCGCGTCGAGGTCCGCGAGCGTCCAGGCCAGGCGCAGGACCCGGTCGTAGCCGCGCATGGTCACCAGACCTCGCTCCAGAGCCCGGTCGAGCGTGCGGGACTCGGCACTGGTCGGGCGCACCGCGTCCGAGCGCAGCCAGGCGCCGGAGACCTCCGAGTTGAGCGTCCACGGAGTGGAGGCGAGGCGAGCCGCTGCCAGGGACCGCGCCGCAACGACACGGGCGCGGGCCTGCGCCGTCGACATGCCGGACGTGTCTCGACGTGCGGCCAGCTGAGCCGCGCTGACGCGGCGGACCGTCAGGCGGATGTCGACGCGGTCGAGCAGCGGTCCGCTGAGCCGCGCGAGGTAGCGGCGGCGGACCGAGGGAGCACAGGTGCAGGTCTCTCCGGGGATGCCGAAGCGGCCGCACGGGCACGGGTTCGCCGCGAGGACGAGCTGCACCCGCGCGGGGAACTCGGCGACGGCGTTCGCGCGGTGGATGCGGATCACGCCGGATTCGAGCGGCTGGCGCAGCGCATCGAGGGCGACGGACGAGAACTCGGGGGCCTCGTCAAAGGATCTTGACGACTCCACGTAGGAGGCCCATACTGATGTTTAGTAATACCGATATGAAATACCCGATCAGCCCCACTCTTGACAGCTCCCGCCGCCCTGCGGCCATCTACGTTCGCATCTCGAAAGACCGTGTCGGTGCTGGTTTAGGCGTCGAGCGCCAGGAGACGGACTGCCGGAAGCTCGCGGAGCGCGAAGGCTACGACGTCGTGACCGTCTTCAGTGACAACGACGTCAGCGCCTACAGCGGCAAGCGGAGGCCTGGCTACGAAGGGCTACTGGCAGCGATGCGCTCCGGCACCATCGAAGCCGTCTTCGCCTGGCACACGGACCGAGTGCACCGCCGCCCTACCGAGCTGGAGCCGTATATAGAGGCATCGGACCAGTTCAACATCCCGACGTTCACCGTGCAGGCCGGCCCCCTTCGTCTCGACTCCCCCAGCGGCCGCATGGGTGCGCGTATTCACGGTGCGGTCGCTAGCTACGAGGTGGAGATTGGGATCGAGCGCCAGAAGGCTGCCAAGCTCCAGGCAGCACAGAACGGTGAGTGGAGCGGCGGACAGCGTCCGTTCGGATGGCTGAAGGGATCGATGCTCGTCGAAGAGTCAGAGGCTGTCATCGTCCGCGAGATGATCGACCGCTTCATTGCCGGTGACTCTTGGCGGACCATCGCCCTCGACCTCAACGCTCGCAAGATCCTCACGCAGCACGGCAAGGGCTGGAACGCCTTGAAGGTGCGAAATGTTGCGATCCGGCCTCGCAACGTCGGCATACGCGACCACAACGGCACCGCTCAATACGCAGCGAAGTGGCAGCCGCTCGTCGACCAGGAGACGTGGCAGCGGCTCCAGACCGCCATCCTCGTGAGCCAGAGCCACCACAAGCAACGAGGTCCGTTCCGCAAGTTCCTCCTCCTCGGTTTCGCCTACTGCGGTCGGTGCGGCAACCGCATGAACAGCTTCAGCAAGCAACAGCGAGACGGTTCGTTCGCCCCGAGCTACCGGTGTCGGGCTATGGACGATGAGAAGGGAAGGATCGGCTGCGGCAAGGTCTCACGCATCGGCGGAGCAGTTGAAGACCTCGTGAAGGAAGCCGTCCTCTTTCGCCTCGATTCGGACCACCTCGGACGCCTGGTGGCGGCATCGTCCAGTGAGTCGCCCAAACTGCGCAAGCTCCTCGACGAGCGCCAGCAGCAGGAGGCGCGCCTCCAGGAGATCCTGAACCTGTACGCATCCGGCACCCTGACCTACGACGAGTACCGCTCGGCCAAGACCACGGCCTCAGCACGCCTGACGAACCTCGGCAGGAACATCGACGCGATGACGGCAGCTTCTGTCTTCGTCAACGTACCCAGCGGCTCCAGTCTCCGCGACGCCTGGGACAGCGCCGACCTCCAGTGGCGACGTCAGCTCCTCGACCTCGTCGTGGACCGGGTCTGGATCGACCCGGTCCCCGTCGGACTGAAGCAGCATCGCTACAAGCAGTGGGTTTTCAACCCGAAGTACGTTCGAGTCGACTGGAAGGCGTGATGCGTCGACCGTCGTTCACTCCCTCTTGCCGAGGGCGCGCTCCTCGTTGGCGGTAGTGCTCTTCTCCGCCCACCTCTCCAGCTGTTCAACAGTCGTCACCTTGACGAGGCGGTCGGTCTTGTAGGCGCTCTCCACCCGGACCATGCCAACCGGGTCGAACTTCATACCCTCGAACCATCCGTGCTCGAGGCGCGCCTTGGCTGCGCGCAGGTTGCGCTCCACCATCCACTGGGCGGCCTCGTCGTCGGTTCGGAGGACTCCTCGGTCGATCATCAGGTCGACGCTCCAGACGAGGTTGAGAAGCGCACTGCGAAGCTCCTCGATCTGAAGCTGGTGGTCCTGCACCAGCGGTTCGAGCGCCCTCACCTTGCGGCTCTCGTCGTCGCTCTCGCCGGCGAACAGCGCGTAGTCGTGTGCCAGCCTGCCCTCTGCCTTGTACTTCGCCGCCTCGGTGAACAGACGCTTCGCCAGAACCCGCATCGCGCGGCGCTCCCATCGGCGGATCGTGTCATCGCTGAGGGGCTGCGCCGACTCAACTGTGTCCTTCATCGCTGCTCGACGACGGGACAGTGAAGCCGCGCTGTCACTGATACCCAGAGCGAATCGGAGTGCTCGCGCGTACTTGTCATCGTCCATGCGGTCCAACGCTCGCGTCACTCGCGCGATCAGGTAGCGCGGGTCGTCGTTCTCGTACGCGCGCTCGATGTTGCGGCCCAGGGCGGCCATCCTCACCTCCGACATGCCCTCCTCCTGGATCAGCTCCAGGAGGTCGTCTTCGATGTCGTCGGCCGTTGCTTCCAAGTTGTCGTCGTCCATGACCACATGCTAGCTCAACCCGATCTCAGTGCAAGTTCATTGCGACCTGGACCTTGCAACCTCAACCCGATGCGAGTACGGTCTCAATCCTCAGCTGGTGCAACCCAGTCGGGAACTTGGTAACTCCATAGAGCAAGCAGTTCCACGGGACTAGCGGCGAACCTTTGACCGCTGACGAGAACAGCGGCCCCCCGCTGGCTCGGTCCTACTAACTCAAGAGCCGCGGCGGCAACCGAGCGCCGCGCTTCAACGAAGGATAGGAAGGTAAATCAATGTCCTTGAGCGGATATGAACACTCAGCAGCAGCACTGGTCGGCATGACCGTACTCATCGCAATCATGTTCGCAGTCGATCTGGCTCTCTGCATCTACATAGTCCACCCAGCGGCGAAGCGCGCAAAGCGTAAAGTCGCACGACTGTACAGGGCAGTGCGACGATGAGCGATTTCACCGACGGTTATGACGTCTATGACCAGCTCATGGTAACGCTCGGAGGCACGATGCTGATAACGGTCTGTGTCGTGTGGTTCGCGGCATATTGCTTCTTCGGGCGAAACATCGCACCAGTCCTCAAGCGCCGGAAGCGGGCCGCCCAAATTCGGGAGGCGTACATCCAAGGAGTCGAGGACTACAACACAGTCATGGACATACTTGACTACAAGGATCCGGACGACGTCGACGACAAGTTCGAGGAGATCCGAAAGAAGTACAACCCTGAAGACGAGCAGTGATGCGTCGAGCCTGGAGCGCACTGTTCTTCTTCGTGGTGGCGGTGATCCTGCTTCAGGTCGCCGCCGCCGCGTTGGAGCCGTTCCTTCCGCTTATCGGAGGAGCAATCGCGGTCTTGATCATCGTTCTCGCGATTTTTGGGACCATCAAGCTGATCAGGATATTCACGCGAAACTATTGACGATTCTTGGGAATCGCCGCACAGTGATGGGCAGCAACATGCTGCCCATCACTGTTTCCGCTCTCGTTCTTCTCGCTTCTACTTCAATGGTGGTGTTTACCGTAATGTCTAAACGTCAGCGCAAACTCGACGCGACTCGTGTCGCCTTCACAATCACATACCCGTCCGGAGTGAACGCGGACTCCATCGCGGCCTGGCTCGAGACCCTGGCGGGGTCGCTTCGGAGCAGGTGGCTCGACCCCACCCCGTCCATCGTCTTCGAGACTCGAGCGACAGATAGGGGAATCGTCTTCAACTTGACGCTTCCCTCGAACGCAGCGGACCACGTCGAGTCTCAGCTTCGAGCAAAAATCCCGGGGATCAACCTCACCCGGATCGAGAGGGCGGCACAGTCCTTCGACGCTGCGGTCGAGATCGGCATGCGCTCGCCCTCGCGTCAGCTCAACGTGTCAAACCCCAAGAACCTCTCGACCTCAATTCTCGCGAGCATCCAGGCGCTCCTCCTCGGAGAGGAAGTAGTAGTGCAGTGGGTCATCTCGGCCGCACCGCGCGCTCCGATGCCTGCCAAAGACGGAGCGCGCCGGTCGAACGAAGCCTCGATCAGACAGGTGATCGCTGGAGCTCAGGAGGCGGGCAACGACGAGCTCGAAGACCGACGCAAGAAGCTCGGTGGTGTCAACTACCTCGCGATCGGTCGCATCGGGGCGAGCGCTCCTTCGGTCCCCCGCGCGCAACAGCTGGTCGCGAACACCTTCGCCTCCATGTCATCCACGTCCACGCACGCGAACCATCTGACGAAGCGGAACGGGAACGCTTCCCTCATCGGCGATCAGATCAACCGAGCTGCGACGCCTCCGATCTTCCCAGCGCAGGTGACAGTCGGTGAGCTCGTCGGGCTCGCCGCCTGGCCCATCATGGACCCCTTCATCTCGGGTCTCCCGCTGGGCGGAGTGCGCCTCATCGCCGCAGGAGAGCACGTCTCCCGCGAAGGCCTCGTCATCGGAACCAGCAACTTCCCCGGTCACGGACGCCCCATCGCTATCGACTGGCCGTACACCGTGCACCACACCTACGTCGGTGGGCAGAGCGGGACTGGCAAGACCAGCCTCCTCGCGGAAATGGCCAGGCAGTTCATGGTGCACGGGAACGGTGTGTTCTGTGTAGATATGAACAACAGCGGCTCCGCGGAGACTCTGGCGAACCGGATCCTCGACTTCATACCCGCCAACCGCATCGACGACACGATCATCATCCGGCCTGCCTTCAACACCGGTGCCGCGGTGGGCTTCAACCTGCTCGATCAAGGGAACCCCGAAACGGTGGCGCGTGACATCGAAGCACTGATGACCGCGCTGTACAACGACGTGCAGGGAGTAAACCTTCGCAAGCTTCTCTTCCACGGCATCCAGACCCTCGTTGAGGCGGGTGGCTACACGTTGAACGACCTACCCTTCCTAGTCGCTCCTGATTCACCAGAAGAGGAGGCCTGGGCGTCGTCCCTCATGGACAACGTCCGCGACGCTGACCTAAAGCGCTTCTGGGCGCTCTGGAAAAGCAAAGACAAGAGGCTGCGTACGAACGAAGCCGCTCCACTACTCAACAGGTTCTGGCAACTCACCGCCCGTCCCGAGGCCCGCGACCTCTTCGGACAGACCCGTAGCTCGTTCACAATGGACGAGGCGGTCAACGGCAACAAGATCGTCGTCATTGACCTCGCGGGGATCTCGGACGACACGGCTCTTCCTATGGCAACACTGCTCATCAACGCGCTGTGGACCAGCGTGAATCGGAACCGCGCTGAAAAGCCGAACTACCTGTTCCTCGATGAGCTACAACTCACGGCGAAGCTGCCGGTGAACATCGACGACATGTTCAGAAGGGCCCGCCAGATGAACCTCGGGGTCAACGCGGCCACTCAGTACATGGAGACGATGGACCACCGCATCAAGGCCGCAATCCCAAACACGGTTCGAAACCGCATTATCTTCCGAAGCGGCAACTACGAAGCGCGAATGTGGCGAGACGAAATGGATCGCAATCTCGTAGGCGAGTTTGATCTTCAAAATAACGAGCCGTACGAAGCCTTCGCCCAAATCTCGACCGAAACAGGAAGGCCGACCCCTGTGTCGATCCGAGCTATTACGCCAAGCCCTCCCACCGGCACCCGTCAGCACGTTCTCGAGCGAAGCCGGCGACTGTACCTGCGTTCGAGCGACGAGATCATGCGCGAGGGCATCGCCAGACGAACTGCCGCGCCGCCGAAGCGCAACAACAAGCCAGTCCCTGACATGGGGATCCGCGAGTGGAAGGACGACGAGGATGGACGACACTGAGCGCCTGATCGAGGACATCACCCGTAAGACGTACGAGCTGGAGTCGCTCGGTGACCGGCTGACGTCGGAGGCACGAGAGCTGCGACGGGCGGCTGACCAAGTGCGGGCCACCATCGTTCGCATCACCGGAGACGACGAACCGCTCGATTACAGCAGCGGTCTCCAGGAGGTTTTCGACGCGATGACGAACGGAGTCGAACGGGAGATCCAGCACCAGGTCGACCTGCTTCGCGACCTGGCCAACTCCATCCAGCGATGACGAACGCCCCGCACAGCAACTGTGCGGGGCGTTCGAATGCATTCAGCTAGTGCGCGGCTTCGTAGGCCTCAACGATCGAGGTCGGGATGCGACCGCGGTCGGATACCTTGTGGCCGTTGGACTTCGCCCACTCACGGATCGCCTGGAGCTCCTTCGGGTTGCTCTTCTTCGCAGACGAGTTGGACGGCGCGGAAGAGGCGCCTGCGCGCCCACCGGTCTTGCGGCCGGCGTCGATGAACGTCGCCAGCGCCGCGTGAAGCTGCTCGATGTTGCTGTCGTTCAGGTCGATCTCGTACGAAACTCCTTCGAGCGCAAAGCGCACGGTTCCGCCCTTGCCATCTTCGATCGGGTTGCCGTCGAGGTCATCGACGAGTGTGAGCTTCTGAGCCATATCAGCCTCCGGGTAGTGAATGGTCGACCATGACTATACACAAATTCGCGTTGAGAGCCGCCCTAGCGCGTTTGAATCGCCGAAGGTCTCAAAGACCCACGTCTGCGCTTGCACTGGCTTCACCGCGCCCTGAGTCTCCTTGCAGCGCACTTCTTCCCAACGTCTGACGGTTTGCTTAGACTTCGTGCATGGATTGGCGCGAGTCGAGGGACGCCCTACTGGCCGCCGTGCCACATCCTCCGGGGGATCTTCTAGACCAGCACGGACCGGGCCTGTACGCATGGTGGGACCTGTCAGGAGCGCTGGCACCGTTCTGGCCGGTTGAGCTGCTCCCGGTCAAGCAGGAACGTCCGATCTACATCGGTTCGGCCAAAGCGACGCTGGCGCTACATGCCTCGGAGATGCACCTGCGGTCAACGCGGAAGTCGGCTTTGCGACGGTCGCTCGTCGCGCTGCTCGTGGACGAGCTGGAGCTGAGGGACCAGATCACCCCCGGGCCGGGCCAGAGATTCGGGCTGACGGAAGAGGGCGACTCGCTCCTCACCTTCTGGATGGCGAACAACTTGCACGTGACGTGGCACGAGACGTCGGATCCGGGCGCGGTGGAGCGCTTGATTGCTCGTAATTTACTACCGCCACTAAATGATGTGCCGCTGAGGCCTCGGAGAGAAGCTTTGACGAACAACTCGCTTCCTTCGCCTCTCTGATAGGAATTCGCCGCTCCTAGCCTCTCGCATCCAGGTCACGCCGGAAGCGTCGCGAAAGGACACTGCTACCAACGCTGGCGCAGAGATCCACTTCTCGACCAAAAGTACGTCGTTGCCTGGTTCGATATCCCCTGCTGAGGACCGCGCATAGCGGTAACTCGTAAGGAGTCTGTAGGTTTCTCGCGTGTACGCGAAAGAGAGCGATCCAATGAGAATTGTGAAGAAGCGGCGGCTCTTAAGTAGAGCCATGACCGACGCCGCTAGTTCGTTCGCCGCCTTCAATATGTACTCGAACTGTACGTCTCCAGATACCGAAACGTACAGTTCGATTTCGGCAAGTGGACGGTCTGAATTATTTCGGACGGTATATTCGACGACGTCCTCGCCCTCCGGACCCACAACATTGAAATTGATGTCGATAAAAAGTAAGCGGGCCTGCTCCGAGCGGAACCGCTTGTTCTCCGATCTGAAGATGAGGAACGGAACCAATACCGCCAGCGCCGTTAATAGTCCGGTCACCCAATCGGCAGTCGAGCCCCAATCCCATTGCCTGATGTCTCTTGTACCCGTCAGCCACTCGGAGAAGTTGCCCCACCACTCAATCACCCAGTCAGAGTAGCGGGCTAGACGACCATGACCGTCGCGATGGTGCTCGTGATCGAGCGGCTCGTGCTCGCTAGGTCCCACTGCACCGTCACGTCCGGCGACATGTCAGCCGTGGTGTCGAGCGTCGTCATGGCGCCGGCGTTGTCGATGTCCTGGAAGAACTTGCTCGCGCCGATGGAGTACGAGGCTTCACCGCCCACGATCACCTTGCCGGCCGTACCGACCTCTCGGACGACGATGAGGCAGTCGAAGGTGCAGGCCTTGTTCGTCGCGCTCGCGAGCAGCGCAGACGTCACCACCGAGGCGACGACCGCTCCCCCGAGCTTGACGCGGATGGTCAACGACGACCCGACGAGCGGTGTTGAGTAGATCCCCTCGCCGTGAATGCGGATGCGCTTACCCATGGTGAGCGCGTTGGCCTTGATCAGGTTCGAACCAACGCCGGTCCCGAGCAGGCTGGTCTCCGCTGCGGTGTTGGTGATCGTCCGGTTGGCCGTCTGCGAAAAGATCAGGCTGTCAGCGTTCGGGTTGTACGTCATCAGACGACCCTCCATGCAGACGGGAACGCCTTCAGTGTCACGGCTGAGCCGGACGGCAGCGTGTAGGTGTTGGCCGTAGTCACGTTGCCAATCAGCTCGGCGCCGCTGCCCTTGATGGTCGCGGCGGCAGCGTTGATGTTGATGAACTCGTACATGCGCCCCTGGCAGGTCGCGAGGGCCGGCAGTGTCTGGGTAGCGGTCGTGTTCAGTTCGAGCGAGCAGTGAGTTGCGTCGAGGGCGGTGGCGGCGGAGCGGACGTTGACTCCAGTCGCGATCGATCCGATGACTTGCAGAGTTGAGTTGGCAGCCACGCTGTTGATGCCGACGTTCCCCGACGGGAGGATGACCATGGCGTCGCGCGTCACCCCTGCGGCGTAGCTTTGCGAAACACCGAAGTGCAGTTCGCTGCCCGAGCCAGTCTTCTTCGAACCAATTCGAGCAATCGGTCGCGTGGTACTTGCCTGACTCTGCATGAAATCCAGGTACTGGTATGTGTCACCGGTCGCGTTTGTCCCATAGACGGTCACGGGTCCGCTCGTGGAGTTGACGAATGTGGCAGTATCGACGTAAGAGAACGTCTTATTCCCAACAGCAATCTCTGACCCAGCCAGATGCATGGCTCGCTCCTCTACGTCGTTCAGGGCCGCTTGTACGGTAGTACCGACGACGTTTCCGCTCGGGGTGTTTGTGATCTGAGCCGCCGAGTAGTCACCACTGGCCGGCACGACATTGCCGCTTCGCCCATTGAACGTATCAACGTCGCTCGCCTCTATTAATGCAATTTGCCCGTCCACGTAGGACGTAGTGGCGTACCCATCGAGTGCACCAGGGTTGTTGCCGATAAATACGTTGCTCCCAACATCTACTCCACCGTTCGTATAGATCTGGTATGACGGGGTCAGACGAACGTCGTTGCCGGTCACGACTCCATGGTTTGACACGTTAGATCCATCGGTGGTCAGAACGATTGCGTAGCTCGGATTTCCATAGACGCCGAACTTATTATTATCGACATTGAACTCGATCGATCCGTTCATCGTTATGCCGCTCGCCGATCCGACCATGCCGTATTTGTCGATGTAGTTATTAACCAGCTTGAGACCGTGAATGCCATAACCCGTGAACACATTTGTTTTGATGCCGTGGAAGTTCACGTTGATGATCTTCGAGTTTGTAATCGTGATGTCGGACGGGTACTCACGGTTAACAGGCTTCGAGAGGAGGAATCCGTTGCTGAATCCATTTACGTTGATGTTGTCGTAGAGCACTCCAACTGCGCCATGGTCCGTTTCAATTCCGCTCGATGTTGCAGCGGTCAGCCATGTCCATGTTGGAGCCGAAGAATAAGTTAAAGATATTGATCCGGCTACCGGCAACTGGAAATACCCGCTTGTTGTTCCCTTCATCGCGCCGTTGATGCTGACTGCGCTGACCGTTCCACCAGTCAGGGTAATTGCGACCTGGTAAGGAAATGGGTTGATGACAGTACCGGTACTTGCAGGTATACCCGGCGTTGTCGGAACCGTCCATGTCCACGTAGGAGGTGAACCGTAAGTCAGGGAGATGTAGCCAAATCCGGGTAGGGAGTACGTCGAGGCGGATGCTTGCAGCACGCCATTGATCGTCACCGTCGACACCGAGCCAGTGAAGGTGATTGTGACTGGGAACGAATAAGGGTTATAAAGCGGTGTCGCCCCGGGCGGCACAGATGGAGTTGTGGTCGCGTACATGCCAGGTGAAAAGGTCGTGTGAGCGAATACATTACGAATCACGGTGTTGTGAAGATTGGTCCAGTTCTGCGCCGTGCCGTTCGGATTGATTCCTGATTGAGAAGGATACACATAGAGGCCATCGATAAGACCGTTGACGATGCCACCACCTCCCAGTGAGTCCCAGCCACCGCGTTCTCCTTCGACGTATAAGTTCTTAACCACTGGACGCCTGATGAAAGGCGCGTTACCGGCTGGCGAAGATATTGCCACCCCGTAGCCGAACGGCTCGATTACCTTGACATTCTCCACTCTCGGATCGTCCACGCCCTGGAGCGTAATACCGTTCGAATACGGGGTCTGCTCTGCGTCGAGTTGTCCATTCGGGTACTGCGCGGACAAGTCGATTGTCAGGTCTGAGATACGGATATTTTGGAGGTAAGGCACCACGCTATTTGCCACGCGGAACGCGTCACCGTTGCCACCCGTGCTAGTAGTCGAGCCGAAGATGATAGTTGCATCAATTCCACGACCGCGGATCCAGACCGAGCTTCGAGGCAGGATGGCCGTCGAAATGTAGTGTCTCCCGAGGAGTTCAACGATTCCGCCAGTTGCACTTGCGGCGACAATCGCGTTGTTAATCGCGGCTGCGTCATCTGTTACGCCATTGCCCACGGCCCCGTAGTCGCGCACGCTGAACACTCGGGAGACGTTGCGCACCGTCGGCGCGTTAGAAGGACCGGTGATGTCGCCACCTATCTGTACCTTCGATTCCAACGCAGTCTGCATCGCCGTCGGGATTGGCTTGTCGAGGTCGCTCGTGTTGTCCACATTGCCGAGCTGAACGTCACCCTTGGTGAGGCTGACGAACTCGGTGTCGTAGTTGGCGGTGGACCGCTTCCGCAGGAACTGCCCGGCGCTTCCGCCCTTGGCGACGCCAGGACCAGCCGGCCCCGTGGCAACGGCTGAGCTGGAGAGGGTCGTCGTGCGAACCTGCGGATCGCCCTTGGGCGGGGTGACCTGCACGACGTTGCCCTTGAGACGAACGCTGGTGACCTTGCCGGTTGAGCTGACGACGCGGACGTACCAGTTGTACTGACCGAGCGGGATGAGGGACGAGTACGGCACGGACGGCTGCGAGCTGAGTACGAAGTCGAGGGTGCGGGTGCCGGCCGCGAGGCTGGTCAGCTCTGCTGTGATGAGGGCGGCAGGGTCAACGACGGTGTCGGATGGCGCTGCCGTCTTCGGCACAACGTAGAAGTACGCACGAGCGCTCGTGAGATCACCGAACAGCGACGCGACCGGCACGCGGATGGTTTGGTCGTCTCCCCTGGTGATCTCTCCGAGCCTGTTCATTAGACGTCCTTGTTCTTCGGTGCGATGTAGACGCCGATGAACCCGATTCCCGCCGCTACCAAGATCGTGATTGCTGCGTTCAACTCGTCCCCGAGGACGATGCCGTACTTTGCGAGCAGTGTGACGAGTACCGCGACGATTGCTCCTGCTAATGCTTTACTTGCTGTCATATGGTCTCCTTTACTTGATGTCTAGAGCAGCCTTGATGGCCGCCAGTTTCTTGTCTGCGCCCGCGCCGCTCTGAGCGTTCTGCGCCTCGTCGAGCTTGTCGCGAAGTGCACCGGCCAGATTCTTATAGAGCAGCCACTTCGGCTTGCCCGTGTAGTAGCCGAGGGCCGCCTTGTCGTCTGCCCACGGTGCAAGTCGAGCGAACGCATCCTTCACCTCGTCAGCACTAGGGACGGTGGTGCCAAGGATGTCGCCCTGCAGTTGCCGCACGTCGTTGCCGACGTAATACGGCACCTGGTCTTTGTTTGGAACTGCGTCTGCGTAGCGCGAGAACGCGTCCCTCACCTGCGCTTCACTGGGTTTGATCATTTCTTCTCCTTTCACTCTTAGGAAGCCGAGTAGCCCAGGTGCGAACATCGTGTTGATGCTGACCCTCAAGCTGCCGCCGTAGTTCTGATTGAGCAGCCGCCCGTTGTACCGGATGCCGATGTGGCCCTCCGGCCCTGTCCATGAACCCGGATCGTCTCCCCAGACCGGGATGTCACCGTCGCGCTCCTGACCGGCCGGGACCCGGTCAAAGTGCGCGAGCACCGCCGGGTTGGACCAGTAGTCGACGGCGTTACCCCACACCGCGGTTTTGATGCCGAGTACCGCCTCCATGTAGAGCCGGACGTACGAGACGCACTGGCCCCTGTAAGTGCCCGTGCCGGGATTGCCGTAGGACCCGCCGATCGGGTAGCCGGCCAGGAACTGTTCAAGCGTCATGAGCGTGGCTCCTTAGGCTTGAGGTCTAGCGCGTGGAACATCAGAAGTAGGGCAAAGATGCTCGAGGTCAGGCCGGACCACTCCGGTGAGAGCGGCGCGACAAAGTTCCAGACCACCAGGATCGAGACGAGGGTGGTCGCTGCGGTGAGCCACCGGTAGCCCTTCGTCCAGGCGTTCACGGCGGCGAAGAGGTACGGGATGAGCCGTAGGAGTGCGACGACTGCGAACGTAATCATTGGGAGACCCCCGCCCACACGGTGAGCGCAGTTGCGACTGCAGCCGCGACGAGGGCAACCGCACCGACAAGCTCCTTCGATTGAAACCATCTTGTTGGAGTCATCACCTGCACGGTTGTCGCGTTCGGTGCGTTGATTTGTTGAGGTTGACCGGGGTTATCGCGCTGATGCTGGGCAACGGCAATAAGTCCGGTCTTCCACTCCTCAATAGTATTAACCCGCCCATTAGTCTTGATTGCTTGCTTTTCAACGGCCTGTAGTGTGCTGTTCATTTGCACCAGGATCAGCATGATGTCGTTGTTGGTTGGGTCTTTCGGAATGACGAAGTCTGCCATTAGGCCACCTCGTAAGTAGCGGCGATCATCAGTTGGTCCCCGGCGGCCCAGGTCATCGGCACTGAGGACGTGATGCTGGCGAAATTCGCGTACGCAGCACCCGCGCCGAAGACGCCGAGCTGGAGCTTGCTGGTGCTGGCCGTGTCGTTGATGCGCACCACGCCGTAGTAGGAAGCAGTGCCCGCGTCCTCGATGCTGAGATTGCCGATCTGCTGGCGGACGTTGTAGGTCGGCTGTAGTCGAGCGGGGCCGTGAACGAGAGTCCGCTCGACGGAGTAAATGAGCTAGTGGTGCCGAAGATGAGCTTGCCCCTGATGTGAACCGTCTTCCCGATGACGACGAATCTGAAGTCGACGGTCGCGTTGCCGATCGTGAGGTCGGTCCACGTTGGGGTCCAGGAGCGCCAAGCATCGGTGAGAGTCGTGTTCCGCTGGTCGCTCACAGCAGTGACGGCACCTGCGCTGGTGGTGACCTTCGAGACCAGGACGTTGTTGGCCGGCGTCGCTGGTCGTGCCGCACCGAGCGCCTGAGGGTTGTACTGCACGTTTCCGGTGTTGTCCACGTAGATGTAGGTGTCGCGCGAGGCGGCGAAGCCGTACGACGCGACGGCAGGCACCGGCAGGCGTTTCCCCGCCACGTACGCCACACCGCTGGTCATGGTCCCGTTCAGGCCGGACGTCTGCGACCAGATCAGGCCGGACGAGACGATGTTGCCGACAGTCTCGCTCTGCCGGGTCTCCGGGTTCGAGTTCGTGTCTGCTGCGGCCGCAGTCAGGGTGCCTGCGCTGATCTTCGAGCCGCTGAGGGCAGAGATATTCGCGTCGTCGAGGTTGCCGTTGACGGCAGCCGCGATCGCGTTTGGTCCCTGGTTGATCAGGGTGTCAGTGAGCTCGTCATTCGGATTAGCTTGTGGGACGGTTACTACACCCATTTTGTCTATCTCAGTGCGACCCGTCCTAGTTACTACTAGAATACCAAGTTGTGCTGATGCGGTAAAGACTAAAGCGCTGGAGTAGCTGCACTGCCGCCATAAAGCATTGTATTTTGCTGAGCCGCTGCAATGCGTGCACGCAGTCCTGCGAGCTTTGCCCGCGCCTGCTCGGGGCTATCAGTAATCTGAGGAAGTGTTTTGATGATGCCCTTGAGTTCAGTCTCGGACGGGGCGTCCGTCTTGCCCAGCGCTTGCAGGATGACCGGCACGTAGCTCTGAAGCTCGTCGTTGTAGAGCTTCGCAGAGCCGTTCAGACCAAAGTCCCCGAGTGTGTTCGCTACGCGTCCACCGAACACGCCTGAGCCGCCTCCTGCGTCTGCCAGACGGGTCTCAAGCTGCTGAAGCGCGGTCTCTGCGTTGCCCGCAGCTATGAGGTTCTTCTGCTGGACGCTGTTCAGTTCCGCGCCTACTCCTTGCGATTCGAACTCGGTCGAGAGCGCGTACATGTCCTTCAGAACGTCCGCGCTGGCAGAGTCGCCAGCGGCCAGAGCCTGCATCAGTGCTTGGCCAAGCTCCTGCGACGAGTAGCCGGTGGGGTTGGTCTGAGCAGCATCTGGCGTCGTGCCGGCTGCCAACCCTCCGCCGAGCTGGCTAGAGGCCAGGGCTGTCTCAAGCGACGGGTCTGCTGCAGCGTCTTCGGATCCGGTGAGTAACCGACCCGCGAGCTGACGGCCAGCGAGCGGTAGAGCGCCCTGACCTGGGGTCGGCGCAGCTCGAAGCGCACCGCCTGAGATCTGGCTCGCTGAGCGGAGGGTGTTCCCGGCAACGTTGGCTACCGGGTTCTTGACCACGTTCGTCACAGCTTCGCCGATCATGCTCTTGATGCCGCCAGCGTTGAACGCGTTACCGACACGTCCGCCGGCAGTCAGCGAGTTGCTCTCGCCCTCGTCGATGATCTTGCCCACCCGGACGAACGGAGCCATCGAGCCACGTAGGTCGCCCACGGTCTTCGCACCCATGACGTTCTGGTCCACGTACTTCGCCCACTGCGGGTTGTTGGGCTGGAGGTCGAGTAGCTGACTCCTCAGTGCTGGTGTCAGGGTGTTCGATAATTGCTTGTTTGCACCCGCACCCGTGTAGAGGGCATCCTCCAGTTCGTCTCGGACCAGTTTGAGGACAGCGGCTTGGTCGGCCCGCTCCGGAGTCGACAGACGGTAGTTGTCACCCTTGCCGGTGAGGTCGGCCGCTCGCTTCTCGAGCGCGCGCATCGTTGACAGCACCTCCGTGGGGTTGAACTCAGTTGCCACCGAGCCCTTGGCACCGCCTCGTAGCTTGTTCATCTGAGCTGTGAACACGGCTTGGACCGACTTGCGGTCCTTCTCAACGAGACCGTAGTTCTCTACGGCGTCGGTGAAGACCTGCTGGACGCGGTCGATGTTGACTCCGCCTGCGCGTCCGACGGAGTCAGACACTGCCTTGGTGATGAGGCCGTCTGAGCCCGTGACCGCAGCCGCGAGCCGTTCGGCGTCGACCGGCTTCGTGATGCCCGCGTCGGCGAGTGTGGCGATGGTGCCCGCTGGGTCAGTGGAGCGAGCGAAGGGCTTGCTGATGGTTCCGTACTGCGAGAGCAGGGCCTTGTTGCCAGCGTTCTTGAGCCGACCACCCACTGAGGTGACCGATGGAGCGGCTGAGGCCCCTGCTGCAACAGTGCCGCCAACTGCTGTGCCGGTGAGGTTCCCACCAAAGAGACGCTCGGCGGTCAGACCAGCCTGGTCGTCGAAGCGA
Organism: Rathayibacter sp. VKM Ac-2805; assembly: GCF_009834265.1. Taxonomy (NCBI): domain Bacteria; kingdom Bacillati; phylum Actinomycetota; class Actinomycetes; order Micrococcales; family Microbacteriaceae; genus Rathayibacter; species Rathayibacter sp. VKM Ac-2805. The sequence continues at coordinate 1,912,038 of NZ_CP047185.1, forward strand.
CCGCTCGCCACGCCCTTGCGAACGGCACCTTTGCCGATGGTCTGGATCCCCGCCTCTTGGACGAGCTGGCCTGCCGACTTGGAGCCGAGACCAGTGCCTACCTTGACGCCAGCACGAGCCAGCTTGAGGCCTGCACCGATCGGGAGCGACGTCGCACCGCCAATGAGTCCTTCCTTCAGGACGTTCTTGCCGAGGTCGTCGCCGGTGATCGCGTTCTCCGCGAGTTCACCACCGGCTGATCCGATGCCACCACCGAGAAGTGCCCCGACGAGGCCACCGACGGCTGTACCGACGACGGGGACGACCGACCCGAGGGCTGCGCCTCCCGCTGCGCCCGCGAGCGCGCCGCCGATCCCGCCTCCGGTACTGATCTGGTCAAGGAAGAAGCCCTTCTTCTTCTTGGCTGCCGGAGCTGGTGTTGCCTTGAAGTCGAACGCTGGTCTGCTGAAGCCGTTGTCCATTACACCGCTCCTAGCAGTTGAGGGAACTGCGTACGAAGGACGTTGAGGGTGGTCGGATCGTTCGGACGTGCTTTCAGTTGGTTGTAGGCGTACTGAGCAGACTTGTCACCCTGTGAGCCCATCTCGTACAAGATGTTGCCGATGCTCTGCTTCGTCTGAGCCGCGTACTGCGCCGCGGTGATCGGGGCGCCGTTCGAGCCCGTGAACGCGAAACCGCCCGCCTTGTTGCGGGAGATGGATGGCTGTGACCCACCTTGGCCTGCCTGGGCTTGACCGCCGAGGTAGCGGGAGATGTCTGCGACCGGAGAGGTGGCCGCTGCGCGAGCCGCGGCTGCCTGGCGCTCCTGCGCAGCCAGGTTCTCGTTGAACTGCCGGGTCTGCTCAGCGAACTGGCGCTCCTGTAGGTCGCGCGCTGTCTCGCCCTCGTAGATCGACTGCGCTTGACTGCGCTTGTCACGAGCGAGCTGCTGTAGCGACTCCTGGAGGGTCAGCTCCTTCTGCGCTCCGGAGGACTTGAGGTTGGCGATAGCCGGCGCATAGTCCGTCGCGGCGTACTGGGCCTGCTCCCCCACTGGGATGCCCGAGAAGCCGAGGCCACGGCGGCGTGAGGCGTCCAGGATGTTGGTGTTGGCCTGGGCCAGCTTCGCGTCGGCCTGCGCGACGCCCGCTTCAGTCTCACCCGGGATGGCGTTGAGACGAGTATTGATGATGCTTTCACTACCCGAGTATCTTGGGTTCAATTCCGAGAGGATCTGGTCGAGGCTTCTGGCCATGAATAAGTTCTCGCGCGGCTCGTCCTAGTTGCCTTTAGAATAACACGCAGCAAGTGGAGTTTAAATAGGTCAGATTCCTGACTCTTGAAAGATCAGATACTTGTAGCTCCAGACCAGGTCGTCGAGGCCGTCGTTCAAGCTTGAGACGTTCGAGAGGTCTATGTAGAGGTTCGTCGAGTCTGCGCGCGCCGACGAGAAGATCATCTCGCCAGTCGGACCGAGGTGGACATACGACGGCAAGTTCGAGAGGCCAGGGTAGGTGTAGTACAGCCCGCTTGGGTTCTGCACGTAGACCATAAACGCAGGGATCGTCGGCTGCCCGTGCGGGATGACCTGCGTCACGACGCCCATGGTTGGCCAGGTCGCTGGTGGGCTCATGGTCACAGTGCCGGTCTTCACGATCTTCATGACGTTCTGAGAGGAGTCGAAGATCAGATCGTCCCCCGTGTCTGTCTCGGCGTTCTTCCCGTCCTTCGCCACCTTGAGGACGGGCTTGCCGCTCTCGGTGATTGCCATGTAGATCGAAGGCGTGCCCTGCTCGTCGTTCAGCACCAAGCCAAACTCCCCGTTTGGGAGGCGGCCTACGTTCATCTTGTCGTCGTCGTTCTTACGGTAAGTGAGCCCAAGCGTCTCTTCGCTGGTCTTGCCGATCAGCAGCTTGTCAGGGCTGTTCTGCCCGCCAAAGGTCTTGAGGTTCGTCTCAGCGTCGAGCTTCGCGAAGTTGCGGTTGACCTGCGCAACGATCGCGGCCTGCGACGATGACGAGTTGATCTGGTTGAAGTTGTTGGCCATCAGTTCAGCCTCTGCGTTTCGATCGTCAGCACTTCACTGTCCAGCTCGACGGGTTCGCGCGCGGCGACGTGGCGGTAGCGGCGCTGGATCCGTTTGAAGGTCCCGGGGATGGTGAGCCTCGGCTCGACCATGCGCTGGCCGGCCAGACGGACACCGGTGTTGAGTCTGAGCCCGGTGTTCAGTCGAGCCCCGCTGCCGGAGACGTCGACGGACGAGTACGAGGGTGCGCCCGCGAAGTCCTTGTCGTAGCCCACCTCGACGGCGTAGGAGCCGGTGACCGAGGGGAACTGCGGGTAGTGCTTCGGCGCCCGCTTGCTGGAGGCGGGAGTGTCGAAGTGGTTGTAGGCGGTCCTGAGCTCGTACTGAAGCTGGTCACCCAGGTTGTGGTGGTCGTTCGTCGCCAGCTCGCCGTAGTAGATCGCTGCCACGCGGTTGCTCGCCTGCAGAAACACGTCGTCCTGGGCGTAGCGGCTGAACGTCCGGCCGATCGGAGTGCCAAGGTCGAGCGCTTCGAAGCAATTGAGCAGCAGGTTATACACGAAGCATCTGGTGTTCGCGGCGGCTCCCTGCGGTCCGTGGAAGATGTAGAGGCGGTTGCGGTACAGCTCCAACTGGATGGCGCTCTTGTTCGGGATCGCCAGGTAGTCCTCCAGGAACGACTCCGCCAGGTTGCGGCTCTCGGTCCCGTTGAACATGTGCACGCCCTCCTCGTCAGCGTGGAAGACGTAGTTCGCGTCGAAGACCACCGACTCCTGCGAGAAGGTCCCACGTTGGTCGGGCGCCTCGTCGAGGTTGAACGTGTCGTTGTCGGACCCGTTGAGCTGGAACTTGTTGCGCTTCGCGAACAGGTAGAGCACGCCGTTCAGCTTGGCGAAGGCGGTCAGGCCGTCGTAGCTCTTCGGAGCGGGAACGTAGATGAAGTCAGTGCTGGTGTACCGGTCGTACTCCGCGAAGTTGGAGTAGAAGATCCTCGTACGGTCCTCGACGTCGTTGAAGAAGAGCAGTCCCTTGTGCTCGATGATGAGGTCTGGCGTGTAGGGCGCAGCGGTGATCTGCGTCCACTCGTTGAAGTCGTACTTCCAAGGCTTCTCGAGCCCGTTCACCCAGTACGTCGCGTCCTGGACGATCTGGGTCCGGACGTGGGTCGCAGGCTGGCTGAAACCCGACCTCACGACGGCGGTAGCGCCCGTTGTGTCGTTGACGGAGTAGACCGAGCCGCCGGCCGAGAACAGGGTGACCTTCTGGCCGTTCGATCGGTAGGCACGCAGGAGCCCCTTCACTCCACCAGCGGGCGATGAGTGCACCGCGACGTTGGCGGCGACGGAAGTGGTCGACCAGGCTTCACCGGCGGTCGCGCTCGACAGTGCCGTTGCGGCTGAGCCGGTGGTGCTGACCTCGTACTCCCCTACGTTCGCTGACTGACCGCGAATGGTTACCCAGAAGGCGGTCGAGGTGTTGATGTCGGGAGCAGCCGCCAAGCGGACGGTTCGGTAGGACCACGTGCTGGACACGTCAGCAGCTCGGATCGAGCTACGGGCGAGCACAGCCCCTGGGACTCCCCCTGCGTCGGCACACAGCTCGACGAGGACGGTGCCTCGGCTGGTTGCCGTCGAGCGGATGCGAACGTCAGCGCGGGTGATGCGCTCCGTCTTGGTGCTTGTGAGCTTTTGAGACAGCGCCTGCGAGCCGCTGACCGTCAGGACGGATGCTGAAGCAGTTGATGAGACGGACGCGTTCAGCGCCTCTCCTACGGGTACCGAGTAGTGGTCCAGACCTCGGCGGGTCTGGTAGCGACCGATCTTGACGAAGCGGGCGTCGTACGCAGCGGCCAACTCGGTGACCTTCATGTCGTCGTTGTCCTTGTACGTGTTCACGCCGTCTTTAAAGCTGATCGCCCTCGTCTGACCCTTTGCGGATGAGAGCGGTGGGATCGCAGTGCGGTAGCCGAAGCGCGACTTAACCACGTCGTCCTCGTAGCGATGACTTGCCGACACGGAGCTGACGGAGCCCGTACCGCTGAAGCATGTCCTCCGCGAGGTCCTCGACCCTGCGGTCGTGCAGAGCAGCCACGTCGAAGTTCTCCCGGTAGCGCTCGACGCCGGCCAGCCCACCCTCGACGAGGAGGTTGCTGAACTCCTCGGGGATGAGGGGCGCGCTGTCGTCACTGAGACGAGGAGCGGCCACGCGGTAGCGCAGCCAGATCGTGTAGTCGGTGTCGAGTGGTCGGTCCCAGTACAGCTCGCCGCCGTAGTCGGTGTAGGTCGAGGGTCGGCCGGCAGGGTTTGTGTCAGGGACTGGGTTCCGCTCGAAGAACTCGGTCGGCTCGATGAACTGCGGGTGGCTGAGGCTGGCGGCTTGGTCGGCGCTGCTCAGGACGAGCTGCAGGATCTCCTGGTGGCCGCTGTCGTACGCGAAGGTGGTGGAGTCGGCGTAGAGCGTCTCGACGAGCCGTGCCTCGGTGAACGGGAAGCGATGGCGGTTCAGCACCTCGTCCTGCGTGTCCTGGAGATAGCCGCGCACGAGGTCACGACTGAACGACGTGTCCTTCGCTCGGGCGATAACTTTGTCGATGAGTGAGGACACGTTGTAGTCGGCCATGTTGATCTCGTGCGGCTCGTCCTAGTTGTCTCTAGAATAACAAATTGCCGTGCAGCTGCCTAGGTGTCGTGTACGATGCGGCCATGCGCTTCTTTCGCAGGTCAAAGTCGGTACAAGAAAAACAACCAGCTACAAAGACGTCGAGTACTGACACACAAGGACCTCCTTCGACTCGCCACGAAAAAGAACCCGAAAGGCGCGGGCTAAATCCAGCGTGGACGGCAATCGGTGCGGCGGCGATCGCTCTCGTCTCATCCCTGATCACTACGAGCGTATCGAACAACATTGACGTTGCCAATAACCGAAACGACTTTCTTCGCGACCAGCGACTCGCCGCGTATAGTGAATTGATTAACGCCATGTCGATACAGGACGCCGTCATGAGGCGAGCTTTCGACGAAGCGACTAGCAACTTTGAGACAACAACTGATATCCCTGCATTGAATGCAGAGCTAGAAAGCGCGCAGCAAACCGTTGTAGAGAAGAATTCTGTAGTATCCGCGGTGGGCAGTTCGTTCGCGGTATATTCTGCGTCATTCGCAGTCAACCACCGAGCCGCGTTCACGGACTTTCTGACTCCACAGATGGGGGTTCAACTGATGAGAAACCAGCTAAGTAGGGCACTGATCGGAAACGCTAACTCCGCTATCGATTGTTATACCGACGAGACGCGCGTTTATTTCACAGGCGCAGTCCGCTCAGACTTAGGAGTGATTGAGCAACGGGAGACGTATCGAGAACCCAAGTGTGAGGATTACCTTCTGTTATCAATCGACGACCCTCAAGTGATCGGTGTCGAGGGAATTGAGTGAAATTAAAACCAGCCCTTGCGGGCTGGTCCGAGCACACTTTTTCGACTACTTCTTCGCAGGACCTTTCTTCGCAGTGGGGTCTGTCTCACCCGTACCGTGCGTCGCTCCGACCAGTTCCGCCTCAGGCGTATCCTGGTACTTCAGCTCGGCCGCGTTGATCGCGTCCTCCTTCGCACGGTGCGCGTCGAAGCGCTCGTCGTCGTTGAGACGTCGAAGCGTCAGCTCTTCAGCTTCTTTCTTGATCTGATCAAGGTAAGAGTTCTCTTTAGCCATGGTTGATCCTCTCAGCTACTAAGCCGCAACGCGGTGAGTAGCGATCGCGTTAATTTTGGTAGTGAGTACGAATGCGTCGTAAACGATGCGTCCTTCAAGCAACCAGCCGTTGTAGCCGGGTGCGTTCTTGTGTGTGATGTAGTCCGTGAGGACCATCGGGCTCACCATCGCGTCCGGGTGAGTGATGATGAGGTCGGTATTCGTAGGCATGTAGGTGCCAGGCACGACCACAACGTCCACACCGTCAACCTGGCCCAGAGAGCCGGTCTTGCGGTCTTTGTAGGCGTCGTCGCTCGCGAGAACGAAGTTGCCTTGCTTCAAGAAGTTGTAGTACGTCGCAGTCATGAACGCGACGCGTCCGGTCGTTGGCACGATGTCATCAGTGATGTCAGCGTTCAGCGTCAGGAAGTTGTTGTATGCGTTCGCAGCCGTCGTCGCACCAGGGGTGACGAGCGTGCTCTTGCCGTTCGCGACCGCAGCGGCGCTCAGCGCAGCGAGGCGGTACGTGTCGATCTCAGGCACGACCACTTCGCGGATCTGACGAGCGAGCCACTGGCCGCTGGCCATCACGCCTTGAGACTCGTCGTTGTTGCGACGGTCGATGACGGTGCTGAAGGCACGGTCACGGGCGAGTGTGAGGGCTTGCTTGGTTGTTCCGGCGTCAGTCAGTGTTCCGTATCGGTTCGCGCCGGTGCGGGCGTAGTTGCCGAGAGCGGTTGTGTCGACTGAGTAGATGTTGACGGTTGTGACGCCATCAAATTCGTAGTCTTGGTTCACAGCGCGTTCGGTCAGGTTGGTCTGACTGAACCGTTCAGCCACCTTCGGGCTGTATTTAATTGCGAGGTTTTGAGCCATTCATGTAGGTCCTGCTTAGGGTTTTTCGAATCCAGCGAGGAACGGGTCTTCTTTCGGTGGGGTTGCGGCCGTGGCTGCGCTGCCAGTAGGTGAAGTCGCTCTCTGCTTGTTCGCAAGCGTTTCGAGTGCCTCTTGACCACCTTGTCGCTTGATCGCGCCCGCATCGACGGGCTTCGCCGGTACTGCTAACGCGCGGAACTGATCGAGTGTCAGCCGGCCCTCGTTGAGGAGCGCTGCTGTCTCGGGGTTCGCCTCGGCGTACTTGCCCATGGCGGTGTCCTCTTCAGCGGTGACGTCGGCTTCGACCTTCCATTGGTTGATCGTTGCCGCGTTCTGGAGCTGAATGGCGATCGCGTAGGCTTTCTGCGCCTCGGTAGCGTCGGGATCGACTGTTGCGGTGGTGTTGACTTGCTTGGCAAGCTCTGAGGCTTGCTGGGTAGACGAGTGCATCTTCTTCTCGATCTCGCGCCAGGACTTGGCGATTGCCTCTTGCCCCTCGGGAGTGCTCGGGTCGATGCCCTTCTTGTCTAGCCATGCCTTGTAGTCGAAGTCATCAGCGGGAGCCTCGAGCTCTTCGGCTGGTGTCTCTGGCTCGGGCGTTTCCGGCTCGTCGGTGTCATTTGGTGTTGGTTCTACGGGCGTCGTATCCGCCGCTGCTGGCTGCTCAACAGGTTGTGCCTCTGGGGCGCCTGGTTCCTGAGGAGTAGCAAGGGTTATGGGTTCATCCATGTAACCGTCTCCATGCTTACTTCACCCCTCTCTATTGGTGGAGAGGTGCTGCGGGAGCACGAGCTAAGTAACCAGGACGAATTGCTTACTTTGTATTGGGCTCGTACTGCCCCAGCACACCTACACGATCGGCTCAGGTGTCTCCCTCCCCCGCACGGCAGCCTTCAGCCGCTCCAGGAGCGTTGGGTCGGCCAGCACGTTGCGGCTGGTCGTGAAGTAGTCGATCTCGGACTGCACGGTCGCCGCCTTCGTGGCCGCGTGCGCGCGGTACGAGTCGTTCAGCTCCGTGTTCATGGCGATCTCGATGTGGCGCTTGCGTGACGCCTCCAGTCGAGCCAGGTAGTGCTGGCCAAAGCGGGAGCTAGCGAACGCCGTTGCGTCCGTCGCCAGGTCGAGACCGCTGTACTCAGACACCGGGGACTCCTACGGGCGCAGGAGCGCCGCCGAGGGCAGCGGGATCAGTGGGTAGGCCGGCCAGCGCTGGGTCCGACGTGATGATGGCTTCGATGTCTTCCTTGTCCATCTTGAACATCTTCGGGTAGAACCGCTTCTTCGCCTCGACGAGGTTGTTCGTCGGGTCCTGGATGACGGCCTGGTAGGTCTCGCGTGCTTCCTTGCGGCTCTCGGCCTGCTTGGACTCAGCGTCCACTTCGAGCGTGATGCGTGGCTTCCAGTCGCCTGCGATGTCGGCAGGGTCGAACACGGCGACGCCCTCCATGAGGTCGGGGTCGATGGCGGTCACGTCGAAGCCGTACTCGATGAGCACGTCAGCGCCGGTCTTCTTCGCCTCGGGTGCGGAGACGACCAGGGGCTCGGTGACGTACAGCTGGATCATCTTGAGGAGGATCCAGTACTTCCAGTACAGCGCGTCGCCGGTGAAGATGCGCGCCTTGCTCTCGATGCGTGCGCCGGTCTGCTGGAGCGCGGAGCCAACCTCGAACTTGGTGCGGTCCTTCTCGCTCAGCGTGCCGTTGGCAGCCTCCGAGATGGCCGTGGCCTCGCGGATGCCGTTCTTGATGTCCACGCGGTTGTTGAACGAGTTCGGCGGGATGACGCCGGCAGGGATGTTGGCGAGCGAGCCAGGCCTGAACGGGTAGACCGTGCCTGGGTCGTCGTTGATCAGGTCGATGAAGTCGATGTAGTCGGGGTCCAGCTCGCGTTGCATGGCGAGCTGCTTGATGATGGCGTCGCCCTCCATGTTGGTCATGTCGTTGAGGCGCTCGACCTCCTTGGCGATGGCGTTCAGCTCGCTGGAGGCGTAGAACAGGCTCTTCTTCCGGTAGTTCCGGTAGAAGTAAAACGGCACGATGCCCTTCGCCTCGGACTTCGCTCGAGCCTGCGCCTTGGTCAGTGCCTCAGCGTCATCGGCCGGCACGGCGTCGAGGTAGCGCTTGAGGAGCATCTGCTCGTGGCGTGCCTTGTACGGGTTCACGACGTCCTCGATGACGTCTCGGCGGTTCTTGATGGTGACGACGCGGTCCACATCCCAGATTTCCAGGATCTCGTCCTGGTCGTCCTTGGCCGAGCTCAGCGTCGAGCCAGCGAACATCTCCTTGAGCTGCGCGTCGGACGGCTCGTCGTTCTCGGTCGTCGCGGTGGCCTCGGCCGTCTTCTTAAAGCGCGGGACCAGCTCGCCGTACGTCTTGCTCTTGGGATCGGTGTCCACGACCTCGTAGTCGTCCAGCGCTCCCTTTCGCACGAAATAGCGGCGGCCGGCGTAGTAGCCGTGCTGCTGGAGCTGCGCCGGGTTCTTGACCGTCGGGTCGACGATGGCGTCGCGCATGGCGAACGTCTCCTCGTGCGGGTGGTCGATGTCCCAGATGAGCATGTTGGCGTCCATGCCGACCTTCAGCACCTCGCGGTAGCTGTCCTCCTGGTTGAGGTCCCACTGGTCGTCCTCGGCGTACTCATCGATGAGCGCGTTGAGCGGCGCGATGTCGGTCTTGCGCATCGGATCGCCGGACGTGTAATCGATGCGAATCTCAGCGTTGTTGAGCGCGCTGGTCATCGTCTCGATGGTGCTGAACGGGATCGGCACGAAGGTGTCGGTAGTGCCCACGTAGGAGGCATGGACGCGCTCCTGGTCGTAGAGCTTGTTGTCCCGGTCCCACTTGTCGTGCCAGTTGGCCTTCTGGTAGTCGTAGGAGTCTTTGTACCGCTTCAGATTCTTCTGAAGTACGGAGTCGCTAGAAGTGGTGTCGCTGCTATTGGTTTTGCGTTTCGCCATGTAGTGCCTTTATGCCCTTCAATATGAAGCAGCGCACGTCTTTTGTCCATAGCGATTTCACCAACCGCGCGGCCGCTGCTTGGCGCGAGCCACCCAGTCCGCCGTCTTGATGCGCGCCTCGCCGGCCGTGGGCTTCAGCGTCTCGTTGCCGTAGCGCGTGGCGTCCAGGAAGTGGTTCCAGAGGTCGATCGGCGTGTTGAGGATGCGCCCCTCCTTGTCCGTCATCCACATGTAGTTCCGGTACTCCTTGATGCCGTTGGTCGAGCGCTTCGTGATGCTCACCCGCTGGTCCTGGAGCTTCTGGATGCCCTGGAGCACGCTTCCCTGGCCCTTGTTGGCCGCGAGGACGTTGACGCCGTAGCTCTTCAGCTCGTCGATCGACTTCGGCTCGCTGCTGTCCGCCACGACGAGCGTGCGCGGCTGCGGCAAGTTCAGGAGGATGTCGGCGATCTGCTTGTTGCTGAGGCCCTTCTGGTACGTCTGCTCGTCGAGGATGATCCCGCCGTTGTAGCTGTAGATGTCCACGAGGGCCGTCGGGTCGTTGCTGTACCCGAAGTCCAGGCCGCGTCGCTCGAGGCGGGCTTCGTGCGGCACCTCATCGACGATCTGCCAGTCAGTGAAGACCTTGCCCTCCACCTCACCGAGCTGACCGAGGCCGTAGACCTGCCACCACGCCTTGTTGTTGCGGCGGGCCTCGATGCTCCCCACGATCTGCGGGTCGAGCGCTTCGTTGTCGACGTAGGTCAGGGTGATGAAGTCGTGCTCGCGGTTGGGAGCGACCTCGTCGTACCACCAGAACTCCTTCGTGGGGTTCCAGTCGAGCCAGACCTCGCTCTTAGTGCGCACCTCCAGTTGGTCGAAGGCGCCGTGGCTGACGTTGTTCGCCTCGTTCACGTAGAGCCGGTCACGACGAGGGCCGCGCACCTTGCTCGGTTGGTCTGCGCTGAAGAACTCGATCTTGGAGCCCGTCTCGTACGTGTAGATCGAGTCAGTGGCGTTCCAGCTCGGATCTTGCCAGTAGCCGTGCGCCTCCATGATGTTACGGAAGTCGCGCATGGCCCCGCGCTTCAGGTGCGGGTAGGACTCGCTGACGATGGACGTCAGGGTCGGGGTGCTGTCGGACTGCGCCTTGTCGATGAGGATCGTCAGGATCGAGATCGTCTTACCCGCGGACGTACCGCCGGCCACGCCCTTGATGCGCTGCCTCAGAGCGAGGAGCTTACGAGTCGCGGTGGTCGCTTGGTACATCACCACTCACGTGCTGCGTCAGACCGCCCAGAATCGGCGCCGGTAGCTCCTTGCCCTTCGTCGTGAGGTCCGTCTCGCGTTTCTCCGCGTAGCCGTGGTTCGCGAGGACCAGCTTGACGATGGTGCTGTTCCACTCGCCCTTGAGGCCCTTGTTGAGCGCCTGGTAGTGCTGGAACGTCTTGATCCGAGCTAACGTCTCCGAGAATCTGCGTCCAAGATCGCTGTCTACATCGCGCCACAAATACAGGCTGGACTCGGCGACGTCGAGGAAGATCGCGAGGCCGACATGACTGGGCAACTCGAAGCGAGCCATCTCTCCGATGTACTGCTCTGCTCGGTCAACAAGCCTCTTCGTCAGTTTTGTTGGTCTCGCCATACGCCTTTATTTATACCATGTCAGTGTAAATTGTACCATTAGGATCCGAGATCACAGGATGCCTTGCGATAGCCTTCTTCATCGTTATGTAACGATTTGCACTGACGTCTCGGCACCAAGTCATTCCAGCAGCGTCCTGCACTATAACAACAAATGAATTAAGATCAGGCTCTGACGTGTAAGCGAATGCTGCCTGGGCGGTACGACCTGTGTTAATCACCGCCGAAAAATTTGGCGGCTCTTCGAGAACGAACATCTGCATGCTAGCTCGGCCCTGCACATCCGGCGGTCCCACCAGGAAGGCGTGCACGACTGGAGCAGATCCAGCATTCACTAATCGGCCAGTCACAGCGTAGTGACCACCACGATTAAGAGGCTCTTCAAGAGTAAGACTAAATGCTAAGTTCCGAGCGTGTTGCTGCCGACGATTCTTCTGCTCACGCCAGTTGAGGGAGAGTGCAACAACAACTGCTGCAGTAGTACCCACACCGCTAACCCAATCAGCGACGCTTCCCCACTCGATCACAGCTCGCCACTCCGCTGACGTTCTCGGCGGGCAGCTACTGCTCGCTGTCTGTTAAGTTCAATCCGAATATCAAACAGCTTCGCTTCCACCCACGTCATCTGGCGTTGCTTCGTCCTCCACGCTTCAAGCCAACGCCGCGAGCGGTACGATCCGTCTTTCAAACGTCGGTGCCACCTATGGCCGTTTCCGTCAGAAAAACTAATCACCGGATCGTACTTCCTCGGGTCAATAGCCACGTCGATATTCGTTATTTTCGATTCTCCAGGATCGAGTACGAGATCCATTGCAGGAATGCTTACGGGAGCGATGCTCTCATACTGGTACTGATCCTTCTCATCGAAGAAGGCTACAGAAGCAGAGTAGATAGGCGAATCGCCAGTGTTGTGCGCGATTACGTCGAAGGTGACAGTCTCGTTGTCGATGTCCATTTTGAGCTTCGTTACAACACGGAACCGTTCGGCAAGTGCTCGCTTCTTGTCTGCTAGGTCGCGTCTCCAAAGATATGCGCCGCCAATGAACGTAACTGAGGTGGCAATCGCGCCCACCCACTCAGCCCAAGACCCAAGTTCCATGCCCGGAGCCTAGCGGTGACCTCCGACGACGTAGTTCAACAGCTCCTTGGCGTGACACCGCCGGCATCCCCGCACGACGAAGTATGCCGAGCCAGTGAAGCGATCGTTCTCGACCGTCACCGTCTGCTTGAACGTCTCCCACGTGTGAACACAGGTCTGCGGACCGACCCGGGCAGCCCGGCGTGCCTCGGTCGCCAGCTTGATGCGAGCGTGGAGCCCAGCCCGCAGGTCATCGAGGCGCCCAGGGTCTACCACCACGTCGTTTCCTTGAAGACAGTGCCGTAGTTGTTGGTGCACTGACCGGTACAGGCCCAGTACGCGGCAGCAGCCGCCCACGAGCCGTAGCGCCCGCTCATGTAGTCGGTGAACCACTCGTCCTGGCACGCGTAGTCGGACAGCAAGCAAGGGAGCTTGCTGCACGGCAGGGCCTGGCCGAGACCGCAGGCTCCGGACGACGCGTTGATGGCGTCTGTCCGGGTCCCACTCTCATGGTGGTAGATGAACGCCTTCGCCTCGGCCTCCGTATCGACGGCCGGCGTCGGCTCTTCAACGGGCGCTGTGGCCTGCGGAGAGACTGCCAGTGGCTCGAGGAGCGCTTCGGACGCGTGTTGGGCCGTCTGGCTCTGCGGCGCGGTAGAGACGGCTTCTATCGCGCTTGGTCTTTTGACACGACCTGCATGTCACTGACGACGTTCTGGCGGGCCTGGCTGTGGATCTCGATCCCGGCGAAGTAGCCAAAGATGGTTCCGGCTGTCGCGAAGGCCAGCGCCGTGACAGCGACGGTCAGAATGAAGGTTGACAGGCTGAGTCGGGTCGGTGCCTTCGTGAAGATTACGTGTGGTGCTTTGGTGTGCGTTGTACTCATATTCAGTTTTCCTTGTTTAGTTATGATTACTTGACTGAGACGAACGTGATCTTGCCCGGCGTTCGGTAGTCAGTGATTGCTATTAGGTCAGTCATGTTTGTGTTCCTGTTTATTTGACTGCCTTTAGTTAAGCACGAACGTTATGAATAGTCAATACTATTTACTGCCGATATGGAACATCACTCAGGCACACCTCGGTTGAGGTCCGATCGCGCAACATGTAACGGACCGCAACCTTCGAGTCATCGTCCCCGCCTGGACCTACGAGGATCGACGAGACCGGAGTGTCGTCGCCGGGTACATCGGTGAACATGAACTCACGATAAGGCACGAGGCCCCTACTTGTGACCCGGGTCTTAATACCCGAATCATCCCGCATGGAGATCAGACGCCACTCTTTCTCCTCCGCGAAGGCGGGATGCTTGCAGTAGGTCGCGTACTCGGACAAGTCATCAATGAGGATTTCTTCGAAATCCATTCCCCGACCCGCGCGGCGGACTGCGTCGACCACGATTGGGCGAAGAGCATCTCGGAGAGCGTCTAGGTCATAACTGCACTTTCGCAGGATCCACTTGAGGGTTACACGAAGGCCAGCGGGATCGAAGCCAATTGCATACGATTGTCCACCTCCGCCATAGCCTCGCCACTGGCTAAGCGCATCGCGTTCAGCCGAGAACGAAACAGCGAAGCACGGAGCAAGCACCGGCTCGCGCAGAATCTCGCCGACCTCCTCGACCGCGCCGTCAGCCTCTTCTGGCCATTTCGACCAGAGTTGCTCAAGAATCTCGACAGCCACATCGAACACATGCCTGAACTCCCGCTCATCGTTCATATACCGCACGTGTGATCCCCAGAGAACACGTCGATCCAATATTCCGTGGAGCCCTGCGGCAGTCGTGTAGTGCCAGAGCGTCGACGGGAGGTCGTCCTCGCCGAAGACATGCGGAACAGTGGGGTTGCTCATGCCGCGATCCTGTCAGATCCTCCGCACCGCGTTCGCCCATACCCACGCGTCGAGCTTCGTACCGTCCGACATGCTCCACTCGACGTGCACAGCTCGGTCGTTCCACTCGACGGCGAAGGCGTCAGTGATGACCGGCCGCTCCTGGAAGCGCACCCAGGCACGCACCGGCACGGCCGGCCCTCGCTTGACCGGGTGGTCCGCTTCGTCGAGCTCCTCCGGCGTGACTGACATCGGTACGGTACGTACTGCTGCCTCGCTCACGCGCTGCTGTGTCAGGCGGTCGTAATGGTCCTCGTAGCGTCGGTTCGATCCCATGGCGTCCGAAGGTAGTCGAACGTATGTTCGCACACCACCCGCGGCGGCGTGTCCTCTACGGTGGTGCCATGGAGCGTAGATATCAGGTGTTCATCAGCTCAACCTTCACGGATCTAATCGAGGAACGAAAAGCGATTATTGAAGCTCTACTCCAGATGGACTGCCTCCCGGCGGGAATGGAACTGTTTCCGGCTGGGAATGAGGACCAGTGGACGCTGATCCAAGGTGTCATAGACGCCTCGGATTATTACCTTGTCGTTGTGGGTGGCCGATACGGTAGCACTACCGAAGAAGGAATCAGTTACACGGAGAAGGAATACAACTACGCAATTGAAAAGGGCATCCCGGTTATGGGATTTGTCCCCGCGGAACCTGGGAAAATTCCTAAAGACAAACTCGACATGGACCCGAAAGCGCAGAAACGCCTCGCGGCTTTCCAGGCGAAGGTTCAGAACAAGATTACGAAACGCTGGAATAACGCGAGTGACCTCCAAGCCCAGGTGATAGTAGGCTTGGCACATCTTCAAAAGAAGTTTCCAAGGCCGGGCTGGGTCCGCGGCGATATGGCCATGACTGAGGAAACTCGGACTCAAATAGCAGAATTGCAGGCCGCTCTGTCCAAAGCGGAAAAAGATGTACTGGTGCGAGATAAAACAACCTCAAGCGAGATCGACATCACCTTTGCCCACGGCAAGGACAAAGTAGGACTGTCATTTGGCGCGACGCTTACGGACTCAGATCACAAGATGTACTCAACTTCGGGAAGCTATGAGGTGACATGGGATTACATTGTGCGACGGCTGGGCGTAGCCATGCTCGCCGAAGCTCCCGAAAAGATTCTTCGGGATCGCTTGAATTCGGGCCTTTCCTCTTTGCTGAAGCGCCGTAACTATAGCGAGTATCGTCGAGTCACCGCTTTGATCACCGACGACTCGTGGGGTACTGTGATTATCCAACTGAGGGCACTTGGGATCATTACAACCGGCACAAAGAGAAGGACAGTGTCAGACAGAACTGTCTACTGGGCATTGACGCCCGCTGGCGATGATTACCTCGTCGGACTAAGGGCTCACAAGCGAGTCGCGGATGTCGATACGGCAGTCGAGGAGATCGAGGAAGAAGGCGATTCATAGGCGTCTTGACGCGTCTCGAAGGTCCTCCCAAAGCAAACAGGCCCCCTGTCGAGCGCGTAACAGGCTCGGGGAGTTAGTACTGAAGCATTCCCTGAGTGGGGTGCAGTCGGTCGGTTCTTCAGGGATAGCTTGAATAGCAACTCCCCCTTCAAGGGTACATAAGACGGCAAGCACTTTAGATGATTCTAGTTTGACTTGTCTGCTAGTTCCGCCGGGAACTCTGTACCGATCTCTTCGAGCCGCTTTCCGCCATACATTTTGGCAAGTTCAGCGTGCGTGAAAATCAGGCTGTAGGCGCGGCTTCCACCAAACCTCGATGCGAGACGTTTCGCCTCTACCATGAGTGCGTCTGCTTTGACACGAAACGCCTTGACCTGTTCTACTTCAGTCATTTCTCGTTGGGCTGCTTCTGGGTCCATTATCGTGACTCCGATCCGCTCGCCGTCTGAAATACTCTTGAGTTCTTGAACCGAATTGTCAAGGTGCGCGGGTTGTTTCTCTTTGAGCCCATCAGTACAAAGCAGGCTTTACGATAGCCGAAAACGTTGAGCTGTTTTACCGTGCCATTTTACGTCTGCACGGAAGCCAACAGTCAGGGACTCCCGAGACTACAAAAGAACCGCCCTTAGTAGGACGGTTAGCTCTCAGTTCACGTTCTATTATGAAGGAACGTAATTAGATTGCAACCCCCTACAGGCCGAACTCAGGACGAAGCAATCTTGAACTGAGAGCTTCGTGCTTTTTACTATGATGCACATCGTTACTTAAGTCAATGATTTCTCCGGCAAAGAAGATCCTTCGGTACCAGGAAGCCCGCTAGCCGAATATCAGCGGCGCGAACTCATGGGTCGTAGAGACCATGAACATCTTTGACTCTTCCGCCCCGTACTGCTTGATCCAGTACCTCAGCTTGGCCGCCCGCTCGTCGTCTGGTGCTATGAACAGTACGAACGGCACGAACGTCTCCGCGGCCTCCAGGGCGGCTAAGTAGCCCGCGAGCTTGTCGTTGATCTGCGTCTGGCGCTCCGTGCCCATGTCAATCTCGACCCAAAACGCCAGGTTGCGGCGCTTCGCGATGTCGGCGATGTCTATGAACAGATCTGGTCGGACGATGACGTTGCCGACCTTCCGATGGCTGTCGGGTTCCGTCTCGAAGTTGTCGATCCGGAGCCGGCCCTTCTGCTCGTACTCCAGGAGGGCCGTGTAGGCGTCCGCGATCGCCATGGAGTGCAGCTTGACCGCTCTGAAGGGCCAGTAGGCACCCTCTCGCCCACACAACGCCCACCCTTGCCGCCCGAGCTGGTAGACGTACTGCCCGCTTCCCGCCCCCGTACCGCCGATCATCCTCCGCTCCAGGCGGGCCAGGAACTTCGTCTCCACGAGCCGGTTGAGTGCTCGATACATCGGGGTGTCAGACGCTCCAGTGAAGTGCATCGTTCGGATGTGTCCTGCCGCGAGCTGCCCGAAGCGCGCAACTGACAGGACTATTTGGCGGTCGCGGTCGAGGAGAATCATGGAAGTGACTATGAGACACACCAGTACGCGTGTCAACGAGGCGCGGATCCCTGCCAGCACGCCGATCCTCCGTGGGCCGAAGCGCACGTCTCCCCCACAGCCACTTTCACACCACGGTAAGCGACGTAAAAGCGACTCCACGGGCCTGTGGATAAGCCCATACCATTCCGTGCGACAAAAGTATTGACTATTCGCAGCATAAGCGCATAATGAGTTGCAGGGAGAAGGCGGGACACTAAGTCGGTCCGACAGTCGATCATCCGAGCTCATCAATAGCAAAGCAAGGGGGACATCATTAGGAAGCGATCACATGGAAGAAGGCACCTGGAAAATCGACCGCGCTAGCTACGGCAGCGGGGCAACGAAAGTCAAAGCAACAGATCAGTGGGATCCACTCATGCGAGCGGCACTCAAGGAGCTGGGCCGGCGAGAGACAGAACGAACCGGACAAAAGATTTCGGTCGTCACACTACTCGCGAACCTCAGCGTCCGGAACGGCTCGTTCGCGATTGAGAAGAGAAAGGAGCTGCGACAGATACTAATACAATTGAAGAAGGAGAACACTCATGGCAGAAGGGACCGAACCAGCAACACGTGATATCGCCAAGATGAACCTGTACCAGAAGATCGCTCGGATCACTGGCGACATCGGAGTCATCAAGAAGGGCGGACGCAACTCGGAGCAGAACTACGCGTTCATTGAGTACGCGGCCGTGGCAGGAGAGCTACGAACGCTCTTCGCAAAGTACGGCGTGGTCATCGTGCCACGCATGCAGCGCCCTGACCGTCAGCACCGCGCAGACATCACCAGCAAGAACGGCAAGGCGGGCTACTACGTCCTCATCGAGTTCCACTTCACTATTGTCAACGCGGACGCGCCGGACGACCGTTTCACGGTCTCTTGGTCCGGCGAAGCAGCTGACTTCGGGGACAAGGCGACGAACAAGGCGGCAACGTCCGCGCTCAAGTACTACCTGATGCGCCAGTTCAACATCAGCGAGAAGGGCGAAGACGCCGACGCTGACAGCCCCGAGATCAGCACGGTCGCTCCAGTGGTGACGCGTACTGCCTCTCCGAACAAGCCAGCCAGCGAGAAGCAAATTGCCCTGCTGACCTCCTTGGCGCACCGCAAGGGGAAGGATGCCGAGTGGTTGCTCTCAACGCTCGAGAAGGTTCGAAGCAGTGCGGACGCCTCGACGGTGATCGACAAGCTCGGTGAGCTAGAGGACGCGCAGTAATGCAGGTCTTCGAGTACTTCAGCGACCGTGAGCAGGAGATGCGTGCTGAGGGAGAGATCCTGGAGCATGAGGCACAGACGGTGGGCACCTGCCGTGCATGCCTCAACCACAGCACCAGGCTCGACACTGACGGCCTCTGCGCCGCGTGCGAGGACCAGCCAGCACGAGCAAAGTTGCTCGCCCTGCTGGCACCAACACAACTAATGGGCACAGCCCAAGGAACCACAAAGTGAGTAAAAGGCTAACCAAGATCAAGTTTCACTCGATCGCACGAGACATCAAGGACGGGCGCAGGAGCGTCGCTGAGATGGCAGAGTTCCATCACGTGTCAGGCCAGACGATCCGCGCAGTAAAGCGCACAAGGACGTGGCCGGCGTTCGTCCTGGCGAAGCAGCAGCGCATGTCCTACATCGCCAACGCGAAAGACCAGAAGTTCCACGACGCGCAGAAGGCTGGTCTCAACCCGGTTAGGCGTGCGGCCGCTCCAAAGCTGACGCCTAACGAACAGCGCCTTCAAGACGAGCTAGACCAGCTCGGTTGTTTCATCACCCGCGAGGAGTTCGATCTGAGGATCAATGAGGTGTACGCGCGCCTCGACTGGCACATCGCCAATCTCGTCAGCGAGAAGAAGAGGCGCACCTGGCCATGGGGCCGCCGCTGATGGCAGGGACCGTCGAGGGCGGGAGGAAGGCCACTGCGAAGAACCTCGCCAACGATCCGAACTTCTACAAGAAGATTGGTCGCATCGGAGGTCGCAACGGCACTGCCGGTGGCTTCGCTGCGAATCGCGAGCTGGCGAGCGGGGGAGGGAAGATCGGCGGAGCAAAGTCTCGACGCCGGAGGATCCCCGCTGCCTAGACGTCGCTCGCCACAGAGCAGTGCCGGCACACGAACACCAGGACGTCGAGGGACCGGTCAGCGTTCAGCGCGCGGATGAAGCCAGGCTCCAGCCGGCGCCGCTCACACGCAGAGCAGTAGTGCCGATCGAGTCCTTGCGTCTCCATGTAGGCGACCACGCGGTCACGGAGGGAGTCCGGCCGTTGGATCGCCTGACGCGTCGGTCGTCGTCCCAGACGGGTCGCGACGAGACGCTGCACCTGACGCTCTGAGATCGAGAGACCCAGCTCCTCCTTGATGAAGCGAGCTGACATGCCCTTCTGGGCGTAGTAGAGGATCTCCTCGATGTCGTAGCGGTCGTGCATAGATAGAACTATTTAAACACATAAGGAGGTCGTATGACCCAGAACACCAAGAGCACTAACGATCAAGCAAACGCCGAGTTCGAAGCAATTGTCCGTCCGGTCATCGAGTTCATGAACACAATGCACCCCCACCACACGCTCATTGTCGACTCGACGCGTGCGGAGCTACTCGAAGGCGAACGGGTCTTCAGGACGGACGACTACCTGCAGGATTGATCTTGTCGGAATACTGTCGAGTCGTGAAATGTATCTTCTGCGACGTTGCCACCAGGGGTGGGAGAAGCACCGCTAGCCAGAACACAGAACGGCACCTTGTCAATTAGCTTAAAAGTTGGACAGCAACCCACGTTCGTGGCCTTGTATGCATCGCACACCACGATCAGACCGGGCTGTCAAAGATGACGGCGCTGACCCCTTTTCCACAGGTCGTGACCCGAACCGAGCGCGCGGGGCTAACTAATTGTTGGTGTCGGACACCCGCCCGTTCGTTCCGGGTCACGACTTCGAACGACTCCACGACACATACTCCTCAAGGCTTGCTTCCTCTCGACCCCATGACTGAAGGAAGGAGACAAGCACCGGTGCCACGAAACTGCTACCGGGTTGGTTGAGGAGTATGGTGATGTCTTCAGTGAATTGAGAGGCAAAGGGAGATGCCGCGCGCCCGTTATGCAACTCGAACAACGATGCAGTAGTCATTGTTCTGAGAAGGAGTATTTCTTTATCGCTTCTCGATGCTGCGGAGTTCAGCCCCGCCGCTGTCGCCTCCGCGATGAGGTCGTATGCACGAATGATGAGCGCTCGTCGTTCCTCAGTGGCGACGTCGGCAACCCGAGCGCGTTCGACCGCGACCGCTTCCTCGGTGCGCTTGCTGAAATCCCGCCGCTGAATCCACAACGCCACGAGCACAGACAGGACGATGCTCACGAACGAAGCGATGAGTTCGAGCCAGCTCGTGCGATTGAGTACGTCCTGCCACCAGTCCACGGTCACACCCTAGGGCTGACCACACACATCAACGAACACCGAAGGAGGTGACATGAACGAACCAACACCAACCGGAGCCACTCGATGAGTGCGCTCCTCCACCGAGTCCTGCACGCCGTCGGCCGCTGCCCACGCCAGCGCCTCGGCTACCGATGCAACGGCGGCTCCCGCTGCGGGTGGGACGCATGAGCGAGCGTCAGCCACCGCTAGAAGTGCCCAGCAACGCCGAGTTGCTCTCCTCGATCCTTACGGTCGAGGGGTCGTTCGGTGAGAGCTACAACCGCTTCCACCGCTACAGCCCTCGCAACATTGGCTTCCTAGCCATGCAGGGCTGCCCACCCTCACCCGTGGCCACATTCAAACGTTGGCAGGAGCTCGGCTACCACGTGAAGAAGGGCGAGCGGGCTTACTCGATCCTTCGACCGATCACCGTGAAGCTGAAGGGCGACGAAGCTCCGGAGCCAGCAGCAGACGCGCAGCATGACCAGCCGAAGATGATGCGCCGCTTCAAGGTGGTGCGTGCGCTGTTCCACTATGCCCAGGTGGCGGGCGAAGGCGAGCTACCTCCGTACGTTCCACCAACGTGGGACGAAGCAGGAGCCCTGGAGGCGCTGGACGTGGCCGTAGAACCGTTCCAGCTCTTCAACGGCAACGTCATGGGGTACGCCTACGACCGGACCATCGCCGTCTCCCCTGTTGCTCCGTACCCGTTCAAGACCAAGATGCACGAACTCGGCCACGTGGTAGCCGGTCACACCGAGGACGGCGCGGATGACGAGGACGAGCGCGAGGCGATGCACCAAGGCATCAACGAGTTCCAAGCGGAGTCCACCGCCTACCTGGCGCTGCACCAGCTCGGTGCGGAGGCTCAGATGAACGCGAGCGAGAGCCGCGCCTACGTGCAGCACTGGCTGCGAGGTGGCGAGCCGAGTGAAGTGGAAGTCCGTCAGGTCTTCAGCGCGACAGATCAGATTATCCGGGCCGGACAAATAAGTATTGACCACACTGAGTAGAAGTGCGAATATCAAAGTGTGTTTCTACGCACTACTTAGGCGGTGAGCGTCAATACCGTGGCAGACGTTTAGTGCTCGCAACGATAATAGAACAGCCGTCTCGCACCTTTCACATCAGGATCAACGACAGACATGCGCCCGGGAAGCGTGAAGGAAGAACGCTAGGCCAACGTTTAGGCCGATGAGAGCGGTGGCCGAGAGGTACCGCATGGGGATGTTCCTCTCCAATAACTCTCCCAACTGCGACGTTCGAATCGTCGCCCCACGGTGCAGTCGTTGATCCATCCGGCTCGTTCACCGTCGCCGCCCGTGTTGAGGGGCGGGGACCGGACGCTCCGGATGGACGTGCGATTTAAGTTCCCCTTATCGTACGTTCCAGTCTTGGTCGACGGGTACCTACCGATCCGTCGACCTCCTAGTCCCGCGCATACCTCGCAGGTGCGCGGAACTAGGAGGACACAATCATCGAACGAACCACTCCCCCACACTCCAGAGACGCTGCCCTGTTCGGGCTGGAGACGCTCTACGCCTTGCAGCCGGCCGAGACCCGCGCCGAACACGTCACCCTCATCCAGGAGCATCACGCTGAACTCGTAGAGCGCGTGGGCTGGGTGAACCTGCTGCGTGAGGACCGGAGCATCGGTCTAGACGAGGCCGAGGCCAGTCCAGCGTTTTGGGCCTGGGCGGAGGAGAACGAAGACACGACCGACCAGGTGCTCGACGAGCTCGCGCGGTCGCTCGGCCTAGAGGCCGCTGCTGCTCTCGCTCAGCTGTCCCTGGCCCGCCTGACGGATCGCACGTTGATCCTGCGGAGTCGCAGGCTCGGTGGTGGGGGGCTCCATGCGTAGGGCGACGCTTCCCAACTCGGAGTCGGTGGTCCAGCAACGCGTCTGCCTGTACCTGAAGACGCACTACCCAGAGGCCATCTTTCGCTCTGACTTCGCGTCGGGTCTCAAGCTGTCGATCGGACAGGCGACGCTCCACAAGAGTCTCCAGTCCGGCCGCGCTTGGCCGGACCTCGTGATCTACGAACCCAGGCGCAGCTACCAGGGTCTGTGCATCGAGCTGAAACGCGACGGCGTGGTCATCTTCAAGAACGACGGCACGCTTCGCGCTGACGAGCATCTGCAAGAGCAGGCGGCGATGCTCGACGCACTGCAGCGGCGTGGCTACGCAGCACGGTTCGCCGTCGGCTATGACGCCGCGGTGGGCCTGATCGAGGAGTACTTCGGCTGAGTTCCGAGATCCGGGTACTACCACCCGGATCTCGGAACTGATCGCTGGTGCGACTGCGTGACCGAACGGTCGCGCTGAACATCCACGATCAGGGAGGCGTCATGACGACAGCACTCGTTCTACCGGCAACCGAAGAACCGTACCTCTGTGACCTCACCAGCGCAGAGCAGATCCACTCACTCGTCAACGGCTGGTTCGAGATCCTCGACCTCGTCCAGCCCGGAGCGACGCTCTGGATCAACGACGAAGCCGCGCTGACCAACAAGCCCTTCAACCAGCACGCGATGTGGCTGCTCCTGGCCCACTCGCCAAGCGTCACCACGAGCCCGTTCCTCCGCGGGTCGATCGTCCTCACTGGACCGATGCGCACCAACGAGGACGGGCTGAGCGACGTGGACGACTACTTCGTCGACCTCGTCATCCGCGGCTCCCGGTTCACCGCCGAGGTGTGGCTGAAGGACGCGACCGACTGGAAGGACATGAACATGCCGTTCGAGACCTGGAAGTCGGCGTACCAGGCCGTGCTGAGCCTGAAGGAGCGCTGGTCTGACGTCGAGCGCACCCGAGTTCGTCCGCTCCCCTGAACGTGAAGAGCCCCGCAGCCAGCGGGGCTTCTTCTTTGCGACACGCCCGGGATCTTGACATCCGAAGACAAAAAAGAACGTCTTCCGAAGAAACGCTCTGCACACCACAGAGCACTATAGGGCGCCATAGGGCTTGTTAGCCGTGAGCGGCGAAGCGAGTCGGATCGGTCTCGGCCCCTTGTTCGGCTGAGGCGATCGTTAGTGTGGTTGCTAGTAGGGGTAAGAACGAGACGGACGCGGAAGTACGGCTCGACATCGGTGAAGGAAGGAAAGCATGTACAAGGACGAGTTGAAGAAGGAACGAGACGGCGACGCCTGGCGACGAGCAGGGGTTGTCGCAACTATCGGGAACGCGGTCGTTAATCTGATCCGCATCTTCGTCAGGGATTGAAAGGGCCCCCACCTTCCGCGAGCAGTCGGGACGCTCAAGCGGAAGGTGGGGGCGTAGGTGGGCCGTTCAGGAACCGGGCTTGTAGCCCTTGCGGCGACCCTTGAGGCCGTCGGCGCGCTCCAGCACGGCGCTGAGGTTCGGCGCGAGCTTGTTGAACTCGGCCAGGGTGACGACCATCTCGGTCGTCCGCCCGTTGCGGATCTCCAGCGACACCAGGTTGGCGGCGGGCTTGAGGTCCTTGACCTCGATCGGGAGAGCGTCGAACTGCTTCGGCTCGTCGAGATCGGGGTGGCTGCGGACGATGATCGTGACGATCTCGTCCTCGGTTGCTTCCGCACCAGTGAGGTCACTGACGCGAATTTGGCGGAATCCCATCGGGATCACACTCCTTCTAGTTGGTGACCTGCACTGGATGTGTCGGCCTGGCACTAGTAAGAAGCATGACGGCGAGATCGTAAACCGTAGAAATTACAACAGACTTAAATACCCCCGTTTGAGATACTAGAAGTACATGCAAGACCAGTTTGACCTCAGCACCTATATCGACGATTCCACCCGCGCGAGCGGAGTTCCGTTGAAGGTCGAGGATCAAGCAGTGATCACCTCTGCCGCGACCATGGTGGCGTCGCGGCGCACCGAAATCGTCTCTTTAGCTGCCTGACGGCGCGGAACGTCCGAGCGGCACCCACCCCACGACGACCCTTTTCGGGCGTCTCCGACCCACTCAGGGCGTGGTGTGCTTTGCTACTTCTTACGTCGTCGAGGAACAGCACTCCCCGGGTGGCGCGGGCGACCGCGCCGGGCCGGATGCGGCCGCTGCCCCCGCCGACGATCGCTGCGGACGAGGCGGAGTGGTGCGGACTCTCGAACGGCGGTCTGCGCACCAGCGCGCCACCGGTCGGCGCTCCGACCAGCGAGCGCATGCAGGTGGCCTCCAGCGCTGCGTCGTCATCGAGGTCGGGGAGGATGCCTGGAAGGCGCGAGGCGAGCATCGTCTTCCCGGCGCCGGGAGGCCCGAGCAGGAACACGTGGTGCCCGCCCGCCGCCGCGACGACCATCGCCTCGGCCGCCTCCTCGTTCCCCACCACGTCGGAGAGGTCGAGGCGGGCCTCCGGCTCGGACACCGTCGCAGACGGCGGCGCGGCCTCGGGGAGCACCGGCACTTCCCACTCGGCTCCGTGCCAGACGGCGGCCGCCGCCAGCGAGGAGACCGCGATCACCTCGACGCCGTCGACCAGCTCCGCCTCGAGGCGGTCCTCGACGGGGACCATCACGCGGCGCCTGCCCTCGCGGGCGGCCGCGAGCACCGCGGGCAGCACGCCGGGGACGGAGCGCAGCCGGCCGTCCAGCCCGAGCTCCCCGATGTGGACGACCGCGGCGACCGACTCCGCATCGACCTCACGGAGCGACGCGAGCGCGGCCAGCCCGATGGCGAGATCGAAGGCGGAGCCGTGCTTGGGCATCGCGGCCGGCGAGAGGTTCACGGTGATCTTGTATTCGGCGATGGTGCTGCCGGAGTTGATCGCCGCCGAGCGCACCCGCTCCTTCGCCTGGGCGAGCGCGGCGTCGGGCAGGCCGATGATCACCATGCCCGGGGTGCCGTCGGCCGAGTGGGCCTCCACCCCGACCACGGCTCCCGCGAAGCCGACGAGACCGACCGCGGAGGTCCTCCCCAGGCCCATCAGGCCACCGCCCGCAGGTGCCGGATCTGCGACGGGACTCCCCGGGGAGCGACGATGCCGACCGCGTCGATCCGCAGATGCCGGGAGCGCTCGTGGTGCTCGTCGGCCCAGGCGTAGGCGAGTCGGCGCAGGCGCTGCGCCTTGGCCCGCGTGATGGCCTCGACCGGCAGTCCGAAGCGCGTCGACGAGCGCGTCTTCACCTCCACCACGACCAGTGCCGACCCGTCGCGGGCCACGATGTCGAGCTCGCCCTCGCGGACCCGCCAGTTGCGGTCGAGGATCTCGAATCCGTTGTCTCTCAGGTGCGCCGCCGCGATCTCCTCGCCGCGCCGCCCCAGTTCGTCCTTGTCCATGCGTCCTCCTGCCGGAAGCGTGCAGGAGCAGAGAGGAGCGTCGGACGGCCGGGAGGGGATCCGGGGAGAAGAGGGCCGAGGAGGCGGGTGGGGAGGGACGTCGGGCCGGGGTCTTCGGACGCCGCCGGGGGCGGCTATGCGACCAGCAGGAGGAATCCGCGTTGCCTGAAGACGAGACCTGCGGAGCCGCGGATCCGAGAGAGCTCCGGAGCGGGGTGGGGCTCCTGGCACCGGGTCTCGATGCGCCGTCGGAGGCGGCTACGCGACCAGCAGGGGGTCCGGAGCCTGCCGCGACAGAGGGCTACTCGTCGAGCGCGAGCTCCTTCGGGAGCTCGAACTCCTTGCGGGAGAGCTCCTCGACGTTGACGTCCTTGAAGGTCAGCACGCGCACCGACTTCACGAAGCGGTCGGAGCGGTAGACGTCCCAGACCCACACGTCGCGCATGGTGAGCTCGAAGTAGAAGTCGTGCTCGGTGTCGCGGCGGACCAGGTCGACCTCGTTCGCCAGGTAGAACCGGCGCTCGGTCTCGACGACGTACGAGAACTGCGAGACGACGTCGCGGTACTCCCGGTACAGTGCCAGCTCGACCTCGCGGTCGTAGTCCTCGAATTCGTCCTCATCCATCGTTGGACAATCCTACGCCGAGCCGACGGGCCCGAGCGCCGGGAGCGGCTCCTCGACGCTCTCCCGCGACTTCGACAGCCAGGTCACCCGGTGGAGCGGGGACGGGCCGACCCGCTCGATCCCCGCCCAGTGCGCGGCGCTGCCGTAGCCCTTGTTGCTGTCCCAGGCGTAGTCGGCGAAGTCGTCGTGGTGGCGCACCATCTGACCGTCCCGGCCCACCTTCGCGAGCACGGAGGCGGCGGAGACGGCGGCGCAGTCGCGGTCGGCCTTCACACGGGTGACGATGGTCAGCTCGGCCGCCCACTCGCCCAGCGCGGGCGTCAGCCAGTCGTGGGCGCCGTCGAGGAGGACGACGGCGGTGGCGAGGTCGACGCCCTGGTCGGCGAGGCGCTCGATGCCCCTCGAAGCCGCGCGGCCGAGGCCGGCGATGATCCCCGTCTCATCGATCTCGTCCGCCGAGGACTCGCCGATCGCCCAGGCCGAGACCCACTTCGCCACTCCCGGCAGCAGCGCCTCGCGGCGGGCGGGAGCGAGCATCTTGGAGTCGCGGAGCCCCTCGGGGAAGCGCCCGCAGCGGCTGCCGATCGACACGACACCGACCGAGACCGGGCCGGCGATCGCGCCGCGGCCGACCTCGTCGCAGCCGATGACCGTCTCGTAGCCCTGCCGGAAGAGGCGCCGCTCCTGCGTCAGCGTCGGCTCGGCGACGACCACCTAGCCCTGCCCGCTCTGCGCGTCGTCCGAGCCCTCCTCGGAGGCCTCGGTGTCGACTCCGCGGAACACCGACGGGTAGTCGTCGAGCCACGCCCACTGCTGCACGGGCCAGGTGACGAGGATCGCGCGCCCCACGACGTTGTCGATCGGCACGAAGCCGCCGCCCGGCTTGTCGGTGTTGTAGCGGGAGTCGGCGGAGTTGTAGCGGTTGTCGCCCATCACCCAGAGCGAGCCCTCGGGCACGACGACGTCGAAGGGGGTGGCCGAGACCGCCTGCACCCCGTCCGGCAGCTTCACGTAGGGCTCGTCGATCGGGTTGCCGTTGATCTCGACCTGGCCGAGCGGTGTGCAGCAGGTCACGTGGTCGCCCGGCAGGCCGATGACGCGCTTGATGAGGTGGTCGTTGCTGTCGGGAGCGGTGAGGCCGACGAGCGCGAGGGCGGAGTCGACCGCGGCCTGGAACGGCGGCACGGAGGGCTCGGAGCTCGGCGAGAGCCATCCGCCGGGATCGCGGAAGACGACGACGTCGCCCCGCGAGATCGGCACGACTCCGGGCACGAGCTCGTTCACGAGGATGCGATCGTTCTCGACGAGCGTCTGCTCCATGGAGGAGGAGGGGATGTAGAACGAGCGGATCAGGAAGGTCTTCACGAGGAAGGAGACGAGCACCGCGACCACGAAGATGATCAGCACGTCGCGGAGGAAGAGCAGGACACCCCGGCGCCTGCGCGGGCGCTTCTCGGACGGATCCGCCGAGTGGCGGGCGTGGTCCTCGCCTCCGGGGAGGCGGACCGGGGCCGTGCTGTCTGTCATCGCTCGCCGTCGCCCCTACTGTGCATCACCGGGTGGACTCCCCGGACGGATCGCCCCCGAGAAAGGGAGGAACCCCGGTCCATCATAGGTGGACCGGGGTTCCCGAGAAGTCGTGCGGAAGCCGCTCAGGCGTCGCGCTTCTCCTTGATCTTGGCCTTCTTGCCGCGCAGGTTGCGCAGGTAGTAGAGCTTCGCGCGACGGACGTCACCGCGGGTGACGACCTCGATGTGGTCGATGACCGGCGAGTGCACGGGGAACGTGCGCTCGACGCCGACCTGGAAGCTCACCTTGCGGACGGTGAAGGTCTCGCGGACGCCCTCGTTGGAGCGGCCGATGACGACGCCCTGGAAGACCTGGATGCGCGAGCGGGAGCCCTCGACGATGTTGACGTGGACCTTGACGGTGTCGCCGGCGCGGAAGTCCGGGACATCGCTGCGGAGGGACGCCGCATCGACGGAATCGAGGATGTGCATGCTGTATCGCTCTCCGTGCCCGCCACAGGTCGAACACCGTTTCGTTGATGGAAGTCGGTCGTGCCCACGTCGTCGCGGCTCCCCTGTGGCAGAGCCTGCGCGAGGCACAAGCGCTCATTCTGCCATGCCGCATAGATCCGAGTCAAAGCAGGCTCGTCTGGAGAGCAGGGTCACCCGGAGGGCAGAGCCGCGCAGAGGGCGGGTCCGTCGAGAGGGCCGAGCTGTGGAGCAGGGCGGGGCCTCGCAGGGGACAGCGCCTCTCGGGACGCCCGACCCCTCAGAGGACGATGGTCTGCCCGTCCTGCGGGCGCTCCGGGTCGAAGCCCTCGCCGGAGACGGGGCGGTGAGCGCTCTCGGCCTGCACGGACGCCGCCTCCGAGAAGGCGAGGAGAGTGGCCCTCGCGTCGCCGAGGAATCGCCACGCCGAGTGCCAGAAGGCCGCCACTCCGAGGACCACCGAGAGCAGGCCCAGCGCCCAGGCGCCGGGCGGGAAGAAGCCGAAGGCGATCAGGGAGAGGTGCCAGGCGCCGACCACGGCCACGTCGCCCCACGCGGGAGTGCGCGTGGGCCGGACGGTCACCCGGAATGCGACGATCGCGGCCACAGCCGCCAGCGCGACCGCCAGAATGGGGAGGGCGATCACCAGGCCGAGCACGGTCCAGCCGCTCGATCCTCCGAAGACCCCGTAGCCGAGGAGGATCCACAAGGGCAGCACGATCGCCGCCGGGAACTGCCAGGAACCGAATGCCCGTCGCGTGCGCATGCACCGACCGTACCCACCACCGCTGAGCGACGGCTCAGCGGACCCCGAGAGGATCAGGATGATCGAGCTACGCACCCCCGCCGAGATCGAGGAGATGCGCCCCGCCGGCCGCTTCGTCGGCGAAGTACTGAAGGCCACCTCCGCCGCCGCCGCGGTCGGCGTGAACCTGCTGGAGCTCGACCGGCTCGCCCACGACATGATCCGCACGGCCGGCGCCGAGTCCTGCTACATCGACTACCACCCTTCCTTCGGCGCGAGCCCCTTCGGCAAGGTCATCTGCACCTCCGTCAACGACGCGGTGCTGCACGGCCTGCCCTTCGACTACCGGCTGAAGGACGGCGACCTGCTCACCCTCGACTTCGCCGCCTCCGTGAACGGCTGGGTCGCCGACTCGGCCATCAGCGTCGTGGTCGGGACGCCGCGCGAGGAGGACCTCGCCCTCATCGACACCACCACCCGCGCGCTCGAGGCCGGCATCGCCGCCGCCCAGCCCGGGAAGAAGATCGGCGACATCTCCGCGGCCATCGCGGCCGTCGCGCACGCCGAGGGCCTGTCCATCAACACCGACTTCGGCGGCCACGGCGTCGGCCGCACGATGCACGGCGATCCGCACATCCCCAACGACGGACGCGCCGGCCGCGGCTACCCGCTCCGCCCGGGCCTCGTCGTCGCGATCGAGCCGTGGTTCCTGCAGACGACCGACGAGATCTACACGGACAAGGACGGCTGGACCCTCCGCAGCCGTGACGGCTCTCGCGGCGCCCACATGGAGCACACGATCGCCATCACCGAGACGGGGAACATCGTCCTCTCCGAGCGGGACTGACCGAATGATGGACAGTACCGCTATCCGATAGCGATACTGTCCACGTGAGAATCTCGGAGCTCAGCCGCAGCAGCGGCGTCAGCCTGCCTACGATCAAGTACTACATCCGGGAGGGGCTGCTGCCGCCGGGCGACGCCGCCGGCCCTCAGCGGGCGGAGTACGGGGACGCCCATGTCGCCCGCCTGACGCTGCTCCGGGCGCTCATCGAGAGCGGCGGCGTCGGCATCGCCGGCGCGAAGCGGATCACGGCGGCGCTCGACGCGGGCGTCGGTCCGACAGCGGCGTTCGAGGTGGCGCAGGACGTGGTCTCCGTGAGCGCCGACTCGACAGCGTCCGCCACCGAGGCGTCGACGCGGCGGATCGCCGAGGCCGCGGGCTCCGACCACTGCGGCCACCCTGCCGTCGCGACGGCGGCACGGGCGCTCGACGCGCTCGAGCTCTCCACCGGACCGATGAGTGCCGGCTGGCTCGAGGCCTACGCACACGCCGCCGCCCTCGTCGCCTCCGCCGACCTCGACGAACTGCAGGCCCGCGACAGCGTGAGCGAGCAGGCCGCCGTCGCCGCCGTCGGCACCGCGCTCGGAGACGTGGTGCTGCAGTCGCTCCGGCGCGTCGCCCAGGCGCGCGAGACGCAGAGCCGCTTCGGCTCGACGGAGGTGCCCCGATGAGTGCGGCGACCGAGACGCCCGCGCGCACGGCCTCCGCCGCTCCGCACCGGCCGCTCCTGGTGCTCGCTGCCGCGATGGCGGTCGGCGCCCTCCTCTGCGCGATCGCGCTGGTCCTCGATCCCCGCGAGCTCGGCGGACAGCCGCTCTGGGGCAAGCCGCTGAAGTTCTGCCTCTCGATCGCGCTGTACGCCGTGACGCTCGCCTGGCTGATCGGGCTCGTGCCCCGCCGGCGCCGCCTCGCCCGAGCGCTGGGCACGGTCGCGGCAGTCGGCCTGGCGGTCGAGATGGTCGTGATCGGAGGCGCCGCCCTGGTCGGCGAGCGCAGCCACTTCGACGTCTCCACTCCCCTGCACGCCGCGCTCTGGGCCTCGATGGCTGTCTCCATCGTGGTGGTCTGGCTGGCGACGCTGGTCCTCGCCGCCCTCCTGGCGCGGGTGCCGCTCGGCGACCCTGCGCTGACGCTCGCCGTCCGTGCCGGACTCGTGATCGGGCTCGTCGGGATGGCCCTCGCGTTCCTGATGACGGGGCCCTCGCCCGGCCAGATCAGCGACTACCAGGGCGTCGTCGGCGCGCACGCCGTCGGAGTCGCGGACGGCGGACCCGGCCTCCCGCTCCTGGGCTGGAGCACCATCGGGGGCGATCTGCGCATCCCGCACTTCGTCGGGATGCACGCTCTGCAGGGGCTCCCGCTGCTCGCGCTGCTGCTCGGACGGCTGGCACCGCGGATCCCCGTGCTGCGCCCCGGATCCACCCGGCTGCGGCTCGTCGCACTGGCCTCGGCGGGCTGGGCGGCCGCGGTCGCCCTCACCTGCTGGCAGGCGCTGCGCGGACAGGCGCTGACCGCACCGGACGCGCTGACCCTCGCCGTCGCTACTGTGGCGGTGGTCGCCCTCGCAGGAGGGACGATCCTCACCCTCGCACGAACGGAGGCCCGCGCATGAGCCGGCTGCACCGCGGCTGGACGCCGCTCGGGATCGTCTACCTCGTCCTCGCCCTCGCCGGGCTGATCGGGACCTGGACCTGGAACGTGCGGGCGATGCAGGAGGGCGCGGACGTGCTCGCCGGCCTCGCCGCAGGCGGGCCGTGGGTGTCGTCGTTCTCGACCGACCTGCTGGTCGTCGCGATCGCGGCCGTCGCCTTCATGGTGGTGGAGGGCCGCCGGATCGGGATGCGCCGCGTGTGGATCCTGGTGCTGCTCGCGCCGCTGGTCGCCCTCGCGTTCGCGTTCCCCCTCTTCCTCGCCCTCCGCGACCGGCACCTGGCCCTCGCGGCCCGGTGACCGTGCGGCGCGGGGCTAGGGAAGCAGTTCGGGGCGGACGCGGCGCGTGCGCTCGACGCTCTGCTCGTGGCGCCAGGCGGCGATCGCCCCGTGGTTGCCGCTGAGGAGCACCGGAGGGACGTCGAGGCCCCGCCAGGAGGCCGGCTTGGTGTAGCTCGGGTACTCGAGCAGCCCGTCGGAGTGGCTCTCCTCGACCAGGCTCGCCGGGTTGCCGACGACGCCCGGGACCAGGCGTCCGACGGCCTCGATCATCGCCATCACGGCGACCTCTCCTCCGTTGAGGACGTAGTCGCCGAGGCTGATCAGCCGGACCCGCGCGCGCTCGGCGGTGTGGTCCACGACGCGCTGGTCGATGCCCTCGTAGCGGCCGCAGCCGAAGACGAGGGTGGACTCCTCCGCGAGCTCGCGGGCGGTCGCCTGGGTGAACAGCTCGCCCGCGGGCGACGGGAAGATCACGACGGGGTCGTCCGCGCCGTCGAGGATCGTGTCGAGCGCCTCGCCCCACGGCTCCGGTCGCATCACCATGCCGGCGCCGCCGCCGTAGGGCGTGTCGTCGACGGTGCGGTGACGGTCGTGGGTGAAGTCGCGCAGGTCGTGCACGCCGAGCTCGATCAGCCCGCTCTGCCGCGCACGGCCGAGCAGGCTGATGTCGAGCACGCCGAAGAACTCCGGGAAGATCGTGACGATGTCGATCCTCACGACCGGGGCTCCTCCTCGGAGGCGGGGTCGGAGGCGGCCGGGGGCTCGTCGTCGGCGGGCTCCTCGAGAGCGGAGTCCGCGTCAGCGGAGTCCGCGTCAGCGGAGGCGTCCGTCTCGTCGGCGTCCGCAGGCGAGCTCAGCGCCGGGTCCGCGAGGTCGACGCCGCTGAGGTCGACCGCGGCGGGCTCCTCCTCAGGAGCCTCCTCGAAGAGGCCGATCGGAGGCGTGACCGTGACGATCCCGGCCGCGGCGTCGACGGAGGGGACGATCGCGTTCACGAACGGCACCATCACCTCGCCGGAGGGGGTACCGACGATGAGCAGGTCCTGCGCGGGGAAGTGGTCGACGCGGCGGACGGTGCCGACCTCGACGCCGTCGCGGACGACCTTCATGCCGACCAGCTGGTAGTCGTACCAGGAGTCGTCCTCGCCCGGCTGGGTCTGCACCTCCTCGTCGATCCAGAGGATCGCCTTCAGGAGGGTCTCAGCGGCGTTGCGGTCGTCGACGCCTCGGAAGAACGCGACGGGGTGGCTGTTGTACCAGCGCAGCTCGACGAGCTCGAGCTTCTTGCCGTGCCACTCGGAGGTGCGCGGGACCTGCAGCGTGAACGTGGATCCGGGGGTGAAGCGCTTGTCGGGCTCGTCCGTGTACAGCTCGAGCTTGATGGCGCCCTTGAGCCCGTGGGCCTTGGTGAGTCGGGCGACGCGGAGCTGCGTCGTGCCCGGTCCGGTGACCGACACCTCTACTTGTCGGTGTCGACGACGTCGACGCGCACGCGGCGCCCGTCGGCGAGCGCGGCGACGAGAGTGCGGACGGCCTTGGCGGTGCGACCGGAGCGTCCGATCACGCGGCCGAGGTCCTCGGGGTGCACGCGCACCTCGAGGACCTCTCCGCGCGGGGAGCTCGTGGCCACGACACTGACCTCATCGGGGTTCTCGACGATCCCCTTGACGAGGTGTTCGACGGCGGGAGCGAGCACTGACTACGCCTCGGTGGAGGTCTCGTCGGCGGTGTCCTCGACCGGGGCGGCCTTGGCCGGAGCCTCGGACTTCGGCTTGAGGACGGGCTTCTTCTTCGCGTCGACGACGAACGGAGCCTTGGGCTCCTTCACCTGGACGGTGCTGACGGCGTCGGCGTCGCCCTTGAAGCGGCCCCAGTCGCCGGTCAGCTTGAGGATCGCGGCGACCTGCTCGGTCGGCTGCGCGCCGACTCCGAGCCAGTACTGCGCGCGCTCCGAGTCGACCTGGATGAACGAGGGCTGCTCGGTCGGGTGGTACTTGCCGATCTCCTCGATCACGCGGCCGTCGCGCTTGGTGCGCGAGTCGGCGACGACGATGCGGTAGTAGGGCGCCCGGATCTTGCCGAGGCGCTTCAGACGAATCTTGACAGCCACAATTCTCCTGTGTGGTCGTTGACCGGTGTCCGGTCGATGATGGATGAACTGAGCCGTGAGCGTGGGGGCACACCCGGCGGAAGCTCGAGGGGGTTTCGTCGGCGGTGAGTAGAGGGTCGACCGCCTCGGACCCGACGGATCATTCTGCCAGAAAAACCGCCCCGGTGCGGGCCCGGCACGCCGCCGACCAGCGGCACCCTCGCGGGAGCGGGCCGCGCGGGACCCGGAAGGCCTCCGCCGGGGCTCGGCGTCCGCCCCGGCCGCAGGTGGCAGGATGGCGAGGCGCGTCCCGATCGGCGGACGCCCGGATCCGATGAGGACCACGCCATGGAGATCAGCTTCGCCGCATCAGACCGCTCCACGCTCGGGATCGAGTGGGAGGTCGCGATCGTCGACCGGCAGACGGGCGATCTCGCCAACGTCGCCGATGTGGTGCTGGAGGCGCTCCGCAGCGACGACGGCGCCCCGCACCCGCACATCACCGGCGAGCTCCTGCGCAACACGGTCGAGCTGGTCTCCGGCGTGCACACCTCCGTCCGCGACGCGGTCGCCGACCTGCAGGACCAGCTGCGGCAGGTGCGCGAGATCACCGACCCCATGGGACTCGACCTCGTGTGCTCGGGCACGCACCCGTTCGCGCAGTGGTTCGACCAGGCCATCACGGACAAGGAGCGGTACCACCGCCTCATCGACCGGACCCAGTGGTGGGGCCGGAACATGATGATCTGGGGCATCCACGTGCACGTCGGCGTCGAGCACCGCGACAAGGTGCTGCCGATCCTCAACTCCCTGCTCGACTACTACCCGCACCTGCAGGCGCTCTCGGCGTCGAGCCCGTTCTGGGGCGGAGTCGACACGGGCTACGCCTCGAACCGCGCGCTGATGTTCCAGCAGCTGCCGACGGCGGGCCTGCCTCCGCAGTTCGGCGCCTGGGCGAACTACGAGGAGTACGTCGACGACATGATGCGCACCGGCGTCATCGACGATCACACGGAGGTCCGCTGGGACATCCGCCCCTCGCCGCAGTGGGGCACTCTCGAGATGCGCGCGTGCGACGGCCTCTCCTCCGCGGAGGAGATCGGAGCGGTCGCGGCGCTGATCCAGTGCCTCGTCGAGCACCTCTCGTCGCGGCTGGACGCGGGCGAGGACCTTCCGACGATGCAGCCCTGGTACGTGCGCGAGAACAAGTGGCGCGCGGCCCGCTACGGGCTCGACGCCGAGATCATCCTCGACGCCGCTGGAGCGGAGCGGCTGGTCACCGACGACATCCGCGACCTGCTCGTCACCCTCGCACCGGTCGCCGAGCGTCTCGACTGCGTGAAGGAGCTCGGCGACGTCGAGCTGATCCTGGTCGCGGGAGCGAGCTACCAGCGCCAGCTGCGGACGGCCGCGGCGAACGACGGCGACCTGAAGGCAGTGGTCCGGGCGCTCGCGGGCGAGTTGCGCGACGGGCTCCAGGATCCCCGCTCATGACGCGTCCCGTCCTCCTCGCCGCAGCCGCGATCGGCGCCCTGGCCCTCGGCCTCGCCGGCTGCTCGTCCTCGACCACGACCGGCCCGGCGAGCGCGTCGCCCGCCGGCACCGCCACTCCCCTCCCCACCGTCACCGCGGATCCGCTGCCGCTGTCGATCGGCGGCTCGCTGCCCGCCGGCTCCCGGGTGACCGTCGTCGGCGACAGCATCGTGCGCGGTCTGAACGTCGACCCGGACCAGGCCTGGCCCGCACTCGTCGGCGACGACCTCGGCTGGGCGGTCACCAACCTGGGCTGCGACGGCGGCGGCTTCATCGAGCCGGGCGACTGCGGCGTCGCGATCGGCGACCGCGCGGAGGAGATCGCCGACACGGAGCCCGACGCGATCGTCCTGATCGCCAGCAGCAACGACCTGGGCTGGGATCCCGAGGACGTGGACGCGGCGATCGGCCCGGCCGTCGACGCGATCGCCTCCGCGTCGCCGTCGGCCCGGCTCATCGCGCTCGACTCGGTCTGGGGCCCGGACCCGCGCCCCACCGACCTCGACGAGTACGACGCGGCGCTGGTCGAGGCCGTCACCGCCGCCGGCGGCGGCGCGCTCGAGTACCCGGACCCGCTGCGCGATGACGGCCTGCTCGGCGAGGACGGCGTGCATCCGACCGTCGAGGGCCAGCGGGCTCTGGCCGACGCGTTCGAGGTCGCAGCGGAGAAGTCCGGGCTCGCCCGCGCCGTGCCGACCGACCAGAAGGCGACGGACGCTCCGGCGACCTGACGCCGACGCGGGACGCCGCCCGACGACGGCGTCCCGACCGGTCAGCGCGCGGTGCTGTTCTTCCCGTCGCGCCAGCCGAGCAGGTCGCGCACGGGCGCCAGGTCGATGTCCGGGCCCGTGATGCCGAGCGTGAACAGGCGGGCGCCGAGGTCGTACTGCTGGTCGAGCACGTCGAAGGAGGCGTCGCCGACCCCGCCGCGCACGCTCGCGCCGGTCGAGATCTCGATCGCCGCCGGGTCGCGGTCGACGCGGCCGCACCACTCCGACAGCACGCCGAGCTTGCGCTCGAGCGTCGGGACGTCCGAGAAGCTGTGCCAGATGTCGGCGTGCTCGGCGACGATCCGCAGCGTCTTCTTCTCGCCTCCGCCGCCGATCATCACCGGGATGTCGCGGGTGGGCGCCGGGTTGAGCATCGACCAGCGGCTGCGGATGCGCGGCATCGCCTCGGAGAGCTCGTCGAGTCGCGAGCCGGGGGTGCCGAACTCGTAGCCGTACTCCTCGTAGTCGCGCTCGAACCAGCCCGAGCCGATGCCGAAGATCAGACGGCCCTCGGCGCCCTTGGCGCTGATGTGGTCGACCGTGCGCGCCATGTCGGCGAGGAGGTCGGGGTTGCGGTAGCTGTTGCAGGTGACCAGCGGGCCGAACTCGATGCGGCTGGTCTGCTCGGCCCAGGCCGCGAGCATGCTCCAGCCCTCGAAGTGCAGGCCGTTCGGCTCCCCGGAGAGCGGGAAGAAGTGGTCCCAGTTGAAGGCGATGTCGACGCCGAGGTCCTCGAGCTCGGCGAGCGTGTCGCGGATGACCTCGTAGGGGACGTGCTGCGGTGCGATCTGGACGCCGATGCGGACGGGGCGCGCGTGTGCGGTTGTCATGCCCTCACGCTAGCGAGCGGGGCGCACCCTGGGGCTCCCCGGCGTCACTTCGAGCAGCCCCGCTACTCCCCCGCCGGATCCGGCGAGGCGGTCGGCGCCTCGTCGCTCGTGGAGCGGGCGAGCTTGACGACCGTGGCGCCGTCGTCGTCGAACAGGCGGAGCCGCCCGCCGTCGAGCGAGGCCATCGCCGCCCCCGAGAAGATCCTCGGCAGGGCGACGCCGTCGCAGGCGATCAGCGTGCTCGGCCCGGCCGAGACGGTGAGCGCGCCCTCCTGGTCGATCGACCACTCCCCCTGCGCGCCGTTGCAGCCGTCGGAGCCGGTCCAGGTCCCGTTCTCGGCGATCAGGAGGAACGGCACGTCGGGCGCGTCGTAGGCCACGCCGGTCACCCAGCGCCCGACGAGGTCCTCCGGAGAGGGCGCTGTCATCGCGTCGACCCCGGAGCCCTCGGCGCAGCCGGTGAGCCCGAGCAGGGCCGCGAGGACGAGGACCCCGCCCGCGCGTCCGGCCGCGACCCGCCTCATCGGCCGAGGAGCTTCTGCAGCTGCTCGAGCTCCTCCGGCGTGGGCTGGGCGCCCTTGCCGGCACCGCCGCCCAGGCCGAAGCCGGAGCCGCCCGCGTCGCCCGGGCGGGGCGCCGAGGTGATCGCGGCGTTCTCGGCCGCGCGCTTGGCGGGGTTGCCGGACTTGCTGCTCTTCTTCTTCTGCGGCTTCGGACGGCCCTGGTACCCGGCTCCGGGAACGGGGCCCATGCCGGGGACCGAGGGCATGCCGCCCTTGGCGACCGTCTTCATCATCTTGGCGGCCTGCTCGAAGCGCTGGACGAGCTGGTTGACGTCCGTGACCGTCATGCCGGATCCGCGGGCGATGCGCAGGCGCCGCGAGCCGTTGAGCAGCTTCGGGTTGACCCGCTCCGCCTTCGTCATCGACTGGATGATCGCCTCGGTGCGCACGATCTCGCGCTCGTCGAACTGGTCGAGCTGCTCGCGCATGCCCTTCGCACCGGGCAGCATGCCGATCATCTTCTTGATCGAGCCCATGTTGCGCAGCTGCTGCATCTGGCCGAGGAAGTCGTCGAGGGTGAACGTGTCCCCCATGATCTTCTCGGCGATCTTGCGGGCCTCGTCCTCGTCGAACGCGGACTGCGCCTGCTCGATGAGGGTCAGCACGTCGCCGAGGTCGAGGATGCGGCTCGCCATGCGGTCGGGGTGGAACTGCTCGAAGTCGTCGAGCGACTCGCCCGTGGAGGCGAAGAGGATCGGGCGGCCGGTGAGCGAGGCGACCGAGAGCGCCGCGCCTCCGCGGGCGTCGCCGTCGAGCTTGGACAGGACGACGCCGGTGAAGTCGACGCCCTCCTGGAAGGCCTTCGCGGTCGCGACCGCGTCCTGGCCGATCATCGCGTCGATCACGAACAGCACCTCGTCCGGGTTCGTGACGCGGCGGATGTCGGCGGCCTGCTTCATCATGTCGGCGTCGACGCCCAGGCGTCCGGCCGTGTCGATGATGACCGTGTCGTACTGCTTGTCGGTCGCGAAGCGGATCGCGTTCTGGGCGACCTTGACCGGGTTGCCGACGCCGTTGCCCGGCTCGGGCGCGTAGACCGCGACTCCGGCCTGCTCGCCGACGACCTGCAGCTGCTGCACCGCGTTGGGGCGCTGGAGGTCGGCCGCGACGAGGAGCGGCGTGTGGCCGTCCTTGCCGAGGTACTTGCCGAGCTTGCCGGCGAGGGTCGTCTTGCCCGCGCCCTGGAGGCCGGCGAGCATGATGACGGTCGGCGGGCGCTTGGCGAACTCGAGGCGGCGGGACTGCCCGCCGAGGATCGCGACGAGCTCCTCGTTGACGATCTGGACGACCTGCTGGGCCGGGTTGAGCGCCTTGTTGACCTCGTCGCCGAGGGCGCGCTCGCGCACCTTGCCGGTGAACTCCTTCACGACCTCCAGCGCGACGTCGGCGTCGAGCAGGGCGCGCCGGATCTCGCGGACGGTGCCGTCGACGTCCGACGCGGAGAGCTTGCCCTTCGTGCGGAGGTTCTTGAAGGTCTCGACGAGTCGATCGGAGAGGGTGCCGAAAGTAGCCATGATGCCCGGAATTCTACCGGAGGCCCGGAGCGTCGGCGGGCGGGGCCGCCGATCGGCCCGTGATCGGCGCGATCGCGGCCGGGCGGATTAACTGGTCTCGGTCCAAGAACGAGGTTAGGGTGGCCCGGTGATCGAGACACTGGTGGCGGGCGACTCCGCGGACCCCCTGGACTACCGCGACGGCTGGGAGCTCCAGCGCCGCCTGCATGCCGAGGTGGTGGCGGGCGCGAGGCCGGACACCCTCGTGCTCTGCGAGCACTCCTCCGTCTACACCGCCGGCAAGCGCACCGAGGCGCACGAGCGCCCGGACGACGGCTCGCCCGTGGTCGACGTCGACCGAGGGGGCAGGATCACCTGGCACGGCCCGGCCCAGCTCGTCGGCTACCCGATCGTGCGTCTCGGCGAGCCGGTCGACGTCGTCGCCTACGTCCGCTCGCTGGAGGGCGTGCTGATCGCCGCGCTCGACGACCTGGGCGTGCAGGGTCGGCGCGTCGACGGGCGCTCGGGAGTGTGGATCCCGAGGGACGGCGGCGCCGACAAGATCGGCGCGATCGGCATCCGCGTCGCCTCGGGCGTGACGATGCACGGATTCGCCCTCAACGTCGCGAACAGCCTCGAGCCCTACGCCCGCATCGTCGCCTGCGGCATCGCAGACGCCGGAGTGACCACGCTCGAGCGCGAGCGCGGCGAGGCTCCGCCCATGGAGGCGGTGCGGGCGCGGGTGGCGGCGCGCTTCTCGGAGGCGGCCCCCGCCTTCTCCGCCCGCATCGAGGAGGTCGCCGCGTGAGCGCCGAGGCCGGCGGCCGCAAGCTGCTGCGGCTGGAGATCCGCAACGCCGAGACGCCGATCGAGCGCAAGCCCGAGTGGATCCGCACGAAGGCCTCGATGGGCCCGGAGTACAGGCAGCTGCAGTCGCTGGTGAAGAGCGAGGAGCTGCACACCGTCTGCCAGGAGGCGGGCTGCCCCAACATCTTCGAGTGCTGGGAGGACCGGGAGGCGACCTTCCTCATCGGGGGCGCCCAGTGCACCCGCCGCTGCGACTTCTGCCAGATCGACACCGGGAAGCCCGCGGACTACGACGCGGACGAGCCCCGGCGCGTCGGCGAGTCCGTGGCGCGGATGAACCTCCGCTACGCGACCGTCACCGGAGTCGCCCGCGACGACCTGCCGGACGAGGGCTCCTGGCTCTACGCCGAGACCATCCGCCAGATCCACGCCCAGGCTCCGGGCACGGGGGTCGAGATCCTGGTCCCGGACTTCACCGGCCGCGCCGAGCACCTGCAGCGGGTGTTCGACGCGGAGCCGGAGGTGTTCGCCCACAACGTCGAGACGGTGCCGCGGATCTTCAAGCGCATCCGGCCGGCCTTCCGCTACGAGCGCTCGCTCGACGTGCTCACCCAGGGCCGGGAGGCGGGGCTGATCACGAAGTCGAACCTCATCCTCGGCATGGGCGAGGAGCGGGAGGAGATCTCGCAGGCGCTGCAGGACCTCTACGACGCCGGCACCGACATCGTGACCATCACGCAGTACCTCCGCCCGACGCCGCGGCACCTGCCGGTCGACCGCTGGGTGCACCCGGAGGAGTTCGTGGCGATCAAGGAGGAGGCCGAGGACATCGGCTTCCTCGGTGTCCTCGCCGGGCCCCTGGTCCGCTCCTCCTACCGGGCCGGCCGCCTCTGGGCGCGCTCGATGGAGTCGAAGGGGCTGCCGGTTCCGGAGCACCTGCGCCACCTCGCCGACGCGGCGCTGGGCTTCTCGCAGGCCGTGTGAACCGTCACCGGGACGGCGCCGGTGCGTCGTCCCGGGCGGGGCCGCTCAGCTGACGAGCTGCTGGGCGAAGACGTGGGGGGTGAAGCCGGTGAGGTCGCCGATGCCCTCGCCCTGGCCGACGAGCTTGATCGGGATGCCGGTCTTCTCCTGCACGGCGAGGACGAAGCCGCCCTTCGCCGAGCCGTCGAGCTTCGTGATGACCAGGCCGGTGACGCCGGCGTGCTCGATGAACGCCTCGGCCTGGCTCAGCCCGTTCTGACCGGTCGTCGCGTCGAGCACGAGCAGGATCTCGGAGATCGGCGCCTGCTTCTCGATGACGCGCTTGATCTTCGTGAGCTCGTCCATCAGCCCGCCCTTGGTGTGCAGGCGGCCGGCCGTGTCGATGATGACCATCTCGACGCCGGTGTCCTTCGCGAACTGCACGGTCTGGAAGGCGACGGACGCCGGATCCTGGCGCTCCTGCTGCGGGCGGACGATCTGGGCGTCGGCGCGCTGCGCCCAGGTGGCGAGCTGGTCGACCGCCGCGGCACGGAAGGTGTCGGCCGCGCCGACCACGACGCTCCGGCCGTAGTTGCGGAGGAACTTGGCGAACTTGCCGATGGTCGTGGTCTTGCCGACGCCGTTCACGCCGACCACGAGGATCACGGCGGGGCGCTCGCTGAGCTTGAGGGTCGTGTCGTACTTCGACAGGCGCTCCTCGAGGGACTCGCGGAGCATCCGCTGCAGGTCGCGCGGGTCGGTGGTGGAG
Source organism: Rathayibacter sp. VKM Ac-2805 (assembly GCF_009834265.1). Taxonomy (NCBI): domain Bacteria; kingdom Bacillati; phylum Actinomycetota; class Actinomycetes; order Micrococcales; family Microbacteriaceae; genus Rathayibacter; species Rathayibacter sp. VKM Ac-2805. Next base: position 1,953,718 of record NZ_CP047185.1, read on the forward strand.
TAGCGGGCCACCTTGGCGCGGAGGTCGTCGACGATCTCCTCGGTGATGTCGGGACCGAAGTCGGCGGTGATCAGCGCCGTCTCGAGGTCGTCCCAGGTCTGGTCGTCGATCGTGCGCTTCTCGAACAGGCCGCGCAGTGCGCGGCCGAGCGACCAGGAGGTGCGTTCTGCCATGGGTCCAGGCTACCGGCGGGCGCGCCTCCGAGCGGTCGGGGAGGCGGGTTCAGGCCGGGGGCGCGGCGACCCGCTGGCCGACGACGGCCGAGACTCCGTCCTGCCGCATCGAGACCCCGTAAAGGGCGTCCGCGATCTCCATGGTCCGCTTCTGGTGGGTGATGACGATCAGCTGGCTGGAGGTGCGCAGGTCCTCGAAGATGCTGAGCAGCCGGCCGAGGTTGGCGTCGTCGAGCGCGGCCTCCACCTCGTCCATGATGTAGAAGGGGCTCGGCCGCGACTTGAAGATGGCGACCATGAACGCCACGGCCGCGAGCGAGCGCTCCCCTCCGGAGAGGAGCGAGAGCCGCTCGATCTTCTTGCCGGCCGGCCGCACCGCGACCTCGATGCCGGTGGTGAGCAGGTTCTCCGGGTCGGTCAGGCGGATGCTGCCGGTGCCGCCGGGGAAGAGGATCGGGAACACGTCCGCGAACGCCGCCTGCGTGTCGTCGAAGGCGGAGGCGAACACCGTCTGCATCGTCTCGTCGAGCTCCTCGATGATGGTGAGGAGGTCGCGGCGGGTCCCGGTGAGGTCGGCCAGCTGCTCGGTCAGGAACGCGTGCCGCTGCTCCAGGGCGGCGAACTCCTCCAGCGCGAGCGGATTGACGCGGCCCAGCTGCCCGAGCTGCTTCTCGGCCTTCTCGAGGCGGCGGCGCTGCTCCTCGCGGACGTACGGCCGCGGCTCCTGCTCCTCGTCCGTCTCGTCGGGGACGCCGACTCCGGGACCGTACTCCTCCACCAGCACGTCCTCGGCGAGCCCGAGCTCGGACGCGGCGCGCTCGAGCAGACCGCTGAGCTGCAGCCTCTTCTCGTAGATCTGCAGCTCGAGGCCGTGGACGCTCTCGGTCACGGACTGGAGCCGGTCGCGCAGGCTCCCCTCCTCGCGGCGGAGCCCCTGCAGCTCGGCGTTCTGCTGCGCGCGCGCCGCCTCGGCCGCGACGAGCTCGGCCCGGGCGTGCTGGACGGAGCGGTCGACGGAGGAGAGGACGGCGGGGAGCGCGGCGGTCACCTCGGCCGCCGCGTCGCGCTGGCGGCGGCGGATCACGGCGCGGCGCGCGGCCTCGTCGGCGGCGGCGCGGTCGGCGGCCAGCTGGCGGGCCAGCGCCTCCCCGCGGGACTGCTCCGCGCGCACCCGCTCCTTGGCGGTCTCGACGCCGAGCCGCGCCTCGATCTCTCGCTCGCGCGCGGTCTCGACGTCGCGCTGCAGACCGTCGCGGGCACTCGCGTCGAGCACCGGCCGGGGCCGGGCGCGCGCGGCGTCGAGCGCCGACTTCGCCTCCTGAGCCGCGCGCTCGGCGTCGCCGACCCGGTCCGAGGCGACGGCCAGCGCCCTCGAGCCGCGGCCGTGCTCGGCGGTGGCCGCCTCGAGCTGGGCGCGCACGCCGCCGAGCCGCTCGGTGTGGGCAGCGCGGGCGGCGTCGTGCTCGCGGAGGGCCGAGAGAGCGCTCGCGGCCTGCTCCCTCGCTCCGCGGAGTGCGCCGGTCTGCTCGGCCAGCTCGAAGCGGAGCCGGTCGATCCCGCCCTCGACCTCGTCCAGCCGGGCGGCGGCCGAGTCGCGCTCGGAGACGAGCTCGATCCGGCTGCGCTGCCCGCCGGAACCGGCGCTCTGCACGGCGTCGGAGAGGATCGCTCCGTCCCGGGCGGCCAGGACGGTGCCGGGATCGGTCCGCTCCCGCAGGCGCCGCGCCGCGGCGAGGTCCTCGACCACGAGCACGCGCTCCAGGAGCGAGAGGACGCCGGCCGGCGCCGTGACGAGGTCGCCCGCGCGGACCGCTCCCTCGGGAACGGTGAGGGCGACGTGCGGGCGCGCGGCGTCGGCGACCAGCAGCTCGACGCGTCCGAGGTCGCGTTCCAGCGCGGCGTCCACTGCAGCGTCGGCCCGGGCGGTCGATTCGACCAGCACGGCGTCGGCGATCGCGCCGAGTGCGGCGGCGATCGCGGCCTCGGACCCCGGCCGCACCTGGATCCCTTCGGCGACCCGCCCGCGCACCCCCTCGACCCGGGCTGCGATCAGCTCGGCCGAGCCGTCCGAGACGTCGAGGGCCAGAGACAGAGCACCCGTGCGGGCGGCCAGCGCCTCGCGCTCGCGCTCCAGGGCGTGCAGCTCCTCGCGCAGCCGCTCGATCCCGCCCTCGGCGGCCGAGACCGCGGACTGGGCGAACTCGTAGCCCTCGTCGAGGCCGCCGTCGGGGCCGCGGCCCGCGTCGTCCAGCTCGGCCTCCAGTGCGTCGAGCGCCCGCCGCGCCGCCTCCTTCCGCCGGTCGGCCGCGTCCAGCGTGTTCTGCGCACGCAGGACCTCGCCCCGGACGGATGCGAGACGGGACGCGGCGGTGTCGGCCTGCCCCGAGAGAGTGGAGAGCTCGAGGTCGTGGCGCGAGACGAGGGCCGCCTGCGCGGCGATCTCCTCGTCGACGGTGTCGAGGGCGGAGCGGGCCGCGACGGTCGTGCGCTGCGCCTGGACCCAGGCCGTCTCCGCGTCGAGGACGGCCTGCCGCAGGCGCTCCAGCTCGATCTGTGCCTCCTCCACCTGCGCGGGCGTGACCCGCGGCTGGATCTGCGGCTGCTCGGACTCGAGCTCGAGCATCGCGAGCCGCTGCCCGGCGAGGGCCGACAGGTTCCGCAGCCGCTCCTGCACCGACTCCAGCTCGAACGAGGTGCGCCGCGCATCGTCGACCGCGTCGCCGACCGCCTCCGCCTCGATCCGCGCTCGCCGCAGCGTCGCCTGCTCGAGCCGCTGCTGCAGGACCACCCGCTCGCTGTGCCGCTCGCTCTCGGTGCGGGCGAAGCCGTCCAGAGCGGTCCGGAGGGCGACCACGTCGTCGGCGAGCAGGCGCGCCCGGGCGTCGCGCACCACGGCGGCGATCGTCTGGGCCTGCCGCGCGACCTCCGCCTGGCGCCCGAGGGGCTTGAGCTGGCGCCGGATCTCGCCCGCGAGGTCGGAGAGTCGGGTGAGGTTGGCCTGCATCGCCTCGAGCTTGCGGAGCGTCTTCTCCTTGCGGCGGCGGTGCTTGAGGATCCCGGCGGCCTCCTCGATGAACCCGCGCCGCTCCTCGGGGGTCGCGTGCAGCACCGCGTCGAGCTGCCCCTGCCCGACGATGACGTGCATCTCGCGCCCGAGACCGGAGTCGCTCAGCAGCTCCTGCACGTCGAGCAGCCGACAGCCGCGTCCGTTGATCGCGTACTCGCTGCCGCCGTTGCGGAAGAGGGTCCGGGTGATGGTCACCTCGGTGTACTCGATCGGCAGGGCGCCGTCCGAGTTGTCGATGGTGAGAGCCACCTCGGCGCGGCCGAGAGGACCGCGGGTGGAAGTGCCCGCGAAGATGACGTCCTCCATCTTGCCGCCGCGGAGGGTCTTCGCTCCCTGCTCCCCCATCACCCAGGCGAGCGCGTCGACGACGTTGCTCTTGCCCGAGCCGTTGGGGCCGACGACGCAGGTGACCCCCGGCTCGAAGGCGAACGTGGTCGGCTGAGCGAAGGACTTGAAACCCTTGAGGGTCAGGCTCTTCAGGTACACCCGGCCGCCTCGCTCCCGTCCACAACGCCTCCACGGTAGCCGACGGCCGCGCCGGGACCGGGAGGCGGAGCCCGATCGCGCGGACCTGCTGCGACGCTGGGCGGACGGAACGGGCCGGACGGGCGCTCCCGGCGCTCGGGAGTGCACACTGGGGTGGTGAACCGCTCCTCCGACCCGACGCCGCGCATCCGCGAGCTCGTGATCCCCGAGCGAGCGGGGGGCACCGGCTGGAGCGACTTCCTCGCCCTCACCGCCATCGGCGACGCGGTCGAGGCGGAGGGGACCGGCACCGCCGATCTGGGCTTCCCCGCCGAGACGAGCCTCGGGGAGTGGCAGCAGCGCGAGCACTCCCCCCGCCGCGCCTTCCTCGCCGAGTCCGGCGGCCGACCCGTCGGCAGCGGCGAGCTGCACTGGAGCACCGCCCCGGACGACGACGCGGCCTGGGTGTCGATCTCGGTCCTCCCTGCCGAGCGCGGCCGAGGAGTCGGCACGGCGCTGATGGAGCGACTGAGCGGCGAGGCGGTCGCTCTCGGCCGCCGTGTCCTGCAGACCTGGACGGCCCACCGGGCCGACGCCTCGGGCCCGCGGATCGACGCGCTCTCGGGAGCCGGATCCGTCCCCTCCGCCGACCCCGGGTCGCGACGGCTGGCCGCCCGCGGCTGGTCGCTCGAGCAGGTGGAGCGGGTGAGCGTCGCCCGGCTCCCCCTCGACGGCGAGGTCACGGCGTCGCGACGGGCCGCGGCGTCGGAGCACGCCTCCGGCTACGACCTGCTGCACTGGCGAGGCGCGGCGCCGGAGGAGTGGATCGAGGACCTCCTGCTCCTGCGCTCGCGGATGTCGGTCCAGGCCCCGTCTGCCGGCCTCTCCGTGCCGGAGGAGACGTGGACCCGCGCGAGGCTCGCCGCCCACGAGACCGGCGCCGCGGCCGGAGGGCGTATCGAGCTGACCTCCGCGGCACTGCACCGCGCGAGCGGGCGCCTGGCCGGATACTGCACCGTCGACGTGATCCCGGGCCGCGCCGCCCTCTGGGGCGACACCCTCGTCCTGCCCGAGCACCGCGGACACCGGCTGGGGATGCTGCTCAAGCTCGACGCCCTCGAGCAGCTCGCCCTGACCGCGCCGGAGTGCGGCGCCGTCTACACCTGGAACGCCGAGGAGAACCGCCCCATGCTCGCCGTGAACGAGGCCGTCGGCTTCGTCCCCGTCGCCCACGAGGGCCAGTGGAGGAAGGAGCTCGCATGACTCCGCTCGTCGAACCCGGACCACCGCTGACCGCCGCCGAGTGGGAGCGGTTCGCGCGGCAGATCCGCCTGGGGCCGATCGGGGAGCTGGGGCAGCGGCGCCTCCGGAACGCACGCGTGCTCGTCCTCGGAGCGGGCGGCATCGGCTCGCCGGTGATCACGGCGCTCGCCGCGGCCGGAGTCGGCCGGCTCGGCATCGTGGACGGCGACGTCGTCGAGCTCTCGAACCTGGCGCGGCAGACGGCGCACGACGACTCCTCGGTTGGCCGGTCGAAGGCGGAGTCCGCTGCGGCGACCGCGCGGCGGCTGTCCCCGGGCATCGACGCCCGCGCGTTCCCCGTCTCGCTGACCTCGGCCAACGTCGACGCCCTCGTCGCCGGCTGGGACGTGGTGGTCGACGGATTCGACACCTTCGGCGCGCGCTACCTCGCCTCGGATGCGACGACGCGCGCCGGGATCCCGCACGTGTGGGGGTCGGCGCTCGGCTTCGACGGCCAGCTGTCGACCTTCTGGGCCGCGGCTCCGGGCGGCGGCGTGACGCTGCGTGCTCTGCACCCTGAGGCCGAGGACGCGGGCGACAGCTGCGCGAGTGTCGGCGTGCTGGGCGCGCTCTGCGCGATGATCGGCTCGGCGATGGCGGCGGAGGTCGTGAAGCTCGTGACCGGTGCGGGAGAGCCGCTCTTCGGGCGCGTGCTGGTGCACGACGCTCTCGACGCCTCCTGGGCCGAGCTCCCCCTCGAACGGCGGGTTCCCTCGGTGCCGGAGCGGCGGGCCTCGGCCGGCTCGATCACGGCGGCCGAGCTGCGGGAGCGGCTGGCCGGACCGACGCCCCCGACCGTGGTGGACCTCCGCGAGGACGACGAGGACCGCTCCGTGGCGGTGCCGGGAGCGGTGCGGATGCCGATGTCGCGCTTCGATCCCGCAGCGCTGCCGTCGGGTCCGCTCGTGCTGCACTGCGCCTCCGGCGTTCGGTCGCGGCTGGCAGCGGAGCGGGCGGCAGCGGCGGGCGTGGCGTCCGACTCGCTCGACGGTGGCGCGGCCGCGTGGGCGCGGTGACCGCCCTCTGAAGCGCATCGGCCCCCGGGTCGTCGACGGGGGCGCGGGCTCCGTCGCCGTCGACCGGGATCGGCGAGGTTTCGGGCTCGTCCCGACGAGGAATCGTGCTCGATCGCGGGATCGCGTCGAGCGCCGTCGGATGCTGAGAGGTGGCGCCGTGGTCACGGCCGCTGTCCCGAGGAGAGCATCGATGTCGTCCCACACCCTCCGCTCTGCGCGGCGCGCGGCCCTCCTCGATCCGTTCGACCCCGTCCCGCGGCGAGCGGTGCGGTGATGCCGCAGTCCTGGAGCGCAGCGGAGAGACGGCTCCGACGCCTCGGCTGGATCCCTCAGCGGCCTCTCCCCCACGGTGCCGTCGTCGATGCGATCACCTCGCCCCGGCTCAGCCTCAGCCGTGCGTGGCTGCAGAGCGGGGAGTTCGAGGTCCTCCCCCACCCCGGGCGGCTCCGCGTGCTGTTCAGTGCCGACGGGATCGGTCGCGTGAGGATCGGGGACGTCGACCACCGGCTCCCGCCCGGCAGCGCCCTGATGACCCGCGCCTCGACCGTCCAGTACGCGGCGGCGGTGAGCCCCTGGGCCCGCTTCGAGTGGCAGCTGCGTCCGTCCGTGCTCCGGGGGAGCTCGTTCTCGTCGATCATGGACACGGTGCTGGATCTTCCCGAGCCCTACTGGCGGGCTCTCATCGGCGCCGCGAACACGGTCCTCAACGTCGACGTGAAGTCGTCCGACGCGGCCTTCGAGCACTTCGAGATCGCGAGCGAGCACCTCATCGCCTCGGCGTTCTCGGCGCTGCTGCCCGCTCTCGACCGCGAGGACCGCTCGGCAGCGGGGGTCCTCGCCGCGGGCAGTCGACTGATCGAGCGCCACTACCGCGACCGCTCCTTCACGGTGGAGACGCTGGCGGAGACCCTCGGAGTGTCGGTCAGCCACCTGCACCGCGCGTTCTCCTCCGCCGGCACCACACCGCGCCAGCAGATCGAGCGGTGGCGGGCCTTCGAGGCGCAGCGCCTCCTCGACGAGCTCGGCTCCCGATCGGGGGCGGACCTGGACCGCGTCGCGCAGTCGGCCGGGTTCAGCTCGCGCATCCACATGCAGCGGACCTTCCGCCGGATCGACGACGTGGGATGACGCCGACGGCGACGGAATCTCCAGGAACGGGCATCGAACGTCGTCACACCCCGTTCCTCGTCGAGCAGAGGTCCGCTCTTGGGCAGGATCAGCGCGTCGGACACCCCTGACACCTCCGACAGAGACGGACACCCCATGACACACATCGACTCAGTGGACCCGAGCGCGGAGCACTCCGGCACCCCGGACTCCTGGACCGTTCCGACCTCGGGGCGGCCTGCCCGCCGGACGATCGTGCAGGGCGCGGCGTGGACCATCCCGGTGGTCGCCGCCTCCGTGGCCACGCCCGCCTTCGCCGCATCGGCCGTCCTCGAGCTCGCCTTCGACGCCCCCGCCTACACCTTCACCGCGTGCACGACGCGCAGCGTGTCGGTCCTGGCGACGACCGGCGGCACCCCGGCGGCGGGAGCCGCGGTCACGATCACGCTGCCCGCCGACCTGACCAGCGGCGGCGCGCAGACCGTCTCGGCGACGACCGGCTCGGACGGACGGGTCAGCATCCCGGTCACGGCCGGCAACGTGGCCCAGACCGGCCTCGCCCTCACCGCCGTCTCCGGCGCCACGACCGCGGGCGCGTCGGCGAGCACCACGGCGACCGAGGGGAGTGCCATCCGGTACGTCTTCAACAACGAGGCGACGTCCACGACGTCCAACGGCAGCGTCCCCTCGGGCGCGGCGACCGTCGGACCCCGGCTGTACCTGACGGCGTCCGGCGATCTCTACCACAGCTCGACGAAGGTGGCGAGCGGCGTCACCAGCGCCGAGGGCTTCCGAGACCAGCAGAACCGCGACGTCGCCGATTTCGTCGCCGACGGAGTGTTCTACCGATTCGTCTCGGGCGATCCGGCGCCGAAGGCCCTCGGCACGGGCGTCCCGGCCGGCTCGACGGTGCACGCCCCGGCGTACTACGTCACTCCGTCCGGCGAGCTGCGGGTCTCCGACGGAACACTCGTCACCACGGGAGTGACGAGTGCCGACTCCTTCCGCGATGCGGGCAACCAGAACGTGATCGACGTCCTGACCGGAACCGAGATCGTCCGCTACGTCGGCACGACGAAGAACCAGGTCATCACCACGGGTGTTCAAGCAGGATCGACCGTCCTGGCGCCCGGGTACCACCTGACCCCGGACGGGCGCCTCTTCAACGGCTCCCTCCTGATCACCACCGGGGTGACCAGTGCCGACGTGTTCCGCGATCAGCAGGGCCGCAACATCGCCGACGTGATCCAGAACGGCGCGCTCGTCCGGTACGGCGTGTTCGCGGACGTGACCGTGCCGCAGACGCGGATCGCGTCCGGCGTGCCCTCCGACGCGACCGCCTACGCGCCGGACTGCTACGTGACGAAGGACGGCCGCGCGTTCAGCGGCACGAAGCTGATCGCCACGGGAGTGGCGTCGGCGTTCAGCTTCCGCGATGTGCAGGGCCGCACGGTCTTCGACACGATGACCAACGCGATCTGCCCGTGATCCGGTCGGTCGGCCGCTGAGCCGAGCCCAGGCCGCGGGGCCGGCGACGCGCAGGTGGGACGCGACGGATCGTCGCGGTCCCCCGCTCTCGACATGCGCTCGCCGTCGGCGGCCATGCCGTCCACAGCTGCGCCGGGGCGCCTGGATCACTCCGGGAGTCCCGGCGCAGCCGCGACCGACCACGGCGATCTCGGCCCGCCTCCAGAGGACTGCGACGACCGTAGGAGCGCCGGTCGTCGCGGGTCAGCCGCCGGCGAACGGGGGCAGGACGTCGACCGTGGAGTCCGGGCGGAGCGGGGTCGCCCGGTCCGCCGTCGACACGCCGTCGACGAGGTAGGTGCACCGCGCGAGCACATCGGCGGCCCTGGGAGCGGAGGCGACGAGGCGCTCCTCGAGCGCGCCCAGGTCGGGCACCTCGTCGAGCTCGTCGGAGGCGCGGCCGAGGGCGGCCTTCGCCGCGGCGAAGTAGCGGACCCGCACGATCATCCGCCGATCGCGCTCATCGTGCGCTCGGGCTGGACGAAGCCCGCGACGTTCATCTCGTGTCCTGCGGGCTTGGTCCACATCGCGCCGCGCCAGAGCTGGGCGACCTCGTGGTCGTCCGCCCCCGCGCGCATCGGGCCGAGGAGATCGGTCTCCTCGTTCGAGAAGAGGCAGCTGCGGACACCACCCTCGGCCGTGAGCCGGGTGCGGCGGCAGTCGCCGCAGAAGTTCTCGGTGACGGACGCGATGATCCCCACCTGACCGAGCACCTCGGTTCCCCCGGCCTCGCGCACGTCGAAGAGCTCTGCCGGCGCTCCGTCGCGCGGCGCCGCGTGGGGGCTGAGGGTGAAGCGCTCCGACAGCAGGGTGCGGATATCCGCCGCCGTGATCATCGTCTCCCGGTCCCAGCCGTGGTCGGCGTCGAGCGCCATCTGCTCGATGAAGCGGAGCTGGTGGCCTCCCGCGAGGGCCCAGGCGAGCAGCTCCGGGGCCTCGTGGTCGTTGATCCCGGGCAGGAGCACCGCGTTGATCTTGGTCTGGTCCAGGCCGGCGGGACCGAGCGCGTCGATGCCCGCGAGCACGCGGTCGAGGAACGGGCGACGGGTGACCTTCGCGAAGGTCTCGGCGCAGATCGAGTCGAGCGAGACGTTGACGCGGTTCAGGCCGGCGTCGGCGAGTGCCGCCGCCCGACCCGACAGGCCGATCGCGTTCGTGGTGAGCGAGATCTCGGGGCGCGGGTCGAGGGAGGCGACGTCGCGGATGATGTCGACGAGGTCCTTGCGCAGGAGCGGCTCGCCGCCGGTGAAGCGGATCTGGCGGACGCCGAACTGCTCCACGGCGATGCGCGCGAGGCGGAGGATCTCCTCACGGCTGAGCAGGGACGCGGGCGGCTGGAACGGCAGGCCCTCCGCCGGCATGCAGTAGGTGCAGCGCAGATTGCACTTGTCCGTCAGCGAGATCCGCAGATCGTCCGCGACGCGCCCGTAGGTGTCCAGGAGGAGCGGGGTGGCGGGGCGGTCGGCCGGGAGGACCGCGCTGCGCTGTCGGGGCCGGAAGCCCGGGATCCCCAGTGCTGTGCTCATCCGCTCACACTACGCCGCGGAACCGGGCGCGACCCGGCAAGATGGACTCGGTCCCGCCGCCGGTCGGGCTCCGCCGCTCGCGAGAGGACACGATGACCTCGATCGACCTGCACGCCGCCCGGGTGCGGGCGCTGCTCGCGCCGCTGGCCACGCGGGGCGCCCGCGAGACGCTGAGCCTGGAGCCGGCCGCCGTCGCCGCCGATCCGGGCGCGTACGACCGGCGGGTCCTCGCCCGCTCCGTCGACTCCCCGCTCGACCTGCCGCGCTTCGACAACTCGCAGATGGACGGCTTCGCGGTGCGGGCGGCCGACCTCGACGCGGCGGCGCCGGAGCATCCCGTCGCCCTGCCCGTCTCGGCGCCGATCCCCGCGGGCGACCGGGCGCCGCGGCACGAGCCCGGCACGGCGACACCGATCATGACCGGCTCGCCGCTGCCGGTGGGGGCCGACGCCGTCGTCCCGGTCGAGCGCGTCGATCCTCCGCGCTTCCCCGCAGAGGGCAGCGTCGCCTTCGCGCACCCGGTGGTGCCGGCGACCTTCGTCCGAGCCCGGGGCAGCGACGCCCGCCGCGGCGAGCTCGCCCTCCCGGCCGGCACGGTCCTCCGCGCGGCCCACTACGGACTCCTCGCCTCCCTCGGGTTGACCGAGGCGGAGGTGCTGCCGCGACTCCGGGTGCTCGTCGTCCCCACCGGCAACGAGATCCGTCCCGCAGGCGCCGTCCTCGAGGAGGCGCAGATCCACGACGCGAACGGCGCCCTGCTGGCCGAGGCCGTCCGCGAAGCGGGCGCGCTGCCCGTCGTCGCCGCCTGCACGAGCGATCGGGCCGAGGACCTCCTGGCGCTGCTCGAGGAGCACGCGGGCGCGGCCGACCTGGTGATCACCGTCGGCGGTGTCAGCGCGGGCGCCTACGAGGTCGTCCGCGACGCGCTCGGCCCGGCGGGCTCGGAGTTCGGCCACGTCGAGATGCAGCCGGGCGGCCCGCAGGGCCTCGGTCTCGTGCGCGTGGCCGAGGGGCTGCACCTGCCGGTCGTCTCGCTTCCCGGGAACCCGGTGAGCGCCCTGGTCTCGTTCGAGGTGTTCCTCCGGCCCGTGCTGCGCTCGCTCGCGGGACGGACGCCCGCCGAGCGGCCGCGGCTCCGTGCGCGCCTCGGCACGGCGCTCGACTCGCCCGCGCACCTGCACCAGATCCGCCGCGGAGTCCTCGACGACGAGGGCTTCGTGCACCCGGTGGGCGGGCCCGGCTCGCACCTGCTGGCGTCCTACGCCCGCTCCACCGTGCTCATCCACGTCCCCGTCGGGACGGACCACGCAGCGACCGGCGACACGGTCGAGATCTGGAGGATCGATGACTGAGAGCGATCGGCTCACCCATGTGCGCGGCGACGGAGCCGTGCACATGGTCGATGTGAGCGCGAAGGAGGTCACGGCGCGCACCGCCGTCGCCGAGGGCTACGTCGAGACCTCACCCGAGGTGGTGCGGCTCCTCGAGCAGGGCGAGCTGCCCAAGGGCGAAGCGCTCGGCGTCGCGCGGATCGCCGGGATCCTCGGCGCGAAGGCGACCTCGACCCTCATCCCGCTCTGCCACCCGCTGGCGCTGGACGGCGTCGACGTGGACCTAGAGCCGCAGGACGGCCGCGTCCGGATCGAGGCGCGCGTGCGCACGACCGGGCGCACCGGCGTCGAGATGGAGGCGCTGACCGCGGTCAGCGTGGCCGCTCTCACGGTCTACGACATGATCAAGGCGGTCGATCGCGGTGCCGCGATCACCGGTATCCGTGTGCTCGCGAAGGCGGGCGGGAGGAGCGGCTCGTGGACGAGCGGAGGAACCCCGTGACGCGGCGGGCGGTGGCGGTCGTCGCCTCCACCCGTGCCGCCTCCGGCGTGTACGAGGACCGGACGGGCCCGGCGCTCGAGGCCTGGTTCACCACCCGCGGCTGGGAGTCCCGGGTGGTCGTCGTGGCCGACGGCGACGCGGTGGGCGAGGCGATCGCCGACGCGATCGGCAGCGGAGTCGACGTGGTCGTGACCACCGGCGGGACGGGCGTCGCCCCGAGCGACGTCACCCCGGAGCAGACCGCCCCCCTCCTGGAGAGGCCCCTGCCCGGCCTCGCCGAGGCGGTGCGCGCCAAGGGCGCCGCCCATGTCCCGACCGCCGTGCTCAGCCGCGGGCTCGCCGGCGTCAGCGGCCGCACCGTCGTGGTGAACCTCCCCGGCTCCCCCGGCGGCGTCCGCGACGGGATCGACGTGCTCGACCCGGTGATCGGGCACCTCCTCGATCAGCTCGGAGGCGGCGACCATGCCCGCTGAGCCGGTCGCCCTCGCGCGGCTCGCGGCCGAGGCCATCACCGTCGACGAGTGCGAGCAGGCGGTCGACTCCCCGACGCACGGCGCCGTCGTGACCTTCGCGGGCGTCGTCCGCGACCACGACGAGGGCCGCGGCGTGCTCCGACTGTCCTACGAGGCGCACCCGGACGCCCCCGCCGCACTCCTCGCCTCCGCCCGCCGCATCGCCGAGCGCTGGCCCGACGTCCGCATCGCCGCCGTGCACCGGATCGGCGACCTCGTGGTCGGCGACCTCGCCCTCGCCTGCGCCGTGGCCTCGGCCCACCGCGCGGCGGCCTTCGAAGCCTGCGCGGCACTGGTCGACGACATCAAGGCGTCGGTGCCGATCTGGAAGGAGCAGTCCTTCGTCGACGGCAGCTCGGAGTGGGTCGCGAGCTTGGGCTGAATCCCGAGCCCGTCCCTGCCGGGCTCGGCGCAGTCGGCTTTTCGGGGTGGATGCGATTCGCAGAGCGGGGAGCGATCGCCTAGATCGATCCGCTGGCACGCGGATCGATCGTGCGGCTCGGGGGTGGTTCATACCGAGCCCGTCCCTGCCGGGCTCGGCGCGGTCGCGGTGCTCGTCCCCGAGCCCGTCCCTGCCGGGCTCGGCGCAGTCGGCTTTCCAGGGCGGCTGCGATTAGCAGAGCGGGGGACGACCGCCTAGATCGATCCGCTCACACGCGGATCGATCGTTCGGCTCGACCTTCCTGATCCCCGAGCCCGTCCCCGCCGGGCTCGGCGCAGTCGGCTTTCCGGCGTGGATGCGATTCGCAGAGCGGGGAGCGACCGCCTAGATCGATCCGCTCACCCGCGGATCGATCGTTCGGCTCGGGGGGAGAGCGAGGGGGTGGCGGGTCGACATCGGGAGGTCGCCCACTGATCCGCAGGGTCGGGGCCCGGGGTGGGACGCAGCGGATGGCGGATCCGCCGGAGGGACGGGCAGCGGAGCCGCGGCAGGACGGGGTGGGGAAACACGGGCGTCACACGGGTGGGGTTCACTGGGGGGAGACGCCCGACGGGCGCGGGACGGAGGCGCGGAATGGACCTGAACACGATCCAGCGCGTCCGGGTGGTGCGCGAGCGCTCCGAGCTGGCGGGCCGCGGGCCGCGCTCAGCGGTCATCGGAGGCGGCTCCTGGGTGTTCTCCCTCCCCCACGACCACCTCGACGAGCTCCTCGACCTGCAGGGATTCGCGTGGGAGCCGATCGTGCGCACGGACGCCGGGCTCTCGATCGCGGCGACCTGCACGCTCAGCGAGCTCGCCGCGATGCCCGACGCGGGCGACACCGCCCATCCGCTCTTCTTCCAGTGCTGCACGGCACTGCTGGGCTCCTTCAAGATCTGGAACGTCGCCACTGTCGGCGGCAACATCGCCAACGCCCTGCCCGCAGGACCGATGATCAGCCTCGCCGCCGCGCTCGACGCCACCGCCCTCGTCTGGCGGGCCGACGGCTCGGACGTCGCCGTGCCGGTCGCCGAGCTCGTGACCGGCAACATGACCACCTCGCTGGCCCGGGACGACGTCATCCGCTCGATCGAGTTCCCGCTCTCCTCCCTCCGGGCGCGCACCGCGTTCCGCAAGACGGCGCTCTCCCCTCTCGGACGCTCCGGCGCCGTCGTCATCGGCCGCCTCGACACCGACGGCGCGTTCGTGCTCACGATCACCGCGGCGACCGTCCGGCCGGAGCGGCTCCGCTTCGCCGCCGTTCCCTCCTCGGCCGAGCTCGCCGCGGCCGTCGACGGCGTCGCGACCTGGTTCACCGACCCGCACGGAGCCGCCGACTGGCGCCACGCCGTCGTCCGCGTGCTCGCCGAGGAGATCCGCACCGAGCTGACCGGAGGCGCCCGATGAGGTTCACCGTCAACGGGGAGCCGGTCGACGCCTCCCCCCGCCCCGGCCAGGTGCTGCGCACCCTCCTCCGCGACCACGAGCACTTCGAGGTGAAGAAGGGGTGCGACGCAGGCGACTGCGGCGCCTGCTCCGTCCTCGTGGACGGGACGCCGTTCCACTCCTGCCTCTACCCCGCCCACCGCGTCGAGGGGCGCGAGGTGACGACAGCGGCCGGCCTCGGCACGCCCGAGGAGCCGAGCGCGGTGCAGGAGGCGTTCGTCGAGGCCGGCGCGTTCCAGTGCGGCTTCTGCACGGCCGGCATGGTGGTCACGGCCACGGCGCTCGACGGAGTCCGCGCCGAGGACGTGCCGCGGCTGATGAAGGGCAACCTCTGCCGGTGCACGGGCTACCGCCCCATCCGCGAGGCCGTGACGGGCGCCTGCGCGTCCGGGCACGGCGCGCACGCGGCCGAGCCGTCCGGAGCGGATCGCACGGAGGCCCCGGTCCGCGGACGGCACGCGGCCCCGCCGTCGGGTCTCACGCCCGTCCGCCGCACCGGTCGCCCGTCGGCCGAGGAGTCCCGGGTCGGCCGCTCGCTCGGCGCGCCCGCCGGTCGGCGGATCGTCCAGGGCCGCGAGCCGTTCACCCTCGACGTCGCCGTGGCCGGCCTGCTGCACCTGAAGGTCGTCCAGAGCCCGCACGCCCACGCGCGCATCCGCTCGATCGACACGACCGCCGCCCGCGCGATGCGGGGCGTCGTCGCGGTCCTCACCGCCGAGGACGTCCCGGACGTCCTCTACTCCACCGCCCGCCACGAGTCCCGGCTCGACGACCCGGACGACACCCGCATGCTCGACACCGTCGTCCGGTTCCGCGGGCAGCGCGTGGCCGTGGTGGTCGCGGAGTCGGTGGCCGAGGCGGAGGCGGCCTGCCGCGCCGTCGAAGTCGACTACGAGGTGCTGCCCGCCGTCTTCGACCCGGAGGAGGCGCGCTCCCCCGGCGCGCCGCTCCTGCACGCCGACAAGGATCCGATCGCCTCGCGCATCGCCCGGCCGGAGGCGAACGTCGTCGCGGAGCTCCACGGAGAGCACGGGGACGTGGCCGCCGGACTCGCAGAGGCCGACGTGGTCGTCGAGGGCCGGTACTCGACCTCCCGGGTCGCGCACACGGCTCTCGAGACCCACGGCACCATCGGCTGGCTCGAGGGCGGAGAGCTGGTGCTGCGGACCTCGACGCAGGTGCCCTTCCTCGTGCGCGACGAGATCGCGCGCCTGTTCGACCGCGATCCGTCGACCGTCCGCGTCTTCACGGCACGGGTGGGCGGCGGCTTCGGCGGCAAGCAGGAGATCCTGACGGAGGACGTCGTCGCCCTCGCCGTGCTCGCCACCGGCCGGCCCGTGCAGTTCGAGTTCACCCGGAGCGACGAGTTCACGATGGCCCCCTGCCGACACCCGATGCGGGTCGGCGTCACGCTCGGCGCCCGGCGCGACGGGCGGCTGACGGCCCTCGCCGTGGACGTGCTCTCGGACACCGGCGCCTACGGCAACCACGGACCCGGCGTGATGTTCCACGGCACCTCGGAGTCGGTCGCCGTCTACAGCGCGCCCAGCAAGCGCGTCGACGCGCAGGCCGTCTACACGAACAACCTCCCCTCGGGCGCATTCCGCGGCTACGGCCTCGGGCAGGTGATCTTCGGCATCGAGTCGGCGATGGACGATCTGGCCTCGGAGCTCGGGATCGACCCGTTCGAGCTGCGGCGGATCAACGCGGTGCGCCCGGGCGAGCCGCTGGTGGTCACGCACGTCGAGGGCGACGACATCGGCTTCGCCTCCTACGGGCTCGACCAGTGCCTCGACCTCACGGAGGCCGCGCTGGCCGGCGGCGGCGGCTCCCCCGTCCCCGACGGACCGGGGTGGCGGACCGGGCGGGGCACCGCGCTGGCGATGATCGCCACCATCCCACCGCGGGGCCACTTCTCGGAGGCGACCGTCACCGTCGACGCCGAGGGAGTGCTGACCATCGGCGTCGGCACGGCCGAGTTCGGCAACGGGACGACCACCGTGCACACGCAGCTGGTCGCGAGCGCCTTCCGCGCCTCCGCCGACCGGGTGCGGATCCGCCAGTCCGACACGGACGCGGCGCGCTACGACACGGGGGCGTTCGGCAGCGCGGGGACGGTGGTCGCGGGCAAGGCCGTGTACTCGGCCGCGACGCGCCTCCTCGCCGAGCTGCAGGCGCTCGCCAAGCGGCTGACCGGGCACGACGAGACCTTCGAGCCCGACGACGAGGGCCTGCTCGCTCCGGACGGCACCCGGGTCGCTTTCGCCGATCTGGTCCGCGCGGCCGGCGGACCGGTCACCGCGACCGGGAGCGAGGACGGCGCTCAGCGCTCGCTCGCGTTCAACGTCCAGGGCTTCCGCGTCGCGGTGCACGAGCCGACGGGCGAGGTGCGGATCCTGCAGTCGGTCCAGGCGGCCGACGCCGGCTTCGTGATCAACCCGGCGCAGTGCCGCGGGCAGGTCGAGGGCGGAGTGGCGCAGGCGATCGGCTCGGCGCTGTACGAGGAGGTGATCCTCGACGGCGAGGGCACCGTGACCACGGCGATCCTCCGGAACTACCACATCCCGCAGATGGCGGACGTGCCCGTGACCGAGGTCCTCTTCGCGGACACCGCCGACGACCTCGGGCCGTTCGGTGCGAAGTCGATGAGCGAGGCGCCCTACAACCCGGTCGCCCCCGCACTCGCCAACGCCGTCCGCGACGCGATCGGCGTGCGGCCGACCGAGCTGCCGCTCTCCCGCGACCGGATCTGGCGGCTCCTGCACCCGGGCGCGGCCCCGGTCGCGACCGTCGAGGCGGAGGCGCCTCCCGGCTGAGCGGCGGCGGGCTGAGCGCCGACCGGCTGCACGCCGATCGGCTGCCGCCGCTCAGACGCGCGACGCCAGCTCCGTGCTCGCCCGGGCGACCTCGCGGGCGATCGCGTCCTCGTCCGCGTTCATCAGCCGTCCCTCCCGCACCGTCGGGCGCCCCTGCACCAGGAGCAGGCTCAGCGGCGGCTGCGCTCCGAGAGCGAGGGCAGCGACCGGGTCCGCGATGCCCGCGTGCTCGATCCCGTCGATCCGCCAGAGCGCGAGGTCGGCGAGCTTGCCGACCTCGATCGAGCCGATCTCGTCCTGCCGGCCGAGCACTCGGGCCCCGCCGATCGTGGCGACCGAGAGGGCCTGCCGGGCGCTCATCCGGTCGGCGCCGGCGCGCAGGCGGTTCATCAGCACCGCGGCGCGGATCTCGGAGCCGAGCTGCCCGGACTCGTTGGACGCCGCGCCGTCCACGCCGAGGCCGACCGGGGCTCCCGCAGCCAGCAGCTGCGGGATCGGCGCGATGCCCGCCGCGAGGCGGCCGTTCGAGGACGGGCAGTGCGCGACTCCGGTGCCCGTGGCCGCGAACTTCGCGATCGCGTCGGAGTCGAGGTGCACGCAGTGCGCCATCCAGACGTCGTCGCCGAGCCAGCCGAGCGACTCCAGGTGGTCGGTGGGCGAGAGGCCGAACGCCTCGCGCGTGTAGGCGTCCTCCTCGACGGTCTCGGAGCCGTGGGTGTGCAGCCGGACCCCGAGCTGCCGGGCGAGGACAGCCGACTCGCGCAGCAGGTCGGTGGTCACCGAGAACGGCGAGCACGGCGCGATCGCGACCCGCACCATCGCGTCGGCGGAGGCGTCGTGGTAGCGCTGGACCGCCTCTCCGCTCGCCTGCAGCGCGGCCGCCGTGGTCTCGACGGCGAAGTCCGGCGGGAGGCCGCCCCGGGACTCGCCGAGGTCCATCGACCCTCGGGTCGCGTGCAGCCGGAGGCCGAGGGTGCCTGCCGCGTCCACGATGCCGCCGACGATGTCGCCGGAGCCCCGCGGGAAGACGTAGTGGTGGTCGGCGACGGTGCTGCAGCCGGACCGGGCGAGGACGCCCATCGCGCCGAGGGCGGCGGAGCGGGTCAGGTCGGCGTCGATGCGGGACCAGGCGGGGTAGAGCGCGACCAGCCAGTCGAAGAGGATCGAGTCCTGCGCCCAGCCGCGGGTGAGCCACTGGTAGAGGTGGTGGTGCGTGTTGACGAGCCCGGGAGTGAGCAGGTGGCCGCGGCCGTCGACCCGTGTGAGCGTGATCGCCTCCTGCGCCGGCAGACCCGTCGGGGACCGTCCGTCGAGGGCCCAGGCCGGAGGGTCGCCGGCCCCGACCGCGACGATGAGGGAGTCGTCGACGACGACGTGGCCGACGGGGTGCTCGGTCCCGTGCGCGTCGACGGTGGCGACGTGGGCTCCGGTGAGGACGTGGCGCTGCATGCCCCGAGCATGGCAGCGCGGTGTTTCGCGGCCGTTTCCCGCCGGAGTGCGAGCAGGCCGGCGCGATCACGACGGCGCGCCGTCAAGGGAGGACGTGCGGCTCAGCGCGCCGCGTGGATCGGGCCCGAGCGCCCCGCGAGCGGCTCCCCGGACGTCCCCGTGCGCGCGGCGAGGACCTCCGCGAGGATCGACACGGCCGTCTCCTCCGGCGTCGACGCGCCGATGTCCAGGCCGATCGGCGAGTGCAGGCGGGCGAGCGCCTCCTCCGTCACTCCCGCCTCGCGCAGCAGCCGCAGCCGCCGCTCGTGGGTGCGCCGCGATCCCATCGCGCCGACGTAGACGACCGGGAGCGCGAGCGCGGTCTCGAGCAGCGGGATGTCGAACTTCTCGTCGTGCGTGAGCACCGCGATCACGGTGCGCGAGTCGACCTCGGCGCGGGCGAGGTGGTCGGACGGCCACTCGACCACGACCTCGTCGGCGCCGGGGAAGCGCTCGGCGGTCGCGAACACCGGACGCGCGTCGCAGACGGTCACGCGGTAGCCGAGCAGGGATCCGGCGGAGCAGAGCGCGGCGGAGAAGTCGACGGCGCCGTAGATCAGCAGGCGCGGCCGCTCGGCGTGCACGATGTAGGCGATCTCGAGCTCGGCGCTCCGGCAGGCGGTCTCGACCGTGGCCGAGCGGCCGGAGGCCAGGCGCGCCTCACGCTCGGCGAGGATGCGGCGGGCGGTGTCCTCGTCCAGGTGCGGGCCGACGACGTCCTGGAGGCGCGTCGCTCCGGTGAGGACGAGGCCGATCAGCTCCTCCGGGCCGCCGACGACGATCGCCAGCGCGGCCGAGCGGCCGGCGCGGGCGGCGCGCAGCTCGGCGAGGACCGCGGTGGAGCCGGAGTCGACGACCTGGCCGAACACGCGCAGCTGCCCCCCGCAGGACAGGCCCGCGGCGAAGGCCGCCTCGTCGTCGAAGCCGAAGTGCTCGGACGCGCTGCCCGAGGTGCCGAGCACCTCCTGGGCCAGCGCGTACGCCTGCGCCTCGACGCAGCCGCCGGAGATCGAGCCGATCGCGCGCCCCTCCTCGTCCACCGCCATCGAGGACCCGAGAGCGCGGGGAGCCGAGCCGAAGACGTGCGTGACCGTGACGACCGCGACGCTCCCGCCCGCCTCGACGCGCTCGAGCAGGGGGTCGGCGATGTCGAGCACGACGGCCTCCTCTTCTCGGACGGGAGGCGACGGCGCCGGGGCTGCGGGGAGGCCGGGCGGAGCCGCCGACGGGCGCTCACACGCAGGAAACATGCCGAGTATAGGGTCGATCCATGCCTGACGACGCTCCCTTCCTCGACCTCGTGATCCGCGCCTCCGACGTGCTGACCGAGAACGGCCGGCGTCCGGCCAGCATCGCGATCGCCGAGGGCCTGATCGTCGCGGTCGGCGAGCGGGACGCCCCCTGGCGGACCACGGAGGAGATCGTCCTCCCCGAGGGCCAGGTCCTGATCCCGGGGATCGTCGACACCCACGTGCACGTCAACGAGCCGGGCCGCACGGAGTGGGAGGGCTTCGCCTCCGCCACCCGCGCGGCCGCCGCCGGGGGCGTCACCACGATCATCGACATGCCGCTGAACTCGATCCCGCCGACCACCACGGTGGCGGGGCTCGAGGCCAAGCGCGCGGCCGCCGGGCCGCAGGCGCAGGTGGACGTCGGCTTCTGGGGCGGGGCGATCCCCTCGAACCTCGGCACGCTGCGCGAGCTCCACGACGCGGGCGTCTTCGGCTTCAAGTGCTTCCTCTCGCCGAGCGGCGTGGACGAGTTCCCGCACCTGAGCCGGGAGCAGCTCGTCGAGGCGATGCGCGAGATCGCCGCCTTCGACGGACTGCTGATCGTGCACGCCGAGGACCCGGCCGAACTGGAGGCGAGCGCGCTGGAGCCCGGCGCCTCCTACGGCGCGTTCGTCGACTCCCGCCCGCCCGCCTCCGAGCGCAGCGCGATCCTGCACGTGATCGAGGCCGTCCGCGAGACCGGCTGCCGCGCGCACATCCTGCACCTCTCCTCCGCCGACGCGCTGCCGCTCCTGCGCGAGGCGAAGGCCGAGGGGCTGCCGATCTCCGCCGAGACCTGCCCGCACTACCTCACCTTCGACGCCGGCTCGATCCCCGACGGCGGCACGCAGTTCAAGTGCTGCCCGCCGATCCGCGACGAGCGCAATCGCGAGCAGCTCTGGAAGGGGCTGCTCGACGGGACGATCGACATCATCGCCTCGGACCACTCCCCCGCCACCGCCGAGCTGAAGCTCCCCGCCGGCGGCGATTTCGGCGTCGCCTGGGGCGGGATCTCGGGACTCGAGCTGAGCTTCCGCGCGGTCTGGACCGGGGCCCGCGAGCGGGGCATCCCGCTCGAGCAGGTCGTCGCCTGGATGTCCACGGCGACCGCCGCGTTCGCCGGGCTCGGCCAGAAGGGCCTGCTGCACGCGGGGTCCGACGCCGACCTGGTCGCGTTCGACCCGGAGGCGCAATGGCGCGTGGACGTCGACGCCCTCTCGCACCGGAACCCCGTCTCGGCCTACGAGGGCCGCGTCCTCCGCGGCGCCGTCGCCGCCACCTGGGTGGGCGGCCGACGCGTCACCGCCGAGACGGTCCCGCCCGCCGGGCGCCTCCTCACCCGCCCCTGACCTCGATCCGCCGATCCCCCGCCTCCCTGACGACAGCTCGGGGAGCTCCCCCGCTCACGCCGACCGGCGCCGTGTCATCGGCAGGTTTCGAGCGTGTGAACGGAGGCGGGTCGGAGCCGCGGAGCGGGCGGATCGCACAAGACTCGGAGTCCCGGCGGCGGCTCCTCGGGATGCTCCGCCGGTGCGCGGAGCCCCCGCCAGGCGCGAGGCTGGCAGACGGGCTCGCAGGAGCCGCGAGCAGGACGGTCACCACCGCGTGACCGGGCCCGGCCGCACGGAACGGACAGGAGCGGACATGTCGATCATCCTCGGGGACCACCAGTACGGGAAGGCCGAGAACCGCGTCGTGCGGATCTACCGCGAGACCCCGCGGCACGAGATCCACGACGTCAACGTCTCCACGGCCCTCCGCGGCGACTTCGAGGCCGCGCACCGAGAGGGCGACCAGTCGGCCGTCCTGCCCACGGACACGCAGAAGCAGACGGCGTACGCCTTCGCCAAGGAGAAGGGCCTGCGCTCGATCGAGCCCTACGGCCTCGAGCTGGCCCGCCACTTCGTCGACGGCTACGAGCCCGTCCACGGCGCCCGCATCGAGATCGAGGAGTTCGCCTGGGAGCGCGTGCTGGTGGACGGGCGCGAGCACGACCACACCTGGGTCCGGAAGGGCCAGGAGACGCGGATCGCGTCGGTCACGGTCGAGGGCTCGGGCGACGAGCGGCGGATCTGGATCACCGGCGGCTTCAAGGACCTCACGGTCCTGAAGTCCACGGGGAGCGAGTTCCACGGCTTCCTCACCGACCCGTACACGGTCCTCCAGCCGACGAACGACCGGGTGATGGCGACCTCGCTGGTCGCGAAGTGGCGCTTCGCTCTGAGCGAGGACGAGATCGCGGCGATGGACTGGGAGGCGGTCTACGCGGGCGTCAAGGCGCTCATGACGAGCCGCTTCGCGACCGTGCACTCCCTCGCCCTCCAGCAGACGCTCTTCGAGATGGGGAAGGCGGTCCTGGAGGAGTACCCGCAGATCGTCGAGATCCGTCTCTCCGCGCCGAACAAGCACCACTTCGTCTACGACCTCTCGCCCTTCGGCGTCGAGAACGACAACGAGGTCTTCCACGCCGCCGACCGCCCCTACGGGCTGATCCAGGCGAGCGTCACCCGCGACGACGCGCCGCCCGCGGGATCCGCCTGGACCGCCTACACGGGCCTGGTGTGACCGGCGCCGGGGGCGTCCACCGGGGGCACGTGCTGCACGTCGCCGGGGGTGCGACGCTCGCGACCGCGCGGGAGTCGCTGGTGGCGATCCCGGACGGCGCTCTCGCCGTGGACGAGGACGGCACGATCGCCTGGGTCGGTCCGTACCGCGAGCTGCCGGACCGCTTCGCGCTCCTGCCGGTCTCCGGCGACGCCGCGTCGGTCCTGCTGCCCGGCTTCGTCGACGCGCACGTGCACTTCCCCCAGACGTTCTCGACCGACGGCTTCGGCGGCGGCCAGCTGCTCGAGTGGCTCGACCGGACGGTGTTCCCCTCGGAGGCGCGGCTCGCCGACCCGGAGTTCGCCGACGTCGTCGCGCGAGCCTTCACCCGGCGGCGGGTGGCCGCGGGCACGACCGCCGCGATGGTCTTCGGCTCCGCGTTCCCGGCCGCGCAGGACGCCCTCTTCGAGCGCACCCGCGAGGCGGGGCTGCGGATCGTGTCGGGGCGCGGGATCCAGACCACGGGCCCGGCCTCGGCGGCGCCCCTGATCACCTCGGAGGAGGAGGCGCTGACGCTCGCGTCGGAGGAGATCGACCGCTGGCACGGGAGGAACCCGCTCCTGCAGGTCGCGCTCGTCCCGCGGTTCTCGCTGTCCGTCACTCCCCGGACCCTCGGAGCGCTCGGCGACCTCTACGACGACGTCCGCGGACGCGGCGTCTACGTGCACAGCCACCTCAACGAGAACGACCGGCCCGGCGACGGCGAGATCGCCGCCGTGCTCGGCTCGTACGGCACCCGCAGCTACCTCGACACCTACGACGGGCTCTTCCTGCCCGGATCCGCGCGCGGCGGCTCCTCCCTCCTCGGGCCGCGCACGATCCTCGCTCACGCCGTGCACTGCCAGGACGCGGAGCTGCACCGGATGGAGGAGACCGGCACCTCGATCGCCCACTGCCCGACCTCGCAGCAGTTCCTCGGCTCCGGCACCATGCCCTGGCGCCGGACCGCCGCCTCGGGGGTCACCGTCGCCCTCGGCACGGACGTGGGCGCGGGCGACGAGTGGCTGCTGGCGCGAGTGGCGAACGACGCCTTCAAGGTGCACCTCTCGGAGCCCGGCGACGCGGCCGTCGCCCTGCATCCGGCCGAGCTCCTGTTCACGGCGACGCTCGCCGGCGCACGGGCGCTCGACCAGGAGGACCGGTTCGGCAGCCTCGACCCCGGGAAGGACGCGGACTTCCTCCGCATCGAGCCCGACCGGTGGGAGCCGCTCGCCGACGTCCTCGCCCACGGGATCCGCGCGGACGACGAGGAGGAGGCGACGGCCCAGCTGCTCTTCGCCCTGCTGATGACCCTGCGCGAGCCGGCGATCGCCGCGGTGCACGTCCGGGGCAGGCGGATCGCGCCTCCGGAGTGACGGGGCCGGCCCGGGCGGCGCGGTGCGGACCGCGCGCACCCGGCCGTCAGCGCAGGCGCAGCGCCAGGAACAGGTCGGCGCGGTCCGCGGTGTCCGACAGGTCGCGCTGCGTCAGCTCCTCCACCCTCGCGATGCGGTACCGCACCGTGTTCAGGTGCAGGTGCGTCTGCTCCGCCGTGCGCACCCACGAGCCGCCGCAGTCGAGGAACGCCGCGAGCGTGGCGACCAGCTGCGAGCCGTAGCGCGCGTCGTGCTCGACGAGCCGCCCGAGCACCAGCTCGACGAACACCGAGCGCAGGTGGTCGGGGACCGCGCTCAGCAGCTGCACGGCGGAGGTGACCTCCCCGGAGTCGCTGACCCGCACCGGAGCGTCGTCGCCCGGAGAGCCCGGCAGCAGCATCCCGTAGCGTGCCGAGCGGAGGGCGCCGCCGAGCGCGGGCAGCGGAGTCGCGGCGCTCGTCCCGACGCGCAGCACGGCGCCCGGCCACGCGGCTCCCGCTCGTCGCAGCGCCGAGGTGACGACGGCGAGCGGATCCGCGCCGGTGGGGATCGCATCGGTCGCCTCGGTGGGCAGCACCGCCACCGCGCAGCCCTGGGCGTCGCGTCCGACCACGGCGCGGCCCAGGTGCGCGGCGGCGTCGACCAGGACACGGCGCGCCAGGTCCGGGGGCGCGTCGCCCTCGAACTCGGCGGCGACCACGGCGCACCGCCCGGCGCCGCCGAGTCCGAGCTGCCGCAGGTACACCGCGGCCTCGGGCTGCTCGCTGTCCTCCTCCACGAGCTCGAGCAGGCGGTCGGCGAGAGCGGAGTCGGCCGAGAGCGCCGCCTCCCGCTGCAGCCGGTAGACCCCCACGACTCCGGCGAGCTCCGTCACGGCGTCGAGTACTGCGGCGGGCCAGTCGTTCCAGTCGCCCCCGACGACGACCAGCCAGGAGGTGGCGCGGTGCTCGCCCGCGCCTGCGACGGTGAGGACCGACAGGGCGCCGCCGCGGGCGTCCGCGACCACGACCGGGCTGCGCCGGGCCGTGAGCGCCGCGTGCACGACCCGCTCGATCTCCCCCAGCCCCAGGGGCGAGGCGGAGGCCGCGGTCCGGCCGGTCGCGGTCAGCACCGACACGGGGAGTCCGAGCTCGCGCGAGGTGCGCGTGACGAGCTCGTCGAGCTGCTGCCCCCGGTAGACCTCGGTCAGCAGCTCCCGCTGGCGGGCGAGGGCGGCCGTCAGCCGGGCCACGCGGTCGCCGGCGAGGGCGTTCGACAGGTGCGCCGTGATCGCGCCGAACGACACATCGGCCGGCACGGCGATCAGCGCGACGTCGTGCTCGCGGCAGGCGACGACGAGGTCGTCCGGCACGAAGCCCAGCAGCCCCTCGCCGGCGAGCAGAGCGCTGGCACCCGAGTCCGCGACCGCGGCGACGAAGGCCGCGCTGTCCTGGGCGTCCCGACGCCAGACCAGACCGGTCAGCACCAGCTGGTCGCGCGAGATGTAGCGGCGCGGATCGAGGAGATCGGTCGTGAAGATGCCGTCGACCGGCCGCGCGAGCGCCCCGTCGCCGGCGACCAGCACGCGCAGCCGCAGCTGCGGCGCGTCGAGGACGTCCTGCAGCTGCATCAGCTGCCCCGGTAGGTCGAGTAGGCGAAGGGACTGAGCAGGAGCGGGATGTGGAAGTGCGCCTCCTCGTCGTCGAGGCGGAAAGCGACGACGACCTCGGGGTAGAACGACTCGGTGCCCGAGGCGGCGAACCAGGCGCCGGTGTCGAAGACGACCCGGTGCACCCCGGCGGCCAGGCGCTCCGGCCCGAAGGCCGCCACGCGGCCGTCGTCGTCGGTGCGGGCCTCGGCGAGGCGCTCCCAGCCGGAGCCGGCACGGGCGTCGAGAGCCACCGGGACCCCGCGCGCGGGGCGGCCGCGGACGGCGTCGAGCACGTGGGTGGTGACGCGGCTGGCGTGCCCGCTCATCGTGCGGCCTCCGCCCGGACGAGGCGCCCGTCGTCGAGGCCGCGGACGCGCAGCACCGTGATCTCCCGCAGCTGCTCCGCGACGATGCGGGCCTCCGTCTCGTCGTCGAGCCCGAGCCTCCGCTCCAGCTCCGCGACGACCTCGGCCCGGTCGCGGCCGGCCGCGCGGAGGAGGAACACGCGCCCGAACCGCTCCTCGTAGGCGCGGTTGCCGGCCAGCAGCCGCCGGGTCAGCTCCTCGTCGCCCGTGCGGCTCGCCGCCTGCTCCGCGGCCGAGAACGCGGAGGAGCGCCCCGCGCCCGCGTGCCGCTCGCCGATCCGCGGGTGGTCGGCCAGCGCCGCCTCCACCTCCTCCTCGGTGAGCGTGCGCGCGGCCCGCTCGGCCGCGTCGGCGAGCGCGTCGGCCGACGGGTAGGGCGCGCCGGAGGCGACCTCGTCGGCCCAGCGGGGGACGGCGAGGCACGCGAGCAGCACGTCGCGGGCGGTCTCGGATCGGGTGTCGGTCATGCGGTCTCCTTCGTCCGGCGGAGCAGGGGCTCGGCCTGCGGCACGATGGTCGGATGGATCTGGTCGGGAGTCGGGACCTCGTCGGGCTGGTGCTCGCGGCGGGTGCGGGGCGCCGGGCGGGCGGCCCGAAGGCGCTGCGGTGCGACGCGGCGGGAGTTCCCTGGGTGGAGCGAGCCGTCGAGAGGCTCCGCGCGGTGGGCTGCGAGCGGGTGCTCGTGGTCCTGGGCGCGGAGGCCGGACGGGCGCGCCTCCTGGTGCCGCCGTCCGCGGACGTGGTCGTCGCGGCGGAGTGGGAGACCGGCCTCTCGGCGTCGCTCCGCGCGGGTCTCGCCGCGGCCGAGGGCGTCGCCGCGCTGGTCGCCCTGGTCGACCTGCCCGAGGAGCCGCCGAGCGTGGGGGCCCGGCTGCTCGCGGAGGCGCCGGTCGCGCCGGACGTGCTCGCCCGGGCGGTCTTCCGCGGTCGGCCCGGTCATCCGGTGCTGCTGGGACAGGACCACTGGCCGGAGCTCCTCGAGGGCGTGCACGGCGACTCCGGCGCGCGCGACCTGCTCCGCGCGAGGGGCGCGCGCGGGGTGGAGTGCGGCGATCTGTGGTCGGGAGCCGACCGCGACGGGCCGGACTGAGCGGTTCACGCCAGGCCCGCGTCGTCGAGGGCGGCGGCAAGCGCCCGCCAGGCCAGCGTCGCGCAGACGGAGCGGACGGGGTTGCCCGCGACCGCGAGCAGCGCCTGCTCCTCGCCGGCGAGAGCACCCTCCCGGTGCGCCATCGCCGCGAGGAACGCGTCGATCCGCTCCCGCATGTCCGACGCCGGCAGCCCGTCGAGACCGTCCGCGAGCAGCGACGCGGATCCCCGCGAGACCTCGCACCCCCGCCCGCTCCAGGCGAGGCGCACCTGCTCCGCGCCGCCGTCGACGCGCAGCTCGATCCGGTCGCCGCAGGTGGTGGTGATCAGCTCGGCACGGCCGAGGGACGGGGCCGGATCGGCCTGGCCGACGGGGTCCTTGGCGTGCGCGCGGATCAGCTCCGCCGCCTCGCTCACGGCCGGTCCTCCAGCTCGGCGAGCTCCGCGTAGGCCGTGCTGATCCCGGCGATCCGCTCGCGCGACTCCCTCGGGGACGCGCCGAGCACTCCGGACGCCACGAGCGCGACCGCGCTCATCGCCGCCGCGTAGCTGTCCAGCGCCGTGCCGCTGTCGACCGGGCACTCCAGCCAGACCGCCGCGTGCTCCGCGTAGCGCCGGGCGGGCGGATCCGCGAGGAGCACCACGGGCACCTCGCGCGCGGCGAGCGTCCCGATCAGGGCGGCGAAGGAGGCGGGGCGGCGGCGGAAGCCGACCAGCACCACGACGTCCTCGGCTCCGAGCCCCTCGAGCTCCTCACCGAGCGACTGGCCGGGCTGCGGGGCGATCCGGACGCGTCCGCGCGCCTGCGCGAGCTGCTGGCGCAGGTGCAGCGCCACCGGGTAGCTGTTGCGCAGTCCGATCACGACGACCTCGCGCGCTCCCGCGATCAGCCGCACCGCCTCCTCCAGCCGCCCGTCGCCGAACGCGGCGGCCAGCCGGGCCAGGTTCGCCCGCTCGCTCTCGAGGTGCGCGGCGAGCGGATCCCCCTGTCCCCGCGCGGGACCGACCGGCACACCGGAGGACCGCAGCGCCCGGGCGTGCTCGCGCACCTCCTGCGAGTTCGAGAACCCCAGGCGGCGGAACAGCCGCGAGACCGTGGCCTTGGACACTCCGCTGTGCTGGGCGAGCTCGGTCGCCGTGTAGACGGCCAGGTCGCCGAGGTGGTCGAGGATGAAGTCGGCCGCCCGCTGCTCCTGCCGCGACAGCGCGGCGTAGCCGGCATCGATGCGGTGGCCGATGCTCGGCGAGGGGGCCGGGGCGGGGGTCACGCGGTCGGCGTCCCGTCGGCGAGCGCCAGCACGGCCGCTTCGAACGCGTCGAGCGCGGTCGCGACGTCGGCCTCGGTCACGTTCTCGTCCGGGTGGTGGCTGACGCCGCCCTCGCAGCGGAGGAAGAGCATCGCGTACTCGGCGAGGTCGGCGACCGCCATCGCGTCGTGGCCGGCCTTGGAGAACAGCACCATCGGCTCCGCGTCCCCGGTCGCGCGGATGCCCGCCCGCACGACGTCCTGCAGCCGAGAGGAGGCGACGACCGCGGGGGCCGAATGGGTCTCCTCCACCGTCAGCGCGAGACGGCGGCGCGACGCCGACTCCGACATCGCGTGCTCGATGGCGTCCCACGCCGTGTCGCGCTGGGCGTCGGTCTCGGCGCGGAGGTCGAGGCTGAACTCGACCCGGCCGGGGATGACGTTGACCGCGCCCGGGAAGGTCTCGAGCCGGCCGACCGTGGCGATCACGCCCTGCTCCCGCGCGATGCGCTCCACCGCGAGCACGGCCTCGGCCGCCCCGGTGAGCGCGTCGCGGCGGCGGTCGAGCGGAACTCCGCCCGCGTGCCCGGCCTTGCCGGTGAGGGTGAGTGCGAAGCGGCGGGCGCCCGCTATCGAGGAGACCACGGCGAGGGCGCGGTCAGCCTCCTCCAGGTAGGGGCCCTGCTCGATGTGCGCCTCGAGGTAGGCGAGAACGTCCTGCGCGTCGCGCGCGGCAGTGCGGATGCGCGAGGGGTCCAGCCCGAACTCGTGGAACGCCTCGACGAGCGTCGTCCCGTCGGCGTCCTCGAGCTCCCACCAGTGCTCGTCCCAGGTGCCGGCGAGGGCGCGGGAGCCGAGGAGCGCTGTGCCGAAGCGGGTGCCCTCCTCGTCGCCGAACGCGACGACCTCGACGGCGAACGGCAGGCGCCGGCCCGCCCCGTGCAGGCGCGACACCACGGCGATCGCGAGCATCACGCCGAGGATCCCGTCGTAGCGGCCCGCGTCGGGCACCGTGTCGAGGTGCGAGCCGAGCAGGAGCGCCGGGAGTCCCGGAGTCGCGCCCTCGTAGCGGCCGCACTGGTTGCCGGCCGCGTCCTGCCAGGTGCGCATGCCGGCCTCGGTCATCCAGCGCGCGGCCATCGCGTTCACCCGGGCGTGCTCGGGCGAGAGGTAGACCCGCTCGATGCCGTCGCGGCTGGAGGAGACCGCGGCGAGCTCGTCGCAGCGGGCCATGATCGCGGCGGCGTCGAGGGCGGGGGCGGCGGTGGCGGCGGGGGGCGCGGTCGTGGTGGCGGGGTCCGTGGTGGTGCCGGTCATGCGCGTGCCGCCCCGTAGACCTCGTAGGCCCCCGCGACTCCGCCGCCCACCGGCACGGAGGCGCCCGCGCGGCGCAGCACCGCCTCCAGCGCCGCCAGGGTGGTCAGCACCGCGTCCGTCCGGGCGTTGTAGCCCATCGTGCCGATGCGCCAGACCTTCCCGTGCAGCGGCCCGAAGGACGTGCCGATCTCGATGCCGAAGTCGGCGAGCATCTCCCCGCGCACCGCGTCACCGTTCACGCCCTGCGGGATGCGCACCGCGACGACGTTCGTCATCTTGTGCCCGACGTCGCCGAACACCTCGAGATCGAGGCCGCGGACTCCGGCGAGCATCGCCGACCCGTGCAGCGCGTGGCGGGCGACCGTCTCGTCCAGGCCCTCCTCGACGACGATGCGGGCGCATTCGCGCGCGCCGTAGAGCATCGTGGTCGCCTCGGTGTGATGGTTGAGGCGGCGCGGCCCCCAGTAGTCGAAGATCATCCCGAGGTCGAAGTAGTTCGAGCGGACGCGGCGGGCGCTGACAGTGTCGCCCTCGTCGCGGATCCCCGCCTCGATGCTCCTGCGCGACTCGATCACCGCGACGGCCTTCTCCGAGAAGGTGACGGGAGCCGATCCGGACGGGCCGCCCAGGCACTTCTGGAGCCCCGCGGTGACCGCGTCGAGCCCGAGCTCGTCGGTCGCGAAGGCGTTGCCCGCGAGGGAGGCGGTGACGTCGGTGTAGAAGAGGGCGCCGTGCTTCTCGCAGAGGGCGCCGAGCTCCTCCAGCGGCTGCGCCATGGTGGTCGACGTGTCGCCGTGGACCACGGCCAGCATCTTCGGCTTCACCCGGGCCAGGGCCTCGGCGATCGCCGAGACGGGGAAGACCTGCCCCCACTCGGCCTCGATCACGTGCACCTCCGCGCCGCAGCGCTCCGCGATCTCCCGGAGGAGGTGCCCGAACCGCCCGAAGACCGGCACGAGCACGCGGTCGCCCGGCTCCAGCATCGAGACCAGCGCCGCCTCGATGCCCGCACGGCTCGTGCCGTCGACGAGCATCGTCTTCTCGTTGCGGGTGCGGAACACCTGCCGGTACAGCTCCTGCGTCTCCGTCATCGTCGCCGTCATGAACGGGTCGTACTGCCCGACCAGCTGCGCCGACATCGCACGCAGGACGCGCGGATCCGCGTTGATCGGGCCCGGCCCCATCAGCAGGCGCGGCGGCGGATCGACGGGGAGGAACGGTGCGGGCGCGGTCATGGGCCACCTCTTCACGAGCGGGAGAGAAACAGACGTTTCACCCGGAGAGCCTATGCGACGGACGTTTCGCCGGTGTTTCGCGGTGTGGCGGGGGTCGAGATTCTCGACAGACGCTCCTCCACAGACGTCTTCCGGAAGCGGGTCCTCCCGATCGGGCGCATCTGCTGCCCGCGTGTCGGTCGTCGCTGGTTCAATACGGGTATGGCGGATGGGATGCGGCAGGGACTCGAGGAGGTCCGCGCCCTCGGCGGCCGCGCGGCGCTGCTCGCCCGCTCCGCGGCTCCGCTCCACCTCGCCTCCGCCGAGGCGCTGCACGAGGCGTACACGGCTGCTCTGCGTCGCCCGGAGGCGTTCGCCCGCGGCGGGTCTCCCGCCGAGTCGCGCGACCTCGTGGAGCGCTCGGTCCGGGCCGAGCTCGCCGTCGCACTCGCCGTGTCCGAGCGTGTGGCCGCGCGCGCGCTCGAGCACGCCCGCCTGCTGGTCGACCACCTGCCCTGCACGCGCGCCGCGCTGGCCGAGGCGCGGTTGCGCTGGGAGGCGGGGCAGATCATCTGCGGAGTCGCGACCACCCTGCCGCCGGCCACCCTCCCGGAGTTCGACGAGCGCGCCGCGGGACTGGCCGCCTCGATGACGCCGACCCAGCTGCGGCGACGCCTCGCCCGGCTGCGGGACGAACTCCACGAGAGTCCTCTGGCCGACCGGCACGCCCGCGCTCGGGAGGACCGGTCGGTCCGGGTCTCGCCCGAGCAGGACGGCATGGCCACGCTCTGCGCGACCCTCCCCGCTCCGGCAGCGTTCGGTGCGCTCGCGCGGCTCGACCGGATCGCCCGCGCCCTCCGCGACGGGAGCGGTGCAGCGGAGGAGCGCACGCTCGCGCAGCTGCGGGCCGACGCCCTGGTCGACCTGCTCTGCGACGGCGACGTGTCCGGCACGGCGCCGGGCGACGAGCGTCCGCGCACGTCCGCTCGCGGCATCCGGGCCGAGGTGCGTCTGACCCTCGCCGCGAGCACCGCGGCCGGGCAGGACGAGACCCCCGCAGAACTGGACGGCTACGGCCTCATCCCGGCCGGCGTCGCGCGCGAGCTCCTCGGAGCCGACTCGGCCGTCACCCCGGTGCTCACCCATCCGAGCACGGGCGCCGTGGTCTCCGTCGGACGCACGCACCGCCTCCCTCCCCCGCGGATGCGCCTCGCCCTCCAGCTGCGCGACCGGACCTGCCGCTTCCCCGGCTGCACCCGGCCCGCGGCGACCGCCGAGGCCGACCACGCGCTCGAGTGGCGTCACGGAGACGTCACCGCCCTCGACAACCTGGCGTCGCTCTGCGTCGCCCACCACCACGTCCGCCACGGCGACCGCTGGATCTACACAATCCACGCCGACGGATCGGCAGACTGGACCACCCCCACGGGCCGCCGCGTGGTCACCCGTCCACCCGATCCGCCCGCGCCGCCAGCCCCGCCGCGGCGCAGGCCGAGCTTCAGCGATGCGCCGCCCCCGTTCTGACGGCGGAAGGAGCCGATTCGCGACGAGGGAGAGGACGAGCTCCGGGCGTGGCCCCTCTCAGAGCGTGCCGGCCAGCTCCAGCAGCGCGAGATCCGACCCCCGCGGTCCCACCAGGCAGAGCCCCACCGGAGCGCCGCCGACACTCAATCGCGGCACCGACAGCGCCGGATACCCGCCGATCCCGGCGACGCAGGTCAGGCCGAGCGTCGCCGTCCGCGCCGCGTCGATCGCCTCGGCCGACGCATCGAGGGCCGGCGCCACCGACGACGTCGACGGCAGGAGGAGCACCCGCCCCTCGAGCGCACGGTCGAGCGCCTCCCGGAACCCCGCGACTCGCGCCCGCGCGTCCGCCTCCGTCTGCTCGTCGACGAGCGAGGCCGCATCGAAGCGCGCCTGGACGTCCGCCGCCAGCACTCCCGGATGCGCCGCGACCCACGAGCCGCTCGACCGCCACGCCTCCGCCGCCTGCACGAGCCGGAACGCCTCGAGCATCTCCGCCACGGGCGGCAGCTCGACCTCGTCGGCGCTCATCCTCCCGACCGCCGATCGGAACGCCGCCCGGACGGCCGCGTCCACTCCGCCCAGCAGCGCCGGCGCCACCGCGAGACTCCGGACCGGCGGGCCGGACGGCAGGCAGACCTCGGCCACCCGCCTCAGCGTGCCGAGGTCCCGCGTGAGCCACCCGACGGTGTCGAAGCTCGGCGCCAGCGGCAGCAGCCCCTCGACGGGCACCGCACCGTGGGTCGTCCTCAGCCCCAACAGGCCCTGGTAGGAGGCGGGTACCCGGATCGATCCCGCCGTGTCGGTCGCCAGCCCGACGGCGGCCTGCCCGAGCGACACGGCGGTCGCCGGTCCGCTCGACGATCCGCCCGGAATCGCTCCGGGCACGGCCGGATTGGGCGGCGTCCCGTAGCCGGAGTTCCGGCCGGCGATGCTGTACGCGAACTCGTCGGTCTGAGCGATCCCGCGCACCGACGCTCCCGCTGCGAGCAGGTGCGCGACGGCCGGAGCGGTCGCCGCCTCGATCGGCGCGGAAGCGAGGCGGGCCGGCACTCCCGCGCCGATCCGCTGGCCCTCGATCGCGAAGAGGTCCTTGACCGCGACGTCCAGTCCGTCGAGGGTCCCGGAGCCGGCGGCCGGCACGAGCGGCACGCCGACGGCCCGCCAGACGCGGGGGTCCAGCGCGGGCGAGGGCGCCTGCACCTGCGCGGCGCGCACCCTCCAGGTCCCGCCCTCGCGCGACCACAGCTGCGTGACGAGCCCGCGCCCGCCACGGGCCGGAGCGTTCACGCTGACCACGAGCGCCGTGTCCGCATCGACCGCCCGCACGTGCAGCTCGACCAGCTCCCGCACCGGCGCCCCGCCGCGACGACCCCGGAAGCCGGTGATGACCGCGTGGCCGACGAGCAGTCCGGAGGCGTCGCCCCGGAGCGTCGTCGGCGCGTCCACGAACGCGTCGGCGAGCGCCGCGACGTCGTCAGCCCCGAGCGCCGCCTCGTACGCCAGGACCGCATCCACCAGCCCGTCCGGCAGGTCGCCCTCGAGCGTCGTCACCCGCGGGTCAGTCATCGAAGTCGGCCGTCCGGACGCGGGCGTGCACGCCCTTCACCAGGTCGACGACCTGCGAGATGTCGAAGTCGGTCGCCGCGCTGAGGTAGGCGTAGGCGTGAGCCGGGTCCATCCCGTATTGGGCCGCCAGCAGCGCGATGGCCGCGCGGACGCACTTCTGCACGGCGACGTCCAGGTCCTCGTCCATCCCGGTGGGCACGAGGAACTCGCCGGTCTCCCCCATCGGCCCGAGCAGCTCCCCGAACGCCGCGATCGCCTCGGCGCGCGGGACGACCTCCAGGCGCACCCGGACGCGCAGGCTCGCCTCCATCGCAGTCAGCGCCACCTCGCCGTCGCCCTGCGCGAAGTGGGGATCGCCGACGTACGCGAGCGCGCCCGGCACCTGCACGGGAAGGTAGAGGCTGGTTCCGGCGGTCAGCAGTGCGATGTCGATGTTGCCCCCGTGCGCACCGGGAGGCACGGAGTGCGGGCGCTCCTCCCCCACGACGGCGACGCCCATGATCCCGAGGAACGGCCGGAGCGGGAACCGCGCGGCCCGCTCCCCTCCCGGCACCAGCGGGATCACGCCGCGGAGACCGCCCTGCGCGTCCTCGTCGACGCGCGCGAAGACGCTGAACGGCCCCTCCTGCAGCGGGTACTCGCCCGGCAGCGCCCCGCGGCCGTGCCGGTTCGAGACGACTCCGTACGGCACGCGCGGCTCGGCCTCGAGGAGGGTCATCCGGAGCAGGTCCCCCGGCAGCGCTCCCCGGACCGCGATCGGCCCCGTGACCACGTGCGGCCCGTCCGTCTCGCCGTCGCGGAACGGCCCGTCCGCGGCGAGCGCGACCGCGTCGCGCAGCACTCCCTCCGGAGCGACTCCGTGGCGGCCGAAGAAGGCGACCGGATCGCGGCCCTGGTCCTCCAGCACGCCCTCATGGCTGAGCGTGTCGATGACGACCTCGGCCCCCGAGTCGACGGTGAGCACGGGCGCGTCCGCTGCGCACGGCAGGCGCCCCCACAGCACCGACCCCGGCTCGGCCGGCAGGTAGTCGACCCCCGGCGGCACTCCCTCACCGGGCTGCACCGCCCACTCCGTCCACCGCATGCGCGTCCGCCTCCCGCGCGGCCCGTCCGCGCCGTCCGACCCTAACCTCGCCGTGTTTCGAGCATGTGCACGCGTGTGCCACGATTCTCCAGACCCGCCCCCCGACGACAGGACTCCTGTGTTCCGACGCCTGCGCACCCGCTCCGAGGGCGCGACCCTCGGCCTGATGCTCGCCCTCACCTTCTCGACCGGCATCATCGACGCCGTCGGGTACCTCGGGCTCGACCGCGTCTTCGCCGGCAACATGACCGGCAACGTCGTCATCCTCGGCATGGCCCTCTCCGGCGCGGCCGACCTGCCCGTGGTCGGCCCCCTGATCGCGCTGGGCGCCTTCATGATCGGCGCCGTGATCGGCGGCCGGGTGCTCCGCCCGGTGAAGAAGGGCTGGACCTCGCGCTCGACCTGGCTCTTCGCGGTGGTCGGCATCCTGCTCGGCGTCCTGGCGATCGTGCTCGCGGTCGTGCCTGAGCACCCCGAGCCGCTCGCCTTCACCGTCACCGGCGTACTGGGCGGGGCGATGGGCCTCCAGGCCGCGACCGCCCGCCACCTCGCCGTCAAGGACGTCACGACGGTCGTCGTGACCTCGACGATCACCGGCCTCGCCGCGGACTCCCGCCTGGCGGGAGGCTCCGGTCAGCCGTGGTTCCGCCGCGCGGCCGCGATCGTCCTGATCGCCGCGGGTGCCGGAGTCGGCGCGCTCGCCCTGCTGGTCGGGCTCTGGCTCGGCCTCGCGATCGCCGCCGTCATCACGCTCGTCGCGACGCTGCTGGGCGAGCTCGTCGTCCACTCCCGGTACGCTCCGGCGCCCGCCGACGCCGCCGCCTGAGGCGGCGCCTCCCGGCGCGTCAGCGCGGCAGCTGCTGGCAGTGCGGGCAGAGGTGCGAGGAGCGGTTCATGAACGGCACCCGCACGATCGCCGCGCCGCACCGGGCGCACGGCTTCCCCGTCTGCCCGTAGGCGTGCAGGCTGTGCGAGAAGTAGCCGGAGGCACCGTTCACGTTCACGTACTGCGCATCGAAGCTGGTGCCGCCCTCGGCCAGCGCCCGTTCGAGCACCGAGCGCACCTCGGCGAAGAGGCGGCGGATGCGCGCCTCGCCGAGCGACGAGCTCGGCCGCTCCGGGTGCAGCTCCGCCGCCCACAGCGACTCGTCCGCGTAGATGTTCCCGATGCCGCTCACGAGCGTCTGGTCGAGCAGCGCCCGCTTGATCCCGCTGCTCCTCCTCGCCAGCGACGCGACGACCGAGCCCAGGTCGAAGGAGGGGTCGAGCGGATCGCGGGCGATGTGCGCGACCTGCGAGGGCACGGCGCGCAGCCAGCCGCCTCCGCGGACCTCCTCGCCCGCGTAGCCGCCGAGCGCTCCGTCCGGGGTCGGCACCAGAGCGTCGACCGCCATCGAGCCGAAGATCCGCTGGTCGACGAAGTGCAGGGCGAGCTCGCCGTGCTCGGGGTGCTCGATCCCGATCCGGATGCGCGCCAGCCGCGGCAGCGCCGCATCCGCCGTGCGCAGCAGCACCTGGCCGCTCATGCCGAGGTGCACCAGCAGCGCCTCGTCGCGGCCCGCGGGCAGCCAGAGGAACTTCCCGCGCCGCACCGCCGCTTCGAGCCGGCGCCCGACGAGCAGGCGCTCGAAGGTCCCGTGCGGATGCACGTGCCGCTTCAGCGAGCGCTCGTCGACGATCTCGACGCCGGTCACCAGGGAGCCGGTGACCGCGGGAGCGAGACCCGCCCGCACCACCTCGACCTCGGGCAGCTCGGGCACGGTCAGTCCGAGACCGCGGGAGCGGCGGGTGCGCCGGGGGCCGCCAGACGCGTCCACGCGTCGAGCGCGGCGGCCATCTCGGCCGCCTTCTTGCTCGTCCCCTCGCCGCGGGCCGTGACGAGTCCGCCGACGATCACGGTGGCGACGAACACCTTGTTGTGGTCGGGGCCGGTGGCGGCGATCTCGTAGCGCGGGGCCGGCGCACCGCGCTCGGCGGCCGCCTCCTGGAGGCTCGTCTTCGGGTCCATCGAGACGCCGAAGCGGAGCGGATCGGCCCGCAGAGGGGCGATCAGGCGCAGCACCAGGTCGCGGGCCGCGTCGGGCCCGGTGCCCAGGTAGACGGCGCCGATGATGGCCTCGACGGTGTCGGCGAGGATCGACGCCTTGTCGCGGCCGCCGGTCAGCTCCTCGCCGCGTCCGAGGCGGAGGAACTCGCCCAGGCCGATGCCGCGGGCGATCTCGGCGAGCGCGACGGTCGAGACGAGGCTCGCCCGGCGCTTGGCCAGGTCGCCCTCGCTGAGGGCGGGGTACTCGGTGTAGAGCATGACGGTCACGGCCTGCCCGAGGATCGAGTCGCCGAGGAACTCGAGGCGCTCGTTGTGCGGGATGCCGCCGTGCTCGAAAGCGAACGACCGGTGCGTCAGGGCGAGCTCGAAGAGCTCACCGTCGAGGCTCACGCCGAGCGTGGCCTCCAGACGCGACCGGTCGTCGCTGGAGGGTCGTGCGGAGGTCTGGTTCACCATGGACCGCGGTCCGTTCGTCGAGGGGCGGTGCGCCCCGCGCCGTGCGGACCAGGAGCGGGATCAGACGTCGGCGACCTTGCGGCCCTTGTACTCGAGGAACAGCGCGGTGCCCGCGGAGTCCTCGACGACCTTGGCGCGGTGGGGAAGGCTGTAGACGACCTTGCCGTTCTCGATGGTCTTGACGAGGGTGGGGACCTCGGCCTTCCACTGCGAACGACGGGCGTGGGTGTTCGCGCGGGACTTCTTCCTCTTGGGAACAGCCATGATTCTCTCTTCTCTACCTCTAGTCGGATTCGGTGCGGGCGGTCGCGCCCTCACCGCTGTCTGCGGAAGCTCTGTCGGTGGAAGCTCCGGGCGCTGCGGCCCCGCCGTCCCCCTCGCTCAACCCTGCGAGCGCGGCCCACCGGGAGTCGCGCGGCGCCTCGGGTTCAGGCGTGGAGGAATCGGCCAGCCGCTCCCCCGTGACGGGGTCGAGGCCCGGACAGTCCGGCCGGCAGACCGGCTGGAACGGCAGCGACAGAACCACCGCATCCCTGACCAGAGGTTCAAGATCCACGTGGTCGTCGTGAACCTCATAGTCGAAAGCTTCGTCAGAAGAGTACGCGAAAAGTTCCTGGAACTCGACATCGACAGGCAGGGAGATGTCGGTCAGGCACCGGCTGCACTCGCCGTCGGCCCTCGCCGACACCTCGACACTGGCCAGGATCCCCTCGTGCACGGACTCGAGCCGGACGTCGAGATCGACGGCCGATCCCTTGCGGACCGCGACGATCCCCTCGCC
This sequence comes from Rathayibacter sp. VKM Ac-2805, assembly GCF_009834265.1. Taxonomy (NCBI): domain Bacteria; kingdom Bacillati; phylum Actinomycetota; class Actinomycetes; order Micrococcales; family Microbacteriaceae; genus Rathayibacter; species Rathayibacter sp. VKM Ac-2805. The sequence goes on from NZ_CP047185.1 coordinate 1,991,969, forward strand.
GAACTGCTCCGGCGCCTCGAGCTCGAGGCGGTGCTCGCGCATCTCGCCCGGCCGCCTCACGAGGTCGCGCACGTTCACGGTGAACGGCGTCTTCTTGAAAGTAGTCACGAGGGTCCAGCCTACCCCTCCCGGCCCCCTCCGGGGCGGGAGGGGCCGGGAGGAGCCGGGAGGGGCGGAGTCCGGGCTCAGGCGCCGCCGGCCTCCAGCGTCACGTCGATCGGCGCGTAGTCGGCACCGCTCGTGTCCACTCCCTCGTCGGCGAGCTCCGCGAGCGCCTTCTCGACGTACTCGTTCGAGTAGGCGGTGGCGGGCGGGTCCGCGCTGATGATCGTCGCCCCCGTCTCGTTCTCCGTCTCCTTCGCGATGTCGACCGTCTGCTGCCACGCGGCCTCGTCGATCATCCCGACGCCGCTCGTCGAGGGCCAGATCAGCTTGTTGACCTCGTTGGTCATCCAGAGCTGGTGGCTGGTGCCGAGCGTGGATCCGGCCGCGGTGACGATGTCGGCCGCCGCCTGCGGGTCGTCCTTCGCGAAGATCCAGCCCTTGATCGAGGCCTTGATGAAGGCGACCGTCTGCTCGGCGTACGCGTCGTCGTCGGCGAGCCTGCCCGCGTCCGCCCAGATCGCGTCCTGGAGCATCGCGGTCCCGATGTCGTTCCAGCTGATGACGTTCAGGTCGTCCGGCCGGTACAGCTCGCCTGTGGCGGGGTTCACGGTCTCGAGGACCTGGGCGTACTCGTTGTAGGTCATCGCCTGGGCCGCGTCGATGTCGCCCGCGAGGAAGCCGTTCATGTCGAACTGCTGCTGCACCAGCGAGATGTCGTCGAGGGAGACGCCGTCCTTCTGCATGCCGGCGAACAGCTCCCACTCGTTGCCGTAGCCCCAGCTGCCCACGCTCTTCCCGGCCAGGTCGGCGGGCGAGGTGATCCCCTTGTCCTTGAAGGAGATCTGCGTGGTGGCGCTGCGCTCGAAGATCTGCGCGACGTCGGTGATCCCGGCCCCCTGCTCGATCGAGCCGAGGACCTTGGGCACCCAGGAGATCGCGTAGTCCGCGTCGCCCGAGGCGAGCACGTCCTGAGGGACGATGTCGCCGCCTCCCTCGGCGATCGTCACGTCGAGGCCCTCGTCCTCGTAGTAGCCCTGGTCGAGCGCGGCGTAGTACCCGGCGAACTGCGCCTGGGCCACCCACTGCAGCTGCAGGGTGACCGGCGTGAGGCCGCCGGAGCCGGAGTCGGACCCCGGGTCGGAGCCGCCGGAGGCGCTGCAGCCGGTGAGCGCGAGGCCCACGGCCGCGAAGGCGGCGGTCGTCGTCAGGGTGATGGGGGTGCGTCTGGTCACGGGTCCTCCTGGTGCGGTCTGCGGGGTCGCCGGTGCGGCGCGCCCCGTGGTGCGGCGGTGCAGGTGGTGCTGTGGTGCAGGTGGCGCTGATGGTGCGGGCCGTGCGGATGGTGCGTCGGGTTGAGTCGGGAGTCGGGAATCGGGAATCGGGAATCGGGAATCGGGAGTCGGGAATAAGAAGGATCGAGGATCGAGGAGGGTGCGGGGACGCGCGGCGCCGCGCTCAGCGCAGCCGGCTGCGGCGCAGCGCGAACGCCTCGAGCGCGGCCGTCACGCAGTAGAACGCGAGGCCGACGAGCACGGCGCCCAGGACGTAGGCGTAGGCGAGCGCGTAGTCGCTGCCCGAGGCCGCCGTCGTGATCGACTTGCCGAGCCCGCCCACGGGTCCGCCGAAGTACTCGGCGACCAGCGCCGAGATCACCGCGAGCGAGGAGGCGATGCGGAGCCCCGTGAAGACGTAGGGCACTGCTCCCGGCAGCGTGATCGTGCGGGCGGTCTGCCAGGGGGTCGCCGCGTAGGCCTTCAGCAGGTCGCGGTGCACCGGAGCGGCCTGCCGCAGCCCGCGCAGCGTCGTCACGTACACCGGCACGAACACGGCGAGCGCCGCGACGAGCTGCCTCGCGGTCTCGGCGTTCGCTCCGAACATCGTGTAGAGCACCGGAGCGAGGGCGACGATCGGCACGACGGCGGCCGCGGCCACGATCGGCGCGACCAGTCCGTCGAAGACCCGCGCGAGCGCCGAGAGCCCGGCGACCACGACCGCCAGCACCGCGCCGACCAGCAGGCCGACCAGCGCGTTGCGGCCGGTCACCGCGCTGCCCTCGGCGACGGAGCCGAGGTTCGCGGCGAACTCCTGTCCGATCGCCAGCGGCGACGGGAGCACGAACGGCTGGATCGCCAGAGCGGTGACCCCGGCCTGCCAGAGCAGGACCGCGGCGATCCCGAGCACGAGCGGCGCGAGCACGCTGCGCGCCAGCGCCGTCGTGCTCACCGGTTCTCCACTCCGCGCGGCACGGCGGCGGGATCCCCGTGCAGCAGCTCGCGCACGGCGCTCACGTCGCGGAAGAACGCCGTGTCCTCCCTGACCGCCGCGTCGCGCTCGGATGCTCCGGGGAGTCCGACCGGGAGGACGTCGCGGATCCTGCCCGGCCGCGGCGACATCACCACGACGCGGTCCGAGAGGAACACCGCCTCCGGGATCGAGTGGGTGACGAAGACGACGGCGGCGCCGGTCTCGCGCCGGATCCGCAGCAGCTCCGTCTGCATCCGCTCGCGGGTCATCTCGTCGAGCGCCCCGAACGGCTCGTCCATGAGGAGCAGACGCGGGCTCTCGGCGAGCGCCCGCGCGATGGCGACGCGCTGCTGCATCCCGCCGGAGAGCTGGTCCGGGTAGGAGTCGGCGAAGTCGCCGAGCCCGACCAGCGCCAGCAGCTCGTCGACGCGCGAGCGCCGGGCGGTCGCGGCGACGCCGTGCAGCTCCAGCGGCAGGGCGATGTTCGCCCGGATCGTGCGCCACGGCAGGAGGCCCGCCTGCTGGAACGCGATCCCGTAGTCCTGGTCGAGCCTCGCCTGCCGGGCCGTCTTGCCGAACACGGCGATCGAGCCGGAGTCCGGCTCGTCGAGGTCGGCGATCAGCCGCAGCAGCGTCGACTTGCCGCAGCCGGACGGGCCGATCAGCGAGACGAACTCCCCCGCGGCCACCTCGAGCGAGACGTCCTGGAGCGCCGTGACGCTCGCGGCGCGGGCGGTGGTGAAGGTCCTCGTGACCGAGTCGACGACGACCGCGGATCCTGCAGTGCTCATGCGGGCTGCTCCCCTCGGCGGTACGGACGGAGGAGGGTGCCGAGCAGAGCGACGGCGCCGGCGGCCGCGAGGCCCACCAGCACCGCCCCGAGGATCGGCGCCCAGGGCTTGGCGGGGTCGCCTCCGGCAGCGGAGGCGAACTCGATGATCATGCGGCCGATCCCGCCGCGCAGGCCGATCGAGACCTCGGCGACGATCGTGCCGACGACGGCGCTGACCGCTCCGAGCCGGAGGGCCGGCAGCAGGTAGGGCACGCTCGCCGGGAGCCTCAGGCGCACCAGCGTCTTCCACCAGCCGACGCCGTACACGTGCATCAGCTCGACCTGGTGCGCCGTCGGCGAGCCGAGCCCGCGGAGCGCCCCGATCGACACGGGGAAGAACGCGAGGTAGGAGGCGATCAGGGCCACCGACATCCAGTTCTCCCAGGTCACCGGTCCGAGCTCGAGCTGCGACCCCCAGCGCCGCACCAGTGGCGCGATCGCGATCAGGGGCACCGTCTGGCTCAGCACGATCCAGGGCAGCACCGCCGACTCCGCCGTGCGGAACCGCTGCATCAGGAGAGCCAGGAGCAGCCCCACGACCGTGCCGACGACCCAGCCGACCGCGGCGATCCCGAGCGAGAAGGCGCTCGCCCCCAGGACGGCCGACCAGAGCGCCGGGGCGTTCCGCGCTCCGGTGACCGGCTCGCCGAGCCGGGCCGCGATCTCCCAGAGGTGGGGCATCGCGATGGCGCTCGTGCGCGGGAGCACCGTGACTCCTCCGACGACCACCCCGGCCTCGGGCCCGAGCACCTTCCAGCCCTCCCACACCAGCGCGAGCAGGAGCAGCCCGGCGGCGCCGAGCACGAGCCCGCGCGCGAGGGCCGGTCTCATGCGCGGGCCACGATGTGCTCGCGCAGCTCCGGGATGATCCGCTCGCCGTACACGCGCAGCGTCTCCTCCTTGTTGTCGTGCTGGAGGTAGCCCGCGAACTGCGTCACGCCGATGTCGGCGAGCGCCCGGAGCTTCTCGACGTGCTCGTCCGCCGTGCCCAGCACGCAGAAGCGCTCCACGATCTCGTCCGGCACGAAGGCGGTGTGGCTGTTGCCCGCGCGGCCGTGCTCGTTGTAGTCGTAGCCCTCGCGCCCGGCGATGTAGTCCGTCAGCGCCTGCGGCACCGCTCCGGAGGCGCCGTAGCGGCCCACGATGTCGGCCACGTGATTGCCGACCATCCCGCCGAACCAGCGGCACTGGTCGCGCATGTGCTCCCGGTCGGTGCCGATGTACATCGGCGCCGCGACGCAGAACTGCAGCGACTCGGGATCCCGGCCGGCGTTCGCCGCCGCCTCCTTGACGGCGCCGATCATCCAGCGCGCGATGTCCACGTCGGCCAGCTGCAGGATGAAGCCGTCGCCGACCTCGCCCGCGAGCTTCAGGGCGAGCGGGCCGTAGGCGGCCACCCACATCTCCAGGGACGAGCCCCGGCTCCACGGGAACTGCAGCGTCTGGCCGTTGTACTCGACCGGACGGCTGTTGGCGAGCTCGCGGATGACGTGGATCGACTCCCGCAGCGTCTTGAGCGTCGTCGGAGCTCCTCCGGTCACCCTCACCGCCGAGTCGCCGCGTCCGATCCCGCACACCGTGCGGTTCCCGTACATCTCGTTGAGCGTCGCGTGCAGCGAGGCGATGACCGTCCAGTCGCGCGTGGCGGGGTTGGTGACCATCGGGCCGACCGTGATCCGGTGCGTCCTCTCGAGGATCTGCGAGTAGATCACGTAGGGCTCCTGCCAGAGCAGGTGCGAGTCGAAGGTCCACGCGTAGTCGAAGCCGTGCGTCTCCGCGAGGACGGCGAGCGCGACGGTGCGCGAGGCGGGCGGGTTGGTCTGGAGGACGACTCCGAAGTCCATGGGGTTCCTTCTGCTCGATCAGGTGCTGGCTCGGATCGGGTGCCGGCTCAGATCAGGTACTGGCTCAGACCGCGCGGGATGTACGCCCCGTCGCCCTTCGTGCCGACGTAGGAGCCGTCGTCGACGACGACCCTGCCGCGGGAGATCACCGTGTCGACGTGGCCGTCGATCTCGAAGCCCTCCCAGGCCGAGTAGTCCATGTTCATGTGGTGGCTTCGGCCCTCGCCGATCCCGATCGAGGTGTGCCCGCTCGGGTCGTAGACGACGACGTCGCCGTCGGCCCCGGGCTGGATGACGCCCTTCCTCCCGTACATCCCGAACATCCGCGCCGGGGTGGTCGAGGTGAGCTCGACCCAGCGCGGCAGGGAGATCTGCCCCGACACCACGCCCTGGTACATCAGGTCGATCCGGTGCTCCACCGAGCCGATGCCGTTGGGGATCTTCGAGAAGTCGCCGATCCCCATGTCCTTCTGGCCCTTCATGCAGAAGGGGCAGTGGTCGGTCGAGACCATCTGGATGTCGTTGGTGCGCAGCGACTGCCACATGTGGTGCTGATGCCCCTCCGCCTTCGAGCGCAGCGGCGTGGAGCACACCCACTTCGCGCCCTCGAAGCCCGGCGCGCCGAGCTGCTCCTCGAGCGAGAGGTAGAGGTACTGCGGGCAGGTCTCCCCGAAGACGTTCATGCCGCGGTCGCGGGCCTGCGCGATCTGCTCCACCGCCTGCTTCGCGGAGACGTGCACCACGTACAGCGGCGCGCCGGTGAGGTCGGCGATCATGATCGCGCGGTGCGTCGCCTCCTCCTCCGCCTGCCAGGGTCGAGAGGTGCCGTGGAAGTACGGCGCGGTGTTCCCGGCGGCGAGGGTCTGCTTCACCAGCTCGTCGATGAGGGCGCCGTTCTCGGCGTGCATCATCATCATCGCGCCGTTCTCCGCGCCCTTCTGGAACGCCCGGAGGATCTGCCCGTCGTCCGAGAGGAACACGCCCTTGTAGGCCATGAACAGCTTGAAGCTGGTCACCCCCTCGCGCATCAGCTCGTCCATCGCGACGAGCGAGGAGTCCTGCACGTCCGAGAGGATCTGGTGGAAGCCGTAGTCGATCGCGCAGTTGCCGGCCGCCTTCTCCTGCCACGCCTGGAACCGGTCGACGACGCTCTCGCCCGGGTACTGCACCACGAAGTCCACGATCGACGTCGTGCCGCCCCAGGCCGCGGCGCGCGTGCCGGTCTCGAAGGTGTCCGAGGCGGAGGTGCCGCCGAACGGCATCTCCATGTGCGTGTGCGCGTCGATCCCGCCCGGGATGACGTACTTGCCGCTCGCGTCGATCACCCGGTCGACGTGGGCCGCCAGGTCGAAGCCCAGCAGCGTGGAGCCGGGGGCGAGGACGGCGGCGATGGTCTCGCCGTCGATCAGGACGTCTGCGGCTCCGGTGCCGGTCGCGTTGACGACCGTCCCGCCGGTGATGAGGGTCTTCATCGGTCTTCCCCGTCTCGGTCTGCGGTCACGGCTTCGGGATGCTGGTGTACGACTCCGGCCGGCGGTCCCGGTAGAACTGCCAGTCGTCGCGCATCTCCTGCACCATGTCCATCTCGAGGTCGCGGATCAGGATCTCCTCGGCCTCGCCCGAGCCCCGCTCGCCGACGAACTCCCCGCGCGGATCGATGATCTGGCTGGTGCCGTAGAAGTCGACCGCGAGGTCGCCGTACTCGTTGTCCTCCCGGCCGACGCGGTTGGGCTGCAGCACGAAGTAGCCGTTCGCCACCGCGGCCGCCGGGCCCTCGACCTCCCAGAGGCGGTTCGACAGGCCGGGCTTGGTGGCGTTGGGGTTGAAGACGAGGTGGGCGCCGTTCAGGCCCAGCTCCCGCCAGCCCTCCGGGAAGTGGCGGTCGTAGCAGATGTGGACGCCGACCTTGCCGACCGCGGTGTCGAAGACCGGGAAGCCGAGGTTCCCGGGCCGGAAGTAGAACTTCTCCCAGAAGCGGTCCAGGTGCGGGATGTGGTGCTTGCGGTACTTGCCGAGGATCGTCCCGTCGGCGTCGACCACGACCGCGGTGTTGTAGTAGACGCCGGTCTGCTCCTCCTCGTAGATCGGGAGGATCATCACCACGCCCAGCTCCTTCGCGAGGGCCGCGAAGCGCTGCACGATCGGCCCGTCGGCGGGCTCGGCGTAGCGGTAGTACTTCTTGTCCTGGGTGATGCCGAAGTACGGGCCGTAGAACAGCTCCTGGAAGCAGACGATCTGCGCGCCGTCGGCTGCGGCGTCCCGGGCCATCCGCTCGTGCTTGTCGAGCATCGACTCCTTGTCGCCGGTCCAGGTCGTCTGGGTGATCGCTGCGCGGACGATGGTCATCGGTACCTCCATGCTCGGGCGTCCCTGTCCGGCTACGGTGTGCTCCGCCAGGCGGTGCGGAGCCGGGGACGTGGACCCACTGTGGTCCCCGCCGGGCCCGAAGGCAATGACGGACCGTCCGGCTCCGGGGACAGGGCTTCATCGTCGGGGTTCGACGTTTCCCCGGTGTTTCCGGCGCGGATCCGCAGCATTAAGGCTCGCCGGGGGAGGAATCCGTCGGTGCCGCTAGCGTGGGCGGATGCGCATCACGATCCTGGCCGGAGGCGTCGGCGGCGCCCGCTTCACCTCGGCGGTCCGCGAGCACCTCCGCGATCTCGAGGCCGCCGGCGGCGAGGCGAGCGAGATCACCGTCGTCGTCAACACCGGCGACGACATGTGGCTCACCGGCCTCAAGGTCTGCCCCGACCTCGACTCGATCACCTACGCGCTCGGCGGAGTGAACGACACGGAGCGCGGCTGGGGGCGGGCCGGCGAGAGCGAGCGGGTCTCGGCCGAGCTCACCGCCTTCGGCGTCGGCTGGCCGTGGTTCACCCTGGGCGACCTCGACCTCGGCACCCACATCGCCCGCAGCTCGATGCTGCGCGACGGCCTCACCCTCTCGGAGGCGACCGCGCGGATCACCGCCCGCTGGCCGCTGGGGGTCCGCCTGCTGCCGATGTCGGACCAGGACGTCGAGACCCACGTCGAGGTCGACCTTCCCGGCGAGGGCGTGCGGCTCCTCCACTTCGAGGAGTGGTGGGTGCGGCTTCGGGCGTCAGCGCCCGCGCGCCGCTTCGTCCAGCAGGGGGTGGAGAGCGCCCGCCCCGCCCCGGGCGTGCTGGAGGCGATCGCCGACACCGACGCGGTGCTCGTCGCCCCCTCCAATCCCGTCGTCTCGATCGGCACGATCCTCGGAGTGCCCGGCATCGCGGACGCCCTCCGCCGGACCTCCGCACCCGTCGTGGGCGTCTCCCCCGTCATCGGAGGCGCGGTGGTGCGCGGCATGGCCGACGCCTGCCTCGCCGCGATCGGCATCGAGACCTCCGCCGAGGCCGTCGGCCGGCACTACGGAGCCCGGAGCGGGGGCGGCCTCCTCGACGCCTGGCTCGTCGGCGAGGAGGACGCGGACGCGGTCCCGGCGCTCGAGTCGGCGGGCCTCCGCGCCCGCTCCGTGCCGCTCTGGCTGACCGGCCGGGACGCCTCCGTGCGGCTCGCCGCCGACGCTCTCGCCGCCGCGAGGGGCTGAGCGGGGCCTCCTCCCCGGGGCCGCCCACCGCCTGTCGCAGCGCGGATGCGGTCACGCCTCCCACGGGGCGCCCCGTTCCCTTGTACGGTCGGAGGCGGACGAACTCCCCGATTCACCCCCGCATCGGATCCGGAATCCCTCGGTCGCGCCCCCGACCGCGTCCTCACCACGTCTCCGAGCCCTGCGGAACCGCGTGCCGTCCCGTCAGGAGGACACCATGGAGCCCAGCTCGAGGATCAGCACCGAGCGGATCGAGCCCGACATCGTGGTGATCCGCCCCGTCGGCCGGCTCGACCTGTCCACGGCGTGGGAGCTCGAAGCGGTCCTCCAGCGCGCGCTCGAGGCGGGAGAGGTCCGCGTGGTCGTCGACCTGGCGGCGGTCGAGTTCCTCGACTCGTCCGGGCTCGGCGTCCTCGTCGCCGGACTCAAGGAGGCGCGGAAGGCGGGCGGCGAGCTGCGCGTGGCCGCCGCCGGCGAGCAGCCCGCCATGGTGCTCGGCCTGTCCAACCTCGACCGCCTGCTCGGGAGCGCCGAGACCGTCGAGGAGGCCTACCGTGCCTGAGCGCTCCTTCGTCGTGCGCACGCCGCCCGAGGACGGCGTCACCGCCGTCCACGAGGCGCTCGAGGAGCTGTGGCTCGAGGAGCCGGGCGTCGCGCCGGTCGACCGGATGTCGTTCGAGACCGCGCTGGTCGAGCTGACCTCGAACATCGTCCAGCACGCCCGGTCGTACCGGCACATCATCTGCCTGGTCGAGATCCGCGTCGACGCGACCGAGCTGCGCGCCTCGCTCAACGACTCCGCCGAGGAGGCGCCCGCCGAGGTCGCCGACCCCCGCGACATGCCGGACGAGTGGGACGAGGCCGGGCGCGGCATCCCGTTCATCCACGCCCTCGTCACCGAGTTCTCCTACCGCCGTGTCGACGGGCAGAACCTCTGGGCCCTGGCCCGGACCCGCACGTGAGCGAGCCGACCGAGCGCGCCCGCCTCGCCGCGATCGCCGAGCTCGGGATCGGCCTGAGCACCCCCCAGGAGCGCTTCGACAGGATCACCCGCGTCGCCCGCCGGCTCCTGCGCGTCCCCCTCGCCGAGATCAACATCCTCGAGGAGTCGACGCAGTTCACGAAGTCGCCCCAGCGCTCGGCGCGGGCGAGCAGGATGCTGCGCGCCGACTCGATGTGCGACGTCACGGTCCAGCAGGGCGACATCCTCGTCGTCGAGGACGCCACCGCCGATCCGCGGTTCGCCGACCGCGGAGTCGTCACCGGATCCCCTCACGTGCGCTTCTACGCGGGCCGCCCGCTCGTCGTCGGGGACGGCTTCCGCGTCGGCACGATCTGCATCATCGACAGCGAGGTGCGCGGCTTCTCGGAGGAGGAGCGCGAGATCCTCGAGGACCTCGGCCGGTGGGCCGAGCGGGAGCTGCGCGAGATCGCCTTCTCCGGACGCGCGAGCGAGACGCAGGAGCGGCTCCGGCCCCAGCGCCTCGACCTCGGCGAGTGGAGCCTCGACTCGCTGACCACGCCGCTGCACGACGTCGCCGGCGACTACACGGCGTGGCGCCGCAGCGGGGACGACCTCTCTCTCGAGCTGGTCGACGTGATGGGCAAGGGGGTGTCGGCGGCGATCGTCGCCTCCGCGATCCGCTCCGCGTTCCAGGCGCGGCCGGAGCTCCCTCCCGCGGCAGCCGTCGAGGCCGTCAACCGCCAGCTCCTGCCCGACCTGACCGCGACCGGGATGTTCGCGACCGCGCTGATCGCCCGCGTCGACCTCGCGAGCGGCGCCGTCGCGTTCGTGGACAGCGGCCACGGCCTCACCCTCCTGCTGCGCGCCGACGGCACCACGGAGCGGCTCGCCTCCACCGGCGTCCCGCTCGGCATCGCCGCCGACGTCTCCTGGGAGGAGGAGCAGCGCGTGCTCGCCCCCGGCGACGCGCTCTTCTCCTGCAGCGACGGCCTGCTCGACGTCCTCGGCGGGCGCCTCGACGCGCTCGACCGTCTGGCCGAGCTGGTGCGGAGCAACGACGACCCCGCTCTCTTCGAGCGTCTGCATGCTCTCGCAGACGACGCGCACGACGATGTGACAGCGTTGGTGCTGCGGCGCTCGGCAGCGCCCGCCCCCTCCTGATCCTGATCGAAAGGACCTCCCCCATGCCTGGTGCACTCGTCCTCGCCGGCGGCGGCCTCGCCGGAATCGCCTGGGAGCTCGGCGTCCTCCGCGGCCTCGCCGACGCCTCCCCCGAGGCGGCCCGCCTCCTGCTCGATCCGTCGACGACCTTCATCGGCACCTCCGCGGGCTCCGCGGTCGCCGCGCAGCTGAGCACCGGCACCGGCCTCGACGAGTCGTACGAGGCCCAGCTCCAGGAGGAGTCCGCCGAGATCGGAGCGGACGTCGACGGTGAGCGCCTCCAGGCCCTCTTCGCCGCGGCCGTCGAGGGCGCGACCTCGCCCCAGGACGCGCGGCGCCGCATCGGCACCCTCGCGCTCGAGGCCGAGACGCTCCCCGAGGACACGCGCCGGGCCGTCATCTCGGCCCGCGTGGGCGACGCCGACTGGCCCGAGCAGCGTCTGCTCATCACCGCGGTCGACACGGCCACCGGTGAGCTGCGCGTGTTCGACCGCGAGAGCGGTGTCGGCCTCGTCGACGCGATCTCCGCCAGCTGCGCCGTCCCCGGGGTCTGGCCTCCCGTCAGCATCGACGGCGTCCGCTACATGGACGGCGGCGTGCGCTCCGGCAGCAACGCCGACCTCGCCGCGGGAGCCGACTGGGTCCTGATCGTCACTCCGCTGCCGGGAGTCGGCACGCCCGGCGCGGGCCTGATCCCGACCGGCGAGCTCGACGCCCTCGCGGACTCGCGGGTCGAGGTGGTCTACGCCGACGAGGAGTCGGTGCGCGCCTTCGGCCCGAACTCGCTCGACCCGGCCGTCCGCGCCGCCTCCGCCCGGGCCGGACGCGCTCAGGGCGCCCGGCTCGCCTCGCGGATCGCCGCGCTGGTCGGTGCCGCGTAGCCCGTCTCAGCGCCGCACGCTGTAGCGCGTGAAGACGGTGCCGTCGGCGAAGCGGTGCTCCTCGCGCAGGTCGAGGCGCGCGTGGAACCCGCACGGGAGGAAGTGGGTCCCGCCGCCCACCGCCACCGGCACCGTGTAGACCTGCACCTCGTCGACGATCCCGGCGAGCAGCGCGTGCCGGGCGAGGGTCGGCCCGCCGATCGAGACGTCGTGGTCGGCGGCGCTGACCTGCGCGGCGACGACGACCGGGTCGAACCCGCCCTCGACGCGGGTGCGGCGGGTCTCGGCCGACTCCAGTGTCGTCGAGTACACGACCTTGTCGGCCGCCCGCCACATCTCCTGGAAGTCGCGGATGAACGCGAACTCCTCCGCCAGTGCCCAGGTCTGCTCCCACGCGCGCATGACCTCGTACATGCGCCGCCCGTACAGGTACGTGCGCACCCGCCCCTCGCGCTCCGTGATGAAGCGGTGCACGGCGGGTCGCGGCTCCGCCCAGGCGAATCCGCCGTCCGCGTCGTTCACGTAGCCGTCGAGCGACGCGATCGAGCTGTAGATGAGCGCGCCCACGTCGGCCTCTCTCCGTGGCCGGCTTCGGGACCGCCCACGGGCGCGACCGTAGGCCTCCCGCCTCCGTCCGGCAATGTCCGCCGGGGCCTCTGGCGCGGATCGACGGGTCGCCGCTTCTCCTGGTGGCGCTCCCGGCGGTCGGCGCCCCCTCCCGGACCGCGTACCGTGGTCGTGCCGCAGGGAGCGGCCGTGAAGGGTTCGGGATGAAGATCAGCCAGCTGCGCCACTTCGTGGCGGTCGCCGAGGAGCTGCACTTCGTGCGCGCCGCCGAGCGCCTCGGCATCTCGCGGCAGAAGCTCGACTCCTCCGTCGCCGCCGTCGAGCTCGACCTCGGCAAGCCGCTCTTCGAGCCCGGTGCCGCCGCCACGACCCTCACCGCGGCCGGGCGGCAGCGCCTCGCCTCGGCCCGCGAGGAGCTCGCCGCGCTCGGCGACGAGCCGGAGGCGGCCCCGAAGTCGGGAGGCAAGGCCAAGGCCTCCAAGGGGACCGGGCGCGCGCCGATCGTCAAGGGGCAGCCGAAGCCCTACAAGCGCCGCCAGTCCCGCTGACGCGCAGTGTCCGATCGCCGGAGGTGGTGGGCCCTACCGGGCTCGAACCGATGACATCCACGGTGTAAACGTGGCGCTCTACCAACTGAGCTAAAGGCCCCCGTCGCGGGAGCACCCGCGGACGATCGACTCGATCCTACGGCAGGCGGAGCCGCCCCCTGCGGGCACTAGCCTCGGCACATGACCGCCGACAGCGACTCCCGCGCGAGGCGGCGCGCCGAGAGCCGCTGGCCCGCCTCCGCCGCGATCCTGGTGGCCGTCGCCCTGAACGTGGCCGGCCACAGCGCGGACACCTCGATGGTCCGCCTCGTCGCCGCCGGCATCACGCTCGCGCTGCTCGTGCCGCTGTTCGTCGTCAACCCGCACCGGCTCGACAGCGAGACGCGCTGGTCGCGCGGGGTCTCCATCGCCCTGGCGGTCGTGCTCGCCGTGGCGAACCAGGTGAACGTGGTCGCCGTGGTGATCGACCTCGTCGACGGGACGGCCGACGGCCCGCCGCTGCTGCTCACCGCGCTCCAGGTCTGGGTCACCAACGTCGTCGCGTACGCGCTGCTGTTCTGGGAGCTCGACCGCGGCGGTCCGGTCGCCCGCGGAACACTCCCCCGCACCGAGCTGCCGGCGGCAGACTTCGCCTTCCCGCAGGACACCTACCGCGACACCGCGCCCGAGGTCGCCGCGACCTCCTCCGAGCGCGCCGACTGGCGGCCCGGCTTCGTCGACTACCTCTCGGTCTCGACGACGAACACCATGGCGTTCAGCCCGACCGACACGATGCCGCTGTCGAGCCGGATGAAGCTCCTGATGATCGCCGAGGCGTTCACCGGATTCGTCCTGCTGGCCCTCGTGATCTCGCGGGCCGTCAACATCCTCAGCTGACGACCGGGGCGGTCCGCCTCCGGAGGGTCAGACGTGCGCGGGGGCGAGCGCGTCGATCGCGGCGCGGTAGGCGTCGATCGAGCGCGCCTCGCCCGGGGCGGTCATGAACGTGTCCCGGATGACGCCGGCCTTGTCGATCAGGAAGGTCGCGCGGGTCGCGTAGCCCTTCGCCTCGGTGAACACGCCGTACTGCTTGGCGACGTCGCCGTGCGGCCAGAAGTCGGAGAGGAGCGTGAAGTCGTAGCCCTGCTTCTCGCCCCAGGCGCGCAGCGTGTGCTTGGAGTCGACCGAGATGCCGATCAGCTCCACGTCGGCGTGCTCGAAGAGGGAGAGGTTCTCGCGCAGCGCGCAGAACTCGCCCGTGCAGGTGCCGGAGAAGGCGAGGGGGAAGAACACCAGGGCGACGTTGCGCCGCCCGTGGAAGTCGCCCAGCTGGATGCGCTCGCCGTACTGGTTCGCGAGTTCGAAGTCGGGAGCCAGGGTCAGCTTCTCGAGAGCCATCGGTCCGATGTCCTTCCGTGCGCACGAGAGTCGCGCGAGCACGAGGGGCAATGCTAGACCCGCTCCGCGCAGACTCCAAGGAACGGCCCGTCTCCCCCGATCACGGGCCGGTCGACGCGTCCCGTCTGGCGCTCTCCTACAGTCGTCGGCGCCCATTCCTCGTGGATCACCACAGTGCGATTCCAGGTTCGGGGCACGGGAATCGCTAGGCTGACGGAGGTGCCCGCGCGCGGCTCGTCATCCGAGCCCCGGATCCGCGGATCCGCACCGCTTCATGAGAGTGATGTCTCGGGCACGATCTGCCCCCAGAGAGAGGTCGAGGGTGACTGTTAACGATCAGGACCCGTATTCCGTCGGTCACGTGGACTCGGACCCCGAGGAAACGTCGGAGTGGAACGAGTCGCTCGATGCGCTCGTCGAGGAGCGGGGCCGGGGTCGCGGGCGCGACGTCATGCTCAGCCTCCTCAAGCGCTCCAAGGAGCTCCACCTCGGCGTGCCGATGGTGCCCACCACGGACTACATCAACACCATCGCGCCCGAGAACGAGCCCGACTTCCCGGGCGACGAGGACGTCGAGCGCCGCTACCGCGCGTGGATCCGCTGGAACGCGGCCATCCTCGTGCACCGCGCGCAGCGTCCCGGCATCGGGGTCGGCGGCCACATCTCGACGTACGCGTCGAGCGCCTCGCTGTACGAGGTCGGCTTCAACCACTTCTTCCGCGGTCAGGACCACCCGGGCGGCGGCGACCAGGTCTTCATCCAGGGCCACGCCTCCCCCGGCCCGTACGCGCGCGCCTTCCTCGAGGGACGCCTGAGCGAGCACCAGCTCGACGGATTCCGCCAGGAGAAGTCGCACCGGGGCGGCGGGCTCTCCAGCTACCCGCACCCGCGGCTCATGCCGGAGTTCTGGCAGTTCCCGACCGTCTCGATGGGCCTCGGCCCGATCAACGCGATCTACCAGGCGCAGGCGAACAAGTACCTCACCAACCGCGGCATCAAGGACGCCTCCGACCAGCAGGTCTGGGCGTTCCTCGGCGACGGCGAGATGGACGAGGTCGAGTCGCGCGGTCAGCTCCAGGTCGCCGCGAACGACGGCCTCGACAACCTGAACTTCATCGTCAACTGCAACCTCCAGCGCCTCGACGGACCCGTCCGCGGCAACGGCAAGATCGTGCAGGAGCTCGAGTCGTACTTCCGCGGCGCGGGCTGGAACGTCATCAAGCTCATCTGGGGCCGCGAGTGGGACGACCTGCTCGCCCGCGACACCGAGGGCGCGCTGCTCGACCTGATGAACAAGACGCCCGACGGCGACTTCCAGACCTACAAGACGGAGGACGGCGCCTACGTCCGCGAGAACTTCTTCGGCCGCGACCCGCGCGCCAAGAAGCTCGTCGAGGGCTACTCCGACGAGCAGATCTGGGGCCTGCGCCGCGGCGGCCACGACTACCGCAAGAT
The DNA here is from genome assembly GCF_009834265.1 of Rathayibacter sp. VKM Ac-2805. NCBI lineage: Bacteria > Bacillati > Actinomycetota > Actinomycetes > Micrococcales > Microbacteriaceae > Rathayibacter > Rathayibacter sp. VKM Ac-2805. Next base: position 2,007,518 of record NZ_CP047185.1, read on the forward strand.
CTACGCGGCCATGAAGGCCGCGACGGAGCACAAGGGCCAGCCCACCGTCATCCTCGCCCACACCATCAAGGGCTACGGTCTCGGCCGCAGCTTCGAGGGCCGCAACGCGACCCACCAGATGAAGAAGATGACGCTGGACAACCTCAAGTCGTTCCGCGACACCATGCGCATCCCGATCACGGACGCGCAGCTCGAGGAGAACCCCTACCTCCCGCCGTACTACCACCCCGGTCAGAACGACGAGGCGATCGAGTACCTGCAGGAGCGCCGCCGCGCGCTCGGCGGCTACCTCCCCGAGCGCCGCTCGAAGTACACGCAGCTGAACCTCCCCGAGGACTCGGCGTACGCGGTCGGCAAGAAGGGCTCCGGGACGCAGGAGATCGCCACCACCATGGCGTTCGTCCGCATCCTGAAGGACATCCTCCGCTCGAAGGACTTCGGCAACCGCGTCGTCCCGATCATCCCGGACGAGGCGCGCACCTTCGGCATGGACGCGTTCTTCCCGAACGCGAAGATCTACAACCCGCGCGGCCAGCACTACACGTCGGTCGACCGCGAGCTCCTCCTGGCCTACAAGGAGAGCCCGCAGGGCCAGATCCTCCACGTCGGCATCAACGAGGCGGGCGCCCTCGCGGCGTTCACCGCGATCGGCACCTCGTACTCGACGCAGGGCGAGCCGCTCATCCCGGTCTACGTCTTCTACTCGATGTTCGGGTTCCAGCGCACGGGCGACGCGATCTGGGCGGCCGGCGACATGATGTCGCGTGGCTTCATGATCGGCGCCACCGCGGGACGCACCACGCTGACCGGCGAGGGCCTCCAGCACGCGGACGGGCACTCCCCGATCCTCGCGGCGACCAACCCCGCCGTCGTGAGCTACGACCCGGCCTACGGGTACGAGATCGCGCACATCGTGCAGTCCGGTCTCGAGCGCATGTACGGCGGGAAGCACACCGACCCGAACGTCATGTACTACATCACGGTCTACAACGAGCCGATCGTGCAGCCGAAGGAGCCGGAGGACGTCGACGTCGAGGGCATCGTCCGCGGCATCCACCGCATCTCCTGGGGTCAGTGGGACGGGCCGAAGGCCCAGCTCCTCGCCTCGGGCGTCGCGGTGCCGTGGGCGATCGAGGCGCAGAAGCTCCTCGCCGAGGACTGGGGCGTCTCGGCGGACGTCTGGTCGGTCACCTCGTGGAACGAGCTGCGCCGCGACGGCATCAAGGCCGAGCAGCACAACTTCCTCCACCCCGAGGACGCCGAGCAGGTGCCGTACGTGACGCAGAAGCTGGCCGACGCGAAGGGCCCCTTCGTCGCCGTCTCGGACTTCTCGCACCAGGTCCCCGACCAGCTGCGCCAGTTCATCCCGGGCGACTTCGCGACGCTCGGCGCGGACGACTTCGGGTTCTCAGACACCCGTGCGGCGGCGCGGCGCTACTTCCAGATCGACGGCCCCTCGGTCGTCGTGCGGACGCTGCAGCTGCTCGCCAAGCGGGGCGAGGTCGACCCCTCGCTCGCCGTCCAGGCGATCGAGAAGTACCGCCTCCTCGACGTCAACGCCGGCACCACCGGCAACGCGGGCGGCGAGAGCTGACGGACGAGTCCGTGCTCTCGCAGGAACCCGCACCGTCGAGTGCGCGGGGTCCTGCTCCTGCGGCGGAGCGTCCGGCCACCCGGCCGGGCGCTCCCCGCACGAAGGAGCAGACCCTCGCCTGGCTGCGCACCCTCGCCGGTGAACTCTCGACGCAGACGATCAAGCGCCTCGAGGACACGCTGCCCTGGTACGGCAGCATGCCCCCCGGTCGGCGCTCGGCGGTCGGCCTCGTCGCCCAGGCCGGCATCACCTCGTTCATCTCGTGGTTCGACGACCCGTCGGCCACGCCGTGGATCGCGGCGGACGTGTTCGGAGCCGCTCCCCGCGAGCTGCTGCGCTCCGTCTCGCTGACGCAGACGCTGCAGCTGATCAAGGTGACGGTCGAGGTCGTCGAGGACCGGATCAAGAACGGCGGGGAGGACCTCCGCGAGGCGATCCTCCTCTACTCGCGCGAGATCGCCTTCGCCGCGGCCGACGTCTACGCGCGCGCCGCCGAGGCCCGAGGCCTCTGGGACGCGCGCCTGGAGGCGCTGGTCGTCGACTCGATCCTCACGGGCGAGGCCGACGACGAGCTGCCCAGCCGGATCGCCGCCCTCGGCTGGCACGGCCACGGCGAGGTCGCCGTCCTGGTGGGCACCGCCCCCAAGATGCTCGACGTCGACCAGCTGCGCCGCACGGCGCGGCACATGGACGCCGACGTGCTGATCGGCGTGCAGGGCAGCCGGCTCGTCCTGGTCATCGGCCGCGCCGAGCCGAGCGAGAACGCCACGGAGGAGACCGGCCCGCCGGTCGCGTTCCTCGAGATCGCGGAGGCGCTCGAGCCCGGCTTCGGGACGGGCCACCTCGTCCTCGGCCACGAGGTGCCGACCCTGGTCGAGGCGTCCCGCAGCGCCCGCGCGGCACTCGCCGGCTTCGCGGTCGCCCGCTCCTGGCGGAACGCGCCGCGACCGGTCAACGCCGACGACCTCCTTCCCGAGCGCGCCCTCGCGGGCGACCCGCTCGCCCGCCAGAGCCTCATCACGCAGATCTACCGGCCCCTGCAGAAGCACTCGACCGAGCTGCTGACCACGCTGTGGGCCTACCTCGACAACGGCCGCTCCCTCGAGGCGACCGCCCGCGAGCTGTTCGTGCACCCGAACACGGTGCGCTACCGCCTCAAGCGGGTCGCCGAGGTGATCGGCTGGGACGCGACGGGCGCCCGCGAGGCGCTCATCCTCCAGTCCGCCCTCATCCTCGGCTCCATGAGCGACCCGGACGGCGCCGTCCGCCGGAAGCCGTCCCGCCGCTGAGGCCGTCTGCTCGCCGAACCCCTCCCGCCCCTGAACACTTGTAGACCCGCGACAAGCTCTTTGTGCTTTGTCAGTGGCTCCACGCGCCGCACGTGCGAGCGCAGATCGGAAGACTGGATACCGTGATCGTCGTCGTCGCCCCGGGTCAGGGCTCCCAGACCCCCGGATTCCTCGCCCCCTGGCTCGAGATCCCCTCCGTGGCCGAGCAGGTCGCCGCGCACTCGGAGGCGGTCGGCATCGACCTCGCCGCGCACGGCACCGTCTCGGACGCGGACACCATCCGCGACACCGCGGTCGCCCAGCCCCTGATCGTCTCCGCGGGACTCGTGAGCCTCGCCGCCCTCCTCGAGGGCGGACGGCGCGAGCGCATCGCGGGCATCGCCGGCCACTCCGTCGGCGAGATCACCGCGGCCGCCGGAGCCGGGGTCCTCACCGAGGCCGACGCGCTGGTGTTCGTCCGCGAGCGCGCCCGTGCCATGGCCGCTGCGGCCGCCGCCGAGCCGACCGCGATGAGCGCGGTCCTCGGCGGCGACGAGCAGGCCCTGATCGCCCGTCTCGACGAGCTCGGCCTCGAGCCGGCCAACTACAACGGCGGCGGGCAGATCGTCGTCGCCGGCGCGGTCGACGCGCTCGAGGCGCTCAAGGCGGAGCCGCTCCGCGGGACCCGCGTGATCCCCCTGCAGGTGGCCGGCGCCTTCCACACCCGCTACATGGCGCCCGCCCGCGACTCCCTCGCCGGCGTCGCCGCCGGGCTGACCCCCTCCGACCCGACGCTCCGTCTCTGGACGAACCGCGACGGGTCGGTCGTCGACTCCGGTGCCGCGTTCCTCGAGCTGCTCGTCGGCCAGGTCGCCTCCCCCGTCCGCTGGGACCTCTGCATGGCGGCCTTCGCCGACGCGGGCGTCACCGGGATCATCGAGCTGGCACCCGCCGGCGCGCTGGTCGGCCTCGCCAAGCGCGGCCTCAAGGGCGTGCCGAGCATCGCCATCACGACCCCCGACGACGTGGACGCCGCCCGCGCCTTCCTCGACGAGCACGCCGCCTAGCAGGAGAGACCCCATGACGACCCCTTCCCTCACCCAGTCCAGCGGCAGCGCGTACACCCGGATCCTCGGCATCGGCGCGGCCCGAGGCGACCTCGTCGTCCCGAACGACGACCTGATCGAGCCGATCAACTCCTCCGACGAGTGGATCCGCCAGCGCACCGGCATCATCGAGCGCCGCCGGGCCTCCGCCGACATCCACGCGGTCGACCTCGCGACCACCGCCTCCCTCGAGGCGATCGAGAAGGCGGGCATCCGCCCGGACCAGATCGGCGTCGTGCTCGTCTCCACGATCAGCAACACCGTGCAGACCCCGTCGCTGGCTGCGCTCCTCGCGGACCGCATCGGGGCGAACCCCGCCCCGGCGTACGACATCTCGGCAGCCTGCGCCGGCTACACCTACGGCATCGCCCAGGCCGATTCCTTCATCCGCTCCGGCCTGGCCGAGTACGTGCTCGTCGTCGGAGCCGAGAAGCTGTCCGAGCTGGTCAAGTCGACCGACCGCAGCATCTCCTTCCTCCTGGGCGACGGCGCGGGCGCCGCGGTCGTCGGCCCCAGCGACACCGCCGGCATCTCGAAGACCGTCTGGGGATCCGACGGCTCCAAGTGGGACACCGTCGGCATGGACAACCCGCTCGCGGCCTACCGCGACGGCACCGCCGAATGGCCCACCCTCCGCCAGGACGGCCCGTCGGTCTTCCGCTGGGCGGTCTGGGAGATGGCCAAGGTCGCCAAGCAGGCGCTCGCGGAGGCGGGCGTCCAGCCCGAGGACCTCGCCGCGTTCATCCCCCACCAGGCGAACATGCGCATCATCGACGAGCTCGCGAAGCAGCTGAAGCTCCCCGAGACCGTCGCTATCGGCCGCGACATCGAGACCACCGGCAACACCTCCGCCGCGTCGATCCCGCTCGCCACCCACCGCCTGCTCGAGGAGCACCCGGAGCTGCACGGCGGACTCGCGCTGCAGATCGGCTTCGGCGCCGGACTGGTGTTCGGCGCGCAGGTCGTGGTGCTCCCGTGACCGGCGCGACCCCACCCCTAAACTGACCTACGGTCACTGACGAACACCCGAAGAACCCCCAAGGAGAGAACCATGGCACTGTCCAACGAAGAAGTCCTCGCCGGCCTGGCCGAGCTTGTCAACGACGAGACGGGCATCGCCACCGACTCCGTCGAGATGGACAAGTCGTTCACCGACGACCTCGACATCGACTCCATCTCGATGATGACCATCGTCGTCAACGCCGAGGAGAAGTTCGACGTGAAGATCCCCGACGACGAGGTCAAGAACCTCAAGACGGTCGGCGACGCGGTCCGCTTCATCGTCAAGGCGTCCGAGTAGTCGTCGCCCGCGCACCCCGTCCTCGTGGCGGACACCCCGGCCGGCGACCGTCGGCCGGGGTGAGCCCGGCACCCACCCACACGGAACAGAGAAGCTCGTCATGACCAAGAAGATCGTCGTCACCGGAATCGGTGCCAGCACTCCCCTCGGCGGGACCGCCCGGGAGTCCTGGAACGCACTCCTCGCCGGCGAATCAGGCGTCCGCTCCCTCGAGCAGGACTGGGTCGCTCAGTACGACATCCCGGTCACCTTCGCCGCCCAGGCCAAGGTCCGCCCGGAGGAGGTGCTCTCCCGCCCCGAGGCGAAGCGCCTCGACCCCTCCAGCCAGTTCGCGCTCATCTCGGCCCGCGAGGCCTGGGCCGACTCCGGCATCACCGACGTCGACCCGCTCCGCGTGGGCGTCGACTACTCGACCGGCATCGGCGGCCTCTGGACCCTCGTCGACGCGTGGGACACCCTCCGCGAGCGCGGACCCCGCCGGGTCCTCCCGATGACCATCCCGATGCTCATGCCCAACGCGGCCGCCGCCGCCATCAGCATGGCCATCCCCTCCCGCGCCTACGCCCGCACCGACGTGTCGGCGTGCGCCTCCAGCACCGAGGCCCTCGCGAACGCCTACGAGCACATGCAGCTCGGCCTCGCCGACGTGGTCGTCGCCGGCGGCACGGAGTCGGTCGTCCACCCGCTCCCGATCGCCGCCTTCGCGTCGATGCAGGCCCTCTCGCGCCGCAACGACGACCCGACGACGGCCTCACGCCCCTACGACGTCTCCCGCGACGGCTTCGTCCTCGGAGAAGGCGCCGCGACGCTCATCCTCGAGACCGAGGAGCACGCCCTCGCCCGCGGAGCCCGCATCTACGCGGAGCTCGCCGGCGGCGCCGTCACCAGCGACTCGTACCACATCACGGCGCCGGACCCCGAGGGCTCCGCCGCCGCCCGTGCCATGATCGGCGCCCTCGAGCAGGCCGGAGCCGCGCTCACCGACGTCACCCACGTCAACGCTCACGCGACGAGCACCCCGGTCGGCGACATCGCCGAGTACCGCGCCCTGCTGCGCGTCTTCGGCGACCACCTCCCGAACATCGCCGTCTCCGCGACCAAGGCGTCCACCGGCCACCTCCTCGGCGGCACCGGCGCGCTCGAGGCCATCTTCACCGTGCTCGCCCTCCACGAGCGCACCGCACCCCCCACCATCAACCTCTTCGAGCAGGACCCCCAGATCCCCCTCGACGTCGTCACCAGCCCCCGCGCCCTCGGCGACGGACCGCTGGTCGCCATCTCGAACTCGTTCGGGTTCGGGGGGCACAATGCTGTTGCCGCTTTCCGGACGGTGTAGCGGGGCGTAGCCCCGCTCCACCGTGCGGAAAGCGGGCTGCGCCGCTCCTTGCGCGGCGCAGGCGCGTCCGCTGGGGAGGGGGGCGGGGTTTCCGAGGGCCGGTGCGGTGCGGCGACGGTGATCCGCTGGAACGCGGATTCCCGGATACGCCTCGTGCCGCGAGGGATCTGCGCCGCCGTCCGGTGCGGGCTGGTGAGCACGCCGTGCTGGTGGGGAGCGCGGGCTTCGCCGCGGCTCGGGTCGGATGATCGGATCAACGAAGCAGTCCGGGTGGGAGCGCGGGCTTCGCCGCGACTCGGGTCGGACGCTCGGATCAGGGCGGCTGCGCTCGTGGGGAGCGTGCGCCACGCCACGCCACGACTCGAGCCGTCGGCGTCGTGCGCGACCGAGGTGCGGGCGGGTCCACGAGTCTTCCAACGCCCTCCGCCGGAACGCGGTGCTCCGCCGACCGTCTGGTCGACGTGCGCAGCGAGCGGCAACCGCGAGGTGACGACGCGACTTCGAGGCGGGCCTCTGCCGGAACGCGGGTCCGCTGGCCGCCTGGTTCAGGGGTGCGGGAGCGAGCGGCCCCCGCGAGGCGTATCCGCCGATCCGCGTGCCAGCGGATCGGCGTCGCCGGACGCCGGCCGCTCCGCGGAACCCGACCACCTCCCCGAGCCGACTGCGCGACGCCGCGCGAGGAGCGGCGTCGAACGAGCTCAGCCGACCCCGTGCATCCAGACGACGGGGGCGAAGTCGCCGCCGTAGCGGAAGGGCTCGAGCTCGTCCTCCCAGGCCTGGCCGAGGGCGAGGCGCAGCTCGCGGTGCAGCTCGATGGGGTCGGCGCCGGCGAGCTCCATGGCGGAGCGGATGCGGTCCTCGGGCACGACGGTGTTGCCCGCGCTGTCGGTCTGCGCGTAGAAGATGCCGAGCTCGGGCGTGTGCATCCAGCGGCCGCCGTCGACACCGGGCGAGGGCTCCTCGGTGACCTCGTAGCGGACGTCGGCCCAGCCGCGGAGAGCGGACGCGATGACGGCACCGGTTCCGACCGGGCCCTCCCAGGCGAACTCGGCGCGCAGTGTGCTGCGGAGCACGGGCTGCTCGATCCAGGCGAAGTTCACGGCACGACCAAGAGCGCGACCTGTCCCCCACTCGAGGTGGGGGCAGAGCGCGCGGGGGGCGGAGTGCACGAAGAGCACACCCCGAGTCTGCTGCGCCACCATGGTGCCCTCCGTTCGTCCCGGTGCGTCTTCCCCAACGACCCGGACCACGGAACACTCTGCGGTGCGCCTTCTTCGATTATGACGGTGGACGTGCCACCACGCCCGATCATGCAGGAGCGGCGGACCTCCGTCAAGGCGGCTCGCCGCGCCTGCTCGACCGGCCGCGGGCGGCTCCTGCCTATACTCGGGGTCGTCCGCGCCGCCGGACGCCGCACACCGCCAGACGCCCGCCGGGAGGAGCACCGTGTCCGTCCGCGACGGCCTGCTCGCCCTGCTCACGCTCGGCCCCGCCTACGGCCTCCAGCTGCACGCCGAGCTCCTCGACCGTGCCGCGCACCGGCCCCGGGTCAACGTCGGCCAGATCTACTCGACGCTCGAGCGCCTGCGCGAGCGGGGCCTCGCCGTCTCGGCCGGGTCCACCGACGACGGCCTCCCCCTGCACGCGCTCACCGACGAGGGCCGCGCGGAGGCGGCCGCCTGGCTGACGGGTGACGGAGCGTCCCCGGAGGAGGACTGGGACGACGTCCTCGACCGGGTGCTGCTGGCCTCGAGCCTGTCCGGCGCCGACCTCGCCGCCGTCCTCGACGCGTACGAGAGCTCGCTGCCCGCCACCGCCGACGAGCAGGCGGAGGAGGAGGAGGACGCGCACCCGCAGCGCCGCCTCGCCGCGATCGCCGCCCGCGTGCGGGAGGAGGCCCTGCGGCGCCTCCTCGAGGCGGCCCGCGACGAGCTCACGGGCGACGGGCCGGGACGGGGCGTCCGCGGATACGCTCTCGAGCGTCCCCGCCGGGGCCGTCGAGCCTCGAGCTAGGACGAGACAGGCGCGGGTGCCGTCGCCTAGGGTGGTTCGCATGTCCCGCACCCCCCTCGGTCTCCGCGTCCCCTCCCGGGCGCGCCGGCGCCTCGTCGCCGCCGGAGCGGGCACGGTCCTCGTCCTGTGCGCCGCCCTCGCCGCCCCGCTCTCCGCGTCCGCCGCCTACGACCCGTCCGACTACCCCTCGTGGTCCGATGTCGAGGCCGCGAAGTCGAGCGAGAGCGCCACCGCCGCCGAGGTCGACCGCATCACCGCCTTCCTCGCGGACCTGCGCGACCAGGCCGCCGCCCTCACCGACGCCGCCATCAGCCGGGCCGCCGAGGCGGACGCCGCGCAGAGCGCTCTCGACGAGGCGACCCAGCGCGTGAGCGCCCTGGAGGAGCGCGCCTCCGCCGCCCGCTCGGACGCCGACGCAGCGAAGGAGCAGGCCGGCCGTCTCGCCGCGCAGCTCTACCGCAACGGCGGGACCGATGCGACGCTCAACCTCCTCATCGGCGGCGACGAGTCGAGCGAGCTGCTCTACCGCCTCGGCACCATGACGCAGCTCACCCAGCAGACCAGCCGGCTCCAGACCGCGGCGCAGTCGACCGAGAACCAGGCCGTCTCCCTCGCCGCTCAGGCCGAGCAGGCCCGGGGCGAGCGCGTCTCCCTCGCCACCGCCGCGGCCGACGCGCTCTCGGCCGCCCGCTCCGCGCAGGCCGAGGCCGACGCCAAGGTCGCCGACCAGGAGAAGTACAGCCAGGAGCTCTACACCCAGCTCGCCTCGCTCAAGAACACCACCGCCGAGATCGAGCGGGAGTACGCCGACGGCCAGGACGCGAAGTCGGCCTTCGAGGAGCAGCAGCGCCTCTCCCGCCTCGCCGCCGAGGCCGAGGCCGCCCGCCAGCGCGCCGCGTCGGCTCCCGCCGCGGCCGCTGCTCCGGCAGCGCCCTCCAACAGCGGAGGTGGCGGAGGCGGCCCGGTCGAACTCGGCGACGACGACCCGACCGGCGCGCGCAACAGCTCCGCCAAGACCATCGCCGCCCTCGGCACCTACGCCGGACGCACGGACGGCCTCTCCCCCGCGCAGGCCCAGGCCTACGCCCGCACCGCTGTCGGCCGCTTCGGCTGGGGCGCCGACCAGGTCGACCGGTGCCTCATCCCGCTGTGGAACGGCGAGTCGGGGTGGCGCTGGAACGCGCTGAACCGCTCCTCCGGCGCCTACGGCATCCCGCAGGCCCTCCCGGCGAGCAAGATGGCCAACTCGGGAGCCGACTACCAGACGAACGCGGCGACGCAGGTCGACTGGGGGCTCTCGTACATCAAGAGCGCCTACGGCTCGCCCTGCAACGCGTGGTCGAGCTGGAACAACCGCTCGCCGCACTGGTACTGATCCCGCGTCTCACTTCGCCTGGTCGTAGGAGTCGACGACGGCGACGGTGACCGGGAAGTCGACCTCGCCCTCTCCGAAGAGCGAGCGTCCGGCGCGCACCGCCGCCTCGCGGACGATCGCGGCGACCCGCTCGCCGACGTCGGCGGGAGCGTGCACGATCACCTCGTCGTGCAGGAAGTAGACGAGGTGCGCCCGGCCGACCGCGCCGCTCTCGGCGCGCAGTCGCGCCCGCAGCTCGCCCATCCAGCAGAGCGCCCACTCGGCCGCGGTCCCCTGCACCACGAAGTTGCGGGTGAAGCGTCCCCACTCGCGCGCTCGCGCCGCATCCGCCGAGAGCCCCTCGGGTCCGGGAGGCGAGCTGCGCCCGAGCCACGTCGAGACGCTCTCGCCGCGCTCCCCCGCCCGAGCCGCCGCCTCGACGTGCGCGACCGAGCGCGGGTAGGCACGGGCGAGCCTCGGGAGCAGCCGCCCGGCCTCGCCGCTCGTCGCCCCGTACATCGCCCCCAGCATCGCGACCTTCGCCCTCGGCCGGTCGGGGACCACTCCGGCGTCGACGATGCCCTGGTAGAGGTCGCGGCCCCGCCCGGCGGCGGCCATGGCCGAGTCGCCCGAGAGCGCGGCGAGGATGCGCGGCTCGAGCTGCGCGGCATCCGCGACCACGAGGCTCCAGCCCTGATCCGCGGTGACCGCGGCGCGGATCTGCCGCGGCAGCTGCAGCGCCCCTCCGCCCGAGGTCGCCCAGCGGCCTGTGACGACGCCGCCCACCACGTACTCCGGCCGGAACCGGCCGTCGCGCACCCACGCGTCGAGCCAGGCCCAGCCGTTGGCGGTGAGCAGCCGGGAGAGCTTCTTGTACTCCAGGAGGGGCGGCACCGCGGGGTGCTCGAGGGACTGCAGCTCCCAGGAGCGCGTCGACTCGACCGGCAGCCCCGCGCGCCGCAGCGCCTTGAGGAGCTCGGCCGGCGAGTCGGGATTGAGCTCGGGCGCGCCGAGCTCGTCGCGCAGACGGACGGCCAGCGCCTCCAGCAGGGCCGGGCGGCCGCCGAAGAGCGGACGGGGGCCGAGCATCCCGGTGAGCACCCGGTCGTGCACATCGGCGCGCCACGGCAGCCCCGCGTGGGCGATCTCGCGAGCGATCAGGGCGCCGACGGACTCGGCGGCGAGCAGCAGGCGGAGCCGGCCGGCCTCGGCGGCGCCGGAGAGCGCCTCCTCCTGCCGGGCCAGCTCGAGGACGGGGTCGAGCTCGTCGGAGCCGCCCGCCGCCTCCTCGAACCCGATCAGCGTGTCCTGCGCGGCGGGGGCCGCGGCTCCCGCGTCCCACGGGTCGAGGGGCGAGCGCGCGAGAGCCGATGCGGCGGCGGAGACCGAGCGGCGGAGGATCGCGCGGGCCAGCCGGAGGTCGTGGCACCGGGCGACGACCACGCCGGCCGACAGCAGTGCGGGGTACCAGCGCGCGGTGTCGTCCCAGACCCAGCGCGGGCGCTTCGGCTCCCGCTCCCGGACGAACGCCGCCAGCTCGGCCGGGCCCCGGCCGCTCCCGGCCTCGGCGCCGCCGACGGGGTCGACCGCCCGCCACGCCCCCGTGGGGCCGCCGACGAGTGCGAGGAGCATCGGGCCATTCTCCCCCGTGGCGGACACGGAGGCCGCCGTCGCGGGGACGGCCGGGCCCCCTCTCGCTGAAGGAGTCACGGCGACGGCCGCGAGGGCGGGTAGCCGGGGAAGGGCTTCTCCTGCGCCGTCGGCGGCTGATGGGCCCACAGGGCGGCCGCGATGGTGTCCATCGAGCGGGAGTAGCCCACGAGCGTCCGCCTCTCCGGCTCCGCCGCCCAGGTCACCGCGCGGAACCAGGTCTCGCGGTACGGGCCGGTCTCGATGCGGCGCACCAGGCCGATCCGGCCGGTGCGCAGGGCGTCGACCATCACCCACTCGTCCTGCCCGCTGCTGCGCAGCATCTGGAGCGGACTCCACTCGATCATCGCGCCTCCCACCGGTCGATCCGCGGCCGTGGCGAGCACGAGCGCCGCGGCGTACACTCGCAGACTATCGAACACATGTTCGAACGGCCAACCGGGTCCGGCGAGTGAACGGGAGCGCGACGATGGCGGTGATCGACGAGACGGCGCTGGTCTCGACCGACGGCGAGGGAGTGCCGATCGCGCTCGAGTGGCGGGGCGGGAGCTACCGGGTGACCGACCGGCCGACGGTGTGGACCTGCACGAGCGAGTGGTGGGCGCCCCTCGAGGGGTTCCCGCCGACGTTCGGGCGCACCCCGGTGAGCATCGGCGGCTGGCGCTTCCAGGCGACGGACCTCGCGACCGGCGGAGCGTTCGTGCTCGACGTGGTCGCGTCGACGGAGCCGCAGTGGAGCGTGGTGCGGATCTACGAGTAGTGCCGGCGCGAGGCCGGCCGGGCGGCTACTTGTCGGCCGACCAGGGCGCCCGCGTCATGGCGATGAGAGCCGCGACTCCGGAGACGAGGCCGACACCGGCGATGGCGGACACGACGAGCCAGAGAACGAGTTCCATGCCGCCAGTCTACCGAGCCCCGGAGCGGATCCTCTCCGCCCCGCTTCCATCCCCCGGCTATGGAATAGCCTGGGCAGAGTGACCGACGCCCCCACCCGCGCGAGTGTCGGACTGCGCTCGGAGCGCGGCCCGATCCTGCTGTCCCTGATGATCTCGACCGCTCTGGTCGCCCTCGACGCCACGATCCTCTCGACGGCCGTGCCGTCCATCGTCGCCGACCTGGGGGGCTTCGAGCAGTTCCCCTGGCTGTTCTCGATCTACCTGCTGGCCCAGGCCGTCTCGGTCCCCCTCTACGGCAAGCTCGCCGACGTGATCGGGCGCAAGCCCATCATGCTGATCGGCATCGCCCTGTTCCTGGTCGGCTCGCTCGAGTGCGGCCTCGCCTGGAGCATGCCCGCGCTGATCGCGTTCCGAGCCCTGCAGGGCCTGGGGGCCGGAGCGATCCAGCCGATGGGCATCACCATCGCCGGCGACATCTACACGGTCGCCGAGCGTGCGAAGACCCAGGGCTACCTCGCGAGCGTCTGGGGCATCTCCTCGGTCGTCGGGCCGACCCTCGGCGGCGTGCTCTCGGACCTGGGCGCCTGGCGCGGCATCTTCCTCGTCAACATCCCCCTGTGCCTCCTGGCGGCGTTCCTCCTGATCCGCAGCTTCCGCGAGACCACGCGGGGCGAGAAGCAGCGGATCGACGTGGCGGGCGCCTCCGTGCTCGCCGTGGGCACCGCGCTGCTCATCCTCGGGCTGCTCGAGGGCGGCAGCGCCTGGCCGTGGCTCTCCCCCGCCGGAGTCGGCGTGTTCGTCGTCTCGGCCCTCGCGTTCGCCGGCTTCGTCGCGATCGAGCGGCGCGCGGCCGCCCCGGTGCTCCCCCTCTGGGTCCTCACGCGGCGCGTGCTGATCTCGACCAGCCTGGTCTCGGTGACCGTCGGCGCGATCACGCTCGGCGTCACCTCGTACTTCCCGACCTTCGCGCAGGGCGTGCTCGGCAGCTCCGCCCTCGGCGCGGGCTTCGCCGTCGCGGCGATGACGCTCGGCTGGCCGGTCGCGGCGAGCCTGTCGGGCCGGCTCTACCTGCGCATCGGCTTCCGCAACACGGGCTTCCTCGGAGCGGGGCTCGTCGTGATCGGCACGGCGCTGACCGTCCTGCTCGGCGCCTCCTCGACGCTGTGGGAGATCGCCGGCTTCTGCGTGCTGATCGGCGCCGGCATGGGGCTCGTGGCGACTCCGACGCTGATCCGGGCGCAGTCGAGCGTCGACTGGAACGAGCGCGGAGTGGTCTCCTCGACCAACTTCTTCGCCCGCAACATCGGCAGCGCCGTCGCCGTGGCCGTGTTCGGCGCGATCGTGAACGCGAAGGCGGGCGGCGGCGTCCCCGCACCGGCGGACCTCGCCGAGGGCACCCGCTTCGTCTGCATCGCGCTCACGGTCCTCGCCGTGGGCATGCTCGCCGCGGTCTGGGCGATGCCGAAGGAGGGGCGCACCGCGCCCGGAGAGGATCGGGCGGCGGAGGCCGAGCCCGACGCGGCCCGGCCGGACGCGGCCCAGCCCTAGCCGTCAGGCGGCGCCGTCGGTTCTCGTCGTCAGCCGGAGCGGCGCGCCGCGGCCGTCGCTCGCAGTCGGTCGCGGTGGGTGCGGCGCACCCGGTGCGTCCAGCGCTGCAGGGACGACCCCATCCCGGGGTGCCGCGCCAGCGTGTGCAGAGCGCGGTCGAACCGGCGGAGCATGTCGGCGAAGGCGCCGAAGGGGCGGGCCGAGATGCCGACCTCGAGGTGGCGGTCGAGCACGATCCGGTGCCGGAGTCCCAGGTGCACGCTGATCTCGACGTCGTCGTGCACGTAGGCGTCGTGCCGGTGCATCTCCTCCGCGATCTCCTCCCACGCCGACCGGCGGACGGCGCAGTTGGAGCCGAAGAGCGGCCAGTTGGCCAGCGCCGACCCCATCAGCACGAAGTAGGCGTCCATGTAGGCGACCCGCGCGATCACCCGGGCGATCGGGCCGAGCTCGTCGAAGCGTCCGGGACCGGTCACCGCTCCGACCTCGGGATCGGCGAAGTGGCCGGCCAGGCGCGCCAGCCAGTCGGGTCCCGGGCGGGAGTCGGCGTCGAGCCGTGCGAGGACGTCGCCGTGCGCCTCGTCGAAGCCGTGCGCCGTGCTCGCCGGGATCCCGGCTCCGTCGTGCCGCACCACCCGCGCGCCCGCCGCTCGCGCGACGGCGGCGCTGTCGTCGGTGCTCCCGTCGTCGACGACGACGATCTCGAACGGCGCGAGCGTCTGCTCGCGGAGGAGCTCGAGCAGCTGCTCGAGGTGGCGGGCGTCGTCCTTCACGGGGACGACGACCGAGATGCGCCGGTGATCCATCCGCCCAGTAAAAGCGATCGGGGCGCTCAGCGGGAACACCGCCACGCGTCTCGGGCAGGCTCGGCCGCCGTCGGCCTCCTCCACGAGCCGGCGGACCGGCGCGAGTCCCGACCACGGCGCCCGCCCGCCGGGTACTCTCGAAGAGGTGCTCCGGCGGGCGGGGCGCCTGCTCCGGGATGTAGGTGACGCACGTGTGGTTCCGGCGTCGACGCAGGTTCAAGATGGAGCCGTACGACCCCGATGAGAACCCGTCGCGCGAGCCCGCCTCCGTCGAGGAGGCCGCCGAGGAGGGCCTGATGCTCGCGCAGTACGCGAGCCGGATGGCCGTGAAGAACCGGGTGCTGATGGACGGCCTCGGCGCCGACGTCCCCTTCGACTCGGGCCGCTACTCCGTCGTCGCCGCGGAGGAGCTCGAGAAGCTGGCGCGCGAGTCCGAGGCGGCCGCTGAGCGCCTGCGCGGCATCGCCGCCGACGTGACCTCGGTGGGCGGCCGCTCCGACCACGTGCACGACTACCGCTCGGCCGACGTCGACAACCTCGACCACCGCGAGCGGCTCTCGCTCCTGGTCGCCGACTCCCTCCACAGGCGGGCGCAGGACGAGGAGTACCTCGCGACGCTCGTCGACGACGCCCGTCAGGACGCGTGGCGCGAGCTCGCGCAGTCGATCGAGGAGACCCTCGACCGCACCTCGCGGATCGACCCGGACGACGAGGAGTACCGCCGCGACCGCTCGGTGCGGATGGCGCTCGTGGTCGTCGACGACCTGGTCAAGCTGGCGGAGGAGCGCGGCGTCAGCCTCGAGGACTGACGGGCTCGTCGTGGGAGGCCGGGACGGGGCTCAGGCCCAGCCGGCGCGGAACGACTCGGTCGCCTCGGCGGAGCGCTCCCGGACCGACTCCAGCAGCTCCTCCATGGTGGAGCTGCGGAGGAACGCGAGGCGGTCGAGCTCGGTGACCGGTGCGACGCCGGCGAGCTGCCAGGCGTGCGCGGCCGGATCCTCGGCGAGCTCGACGACCGCGCCGTAGCGCTGCTCGACGAACTCGCTCGCGACCGCCAGTGCCGTGCGGACCGCCGACTCCGCCGCAGCCAGCGCGGGGGCGTGCTTCTCGTCCCACTCCAGATCGGGCAGCAGGCGGACCTCTGCGCGCGGGTACGGGTCGTCCTCGTACCAGCGGACGACCTCGAAGCGCTCCTCGCCCACGGAGTCGAGCGTGACGAACGACTCCGCCCCGTCGATGTTCAGGATGCGCGCGCGGGCGCCGACCGCGAACCGCTGGTCGCCGCCGCCCACCTCCTGGCCGCGCTCGATGAGCACGACGCCGAACGCGAGGGTCTCGTCCTCGAGGACGTCGCCGAGCATCCGCAGGTACCGCGGCTCGAACAGCCGGAGCGGGAGCGGCATGTGCGGCAGGAGCACGGAGCCGAGCGGGAACATCGGAAGATCAGGCACGGGATCAGGCAATCACGTCGAGCGGAGAGCGGCCAGTACGGGCGCGGCGCGTCGGGACGTGCTAGCGCATCGCGCCACCGTGTCGTCCGCTCGCGGATGCTCGCCACGCCCCGGACGATCTCCGACGGCCCGGCCTCACCCTCGAGGCTCCCACTCAGACTGGGAGCATGGATCTCGCTGACCTCCGAGCCGTCGTCCGAGCGGACCTGGCCGCCAAGGGCCACGCCTCCGACCGGCTCACCGTCCTCGTCCTCCGGCTCGGGCAGTACTCGAGCTCTCGGAGGACCCGGCTCCCCCTCCACCTCGTCTACCGCCTCGTCGATCTCGTCTGGACCCGCATGATCGTCGGAGCCGAGCTGCCGCCGACCGCTCAGGTCGGGCCCGGCCTGCGGCTCCCCCACTGGGGCCGCGGCGTGATCCTGCACCCGCGCACGGTCATCGGGAGGAACGCGTTCATCTACCACGGCGTCACCATCGGCGAGTCGAAGGGTCGGACGCCCGTCATCGGCGACGACGTCTACATCGGCGCCCGCGCGACGATCGTCGGGGACGTGACCGTCGGCGACCGTGTGCGGATCGGAGCCGGCGCCGTCGTCGTCCGCGACGTCGCCTCCGACTCGTCCGCGGTCGGCGTGCCGGCGAGGACCGCGTCGGCGGCGTCCTGAGGCACGGCACGCCGGTCCGACAGGAGCGGACCGCCCGCTCCGACGAGACCGGCATCAGGTGGACGCCCGACCCGGCGCTGGAGAGGAGGAACGACCGCGGGTGGAGCGGAGTAGGGCGTACGGGACTTGAACCCGTGACCGACGGATTATGAGTCCGCTGCTCTGACCGGCTGAGCTAACGCCCCGCGGCGGCCGTCCGAGCGGCCGTCAGGTGGCGGCGGGTGCGGACGCAGCGTCGGAGGCCGGATCGGCCACCGGCTCCCCACGATACAGGCTCTCGAAGGTGCTGATCGTGCGGTTGATGTCGTGCGCGGCGACGATGCGGAGGGAGGCGCGCTTCATCGCCTCGAAGTCCTCCTGATCGGCCGTGAGCACGGCGGTGAGGCGCTCGGCGAGGGCCTCGGCGCTGCCCGGAGCGAAGAGGTAGCCGTTCTCGCCGTCGTGCACGAGGTGCGGGAGGGCCATCGCGTCGGCGGCGACGACGGGGAGGGCCGAGGCCATCGCCTCCATCGTCGCGATGCTCTGCAGCTCGGCGATGGACGGCATGGCGAACACGGTGGCGCGGGTGTACGCCTCCTTGAGCTCGGCGTCCGAGACGTAGCCGGTGAAGCGGACGCGGTCGGCGATGCCGAGGGTCGCGGCGAGCTGCTGGAGGTTGCGCATCTGGTCGCCGCCGCCGACGATCTCGAGCTTCGCGTCGAGCGCCGGGTCGAGCAGGGCGACGGCGCGGAGCAGGACGTCGATGTGCTTCTCGCCGGTCACGCGGCCGACGAAGAGGATCGAGTCGCCGGCGCGCGCCGCGAAGTCCGGCGTGTAGTTGTCGGCGTCGATGCCGCAGGAGATGGCGTGGACGCCCCGGAGGCCCGTGTACTTCTCGAGGAACTGCGCGGCCTTGCGGGTCGGCGTGGTGACCGCCTCCGCCCGGCCGAAGGTGCGGCGCGCGGCCCGCCACGCCATCGCCACGGCCTTGGCCTGCACGGCCTTCGGCAGGAGGGTGAACTCGAGCATGTTCTCGGGCATGAAGTGGTTCGTGCCGACGATGCGGATGCCGCGCTTGGCCGCCTCGATCCCGAGGCCGCGGCCGACGATGATGTGCGACTGGAAGTGCACGACGTCGGGCTTCACCTCGTCGAGGATGCGCGCGCTGTTCTGCCGGATGCGCCACGGCATCGCGAAGCGCAGCCAGTCGTGCGGGTACCAGCGCCAGCTGTAGAGCCGGTGCACGATGATCCGCTGCCCCTCGTGCGTCTCGACCCGGGTGCCGCTCCAGCCATCGGCCGAGGGGGCGACGACGTGGACCTCGTGGCCGCGCTGCGCGAGACCGGCGGCGAGGCGCTCGGCGAACTTCGCGGCTCCGTTCACGTCGGGAGCGAAGGTGTCGCAGCCGATCACGACCGTCAGCGGTCGGGAGTCGGGCGATCCCGGTCGGGACGCGTCGCGGGGATCTGACACGGGAGGTCCTATCGGTGTCGTGCCGCTCGGGGAGAGAAGGGAGCGATCGGCGGAGGTCGGTCGGTTTCGTGGCTCTCGGCGCGGACCCATTGTAGGCAGAGGACTCCTCACCACTCGGGATCCCGCGCCGTCAGCGCGCCTGCGGGTGGTGCTTGGCGAGGAGGAAGACGCCGTAGATGGCGACGGCACCGGCCGCGATGAAGAGCGGGATCGCCCACGGGGCCGCGTACTGCGCCTCCCCGAGCACGACGATGCCGATCGCGACGGCGACCAGCGGGTCGATGACGGTGAGGCCCGCGACGACGAGGTCCGGCGGGCCGGAGGAGTAGGCGTTCTGCACGAAGTACCCGCCGAGCGCGGTCGCGGCCAGGAGCGCCACGATGCAGACCACCGTCAGCGGGTCGAACTCGCCGTACTTGATGCGGTTGAGCACGACCTTCGCGAGAGTCGCGACGAAGCCGTAGACCACTCCGGCGCCCACGATGTAGAAGATCGCCTTCGCTCCGCGGCGGAAGACGCGGAAGGCGATGACGAAGACCGTGAGCACCACGGCGAGGATCACGAGGATCGTGATGAGCTCGGGCGTCTGGATGGACTTGTCGACCGCGTTGAACGCCGCCACGAGGACGAACGTGCCGACGCCTCCGACGCAGAGCACGATCGCCCGGATCGACGCCGCGTTCAGGCGCACCCGGCTGACCCGCGCGTTGACGACCGCGGTGATCACGAGCGCCACCGCTCCGAGCGGCTGCACCACGATGAGCGGGGAGAAGCCGAGGCTCGTCAGCTGGAAGACGATCGCGAGGCCGAGGAGCAGGGTGCCGATCACCCACGAGGGGCGCGAGAGCAGCGCGACCAGCTGGCCGCCGCTGAGCCCGGAGGAGCCGGAGCGCTTCGAGAACCGCTCCACCTTCGCCACTCCCCGGTGCTGGAACTGCGCGCCGAGGGAGAGGAACACCGCGCCCACGAGAGCGATCGGGATGCCGATGAACTTCGCCGGGTCGTTGAGGAGTTCGGCGAGATCGGCGGGCATGGGGTCGACCCTACCCAGAACGCCTCCGGGAGTCCTCCGACGCACGGGTGAGGGGCTGAGCCCAGCGGATGATCCTCGCGGACCCGGTCGACGGCCCCGCGGTACCCTGTCCCCCATGGCCGTCCTCCCCATCCGCATCGCCGGCGACCCCGTCCTCCACTCCCCCGCCGCCCCCGTCACCGAGTTCGACGATGCGCTGCGCACCCTCGTCGCCGACATGTTCGAGACGATGGACATAGCCCCCGGAGTCGGCCTCGCCGGCCCGCAGGTCGGCGTCCCGCTGCGACTGTTCGTCTACGACTACGCCGACGACGACGGCACCCCCCGCCGCGGCGTCGCGATCAACCCCGAGCTGTTCGTCACGCCGACCCCGCTCGGCGAGGCGGACGAGGACACGGAGTCGGAGGGGTGCCTCTCCTTCCCCGGCGAGCGCTTCCCGCTCCGCCGCTCCGAGCGCGCGATCCTCCGCGCGGTCGACCTCGAGCAGGAGCCGTTCGAGATCGTCGCGGACGGCTGGTTCGCCCGCGTGTTCCAGCACGAGTTCGACCACCTCGACGGCGTGCTCTACATCGACCGCCTCGAGCACGACTACCACAAGCCGGTCGCGAAGATCACCCGCAAGCGCGGCTGGGGCGGCCCCGGCGTCTCGTGGCTGCCCGGCGTGGAGCACCTCGAGGACTGACTCAGGCCAGGTCGACCCCGTGCACGCCGTTGTGGTGGCGGATCGCGGGGAACGAGGCGGTGACGCTCCGGCCGACGCCGGGCGTCCGCTTCTCGGTCACGTCACCGCCGAAGAGGGCGGCCCGCTCGCGCAGCTCGGCGAGCGCGGGGCTGTCGATGCGCTCGGTGAGCGAGCGCAGATCCGCCTCGAGAGCGCTGGCGTCCTGCTCCGCAGCGCCGTGCTGCTCGCGGTCGTCGTCGACCTCCACCCGGAGGCCGGTGGTCGTCCATCGGGAGCTGATGCGGACCTCGGTCCCCGCGCCGCCGGTCTCCAGCGCCGAGTCGAAGGCGTACTCGAGCACCCGGAGCACGGCCACCTCGGCGCCGTCCTGCAGCGGGAACGGCTCGCCGAACGACTCCTCGCGGACGCTCAGGCCTCGCTCGCGGGCGCCCTCGATCAGGGGGACGGAGCCGCCGGTGCGCGGCAGCTCCCCCGGATCGACGGAGGCGACGGTCGCGATGCGGCGCAGCTGCGCCAGCGAGGCCTCGGCCGCCCGCACGGCACGCTGCGCCGACCGCGCGGCTGCGGCGGGGTCGCGGTCGATCGTGAGCCGGACGCTCTCGGCCTCCTCGACGACGTGCGCGGCGCTGCGGACCGCGAGCTGCTCGAGCTCGCCGACGATGCGGAGCCTCGCCTCCTGCTCGCCGACCGCCAGCTCGAGGCGGACGACGCGCGCCGCCTCCTCCGCACGGCTCTCGGCGGCACGGCGCTCGGCGCCGACGGCGCGGCGCCACAGCACGACGACCGCGACCAGGGCGATCAGGGCGAGGACGAGGACGACTTCGAGCACGACGGCCTCCGGGGTGACGGGACGGGTTCGGCACAGGAGCGCCGGAGAGAGATCGTACCCGCGCCGCGGACAGCGGACCTGAGGCCGCGGAGGGGGTTGCGGAGCGGGACTCAGCCGTCGGAGCGCACGGAGCGGGTGACGGTGAAGCGGCGGTCGCGCGCCACCACCGAGGTCGGCCCGACCGCGCGGCGCAGCTCGGCCGGATGCGCGAGGTGGGAGTTGAAGACCGTCCACAGCACGCCTCCGGGGCGCAGCACGCGGCCGGCCGCGCGCAGCATGCGCCGGGCGACGAGGTCGGTGACGGCTCCGTCGGAGTGGAACGGCGGATTGCAGAGCACGACGTCGACGGAGGACGCCTCCAGCGTCGAGGCGTTGTCGTCGCGGAGGACAGTGACGGCCAGCCCATTGGCCGCCGCGGTCGCCCGGGCGGACTCGACCGCGGCACGCGAGGTGTCCGTCGCGGTCACGGCGAGGTCGGGGCGGGCCCGGGCCACCACGGCGGCGAGGACGCCGGTTCCGCAGCCGAGGTCGAGTGCGGTGCCCGCGGGAAGGGAGTCGACATCGAGGGCGGCGAGGAGGGCGCGGGTGCCGAGGTCCAGTCGCGCCCCGGCGAAGGCTCCCGGCAGCGCGACGACCTCGAGGTCGAGCTCGTCCAGACGGCGCCGCTCGGGCCCGGGCGCGGGCGGCTGGTCGGGGAGCGCGCCGCTCGCGAGCAGGGCGCGCGACTTCTGACGCGCGAGGGAGACGTCGATCCGCTCGTAGCGCACGGCGAGCACGTCGTTCATCGTGCGGGTCATGTGCTTGATGCGGCCGGCGCCGATCAGGGTCGCCGCCGGGTTCGCGAGTGCAGTCCCGGCCGCGACGGCGGCCAGGGCGTCGAGTGAGCGCGGCAGGCGCAGGAGCACCGCGTCGGCGTCGCGGACGGCCTCCGCGACGGAGTCGACGATCTCGATCGGCGCGAGATCGACGCCCGACCCCCGCACCGTCTCGAGGTTCTGCGCGAGAGCGCGCTCGGCGGTGATCGAGTCCTGCACGACGCGCACGGCACGACCGTCGGCGGCGAGGCCGAGGCTCAGCGCCCCGTAGGCGTCCCCGATCACGGCGAGGCGGCCGCGATCGGCGGCGAGGTCGAGCAGCAGGCGGTCGCTGGCGTCGACGGCGACGAGATCCGGCGCCTCGACGTCGGGGCGGCGGCGCAGGAGAGCGAGCACGTCCTCGCGCATCGCGCCTCCGATCGTCGGTCCGAGCGGGTGGGCCCTCGAGGGCGACCGCTCGCGGGCACGAAAAAAGGGCCCGAGAGTGGAGTCCCGGACCCTTCGCTCCCCGACTTGGACTCGAACCAAGAACCTACCGGTTAACAGCCGATTGCTCTGCCAATTGAGCTATCGAGGATCATCCGACCACCCGGAGGCGATCAGCGCGGTACTACTTTAGCAAACTCTCCGCGAACGCAAAATCGGGCGCGCACTCAGTAGCCAGAGCCCGGGTCGACGCGGCCGACGAACAGCCCGCCGGCGGCACAGGCGGCCACGTTGGCGCGCACGCGCTCGGCCAGGAGCGGCGCGGTGATCTCGGGGGTGTCCGCGCTGTGGGGCGTGATCAGGCACCGGGGCTCGCTCCAGAGCGGATGCCCGTCCGGCAGCGGCTCGGGGTCCGTCACGTCGAGCGCGGCGCCCGCGAGACGGCCTTCGGCGAGGGCCGCGACGAGCGCGTCCGTGTCGACGAGGCTCCCCCGGGCGACGTTGACGAGCACGGCGTGGGCGGGGAGCCGCGCGAGCAGACCCGCGTCGACCATCCGCTCCGTGCCCGCGGTGGCGGCGGCGGCCAGGACCAGCACGTCGGCGTCCGCCGCGGCCTCGGCGAGCCGCGACGCCGGCAGGGTGCGGGCCGCGCCCTCCACCGGCTCGTCTCCGCGGCGGACGATCGTCACCCGGCAGTCGAAGACGGCGAGCAGCCGCAGGAGCTCGCGAGCGATCCCTCCTGCTCCGACGATCACCACGGAGGCGCGGTGCAGCGTGACCGCCTTCTTCGGCCCCCACGACACGGCGCGCGCCCGCTCCGGCAGCGAGCGCAGGAGGGCGAGCACCAGCGCGAGCGCGTGCTCCGCCACCGGCTCCGCGTAGGCGCCCTTGGCGCTGGTCCAGACCACGTCCGCGCGAGACGCGGCGAGCACGGGCGCGAAGACATCGACGCCGGCCCAGGGCAGCTGCACCCAGCGGATCGACGGGTGCTCCTCCAGCACAGCGGCCAGCTCGTCCGTGCGGCCGTAGGACAGCCAGAGCAGCGCGTCCGGACTCCCGTCGAGTCCGACGACCACTCCCCCGCCCGACTCGACCGCCTCGGCGAACACCGGTTTCGGCCGCGGGAGCACCGCGACGCGCGGGACGGTCACTGGTCGGCCGCCTCGACGCGCTGCGCTCGGGAGGCGTCGAAGCGCTCGTACTCGGCGAAGGCCGCTCCGAGCTCGCGCACGTAGGGGTGCCGCGCCTCGATCAGAACCTCCAGCAGCGGCCCGTACGCGACGACCTCGCCGCCGACGAGCACGGCGATCCGGTCGGTCGCCCGGCTCAGCACGTCGATGTCGTGGCTGACCACGACGGCCGCGAATCCCTCCCGGCGCCGCAGGTCGGCGAGGAGGTCGACGATCGACTCGCGCACCGTCGCGTCGATGCCCGAGGTCGGCTCGTCGGCGATCAGCACCTTCGGCCCGAGCACGAGCGAGCGGGCCACGGCCACGCGCTGGCGCTGGCCGCTGGAGAGCTCGTAGGGGTAGCGGTCGAGCAGGAACAGCGGCAGGTGCACGGAGTCGAGCAGCGTCGCCACCCGCACCGCCGCGGCCTTCGGGTCGTAGTGGCGGTCGCGGAGGAAGATCGGCTCGGCGATCAGCTCCGAGACGGTCAGCTCGGGGCGGAGGGCCGCACCGGCGTCCTGCGCGAGATGCGCGACGTCGACGGTGAAGCGCTTGAGCTCGCGGGCGGGGAGCGAGCGGAGGCGGTGCCCCGCGACCGTCGCGTCCCCTCCGACGATCACCGGGCGCGTGCGGCCGCCGTCGTGCCCCAGGCCGTCGCCGCCGAGCACGCGCGCGAGCGTGGACTTGCCCGAGCCGCTGCCGCCGAGGATGCCGAGCACCCCCCCCGGCTCCACGCGGAGGCTCACTCCCCGCAGCGCCGTCCACCGGCGGCTGATGCCGCGCGGCGGGTACTCGACGCTGAGGTCGTCGACGACGATGGGGGCCGGATCCCCGGCGGTCCGGCTCACGCCCGGCGCTCCGCCTCGACGATGCTGCGCAGGAGCTCGCGCCTCGAGGCCTGCTCGACCGGGTCGGGCACGGGCAGGGAGGCGAGCAGGCGCTGCGTGTAGGGGTGCTTCGGCGCGGCGAGCACCTCAGCCCCCGTCCCCTCCTCGACCAGCTCGCCGCGGTAGAGCACCGCGATGCGGTCGGCGAGCAGGTCGACCACGGCGAGGTCGTGGCTGATGAACAGCGAGGCGAAGCCGAACTCGCGCTGCAGCTCGGCGAACAGCTCGAGCACGCGGGCCTGCACCGACACGTCGAGCGCCGAGGTGGGCTCGTCGGCGATCAGCAGTTTCGGCTCGAGGGCGAGGGCCCGGGCGAGGCTGGCGCGCTGGCGCTGGCCGCCGGAGAGCTCGTGCGGGTAGCGGTCGCCGTAGGAGCGCGGCAGCTGCACCGCCTCCAGGAGCTCGTCGACGCGCGAGCGCGCCCCGGCGGCGTCGCCGGCCCGCCCGTGCACGATCAGCGGCTCGGCCACGCACTCCGCGATGGTGAGCAGCGGGTTGAAGCTCGACGCCGGGTCCTGGAACACGAAGCCGATGTCGCCGCGGACCGGCCGGAAGGCTCGCTCGCGGATGCCGCGCATCTCCTTGCCGAGGACCTTCAGCGACCCGCCGGTCACCGGCGTCAGGCCCGCGATGGCGCGCCCGATGGTGGTCTTGCCCGAGCCGCTCTCGCCGACGAGGCCCAGCACCTCGCCCGCTCGGATGCGCAGCGAGACGCCGTCGACCGCGACGAAGCCGGGACGGCCGAGCCGGCCGGGGTACTGGATCCGCAGGCCCTCGGCGGCGACGAGCGTCTCGGCCTCGGGGGCCTCGGCGCGCTCGACGGCGCGGACGCGGGCGCGCTCGACGCCCTGGCCCACGTGCGGGACGGCGGCGAGGAGTTTCCTCGTGTACTCGGCCTTCGGCGCCGAGAACAGCTCGGAGACCGTCGCCTCCTCGACCAGCTCGCCCTGGTACATCACGGCGACGCGGTCGGCCAGATCGGCGACGACGCCCATGTTGTGGGTGATCAGCACGATCGAGGTGCCGAACTCGTCGCGGCACCGGCGGAGCAGGTCGAGGATCTCGGCCTGCACGGTCACGTCGAGCGCGGTGGTCGGCTCGTCCGCGACGATCAGACCGGGATCCAGGACCAGCGCCATCGCGATGACGACGCGCTGCTTCTGGCCGCCCGAGAACTGGTGCGGGTAGTAGTCGACCCGCTTCTCCGGCTCCGGGATGCCGACGGTGCGCAGGACGTCGATCGCGCGCCTGCGCGCCTCCTTCTTCGAGACGGAGCCGTGGGCGCGCAGTCCCTCCGCGATCTGCCAGCCCACCGTGAAGACCGGGTTGAGGGCGGTGCCCGGCTCCTGGAAGACCATGGCGACGTCGGTGCCGCGCAGCTCCCGGAGGCGGGCCTTGGGCACGGAGACGACGTCGGTCGCCGCGCTGCCGTCCTTCTTCGAGAGCAGGACCACTCCGGAGGCGGTGGCCGTCTCGGGCAGGAGGCCGAGGATGGTCTTCGCGGTCACGGTCTTGCCGCTGCCGGACTCGCCGACGATCGCCAGGACCTCGCCGCGCTCGACGCGCAGGCTCACCCCGGCGACGGCGCGGACGACGCCGCGGTCGCTCGCGAAGGCGACCTCGAGGTCGGTGATGTCCACGATCGGACGCGCTGAGGCGTCCCGGACGATGCGCTGGTCGCTCATCGCGTCTCCTCCACTCCGGCGACGGGGTCGTGCCCCGGCGTCTCCAGGCCGTCGGCGGCGAGGACGCCGCCCGGCACGACGGACGTCGCGGCGACGTCGCCGGCACCGGCGGCCACCGCGCGCCGACCGCGCAGGCGCGGGTCGGCGAGGTCGTTCAGGCTCTCGCCCACGAGGGTGATGCCCAGCACCACGAGCACGATCGCCAGGCCCGGGAAGACCGAGGTCCACCAGATGCCGCTCGTGACGTCCGACAGCGCCTTGTTGAGGTCGTAGCCCCACTCCGCGGCCGACGTCGGCTCGATGCCGAAGCCGAGGAAGCCCAGGCCCGCGAGGGTCAGGATCGCCTCGGAGGAGTTCAGCGTGAAGATCAGCGGCAGCGTGCGCGTCGCGTTCCGCAGGACGTGGCGGAACATGATCCGCGGCGTCGACGCTCCGATGACCTTCGCCGACTCGACGAAGGCGTCGCCCTTGATCCGCACTGTCTCGGCCCGGATCACGCGGAAGTACTGCGGGATGTAGACCACGGTGATCGAGACCGCCGCGGCGAAGATGCCGGCCCAGAGGTTCGACTGCCCGCCGGAGATGACGATCGACATCACGATCGCCAGCAGCAGGGTCGGGAACGCGTAGATCGCGTCGCAGATCACGACGAGCACGCGGTCGAGCCAGCCGCCGAGGTAGCCGGAGACGAGGCCGAGGAAGACGCCGAGGAAGATCGACAGGACCACGGCGACGACGATCACGAGGAACGCGGTCTGCGCTCCCCAGATCACTCGCGAGAGGACGTCGTAGCCGCCCACGGTGGTGCCGAGCAGATGCTCCGCGCTCGGCGGCTCCTGCGCGCCGAACGACTCGCCGCCCGAGCGCAGCTGCGAGTATCCGTAGGGCGCGATGAGGGGCGCGAACAGGGCCACCAGCAGGAACGCGCCGGTGATGATCAGGCCGGTGACGAGCATCCCCCGCTGGAGGCCGACGCTCTGCCGGAGCTGGTGGACGACCGGCAGACGGTCGACGAGACGGCGGCGCGGACGCGCCGGGGAGGTGGTGCTCATGCTCAGTACCTCACTCGCGGGTCGATGAGCGCCGCGATGACGTCGACGATGAAGTTGGTCAGCGCCACGATGACGGCGAGCAGGGCGACGATGCCCTGCACGGCCACGAAGTCGCGGGCCTGGAGGTACTCGGCGAGCTGGAAGCCGAGGCCCTTCCACTCGAAGGTGGTCTCGGTGAGGACGGCGCCGCCGAGCAGCAGGGCGATCTGCAGGCCGATCACGGTGATGATCGGGATGAGCGCCGGCCGGTAGGCGTGGGTGCGGACGAGCCGGAACTCGCTGACGCCGCGCGAGCGCGCCGCGTCCACGTAATCGGTGCCGAGCGTGCCGATCACGTTGGTGCGCACCAGGCGCAGGAAGATGCCCGCGGTGAGCAGTCCCAGCGCGACGGCGGGGAGCACCGCGTGAGAGAGCACGTCCGAGATCGCGGCCGGGTCGCCGGTCTGGATCGCGTCGATCAGATAGATGCCGGTCTTGTTCTCGAGGAACTGGAGCGAGAGCTCGGTGCTCGTCGAGGCGCGCCCGGCGACGGGGAACCACTTCAGCCAGACGGAGAACACCAGCTTCAGCAGCAGGCCCGCGAAGAACACCGGGGTCGCGTAGCAGAGGATCGCGAAGATGCGCAGCACCGCGTCGGGGGTGCGGTCGCGGTGGTAGGCGGCGAGCATCCCGAGCGGGATGCCGACCAGGAACGCCACGATCAGGGCGTAGAAGGCGAGCTCGACCGTCGCAGCGCCGTAGGTGAGGAGCACCTCGGTGACGGGGCGGTTGTCGCTCAGGGTGGTGCCGAAGTCGCCGGTCAGCAGCTTGCCGAGGTACTCGAGGTACTGCACGATCAGCGGCCGGTCGTAGCCGGCGGCGGCTACGCGCTCGGCGAGCTGGTCCGCGGTCAGGCGGCCGCCGAGGGCCGCCGTGATCGGGTCGCCCGTGGAGCGCATGAGGAGGAACACCAGCGTCACGAGGATGAAGACGGTGGGGATGATGAGCAGGAAGCGGACGAGCAGGTAGCGCCCGAGTCCGCCCCCGGAGCCGCGCGGTCGCCGGGTGGGCGCCGTCGCCGCAGCCGTCGTGGCTGTCGTCACGTGATGCCTTTCGTGGAGAACGGCCGGCGCCTCCTGTCGGGGAGGCGCCGGCCGCGAGGGGGGTGGATCAGCCCTTGCTGAGTGCCGCGTAGCGGAACTTGAACGAGGCGTCGAGGGTGTCCTCGGCTCCGCTCACGGTGCTGCCGACGACCGCGACCTGCGAGCCCTGCAGGTAGGGGACGGTCGAGAGCTGCGCCGCGACCTTCTCCTGGATCTGCTCGATCAGCGCGGTGCGCGCGTCGGCGTCGGTGGTCGAGACCTGCTGCGCGATCAGGCTCTGCACCTCGGCGTCGTCGAAGTGGTTGGCGAGGAAGTTCTCCTTGATGAAGAACGGCGAGAGGTAGTTGTCGGCGTCGGAGTAGTCGGGGAACCAGCCGAGCTGGTACGCCGGGTAGACGTCGCTCGAGCGGTCCTTCGAGTACTGCACCCACTCCGTGGTCTGCAGGTTCACGGTGAAGAGGCCGGTCGACTCCAGCTGGTCCTTGATCAGCGCGTACTCGTCGCCCGAGGACGGACCGTAGTGGTCGTTCGAGTACTGCAGGTTCAGGGTGACCGGAGCGGTGACGCCGGCGGCCTCGAGGGTCGCCTTCGCCTTGTCGGCGTCGGGCGCGCCGTTGCCGTCGCCGTAGAGCGACTTGAGCGGCTCGACCGCGCCGGTCAGGCCGGCGGGGACGTAGGAGTAGAGGGGGGTGTAGGTGCCCTTGTAGACCTGGTCGGCGATCTCGTCGCGGTCGATCAGGTCGGCGACGGCCTGGCGCACGGCGAGGGCCTTGGCGCTGTCGGCCTCACCGGTCGTCGCGCCGAAGGGCTGGGTGTCGAAGTTGAAGACGATGTAGCGGATCTCGCCGCCGGGGCCGTCCACGACCTTGACCGTGTCGTTGCCGCGGAGGTCGTCGATGTCCGTCGCCGAGAGGCTGCGGAACGCGACGTCGATGTTCCCCTCCTGGATGTCCAGCTTGAGGTTGGACGAGTCCGCGTAGTACTTGACGTTGACGGTGTCCGTCTTCGCCTCGCCGAGAACGCCCTGGTAGTCCGGGTACGCCTTGTACTGGATGAGGTTGTTCACGTCGTAGTTCGCGATCGTGTACTGGCCGGCGAAGGCGTCGCCCGAGACGATGTCGGCGTCCGCGGTCAGCTCGTCGGCCGAGAAGACCTCCTCGTCCACGATCGGGCCGGCGGGGCTCGAGAGGATCTGGGGGAAGGTCTGGTCGTTCTCGGACTTGAGCGTGAAGACCACGGTCGTGTCGTCCGGAGCCGCGACGCTGTCGAGGTTCGCCAGGAGCGAGGACGGGCCGTTCTCAGCCGCGATGCCGACCTGGCGGTCGAAGGAGAACTTCACGTCGGAGGAGGTGAGGTCGTGGCCGTTGGCCCACTTCAGTCCCTCCTTCAGCTTCACGGTGTACTCCGTGGGAGCGGTGAACTCCGCCGACTCGGCGATGTCGGGCTCGACGTCCGGGCTGCCGTACGGGGTGTTCATCAGGAACGGGAACACCTGGTTCATCACGGCGAACGAGCCGTTGTCGTAGGAGCCCGCGGGGTCGAGCGTCGTGATCTTGTCGGTGGTGCCGATGGTCAGGGCCCCTCCGGCGCTGCCGCCGGACGAGTCGTTCCCGCCGGCGGCGCAGCCCGTCAGCACGAGCGCGACCGCGGCGAAGCCTGCGGCGGCGGCCAGTGCACGGGTGCCGCGAGTGGATGCGGAATTCATCTCCGTCTGCCTCTTCCTGTCAAGGATGGGATGCGGGCGCGCTCCGGGCGCGCGGACTCTCGGCGCACAGATCTCCTGTGGGCTGTGGCGTCACGACACTGGACGCCCGCATTGCTGTTCCTCATAGGTAACACAGTTGGAAGCGCTCTCCGAACCGGCACGGGCGTGCGGCCGATTTCTTCACACGACCGCAACACGCTCACTCCGTGCGCAGCGCCCGCTTCTCGCGCTCGAGCTCGACCAGGCGCACCTGCACCGCGCGGGCCATCACCGGATCGGCGGACGCGCGCTGGAGCGCCCCGCGCAGCTCGGCGATCTCGCGGAGCAGATCGCGCTCGATGAGCGAGATCGCCACGTCGCGGGAGTAGCGGGCGAGCCCCTCCTCGTCGGCGGCCGGGATCGGCGCCACCGCGAGCTGGCGCACCAGCGAGGCGAAGGGGCCGGGGACGTCGTCGGCGACGTGCTCGACCCAGTCGCGGTCCTCCGCCCGCTCGAGGTTCGCGACCACGGCGTCGCGGACCACGCGGAGGGTCTCGTTGGTGACCGCCGCGTGCGCCGCCCGGGCCAGGAGCTCCGGACCCATCGCCTGGGGCAGCTGGAGCATCGCCATCAGCGCCTCGCGCTCGATGCGCGTGACGACGTCGACGGGGAGGTCGGCGATGCGCGCGCCGAGGGGCGCCTCGGCCGCGGACGATTCGCCGCCGCCCCGCCCGCCCTGCTGGTCGCGGCCCTCGGGTCCGGAGGAGCGGGGCCGGGATCCGGCGGAGCGCACGGCGGAGTTGACCTCGGCCATGTCCAGGCCGAGCATCCGGGCGAGCTCGCGGGAGTAGCCGGGCCGCAGCGCCGGGTCGCGGATCTCGGCGACGACCGGGGCGGCCGCGCGCAGGGCCGCGATCCGGCCCTCGACCGTCTCGAGGTCGTAGCGGTCCAGCAGCTGCCGGATCACGAACTCGAACATCGGCTTCTTGTCGTCGATGAGGCGGCGGACGGCGTCGTCTCCGCGGTTCAGGCGGAGGTCGCAGGGGTCCAGGCCCTCGGGCGCGACGGCGACGAAGGTCTGCGCGGCGAAGCGGTGCTCCTCCTGGAACGCGCGCATCGCCGCCTTCTGGCCCGCCGCGTCGGGGTCGAAGGTGAAGACGACCTCGCCGACGCCGCTGTCGTCGCCCAGCACCCGGCGCAGCACCTTGATGTGGTCGACGCCGAAGGAGGTGCCGCAGGTGGCGACCGCGGTGGTGACGCCGGCGAGGTGGCAGGCCATGACGTCCGTGTAGCCCTCGACGACGACCACCCGGTGCCCGCGGGAGATGTCCCGCTTGGCGAGGTCGAGCCCGTAGAGCACCTGGGACTTGTGGTAGACGGGCGTCTCGGGGGTGTTGAGGTACTTGGGGCCCTTGTCCTCCTCGAGGAGGCGGCGGGCGCCGAAGCCGACGGTCTGGCCGGTCACGTCGCGGATCGGCCAGACGAGGCGGCCGCGGAAGCGGTCGTAGACGCCGCCGCGGTTGTTGCTGCTGACCAGGCCGGCCGTGGTCAGCTCCTCCTCCGAGAAGCCGCGGCGCTTGAGCGCGGTCGTGAGCCCGTCCCAGCCGTCGGGTGCGAAGCCGACGCCGAAGCGGTCGGCGGCGGCGCGGTCGAAGCCCCGCTCGCCGAGGAAGCGCCGACCGACGTCGGCGCCCGGGGTCGCGAGCTGCTCGCGGAAGTACTCCTCCGCGGCGTCGTTCGCGGCGAGGAGGCGCGCTCGCCCGCCGGTCTCGGGCGCGCGGCCGTCGCCGTCCTCGTACTGCAGCGGGAAGCCGATCCGCCCGGCGAGGCGCTCGACGGTCTCGCTGAACGAGCTGTGGTCCATCTTCATGACGAAGCTGTAGACGTCGCCCGACTCCTGGCAGCCGAAGCAGTGGTAGAAGCCGGCCTGCGGGCGGACGTGGAAGCTGGGGCTGCGCTCGTCGTGGAAGGGGCAGAGGCCCTTCAGCGAGCCGATGCCGGCCGACTTCAGCGTGACGTACTCGCCGATCACGTCGCCGATGTTCACCCGCGCCTTGACCTCCTCGACATCTGACTGTCGGATCCGAGGCATGGGGTCCATCGTATCGGCCGCCGGGGCCGCCGAGCCGGGGTGGGGAGAACTGCACCAGGGCGGCGCGGATCACCCCGAGACCTGTGATCCACCCGCACCCCGAGATCAGGGTCCTCCCTGATCCGCACCCGCCCGCCGTCTCCGAGAATCGACCCATGCCCCCTGCCGCCTCCCGCCCGCCTCTCCTGCGTGCTCTGCTCGTCGCCCTGCTCGGCGGTCTCGTCCTGGGCGGGCTCACCAGCCTGCTCCAGGGCTCCCTCCCGCCGTCGGTGAGCTCGTTCGCCAACTCCTCCGGGGGCTGGTCCATGCTCGTGTTCGCGCTCGTGCGCCTCGGCGGCGTCCGACCGGCAGCGGGGGCGGCGCTCGGCTTGCTGAGCTTCTGGGCGCTGCTCGAGGGCTACGACCTGGTGACCGCAGCGCGCGGCTTCGGCTACTCGCCTCCCTTCACGGACGTCTTCTGGCTGCTCGCCGTCCCCGCCGGGCCGATCCTGGGCGCCGCCGCCGCACTCACCCTCCACGGCTCGAGGACGTGGCGCGTCCTGGCTGTCGCGCCGCTCTCGGGCGTGCTGATCGGCGAGGGCGTCTGGGCGCTGGGCGCGGTCGCCGACACCACGAGTCCGGTGTACTGGTGGCTTCAGATCGTCCTGGGCGAGGGCTTCCTCGTCCTGGCCGTCGTGCGGAGGAGGCCGCGGGCACTCGTCTCGCTCGCGGCGCTCGGCGTCACCGCGTCGGCCGCCGTCGCCTTCTTCGTCGTCTACTCCGCGCTGTGAAGCGTTCGAGAGGGTCGTCGCGGACCCTCCGCGCACTCGCGGGTTCCGCCCTCCTCCTGGCCCTCGCCGGGTGCACCACCACCGCGGACGCCCCGGTCGCGCCGCCGTCGTCCGCCTCCGTGCCGTCGTCGGCGTCCTCCGCCACCCCTCCTCCGATCGACGTCTCCGCCGAGCTGGCCGTGCTCGAGAACGAGTTCGACGCCCGGATCGGCGTCAGCGCCGTCGACACCGGCTCAGGTCGCCGGGTCGATCACCGGGCCGACGAGCGCTTCGGCTTCGCCTCGGGCCTCAAAGCCCTCGCCGCGGCGGAGTTCCTGCGCACCGTCCCCGCCGCCGAGCGGGACGAGGTGGTCACCTGGACCGTGGCCGACGTCGAGGCGGCGGGCTACTCCCCCGTGACGGAGGAGAGCACCGCCACCGGCCTGCCGCTGTCGCAGCTCGCCGAGGCGGCCGTCCGCCGGAGCGACAACACAGCGCTGAATCTCGTCCTCCGGCGCCTCGGCGGACCCTCCGCCCTCGACCGTGGACTCGAGGCTCTCGGCGACACCACCACCGAGGTGGTGAACGAGGAGCCCGCTCTGAACACGATCGAGCCCGGCAGCATCGACGACACCACCACCCCGGCCGCGTTCACGGCGGACCTCGCCGCGGTCGCCACAGGTGACGTGCTGTCCGCGGAGGACCGGGTACTCCTGCTCGACTGGATGAGCGGCAACGCGACCGGCGACACTCTCGTCCGGGCGGGCGCTCCGGCCGGCTGGAGCGTCGCGGACAAGTCCGGGGGCGCCGGCGGGATCCGCAACGACGTCGCCGTGGTGACGCCTCCCGGGCGGGACGCGGTCGTGCTGTCGATCCTCTCGTCGCGCAACGACCCCGAGGCGGACTACGACGACGCGCTGGTCGCCCGAGCCGCGGCCGTCGTGCTGGGAGCCCTGCGGTAGCGTCCGCCCGGCGTCAGCAGTGCCGGTTCACGTAGCCCGGTGCGCCACGGGGGACGACGTCGCGGTCGCGGAGGGTGACCGAGATGCTCCGGCCCTGCGCGGCGCAGGCCTCGGAGTAGGCGGACCGGCCGTTGTCGGTGTACTCGATCTCGTAGACCTGGCGCCCGTAGACGTCCGTGTACGCCGCGCACTCGTCGTAGACCTGGCACTCCTCGACGACGGCGAAGTCGAAGCCGACCGTCCTCTTCCCGGCAGCGGCGAGATCGGCTCCGTTCTTCTGGCCGATCGCCAGGCCGGAGCGGTGAGCGCGCGCCGTCAGGAGGGTGGCGAACGCCAGCGCCTGCGACTTCGTCAGCCTCCCGCCCGAGCGGGTGTAGCTGTCCAGATTATCGGCCTCGACGGCGTCGAAGCCGTCCTCGGCGCAGCCGTCCTCGGCGCAGCCGTCCTCGGCGCAGCCGTCGATCCAGGCGCCGACGATCGCGAGCAGAGCGGTCCGCTTCGCGGCGGTCGAGACGTCGAAGAGGTACTCGTCCGGCCAGCCCGGATCGGCGAGGGGCTTCCCGTCCGCTCGCCTCACCAGGAGCTCGGGGTGCCGCTTCGCGAAGGCGGCGCTCTCGCCGGGCTGGGTCTGGAAGGCGTTCACGTAGCAGATGCTGTAGCGGCCGGCGGCGGGCGCGTCCGTGCGGTCGCGGTCGACGATGGTGACGCTCGACGCCGGAGCGTAGGCGCCTCCCAGCTGGTAGTCGAGGACGCCGTTCGCGGGAGGGAGCAGCGGTGCCGCCGAGGCCGCGGCGGGCTGGATCAGCAGCAGCCCCGCGACGACCAGGGCGAGGAGGCCGAGACGGGACCGACGCGGCCTCATCCGGGAGCTCCCGGCGTGCGCACTGCGGCTCGCACGCCCGTGGCCGCCGGCAGCGCGCCGAGTGCGAGCTCGCCGATGACCGCGATGCGGTCCGCCGGTGCTCCGTCGCGGGCCTGCGTCGACATCCCGCTGAGCACGGCGACGACGAAGGCGGCGACGGATCCGGCGTCCGTCTCCGGCGGCACGTCGCCCTCCTCGATCCCGCGCTCGACTCGTGCGGCGACGAGCGCCTCCATCTCGCGGCGACGGGCCTCGAGCCGCGGCTCGCTCAGCACGAAGCAGCCGGCAGGAGTGCCGGGCGCGGAGTACCCCTCCGCACTGACTCGGACGACGGCGGCGACGGCCTCGCGCGCCGTCGGCCGGTCGAGCAGCTCCTCGAGCACGGCGTTCGCGGTGCCGGCGTAGCAGGCCGCGGCGGCCTCGAAGAGCTCGTCCTTGTCGCCGAAGGCGGCGTAGAGGCTCGGGGCCGAGATGCCGATGTCCCGGGTGAGCACCGCGACCGTCGTCTCGTCGTAGCCGTCGCTCCAGAAGCGGTTCATCGCGGTCCGCAGCGCCGCTCCGCGATCGAAGCTCCTCGGTCGTCCTGCCATGCCCATTAATCTATAGCAGGCGCTACGGAATGTGCTAGCGTCCTCGCCACCCGTTCTTTATCGATCGCTACAGAAAGCGGACCTCATGCAGATCCACGATTCCACCGCCCTCGTCACCGGCGCCAACCGGGGCATCGGCGCCGAGTTCGTCCGGCAGCTCCGCGCCCGCGGCGCCCGCACCGTCTACGCCGCCGCCCGGGACGTCTCCTCGATCGCGGTGAGCGAGGGCGTCGTCCCCGTCGCGCTCGACGTGACGGACCCGGTGCGCATCGAGGAGCTGGCCGCCGAGCTCGGCGACCTGCGGATCCTCGTCAACAATGCGGGCATCGCGCCGACCGTGCCCTTCCTCACCGGCGACATCGCCGAGATCCGCCGCACCGTCGAGACGAACGCGTTCGGACCGCTCCTGCTGACCCGCGCCTTCGCCGGCCACCTCCGTCGCGCCGGCGGCGGCGCCGTGCTCAACGTGCTGTCCGTGTCGTCCTTCACGTCGTTCCCGGGCGCCGAGTCCTACTCGATGTCGAAGGCCGCGGCGTGGAGCGCGACCGACGGCCTCCGCCTCGCTCTGGCCGAGCAGGGCACCCAGGTCCTCGGCCTGCACATGGGGTTCGTCGACACCGACATGGCGTCCTGGACGGACGCGCCCAAGTCCTCACCCGAGGCGATCGTGACCGCCGCCCTCGACGGACTCGAGCGCGGCGACTCCGAGGTGCTCGCCGACGACATCGCCCGCAGCGTCAAGGCCGGGCTCGCCCTCGATCCCGCGGAGCGCTACGGGCAGCTGCTCGCCGGCTGATCCTCGACAGGCGGCGTCACCGGAGGTCGTCGTCGATGCCGCGGAGGTCGAGGACGAAGCGGTAGCGCACGTCGTTCCTCGCCAGCCGGTCGAGGGCGGTCCCGACCTCCGCGACCGGCAGCACCTCCACCTCCGGGGCGACGCCCTCCGCGGCGCAGAAGTCGAGCAGGTCCTGCGTGCAGCGGCGCCCTCCGCTGCCGGCCGAGGCGAGCCGCTTCCTGCCGACGAGCAGGTCCAGGACGTCCACAGTCACGGTGCCGAGGTACCCGAGGAGGAACAGGGTGCCGTCGAGGGCGAGCACGCGCAGGTAGTCAGCCGGGTCGTGCGGGGCGGACACCGTGTCGATCACGACGTCGAGCGAGTCGCGGACGGCGGTGAGCGCCTCCGCGTCCGTCGTGACGACGACGTGCTGCGCTCCGAGCCGGCGGGCGTCCGCCTCCTTGCCCGGAGACGTGGTCAGGAGCGTGACCTCGGCGCCGAGAGCCGCGCCGAGGCGGACCGCCAGGTGGCCGAGTCCGCCGAGGCCCGCCACACCGAGCCGGGTCCCGGGCCCGACTCCCGACGCTCTCAACGGCTCCCAGACCGTGATCCCCGCGCAGAGAAGCGGTGCGGCCGCGGCCGGGTCCAGGCCCTCGGGGAGTGCGTAGGCGAACCGCTCGCTCACGACGTACCGGCCGGAGTACGCCCCGAGCGTGGGCGTCCCGTCGATCCGGTCCGTGCCGCCGTAGGTGAGCGTCGGGAAGCTCGCGCAGAAGTTCTCCTGGCCCGCGCGGCACATGCCGCACTCGCCGCACGAGTCGACGATGTTCCCCACCGCGACCGCGTCGCCCGGATGGAACGCCGTGACTCCCGTGCCGACGGCGAGGACCTCGCCGACGAACTCGTGGCCGGGGACGAGCGGGAATCCCGCGTCGGCGCCCAGCGCGTGGAGGTCGCTGTGGCAGACGCCGCAGAAGTCGACGCGGACGTCGAGGTCGTCGGCGCGCAGCTCGCGCCGCCCGACGACGGTGGGGCGGAGGGAGTCGCCGGGACGCTCGGCGAGGAGTGCAGTGGTGAGCATGCCGGCAAGACTACCTACCGGTTGGTAGCTTCTCCGGGATCGTCAGCGGAGTCGCAGGGCCGCGTCGACGACCTGTCCCAGTGCGGCTCGTCGGCGCTGGTGCACAGGGTCGGGGTCGCCGGGGTCGGCGACCGTGGTGACGGAGCCCTGGGCCCAGGCCGCGGCGGTAGCGATGAGGAGGGTCCAGAGGTCGGCAGGGTCGAGGTCGGGGCGGAGGAGGCCGGCGCGCTGCTGCTCCGCGATGTCGGCGAGGTTCGCCTCGTCGATGCCCTCGTTGCCCGCGTAGAGGTAGCCGTCCGGCTCCTGCTCGAGCCGCTTCCACATGACCAGGCGCATCAGCGCGGGGTCGGCCAGGTAGTCGTCGTAGAGCCGTCTCGCGTAGTCCGCGGGGTCCGCCGCCGTGAACGGCACCCGCTGGGCGTTGGCGAGCACGTGCGCGTCGAACACCGCGTCGAACAGCCGCTCCTTCGCTCCGAAGTGCGAGTACAGCATCGGCTTGCTCATCCCCGACCGTGCCGCGATGCGGTCGACCCGCGCTCCCGCCAGCCCGTGCGCCGCGAACTCCTCCGTCGCCGCCTCGAGGATCCGCTGCCGTGTCCGCTCCGCTCCCACGCCCTCACCGTACCCGCCGCCCCGCGCCCCTCCGCGCCTCGCGGTGCGGCGCCCTCCCCGCCCTCCGAGCCGACCGGCCGACCCGCACACCAGCACATCGCCTCAGACGACGCACCCGGCTCCCTGGAACCCACCACCCCGACAAGCCGACCGCGGTGACGCCTGGCGGTGACCGGCGTGCACCGGCACCGCCGAACGGCCGATCCGCGTGCCAGCGGATCGCCCCAGGCGGACGCACCCCGCTCCACGAATCGCACTACCCCGACAAGCCGACCGCGGTGACGCCTGGCGTGACCGGCGTGCACCGGCACCGCCGAACGGCCGATCCGCGTGCCAGCGGATCGCCCTAGGCGGACGCACCCCGCTCCACGAAACGCACCACGTCGCCAAGCCGACCGCGCCACGCCGGGCGAGGACCGGCGTGGAATCAAGCACAGCCGAACAGCCGATCCGCGTAACAGCGGATCGCCCTAGGCGGACGCACCCCGCTCCCTCGAACGCACCACCTCGGCAAGCCGACCGCGGTGACGCCGGGCAGGGACCGGCGGCACAGCTGAGCCGGGCGCCGCCCGGCTCAGCGCATCAGCACAGCCTCTCGAACCAGGCGAGGGCGCTCTGGTCGGTGAGGTTGGCGACCTGGTCGACGACGACGCGGCGGCGGGCGTCGTCGTCGGGGGCGGCGTGCCAGTCCTCGGCGAAGCCGGGCTCGAGGGTTCCCGGGCCGCGGTCGAGGAGCGTGTCGGCGAGGCGGGTGAGGACTTCGCGCTGCTGGGCGTAGATGGGCTGGCGGGTGTTCCGCGACATCACGAACGTCGCGACGATCCCCTTGAGCACGGCGATCTCGGCCTGCTGCTCGCGGGGGACGACGACGTGGCCGCCGAAGCGGACGAGGTCGGGGTGCTGGTACGCCTCGCGGGTGGCCTCGGTGGCGGCGGCGGCGAAGCGGCCGATGAGCTGGCTGGTGAGGTTCTTGAGCCGGGCCTGGTCGCGGCGGGAGCCGTCCCAGGAGGAGACCCACACGTCGAGCGAGTCGAGACGGTCGAAGGCGGCGACGAGCTCGTCGTGTCCGACCTCCCCGCCGACCCAGGAGTGCATCGACTGCACGAGGTCCTCGTGGTCGGCGCGGGAGCCGAGTGCTTCGACGTCGATGTAGCCGGAGACCACCGCGTCCTCGAAGTCGTGCACGGAGTACGCGATGTCGTCCGAGAGGTCCATCACCTCGGCCTCGATGCAGCGCACCCCCTCGGGGGCGCCCTCGCGCATCCAGGCGAACGCGGGGGCGTCGTCGGCGTAGAACCCGAACTTGGCGCGCCCCGACGGGTCCGCGACCGAGCGCGTGTCGGGCCAGGGGTACTTGCAGCTCGCGTCGATGCTGGCGCGGGTGAGGTTCAGCCCGTAGGGGCGGGCGTCGTCGCCGAACACCTTCGGCTCGAGCCGCGTGAGCAGCCGGAAGGTCTGCGCGTTGCCCTCGAAGCCGCCGATCCCCTCGGCCCAGGTGTTGAGCGCGCGCTCGCCGTTGTGCCCGAACGGCGGATGCCCGATGTCGTGCGCGAGGCAGGCCGTGTCGACGACGTCGGGGTCCAGGTCGAGGCTCGTGGCGAGCTCCCGGCCGATCTGCGCCACCTCGAGCGAGTGGGTCAGGCGGTTGCGCGCGAAGTCGACGCCCGCCGTGGGGCTGAGCACCTGGGTCTTCGCGGCCAGGCGGCGGAGCGCGCTGGAGTGGAAGAGCCGGGCGCGGTCGCGGGCGAAGTCGGAGCGGCGGGTCGAGTGGTCCTCCGGCAGGAATCGCTCGGTGTCGACGAGCGAGTACCCCCAGAGCGCGCGGTCATCCACCGCTGTTGTGGATCTCGGCGGCCGAGACCGCGTCGCGCTGCCCGGCGTCGAGCTCGCGGGACTCGAGCCAGCGGTCCGGGAGGGAGGGGACCTTGGGCGAGCCGGCGCGGCCCCGCTGCCCCTCGGCCGCCTCGCCCGGGTAGGGCTGCGTCCAGTCGAGCGTCGCCAGGAGCTCGTCGAGCTGCGCGAGCGACTCGACGGTGGCCAGGCGGGCCCGGAGGTCGCCGCCGACGGCGTAGCCCTTGAAGTACCAGGCGACGTGCTTGCGGATGTCGCGGCAGCCGCGCTCCTCGCTCTCGAAGAAGTCGACGAGCAGCTCCGCGTGGCGTCGGAACGCCTCGGCGACCTGCCCGAGCGAGGGGCGGAACCGCTCGTCGGAGCCGGCGAACGCGGCGGCGAGATCGCCGAAGAGCCAGGGGCGCCCGAGGCAGCCGCGACCCACGACGACTCCGTCGCAGCCCGTCTCGGCCATCATCCGCAGCGCGTCCTCGGCCGACCAGATGTCGCCGTTGCCCAGCACGGGCACGCTCGTGACCGTCTCCTTGAGCGTGGCGATCGCCGACCAGTCGGCGTGCCCGCTGTAGAACTCGGACGCGGTGCGCGCGTGCAGCGCGATCGACGCGACCCCGGCGCCCTCGGCGGCACGGGCGGCCTCGAGGTAGGTGAGGTGGTCCGGGTCGATGCCCTTGCGCATCTTGACGGTGAGCGGGACGTCGCCGGCGGCCTTCACGGCGCCCTCGACGATCTGCCGGAACAGCGGGAGCTTCCACGGCAGGGCCGCTCCCCCGCCCTTCCGGGTGACCTTGGGCACGGGGCAGCCGAAGTTGAGGTCGATGTGGTCGGCCCGGTCCTCGGCGACGAGCATGGTGACCGCCTCGGCGACCGTGACCGGGTCCACTCCGTAGAGCTGGATCGAGCGCACCGACTCGCTGGGGTGGTGGCGGATGAGGCGCATCGATTCCGGCGTGCGCTCGACGAGCGCGCGGGAGGTGATCATCTCGCTCACGTAGAGGCCGTTGCCGAACTCGCGGCAGAGGCGGCGGAACGCCGTGTTGGTGATGCCCGCCATGGGGGCGAGCACCACCGGCGCGTCGAGTTCGAGGGGGCCGATCCGGAGCGCCGGCGCGGTGCGCGCGGGCGGGGCGGCCGTGAGAGTGGAGGACATCGGTATCGATTCTCCCAGATCCTGTGTTGGGGAAGGCGGAGTGACGAGCGGAGAGGTGGAGAGATGAACGGGAGCACACCTGTGCAGGACGGTTCGCAGCGGCTGGAGGCGGACGCGTCCGCCCGCGGCCTGGCGGTCGAGATCGTGGAGAGGCCCGCTGCCGGCAGCCTGCATGAGGCGGCCGCGCTGCTCGGCATCGAGCCCGGCGACATCGTGAAGTCGCTCGTGGTGAAGCGCCACGACGGCGGCTACCTGTTCGCCCTCGTCCCCGGCGGGCGGCAGATCGCGTGGCCGAAGCTGCGCGCGGTGGTCGGAGTGAACAAGCTCCGCCTCCCGGACGAGACGGCCGCCCTCGAGGCGACCGGCTACCGGCGCGGCACGATCACCCCGATCGGCTCCACGACGGCCTGGCCGGTCTACGCCGACGAGCGGATCCTCGGCCGCCGCGTCGCGATGGGAGCCGGCGCCGACGGGCGCAGCGCCTTCGTCGACGCGGACGCCCTCGTGGCCGCCTACGGCGCGACCGTGGCCGACATCACCGTGGAGGAGCCTCCGCGCTGATCGGCGGCACCTCGGCCTGCGCTTCCGCGGCCTGCGGCACGGCGCAGACGCCGTCCTCGCACAGCGGCACGCCGGAGTCGCCCAGCATCTCGAACGGCCCGCTCACGCGACGGCCGCCCGCTGCTCCAGCACGTGCTCGAGGACCTCGGTGAACGCCGCCGGCTCCTGGGCGCCGGAGACGCCGAAGCGCCCGTCGAGGACGAAGAACGGCACCCCCGAGATCCCGTACTCGCGGGCCTGGGCGATGTCGGACTGCACCCGCCCGAGGTAGCGCCGGTCCTCGAGAGCGCGGCGCGTCTCCGCCGGGTCGAGCCCGACCTCGCCGGCGAGCGAGGCGAGCACCTCCGGATCGGCCAGGTCGCGGCCCTCGACGAAGTACGCGCTCAGGAGACGCTCGACGAGCTCGAGCTGCAGTCCGTTCTCCTTGGCGTGGTGGAGCGCCTGGTGGGCGGTGACCGTCTTGACGTGGCGCACCGACTCGAAGTGGTAGTCGAGGCCGACGCCCGCCGCGATCGCCGTGACGGAGTCGAGCATCTGCTGCGCCTGCGCCTCCGGGATGCCCTTGTGCTCGGCGAGGAACGCCGCCTCTCCCCCGCGGTAGTCCTCCGGCGTGTCCGGCGAGAGCTCGAAGCTGCGGTACTCCACGACGACCTCCGGAGCCTCGGGGTGCGCGGCGCGGAAGGCCTCGAGCCCGCGCTCGAACCGGCGCTTCCCGATGTAGCACCAGGGGCAGGCGATGTCGGACCAGACGTCGACAGACAGGGGGCTCGGCTCAGCACTCACCCCCAGGACAACGGAGGGGGCGCCCCGCTATTCCCGCAGCACGCGGACGAGCTCGTCCACGTCGGACTCGTCGTTCCAGAGGTGGAAGGCGATGCGGAGCCGGCCGCCGCGGCCCGAGACGCGCAGACCCGCGGCCTGCAGCAGCTCCAGGTCCGCTCCCCCCTCGTCCGGCCAGGACACGAGCGCCCGGTGCTGAGGCTCCCGGTCCAGCCGCTCGCACAGCAGGTCGCCGAGGCCGGAGGCGTGCGCCCAGACCGCGTCGAGGTCGAGCGAGCGGAACAGAGCGAGCGACGCCTCGGCGCCGGCGAACGCCTGCCAGGCCGGCGAGACGTCGAAGCGGCGGGCGTTCTCGGCCAGGTGCATGGCCGGTCCGTAGCAGGACGACCACACGTCCTCCCCCGAGTACCAGCCCGCCTGCACGGGGACGAGCTCGGCCGCGTAGTCGGGCGAGACGGTGAGGAACGCCACTCCGCGCGGCGAGCACAGCCACTTGTAGGCGTGGGTGAGGGTCGCGTCGAAGCGGGAGGCGTCGACCGGCAGGACGCCGGCCGCCTGCGTCAGGTCGCACGCGGTCCGCACTCCGTGGCGCGCGGCCGCCTCGAGGACGGAGTCGAGATCGGCGAGCGCTCCGCTGCTGGACTGCACGGCGGAGAAGACGACGAGGTCGTCCCCGTCCTCGACGGAGTCGGACAGCGCCTCGAGCGCGACGGAGCGCACGGTCACTCCGCGGTGCGCCTGGGCGAGGAAGGGGAACACGATGGAGGAGAAGTCGCCGTCCACGCAGAGCACGCGGGCCCCGTCGGGCAGCGAGGCGGCGAGCACGGCGGCCATGGCGGAGGTCTGCGAGCCGATCGCGACCCGGTCGACCGGGACGCCGGCGATCGCGGCGAACGAGGCCCGCGCGCGCTCGGCGACAGCGCCGTAGGCGGCGGCCGTGCTCTCCCCGGACGAC
The DNA here is from genome assembly GCF_009834265.1 of Rathayibacter sp. VKM Ac-2805. Classification (NCBI taxonomy): domain Bacteria; kingdom Bacillati; phylum Actinomycetota; class Actinomycetes; order Micrococcales; family Microbacteriaceae; genus Rathayibacter; species Rathayibacter sp. VKM Ac-2805. The sequence goes on from NZ_CP047185.1 coordinate 2,050,318, forward strand.
CAGCCGGCGAGGTCCGCCCGCAGCGCCTCGACGGTCTCCCGCGGCGGCAGGCCGAGGGTGCAGGCGTTGTGGTAGCCGCGGGCACCGGCGAAGCGCGCGCGCAGGTCGGCGGAGTTCGGCAGTGCGGTGCTCACCTCTCGAGGATGACGCTCCGGAGCCGGATCGCCAAGACCGGGGAGCGACCGGGCGCGTCGGCGGCGGGCCCGGTCAGCGGGCGGCGAGGGCGTGCGCCTGCTCGAGCACGGCGACGACCTCGCGGGCCTCTCGGACGTCCACCGGCGAGGGAGCGCCGTCCCGGAGCGACCGCGCGACCTGCTCGAGGAACGCGGCGTATCGTCCCCGCTCGCTCGGCACGGGGTGTGCGCCGGAGTCGTCGACGAGGACGCCCCATCCCTCCGGCGCGACCTCGCCGAAGCCGTCGTCGTCCGGTCGGGCGCCGCCGGTGCGGAGCGCGGTCTCCTGCGGGTCGAGACCGTCGACGCTGAAGGCGGCGCGGGTGCCGAGCACGCGGAAGCGGGGGCCTGTCGCCCGGGCGACGCGGCTCATGGTGAGGTGGGAGCGGACGCCGCTGTGATGCAGGAGCGAGACGAACGCGTCGTCCTCGCTCGCGGAGCCCTCATGAACGGTCCGGGTCTCGGCCGCCGTGACGACCGCCGGGCCGAACAGCAGCAGCGCCTGGTCGACCAGGTGGCTGCCGAGATCGAAGAGGATCCCGCCACCCTCGGCCGGACCCGTCTCGCTCTGCCACCGGCCCGTCTTCGGCGCGCTCCAGCGCTCGAAGGTCGACTCGAAGCGGAGGACCTCGCCGAGGACCCCTTCGCCCAGGAGGCGGCGGAGCGTGAGCAGATCGGCGTCCCAGCGCCGGTTCTGGAAGACGAAGACGGGCGCACCGCTCCGCTCGGAGGCGGCGATGATCGCGTCCGCGTCGGCCGTGCTCGGTGCGAAGGGCTTGTCGATCACGACGGCGACACCGGCCTCGAGCACCCGGACGGCCTGCTCCCGGTGCACCGACGGCGGCGAGGCGAGCACGACCAGCTCCGGCCGCTCGGCGAGCACCGCGTCGAGGTCGGGCACGATCCGGGCCTCCGGATGCGCGGCGGAGGCCGCCGCCCTCCGACCGGCGTCGCGGGTGGAGACGGCGACGACCTCGAAAGCGGGATCGGCCGCGAGGAACGGACCGTGGAAGACGCTGCCGGCGAGCCCGAAGCCGACGATCCCGGCCCGGATCACGAGGAGGCCCCCGGCACGTCGACCGCGCCGCCGAAGCGGCGGGAGCGGCCGGAGTAGTGCTCGATCGCGTCCCAGAGGTCGGTCCGCGTGAAGTCCGGCCAGAGCCGGTCGAGGAACACCATCTCGGCGTAGGCGCTCTGCCAGAGCAGGAAGTTGCTGATGCGCTGCTCGCCGGAGGAGCGCACGAAGAGGTCGACGTCCGGCATCTCCGGCACGTAGAGCGCCTTGGCGATCGTCTTCTCGGAGATGCCGGAGGGCTTGAGCCGCCCCGCCTGGACCTCGGCGGCGAGCCGCTGCACCGCGTCGGCGATCTCGGTGCGCCCGCCGTAGTTGACGCACATGGTGAGGGTGAGCACGTCGTTGTCCGCGGTCATCCGCTCGGCGAACTGCAGCTCGTTGATCACCGACGCCCACAGGCGCGGCTTCCGGCCGGCCCAGCGGATGCGCACGCCCCACTCGTTGAGCTGATCGCGGCGGCGGTGCAGCACGTCGCGGTTGAAGCCCATCAGGAAGCGCACCTCCTCGGGCGAGCGCTTCCAGTTCTCGGTCGAGAACGCGTAGACGCTGAGGTGCTTCACGCCGATCTGGATCGCTCCGGCCACGACGTCCAGCAGCGCCGTCTCGCCGCGCTTGTGCCCCTCGATCCTCGTCAGGCCGCGGGAGTTCGCCCAGCGGCCGTTCCCGTCCATCACGATGGCGACGTGCCCCGGAACGGCCTTCCGCGGGATCGCGGGCGGGTGGATCCCGGTCCAGTCGAGAGGGCGGTACGGCTCGGCGTCCTTGTGGGTGAAGGGCTTCATCGGGTGACGTGCTCCAGGGATCTCAGACCGCGTTCGAGGTGGAACTGCGTGTAGGCGGCGACCACTCCGCTCGCCCGCGACCGTGTGGTCGGCTCGGTGGTCTCGGCGTGGGCCCAGTCTCCCGTGAGCAGCGCACCCAGCAGGACCACGACCTCCGGAGCGACCCGCGGTGCGCCGGGCGGCGTGCAGTCGGCGCAGACGACGCCTCCGAGCTGCACCACGACCGCGCCGTGGGGCCCGGGAGCGCCGCAGCGCGCGCAGTCCTCGAAGCTGGGCGCCCAGCCCGCGATCGAGAGCGCCCGCAGGAGGTAGGAGTCGAGCGTCAGCACCGGCTCGTGCTCGTGCTTCGAGAGCGAGCGCAGGGCCCCGACGAGCAGCAGGTACTGCTGCAGGGAGGCGTCCGCGTCGGTGAGGCGGTCCGCCGTCTCGACCATCGCGCTCGCGGCCGTGTAGCTGTCGTAGTCGGCGGCGATCAGCGCACCGTAGGCGCCGAGCGACTCGGCCTGCGTGACGATGTCGAGGCTCCGGCCCTCGTAGAGCTGGAGGTCGGCGACCATGAACGGCTCGAGCCGCGAGCCGAACTTGGAGCCGGTCTTGCGAACGCCCTTCGCCACCGCGCGGATCTTGCCGTGGCTGCGCGAGAGCAGCGTCACGATGCGGTCGGCCTCGCCCAGCTTGTGCGTGCGGAGCACCACGGCTTCGTCGCGATAGGTGGGCATCCTCCGATTATCCCCCCGACCCCCGACACCCGGCCGGCAGCCCGGCCGGAGCAGGGCCCGCGCCGTGGAACGATGTCCGGGTGGCAGCCTCCCTCTTCGAGATCCCGGCCTGGGCCGACCTGCTCGCGATCGCCATCGGCTGCCTCCAGGGCGCGATGTTCGCGGGCGAGTTCCGCGACCGCCGGATCGACCTGCTCGGCGTCACGATCATCGGCACGGCCACCGGCCTCGGCGGCGGCGTGCTCCGCGATCTGCTGCTCCAGACGCCCCTGGTGGCCCTGCACACCGACGCGTACCTGATCGTCGCGGTGACCGCCTCCCTGCTCGGGATGCTGCTCCAGCACCTGCTGAACCGGGTCGACGGGACGATCACCGCCCTCGACGCGCTGACCCTCGGGCTCTTCGGCGCGATCGGCACCACGAAGGCCCTGTCGCTCGGCGTGCCGGAGGTGCCGGCCGTGTTCGTCGGCACCGTCTCGGCCGTCGGCGGATCCGTCGTCCGCGACATCCTGCTGAACCGGCCGATCGCGCTGATGCACGTCGGCTCGCTCTACGCGGTCGCCGCCTCGGTGGGCACGGGCGTGCTGGTCCTCGCGCTGCGCTTCGGAGTGACGATCGACTTCGCCGCGCCGCTCGCGGTGGGCGTGACCACGGTCATCCGCCTGCTCGCGGTCCGCTACGGCTGGAGCCTGCCCGAGCAGCGCGCGCTCAGCGGGGTGCCGCGCCTGCGCTGGCGCCGCCGGACCTAGCGGCGGCCGACCCGGACGCAGGGAGCGGAGTCCCGCGCGGTCCGCGCACGGGAATGCCGTGGGAGCCGCGACGCATCACGGCTCCCACAGCGGGGATCGGGCCCGATCAGGCGGAGGCGCCGGCCAGCTCGCGGACCGGGACCTCCTCGCGCAGGGCGCGGTTGACGGCCGAGACGATGGCCTTGAGGGAGGCGGTCGAGATGTCGGCGTCCACGCCCACGCCCCACAGGGTGCGGCCGTTCACCGTGCACTCGACGTACGAGGCGGCCAGCGCGTCGCCGCCGGCGCTGAGCGCGTGCTCGACGTAGTCGAGGACCCGGACCTCGACGCCCTGCTGCTCGAGCACGGCCTCGAAGGCGTTGATCGGGCCGTTGCCCCGCGAGCTGGCCGACACGCTCTCGTCGCCCACCCGGAGGACCGCGTCCAGCGCGATGCTGCCGCCCAGATCGCTCGACGTGTTCGTGCGCAGCAGCTCGAAGCGGCCCCACTTCTCGTCGGCGCGCTCGGCGGGCGCCGGCAGGTACTCGTCCTGGAACACCGTCCAGATCTGCTCGCTCGTGACCTCGCCGCCCTCGGCGTCGGTCTTGGCCTGCACGACGCCCGAGAACTCGATCTGCAGCCGGCGCGGCAGGTCGAGCGCGTGGTCCGTCTTCAGCAGGTACGCGACTCCGCCCTTGCCGGACTGCGAGTTGACGCGGATGACCGCCTCGTAGGAGCGGCCCAGGTCCTTCGGGTCCACCGGCAGGTAGGGCACGGCCCAGGTGAGCTCGTCGACGCTGCGGCCGGTCCGCTCGGCCTCGGCCTGCATCGCCTCGAAGCCCTTCTTGATGGCGTCCTGGTGCGAGCCGCTGAAGGCGGTGAAGACCAGGTCGCCCGCCCAGGGGCTGCGCTCGGGCACGGGCAGCTGGTTGCAGTACTCGGCGGTGCGCTTGATGCCGTCCATGTCGCTGAAGTCGATCTGCGGGTCGATCCCCTGGGTGAACAGGTTCACGCCCAGCGCGACCAGATCGACGTTGCCGGTGCGCTCGCCGTTGCCGAAGAGGCAGCCCTCGATCCGGTCGGCACCGGCCAGGTAGCCCAGCTCGGCCGCCGCCACGGCCGTGCCGCGGTCGTTGTGGGGGTGCAGCGACAGCACGATGTTCTCGCGCTGCGCGAGGTTGCGGCTCATCCACTCGATCGAGTCGGCGTAGACGTTCGGGGTGGCCATCTCGACGGTGGCGGGCAGGTTCAGGATGACCTTGCGCTCGGGAGTCGGCTCGAAGACCTCGACGACCCGGTCGCAGATCTCGCGGGCGAAGTCGAGCTCGGTGCCGGTGTAGCTCTCGGGCGAGTACTCGTAGTAGACGGCCGTGCCGGGGACGGTCGACTCCATCTCGCGGCACTTGCGGGCGCCGGCCAGCGCGATGTCGATGATGCCCTGACGGTCCTTGCGGAACACGACCTCGCGCTGCAGCACGCTCGTGGAGTTGTAGAGGTGCACGATCGCCTGGCGCGCGCCGCGGATCGACTCGTAGGTGCGCTCGATCAGGTGGTCGCGGGCCTGGGTCAGCACCTGGATGGTGACGTCCTCGGGGATCGCGCCCTCCTCGATGAGGCTGCGCACGAAGTCGAAGTCGGTCTGGCTCGCGCTCGGGAACCCGACCTCGATCTCCTTGTAGCCCATCCGGACCAGCAGATCGAACATGATGCGCTTGCGCTCGGGGCTCATCGGGTCGATGAGCGCCTGGTTGCCGTCGCGGAGGTCCACGGCGCACCAGCGGGGCGCGGTCGTGATGCGCTTCGACGGCCAGGTGCGGTCGGGCAGGTCCACGGCGATCAGCTCGTGGAAGGGACGGTACTTGCCGATCGGCATGGGCGACGGCTTCTGGTTGTTCAGCATGAGGTGCTCTCCCGGCGCAGTGGTGCGCACGTGTCTGTTCTCGCTCGTGACCGATCCCGCTCGCGTGCGGCTCCGCTGGTGGGCGGTGCCGGTCGGGCGGTCTCGCGGGGATCCGGATGCGGATCGACCTCGCGGGCGAGGGATGGTTCAGCCGACGACGGACTCCGCGACGAGGATGGCCTGAGGATCAGATCTCGTCGCGGCGGAGAAGGAGGAGCTGTCCGAAGCGCACCCGGTCAGGGTAGCACCGCCCCCGCGGCGCGTCACCCCGGCGTCCCGCGCTAGGAGACCAGGCCGTTCTCGTAGGCGTAGACCACTAGCTGCACGCGGTCGCGCAGGCCGAGCTTGCCGAGGGTGCGGCTGATGTGCGTCTTCACCGTCGCCTCGCTCAGGAACTCGGCGCGCGCGATCTCGGTGTTGCTCATCCCCCGCGCGGCCAGGTGGAAGATCTCGCGCTCGCGGTCGGTGAGGGTCGCGAAGGCGGGCGGGGTCTCGCGTCCGCTGCCCGCCGCTCCGAAGTGCTCGAAGAGCTCGCGGGTCGCGGAGGCGGCGACCACGGCGGTCCCCGCGTGCACGGTGCGGACGGAGGCGAGGAGGAAGCCGGGCTCCGTGTCCTTCAGGAGGAAGCCGCTCGCGCCCGCCCGGATGGCGCGCGCGGCGGCCTCGTCGAGGTCGAAGGTGGTCAGCACGAGGATGCGCGGAGGCTCGACCCGCCGCTCCTGCGCGTCCGCGAGGATCCGCCGGGTCGACTCGATCCCGTCGACGCCCGGCATCCGGATGTCCATCAGCACGACGTCGGGGGCCAGCCGCGCGACCAGCTCCGCGCCCTCCGCCCCGTCCGAGGCCTCGCCGACCACCTCGAGGTCGGGCTGCGAGCCGAGCAGCATGCGGATGCCGGCGCGGAAGAGGGCCTGGTCGTCGACGAGGACGAGGCGGATGGTGTCGGTCATGCGGGGCTGCCTCCGGAGGCGAGGGGTGGGGCGGTGCGGGCGAGGGACGGGGAGGAGGGCAGGCGCGCGTCGACGACGAAGTCGTCCCCGACCGGGCCGGCGGCGAGCACTCCCCCGACGAGCGCGGCGCGCTCGCGCATGCCGACCAGGCCGTGGCCCTCGCCCGGCAGGGAGTCGCGCTCGACGTCGGCGCACCGGGCGTTGCGCACGGTCAGGGCGAGCTCGCCGCCGTCCTGGCGCAGGGCGATGTCGAGCGGCGAGCCCGGGCGGCCGTGGCGGAGAGCGTTCGTGGTCGCCTCCTGGGCGATGCGGTACAGGGCCAGACCGACGGCGCGCGGCACCGCCTCCAGGTCGACGGCGAGCTCGGCGCGGACGGGGGCTCCGGCTCCGCCCACGCTGTCGAGGAGGGCCGGCAGGTCGCGGGCGCCGGGCTGCGGGCCGTCGCTCTGCGAGTGCCGCAGCTGGGCGAGGAGCACGCGCACGTCGCCGAGGGCGTCCCGGGCGACGGAGGAGATGGTCAGCAGCGCGGCGTCGGTCTGCTCGGGGCTGGTGGCGCCGAGGTAGCGCGCGCCGTCGGCCTGCGCGATCACGACGGCGAGGGAGTGGGCGACGACGTCGTGCATGTCGCGGGCGATCCGGTTGCGCTCCTCCACGGTGTCGAGCTCGCGCTGCGCCCGGGCGCGCTCCTGCTCGGCCTGCGCGCGCAGGGTCTGGCCCTCACGCGCCCGGCGGACCGAGCGGGAGAGCAGTCCGATGGTCCAGGAGAGGCCGAGCGTCGCGAGGATCCCGCCGAAGGTGGCTCCGGCCGACAGGAGGCCGTCGTAGGCGCTCGCGACGAGGTCGAAGACGAGGACGAGGTAGACGACGGCGACCACGGCGCCGAGGACGGCCGACACCGCTCCCGCGATCCGCATCCGCCGCGACTCCGACGCGCCGGCGCCGAAGAGGACGGCCAGGATGGCCAGATCCGCGGGTCCGGGAGCGAGGCTCGCGCTCATCTGCAGGGCGGCACCGGCCCAGGCGATCGAGAGGGCGAGGACCGGGGACCGCCGGTGCAGCACCAGCGCGACCGCGAGCACGCCCGCGACCAGCAGCTGCATCGCGCCCTCCACCCCGGCGAACGGGAGGCCGGCGACGAGGAGGAGCACCAGCGCCTGACCACCGGCGACCCCCACCGCGAAGGGGTCCTGCGGCCCGGCGACCCGGGTCAGCAGCGCGTCGATCCGATCGCCCGCGAGAACCGGCGCCCGCAGCGCGTTGAGGTACACGAGGACCTTCGCCGCACCGAGCACGGAGGCGACCGCGAGAGCGACCAGGGCGAGGACCACGAACTCCACGCGCGCCGGGAGCCCGGACGGATCGAGCGGGCCGGAGAGGCCGAGCGCGACGGTGACGCCGCCGATCCCGGCGAGGATCAGGCCGCCCGCGAGCGCCAGGGCACGGGTCCAGGGGCCCACCCGGCGGGTCGTCTGCCAGAGGACGACCAGGCCGACGAGCACCCCGTCGACGGGGACGCCGCCGAGCAGGACGCCTCCGTCGGCGAGCGCGCCGACCGCGACGAGCGAGGGGGCGAGCGCGGGCAGGAATCCCGCGACGGCGAGGGCCAGCGCGAGCACGAGGCCGCCGGCGATCCGCTCGGTCGGAGTGACCCCGGTGAGCCCGAGCAGCAGATGGAGGGCGGCGAGCAGCGCCCCGGCGATCGGCAGGGCCGCCGGTCGGTCGAGGAGGGCGCGCATGAGGACCACGCTACGGGTCCGCGCGCCCGGGGGCGTCGTCCTGGAGGGTGACCGCGGTCGTCCTCCGGCGTCAGAAGCCCAGGCGCCCCAGCAGCTTCGGGTCGCGCTGCCACTCCTTGGCGACCTTCACCCGGATGGAGAGGAACACGCGGCGGCCCAGCAGACGCTCGATCTGCTCGCGGGAGACGGCTCCCACCTCGCGCAGGCGCTGGCCGCCCTTGCCGATGATGATGCCCTTCTGACTGTCGCGCTCCACGAAGACGTTGGCGTAGATGTCGATCAGCGAGCCGTCCTCGCGCTCGACCATGTCGTCGAGCGTCACGGCGAGGGAGTGCGGCAGCTCGTCCGAGACGCCCTCGAGGGCGGCCTCGCGGATGAACTCGGCGATCCGCGAGGACAGGTCCTCGTCGGTCACCGCCTCCTCCGGGTAGAGGGCGGGCGAGACCGGCATCAGGCGCAGGAGCTCGACGGCCAGGACGTCCAGCTGCTCCTCGGTCACGGCCGAGATCGGCACGATCGTGTCCCACTCGCGCAGCTCCGAGACGGCGAGCAGCTGCTTCGCCACGGACTTCTTCGAGGAGAGGTCGACCTTCGAGACGATCGCGACCTTCCGGGCGCGCGGGAAGGAGTCGAGCTGCTCGTTGATGAAGCGGTCTCCCGGGCCGATCGGCTCGTCCGCGGGGAACAGCATCCCGATGACGTCGACGTCGCCGAGGGTCGAGGTGACGAGCGAGTTCAGCCGCTCTCCGAGGAGCGTGCGCGGCCGGTGGATGCCGGGGGTGTCGACGACGATCAGCTGGCCGTCGGTGCGGTGCACCACGCCGCGGATAGCGCGCCGCGTGGTCTGGGGCTTCGAGCTCGTGATGGCGATCTTCTCGCCGACGAGGGCGTTCGTGAGCGTCGACTTGCCCACGTTCGGGCGGCCGACGAAGGACACGAAGCCCGCCCGGTAGGGAGCGGCGGCGGGAGTGGTGTCGGTCATCGTGCGTCCTCGTGCTGATCGCCCGTGGCTCCGCGGGTGGGAGCCGTGCTCGGGCTGGGGGTGGTGGTGCCGCCGTCCGCGATGATCGCGACGGGGCCGGTGCCGGGCTCGCCGGCGGTGTCCAGATCGGGATCGCGGCGGACGATCACCGTGGAGATGGTCCCACGGCGCGGGTCCGCCTGCTCGGCCTCGAGCAGCACTCCGCCGATCCGCGCCGTCGCGCCGCGCTCGGGGAGGCGCCCGTAGGCCTTGGTCAGCAGTCCGCCGACCGAGTCGACGTCGTCGTCCTCGAGGTCGAGCTCGAACAGCTCGCCGAGCTCGTCCACCGGCAGGCGCGCCGAGACGCGGTAGACCCCGGGCGCCGTCTCCTCGAAGAGGTCGACCTCGCGGTCGTACTCGTCGGAGATGTCGCCGACGAGCTCCTCGATCAGGTCCTCGAGCGTCACCAGGCCCGCGATGCCGCCGTACTCGTCGACCACCATCGCGAGGTGGTTGGACTCGAGCTGCATCTGGCGGAGCAGCTCGTCGGCCTTCTTCGACTCGGGCACGAACAGCGCGGGGCGCGCGAGATCGGCGACCGTGTCGTCGTCGTCCGGCCGCTCGTAGGTGTGCCGGGCCACGTCGCGCAGGTAGAGCACGCCGAGGACGTCGTCGACGCCGTCACCGATGACGGGGAGCCGGGAGATGCCGCGGCTCAAAAGGAGCCCCATGCCGGCGCCGACGGAGGAGGTCGCCTCGATCGTCACCATGTCGGTGCGGGGCACCATCACCTCGCGGACGAAGGTGTCGTTGAACTCGAAGATCGAGTGGATCAGCTCGCGGTCGTCCTGCTCGAGCACGTCCTGCTCGGTCGCCTCGTCGACCATGCTGAGCAGCTGCTCCTCGGAGGAGAACCCCGCCGAGCGCCCGGTCCCCGGCGTCACCCGGTTGCCGAGAGCCACGAGCCCGTGCGCGACCGGACCCAGCGCGAGCCGGAGCACGTGCACGAGCGAGGCGCTGGTGGACAGGACCGCACGCGCGTTCGCGCGCCCGACGCTGCGGGGGCTGGAGCCGACCAGGACGAACGAGACCGCCGCCATGATCAGGACCGCCAGCAGGAGCGCGAGCCAGAGCTGCGGGACCTCGACGACCAGCACCGTGGTGACGAACACCGCGGCCGTCGTCTCGGCCGCGATCCGCGAGAAGTTGACGACGTTGACGTGGGCGCTCATGTCGCCCGCGATCGCGCGGAGAGCGCGGGCGCTGCGGGAGTGCTGGGCCATGTCGAGCAGGTCGCTGCGCGAGAGGACACCGAGTGCGGCGTCGGTCGCGGCGAACCAGCCGCCGACGGCGACGAGCGCGAGGGCGGCGATGAGGAGCTGGAGAGTGGGCACGGCGCGCTCTAGCGGCGTCGCTCGCTGATGTGGAAGCCGACCAGGATGTCGCGCTGGATGCCGAACATCTCGCGCTCCTCCTCCGGCTCGGCGTGATCGAAGCCGAGCAGGTGCAGGAGCCCGTGGGCGGTCAGCAGCTGCAGCTCGTCGAGCACGGAGTGGCCGGCCGACTCGGCCTGGGACTGCGCGACCTGCGGGCAGAGCACGATGTCGCCGAGGAGCCCCGCGGGGGTCTGCTCGTCCTCGGTCCCGGGACGCAGCTCGTCCATCGGGAAGCTGAGCACGTCGGTCGGCCCCGGCTCGTCCATCCACTGCACGTGCAGCTGCTCCATCGCGCCCTCGTCGACCAGCACGATCGCGAGCTCGGCGTCGGGGTGCACGTGGAGCGAGTCGAGCGCGTAGCCGGCGAGGCGCAGCAGGGCGGCCTCGTCGACGGGGACGCTCGACTCGTTGTTGATCTCGATGCTCACGGGGGCGGGTCTTCCTTCGGTTCGGGAGGGGCGGGCGGGCTCAGCCGCGCGGAGGCTGGCGGTCGCCGGGCGGGCGGGCGGCCTGGCCGCGGCGCTCGGCTCGGTTCGCGAACTCCCGGGCCTGCTCGCGCTCGAAGTGCTGCGCCTGCTTCTGCTGGTCGTACTCGGTGTACGCGTCCACGATGCGGCCGACCAGGCTGTGGCGCACCACGTCCTCGCTGGTCAGGCGCGAGAAGTGGATGTCGTCGATGCCGTCGAGCACGCGCGTCACGAGGCGGAGTCCGCTCGCGCCGGTCGGCAGGTCGACCTGGGTGATGTCGCCGGTGACGACCATCTTGGAGCCGAAGCCGAGGCGGGTGAGGAACATCTTCATCTGCTCGGGCGTCGTGTTCTGCGCCTCGTCGAGCACGACGAACGAGTTGTTGAGCGTGCGCCCGCGCATGTAGGCGAGCGGTGCGACCTCGATCGTGCCGGCCGCGAGCAGCTTCGGGACGATCTCGGGGTCCATCATCTCGTTCAGCGCGTCGTAGAGCGGGCGCAGGTACGGGTCGATCTTGTCGGTGAGCGAGCCTGGCAGGTAGCCCAGCCGCTCCCCCGCCTCGACCGCCGGGCGGGTCAGGATGATCCGCTCGACCTCCTTGCGCTGCAGCGACTGCACGGCCTTCGCCATCGCCAGGTAGGTCTTGCCGGTTCCGGCCGGGCCGATGCCGAAGACGATGGTGTTCTGATCGACCGCGTCGACGTACTCGCGCTGCCCGAGCGTCTTGGGCCTCACGCTCCGTCCGCGCGCCGTGAGGATGGCCTGGCCGAACGCCTCGGCCGGGCTCACCGGCCCGCCGTTCTGCAGGATGCGGGCGGACTCGCGCACGCCCTCCGGGTCGAGATCGTGCCCGCTCGCGGTCATGCGCACCAGTTCTTCCACCAGGCGCGTCGCCGCGGCGACGGGCTCGCGCTCGCCGTCGAGCGTCACCTCGTTGCCGCGCACGTGCACCCGGACATCGGGGAATCGTCCTTCGACCGCTCGGATGAGGCGGTCCTGGGGTCCGAGGAGGCGCACCATCGCGACTCCGTCGACGGCGACGACGCGCCGCGTCGTCTCGGACGCGTCCGCGCCGGGGGCGGGACGCTCGTCGGGGCTCGCGCCCGTGTTCTCAACCGGTGGCAAGGGAGCCTTCCGTCTGGTGGCCGCCCAGGACGTGGGCGTGCACGTGGAACACGGTCTGGCCCGCCTCTTCGCCGGAGTTGAAGACGAGGCGGAACTGACCGTTGCTGTGGGCGTCGGCGAGCGACTGGGCGACCTGCACCATCTCGGCGAGCAGGGCGGGATCGGCGGCGGCGAGGGCGGCGACCGTGGCGTGCTCCTGGGTCTTCGGGAAGACGAGGAGGTGGACGGGCGCCTTCGGCTCGATGTCGGTGATCGCGAGGATGCGCTCGTTCTCGAACACCACATCGGCCGGGATCTCGCCCTGGACGATGCGCGTGAAGACGGTGGGTTCGCTCATGCACTCATCTTAAACGGGGCCCGTGCGCGACGGGCGCCGCGTTCGCCCACGGCACCCTGCTCCGGCGCCCCGAGGCGGCTGTGGAGGAGCGTCACCAGCGGCCCAGGCGGGCCGAGAGGACGGCGATGGCAGCGGGACCTGCGGTCGAGGTGCGCAGGACGGAGTCGCCGAGCGCGACGGCCTCGGCACCCGCCTCCGCGAGCAGCCGCAGCTCCTCCGGAGCGATGCCGCCCTCGGGCCCGACGACGAGCACCAGGTCGCGTCCGTCCGGGACCACCTGGGAGAGCCGCGCCTGCGCCGAGGGCTCGAGGACCAGCACGCGGGACGTCGCGGCGCGCGCGACGAGACCGCGCACCTGCTCGAGCGGCGCGACCTCGGGCACCCGGGGGCGCAGCGACTGCTTGCTCGCCTCGCGCACGATGGCCCGCCAGCGCTCGCGCCCCTTCTCCTCCTTCGGGCCCGACCACCGCGAGATCGACCGCGCGGCCTGCCACGGGACGACCTCGTCCACCCCGAGCTCGGTCGCCGCCTGCACGGCGAGCTCGTCGCGGTCGCCCTTCGCGAGGGCCTGCACGAGGACAAGACGCGGGGACGGAACCGGGGACTCCTGCACCGACTCCACGACGAGCACCACTCGCGCCGGCTCCGCGCTCTCGACGACCGCGGTCGCGACGAGTCCGCGCCCGTCACCGACCCGGACGCTCTCGCCCGCGCGGATCCGGCTGACGGTCGCGGCGTGCCGTGCCTCCGCGCCGGTGAGCGCGAGCCGGCCCCCGACGACGAAGCCCTCGGAGTCCAGCGACTCGTCGATGTAGTGGTGCGCCACGGGCTCAGCCCAGGAAGCGGTCGCGGAGCTTCGAGAAGAGGCCCTGCTGGAAGTGGGTCAGCGCGGGCTTCTGCGGCTTGTAGTGCTTCGCGAGCTCCTGGACCAGCTCCCGCTCGCGGTGGCCCAGCTTCGTCGGAGTGACGACCTGGATGCCGATGCGGAGGTCGCCGCGTCCGCTGCCCCGCAGGCGCGTGACTCCGCGTCCCTTGATCGTGACGATCTCGGTGCTCTGCGTGCCCGGCTTGATCTCGATCTCGATGTCGCCGTCGAGCGCCTTGAGCGACGCCGTGGAGCCGAGGATCGCGTCCGTCATCTGCACCTCGAGGGTGCAGAGCAGGTCGTCGCCGTTGCGGCTGAAGACGTCGTGGTGCTTGACCTTGATCTCGAGGTACAGGTCGCCGTTGGGGCCGCCGGCCGGGCCGACCTCGCCGCTGCCGGGCATCTGCAGGCGCAGGCCCGTGTCGACTCCCGCGGGGACGTCGACGGGGATGGTGCGGCGGGCGCGGACGCGTCCCTGGCCCTGGCAGGTGGAGCAGGGGGTCGCGATGACGGTGCCGTAGCCGCGGCAGGTGCCGCAGGGGCTGGCCGTCATCACGTTGCCCAGGAGCGAGCGGACGGTGCGCTGGATCTGGCCCGAGCCGTGGCAGATGTCGCAGGTCACCGGCGAGGTGCCGGGCTGGCAGCACGAGCCCTGGCACGTCTCGCAGAGCACCGCCGTGTCGACCTCGAGGTCGCGGTGGGTGCCGAAGATGACCTCGTCGAGCGAGACCTCCACGCGCAGCAGGGCGTCCTGGCCGCGCTCGCGGCGGGAGCGCGGGCCGCGGGACGAGCCCTGCGCGCCCTGCCCGAAGAAGGTCTCGAAGATGTCGCCGAACCCGCCGAAGCCCTGGGCACCGCCGCCGAAGCCCTCCTGGGGCCCGCGGTCGTACTGCGCCCGCTGCTGGGCGTCGCTCAGGACGTCGTAGGCGTGCGTGACGAGCTTGAAGCGCTCGGAGGCGTCCGCGCTCGGGTTGACGTCGGGGTGCAGCTCGCGGGCGAGTCGGCGGTACGCCTTCTTGATCTCGTCGGCGGAGGCGTCGCGGTCGACGCCCAGCACTTCGTAGTGATCGGCCACAGGTGGCTTCGTCCTTCGTTCGTGGGTCGGTGGGCCGGGCACGGCGCACCGGGGGGATCCGGCGGGGGCCGGGAGGTCGGGCCTACTCCTCGCCGAGGAGGCGGGAGAGGTAGCGGGCGACGGCGCGCACCGCGGTGATGTTGCCGGAGTAGTCCATCCGGATCGGGCCGAGCACGCCCAGGCGCGAGACCTGGCCGCCCGCGGTGTTGTACCCGCTCGTGAGCACCGAGGTCTCCTGCAGCCCGAACGGCGCGTTCTCGCGGCCGATGCGCACCGAGATGCCCCGGGGGTCCGGGGTCATCTCGGCGAAGAGGCGCAGCAGCTCCACCTGCTCCTCGATCGCCTCGAGCACGGGGTAGATGCTGCCCGAGAAGTCCTCCTCGGTGCGGACGAGGTTCGCGGCGCCGGCCATGACCAGGCGGTCCTGCCGGTTGGCGCCGACCTGCTCGAGCAGGGTCTGCACGATCGGCGTCAGCACGTGGCGCCGCTCGGGGCTGAAGCGCTCCGCGACGGAGCCGAGCGTCTCGGCCGCCTGCTGGAGCCCGAGGCCCAGCACGGCCGTGTTCAGCTTCGCGCGGATCTCGCCGAGGAGCGCGTCGTCCACGTCCTCCGGGGTCTCGAGCACGCGCTGGTCGACCCGGCCGGTGTCGGTGATCAGCACCGACAGGAGGCGGCGGGGAGCGAGGGCGACGAGCTCCACGTGGCGCAGCCGCGCGGCTCCGAACGACGGGTACTGCACGAGCGCGACGCTGTTGGTGAGCTGCGAGAGCAGGCGGACGGTCTTGACCAGCACCTCGTCGAGGTCCGGGCTCTGCCCGAGGAACGTCTCGATCGCCTGGCGCTGCGCGGAGGTGAGCGGGCGCAGGTCGGCGAGCTGGTCGACGAAGAGGCGGTAGCCCTTGTCGGTCGGCACGCGGCCGGACGAGGTGTGCGGAGCCGCGATCAGCTCCTCCTCCTCCAGCTGGGCCATCTCGTTGCGGATGGTGGCGGCCGAGACGCCGAACGCGTGGCGCTCGACGATCGACTTGGAGCCCACCGGCTCCCGGTTCGCCACGTAGTCCTGCACGATCACGCGCAGGACCTGGAGACCGCGCTCCGTGACCATACGACCGACCTCCCGCCGGACTCCGAGTGCCCGCGGGCACGACCGTCTGCGGCGCTGACGCCGCGCGGAGCCTGGCACTCCGCAACTCTGAGTGCCAATCATAACCGGGAGGCGGACCGCCCGGCGGGGTTGCGCCGGGATCGGCCGGGGTGCACTCCTGCAGGGCCGCGGGGAGGAGCCCCGTCATCCCCGAGGAGGAGGTCCTGCGCGGCCCGGTGCGGAGGGAGTCGCCGCATGCCACGATGGACGCCGAGCGCACGGGGGACGCCCGTCGCCGCCGCCGGAACGGAGACCATCATGTCGGCCACCCCTCCCCCGCCCCCCGTCTACGGGACCCCGGCTCCGCCGCTGAACCCGGCGGACGAGAAGACCTGGGCGATCGTCACGCACGTGACCGGCATCTTCTTCAGCTTCCTGCCCTCGCTGATCGTCTTCCTGGTCTTCAAGGGGCGCGGACCGTTCCTCGAGGCGCACGCCAAGACGGCCCTCAACTTCCACCTGACGACGCTGATCGCCTACGTCGCCGGGACGATCCTGTCCTTCGTCCTCGTCGGCTTCATCGTGTTCCTGGTCGTGCCGATCCTGGTGATCGTCTTCGCGATCATCGCCTCGGTGCGCGCCAGCGCGGGCGAGTACTACACGTACCCGCTCAGCATCCCGTTCTTCAAGTAGCCGCGGAACCGGGGCGGCCGTGCGTCGGCCGCCCCGGGATCCGGCCTCAGCCGTCGGTGAGACGGCGCACGACCGCGTCGGCCAGCAGACGGCCGCGCAGGGTCAGCACGATCCGGCCGCCGAGCGCCGCCCGGCCGTCGACGAGGCCGTCGGCGATGAGCCCCGCCACCTCGCTGCGCCGAGCGGCGTCGATCGCGTCGATGGGCAGGCCGTCCGCCAGGCGCGAGCGCAGCAGCACGTCCTCCACCCGCCGCGTCCCCGCGTCGAGCGTCTCCCGCCCGGCGGCGGGCGAGGCCCCGGTGCTCAGCCGGTCGGCGTAGGCCGCCGGGTGCTTCACGTTCCACCAGCGCACGCCTCCGACGTGGCTGTGCGCGCCGGGACCGACGCCCCACCAGTCGTGGCCGAGCCAGTACGAGAGGTTGTGCCGGGAGCGGTGGGCTGCGTCGCGCGCCCAGTTGCTGACCTCGTACCAGGAGTACCCGGCCGCGGCCAGGCGCGCGTCGGCGAGCTCGTACATGTCGGCGGTGAGGTCGTCGTCCGGGGTCGCGACCTCGCCGCGGCGGATCTGCCGGGCGAGCTTCGTGCCGTCCTCCACGATCAGGGCGTAGGCCGAGAGGTGGTCCGGCCGGTTGGCGAGCGCGGAGTCGAGCGACCGCTCCCAGTCGGCCAGGGACTCCCCCGGCGTGCCGTAGATGAGGTCGAGGCTGACCTGCAGGCCGGCCTCCCTCGCCCACTCGACCACGAGCGGGACCCGCTCCGGGTCGTGGGTGCGCTCGAGCGTGGCGAGGACGTGCGGCACGGCCGACTGCATCCCGAAGCTGACGCGGGTGAAGCCCGCCTCGGCCAGCGCGCGGAGGTAGGCGGCGTCGACGGAGTCCGGGTTCGCCTCGGTGGTGATCTCGGCGTCGGGCGCGACCCCGAAGTGGGTGCGGAGACCGTCCAGCATCCGCACCAGGTCGCCGGCGGGCAGGAGGGTGGGCGTCCCGCCGCCGAAGAAGACCGTGCGGGCGGGGCGCCGGGGCAGGCCCGCGCGCTCGAGTACCTCGGCGCCGAGAGCCATCTCGGTGATCGCCTCGTCGGCGTAGTCCTGCTGCTTCGCCCCGCGGAGCTCGGTCGCCGTGTAGGTGTTGAAGTCGCAGTACCCGCAGCGGACCCGGCAGAACGGCACGTGCACGTAGAGGCCGAGGTCGCGCTGCTCCACGCCCTCGACGACGGACGCGGGCAGTCCGCCGTCGAGCGGAGCAGGATCGGCGATCGGGAGGGCGCTCCCCACGTCAGCTGACGCGCGCCGGCAGCAGCGCGCGCAGGTACTTGGCGACCTGGCGCTTCTGCACGGCGCGCAGCACCGGCGCGCCCAGGCGGTAGAGGCGGGTGGAGGGACGCGAGAAGACCCGGATGACGAGCCAGACCGAGTCGTCCGCGCGCTTCTCGACGACGAAGGACTCCTCGCCGCTCTCGGGGTGGCCCTCGAGGGTGCCGTAGGCGAAGCCGACCTGGTCGGGCTCGTCGACGACGTAGACCACGCGGACCGGGGCGTCGAAGACGCGGCCGAGCAGGGTCACGCGGAGCACGGCGGTCACGCCGGCGGTGATGTAGGGGGTGCCGTCGGGAGCGAAATGCTCCTCCGTCGGCCGGCTGACGAGGTCGATCGGGGTGCCCGCGGCGTCGAAGTTGACGCCGGTGTACTGCACGCCGCTCCCGCTGGTGATGTCGGTCACCTCGATGCCGCTGCCGCGCTGCACGCCCCAGGTCATCAGGGAGGCGGTGGTGATGGCGAAGCGCTCGTCGCCCGAGCCGAGACGGGCCTCGAAGCGCTCGGCCGTGAAGCCGTCCGGCGGGTACTCGAGCAGGTCGGGTGCCAGAGTGCCGCCGACCGCCGCGTAGGTGACCTGCGGCTGGCCCTCGAAGTTGGAGCGGCGGATGCTCACGTCCCGACCTTCTTCCCGGACTCCTCGAGCGCGGCGCGCGTCGAGTCCGCGTGCCGGGTGGTGCTGTCCATCCGACCCAGCGTATCCGACCGTCGGCGCCCCGAGCCGGGAACGACCGAGGGCCCTCCCCCGCCGGAGCGGGAGGAGGGCCCTCGTCGTGGTGCGGGTCGGGTCAGCTGCAGGGAGTCAGCTTCTGGACGGCCGGCGACAGGGTGCCGGTGCCGCCGAGGAGGACGACGCGCGTCGCTCCGCCGGCCTTGATGTCCTGCAGCACCTTGACCGGCACGCAGGTCGGGGGCACGGCGAAGAGGGGGCTCCCCGTGCGCCCGGCGGCCGCGGCTCCGGCCAGGGCGTCGGGGAAGTTCTCTCCGGTGGCCAGGAACACGGTCTTCGACCCGCGGGGGAAGGCCGCCCGGTTGAGCTGCTCCGAGGTGTCGTAGCGGTCGACCCCGCCGATGCGGGTGACGACCGGTCCGGCCGGCACCGTGAGGGAGTTCTGGATGCCGGCGCTGACCGACAGCTCGGAGCCCGCGATGGTGAGCACCGGAGGCCGGAGCCGCGTCAGGATCCCGACAGTGGTCGGGTCGGCCGCCGGGAGGCCGCCGTTCACGAGGACGACGGGGGCCGAGTTCTTGCCCGCTGCGGCGGTGGCGCTGAGCGCGTCGGGGAACTTCTCGCCGGTCGCGAGCCAGGCCCCCTTCGGCGAGCCGCCTCCGAAGGCGCTCTCGATGATCTTCCGCGACGTGTCGTAGCGGTCGGTGCCTCCGAGGCGGAAGACCCTCCCGTTCGCGTACTGGCCGAGGTCGGTGGCGAGAGCGTCGCTGACGCTGAGGTCGGAGCCGACGACGACGATCCGCTGGGGCTTGAGACGGGTGAGCTCGTCGCGGACGACCTGGCTCACCGAGTCGCGGTCGACCAGGAGGAGCGGGCCGCCCTGCTTCGCGGCGGCGGGACCGGCGCTGAGCGCGTCGGGGAAGTTCGCGCCGGTGGCGATGTAGACGACGGGGACGCCGGGGGTGTCGAAGGTCGCCTTCGAGATCTCGACGGCGGTGCCCTGGCGGTCGGTGCCCGCGAGGCGGACGACCTCCGGGCCGGTGCCCGGCGTCGGCGTCGGGGTGGTGGTCGACGGGACGACGCGCAGCGGCGCGCGCACGATGACGCCGGTGCCGGAAGGCTGCTCCCCGCCGCGGCTGAGTCCCTTCACCTCGACCGACGGGGCGCCGAGCGGCGTCGTGTCGCTGAAGTTGAGGTAGCGGTCGAAGAACTCCTGGGTCGGACGGATCGCGATGCCCCGTCCGCCCTCGACGACCGTGGGGGCGGCCTTCAGGCGGCCACCGTCCTCCGTTCCGACCGTGGCGCTGAGGCCCGCGAGGTCGAAGAAGCCGGGGACACCGGAGTCGAGGACGATGACGTCGCCCGCGCCGGCCTCGGTGACGGTGCCGCCGCCGGCCCAGAATTCGCCGCCGGCGCGCTCGGAGGAGGTGGACGTCGACAGGTCGAGGTCGGCCTCCGCGGACCCGCTCGCAGCAGTCACCTGGAGGGCGGCGGAGAGGGCGAGGACGAAGCCGGTCCGGTCGACGCCGGCCGGAGCGTACGCGTCGTCCGCCTCGTCCTCGGCGCCGTTCAGGAGGAGCGAGAGCGAGGTGCCGCCGAAGGAGCCGGCGGCGCGTCCGATCGGGATCTGGATCGAGTTGGTGGCGGTGTCGACGACGGATTCGCCGCTCTCGAGGTCCGTCGCGGTGCTCCCCAGCTGCCACGTCACGACCCGGTAGCCGGGGTGCGACCACTCGGTGAAGGTGTCGGGAGCGGTGGAGTCGGGCAGCTCGACGGTCAGCGTGGTCGCGTCTGCGGCCACCGGAAGCGGCACGTCGGTGCCGAACCGGGCGTTGTCCGACCAGGAGTACGGCGCGGGCGCGACCGGGATCACCTTGTTCGCCGCGGAGGCCGGCCCTGCCGCCACCAGCGATCCCGCTGCGACGGCCGCGATGCTCGCGAGCGCCGCCCCCGTCCTGATCCAGCGCTTCCTCGTGCTCGTAGGCACCACGGACTACCACCCTTCGTCATGGTGGAGGACCGGTCGTCGACGCTGCAGCCCCCCGTGCGGATCGATACCGATCCACGGCCGCGTCCTGGCGTCCGAAAGCTATCGGTCCGCTGTGAGGCGCCGCAATCCCCGCGGACACGATGTCCCGGACGGGGGGTGCGTCAACCGTCCGGGAGGGGGGACAGGCGCCGACGACGGGGCTCGCGCTACTTCTTGTCCTTCGTCTCGACGTCGCCCGAGAGCGCGGCGATGAACGCCTCCTGGGGGACCTCGACGCGGCCGACCATCTTCATCCGCTTCTTGCCCTCCTTCTGCTTCTCGAGGAGCTTGCGCTTGCGGGTGATGTCGCCGCCGTAGCACTTGGCCAGGACGTCCTTGCGCATCGCGCTGATCGACTCGCGGGCGATGATCCGGGCGCCGATGGCGGCCTGGATCGGCACCTCGAACTGCTGCCGCGGGATCAGCTTGCGCAGGCGTCCCGTCATCAGCACGCCGTAGGCGTAGGCCTTCTCCCGGTGCACGATCGCGCTGAACGCGTCGACCTGCTCGCCCTGCAGCAGGATGTCGACCTTCACGAGGTCGGCCTCCTGCGAGCCGGCGGGCTCGTAGTCGAGCGAGGCGTAGCCGGCGGTCTTGGACTTGAGGTTGTCGAAGAAGTCGAAGACGATCTCGCCGAGGGGCATGTGGTAGCGGATCTCGACCCGGTCCTCGCCCAGGTACTCCATGCCGATCAGGGTCCCGCGGCGGCTCTGGCAGAGCTCCATGATCGTGCCGACGTAGTCCTTCGGCGCGAGGATCGCGGCCTTGACGATCGGCTCCGTGACGGCGGCGATCTTGCCGACGGGGAACTCGCTCGGGTTCGTGACGGTGACGGTCTTCTTGTCCTCCGTCGAGACCTCGTAGATGACCGAGGGCGCCGTGGTGATGAGGTCGAGACCGAACTCGCGCTGCAGGCGCTCGGTGATGATCTCGAGGTGCAGGAGGCCGAGGAAGCCGCAGCGGAAGCCGAAGCCGAGCGCCACCGACGTCTCGGGCTCGTAGACGAGCGCCGCGTCCGAGAGCTTGAGCTTGTCGAGGGCCTCGCGCAGGTCCGGGTAGTCGCTGCCGTCGATCGGGTACAGGCCCGAGAAGACCATCGGGAGCGGCTCGGTGTAGCCGGGCAGCGCCTGCGTCGCGGGCTTGGACGCCGTGGTGACGGTGTCGCCGACCTTCGACTGGCGCACGTCCTTCACACCGGTGATCAGGTAGCCCACCTCGCCGACCGCGAGACCCTGCGTCGCGACGGGCTCGGGGCTCGACACGCCGATCTCGAGGATCTCGTGCGTGGCGCGGGTCGACATCATCTGGATCTTCTCGCGCGGCGAGAGCTTGCCGTCGATCATCCGGACGTAGGTGACGACCCCGCGGTAGGCGTCGTACACGGAGTCGAAGATCATGGCGCGCGCAGGCGCGGAGGGGTCGCCGACGGGCGGCGGGATGAGCTCGGTGACGCGGTCGAGCAGCGCCTCGACGCCCATGCCGGTCTTGCCGGAGACGCGGAGGACGTCGTCCGGGTCGCCGCCGATGAGGCTCGCGAGCTCCTTCGCGTACTTCTCGGGATCCGCGGCCGGCAGGTCGATCTTGTTGAGGACCGGGATGATCGTGAGGTCGTTCTCGAGCGCGAGGTAGAGGTTCGCGAGCGTCTGGGCCTCGATGCCCTGCGCCGCGTCGACCAGGAGGATCGCGCCCTCGCAGGCCGCCAGCGAGCGGCTGACCTCGTAGGAGAAGTCGACGTGGCCCGGAGTGTCGATCATGTTCAGGGCGAACGTGCGCCCGTCGCGCTCCCACGGCATCCGCACGGCCTGCGACTTGATCGTGATGCCGCGCTCGCGCTCGATGTCCATGCGGTCGAGGTACTGCGCGCGCATCGCCCGGTCCTCGACGACACCCGTGATGCCGAGCATCCGGTCGGCGAGGGTGGACTTGCCGTGGTCGATGTGGGCGATGATGCAGAAGTTGCGGATGGACGCCGGATCGGTCGCGGCGGGCTCGAGCCCGGAGTGTGCACGTGGAGACATCGTGGGACCAGTGTCCCATGCCCGGCGGCGGAGGCCGGGACCGGCGGCTACAGATCGAGTCCGTAGGTGCGGGTGGGCTCGACGCCGGGCGGGTTCTCCCGCTCGCCGAGGCGGACGAAGCCCATGCTCTCGTAGAGGGCGTGCGCGGTGGTCATCAGCGTGCCGCTGTTCATCACGACCCGCTGGAGGCCCCGCTCGGCGGCGAGCATCACGACGAACTCCGTGAGCAGCCGCCCGAGACCCCGCCCGCGTGCCTCCGGGGCGACGGCGAGCAGCCGCCAGTCCAGCTCGCCGGGGCGGCCGAGCTCGTACAGGTTCGCGCCCGGGCGCGCAGTGGTGACCGTGGCGAGGATCCGCCCGTCGCCCTCGACGGCGACCCAGACCTCGCCCTCGACGTCGTGCCGGGCGACCGCTGCGACGTCGGCGGCGTACTCCTCCCCCAGCTCGTAGTCGTGGGCGTAGGCGGCGAGCCGCAGGCGCGAGACCTCGTCGTACTCCTGGGCCCGGACGCGCCGGACCAGCACCTCGGCAGCGCTCATCCGCGCACCGGGGCCGGGAGGGCGCGCAGCCCGTGCTCGAGCGCGGCGGGATCCGCGGCGAGGCAGACGCGGATCCAGCCCTCGCCGGTGCGGCCGAAGGCGCTGCCGGGAGCGACGGCGACGAGGGTCTCGAGGAGGAACGACTCGACCCAGGAGGCGACGTCCCCTCCGGTCGCGTGCGCCATGTCGATCCACAGGTAGAACGCGCCCTCGGGCTCGCGGTAGGCGATCCCCCGCTCGTCGAGCACACCCGTCGCGAGCCGCAGGTTGGCGAGGTAGTGGTCGGAGGCGGCGGCCACCGCGTCCTGCGGCCCGGTCAGAGCGGCGAGGGCGGCGCGCTGGTCCGGAGTGGCGACGCAGCTGATCGCCGCCTCCTGCACCGTGACCATGATCGACGTGAAGCCGGGAGGCGTCACGAGGTAGCCGACGCGGACGCCGGTCATCGCGTAGGTCTTCGAGAAGGAGAAGACGCTGAGGACGCGGTCGGCGTCGTCCCCGCGCTCCTGCGCGATCGCCGCGAGGCTCACGTGCGGGCGCCCGTAGGTGAAGTACTCGTAGACCTCGTCGCTGAGCACCCACAGGTCGTGGCGCCGGGCGATGTCGAGCAGGCGCTCGAGGACCTCCCTCGGGAACACCACGCCGAGCGGGTTGGACGGACTGTTGACGATCAGGACGCGGGTCCGGTCCGTGATCAGGCGCTCGACCTCCTCGGGATCGGGGAGGAAGGCGTTCTCGGCGCGCAGCGTGTACGGCACGGGCACGGCGCCGATGGTCCGCGCGTTGGTCGTGAAGACGGTGTAGCCCGGGTCGGGGATGAGCACCTCGTCGCCGGGCCCGAGAAGGAGCGTCATCGCCTGGTGCAGCGCCTGCGTGGCGCCGACGGTCACCCAGACCTGCTCGACGTCCGCCTCGATGCCGTTGTCGCGCGCCAGCTTCTCCACGATGGCCCGCCGGAGCTCGGGGACGCCGCCGTTGGGCCCGTAGCGGGTGTCGTCGGCCGCCCACGCCGCTCGGGCCGCCTCGATGATGTGCGGCGCGGTCGGCACGTCGGGCTCGCCCACCGCGAGGAGGGTGACTCCGTCGAGCCGCAGCGCGATCTCGAACAGGTGGCGGATGCCCGAGGGCGGCACCGCGGAGAGGTGATCGGCGAGACGGGGCACCGGCGTCACGTTACCGGCGGGCCCGGACCGCGAGACGCCACGGCGGTCCGCCTCCCCCGGCGTGTCGCCCCGGCGGGCCCGACCCGGACGGCGCCGCACCCGCGGGCGCGGCGCGGTTGAAGGGTGACGACGGGTGCGCTAAAGTTCCTTGTTGGCTTGCGCTCCCCCTCCGGACACCCGGCAGGCGTGGAGTGATCAGAAGCCGGCGACCTCCAGTCGCACCGCAGGGCGTTCAGACGCCCGCGGAAGGGGCACTCCGTCGAGTAGCCGGCTGCACACACGCACATCCGAGAAGAAGGTAATCCACGTGGCAAACATCAAGTCGCAGATCAAGCGCAACCTCACCAACAAGAAGGCGAACGAGCGCAACAAGGCCGTCAAGAGCGAGCTGAAGACCGCCATCCGCTCGGTCCACACCGCCATCGCCGCCGGCGACACCGAGAAGGCCGGCACCGCCCTCGCCTTCGCCGCCAAGAAGCTCGACAAGGCCGCCAGCAAGGGCGTCATCCACAAGAACCAGGCCGCGAACCGCAAGTCGGCCATCGCGAAGCAGGTCGCCGCGCTGTAATACTGCGCGAAGCGGAAACGACGAAGGGTCCGGCCTCTGGCCGGGCCCTTCGTCGTTTCCGCTTCGCGGTCGACGGGCTCCTCGTGCCTCGTCGCCCGTCGCGCAGTCGGCTTCCGCGCTTGGTCGCGATGGGAGGAGCGGGTTTCGTTCCGGGTACGACGATCCGCTCGCACGCGGATCGCCGGTGACCCTGCGAGGGCATCGTCCGGCTCTCGATCGGCTGCGGCCCGGTCCGCTACCGCGGAGGGTCGCGGGGGGAGGAGCGGAGAGCGTTTCGGGGTACGACGATCCGCTGACACGCGGATCGCCGGTGACCCGCACCGATCTCGACGGGCTCCTCGTGCCTCGTCGCCCGTCGCGCAGTCGGCTTCCGCGCATCGTTGCGGTGGGAGGAGCGGGTTCCGTTCCGGGTACGACGATCCGCTCGCACACGGATCGCCGGTGACCCTGCGGGGTCGTCGTCCGACTCTTCGTCGGCCGCGGTGCGACCCTGCGAGGGGAGGTGAACCCTTCGCTGCTGGTCGAGCGGCCGCGGAGCGGCGTATCGAGACCCGCCGGGGACGAGGTCGGTGCGGATCGCGGGAGCAGGGCCTTTCGGGCGGGTCAGACGCCCCGGGCGGAGACGACGGAGACCATGCGCTCGAGGGCGTACACGGGGTCGCGGGTAGCGCCCTTCACGTTCGCGTCGGCGTCGGCGACCGTCAGGATCGCGGTGCCGAGGCCCTCGCCGGTCCAGCCCTGCAGGTCGCGCCGGGCCCGGTCCACCTGCCACGGAGCGAGGCCCAGACGCGAGGCGACCTGGCCCGAGCCCTCGCGCGAGCCGGCGACCTTCGCCATGGTCCGCAGCTTGCTCGCGAACGCGGCGACGATCGGTACCGGGTCGGCACCGGAGGCGAGGGCGTGGCGGAGCCCGAGCAGTGCCTCGCCGTGACGGCCCGCGATCGCGGAGTCGGCGACGGTGAAGGCCGTGGTCTCGACGCGGCCGCCGTAGTACTTCGCGACGGTCGCCTCGGTGATCTCGCCGGTGACGTCGGACAGCAGCTGCTGGCACGCCGACGCGAGCTCGTCGAGGTCGTCGGAGAAGGCAGACACCAGGGCTCGGACGGCACCGGTGGTCGCCGTGCGGCCGGCGGTGCGGAACTCGGCGATCGCGAAGTCGACCTTGTCGCTCTCGCGCTTGAGCTCGGCGCAGACGATCTCGATGCCGCCGCCCGTGCCCGAGCGGATGGCGTCGAGGAGCTTCTTGCCCCGGTTGCCGCCGCCGTGGCGGAGCACCAGGGTCGCCCCGTCCGCGGGCGCCGAGAGGTAGTCGAGGGTCTCGAGGAGGAACGCGTCCGTGCACTTCTCGACGTTCGAGACGCGGATGAGGCGGGGCTCGTCGAAGAGGGACGGGCTCGCGAGCGTCAGCAGCTCCCCCGGCGCGTAGCCGCCGGCGTCGATGTCGCTGACCTCGAGGCTCGGATCCTCGGCCCGGAGGAACTCACGGAGGAAGCGCAGCGCGCGGTCGGCGAGGAACTGCTCCGGGCCGGTGATCAGCACGATCGGCGCCGGCCGGGTCTGGTTCCAGGCGAGCTGCGGGATCGCCGCCTTCGAGGGCGCTGCCTTCGCGCGCGCCGGGGCCCTGCCTGCCA
Organism: Rathayibacter sp. VKM Ac-2805; assembly: GCF_009834265.1. Classification (NCBI taxonomy): domain Bacteria; kingdom Bacillati; phylum Actinomycetota; class Actinomycetes; order Micrococcales; family Microbacteriaceae; genus Rathayibacter; species Rathayibacter sp. VKM Ac-2805. The sequence continues at coordinate 2,076,352 of NZ_CP047185.1, forward strand.
TGCCGTGTCCTTCCGTGCCGCGCCCGTCCGAGCGCCCTCCACCCTACGGCCCGCTCACGGCGCCGCGAGGCCGCCGCGGAAGCCGTCGCGCCGCTCACCCAGACCGCGATCCCGTCGCTGCGGGACGCGAGCACGACCGTACCCTCGACATCCGACCTCAGCGCCTCGACCCCGCGCTCGGCCAGCAGAGCGAGGAGCGACGGATTCGGATGTCCGTAGTCGTTCTCCGCCCCGACGGAGATCAGCCCGACGCTCGCGCCGAGCGCGTCGTAGAGGGCGGGCGACTGGTCGGCGGAGCCGTGATGCGCGACCTTGACCACGTCGACCCGGCCGACCGGCAGCCGGGAGACGCGTCCCTGCTCCTGCTCGCCGAGGTCGCCCAGGAGCGCGACGGAGAGCGGGCCGCCGCGGGCGTCCGGGCCGATGTCGACCCGGAGGGTCACGCTCGCCTCGTTCCCCCGCAGCGCGCTCCGCCGCTCCGGCCACTCGACCCGCCAGCGCAGCGAGCCGAGCGCGCCGCTGTCGCCGCGGACCGCCTCCTGCACGGCGACCCCCGCGCCGGTGAGCGCCGCCCGGTCGCGCTCGTCGTCGCGGCCCGCGGCGGGCCCGACGAGCGCGGCGTCGGTCCGTCCGAGGACGGCCTGGAGCCCGCCGACGTGGTCGAGGTCGTAGTGCGTCAGCACCAGCAGAGGGATCCGGTCCACCCCCATCAGGCGGAGGCAGGCCTCGAGCGGTGCGGGCTCGGGCCCCGTGTCGACGAGCAGCACGCCCGCGTCTCCGCGGAGGAGGACCGCGTCGCCCTGCCCGACGTCGCACATCGCGACACGCCAGTCCTCGGGAACCGAGGCGGCGCGGAGGAGCGGCGTGGCGACGGTGGTGCCGCCGGCGGCGGCGATCGCGCACGCCAGCCCGACGGCGGCGATCCGGCGCACCCGCGCGAGCCGCGGCGACTGCGTGACCAGCACGAGACCGAGCAGGGTCAGCACGGTGAGCGCGAGCGCTCCTCCCACTCCGGGCCACCAGACGATCCTCGGGGCGGGCCACGAGTCGACGGCGCGGGCGATCGAGGCGATCCACCAGGCGGGGACGGCGGCGAGCCGGATCGCCGCGTCGGCGGCTCCGGGCCACCAGGGGGCGAGCAGGCAGCCGATGAGCCCGAGCCCGGTCGCGGCGGGTGCCGCGGGCTCGGCGAGCAGGTTGGCGAGCACTCCGTACACCGGCACCGACGGGTCCACGAGCAGCAGCACGGGCTGGCAGGCGAGCTGCGCCGCGGTCGGCACCGCGAGCAGCAGGGCGAGAGGCCGGGGCAGCACTCGACCGAGAGCGCCCGCGATCGGCTCGGCGAGCAGCAGGAGTCCGGCGGTGGCGAGGACGGACAGCACGAAGCCGAGCCTCCCCGCGATCGAGGGGTCGGCGGCCACGAGCACGACGACGGTCGCGAGCAGGGCGGGCACGGCCGCTCCGGAGCGACGCCCGAGCCGCGCGAGGAGGACCACCGTCGCCATCAGGGCGGCCCGCACCACGCTCGGCTCGGGGGTCACCAGCACCACGAAGCCGGCGAGCAGGGCGAGGGCGGCGACGGTCCGGAGGCGGCGCCCGGCGCCGAGGAGCGCCGCGATCGTCCAGCCGGCGACCACCACCACGGCGCAGTTGGCGCCCGAGACGGCGGTCAGGTGGGTGAGCGACGCGGTGCGCATCGCCTCCTCGAGCCCCGCGTCGAGCGCGGACGTGTCGCCGGTCGCGAGGCCCGGCAGCAGCCCCGCCACGTCGCCGCCGACCAGCGCCGTGCGCTCGAGGAAGCGCGAGCGCAGCACCTCCGCGACGGCCGCCGCTCCCCCGGGACCGTGCCGGTCCTGAACGGACGCCGCCCTCAGCATCGTCGCCTCGCCGACGGGCCCCTCCTGCGCGGCAGCACGCGCCTCCAGGTCGAGCTCGGCGCCCACCGGCAGCCGACCGCCGGGATCGGCGAGCAGCACGCGGACGGGGGCCGCGGTCGACGCGTCTCCCACCCGCAGCGCCGTCGCGTCGAACCACACTCCCCCGGTCGCGAGCGGTCGGGCACCCGTGTCGACGCGCACGGTGACCGGGGTGAGGGCGCGATCCTCCTGCGCCTCCCGCAGCGACGCCGGGTGGTCACCGGGCGCCGCGGCGACGACGGAGGTGAGGGCGAGGGCGGCACCCGCGCCCGCGACGAGCACCGCTCCGACCAGCCGCCCGCCGAGGCCGCGCCGGAGCAGGACGCACGCCGCCCCGAGGAGCACCCAGCCCGCGGCGCACCACGAGAGGCCCCCGTCGAGCACCGCCGCGACCGGCAGCATCCCGGCCGCCCACGCCGTGGTCCAGGCGGACACCGCTGCCGGCAGGAGCCGCAGGTCCGCCGCCCGCACGCTCCTCACGGCGCGACCTGGTCGCGGAACGCGGCGAGCGTCTTCTCGCCGATCCCGGGGACCTCGAGCAGCTGGTCGACAGAGGAGAACGGGCCGTTCGCCTCCCGGTGGGCGACGATCTTCTTCGCGGTCGCCGGGCCGATCTCGGGCAGCTCCTCCAGCTGAGCCGCCGTCGCCGTGCTCAGGCTCAGCACGGATCCGGCGGCGGAGGCCCCTCCCGGAGCGGATCCGCCCGGAGCCGCTCCCGCCGCGGCCGGCGCCGCTCCCACGGCCGGCACGACGATCTGCTCGCCGTCGACGAGCCTCCGGGCCAGGTTGACCGCCGCGCGCTCCGCCGACTCCTGGAACCCTCCGGCGGCGGCGACCGCGTCCGCCACCCGCGCCTCCGGCGACAGGACGTACAGCCCGGGAGAGGCGACCTCACCGGCCACGTGCACGTACAGCGACTCGACCACCGCAGCAGCGGGCGCGCTCGTCGACACGGCGGGCTCCAGGACCCGCTCATGACCGCTCGACCGCGCTCCCGCGAGCAGCACCGCGACCACCGCGGCGCCGATGACGAGCACGACCGCCGCTCCCACTCCCACGCGCCAGCGCGGGCGGGCGCGGCGGGGCCGCAGCAGCGCCGTCAGCTGCTCGTCGTCCGTCCCGCTGGTCTCTGGCATCCGCCGACGGTAGGACCCGTGTCCCCGCCCGGCGCGGCCGCCGACACCGATCCGGGGACAGCCCGCCGGATCGCCTCCCTGTGGAGGAGAGAGCAGCACCGGCGCAGGACGCACGACGGGGCCCCTCCTGCGAGAGGAGGAGCCCCGTCGGGACGGATCGGCGGCTAGACCGCCTTCGTCACCAGGTTCACCAGGCGCGGCGCCCGCACGATCGCCTTCACGACCTCGCGGCCGACGAGAGCCCGGGCGACGCCGGCCGTGGCCCGCGCCTTCTCCTCGAGCTCGTCGGAGGAGATCTTCGGCGAGACCTCGAGCCGGTCGCGGACCTTGCCGTCGACCTGCAGGATCGCCGTGACCTTCTCCTCGACCAGCAGCGACGGGTCGGCCTTGCGCCACAGCGCGTGCGCGACGGTGCCCTCGTAGCCCAGACGGTGCCACATGTCCTCGGCCGTGTACGGCGCGAACAGGTTGAGAGCCATCGCGACCACCTCGACCGCCTCGCGGACCGCGGGGTCACCCGCCCCGGCGCCCGAGTCGACGACCTTGCGGGTCGCGTTGACGAGCTCCATCAGCCGCGCGACCACGACATTGAACTTGAACGCCTCGATCAGCGACGGGGACTCCGCGAGGAAGCGGTGGGTCTGGCGGCGCAGAGCCGCGTCGCCCGACTTCCACTCGACGTCGGGCCTCGAGGTGACGTCCTTCGCCAGGCGCCAGGCGCGGGCCAGGAACTTCGCGCTGCCGCCGGGGGAGACGTCGGCCCAGTCGATGTCGTCCTCGGGCGGGCCGGCGAACGCCATCGTCAGGCGCACGGCGTCGACGCCGAACTCGTCCAGCTGGTCCGAGAGGCGGACGATGTTGCCCTTCGACTTCGACATCGCCGCGCCGTCCATCTGCACCATGCCCTGGTTGAGCAGCGCCGTGAACGGCTCCGTGAACGACACGTAGCCCAGGTCGAACAGCACCTTGGTGATGAAGCGCGCGTACAGCAGGTGCAGGATCGCGTGCGTCACGCCTCCGACGTACTGGTCGACGGGCGCCCACTTCTCGGCGAGCTTCGGATCGAAGGCCTGCGTGTCGTCCTTCGGCGAGAGGAAGCGGAGGAAGTACCACGAGGAGTCGACGAAGGTGTCCATCGTGTCCGGGTCGCGGCGCGCGGGCGAGCCGTCCACCGGGTGCGGCACGTTCACCCAGTCCTCCGCCGCTCCGAGCGGCGACGAGCCCTTCGGCTGCAGGTCGAGGCCGTCGGTGGAGGGCAGGACGACGGGCAGCTGGTCCTCGGGAACCGGCACGAGCTCGCCGTCGGCTCCGTGGATGATCGGGATGGGGGTGCCCCAGTAGCGCTGACGGGAGATCAGCCAGTCGCGCAGGCGGTAGTTCTTGGCCGAGCGGCCGCGGCCGCGCTCCTCGAGCATCCTGATGACGCGCTCGATGGCGGTGCGCTTGGAGAGCCCGTCGAGCGGCCCGGAGTTGATCAGGCGGCCGTCGCCGGTCAGCGCCTCGCCGGTCGTGGCGGGGTCGAGCGAGTACTCCTTCTCGAGCGCGGCCAGCTCCTCCGGGTCCTCCGGGATGACCGGGATCGCCCCGGTGACGGACGCGTTGGTGTCGACGACCACGCGCACGGGCAGGTCGAAGGCGCGGGCGAAGTCGAGGTCGCGCTGGTCGTGCGCGGGCACGGCCATGACGGCTCCGTGGCCGTAGTCGGAGAGGACGTAGTCGGCGGCCCAGATCGGCAGCCGCTCGCCGTTCACGGGGTTCACCGCGTAGCGGCCGAGGAACACGCCGGTCTTGGGGCGGTCGGCGGTCAGGCGCTCGATCTCGCTCGACTTCTGCACCGTCTCGAGGTAGCTGCGGAACGCGTCGCGGATCGCGGGCTCGGAGCCCTCGACCAGCTCGGAGGCGAGGTCGGAGTCGGGCGCGACGACCATGAAGGTCGCCCCGTAGAGCGTGTCGGGGCGCGTGGTGAAGACGGTGACGCGCTCGTCCCGGCCCTCGATCTCGAACTCGACGTCGGCGCCGATGGAGCGGCCGATCCAGTTGCGCTGCATGGCGATGACCTTCGACGGCCAGGAGCCCTCGAGCTGGTTCAGGTCGTCGAGCAGGCGGTCGGCGTAGTCGGTGATCTTGAAGTACCACTGCGTGAGCTTCTTCTTGACCACGACCGCGCCGGAACGCTCGGAGGTGCCGTCCGCGAGGACCTGCTCGTTCGCCAGGACCGTCTGGTCCACCGGGTCCCAGTTGACCCAGCTGTCCTTGCGGTAGGCGAGGCCCTTCTCGTACATCTTGAGGAACAGCCACTGGTTCCACTTGTAGTACTCGGGGTCGGAGGTGTGCAGCACGCGGTCCCAGTCGAAGGACGCGGCGTAGCGCTTCATCGAGCGCTTCTGCTGCTCGATGTTGTCGTAGGTCCAGGTGACCGGGTTCAGCCCGCGCTTGATCGCGGCGTTCTCGGCGGGCAGGCCGAAGCTGTCCCAGCCGATCGGGTGGAGGACGTTGAAGCCCTGCTGGCGCCAGTAGCGCGCGATCACGTCTCCGAGCGCGTACGCCTCGGCGTGGCCCATGTGCAGGTCGCCCGAGGGGTACGGGAACATGTCGAGCACGTACTTGCGGGGGCGCTTGTCGTCGGGGTCGTCCGTCGCGAACGGGCGCGTCTCCTCCCAGATCGGGAGCCACTTCTCCTGGAGCGCTCGGAAGTCGTAGCGCTCCTCGTCGCTCGCGCCGGTCTGCCGGGAGGTGTCTTCTGCCACAGGTGCTTCTCACTTCTGAAGGAGGGGGAGAACGCGCACGCGTGGGCGGCTGCGTTCGACCATCAACCCTACTGGCCCCGCGCGCACGGCAGACGAACGCGGCGCCCGCTCACTCCTCGGCGGCGCCCAGCACCGCGAGGAGCGCCCGCGCCTTCAACCGCGTCTCCTCGACCTCCTCCTCCGGCACCGAGAGCGCGGTGATGCCGCCGCCGGTCCCCAGGCGGGCGCGCTCGCCGTCGAGCACGAGGGTGCGGATGGTCATCGCGAGGTCCAGCGAGCCGTCCGAGCCCAGGCGGCCGAAGGCGCCGGAGTAGACGCCGCGGGGACCGCCCTCCCACTCCCGCAGCAGCTCCACCGCCCGGCGCTTGGGCGCTCCCGTCATCGAGCCGGCCGGGAAGAGGGCCGCGATCAGCTCGGCGATCCCGACGCCCGGCGCGCGGCGGGCCGAGACCTCGCTGACCAGCTGGTGGACGTGCGGGTAGCTCTCCACCTCGAGCAGGCGGTCGACGACGACGGAGCCGGGGGCGGCGATCCGGGCGAGGTCGTTGCGGACGAGGTCCACGATCATCACGTTCTCGGCCCGCTCCTTCACGCTCGACACGAGCTCGTCCCGGAGCGCGCGGTCCTCGTCGGCGTCCCGGCCCCGGGGGCGCGTGCCCTTGATGGGATGCGTGGCGACGCGTCCGTCGGCCCCGCCGGTGAGGAACCGCTCGGGCGAGGCGCTGACCAGCGCGAGCGGGCCGAGGCGGATCAGCCCGCCGTGATGGCTCGGGCTGGAGCGGCGGAGGCGACGGTACGCCTCGACCGGATCGAACCGGCCCTCGACGACGATCTCGTCGGTGAGGCAGAGCTGGTAGGCGTCCCCCGCGCGGATGGCCTCCTGGCAGCGGCCGATCAGCGCCGTGTACTCGGCGGCGGAGTGGCGGCGGACCGGGTCGCCGGCGGGCTCGGGATCCGCGGGGTCCGCGGGTGCGGGCGCGCCGACGAGCTCGAGCAGGCGCGCGGTGAGCTCCTGCACGTCTCCCGTGGCAACCAGGCGGACGGTCCGGGTGCCGTGGTCGAACTCGAGCACGGGGTCACCCCGGAGAAGGGCGAGGGCGGGCGGATCCGCGGGGCCGGTCGGCGCCGAGGACAGGGAGACGGAGGCGGCTCCCGCCTCGTAGGAGATCCAGCCGTAGCGGCCGAGCGCGCGGTCGCCCGCGGGGGCCTCGTCGTCGACCGCGGCGAGCGCCGCCGCCACGTCGCCGCCGGCCTCGACGAGGAGCACGTCCTCGCGGGCGCACGCGCCGAGGTAGGAGCGGCCGCTCGTCGCTCCGAGGCCCGAGTCGAGCCAGAACGACGCCTCGGCCGTGGCGAACAGGGCGTGGTGCGCGAGCTCCGGATCGACCCAGGGCAGCTCGACCGAGCGGACGTGCCGATCCTCCGAGACCACTGGGCTAGCGTAGGCGGTCGTGGACGGCGAGCAGGTTCGGGAGTGGGACGGGCGGGCCCTGACGAGCGTTCCCGAGCCGCCCGGCACCTCCCTGGACGCGGCCGACTCCTGGCTGGTGGACGAGGGCCGGGTCCGCGGACTCGACCTGCACCGCGAGCGGTTCGCCGCCTCCGTCGCCTCGGCGGGCGGGCACCCGGACGTCGAGCCGTTCCTCGACGCCGCGATCGCCGCCCTGCCCCGCGAGGGCCGCTCCTTCCCCCGCGTCGAGCTCTCGGGAGGCGCCCTGCGGCTCCGGCTGCGACCCGCCCCGCCGACGACCCGCTCCGTGGTGCTGTGGACGAGCCCGGTGGATCCGCGCCGGACGCCGTCCTGGAAGGGGCCGGACATCGCACGTCTGGCCCTCCTCCGCACGCGCGCTCACGCCGCGGGAGCGGACGAGGCCGTGCTGCTCGACGCCGACGGCGCCGTCATCGACGGCGCGAGCAGCGCGATCCTGTGGTGGCTGGGCGACGCACTGGTCGTCCCTCCGGCGACGAGCACCCGCGTGCGCAGCGTGACGGCTCGCACGGTCTCGGTGCTCGCCGGCGCGCTCGGCGTGGACGTGATCGAGGCCCCGGCCGAGCCGGAGTCGCTGGAGGGCCGTGAGGTCTGGACGGCCAACGCCCTGCACGGTCTCCGGCTGGTGACCGCCTGGGTGGACGGACCGGCGCTCGCCGCGGAGCCGGGTCGCCTGGACGCCTGGCGGAAGCGGCTGGACGCTCTCAGGCGGCCCCTCCCGGCGCTCTGACCCGCGGAGGACCTCAGCTCCCGCGCGTCCCCCAGACGGAGGGCCCCCGTTCCGGTCGCACTCGGGCGTCGGCCGTGCGAGCATCGAGTACCCCCTCTCCCGGCCCCCGCCGGCCACTCGAGAAAGTCCTGCGATGACGCGTTCCCCCTCCCCCCGCCCCCTCGCCTCCGGGCTGATCGCGCTCGTCGCGACCGGCGCCCTGCTCTTCGGCGCGACCCCGGCCCTCGCCGCGGAGAACCCGCAGAAGCCCCTGTCCTCCTCCGAGGAGGCGCCGACCGGCCTCGCTCCCGCGAGCGAGTCGCCCGAGGCCGCCCAGCAGACCGCCCGCGCGGCCGTCAGCTACTACAACGCCCTCGTCGGCGGCGAGGAGCTGGCCGCCGGACAGCGGATCGTCTCGGGCACGAACGGCTACTCGTTCCGGATGCAGACCGACGGCAACGCAGTGGTCTACGACCCGCAGGGCCGCCCCACCTTCGCCACGAACACCCAGGGCCGCGGCGACCACCTGGTCATGCAGACCGACGGCAACATGGTCGTCTACTCCGCCAAGGGCGGCCCCGTGTGGAGCACGAACACGATCAACGAGGCGGGAGCCTCGGTGATCATGCAGCCCGACGGCAACCTCGTCGTCTACCGCGAGAACGGCTCGCCCGCCTGGGCGAGCAGCGTCCGCCGCGTCATCGCCGAGCCGGTGACCGACACGCTGTTCACGGAGCAGACCCTCCGCCCCGTCCACCAGCTCACCTCCGCCGACGGCCGCTTCAGCGCCGTCATGCAGAACGACGGCAACTTCGTCGGCTACGGCCCCCAGGGCGCCGTCTGGGGCACCGGCACCGGCGGCTCCGGCAACCGCATCACCATGCAGAAGGACGGCAACGCCGTCATCTACGGCTCCGACGGCTCCGTCAAGTGGTTCTCGGGCACGCGCGGCAAGGACCTCCGCCTGGGCATCAACAACGCCGGCTCGCTGATCATCGTGAACCCGTCCGACGACGTGATCTGGACCAGCCAGGCCGCCTTCCCCTCGACCACCCTCTACGCGGCGAACTCGCTCGAGGCGGGCAGCTTCCTCCGCTCCGCGAACGGCGTCTACCGAGCGGTGATGCAGGCGGACGGCAACTTCGTCGTCTACGGCAAGAACGGCCCGATCTGGGCGTCGAAGACCACCCGCGCAGGCGGCTTCTTCGCCATCGACACCAGCGGGCAGATCGCCGTGGGCACCGAGACGACGAGCGGATGGTCGGTCGTCCCGCCCGCCGCGTCGGTCGGCCCCTACAAGCTCGTCATGCAGGACGACGGCAACCTCGTCGAGTACGACAGCCGCCGCGCGGTCTGGGCCAGCCGCGGCTGACGCCCCTCCGCCACGACGCCCCCTGGTCCCCGGACCGGGGGGCGTCGTCGTCTCCCCCGCCGTGGGACGATTCCCCCGACCCCGCCGCCCTCCCCGACAGGACCCCTGCGATGACGCACCTCCCCTCCGGCCGCTCCCTGACCGCCTCCCTCGCGGCGCTCGCCGCCACGAGCGCGCTCCTGCTGGGCTCGCTGCCCGCCGCCGCGGTCGAGGCCCCGCCCTCGGCGTCCTCCGCCGTCGCCTCCGCCGCGGTCCTCCGGGCCGGCGAGCAGCTCGCGCGCGGCGAGCGCCTGGTGTCCCCCGACGGCGCCTCCTCCCTCGTGATGCAGACCGACGGCAACGCCGTGGTCTACGCCGCCGGCGGCCGTCCAACCTGGGCCACGGGCACGCAGGGGCGCGGCGACAGCCTGCGGATGCAGGACGACGGCAACCTCGTCGTGTACGCCGCGGACGGGCGCCCGGTCTGGGCGAGCGGCACAGTGGCCGACCCCGGCGGCGAGCTGCGGATGCAGGACGACGGCAATCTCGTCATCTACCGCCGCAGCGGCTCGGCCGCGTGGGCCAGCAGCATCGGCGGCCGGATCGACGAGCCGCGCACCGACACCCTCCGCCGCGGCAGCACCCTCTACGCGGGGAACCGGCTCGCCACCCCGGGAGGCACCACGGCGGTGATGCAGGCGGACGGCAACCTCGTCGTCTACGGGCAGGGCGGGGCTCTCTGGGCGAGCGGCACCCGCGGCCGGGGCAACGTCCTCCGGATGCAGGACGACGGGAACGCCGTGGTCTACACCGCGGACGGCGTGCCCGTCTGGGCCTCGGACACGTCCGGCGAGCCGGGCGCCACGATGGTCCTCCGCGAGGGCGATCTCCGGATCGCGGACGACTCCGGCGTCCTCTGGAGCAGTGCTGCGCTCGTCGTGCGCGACTCGCTCTCCCCGAGCGGCCTCGTCGTCGCGGGCACGCGGCTGACCTCGGCGAGCGGGCAGTGGCGGGCCGAGATGCAGCGCGACGGCAACTTCGTCGTCTACGGGCCGAACGGTGCGGACTGGGCCACGAACACCTCCTCCGCCTCCGGTGCCGACTTCTCGATGAACTCCGAGGGCTGGCTGACCGTGGCCGACTCCCGGAACCTGTGGCTGCAGTTCCCGAAGACCTTCTTCGGCATCGGCTCGAGCGGCGTCGTCGCGCCCTACCGCCTCGTGCTGCAGAACGACGGCAACCTCGTCGAGTACGACGGCCTCGGCCGGGCCGTCTGGGCGAGCCGAGGCTGACGCGAGACGCATGATGGAGGGGTGAGCGACCCCGGCGACTTCATCCGCTCGGCCCTCGAGTACGAGGGCGACGTCTGGCGCGCGCACGACGTGCGCGAGCGCCTGGGCGCAGGGCTGGACTCGACGGGAGCCTCGGTCGGGGCGGTCCGCGGCACCGTCCGCGACGCGCTGAGGAAGTTCCGCTCGCTCGAGCACGACGACGTGACCGCCCTCTCCTCCGAGCTCTGGGAGTCGGCGGTGTTCGAGCCGCGCCTGGCGGCCGTGGTGCTGCTGCAGTCCCGCGCCGAGTGGCTGCGCGGCTCCGACCTCACCCGGCTCGAGGGCTTCGTCCGCGACTCGCGCGTGGACGAGCTGAGCGACCCGCTGGCCCGCGACGTCGTCGCTCCACTGCTGGCCGAGCTGCGCGGTGCGGCGCGGACCCGGGCGGACGCGGTCCTCGACCGCTGGGAGGCGGAGGGCGGGCGCCTGGCGCGCGCGGCCTCCCTGGCGCGGGCCTCGGCCCGGTCGGAGCACGACTGACCGGCCGGTCGGGCGTGCCGACCGCCCTCGCGGAGCCGGGCGTCCCTCAGGCGGCCAGGTGCTCCACGGCCGCCGTGCCGTCCGCCACCCGGATCCGCGTGTCGAACACCAGGCCGGGATCGACGCGGTGCGCGATCAGGACCACCGTCCGCCCCTCGGCGGCGTGGAGCAGATCCCCGAGCAGCGCGTCGGCCACGGGAGCGTCCACCGACGCCGTCGGCTCGTCCAGCACCAGCACGCGGAAGTCGGCCAGGAGTGCGCGAGCGAGCGCGATCCGCTGCGCCTGGCCGCCCGAGACGAGCGAGCCCCGCTCCCCCACCCGCGCGTCGAGCCCGCCGCGTGCAGCGGCCCAGGGCCCGAGCCCGACCCGCTCCAGCACCGCCTCCAGCACGGCGTCGTCGGCCTCGGGCCGCGCGAAGAGGAGGTTCTGCCGGATCGTGTCGTCGAAGAGGTACGGCTGCTGCTCCACGAGCCCGACCTGCTTGCGCACCTCCGCCTGCGGGAGCGTGCGCGCCTCGACTCCGCCCAGGAGGTAGCTGCCGGAGTGGTCGAGGAAGCGCACCAGAGCGTGCGCGAGCGTGGTCTTCCCGGAGCCGCTGCCGCCGGTGACGAGCACTCGGGCGCCCTCCGGCAGGTCGAGCGAGACGCCGCTCAGCGCGGCCGAGTCCGCACCGGGCCAGCTCACCGACAGGTCGCGCAGGACGATGCCGGCGCCCCGGGGAGCCCGAGCGTGCGGGTCCACGTCCGCATCGGTCGCGAGCGCCGGAGACGCCGCCTCCGCGTCCAGATCGGCCAGGCGCTGCGCACTCGAGAGCGCAGCGCGCGCCGCCTGCACGGCGAGCGGCGCGGCCGCGGCGACCTCGAAGACCGCGAGCGGCACGAGCGCGACGACTCCCAGCGCCGGACCGCCGAGGTCGCCGATCACCGGGATCCCGAGCGCGAGGCCCGCCCAGACCGCACCGCCCGAGCAGAGGGCGAGGACGGCCGCGGCCAGTCCGGCGGAGGCCGCCCGTCGTCGCGCCGCCCGGGCCAGCGACTCCTCCGCGCGTGCCACGTCCGCCAGAGCTTCTCCGGCCGCGTCGAAGGCGATCAGCACGTCGAGGCGGGTGACCAGCAGGTTCAGGCGCTCGGCGAGCTCCCCTCGCAGCGGCGCCAGCTCGCGGTCCGCCTGCGCGGAGAGCCGGCCGGCGCCCAGCGCCCCGCCCGCGAAGGCGAGGACGAGCAGCGCCAGCAGCACGGCGCCCATCGCCGGCAGCAGCAGCCAGACGCCGACCACGGAGACCGTCGCGACCACCGCCGCGACGGCCAGCGGCTGCACGACGCGCAGCGGCACGTCCTGCTGGGCGTCGACGTCCGACACCACCCGGGAGACCAGATCGCCGCGGCGCACGCGGCCCAGCCCGTCCGGCGCGACCGGCACCAGGCGCTCGTACACGCCCGCCCGGAGCTCCGCCAGCGCGCGGAAGGCGGCGTCGTGGCCGGTCAGCCGCTCGAGGTAGCGGAAGAAGGCCCGCGCCAGCGCGAACGCCCGCACGCCCACGACGGCCATCGAGAGGAACAGGATCGGGGGCTGCTCGGCCGCGCGGACGATCAGCCAGGCCGAGCAGGCCAGCAGGGCCACGACGGAGGCGGAGGAGAGCAGCCCGAAGGACAGGCCCGGCAGGAAGCGGCGCGGCCCGGGCATCGCGGCACGGAGGACGTCGGAGCGGTTCACCTCGCGACCACCCCCGCGGGCGCCAGGGCGATCACGGTGTCGGCCGCCGCGACGGTCGCGGGCCGGTGGCTGGCGACGACGACGATCGTCCCGCTCTCGGCCAGCGTCCGGAGCCCGGCGAGCAGGGCCCGCTCCGACTCCTCGTCGAGGGCGGCGGTCGGCTCGTCCAGGGCCAGCACGGCGCACTCGCGCTCGAGCAGGCGGTGCACGGCGCGGGCGACGGCGACGCGGGCGCTCTGCCCGCCCGAGAGGCCCGTCCCCTCGGCGTCGAGCCGGCGCTCGGGGTCCACGTCGGCCGCGGCGATCGCCAGGGCCCGCCGCACGCGCTCGGGGTCCGGCGAGAGCGCTCCGAGCCCGACCGTGGACGCGACGCTCCCCGGGAGCAGGTCGGGCCGCTGGCCCGCCCAGGCGAGCGTCGACCGCAGATCCGCGACCGGCGACCCGCCGAGCAGCAGCGTGCCCGAGAAGGGCACGAAGCCCGCGAGCGCGGCGAGCAGCGTCGACTTCCCGGATCCGCTGGGCCCGGTCACCACGGTGATCGACCCGACGGGGAGCACCGCGTCGACAGGAGCGAGCGCCCGCCCGCGTCCGTCGTCGACCGCGAGACCCCGCAGCTCGAGCGCCCCCGTCGCCGCCGGAGCCGTCCCGCGAGGGGGCAGCGCCGCCGCGCGCTCGAGGACGGCGAAGGCGCGGTCCGCAGCCTGCACCCCGTCGGCCGCCGCATGGAACTCGGCACCGACCTGGCGCACCGGCAGGAACACGTCCGGCGCCAGCACCAGGACGAACAGCCCGACGGCCAGCCCCAGTGAGCCGTCGACGAGCCGCAGCCCGATCGAGACGGCGACCAGTGCGACCGAGAGCGAGCCGGCGAGCTCCAGCACGAAGCCGCTGACGAAGGTCACCCGCAGCACCTTCATCGTGTGCACGCGGTAGTCCTCGGTCAGCGCGCGGATCCGCGTCGCCTGCCGCTCGGCCCGCCCGAAGATCTTGAGTGTTGCGAGGCCGCCGACGGTGTCGACGAAGCCGGACGCGAGCGCCTGCAGCCGCTCCCACTGCCGCGCCTGCACGGCCTGGGTCGCCCAGCCGATCAGCACCATGAACACCGGGATGAGCGGCAGGGTCACCACCAGGAACACCGCGCTGAGCGGATCGGCGAGGAAGACCACGAGTGTCAGGAGCGGCGTCGCCACCGCGGTGGCGATCAGCTGCGGGAGGTAGCGGGCGAAGTAGCCGTCGAGGGAGTCCAGTCCGCCGCCCAGCAGCGCGACGACCCCGCCCGAGCCCCCCTCGGAGCGGCCCGCCGGGCCGAGCTCGACCAGTGCGGCGAGGACCGCCTGCCGCAGCTGCGCCTTCGCTCCTGCTCCTCCGCGCACCGCGTTCACCTCGGTCGCCCAGGCGAGAGCCGCCCGCGCCGCGACGACCGCGAGCAGGGCGGCCAGCAGCGGCGCGAGATCGTCGGCGGTCCTCCCGTCGACCGCACCGGCCACCAGCTGCGCCACGAGCCACGCGAAGGCGACGATCGCCAGGGTCCTCGCCAGCGCGAGCACCCCGCCGAGCAGGAGGAACACGCGGGCCGCCCGGGCGTGGCGGAGCAGGCGCGGATCGAGGGGCTTCACGTCAGTGGGCGTCGACCGGGATGTGCGCGCGGCTGATGCGCTTGCGGAAGATCCAGTAGGTCCAGGCCTGGTAGCCGATGATGAGCGGCACGAACACCAGGGCGGTCCAGCTCATGACCGTCAGCGTATAGGGCGAGCTGGAGGCGTTCTCGATCGTCAGCCCGTAGGCGGGGACGTTCGAGGCGGGCATCACCGCGGGGAACAGCGTCGCGAAGAGGGCGAGCACGGCGAGCGCGATGGTGCCGGCCAGCAGCGCGAAGGCGCGTCCCTCCCGGCCCCGCGTGATGGCGAGCCAGCCGCCGACGAGGGTGGCGGCCGCCCCCGCAGAGAGCGCCCAGGAGGCGGTGCTCCCCTGGCCGAGGTTGGTCCAGGCCAGGAAGACCGCGGCGACGACCACAGCGAGCAGCCCCGCGCGGGTCGCCAGGCGGCGCGCCCGCTCGCGGATCTCCCCCTCGGTCTTCAGGGCGACGAAGACGACTCCGTGCGTGAAGAAGAGCAGGAGGGTCGTCGCTCCGCCCAGGAGCGCGTAGGGGTTCAACAGGTCCAGGGCGGTGCCGGTGTAGTTGTGGTCGGCGTCCATCGGGACGCCCCGCACGATGTTGGCGAAGGCCACTCCCCAGAGGAAGGCGGGCACCGCGGAGCCGACGACGATCATCGCGTCGAAGCGCCGCTTCCACTGCGCCTCCGGGCGCTGGTGCCGGTACTCGAACGAGACGCCGCGGGCGATCAGCGCGAGCAGGATGAGCAGCAGCGGCAGGTAGAACCCGCTGAAGAGCGTGGCGTACCACTCCGGGAAGGCGGCGAACAGGGCGGCTCCGGCGACGATCACCCACGTCTCGTTGAGGTCCCACACCGGGCCGATCGTGTTGATCAGCACGCGGCGGTCGGTGTCGTCGCGCCCGAGGAACGGGAGCGACATGCCGACGCCGAAGTCGAACCCATCGAGGACGAAGTAGCCGATGAAGAAGAACGCGACGATCCAGAACCAGAGAACGGCGAGATCCATGGGGGGGTGCCTCCTAGTAGACGGTGCCGACGAGCTGCGGGCGACCGCTCTCCTCGTCGACCTCGGGAGCGTCGTCGGGGCCGGCCTGCGCGGCCCGCTTGATCAGGCGGAACTCGACCACGGCGAGCGTGCCGTAGATCGCGGTGAAGGCGAGCAGCGAGATCAGGACCTCGAGGCCGCTCACTCCGGGCGAGACTCCGTCGGCGGTCTTCAGCAGTCCGAACACGAGCCACGGCTGGCGGCCCATCTCGGTGAAGACCCAGCCCACGATCATCGCCATCAGCGGCAGCGGGGCGGCCCAGATCGCGATCTTCCACATCCACTGCTTCGGCTCGCGGCCCTTGCGGGTGAACCACAGGCCCGCCGCGGCCACGCCGATGGCGAGGACGCCGAGCGCCATCATCCAGCGGAACGACCAGTAGGTGACCCAGATGATCGGCGTGTAGTCGCCGGGCCCGTAGACCCGGGTGTACTGCGCCTGGAGGTCGTTGATGCCCTCGACCGTGCCGGTGAAGGTGTGCGTCGAGAGGAAGGAGAGCAGGTAGGGGATGCGGATCGAGAACAGCTCGCTCGAGCCGTCCGGAGTGCCCCAGGTGAAGACCGAGAAGGAGGCGTCGACGCCCGTGGACGTCTTGTAGAGCGCCTCCGCGGCCGCCATCTTCATCGGCTGCGTGTCGACCATCGCCAGGCCGAGCGAGTCGCCGGTGAACAGGGTCAGACCACCGCTTATGAGCATCATCCAGGCGCCGAACCTCAGCGCGGGGCGCATGGTCTCGAGGTGCTGGTTCCGCGAGAGGTGGTACGCCGCGACGCTGACGATCACGGCCGCCGAGACCATGAAGCAGGCGAAGATCGTGTGCGGGAACGCGGCGAGCGCGACCTTGTTGGTCAGGAGCGCCCAGATGTCCGTGAGCTCCGCGCGGCCCTTGGTCTCGTTGATGCGGAAGCCGACCGGGTTCTGCATGAACGCGTTCGCGGCGATGATGAAGTAGGCCGAGAGGGTGGTCCCCAGCGTGGTCAGCCAGATGGTGGCCAGGTGCAGCTTCTCGGGCAGCTTGTCCCAGCCGAAGATCCAGAGGCCGATGAAGGTCGCCTCGAGGAAGAAGGCGAGCAGGCCCTCGAACGCGAGCGGCGCCCCGAAGACGTCGCCGACGAAGCGGGAGTAGTCGCTCCAGTTCATCCCGAACTGGAACTCCTGGACGATCCCGGTCACGACGCCCATCGCGAAGTTGATCAGGAAGAGCTTCCCGAAGAACTTCGTCAGCTGCAGGTAGTGCACCTTCCCGGTGCGCACCCAGCAGGTCTGGAAGATCGCGACGGTGAGCGCCATGCCGATCGTGAGCGGCACGAACAGGAAGTGGTAGATCGTCGTCAGACCGAACTGCCATCTCGACAGCAGGAGCGGGTCCAGGAGTTCGTTCACAGCTCCGAGAGTAGGTCGGCGGAAGGGGTCCGACGGCCTTCGATCCCAGTACTGGGGCGGATGTGCGGCCTTCCGCGAGCTCCTGGCGGCACCCTTTCCGGGGTGGCCCCGGACGCCCCTCCGAGCGCTCCCGCCGACCGGTCGCTCGACGTCGAGACAGTCCCTCTCGACGTCGAGGGAGTCCACCGCGCGGCGACTGCCGAGCGGGGCTCGCCTCCGTCGGACGCGCCGCCGCCGGCCTCTCGACGCCGAGCGATCAGGCGGGCGACGGAGCGCTGAGACTTCCTCTCACGGGCCTTCAGCGGATTCCCAGGCGCACGTCCGCGAGATCGGCTCTGGGAATCCGTTCACCGCGCGACGCATCGACGGACTCGCCCGGTGAAGAGACTCCCGGGGCCGATGCCGAGGCGCCGTCGGCGGGCGCCCCGCGGTCAGCCGGCGTCGACGCGAGAGCGGGAGCCGGAGAACCAGGCGGGCGCCTGGAAGCCGTACTTCAGCACGGGCAGGTCGCGGGTGAGGCGCCAGTAGCCCAGTGCGGCCGCGACGCCGATCCCGCAGACCAGGAGCGGCACGACCGGCCCGATGACGTCGAGCCAGCGCTCTCCGTCGAAGAGCAGCAGGGCGCTCGTGGCGAGCGAGACGAAGAGGACGTGCACCACGTACACCGGGAGCGTGTTGCGGCCGATGAAGGTGATCCAGCCCGCGCCGCGCCTGGTCGAGAGGAAGCGGGCGACCACGAGCCCGGCGAGGACCGCCAGCACGCTCACCAGGACCAGCCCGATCGTCAGCAGCGGGAAACGGGCGCGGACGGCGAGGATCACGCCGGCGAGCACGAGGAACAGCACGCCGAAGCCGACTCCGCTGAGGATCCCGCGGCGCTCCACGAACGCGATCACCGCGTTCCGCAGGTAGAGGCCGAGCAGGAAGAACATCAGGTAGCGGGCCATGCCGTCCCAGGCGATGTTCCCGGTGCCCTCGGAGGTGCTGGAGCGGACGGCGTACCAGACCACGGCGATCGCGGTCGCGATGCCGATCTGCACCCGCCAGTCGATCCGGCCCTGCGCGAGCTTGGCGGCCACGAAGAAGATCGTGAGCGCGTAGAGGAACCAGAGCCCGTTGTGCGGCATCACCGGCTGGAGGAGCAGCGCGAGCGGGTCGGACTCGTCGGTGCCGCCCGGGTTGGGCACCACCAGGAAGAAGAGGAACCGCACCACGGACCAGAGCAGGAAGGCCCAGACCAGCAGGCTCAGCCGCGAACGCCAGAGCTCCGGCCACGACCGGGTGAGCACGGAGCCGGCGAACAGCCCCGAGGCGAGGAAGAACAGCGGCATCCGGAAGGTGATGAGGAGGAGGTTGATCTCGTTCCACGAGTCGGGGGCGATCCCGGCCGTCGTGGTCCACTGCACGGAGTGGGCCAGGGCGACCAGGATGATCGCGATGCCCTTCGCCGTGTCCACCCAGGTGATGCGTGCGCGTGCCATGAGTCCTCGTCGTGATCGTCCATCGGAAGTCGGCCGGCGGCGACGATGACGATGGCGATGTGCAAGTGTCGCACGGCTGTGCATCCTCTGTGATGTTCTGCGCGGATCCGATCACGGCGATCCGGTGACGGAGAGACGGCCACCGGGTGCGCGGGTCCTCGGACGGCCTCCTCGTGGACGACGCGCCCCCGCCGATGCCGGAGGATCGAGCCATGACTCGAGCGACGCCCTCCGGCTCCGCCCCCGGCCCCCGCCGCATCCGCCTCCGCCTCCTGGTCGCGCTGCTGGTGCTCGCGCTGGTCCTCGCCGGCGCGGGCATCGCCCTCTCGCTCGCCTCGCGGAGCGGAGGCGCGGGCGCTCCGGCCGCGAGCTCCCCCGACCCCGGCCCGACCTCCTCCGTCGACATGGCCGAGCGCGTCGCCGGTCTCGAGAAGCGCTTCGCCGCCGGGTTCCCGCAGCACAGCATCGTCCTCACGGGCAGCTCCACGATCGGCCGCTGGACGACCTCCAAGGAGGACCTGCGTCCGCTCGAGACCTACAACATCGGGATCGGCGGCACGACCGTCGCCGATCACCTCGCGTGGCTGGACCGCATGGTCGCCCCCTTCGATCCCCGCGCCGTGATCGTGTACGTGGGAGCGAACGACATCAGCGGCGAGGAGGGTTCGCGCACCGGCGCCCAGACCGCCGGCGCCGTCGTCGAGTACCTCCAGCGCGTGGAGGAGGTCGCCCCCGACGCCGAGCTGTTCTACGTCGAGATCGCGGAGACGCCCGCCCGCGCCTCCGTCGGCGCCGAGGTCCGCGCCGCCAACACCGCGGTCAGCGCCTACGCCGAGACGGACGACCGCGTCACCTTCGTCCCCACCGCCGACGCGCTCGTCACCTCCGACGGCTCTGTCGACCCCTCCCTCTTCGTCGACGACGGCCTGCACTTCGACGAGGCCGGCTACGCCCGGTTCTCGGAGGCGGTCCGCGCGGTGGTCCTGCCCGCTCTGGAGTGAACCGGCGGGCCGACGCACTGCAGCCCCGCTCGACGTGAGCGGCCCGGGGACACCGCGCCCGGAGCCCCCAGTGTTGACCCTGAAGGGGGACACGGCCCCTCCGCCGCGCGCGCCTATCCTGGCCCCGCGTCATCGCCGACAGCGCCCTCTGCACCGCCGCAGACCGCCGCTCGCTCAGCAGCGCCGACCGTCTCGGAGTCACCGATGCCCCGCTCGAGGATCCGCCCCCGCGGTCTCGCCCTGCTCACCGTCCTGGCGATCACGGCCGCCGCGCTCGTCGCCGGGCCCGCGGGTCCGGCGTCCGCCGCTCCCG
Organism: Rathayibacter sp. VKM Ac-2805; assembly: GCF_009834265.1. Classification (NCBI taxonomy): domain Bacteria; kingdom Bacillati; phylum Actinomycetota; class Actinomycetes; order Micrococcales; family Microbacteriaceae; genus Rathayibacter; species Rathayibacter sp. VKM Ac-2805. The sequence goes on from NZ_CP047185.1 coordinate 2,096,065, forward strand.
TCGTGCCCGTCGGCTTCACCGACTCCCGGGTGGCGGCCGTCCCCGCGCCGACCGCCCTCGCCTTCACGACCGACGGGCGCACCCTCGTCTCCTCGCAGACCGGAGCGATCCGGGTGATCCGCGGAGGCAGCCTTATCGCCACCCCGGCCCTCGACCTGCGCTCGAAGGTCTGCGCCAACGGCGAGCGCGGCGTGCTCGGCCTCGCGGTCGACCCGGCACCGGGCTCGCGCACCGTCGTCGTCTACTACACGGCGAAGGGCTCCGACTCCTCCTGCCCGACCAACGCCGGCGGCACGGTGAACCCCGCGGGAGCCCCGCGCAACCGCGTCTCCTCGTTCCAGCTCGGCACCGACGACCGCATCGACCCGGCCTCCGAGCGCGTCCTCCTCGACGGCATCTACTCCCCCGCGAGCAACCACAACGGCGGCGACCTCGCCATCGGCAAGGACGGCCTGCTCTACGTCAGCGTCGGCGACGGCGGCTGCGACTACCGCGGCGGGGTCGGCTCGCCGGGCGGCAGCGGCTGCGGCGGCCGGAACGACGCCGCCCGCGACCCGAACATCCTGAACGGCAAGATCCTCCGGATCACCCTCACCGGCGGCGTCCCGGCCGGCAACCCCTACCTGGGCACCGGGACCGCCTCCTGCCGGCTCGCCCCGGCCGCCGAGGGCCTGCGCTGCCGCGAGACCTTCGCGAGCGGCCTGCGCAATCCGTTCCGGATGGCCTTCGACCCGAACGCGACCGGCACCGTCTTCCGCATCAACGACGTGGGCCAGGACGCCTGGGAGGAGATCGACCAGGGCGTCGCCGGCGCCGACTACGGCTGGAACACCCGTGAGGGCCACTGCGCGAAGACCGGCTCGGCCTCGAACTGCGGAGCCGCGGCGCCCGCCGGGCTCACCGACCCGGTCCACGACTACGCGCACAGCAGCGGCTGCGCCTCGATCACGGGCGGCGCCTACGTCCCCCGCGGCGTCTGGCCGGCCGCCTACGACGGCGCGTACCTCTTCGGCGACTACGTGTGCGGGAAGATCCGGACCCTCGGCCGCACCGGCGCGGCAGGCGATCTCGTGACCGGCCTCGGCGGCAGCAGTGCCGTCGCCATGGCCTTCGGCCCCTCGCGCGGGACCCAGGACCTCTTCTACACCAGCTACGCGAACGGCGGCGAGGTCCGGCGCCTCGCCTACACCGCCGCGGCGAACCGCGCCCCGACCGCGGCCCTCACCGCCGCCCCCTCCTCCGGCGCGGCTCCTCTCGCCGCGCGGCTGAACGGCTCGGGCAGCAGCGACCCGGAGGGCGGTGCCCTGACCTACCTGTGGTCGTTCGGCGACGGCACCCCCGACCGCATCACGACCGGCCCGACCTTCACCCACAGCTACGCCGCCGGCAGCTGGACCGCGTCCCTCCGCGTCCGCGATCCGAAGGGAGCCGTCTCCGCACCCGCGACGACGAGGATCACCTCGGGCGACAGTGCCCCGACGGTGAGCATCACCGCACCCGCCGACGGAGGGGTGTTCGTGACGGGCCGGAGCTACGGCCTCCGCGCCACGGCGACCGACGCCGAGGACGGCGTCCTGCCCGCCTCGGCGCTCACCTGGACCGTCCAGCGCCGCCACGCTCAGCACACGCATCCCTTCCTCGGGCCGCTGACGGGGAACGACCTCTCCTTCGTCGCCCCCGGCCCGGAGGACCTCGCCGCCGCCGCGGACAGCGACCTCCTGATCAGCGTCACGGCGACGGACTCGAGCGGAGTGTCGACGACGGCGACGCGGACGTTCTCCCCGCAGAAGGTCTCCGTCACCCTGGCCACCGCTCCCGCCGGCCGGACGGTCGTCGTCAACGGCACCGAGGTCGCCGGAGGCACGACCGTCGTCTCGTGGGCGGGCTCGGCCCTCCAGCTGGAGGTCCCGGACCAGACCGACGCGTCGGGCACGGCCTACCGGTTCTCATCCTGGTCGGACGGCGGCGCCGCCTCGCACAGCGTCGTCACTCCCGGGAGCAGCACCACGCTGACGGCGACCCTCGTCGCCGCCGGGCTCCCCGGCGCGCCGACCGCGGTCACCGCCACGGCGGGCTCGGACGGCACGGCGACGCTCGCGTGGTCGCCCCCCGCGGGGACCGGCGGCTCGGCGGTCACCGGCTACCGGGTGTCGCGCGACGGGTCCGACACGAGCGGAGCCGGAGCCTGGAGCGCCGTGGTCGCCGCGACCAAGCGCTCGCAGACCTTCACGAAGCTGGTCCCGGGCCGCAGCTACACCCTCTCGGTGCAGGCGGTCACGGCGAACGGCACCGGCCCGGCGGCCTCCGCGCTCGTCGCCGTCCCCTGACCGCTCGGCGTCCACCGGCCTCCCGGGCGCAGCCCTGCCGCCGCCCAGCCGTGCGCCCCTACGATCGAGCCATGCCGAGCATCCGGAGCCGCCGTCGGCCCCAGCCCTTGATCGAGTCCGCGGCGGGCGGGGGCGCCCGGTGAACGACACCCTCACCGGGATCCTGGACTTCGTCGTCAGCGTCCCCCCGGTCTGGCGGACGCTCCTCGCCGGACTCGCGATCTTCTTCGAGACCACGATCCTGGCGGGCCTCGTCGTCCCCGGCGACACGATCGTGATCGTCAGCGCGACCGGCGTGACCAGCCCGCTGCAGTTCGCGGCGCTGGCCGTCACGGTCGTCATCGGCGCCCTCTGCGGCGAGTCCGTCGGCTTCTACCTCGGCCGCTGGTTCGGGCCGCGGATCCGCGCGTCGCGCCTGGGACGCCGGCTCGGCGAGAAGAACTGGCTGAAGGCCGAGCGCTACCTCGCGCGGCGCGGCGGGTTCGCCGTGTTCCTCTCGCGATTCCTGCCGGTGCTGCACTCGCTGATCCCGCTGACGGTGGGGATGAGCGGGATGCGCTACCGGACCTTCATGGCCTGGACGATCCCGGCGTGCGTGCTCTGGTCGTCCGCCTACGTCGGCGTCGGCGCGGCCGCGGCGGGCAGCTACCGGGAGCTCTCGGAGAGCCTGCACGGCGCCGGCTACGTCTTCGTGGGCGTCATCGTCGTCTTCGCCCTGCTCGTGCTCCTCGGGAAGAAGCTCCTGAACAGAGCGGAGGCGCGTCACCTCGACGAGTGACGCGCCTCCGGGCGTGGATCCGGGGAGGATCAGTCGACGAGACCCGCCGACTTCAGCCACTCGCCCGCGATCGCGGACGCGGACTTCTGCTCGTTGACGCTCTCGGAGTTGAGGGCGACGAGGTCGTCCGCCGTGAGCTTCGCGCTGACCGCGTTCAGCACCTCGGCCGCGTCGTCCGTGATCTTGCTCGAGACGATCGGCACGACGTTGTCGGCCACGAACAGTCCGTCCGGGTCCTCGAGAGCGACGAGGTCGTTCTTCTGGATGTTCGGGTCGGCCGTGTAGACGTTCGCCAGCTGGATCTGGTCGCTGGTGAGCGCGTCGACGGTGGTCGATCCGCCGCTGTCCTCGATCGCCTGGAAGGTGGTCGTGATGCCGTACTTCGACTGCAGGGTGTCGGGCCCGTAGGGGCGCGTCTGCAGCTCGGAGTTGCCGCCGACCACGATCGGGTCGGTGACGTTCTTGAGCGACGCGATGTCGGTCAGGTCCCACTTGTCGGCGAAGGCCTGGGTGACGGTGTACGAGTTCTGGTCGCTGGCCTCAGCGGCGTCGAGGGCGCGGAGGCCGTCGGGCAGCGCGTCGCCGAGCGCGGAGTACACGTCGTCGGCGGTGGTGGCCGTCGCGTCGGGCTCGAGCGCCTGCAGGAGGCTGCCGTCGTACTCCGGGAAGACGTCGATGGATCCGCTCTCGATCTCGGGCAGGTAGATCTCGCGCTGGCCGATGCGCAGCTGGCGGTCGACGGTGAAGCCGTCGTTCTCCAGCGCCTGCGCGTAGATCTCGGCGAGGATCTCGTTCGAGTAGTAGTCCTGCGAGCCGACCACGATGGTCTCGCTGCCCGCAGTCGCACCCGATCCCTCATCGAGCGGATCGCTCGAGGAACACCCTGCCAGTGCCACGACGGCACCGACCGCGAGTGCGCTGAGCGCGACACGGCCCTTCGTGAAATGTGCTGTGAACATTGCTATTTCCCTTCTTCGATGGGGATTCCCATCACCGCGCGTCGTCGGGGCGACGAAGCGCGGGAACCTGTGCGGCCGGCGGTGCCGGCCAGGCCGAGCACGACTCCGCGCGGCACGGCGAGCCGCTGGAGGAGGGCGAAGAGGACCTCGCTGAGGAGCGTCAGCACGATCACCAGGATCGAGCCGGCGAGCATCTGCGGGTAGTCCCCCGACTTCACTCCGCGGAAGATGTACTGCCCGAGGCCGCCGGCGCCGATGTAGTCGGCGAGCGTGGCGGTCGCGATGATCTGCAGCGCCGCCGAGCGGAGCCCGCCGATCAGCAGCGGCAGCCCCAGCGGGATCTCGACCTTCCTCAGGATCTGCCACTCGGTCATGCCCATCGAGCGCGCCGCGTCGATCGTGCGGCGGTCGACCGCCTCGAGCCCGGAGTACGCGCCGGCGAGCACCGACGGGATCGCGAGCACGACGAGGGCGATCACCGGAGCGCCGAGGCCGAGCCCCAGGCTCATCGCCGCGAGGACGAGCACGCCCAGCGTCGGCAGGGCGCGCAGGCCGCCTGCGACCGGCACGGCGATGCCCTTGCCGCGCCCGGTGTGCCCGATCAGGTAGCCGATCGGGATCGCGATAGCGGCCGCGATCACGAGCACCAGCAGGCTGATGCCGACGTGCTGGGCGACACGGGTCGGGATCGCGTAGACCCCGGTCCAGTGCGCGGGGTCGGCGATCCAGGCGAAGGCCTCGGCGATGAGGTTCACGACGTCACCGCCCTCTCGACCGCGACCGGTCTGCGCGAGCGGCGCGTGCGGTCCAGAGCCGTCCAGGGCATGAGGAGACGGCCGATCAGCACCAGCAGTCCGTCGAGCACCAGCGCGAGGACGATCGTGAGGACGATGCCCGTGACGATCTCACCGGTGATGCCGCGCTGGAAGCCGTCGGTGAAGAGCAGGCCGAGGCTCTGGATCCCGAGCACCGCGCCGACCGTCACCAGGCTGACCGTGCTGACCGTGACCACGCGCAGGCCCGAGAGCAGGACCGGACCGGCCAGCGGGAACTCGACCCGCCAGAAGCGCGCCCAGCCGGAGTAGCCCATCGCGGTCGCCGACTGGCGGACGTCGTCCGACACCGCGCCCAGTGCGTCCGAGGTGGTGCGGACCATCAGCGCGACGCCGTAGAGGGTGAGACCCGTGATCACGTTGGCGGTCGAGCGGAGCGGGATGCCCAGCAGGACCGGCAGCAGGATGAACATGGCCAGCGAGGGGATGGCGTAGAGCACGCCGAGCCCTGTCAGCAGGGTGCCGCGGCTCCAGCGGTAGCGGTTCGCGAACCAGCCGAACGGCAGCGAGACGAGGAAGCTGAGCAGGATCGGCGGGACCGACAGGGCCAGGTGCGCCAGCAGGTTCGCGACGATCGCGTCCGTGTTGTTGACGACCCAGTTCACGCGGCGGGGCCGTCCTGCGCGCGCAGCACTCCGGTCGGGCGCCCGTCGCCGTCGACCACGATGCGGGCGCCGTCGCGCTCCTCGATCCGGAGCGAGCGCTTGCCGCGGTCGGCACCGACGAAGCCGGCGACGAACTCGCTCGCGGGGTTCGCCAGGATCTCGGCGGGCGAGCCCTTCTGCGCGATCCGGCCGCCCTTCTCGAGGATGACGACCTGGTCGCCGAGGAGGAACGCCTCGTCGATGTCGTGGGTGACGAAGACCACGGTCTTGTCGAGCTCGTCCTGGAGCCGCAGGGTCTCGCGCTGCAGGTCGGCGCGCACGAGAGGGTCGACCGCGCCGAACGGCTCGTCCATCAGCAGGATGTTCGGGTCGACCGCCAGGCCGCGCGCCACCCCGACGCGCTGCTGCTGGCCGCCGGAGAGCTGGCTGGGGTACCGGGCGGCGAGCGCACGGTCCAGTCCGACCGTGTCCATCAGCTCGAGCGCGCGGGCGTGCGCCTGCTTCTTGGCGACCCCGTTCAGCCTCGGCACGGTCGCGATGTTGTCGATGACCTTGCGGTGCGGCAGGAGGCCGGAGTTCTGCATCACGTAGCCGATGCGGCGGCGGAGCGCGACGGCGGGCAGGGACGAGATGTCCTCGCCGTCGATCTCGATGGTGCCGGAGGTCGGCTCGATCATCCGGTTGATCATGCGGAGGATCGTGGTCTTCCCGCACCCCGAGGAGCCGACGAAGACGGTCGTCTGCCGGGAGGGCAGCACGAGCGAGAAGTCGTCGACCGCCCGCGTGCCGTCCGGGTACTGCTTGCTGACGTTGCGGAACTCGATCACGAGGCCGCCCGCCGTCCGGCGGTGTGCGCGCCGATCTGTCCCTGGTCCACGACTGTGCCCGCTCTCGCTCCGCGCGTCCGGCCGTTGCACGGCCCGCGGCCCCGAACGGGGCCAGGCGGCAAGGAAAACACCAATAGCAGCCGCCTGCCAACCCGGACCGCGAAGTGTTGCGGGATGTTCCGGGAGCGACTAGGGCCTTGACAGTCCTAGCCGGTCAGGACTCCTCGACGGCTCCGTAGTGCGAGGTCATGTAGTGGCGCAGCAGCGAGCGGCTCTCGTCGATGAAGCGCTGGTCGCCGTTGGGGTCGATGAGGAACGCGCGCGTGAGCAGCGCGTCCGCGACCTCGATGGTCACCTCGAGGCGGAAGGACAGCTGCGCGCCGCCCGGGAGGCCGTACTCGGACGCGAGGATCTCGGCGAAGCGGCGGGCGAAGAAGCCGGCCTCGAACGCCTCGCCCGCGACCTCGGGGGCGTGGATCGTGTCGACGAAGCGGATGGAGCGGAAGCCCGGCTCGTTGCGGTGCATCTCGCAGAAGGCGTCGATCGCGCAGTCGACCGCGCCCCACCAGTTGCCCGGGTGGGTGTCGCGGATCTCGGTGATGACGCGGCGGCGGAAGCGCTCGAGGGCCCGCTCGCGCAGCGCCTGGAGGACGGCGATGCGGTCCGGGAAGTAGCGGTAGACCGTGCCGATCGCGGCTCCCGCGCGCTCGGCGACCATCGCCGTGGTCAGGCGGTCGAAGCCGACCTCGTCGACGACGGCGGCCGCCGCGTCGAGCAGCGAGGCGAGACGGGCGGCGCTGCGCACCTGCACCGGCTCGTTGCGGACCTGGGACGATTCACCGAACGGTCGATCGACGAGGTTTCCAAGAGGCACGGCGGGCTCCTTCGGTCGTGGTTCCTACAATCGTACGCACGGCGACCGCCGGTCGGGGTCGTCTCATCGAAAGTCCCTCGTGTTTCGCGCCCCCGGAAGGGCGACGGCTCCGCGGGTCCGATCCACCCGGGAGAAACCATGTGCGGACGCTTCGTCCTCTCGCAGACCACCGCCGACCTGGTGGCGCTCTTCGACATCGACGAGCCGGGCGCCGACCTTCCGGAGCCGTCCTGGAACATCGCGCCGACCCAGCGGATCGCCGTCGTCGCGGAGTCGATGAAGGGGGTCGAGGAGGGCAGCCCGCCGCGGCGTCGGCTCGCCGGAGCCCGCTGGGGCCTGGTGCCCCGCTCCGCCGCCGACCCGTCCGCGGGGCCGCCGCTGTTCAACGCGCGGATCGAGTCCGTCGCCGAGAAGCCGTCGTTCCGCGAGTCCTACGCCTCCCGGCGCGCGATCGTGCCCGCCTCGGGCTGGTACGAGTGGCGGGTCGGCGCGGACGGGGCGAAGGCACCCGTCTACGTCTCGCCGGGCGAGGGCTCGCTCCTCCTGTTCGCCGGTCTCTACGAGTGGTGGCGCTCGGCCCAGCCGGGCTCTCCGTGGCTGCTCTCGGCGACGGTCCTCACCCGCCCCTCCGCCGGGCCGCTCGCCGAGGTGCACGAGCGGATGCCCGTGCTGCTGCAGCCGGAGCTGATCGAGGACTGGCTGGACCCGGCGTCCCCCGGGGACGGCGAGCTGCTGCGCGCGGCCGCCGAGGGCGCGGCCGAGCTGGCCGAGGAGCTCGAGGTGCACGGCGTCGGCGCGGCCGTGGGCTCCGTCTCGGCGAACGGCCCCGAGCTGATCGAGCCCACCGGAGGCTGACGATCGCGTGAGAGCGCGATCTGCGGTCCGGCATCCGGTCTGACAGACTGGGCGGATGCCGCTGACGCCCGAGAGCAAGCCCCTGAGCGCAGGCAAGGCGGAGGTCATGCACCGCGCCGCCCGCCTCGAGGACCGACTCCACTCCTTCCGGATGAGGCGCGTGAAGCGCAAGGGCTACGTCCCGAGGGTCATCCCCTACACCGGCTACGGCTCGACGACGCAGCTGCGCGTCCTGGCCCGCGTCCTCTACACGCGGCCGACCCCTCCCGGGGTCGAGGAGGTCCGCCCCGTCGAGGGCGTGCGCGGCTGGCGGAGCTTCACCAGCGTCTTCGTGAGCGGGGCCGTCGTGACCGTCGAGGCCGACGGGCAGACCCACCGGGTGACGGCCGACCGCGGCGGAGTCGTCGACGCGGACCTCCCGATCACGCTCGAGCCCGGCTGGCACACCATCACCTTCTCGACCGCGGGCTCGAAGCCCGTCGAGGCGCCCGTGTTCATCGTGCGTCCGGAGGCGCGGCTGGGCGTCGTGTCGGACGTGGACGACACGGTGATGGTCACCGCGCTCCCCCGCCCCTTCGTCGCCGCCTGGAACACCTTCGTGCTCGACGAGCACGCCCGGATGCCCACGCCCGGCATGGCGGTCTTCCTCGACCGCTTCGCCCGGCAGTACGAGGGCTCCCCGGTCATCTACCTCTCCACCGGCGCGTGGAACGTCGCCCCGGCGCTCACCCGCTTCCTCTCGCGGCACCTGTACCCGGCCGGAGCGCTCCTCCTGACCGACTGGGGCCCGACGCACGACCGCTGGTTCCGCAGCGGCAAGCAGCACAAGGAGATGAACCTCCGGCGACTCGCGGCCGAGTTCCCGGACGTGCGCTGGCTGCTGGTCGGCGACGACGGGCAGCACGACGAGGAGATCTACTCCGACTTCGCGGACGAGCACCCCGACAAGGTCGCGGCGATCGCGATCCGCCAGCTCTCCACCGGCGAGGCGGTGCTCGCGGGAGGCCGCTCCAAGGCCGAGGACCGCTCCCTGACCAGCGGCACGACCTGGGTCTTCGCGCCCGACGGCGCGGGCATCTCCGAGCAGCTGACGGAGCTCGGCATCCTCTGATCCCGCACCGGCTCCGGGAACGACGGAGCCGTCCGCTCCCCGGGGGGAGGGACGGCTCCGGTCGATCGGCTCGGACTACGCCTGGTGGGCGGCCTGCAGGTCGAGGGTGATGGTGACCTTCTCGCCGATGAGCACGCCACCGGTCTCGAGGGCCGCGTTGTAGGTCAGACCGAAGTCGGTGCGGTCGATGGTCGCCTTGGCGGTGAGGCCGGCCTTGTAGTTGCCGTAGGGGTCGGTGCCGAAGCCGCCGAACTCCACCTCGAAGGTGACGGGCTTGGTGGTGCCCTTGATGGTGAGCTCGCCGTCGACGAGGAAGTCGTCGCCGTTCGGGCGGACGGCGGTCGAGACGAAGTGGATCTCCGGGTACTTCTCGGCCTCGAAGAAGTCGCCGGTGCGGAGGTGGCCGTCGCGGTTGGGCTCGTTGGTGTTGACGGAGGCGACCTCGGCGGTGGCCTCGACCTTGGAGTCGAGCGGGTTCTCGCCGGTGGTGAACGTGGCGGTGAAGCGCTCGAACTTGCCCTTGACCTTGCTGATCATCAGGTGGCGGACGCTGAACGCGACCTCGCTGTGGGTGGGGTCGATGACCCAGGTGCCGGCCTTGTAGCCGGGGATGGTGACGGTGTCGGTCATGGTTTCTCCTCGAGTGTGACGGTCGTCGCGGGGAGAGCGTCCCCGTCCGATGTATGCAAGCGCATCGACGTCGATCAGTATTCCATGTAGCGACAACTATTTCATCCACGTTCCGTCGAAGGATCGGCGGACATCGCGTGAACGCGGAGCGCCGCACCCCGGACGGGGGTCGGAGACGCTCCCCGAGCAGTCGTCAGCGGTCGGCGGGAGCCGGGTTGCGGATGCCGAGGAGGGAGACGACGCCGCCGGCGACCAGGAGGGCGGAGGTCGCGACGGCGGCACGGGAGAAGCCCTCGACGTCGAGCGAGTCGCCGACCACGAGCGAGGTCGCGGCGATGGCGACCAGCCCCGCGATGCGCGAGACGGCGTTGTTCACGGCGGAGCCGACTCCGCTGTGCCCGTCCTCGACCGCGCCGAGGATCGTCGAGGTCAGCGGGGCGACCGTCACCGCGAGGCCGAAGCCGAAGAGGAGGATCCCCGGCAGCAGCTGCGTGGCGTAGTCGGCGCCCTCGTCGACGAAGGAGAGCAGGAGGAACCCGGCCGCGGCGATCAGCGGTCCGACGCCCATGAAGAGCCGCGGGCCGAACCGCGCCGACAGCGACCCGGAGACCTGCGAGAGCAGGAGCAGCAGGATCGTCGGCGGGAGCGTCGCGAGCCCGGCCAGGGTCGCCGAGAAGCCCAGGGTCTGCTGCAGGAACAGGCCCAGCGCGAAGAAGCCGAAGGAGAGCGCGCCGTAGACGAACGCCGTCGAGACGTTGCCGACGGTGAAGTTCCGCGACGCGAAGAGCGACAGCGGCAGCATCGGATGCGCCGCGCGCCGCTCCCACACGACGAACGCGACGAGGGCGGCGACTCCCCCGATCAGGGCGGTCAGCACGAGCGGATGCTGGACCCCGAGCCGCTCCTGCTCGATCAGCGCGAACACCGGCCCTCCCAGGCCGATCACCCCGAGCACCGCGCCGACGCCGTCGATCGGCACCCGGGTCCCCGAGTCGACCGCGCCGAGCCTGCGCAGCAGGACCAGCGTCACCGCGATCGGCAGCAGGTTGAGCGCGAAGACGTACCGCCACGAGCCCGCGTCCACCAGCAGGCCGCCGAGCACGGGGCCGGCGATCGTCGCCGTGCCGGTCCAGGCCGTCCACGCGCCGATGGTCCGGGCCTGCGCGGCGCCGTGGACGGTCGCGATGATGAGGGCGAGCGAGCTGGGCACGAGGATCGCGCCGGCGGCGCCCTGGAGCATCCGCGCCACGATGAGGACCTCGGCGGTGGGGGCCAGCGCGCACAGCAGCGAGGTGACACCGAAGCCGATCAGGCCGATGGTCATGCTGCGGGCCCGGCCGATGCGGTCGGCGAGCGAGCCGGCCACGAGGATCAGCGCGCCGAGCGTGATCAGGTACCCGTCGACCACCCACTGCTGCACCGCGAGCCCGCCGCCGAGCTCGCGGGTGATGGCGGGCAGGGCGACGTTGACGACGGTGCCGTCGAGGAAGGCGACGAAGGAGGCGAGGACGGCCACCACGAGCACCGCGCGGCGGCGCGTCTCGGCGGGGTCGGCGGAGGCGGTCATGCTCGGGCTCTGGTCACCCGCTCACCGTACCGGCGGCCGCCGTTCCCGGGGCCGGGAGGGCGGGCATCAGGGCCCGCGAGCGCGGCCGCACGACGGATCCAGACTCGTCGCCTACTCTCGTAGCCATGTCTGCGCAAGGAACCGCCCGCGGCGGCGTGCTCGCCCGGGTCCTCGGGATCGTCGGAGCCAGCCTCGCCGGGGGCCTGCTGATCACGGTCGGGGTCACTCCCGCCCTCGCCGTCACCGGTCTCGCCGAGAACAACCCGATCGGGCTGTTCGAGACGGTGCCGGAGTACCTCGAGCTCGGCCAGCTGGCCCAGAAGACCGAGATCTACGCCAAGCGCACCGACGGCTCGGACGAGCTGCTCGCCTCCTTCTACGCGCAGAACCGCGAGGAGGTGGCCTTCGACCAGGTCAGCCAGTCCGTGAAGGACGCGGCGGTCTCGACCGAGGACCCGCGCTTCTACGACCACGGCGGCGTCGACCTGCAGGGCACGATCCGCGCGGTGCTCAGCAACATCGTCGGCGGGGACCTCCAGGGCGGATCCTCCATCACCCAGCAGTACGTCAAGAACGTCCTCGTGCAGAAGGCGGAGTCGCTGAGCGCGACCGACGAGGCCGCCTCGGAGGCCGCCTACGAGGAGGCGACCGCGACCACTCCGAGCCGCAAGCTCAAGGAGATGAAGCTCGCCGTCGACCTCGAGAAGAAGTACAGCAAGGACGACATCCTCCTCGGCTACCTCAACATCGCCGGCTTCGGCGGCCAGGTCTACGGAATCCAGGCGGCGGCCGAGTACTACTTCTCGACCACCGCGGCCGACCTGAGCCTGGCGCAGGCCGCGAGCCTGATCGCCACGGTCAACAACCCCAACGGCCTCCGGATCGACCAGCCCGAGAACATCCCGGACAACAAGATCCGCCGCGACTACGTCCTCGACCAGATGCTGCAGGAGGGGAAGATCTCGCAGGCCGACCACGACGCCGCCGTCGCCGAGGAGGTCGTCCCCGCGATCACGCAGACGCCCACCGGCTGCCAGACCGCCGGCAACGCGGCCTTCTTCTGCGACTACATCACCCGCGTCGTCCAGAACGACCCGGCGTTCGGCGACGACGCGGACACCCGCCTCGCCAACTTCCAGCGCGGCGGCTACAAGATCTACACGACGCTCGACCGCGACCTGCAGGACACCGCGGCCAACGCGACGAACAACGCCGTCCCCAAGGTCCCCACCCTCGACACCAACATCGGCAGCGCGACCGTCTCGATGGAGGTCGGCACCGGCCGGATCCTGGCGATGGTGCAGAACAAGGACTACGACGCGGCCGGCGCCGTGAACGGCGCGAACTTCTCCGCCGTCAACTTCAACACCGACACGGCCTACGGCGGCTCCGCCGGGTTCCAGGTCGGATCGACCTACAAGGTGTTCACGCTCGCGCAGTGGCTCGCGAGCGGACGCACCCTGAACGAGACGATCAACGGCCGCGAGCGCACCTTCTCGGGCTTCCCCGCCAGCTGCGCGCCGGGCGGCGAGCTCGACACCTCCTACGAGGTCAACAACGACGACAGCGAGAACGGCAGCTACAGCGTGCTGACCGGCACGATGCAGTCGATCAACACCGTCTACGTCTCGATGGCGCAGCAGCTCGACCTCTGCGCGATCCGCGACCGCGCGGTCGGCTTCGGCGTGAAGGCGGCCGACGGCGGCGAGGTCGACTACAAGCCGTCCGCCGTCCTCGGCTCGGACACGCTCATCTCCCCCCTCTCGATGGTCACCGCCTTCGCCGGCTTCGCCAACAACGGCACCGCCTGCTCCGCGATCGCCATCGACGCGATCACCGACGCGACCGGCGCCGCCGTCCAGCCGCCGGCCTCCACCTGCAACCAGGCCCTCAGCCCCGAGCTGACGGCGGTCGCGAACTACGCCCTGCAGCGCGTCGTCACCGGCGGCACGGCCGCCCAGTCCGACCCGGACGACGGCATCGAGCACATCGGCAAGACGGGCACCACCGACAACGCGGAGTCGACCTGGATGGACGGCGCGAGCTCGCGCGTCGCGACCGTGGTCTGGGTGGGCAACATCGACGGCCACACCTCGATGCGCGAGGTCCGCTTCCCGAACTCGGAGCTCGAGAGCCGCCCGTACGCCTCCAACATCCGCCACTACATCTGGAACTCGGTGATGACCCGCGCCGACCAGAAGTACGGCGGGGACGACTTCGAGGAGCCCAGCAGCGCCCTGCTGAACGGCCGCCAGATCGCCGTGCCGACCGTCTCCGGCCGCTCGGTCGACGACGCCACGGAGGCGCTGGAGGACCTCGGCTTCGACGTCGAGGAGGGGGCGACCATCGACTCGTCGCTCCCGGCCGGCGTGGTGGCGGGCACCGACCCGGCCGCGGGCACGACCGTCGCGCGCTACTCCGACATCGCCCTGCTGATCAGCAACGGCTCGCAGGTCCCGGCTCCCGCCACCCAGGCACCGGCTCCGGCTCCGACCGGCACGGGAGTCCCCGCGACCGAGGCTCCCCCGGCGACGCCCACGGCGACCCCGACAGCGACAGCCACGGCGACTCCGACGGCGGAGGTCGAGGAGTGAGCTTCGACGCGGACTTCCTCGGCGTCCCCGCGGCGGCGCCGCGCCTGAGGGTCGAGCGCCCGGTGCGGCTCCTGCCGTACACGCACTTCGAGGTGCTGCTGGATCCGGAGCGGCGCCTGGCCGTCTCGACGGCCGTGAACATCGACGGCGCGCGCCTGGTCGAGCTCGGCCGCGGCGACGACTGGCACCTCGACGACCGCATCCCCGCCTCCGAGCAGACCGGGCCGGAGGTGTACGCCCGCAACGACCTCGACCGCGGCCACCTGGTCCGCCGCCGCGACCCCGTCTGGGGCGACCGGGACGAGGCCGCCGCGGCCAACCGCGACAGCTTCTGCTACACGAACGCCGCGCCCCAGGCGAGCGGCTTCAACCAGTCGCAGGAGCTGTGGCTCGGGCTCGAGACGCTGGTGCTCGAGTACGCGCAGACCTGGCGCACGCGCCTGAGCGTCTTCACCGGGCCCGTGCTCGCGGACGACGACCCGGTCTACCGCGGTACGGGCATCCCCCGCCGCTTCTGGAAGATCGCGGCGTGGAGCCCGGACGGATCGACGCTCGCGACGAGCGCGTACCTGCTCGACCAGAGCGAGCTCGTGGAGCGCGTGCGCGAGGGCCTGGTGCCGCTCGGCGGCTTCAGGACGTTCCAGCTGCCGGTCGCCGCGATCGGCGAGCTGACCGGTCTCGACGTGGACCTCCTCGCCGGGGCCGACGTGCTCGGCTCGGCAGGACTCCGGCCGGAGCCGTGGCGCGAGATCGTCGAGCCGTCAGACGTGGCGAGCGGCCTCCTCCCCCGCTGAGGCTCCGCCGGGGGCAGGATGGGCGGATGAGCACCCCCGTCCTGGTCGAGATCACCTCCGGCGCCGTCGTCCTCCGCGACCCGGAGGGTCCGCTCGTCCGCGTCGACGAGGCGGGCTACCTCCGCGGCGACGGGGTCTTCGAGACCGTCGCGGTCCTCGACGGACGTCCCCGCGCGCTCGGCGAGCACCTCGCGCGGCTGGCCGGATCGGCCCGGGCCGTCGGGCTGACGATCCCGGAGGCGCCCCTCTGGTCCCGAGCGGTCGACCTCGCCGTGGCGGAGCACGACCGGGTCGACGACCTGACGGTCCGCTTCATCGCCGCCCACGGCTCGGGCGACTCCGCCCGGTGCACCGTGCGCGCGGCTCCGACTCCCGACTCGAGCGCGCTTCGGGAGAAGGGCGCGGCCGTCGTCGTGCTGGACCGCGGGTACGCGAGCGGTCCGCTCGCGCCGTGGCTGCTCCCGGGCGTCAAGACCACCTCGGGCGCCGTCACCCGGGCGGCGCTGCGCGAGGCGGCGTCCCGGGGCGCGGACGACGTGGTCTGGCGCACGAGCGACGGGCTTCTCCTCGAGGGGGCGACGTCGAGCCTGGTGCTCCTCGGCGACGGGGTGCTCGCGACGCCGCTCTCGGGCAGCGTGCTCGCCGGCACGACGGTCGAGCGGGTCCTCGCGCTGGGCGAGCGCCGCGGGCTCGCGTCGTCGCGCCGCGAGCTGCCGGTCACGGCGCTCACCGGTGCGGATGCGGCGTGGCTGGTGTCGAGCACCCGGCGGGCGATCCCCGTCCGCTCGGTCGACGGCGCACCGCTCGCGATCGACGCGGGCCTGACGGCGGCGTTCGAGGCGGGGCTGCTCGCCGGCTGACCGTGTCCGCGGCTCGGACTCCCTGCGCGTCAGGCCGCTGCGGCCAGCGCGCGGGACGTATGCGGGCCGACCCCGGCCTCCTCCGCGTCTCCGAGATCGGCGAGCGTGTCGACGTCCAGCCTCAGCGTCGACGAGCCGGGCAGCACGACGACGGCGCAGCCCGCGTCGCGGTGCCGGGCCAGCGAGCCCGGGCCGAACGCCGGAGCGACGAGGGCCCCGGCCGCCAGCAGGAGCGCCGTGGTGCCGCTCCCCTCGCGGTCCGGGACGACGGCCGGGAGCGACCGCGTCGCGAGCGCCTCGGAGAGGTCCGACGGCAGCAGGGCGGGCAGGTCCCCGGTCAGCACGATCACCGGGGCGCCCGGCCGGCGGTGGAGGGCGGCCTCGGCTCCCCCGGACACGGCGGCGTCGAGGGTTCCCGGGTCGGGCACCACCACCAGCTGCGGGTGCTCCGCCCGTGCGCGGTCGGCCGCACCGGCGTCGGAGGTGACCAGGAGAAGGCTCGCCACCGGCTCCGCGGCGGCCACGGCGGCGAGCGTGTCCAGGAGGAACGCCTCGGCCAGCGCCGCGCGGCCCGGCACGTCGAGGCGCGTCTTCGAGCCGCCGCGGCCCTTGAACACGACGACCGCGCTCCAGCCGGTCACGCGCGCTCCTCGCGCGAGGCTGCTCCGGCCGCGAAGCCCTCGGCGAAGGCCTCGTCGGCGCCGAGGCGGAACATGTCGTCGGGGCCCGTGCGGGTCAGCGTGCGGGCACCCGGGCTCTCGACCCTCGTCACCAGGCGGGCGAGCCCGCGGACGACGGCGACGGGGCGTCCGCTCGCCTTGCCCTTCACCAGGTCGCCGAGCGCGGCGATCTCGTCCGCGACGGCCGGCATGGTCACTCCCAGCGTGCGCCCCAGGGCGTCGACCCCGCCGCGGAGGTCGTCGATCACGAGGACGCCCGCGGCTCCGATGGCCGCGTCGGTCTGCCCGACCCGCCAGGCGCGGCCCAGGGTGTCGCTGACGAGCACGCCCACCTCCACGCCGAGCCGCTCCCGGAGGCCCGCGCAGAGGGCCCGCGCCGAGGCGTCCGGGTCGAGGGGGAGGAGGAGGACCGTCCCCTCCGCGACGTTGCTGGCGTCGACTCCGGCCGCCGCCTGGACGATCCCGAGGCGGTTCTCGACGATGCGGGTGACGCCGGAGCCGTGCGCCCGGGTGGCGACGACGCGGACGGTCTCGGCCGTGATCGCGTCCTCGCGGTCGGCCGCGGCGACGACGCGCCCCTCCGCCTTCGAGACGATCTTGCTCGTGACGACGAGGATGTCGCCGTCCGCGGGCCGGTCCTCCTCGGCGGCGGCGGCGACGGCCGCGAGGATCAGCTCGAGCAGGTCGTCACCGGGAGTCACCTCCGGGATGCCGTCGAGGGCCCAGGCCTGCACGCGCGTCTCGCTCACCGGTCCATTCTCCCGGCTGCCGCGGGCGCACGGGTCCACGGCCCGAGATCGCCCGAGCAGGCGATCGGCGGCGCCTCAGCCGGCGGCGAGGTACGCGGCGACCGCGGGCGGCACGTAGGGGGCGACGTCGCCGCCGAGGGAGGAGACCTGCCGCACCAGCGAGCTCGACACATGGGCGTGCGCGGGATCGGGCAGGAGGAACACCGTCTCGACGTGCGCGAGGTTGCGGTTCACGATCGCCATAGGGGTCTCGTACGCCACGTCGACCTGCGAGCGGATGCCCTTCACCAGGATGCTCGCGCCGACGTCGGTGCAGTAGTCGACGAGCAGGCCCATGCTCCACGAGGCGACGACGATCCGCCCCTCGACCCCGGCCTCCGCGATCGACTGCTCGATCAGCGAGACGCGCTGGGCGATCGGCAGCAGCGCCGTCTTGGCGGGGTTGTGCACCACCACGACGTGCAGCTCGTCGACCAGGCGCGCGGCCCGCTCGATCACGTCGAGATGACCGAGGGTCACGGGGTCGAAGGAGCCGGGGACGACGGCGATGCGGGCCATGCCGACAGAGTAGCGGGCGGGCACCGCCTAGCTCTTGGCGAGGAACTCCCGGTCGCGGTCCTGCACGCGGCGCTCGAGCGCGGCACGGAGCCGATCGTGCGCGGCGAGGGACGGGTCCTCCGCGAGGAGCCGCTCCGCCAGCGCCCGCGCCTCCACGATCACGTCGGCGTCCTGCACCACCCGCAGCAGGCGGAGCGACGAGCGCCCGCCGGACTGCGAGTCGCCCAGCACGTCGCCCTCGCGGCGCAGCTCCAGGTCGACCTCGGCGAGCGCGAAGCCGTCGAGCGTCGCGGCGACCGCCTCCACCCGCTCGCGCGCGACCGTCCCCGCCTCCGCCGCCGTCACGAACAGGCACACCCCCGCGACGCCGCCGCGCCCGATGCGCCCGCGGAGCTGGTGCAGCTGCGACACTCCGAACCGCTCCGCGTCGAGCACGACCATCATCGAGGCGTTCGGCACGTCCACGCCGACCTCGATGACCGTCGTCGACACCAGGACGTCGATCTCCCCCGCGGCGAAGGAGCGCATCACGGCGTCCTTCTCCTCCGTCGTCATCCGCCCGTGCAGCGCGGCCGACCGGCGCTTCCCGAGCAGCGGATGCGCGCGCACGCCCTCCAGCGTCGCCGCGACGGTCGTGAGCGGCGCGGCGGCGTCCTCCTCGGGCGGCTGCGCGCCCTCGGCGGGCTCCCCCGGCTCGATCGCCGGGCAGACGAGGTAGACCTGGTGCCCCGAGCGGATCTCCTCCTCGGCGCGCTCCCAGGCCCGCGCGATCCACGCGGGGTGGTCGGCGAGCGGCACCACGTGGCTCGTGATGCCGGGGCGCCCGGCGGGCAGCTCGCGGATGGTCGAGGTGTCGAGATCGCCGAAGACCGTCATGGCGACGGTCCGCGGGATGGGCGTGGCCGTCAGCACCAGCACGTGCGGCGGGGTGGCGCCCTTCCGGCGCAGAGCGTCCCGCTGGTCCACGCCGAAGCGGTGCTGCTCGTCGATCACGACGAGGCCCAGGTCGTAGAAGGAGACCGCGTCGCCGAGGAGGGCGTGCGTGCCGACGACGATCTTCGCCGTGCCCGAGACGATCCGGAGGAGGGCCGCACGGCGCTGCGCCGCCCCCAGCCCGCCGGTGAGGAGGGTCGGCACCAGCTCGGCCGCGAGCTCCGGGCCGAGGGTCCTCGCGATCGAGCGGAGGTGCTGCCCCGCGAGCACCTCTGTGGGAGCGAGCAGAGCCGCCTGCCCGCCGCTCTCGGCCGTGGCGAGCATCGCCCGGAGCGCGACGAGGGTCTTGCCGGAGCCGACCTCGCCCTGCACCAGCCGGGTCATCGGGCTCTCAGCGGCCAGGTCGGCGGCGATCTCGTGCCCCACCGCGGTCTGGTCTCCGGTGAGGGCGAAGGGCAGCGCGGCGTCGAAGCGCTCGAGCAGCCCGCCGGGGCCGGGCACGCGGGCGGTCGCGGGGCTGCTGCGCGCCGAGGCCCGGCGCTCGAGCAGGGCGAGCTGCAGGAGGAACGCCTCGTGGAAGCGCAGCGTCTCGCGCGCCTGCGCCTCCTCGCCCTCCCGCTGCGGGCGGTGGATCAGCTCCAGCGCCTCGCCGAGGCCCAGCAGCGAGCGGCCGGCGCGCACCTGCTCGGGCATCGGGTCGGGCACGTCGCGCAGGCCGTCCAGCAGCACGCCGATCGCGGCCTGGAGCTGCCAGCTCGAGATCGCGCTGGTCGCCGGGTAGATCGGGATCGGCCGCTCGGCCCAGTCCTTCGCGAGCTCACCGCCTCCCGTCTCCGTCGCGGCGGCCTCCTCGTCGTCGAACAGGCGGTAGTCGGGATGCGTGAGCTGCGGGGTGTCGCGGAACATCGAGACCGTGCCCGCGAAGATCCCGCGCACGCCGCGGTGGAGCTTCGCCGCGCGCCAGGGCTGTCCGAAGAACGTCAGCGAGAGCGTGCCCGAGCCGTCCGAGATGATGACCTCGAGCAGGGTGCCGCGCCGGTTGCGCATCGGCCGCTCGCGCACCTCGCGCACCTCCGCCACGATCGTCACGCTCTCTCCCACGGGGAGGCGCGAGAGCGCCGTCAGCTCGCCCCGCTTCGCGTAGCGGCGCGGGTAGTGGCCCAGGAGCTCGCCGACCGTGCGGTACCCGAAGGCCTTCTCGACCGCGCTCGCCGTGCGCGGCCCGATCAGCGGCGCGAGCGAGGCGTCGAGGGGGTCCGGGATCACCTAGCGATCATAGGTCGGACCTCGGACGCGCGAGCCGGGCGACCGGGTCCAGCGCCGAGCGGGGCACGACCGACGCGAGCACCCGACGACCGGCACCCGCGGAGCCGCGGAGCGCGGCGGCCACGGCGGTCGCGTCGTCCCACGCCTCCGACTCGCTCGCGGACGGCGAGTAGCGCCGGCGCTCGACGCGCTCCCGGAGCCCCTGCAGACGTGCCGCCGCTCCGGGGTCGAGGGCGGGAGCCATGCGGGCCTCCTGCGCGCGCGGCGACTCCGTGTCCTCCACGGGGACGCCCAGGTCGCGGGCGGTCGCCAGAAGCTCGGCCCACGCGGCCTCGACGGAGCCGGAGCGCGCGGACCGGCGCCGCAGCGCGCGCTGGACGGCGCGCATCAGCCAGGGGACGAGCACGAGCAGCAGGAGCAGCACCCAGAGCGTCGCCGCGGGAGCCGCCGTGGTGCTCGAGGCGCCGACGGCACCGGGGGTCGGCGTCGCCGACGCGGCCGTCGGAGTGGGTGTCGCGGCGGGAGCGCTGGTCGCACCGGGCGCGGTGGTCGCGGTCGAGCCCGGGGCGGTGGGGCCCGAGGACGCCGTCGCGCTCGGCAGGGTGTACGAGGCCGGAGCGCCGCGGCTGGGCGTCGGCTCGAAGGGCAGCCAGCCGACCCCCTC
Source organism: Rathayibacter sp. VKM Ac-2805 (assembly GCF_009834265.1). NCBI lineage: Bacteria > Bacillati > Actinomycetota > Actinomycetes > Micrococcales > Microbacteriaceae > Rathayibacter > Rathayibacter sp. VKM Ac-2805. The sequence continues at coordinate 2,116,529 of NZ_CP047185.1, forward strand.
GAAGTACAGCTCGGGCCAGGCGTGCAGGTCGGAGGAGAGGACGCGGTAGGTGGTCAGGTCGCTGCCGCCGGAGGGCACGACGGAGCCGGGCTGGTAGCCGATGGCGAGCCGCGACGGGATCCCGAGCTCGCGCGCCATCACCGCCATCGCCGAGGCGAAGTGGACGCAGTAGCCCTCCTTCGTCGTCAGGAACGCCGAGAGCACGCCGACTCCGTCGCCGTCGTAGCCCTCCTCCGCGGGGGTGTCCTCGGAGTAGCGGAACTCGGACGAGCGGAAGTACGTCTGCAGCGCGCGCGCCCGGTCGTAGGCGGTCGGAGCCTCCGCCGTGACCTCCTCGGCGGTGGTGCGGACGATCTCGGGCACGTCGTCGGGGAGCGAGAGGTACCGGTCGACGCCGGACGGCGCGGGCGCGGCGAGCAGCTGCTGCGGGTCGGGCTCGAGCCGCAGCGCCTGCACCTGGTAGTCGTCTCCGGAGCGGGTCGTCGCGTCGCCGCGGATCGAGCCGTCCTGCACGTCCTGGAGCCAGCCGTCGCCGACGCCCGTCAGCGACGAGACCGGATACGGCACGGGGAGCCACTGGCTCCGCAGCGTCTCCACCGAGACGTCGACCTCCTCCGCCTCGCGCGGCACGCTCTCGGAGAGCCCCTCGGGCGCGATCGGCGCCTCGATCGGAGCGGTCTGCTCCGTCTCGCTCGGCGCCCAGTCGTCACCGTCGAAGTCCGAGACGGTCAGCACGCGGAGGTAGACGGGCAGGTCGGAGTCGGTGGCGTAGCGCAGCACGGTCACGGGGTTCGGGCGGCGCAGGTCCGCGCCGAGAGCGACCACCGGGTCGATCGCGCCGTTGAAGAGGCTGCCGGAGACGCCCGAGGGGGCGGTGGTGCGCGCGTAGCCTGCCGCCGACCCGGCGACGACTCCCGCGCCCAGGACGACGACGGTCACGGCCGCGAAGGCGGGCAGCACGGCCGAGGCCGCGCTCGGGCCGCTCGGGCGTCGGGGGGCGGCCGTGGCGGCGAGCACGCCCGCGTAGGCGAGCGCAGTGACGACGAGGCTCGCCCAGGACACCTCGGAGGGGTCCACGATCGCCGGCACCGCGAGCAGCGCCGCGGGGAACAGACCGGCCAGGGCGGGGAGGCGGACGGAGAAGGCGAACAGGTCGGCCGCCCAGGCGAGCACGACCACCCCGCCGATCAGGAGGAACGAGATGCCGTCGTCGGCGACCGCCGGGAGCCCCTGCTGCGCGATGGACTGGAAGCCGCCCTGCGCGAGCGCCTCCGCCTGCGCGACGGCGCCGGGCGTGGGGATCACGAACAGCAGGGCCCGACCGGGCACGAACATCGCGGTCAGCACGCCGACCATCGTCAGCGTGCCGAGGATCGGCGGGACGACGGGGTGCACGCGCAGAGCCCGGGCGGCGGCCGGGACGCCGAGCACCACGGCGACCGCGCTCGCGAGGAGCACCAGCCAGTCGACGCCGACGAGGAGCCGACCGATCCCGGCGGCGGCGGCCGTGATCGCGAGGAAGAGCAGACCGCTCAGAGGAGCCGACCCGGCGCGCGGATCGCTCTCGACGCGGCGGCTCACGCCACCACCCGCAGAGCGAGGGCCTGCGCCCACGCCTCCTCGACGGAGGCGCTCGGGTCGACGGACACCGCGTACCAGCCGAGCGAGGCGAGAGCCGCCTCCTCCTCAGCGGTGCCGGCGACGACGAAGGCGATCGCGGGGCGCGACTGCGCGGCCAGGGAGCCGAGGCCATCGAGGTCCGACTCGAGGAGTCGGGTGAGCACGGCGAAGACCGGTCGTACTCCCCCGGTGTCGCGCATGTCGGCCGAGATCCGGGTCACCGCGTCGACCGACTCGCGCGAGGGCGCCAGCTCGGCCAGGCGCAGCAGCACGTCGTGCGCCACCTCGCGCTCGTCCTCCGAGTGCTCCGGCTCGCCGTCCGCACCCGTCTCGACGAGGTGGGTCTCGAAGCCGCGGTCGAGCAGGTGCACGGCGAGGGAGGCCGTCATCGACACCGCCCACTCGAGCCGGTCGTCGCCGCGCCGCTCGAGCACGCGCTCGGCCCGGGTCTCGAGGAGGATCCACGCGTGCGGATCGGTGTTCTGCTCGTCCTGGCGGACCATGAGCTCACCGGAGCGGGCGCTCGCCCGCCAGTGCACCCGGCGCATGGCGTCCCCCGGGCGGTAGTCGCGCGGGATCACGTCGTCCGTGCCGGCGCCGGCCGTCGCGTGCGCGACCGGGCTCGATCCGCCTGCTCCGTGCGCGTCCAGGACGTCGCTCTGGAGCGGCACGACCCGCGGAGTCACGACGAACGGCTGCGCAGCCCCCACGACGCTCTCGCGGAGCGCGAGCCCGAGGCCGTCGCCGCGCACCAGGCGCAGCGGGCCGATGCGGTGGATCCCGCGCCCCTCGGCGGGCAGACGGTAGCGGGCGCGCACGCGGCCGCCCGACGGGACGCCCGGCAGCCCGAAGACGCCCTCGGCGACCGGCCGGCCGACGACGACCCCGCGCTCCACGCGCTCGAGCCGGTCGTGGGCGCGCGCCCCGCTGCGGACGGCGCGGCCGCGGTTCTCGAGCAGCACGTCGACCTCCACCACGTCGCCGGCCGCGACGGTCTGGGGAGCGAAGCGGCGCTGCACCCGGAACGACGCCGGCGCCAGGAGCAGGGAGACGAGCGCGCCCAGGGGCAGGCCCAGCAGCACCAGGCCGACGAACAGCAGCTCGCGGAACTCTGTCAGCGGCGCGATCACCACTCCCGCGACGCCCAGCAGAACGAGCGCCCAGCCGCGCAGCGTCAGCGCGACCCCGCGGAGCGCGGGCAGACCGCCGAGACGGGACGACGGCGTCTCGGCGGGGCGGGCCTCAGTCGCCACGGTTGCCGAAGGGGACGGGGGTGGCCGCGACGATGCGCTGCACGATCTCGGTGACCGAGTGCGAGGATCCGGCGCCGGAGCGGCCGGGGAGGCGGGTGGCGGGCAGGAGGCGGTGGCCGAGCACGGGGACGGCGAGCGCGTCCACGTCGTCCGGCACCACGAAGTCGCGGTCGCTGAGGGCGGCGAGCGCCTTCGCGGCGGCGATCAGCTGGAGCGTGGCGCGCGGGCTCCCCCCGAGCCGCAGCTCGGGGTCCACCCGCGTGGCCTGCATGATCGCCACCACGTACTCCTGCACGGGCGGTGCGACGTACACGGAGCGCACGTAGGCCATCATCCGCTCGAGCTCGGCGAGGCCCACGACGGGCCGCAGCTCCTCGAGCGGGCTGGCCGAGTCGCGGGTGCGGATCATCTCGAGCTCGGCGCGCTCATCGGGGTAGCCGAGCGAGAGGCGGGCCATGAAGCGGTCGCGCTGGGCCTCGGGCAGCGAGTAGGTGCCCTCCATCTCGACCGGGTTCTGCGTCGCGATCACGGCGAAGGGGCGCGGGAGGAGGTGGGTCGTGCCGTCGACCGAGACCTGGCGCTCCTCCATGCACTCCAGCAGCGCCGACTGCGTCTTGGGCGAGGCCCGGTTGATCTCGTCCCCGATCAGGATGTTCGCGAACACCGGCCCCGGCTTGAACTCGAAGTCCCGCGTCGCCTGGTTGTAGACCGACACTCCCGTGACGTCGGAGGGCAGCAGGTCGGGCGTGAACTGGATGCGCGCGACGCTGCCGCCCACGGAGGCGGCGAGCGACTTCGCCAGGACCGTCTTGCCGGTGCCGGGGACGTCCTCCATCAGGAGGTGCCCACCGGCGAGGAACACCGTCAGCGCCATCGAGACCTCGGCCGACTTGCCGTCGATCACGCGGGTGAGGTTCCCGAGGACGGCGCCGCAGTGCGCCGTGAACTCCTCGCGGGTCAGGGGCGTCTCGGGAGCCGCTCGGCGGCCGACAGCGGAGCGGGTGTCTTCGAGCGACGTCATAGCTACGGATTCTCGCAGTCCTGACGGGAAAAGGGTCCAGGTTCCGCGAGTTCGCAGTGTGCCGCCAGGCGGGAGCCGCGCGGCGGCCACCGGACGCCGCAGGCAGGGGTGCCGCCCTATGCTCGGTCCGGTGACCAGGATCATCGCCGGATTCGCCGGCTCGCTCACCCTCCGGGTCCCGCGCGCGGGCACCCGCCCCACCAGCGACCGCGTGCGCGAGGCCGTCTTCTCGGCCCTCGAGGCCCGGGACGCCCTCGACGGCGCGACGGTGGTCGACCTCTACGCGGGCTCCGGCGCCCTCGGGCTCGAGTCGGCCAGCCGCGGAGCGAGCGCGGTCGTCCTGGTCGAGCGCGACCCGAAGGCCGCGAGGACCGCGGGCGAGAACGCACGGGCGATCGCGACCGCGGCGGCCAAGAACAAGCGGCCCGCCCCGCGGATCGAGGTGGTGACCGGCTCGGTCCGCTCCTTCCTCGACGGCTCCCCGGCCCTCAATACAGACACGGTGTTCCTCGACCCGCCCTACGACCTCGGCGAGGACGACCTGGCCGCCGATCTCGCCGGTGTGCTGCCGCTGCTGCGCGAGGACGCGGTGGTCGTCGTGGAGCGGAGCTCCCGCAGCCCGGAGCCGCGCTGGCCCGCGGGTCTGGAGCGGGAGCGGAGGAAGGACTACGGCGAGACCACCATCTGGTGGGCTTCGCCTGCGTCGCCCGCGCCGGCCGCCTCGCCCGCTTCCTCCGCGGCCGGCTGACCGGCCTCAGCCCGCCGCGCCGTCCCAGCCGAGGTACGGGTCCCAGCCCCCGCGCCCCTCGAGCGCGACCCCGCCCAGTCGCACCTCCGGGTCCCCCTCGCGGACGGCCCCGAGCGGGACGAAGCCCTCCGGCAGCGCCGCGGCGGGCGGGAAGCACGCGAGCATCGCGTGGTCCTCGCCGCCTCCCAGCACCAGCGCCCTCGCCAGGTCGAGGTCCACGCCCTCCACCCCCGCGAGCCCGCGCGCGTGCACGTCGACCTCCGCGGGATCGAGGTCGATCGCCACTCCGCTCGCACGCGCCATCCGACGGGCGTCGAGCACCACGCCGTCCGAGACGTCCATCATCGCGGTGGCGGTCCCGCCCGCGGCCTCGCCCGCGGAGATCGGCGCGGTCGGGCGCAGCTGCGCCTCGAGGAGGGACGGATGCCGCTCGCGGAGCCGGTCGGCGAGGTCGGCCGACGGCTCCCCGTCCCGCCGCGCCTGCTCGAACAGCAGGCGCAGCCCGAGCCCCGCTCGTCCCAGCGGGCCGGCCACAGCGAGCACGTCCCCCGGCCTCGCACCGCTGCGGAGCACCGGCGGTCGTCCGTCGAGCGAGCCGAACGCCGTGATCGAGAGCGTCAGTGTCGCGGAGGCGGACAGGTCTCCCCCGACGACTCCGCATCCCGGCGCCATCGCGGCGCAGCCGGCGGCGAGTCCGCCCGCGATCCCCTCCAGCACGTCGACGCCCAGCGACTGGGGCGCCGCGAGCGCGACGACGAGCCCGGTGGGACGGGCCCCCATCGCCGCGACGTCGGCGAGGTTCGAGGCCGCCGCCTTCCAGCCCAGGTCCGCCGGGCTCGACCAGGCCAGCCGGAAGTCGGGGCCGTGCACCATCATGTCCGTGGTCACCACGAAGCGGCCGTCGGGAGCGCGCAGCACCGCGCAGTCGTCCCCGGGCCCGACCAGGGTCTCCGCTCCCGGGCCGCCGAGGCGGGCCAGCACCCTCGCGAGCACCTCGCCCTCGCTGAGCTCGGCCAGGGTGGGACTCCGATCCTCTGCCATGGTTCACACGCTAGCGTTGACGGCGATGTCAGCCGACACGCCCTCCTCGAGTCGACCAAAGAGGATGCTGACCCCCGGTCATGCTGTAGAGCACGAAGTTTGTGTCGTCTTGCATAACAACCTTGAATTCTTCTCCGCTATGTCCAGCCGTTCCCGAACTCCACAACGGTCGGTCACTGCGGCTGTAAACGACAATATTCCCGTCACTTTGAAGCGCGAGCTTCTTCCCCGACGACCTAGTGCCCGACGCCCAATACGGTGATCGATTTGCGTCGTGCGCAACAAAGTTGCCATCAGACTGGAAGTACGTGTACGAGTCGTTCGATCGAGCAACGAAGCGACCGTCAGATCCATTTCCATAGATCCGGGAAATTGGTCCGGTAGAACCGCCGGGTATCTTGCCGAATCGAACTTCACTAGGTGCCGCATTGGCACTTTCAGCAAAAGTTACAGACCCCACAAGGACGAGACAAAGCGCCATCGCGGGAGCGAAAATTGACTTCTTATTCACCTGGGCTTCCTTTCGTTCGGAAGCCTCAACTTATCGCATCACAGTGCCTTCGCGGGCGATCGCGCCAATGTCGCGCCAACACTACTGCGGAGCGTCCGTCGGCAATACGAGGTCTCCGAGGTCCTGGCACTCAACATTTCCCGTGGGAGCAAGGGCACCGACTGCAGGAGCCAAGTCGACGAGCACGGTACTTCCGGAGATTGACTCGCTATCAATGATTACTTCGGTCGCAGGTACGCGACCAAAGGTAACGAATCTATAATTTGGTGCGTCGGAGTCATCTGGGATCCAATCAATACCATTTACTTCGATACATCTCGGATCCGCAGCCGGGGGCTCAAGACCGCACCGCAAAAGAACTATTGCTGGAGAACCCCAAGCTGCGGTCGCTTGGGCGTTTGTTTCGCGTCGCGCGACATCCCCGCCAGCCCCGTCGGTCAGCCCATCGGGAAGCCGTGACGAGATTGTTGCGCAGCTAGCACTCTCCGAGTCGTCTGCAGCCTCCAATGCAACTACAGGCGCGCATCCGCTCAACAACAGGGCTGCGAGCCCGTAAACTCCGTATAGCGAGTATCGGGAACTAGCCAAATGACCACCTAGCCAATCGAGTATATTCAGATAACAACGGAAAACACACAGTAAAGCATTTTCATCATTTAGGGCATGTTAGAAGAATCCTCAAAGCGATAGAAGAGGATATAAATTTTCTCGGATTAAAACGTGGAGCTTCGGAACTAAGTTGCGGATATCTGCACACACCGGTCTCCACCTGCGCCAAAGAACTACCTGATCTTATCCCACTAGAGACGCCCCACCAGTCTGGTGCTCTAAACGCCGCAAATCTACCTATTCCCTCATAAGAGTTGAAGTAGGCCTTGCTGAGGGCGACGACGGGCGCGCTCCCCGAGAGCAGCAGCGCCGCCGCGCCGAGGAGCACGGCCCCTCCCCGCGGCCGTCGGTCGAGCATCGTCCGGCGCCTCAGCGGTCCGGTCGCAGGGCCAGCCCGACGACGCGACGGGCGTGCTCCTCCGCCGCCCCGAGCTCGCGCGCGCGGGACGCGTACACAGCGGCCGCGGCCTGCAGCTCGCGCTCCAGCGCGTCGACGCCTCCCGCGACGACCGTGCCCGCCCGGCCGCGCGTCTCGACCAGGCCCGCCGACTCCAGCTCCCGGTAGGAGCGGGCGACCGTCCCCGCGGCGACGCCCAGCGTCTCGGCGAGTGAGCGCACCGGCGGCAGGCGGGTGCCCACCGGCAGCTCGCCGGCGGTGATCAGCGCCGTGATCTGCTCGCGGATCTGCTCGAACGGCGCGGCGGCCGCGCCCGCTTCGACGCGGACCGCGAGCGCCGGCGTCATCGTGCGGCGACCGGCTCGCGGTCGAGCGCCGAGTCGAGCAGCTCGCTGATCAGGTCCGGGTAGTCCACGCCGCTCGCGCCCCACATGCGCGGGAACATCGAGACCGGCGTGAAGCCGGGCATGGTGTTGATCTCGTTGACGACGAAGCCGTCGGCGGTGAGGAAGAAGTCGACCCGGGCGAGGCCCTCGGCTCCGATCGCGTCGAAGGCGCGGATCGCGAGGGACCGCATCTCGGAGAGCTCGCCGTCCGTGAGATCGGCCGGGCAGACCAGCTCGATGCCGGACGCCCCGAGGTACTTCGCCTCGAAGTCGTAGAAGCCGCGGCCGGAGACGACCACCTCGCCGGCGACGGAGGCGCGGGCCGGAGCACCGCGGCGGCCGCCGAGCACGCCGATCTCGACCTCGCGGCCGACGATGCCCGACTCGATCAGCACCCGCGAGTCGTGCGCGAACGCCTCCTCCAGCGCGGCCTCGAGCTGCTCGCGCTCGTCGATCCGGCTGACGCCCACGCTCGAGCCGGCCCGCGCCGGCTTCACGAACGCGGGCAGGCCCAGCTCGTCGAGCGCCGAGGAGGCGTCGCCCGGGTCGGCGCGCCACTCCGCCTCGGTCACGAGGTACCAGGGCGCCACCGCGAGGCCCGCGGCCCGCAGCACCGTCTTGGTGAAGTGCTTGTCCATGCCGAGCGCCGACGCGAGCACGCCCGAGCCGACGTAGGGCAGCCCGACGAGCTCGAGCATCCCCTGGACGGTGCCGTCCTCGCCCCACGGGCCGTGCAGGATCGGCAGCACCACGTCGACCTCGCCGAGCGAGCGCGTCGCGCCGTCCTCGGTCGTCACGGTGAGCTCGCGCGAGAGGGCCGACTCCGGCCAGCGCACACGGGAGCCGTCGTCCTCGACGCGGGGCAGCGACGCGGCGTCGAGAGCGAACTTCTCGGGACGGTCCTCCTCGAGCACGAACGCGCCGTCGGAGGTGATCCCGACGGGGATCACCTCGAAGCGGTCACGGTCGATCGCCCGCAGCACCCCGGCCGCCGTTGCGCAGCTGATCGAGTGCTCGCTGGAGCGCCCCCCGAACAGAACGGCCACGCGGAGCTTGCTGGTCATCGAGGTTCCTCTCACCCTGTGGCTCGTCCGAATCCGTGGTCAGGTGCGGCGCGATGTCCTTCGGATCGAGCGTACCGGCGAGCACCTGCGACACCTGCTCGACGATGGGCATGTCGACTCCCCTGGCGCGCGCCAGCTCGAGGACCGGCGCGACGGAGGCGAGCCCCTCCGCCGTCTGCTGCATCGACTTCACCACGTCGGTGAAGCTGTAGCCCTGGCCGAGCAGGCGCCCGGCCGTGTTGTTGCGCGAGAGGGACGAGCTCGACGTCGCGATGAGGTCGCCGAGCCCCGCGAGTCCGGCCATCGTCTCGGCCCGTCCGCCGTACGCGACCGCGAAGTCGGTCATCTCGGCGAGACCGCGCGTGATGATCGACGCCTTCGTGTTCTCGCCGTAGCCGACGCCGTCGACGATGCCGATCGCCACGGCGATGAGGTTCTTCAGCACGCCGCCGAACTCGGTGCCGATCACGTCGGTGTTGACGTAGGAGCGGAAGTAGCGGTTGGTCGCCGCGAGGGCCACCTCCTGCGCGGTGACGAGGCTCTCGGAGGCGATGACCGCCGCGGTCGGCTGCTCCTTGGCGATCTCGAGTGCGAGGTTGGGCCCGGAGGCGACGGCGATCCGGTCGGGAGAGACCGGCAGCATCTGCGCGATCACCTCGCTCATCCGCTGGCCCGTGCCCTTCTCGACCCCCTTCATCAGGCTCACCAGCACCGTGCGCTCGGTGAGGAACGGCGTGATCGCCTCGAGGTTGCTCCGCAGCGACTGCGACGGGATGGAGAGGTAGACGTGGTCCGCGCCCTCCAGCGCCTCCTCGATGCGCGGCGTGGCCCGGATGTTGCGCGGGAGGTTGATGCCGGGGAGGTAGTCGCTGTTGCGCTTGGCCTCGGTGATCTCGCGGGCCAGCTCGGCGCGGCGCGCCCACATCACGACGTCGGAGCCGCCGTCGGCGAGGATCTTCGCGAACGTGGTGCCCCAGCTGCCGGCGCCGAGGACGGCGACGCGGCGGGGCACGGGGATGGGCGCCTTCCTACTGCTCGGACTCAAAGCGACCCGTGCCCTTCTGGTTGTGCTCGGAGGGGTTCCAGCGCTTCTCGGGCGCCGCCTCGCCGCGCAGCTCCTCGAGCAGGGCGGTGATCGCCGCCATCACGACCGCGGAGGCCTCGTTGAGTGTGGCGGAGTCGAGGCTGCGTCCGCGGAAGGCGGACAGGTCGACGGGGTCGCCGACGATCACGTCGACGCGCTTGCGGCGGAAGAGGGTGATCCGCTTGGAGTAGCGGCCCATCAGCTGCTGCGCACCCCAGTGCGCGACCGGGACGACGGGCAGGCCGTACTGCAGCGCCATCCTCACCGCTCCCGTCTTCCCGCGCATCGGCCAGAGCTCGGGGTCGCGGGTGAGGGTGCCCTCGGGATAGATGATGACCGAGCGGCCCTCGTCCACGAGAGCCTTGGCGGTCTTCAGCGGCTCGCTGCCGCGGACCGAGCCCGAGCGCTCGACGGGGATCTGCCCGGAGCCGCGCAGGATCGAGCCGAGCACGGGCACCGAGAACAGCGAGGCCTTGGCGAGGAAGCGCGGTGCGCGGCCGGCGCGCCACAGGGTCCAGCCCGTGATGATCGGGTCGATCTCGCTGTAGTGGTTCGGCGCGAACACGAAGGCCCCGGTGCTCGGGATCTTGTCGCCGTTCCGGATCCGCAGGTCGACCGAGGCGGTCATCACGGGGATCACCGCCGCCGCGAGGAACCAGAAGATGGACGGACGGCTTCGCTCAGACACCCGCCCATCCTCGCATCCCGCATCGGAGGGGCCGCGTCCCCACGCCCGGGAGCAGCTGGGCCCCGCGGTGGGAGGAGCGGCCCGGCCGCCGGGTACGGTACCGGCATGCCCCGTCCGCGTCGCCGCCCGTCGCCGTGGGACGCCGTCGGCAGGGCCCTCGGCCGCCTCGCCGACTCGCCGATCGCGCTGTCCGGCCTGGTGCTCCTGATCGTGTGGGGAGTCGTGCTGCTCGCCACGCAGGCCGACCGCGATGCGGCCGCGCTCGGCGACGGCCTCCTGCTGACGCTCGCGGTCCTCGTCGGCGGCTCGGCGTCAGTCGCCCTCGTGATCGGCGGGGTCGACACCCTCTGGCGCGTGGCGGTGGCACCGCTCGCGCACGTCGAGGCGGAGGCGACCGGCGGCGTCGCCGTCCTCGGACGCGGCCGGCTCGGAGCGGGCCTCCGTCGTGTCGAGCCGCGGTTCCCGCTGCCGACGCTGCGGCCCTACGCGGTGGTCGTGCCGCGCCGCCGGGGACTGACCGTCTCCTTCGGCGACTGGGGCGTCGTGGTGCCCTGGGCGCGGATCGCGCGGCTGGAGCGGCGGTGGGTCCTGGTGGGCCTGCGTCCGCGCGAGGCCCTCGACGTCGTCCTGGCCGGCACGCGGCGCGGGCGGCTGACGCTGGTCCTGGTCGAGTCGCCCGGACCGCTGGGCCTCCGGCCCGCGCCGGAGACGACGCTCGCGCTCCTCGAGAAGCGGATCCGGGGACGCCTGGAGGAGGCCGCGGAACCGCCCGCGTGGGGCGCGCCCGGACGCGACAGGACCCCGGGCCGCTGAGGACGGTCGTCCTCCGCGGCACCGGGGTCCCGGTGGGCGGCTACGCGTCGAGCGAGAAGTCGGCGCCCAGCAGCTCGAGCTTGGTGAGGAAGTTCTCGTAGCCGCGGCTGATGATGCCGACGTTCGAGACCGTCGAGGTGCCCTCGGCCGAGAGCGCCGCGATCAGGTGCGAGAAGCCGCCGCGCAGATCCGGCACGACGATGTCGGCGCCGTGCAGCTTCGAGGGTCCCGAGATCACGGCCGAGTGCATGAAGTTGCGCTGCCCGAAGCGGCAGGCCTGCCCGCCGAGGCACTCGCGGTGGATCTGGATGGTCGCGCCCATCTCGACGAGCGCGTCGACGAAGCCGAAGCGCTGCTCGTAGACGGTCTCGTGCACGATCGAGACGCCCTTGGCCTTCGTGAGCGCCACGACCAGCGGCTGCTGCCAGTCGGTCATGAAGCCGGGGTGCACGTCGGTCTCGATGATGACCGGCTTGAGCTCGCCGCCCGGGTGGTAGAAGCGGATGCCGTCCTCGGCGATCTCGAACGCGCCGCCGACCTTGCGGAAGACGTTGAGGAAGGTGGTCATCTCCTGCTGGCGGGCGCCGCCGACGAAGATGTCGCCGTCGGTCGCGAGGGCCGCGGCCGCCCAGGAGGCCGCCTCGTTGCGGTCGAAGAGCGCGCGGTGGGAGTAGCCGGTGAGCCGGTCCACGCCCTCGATGCGGATCACGCGGTCGGTGTCGACCGAGATGATGGCGCCCATCTTCTGCAGGATGTTGATCAGGTCCATGATCTCGGGCTCGATCGCCGCGCCCGAGAGCTCGGTGATGCCGGAGGCGCGCACCGCGGTCAGAAGGACCTGCTCGGTCGCTCCGACGCTCGGGTAGGGCAGCGACACCTTGGCGCCGTGCAGGCCCTCGGGAGCCGACATCCGGATCCCGGAAGGCAGCTTCTCGATCACCGCGCCGAAGTTGCGGAGGACCTCGAGGTGGTAGTCGATCGGGCGGTCGCCGATGCGGCAGCCGCCGAGGTCGGGGATGAACGCCTCGCCCAGGCGGTGCAGGAGCGGGCCGCAGAAGAGGATCGGGATGCGGCTGGAGCCGGCGTGCGCGTCGATGTCGGCGAAGTGCGCGGACTCGACGTTCGAGGGGTCGAGGATCAGCTCGCCGACCTCGGCGCCCTGCTTCACCTTGACGCCGTGCACCTCGAGGAGGCCCTTCACGACGCGGACGTCGCTGATGTCGGGCACGTCGCGGAGGGTGGACGCGGTCTCGCCGAGGAGCGCCGCGACCATCGCCTTGGTGACGAGGTTCTTCGCTCCCTTGAGCTCGATGCGCCCCACCAGCGGCCGACCGCCCTTGATGGTGATCCGCTCCGTCGTCATCCCCACGCGGGCTCCCGAGGCCTTGGCGTCCTGGAGGGCCTTGGCGTCCTGAAGAAGTGTGTTCACGCTATTTCACCGGCAATGTCTTGGGCCGCCAGCTCTCGCGGCGGGTCTCGAATTCGGAAATGAGCGCTTCGTCGCGCAGGGTCAGGCCGATGTCGTCCAGGCCCTCGATCAGGCGCCATCGAGTGTAGTCGTCGATCTCGAAGTCGAAGGCCTCGCCACCGGCGGTGACCGTACGCGCAACCAGATCCACCGTCGGTTCTATTCCCGGGGTGCTCTCGATGATCTCCCACAGGCGCTCGACGTCGGCCTCGGACACGACGGCGGCCAGGAGTCCCTGCTTGCCGGCGTTGCCGCGGAAGATGTCGCCGAAGCGGGGCGAGATCACGACCCGGAAGCCGTAGTCGCGCAGCGCCCACACGGCGTGCTCGCGGCTGGAGCCCGTGCCGAAGTCCGGCCCGGCCACGAGGATGCCCGCACCGCGGTACCGCTCCTGGTTGAGGACGAAGTCCTCCTCCTGGCGCCAGCCGTGGAACAGGGCGTCCTCGAATCCGGTCTTCGTGATGCGGCGGAGGTAGACGCCGGGGAGGATCTGGTCGGTGTCGACGTTGGCGCGCTTCAGGGGCGCGGCGATCGCGGTGACGGTCTCGAACTTCTGCACGGTCAGACTCCTGCTCTCTCGCGCGCCGGCTCCAGGTCGGAGGGGCTCGAGAGCGTGCCGCGCACGGCCGTGGCGGCAGCGACGAGCGGCGAGACGAGGTGGGTCTTCGCCCCCTTGCCCTGACGGCCCTCGAAGTTGCGGTTGGAGGTGGAGGCGACGCGCTCCCCCTCGAGCAGCTGGTCGGTGTTCATGCCGAGGCACATCGAGCAGCCGGCGAAGCGCCACTCCGCCCCGAACGCCGTGACGATCCGGTCGATGCCCTCGGCCTCCGCCTCGAGCCGCACGCGGGCGGAGCCGGGGACGACCATCACGCGGACGCCCGGCGCCTTGGTGCGCCCCTCGACGATCGCGGCGAAGGCCCGCAGGTCCTCGATCCGGGAGTTGGTGCAGGAGCCCATGAAGACGACGTCGACCGGGATCTCCTTCATCGGCGTCCCGGGCTCGAGCGCCATGTACTCCAGCGCGCGCAGGGCGCTGGTGCGCTCGTTCAGGTCGTCGATGGCCTCGGGGTCGGGGACGGACTGCGAGAGCGAGACGCCCTGGCCGGGGTTGGTCCCCCAGGTGACGAACGGCTCGAGCGCGTCGGCGTCGATCACGACCTCGGCGTCGAAGACCGCGCCCTCGTCGCTCGGCAGCGTCCGCCAGTAGGCGACGGCGGCGTCCCAGTCCTCGCCCGCGGGGGCGTGCGGACGGCCCTGCAGGTAGGCGAACGTCGTCTCGTCCGGCGCGACCATGCCGGCGCGCGCGCCCGCCTCGATCGACATGTTGCAGATCGTCATCCGGCCCTCCATCGAGAGCGCCCGGATCGCGGAGCCGCGGTACTCGAGGATGTAGCCCTGGCCGCCGCCGGTGCCGATGCGGGCGATGACCGCGAGGATGACGTCCTTGGCCGTGACCCCCTCCTTCAGCGTCCCCTCGACGGTGATCGCCATCGTCTTGAAGGGCTGCAGCGGCAGCGTCTGCGTGGCCATCACGTGCTCGACCTCGCTCGTGCCGATGCCGAAGGCGATCGCGCCGAACGCGCCGTGCGTCGAGGTGTGCGAGTCGCCGCAGACGACGGTGATCCCGGGCATCGTCAGGCCGAGCTGAGGGCCGACGACGTGCACGATGCCCTGCTCCACGTCGCCGAGGGAGTGCAGGCGGACGCCGAACTCGCCGGCGTTCCGGCGCAGAGCGTCGATCTGGGCCCTGCTGGTCGGGTCCTCGATGGGCCGGCCGATCTGCAGGGTCGGCGTGTTGTGGTCCTCGGTCGCGATGGTGAGGTCGGGGCGGCGGAGGGGGCGCCCGGCCGCGCGCAGCCCGTCGAACGGCTGGGGGCTCGTCACCTCGTGGAGGAGGTGGAGGTCGATGTAGACGAGGTCCGGAGCGCCGTTCTGGCCCTTGACGACGACGTGGTCGTCCCAGACCTTCTCGGCGAGGGTGCGGGGCCTCGGGGTGCGGATCGTGTCCGCGAGCGAGCGGGGTTCCGCTCCGCTCGACGCGGGCGCGGCTGCGCCGGGTGACTTCTCGGTCATGACGGGTCCTTCTCCTTCAGGAGTCGCTGCTCGGCCGGGCGAGGCACCGCGACGAGGGAGGCCGTCAGATCGAGGTCTCGTCGCGGCACGGAAGGAGGTGCGGGCCGCTCAGCATGGACCGAGAATAGCACCGCGCTCCCCCGCTCCCGGGAGCCGGCGGCGCACGGTCGACGGGCTCAGGCGCGGGCGTCGAGCACCGCGTCGACGACGACCACGGTCACGTTGTCCCGCCCGCCGGCGTCGACCGCCGCGCTCACGAGCGCCTGGGCGAGGTCGGCCGGGTCGCCGGAGTCGCGGCGCGCGAACAGCGCCGCGATCCGCTCGTCCGAGAGCTCCTTGGTGAGCCCGTCGGAGCAGAGCAGGTAGCTGGCGCGCGGCACGACGGGCAGCGTCCAGACGTCCGTCTCGACCTCCTCGTCGGCGCCGAGGGCGCGGGTGACGATGTTGCGGTCCGGGTGCGACTCGGCGGACTCCCGCGTGAGCAGGCCCGCCGAGACGAGCTCCTGCACGGCCGAGTGGTCCACGGTCAGCTGCTCGAGCTCCGTCCCGTCCCAGCGGTAGACGCGGGAGTCGCCGACGTTGAAGAGCGCCCAGCGGGCGGGCCCGGAGGGCTCGGGCAGGACGAGCATCAGCCCCGTGAGCGTCGTGCCGCAGAGCGCACCGCCCACGTCCAGCGCGCGCACCGCCGTGTTGGCGCCCTCGACCAGGTCGAACACCGCGTCGACCGGTCCGAGGGCCGTCGGCCGGTTCTCGTGCAGAGCCCCGACCGCCGCGGCGCTCGCGAGGTCGCCGCGGGCGTGCCCGCCCATCCCGTCGGCGACCGCGAGCAGCAGCTCGTCGGCGAGGAGGGAGTCCTCGTTGACCCGGCGGACGGCACCGACGTCGGTGCTGCTGCTGACGGCGAGCCGCAGCGCCCCCTGGGGCAGGTCGACGGTGGTGGTCGTCATCGCGGGGTCACTTCTCCTCGGCGGCCGAGCGGGCGTCGTCCGAGACGACCTCGGGGTGCCCGTCGTGCATCTCGATGTGGCGGTGCTCGCGGCGCATCTTCGCCAGGCTCGCGAGCGTCGCGACGGTCATGCTCAGGACGATGACCACCAGCGAGGTGATCGTGTCGATGTCCCACACCGGCACGGGCTCGCCGCCGTTGATGAAGGGCAGGTCGTTCTCGTGCAGGGCATGCAGGACGAGCTTCACGCCGATGAAGGCGAGGATGAACGCGATGCCGTACTTGAGGTACTCGAGCTTGTCGATGAGGCCGCCGAGCAGGAAGTAGAGCTGGCGGAGCCCCATCAGGGCGAAGATGTTCGCGGTGAAGACGATGAACGGGCTCTCCGTGATGCCGAAGATCGCGGGGATCGAGTCGAGCGCGAAGAGCAGGTCGGTCGAGCCGATCGCCAGGAAGACGATCAGCATCGGGGTGAAGAACCTCGTGCCGTTCTTGACCGTGCGGATCTTCGAGCCGTCGAACTCGTCCGAGATCCTCACGCGCTTGCGCAGGAGGCGGATGAGCAGGTTGTCCGTGCCCTCGTCCTCGTCCTCCTTGCCGAACGCCTGGTTCCACGCCGTGTAGACCAGGAACGCGCCGAAGAGGTAGAAGATCCAGCTGAAGCTCTCGATGAGCTGCGCGCCGAGGAGGATGAAGATCCCGCGGAAGACCAGCGCGATGATGATGCCCACCATCAGCACCTCCTGCTGCAGCTTCGCCGGCACCGCGAAGCGGCCCATGATGATGACGAAGACGAACAGGTTGTCGATCGAGAGGCTGTACTCGGTCAGCCAGCCCGCGACGAACTGGCCCGCGAGCTCGCCGCCGCCGAGGATCAGCATCGCCAGCGCGAAGATCAGCGCGAGCGTGACGTAGAAGCCGACCCAGAGGCCGGACTCCTTCAGGCTCGGCACGTGCGGCCGCTTGTAGACCAGCAGCAGGTCGGCGGCGAGGATCAGGCTCAGGACGACGAACGAGCCGATCACGAACCAGACGGGCAGATCGAGCATGAGGGCCTTCCGAGTGGGTGGGGGGCCGAAAGTCTCTCCCCGGGGAGCGGACGGCCGTGCCGGTCCGCGTCACCCGTCCCGCCCCCGGCACCGCGCAGGGGCGATGCGTACTGACGGGAGCGGAAAGGCGGGATACTCCCCTTCGCGGATGCGATCCTAGCGCCGATCCGGCCGGATGCGGCCCCGAGGCGGCGGAGCGGGAACGAGGCGATCGGCGCGATGCGTCGAGCGGGTGCCGCGTCGCGAGCACCCGGGTGTTAAACGAGAAGAACCCCCGGTCAGACCGGGGGTTCTTCTCGTGTTGCCGTGGTGACCCCAGCGGGATTTGAACCCGCGTTACCGCCGTGAGAGGGCGACGTCCTAGGCCGCTAAACGATGGGGCCGCGTTTTTGCAACTCGAAGAGTGTTGCACACGGATCCGCATCGATGCAAATCGAGCGCCCGGCCCACCCGGTCTCCGCTCGGCCGGGGCCTTGCCCGCCGCCTGCCGAGGCGGTTGGCTCGGGTCATGAGACTGACGAAACTCGAGCACGCCGCCGTCCTGATCGAGGAGGACGGCGCCCGGCTGGTGATCGATCCGGGGTCCTTCACCCGGCCCGTCGAGGGGACGGCCGACACCGTCGCCGTGGTGCTCACCCACGAGCACGCCGACCACTGGACCCCGGAGCAGCTGCAGCGCCTGCGCGACGCGGCCCCGTCGCTGCGGATCCTCGGCCCGGCCGGAGTCGCCGCCGCGGCCGAGGGCTTCGACGTCGAGACGGTCGCCGACGGCGACGTGGTGACGGTCGGCCCGTTCGAGCTGCGCTTCTTCGGCGCCCGCCACGCGGTGATCCACCGGAGCATCCCCGTCATCGACAACGTCGGCGTCCTCGTCGACGGCCGCGTCTACTACGCCGGCGACTCCTTCACCGTCCCCGAGGGCGTCGACGTCGAGGTCCTCGCGGCCCCGTCGGGCGCGCCGTGGATGAAGATCGCCGAGGCGATGGACTACGTGCTCGAGATCGCGCCGCGGCACGCCTTCGCGACCCACGAGCAGGTCCTCTCGGAGGCGGGACGCGCGCTCGGCCACGACCGGCTCGGCTGGGCCGTGCGCGAGGGCGGCGGGGAGTACCACGCGCTCGAGCCCGGCGACGTGCTCGAGCTCTGACGCCGGGGACGACGACGGCCGGGTCGGGGGTGAGCCCCGGCCCGGCCGTCGCGGCGATCCGCTAGCGGATCAGTAGTACTCGCCCTGGCGGTAGTCCCAGGAGTTGAACTGCTCGGCGAGGTTCAGCATGATGCGCTCGTAGTCGAGGCCGCGGCGGATCAGCACGGGGCCCGGGGTGATCGAGCGCTCGCTGCCCTGCACGGGGATGAGGGCGCCCGAGGCGTCCACCATCGAGACCATGACGCCCTGCTCGTGGCGGGAGTCCTCGTCCTTGTCCGGCTGGATGGAGGAGACGTACGAGTCGGCCGAGACGATGACGTCCGCCTCGTTCTCGATCCGCTCGCCGATGTTCGCGACCCGGCCGCGGTTGCCCACGCCCGAGGGGTTGGCCGAGCTGGCGAAGGTGAGGGTGCGGTCGCGCTCCCACAGGGTGGCGACCAGCTGCTCGGCGGGGCGGCCGAAGCGGATGACGAAGCAGCTCGTGCCGCGTCCGTCGCGGACCAGCTCGCGGGCGTCCTCGTCGATGAGCTCGACCGCCTCGGCCTTCCACGGGAGGATGCAGCCGAGCAGGACGTCCTGGTCCCAGTGCTTCCGGTAGAAGGCGAGGACCTCGTCGTTGAGCTCCGCGAGCTCGACGAGCTGCTCGATGCTGGAGCAGAGCACGACGCCGGGCTTGTTGCGGTTGCGCTGCTTGGCCGAGAACTTGCGCTCGAGGCCCGCACCGTCGGTCGTCATCAGGATGTAGCCGACCTTGGTCGCGCAGACGACCAGTCCACCGGGAGCGGCGAGCGCGTCCACTGCCTCGGCAGGAGCCTGCTCACGCCATTCGATCACCGTCGTGCTGGTCATTCTTTCCCTTTCGTGGTGTCCAGAGACGCCATGGGCGGGGCCCCGGCCGAGCGGAAGCCTAGCGGATGGCCCCGCGGCGGCAGGCGCGGCGGACCCCGGTCCCACGGCGGGAGCGGCCCGGCCGGAGTGCACTCCGCCGGGTGCCGGCACGGGTCGTCACGAGCCCGCTGTCGGGCCCCAGGAGGTCACGCTCGCGAGGTCGGCGCCGAACTCGACGCGGAGGCGGACGGGCGGGCCGCCGCGCAGCAGGTCCGGCAGCCACAGGCGAGCGTCGTCCCACATGCGGTCGAAGGGCACGTCGTCGACCGGGACGAACGCGGCGGCGAGCTCGCTCGACTCGCGGACATCGCCGGCGACCCGGCGGCAGAGGAAGACGTGCGAGCGCTGACTCCACGCCGGCCGGTGGGGGAAGGAGTAGTCGAGCACGCCGCGCGGCTCCAGGTCGGCCGGGAGGGCGACGAGCCCCGCCTCCTCCTCCAGCTCGCGGACGGCCGCGTCGAGGGGCGACTCCCCGGGCTCGAGCTTGCCGCCGGGGGCGACCACGCGGCCCTCGCCGAGGCCCCTGCGCTTGCGGCCGAGGAGCACCTCCGCGCCGCGCGGGCCGTCGCGGAGGACGTAGACGACGCAGACCTCGGGCAGCCCCACCGCGCACCTCCGCTCCGGCGGGCCGGGGGCCCGGCACCGCCGTCGTAGGCTAGCCCGGTGACGACGACCGCGCTCGAGCGCTTCCAGGCCCTGCTGCGCGTCGACACCGTGTCCCACTCGGACGAGTCGGCGACCGACTGGAGCCGTTTCCACACCTTCCGGGAGCTCGTCGCCGAGCTCTACCCGGCGCTGCACGCGGCGCTGGAGTCCGAGACCGTCGCCGGCCACTCCCTCCTCTGGCGCTGGCGCGGTGAGGAGCCGGGCGAGCCGGCCGTGCTGATGGCCCACTACGACGTGGTCAGCGTGACGGCGGCGGAGTGGTCGCACGACCCGTTCGCGGCCGAGACGGTCGTCGCCGCGGACGGCCGCACCTCCGTCGTGGCGCGCGGCGCCCTCGACGACAAGGGCTCCCTCGTCGCGCTCCTCGAGGCGGTCGAGGCGGCCGTCCTGCGGGGCGAGCGGCCCCGGCACGACGTGTACCTCCTCTCCACGCACAACGAGGAGACGGCGGGCGACGGCGCCCCCTCGGTCGTCGCCCTGCTCGGCGCGCGCGGGGTCCGCCCGCGCCTCGTGCTCGACGAGGGCGGGAACGTGCGACGCGGCATCCTGCCCGGCGTCACCACCCCGATCGCCGTGATCGGCGTCACCGAGCGCGGGATCATGAACCTCGAGCTGACCTGCCGCGACGTCGGCGGCCACGCCTCCGCTCCGCCGCCCCCGCCCGGGCTGCTCGCCACCCAGCGGCTCGCGAGGGCGATCCACCGCCTGACCGAGAACCCGTTCCCCTCGACCCTCCCGGAGCCGATCGCCCAGCTGGTGCGCGCGGCGGCCGACCACGCGGACGCGGCCCACGCCGTCTGGTACGCCCGCCCGCACGAGCACCCGGACGCCGTCGTCGGCGCGCTCGCCGCCCACTCCAACCGCTCGGCCGCGATGCTGCGGACGACGGTCGCGATCACCGAGCTGCGCGGCAGCACCGGAGCGAACGTCCTCGCCTCCAGCGCCAGCGCCACCGCGAACGTGCGGATCAACCCGGGTGGCACCGTGGCGGGCGTGGTCGAGCGCATCCGCGCCGTCATCGACGACCCGGAGGTCGAGGTCGAGGTGAAGGTCGCCCACGAGCCCTCCCCCGTCTCCCCCACCGGCGAGCCCGGCGACGGCGGGCCGTACGACCTGCTCCGCGCGGTCGTGCAGGAGTCGTTCCCAGACGCGGTCGTCGCCCCCTACGTGCAGACCGGCGGCAGCGACGCCCGGCACTTCCACGCCATCAGCGACCACGTCTACCGCTTCATCCCGTTCGAGATCAGCCCGCGGCAGCAGCTCGGGATCCACGGGGTCGACGAGTCGGTCGAGGCCGACCAGTTCGAGCGCGCCATCGAGTTCTACGCGCGGCTGCTCGCCCGGCTCTGATCGCGGCGGTCCTCCGGGGTCCGGGAGGACCGCGCAGCGACCGGCAACCTGGGAGAACCGTTCGATGACGCGCCGACCGGTGTTGGCCCGGAGTTCACCCCGCGATGATGGACTGATCGCAGCGGGGTCGCCTCCGCTGGAGCAGTGCGCAAGTGCCGACGCCGGGTCGCGTGATCCGGCTCCCGCCGATCGTGGAACCCGAGGATCATGTCCCTCCGCCAGGCCGAGTACCCCCGGCCCAACCACTTCATCCTTCACCTGAGCGACACCCACTTCATCGCCGGAGACGGCGGCCTGTACGGCTCCGACGTCGACAGCGAGGCCCAGCTGCGGCTCCTGTTCGACGAGCTGGAGGCGTCCGGCGGACGTCCGGAGGCCGTCGTCATCACGGGTGATCTCGCCGACAAGGGCGAGCCGGAGGCGTACGCGAAGCTGCGCGCCGTCGTCGAGCCCGCGGCCGCACGCCTCGGCGCCGAGGTGATCTGGGTGATGGGCAATCACGACGACCGCGGCGCGTTCCGCTCGGGGCTGCTCGACCAGCTCCCGACCACGCAGCCGGTCGACCGCGTGCACGACGTGAACGGGCTGCGGATCATCGCGCTGGACTCCACCGTGCCCGGCGCCCACTACGGGGAGATCTCGGACGCGCAGCTCGACTGGCTGGCGGAGGAGCTCTCCAGCCCGGCCCCGCACGGCACGATCCTCGCGCTGCACCACCCGCCGGTGCCGAGCGTGCTCGACCTCTCTGTCCTCGTGGAGCTGCGCGACCAGCCCGCCCTCGCGGAGGTGCTCGAGGGCTCCGACGTCCGCAGCATCATCGCGGGCCACCTGCACTACTCGTCGACGGCGATGTTCGCGGGCATCCCGGTCTCGGTCGCGTCGGCCACCTGCTACACCCAGGACCTCAACGTGCCGGTGGGCGCGACCCGCGCCCGCAACGGCGCCCAGGCGTTCAACCTGATCCACGTCTACGACGGCACGGTGCTGCACTCGGTGGTGCCGATCGGCGCCTCGACCGAGGTGTCCTACGTCTCGGCGAACGAGACGCAGCGGATCCTCGCGGACCACGGCGTCGAGATCGCCGCGGCGACGGCGGCCCCCGTCGCCCGGGACGAGGAGCTCTACCCGCCGCTCGTGGAGCGGGTGGGCGTCAGCGCGTAGCGGCGCGGCGGGGTCGCTACCACGCCTCCGGGCGCCGCGTCGACCGCGTCCTCGACCACGGCCGGCGGCGTCAGCGCCCGCCGGCGCGGTCCCGCGCGAACAGCCATCCGGCGAACGCCAGCGCCGCGGCCAGCGCGACGCCCACGCCGACGCCCGCTCCCACTCCGATGCCCGGGAACACGAGCGAGCTCGCCAGGCCGAGCAGCAGCCCGGCCACCGCTCCCCCGACGGCCCAGCCCACGGTCAGTCCTCGCGCTCCCACGGAGCCGGGATCGGGTAGTACTCCTCGAGGAACCCGATGACGGCCTTGGTGCGCGCCTCCGCCGAGATCTCGGGGAAGCTGCCGTCGTTGAGGCAGAAGAAGTCGACTCCGCGGTTCTTGAGGAGCTTGCGCATGTCCTTCAGCCCCTGGTGCATCGTCGTGTCGACGTACTTCACCGAGGCGTTCTCCTGCACGACCGCGCGCCCGGTCATCAGCGCGTAGTAGTGGTAGAGCGAGTTGGTGACGGAGACGTCGCTCGCGGAGCGGAAGCGGCTCGCGGCGGTCGCGGTGAACTCCGGCTCGAACTCGGCCTCGAGCTCGGCCATCACGGTCTTGCGGAGCGGCGTGGCGGCGTGCTCGAGGTGACGGGTCGTCATCGCGCCGAAGCGCTCGCGGAGCAGGCGCCGGTTGACGCGGGCCGCGTTCTCGAAGCCGCTGCGGGAGGCGTTGGAGTCGCCCATGCCGATGCGCGTCGTCGCCTCGATGAACTTCGTGATGCCCCCGGGCGAGAAGAAGATCGACGGGTCGACCGGGCGCCCGAAGAACATGTCGTCGTTGGAGTAGAGGAAGTGCTCCGCCAGCCCCGGAATGCGGTGCAGCTGGCTCTCGACCGCGTGGGAGTTGTGCGTCGGCAGCACCGAGAGGTCGCGGAAGTGGTCCTCGCTGCGCACGAGGGTGACGTCCGGGTGCTCGTCCAGCCAGCGCGGGCGCGGGGAGTCGGTGACGATGTAGATGTGCCGGATCCACGGCGCGTACATGTAGACGCTGCGCAGGGCGTACTTGAGCTCGTCGATCTGGCGGAAGCGCGCCGGAGCGTCGTCGCCCTCGCCCACCACGTAGCTCGCCATGCGGGCCGCACGGGCGCGCTGGAACTCCAGGTCGGTGCCGTCGACCCACGAGAAGACGATGTCCACCTCGAAGCGGATGTCGCTGACGAGCGGCTCGAACATGCCCTCGAACGTCGGCCAGGTGCGGCCGTACGCCTCGACGTGGGCGTCGATGGCTTCGGCGACGGGGAGGCTGTTGCGCATGAGCGCGTTCTCGGCGGGAGTGATGATCTCCTCCTCGCCCACCTTCCACAGCTCGAGGCGGACGCCGCTGCGGGCGCCGTAGCGCAGCGATCCCGTGGAGGAGACGCGCGGGCGGAAGAGCTTGAAGACGGAGGCGCGCGGATACGGCGCGAGCACGCCCTCGGCCAGGAGCTGCGGCGGGGTGCCCCGCTTGTCGACCGTCTTGGCGTAGAAGGGCTCGGTCGCGAAGGCGCGCGCCAGCAGCGTCGCCAGCTCGGCGCCGAGCACGCGGTCCACCGCGAGGAAGGGCGAGCCGTCGGTGCCGCGGATCAGGCGGTAGGGGAATTCGGCGGCGTCGAGGACCTCGCCGATGGCGATCAGGTCCTCGGTCCAGGCCGCGCGGGGCGTCGTACTCGAGTTCACCAGCGAGAACAGGCCGGCATGGACCACGACGTCGTCGCGGTCGAAGTGGCGCGGGCGCAGGAGCGGTGACGGAAGAGCACGGACGGAAGGCATGATTCACATTATCCGCCGTGGATTTCGTCCGTGTGACCGGGCCGTCGGCTTGACAGCGACCGCGGGGCCGCACGGTCAGCGCGAGAGCGACCCCAGACGGTCCCCCGCCTTCTCCGCGGCCTTCGCGGCCCGCCTGGCGCGGTGCCGCTCCTCGGCGGCGACGACCCCCAGCGCGAAGGCTCCCTCCCCGCTGCGATCGGCCTCCTCCAGGATCAGCGCACGGGCGGCGAGCGCGTCGCGCTCCTCCCCCAGGGCGTCGGCGAGGTCCTCGCCCGCCTCGGCGAGCGAGCGGCGCCGGGCGCCGACGGCCTCGGGGACGACCGCCCGCCACGCCTCCACGGTGTAGCGGAGCCGCTTCGCCGCCTTCCGCAGGTCGTGTCGGGCCTCGAGCGAGCCGCCGGCCGCCGCGGAGCCCGCCGCGGAGATGCGCGCGAGGTCCTTCGCGACGGAGCGGCGCACCAGCGCCGTCGCGCTCGAGCCCGCCCGCGCGGTGCGGGGCGGATCCGCGAGCAGGGCGTCGAGCGAGGCGAGGAGCGCGAGGTAGCGGCCGCCGCGCAGAGTGCGGTCGACGCGGCGCAGCGCCGAGGCGTGCCGGTGCTCGATCTCGTCCAGCAGGGCGGAGGGGGTGCTCGGGGCGCCCTCGACGGCCGCCAGGGAGGTGCGGAACCGCTCGGCGAGCACCTCCTGATCGCGGGCCGCGCCGAGGACCCCTCCCAGCCAGCGCAGCTCGTCCCGCACGGGGTCGGTCGCCGCACGGTCGAGCACGGAGCGGGAGGCGGCGAGGACGGACCGGAGCCGGCGTGCGAGCACGCGCATCCGGTGCAGGGCGTCGTCGGCCTCGAGGCGCACCCGCGGGTCGACGGCGCGCAGCTCGCGCAGGAGCGAGCGGACCGCGGCGAGCGCCGCCTCCCCGCCGTTGCGCGGATCCGGGACCGTCTCCTCGATCGGGCCGCCGGTGGCCCGGGCGAGCTTGGAGGCGCTGGCGGCCGGGCGGGCGCCCGCGGCGAGGAGGCGCTGCTCGATCGCGTCGAGGACCCGCTCGCCCTCGTCGCCCGGGACGTCGACGAGCTCGACCTCCCACTCCCTCCAGCGCCGCTCGCGGCCGGTGCGCTGGTCGCGCGCGGTCACCAGGTCGTCGGCGATCTCGGCGAGCTCCCGCCCGTGGGAGTCGAGGGCGCGGGTGATCGAGCGGACCGTCTCGAGCAGCGCCAGCGGCTCGAGCGGCGCGCGCCCCACCTGCCCGAGCACCGGCTCGCGGACGGCGGACGGGACCGTGCGCGAGGCCGTGAGCTCCGCGTGGATCTCGGTGCGGCCGGAGGAGCCGGGCAGCTTGACGTGCCAGCCCTGGTCGGATCCGCCCTCGCGGCGGCGCAGCGTGATCCGCGCCCGGGACAGAGCGCGCTCGGCGGTGTCGAAGTACTCGGCGCGGAGGGTCACCGGCTCCTCCGTGCGGACGCTCGCGACGCTCGCGGTGCCTGTCAGGTCGGGCAGCCGGGTGCCCGCGTCGACGTCGTACTTGCGCTCGACCTCGGTCTGCACTCTCCGCGCACCGCCCGCCCGGGACGTCGCCGACTCGTTCTCCGCACCGCTGGCCATGCTCCATTGTGATCACGCCCGGCGCCGCTGCGGCACCCCGGGGCGGCCAGGGGCGCCCTCGCCCTAGGCTGGAGCGATGACCGCGCCCGTTCCGCCCGTCGCCCGCCGCGTCCCCCTCGAGCGCCGCCACCACGGCGACGTGGTGGTCGACCACTACGAGTGGCTGCGCGAGAAGGAGAGCCCCGAGGTGATCGCGCACCTCGAGGCCGAGAACGCGTACACCGAGGCGGTGCTGGCTCCTCTCGCTCCGCTGCGCGAGCGCCTGTTCGAGGAGATCCGCTCGCGGACGAAGGAGACCGACCTCTCGGTCCCCGTCCGGGAGGGCTCCTGGTGGTACTTCTCGCGCTCCTACGAGGGCCGCCAGTACGCCGTGCACTGCCGAGCGCCGATCAGCGGGCCGGACGACTGGACGCCGCCGTCGATCGCCGAGGGCGGTCCGCTCGAGGGCGAGCAGGTCGTCCTGGACGGCAACGCGGAGGCGGAGGGGCACGACTTCTTCTCGCTCGGCAGCTTCGATGTCTCGGCGGACGGCCGACGGCTGCTCTTCGGCACCGATGTCGAGGGCGACGAGCGCTACACCCTCCGCATCCGCGACCTCGAGACCGGCGAGGATCTGCCGGACGTCATCGAGGGCACCGGCGGCGGAGCGACCTTCGGCGCCGACGCGCGCTTCGTCTTCTACCCGACCGTCGACGAGTCCTGGCGCCCCGACACGATCTGGCGGCACGAGGTCGGCGCCGGGACCCCGGACGAGGTCGTCTTCGCCGAGCCCGACGAGCGCTACTGGATCGGCGTGGGCCTCACCCGCAGCCGCCGCTTCCTCGTCATCGAGATCGGCAGCAAGATCACGAGCGAGTGCCTGCTGCTGGACGCGTCCGACCCGACCGGCTCCTTCCGCTCGGTGTGGCCGCGCCGCGAGGGCGTGGAGTACGAGGTCGAGCACGCCGTCGTCGACGGACGCGACCGCCTGCTGATCGTGCACAACGACGGCGCCCTCGACTTCGAGATCGTCGAGGAGCCGGCCGACCTGTCGCTCGACGCCGACGCCCGGGCCCGCGAGCGCCGCGTGGTGGTGCCGCACCGCGAGGGCCGCCGGATCGAGGGCGTCGACGCCTTCGCCGGGCACGTCGTCGTCTCGTACCGCGCCGACGGAGCCACCCGGCTCGGGCTCCTCCGCGAGGACGGCGCCGGAGCGCGGCTCGAGGAGATCGTCTTCGACGAGCCGCTCTACGACGCGGGCCTGGCGGGGAACCCGGAGTGGGAGCAGCCCTCCCTCCGCCTCGCCTACACCTCGTTCGTCACCCCCTCGACCGTGCTCGCGCTCGACGTCGCGACGGGCGAGCGCACGGTGCTCAAGCAGCAGCCGGTGCTCGGCGACTACGACCCCGCGCTCTACGTGCAGAGGAGGGAGTGGGCCGTGGCGGAGGACGGCACGCGGGTGCCCCTCTCGCTCGTCTGGCGCCGCGACGCCGCCGATCCGGACTCGGCCCCCGCGCCGCTCCTGCTCTACGGCTACGGCTCGTACGAGGCGAGCATCGACCCGGGCTTCTCGATCGCGCGCCTCTCGCTGCTCGACCGCGGCGTCGTCTTCGCCGTCGCGCACGTCCGCGGCGGCGGGGAGATGGGCCGCTCCTGGTACGAGAACGGGAAGACGCTGGCGAAGCGGACGACCTTCACCGACTTCGTCTCCGCGGCGCGGCACCTGGTCGACGCGGGCTTCACCACTCCGGACCGCCTGGTCGCGCAGGGAGGGTCGGCCGGCGGCCTGCTGATGGGCGCGGTCTCGAACCTCGCCCCGGAGGCGTTCGCCGGCGTCCTCGCGCAGGTGCCGTTCGTCGACGCGCTCACCTCGATCCTCGACCCGTCGCTGCCGCTCACGGTGATCGAGTGGGACGAGTGGGGCGACCCGCTGCACGACGCCGAGGTGTACGCCTACATGAAGTCGTACTCGCCCTACGAGAACGTCCGCGAGGGCGTGCAGTACCCCCGGATCCTCGCGACGACGAGCCTCAACGACACCCGGGTGCTGTACGTGGAGCCGGCGAAGTGGGTGGCCAGGCTCCGCGAGGTCGGCGCTCCCGCGCTGCTGCGCACCGAGATGACCGCGGGACACGGCGGAGTGAGCGGACGCTACGAGCGCTGGCGCGAGATCGCGTTCGAGTACGCCTGGACGCTGGACGTGCTCGAGCTGGCCTGAGCGCCCCGCCGCAAGCCCCTCCGCCCGTCGTCCGCGGCCAGTAGGGTTCGGGGTGCCGACGGAGGGAAGAGCATGAGCGCAGGCCTGTCGATCGACCGCATCGCCGCATGGGTGGCGGACCAGAGGTGGTACGCGAGCAAGGGGCGGCGCCCCGAGCTGGAGGTCCGCGGCGCCTGGTCGCTGCACCCCGGAGAGGCGGAGGTGGTGGACCACCTCTTCATCGACCGGGCAGGCACGAGCCCGGTGCTGTACCAGGTGCCGGTGACCGTCCACGCGGATCCGGTGCCCGGGCTCGAGGACGCCCTCGTCTACTCCGACGACTCGCACTACGTGTACGACGCTCCGCGCGACCCGGTGTTCGCCCGCGCCCTGCTAGGGATGATCGCCGACGGTGGCCGCTCCGACGAGGACGGCGCCCAGGGCGGCGCCCGCGCCGAGGGCCACCGGCAACCGGGTGCCGCGATCGGGGCGTTCGCGTCCTCGAAGGTGCTCAGCGGCGAGCAGTCGAACACCTCGGTGATCGTCCGCACCACCGCCGACGACGGATCCGACGCGACCCCGGTGATCGTCAAGGTCTTCCGCGCCCTCCACCACGGCGACAACCCGGACGTGACGGTGCAGTCGGCGCTCAACGCCGCCGGGAGCGCCCTCGTCCCGCCCGTGATCGGCAACGTGACCGGCGAGTGGGACGACGAGGGCGAGGAGACGGGCCGCGCCTTCGGGCACCTCGCCTTCGCGCAGGAGTTCCTCCCCGGGGTCCAGGACGCGTGGCGCGTCGCCCTCGAGGCGGTCGCCGTCGACTCCGACTTCACCGGACCCGCCCGCGAGCTGGGCCGCGCCACCGCCGAGGTGCACGCGACGCTGGCGGAGGTCATGCCGACCGAGGACACCACGTCCGAGGTCGTCGAGCGGATGGTCGCGACCATGCGCCGTCGCCTGCGCATCGCCTCGGCCGAGGTCCCCGTGATCGCGGAGGACTCGGAGGCGATCGAGGCCGTGTTCCGCGCCGCCGAGACCGCGCCGTGGCCGAGGCTCCAGCGCATCCACGGCGACTACCACCTCGGGCAGGTCCTGTCCGTGCCCGACCACGGCTGGGTGCTCCTCGACTTCGAGGGCGAGCCGCTGCGGCCCATGCACGAGCGCCGTCTTCCCGACGTGGCCCTGCGCGACGTGGCGGGGATGCTGCGCTCCTTCGACTACGCGGCGGGTGCGCACGAGCAGGCCGAGCCGGGCGCCTCGAGGGCGGCCTGGGCGGCGGCGAGCCGGGCCGCGTTCCTCGAGGGCTACACCGAGCGGGCGGGCGACGCGGTCACCGCGCACCGGGCGGTGCTCGACGCGTTCGAGCTCGACAAGGCCGTCTACGAGGCGATCTACGAGGCGCGCAACCGGCCGGAGTGGCTGTCGATCCCGGTCGCCGCGGTGCAGCGCCTCGCCGGACGCTCGTAGGGTGGCAGGCATGAGCGACGACACCGACGACAAGAAGCCCCTGGACCCGCTGAGCGACTTCAGCATCCCGGGCGACACCGATCTGCACACGACCGGCGACGCCTCGGGCGCGGACGGCGACGAGGTCGCGGAGCCCGGAGCGGACGAGGACTGAGCCGCCTGCTCCGCGGGGCCTGCCTCGGCCGTCGGCTCCGCTGAGCCGGCGGCCGTCCTAGTCCAGCGGGGCGAGAGGCTCGACCGCCGGCCCCTCCAGCACCGTCCCGTCGGCTGCGAAGCGGGAGCCGTGCAGCGGGCAGTCCCAGCTGCGCTCCGAGTCGTTCCAGGTGACGATCCCGCCCAGGTGCGGGCACACCGCCGACACCGCGCAGCGCCGCCCCTCCACGGTGGAGACCGCGACGGGCTGCAGGCCGTCGCGGGCGAGCGAGCCCTGGCCCTCCGCCGGCACCACCCCGGCCGAGCGGGGCGCGCGGAGCGCTGCCGACCACCCGCGGGCGTACCAGGCGCCCACCGCCAGCCCGGCGCCGAGCCCCTCCGCCATCACCCGCGGCAGCGTGGGCCGGCGATGCAGCGTCCTCGCCCAGGCCGGCGTCCCGCCCTCGAGGTCGGCGACGAGCGTCAGCGCGGCCTGCACCGCGTTGGTCATCCCCCACTTGTCGTAGCCGGTCGCCAGGAAGATCCGTCCGCGGCCCCGCGGCAGCCAGCCCACGAACGGCACACGGTGGAACGGCTCGTAGTCCTGGGCGCTCCACTGCGCGACCGGCTCCGCCCCCGGGAAGGACCGCCGCGTCCAGGCGACCAGGTCGTCCACCGCCTCCGAGGTGACGGGCCTGCGCCCCACCGGGTGGCCGTTGCCGCCGATCAGGAGGAGCCGCTCGCCGTCGCGCTCGGCGTCGCGCACCGAGCGGGACGGCTCGTCGACCGAGAGGTACATGCCGTCGGGGATCGGCGCGTCGGTGCGGAACGCGACCGCGTACGAGCGCAGCGCGGCGATCTTGGCGAAGTAGAGGCCGCGGTCGAGGATCGGCGCCCCCGTGAGCAGGTAGGCCCGGTCCCCGGTCACCGGGCCCGCGCTGGTGCGGACCCGGACGGGAGCGGTCGCTCGCATCCCGAGGGCCCGGACGCCCTGCACCAGCGTGCCCCCGGCGGCGCGGAAGTCGGCGGCGAGCGCCGTGAGGACGTCCATCGGGTCGAACTGGGCCTGGTCGTCGAGGGCAACGGCCGCCGTGCTGGGGAACGGCACGTCGAGCTCGCCGACGAGGCGGGTCGCGAGGCCGAAGCGGCGCGCGGTCGCGTGCTCCTTCAGGACGGCGTCCACGCCCTCGGGCGTCTGCGCGTAGCTGTAGGCGGTGCGCCTCTGCACCGGCACGCCCGCGCCCTCGCAGTAGTCGAGCAGCCAGCGGAAGCCCGCGAGATTCGCCGCGACGTAGGCCTCGGTCACCGCGGGGATGTTGCGCTCCGCGATCCGGGAGAGGTGCGCTCCCTGCAGGAGGCTGAGCTTCGCCGTCGTGTTCCCGGTCGTGACGGCGCCGACCTCCCGCGCCTCCAGCACCAGCACGCGCCGGCCGGTCCGCTGCAGGAGGAGCGCGGTGACCAGCCCGGTGAGCCCGGCGCCGACCACGACGTCGTCGTAGTGCGCGCCCGGCACGAACTCGTCGGAGGGGATCGGAGCCGCGCCCGCACGCCAGAGGGAGCGGGGCCGCGGGGCCGTCGTGGTCGTGTCCTCCGGAGTCATCGGGAGTCCCTCCGTTCAGGGGCCGGACGGCCCGCGAGCGACGCTACGCGGAGCCTCCGGGACCGTCACGGTGTTGACACGTCGCGGGACGCGGGCTCAGAGCCAGCCCCACCGCTTGAAGAGCCGGTGCAGCACCACGCTCGAGGCGAGCATCGCCGCGAGCGCCGCCGGGTACCCCCACGCCACGTGCAGCTCGGGCATCACGTCGAAGTTCATGCCGTAGATGCTCGAGATCATGGTCGGCGCGAAGAAGATGGCCGCCCAGGCGGAGATCCGCTTGACCTCGTCGTTCTGCTGGTTGCCCACCTCCGCGAGCTTCTTCATGTCCTCGTTCTGGCGCTGGGCGACGAGGGTCGCGTTCACCGCCAGGATCTCCCGCAGCGTGGTGCGGAAGCCGTCGACCCGCTCGGTGACGAGCGCGACGTGGTCGGCGACGTCGCGGATGTAGCGGCGCAGCTCCACATCCGACTGGAACACCTCGAAGTCGGTGACGAGCCGCCCGAGCATGCCGGTCAGCGGAGCGACCGCACGCTGGAAGTCCAGCACCTCCTGGCTGAGCTCGTAGATGCGGCGGGACACCGCTGGGTCGCCCTCGAAGACCTGCGCCTCGATCTCGTCGATGTCGTTCTCGAGACCGGCGACGACGGGCGAGTACTGATCCACGACGGCGTCGAGGATCGCGTACAGCACGGCGACCGGGCCGACGCGCAGCAGCTCCGGATCGGCCTCCATCCGCCGCCGCACCAGCGAGAGGTCGGGCTTCTCGGAGTGGCGGACCGTGACGACGAAGTTCGACCCCACGAACAGGTGGAGCTCGCCGAAGTCGACCTCCTCGCGCTGGTCGGAGTAGCTGGCGGCGCGCAGCACCACGAACATGTCGCTGCCGTACCGCTCGAGCTTGGGCCTCTGGTGCGCGCTGATCGCGTCCTCGAGGGCGAGCGGGTGCATCGAGAACTCGTCCTCGAGCGCGGCGAGCTCGGCCGCGTTCGGCCGGTACAGCCCGATCCACGCCATCGCGTCGGGCAGCTTCTGCAGGGCGGCGAGCGCCTCCGGGATGCTGCCGGGTGAGACGACCCGGCGGCCGTCCTGGTAGATCGCGTTGTCGACCGTGCTGGTGCGGGCCGGCTCGTCGTCCGGGCGCAGACGCTGGATGGGAGCGGTGTCCTCGGCGGCGGCGCGGGTGCGCGAGCCCAGACCCAGGATCGTCGCGGGGACGCGGGGCAGCTTCACGACCATCTCCTCTGCTCGACCGACGCCCTATTGTGCACCTCCCGGTGAACGGGAGGTGTCCGCTGCGCCGCCGGTGTCGGAGGGCCTCACTAGCCTGGAGTCGCTCCCCCGGACGACGCAGAGGAAGGACGACCGTGAAGCTGCTGCACACCTCGGACTGGCACATCGGCCGCACCTTCCACGGGCACTCCACGACGGCGGCGCTCGCGACCGTGCTCGAGGCCCTGGTCGAGACGGTGCGGGCCGAGCGCGTGGACGCGGTGCTGATCGCCGGCGACGTCTTCGACTCCGCCGTGCCCGCCGCGGAGCACTACACCCTCCTCACCCGCACGCTCGAGGCGATCCGCGCGGCCGGCGCCGAGGTCGTCCTCACCAGCGGCAACCACGACTCCCCCGCCCGGCTCGGCTTCCAGGCCGGGCTCCTGCGCGGGGCGGGCGTCCACGTCCTCACCGACCCCGAGGCGTACGCCGAGGCGGTCGTGCTGCGCGACGCGTCCGGGCTCGAGGTCGGCGTCCACGGCATCCCCTTCCTCGAGCCCGCCCTCTACCGCCACCGCCACCCGGAGGAGCAGCTGCGCCGCCACGAGGACGTGCTCGCCTTCGCGATGGCGCGGGTGCGCGCCGCCGCCGAGGCGGCGGGCCGTCCCTGGGTCGTGCTCGCGCACTGCTTCGCGGTCGGAGCCCCGGCCGCGGTCCTCGAGCGCGACATCACGGCGGGCGGGCTCGACTACGTCTCGGTCGAGCACTTCGCCGCGGCCGACTACGCGGCGCTCGGGCACATCCACGGACGCGCCGAACTGCTGCCGGGAGTGCGCTACTCCGGAGCGCCGCTGCACTACTCGTTCGGCGAGGCGTCGAAGCCGCGCGGCGCCTGGCTGGTGACGATCGGGCCCGAGGGGCTCGAGGGCGTCGAGTGGTCGCCGCTCCCCGTGCCGAGGAGGCTCAGCGTGATCGAGGGCGAGCTCCAGCAGCTGCTGCGCGATCCCTCCCTGGCCGAGGTGGAGGGCGACTGGGTCGCGGCGGTGCTCACCGATCCCGTGCGCCCGCTCGACGCGATGGCGCGCCTGCAGTCGCGCTTCCCCGGCTGCGCCACGCTCGAGCACCGGCCCCCGCACGCCGCGGCCGAGCCGCGCGCGTACGCCGAGCGGATCCGCGGGCGGAGCGACGTGGAGGTCGTCGACGACTTCCTCGCCCACGTCCGCGGCGGTCACGGCGCCACGAAGACCGAGCGCGCCCTCACCCTCGACGCGCTCGCGGCCGTCGAGGCCGAGGCTCTGCGGTGAGGATCCGCCGACTAGCCTTCGCCGGACTCGGACCGTTCCGCGCCGAGCAGTGCGTCGACTTCGACCGGCTCGAGGACGTGGGCGTGTACCTCATCGCCGGGCGCACCGGAGCGGGCAAGTCGACGATCCTCGACGCGATCGCGTTCGCGCTCTACGGCTCGGTCCCCCGCTTCGACGGCACCGCCTCGCGCCTCCGGAGCGACCACAGCGGCCCCGAGGACGAGACCTTCGCCGAGCTCGACTTCGAGGCGGCGGGGCGCGTCTACCGCGTCCGGCGCTCGCCCGAGTACGAGCGGCCGAAACGGCGCGGCACCGGCACCACGACCCAGCCGGCGAAGGTCGAGCTGCTGGAGCAGGTCGACGGCACCTGGGTCGGGCTCTCGTCGAGCGCGAAGGAGGTGGGCGCCGACATCGGCCGGATCGTCGGCCTGACGAAGGACCAGTTCCTCCAGGTGATCCTGCTGGCGCAGAACCGCTTCCACGAGTTCCTGCTCGCGAAGAACGACGACCGGCAGCGTCTCCTGCGCACGCTCTTCGCGACCGAGCGCTTCGATCTGCTCCGCCGCCGCCTGCTCGAGCAGCGCGACGCGAGCGCCGTCGGGCTCGAGGAGGAGCGCGCGGCCGTGACGGCGCTCGCGGACGAGGCCGTCCGGCTCCTCGATGACGGAGCCGAGCCGCCTCTGCCGGACGCCGCCTGGTTCGCCGGGCTGCCGGCGCGGCTCGCCGCTCCGCTCGAGGCGGCTCGGGCCGGCTCCGCCGCGGCCGACGCGGCGCACGAGGCCGCGGGCACCGCTCTCGACGAGGCCCGGCGCATCGCCCGGGGCCAGGAGCGGCGCCGGCGCGCCCTCATCGAGGCGGAGGAGCTCGTGGTCGCCGAGGCGCACGTCGAGCAGCAGCGGGCCGCGATCGAGCGCGCGCGCCGGGCCGACGGCGTGCTGCCGCTGCTCCGCTCCGCCCGGGCAGCCGCCGAGAAGGAGCGGGCCGCCCGGCAGCAGCGCGACCTCGCCGCCGACGCCTACGGGGACGCGTCCGGGGGCCCGGCCGCCGAGACGGCCGAACGGCTCGCCGCTGTCCTCGGCGCCCTCGCCGAGGCGCTGGCCGAGGAGCGCCGGCTCCCCGACGCGGAGCGCGTCGCCGAGCGGTCCGCACGCGCCGAGCAGGCGGCGGCGACCGAGCTCGCCGGGATCGAGGCGGAGCTGCGCGAGCTGCCCGCCCGCGTCGACGCGCTCGCCGCCGAGGAGGAGTCCCTGGCCGGGGAGGCCGCCGCCGTCCCCGCGCGCGTCGACGAGCTCGCCGCGCTCGAGCGGAGGATCGCCGCGGCCCTCGAGCGCGATCTCACTGCGGCGGGTCTGCAGCGGCTCCGCACGGCCTACGCCGACGCGGCGCGCGTCCACGGCGAGCGCGCCGCCGAGCAGGCCGCCCTGATCGCGCGCCGGTTCGCCGGGTTCGCCGGGGAGCTCGCCGAGCGGCTGGAGCCGGGCGAGCCCTGCCCCGTCTGCGGCTCGTGCGAGCACCCCCGCCCGGCCGAGCACGACGGCCCGACGACGGTCGGCACCGACGACCTCGACCGGGCCCGCATCGCGGTGGAGCGCGCTGCCGCCGCCCTCGACGGCGCCCGCGAGCGCGAGGGAGCCGCGGCTCGGGCTCTCGCGGCGCTAGAGGAGCGCGTGGGCGAGGACGCGGATCCGGAGTCGCTCCGCCCGGCGCACGAGGAGCGGCTCGCCTCGGCGCGCCGCGCCGCCGCCCGCATGGAGGAGCTGCGGCGCGAGCGCATCCGGCTGCGCACCCGGATCGACGCTCTCACGACCGGGCGGGACGCCGCTCGTGAGGAGCACCGCGCCCGCGCCGACGAGTCCGCCCTCGCCGCTGAAGCGCTGCGGCTGCTGCGGGAGCGCGTCGAGGCCTTCCGCGACGGCGCGACGAGCGTCGCCTCGCGCGTCGAGCAGCTGAACGCCCAGCGCCGTCGTGCCGTCGCCCTGGTCGAGGCCGAGGAGGCGGCCGTCTCGCGGTCCGAGGCCGCCGCCGCCGCCCGGGAGGAGCTCGCCGAGGTCCTCGCCGAGCGCGGCTTCACGACCGCCGAGGAGGCCGAGTCGGCCGCGCTGGCCAGCGGGGACCGGGCGCGGGCCGAGGCCGTCGTCGCCGAGCACGAGCGACGGCGGAGCGCGACGGAGGCGGTGCTCGCCGACCCGGAGCTCCGCGGACTGCCGGGCACGGCCGTCGACCTCGCCGCCGCCGAGGGGCGCTCGCGCGAGGCCTCCGCCCGTCGCGACGAGGCGCGAGCCGGCCTCTCCGTGCTCGAGCACCGCTCGGAGCGCCTGGCCGAGCTCACCGCGACGGCCGCGGGCCGCCTCGCGGTGCTGGGTGAGCGCCTCCACCGCCACGAGGAGCTGCGCGCGCTGGCCGAGACCGTCTCCGGCCGGGGGCAGAACACGCGCCGGATGGACCTCGAGGCCTTCGCCCTCGCCGGACGCCTGGAGGAGATCGTGACCGCGGCGAACCTCCGCCTCGACGCGATGACCAGCGGCCGCTACGCACTCGCCCACGACGACTCGCTCGCCTACCGCGGTGCCGCCTCCGGCCTCGGGATCGACGTGCTCGACGCCTTCACCGGCGTCCGCCGGCAGCCCGCCTCGCTCTCCGGCGGCGAGACGTTCCTCGCCTCGCTCGCCCTCGCCCTCGGCCTCGCCGACGTGGTGACGGCGCAGTCCGGCGGCATCTCGCTCGAGACCATGTTCATCGACGAGGGCTTCGGCTCGCTCGACGCCGAGACGCTCGAGACGGCGCTCAGCACGCTCGACGAGCTGCGGTCGGGCGGTCGGACGATCGGCCTGATCAGCCACGTCGACGCGATGCGCGAGCGGCTGCCGATCGGCCTCCGCGTCGCGGTGGGGCCGCGCGGCGACTCGACGATCCTCACCGGCTGAGCGGCCGCTCCCGGGCGAAGGGGCGACGACGGCCCGCTCCCTCCTCTCGCACTGCAGCAGCGAGCGCGCCCGCGCCCGCTGCTAGGGTCGTGCGCAGTGACACGGGGTGCCCGCCAGGGCTGAGAGAAGACCCGTTGAACCTGATCTAGTTCGTACTAGCGAAGGGATGTCGCGAATGAGCATTCGCACGCCTGTCCACCCGACCCTCCCCGCCGACACGGCGCCCGACCCGGCGTCCGTGGGTCGCGATCTCGCCGAGCTCCGCGCCGCCGGGCCCCTGGTGCAGTGCATCACGAACGCGGTCGTCACCGGCTTCACCGCCAACAGCCTTCTGGCCCTCGGCGCCAGCCCGGCGATGTGCGACCTGCCCGGCGAGGCGGGCGTCTTCGCGGGCCTCGCCTCCGCGGTGCTCGTCAACCTCGGCACGCCCGGAGCGGAGCAGCGCGAGGGTGCTCGCGAGGCGGTCGCCGCGGCCGGACGCGCCGGCACCCCGTGGGTCCTCGATCCGGTCGCCGTCGGCCCGCTGCCCGTCCGCACCGCTCTGGCGGTGGACCTGCTCGAGGCGCGGCCGGCGATCATCCGCGGCAACGCCTCCGAGATCCTCGCCCTCGCGGGAGCCGGTGCGGGCGGCCGCGGTGTGGACGCCGTCGACACCGCCGAGCAGGCGCTCGACTCCGCCCGCGTCCTCGCCCGCCGTACCGGCGGCGTGGTCGCCGTCTCGGGAGCGGTCGACCTCGTCACCGACGGCGAGCGGATCGTCCGGGTCACGGGGGGCCACCCGCTGCTGACCCGCGTGACCGGCGGCGGCTGCGCGCTCGGCGCCGTGATGGCGGCGTTCCTCGGCGCGGGCGCCCGCCCGCTCGACGCGGCCGTCAGCGCTTCCGCGGTCTGGGGCCTCGCCGCCGAGCGGGCCGCCGCTGCGAGCAGCGGTCCCGGGTCCTTCGCCGTCGGCCTCCTCGACGCCCTCGCTGCCCTCCAGCCGGCCGACGCCGAGGCCGGGGCGCGGATCGCATGAGCCTCGACCTCTCGCTCTACCTCGTCACGGACACCGCCCAGTGCGGCCCGCGCGGCGTGCCCGCGGTGGTCGCCGCCGCCGTCCGGGGCGGAGTCACGACCGTGCAGATCCGCGATCACGACGCCCCCGCCGCCGAGCTCGTCGCCCTGACCCGGGCCGTCGCCGCCGTCCTCGACGAGCGCACGACCCTGCTGGTCGACGACCGCGTCGACGTCGCCCTCGCCGCCCGCCTCGCGGGCGCCCGCGTCCACGGCGTCCACCTCGGGCAGTCCGACCTCCCCGTCACCGCCGCCCGCTCGCTGCTCGGACCCGACGCGGTGATCGGGCTCACCGCGAACACCCCCGAGCACCTCGCCGCCGTCCGCGCCCTGCCCGCGGGGACGGTCGACTACCTCGGCGTCGGCGTCATCCGGCCCACCGCGACCAAGCCCGACCACCCCGCTCCCCTCGGTGTCGACGGGTTCGCCGCCCTCGCCGCGGCCGCGGCGCTGCCCTGCGTCGCCATCGGCGGAGTCGGAGCCGCGGACGCGGGGCCACTCCGCCTCGCCGGTGCGGCCGGGCTCGCGGTCGTGTCGGCGCTCTGCACGGCCGCCGACCCCGCGGCGGCCGCCCGCCTGATCCGAGCGGAGTGGGACCGATGACCGCCGGCGCCCGCGTCCCCCGTGTCCTCAGCATCGCCGGCACCGATCCGACCGGCGGTGCCGGCGTCCAGGCCGACCTCAAGTCGATCGGCGCGCTCGGCGGCTACGGCATGGCGGTCGTCACCGCGCTCGTCGCGCAGAACACGCACGGGGTCCGCTCCGTGCACCTGCCGCCCGCCGCGTTCCTCCGCGAGCAGCTCGACGCGGTGAGCGACGACGTCACGATCGACGCGGTGAAGATCGGGATGCTCGCCACGGCCGAGTACGCCGGAGTCGTCGCCGAGTGGCTCGATGAGGTCCGCCCGCCCGTCGTGGTCGTGGATCCGGTGATGGTCGCGACCAGCGGTCACCGGCTGCTCGCTCCCGAGGCGGAGGACGCCGTGCGCGACCTGCTCCGCCGCGCCGACCTGGTGACGCCGAACCTCCCCGAGCTGGGCGTGCTGGCCGGAGAGCCGACCGCCTCCGACTGGCCGGCCGCGCTCGCGCAGGGGGCGATGCTCGCCCGCGCCCTCGACGCCGCCGTGCTGGTGAAGGGCGGCCACCTCGACGGCCCCGCCACCCCGGACGCGATCGTCACCCCCGACGGCCTCGTGCGCGAGGTCCCCGGCGAGCGCGTCGCCACCTCGAACACGCACGGCACCGGGTGCTCGCTCTCGTCCGCGATGGCGACGCTCCTGGCCGGGCGCGACACCTCCTCCGACGCCCTGGTCGAGGCGCTGACGGAGGCCAAGGAGTGGCTGACCGGCGCCCTGCGCGCCGCCGACGCTCTCGAGGTCGGCACCGGCAACGGCCCGATCGACCACTTCCACCGGCAACGTCCTCCGGCGTTCTGCGCGGACGTCTGGGAGAGGACCCGGACCCTCCGCGACGAGATCGACGCGCTCCCGTTCGTGCGGGCCCTCGGCGACGGCTCCCTCGGGCGGGAGGACTTCGAGTGGTACCTCGAGCAGGACGCTCTCTACCTCACCGAGTACGCCCGCGTCCTGGCCGTGGCGGCGCAACGCGCGCCGACCACCGCCGAGCAGGTCTTCTGGGCCGAGGGCTCGGCGTCCGCCCTCGCGGCGGAGGCGCAGCTGCACCGCGACCGGCTCGGGACCAGGGACGCGACTCCCGCGCCCGTGACCCGCTGCTACACCGACCACCTGCTCGCGGTCGCCTCGCACGGCGGCTACGGCGAGATCGTCGCCGCCCTGCTGCCCTGCTTCTGGCTCTACGCCGACGTCGGGTCGCGCCTCGCCGCCTCCGGGCACCCCGAGCACCCCTACGCGGACTGGCTGCTCACGTACGGCGACCCGGTCTTCGCGACGGCCACCGAGCGGGCGATCGAGTTCACGGAGCAGGCCGCCCGCGACGCCTCACCGAGGGAGCGCGCCGCGATGAGGGACGCTTTCCTGCGGTCGAGTTCGTTCGAGAAGGACTTCTTCGCCGCACCGCTCGCCCGGACCGGCTGAGCGCTCAGCCGGCCCGGCCGGGTGCGCTCAGCCGATCGCCTGGCGCAGGACGTGCATGAGGGCGTCCAGCTGCACCGTGTCGGCCGAGGCCGTCTCGGCGTCCGCGCCGTCGAGCGCCCGGGCGGCGAGACCGGCCTTGGCGTCGATGAGCTCCGCGATCTTCGCGTCGATCGTGTGCGCCGCGATGATCCTCCACGCCGTCACCGGCTCCTCCTGGCCGATGCGGTGCACGCGGTCGATCGCCTGCGTCTGCTCGGCCGAGGTCCACGACAGCTCGGCGAGCACCACGTTGGACGACGCCTGCAGGTTCACGCCGACTCCCGCCGCGGTGAGCGAGCAGACGGCGACAGAGACGTCCGGGTCCTCGTTGAAGGCGTCGATCTGCGTCTGGCGGAACGCCGCGGTCTGGTCGCCGCGGATGGAGACGGACGTCAGCTCGCGCTTCTCGAAGGTGTCCTCCGCCTGGTCCATCACGTCGATGTGCTTCGCGAAGAAGACGACCTTGCCCACCGAGCGGGCCAGCTGCGAGG
Organism: Rathayibacter sp. VKM Ac-2805; assembly: GCF_009834265.1. Classification (NCBI taxonomy): domain Bacteria; kingdom Bacillati; phylum Actinomycetota; class Actinomycetes; order Micrococcales; family Microbacteriaceae; genus Rathayibacter; species Rathayibacter sp. VKM Ac-2805. The sequence continues at coordinate 2,156,345 of NZ_CP047185.1, forward strand.
CGTAGTCGGCGGCCAGCGCCGCCTTGGCCTGGCCGATCCGGCGCACCATGGTGAAGACGTTCTCGCCGGTCTTGGCCGACTTCGACTCCTCGAGCTCGCTCTGCGCCACGATGCGGATGAACCGCTCGCGCTCGTCGTCGTCGAGCTCGTGCGTGATCGAGGAGGTGACCGCCCTGAAGCGCTGCAGCATGCGGGCGCCGAGCTCGCGCTCGGCCTTCTGGATGGAGCGGCCGAGGTCGTCGTCCAGCTCGACGGGCAGATCGACGATCCGCTTCGACGGCAGGTCGGCGGCGACGTCGATCTTCTTGCGCCGGACGATGCCGAGGTCGATCACGGCCTCGCGCGCCTCCGGGTAGAAGCCCGTGTCGGCGGGGGTGAGGCCCGTCTCCTCGAGGCGCCCCATCAGCTCCGGTCCCGGCTTGGTCTCGTCGATCCAGCCGAGGAAGCGCCAGATGGCACGGAAGTCGTCGACGTCGTTGATCAGCGGGGTGCCGGTCAGCGCGATCATCAGCGGATCGTGCCCCGGGGTGGTCTCGCGGATCCTCGACGCCAGCGCGAGCACGCTCTGCGAGCGCTGCGAGCGGAGGTTCTTGATGAAGTGCGCCTCGTCGACGACCATGCCGCGGAAGCCCAGGCTCCCGAGCCAGCCGATGTGCCGGTCGAGGATGTCGTAGTTGACGATGACCACGTCGGCGAACGCGTCGAGCGTGCCGCCGTCTCCGTGGATGACCGTGGCGCGCCGCTGCGGCGTCCAGTGCTCCACCTCGCGCGCCCAGTTCATCTTGACCACGTTCGGCACCACCGCGAGCAGCGGGTACGCCCCGACCACCGAGGCGGCGAGGAGGCTCTGCGCGGTCTTGCCCAGACCCGGCTCGTCGGCGAGCAGGAAGCTGCGGTGCCCCTCGCGGGCGCTCTCGATGAAGCGCGCCTGGTGCGGCATCAGCTCGCGGCCGCGCGGCGAGACCCGGTCGAGCTTCGGCGGCTCCGGGAGCTCCATGCTCGCGGCCCGTCCGCCCGCTCCGTACTCGAACGCCTTGAAGAGCGGCCCGAGCAGCTCCCAGTCGTCGAGCCGGCGGCGCGGCGCCGGGGCCGAGGCCTCGGCGATCGAGAAGTCCGGCGGGAGGAAGGGGTTCGCCAGCTGCCGGGCGCGCACCGACTGCGGCACGACCTGGTTGACCGGCACCTCGGGCTTGGGCTCCGGCTCGGTCACGATGAGCAGCTCGTCGGGGCTGAGCTCCGCGCCCGCCTCGAGCAGCCAGTCGCGGCGGAGCTTCTGCGCGGCCGCCGTGACGCCGGCCTCCGATTCGAGCAGCGCGATCAGGCTGGTGTCGCGGGCGGCCGTCTTGGCCAGGATCGTGGCGATGCCGTCGAGGCGCTTCATCTCCTCGGCGCGCTGCGCGTCGCTGAGCGAGGGATCGACCTTGACCCGCTTGCGCTCCTCGCGCATCAGGAGGGCGATCACCAGGAACTTCGTCCGGTTGGTCGGTCCGACCTTGCCGGTCTGGGCCTTCGCCTCCACCTCGCGGACGCGGCGGGCGAGGATCGGGATGATCCCCGCGTTGTCCACGCCGCGCGAGCGCGATCGGGGTCGGCTCCCGGCGGCGTTCGACGCTCGTCGCGTCTGACCGGACTGACGCTGGCCGCTGCGAGCCATGCTCCTCCTCGATGTGTGACGGGGGGCGGAGGAGGGGTTCCCGCGCGCTGCCGTCGCCGTGCATCCGCCGGATCGCCTCCGGGGAGGCGTCGGGCGTCGGTGCATCCGGTGGCCGTCGGGAGCTCCGAGCAACGGGTCTGGGACCCGGTCGCAGCATCCCCGGCGTGCGGGTGCGCCGCCAGTCTACTCCTCGGGGCGGTCCGGTCGGCGCTCCGCCGCGCGGACGGTCGCGCTCGTCGTCATTCCGGAGTCGGGACGCGGATGACGAGGCCCGCTGCCACGAAGACGCCGACCGCGGCGAGGCTCAGCGAGGACCAGATCGCGTCCGGGAAGGCGAACGGCAGCACCGGGTTCCACAGCACGAGCACCGGGACGAGCCCGATCAGCCAGAGGAGTGCGCGCGCCTGGATCGCGAACCAGCCGATGACCGCCGCGAGGATCGCGACCGGGTAGCGGATGAAGTCGTAGGCGTCGGAGCCGACGAGGGCGAGCCCGGCCAGCAGCACGATCGCGCCGAGGATCCCGGGCGCGAGCGCCATGCGGGCGCGGTCGCGCGAGGGGTAGCGGGCGGCGGTCGCGCGGGACGGCTTGCGGGTGCTCACCCCTCGATCGTAGGCGCGCATACCCCGCCCGGGTACCGCCTGCGGCGCGTAGGCTGGAGGAGTGATCGAGGACCTCAAGAAGCGCTCGCTGCACCGTGCCCGGATCCTGGGCGGCCAGATGCGCGGCCTCGAGCGGATGATCGAGAACGAGGACTACTGCGTCGACATCGTCACGCAGTCCCTCGCGATCCAGAAGTCGCTCGGCTCGCTCAACAAGCTCATCGTCGAGAACCACCTCCGCACGCACATCACCGCGATGTTCGAGGAGGGCGGAGACGCCCGCGAGGCGGCGATCGCCGAGCTCGTGAAGATCTTCGAGCTCTCCAACAACCGCTCGTGACCGCCGGCCTCGTCGCCACGGCGCGGGTGCGCCCGCTGCTGCTCGACGGGGGCCTGGGCACGGAGCTGGAGGCGCAGGGCGCCGCGGTGGACTCCTCGCTCTGGAGCGCCCGGGTCCTGCTGGAGGAGCCCGGCCGGGTCGTCGCCGCGCACCGCGCCTTCGCCGAGGCGGGCGCCCGGGTCGCGGTGACCGCGAGCTACCAGGTGTCCGCGAGCGGATTCGCAGCCGCGGGGCTGGCCCCGGGCCTCGTCGAGCGCGCCCTCCGGGAGAGCGTCGACCTGGCCCGGCGCGCGCAGAGCGGCTGGGTCGCCGCCTCCGTCGGCCCTTTCGGTGCGAGCCTCGGCGACGGCTCCGAGTACCGCGGCGACGACGGCCTCACCGTCGGCGAGCTCGCCGCCTGGCACCGCCCGCGCCTGGAGACCCTGGCCGCGGCCGGGCCCGACCTGCTCGCCGTCGAGACCATCCCGTCGGTGCGGGAGGTGCGGGCCGTCGTGAAGGCCCTCGCGGGCTCCTCGGTCCCCGCCTGGATCTGCGTGAGCGGCCGTTCGGGCCGCACCGCGTCCGGCGAGCCCCTGGCCGAGGCGCTCGCCGTCGCCGCCGCCTCCGAGGAGGTGGTCGGCGTGGGAGTGAACTGCTGCCCGCCCGGCGACGTCGCCGAGGCGGTCCGCATCGCCCGCTCCGTCACCGGCAAGCTGGTCGTCGTGTACCCGAACAGCGGCGAGGAGTGGGACGCCGTCGAGCGTCGCTGGGCAGGCGACTCGGCCTTCGACCCCGCGCTGGTCGCCTCCTGGCGCGCGGCGGGAGCGGATCTGATCGGCGGCTGCTGCCGCGTGGGACCTGCGGCGATCGCTGCCCTCGGACGAAGCCTGGAGGAGGAGTCGTGACCACCCTGAGAGCCGTGCGCGGCGACCTCACCCGCGAGCACGTCGACGCGATCGTGAACGCGGCGAACTCGTCGCTCCTCGGCGGCGGCGGCGTCGACGGCGCGATCCACCGCGCGGGCGGACCGGAGATCCTCGCCGAGTGCCGCCGGCTCCGCGGGACCGAGCTGCCGGACGGCCTGCCCGCCGGCTCCGCGGTCGCCACGACCGCCGGCCGCCTCCCCGCCCGCTGGGTCGTGCACACCGTCGGTCCCGTCCACTCGCGGTCGGAGGACCGCAGCGCCGTCCTCGCCTCGGCCTACCGCGAGTCGGTGCGCACCGCCGTCGGTCTCGGTGCGCGGACGCTCGCCTTCCCGGCCGTCTCGGCGGGCGTCTACGGCTGGCCGATGGACGACGCGGCGCGCATCGCGGTGGAGACGGTCCGCGAGGCGACCGCGGACGGCGCACTCGACGAGGTCCGGTTCGTCCTCTTCTCCGCGGACGCCCTCGCGGCCTTCGAGGCCGCCCTGGCCGCGGAATGACGGAAGGGGAGCCGACCCTGCGGTCGACTCCCCCTCCACGGTGCTGCGCTAGGCCGTCTTCGGCCGCGCGAACTCGTCGTAGGGCAGCGTGATCGGGCGGGTCCGCGGAGGCATCCGCACGACCGCCTCGAGCGCCGGGCCCAGTGCCTCGCGCCACGCGCGGTAGCCGTCCTCGTTGAGGTGCAGGCCGTCCGGCGAGTACTGCTCGAGCAGCCCGCCGTCCTCGCCCGCGAGCACCGGCCACAGGTCGAGGTAGCCCGCGTGCGCCGTGGGCGCGAACTGCCACAGGTGGCGGTTGATCTCGCGGATCTGCGGCGCGAACTCGTGTCCGCGCGGCACGACCGAGGTCACCAGGATGCGCACGTCCGGGAGGTCGCGCCGGAACGTCGCGACGATCGTCTCGATGTTGCGCACGACGTGCTCCGTCGTGCGGTGCCAGGCGAGGTCGTTGGTGCCGATCAGCAGCACCACCGTGTCCGGCTCCTGCGCGACCAGCTCGGCGAGCCGCGCGACGACGTCCGCCGTGGTGGCCCCTCCGACTCCCTCGTCGACGACCGTCGACTCCGTCAGCCACTCGCCCCAGGCTCCCGCCTGGATGATGCTGTCCCCGATGAAGAGGACCTTCCCCAGCTGGAGTCCGCGCCCCGCGTCCGTACTCGACCGTTCGCTCATCGTGCTCCTCTCGTCGGCGTCCCGGGCGGCCTCGCCGCCGCCGGACCCCTCCATTGTCACCGCTGCACCCGGCGCCCGCCAGGGGAGCGCTCGTCGCCGGAGTCCGGCAGGTCGGCCGCGGTGGCCGTGATGCGGTTGGCCATGCCGTTGAAGATGATGCCGTGGAAGGGCAGGATCGCGAACCAGTAGAGCCTGCCCGCGAGGCCCTGCGGGAAGAACACCGCGCGCTGCGTGTAGACCGAGCCGCCGTCTCCGGAGGGCTCGGCGCGCATCTCGAGCCAGGCCCCGCCGGGCACCTTCATCTCGGCGCGCAGGCGCAGGAGCTTCGGCCGCTCGATCTCCTCGACGCGCCAGAAGTCGAGGGCGTCGCCGGCGTGCAGGCGCGCGGAGTCGCGGCGCCCGCGCTGCAGGCCCACTCCCCCGACGAGGCGGTCCATCCAGCCGCGGATCACCCACGCGAGCGGGAAGGAGTACCAGCCGTTGGTGCCGCCGATGCCCTCGATGACGCGCCAGAGCTTGGCCGGGTCGGCCTGGGTGCGGCGCTCCTTGAGGTCCACGTAGACCGTGTGGCCGGCCCACTCCGGGTCGCTCGGCAGCGGATCGCTGGGAGCGCCGACGACCTCCGCGTTCTGCCAGCTCGTCTCGATCTCGCCCGCCTGCATCTTTCCCAGCGCGAGCCGGACGGCGCGGCGGTAGGAGGTCAGCCCGCCCTCGGGGTCGGGGATGAGCGCGCGGATGTCCTGCTCGTGCACGACGCAGTCGTACTGCAGTGAGGCGATGATGGGCACCGCAAGCGAGCGCGGGATCGGCGTGACCAGGTTGACCCACTGAGAAGCCAGCCACGGGGTGAACACCGGCAGGGACGCGATCGGCCGCTGCGGGAGCCCGGCCTCGACCGCGTAGCCGTTCATCATCTGGCCGTAGCGGAGCACGTCGGGCCCGCCGATGTCGAAGGTGCGGTTGAGCGTGGCGTCCTCGAGCGACGCGGAGCCGATCAGGTAGTGCAGCACGTCGCGCACGGCGATCGGCTGGATGAAGTTGCGCACCCACTGCGGCGCGGGCATGTACGGCAGCACGTCGGTGAGGTGGCGCACCATCTCGAACGAGGTCGACCCGGAGCCGATGATCACGCCCGCCTGCAGGGCGATCGTCGGCACTCCCGACTCCATCAGGATCCGGCCCACCTCAGCGCGCGAGCGGAGGTGCTTCGAGAGCTCCTGGCCCTCGGGGTGCAGGCCGCCGAGGTAGACGATGCGGCCGACGCCGGCCGACCTCGCGGCCGTGGCGACGTTCTGCGCGGCGCGGCTCTCGACCTCCTCGAAGTGGGCGTGGTCGTTGCCCGAGCCCATCGAGTGGACGAGGTAGTAGAGGACGTCGACGCCCTCGACCGCGGCCTCCAGCGACTCCGGATCGCCGAGATCGCCCTGGGCGACCTCGACCTCCTCCGCCCACGGCACGTCGACCAGCTTGCGCGGGTCGCGCACCAGGACGCGCACCCGGAAGCCCGCCTCGAGGAGGCGCGGCGTCAGCCTGCCGCCGATGTAGCCGGTCGCGCCGGTGACGAGCGCGAGGGGACGCGCCGAGTCGGAGGGGGTTTCGCTCATGCGGCCACGGTACGCCGATGGCCTCGGGACCTCTCCCGCTGGTGCGGGCCCGCGGCCCCTGCTAGGCGGCGCCCGGCATCCCGCTCAGTCGATGCCGAGGACCTCGCGGACCTGCACCACGTCGTGGTTCATCTGGCGGATGAGGGGCTCGACGCCCTCGTAGGCGACCTGGCCGCGGATCCGGCCGACGAACGCCACGTCGACCACGCGGTCGTAGAGGTCGAGGGTGTCGAGCGTCTGATCGAGCACGTACGCCTCGACCTGCTTGGGCGGCACTCCGACGAAGGTCGGGTTGCTGCCGACCGAGATCGCGGCGGGATGCGTGACGCCGTCGGTGGTGAGCCGGCCCGCGTAGACGCCGTCGGCCGGGATCAGGCCCTGCGACTCCGGCGAGAGGTTCGCGGTCGGGAAGCCCAGCTCGCGGCCGCGCTTCGCTCCGTGCACGACCACGCCGCGGACCACGGGTTCGTGCCCGAGCAGGCGCGTAGCGTGCTCCACGTCGCCCTCGGCCAGCAGCTCGCGGATCCAGGTGGAGGAGACGCGGCGGCCGTCCTCGGGCCGCACGTCGTCGATCAGCTCCACCTCGAACCCGTGCTGCCCGCCGAGCACGCGCAGCAGGTCGACGTCGCCCGCTCCCCGGGCGCCGAAGCGGAAGTCGGAGCCGACGAGGACCACGCGGGCCTCGAGCGCCTCCACCAGCACCTGCTCGACGAACTGCTCTGGCGAGAGCGCCCGGAACGCCTCGTCGAAGGTGAGCAGCAGCGTCGCGTCCACGCCGGTCCCGGCGAGGAGCTCGAGCTTCTGCTCGTTGCCGACCAGGACGGGCGGGCACTTCTCCGGCGCGATCACGCTGAGCGGATTGCGGTCGAAGGTGACGACGACGGCGGCGAGCCCCTGCTCGCGGGCCCGCTCGTGCAGCCGGCCGATGACGGCCCGGTGCCCGGAGTGGACGCCGTCGAACTTGCCGATCGTGACGGCGGAGGGTCCGATCCCGGCCAGGTCGCCGGGGCGGGTCTCGACGCGCATCAGGCGGCCGCCCGGGCCGTGCGCCGCCCCTGCACGCGGAGCCACCAGAGGCCGAGCACGGGCAGGACGAGCGGGATCAGCAGGTAGCCGGCGCCGAAGGCCGCCCACACCGTCGACTGGCGCCCGAACGGGTCGGCGCTCGCGAGCCCGAGGAGCTGCGGAGCGAGGAGGCTGAGCGCGCCGACCACGAGCACGCCCACCAGCTCGAAGGTGATCGTCACCCACGCGACGCGCTGCCAGGCGCGGCCCGGGACGATCAGGGCGACCGTCGCGACGATGTACACGACGGCCGAGAGCGCCGAGAGCGAGAACGCCAGCGGCGCCTCGTCGAACCGGTCGATGATCTGGAAGACGGAGCGCCCCGTCGCGGCGAGCGCGAGGATCCCGTAGACCACGACCAGGAGGCTGCCGATCCCGCGCGAGCGGGCGGAACGGGTCGGCTCTCCGCTCCCGGGGGCCGAGGGGACTGAGGGGTCGTGAGCGGCCCGTCCGGACGCATCGCTGGCTGGTTTCGACATCGCACGTCCATGCTAGGCGCTCGCCGGGCCGGGCCCGGTGGCGGGCCCGATCAGGCGCTCTGGAAGAACCAGATCTGGTGCATCCGGTAGACCATGACCGCGATCGAGAGGCAGGCGACGCCCAGGATCACGGTGCTCCAGCGGCTCCGCTCGATGAGCGCCCAGAACCCGGCCGCGAGCGGCAGGAGCAGCGCCGAGATCAGGTAGATGTAGTACTCCGGCAGGCTCCCCGACGGGCGGTTGCCGACCAGCGGCGACACGATCGCGACCGCCAGCTGGACGATCAGCAGCAGCTCGACGATCGCCGTCGCGCCGACCGAGACGTCCGAGGGACGGCGGGCGAGCAGCCCGAGCACGAGGCAGAGCAGGCCGGCCGCGACGGCGATCCCCACCTGGAGGATCGTGAACCACTCGATCACGAGGCGGCCGTCCGCAGGTCCTCGGTCGGGAAGTTGACGACGCTCTTGAGCTGGGTGCCGCGCCGCTCGGCGAGGCCGATCAGCCGCTCCCCCGGGCCGACCGCGGCGAGGAGGCCCTTCGCGCCCGCCACCGCCTCCGGGGCCGGGATGCGCTTGCCGTTCGCGAGATCGCCCGCCTCCTGGGCGTCGAGGTGCAGCAGGGGGAACAGCTCGCCCGCCACCAGCGTCGGCGGCAGGAGCGCGGCGGGGACGTCGAGCTCGTCGATCTCGCCCGCCTGCGCCACGGAGAAGGGGCCGACCGCGGTGCGCCGCAGCGCGGTCAGGTGGCCGCCGACTCCGAGGGACGCGCCCAGGTCGCGGGCGAGCGCGCGGATGTAGGTGCCGGAGGAGCAGGTGACGCGCACGTCCAGGTCGAGGAACCCCTCGCCCGGGCGGCTCGCCAGGACGGCGAACTCCGAGACCGTCACGGGGCGGGAGGCGAGCACGACCTCCTCGCCGTCGCGGGCGCGGGCGTAGGCGCGGCGGCCGTCCACCTTGATCGCGCTGACCGTGCTCGGGACCTGCTCGATCGCTCCGGTGAGGGCCGCGATCGCGTCGGACACCGACTCCGGGGCTAGGGCCGCGACGAGGGCGGGCTCCGCCGAGGCGAGCACCTCGCCCTCCTGGTCGTCGGTGGTGGTGGAGGAGCCCAGCCGGATCGTCGCCTCGTACTGCTTGTCGAGGCCGACGAGGTAGGTGAGCAGGCGCGTCGAGGGGCCGAGACCGAGGATCATCAGCCCGGTCGCCATCGGATCGAGCGTCCCCGCGTGGCCGACCTTGCGGGTCCCCGCGCGGCGGCGGGTCCGCGAGACGAGGTCGTGGCTGGTGATGCCGCCGGGCTTGTCCAGCAGGAGGATCCCGTTCGGAGCCGGGGCGGGGGTCTCGAGCACGGGTGCGAGGATACACGGACGGATCGGGAGTACCCCCGGGGTGGAGCCGGAGCCCTCGCCCGCCCGTCCTAGGCTGTCCGGATGAGGATCGCAGTACTCGGAGCAGGCGCCGTCGGCGGCACCATCGCCGCCCTTCTCGACCGCGCCGGGCACGACGTCGAGGTCACCGCCCGAGGCGACCACCTCACCGCGATCCGCCGGTCGGGGATCCGGCTCGACGGGGCGTGGGGCGAGCACACCGCCTGGGTCCGCTGCGGCGAGGCCCTCGACCTGGTACCCGATCTCGCCTTCGTCTGCACGAAGGCGCAGGACGCCGAGGACGCGCTGCGCACCAACCGCCGCACGGTCGACGGCACTCTCGTCGTCGTCGTTCAGAACGGACTGGACGGACTCACCGCGGCGGCCCGGCAGGTGCGCGACGCCCGGCTCGTAGGTGCTCTCGCCCTCTTCGCCGCGAGCCACCTCGAACCCGGCCGGGTCACCGTCACGGCTCCTGCCACGACCACGCTCGGCGTCCCCGGCCGCCCGGCCGACGACGACGTGCGCCGGGCCGCCGCCGTGCTCGGCGAGGCGGTCCCCACCGCCGTCACCGACGACTTCACCGGAGCGCAGTGGACGAAGCTGCTGATCAACGAGGTCAATGCCCTGCCCGCGATCACCGGGCTCTCGGTCCAGGAGACGATCGACGATCCGGGGCTGCGTCGCGTCCTCGCCCGGTCGATGCGCGAGGCCGCCCGGACGGGCCTCGCGTCGGGCGTCCGCTTCGGCTCGCTGCAGGGACTCTCGAACGCCTCCGTCCGCGCCCTCGCCGCCGCTCCCCTGCCCCTGGTCGAGCTGCTCCCCCGCCGGATGGCCGTGCGGATGGGCGAGGTGCCGAACCCCGGGTCGACGCTGCAGAGCGTCCGCCGCGGAGTGCCGAGCGAGATCGACCACCTGGCCGGGGCCGTGGTCCGCACCGCTCACCGCGGCGGGCGCGAGGCACCGGTCAACCAGCTGCTGGTCGACCTGGTGCACGAGGTCGAGCGGGCGGGCGCCTTCGTGCCGCCGCCTGAGGTCGTGCGCCGCGCCGCCCTGGTCTGAGCCCGCGGCCCTGTCGGACGGACACCCGCCCGGCGGTGACGGCCTCCGTGCCGCGGCTCAGCAGGAGTCGGCGAAGAGGCGCCGGGGCTGCTCCGGATCGCGGATGTCGACGAGGATCCCCGCCAGCCGGCGCGGGTCCGTCGTCGCCCGGTACGCCGCGTCCACCGGCGGCTCCTGCGTGTCGAGGCGGATGCTGGTGCTCCACGCGCCGCGCAGCTCCGGCCGGAGGGCGAACTCGCCGTCGACGAGCAGCACCGCGTCGCGGCCGGCGGTCCGCCAGCGCGCCTGCCGCGCCTCGTCGCGCACCGCGTCGAAGCCCGCGAGCACGAACCCGGTGCTGCCGCCGAGGGTGAACGGATCGAGCAGCACGCGGCGCAGGAGCTCGTAGTCGTACCCGGCCGCGTAGGAGCGCTGCTCCTCGGGCACGGCGGGGTCGTCACGATCGGCGCGGGGACGTCGGAAGTCGGCGAGGTGCGCGACGATCGCGTCCTTGCCGGCCCGGCGGAGCGCCTCCGCGAGGTCGAGCGCGAACGCCGCGCTCACCGCGGGGTCGTCGCCGTCGATCCCGACCTTGACCCGTCCGCGCCCGTAGTTGTGCAGCACCTCCGCCGCGAGAGAGTCGAGCACATCGGCCTTCTGCGGAGCCCACCTGGTCATCCGCCCACGATACGCGCCGCCGCCTAGTGTGGGCTGATGCCCTCCGACCCTCTCGCCGACGCGATCACCGCCTGGTTCCGCACGAGCGCCCGCGACCTGCCGTGGCGCCGCGAGAACTTCCCCGCCTGGGGCACGCTCGTCAGCGAGTTCATGCTGCAGCAGACCCCGGTGGTCCGCGTTGTCCCGCGTCTGGCGGAGTGGCTGGAGCGCTGGCCGACACCCTCCGCGCTCGCCGCCGTCCCGCCCGGCGAGGCGGTGCGCGCCTGGCAGTCCCTGGGCTACCCGCGGCGGGCCCTGCGCCTGCACGCCTGCGCCGTGGCGATCGCCGAGGAGCACGGCGACGTGGTCCCCGACGACGTCGAGACCCTCCTCGCGCTGCCCGGCATCGGCGACTACACCGCCCGCGCCATCGCCGTGTTCGCCTACGGGAGGCGGCACCCCGTGGTCGACACCAACGTCCGCCGGGTCCTCGCGCGCGCGGTCGACGGAGCGGCGGAGCCCGGCCCGCCCCGCGCGAGGGCCGACCTCGCCGCGATGTCGGCGCTGCTGCCCGAGTCGCTCTCCGAGGCGGCGGCCTTCAACGCGGGCGCGATGGAGCTGGGGGCGATCGTCTGCACCGCCCGCGCTCCGCGCTGCGACGAGTGCCCGATCCGCGACCTCTGCCGCTGGCGGGCGGAGGGGTACCCCGAGCACACCGGGCCCGTGAAGGCGAAGCAGAAGCGGTTCGAGGGCTCGGACCGCCAGGTCCGCGGCCTCATCCTCGCCGAGCTGCGCGCCGCGCACGGCCCGGTCACCGCGGCCGAGGTGGAGTCTCTCTGGCCGGACGCCGACCAGCGCGGTCGCGCCCTGGCCGGGCTCCTCGCCGACGGCCTGGCGACGGGCGGCCCGGAGGACGGCTACCTCCTCCCCGGCTCCTGAGGGCCCGTCGACCGCCGTCCGCGTCGGAGGAGGCGGGTAGGGTCGGCGCCGTGACCGGTCGCCGCCTCCGCCTCCCCCGCCCCGACGCCGCCGTCGAGCGCGCCCTCGACGTCGACCTCGCTCAGGACGTCCAGCGCGCCCTCGCCGCGGTCCGCGTCGAGAACGACCTGCCCGGCCCGTTCCCGCCGGCCGCGCTGGCCGAGGCCGAGCACGCGGAGGCCGGAGCGGACGACGAGGACCGCGTCGACCGGACGGACCTCCCCTTCGTGACGATCGACCCGCCCGGCTCGCTCGACCTGGACCAGGCCCTCCACCTGGAGCGCACGTCGGAGGGCGTCGTCCTCCGCTACGCCATCGCGGACGTGCCCGCGGTCGTCCGCACCGGCGGAGCGCTCGACGCCGAGACGCGCCGCCGCGGCCAGACCTACTACCTCCCGGACGGCCGCGTCCCACTGCACCCCGCGGTCCTCTCCGAGGGGACCGCGTCGCTCCTGCCGGACGAGACGCGCCGAGCGCTGGTCTGGACGCTGACCCTCGACGAGCGGGCGGAGCCGCGCTCGGTGCACCTCGAGCGGGCGCTCGTGCGCAGCGTGGCCCGGCTCGACTACGAGGGCGTGCAGCGCAGCGTCGACGCGGGCGATCCGCACCCCTCCCTCGCCCTCCTCCCCTGGTTCGGACGCGAGCGCCTGGCGCGCGAGGCCGAGCGTGGAGGAGCGAGCCTGACGCTGCCCGAGGAGGAGATCGTCGCCGCCGACGGCGGCTACCGGGTCGAGCGCCGCGCTCCCCTGGCCGTCGAGGGCTGGAACGCCCAGGTCTCGCTGCTGACCGGTATGGCGGCGGCGACGATGATGCTCGACGCGGGGGTGGGCATCCTCCGGACCATGCCCGAGGCCGACCCCGCCACCGTCGCGGCCTTCCGCTCCCGAGCCGCGGCGCTCGGCGTTCCGTGGCCCGAGGAGGAGGCCTACGGCGCCTACCTGCGCCGCCTCGACACCGCCGACCCCGCCCAGCTCGCCATCATGTACGCCGCGGCGAGCCTGTTCCGCGGCGCCGGCTACACCGCCTTCGACGGCGCCCCGCCGGAGCATCCCGAGCAGGCGGCCCTCGCCGCGCCGTACGCGCACGTCACCGCGCCGCTGCGGCGCCTGGTCGACCGGTTCGGCCTAACCGTCTGCCTCGCGGTGTCCCGCGGCGGAACGATCCCGTCGCAGCTGCGCGAGGCGCTGCCCCTGCTCCCGCCGCTCCTCGCCGCGAGCGACCGCCGGGCCGGAGCCGCCTCCCGTGCGGCGACCGCGATCGTCGAGGCCGCCGTCCTCCGCGGCCGCGAAGGAGCCTCCTTCAGCGGGATCGTCGTCTCCTCGGCGCGCTCCCGCTCCTCGGTCCAGCTGCTCGACCCGGAGATCACCGTCGACGTCCCGGCCCCGCTCACGCCGGGAGCCCGTGTCGTCGTCGTCCTGGAATCGGTCGACGTCGCCACGGGCTCCGCGGTGTTCGGGCTCGGCGCCTAGTCCTCGTCGTCCTCGCGGGGCTTCACATAGGGGTCGGCCTCGCCGGCGTAGTCCGCCTGAGCGGCGAGCGACTGCACCTGCGAGTCCTGGCTGCGCGCGGCGGCGAGCAGATCCTCGATGTGCTTCGCGTTCTCGGGCACCGCGTCGAGGATGAACTCGAGCGACGGCGTGAGCCGGGACGTGATGTTCCTGCCCACCTCGGTGCGGAGCATTCCGGTGGCGGCCTTAAGGGCCGCGGCCGAATCGGCGCGCTCCTCATCGGTGCCGTAGACCGTGTAGAACACCGAGGCGTGCTGCAGGTCGCCGGTCACCTGGACATCGGTGATGGTGACGAAGCCGAGGCGCGGGTCGCGGAGACCGCGCTCGAGCCGCTTCGCGACGATCACCTGGATACGTTCGGCGAGCTTCCTCGCCCGGGCCGGATCTGCCATGGCTGGTCCTCACATCTCTCTCGGCGAACCGTTCAGCTCGCCATTCAACCACTCTCCGCCCGGACGACCGGTCGCGTCCGAGGGGGCCTTGCTTCTGGGGCGTGATGACCCTCGACCGCGCGTCTGCGACCGCGCGGGTGGAGTGCCTCCTCGCGGCTCCCTGATCCTCGGGGACCGGGATGGGAAGGCTCAGGTGCTGGGACGGGAGCCGGACGTCGCCCGCAGGCGCGCTGCTCGCGATCTGCTCGTTCAGCGGGCGCACCCACCGAGACGGGAGCGCCTGATCTTCGACGGCCTCCCACGCCCGGAGGTGCGGAAGCGCCCTCTGGAGGGTTCGCACCTCCGGGACACGGGCGGCCCCCGATTCCTCCCGCAGGGCGCGAGAGGACGAGAGTCCCCTCCCGATCACGCACGAACAGCGCCGTGAGACGCCGGAAGGCCCGGGCGGACCCGGGCCTTCCAGTGGAGCGGATCAGCCTCGCGGCTTCTCCTTCATCTCGATCGTCTCGATCTCGTCGCCGATCTGGATGTCGTTGTACTTTCCGAGTCCGATACCGGCCTCGTAGTCCGTACGGACCTCCGTGACGTCGTCCTTGAAGCGACGCAGCGACTCGATGGCCAGGTTGTCCCCGACCACGACGCCGTCACGGATGACGCGCGCCTTCGAGTTGCGGGTGATCGTGCCGGAGCGGACGATGACACCCGCGATGTTGCCGAACTTGGAGGAGCGGAACACCTCGCGGATCTCGGCGACACCGGACTGGACCTCCTCGAACTCGGGCTTGAGCATGCCCGTGAGCGAGTTCTCGACCTCTTCGATCGCGTTGTAGATGACCGAGTAGAAGCGGATGTCCACTCCTTCTCGAGCAGCGCGCTCGCGGGCCTTCGGGTCGGGGCGGACGTTGAAGCCCACGATGATCGCGTTGTCGATCGTCGCGAGGTTGACGTCCGACTCCGTGATCGCACCGACGCCGCGGTGGATGATGCGCAGCTGCACCGAGTCGTCGACCTCGATCTTGACGAGCGACTCCTCCAGCGCCTCGACGGCACCGGACACGTCGCCCTTGATGATGAGGTTGAGCGACTCGACCTTGCCCTCCTCGAGAGCACGGGTGAAGTCCTCGAGCGAGATGCGCTTGCGGGCCTTGGCCAGCAGGGCGTTGCGCTGAGCGGCTTCGCGCTTCTCGGCGATCTGACGGGCCGTGCGGTCCTCCTCGGTGACGAGGAAGGTGTCGCCGGCGCGGGGCACGGACGAGAGTCCCTGCACCTGCACCGGACGCGACGGCACGGCTTCGAGGACGGCGTTGCCGTTCTCGTCCGCCATCGCACGGACGCGGCCGTAGGCCGTTCCGGCGACGATCGCGTCTCCGACGCGCAGCGTTCCCGACTGGATGAGCACGGTCGCGACCGCACCGCGTCCCTTGTCGAGCTTCGCCTCGATCGCGACTCCGCGCGCCTCCTTGTTGGGGTTGGCGCGCAGGTCGAGACCGGCGTCCGCGGTGAGCAGCACGGCGTCCAGGAGGTCCTGGATGCCGGTGCCCGCGCGAGCCGACACGTCGACGAACATGACGTCTCCGCCGTACTCCTCGGCGACGAGCCCGAACTCGGTGAGCTGCTGGCGCACCTTGGCCGGGTTGGCGTCGGGCTTGTCCACCTTGTTCACCGCGACCACGATCGGCACGTTGGCCGCCTGGGCGTGGTTCAGCGCCTCGATGGTCTGCGGCATGATGCCGTCGTCCGCCGCGACCACGAGGATCGCGATGTCCGTGACCTGGGCACCGCGGGCTCGCATGGCGGTGAACGCCTCGTGACCCGGGGTGTCGATGAACGTGATCGGGCGCTCGATGCCCTCGTGCTCCGCGACGACCTGGTACGCACCGATGTGCTGCGTGATGCCGCCCGCCTCGCCGGCGACGACGTTGGCGTTGCGGATCGCGTCGAGCAGGCGCGTCTTTCCGTGGTCGACGTGACCCATGACGGTGACGACGGGGGGACGGATCTCGAGGTCCTCGTCCGTCTCGTCGTCGAGCTCCTGCTCGAGGTCGAGACCGAAGCCCTCGAGGAGCTCCTTGTCCTCGTCCTCGGGCGAGACGACCTGGATCTTGAAGCCGAGCTCGGAGCCGAGCACCTCGAAGGTGGCCTCGTCGAGCGACTCGGTCGCCGTCGCCATCTCGCCGAGGGCGAAGAGGACGGTGACCAGGTTGCCGGGGGGCACCGGCACGCCGGTCATGGCCTCGATTTTGTCGGCGAAGTCCGAGATCGACGCGCCGCGGCGCAGACGGATGACCGTCCTGCCGTCGCCGCGGGGGACGCTGACGCCGCCGAGCGACGGGGCCTCCCTGAGCTCGAACTCCTGACGCTTCGTGCGCTTGGACTTCCGGGCCTTGCTCTTGCCGCCGCCGCGACCGAAGGCTCCAGCGGTTCCACCGCCGGGGCCGCGACCGCGACCGCCGCCGCCACCGGGACGCGGGGCGAAGCCGCCACCGGCACCGGGAGCGCCGCCGGGGCGCTGGAAGCCGCCGCCGGCCGGACGACCGGCACCGCCGGGACGTCCTGCTCCGCCGCCGGGTCCGCCGGGACGCTGGCCGAAGCCGGCGGGGCGCTGGCCCATGCCGGGTCCGCCGGGTCGGGGCGCGCCGGGGCGGGGAGCAGCGGGGCGGGGGATGTTGCCCGGGGTCGGACGCGATCCCATGCCCTGCGAGCTGGCGAAGGGGTTGTTGCCGGGGCGCGGGGCGGCGGGACGCTGTCCCATGCCCTGGTTGCTGGCGAACGGGTTGTTGCCCGGGCGCGGGGTGCCGCCGGGGCGGTTGGAGCCGCCCGAGGCGCCGCCGGGGCGTGGGGTGTTCGCGGCGGGAGCCGGACGCGGGGTGACGGGCTTGGGTCCGCCGGGGTCGCGCCGGACGCCGGCTTCTCGGCGGCGGCCGGAGCCGCGGGGGCCTCGGTCGGAGCCGGAGCGGCGGCCTCGGCGGGCGCGTCCTTGGCTGCCTGAGCGCGCTGAGCGGCCGCGGCCTCCTGGGCGGCCTGAGCCTGGGCCTGGCGCTCAGCGACCGACATCGGCGGTGCCGGCGCCGGAGCGGGCGGCTTGGCCGGTCCGGGCGTGGGCGCGGACGGACGCGCGCCGGAGGGGCGCGGGGCCCCGGGACGGGCGCCGGCGGCGGGGGCGGCCGGGGTCGCCGACGCTCCCGCGGAGGAACCGCCCTGGCCCTGGAGGGCCTGGCGGAGCTTGCGCGCCACCGGGGGTTCGATGCTCGAGGACGGGCCCTTGACGAACTCGCCGAGCTCCTTCAACTTCGCAAGTGCGACCTTGCTATCGACACCCAGTTCGGATGCGATCTCGTGTACGCGTGGTTTTGCCACTTCTCTCCTGTCTTGGGCCTGCACCCAAGACGGGGGCAGGCGTCACGAACGGACGGGTCTCATTTCGAGCCGCTCATCAGTCTTCGCTCATGATCAGTTCACGGGCCGTTCTGCCTGTTCTCTATGGTGTGATCGTGCGCTGCTCCGGCCCCTCCGGTCGAGGGGCCGAGCCGGTCGGATCGTGCGATGTACTGCTCCAGCTCGCTCGCGTCCACGCTCTCGCGTGTCCGGAACGCTCTTCCGAACGCGCGGCGCTTGACCGCGAGCTCGTAGCAGTCGGCTGTGTCGTGGAGCCACGCTCCCCGACCAGGACGGACGGCACGCGGGTCTACCGCGAGGACGTTCGAGTGGAGGACCAGCCTCAGAAGAGAGGCCCGGGGGGCGCGCAGACGGCAGCCGACGCACGTTCTGACGGCTTCCACTCTACTCCCTCCCCTCCGGGACCGCTCCCCCGCACGGCCGATGCTCGGGGATCACTCCCCGTCCATCACCGAATCGGGCTGGATGTCGATCTTCGCGCCGGTCAGCTTGGCGGCGAGGCGGGCGTTCTGGCCCTCCTTGCCGATGGCGAGCGAGAGCTGGTAGTCGGGGACGAGCGCCCGGACGGCCTTGAGGCTCTGGTCGATCACGAACGCGCTGGTCACCTTGGCGGGCGAGAGCGCGCTGGCGACGAAGGTCGGCAGGTCGGAGGAGTAGTCGACGATGTCGATCTTCTCGTTGTTGAGCTCGGCGGTCACCGCGCGCACGCGCTGGCCGAGCTCGCCGATGCAGGCGCCCTTGGCGTTCACGCCGGGCTCGGTCGCGCGCACCGCGATCTTGGTGCGGTGGCCGGCCTCGCGGGCGAGGGAGACGATCTCCACCACGCCGGACGCGATCTCGGGGACCTCGAGGGCGAACAGCTTGCGCACCAGCGACGGGTGGGTGCGGGACACCTGGACCGACGGGCCCTTGGGTCCGCGGCCGACGCTCGTGACGTAGACGCGGATGCGGCGTCCGTGGCTGTAGTCCTCGCCGGGCACCTGCTCCTCGGGCGAGAGGATCGCCTCGATGGAGCCGAGGTCGACGTGGATCATCCGCGGGTTGGGGCCCTGCTGGATGACGCCGGCGACGATGTCGCCCTCGCGGCCCTTGAACTCGCCGAGCACGTGCTCGTCGGCGATGTCGCGCAGGCGCTGGTTGATGACCTGCTTCGCGGCGAAGGCGGCGATGCGGCCGAAGTCGCGCGGGGAGTCCTCGGCCTCGCCCACGACGGCGCCCTCCTCGTCGAGCTCGGGCACGAAGACCGAGACGTGACCGGTCTTGCGGTCGAGGTGCACTCGCGCGTCGACGGCGGTGGCCTTGTCGGCGTCGTCGGCCTGGCCGATGTGCTTGAGGTAGGCGGTCAGGATCGCCTGCTCGATGATCTGCACGAGTTCCTCGAAGGGGATCTCGCGCTCGCGCTCCATGAGTCGCAGAACGCTCAGGTCGATGTCCACGGGCGGGCCTTTCTCTCTATTCACTTGGATGCCGCGGTGGTGACCGCGGTCGTTCGCCTGCCGGGCTCTCACCCGGATCAGCCCTCAAGGGTACCCGACGCGGCCCGGGGTTCCACCCGCGGATCCTGCCGACGCACGGAGGGCCCCGCCTGCCACGGGAAGCGGTGGCGGGGCCCTCGGCGTGTCGGGTCTAGGCGCCCAGCCGGGCGAGCGCCTCGGCGACCGGGAGCTGCTCGCGCTCGCCGGACCGGCGGTCCCACAGCTCGACGATCCCGTCGGCCGCTCCTCGGCCCGCGATGACGATCACGGGCACCCCGATCAGCTCGGCGTCGCCGAACTTGACGCCGGGCGAGACCTTCGGGCGGTCGTCGATCAGCACGTCGCGGCCGGCGGCCTCGAGGGAGGCGCCGACCGACTCGGCGAGCTCGAGAGCCGCCGCGTCCTTGCCGGTCGCGATCACGTGCACGTCGAACGGCGCGACGTTCGCGGGCCAGAGCAGTCCTCGGTCGTCGTGGGTGGCCTCGGCGATGATGGCGAGGATGCGGGTCACGCCGATGCCGTAGGAGCCCATCGTGACGGTGACGAGCTTCCCGTTCTCGTCGAGCACCTTCAGCCCGAGGACGTCGGCGTACTTGCGGCCGAGCTGGAAGACGTGGCCGATCTCCATGCCGCGGGCGGTCTCGATCGGGCCCGAGCCGTCGGGCGCCTCGTCGCCGGTGCGGACGTCCGCGACCTCGACGGTGGCGTCGCCGTGGAAGTCGCGGCCGGCGACCAGGTCGAGGACGTGCTGCCCGGAGACGTTGGCCCCGGTGATCCAGGCGGTGCCGTCGACCACGCGCGGGTCGAGCAGGTAGCGGACGCCGGTCGCCGACTCCTCGCCCAGGACGGCTCCCTCGGCCGACCAGGGTCCGATGTAGCCCTTGACCAGTCCGGGGTGCTTCGCGAAGTCCTCCGCGGTGGCGGCCTCGACCTCGGCCGGGACGAACGCCACTTCGGCGCGCTTGAGGTCGACGTCGCGGTCGCCGGGCAGGCCGATGATCACGAGCTCGCGGGTGCCGTCGAGCGCGGTGAGCGCGAGGACGACGTTCTTCAGGGTGTCGGCGGCGGTCCAGGCGCGGCCGTCGGGGCGCGGCTGCGTCGCGTTCGCCAGGTCGACCAGGGTCTGGATGGTCGGGGTGTCGGGCGAGTCGAAGACGCGCGCCTCGGGCAGGCCCTCGACGGGCAGCGCCGCGGGGACGGGCGTGCGGTACGCCTCGACGTTCGCCGCGTACCCTCCCGCCGACCGGACGAAGGTGTCCTCGCCGACGGGGGTGGGGTGCAGGAACTCCTCGCTCCGGGAGCCGCCCATCGCTCCGGCGTCGGCCTGCACGATCACGTACTCCAGGCCCAGGCGGGCGAAGATCCGCTCGTAGGCGTCGCGCTGGCGCTGGTAGCTCGCGTCGAGGCCGGCGTCGGTGTAGTCGAAGGAGTACGCGTCCTTCATCGTGAACTCGCGGCCGCGCAGGAGACCCGCGCGGGGCCGCGCCTCGTCCCGGTACTTGTCCTGGATCTGGTAGATCGACAGGGGCAGGTCCTTGTAGGAGGAGTAGAGGTCCTTCACGAGCAGCGTGAAGAACTCCTCGTGCGTGGGAGCCAGCATGTAGTCGGCGTCCTTGCGGTCCTTCAGGCGGAACACGCCGTCGCCGTACTCGGTCCAGCGGCCCGAGAGCTCGTAGGGCTCGCGGGGCAGGAGCGCGGGGAAGTGCACCTCCTGGGCGCCGGCGGCCTCCATCTCCTCGTGGATGATCCGCTCGATGCGGCGCTTGACGCGCAGTCCCAGCGGCAGCCAGGCGAAGACGCCGGGCGCCTGACGGCGGATGTAGCCCGCGCGGACGAGGAGGCGGTGGCCCGCGACCTCGGCGTCGGCGGGATCCTCCCGGAGCGTGCGGACGAACAGATGCGAGAGACGGGTGACCACGAGGGACGATCCTATCCGCTGCGCTCCCCCGGCTCGCGAGGGCGCCGGGAGCCTCAGTCGGGGATCCGCGAGAAGACGACCGCTCCGCCCGTGCCGTCCAGCAGCACGTCGTCGGGGGTGCCGCCGATCGTCATCGGGCCGGAGAGGAGCGCCCGGAGCCGGATGGCCTCGGGGCTCGGCGTGTCGGAGCAGGTGTCGGAGCCGGTCACCTCGTCGCCGGGGATCAGCACGCCGTCGTCGATCCGGTAGGCGGCGCTGACCACGAGGCAGCCGGTGCCGACGACCAGGGTCGGCGCACCCCCGACGCTCTCGGAGCGGAGGCGGACGCGGGCGTCCTCGACCCAGGCCGTGTACGGGGTCTCCCCTTCGGCTGCGGTCAGCACCCAGCGGTCACAGCCGAAGGGGTCCTGCGGGCTGCGGCTGTCGATGCACTCGCCGGCCTCGGAGGACGGGCCGCTGCGGAGCGCGGCGACACCGGAGGCGAGGAGCGCGGCGGCGACGACCACGAGCGCGAGGCGCAGTGCGGGGCGGACCACGTCGATCCGCCCCGCGCCGTCAGTTCGCGCCGACGGTGACGACCGGGGCTCCGGTCGAGGTGTCGTCGGCCGGCATCTCGGCGGCCAGGCGGTTGGCCTCCTCGATGAGGGTCTGGACGATCTCGGCCTCGGGGACGGTCTTGATGACCTCGCCCTTGACGAAGATCTGGCCCTTGCCGTTGCCGGAGGCGACGCCCAGGTCGGCCTCGCGGGCCTCGCCGGGTCCGTTGACGACGCAGCCCATGACGGCGACGCGCAGCGGGACGCTCATGCCCTCGAGGCCGGCGGTGACGTCGTTGGCGAGCGTGTAGACGTCGACCTGCGCGCGGCCGCAGCTGGGGCAGGAGACGATCTCGAGCTTGCGCTCGCGGAGGTTCAGCGACTGGAGGATCTGCAGGCCGACCTTGACCTCCTGCGCGGGCGGGGCCGAGAGGGACACGCGGATGGTGTCGCCGATGCCCTCGCCGAGGAGGATGCCGAAGGCGGTGGCGGACTTGATCGTCCCCTGGAACTCGGGGCCGGCCTCGGTGACGCCGAGGTGGAGGGGCCAGTCGCCGCGCTCGGCGAGCTGGCGGTAGGCCTTCACCATGACGACGGGGTCGTTGTGCTTGACCGAGATCTTGAAGTCGTGGAAGTCGTGCTCCTCGAAGAGGCTGGCCTCCCAGACGGCGCTCTCGACGAGGGCCTCGGGGGTGGGCTTGCCGTACTTCTGCAGGATGCTCGGCTCGAGGGAGCCGGCGTTGACGCCGATGCGGATCGAGACGCCGGCGGCCTTCGCGGCGGCGGCGATCTTGCCGACCTGGTCGTCGAACTTGCGGATGTTGCCCGGGTTCACGCGGACCGCGGCGCAGCCGGCGTCGATCGCGGCGTAGACGTAGTTGGGCTGGAAATGGATGTCGGCGATGACCGGGATCTGGCTCTTCTTGGCGATGATCGGCAGCGCCTCCGCGTCGTCGCGGCTCGGCACCGCGACGCGGACGATGTCGCAGCCGGACGCGGTGAGCTCGGCGATCTGCTGGAGGGTCGCGTTGATGTTCGTCGTCGGTGTGGTGCACATCGACTGGACGCTGACCTGCGCGTCACCGCCCACGAGCACCTTGCCCACCTTGATCTGGCGGGACTTGCGGCGGGGGGCGAGGGTCATGGGGACCTTGGGAAGACCCAGATTCACTGCTGGCACGCGCCCCATCGTACGCGCGCCGCGGGACCCCTCGTCCGCTCGCCGCACCTTCCCAGCCGCCGCGCCTCCTGCGCGCCTCGGAACCCGTCCACCGCACCTGCTCTCAGCCCGAGACCTCACGACGATCCGCGGTCGCCGCGCCCCCGAGCCGAACCGCCGATCCCGTCCGAGCGATTCACCGCAGACGCTGCCAGCCCGCTCCCTTCACAGAGCGGACCGCGCCACGCCGGTCAGCGACCGCCCTGCCACCCCCGAGGCGAACGGGTGAATCGCGTCCCAGCGATTCGCCCCAGCCGTCCGCACCCCGCTCCACCCACGCCCCCACCCCGAGAAGCCGACCGCGCCACGCCGGGCGAGGCCCGGCGTGGAATCCAACTCAGAACAGCGTGATCGGCTTGACGATGTCGGCGTAGATGAGGAGGGCGCTCATGCCGCCGAGGACGAGGACGACGACGTAGGTGAGCGGGAGCAGCCGGGCGATGTCGACGGGGCCGGGGTCGCGGCGTCCGAAGAGCCTGGCGATCCGGCGGCGCAGGCCCTCCCAGAGGGCGCCGGCGATGTGGCCGCCGTCCATGGGGAGCAGCGGCACCAGGTTGAAGACGAGGAGGGCGACGTTGAGCGAGGCGAGGACGCCGACCATCGTCTGCACCTTCGACACGACGGGGAGCTGGTCGGAGGCGGCGATCTCGCCCGCGATCCGGCCGACTCCGACGACGCTGATCGGGCCGTTGGCATCGCGCGCCTCCGAGCCGAACGCCGCCCGGGCGACGTCGATGAGGCGCTGCGGCAGGTTGAGGATCACATGGGCGACGCTGGTGATGTTCGACCAGACCGTCTCGGGCACCGCGGTGACCGGCTGCTGCGCGAGGGCCGATGTGGGCGAGATGCCGATGAAGCCGACCGTCTGCGTCTCGATCGCACCGGACGCGTCGGTGACGGGGGCGCCGTTCGCGTCGGTCACCGCGACCTCGTTCTCGGCGGGGGTGATCGTGAGGGTCAGCGGCGCGCCGTCGCGCTGGACGGACACGCTGAGCGGGACGCCCGCGGAGCGCTGGATGATCGGGGTCAGGTCGTTCCAGGTGCTCACCGGAGTGCCGTCGATCGCCGTGATCGTGTCGCCCGGCAGCAGGCCGGCCGCGGCTCCGGGTGCCAGCGGGTCGTCGGCGGTGCAGGTCGCGGTCGCGCGCTGCGACTCCGGGACCACGCACTGCGAGACCGCGGCGAGGGTGCTGGTGCTCTGCGGGATCCCGATGCCGCAGAGGAGGACGGTGAAGAGGACCGTGGCGATCACGAGGTTCATGAAGGGGCCGCCGGCCATGACGATCACGCGCTTCCACACGGGGAGCCGGTAGAACGCGCGATGGTCCTCGCCGTCGCCGATCGTCTCGGCGCTGGCGGCACGGGCCTCGTCGATCATCGTGGCGTAGGCGCCGCGCCGGGGCTCCTCGAGCTGGGCCTCGGAGGACGCCAGGCCGTTGAAGAAGCCTGTGCTCGACTCCGTGGGCCGGTCCCCCGGGTGCTTCGGCGGGTACATGCCGATCATGGCGATGTAGCCGCCGAGCGGGATCGCCTTGACGCCGTACTCCGTCTCGCCGCGTCGCCGGGAGAAGAGGGTCGGCCCGAACCCGATCATGTACTGCGTGACCTTGACCCCGAACAGCTTGGCGGGGAGGAGGTGCCCGACCTCGTGCAGGGCGATGGAGAGGGCGACGCCGACGGCGATGATGACGACGCCGAGGACGAAGAGCAGCACGGATTCCACCGACACACTGTAGGCCGGGCCCGCCCGTCCACGCTGGGGTGCGCCTGCACGGATCCGATGAACTCCGCGAGCGAGCGGATCAGCGGCGCGACGTCCGCCGACACGGATCCGCGGAGACGGAGCCCGTCCGGATGACCCCTGGTCAGACTCCGGCGATCCGCTCGTCCGCCGTGCGGCGCGCCCACTCCTCCGCCGCGGCCAGCGACTCGCGGGTGAGCGCGCCGTCGACGCTGTGCGCGTCGACCACCGCCTCCACCGTCTCGAGGATGTCGAGGTAGCCGATCCGCCCGGCGTGGAACGCCTGCACGGCCTGCTCGTTCGCCGCGTTGAACACGGCCGGGTAGGAGGCGCCCGCCTCCCCGACGCGCTTCGCGAGCCGGACCGAGGGGAACGCCTCCTCGTCCAGCGGCTCGAACGTCCAGGAGTGGGAGCGGGTCCAGTCGAGCGGGACGCCGACCCCGGCGACGCGGTGCGGCCAGTCGAGGCCGAGCGAGATGGGGAGCCGCATGTCCGGCGGCGAGGCCTGGGCGATCGTCGAGCCGTCGACGTACTCGACCATCGAGTGGATCACCGACTGCGGGTGCACGGTGACGTCGATCCGGTCGTAGGGGACGTCGAAGAGCAGGTGCGCCTCGATCACCTCGAGCCCCTTGTTGACCAGGGTGGAGGAGTTGGTCGTGACGACCAGGCCCATGTCCCAGGTCGGGTGTGCGAGCGCCTGCGCCGGGGTGACGTCGCGGAGGGAGGCGCGGTCGCGTCCCCGGAACGGCCCGCCGGACGCGGTCAGCACGAGGCGGCGGACCTCGCGGTGCTCGCCCGCGAGGAGGGCCTGGGCGATCGCGGAGTGCTCGGAGTCGACCGGCACGATCTGGCCGGGACCGGCGAGCGAGGTGACGAGCTCGCCGCCGACGATCAGCGACTCCTTGTTGGCGAGGGCGAGCGTCCTGCCCTCCTCGAGCGCCGCGAGCGTCGGGCCGAGCCCCACCGAGCCGGTGATCCCGTTCAGCACGACGTCCGCGTCGACCGAGCGGATCAGCTGCTCGGCCTCCTCCGCGCCGAACGCCGTGTGCTCGACGCCGAACGCGGACGCCTGCTCGGCGACCGCCGCCCGGTTCGAGCCGGCGGCGAGGCCGACGACCTCGAACCGCTCGCGGTTCGCGCCGATGACGTCGAGAGCCTGCGTGCCGATGGACCCGGTCGAGCCGAGGATGATGACCCTGCGCATCCGCCCATCCTGGCACGGAGCACCCAGCGCCTCCCGGTCAGCTGATGGCGAGGATGTCGACCACGAAGACGAGGGTGTCGGTCCCGCTGATCCCCGCGTTCTGGTTGCCCTGGTCGCCGTAGCCCTTCGACGGCGGGATGGTGACGAGCACCTGCGAGCCGACGGTCTGGCCGACGACGGCCTCCTTGAAGCCCTCGATCACGTCGCCGGTGCCGAAGGCGGCGGGAGCGGGCTTCCCCCAGCTCTGGTCGAACACCTCGCCGGTGCCCCAGACCACGCCCTGGTACTGCACGATCAGCTGGTCGCCGTCGGCCACGGTCGCGCCGCTCCCCTTCTCGAGGACGGCGAGCTGCAGGTCGGCGGGCGGGTCGGTCGAGGGGATGGTGACGGTGGGCGCCCCGTCCTCGGCGAGCGCCACCGTCGGCAGGCCGTCGACCGGGGGCTGCGGCTCGCCGTCGGCGGCGGTCGGCACGATCTGCTCGACGTCGATCACCATGACGATCGAGTCGGTCGCGGCGATGCCGAACTGGCTCTGCCCGGCGTCGCCGAACGCGTCGGCCGGGGGAACGACGGCGACGACGCGCGAGCCGACGGTCGCGCAGTTGACGGCCTTCACGAGGCCGGCGAGGTACTGGTCGGTGTCGACCTCGAAGGCCGCGCGGCCACCGGACGCGTAGCTGCTCGCCGAGAACTCGGCACCGCTCGTCCCGTTGTAGAGCGTGTAGTCGACCAGCACGGTGTCGCCCTCGGCGACCTCCTCGCCGGTGCCCTCGATCGCGACGGAGCGCTCGGTGGCGTCCACGCTGACCGGGCTGGGGAACACGGTGACCGGCTTGGTGGCGAAGTCGCCGCTGGTCTGCACCGCGGCGGTCGCCTCGCCCTCGGTCGCGCAGCCGAGCGGGGTGGCGGAGGCGGACGGCGCTGCATCCGGCTCCCCGGGGGTGCAGGCCGCCAGGCTCAGGGAGGCGCCGAGGACGGCGAGGATCGCGAGGGTTCTGCGCACAGGGGCACCTTTCGTGACCGGCGGCGGCCGGTGGACGTTCGGGGATCGCCTCCATCCTGCACGGCGCGCCTCGCAACGCGCTGGGTGCGGGTCCTCGAACGGTCCCAGGCCTACCATCGGGGCATGCGTGAATTCTCGGTCCCCCAGTCCCGAGAGCTCGTCACCGAGCTCCCCGGCCCGCGCTCCGTCGCCCTCCAGGAGCGCCGCGTCGCCAGCGTCTCCCGCGGCGCCGGGACGCTCGCGAACATCTACATGGACCACGCGTCGGGCGCGGTCCTGGTCGACGTCGACGGCAACCGCCTGATCGACCTCGGCTGCGGCATCGGAGTGACCACCATCGGCCACGCGCACCCCGCGGTCGCCGCGGCGGCCGCCGCGCAGGCCGAGAAGCTGACGCACACCCTCTTCACCGTCACTCCGTACGAGAACTACGTCCGGGTCGCCGAGAAGCTCGCCGAGATCACCCCCGGGGACTTCGAGAAGCACTCGATCCTGGTCAACTCCGGCGCGGAGGCGGTCGAGAACGCCGTCAAGATCGCGCGGAAGTTCACCGGCCGCCGCGCCATCGCGACGCTCGACCACGCCTTCCACGGCCGCACCAACCTCACGATGGCGATGACCTACCGCCCCTGGCCGGAGCGCGCGGGCATGGGCCCCTTCCCGGGAGAGATCTACAGCCTCCCGATCAGCTACCCGTTCCGCGACCCCGAGGGCATGACGGGCGAGGAGGCGGCCGAGCGCACCATCGACTACATCACCACCCACATCGGCGCGCAGGAGCTGGCCGCGCTCTTCGTCGAGCCGATCCAGGGCGACGGCGGCATCATCATCCCGGCGCCGGGCTACTTCCGCCGCCTGTCCGAGTTCTGCACCGAGAACGGCATCGTCTTCGTCGCGGACGAGATCCAGGCCGGCATCGCCCGCACCGGCACCTGGTACTCCATCGAGCACCACGGCGTGGTCCCGGACCTCATCACGACGGCCAAGGGCATCGCCGGCGGCTTCCCGCTCGCCGCCGTCACCGGCCGCGCCGAGATCATGGACGCCGTGCAGCCCGGCGGCATCGGCGGCACGTTCGGCGGCAACCCCGTCTCCACCGCCGCGGCGCTCGCGACGTTCGAGGCGATCGAGTCCGAGGGCCTGCTGGAGGAGGCGCAGCGGGTCGAGCGCCTGCTGCAGGCGCGGATCGGCGACTGGGCCGAGCGCTTCGCGGTCGTGGGCGAGGTCCGCGGCAAGGGCGCGATGTGGGGCGTCGAGCTCGTCCACCCGGGCACGAAGAAGCAGTACCCGGAGGCGCTCACGGCGATCCTGAAGCACGCCACCACGAACGGCGTGATCGTCCTCGACGCGGGCAGCTGGGACAGCGTGCTGCGGATCATGCCGAGCGTGGTCATCAGCGAGGAGCTCATCGACGACGCCGCGACGGTCATCGAGGAGGCGCTCGCCCAGTTCGGCTGATCCGCCGCATGACCGGAGCGGCATGGACGCCCCGGTAGCTTCGTCGGAATGCGGATCGACGACGACCACGAGAGGCCGACTCCCCCGGGGATCGGCCTCTCCGCGCGTCTGGCGCGCCTGTCCATCGGCGGCGTCGGCCGGCTGGTCTACCGGCCGATCGTGGAGGGGCGCGACAACGTCCCGGCCGAGGGACGCGTGATCCTGGCGGCCAACCACCTCTCGTTCATCGACTCCCCGGTGCTGACGCTGCTCGCCCCGCGGCCGGTGCAGTTCCTGGCCAAGTCGGACTACTTCACGGGGACCGGCGTGCGGGGCGCCCTCTCGCGCGCGTTCTTCACGAGCGTCGGAGCCGTCGCGGTCGAGCGCGGCGCCGGCCAGGCCGCTCAGGAGGCGCTGGACCTCGGCCGGGCGATCCTCGAGCGGGACGAGGCGTTCGCCGTCTACCCCGAGGGCACCCGCTCCCGCGACGGGCGCCTCTACAAGGGCCGCACCGGAGTGGCATGGCTCGCCCTCACCACGGGCGCGCCGGTGGTCCCCGTCGGCATGATCGGCACGCAGGAGCTCCAGCCGGTGGGCACGAGGGTGCCGCGCCTGCACCGGATCACGGTCCGCTTCGGGGCTCCGCTGGACCTCTCGCGGCACGGCTCCGCCGACTCCGGCCGCGCCCGACGCCACGCCACCGACGAGGTGATGGCGGCCGTCCACGCGCTCTCCGGGCAGGAGCTCGCCGGTGCGTACAACGAGTCGCCGCCGACGACCACGGTCGAGCGCATCCGCCGGGCGCTCCCGCACGAGCGCCGCTGAGCCTCAGCGCGCGGACGCCTCCGGCTCGTGGGCGACGGGGAAGTTCACGGAGTTGGCGATGAAGCAGAGCCGGGAGGCCTCGGCGTGCAGCGTCTGGGCGATCGCCACCATCGACTCCTCGGCGACAGTGACGCGGGGCCGGAGGGTCACCGAGGTGAAGCGGCCGCTCTCCCCCTCCTGCAGCATCGAGCCCACCGCGTCGTCCGTGTAGCCGGTGACGACGACTCCGTTCTTGACCGCCACGTGCAGGTAGGAGAGGAGGTGGCACTGCGCGAGCGCCGCGAGGAGCAGCTGCTCCGGGTTCCAGCGGTCGGCGTCGCCCCGGAAGGGCGTGTCGGCCGAGGCGAGGATGGGCGCCGGGCCCTCCGCCGTGACGGTCAGCTGGCGCCCGTACTCGCGGTAGCCGCTCGTGCCGGTGCCCCGGTCGCCCTCCCAGACGACGGACACCGCGTACTCGTGCTCGGACTTCATCGGGCTCCTCCTCGACGGCGGTGGATCAGGCCGGTCGCGCCGGTCTGGACCTCTGGACGCGGAACCCCCGCGGGTAGACTCCGAGGACCATGACAGACACGCTCGCCCCCCAGGTTCCCACGTCCGCAGTCCCCCAGGAGCGGCGCGTCGCGACCGAGATCCCCGGGCCGCGATCCCGGGCCCTGCACGAGCGCCGCCTCGCCGTCGTGCCCACCGGCGTCGGCACCGCGCTCCCCGTCTACATCGACCGCGCGCACGGCGCGATCCTGGTCGACGTCGACGGCAACAGCTTCATCGACCTCGGCGCCGGCATCGGCGTGACGACGATCGGGCACACCGACGACTCCGTCGTCGCGGCCGCCGCGGAGCAGCTCGCGCGCCTCACGCACACCCTCTTCACCGTCACTCCGTACGAGCCCTACATCCGCGTCGCGGAGCTGCTGGCCCAGCACACCCCCGGCGACTTCGCCAAGAAGACCGTCCTGGTCAACTCCGGTGCCGAGGCGGTCGAGAACGCCGTCAAGATCGCGCGCAAGCACACCGGCCGCCCCGGCGTCGCGGTGCTCGACCACGCGTACCACGGACGCACGAACCTCACGATGGCCATGAACTTCAAGGCGCTGCCCTACGGCCTGGGCTTCGGACCCTTCGCCAGCGACGTCCACCGTGCGCCGAGCTCGTACCCGTACCACGACGGCCTGTCGGGAGCCGAGGCCGCCCAGCGCGCGATCTCGTACCTCGAGAAGACCGTCGGCGCGTCCGCCCTGGCCTGCCTCGTCGCCGAGCCCATCCAGGGCGAGGGCGGCTTCATGGTCCCCGCCGACGGCTTCCTCCCGGCACTGCAGGAGTGGTGCACGGCCAACGGCATCGTCTTCGTCGCCGACGAGATCCAGTCGGGCATGGCCCGTACCGGCGCCTGGTTCGCCAGCGAGCACCTCGGCCTCGTCCCCGACCTCGTCCTCTCGGCCAAGGGCATCGCCGGCGGACTGCCGCTCGCGGGCGTGACGGGCCGCGCCGAGATCATGGACTCGGCGCAGGCCGGCGGACTGGGCGGCACCTTCGGCGGGAACCCCGTCGCCGCCGCCGCCGCCGTCGCGGTCTTCGAGCGCATCGAGCGCGAGGGCCTCCTCGCCGAGGCCGACCGGATCGGCGCACGCCTGGGCGCGGCGCTGCGAGGCCTGCAGGAGCGCTACGACATCATCGGCGACGTCCGCGGCATCGGCGCGATGATGGCGATGGAGCTCGTGCAGCCCGGCACCGCCGGCACCACGAAGGAGCCGAACGCCGTCGCGGTCCAGGCGATCATCGACTACGCCGCCCAGCACGGGGTCCTCGTGCTGAGCGCCGGCACCTACGGCAACGTGGTCCGCTTCCTGCCGAGCCTCGCCCTCACCGACGAGCTGCTCGACGACGCCGTGTCGGTCATCGCCGACGCGTTCGCCACCCTCTAGGCGCGATCCTCCGAAGGCCACCGCGGGCGCCGATGCGCTCCCCGGTGGCCTTCGGCGTCTCCGGGAGCGCGGGACCGGTCGGCGCATCGGGCAGGATGGGGGGATGCCAGCAGGAACCTTCACCGTCGCCGAGTCCGTCGAGCTGGCCGTCGTCGAGCGATCCGGGTTCGTCGAGTCGCGCCACGCCGGCTCCGCCGTCCTCCTCGACTCCGAGGGCCGCGTCGCCCGCAGCCTCGGCACCCCGACGGCTCCCGTCTTCCCCCGCTCCTGCCTCAAGCCGTTCCAGGCCCTCGCGGTGATGACCGCCGGAGTCGAGCTGAACGGCGCGGAGGCGGTCATCGCCACCGCGAGCCACGCCGGCATCCCCCAGCACGTGGCGCTGGTGCAGAACCTGCTCTTCCGCGCCGGCCTGGACCACACCGCCCTGCAGTGCCCGGCCGACTGGCCCGGCGACTCCGGGACCCGCGCTCAGCTGCTGCGGGCGGGCGCGACTCCGGACCCGCTCTACATGAACTGCTCGGGCAAGCACGCGGCGATGCTGCTGGCCTGCGTGCAGAACGGCTGGAGCACCGAGGACTACCTCGAGCGGACGCACCCGCTGCAGCAGCACATCGTCGACACGATCGAGCGCCTCACCGGCGAGCGCGTCGTGGCCTCGGGGATCGACGGCTGCGGAGCTCCCGTGCACGCCCTTCCTCTGACCGCGCTGGCGAAGGGCGTCTCGCGGATCGTGTCCTCCTCCCCCGCCTCGCCGTTCGGCCTCTACCGCCAGGCCGGCGTCCTCACGGCCGCGATCCTCGAGAACGCGTGGGCGATCGACGGCCCGGGCCGGGACAACACCGTCGTGATCGAGCGCCTGGGCCTGGTCGCCAAGCTCGGCGCCGAGGGCGTGCTCGTGATGGCCTCGCCCGACGGCACCACCGTCGCCCTGAAGATCCTCGACGGGAGCCTCCGCGCCGCGACCGTGGTCGCGCTGAAGCTCCTGGTCGAGGCGGACGCGGTGGACCGGACCGCGGCGAACGACGTGCTGGTGCGGCTGAACCCGGTCGTGTCGGGCGGCGGGCGCCCGGTCGGCGCGATCCGCGCCTCCTACGTCTGACCGCACGTCCCGGCACGCCCTGAGCTACTGCTCGCGCGCGAGGCGCTTCGCCCGGGCGGCCGCGGAGACCTGCGTGATCACCACCACGAGGATCGCGAGGACGAACACCGCCGATGCGATGACGTTCGCCTCCGCCGGGATGCCGCGCGCCGCCGCGATGTAGATGTACTTCGGGAACGTGGTGACCGATCCGGAGTTGAAGTTCGTGATGATGAAGTCGTCGAAGCTCAGCGCGAACGAGAGCAGCGCCGCGGCGAGGATGCCGGGCAGCAGCAGCGGGAAGGTGATCCGCCAGAAGACCTGGTTCGGCGACGCGTAGAGGTCGCGTCCCGCCTCCTCCAGCTTCGGGTCCAGGCTCGCCACCCGCGCCTTCACGGTGACCACGACGAAGCTGATGCAGAACATCGTGTGCGCCAGCACGATCGTGACCAGCCCCTTCTCGGCGCCCACGCTGAGGAACTGCGCGGCGAGGCCGGCTCCGAGCACCACCTCCGGAGTCGCCATGGGGAGGAACAGCAGCAGGCTGATCGCCGACCGGAACCGGAAGCGGAACCGCACGAGCGCGATGGCGATCATGGTGCCGAGCGCAGTGGCCAGCACGGTGGCGATCACACCGACCAGCAGGCTGTTCCCGAAGGCGGTCATCACCTCTTCACTGGTCCAGGCCGACACCCACTTGTCGAGGGTGAAACCGCGCCAGGCGAGGTTGCTCTTCCCCGAGTCGTTGAAGGAGAAGACGAAGGTGTACCCGATAGGGATGAGCAGGAAGAGCAGCGCCAGCGCCGTGTAGACGCCGAGCCCGAGGCCCCGGAAGCGGCGGCGGCCCCGGATCGGGGCGGGGGGCGGCGCGCCGAGCGCCTCCTGGGCGCTCGCGAGCGGACGGTCGGCCGTCGCGGTCACAGGAGGTCCTCCGTTCCACTGCGCTTCACGTAGAAGCCGACGATGACCAGGATCACGGCCATCAGCACGATCGAGAGCGCGGCGGCCGCCGGGTAGTTCTCGAGCGTGAGGAAGTTCGCCTCGATCGCGTTGCCCACCATCGAGGTCTGCGACGAGCCGAGGAAGTCCCGGCTCGCGTTGATGTAGTCGCCAGCCGCGGGGATGAACGTCAGCAGCGTGCCCGAGACGATGCCCGGCATCGACAGGGGGACGGTCACGCTCCAGAACACGGAGGCGGGGTGCGCGTAGAGATCCGACCCTGCCTCCAGGAAGCGCACGTCGAGGCGCTCGAGCGTCGTGTACAGCGGCAGCGTCATGAACGGGATGAAGTTGTAGGTGATGCCGAAGATCACGGCGATCGGCGTCCCCGTGAGGTGGCCGTCGCTCGGCAGGACCGCCACGGCCTTGAGCGCCTGCACGAGCGGGCTCTCGTCCGCGAGGATCTGCTTCCACGCCAGCGTCCGGAGCAGGAAGCTGATGAAGAAGGGCGCGATCACCAGCGTGAGGAGCAGGTTCTGCAGCAGCGGCCAGGGCCGCGCCTTCACTCCGATGAAGTAGGCCAGCGGGTAGCTGATCACCAGCGCGAGCACCGTCGCGATCAGCGCGTAGCCGAAGGAGCGGAGCACGTGCGGCCAGTAGTCGCCCATCACCACGAGGTAGTTCTGCCAGGCGAACCCGGGGGCGTACTCGCCGATGTCCCCGTCCGGCACCTCGGCCTGGAAGGACGTGAGCACGAGCGAGATCAGCGGCGCCAGGAAGAACAGCAGCATGTAGGCGATGCCCGGCAGCAGCAGGACGAGCGCGATCGTCGACCGCCGGCGGACCGGAGCGTCCTGAGGATCCGCCTGCCCCGTGGCGAAGGCGGCGAAGGCCATGCCTACGCTCCCCCGCTGCGACCGGCCAGGAGCCCCCGGCGCTGCACGGCGATGGCGCTGGTGGAGTCGTCCGCCTCGAAGCGCGGGACCGAGCCCGGTTCGTCCGCGAGTCCGAAGCCGTGCTCGGTGCTGAAGCCGACCCACACCTCCGCTCCCTCGCCGACGACCGGCCCGAAGACCATGTTCTGCGCGAAGACGACCACCGGGCCCAGGCCCGGCATCCGGATCGTGTACTGGGTGCTGACCCCGCTGAAGGAGACGTCGACCACGCGGCCGGGCCCGAGCACGTTCCGGCCGGAGTCCGCCGGCGGCTCCTGCGTCAGCAGCAGGAGCTTCTCGGGGCGGACGCCGACGGTGATCTCCCCGCTCGTGCGGGCGCAGCGGGCGACGGGCACGACGATCCGGTGCCCGCCCGCGTCGACGGTGAGTGCGCGGTCGGTGCTGCCGACCACCTCACCCGTGAAGAGGTTGGACTGGCCGAGGAAGTTCGCGACGAACGCGGTGCGCGGGAGCTCGTAGAGCTCCTCCGGCGCGCCCATCTGCTCGATCCTGCCCTTGTTCATCACCGCGACGGTGTCGGCCATCGTCATGGCCTCCTCCTGGTCGTGCGTGACGTGGAGGAAGGTGAGGCCAACCTCCTCCTGGATCGACTTGAGCTCCAGCTGCATCTGCCGGCGGAGCTTGAGGTCGAGGGCGCCGAGCGGCTCGTCGAGCAGGAGCAGGGCGGGCCGGTTGACGAGGGCGCGTGCGAGGGCGACCCGCTGCTGCTGACCACCGGAGAGCTGCGCGGGGCGGCGCTGGGCGAGGTGGTCGAGCTCGACCAGGCGGAGCGCCTCGTGCGCCTTGCCGACGGGGTCGGCGATCCTCCGCCGCTTCAGGCCGAAGGCGACGTTCTCGAGGATCGACATGTGCGGGAACAGCGCGTACGACTGGAACACGGTGTTGACGGGCCGCTGGTACGTCTTCGTCTCGGTGACGTCCCGCCCGCCGATGAGGATCCGGCCGGCGGAGGGCTCCTCGAGCCCGGCGACCAGGCGCAGCGTCGTCGTCTTGCCGCAGCCCGAGGGGCCCAGCAGGGCGAAGAAGGAGCCCGCCGGGATGGTGAGGTCCAGGGAGTCGATGGCCGTGAAGCCCGGGTACTGCTTGCTGATCCCGACCAGCTGGAGGTCGGCGCCGCTCTCGGCGAAGGTCCCGATCGCCATCAGATGCCCAGGAGCACCTTCTGGAACTCGGCCTGGTACTCCTTCTCCTCTGCGGCGGTCAGGGTCCGGAACACGTGCGCCTGCGCGAGCGTGTCCTCGTCGGGGAAGATCAGCTGGTTCTCGGCCAGCTCCGGATCGATGCTCTCCATGACGTCCTTCGCTCCATCCACGGGGGTGATGTAGTTGACCCAGGCGGCCACCTCGGCGGCGACCTCGGGCTCGTAGTAGTAGTTCATCAGGGCCTCGGCGTTGGCCTTGCGCTCGGAGCCCATCGGGACCACGAAGGTGTCGTTCCAGAGCGCGCCGCCCGAGTCGGGGAAGGCGAACTCCCACTTGTCGCCGGCCTCGGCGTTGATCAGGGTGATGTCGCCGGACCAGCAGATCGCCGCGAGGGTGTCCTCGTTCTGCAGGTCGTTGAGGTAAGCGTTCCCCTTGATGTTGCGGATCTGTCCGGCGTCGACCTGCTCGCGGAAGACGTCGATCGCGTTCATGTACTCGTCGTCGCCCCAGGAGCCGGCGATGTCCGTCCCCTGAGCGAGCATGATGAGCCCGATCGTGTCGCGCATCTCGCTCAGCACGCCGACGCGGCCGCGGAGCGACGGATCCCACAGCTCCTCGATGCTCGAGAGGCCCTTCGGCAGCTTCTCCCTGTTCCAGCAGATGCCCGAGAACCCCGCCTGGTACGGGAGGGAGAGCCGGCGGCCCGGATCGAAGTCGGGGTTCGCCAGCGAGGGGGTGAGGTTGGCGATGTTCGGGATGTTCGCGTGGTCGAGCTCCTGCACGTAGCCGCGGCGGACCAGGCGCGAGACCATCCACTCCGTCAGGCAGACCGTGTCGGCGCCGATGTACTGCCCGAGCGCGAGCTGGTCCTTCACCTTGCCGTAGTAGGAGTTGTTGTCGTCGACGGCGACGTTGTAGGTCACCGCGATGCCCGTCTGCTCCTCGAAGCCCTGGAGCGTGGGGTAGTTCCCGTCGTCGTCCTCGTCCATGTAGGCGGGCCAGTTGTCCCACACCAGGCGCGGGTCGCCGGCCGATCCGTCGGCGGCGGCGGTCGGAGCGGCACGGGTCTGCGGGGCGCAGGCGGCCAGGGCGAGGGCACCCGCTCCGAGGCCGATCCCGCCGAGGACCGCCCGACGCGAGAGGACTGCCCGGCGCTCGCGCTCGTGCGAGCGTGCCGCGGCGACGGCCCGGCGGAGGACGGGATCCCTCGGGAGGGGACGGGTCATGGCGGGGGCTCCTGACTGCGTCGGGGCTCGTGCCTCGGGGGCCGAACGTGGGGAAATACTGGCACAGCGCTCATCCGCCTGTCACGGCGAACGGAGGAGAACGCTCATCCGGAAACATGATCGTCACGAATTCCGCACCCGGAGGCCGTGTCGACCGCCGATTCGGTCCCCGGAGGCCGTGTCGACCGCCGATTCGGTCCCCGGAGGCCGTGCCGTCAGCGGGTGAGGGGCGGACGTCCCGAGCCGCCGGCGGACCCGTCGACGCGCTCGACCGCCATCTCGACGGAGGAGAGCAGGATCCGGCTGCCGAGCTTCGCGCGGTAGCGGCGGCCGGCCTCGAGCGGGAGTGGTGCCTGGGTCGGCGCGACCAGCACGGACCCGTTGGCCGACCAGCGGTCCCTGACCCAGAGCCCGCCCTCGTCGAAGCCGAACTCGAGGTGGGTCTTGGAGAGGGATCGCGACGGATCCGGGATCGCGAGGATGTGCCGGAACGTCTCGTTGGGGTCCGGGAGCGGCTGGCGTCCGATCAGGCCGTTGCCGGTCACGATCGCGTGCTGCCCGGTCGCGAAGCTGAGGCGCACGAGCCCCTGCGAGGGCGGCGCCATCGGAGCGCCGGGGGCGGGACGCCGGTGCCGGCCGGGGGCCAGGCCCGGCAGCCAGGCACGGCGGGACGGGTCGAGGACCGTCGTGTCGCCGGAGGACGAGGGGCGGGGCGCACCCGTCGTGGCATGCGCCGCCACCGACGAACCGCACTCGCCGCAGAGGATCGCCCCGGGAGCGAGGTTGGAGCCACACGTGCTGCAGATCACCGAGAACGCCCTTCCGCTCACCATCGTACCCAGCGCCGGCGCGGGGAGCCCCGAGCCGGCCGAACCCGACGCGAACCGGCAGGCGCAGGACCGTCGTACGGCCGTTCGGCGCGTGCGGGCGGTCGGGCGGCACCGCGACCGCGGCCGTCCCGTGCCGGAGCGCTGCTCGTCAGACCGGTGCGCCGGCCTCCTCGTCGCCGGTGACCGCGAGGACGTCGACGACGATCACGGTGACGTTGTCGCGCCCGCCGTTGTCCAGCGCGGCGTCGACCAGGGCGTCGGCCGCCTCCTGAGCGGAGCCGGTGCCGCTGAGCAGGTGGCCGACGCCGGCATCGGTCAGCTCCTTCGTGAGTCCGTCCGAGCAGATCAGCAGACGCGATCCGGCGAGGACGGGCACGAGCCGGTAGTCGGGGACGGGCGCCTCGTGGAAGCCGACCGCGCGGGTGATCACGTTGCTGTGCGGATGCACGTCGGCCTCGTCGCGGGAGATCAGGCCCGCGTCGACCAGCTCCTGGACGATGGAGTGGTCCACGGTGAGCTGCACGAGGGTCCCGGCGACGCTCAGGTACACGCGCGAGTCGCCGATGTTGAAGACGGACCAGTAGGGCTCTCCCCCGACCACCGTGAGCGCGATCCCGGTGACCGTGGTCCCGGTGCCGACGTCGGCCGTGTGCGACTGCCGCGCGATGTCCCCGACCGCCTCCCGAAGCGCCCGGTCGATCTCCTCCGCTCCGACGGTCGCGCCGAGCGCCGCGGTGGACAGGCGCGACACGACCGCGTCGCTGGCGACCTCTCCTGCCGCGTGCCCGCCCATCCCGTCGGCGACAGCGAAGAGCGGGCTCTTGGCGAGGTAGCTGTCCTCGTTCGCGCTGCGCACGTGGCCGGTCTCGGTGCGCGCGGCCCAGCCGAGGGTGACTTCGGCCGAGGGTGCGTCGGAGCTCCAGGCGGAGACGGGGACGGTGACGGACGCGCGGCTGCGGCCGATCTGCGTCATCGCTGCTCCTCGCATCCCCGTGGCCCGCGGCCGTCCGGTCCGACGGCCCGTGACCGCCGGCGCCAGGGGTGCCCGGCCGCCTCCCGATGGTAGTCGCTGACGGCCCTCCGCCGAGCCGGCCGCCATCGCTGTCGCCCGATGTCCGTCGCGCAGACGGGTCGACGCTCCGACCACCGGATCCGATGCCGGATCGAGCTCCGACGTGCGGATCCACTTGCCCGGGCACCCGTGGACTGCCAGAATCGCCGCATGGCCCCGTCTCGCCCGCCCTCTCAGCGTCCTGTCCAGCTCGACGAGGTGTCGAAGGCGATCATCGAGCAGCTGCAGGCCGACGGTCGGCGCTCGTACGCCGAGATCGGCAAGGCCGTGGGCCTGAGCGAGGCGGCCGTCCGGCAGCGGGTGCAGAAGCTCACCGAGTCGGGCGTCATGCAGATCGTCGCGGTGACGGATCCGATGCAGCTCGGCTTCTACCGCCAGGCGATGATCGGTGTGCGCGTCACCGGCGACACCCGCGACGTCGCGGACCGGCTCGCCTCCATCCCCGCCGTCGACTACGTCGTGCTGACGGCCGGCTCCTTCGACATCCTCGCCGAGGTCGTGTGCGAGAACGATGACGATCTGATCGCCCTGCTCAACCAGGAGATCCGGTCGCTTCCCGGCGTGCTCTCGACCGAGACCTTCGTCTATCTGAAGCTCCACAAGCAGTTCTACAACTGGGGAACGCGGTAAAAGATGACCACCGAGACAGCCTTCTCGACCTCCGGCCTCGAGTTGGGCGATCCCGTCCGCGGGACCGACGCGCCAGGGGGGATCGACGACGCCTCCCTGCAGAAGAAGGCGAAGGACCACCTCTGGATGCACTTCACCCGTCAGTCGACGATGGACTCGGGCGCGGGCGTGCCGATCATCACGCGCGGCGAGGGACACCACATCTGGGACAGCACCGGGCGCAAGTACTTCGACGGCCTGTCCGGCCTCTTCGTCGTCAATGCGGGACACGGGCGGCGCCGACTGGCGGAGGCCGCGGCGAAGCAGGCGTCCGAGCTCTCCTTCTTCCCGCTCTGGTCCTACGCGACCCCCTCGGCGATCGAGCTGGCCGACCGGCTCGCCGACCACGCGCCGGGCGACCTGAACCGGGTCTTCTTCTCGACCGGCGGCGGCGAGGCGGTGGAGACGGCGTTCAAGCTCGCCAAGCACTACTGGAAGCTGCAGGGCAAGCCGGGCAAGCACAAGGTCGTCTCGCGCTCGGTCGCGTATCACGGCACTCCCCAGGGAGCGCTCGCGATCACGGGCATCCCCGGGATGAAGTCGATGTTCGAACCGCTGGTGCCGGGCGGCTTCCGTGTCCCCAACACCAACTTCTACCGGGCTCCCGAGCACGGCGACGACCTGGAGGCGTTCGGCCTGTGGGCGGCGAACCGCATCGAGGAGATGATCGAGTTCGAGGGGCCGGACACGGTTGCCGCCGTGTTCCTGGAACCCGTGCAGAACTCGGGCGGCTGCTTCCCGCCCCCTCCCGGGTACTTCCAGAGGGTCCGCGAGATCTGCGACAAGCACGACGTGCTGCTGGTGTCCGATGAGGTGATCTGCGCGTTCGGCCGTATCGGGCACATGTTCGCCTGCGACGAGTACGGCTACGTGCCGGACATGATCACCTGCGCGAAGGGGATGACCAGCGGCTACTCCCCCATCGGCGCGACGATCGTCAGCGATCGGATCTACGAGCCCTTCCGCCACGGTCAGGTCGTCTTCCCGCACGGCTACACCTTCGGCGGCCACCCCGTCTCGGCCGCGGTCGCGCTCGAGAACCTCGACATCTTCGAGGAGGAGGGCCTGAACGAGCGCGTGCGAGAGAACTCGCCCGTCTTCCGGTCCACGCTCGAGAAGCTGCTCGACCTGCCGATCGTCGGCGACGTCCGGGGCGACGGCTACTTCTTCGGCATCGAGCTGGTGAAGGACAAGGCGACGAAGGAGACGTTCGACGAGGACGAGTCGGAGCGGCTGCTGCGCGGATTCCTCTCGAAGGGGCTCTTCGACGCGGGGCTGTACTGCCGGGCGGACGACCGAGGCGATCCCGTCGTGCAGCTCGCACCGCCGCTCACCATCGGCCCGCGCGAGTTCGACGAGATCGAGCAGATCCTCCGGAGCGTTCTCACCGAGGCCTGGTCGCGGCTCTAGCGACCTCACGCGGCGCGCTCCCGCCGATCGGCGGCGAGTGCGGCCGCGACCCGGCGCGCACCTGCGTGGTGCGGATCGAGAGCGACGGCCTCGTCGGCGAGCCGTCCGGCCTCGTCGGCACGGCCCTCACCGGCCAGGATCCGCGCGAGGAGGACGAGCACTCCGGCTCGCTCGCTCGCGGGTGCGACGACGGCGGCACGGCGGAGCAGTGGGGCGAGCGCTCCCGCCGCGCCGGGGTCACCGCTCTGCGCCGACCGCAGCACGCGGTCCGCACCGCGGCTGCGCTGCACGGCCACGACGAGCGCAGCCAGGCCCGCAGGCCGGACCTCGGGATCGGGACCGGTGAGAGCTCGCCGGACGAGGTCGTCGACGCCGTGCAACAGCACGTCGGGCAGTTCGGCCCGCGGGTGGCGGTCGAGGAGACGGTCGACCGCGGCGGCCACCGCTCGCGGGTCGTCCCGGTCGCCGGCCTCGAGCCCGTCGTCGCGGCCGGACGACGGGAGCACGGCGACGCGGAGGGCGAGGCCGGGGAGCCGGCGCGCACGCTCCTCGAGGGCGGCGACGAGTCCCTCGCACGACTCCGGACCCGCCTCGCCGGGATGCACCAGCGCGAGTGCTCGCTGCACCCGCCCGAACCGGCCGAGCGCACCGAGGCTGGCCCGCGCGATCAGGGACGGATCCGCCCCCGACAGCTCGAAGCGGAGCGAGCCGCTCGGCGCGCCGGCCCGGAACGGGACGAGCACGAGGCTCGCCTCGGCCGCACCCCGCCGGTACCCGTGAGCGGCGTGGAACAGGGCGGCGTCGTCGGGTGAGGCCGGGACACGCGAGGCGGGAGCGGGGTGGAGGAAGATCGCTGAGGAGGTCATGCTGCGATCCTGCCGACCCTCGCACCCGCCGGGAGCGACGGCCCTCGGGATCATCGGAAGGATCTCGAGATCGCCGCCTGTGGAGGGAGAGGTCCCATCGACACCGAATCGCCGGCGCACGGATGGCGCCCTCCGGCCGCCGGGAATCCCTCCACAGGGACCGATCGGCCGAGTTCTGCACCGGTGTCCGATTCCCGCCGGTCGGTGGGGAGTCCCGCGGATACTCTCGACGCATGAGAACGACTCCCCTTCACGTCCGACGGACGACGAGCCCCCTCGGCCGCATCGAGGTGGGCAGCGACGGTGATGCGATCGTCTCGCTCGCCATCGAGCAGGCCGGTCTGCTCCCGCACGAGCACCTCCCGGAGTCGGACCTCCCGGTGCTCCTGCGGGCCGTCGAGCAGCTGGACGAGTACTTCGACGGGACCCGCCGCTCTTTCGATCTGCCGGTCGCTCTGCGCGGCACGCCCTTCCAGCTCGAGATCTGGCAGCGGCTCCAGGCTCTGGGCTTCGGGGAGATCACCTCCTACGGCGCACTGGGCACGGCCGCCGGTCGCCCCCGAGCGGGCCGGCCGATCGGCGGAGCGGTCGGTGCGAACCCGGTGCCGATCATCGTGGGCTGCCACCGCGTCCTCGCGAGCGACGGACGGATCACCGGCTTCAGCGCAGGCGAGGGCGTCGCCACGAAAGCCTGGCTTCTCGATCACGAGGGGATCCCCCACCGATGAGCACGGCCGACGGACTCGTCGAGGGCGAGGACGGCCTGGTCCGCTGCGCCTGGAGCGGCGCGGATCCGGAGTACCGCCGCTACCACGACGAGGAATGGGGCACCCCGCTGCACGGAGATCGCCCGCTGTTCGAGAAGATCTCCCTCGAGGCGTTCCAGTCCGGCCTCTCCTGGATCACGATCCTCCGCAAGCGGCCGAGGTTCCGCGAGGCCTTCGACGGCTTCGATCCGGCCCGGGTCGCCCGGTACGACGACACCGATGTCGAGCGGCTGATGGAGGACAGCGGCATCATCCGGAACCGCGCGAAGATCATAGCCACCCGGGACAACGCCCGGGCCGTGCTCGCGCTCCTCGAGCAGAGAGGCGAGGGCGCGTTCGACGAGCTCGTGTGGTCCTTCCACGATCCGGACGTCGAGGACCGGGTGGTCCGAGCCGCCGACGTCCCTGCGACGACGCCCGGGTCGACGGCGCTCGCGCGAGCGCTGAAGGCCGCGGGGCTCCGCTTCGTCGGACCGACCACCGCGTACGCGCTGATGCAGTCGGCCGGAGTCGTCGACGATCACCTCACCGGCTGCTGGCGCCGACGCTGACGCCCTACGGTTCCGGCACGACGAGGTCGAGCTCTCCCGTGTGCCGGTTCTCGGCGAGCAGGAACCCGCGCCCGGCCGCCCACGCCGAGAGCTCGCCGAGCGACTCCGTCGCCACCCGGTC
Organism: Rathayibacter sp. VKM Ac-2805; assembly: GCF_009834265.1. NCBI lineage: Bacteria > Bacillati > Actinomycetota > Actinomycetes > Micrococcales > Microbacteriaceae > Rathayibacter > Rathayibacter sp. VKM Ac-2805. The sequence continues at coordinate 2,198,411 of NZ_CP047185.1, forward strand.
CTCCGCCAGCGCCCTGACGAAGCGCCCCTTGCCCTGCTTGTTGAAGTGGTTCAGCGACCGGAGTGCGCCGTCGGCCCCGCGCGAGCGGACGCGGACGAAGAACCGCCCCTCGCCCGCGGGAACCGGTCCGAGCGCCGCGTACGCCTCGCTCCGCAGATCGAGGACGAGCCCGTCGAGCGCGCTCAGCACCCGCCCGGCCTCCGCTGCCCACCAGCGCTTGAGCGACCTCCCCGGGACGCGGGAGTCGTGGGACAGACGGTATGCAGGGATCAGGTCGAGGGCGCGGATCGGCCCCCAGAGCGCGGACTGCACGATCGCCGTCCGACCGAGCACCTCCCGTGCACCGGAATCGAGGCTGCGCGCGTCGAGCGCATCGAAGAGCACCCCGTCGAAGCGGTCGACCGCGGGGAGGCCTGCCGCGGTCGCGAGCGCCGCGTTGCGATCGATCTCGCCGAGCTGACGCGGACCGAGCTTCAGCGCCCGGGCCGAGAGCTCGCGGTCCCCGGCCAGCGCGATCAGCGCCTCCGCCAGCTCGCGCCGCTTCGCGTGGAGCTCGGGGAAGGCGAGCGACTCGAGCACGAACGGCTCGTCGCCGCCGTCGCGCTTCGTCTCGGACGGTGGCAGCAGGACGTGCACAGGACTCCTTCGGAGAAGAGGGACGGGCGGCACGACGAAGGGGCCGGACGATCGCGATGATCGTCCGGCCCCTCCGTGCCGCGGTGAGCGGCGGTGTACTAGACCAGCGATGCCTGACGGGCGACCACGGTCACCACGTCGTTCTCGACGGACAGGAAGCCGTCGTCGGCCTGCGCGGTGAGACGCGTGCCGTCCAGGGCCGTGACGCGCACCTCGCCGGTGGCGAGGATCGCGAGCATCGGCTCGTGGCCGGCGAGGATGCCGATCTCGCCCTCGACGGTGCGAGCCGTGAGCTGCTTCGCCTCTCCGGACCACACCTCGGCGTTCGCGGACACGACGCTGACCTTCAGGGTCCCGGCCATGATCAGCCGTTCTCCTTCTGGATCTGGGTCCACTTCTCCTCGACGTCCGAGATCGAGCCGACGTTGAAGAACGCCTGCTCGGCCACGTGGTCGAACTCGCCCTTGGTGATCGCGTCGAACGACTCGATCGTGTCCTTCAGCGGGACGGTCGAGCCCTCGACACCCGTGAACTTCTTCGCCATGTAGGTGTTCTGCGAGAGGAACTGCTGGATCCGGCGCGCACGCGACACCGTGATCTTGTCCTCCTCCGACAGCTCGTCGACACCGAGGATCGCGATGATCTCCTGCAGCTCCTTGTTCTTCTGCAGGATCTGCTTCACGTTCGTCGCCACGCGGTAGTGGTCGGCGCCCAGGTAGCGGGGGTCGAGGATGCGCGAGGTGGACGTGAGCGGGTCGACGGCCGGGTAGAGGCCCTTCGACGCGATCTCGCGGGAGAGCTCGGTGGTCGCGTCGAGGTGGGCGAAGGTGGTCGCCGGCGCCGGGTCCGTGTAGTCGTCGGCGGGGACGTAGATCGCCTGCAGCGAGGTGATCGAGTGTCCGCGCGTCGAGGTGATGCGCTCCTGGAGCACACCCATCTCGTCGGCGAGGTTCGGCTGGTAGCCCACCGCGGAGGGCATGCGGCCCAGGAGGGTCGACACCTCCGAGCCGGCCTGCGTGAAGCGGAAGATGTTGTCGATGAAGAGCAGCACGTCCTGCTTCTGCACATCGCGGAAGTACTCCGCCATGGTCAGGGCCGACAGGGCGACGCGCAGACGCGTTCCCGGCGGCTCGTCCATCTGGCCGAAGACGAGCGCGGTCTTGTCGAAGACGCCCGCCTCCTCCATCTCGGCGATGAGGTCGTTGCCCTCACGGGTGCGCTCGCCGACGCCGGCGAACACCGACACTCCACCGTGGTCCTGCGCGACGCGCTGGATCATCTCCTGGATGAGGACGGTCTTGCCGACGCCCGCGCCGCCGAACAGGCCGATCTTGCCGCCCTGCACGTACGGAGTGAGCAGGTCGATGACCTTGATGCCGGTCTCGAACAGCTCGGTCTTGGACTCGAGCTGGTCGAACTGCGGGGGCTTGCGGTGGATGGGCCAGCGCTCGGTGATCTCGAACGACTCGCCGTTGATCTTCCCGTCGGCGTCGGCGTTGAGCACCTCGCCGATCACGTTGAAGACCTTGCCCTTGGTCACGTCGCCGACCGGGACCGAGATCGGCAGGCCGGTGTCGTGGACCTCCTGGCCGCGGACGAGTCCGTCGGTGGGGTTCAGGGAGATGGCCCGGACGAGGTCGTCGCCCAGGTGCTGCGCGACCTCGAAGGTCAGCTTGCTCGAGACGCCCTCGACCTCGACGTGCGTGTAGAGCGCGTTGTAGACCTCGGGGATCGCGTCGTGGGGGAACTCGATGTCAACGACGGGGCCGGTGACGCGGGCGATGCGGCCGATGGCCCCGCCCGACGTCCCGGTCGCCGCCTCAGGTGCGGTCAGTGTCATTGCTACTTCCTTCTGTGGTCTCACCGCTCCCGGAGGGCGGAGTCGAAACTGTGTGGAGCGGAGCCCTCTTACTTGGAGGAGGACAGGGCGTCGGCGCCGCCGACGATCTCGGCGATCTGCTGCGTGATCTCGGTCTGGCGAGCGTTGTTGGCGAGACGCGTGTAGGTCTTGATCAGCGTGTCCGCGTTGTCGCTCGCCGACTTCATGGCCTTCTGGCGTGCCGCGTGCTCCGAGGCCGCCGACTGCAGCATCGCGTTGAAGATGCGGCTCTCGACGTACACGGGCAGGAGGCGGTCGAGGACCGTCTCGGGGTCGGGCTCGAACTCGTAGAGCGGGTACAGCTCGCTGTTCTGCTCCTCGGCGCCCTCGACGACCTCGAGCGGCAGCAGCCGGACGACGGTCGGCTGCTGGGTGACCATGCTGACGAAGCGGTTGTAGACGAGGTGGATCTCGTCCACGCCGCCCTCCTCGTCATCGAGGTTGTACGACTCGACGACCGCGTCCGCGATCTCCTTCGCCGTCTCGAACACGGGCTGGTCGGTGCCGCCCGTCCAGACGCGGACGCTGGCCCGCTTCCGGAACGAGAAGTACGCGTTCGCCTTGCGGCCGACCAGGTAGAAGACGACCTCCTTGCCCTCGCTGCGCAGCAGCGCGGCCAGCTCCTCGGCCTCCTTGAGCACGCTCGAGGAGAACGCGCCGGCGAGGCCGCGGTCGGAGGTGAAGATCACGATCGCGGCCGTGTCCAGCTTCTCGCGCTCGGTCGTGAGCGGGTGCTCCACGTTCGAGTAGGTCGCGACAGCGGACACGGCGCGCGTGATCGCGTTCGAGTACGGCGCCGCGGCAGCGACGCGGTTCTGCGCCTTCTGGATGCGCGAGGCCGAGATCAGCTCCATGGCCCGAGTGATCTTCTTGGTCGTCTGGGCCGAGCGGATCTTCGACCGGTAGACCCGGAGTTGCGCTCCCATGTGTCTCCTGTTGTCCTAAAAGTGGCGAATCGTCGGGGTGCCGCTGGTCAGCGACGGCCCTTGACGATCTTCTCCTGGCCGACCTCGTCGGCCGCGATGGCCTGGTGCTCCTCGCGCCCGACCGAGGCGAGCGGCTTGCCCTCACCGGTCTGGAACTCCAGCTTGAAGCCGTCGACGGCACGGTTGAGCTCGGCGACGGTGTCGTCGGAGAGCACGTTGGTGTCGCGGAGGGTGTTCAGCACCTGGGTGTTGCGGCCCAGGTAGTCCAGGAGCTCGCGCTCGAAGCGCAGCACGTCGGGGACCGGGACCTCGTCGAGCTTGCCGTTCGTTCCGGCCCAGATCGAGACGACCTGCTCCTCGACGGGGTACGGCGAGTACTGCGGCTGCTTGAGCAGCTCGGTGAGGCGGGCGCCGCGGGCGAGCTGACGGCGCGAGGCGGCGTCGAGGTCGGAGGCGAACATCGCGAAGGCCTCGAGCGAGCGGTACTGCGCCAGCTCGAGCTTCAGCGTGCCGGAGACCTTCTTGATCGACTTGACCTGCGCGTCGCCGCCGACCCGCGAGACCGAGATGCCCACGTCGACCGCGGGACGCTGGTTGGCGTTGAAGAGGTCGGACTGGAGGAAGATCTGGCCGTCCGTGATCGAGATCACGTTGGTCGGGATGTAGGCCGAGACGTCGTTCGCCTTGGTCTCGATGATCGGGAGACCGGTCATCGAGCCGGCGCCGAGCTCGTCGGACAGCTTCGCGCAGCGCTCCAGCAGACGGGAGTGCAGGTAGAAGACGTCACCCGGGTACGCCTCGCGTCCCGGCGGGCGGCGCAGGAGGAGCGACACGGCGCGGTAGGCCTCGGCCTGCTTCGACAGGTCGTCGAAGATGATCAGGACGTGCTTGCCGCCGTACATCCAGTGCTGGCCGATGGCCGAGCCGGTGTAGGGGGCGAGGTACTTGAAGCCGGCGGGGTCGGAGGCGGGGGACGCGACGATGGTCGTGTACTCCATCGCTCCGGCGTCCTCGAGCGCGCCCTTCACCGAGGCGATGGTCGAGCCCTTCTGGCCGATGGCGACGTAGATGCAGCGGACCTGCTTGTTCGTGTCGCCCGACTCCCAGTTGGCCTTCTGGTTGATGATCGTGTCGATCGCGATGGCCGTCTTGCCGGTCTGGCGGTCCCCGATGATGAGCTGGCGCTGGCCGCGGCCGACCGGGATCATCGCGTCGATGGCCTTGATGCCGGTCTGCAGCGGCTCGTGGACCGACTTGCGCGACATGACGCCGGGAGCCTGGAGCTCGAGGGCGCGGCGGCCCTCGGAGGCGATCTCGCCGAGTCCGTCGATCGGGTTGCCGAGCGGGTCGACGACGCGGCCGAGGTAGCCGTCGCCGACGGGGACCGAGAGGACCTCGCCGGTGCGGGTGACCTCCATGCCCTCCTCGATGCCGGAGAACTCGCCGAGGACGACGACGCCGATCTCGTTCTCGTCGAGGTTCTGGGCCAGGCCCAGGACGCCGTTGGAGAAGCGGATGAGCTCGTTGGCCATGACGCCGGGGAGGCCCTCGACGTGGGCGATGCCGTCGGCGGCGTCGATGACGTAGCCGACCTCGGTGGTGGAGGCCTTGCCCGGCTCGTACGACGAGACGAAGTCCTTCAGCGCGTCGCGGATCTCATCCGGGCTGATGGTGATATCTGCCATGGGAATTCCTATTCGTTGGGTCCGTGCGAGCCGAAGAGGTCGTCGGGGCCTGACCTGGATGGTGCGGGGGTCGAGGGCAGTGCCCTCTGAGGATACGTGCGCCCGTCAGGACGCGAGCTGGAGCTTCAGGTCGGACAGCCGTGCGGAGACGGTTCCGTCGATGACCTCGTCGCCGACGTGCAGGCGCATCCCGCCCAGGAGGGAGGGATCGACCACGACGTTGACGGAGACCGGTCGGCTGTACTGGCGCGTGAGCGCCGAGCGGAGCCGGTCGAGCTGCTCGGGGGCGATCGGTGCGGCGACCGAGACCGTGGCGAGGATGAACCCGCCCTGGTCGGCGACCACGCCTGCTGCGAAGCGGACGAGCTCCGGGATGCGGCGACCGCGCGGGTGCGCGATCAGCTGCCGGAGGATCGCCAGCGTCTCGGCCGCGGCCTTGCCCTCGAGGAGGCGCTGCACGAGCGCGACCTTCGAGTCGGCGGCGGCGAGCTTGCTGCCGAGCGCGAGCTCGAGCTGGGCGTCGGAGGCGACGACCTCGCCGAAGGAGTGGAGCTCCTTCTCGAGGTTGACGCCCTCCGGAGCGGAGGACGCGATCGCGCGGACCCCGACCTCCTCGACCCCGGCGACCATGTCGCTCGGGCTCGACCAGCGGTGGCCGACGATCACGGTGAGCAGGCGCTTGGCCGGCTCGCCGAAGGGACCGAACACGCGGGCGACGAGAGCCTGCTTGCTGCTCGAGTCGGCGCTCGGGTCGGCGAGGGCCGCGCGCAGCTGCGCCTGGCCGTCGATGACCCGTGCGGCCTCGAAGAGCTGCTGGGCCGTGTCGAGGGACGCCTGACCGGCGAGGGCGGAGAGCTCCGCCTTCGCCGATGCGAGTGCCTGCCTGGACGCGCTGCCCATCAGTTGTTCGCCTTCTCCGAGGCCTCGAGGTCGGCGAGGAAGCGGTCCACGATCGCGGACGCCTTCGCGTCGTCGTTGAGGCTCTCGCCGATCACGCCGGAGGCGAGGTCGATGGCGAGGGTTCCGACTTCGGAGCGGAGCGAGACCACGGCGGCCTGACGGTCCGCCTCGATCTGGGCGTGCGCGTTGTGGAGGATGCGCTCGGCCTCGACCTGCGCCTGCTCCTTCTTCGCCGCCACGATCGCGTTGCCGTCGGCGTTCGCCTTCTCGCGGATCACTCCGGCCTCGGCGCGGGCCTCGGCCAGCTGGGCGGTGTACTTCTCGAGGGCGGCCTCGGCCTGTCGCTGGGCCTCGTCGGCCTTCGCGATGTTCCCCTCGATCGCGGCGGAGCGCGCGTCGAGCATCTTCTGCAGGCGCGGCAGGACCAGCCTCCAGAAGAAGAACAGCAGGATGAGGAAGATCACCCCCGACCAGAAGAAGTCGTAGAACTCCGGGATCAGAATGACCGCGGGGACGTCACCTTCTTCCGCAGCGATGTTCACAGCGGTGCTGAACACGACTACGCCGCGAAGATGAAGTAGGTGGCGAGGCCGATGAGCGCGAGCACCTCGGTGAACGCGATGCCGAGGAACATCGTGGTCTGGAGGCGGCCGGCCATCTCGGGCTGGCGCGCCATGGCCTCGACGGTCTTGCCCGCGACGATGCCGACACCGATGCCGGGGCCGATCGCTGCGAGGCCGTAACCGACCGTCGCGATGTTGCCGGTGAGTTCGGCGAGAACGGTGACTGAGTCCACGAGTGGGTCCTTTCAGTGGGGTGATCGTGAGAACGGGCGGGAGCCCGTGAGTAGTGGGGTCAGTGCTCCTCGGCGACGGCCAACTGGATGTAGACCGCAGCGAGGAGGGTGAAGATGTAGGCCTGCAGCACGGCGACGAGGAGCTCGAAGAGCGTGAACGCACCGCCGAAGGCGAAGGTCACGACGCCGAAGAGCTTGAAGCCCGGGTCGATCTGGGAGCTGAAGAGGAAGAACTGCGTGGCCGAGAAGCACAGCACCAGCAGGAGGTGGCCGACGATCATGTTCATCACGAGCCGCAGCGCGAGCGAGAGCGGACGGATGATGAACGTCTGCAGCAGCTCGATCGGCGTGAGGATGAAGTAGATCAGGAACGGCGCTCCGGGCGGGAACAGGGCGTTCTTGAAGAAGCCCATCCCCCGGTCCTTGATGCCCGCGTAGATGAACGTCACGTAGGCGACCAGGCCGAGGAAGAGCGGCATGCCCACCACGGAGGTCCCCGCGATGTTCAGGAACGGGACGATGCCGGTCAGGTTCATCGAGATGATCGCGAAGAAGATCGTCACGAGGATCGGGAGGAACCGGCGCGCGTCCTTCTCGCCGAGGATGTCCTTGGCGATGGTGACGCGGACGAAGTCGAACGCGAGCTCGACGACGTTCTGGAAGCGGCCGGGGACGAGGCGCAGCTTGCGCGTCCCGAGCCAGAAGAACAGCATCAGTGCGATGACCGCGATGAAGCGGACCAGCATGACGCGGTTGATCTCGAAAGGGGTTCCCTCGAAGAGGAAACCGGGCGGGAAGAACTCGGAGATCGACGGGGTGTGGAAGTCACTCTCACCGGTCGAGGACGAGACCAACAGGGTCACAGCGTTAGCAAACAGCGCTAGCTCCTGGAATTCGGGGCGTGGCACGTTGCAGCCGACCGAATCGAATCATTCGGACGCAACGCTCTCGCGACGACGAAAGGTGGGGTTTTCCGCTCGGACGGCGATCGTGCTCGACGACCGCCATCAACGATGAGACGATCTGAGGACACGTTCGCCTGCGGGATTCGTCCCTACTGTAGCAACAGAACGGCCTGAGAGCCGAATCGTGGTCCTCTCAGGAACCGTTCGGCTCGTCCTCATCGAGCGATGTCGCTGACGTTCGGCATGCGCGAGCGCGAGACGACGAGGACGTCGATCACCAGGGACCCCAGGACGGCGACGATGATCGTGACGAACATCGCGGTGCTGTTCAGCCACGGCTGATCGCGCAGGACCAGGGCGGCGATCACGAACAGCACGAACTTGGCGAGCCACGTGCCGAGGACGACGGCGAAGAACCCGCCGATGTCGAGGCGGTTGGCGACGAGGATGCTCGCGGCGGTGAGGAGCACCATCACGCCGCCGACGATCGCGCCGAGGAGGGCTCCGATCGCGCCCTCTCCCCCGGCGGCGATCCCGCCGACGACGGTGCCGAGAACGGCCAGGGCGAGCACGAAGAGGCCGCCCACGACCAGCGCGCGGCGCAGGACGGGGACGGACGCGGGCTGCGGACGGGGGGTGGCCGGGGAGGCTCCGGTCATGATGCTTCCTTCCGCGCCGTGGTCGGCGCTGTCGTGTCCCGGTCGATCGGGAGTCCGGCCGGCGGACGGATCAGCTCCGTCGAGGACGCGCGGTCGAGGGGGTCGAGGGCGGGTGAGGCCTCCGCGGACTGCGCCGCCGCCTCGAGCCGCTTGCGGCGGCTGAGCGGGGCGAGCGTGACGACGGTGCAGACCAGCAGACCGACTCCGAGGAAGACGAGCGGGACCCACAGCACGTCGACCACGAACATCAGCAGGCAGCTGACGGCGACGACGGCGGTCCACGCGTAGAAGATCAGCACGGCGTGCAGGTGGGAGTGCCCCATGTCGAGCAGGCGGTGGTGCAGGTGCTTCCGGTCGGCGCTGAACGGCGACTTTCCCGCGCGCAGGCGCCGGATCACGGCGAGGCCGAAGTCCATCAGCGGCACCACGAGGATCGCGAACGGCAGGATGATCGGGATGAACGCGGGCAGGAGCTCCTTCGCCGCGAGCTGGGCCGGGTCGATCTGGCCGGTGACCGCGATCGCGGAGGTGGCCATCAGCATCCCGATCAGCAGTGCGCCGCTGTCGCCCATGAACATCCGCGCCGGACGCCAGTTGATGGGGAGGAATCCGGCGCAGGCGCCGACCAGCAGGACCGCGATGAGCGAGGCCAGGTTGAAGTAGTCGGTGGGCGAGGTCTGCTGCACCAGCAGGTAGCTGTAGAGGAAGAAGACGCCGTTGGCGATCAGGGCGACGCCCGCCACGAGGCCGTCGAGGCCGTCGATGAAGTTGAGAGCGTTGGTGACCAGGACGATCGCGAGCACGGTGATGATCAGCGACATCCACGGCGAGCCGACGGTCAGGCCGCCGATCGGCAGGGAGACGATCTGCACGCCCTTCCAGGCGATCAGGCCCGCGGCGATCAGCTGACCGGCCAGCTTCGTGGTCCAGTCCAGGTCCCAGATGTCGTCGGCGACGCCGATGAGGACGATGAGCAGGCTCGCGCCGAGGATCGCGAGGATCGGCTCGGGATTGGCGAACACCAGCCGGAAGTAGGGCAGCTGGGAGGCGATGCCGAAGCCGACGAGGATCCCGAGGAACATCGCGATGCCGCCCAGGCGGGGGGTCGGCCGCGTATGCATGTCCCTGACGCGGATCTTCGGGTAGAGCCGGTACTTCAGGCTCAGCTTCCAGATGACCCACGACAGCGCTCCGGTCACGAGCGCGACCGCGAGCGAGACGAGGGCGAAGGTGATCACCGGTTACTCACCCGGAGCGGAGTCGGTGCGGGCGGCGCCGGTGCCGGGCGTGCCGGGAGCCGACCCGTTCGTGGTCGTGCTCGTGCTCGTGCTCGACGGGTCGGCGTCGAGCGGATCGGCGGGGTTTATGGGCGCGGGATCGGCGGGCGCGGAGTCGTCCTGGAGGCGCGCTCCGGAGGCCCAGTCGGGACGCGCGGACGGGGTCCGCTCGAAGGCGTAGGGGTCGCTGCCGGTCGCAGCCTCGTCCGGCTCCTGCGAGTCACCGGACAGCACCACTCCGGCCCGACCGGCGTCGGGCTCCGGCGTCTCAGCACGGGGCGCGTCCGGATCCGGCAGCAGGTCTCCGACGACCTCGCGGATCCGCTCGGCCGACACGACGCCCTGGCGCAGGATGCGCAGGGTGCCGCCCTCGAAGCTCAGCGCTGTGGCGTCGACGATCGTCGAGGACTCGCTGGCGCCCGCGGGGCGGTCGCTGTAGCGCGATCCGGCGGCGCCCGCGTCGAGATAGACGTCGACGGAGTCGCCGAGCTGGTCGAACGCCTCCTGTGCGGTCGTGGCCGAGGGCTGCCCCGTGCGATTGGCGGAGGAGACCGCCAGCGGGCCGGTCTCGGCGAGGAGCTCGATCGTCACCGGGTTGTCCGGCATGCGCAGCGCCACGGTCCCGCGCGTCTCGCCCAGGTCCCAGACCAGTGAGGGCTGGGCGTGCAGGACGATGGTGAGCCCGCCGGGCCAGAACTCGCGCGCGAGGTCGCGCACCGCCTCCGGCACGTTCTCGGCGAGGGCGTCGAGGGCGGCCACGTCCCCGATCAGGACGGGCGGCGGCGACTGCCTCGTCCGTCCCTTCGCGTCGAGCAGGCGCTGGACCGCGGCGGCGTCGAACGCGTTGGCCGCGACGCCATAGACGGTGTCGGTGGGGATCACCACGAGCTCGCCGCGGCCGATGGCCGTCCGCGCGAGACGGGTGCCGGTCAGGAGGTCCGTGTCGACGGAGCAGTCGTAGATGCGTGCCATAACGGGTCGATGATACCGGCGCGGTCCGTGTCCGGACCGGCTGCGGCGCGGCGGTCGCGTCAGCGCCGCCCGAGGCCGGGGCTCGGCGGCCGTCGCAGCGGCGCCCGACCCGCGCCGGCCGAGGCCGCCCGAGCGCGTTCGGGAGGGACTCGGCTCGGCGCGGCGGGCGCTTCCGCCGACAGGACGCCCACGAGCGCCACGGAGACGGCGAAGGTCGCGAGCGAGTGCTGATCGCCGAACCAGGTGGTGTTGTCGGCCATCCCGTGCAGGAACGTCCAGAGGATCGCGACGGCGAGCGCCCCAGCGGTGACGGCCTCGCTCCGGGAGACCCGGAGGAGCAGGCGCACGACCGCGATCGTTGCCAGGAGGAGGAACGCGAGGACGGGGAGCGCGATCAGGAGTCCGCCGTTGGTCCACGCGGTGACGAGGAGGTTGTGCGGCGGGCGGGGCTCGCTGTGCTGGGTGAACTGCGACGAGCGCGCCAGCCACAGCTCCTGCCATCCGCCGTACCCCAGCCCCAGCAGCCAGTTGTCGGGGAACGCACTCGCAGCCAGGCGCAGGAAGTCGCCGCGGGCCCCGAGCGTGAGCAGGCCCGCCTCCGCCAGCTGAGGGAAGGACACGGCGACGGCGTACACGGCCGTGATCCCGGAGGGGATGGTGATCATCCAAGCGACCGGACCGAGGCTGCGTCCCTTGAGTCCGCGGATCGCGGCGACCAGCAGGGGCAGGACGATCGCGAGGACGATCGCGGTCTTGGACAGCGTGAAAAGGGCGCCGACCAGCCCGGCGACGGCGACGAGCACGAGGAGCCTCCCCCGCTGCCGTCTCCAGACGGCGAAGGCCAGCGCGCCGGTCGTGGCCATGTACATCGAGGCGATGTTGCCGTTGAGGAAGAACCCTCCCGACTTCTCCTGCAGGACGTTGTTGAAGGACGTCGTGAAGATGTCCCGCACGTAGATGTCGGAGAACAGCACCGCGTCCGGCCACCGGAGGTAGGCGGTCTCCTGCACGGGATCGAGCTGGAAGAGGATCGTGAGCGTCACCTGGAGGAGGAACACGGGCGCCGCCCAGCCGAGGGCGCGGCCGACGACCCGCCAGGCGCCGTCGCCGAGCCCGCGGACGGCCAGGTACGGAGTGAGGAAGGAGACGACGGAGACCACGTCGCGCAGCGCGGCCGCGCGTGCTCCGGAGTAGGTGAGCGCGAAGAGGGTGCCGGCGATCACGAGGAGGACCACGACCACGAACCGGTCGATCCGCCCGCCGCGCAGCCGCGCCACGGAGTACGGGAGGAAGAGCAGGCTCCAGGCGACCGGAGCGGTGACGGGCCCCAGGGTGTAGAGCTGCACGACGCTCAGCGCCAGGAGCACCGCGAGGAAGACGAGGACGATCCGCTCGTGCCGCCGCTGAGCGGGATCCGCCGGCGCGCGCGACGGCCGCCCGCGGGTCTCCGGAGCGTCGGTGACGCGGGTCGCGGCGATGACGGAGGGACGAGAGGCGGTCGGGCGGCGGAGGAGGGCGTCGTCGGCGTGGCGGCCCATGTCAGAGCCGTTCCACGGAGGTGCCGGTGGCGGCCTCCGTCTGGCGGAGCGGAGCAGCGGCGCGCCGATTCCGGGACGACGGGCCGACCTCTCGCGGCGGGAGGGTCGTCCGCGGGCGCCGGTCCGGAGCGGGAGGCGGATCGAGCAGCACGGGAGAGGCGGTGGCGTCGGCGGACGCGGGCGGGAGAGGGGATGGAGGTGGCATGTCGCGCCGACACTAATCGCGCGGCACGAGCCTCGACGGGCTTGGCGCGGAACGTCGATCCGCGTGCGCGCGGCGTCCCCGCGCCTCAGCCACGGGGGTCTGCCAGCAGCTCGTCCGCGCGGCGGGCGATGCCCGGCCAGCCGAAGTCCGCCGCTCGGCGCCGCGACGCCGCAGCGACCTCCGCGCGCCGCCGGGGATCGCGCAGCGAGGCGATGAGGGCGGGGAGCTCCGCGAGGACGGTGTCCGCGACCTCCTCCTCCGTGCCCGGCGGGACGAGGACGGATCCGTCGACCACTCCGTCGGAGGTGCGCAGGATCTCGGGGAGGCCTCCGCGCTCGACCGTCACGACGGGGATCCCCCGCGAGAGCGCCTCCACCACCACCATCCCGAACGGCTCGTCCCAGCGGCAGGGGTAGAGCAGGAGCGCCGAGGAGCCGAACAGCTCCAGCAGGTCCTCGTGCCGGAGGAACGGGAGCCGGCGCACGACGCCGGGCAGGGCGGCGACAGCCTCGTCGAGCGCTCGGACGTACGGGGTGGGCGTCGCGTCGTCCCCGAGGCCCGATGCGCCGGCGATGACCAGCCGCAGATCGGCGCCGTGCTCGGTCCGCATCCGCCTCACGATCTCGACGGCCTCGCGGGCTCCCTTCTCGGCCACCAGTCGCCCGGCGAAGACCGCCTCCGCAGTACCGCCGAGCGGCGCCGGCGGGACCTCGGGCGGAGGGACGACCCCGTTGTACAGGACGGCTGTGGCGATCAGGCCGTACCGGTCGACCGCCCGGGCGCGCAGGAACTCGCTGCAGAAGATCCACTCGTCGACCGCGTCGAGGTAGCGCCGGGCGGCGGCGGGATCGGGTGGCAGGTGATCGAGCAGGTCGTTGTGCAGGTGTGCGACGATCCGCCCCCGGTAGCCCAGGCGGCGCAGGCGCACGGCGTAGCGGGGGCGGTTGTGGATCCAGACCGTCGGGACACGGCGCAGCGACGGAGCGAGCACCAGCAGCCAGAAGCGGCCACCGAAGGACAGCCGACGCAGCTCGGCGCCCGGGTCGCTGTCGCGCCGACGCGCCAGGAGGAGTGCCGCGCGCCGCTGGACCGCGTAGATCCGCCGGTACAGGCGGTGCGGCCGGCCGTCCACGCCCGGAGACGCCGACGACCACGGCGCGTGCACGGCGATCCGGAGCGAGGACCGGGACACCGTCTCGCGGACCCAGGTCGCCACGGCTCCCCCGCTGCCGTCGAAGCGCTCCTCGGCGGCCAGCACCACGGCGACCTCGACCGGGGCGGCGGAGCCGAGCCGGAGCCGGGCGGGCAGTCGCGACAGGACGAGCGATCGCGCCTCGGCGATGTCGCGCCCCGGCGCCAGGAGGGCGGTCGCTCCCAGCACGAGGCCCGCGAGCGCCAGCTCCACCGGGAGCAGCCGCAGGGGCGCGCCCTCGGGGAGCAGGCGGAGCAGGAGCAGCACGATCGCCATCGGTGCGGCGAGCAGCGGCCCCGCGGCGCACGCGCGCAGGAACGCGCCGAGGCGCACTCCGAGCACCACCCGCAGCACGGCGCAGGTGACGGCGAAGCCGAGAGCGCTCGAGAGCAGCAGCCCGCCGATCAAGCCGTCGAGTCCGAACAGCACTCCCCCGCCGACGATCATCGGGATCGTGATCGCGGTCTTCACGATGTTCACGATCAGCCCGAACCGCACCCGGTCCATCGCCATCAGGATGAAGCCGACCGGGTTGCCGATGGCCCGCACCGCGCCCACCACCGTCAGCGCGCTCGTCATGCCCGCGATCCAGCCCCAGCCGGGTCCGTAGAACAGCCGCACGATCTCCTCGGAGCGCAGCGCCACCAGCATCAGCGGCGGGATGCTCGCCATGCTGAGCACCGCGGTGACGCGGAGGTGGTTCCGCGCGACGCGCTCGCGGTCGTGCTGGATCGAGGAGAACACCGGGAACATCACTCGCGTCACGATCGGGTTGACCCTCGCGGGGAGGTTCACGGCGAGGTTGTATCCCAGGGTGTACCCGCCCAGCTGGGCCGGTCCGAGCAGGCGGCCGATCGCGAGCGAGCCGGCGTTCGACCCCAGGTAGTTGACGATGCCGTCGAGGGTCTGGAAGACGCCGAAGGAGAGGAAGCGGGCGGTCTCGCGGATCCGGAACCGGAACCGCAGCCGGAACCAGCGGCGGGCCTGCACGAGGGCGAGCACGGAGCGCAGAGCCGCGGTCGCGACGAGCCCCCACGCGTAGGAGAGCGCCCCCGCGCCCGAGACCGCGAGGCAGACCGTCACGGCGAATCCGCCGACGAGAGCGATCGTCTCGGACACGGCGACCGCTCGGAACCGGATCCCCTTCTCGAGCACCGCTCTCGGCACCTGCCCGGCTGCGCTGCCCACGAACACGAGCGAGGCGACGGTGAGGACCGGCGCCGCGGCGGCGGACCCGAGCAGGGAGGCGATCGGTGCGGCACCCAGGAGGACGGCGACGGTGACCAGGAGCCCGACGGAGAGGTTGAGCCAGAAGACCGACGAGAGCTCGAAGCTGGTCGCCCGCCGGCGCTGGATGATCGCCTGGGCGACCCCCATGCCGAGGAAGATGTCGACGAACGCGTTGAGCAGGGCGACGATCGCGATGATCCCCATCTCGGAGGGGTCCAGCAGTCTCGCCAGGAGCGCGAACTGCCCGAGCTGCACGACGAGCGCGACGGCGAACGAGACCGCCGTCCAGGCGGTCGCGTCGACGGTGCTCCGGCGCAGGCTCACCTCTCCCGCCCGGCGGAGGCCGGACGGAGGCCAGGTCGCGGATCGTCGGCGCGGTGCTCGGCGCGGCTCATCCGCGATCTCCGTCCGTCGTCGACGCTGACCGCCCGGTCGTAGAGGTCCTCGAGGTCGCGGATCCGCTCGGCGAGGTCGAACGAGGCGAGCACGCGCTCCCGCCCCTCCGCGCCCATCCGCTCCGCGCGGTCCGGGTCCCGGAGCAGGGCGGCGAGCGCCCCGGTCAGGCCGGGCACGTCCCCCTCCGGGACGAGCAGCCCGGTGACGCCGTCCTCGACCGCCTCCGGGACGCCGCCGTGGTGGTACGAGACGACGGGGACGCCGGCGAGCGCGGCCTCGAGGAAGACCATGCCGAAGCCCTCGGAGTCGCCCGTCGCCGCGGTCCGCGACGGTGCGCAGAAGACCGCGGCGCCGGCGAGGATGCGGGCGACCTCGGCGGGGGGCAGGGAGCCGGTGAAGGTCACCCGCAGGCGCAGCCGCGCCGCCTGCTCGACGAGCGCCTCCCGCAGGTGGCCGTCGCCGACGACGGTCAGGGGGACGTCGCGGATCGGTCCGGGGAGGGCGGCGACCGCCTCGAGCAGATCCGGGACGCCCTTCTTGTCGGTGAGGCGTCCGACGAAGACGATTCCCGCGCGCTCCGCAGCCGGTGCGGCCTCGGGGCGGGAGGTCGGGACGCCGATGTAGCCCACTCCAGTGCGCCGCGGGTCCGCCCCCAGGCGCAGGAGCCCGTCGGTGATGAAGCGGGAGACCCCGATCACCGCGTGCGCGGTGCGGAAGACGGCGCGGGCCTCGAGGGCGCGGTGAGCGCGGGCGAGGGGTCGGAGCAGGCGCGGAGCTCCGGTCGCGAGCGGCCAGCTGGTCACGTCGTAGCCGTGCCCCGTCACGACGAGCGGGAGGCGCCTCCTCCGTGCGTACCGCGCGATGGAGACGGCGTCGATGAGGAAGTGCGCGTGGATGAGGGCGGGCCGGTGCTCATCGACGATCGCGTCGAGCCGTCGTGACACTCCGAACCACCGCAGGAGGAGGGACCGCCGCCCGCGAGGGGTGATCGGATCGTGCAGGACGATGTCCGTGCGGTCGTGGAGGACGCCCGAGCCGGTGCGCTCGAGGCCCACTCCGAGGGCGCGCCAGCGCTCGAGTCCGTGCATCTGATTGCGGACGAACGTCTCGGAGTCCTGCAGCCACGCGCGCTTCCAGACCAGGACCAGCGGCCTCTCGGCGGCGGCGGCGACTCCCGCGTGCTCAGCGGACGGCACGGCGCACCCGGTAGCGGAGGGCCGCGACCACGCTCGGCAGCACCCGCACGGCGTCGCCCAGATAGCGCCGCCAGAGCCTGCCGGGCTCCCGGCTGAGCCGGTGCGCCCACTCGAGGCCGAGGCGCTGCACCACGAGCGGCGCCCGCGGGATCTCGCCGGCGAGGAAGTCCACGGCGGCGCCGACGCCGAGGCACACCGCTCCCGTGCCGCCGACGGCGAGCAGGCGCTCGCGGACCTCCTCCTGCTTCGGGGAGCCGAGGCAGAGCGCGACGATGCGGACGTCGGCCGCGCGCAGGGTCGAGGAGAGGCGGGCGAGGTAGGCGTCGTCCGCGAGCTCGGCCGGCTCCGGCGAGACGACGACCGGAACCTGGAGCCCGGCGAAGCGCTGCTGCAGCTCGGCGGCTGCGCGATCGCCGACTCCGGGGCGTCCGCCGACGAGAGCGACCGGCGCGCCCTCGAGCGCCGCGCGGCGGCAGACCTCGGTGAAGAGATCGATGCCCGTCACGCGGCTCGCCGTGCGGTGGCCGTACGAGCGGGCCAGCCAGACCAGAGGCGCCCCGTCGAGCACCACGAGGGACGCCCGGCCGTAGTACCGCCGGAACTCGCCGGAGTGCTTCCAGCGCACGAAGTGGTCGGTGTTCGGCGTGACGACCAGCCCGTCGCGGCCGCTCCGGGACAGCTCGAGCACGGCCTCCGCCGCCTCGTCGAGCGTGGTGATGCTGGCCGGCATCCGCTCGATGCGGCCGGTGATGTAGGAGGTCATGCCGGTGCTCCTCGGGGGTCGGTGCGGGAGGGAGGGAACGGAGCTGGTGTGCGGAAGGGGCCGGTCGCGGCCGCCTGCACGGGGACGGTCACGTCGTCCACCGGGTGCTCCTCCGATCGGAGAGCCGGCGGCGGGTGTCGTGCACGGCGTAGAGGATCCGGCTGAGCGCCGTGAAGGCGGCGGGGACGTGCTTGAGCACCAGCCCCAGGACGAGCAGCCGCGGCGACCGCGCGGAGCGGAGCACGCGGACGTCGCGCAGCGCCTCGGACCCGAGCCGGACGCCGGTCTCGACGAGCGCCGCGTCGGAGTTCTGGCGGATCGGGGTGAGCGCGACGGGGACGGCGTAGAACCAGGTCGTGAACCAGTCCGACAGCGGGCGCGGCACCTCCTCGAACGTACGGGCGAGCGCCGCGCGCATCTCCTCGGCGCAGACCAGGAGGTTCCGGAGGTCCGGGTCGCGCCGACGGGTGATCGAGGACGCCGTGTGGACGTAGGAGTAGAGGACCTCCGGCACGAAGAGCACCCGTTCCGACGCCTGGACCGCCCGCAGCACGCCGACGAAGTCGGACTGGGAGCTCAAGCGCGGGAAGAGCTCCTCCTGCAGGACGGCGCGGCGGAAGAGCTTGTTCCAGAGGAAGCCGTGCAGGCGCCCGGACGCCATCCGCTCGAGAGCGAGTTCGGACGAGACCAGTTCGCGCCGGTCGAGGCCGTCGATCACACGTCCGGAGGTCGACTGCCGGGTGCGGTAGAGCGCCCGGCAGACGACGACGTCGGCCGCCGTCCGCTCGGCCTCGGCGGTGAGGGTCCGGAGGATCTCCGTGTCCCACTCGTCGTCGACGTCCACGAACCAGACGAACTCGGAGTCGATGCCGTCGAGGGCGCGGTTCCGGGCGGCAGCGACGCCGCCGTTCTGCTCGAGGAGCAGGACCCGGGCGTCCTCGCGTCCCTCGGCCCACTTCTCGAGCACCTCCGCCGTGCCGTCCGAGGACGCGTCGTCGACGAGGACGACCCGCATCCCCGGTCCGAGAGTGAGTGCGAGCCGCGCGAGGAAGCCGTCGAGCCGGGCGATCGCGTTGTAGCAGGGAGCCACGACGGTCACCGAGTGCACGCCCCCGCTCACCGTCGGCCCCCGAGCTCGCGGTAGGCGGCGACGACGGGTCCGAAGACGGCGTCGGGCGAGGCGGCCTCGTCCACCCACGCCTTCGCGCGGTCGGCCTGCATCAGGAGCCCCTCGGGTCGCTCCAGAGCGGCGGCGAGGAGCTCGGCGATCCGCTCCCCGTCGGCGTCGGCGGGGAGCAGGAGGCCCCGACCGTCGGCGAGCAGCTCACCCACACCGCCGACGTCGGTCGCCATGACCGGGCGACGGCGGGCCATCGCCTCCAGCATCACGAGCGGAGTCCCCTCCCACCGCGAGGTGGACAGGAGGAGGTGCGCCGTGTCCAGCGCTCCGGTCACGTCCGCCGACGGACCGGCGAAGTCGACCACTCCGGCTCCCCGGGCTCGCTCGCGCAGCACCGGCAGCATCGGACCGTCGCCGAGCCAGGTGCCGGTGACGGGGCGGACCCGGGCGAGGGCCTCGACGACCGCGAGGAAGCGGACCGGGTCCTTCTGCTCCGCGAGCCGCCCGATGCCGAGGACGCGGACGACCGGCTCGGCGAGTTCCGGCGCGCTCGCAGGCTCCGCGGTGACGTTCGCCGGGGCGTTGCCGGTGACCACGACGCGATCCTGCGGGCGGCCGTAGCCCTCGACGACCATCCGCCCCACGGAGGCGGAGACGGCGAACACCCGCCGGGAACGGAAGGAGAGCGCTCGCCTGTCAAATCCGGGCAGCTCGGTATGCGCGTGCTCGACCACGGGGACACCGAGCGCGGCGCCGACGAGGAGGGCCAGCAGAGCCTCGCGGCGCTGGTGGGCGTGCAGGACGTGCGGGCGGAACCGGCGGACGGCGAGTGCGAGCTCGCGCAGATCGGCCGCGAAGCCCTGTCCGGGTCTCGGCACCACGAAGACGGGCGACTCCTGCGCGGCGCGGTCGCTGAGCGGTCCGGGACGCCCCCAGTAGGCGGTCTCGCAGCCGTGCTCGCGGCTCCACGCACCCAGGGAGAGGGCCACACGCTGCGCGCCCCCGTCCTCGAAGGAGTCGAGGACGTGCAGGATCCGCAGGGATCGGGAACGGGGGGCCCTCATGAGAGCGCCCCGTCGGGAACCGCGCCCGGGAAGCGGACGTCGAGTTCGGCCAGGACCGCGTCGACGTCGCGGCCCATCGTCCCGCGGTCGACGTCGTAGTGATCGGCGAGGAGGTCGACGACCTCGTCCCGGGGCCGGCGCTGCCGGATCACGGCCTCGAAGACCGAGGCGGCGCTCAGCGAGAGCACGATCGGGGGCACCGACGGGCGGGACAGGTCGAGCACGTAGACCTGACGGTCCGTGCGCTCGACGGCGAAGCGCTGGGCCGTCGGCGCGCTGCCACCCTGCGCCTCGGCGGAGGCCTCCACCGGATGCACGGCGCTCGCCGCGGGATCGGACGAGGCCGGGAGGTCGCTCACCGGCGCCGTGGTCGCCGCGATCGCCTCGAACGAGGACGCCGGGCCCTGCTCCTCGCTGCGGCCGCTCAGCGCCACCCTGGCGAAACCGGTGAGGGCGGAGGGGAGGCCTCGGAGCGCCCGCAGGGTCCGCTCCCCCCGGAGCCGGAGCCGACGTCGGACCGTCGTCGCCTCGGGATGGCTCGCCTCGAGATCCGCGCGGGTGGGGAAGGCGGCTCTCAGCAGCAGGCCTCCCTTCAGGCGCCAGGGAGCGGACGCCACGGCGTGCAGCCAGTTGAAGGTGTGCCGGTCGGAGCTGCGGCGCACGTCCCAGAGAATCTGGGCCTGCCGGTAGCGCTCCTCGGGCGCGGCGGGGACTCCCCAGGAGGCGAGGAGCTCCGTCATCGGCGTCTGCGCGCCGAGCTCGACGGCCGCGTCGCGGATCGCCTCGCGCTCCTCGCTCGGAAGGCCGGCGGCGTGCGCCTTCAGAACCGCCAGCGCCGTGGTCGCCGAGGCGGAGCGCGCGCTGCGCAGCTGGTGCAGGGCGTGCAGCACGAGGTGGTGCGCGCGCCCGGGGATCCGCAGGGTCTCGTCGCTCAGCGGCAGATCCTCGGCGGCCGCCCAGAGGCGGTCGAAGACGATCCGCTCCTCCTCGAAGGCACCCGGGAAGGAGCGGTGGACGTCGACGTCGCACGGCCACGAGGGGTGGACGAGCGTGATCGAGTGGTCGACGAAGAGGGTCCAGCTGAGAGCCTCGGCGCGGCGGCGCCAGCCCATCGAGGCGAGCAGCCCGAGAGCCTCGTCGAAGCGCTCGGGGTCGACCCAGAGGTCGACGTCGGCCGACGTCATCGGCGCGCGGATCCCCTGGCGGTGCAGACCCTCGCCCTTCACCACGAGGCTGCGGACGCCGTGCGTCCGCAGGGTGTACTGCACCAGCACGGCGGCCAGGCGCAGGGCGACGGCGTTCGGCAGCATCGCGTCGGCGGAGGCGCCGACAGCCGGGACCGGTTCAGGCGACACGGACGCGTCCCTCCGCGAGGGCGAGGATCTCCTCGGCCGCGACGGACCACGGGCGCTCCCGCGCGAGCTCGGCGGCTCCCCGGGAGAGAGCCGTCCACTCGCGCCGGAGCCGATGGAGGGCGTCCTCGTACTCCTCGCGCGTCGCGTCGTCGGAGAGGACCACGCCCGCCCCCGCCGCGCAGAGATCGGCCAGGACGCTCGACTCGATCGCGAGGACCGGCAGCCCGCTCGCCAGCGCGTCGAGTCCGGCGGCCGCGCCGGTCGTCGACGGCGTCAGGTGGGCGTACACGTGGGAGTGGCGGAGCACCTCGACGACGCCGTCGCGGTCCTGCTCGCCGACGGAGCGCAGCCCCGATGCGAGGTCGTCGGCGATGCCGCCGCCGTCGTCGATCACGGTGACGTACTCGGTGCCGTCCAGCCGGGCGAGGAGATCGAGCCGCTCGGCGCCCCGGTCGAGACCGGAGGCTCCCACGGCGGCGAAGCGGAGGGGCCCGTCGGGGGCGGACGGCGTCGGGAACGACGCGTCCGGCAGGCCCAGGGGTACGACCGTTCCCGCGAGGGCTGACGCGAGCCGCTCCGTCGGGGTGACGACGACAGCACCGCGGCGCTCCTCCTCGAACCGGAGGCGCGGGAGTGCCGGGAGGTCGTCGGCCAGGAGGACGGTCGTCGGAGCGAGCCCGGCGAGCTCCACGGCCGTCCCCGGGAGAGCCACCACGAGGTCGGGCCGCTCCGGAGCGAGCAGTCGGCGGGCCCGGCGCGTGACGACGGCGAGCCCGACGGACCCGGCGCCCCTCCGGCCGGCGGGCTCAAGGAAGCGGGCGAGCACGCTGGGGCGGAGCTCCGCCCCGCTGAACCCCTCCGGGTCACCGGTCACCACGACCACGCGGTGCCCCTGGCGGCGCCAGGCGCGCTCGAGCGGAGCCGCGTGCCAGGCGTCGAGGGCGACGATCCCGATGGTCAGCACGGGCGGACTCCCCCCGTCAGGGGGGATCGGCGGCAGGGACCGGGAGACGGGAGGAGCGCGGAGTCCCGCTGGTCGATGACCTCGTGCACAGGGCGGTACCTCTCTCCGTCGCGGCAGGCGGAGCCGCGGACGTCGGAGAAGTTATCCCCGTGCCCGGCGGCCTCCGAGTGGGAGGCGCGATACGGACGCGGAGGCGGCGTGCGCGCCGCTCACGGAGTCGGATCGCGTCGGCAGCGGTCGCTCGACCGTCAGTCCCCGCCACGGATTCCGCGCCCGCCGCACCGGCATGCGGAGGCACCGCGGCGCCGCCGATAGAGTCGGCTCCGTGACCCTCTCCCCGCAGATCTTCACGCTCCCCTCGGCGGTGCAGCGGACCCCCGCCGCCGCTCCTCACCCGGGGCTGCTCCGATGAGGGGCATCGTCCTCGCGGGTGGTTCGGGGTCGCGGTTGTGGCCGATCACCAAGGGCATCTCGAAGCAGCTGATGCCGATCTACGACAAGCCGATGATCTACTACCCGCTGTCGACGCTGATGATGGCCGGGATCGACGAGGTCCTCGTGATCACGACCCCCGAGTACAACGACCAGTTCCGCGCACTGCTGGGCGACGGGTCGAGCCTGGGCATGCGGATCGAGTACGCCGTGCAGCCCTCCCCCGACGGGCTCGCGCAGGCGTTCCTGATCGGCGAGGAGTTCATCGGCGACGAGTCCGTCGCCCTGGTCCTGGGCGACAACATCTTCCACGGCACCGCCCTGGGCACCGCCCTCGCGGCGAACACCACGATCGAGGGCGCCGTCATCTTCGCCTACCAGGTCGCCGACCCGCGCGCCTACGGCGTCGTCGAGTTCGACGAGCACTTCCGAGCCGTCTCCATCGAGGAGAAGCCCGAGCAGCCGCGCAGCAACTACGCCGTGCCCGGCCTCTACTTCTACGACAACGACGTCGTGGCGATCGCGAAGACGATCACGCCCTCGGCCCGCGGCGAGCTCGAGATCTCGACGATCAACGAGCGCTACCTCGAGGCGGGGCGGCTGAACGTCCAGGTCCTCGACCGGGGAACGGCCTGGCTCGACACCGGGACCTTCGATTCCATGATCGAGGCGACGGAGTTCGTGCGCGTGATCGAGCAGAGGCAGGGGTTCAAGATCGGCTGCATCGAGGAGATCGCCTGGCGCAACTCCTGGATCGACGACGCCCGCCTCGCCGAGCTCGCCGCACCGCTGGTCAAGAGCGGATACGGCGCCTACCTCCACCGCCTGCTCAGCCTCGAAGGCGTGAACGCGGGCCGCTGAGCCCGGCCTCCCCCGACCTTCCCGACCTCCAGGAGAACCCGTGCGGATCCTCGTCACCGGCGGTGCCGGCTTCATCGGCAGCAACTTCGTCCACCTCACCCTGCGCGAGCGTCCCGACGCGCGGATCACCGTGCTCGACAAGCTCACCTACGCGGGCAGCCGCGACTCCCTCGCCCCCGTCGCCGACCGAGTGCGGCTGGTCGAGGGCGACGTCGCCGACGCCGAGCTGGTGGACCGGCTGGTCGCCGACGCGGATCTGGTGGTCCATTTCGCCGCGGAGTCGCACAACGACAACTCTCTGCACGACCCGACGCCCTTCCTCGCGACGAACGTCATCGGCACCTTCGCGCTCCTGCAGGCGGTGCGCGCGCACGACGTGCGGTACCACCACATCTCGACGGACGAGGTGTACGGCGACCTCGAGCTCGAGGACCCCGCGCGCTTCACCGAGCACACCCCCTACAACCCCTCCAGCCCCTACTCCTCGACCAAGGCCGCCAGCGACCTCCTCGTGCGCGCCTGGGTGCGCTCCTTCGGCGTGCGCGCCACGATCTCCAACTGCTCCAACAACTACGGCCCCTACCAGCACGTCGAGAAGTTCATCCCCCGCCAGATCACCAACGCCATCGACGGCATCCGCCCCAAGCTCTACGGCACCGGCGCCAACGTCCGCGACTGGATCCACGTCGACGACCACAACACCGGCGTCTGGGCCATCATCGACCGCGGCGAGATCGGCGAGACCTACCTCATCGGCGCCGACGGCGAGAAGAGCAACCTCGACGTCGTCACCCGCATCCTCACCGCCTTCGGACAACCCGAGGACGCCTTCGACCACGTCACCGACCGCGCCGGACACGACCTCCGCTACGCCATCGACTCCACCCGCCTGCGCACCGAACTCGACTGGCGCCCCCGCTACACCGACTTCGACGCCGGACTCGCCGCCACCATCGACTGGTACCGCGCCAACGAGGACTGGTGGCGCCCCGCGAAGGCCGCCACCGAGGAGAAGTACTCCGCTCAGGCCTGAGGCGGCCCGCCGGCGGGGATCAGTGCGGACCGACTCCGGTCGACACCCGGCCGGACGGCCGCGGAGAGTCGCACGGGCCGGGCGTCCGCTTCGCGCGGGACCGGCCGGACAGGACGATGCGGAGCAGCTGCAGCGGCTCGAGGAGGTAGCGAGCCGCGAGGCGGCGCGGGTCGCGCGCCAGGCGGAACAGCCACTCCACGCCCAGGGCGCCCATCCACCGCGGGGCGAGCGCCTGCGTGCCGGCGATGTAGTCGAGGCAGCCCCCCACGTTCGCGAACGCCGCCCGCGGGGCGAGGTCCCGGTTCTCCAGGATCCAGCGCTCCTGGCGGGGCATGCCCATCCCGACCAGGACGAGATCGGCACGGGCGAGCGACTCGGCGAGCGGCAGCTCCTCGCCGATGCCGTGCCACTGCTGGTCGAATCCGTCGTACGCGAGCCAGGTCATCCGGGACGTGCGGGCGGCGACCGCCTCCGCCGCTGCGGCCGAGGACTCCGGCGTGCCGCCCACAGCGACCACCACCAGAGGCTCGTCGTTCTCGATCAGCGGGAACAGCCAGTCGGTGCTGCCGATGCGGTGCTGCGGAGTCAGGGGCGAGTCGACCGCCGTTCCTCGGGCGAGCGCCAGGATCGGCCAGCCGTCGATCAGCACGGTGTCGGCCTTCTCGCAGAACCGGCGGAAGTGCTCGTCGGTCTGCGCCATGTAGAGCCCGTGCAGATTGAGGTTCCCGATGATGCGGCCGCGGTGCTCGCCGGCGAGGATCTCGGCGATCATCTCCGGAGCGGTCCGGGCGTCCACATGACCGAGGTCGAAGGGGAGCGCAGTGCGCGCAGCGGCTGTCATGCGGTCTCCTTCACGGAGGTGACGATGGTCTCGACGCGGCGGGCCCACGAGTGCTCGGCCCAGACGTCGCGCTGACGGTCGGCGGCGACCCGGGAGAGCTCCGGCAGCGAGCGGACGCTCTCGGTGAGGACACTGCGCAGGTCCTCCTCTCCTGCCGAGTCGTAGCAGACGACGGGATAGCCCTCGCGCTGGAGGCCCGCCGTCACGTCGTGCCGGCTCGCGACCACCGGCTTGCCCGCGGCGAGGTACTCCCAGAGCTTCAGCGGGGAGAAGTAGCTGCCGTTGGCGCTGGAGTGTCCGGCGAAGCAGAGGTCGACGCCGGCGAGGAAGGCGGGGACGTCATCGGGGTGCACCCGTCCGCGGAAGGTGACGCGATCCGCGAGGCCGAGCTCGTGGACCTGCCTCTCCAGGTCGGCGCGGACCGGTCCGTCGCCGGCGATGTCGAGGTGGACCTCGCCCAGGTCCTCCGAGGCCAGCAGTTCGACCAGCGAGGAGACGTTCTGCCACGGGTAGAGCGTGCCGAGGAACCCGATCCTCGGGGTGCGGGTCCCGTCCACGATCTCTGCGGGGCGGTGCACGGTGTGGTCGACGCCGTTGGCGACGACGAGGATGCGCTCCCGGGGGATGCCGTACCGGGCGGTGAGCTGGTCGGCGAGGGCGTCCGTGACGGCGACGATCAGATCGGCGCGGCGGAGAGTGCGTCCCTCCATCCACTCGGCGAGCGCGCGGCTGGTGGTCGCCCGTCGCTCGCTGGTCGCCTCGACGGCGAGGAGGGCGTTGACCTCCAGGACCCAGACGGCCCCGGTGGCGCGACGGGCGAGGGAGCCGAGCTCCTGGAAGAGCGCGTACCGCTCGTAGGCGAAGTCGGCGGTCGACCCGGAGACCCGGCGCTTCAGCTGGAAGCGCGAGCGCACCCGGGAGACCAGCCGGAAGACGTCGGTCGCCACGATGGACAGGCGCGAGCCGGACATGCGGCTCTCCGACCCCTGCCCGTGCACCGCCTCCGGCATCGCGTCGCCGACGATGAAGCGCTCGACCCGGACGCCGCTCTGCTCCAAGCCGTTGATCACGCCGAGAATGTGCGAGCGCGGGCCCAGACTCTCGGTGGAGGGCTTGGTCGACAGGCGCGGAGCGCCGGATAGATACAGTGCTTTCACGGGGCGAGGGTCTCCAGACGGATCACTTGACGGTAACACCGGGGAATTCGGGACCGAGACCGGTACGGCTACCCGTTGGGGGGTCATGACGGCGAGAATCGTTCACCTCGCCCGCGAACCCGTTCGATTAGCCTTCACCTCGGTTCGTCGAGTATTACAGACAGTGCGGGACGAGGGCATGACACCCGTTCGTCCGGCCGACAATCGTCGGATTCCCGAATGGGACTCCATATCCTGAACACTTCGAAAGGGAATGACGCGTGACCGATCCGGCCCCGAAGAGGAATACCGTCCGAGTCCTCCTCTCCGTCGCTCCGCCGGACGGAACCACACGATTCGTCGACCAGGTGACGCGCTTCGCTCCAGAGGATATCGACTTCTCCTTCTTCTCCTGGAGAAAGGCTTTGATCGGCAGATGGGACGTGTTCCACGTCCACTGGCCGGAATTCCTGATGAGAGGGAGATCGAAGCCGATAGCCGCGGCGCGGACGGCATTGTTCGCGCTCTTTATCGCTCGATCGTCGCTTTCTCGGGGAAAAGTGGTCCGCACTCTGCACAATCTCGAGCCGCACGCCCCCGGGGGTCGCATCGAGACGGCGCTCCTGTCCGCTCTCGAGCGCCGCACGGACCTCTTCGTGACCCTGACGGGGGTGACGCCGGTGCCGCGGGGTGCACGCTCCGTCCTCATCCCGCACGGCCACTACCGGGACGTGCTCCCGCTCGAGCACAGCGCCCCGATGCAACCGGGACGCCTGCTGTACTTCGGCCGCATCGAGCCCTACAAGAACGTCGAGCGCCTGGTCGAGGTCTTCCGGGAGCTGGACGATCCGGAGCTCGTCCTCGGCGTCGTCGGCAAGGCGCCCGCTGCCCTCGCCGAGCGGATCGCCCGGGCCGCTTCCCTCGACGCCCGGGTCACGACGCGCTTCGGCTTCGTGCCGGACGAGGAGATGGTCGCCGAGATGACCTCGTCGCAGCTGGTGATCCTCCCCTACACCGAGATGCACAACTCGGGCATCCTGCTGGTCGCGCTGTCGCTCGGCCGCCCCGTCCTCGTGCCGCGCACCCCGGCGAACGTCCTGCTCGCCGACGAGGTCGGGCAGGAGTGGGTGCGCATGTTCGACGGCGGGATCGACCGCGACGACCTGCTCGCCGCCGTCCGTGCGACCGCCGATCTCCCCGCATCGGGACCCGTCCTCGCGGGACGCGATTGGAGCGCCGTCGGCGCGTCCTACGCCCGCGCCTACCACCTCGCGGTCGACGCCCCCGTCGCTCGTGCCCGCCGAACAAGAGGGACCTCATGAGCACCCGCATCTTCGTCAACCCGAGCGGCCAGAAGGAGAACCTGGGCGACTCGGTGCTCCGCCGGGCGTACCTCGACGCACTGCGCGATCAGGGACAGCTGCACGTCTACGCCGGCACCCACTCCGCGTACATCTCGGGCTTGGGCCTGTCCACGGAGGACGTGGTCTACCACTCCCGCTCGAGCTGGCTCCGTGCCGCCCTCGCCGTCGGCCCGCGCGGCTCCCGCATGGGCTTCGCGCTGAACGCGGGCGAATGGGTCCTCGATCGCCGCTTCCTCGTCAACTCCGCCTGGCAGACGGCGCTGCTGACCCGCTCGCGCCTCGGCGGCGGCCGCCCCGTCGCGCTCGGCATCGCGCTGCGGCGGGACCAGGGAGCCCTCCCCCGCCGGTGGTTCCGACGCATGCTCTCCCTGACCGGGACGATCAGCTGGCGCGACCCCGACAGCCGTGCCGATCTGGGCGTCGGGACCGTCGCTCCGGACTGGGCCTTCGCGCTGGGCAGCGCGCCCGAGCGGTTCCGTCCCGCCGATCAGCGCCGCACGATCGCCGTCGCGCTGAGGGGCGACCGTCCGGCCCCGACCGCGGTCTGGCTCGGGACGGTGCGCGCACTCGCCCGCTCGCTCGACGCCCGCATCGTCGTCGTCGATCAGATGCAGGAGGACGAGCAGCGCTGCGCCGAGCTCGCCCGTGACCTGGACGGCACCGTCCTGGGCTGGGACGCCTCCGTCTCGCACGCCGACCACGAGGAGCGGGTGCGCGAGCTCTACCGCGACTGCGCCGCGGTCGTCAGCGACCGGATCCACGCCCTCATCCTCGGGATGACCGAGGGCGCCGTCCCGATCGGCTTCACCACGAGCGACCCGGAGAAGGTGCGCCGCACGTTCGCCGCAGTCACGACCCTGCCGGTGGCCTTCGCTGAGAAGGACGTCACCGGCGAGGCGGACGCCGTGGAGCGGGCGCAGGCCCTGCTCGGTCAGAGGGACCGGCTCCTGACCGACCTCGCCGTCGGGCGGGAGCGCCTCGCCGGGCTCCGCAGGTCGCTGACCCTCTGACCGCCGGGGCGCCCGGGCCGGGTGCCCTCCCCGACGTCGGCGACCTCAGCGTCGGCGGATCGCCAGGACGGTCCGCTGGAGGAGCCGCGCGTCCTCCCGGTAGGCCCGGAGGAGGAGGACGGCGAGCCCGGCGATCGCCAGGTCGATCGCGCCCACGATCAGCAGCTGGCCCGGGGCGCCGAGCCCGGCGGTCAGGGCCAGCGCGGGCAGCGAGACGACGACGATCGCGACACCGAGCGCGAGCGGACGGCAGGCCTGCAGGAGGAGCGCCCTCACATCGATGCCGGCGCGCGGCACGGCGAAGAACGAGAGCACCACCCAGTTCAGGACGAGGCCGGCGGTGCTGCCGATCGCGACGCCGATCGGCCCCCACACCACTCCGATCGCCATGAAGACGACCATGAGCGAGCGCGAGACGATGCTGAACCGCAGCTGGAGCCCGGTCAGCGCCTTCGCCAGGAACACCCAGTAGTAGACGAACCCGAGCGCCTGGAAGACGCCGCCGATCGCGAGGATCCGGAAGATCGTCTTCGACTCGTCCCAGCCGGGGCCGAGCGCGATCTCGATGATCGGGTCGGCGAGCGCGGCTGCCGCGAAGAAGACTCCGCCCATGACGTAGGCGAGCACGAGCTGGGCCCGCTGCACGTACCGCTCGAACTCCGAGCTGTCCTTCATCCGCGAGAGCACGGGGAAGGCGACCCTGGTCATGGGCGCGGCGATCTGCTGGAGCGGCATCCGGAAGATCTGGTAGGCGCGGTCGTAGACGCCCAGCGCACCGGCTCCCCAGACCCGACCGATCAGCACGCTGTCGGCGTTGCCGCTGATGTAGTTGACCAGCTGCACCCCGACCGTGTTCGCGCCGAAGCCGAGGAACGCGCGCATGCCCTGCGTGCGCGAGGGCAGGCCGGGCAGCCAGCCGGCACCGATCACCAGGACGACCAGGGTCGTGACCGCGACCAGCAGCTGCTGGGCGACGAGGGCCCAGTAGCCCGCTCCCGACAGCGCGAGCAGGACCGCGCCCGTGGAGGCGACGAGCTGCGCCAGCACATCGGAGGCGGCGAGCCAGCGGAACCGGAAGCGGCGGGAGACCTCGGCCTTGAACTGGGCCGTGACGGAGTTGACCACGAACACCGCGGACAGCGCCTGGCAGACCGGGACGAGCTCGTCGCGCCCGTAGAACGCAGCGATCGGCACTGCGAGCAGGAACACGATCCCGCCCAGCACCAGCCCGAGGAGGACGTTGATCCAGAGCAGGTTGTTGCGCTGGGCGTCGGTCACGTCGCTGGACTGGATCGACGCCATGGAGAGCCCGAAGTCGCCGAGGAGCGTCGCTACTCCGGCGATGGCCAGCACCATGGAGACCACTCCGTAGTCGTCCGGGCTCAGAAGCCGCGCGAGGACCGCGAGCGCGCCCAGCTGCAGGACGAAGCGGATCCACTGCCCGCCGAGCGTGGCAGCGGCGCCGCGGGCGGCGTCACCGGCGATCGTCACCGCGCAGCCTCGACGACGCTCCCCCAGAGATCGCGCGGGAAGGCCTCGAGCAGCGCGTCCGGACGCCAGTCCAGGGGCGGCTCGCCCCCCGCCTGGATCGCCTCGGCGACGGTCGCGGCCGGAGTGAAGCCCGCGCGTCCGGAGCCCTCGTAGTAGTCCCGGTACTTGAAGTCGGGCTCGCTCGCCGAGGCCACCAGCCGAGCCGGGATCCCCAGCGACTCCGCCACGACGATCGCGTGCAGGGACGAACCGACGACGAGGTCGCTCGCCGCGATCGCGCCCAGCACCTCGAAGACGGGGCGCGTCGGCTCGACGAGGCCGTCCTCCGCCCGCGGGGCGGTCCCGTCGGCGCGCATCCGACGGAGATCGTTCAAGTTGGGGAGGACGGTCACCCGGCGGTCGGGAGTGCCGCGGCGCAGCTCGTCACGACCCCAGAGGGTGCCGACGAGCAGGCCCGGGTCGCCGTAGACCTCGGGGACGGCGATGCCCCGGGCACGGAGGAAGCCGCGGGTCAGAGGACCGCGGACGGCCCGGACGTCGAGGTCGGTGAAATCGAACCGCGCGTCCAGCGACTTGCCGTTCGCCCCGATGCCCCACAGGGTGTCCCCGTCGCGGGCGAGCTTGAGGATCGACCCCACGGCGAGCAGTCGGCGGCGCTCGAGCGCGGAGCCGGGTGAGATCCCCTCGCGCTGCAGGATCCGCTCCACGAGCATCGGGCCGAGCAGATCGCCGAAGTTGTCGACTCTCCTGCGGATCGGCACGAATCGGGCCCAGGGGGCGCGACTGATCGGCTGTGCGGGATTCCAGTGGACCACGTCGATCTTCGGCACAGAAGTATGCTCTCCTCGTCCTGCGGCATGCGAGAATCACGACGCCGACCTAGACTAACGGCACTCGGCACATCTGCCTCACCGCGTGATATCCCCGCTAGCGAGCGGCGCCCGCGCTCTCGACGGAAGACGATCCCATCTCGAACAATCGATCAGCGCTTGTCCCCCCCAACGGGCGGCAGAGAGTCGCGCGACGCGGAATGCCCTCGAGCGATCCTCGACGAGCGAGACGGCCGCTTCTGGTGGGCGTGCTCCTGGGCTCCGCGGCAGGACTCGTCGGAGTCCAGGTCAACGCTCTCGGCCCTTTCCAGGGAGTGAGCATGCTGCTCGTGGGGCTGTCCTTCCTCACGGCACTTCTCTGGAAGGACAGGGCTCCTCTCGCCCGAGTGAGACTGACTTCTCTCGACTACTCCTTCCTTCTTCTCCTCATCGCCTGGGGAATGCTCGAGCTCGTGAATTCGGGCGAGTTGAGGCATTCGCCTTTCATCGGCGTGCTCCTCACTGTCGGTGTCGCTTATGCGGCCACTTTCCCGGTCCGGATGGTCGTCCGCGCTCCGTCGGACCTGGCGCCGTTCCTCCGGGGGTTCAGCGCACCGGGCGTGCTCGTCGCGCTGATCGCGATCGCGCAGCTGCTGCGCGTGCCCGGCGTCAACGAGGTGCTGGTGCAGATCACGAGCTCCGGCGGTCTCGCCGAGCGGCTCTCGAGCGGCTGGGACATCCGGGGCACGTCGACGATCGGCCACTGGACCGCTCTCGGCGGGTACCTCGCCTGCGTGATCGCGGCGTCCTGCGTCGACCTGATCATCAGCTCCGCGGGCACGAAGCTCGCCCCCTGGCCGGTCGCGGCCCTCACCGTGCTCTTCGCGGGCGCCGTCACGACGCTGACCTTCGCGACGATCGGCGCCGCAGCGGTCATCCTGGCTCTCACGGCCCTGCGGCTGAAGGCCCGCCCCGTCCTGGTGCTCTCGGGGGTGGCCGTGCTGGCGGCCGGATGGCTCGTGCTCGGGCAGAGCATCGCCGCACGCCTGGAGCAGCAGTCCGGGCAGTCGCAGTACGCGATCGCCCAGTACTCCTGGCTGCCGCAGACCATCGGCTACCGAGTCAACATCTGGGTGACGGAGACCCTCCCCGCCATCGTGGAGCGTCCGCTCAGCGGCTGGGGCACCCAGGTCTACTCGGCCGTCGACAAGGGCTGGCCCGTGCGGCCGTCCTCGCTGGTGTGGGTGTCGCCCGAGTCCGAGTGGATGCGCACGCTGATCGCGAGCGGGGTCCTCGGTCTCCTCCCCGAGGTCCTGCTGCTGCTGGTCGCGTTCGCCGTCGTGCTCCGCTCCCGCCGGATGCTCGGAGCCGCGGCCGTGTTCCCGGTGACGATCCTGCTGGTCGTGCTCGTGGTGATCTCCACCATCCACAGCCACTTCTCGAACCCCGGCGTGCCCCTCGCGCTCTGGCCGCTGGTCTTCGCCGTGGCCGTCGCGGCCCGTCGCGCGAAGACGCCTCCGGTGCCGCCGTCGTCGAAGGCCGAATCGCCGAAGCGGCGCCGGCAGCACCTCCCCCGCTGACGCGGCTGCACGATCGGACGCCGGCCGACCGTGCAGCCGGACGGCTAGACCGACTGCCGCCAGGCCCCGCCGTCCCAGAACAGCAGCAGCTGCCCGCCCGGATCGACGGCGACGTCCTGACCACCGGTGAGCGCGGTACCGCCCGCCGCACCGTGGCGCACGGTGACCGGACGCGCCCCGGCGTGCAGCAGGTGCAGCCGCTGACCGAAGACGGAGCCCGAAGGCAGGGCCGCCATCGTGAGCGTGTTCGTGGACACCAGTCGCACCATGATCACCGGGTCGGGTGAGAGCGGCAGGCGCTTCTGGGTCGTCGTGACCTCGTTGTTGCCCCAGACGAAGACACCGGACGTGGCGACCTCGGTCGCTCCGTCGGCGGGCACGTCGCACCGCCACTCGATGGACGACTGGGGCGACAGGTTCTCCCCCGGCATGTAGCGGAACGGGTAGCTGAACCGCACATTGCGGGCGCGCACCAGGTGGTCCGTTCCGCTGAAGACGCCCCAGGTGCGGGCGACCACGTCGGGCGTGCTGCGCACCTCCAGTCCGTCGATCTCCGTGCGCTGCTGACCCGGGACCGCGCCCGCTGTGCTGCCCGAGCCGATGGGCCGGGGCGTGCCGGAGGTGTTGGCCTCGAAGTCGAGGATGGTGTCGCGGATCCGCAGCAGGCTGTTCTCGGAGTAGATGCCGTGGTAATCGCCGGTGCCGGGATTGCTCGCGCCCGCGCGGAACACGCCTCCGGCCAGCACGACCGAGGCGTTGTAGCTGACCAGCAGCGCTCCGGTTCGCTCGGCGTAGATGTCCGAGGCCGTCACCGTCGGCGAGGGGTCGAAGACGCCGGCGCTCGGGTGCCCGGCGGGTCGACGGACGACGCGCACCGCGGCTCCCCGGGCGTCGAACGCGCGGAATCCGTTGATCTGGTGCGAGCGCGAGTCCCCGCCCTTGGCCTCGTCCTGCACGATCACGCCGTTCTCGACGAAGCGGGCCGTGCAGTCCACGACCCGGTGCCCGATCCCCCGCAGCTGGTACCCGGACTGCCCCTGGCTGCCCTGGCCGATGCCGGAGGTGGCCGTGCAGCCGATGAAGGTCACTCCCTCCGAGCAGTGGTGCGTGTCGAAGGCGCTCGAGGTGGTCATCAGAGCGTTCACTCCCGAGACGACCGTGCCGTAGGTGCGGCCGTAGCCGGAGAGATCGCTGTTGACCGCGACGCGGTTGGTGTCGTCGGAGTAGGAGTGGCGCACATGCGAGTACACGCCGCGGTCGACCTGGCCGAAGCTGCTCCCGACGTCCGAGACGCCGTATCCGAGGATCGACGAGCCCGCGTCGTCGGTCGCGAACCGCACGACCGCGTCCTCGACGAGGTATCCGTAGCAGGAGGTGAAGCGGAAGACCGGGCCCGAGGCGCGGGTGACCGTCACCGAGCGCAGTTGCGGATAGCGCAGGCGGGAGAAGTAGACGAGGGGCTCGTTCGACGCGGTCGCGCGCGCGGCCGCGACCATCAGGGTGCCTCCCTCGATCGAGAAGGTCTGGTCCGAGATCTGCGCGACGCGGATGTTGGTGCTGTAGGTCTCGCGGAGCACTCCGCCGAGCACCACCGTCGATCCGGACGAGGAGCGCACGACCGCGAACTCGCCCAGGCGGGACTCGACGACGCCGTCCCCCGGCCGGCGCTCCGGGATCGGGTCGTCCGACACGATCTTCACGATCGTGCCGGGAGCCCAGTCCGGTGTGCCGCCGACGCTCAGCTGCGACACGGCGGAGGCTCCGGCCGGAGCGGCGACCGTCACGGCGGTGACGGGGAGGACGGTGCCGTAGGCCCCGGAGACCGAGAAGATCGGCTTCGACGAGGTGGCGACGAGGGTCGCCCCGTGCGCGCTCACCCGCAGGGACTTGGCGAGCCGGGGGTAGAGCGAGGTCCCGACGAGGTAGGTGCCGGTCGGGATCACCAGCAGACCGCCCTCGGGGACGGCGTTCATCGCCTTCTGCAGGCCGGCGCTCGAGTCCGTCGCGCCGGTCGCGTCGATGCCCGAGAAGCGGGCGGCGGAGGCGACCACGGCGATCCGGTCGAGCTCGCCCTGCGAGATCGTGACCGCGGCCTCGGCGGCGGGGGCTGCGGCGGCGCTCCAGGCGCCGACCGCCCCGATCGCACCGGCGGCGAGGACACCGCGACGCAGGAGGGAGGCGGGACGCCCCGGGTTCTCGTGAGTGGTTCGGTCGCCGATCAAGGGGGGCCTCCCGGACGTGCGGTCGTGGGCGCGGGGAGAGCCCCGCGCCCCCATTGTCGGAAGGGGTCGTCGGCGGGTGGCGCGAGTGAGGCTTATTCGAGGAGACCCCCTCCCACGAGGGGGACAACTGCGCTCAGCGCGTGAGGTGCGCCTCGATCACGGAGCTCTGGGAGCGCGCGTCGTCGATCTCGTGATCGTCGCCGCAGTAGGCCATCAGCCAGCCGCAGTCCGACTTCCTCGTGGAGCCGAAGTAGGTCACGTCGAGGCCGTAGCTGTCGGCGGCCGTGTAGAAGGCTTCGCCGACGTCCGTCCAGGAGCCCGCGCCGCCCGCGGTGAGAGAGAGGCTCTGATCGCTGGGCCAGCCGACCTCCCCGACCGAGCAGTGCACCCCGTACCGCCGGCACCACTGCCCGAAGGTCGTCACCGCCGCCACGAAGACCTGCTCGTCGGTGCCGCCCTGCTTGTCCGAGCGCAGGGTCGTGCCCGTGCCGCCGGGGTAGAAGTGCTGCGAGTACACGATCCGGTCCAGCGGGTCCTGGATCCACGGCCCGTCGGGTGCGATCGCAGCGACCGTGCCCGTCGTCGCCTCCCGCATCCCCTCGACCCAGATCGTGTGCCGATCGCCGGTCCCCCGGACGGCCGACACCACGGCCTCCGTGTAGGCCTTGTAGGTCTCGACGGGGACCAGCGACCGCTTCACCTCGTTGAAGAGGTCGTAGGCGGCGATGCGTCCGTCGTCCTGGAACTCCGCCGCGAGCAGGGTCCAGACCCTCTGCGCCTGGGATACCGAGAGCCCGGATCCGAACCAGACGGTCCCCTCGGGCAGATCGCCCTGGCTCGTCGGATAGGTGCCGTTGTTGTGCAGGTCGAGCACCACCCGCATGCCGGCGGCGCCGATGGCGGCGATCTCGGTCCGGAGCAGAGCGACCGCCGCCGGATCGAGCCCCTTCGCCAGAGCGTCGTCGGTGCTCTCCCCGTCGGCCTGCGGCTGCAGGAGCGACCAGGGCACCGCGAGCCGGACCAGGGTGAGTCCGCGGTCCGCCAGGAACTCGTAGCTCTCGGCCGGATTCCCGGCGGTGCAGTCGACTCCGACGTCGACGCGCGACTGCAGATCGAACACGTTCACGCCGCGGAGGTAGGACCGGCCGCCCAGGTAGTCGTCGACCGAGCCGATGGCAGGCGCGGGCGACGCGGAGGCGGACGACGGCGCGCAGGCCACGGGAGCAGTTCCGTCGCTCCGCTCGAGGAGCCGCACGGCGACCACGACGAGGGCCGCGACCACCACGACGGCCAGGACGATCAGCAGCGGGCGGCGGAGCCCACGTCGCGGCCGATCGCGTGCAGCGGCGATGCGAGCCTCCCGAGCCTGCCTGCCCGGTGCGGCCACCGGATCGCCGCTGAGGCTAGCAGAGCTCCGCGACGCCTCAGCGCACCGCCACCGTCGCGCGGTCGCGGCCGGTGAGGTCGCGCTGCGTGGTCGCTCCGCGCCAGCCGTCGGCGGTGAGCAGGGCGCGGATCTCTGCGCCCTGCAGCTCGCCGTGCTCCATCACCAGCACTCCCCCGGAGCGGAGCAGGCGGAGGGCGGTCGCCGAGAGCGAGCGGACGACGTCCAGGCCGTCCTCGCCGCCGTAGAGCGCCGAGGGCGGGTCGAACAGGCGCACCTCCGGGTCGCGCGGGACGGCGGCGGCCGGGATGTAGGGCGGGTTGGAGACGACGACGGAGACGGTGCCGTCCAGCTCGGGAAGCGCGCGGGCGAGGTCGTCGAAGACGATGCGAGCGTTCTCGAGCCCGAGCCGCTCGCGGTTGCCGCGGGCCCAGATGAACGCCTCGGGAGCGTTCTCCACGCCGATCACGCGCGCGTGCGGCACCTCGTGCGCGAGCGCGAGCGCCAGGGCTCCGCTGCCCGTGCCGAGGTCGACGGCGATCGGCTCCGGGTCGACGACCGCGCGGAGCGCGTCGATCGCGATCTGCGCGACGCCCTCGGTCTCGGGTCGCGGGACGAACACGCCGGGTCCGACCGCGAGCTCGAGCGAGCGGAACGGCGCGATCCCGGTGATGTGCTGCAGCGGCTCGCGAGCCGACCGGCGCTCGATCGCGCTCGCGAACCCCGCGGCGTGCTCCTCGTCGACGGTCAGCCCCGTGATGAGGCGCGCCTGCAGCCGGCCGCGGCCGAGCCCGAGCAGGTGCCCGAGAAGCAGCTCCGCGTCGACGTCCGGCGTGGGGACGCGGGCGGCGGCGAGGCGGGCGACCGCGTCCGCGAGGAGGGTGCGCGCGTCGACGCCGGTGGTCACGAGGGTCACGCCTCCTCGGAGCCGATGTCGGCCAGGCGGGCCTCCTCGTCGGCCTGGATGGCGCTCTCCACCACCGGGTCGAGCGCGCCGTTCATCACGCCGTCGAGGTTGTACGCCTTGTAGCCGGTGCGGTGGTCGGCGATGCGGTTCTCGGGGAAGTTGTAGGTCCGGATGCGCTCGGAGCGGTCCATCGTGCGGATCTGCGTCTTGCGCGCGTCCGAGGCCGCCGCGGCGATCTCCTCCTGCTGGCGGGCCAGGATGCGAGCGCGGAGCACGCGCATGCCCGCCTCGCGGTTCTGCAGCTGGCTCTTCTCGTTCTGCATCGACACGACGATGCCGGTCGGGAGGTGGGTGATCCGCACGGCGGAGTCGGTCGTGTTGACGGACTGCCCGCCGGGACCGGAGGAGCGGTAGACGTCGATCTTCAGGTCGTTCTGATTGATCGCGACCTCCTCGGGCGCGTCCACCTCGGGGAACACGAGCACGCCCGTGGTCGAGGTGTGGATCCGCCCCTGAGACTCGGTCACGGGGACGCGCTGCACCCGGTGCACGCCGCCCTCGTACTTGAGGTGCGCCCACACGCCCTGCGAGGGATCGGTGGCGTTGCTCTTGATCGCGACCTGCACGTTCTTGTAGCCGCCGAGGTCGGACTCGTCGCGGTCGAGGATCTCCGTCTTCCAGCCCTTCGCCTCGGCGTAGTGGAGGTACATCCGGAGGAGGTCGGCCGCGAACAGCGCGCTCTCGGCTCCGCCCTCGCCGCCCTTGATCTCCATGATGACGTCGCGGCCGTCGTCGGGGTCGCGCGGGATGAGCAGGCGCCGCAGCTTCTCCTGCGCCACCCGCAGCGACTCCTCCAGCTCGGGGACCTCCTCCGCGAAGGCCTCGTCCTCGCGGGCGAGCTCGCGCGCGGCCTCGAGGTCCTCGCCGGCCTGGATCCAGGCGGAGTGGGCCGCCTTGATCTGGCTCAGCTCCGCGTAGCGCCGGTTGACCTTCTTGGCGCGGGCGGCATCGGCGTGGAGGGCCGGGTCGGAGAGCTGCGTCTGCAGGTCCTCGTGCTCGGCGAGGAGGACGCTGACGGATTCGAACATGGGGTCCTGGCTTCCGGAGGTGGTCGGGGTCGGGCTCATCGCCCGGGGACGCGAAAACGTCCGCGGCCGCCCCCGGTGACAGGGGCGACCGCGGACGTCGGGGCGCTAGTGGTGGCCGTTGCCGTGGCCGGCGGTGGCCGGGCCGACGGCCGACTTCGAGACCTGCATGAGGAACTCGACGTTGGACGAGGTCTCCTTCAGGCGCGACAGGATGATCTCGAGCGCCTGCTGCTGGTCGAGCCCCGCGAGGGCGCGGCGCAGCTTCCAGGTGATCTTGACCTCGTCGGCGCTGAGCAGCATCTCCTCGCGGCGCGTGCCGGAGGCGTTCACGTCGACGGCGGGGAAGATCCGCTTGTCGGCGAGGTGGCGGGAGAGGCGGAGCTCCATGTTGCCGGTGCCCTTGAACTCCTCGAAGATCACCTCGTCCATCTTCGAGCCGGTCTCGATGAGCGCGGTCGCGAGGATGGTGAGCGAGCCGCCGTTCTCGATGTTGCGCGCCGCGCCGAAGAACTTCTTCGGCGGGTACAGCGCCGAGGCGTCCACGCCGCCCGAGAGCACGCGGCCCGAGGGAGGAGCGGTCACGTTGTAGGCGCGGCCGAGACGGGTGATGGAATCGAGCAGCACGACCACGTCGTGGCCCAGCTCGACCAGGCGCTTCGCGCGCTCGATCGCGAGCTCGGCGACGGTCGTGTGGTCCTCGGCCGGGCGGTCGAAGGTGGAGGCGACGACCTCGCCGCGCACGGTGCGCTGCATGTCGGTGACCTCCTCGGGACGCTCGTCGACCAGGACGACCATCAGGTGGACCTCGGGGTTGTTCTGCACGATCGCGTTGGCGATCTGCTGCAGGACGATGGTCTTGCCGGCCTTGGGCGGCGCGACGATCAGGCCGCGCTGTCCCTTGCCGATCGGGGCGACCAGGTCGATGATCCGCTGGGTCAGCTTGCCGGGCTCGGTCTCGAGGCGCAGGCGCTCGGTCGGGTAGAGCGGCGTGAGCTTCTGGAACTCGACGCGCGCAGCGGCCTCCTCGACGGTCTGGCCGTTGATCGAGTCGACGCGGACGATCGCGTTGTACTTCTGGCGGCCGCCGCCCTCGCCCTCGCGGGGCTGGCGGATGGCGCCGACGACCGCGTCGCCCTTGCGCAGGTTGTACTTCTTGACCTGGCCGAGGGAGACGTAGACGTCGCTGACGCCGGGCAGGTACCCGGTGGTGCGCACGAAGGCGTAGTTGTCGAGGACGTCGAGGATGCCGGCGACCGGGATGAGGACGTCGTCCTCGCCGATCTCGGGCTCGAAGTCGTCGCCGATCGCTCCGCCGCGGCGCTTGCGGTCGCGGTAGCGGCTGCGGCGGCCGTCCTCGCCCTCGGCCTGCTGGCCGTTCTGGGGCTGTCCGGAGCCGTTCTGCTGAGGAGCCTGCTGGCCCTCGGACTGCGCGGCGCGCGCGCCCTGACCGTTCTGCGGCTGGGACTGCGCGGCGGGGCTCTGCTGAGCGTCGTTCTGGCGGTCGTCCCCGCGGTTGCGGTTCCGGTTGCGGCGGTTGCGACCGCGGCCGGTGCCCTGCTGGTCGCCGTTCTGCTGCTGGTCGCCGCCCTGCTGCTCCTGCTGGTCGCCGGAGTCGGAGGAGTCGGCGTCGTTCTCGGCGGGCGCCTGCTCGGCCTGCTCGTTCTGCTCGGAGGCGCCCCCGCGGCTGCGGCGGCGTCCGCGGCGCTCGCGCTGGCCGCCCTCGCGGGAGGAGTCGTCCGACTCCGGCCCGTTGGGCAGCTCGATGTCGATGACGGGCTTCGCGGCCTGGTCGGCGTCGCGGTCCTGCTCGATGACGGGGAGGTCGGGGATCAGCGACTCGACGCCGGTCCCGCCGGGGATGTTGAGGTGCTCGCCGGCGGCGACGGTGCCGCTGGAGGCGCGGCGCGAGCTGCGTCGGCGGGGCGCGCGCTCGACGGGCTCGGCGACCGGCTCGGCCGCCGCGGGGAGCTCGAGCTCGACGGGGGCCGACTCGGCGGCCGTCGCGGAGGGCTCGTCGACGGTGGGCGCGGCCTGCTCGAGGACGTCGGCCGTGTCGGCCTCGGTGCTCTCGACGGGCGTCGGCAGCTCCGCCGGCGCCTCGGGCTGCGGAGCGGACTGCTCGGCCACATCGGCCGGCTCGGCCTCGACGCCGGTGGCGTCGACGTCCGGGGCGACCGCTGCGTCGTCCGGAGCGACCGCGTCGGCGATCGCGGCGGGCGCGTCCTCGGCGGAGGCGGCGCGCAGGTCCGAGATGGCCTGGACCAGCTCGCCCTTGCGGAGCTTGGAGGCGCCGCCGAGGCCGAGCCGCGTCGCGAGAGCCTGGAGCTCGGCGACGCGCAGACCGGAGAGGTCGGCGGTGAGGTCCACGGTTGAGCCGTGGGTGTTGACGTCTGTCACTGGAGAGGGTTCCTTCCCCCCGGGAACGAGTGCTCACCGGGAGAGCTCATCGACCGTGCGGTGCCATCGCGTGTTCTGATCCACGCGATGCTCTCGGCCGCCGGGACCGACTGCCGCAGAGAGCGAGGAGAGGGCCCGGAGACCAGGCGCCGGTCTGCAAGAGGAGCAGGGGCGCCCTTCACACGATGTGATGGCCGTGGTTGTCGGGACGATCCGTCGGACAGATTCCGCTCGTTACGCGGTTCCTCGGGATGCGGTCCCCACTGTAGCACCCTTGAAGTCGACGGCCAGCATGTGCGCGCGCCACGGCGTGGGGGCCTCCCGCTCCACCAGATCCGCGGCGGCGAGGCGCTGCGCGGGGTCGCTGCAGAGCACCAGGACGCTCGGTCCGGCACCCGAGACGACCGCCGCGTAGCCGTGCGAGCGCAGCAGCGCGATCAGCGCTGAGGTCTCGGGCATGGCAGCCGCGCGGTAGTTCTGGTGCAGCTTGTCCTCGGTCGCCGCGAACAGCAGTTCCGGGCTCTGGATGAGGGCGGCGATCAGGAGCGAGGAGCGCGAGACGTTGAAGACCGCGTCCTCGTGCGGCACGCTCTGCGGCTGCAGCGAGCGGGCCAGCCGCGTCGACATGGTGTGCTCGGGCACGAAGACGACCGGGGACACGCCGCGGTGGACCATGAGCTTCTTGGAGCGCGGTCGCAGCGGCGAGTCGTCGGCGCCGGAGGCGTGCGGCTCGACCCAGGCGATGGTGAGGCCGCCGAACAGTGCGGGCGCCACGTTGTCGGGGTGCCCCTCCATCTCGGTGGCGATGCGGAGGAGGTCGTCCGAGTCGAGCTCGACGACGCCCTCGAGCAGGCCCTTCGCGGCCATGATGCCGGAGACGATCGCGGCGCCGGACGAGCCCATCCCGCGGCCGTGCGGGATGATGTTGCGCGCGATCACCTCGATGCCGGGCATCTCCTGCCGCTGGTCGGCGAACGTGTACGCGATGGCCTGCACGACGAGGTTCGTCTCGTCGGTCGCCACCTCGCCCTCGCCGACCCCGTGCACGGTGACCCGCGCACCCGTGGCCGCGACGGCCGTCACGTCGAGCTCGTCGTAGAACGAGAGCGCCAGGCCGAGCGTGTCGAAGCCGGGGCCCAGGTTCGCCGAGGTGGCGGGGACCTTGACGTGGACGGTGCGGCCGACGGGAACCGCCGAGGTCATGCGCCGGCCAGCCCCAGCACGTCCGCGATCGCGGCGGTGTCGACCGGGACGACGGTCGGCGTGATGTCCGCGCCGTCGGCCGTGCGGAGCGCCCACTGCGGGTCCTTGAGCCCGTGGCCGGTGACCGTCAGGACGACGGTCGCGTCCTTCGGGATCGCTCCGGCCTCGGCGCGCTCGAGGAGCCCCGCGACGCTGATCGCCGACGCCGGCTCGACGAAGACGCCGACCTCGCCCGCGAGGATGCGGTACGCCTCGAGGATCTTCTCGTCGCTGATCGCGCC
This sequence comes from Rathayibacter sp. VKM Ac-2805, assembly GCF_009834265.1. Lineage (NCBI taxonomy): Bacteria > Bacillati > Actinomycetota > Actinomycetes > Micrococcales > Microbacteriaceae > Rathayibacter > Rathayibacter sp. VKM Ac-2805. The sequence continues at coordinate 2,240,108 of NZ_CP047185.1, forward strand.
GAAGTAGCCGTCGCTGACGGTGCGCGCGTTGAGGGCGAGCTCCCACGAGGCCGGGTTGCCGATCCGGATCGCGCTGGCGATCGTCTCGGGGTGGCGGACCGGGGCGCCGTGCACGATCGGTGCGGAGCCCTCGGCCTGGAAGCCGAACATGCGCGGGAGGCGGGTCGACTCGCCGCGCTCCAGCTCCTCCGAGTAGCCGCGGAAGTAGGCGGTGTAGTTGCCCGCGTTGCCGACCGGGACGATGTGGAAGTCCGGAGCATCGCCCAGCACCTCGACGACCTCGAAGGCCGCGGTCTTCTGTCCGGCGATGCGGTCCGGGTTCACCGAGTTGACCAGGTGGACCGGGTAGTTCTTCGCGAGGTCGCGGGCGATGTCGAGGCAGTCGTCGAAGTTGCCCTGCACCTGCAGCAGCTGCGCGTTGTGCGCGATCGCCTGGCTGAGCTTGCCCAGGGCGATCTTGCCCTCCGGCACCAGGACGGCCGCGGTGATGCCGGCGTGCGTCGCGTAGGCGGCGGCCGAGGCGGAGGTGTTGCCGGTCGAAGCGCAGATGACGGCCTTCGCGCCGTGCTCGACGGCCTTCGAGATCGCCATGGTCATGCCGCGGTCCTTGAAGGAGCCGGTCGGGTTCATGCCCTCGTACTTGACCCACACCTTCGCGCCCGTGCGCGCCGAGAGGGCCGCCGCGGGGATGAGCGGCGTGCCGCCCTCGCCGAGAGTGATGACCGGGGTCGCCTCGGTGACATCGAGGCGGTCCGCGTACTCGTGCAGGACTCCGCGCCACTGCTTGGCCATCTCAGGCTCCTTCAACTCGTAGAACGGACGTCACGGCGCCGACGAAACCATGCGAATGGAGGGCGGTGACGGTGGCCGCCAGATCGGATTCCGCCGCGGCGTGCGTGCCGATGACCAGGGTAGCGGTCGGCTCGCGCCGCTCCGCACCGCCCTGCTCCTCCAGCGGGTCGGCGCCGGGCGGGGTCTGCACCAGGGTCTCGACCGAGACGCCGTGGTCGGCGAAGACGCCCGCGATCTGCGCGAGCACGCCGGGGCGGTCGAGCACCTCGAGGGTGACCTGGTACCGGGTCGTGACGTGGCCGATCGGGAGGACCGCGAGCCCGGAGCTCGCGCTGGTCACCAGGCCGGGGCCGCCGACGACGTGGCGGCGGGCGGCCGAGACGACGTCGCCGAGGACGGCGGAGGCCGTCTCGATCCCGCCGGCGCCGGCGCCGTAGAACATCAGGTCGCCGGCCGCCTCCGCCTCGACGAAGACCGCGTTGTTGGCCCCGTGCACGGCCGCGAGCGGGTGGGAGCGGTGCACGAGCGCGGGGTAGACCCGCGCGGACACGCCCTCCACGCCGGTCTTGGCGTCGGTCAGCCGCTCGCAGATCGCGAGCAGCTTGATCACGTAGCCGGAGTCGCGGGCCTGGTCGACCTGCGCCTTCGTGATGCCGGTGATGCCCTCGCGGTGCACCAGGGTGACCGGGACGTCGGTGTGGAACGCGAGGCGGGCGAGGATCGCCGCCTTCTGCGCCGCGTCGTAGCCCTCGATGTCGGCGGTCGGATCGGACTCGGCGTAGCCGAGCTCGGTCGCGCGGGCGAGCGCGTCCTCGAGGCTCGCGTGCTCGGTGTCCATCCGGTCGAGGATGTAGTTGGTCGTTCCGTTGACGATGCCGAGGATGCGGTGGACCCGGTCGCCGGCGAGGCTGTCGCGCAGCGGCCGGATGATCGGGATCGCGCCGGCGACGGCCGCCTCGTAGTTGAGCTGGGCGCCCACCTGGTCGGCGGCCTCGAAGAGCTCGTTGCCGTGGGCGGCGAGCAGCGCCTTGTTGGCCGTGATCACGTCCGCGCCCGACGAGATCGCCGCGAGGATGTGGCTGCGGGCGGGCTCGAGCCCGCCGATCAGCTCGACCACGATGTCGGCGCCCAGGATCAGCGACTCGGCGTCGGTGGTGAGCAGGTGCTTCGGGATGTCGGCGGTGCGGGGCGCGTCCACGTCCCTGACGGCCACGCCCACGAGCTCCAGCGGCGCCCCGACGCGCTGGGCGAGCTCGTCGCCGTGGTCGAGCAGGAGGCGCGCCACCTGGGCACCGACGGACCCGGCGCCCAGCAGGGCGACGCGGAGGCTGCGGTACTCGATCATCGGGAGGTGGCCTTTCGTTCGATGCCGGCGTCGCGGCGGAGGAGGTCCTCCTCGGTCTCGCCGCGCACGAGGACGCGGGAGCGCCCGTCGCGGACGGCGACCACCGGGGGGCGCCCGAGGTAGTTGTAGTTGCTGGCGAGCGACCAGCAGTAGGCGCCGGTCGCGGCGACGGCGAGCAGGTCGCCCGGCCGCACGTCCGCGGGCAGGAAGTCGTCGTGGACGACGATGTCGCCCGACTCGCAGTGCTTCCCGGCCACCCGCACGAGGGCGGGCTCGGCCGAGGAGGAGCGGTCGGCGATCCGCGCCGTGTAGTCGGCACCGTAGAGCGCCGGACGGGCGTTGTCGCTCATGCCGCCGTCGACGCTGACGTAGCGGCGGACCGCGGTCGAGCCCTCGGAGCCGACCGTCACGTCCTTCACGGTGCCCACCTCGTAGAGGGTGACGCCGGCGGGCCCGATCAGCGAGCGGCCGGGCTCGATCGCGATGTGCGGCACCGGGACGCCGCGGGCGGAGCACTGCTCGGCCACCGCGTCGGCGACGGCGGCCGCGATCTCGGCGATCGGGGTCGGGTCGTCGGCACTGGTGTACGCGATGCCGAAGCCGCCGCCGAGGTTGAGCTCCGGCACGGGGCCGTCCGCGAGCAGTGCCGCGTGGACGTCGAGCAGGCGCGACGCCGACTCCGCGAACCCGGCGGAGCCGAAGATCTGGGATCCGATGTGGCAGTGCAGCCCGAGGAACCGCAGGGAGGAGAAGGAGCGGATGCGGGCGACCGCGGCCGGGCAGTCGGCGAGTGCGAGGCCGAACTTCTGGTCCTCGTGCGCCGTGGCGAGGAACTCGTGGGTGTGCGCGTGCACTCCGCTGTTGACCCGGAGGCGCACCGCCTGCACGCGGCCGTGCCGCTCGGCCGCGGCTGCGACGCGCTCGATCTCGACGAGGCTGTCGAGCACGATCGTGCCCGCGCCCACCTCGACGGCCCGGTCGATCTCGCGGAGCGACTTGTTGTTGCCGTGGAGGCCGAAGCGCTCGGGCTCGATCCCTGCGGCGAGGGCCACTGCCATCTCGCCGCCGCTGGAGAGGTCGAGGTTCAGGCCCTCGTCGCGCATCCAGCGGGCGACCTCGGTCGAGAGGAACGCCTTGCCCGCGTAGTAGACCGTGACGCCGGTGCCGATGCGGCCGAGCTCGCGGGCGAAGACCTCGCGCATCTCGACGGCCCGGCGGCGGGCGTCGGCCTCGTCCACCACGTAGAGAGGAGTGCCGTGCTCGCGCACCAGCTCGGCGACGGGCACTCCGGCGATCCGGATCCCGCCGTCCTCGCCGCGCTCGGCGCTGTCCGGCCACACGCCGTCGGCCAGGGCGTTCGGGTCGGCGGGCGTGTGCAGCCACTCAGGCGCGAGCGGATGCCGGGGGGCGCGGGCGCGGGCGTCGACGGTGTCCACGGGTGAGACCTCACAGGAGAGAGTGGGAGCGTCACTGCGGGGCGAGCGGGTCCGGATTGACCCCTGAAGCCAGCGATGTCAGTGTTCGGCCCGCGGAAGACGCCGGCACAGGGCTCCGATCCTACTGGTCCGGGGCGGCGGCGCCGCGCGGGCTCAGGCGCAGGTGCCCGGTTCCTGCTCCGCGGGGTCGCTGAGGAACGTCGGAGAGAGCGCGAAGCTCGCGTTCAGCGACTCGTCGGCGACCTCGACCCCGGTCAGCGTCAGTCCGCGCGGCACCGAGTCCGCGATGCACACGGAGGACGGAGCGAGCAGGTCGCCGGAGACGGCGCCGAAGCGATCGCGGAAGTCGGTCGCCGAGAAGGTCGCACCGGCGGCGGAGACCTCGGCCGGGGTCAGCCGGATGGCGCCGTCCACGGCGGCGAGCTCCATCCCCACGCCCGCGCCGAGCCGGAGGCCCAGCACCTCGACGGAGGCGGTCACGCGCACGAGCGGAGCGTCCAGGGTCACCTCGTCGACAGGAACGGTGCTGCGCTCGGTGACGAGCCGCGACACCGAGGCCGCGTCGATCGCGACCGTCGTGCTGCCGGACTCGACCGCTCCGACGCCGCTCACCGGCACCCCGATCAGGGTCGCGGCGACGTCGCCGTCGAGCTCGCCGAACGTCACGTCCGAGCTGCGCAGGTCGAGCCGGTCCAGCCGTCCCGAGACGAGCTGCGGGAGCACGGCCCAGCCCGCGACGTCGACGTCCACCGCCCGGTCCGCGGGCAGTGCGAGCGCCTCACGGAGGCTCGCGGCGGCGCGGTCCGCGACGGCGCGGCGGGCGAGCGAGTCACCCACCACCGCCGCGACCACGAGCAGCACCAGCACCACGACGACCACCACGGCCGCGCGTCCCCCGCGCCGGCGCCGCGGCGCCGCCCCCGACGCGCTCACATCCGGTCCGGGGCCGTGACGCCCAGCAGGGAGAGCCCGTTGCGGAGCACCTGCCCGGTCGCCTCGTTCAGGCGCAGCCGGGTCGAGTGCACGGCCTCGACCGGGTCCTCGCCCTGCGGCACGACCCGGCAGTTGTCGTACCAGCGGTGGTAGAGGCCGGCGACCTCCTCGAGGTACCGCGCGACGCGGTGCGGCTCGCGCAGCTCCGCGGCGTGCGCCACGATGCGCGGGAACTCCTGCAGGCCGCCGAGCAGCGCCGACTCGGTCGGATGCACCAGCGTCTCGGGCGCGAACGGCTCGACGGGGACGCCCGACGCCGCGGCCTTCGCCGCGACCTGGCGGGTGCGCGCGTGGGCGTACTGCACGTAGTAGACGGGGTTGTCGTTGCTCCGCTTGGTCAGCAGGTCGAGGTCGATGTCGAGGGTCGAGTCGGCCGAGGAGCGCACCAGCGAGTAGCGCGCGGCGTCCACGCCGACGGCCTCCGTGAGGTCCTCCATCGTGACGACGGTCCCCGCCCGCTTGGACATCCGGACCGCCTCGCCGTCGCGGAGCAGGTTGACCAGCTGGCCGATCAGGATCTCGAGGTTCACGCCCGGGGTGTCGCCGAACGCCGCGCACATCGCCATCATCCGGCCGATGTAGCCGTGGTGGTCGGCGCCGAGCATGATGATCGCCCGATCGAAGCCGCGCTCGCGCTTGTCGAGGTAGTAGGCGAGGTCGCCCGCGATGTAGGCCGCCTCCCCGTCGCTCTTGATGATGACGCGGTCGCGGTCGTCGCCGAACGAGGTGGTCCGCAGCCAGGTGGCGCCGTCCGCGTCGAAGATGTGCCCGAGCTCGCGGAGGCGCTCGATCGCGCGGTCGACGGCGCGCGACTCGTGCAGGGAGTTCTCGTGGAAGTACACGTCGAAGTCGACGCCGAACTCGTGCAGGCTCTGCTTGATCTCGCCGAACATCAGCTCGACGCCGATCGAGCGGAAGGTCTCGGCGAGCTCCTCCTCGGGCAGGACGGCGAGGTCGCCCGGGTAGGCGGCCGCGACGCGCTCGGCGATGTCGCCGATGTAGGCGCCGCCGTAGCCGTCCTCCGGGGTCGGCTCGCCGCGGTGGGCGGCGAGGAGGCTCCGCGTGAAGCGGTCGATCTGCGCGCCGTGGTCGTTGAAGTAGTACTCGCGGGTCACCTCGGCGCCCTGCGAGAGGAGCATCCGGGCCAGGCTGTCGCCGACCGCCGCCCAGCGCGTCCCGCCGATGTGGATGGGGCCGGTGGGGTTGGCGGAGACGAACTCGAGGTTCATCCGGACGCCGGCGTAGGCGGACCCGGTGCCGTAGGCCTCGCCCGCCTCGACGATCGCGCCGGCAAGGGCGCCCGCGGCCGCGGCCTCGAGCCGGACGTTGAGGAAGCCGGGACCGGCGACCTCGACGGTGGCGACGCCCTCGACCGCGCCCAGCCCCTCGGCCAGCTCGGCGGCGAGTTCGCGCGGGTTCGCGCCGACCCGCTTCGCGAGCTTCATCGCGATGTTCGAGGCCCAGTCGCCGTGGTCGCGGTTCTTCGGGCGCTCCAGCACGACGTCCGAGAGCTCGACGCCCGCATCGCTCCCCCGTCGCTGCACGGCGTCGAGGACGAGGGCGTGCAGGGAGGCGGCGAGCTGTTCGGGAGTCACGGGGAGCGATTCTACCGGCCGCCGCGCCCGCACCCTCCGTCTCTCCTGCACCGCGGGGCCGCTCGGCAGGGCGGCGTTGCTAGGGTGCGACGCATGCGCCGTCCCGCCGCCCTCCTCCTCGTCGCCCTCGCCGCGGCGGCCCTCTCCGGTTGCTCGCCCGCGGCCGACCCGGAGCCGAGCGCGAGCGGCGCCGTCAGCGGCACGCCGATCCCCCTCGCCTGCGAGCAGCTGGTCCCGGCCTCGGCGCTCGCGGGCCTGTGGGGCGGATTCTCCCCGGACGACGGCATCGAGACCACCGCGGTCTCCGACGAGATCACCCAGTACGACGGCCTGGTCTGCGGATGGTCCGACGACTCGGGCGCCGAGCTGCAGCTGGCCGTGGCCCACCTCGATCCCGCGGTGATCGAGGCGCTCAAGAACGAGTTCTTCACCACCAGCAAGGCCGTCCCCACCTACGGCAAGCCGCCGGAGATCGAGGGCTACTACCAGGTGGCCGAGGGGCGGGGCGTCGCGGACGCCTTCGTCGGCGAGTACTGGATCGAGGCGTCCAGCGCCTCCTTCGTCGAGCCGGGCGACCCCGAGCCGCTCGTGCGGTCGGCGATCGGCGTCCTCGCCGGCTGAGCCCCGGCGTCAGCCCAGGCGCACCGGCGAGACGTGGTCGTCGACGAGCGCCGCGTCGCAGTCGGCCTCCACGCTCATCCCGGTCAGGCGCAGGTCCGTCAGGTAGCTGCTGAGGAACGCTGTGTCGGCCGTGTCCCGACCGGACGAGATGCGCAGCATCGACCCGCGCGGAGCCAGCCGGGTAGCGTCCACGACGTGCCAGGCGCCGCCGACCCACGCCTCCGTGACCGCGTGGAAGTCCCGCGGCTCGAGGCCCGGCGCGTAGACCGCCGTCACCCGGGCGGGGATGTCGAGAGCGCGGAGGAGCCCGGCGACCGTGTGCGCGAAGTCCCGGCACACGCCCTGGCGGCTCTCGATCACCTGCGCCGCTCCCCCGGTGCCGACCGTCGACCCGTAGACGTACGACAGGTTGCCGTGCACCCACTCCTCGACGGCCGTCAGCGCCTCGAAGCCGCGGGCCCGCCCGAACTCCCGCCGGGCGATCCCGCCGAGCACGTCCGCCTCGGCGTACCGGCTCGGCCGCAGGTACTCGACGAGCTCGAGCTCGCTCGGCTCGTCCGGAGCGCCGTGGCCGACGACCCGCGCCCGGTACTCGACCCGCAGGTCGCCCTCGTTCCCCGCGACGCGGTGCACGCGGGAGCCGTGCCGCGCCGGGAACTCCCGCACCGGCACGTCCTGCCCGTCGAGCCGGACGGTGAAGGAGTCCTCGAACGAGTCGCCCGTGGGCGTCGCCGCCACCAGGAAGATCAGGTCGGTCGGGCCGTTCAGACGCAGATCCAGCGAGGCGGAGACAGTGCGCAGCATGGCTCCATCGTGGCATGCGCGAGGACCGCTCCCGGCGTCGGGGCCCGCCCCGCCCGGGTGCTAATGTGGTCAGGCACTCCTGGCCCCCATAGCTCAGGGGATAGAGCACTGCCCTCCGGAGGCAGGGGCGTAGGTTCGAATCCTACTGGGGGCACATCCGCGGTCCTCCGCTCTCCTCCCTCGCACATGGGCGCTCAGCTCCGGTGCTCGACGCCCCTCGAGGCGCACCCCTCCATCTCGACCGAGCGGCGTCACCCGGTGGGCGACCGAGTCCGACCGTGGCGCTCCTCACCCGGCGCTCCGACACTCCCGAGACAGCACGAAGGCCCGCGATCGTCGATCACGGGCCTTCGGAACGTTCACCACCGGCACTCGGCCGGTCGGGCTCACTCGTAGAGGTGGAAGGTGCCGGCGCAGTCGGCCGAGCAGAAGCCGTCGCGGCGACGGGCCGAGGCCGCTCCGCAGGCTTCGCAGCGGCGGCGGCCGAGCATCCGCGAGATCAGGCTCTGAGGCACCGACGCGACCACCGAGACCGGGGTGTCGGGGCGCACGGGGGCTCCCGTGGTCGAATCGAGCTGGATCCCAGCGGTGTCGAGCGTGGCGCGAAGCATCCGTGTTCCTTCCGATCGGTGAACCATGTGCGAGCACTGTATTGCCAGTCCCTGAGATTCTGCGAAGGGCTTGACGCGGCTCGCGATCGAGAGTAATCGAAATCGACATCTATCGGTCAGTCGGGATCGACCCGGGGAACGACGAACAGCCGCACCCCCTCCTGGCGGAGAGAGGCACGGCTGTTCGGGTGTCGGGGATCGGCGGGCGGACGACGCCGGAGCTCATGGGAGCGGGGCGTCGGGCCCGGAACGACCGGGAAGTGGGCCTAGTAGGCGCCGCTGGCGCTCCGGGTGTCGATCGCCACCGTCGATGCGGGAACCGGCACCGGTCGCAGGGCGGGTAGCGAGGCGCTCCTGCCCGTGCGGAACGGCAGCAGGACGAGCATGACGGGGAGAAGGACGATCCACAGGAGGACCGACAGCGCGAGACGCGCCCAGATGGAAAGAATATTGAGCATGTTTGTGCCGCCTTCGGGTGACGGTAGAGGTGAACTTCGCGAACAGTATCATCGGGCCGACGGGGGGAGAAGAGTAGAATTGCGCCACTGATCGCGCCTCTCCCGCCACGCCCCCGAGCGGTCTGTTGCTCCTCATTCGTCGCCCAGCGCCGATCGGATGGGTCGATCCCGCATCCGATCGACACACGGCCCGCCCAGTGCGTCCTCCTGGGAGCCGGGCCGTAGGGTGAGCGCGTGAAGATCCTTGTCGTCGAAGACGATCCAGCCATGGGTGAGGCCCTCGTCGGCGGCCTCGAAGACGCCGGCTACGAGGCCGTGCTGACCACGAACGGCATCGACGCGCTCGTCGCGTTCAGCAACGCCGAGTTCTCGGCCGCCATCGTGGACGTCATGCTCCCGGCGATGTCGGGCTTCGAGATCTGCCGCCGGATCCGCGAGCTCGGCCGGCCCACGCCGATCATGCTGCTGACCGCGCGGGACGCGATCGAGGACCGCGTCTTCGGGCTCGACGCCGGAGCGGACGACTACCTGACCAAGCCGTTCGCGTTCACCGAGCTCAACGCGCGCCTCCGGGCCCTCCTGCGCCGCAGCCCGTCGCTGATGTCCACCTCGATCGACGTCGGACGCATCACCGTGGACGGATCGAGCATCCGGCGCACCGCCGACGGCTCGCGCATCCACGTCAGCCCGAAGGAGCTCGAGCTCCTCAAGCTCCTCATCACTCCCGTCGGCTCCGTCGTGACCCGCCAGCGGATCCTCTCCGAGATCTGGGGCGGCGGCGAGATCGTCGACAACAACATCGTCGACCAGTACGTCAGCTACCTGCGCAAGAAGCTCCCGACCGAGGACACGGGCGTCAGCATCGTGACCGTCCGCGGCAAGGGCTACTTCCTCCGCCCGGTCGAGTAGCCCGTGTCGCGGATGAGCACGGCACGCCGCCGGGTCGGCGCGCTCTCGATCCGCGCGAGGATCACCGTGGGAACGGTCGCTGTGGCGACCGCCCTCTTCGCGCTCGCGGCGCTGCTCTTCTACCAGGTGGTCACCGGCATCGTCGACCGCAGCGAGCGGACGATCCTGATGTCGATCGAGGACGAGGTGCGCCGCGACATCTCGGCGGGCAACGTTCCGCGCACGCAGGGCTCGTCGACGGGCCAGCTGTTCCTCGCCCTCGCTCCCGACGGGAGCGTCAGCACCTCGACCATGCCCTCGCGCCTGAGCGGCGAGGTGCTCAGCGCTCTGGCGGAGGAGCCCGCCGACACCTCGCCCCGGTACGCCGACGTGACGACGGCGAACGGCAGCTACCTGGTCCGCTTCACGGCCATCGAGAGCGATCGCGGCGTCTGGCAGGTCGCCTCCGCGCGCGACCAGGCCGCGTCGCAGCTCGTCCTCGACGACTTCGCCCACGTGCTCGTCTACGCCGCGATCTTCCTCGTCGTCACGTTCGGGCTCGCCTCGTGGATCCTGACGGGCGCGGCCCTCGCCCCGGTGCGGCGGATGCGGGCGCGCGCGGATCAGATCGCCGCCGAGCCCGGGCAGGGCGACCAGCTCCCGGTCGTCGGCACGCGCGACGAGATCGACGAGCTCGCGGTGACGCTGAACGCGTTCCTGACCAAGCAGACCGCGTCGCTGGCCCGCGAGAAGCAGATGGTGTCGGATGCGAGCCACGAGCTCCGCACTCCCCTCGCCGCGCTCTCCGCGCAGCTCGAGATCGCCCACCACCGCGTCGACGATCCGGTCGCGGTCGACCGGGTCATCCTCGACGCGCAGAAGAGCGTCGACCGGCTCGTGCGCCTCGCGTCCGCCCTGCTCGACATCTCGCGCATCGAGAGCCGCACCGTCCGCCCGACCGCTCCCTTCGCCGAGCTCGTCGACGAGCTGGTGGGCGCCGTCGACCGCACCCGCCTGCTCGCCTCGGAGTCGGGGGTGGAGATCGACTACGAGATCGACGAGCGCGAGCCGGCCCGGCTCTACGCGGTCGCGTCCCAGGACTTCGGCCGGGTGATCGACAACCTCGTGAGGAACGCGATCCAGGCGATGAACGGCGGCGGCATGATCGTCGCCTCCCTCTCGCAGTCGGACGGGCGCCTGATGCTCAGCGTCTCGGACGACGGACCGGGGATGCCCGACGCCTTCATCCCGGTCGCCTTCGACCGCTTCTCCCGCCCGGACGACTCCCGGACCCTCGCCTCCGGCGGCAGCGGTCTCGGACTGGCCCTGGTGCACACCACCGTGCTCTCGGCCGGCGGGACGGTCGCCCTGGTCAACCGCTCCCCCCGGGGTCTCGCGGTCGACATCGTCCTCCCGCCCGTCGGCTCCGCCTGAGCCGCCCCGCCCCGGGAACGACGAAGGCCCCCGGCGGACCGGGGGCCTTCGTGGAGGATCGTCAGCGCGGGTCGTCCTCGGGGCGGACGGGCTGCGGCTGCGGGTCGCCGATCGTAGCGGGCGGCGGAGCCCAGGCCGTCTGGGGCGCCTCCGCCGCGGAGGTGCCGCCGTCGAGCAGGTTGCGCGCGCGGTTGACCACCTCGGGGTCCACGAGCACGGAGTAACTGGTCGCGATCACCTGCATGGTCGAGGTGAAGTCGCGACGGCGGCGGTTCACGGCGTAGGAGGCTAGCCCGAAGAGCATCCCGAAGCCGGCGCCGAGGAGCACCGCCGCGATGAGGAAGGAGAACTCCGTCGTCGGCGAGAAGATGATGAGCAGGAGGCCCAGGAAGACGCCGAGCCAGGCGCCGGAGGCCGCTCCGGCGAGAGCGACGCGGCCCCAGGTGAGCTTGCCGGTCACCCGCTCGACGCTCTTGAGCTCATTGCCGATGATGGCGAGCTGGCGCACCGGGAAGTCGGCGCGGGCGAGCACGTCGACGGCGGCCTGCGCCTCCTGGTACGTGTCGAACGTGGCGAGGATCTCCCCGCGCGGGATCGTGGGGAAGGCCGGCCCTCGGCCGCTGAACGGCGTCTGCTGAGTCACCCGGACAGAATCGCACAGGCCACTTGAAGGTCTCTGAACGGATTCGGAGAACCGGCCGAGGGCGAGCCGGGAACGCTCGGCGTCCGCCCGGCTGCACGGGACTAGGTTTGTAGCCGTGAGTTCCGCCAGAGTCTTCGTCGCGCGCTTGGCCGGATGCAGTGTCTTCGACCCGGCCGGCGATCGCGTCGGCAAGGTCCGCGACGTGCTCCTGGTCTACCGGCAGAACGACGCCCCGCGGGTGGTCGGCCTGGTGGTCGAGATCCCCGGGCGCCGTCGGGTCTTCGTGTCGATCGGCCGGGTCACCAGCATCGGCAGCGGCCAGATCATCACCACCGGGCTCATCAACGTGCGCCGCTTCGAGCAGCGGGGCGGAGAGGTCCGCGTCATCGCCGAGCTCCTCGGCCGCCGGGTGAGTTTCGTGGACGGCTCCGGTGACGCGGTCGTCGAGGACGTCGCGATCGAGGAGGCCGCTCCCGGCGAGTGGGAGCTCGCGCAGCTCTTCGTCCGCCGGCCCAAGACCAGCCCCTCCCCCTTCGCCAAGGGCGCGACCGCCTTCGCCGGCTGGCGCGAGGTCCGCGAGAGCGTCTCGACCGAGGCGCAGTCCGCCGAGCAGTACGTCGCCAGCCTCTCCGAGCTCAAGCCCGCCGACCTCGCCAGCACGCTCCTCGACCTGCCGCAGCAGCGGATGCTCGAGGTCGCCGGCGAGCTCTCGGACGACCGCCTCGCAGACGTGCTCGAGGAGATGCCCGAGAGCGAGCAGGTCGAGATCCTCGGCCGGCTCGACGACGACCGCGCCGCCGATGTGCTCGACCAGATGCAGCCGGACGACGCGGCCGACCTGATCGCCCAGCTCTCGGAGGAGCGCGGCGAGGCGCTCCTGGAGCTGATGGAGCCCGAGGAGGCGGACGACGTCCGCATGCTCCTCACCTACGCCCCGGAGTCCGCCGGCGGTCTGATGACCACGGAGCCGATCATCGTCTCCTCCGAGGCGACCGTCGCCGAGGGTCTCGCCCTCATCCGCCGCCACGAGCTCGCCCCGGCCCTCGGCGCCGCCGTCTGCGTCACGCTGCCGCCCTACGAGCCGCCGACCGGCCGCTTCCTCGGCATGGTGCACTTCCAGCGGATGCTCCGCTACCCGCCGCACGAGCGCCTCGGCACCCTGCTCGACCAGAGCATGGACCCGATCACGCCCGAGACCTCGGCGGCCGAGGTCGCCCGGATCCTGGCCAGCTACAACCTCGTCTCGGTGCCCGTCGTCGACGCGTCCCACCGCCTCGTCGGCGTCGTGACCATCGACGACGTCCTCGACTACCTCCTCCCCGACGACTGGCGCAGCCACGGCGACGACGACGAACCGAGGAAGCCGGTGACGACGGCGACGCAGGGCGTCCCGCTCGTGCCGCCGGCACCCGCGGCGACAGGCAGGACACGACGGGGACGGAGGGGCGCGCGTGGCTAGGGACACCAAGCAGGACCGGCGCCTGGACGCTCCGAAGGGCTTGCGCACCCGCGTCCTCTCCCGGCGGAACCGCCCGAGCAGCGACCGCTTCGGCCGCCTGACCGAGTCGTTCGCCCGCGGCATGGGCACGCCGTGGTTCCTGGTCGGGATGACGATCTTCTGCGTCTTCTGGCTGATGTTCAACACCTACGGGCCCGCGGACGCGCGCTTCGACTCGCAGGCCCTCGGCTTCACAGTGCTGACGCTGATCCTCTCGCTGCAGGCCTCCTACGCCGCGCCGCTGCTGCTGCTCGCGCAGAACCGCCAGGACGACCGCGACCGCGTGCAGATCGAGCAGGACCGTCAGCGGGCCGAGCGCAACCTCGCGGACACCGAGTACCTCGCGCGCGAGGTCGTGGCCCTGCGCCTGGCGATCCGCGACATGGCGAGCAAGGACTTCATCCGCTCGGAGCTGCGCGGCCTGCTCGAGGAGCTCGAGAAGGATCGGGCGCAGGAGCCCGAGCGGCGCGATGCCTGACGTCGCCGCCGTCGAGACCGCCGTCAGGACGGCGCTGGCCCGCGTCGTCGATCCGGAGATCCGGAAGCCCATCACCGAGCTCGACATGCTCGAGTCGGTCGAGGCGGCCGCCGACGGATTCGTCCGCGTCGCGATCCGGCTGACCATCGTCGGCTGTCCGGCCGCCTCCGCGATCGAGCGCGACGTGCGCGAGGCCGCGGCCTCGGCTCCCGGAGTCACGGCGGTCGACGTCGTGGTCGGAGTCATGACGCCGGCGCAGCGCACCGCCCTCACCGAGCGCCTCCAGGGCGGCCGCCGGAGCATGCCCTTCGGCCCGGACTCGCTCACCCGCGTGTTCGCGGTCACCAGCGGCAAGGGCGGCGTCGGCAAGTCGACCGTCACCGCCAACCTCGCGGTCGCCCTCGCTCAGCGGGGTCTCGCTGTCGGCCTCGTGGACGCCGACGTGCACGGCTTCTCCATCCCCGGCCTGCTCGGCCTGATGCACGACGGGCGCGTCGCGGGGCCCACCCGCGTCGGCGAGCTGATGCTGCCGCCGGTGGCGCACGGCGTGAAGGTCATCTCGATCGGGATGTTCCTCGAGGGCGACACCCGCGGGGCGGCCGTCTCCTGGCGCGGGCCCATGCTGCACCGCACGATCTCCCAGTTCCTCACCGACGTGTACTTCGGCGACCTCGACGTGCTCCTGCTCGACCTGCCTCCCGGCACGGGGGATGTGGCGATCTCCATCGGGCAGCTGCTCCCGCATGCGGAGGTCCTCATCGTCACCACCCCGCAGCCGGCGGCCGCCGACGTGGCCGAGCGCAGCGGCGCGCTCGCCCGCCAGTCGGGTCAGCGCATCGTCGGAGTGGTCGAGAACATGTCGGGGCTTCCGCAGCCCGACGGCTCGGTGCTGGAGCTCTTCGGCAGCGGAGGCGGGGCCGAGGTCGCGCGTCGGCTCACTGCTACGGGCGACGAGGTGCCGCTGCTCGCGTCGCTGCCGATCTCCGTCGCGCTGCGGGCGGGGGGCGACGAGGGCGTGCCCGTCGTCGTCGGCGATCCGGAGGATCCTGCCGCCCGGGCGATCGACGCCCTGGCGGCGACGCTCGCCGCGCGGCCGCGGGGACTGACCGGCCGTCGGCTCCCGCTCGCCGTCGGCTGACGCCTTCGCGCGGCTTCGTGCGGGCGGCGTCGGTCGAGACGCCCGCCCGGCGCTCCTCGCGGAGCAGGGCTCAGGTGGCCTCGGAGTCGATCGGCGGCGGCGCGACGCTCGAGAGCGTGCCGGACGAGACGGAGCGCTGCATCGTCGTGTAGTAGCTGTCCTGCGCGGAGCCGGTGCCGCCCGGCACGACCGGAGCGGCGACAGCGGTGGGCGGCTTCACGGTGGGGGCCGGATCGTCCTCGAGCAGGGCGTCGCGGATGATGCGGCGGGGATCGTACTGGCGCGGGTCGAGCTTCTTCCAGTCGACGTCGTTGAACTCGTCGCCCATCTCGTCCTTGACGCGCTCCCGGGCCTGCGTGGCGAATCCGCGCACCTTGCGCACGAGCTGCCCGAGCTGGGCGGCGTAGTGCGGGAGGCGGTCGGGACCCAGCACGAAGACGGCGATGACCCCGATGATGAGGAGCTTGTCGAACGTCAGACCGAACACGAGGACAACACTAACCCGCCGCGCCTCCCTCGCGGAGCCCGCGCGCCACCGTACCCTGACGATGCCCGGGCGCGATCCGCCCGGTGCACCGATCAGAGGAGCGCCCCCGTGTCCGACAAGGATGCCAACTGGAAGTACGCCGAGGACGCGGTCGTCGAGTCGGAGGCCATCGCCTCGGCCCGCCGGCTCTCGGTCGAGCTGGGCATCGACGCCGTCTCCCCCTCGATCGGCGCGCAGGCCGCGCTGGTCGCCGCCGCGGCGCGCGCGACCTCCATCATCGAGATCGGCACCGGCACCGGCGTGAGCGGCCTGTGGCTGCTCGACGGCGCCCCCGAGGCGATGCTCACCTCGATCGACTCCGAGGCGGTGCACCAGCAGCACGCGCGCGCCCAGTTCCACGAGGCGGGCATCTCGCCCAACCGGCTCCGGCTCATCCCGGGCCGCGCCCTCGAGGTGCTGCCCCGGATGAACGAGAACTCCTACGACATCGTCTTCGTCGACGGCGATCCGCTGCAGGTCATCGAGAACGTCGAGCACGCGCTGCGGCTCGTCCGTCCGGGCGGGACGGTCCTCGTCCCCCACGCGCTCTGGCGCGGACGCGTGGCCAACCCCGCGCAGCGCGACGAGATCGCGACGGCGTTCCGCACGCTGGTGGCCGAGGTCTGCGCCTCCCCCGCCGTGGTCAGCGTGCTCTCGCCGATCGGCGACGGCCTGCTGCAGGCCAACAAGCGCCGCGCCTGACGAGCGCGGCCGACCGAGGAAAGACGGAACGCCCGCCGCACGGTGTGCGACGGGCGTTCACGACGGTGCGGATCAGGCGGGAGACACCACCGACGCGAGCGCGTCGTGCAGCTCTTTCGCCTCTGCATCGTTGACCGAGACGACGAGGCGTCCGCCTCCTTCGAGCGGAACGCGCACGACGATGAGTCGGCCCTCCTTAACAGCCTCCATCGGTCCGTCTCCGGTCCTCGGCTTCATGGCCGCCATAGAGTTCCCCTTTCGTGACGTATCCCCCTATTATCGTGCATCCGCGGAGGTGTTCCGAACCGCGCCCGGAAGTCGGGCGTCAGCCGATCACGGCGGGGACCAGTCGCCGGGGGTGAACACCCAGCACAGCAGCACCCAGACGATCTGCCCGACGATCGATGCGGCCACCACGAACACCCTCAGGAGGGTCGACCGCGGCACCGCGAGCGCCCCGGCCAGCGGGAACATCGGCATCAGGATGCGGAACGTGCTCGACTGCGGGTAGAAGAACGCGAAGAGGTAGATCGCGTAGCCGCCGACCCAGAGCCGCGAGAAGACGTCGAGGCTGCGCGTGGCCCGCGAGAACAGGATCGCCAGGAATCCGAGCACCACCACGACGGTGATGCCCATGCCCGTGATCGGCGAGCCGAACCAGAGGCCTCCCCACCAGCCCCCGCCGGCGAACCAGGAGGTGAAGGGGATGAGCTCGCCCTCGCCGATGAAGACGCTGCGCCAGGCGAGCTCGGTGTCGGTGTAGGCGGTGAAGGAGCCGGTGACGGCCCAGGCGATGAGCAGCCAGGCGAAGCCCACCGCGAGGGACCAGACCGTGAGGGAGACCGTGAAGGCGAACTCCCGGCGGGCGAACGGCTCGGTGCCGTGCACGTGGCGCCAGACGCGGTAGAGGAAGTAGAGGCCCGTCATCGCCGCGATCGCGAGGCCGCTCGGGCGCAGGAGCCCCACGACCAGCACGACGGGGAACGTCCAGATCCACTTGCGGCGCACCAGCAGGAGGAGCAGCACGGCCGTCAGGAGGATGCCGCCGGACTCCGCGTAGCCGATCTGCAGGATCGGGGACGTCGGAGCGACGCAGAAGAAGACGATCCCCATCAGCGCCTGGCCCTCGCTGAGCGAGACGCGGAACAGCCGGTAGATCACCAGGCACGCCGCTGCACTGCAGACCAGGGCGACGAGCACCGCCGCGTTCGCCCAGTCGAGCCCGGTGATGTTCATCAGGCCGCGGACGGTGAACGGGTAGACGGGCATGAACGCCCAGGGGTTCTGCTCCACGGCTCCGGACGGCGAGAGCGGCAGGACCGACGGGTACCCCGTCATCCCGATCCGCTCGTACCAGCCGCCGTCCCATGTCGTCGCGAACCGGACGTAGGTGTCGCGGAGTCCCGTCCACTCGACGCCCTGACGCACGGCGCCGACACGGAGCATGATCACGGTCGTGACGACCCGGGACACGGCGAAGACCAGGAGCACCTGGATCCACCACGGGATCCTCCGGAGCAGACCCCAGCGGGAGCGGGACGGAGAGGCGTCCTCCGTCTCCGGCGCGATCGCGGTGGCGCTCACGCGAGCGGCCCGCGGTCCGTCGAGGAGGCGGTCGTCAGCGGGGAGCGGGCGGGTGTCGCCGCGGCTCGCCGGCGGGTCGGCCGGAGGAGGGGCGACGCGTGTCGCGGCTCACCGGCTGGCGTGAGGGGAGACATTCCGACGAGCATACCCGTGCGGGAGTCGGGAGTCCCCGGAGGAGCACCGCGCCGGGCGGGCGCGCACCACGATCACGGCGGGGTCCAGTCCGATCCGGCGACGGCCCAGCAGATCGAGATCCAGACGATCTGGCCGCCGATCCCGAGCAGGACCAGCGCGACCCGGAAGACCGGCGAGCGCGGCACCGCCAGCGCTCCGACGAGCGGGAACATCGGGCCCAGCAGCCGGAAGGTGCTCGACTGCGGGAAGAAGAACGCCAGCAGGTAGACGCCGTACCCGGCGACCCAGGCCCGGCTGAAGAGATCGAGCCGCCGTGTCCACGGTGCGGCGAGGATCCCGACGAACGCCGCCAGGAGGAGCACCACCAGCACGACGCCGACGGCCGGGGCCCCGAACCACCACGAGCCCCACCAGGCGCCGCCCTGGAACCACGGGGTCAGCGGGAGCAGCTCCTGGTAGCCGATGTAGACCGCACGCCACGCCAGCTCGGTGTCGGTGTACGCGGTCATCGACCCGGTGACGGCCCACGCCACGGCGGGCCAGAGGAAGCCGACCACGAGCCCCCACGCCGTCAGGCCCACGGCCGGCAGCCACTCCGACCGCGGGAACGGCTCCGTGCGGCGCCGGACGAACCGGTAGACGACGTAGAGGCCGAGCGCGGCGGCGAAGGCGAGCCCGCTCGGCCGGGTCAGGCCCAGCAGCAGCACGACGGGCACGACCGCGAGCCAGCGGCGCCGCACCAGGAGGAGGAGCGTGACCGCGGTCAGGAGCATCGCCATCGACTCCGCGTAGGCGAGCTGCATCAGCGGCGAGGTCGGCGCCACGCAGAACAGCAGCACCGCCGTCAGCGACTGCGACTCGCCGAGGGAGTGCCGGAAGAGGCGGTACAGGACGAGGCAGGCTCCGGCTCCGCACAGGACGGAGACGGTCACGGCGGCCGGAGCCCAGGTGAGGCCGGTGACCGCCATCAGGGCCTTCACGACCCCCGGGTAGAGCGGCATGAAGGCCCAGGCGTTCTCCCCCACGTGGCCGTCCTGCGTGATCGGCAGGAAGCCGGGGTACCCGGTGGCCGCGATGATCTCGTACCAGCGGCCGTCCCACATCGACGCGAAGGCCGAGTAGGACGGGGAGGGTCCGGTCCACGGGTTCGCGAGCTGGTGCGCGGCGAACTGCAGCAGGATCACCGTCGTGACCACGCGGGTCGCGATGTACACCAGGAGGACCCGCGCCCACCACGGGACCAGGCGCAGGCGCAGGCGGACGGGGACGGCCGTGGCGCTCGCGCTCACGAGGACGCGGTCAGCCAGCGGCGGAGGCCCTCGGTGCACTCGGTGATCTCGTGCACCGCCACGCGCTCGTCGTCGGCGTGGGCCCGGAGCGGGTCGCCCGGTCCGTAGTTGACAGCCGGGATGCCCATGGCGGAGAACCGCGCGACGTCGGTCCAGCCGTACTTGGGCTTCGCCTCGGCTCCGACGGCGGAGAGGAAGGCCTGGGCCAGAGGTGCGTCCAGCCCCGGGCGGGCGCCCTCGGCCAGATCGTCCACCGTCACCTCGAACCCCTCGAAGAGCTCCTCGAGGTGGGCGAGCGCCTCCTCCCCGGACCGGTCGGGGGCGAAGCGGTAGTTGACCTGCACCGTGCAGAGGTCCGGGATCACGTTGCCCGCGACCCCGCCGGTGACGCGCACGGCGTTGACGCCCTCGCGGTACACGAGCCCCTCGACCTCGACCTCGCGCGGTACGTAGGCGGCGAGGCGGTCGAGGATCGGCGCGGCCGCGTGGATCGCGTTCTCGCCGACCCAGCTGCGGGCGGAGTGGGCGCGGACTCCTCGGGTGACCACGTCGACCCGGAGCGTCCCGTTGCAGCCGCCCTCCACTGCTCCGCTCGTCGGCTCGCCGAGCACCGCGAAGTCGGCGGAGAAGAGGTCGGGGCGGTGCCGGGAGAGGCGGCCGAGGCCGTTGAGGTCCGCTGCGACCTCCTCGTTGTCGTACCACATCCAGGTGATGTCGACGGCCGGATCGGAGAGCTCGGCGGCGAGGACGAGCTGCACCGCCACTCCGGCCTTCATGTCGACGGTCCCGCGGCCGACCAGGTGCTCGACGCCGTCGATCGTCTCGGCGACGACGGGCAGGTTGCCGTTGACCGGCACCGTGTCGAGGTGCCCGGCGATCACGACGCGCTGGGCGAGGCCGAGGTTCGTCCGCGCCACGACGGTGTGGCCGTCGCGGATGACCTCGAGGTGGTCGTACTGCTCGAGCGCCCACTGCACCGCGTCCGCGATCTCGAGCTCGTCGCCCGAGACGGACGGGATGTCGCAGAGGATCCGCGTCAGGGCGACCGGATCGGTGCGCAGATCGAGCGGAGGGGCGGTGGTCGGATCGGCCATGCGCCCCAGGGTAGCGGCCGGACGCTCCGCGCTACCCTGATCGGCATGACCCTCGAGCACTCCGCAGACTCCTCCGCGCCCGCCTCCGCCTGGGGATACGGGCTCGCCACCATGGCCGCCGACGGCACCGTCCTCGACACCTGGTTCCCGGAGCCGCGCCTCGGCACCATCCCGGCCGGCCGCGACCCCTGGACCGTGCCGGCGGAGTTCGAGGAGCAGGCCGGCGAGGATCCGCGCCGCGAGGTCCGCATCGACGTGGTCACGCTGCAGATCGACGTGCAGGCGCCGCCCGCCTCCACGTCCGACGCCTACCTGCGGCTGCACCTGCTCTCGCACCTCCTGGTCCGCCCGAACGAGGTGAACCTCGACGGCGTCTTCGCCCACCTGCCGAACGTGGTGTGGACGAACGCCGGTCCGGTCTCGCCGGAGTCGTTCACCCGCCTGCGCCCCTCGCTCCGGCGCCACGGCATCCAGGCCACCGGGATCGACAAGTTCCCGCGGCTGACCGACTACGTCACCCCCGCGAAGGTGCGCATCGCGGACACCTCGCGCGTCCGCCTCGGCGCGCACCTGGCACCCGGCACGACGGTGATGCACGAGGGCTTCGTCAACTTCAACGCCGGGACCCTCGGCAGCTCGATGGTCGAGGGGCGCATCTCGCAGGGCGTCGTGGTCGGCGACGGCTCGGACATCGGCGGCGGCGCGTCCATCATGGGCACCCTCTCGGGCGGAGGAGTGCAGCGCGTCTCGATCGGCGCGCGGGCGCTGCTGGGTGCGAACTCGGGCATCGGCATCTCCCTCGGCGACGACACCGTCGTCGAGGCCGGCCTCTACGTGACCGCCGGCACCAAGGTCGTCGTGGTCGGCGGAGCGCCGCGCGCCGACGGCGCCCCGCAGACCGTGAAGGCCGTGCAGCTCTCGGGCGTGCCGAACCTTCTCTTCCGCCGCAACTCCCTCACCGGGGCCGTCGAGGTCCTCCCCCGCACCGGCGCCGGCATCGAGCTGAACGCCGCCCTGCACGCCTGAGGGCGGGCGTCCGGCGCCGCTGGGCCCAGCAGGCGGCACCCCGGGACGACCGGTGCTGATCGAGTCCGCGGCGACCACGCCGCTCTGCGTCCCGCCTCGAAGAAGAGGTTCGAGCCTCGGACGGCTGACGAGAGGCGGGTGCGCCGCACGGCGAGAGCCCGCCCCCGGCGGGGACGGGCTCTCGGGGACCGGTCAGCGGTCGGTCGGCCAGTGGCGCTCGGGCGCGCCCATGTAGAGCTGCTGCGGGCGGCCGATCTTGGTCTGCTTGTCGGTGTTCATCTCGCGCCAGTGAGCGATCCAGCCGGGCAGGCGGCCGATCGCGAAGAGGACGGTGAACATCCGGGTCGGGAAGCCCATCGCCTTGTAGATGACGCCCGTGTAGAAGTCGACGTTCGGGTAGAGGCGCCGCTCCTTGAAGTAGTCGTCCTCGAGCGCGAGGGCCTCGAGCTCCATCGCGATGTCGAGCAGCGGGTCCTTCACGCCGAGGGCCTGCAGGACCTCGGAGGCGCTCTCCTTGACCAGCTTCGCGCGCGGGTCGTAGTTCTTGTACACCCGGTGGCCGAAGCCCATCAGGCGCACGCCCTCCTCCTTGTTCTTCACCCGCTCGACGAACGTCGACACGCTCTCGCCCGACTCGCGGATCCGGCCGAGCATGGTGAGCACCGCCTCGTTCGCTCCGCCGTGCAGGGGGCCGAACAGGGCGTTGATGCCTGCCGAGACGGAGGCGTAGAGGTTCGCCTCGGTCGAGCCGACGAGGCGGACGGTCGACGTCGACGCGTTCTGCTCGTGGTCCTCGTGGAGGATCAGGAGGCGGTCGAGCGCCTTCGAGAGCACCGGGTCGACCTGGTACTGCTCGGCCATCGTGCCGAAGTTGAGGCGGAGGAAGTTGTCGACGAAGCTCAGCGAGTTGTCCGGGTAGAGGAACGCCTGGCCGATCGCCTTCTTGTGGGCGTACGCCGCCATCACGGGCAGCTTCGCCAGGAGGCGGATCGTGGTGAGCTCCACAGCCTCCGGATCCTTCGGGTTGGAGCTGTCCTCGTAGTACGTCGACAGGGCCGACACTCCGGCCGAGAGCACCGACATGGGGTGCGCGCTGTGGGGAAGCGCGTCGAAGAAGCGCTTGAGGTCCTCGTGGAGGAGCGTGTGGCGGCGGATGCGCTCGTCGAAGCCCGCGAGCTCGTCGGCCGTCGGCAGCTCGCCGTAGATGAGGAGCCAGGCCACCTCGAGGTAGGTCGCGTTGGTGGCCACCTCCTCGATCGGGTAGCCGCGGTAGCGGAGGATCCCCTGGTCGCCGTCGATGTAGGTGATCTGCGACTTGGTCGCCGCCGTGTTCACGAAGCCGTAGTCGAGCGACATGAAGCCGGTCTGCTTCGACAGGGTCGAGAAGTCGATGCTCGAGGAGCCGTCGACGCTGCGCAGGACCGGGAAGTCCGCGGTGCGGTCGCCGAAGGTGAGCGTGACCTTCTCGGGGAGCTCCTGCTCCGCCGGCGCGGGAGGCGGCGTCGTGGCGCTCCCGGTCGCGGGCTCCGTGGAGCCCACCGTCGCGGTTCCGTCGCTCTGCGTGCCGGATTCGGTCACAACGCCTCCCAGGTCGTCGCGGTCGCACCCCGGAAGCGCTCGCGCGGAGCGGGCGGCGCCGGGTCTGGATCGTGGTGCAGCCGGGGCCTCGTGAGGCACCGTCGACCGAACCACATACAGCCTATGGGCAAAGCGGGGGCACTGTGACATCGCCCAGCGCTGGGGCCGGGGCCTTGTCGGAACCCGCCAGGATCGGCCGGGTCGAACGCCTCAGAGGCCCCCGGACAGGCGCTCGACGGCCGCGTCGATCCGCTCGTCGGAGGCCGTCAGCGAGAGGCGCACGTGCTCGGGGAAGCCCTCCCCGTAGAAGACGCCGGGGCCTGCGAGGACGCCGAGGCGGGCGAGGCGGTCGATGGACTCCCAGGCCGGGCGGCCCTCGGTCGCCCACAGGTAGAGTCCGGCCTCGCTGCGGTCGATCCGGAAGCCCGCGGACTCGAGGGCGGGCCGGAGGCGGTCGCGGCGGGAGCGGTAGCGCTCCTTCTGCGCGGCGACGTGCTCATCGTCGGCGAGGGCGACGATCATCGCCTCCTGCAGCGGACCGGGCACGATCATGCCCGCGTGCTTGCGGACGGTCACCAGGCGCGCGATCAGGGCCGCGTCCCCGGCGACGAAGGCGGCGCGGTAGCCGGCGAGGTTCGACTGCTTGCTCAGCGAGTAGACGCCGAGGACCCCGGTGCGGTCCTCCCCCACCACGCGCGGGTCGAGGACGCTCGGGATCGGCTCGTCGGCCCAGCGGCCGTCCCAGCCGAGCTCGGCGTAGCACTCGTCCCCCGCGATCACAGCGCCCAGCTCACGGGCACGCGCGACGGCGCGCTGCAGGGCGGGCACGTCGAGCACGGCGCCATCGGGGTTGCCGGGAGAGTTGAGCCAGACCAGGCGGGTCGTCGCGGGCCACTCGGCGGGGTCGTCGGAGGCGAGCGCCTCGGCCCCGGCGATCGCCGCGCCCATCGCGTACGTCGGGTACGCGGCGCGCGGATGCACGACCACGTCCCCCTCCCCGAGTCCGAGGAGGAAGGGCAGCCAGGCGACGAGCTCCTTGGAGCCGATCGTCGGCAGGACCTCGTCGATCCCGAGGCCCTCGACTCCGCGCCGCCGCGCGTACCAGGCGGCGATCGCCTCGCGCAGAGCGGGGGTACCCACGGTCGTGGGGTACGCGTGCGAATCCGTCGCGCGGGCGAGCGCGTCGCGGATCGGGGCGGGCGTCGGGTCCACCGGCGAGCCGATCGACAGGTCGACGATCCCGCCGGGGTGCTCCGCCGCCGTGCGGGCGAAGGGCGCCATCAGGTCCCAGGGGTAGTCGGGCAGCGCGCCGAGGGCCATGGGAGCGGCCTCAGTGGCTCTGCGGAGGCAGCGCCGCGATGACCGGGTGGTCCTTCGCGATCACGCCGACCTTGGCGGCTCCGCCCGGGGAGCCGATCTCGTCGAAGAACTCGACGTTGGCCTTGTAGTAGTCGGACCACTCCTCGGGGAGGTCGTCCTCGTAGTAGATCGCCTCGACGGGGCAGACCGGCTCGCAGGCACCGCAGTCGACGCACTCGTCCGGGTGGATGTAGAGCGAGCGCTCGCCTTCGTAGATGCAGTCGACCGGGCACTCGTCGATGCAGGCGCGGTCTTTGACATCGACGCACGGAAGTGCGATCACGTAGGTCACGGTGCTCCAGGTCCCTTCGAACAGTGTCTCTATCGTACGGGGGCCGACGGGGCGTCGGCGTCCGCCGGCCGCGGGGCGGCGGCGGGAGCATCCGCCCGCAGCCGCGGCCAGGCGATCACGACGAGGGCGATGAGGGCGGGGAGGAAGGTCCAGGCCACGCCGAGGCCGTTCGCCGGGACGAGGACGGATCCGCCCGTGCTGCGCAGGGCGAGCAGCCCGATCATCCCGAGCAGGCCCATCGCGGTGCAGAACGCGACGAACCGGTCGATGAGCACGAGGCGCAGCCCGAGCAGGAGCAGCAGCACGCCGGCGAGGGAGGCGGCGAGGCCGACCGGGAGGACGACACCGCCGACCGACACGGTGCTCTGATGGGCGACGGTCGTGATCGCTCCTACCACCGCGCCGACCAGGACTCCGGCGACACCCGACAGCACGCGCGATCCCAGCGTCGGACGCTCCTCCGGCAGCGGCGCCGGACGCCCCGCCTGCGCGACCGGGCGGAAGCGCTCGATGCGGCCGATGGGGAACGGCGGACCGCTCGAGAGGCGGGCCTCGTCGCCCTCGACCACCAGCTGCGTCGCGTGCGCCTCGAGGGCCGCGCGCTTGCGGGCGTGGTCCTCGGCGGACAGCTCGATCACGACGTCGCCGGGGAGGGGCGGGGCCGCGTCGGGGAGGACGGCGAGGAAGCGCAGGCCCAGCAGCTCGGCGGCGCGCTCGGCGACCCGGGCGGTACGGACGTGGTCCGGGTGGCCGTAGCCACCGCCCGCGTCGTACGACAGCACGACGCCCGCGTCGACCTGCCGGAGGACGGCGACGAGATCGGCCACCTCCTCGTCCTCGGGCGCGGCGGTGAAGGACGCGGGATGCACCGGCTCGAGCGGCACCGGGACGCGGCCGGGCCCCCACTGCATGCCGGAGTCCCGGTAGACCCGCGGAGCGAGGCCGGGTGCGCGGGCACCCGCCTCGCCGAGGAAGCGGTGGTCGGCGACGCCGAGGGCCGTCAGGGCGACGACGAGCTCGGTCGTCCGGTGCGCGGCCAGCTCGGCCGAGCCCTCGAGCGGAGCGAGGTCCTCGGGGATGACCTCGCCGCACTCCCCCCGGGTGGCGGTGACGACGGTGACGGAGGCGCCCTGCGCCACCAGCCGCGCCAGGGTCCCGCCCATGGTGATCGTCTCGTCGTCGGGGTGGGCGTGCACCGCCACCACCCGCTCCGCTGCTGCGTCCCGGCCCGCGTCCACTCTCCGCCTCTCGTCCTGCGCGGCCTCCGCTGCGGGCGCTTCTGGACAGCGACCGGGCAGCGGACTACAGTCGACTCGGGTTAGGCAAGGCTTACCGAACAACGGAGCCCCGCCGACCGGATCGACTCGGGGCGGGAGTCGCCCCCTCCTCGTCCACCATCGACCAAGAGAACACGCGTGCTCGCAAACTACCTCATCGGCCTCCGCGAAGGCCTCGAAGCCGGCCTCGTCGTCGGCATCCTCGTGGCCTACCTGACCAAGCTCGGCCGGCGCGACGTGCTGCCGCGGCTCTGGACCGGTATCGCCGCCGCGATCGCGATCTCGCTCGTCACCGGTGCGATCCTCACCTGGGGCCCCTCGACCCTGTCGTTCCAGGCCCAGGAGCTCATCGGCGGCGGCCTCTCGATCCTCGCGGTCGGGCTGGTCACCTGGATGATCTTCTGGATGGGCGCGAACGCCCGCAGCATGAAGGGCGACCTCGAGTCCCGGCTCGACGGCGCCGTCGCGGGGTCGGCCCTCGGCATCGTGGTCCTCGGCTTCATCAGCGTCGGCCGCGAGGGCATCGAGACGGCGCTCTTCGTCTGGGCGAGCGTGTCCTCGAGCAGTGCGGGGTCGGGATCCAGCGCGTGGGTCGGCACGGTCGGCGCACTGCTGGGCATCCTCAGCTCGGTCGTCATCGCGTACCTGATCTTCCGGGGCTTCGTCCGGATCGACCTCGGGCGCTTCTTCACCTGGACGGGCGGCTTCCTCATCCTCGTCGCGGCCGGCGTCCTCTCCTACGGCGTCGGCGACTTGCAGGAGGCGTCGCTCCTGCCCGGCTGGGGCACCCCGCTGTTCTCGCTCGGCCCGATCCTCCCGCCGCCCGTGACCGCCGTGGTCGGCGGCCTCTTCAACTACACGCCCGAGCCGACCGCTCTGCAGTTCGCCGCCTGGCTGCTCTACCTCGTCGTCGTCGGCGCCCTGTTCGTCCGCCAGGTCCGCCTGCGCGGCCCGCGACGGGGCAGCGCGGCCCCGGTCGCCGCTCCCGCTCCCACCTCCGTCTGACCCGCTCCGGCACCGCCGGCGCACTCGCCCCGATCCAGGAGAAGCATGTCCTCGCGCGCTCGTCCCACCCTCCCCCGCGTCACCCTCGGCCTCGCCGGAGCCGGCGCCCTGGCGCTGATCCTCACGGGCTGCGTGCCGAACACCCCCGCGTCCTCCTCCTCCGCCGCGCTCGACGTCGCGATCAGGGACGACGCCTGCGAGGTGTCGACGGCGACCGCCGAGGCGGGAGCGGTGACGTTCTCACTGACCAACAGCGGCTCGGACGTCAACGAGTTCGAGATCCTGGCCGAGGACAAGCTGCGGATCGTGGGCGAGAAGGAGAACGTGACCCCGGGCCAGAGCGTCTCCTACGTCGCTCAGCTCGAGCCGGGCACCTACTACACCGCCTGCAAGTTCCAGCAGGTCGGCGCCCCGGTCGGGCTGAGCGAGTTCACCGTGACCGGTGAGGCCACCGCGCAGTCGGCGGACGAGAAGGCGGCGACGGAGGCGGCGGTCACCAACTACGTGGCGTACGTGAAGTCGCAGGTGGGCGAGCTGCTCCCCGCGGTGGCCGAGTTCGCCCAGGCCTACGAGGCCGGCGACGACGAGAAGGCGCGCGGCCTCTTCGCGTCGACCCGCGTCTTCTACGAGCGGATCGAGCCGACCGCGGAGGCGTTCGGCGACCTCGACCCGCGCATCGACTACCGCGAGGTCGACGCCGTCGCCGAGGGCCTGGACTGGACCGGCTTCCACCGCATCGAGAAGGACCTGTGGGCCCCCGCGGAGGGTGCGCTCAACTCCGACGGCACGAGCGCGCTCCTCGACTGGGCGCCCTCCACCCCGGAGCAGCGCGCGCAGTTCGGCCAGGGCCTCGTCGACGACGTGCAGAGCCTGGCCGACCTCGTGAACGCGCCCGGCTTCACCGTCTCGGTGGGCGACATCTCCAACGGCGCCATCGGCCTGCTCGACGAGGTCGCGGCCGGCAAGATCACGGGCGAGGAGGACTGGTGGTCGAGCACCGACCTCACCGATTTCGCCGCGAACGTCCAGGGCGCGGAGGTGGCGTTCGGCAACGTCGAGCCGATCGCGACCGCCAGCGGCGACGAGGGCGCCGACCTCACCGGACGGATCACGCAGCGGTTCTCCGAGCTCGACGCCCTGCTCGCGCAGTACGGCTCGATCGACTCCGGCTTCGCCGCGTACTCCACCGTCACCGCGGAGCAGAAGAAGGAGCTCTCGGACGCGGTCAACGCTCTCTCCGAGCCGCTCTCGCAGCTGACCCACACGGTGCTGGGCGTCGAGGAGCCGGCCGCGTAGTGGGCGCCGAGCAGCACGAGGGAGCCCGGCCGACGGATTCCGAGCAGCCCGCCGACGAGCCCCGCCGCCTCTCGCGGCGCGGGCTTCTCGGCCTCGTCTCGGCGGGGACGGCCGGGCTGGCCGCCGGAGTGGGCGGCACGGTGGCCGTCACGTCGTCCGCCAGCGCGACGGCCTCCTCCGCCACGCGCACCGTGCCGTTCTTCGGCGCGAACCAGGCGGGCATCACCACCGCCGCGCAGGACCGTCTGCACTTCGCCGCGTTCGACCTCGCCGCGGGCACCACGCGCGAGGACCTCGTCGAGCTCCTGAAGGACTGGACGCTCGCCGCCTCGCGGATGACCCAGGGCCTCGAGGTCGGCGAGACCGGCGCGGTGGACGGGCCGGACACGGCTCCCCCGGAGGACACCGGGGAGGCGCTCGGGCTCGACGCCGCGTCCCTCACCGTCACGGTCGGCTTCGGACCCACCCTCTTCACGGACGAGTCCGGCGCCGACCGCTTCGGCCTCGCCGACCGCCGGCCTCCGCAGCTGCAGGCCCTGCCCCGCTTCCGCGGCGACGCGCTCGTCCCGTCGGCCGGCGGCGGCGACCTGTGCATCCAGGCCTGCGCCGACGATCCGCAGGTCGCCGTGCACGCCATCCGCAACCTGAGCCGGATCGCGTTCGGCCGAGCCTCGCTCCGCTGGTCGCAGCTCGGCTTCGGCCGCACCTCCTCGACGTCCACCGCCCAGGCGACTCCGCGCAACCTGTTCGGCTTCAAGGACGGCACGGCGAACGTGAAGTCCGAGGAGGCTGACGCCGTCCAGGAGCACGTCTGGGTCCCGTCCTCCGACGGTCCCGCGTGGATGGTCGGCGGCAGCTACCTGGTCGCGCGGAAGATCCGGATGATCATCGAGACGTGGGACCGCAGCCAGCTGGGCGAGCAGGAGCGGGTCATCGGCCGCAGCAAAGGGTCCGGCGCGCCGCTCTCGGGCGGCACGGAGTCCACCGAGCCCGACTTCGCAGCGGCCGGCGCCACCGGTGCCCCGCTGATCGATCAGGAGTCGCACGTGCGCCTCGCGCACCCGAGCGTGAACAACGGAGTGCGGCTCCTGCGGCGCGGCTACAACTTCGTCGACGGCAACGACGAGCTCGGGCGCCTGAACGCGGGGCTGTTCTTCCTCTCGTTCCAGCGCTCCCCGGAGCAGTTCGTCACCGTGCAGCGGAACCTCGCGACGGACGCGCTGAACGAGTACGTGAAGCACGTCGGCTCGGCCGTGTTCGCGGTGCCGCCCGGTGCTCGCGACGAGACCGACTTCCTCGGCTCCGGCCTCTTCGCCTGATCCCTGAGAGGACCCGCACTCCGTCCCAGGATCCGGCGGGCGCACTCCACGGCGCGCCGAAGCCTGCGCCCGTAGCGTCGTCGGCGATGTCCGGGAACAGTGCGAGAAGCGGCCTGACCAAGCGCGAGCGCCAGGAGCTCGCCCGAGCGCAGGCGCGGGAGCGCCGCGAAGCCGAGAGGCGCCGGCGGCGCCGGAACCGGCTGCTCGGGCAGGGCGGAGCGGTCGTCGGGCTCCTCGCGGTCGTGGCCCTGGTCTGCTGGAACGTCTGGTCGCAGCAGGAGGTCGCGAGCGCCGGCCCGGCGAACATGCTCAGCGACGGCATCGTCCTCGCGGGCGACGGCTCGGCCGTGACGGCGACGACGACCGCGGCACTCGCTCCGGGAGCATCCCCCGTCCCGACCGACGAGAGCGCCACGCGGGCGGGCGGAGTCGTCGCCGTCGACCTCTACGTCGACTACCTCTGCCCGTACTGCGGGCAGTTCGAGAAGGCGAACGCCGAGCAGCTGCAGTCGTGGTTGACGAAGGGGGCGATCACGCTCGAGATCCACCCGGTGGCGATCCTCGACTCCTCCTCGGCCGGCTCCGAGTACTCCAGCCGGGCCGCGAACGCCGCGGCGTGCGTCGCCGACGAGGATCCGGACCGCTTCCTCGCCGTGAACGCGGCGCTCTTCGCGCAGCAGCCGGCGGAGGGGACGACGGGCCTCGACGACGACGCTCTGCGGGCGCTGGTGACCGGAGCGGGCGTCACCGACGACGACGTCCTCGCCTGCATGACCGCGGGCGAGTTCCGGCCCTGGGTGAAGGCCGCGACCGAGCGGGCCACCTCGCTCCCCCTCGCGAACTCCTCGCTGCCGAAGCTCGAGTCGACGCCCACCGTGCTGGTGAACGGCGAGCAGTACACGGGGAAGCCGGACGACGCGGCGGCGTTCGTCTCCTTCGTCACCTCGACGCTCGAGGCGGAGTCCTCGACCCCCTCTCCCTCTCCGAGTCCGGCGGGCTGATCCGGACCGCGAGGGACGGGATCGGCGCTGCACGCTGCAGCACCGGGCGGAGACGACGAGACCGGCCGGAGCATCGCTCCGGCCGGTCTCGTCGTGGGCGGGCGCCGAGGCGCCCGGGGCTCAGCCCTGCTTCTTGAGGCGGCTCGTCATGCGCGCGCGGGCGTTCGCATCGAGCTCCACCTTGCGGATGCGGACGACCTCGGGGGTGACCTCGACGCACTCGTCCTCGCGGGCGAACTCGAGGCACTCCTCGAGCGTCAGCTGACGCGACGGCGTCATCGACTCGAAGGTGTCGGACGTGGACTGACGCATGTTGGTCAGCTTCTTCTCCTTGGTGATGTTGACGTCCATGTCGTCGTTGCGCGAGTTCTCGCCGATCACCATGCCCTCGTAGACCTCCTCGGTGGGGTTCACGAAGAAGGTCATCCGCTCCTGGAGCGCGATGATGGCGAACGGGGTGACGACGCCGTTGCGGTCCGCGACGATCGACCCGTTGTTGCGGGTGACGATCGCGCCGGCCCACGGCTCGTAGCCGTGCAGGATCGCGTTCGCGATGCCGGTGCCGCGCGTGGTGGTGAGGAACTCGGTGCGGAAGCCGATCAGGCCGCGCGACGGGACGATGAACTCCATGCGGACCCAGCCGGTGCCGTGGTTCGACATGCCGTCCATGCGGCCCTTGCGGGCGGCGAGGAGCTGCGTGATCGCTCCGAGGTACTCCTCCGGAGCGTCGATCGTCAGGTGCTCGAAGGGCTCGTGCGTCTTGCCGTCGACCTGGCGGGTGACCACCTGGGGCTTGCCGACGGTCAGCTCGTAGCCCTCGCGGCGCATCTGCTCGACGAGGATGGCCAGCGCGAGCTCGCCGCGGCCCTGGACCTCCCAGGAGTCGGGGCGTCCGATGTCGACGATCTTGAGCGACACGTTTCCGATGAGCTCGCGGTCGAGGCGGTCCTTGACCATCCGCGCCGTGAGCTTGTGGCCCTTCACCTTGCCGACGAGCGGCGAGGTGTTGGTGCCGATCGTCATCGAGATCGCCGGGTCGTCGACCGTGATGGCCGGCAGCGGGCGGATGTCCTCGGGGTCGGCGATGGTCTCGCCGATGGTGATCTCGGGGAAGCCCGCGATCGCGACGATGTCGCCGGGGCCCGCGGACTCGGCCGGGTAGCGGTCGAGCGCCTTGGTGATCAGCAGCTCGGTGATGCGCGCGTTGGTGTGGGTGCCGTCGTGGTGGACCCAGGCGACCGTCTGCCCCTTCTTGATCGTGCCGTTGAAGACGCGGAGGAGGGCGAGGCGGCCGAGGAACGGCGACGCGTCGAGGTTGGTGACGTGGGCCTGGAGGGGCGCGTCGTCGTCGTAGGTCGGCGCGGGGATGTGCTTGAGGATCGCCTCGAACAGCGGCTCCAGGTCCTCGGCGTCCGGCAGCGTGCCGTCCTCGGGCTTGTTCGCCGAGGCGCGGCCGGCCTTGCCGGAGGCGTAGACCACGGGGACGTCGAGGATCGCGTCGAGGTCGAGGTCCGGCACGTCGTCGGCCATGTCCGAGGCGAGGCCGAGGAGCAGGTCCTGGCTCTCGGCGACGACCTCGTCGATGCGCGCGTCGGGGCGGTCGGTCTTGTTGACCAGGAGGATGACGGGGAGCTTCGCCTCGAGCGCCTTGCGCAGCACGAAGCGGGTCTGGGGCAGCGGGCCCTCGGACGCGTCGACGAGGAGGCAGACGCCGTCGACCATCGACAGGCCGCGCTCGACCTCGCCGCCGAAGTCGGCGTGGCCCGGGGTGTCGATGACGTTGATGGTGATGGGACCGTCGCTCGCGTGCTTGCCGCTGTACGAGACAGCGGTGTTCTTCGCGAGGATCGTGATGCCCTTCTCGCGCTCGAGCTCGTTGGAGTCCATCGCGCGCTCGTCCACGTGGGCGTGCGCGTCGAAGGAGTTCGTCTGCTTGAGCATGGCGTCGACCAGCGTGGTCTTGCCATGGTCGACGTGGGCGACGATCGCGACGTTGCGCAGGTCGGAGCGGGTGGCACTTGCCATGGATACGGACTCGTCTCGTGTTCTCGTGCAAAAGGGGGACCATCCATCGTACCGCAGCGAGGCGTCCGCACGGCGAAGGGCCCCGGATCCCCGCTCCGGAGGGCTCCGAGGAGCGCTCCAGGCGGGGCCGGGGCCCAGGTGACGGTCGGTCAGACCGCGAACTCGATGCCGGCGCCGGGGATGGCGTCGAGCAGCTCGCGGGTGTACTCCTGCTGCGGCGAGTCGAACACGGTGTCCGTCGGGGCGTGCTCGACGATCCTGCCCTTCTGCATCACGCAGACGTCGTCGGCGATCACGCGGACCACCGCCAGGTCGTGCGTGATGAACAGGTAGGTCAGCCCGAGCTCGGCCTGCAGGTCGGCGAGGAGGCGGAGGATCTGCGCCTGGACGAGGACGTCCAGAGCCGACACGGCCTCGTCGAGCACCACGATCTCCGGCTTCAGCGCGAGCGCGCGGGCGATCGCCACGCGCTGGCGCTGGCCGCCGGAGAGCTCGTTCGGGTACCGGCTCGCGATCACGCGCGGGAGGGACACCTGGTCGAGCAGCTCGAGGACGCGCTCGCGCTGCGACGTCCGGTCGCCGACCTTGTGCACCCGCAGCGGCTCCGAGATGGTGTTGCCGATGTTGTGGAGCGGGTCGAGCGAGCCGTACGGGTCCTGGAACACCGGCTGCATGGAGCGCCGGAGCGCCAGCATGTCGCGGCCCTTGAGCTTCTCGGTCCGGCGGCCGGCGATCGAGATCGCTCCGGAGGTCGCCGTCTCGAGGCCCAGCACCAGGCGGGCGATCGTCGACTTGCCCGAGCCGGACTCGCCCACGAGCGCCGTGGTGGTGCCCTTCGGGATCGAGAACGACACGTTGTCGACGGCCGTGAAGTCCTCGGCCTTCAGGCCGCCGCGGCGGATCTTGAAGACCTTGGTGAGGCCGTCGACCTCGATCATCGGGGCGCCCGAGGCGACCGCGCCCGCGTGGTGCGCGGCACCCGCGCCGACCAGGTCGACCTCGCGGACGGCCTCCGACTCGCCGGGGACCGACTCCACGGCTCGGCCGGCCGTCGACTGGATGCGGCGCGACGCGAGGCTCGGCGCCGCCGCGATCAGGCGCTGCGTGTAGGGGTGCTGCGGGTTCTGCAGCACCTCCACCGAGGCGCCGGACTCGACGATGCGGCCCTTGTACATGACGATGAGCTTCTCGGCGCGCTCGGCGGCGAGGCCCAGGTCGTGCGTGATGAAGAGCAGCGCGGTGCCGTCGGTCTTCGTCAGCGTCTCGAGGTGGTCGAGGATCCGGCGCTGGACCGTGACGTCGAGCGCCGAGGTGGGCTCGTCGGCGATCAGCAGCTGGGGTGCCGCGGCCAGGCCGATGCCGATCAGCACGCGCTGGCGCATGCCGCCCGAGAACTGGTGCGGGAACTGCTTGAGGCGCTTCTCCGCGTCGGCGAGGCCCGCGTTTTGCAGGACCTCGATCGCCTTGGCGCGCACCTCCTTGCGACCGGTCGCGAGGCCGTTGGCCTTGATGGTCTCCTCGACCTGGAAGCCGACCGACCACACGGGGTTCAGGTTCGACATCGGGTCCTGCGGGACGTAGCCGATGCGGCGGCCGCGGATGTCCTCGAGCTCGGTCCTCGTCGCCTTCGCGAGGTCCTTGCCGTCGAACAGCACGGAGCCGGCGGTGACCTGTCCGGTGCCGGGGAGCAGGCCGATGATCGCGGCGGCGGTCGTCGACTTGCCGGAGCCCGACTCCCCCACGATCGCGACGGTCTGGCCGTGCTCGATCGTGAGGCTCACTCCGCGGAGGGCGGGGACCAGTCCGCTGCCGGTCTGGAAGCCGACCTCGAGGTCGGTGACCTCGAGCAGCGGCCCCCTGGGTGCGTTCGGTGTCGTGGCGGTCATCGGAGGGCCCTCGCCTTCGGGTCGAGCGCGTCGCGGAGCGACTCGCCGAGGAGGATGAAGCTCAGCACCGTGACCGTCAGGGCGATCGACGGGTAGATCAGCGTCTGCGGGTTGGTGCGCAGATCGCGCTGGGCCTGGCTGATGTCGTTGCCCCACGACATGACCGAGCCGGGAAGGCCGACGCCGAGGAACGACAGCGTCGCCTCCGCGGTGATGGCCGCGCCGAGCGAGATCGTCGTGACGACGATGACGGGGGCGATCGAGTTCGGCAGCACGTGCCGGAACAGGATCGCCATGCGCGAGAGGCCGGTCGCGGTGGCGGCGCCGACGAAGTCGGCCTGCTTCACGCGGAGGACCTCGGAGCGCAGGACGCGCGCCGTCGTCGGCCAGGCGAACGCTCCGATCGCCAGGGCGATGACGAACACGTTCCGGTAGGCCGAGAAGACGGACATGATGACGACCGCGGCGAGGATGTAGGGGATCGAGAAGAAGATGTCGCCGAGGCGCATGATCACGGTGTCGACCCAGCCGCCGAAGAAGCCGGCCAGCGCGCCGCCGATGACGCCGGAGACCGTCGTGATCACGATCACGATGAGGCCGACGGTCAGCGACGTGGACGTGCCGTGGATGATCCGCGAGAAGACGTCGCACCCCTGCTTGGTGTAGCCGAGCAGGCTGCCGTCTCCGGGGCCCTGGTTGCTGAACGAGAGCGCGCACTGGCGGGGGTCCACCGAGGTGAACAGGCCCGGGAACAGCGCGACGGCGATGATGACGAGGATCAGGACGCCCGAGATCCAGAACATGGGCCGCTTGCGCAGGTCGCGCCACGCGTCGGTCCAGAGGTTGCTGGGCTTCTCGTCGAGGCTGACGGCGTCGACCGACGCGATCGGCGTCTCCTCGAGCGGGGCCACGAAGTGGTCGATGCGGCGGGCCTTCTGCGCGCCGCCGGTGGACTCATTTGGCATAGCGGATCCTCGGGTCGAGTACGGCGTAGAGCAGGTCGACGAGGATGTTCACCACGAGGTAGAACAGCACCATGACCGTGACGAAGGAGACGACGGTCGGCCGCTCACCTCGGATGATCGCCTGATAGAGCGTGTTCCCGACTCCGGGAACGTTGAAGATGCCCTCGGTCACGGTCGCGCCGACGATCAGGAGGCCGAAGTCGGCTCCGAACTGGGTCGTGACCGGGATGAGCGAGTTGCGCAGGACGTGCACGGGGATGACGCGGCGTCGCGAGAGCCCCTTGCTGTACGCGGTGCGCACGAAGTCCGAGCCGGCCGTCTCGATGACCGACCCGCGCGTGAGGCGGATGGCCGAGGCGACCACGAACAGGGCGAGCACGATCGCGGGCAGCAGCAGCCTCTGGAACGACGCGTCGGCTCCGACGGTCGGAGGGAACCATCCCAGCTGGATCGCGAAGAAGGACTGCGCGATGAAGCAGAGCACGAAGATCGGCACCGACACGAGCAGGAGGCTGACGACCAGCGCGCTCGCGTCGAAGAAGCTGCCCTTGCGCAGACCGCTGATGAGGCCGATGGTCAGCGCGACGACGATCTCGATGACGATCGCCATCATGGCCAGCGTCAGGGTGACCGGGAAGGTGCGGGCGAGGATCTCGTTGACGGACTGGCCGGAGAACGAGATGCCGAAGTCGCCGCGGACGACGCCTCCCAGGTAGTACAGGTACTGGACGAAGAAGGGCTCGTTCAGGTGGTACTGCTCCTCGAGGCGGGCGAGGAGCGCGGGGCTCGGCGTCTTGTCGCCGAAGAGCGACAGGAGCGGGTTCCCCGGCATGGAGAAGACCATGAAGTAGATGAGGAACGTGGTGCCGATGAGCACGGGGACGGCTTGCAGGATGCGTCGGACGATGTAGGCGAGCATGTCAGCCCAGCCGGTTCCGGAGTCGCATGGATGGGGACCTCATTCGATTGTGACCGAAACAGGGCGCTCCGCCCGTGCCGTGACCTGGCGGCCGACGGCACGGGCGAAGCGCCCCAGTGGTTCGAGCTTAGTTCTTGGTGATCTCGTAGTAGAGCGGCACCGAGTTCCAGCCGAACTCGACGTTCGACACGCCCTCGCCGTAGCCGCCGGTCACGTTCGCGTACCACAGGGGCAGCGACGGGAGGTCCTTGAGGAGGATCTCCTGGGCCTGCTGGAACGTCTTGTTCGCAGCGTCGGCGTCGGCGTCCGACAGGCCCTGCTGGAGCAGGGAGTCGAACTCGGGGTTCGAGTAGTCGCCGTCGTTGGACGAGGCGCCGGTCACGTAGAGCGGTCCGAGGAAGTTGTAGAGGCTCGGGTAGTCGGCCTGCCATCCGGTGCGGAACGCGGTCTCGATCGAGCGGTCGACGATCTTGGTGCGCGCCTCGGCGAAGGTCGGGTACGCGTCGCCCTCGGCGTCGATGCCCAGCGTGTTCTTGATCGAGTTGGTCACCGCGTCGACCCAGCCCTGGTGGCCGCCGTCGGCGTTGTAGGCGATCTTGAAGGTGCCGTCCCAGGGGCTGATCGCGTCGGCCTGAGCCCACAGCGCCTTGGCCTCGTCGGGGTTGTACTCGAGCACGTCGGCGCCGGTGAGGGCGTCGCTGTAGCCGTCGATCACCGGGGAGGTGAAGTCGGAGGCCGGGGTGCGGGTGCCCTCGAAGATCACGTCGGTGATCTCCTTGCGGTCGAAGGACATCGAGATCGCCTGGCGGCGGAGCTTGCCCTCCTCGCCGTCGAAGTGCGGGAGACGGCCCGGGATGGTGAAGGACTGGAACACGGCCGAGGGCTGGTTCACGGCGCGGTCGCCGAGGTCGCTCTCGAAGGTGCCGAAGGCGGAGTCCGGGATCTGGTCGATCACGTCGACGTTGCCGCCGAGGAGGTCGGCGTAGGAGGCGTCCTGCGTGGCGTAGAAGACGATCTTCAGGCCGCCGTTCTGGGCCTCGCGGGGGCCGGTGTACTCGTCGTTCTTGACGAGCTCGATCTGGACGTCGTGCTGCCACGCGTCGTCGCCGTCGAGCTTGTACGGGCCGTTGCCGATCGGGTTCTCACCGAAGGCGGCCATGTCGTCGAACGCGGCGGCGGGCAGCGGGTAGTACGCCGAGTAGCCGAGGCTGATCGGGAAGTCCGACTGGGGGGACTTGAGCGCGACGGTGAAGGTGGTGTCGTCCACGGCCTTGAGACCGGTGAGCTCGCTGTCCTCGGTGTCGCTGAAGCCCTCGAAGTTCGAGAAGAACGACGCGCTGAGCTGGTTGTTCGACAGCTTGGCGCCGTAGTTCCAGGCGTCGATGAACGAGCTGGAGGTGACCGGGTCGCCGTTCGTGAAGGTCAGGCCCGACTTGATCGTGATCGTGTAGTTCTGCGCGTCGTCCGACTCGATGGACTCGGCGACGTCGTTCTCGGGGGCGCCCTTGGCGTCGTAGTAGACCAGGCCCGCGAAGATTTCGTCGAGGATCTTGCCGCCGCCCACCTCGTTGGTGTTCGTCGGGATCAGCGGGTTCTGCGGCTCGGAGCCGTTCGTGGAGATGATCGCGGCGGCGTCGCCTCCCGATGCACCTCCGCCCGAGTCGTTCGAGCTGCTGCAGCCGGCCAGGACCAGCGTGCTCGCGGCGACGAGCGCCAGAGCCCCGAATCCGTAACGTCTGATGTTCACTATTCCTCCAGTGATGTGGGGGCGCGCGAGAAGTGGTTTCCCTGACGCGTGGAGTGCCGTGCGCGTGGCGACGGCGGCGGCGCACGAGACTGGTGGCCGTCGCGCGGATGCCTTCAACGAGACTATGTATTCGCCCGCTATCTGCACAAAAGCATGTGGCAACCGTTACACAGCGGTAACCGGGAGGTGGAATCCTTGCGCTGTTCTGCACG
This sequence comes from Rathayibacter sp. VKM Ac-2805, assembly GCF_009834265.1. Lineage (NCBI taxonomy): Bacteria > Bacillati > Actinomycetota > Actinomycetes > Micrococcales > Microbacteriaceae > Rathayibacter > Rathayibacter sp. VKM Ac-2805. The sequence goes on from NZ_CP047185.1 coordinate 2,278,079, forward strand.
AAACGTGCGTGCCGGGCGGCCGTCGCGCAACACATCGACTTCAGAGGAGACGCACGGAGTGTCCACCGACCTGTCAGGATCCGCGCCCGGACGGCGCCGGATCCGCGTCGAGATCCTGCTGGTCCTCGGGCTCTCGCTGGGCGCCTCCGCTGTCTACTCGGTGGTCTCCATCGCCAACCGGCTCACCCGCTCGACCGCACTGGCCGACCAGACCGCGACGATCAACGGCGCCCTCAGCGACCGCCCGGGCTTCGACCTCGTCTACCAGCTGCTCGCGCTCTTCTTCGACCTGGTGCCGGTGGCCCTCTGCGCGTTCCTGCTCTGGCAGAGCTCGGGCCGTCCCCTCGGGCGCCTGGGGCTCGACCTGCGCCGGCCGTTCGCGGACCTGGGGACCGGGACGGTCCTCGCGGTGGCGATCGGCGCGCCGGGCATCGCGCTGTACGCCGTCGGACGCGCGCTGGGCATCACCGTGGCGGTGGTGGCCTCGCCGCTGGACGCGTACTGGTGGACGGTGCCGGTGCTCGTGCTCTCCGCGATCCGGGCGGGTGTGCAGGAGGAGGTCGTCGTGATCGGGTACCTCTTCGCCCGCCTGGGCGATCTGGGCTGGGGGCGGTGGCGGATCCTGGTGACCAGTGCGCTGCTCCGGGGCAGCTACCACCTGTACCAGGGCATCGGGCCCTTCATCGGGAACGTGGTCATGGGCCTGGTGTTCGGACTCTTCTACCAGCGCTTCGGCCGCACCCTGCCCCTGGTGATCGCCCACTCGATCATCGACATCGTCTCGTTCGTCGGCTACCCGCTGGCCGTCGCCCTCTGGCCCGAGCTGTTCGCGCCGCCGGCTCCGCGGCCGTGACGACGGACCGATCGCATCCGAGGAGCCGCAGGACCGCGCCGCGCTCGACGGCGGCTCTCAAGAGCCGCGGCGTGACACCCGCACGGTGGAGCCGCTCGCTCGTCGCGACTCCGTCGAGCCCTGCCAGCACCTCCACCACGCGTTCCACACGGTCGGGCTCCCTCGTGCATCGGAGTCGCCGTGCGCCGTTCCCCCCGGATCGGGAGGACTGCGCCCCACTCCGCGCCTGCGCGGAACCGCCGGTATCCGCAGCCGAGGATGGGAGATGACAGGACGGGCTCGAGGCTCCGTTCCTGCTCTCTCACCCTCGGTTGCGGACGAGCGCGTGCGGGCGGATCAGGCGAAGGCCTCGATGGGCGGGCAGGCGCAGACGAGATTGCGGTCGCCGTAGGCCTGGTCGATCCGGCGGACCGGCGGCCAGTACTTGCCGCGCACCAGCGAGCGGACCGGGTAGACGGCCTGCTCGCGGCTGTAGGGGTGCGTCCACTCCTCGGCCGTCAGGCACTCGGCGGTGTGCGGGGCGCCGCGCAGCGGGTTGTCGTCCACCGGCCACTCCCCCGCGCCGACGCGGTCGGCCTCCGCCCGGATCCCGATCATCGCGTCGATGAAGCGGTCGATCTCGGCGAGGTCCTCGCTCTCCGTCGGCTCGACCATCAGGGTCCCGGCGACGGGGAAGCTCATGGTCGGGGCGTGGAAGCCGTAGTCGACGAGGCGCTTGGCGACGTCGTCCACGGTCACTCCGGTCGCCGCCGTCAGCGGACGGATGTCGAGGATGCACTCGTGGGCGACGAGCCCGTTGTCCCCCGTGTAGAGCACCGGGTAGTGCTCGCGGAGGCGCGCGGCGACGTAGTTGGCCGAGAGGACGGCCGCCCCGGTCGCGGCCCGCAGGCCCTCCTCGCCCATCATCCGGGCGTACGCCCACGAGATCGGCAGGATGCCGGGGCTGCCGTAGGGCGCTGCCGACACCGGTGCGCCGCCGTGGACGATCCGCTCGCCCTGCGTGCCCACGCCGTGCTCGAGCCGCTGCGCGAGCGGGTGGCCGGGCAGGAACGGCGCGAGGTGCGCCTTCGCGGCGACGGGACCGACGCCGGGACCGCCTCCGCCGTGCGGGATGCAGAACGTCTTGTGCAGGTTGAGGTGCGAGACGTCGCCGCCGAAGTCTCCGAAGCGGGCGAAGCCCAGAAGCGCGTTGAGGTTCGCGCCGTCCACGTACACCTGTCCGCCGGCCTCGTGGACGAGGCGGCAGATCTCGGCGACCTCGTGCTCGTAGACGCCGTGGGTCGACGGATAGGTGATCATCAGCGCGGCGAGGGAGCCCGCGTGCTCGGCGATCTTCGCCCGGAGGTCGTCCAGGTCGACGTTGCCGAGCTCGTCGCAGGCCACGACGACGACGCGCATGCCGGCGAGGACCGCGCTCGCGGCGTTGGTGCCGTGGGCGCTCGAGGGGATCAGGCAGACCGTGCGGTCCTCGTCGCCGTTCGACCGGTGCCAGCCGCGGATCGCCAGCAGGCCCGCGAGCTCGCCCTGCGAGCCGGCGTTGGGCTGGAGCGACACGGAGTCGTAGCCGGTGAGGTGGGCGAGCCACCCCTCCAGCTGGCCGATCAGCGCCAGGGAGCCCTGCACGTCCGCCTCGGGGGCGAACGGGTGCAGGTCCGCGAACTCGGGCCAGCTGACCGCCTCCATCTCGGTGGCGGCGTTGAGCTTCATGGTGCAGGAGCCGAGCGGGATCATGCCGCGGTCCAGCGCGTAGTCCGAGTCGGCGAGGCGCTTGAGGTAGCGCATCATCGAGGTCTCGCTGTGGTGGCTGCTGAAGACCGGGTGCACGAGGAAGGGCGTGCGGCGGTCGAGCTCGGCGGGGATGCTCCGCGCGGAGCCGCCGAGGAAGCCGAACGACGAGTCCAGCTGCCCGACGGCGGTCGCGACGGCGATCACCTCGAGGTCGGTGACCGTCTCGTCGATCGACACCGAGACCGTGTCGGCGTCGACCAGGCGCACGTCGAAGCCGGCCTCGCGGGCGCGGGCGACCGCCGCCTCCGCGCCGCCGGGCACGACGACCGAGACGGTGTCGAAGAAGTCGGCGTGCCGGAGGGAGTGGCCCCGGTCGAGGAGGAGGCGCGCGAGGAGCGCGGCCCGGCCGTGCACGCGCTCGGCGATCGCGGCGAGCCCGTCCGGCCCGTGGTAGACCGCGTACATCGCCGCCATGACCGCCAGGAGGACCTGCGCGGTGCAGATGTTGGAGGTCGCCTTCTCGCGGCGGATGTGCTGCTCGCGGGCCTGGAGGGACAGGCGGTAGGCGGGGTGGCCGTCCGCGTCCTGGCTGACGCCGACGAGGCGGCCGGGCAGCTGGCGCTCGAGTCCCTTGCGGACGGCGAGGTAGCCGGCGTGCGGTCCTCCGAAGCCCAGCGGGACGCCGAAGCGCTGCGTGGTGCCGACCGCGACGTCCGCGCCGAGCTCGCCCGGCGAGCGCACCAGGGTCAGCGCGAGCAGGTCGGCGGCGACGACGGCCAGGCCGCCGTGGGCCTTCACCGCGGCGAGCACCGCCGACGGGTCCCAGAGGTGCCCGGACGCGCCGGGGTACTGCACGAGTGCGCCGAAGCACTCCGGCACCTCCTCCGCGGCGGTGCGCGAGAGCGGGAGCTCGACGATGCGGATGCCGACGGCCTCCGCCCGGCCGCGCAGCAGCGCGAGGGTCTGCGGGAGAGCGTCGGAGTCGACGACGAAGACGTCGGTGCGCGCCTTCGAGGCGCGGCGCGCGAGCAGCATGGCCTCGACGACGGCCGTGCCCTCGTCGAGCATCGACGCGCCGGCCGTGTCGAGGCCGGTGAGGTCGGAGACCATCGTCTGGAAGTTGATCAGCGCCTCCAGGCGCCCCTGCGAGATCTCGGGCTGGTACGGCGTGTAGGCCGTGTACCAGCTGGGGTTCTCGAGCACGTTGCGCTTGATCACCGCGGGGGTGTGCGTGCCGTAGTAGCCGAGGCCGATCATCGGCCGACGCACCGTGTTCCTCGCGGCGAGGGCGCGCAGCTCGGCGAGCGCCTCCGTCTCGGTGGCCGGAGCGGGCAGCACCTGCGGGAGGTCGCGGACGTGGATCGACTCGGGGACGGCGGCGGTGACGAGCTCCTCCACGGAGTCGTAGCCGAGAGCCGCGAGCATGGTGCGCTGCGCGTCGGCGTCGGTCCCGATGTGGCGGGACTCGAAGGCGCCGGGGGTCCTGGTGGCCGCCATCTACTCGCCGACCAGCTCGGTGTAGGCGGCCGAGTCGAGGAGGCCGTCGGGCAGGGCGTCGAAGCGGACCCGGATCAGCCACCCCTCGCCGAACGGGTCGGAGTTGACGAGCTCGGGGCTGTCGACGACGGCCGTGTTGGTCTCGAGGACCTCGCCGTCGACGGGGGCGAACAGCTCGCCCACCGACTTGGTCGACTCGATCTCGCCGACGACGCTGCCGCCCTCGACGCGGGCTCCCGCCTCGGGGAGCTCGACGAAGACGACGTCGCCCAGCTTGTCCGCGGCGTAGGCGGTGATGCCGACGGTCGCGACCTCTCCGTCGACCCGGATCCACTCGTGGTCGGAGGTGTACTGCAGCTCGGTGGGCACGGCCATGTCAGTTCTTCTTTCTCGAGTAGAAGGGGAGCTCGGTGACGGTCATCGGGAGGCGCGTGCCGCGGATGTCGACGGCGAGCGCCGTCCCGGGCTGCGCGGAGGCGGGGGCGACGTAGGCCATCGCGATCGGGACGCCCAGGGTCGGCGAGAGGACGCCGCTGGTGACCACTCCGACCTCGTCGTCGCCGGAGAGGACGGTGTAGTCGGCACGGGCGGCGCGGCGGCCCTCGCCGACGAGCCCGACGAGCACGGGAGCGTCTCCGGAGGGACCCTCCTCGCTGGCCGCGCGGCCGACGAAGTCGATCGGCTTCCCGAAGGCGACGACGCGGCCGAGGCCGGCCTGTGCGGGGAAGACGTCGCGGGAGAGCTCGTGGCCGTAGAGCGGCATGCCCGCCTCGAGGCGGAGGGTGTCGCGGGCGGCGAGGCCGGCGGGGACGAGGCCCGCTCCGGCGCCGGTCTCGGCGAGAGTCTGCCAGAGCGCGGGAGCGGAGTCGGGCGAGACGTAGATCTCGAAGCCGTCCTCGCCCGTGTACCCGGTGCGCGCGATCAGGATCGGATGCGCCTCGAAGGTCGCGGGCACGGCGCGGTAGTAGCGCAGCTCCGCGAGCAGGCGGGCGGCGTCGTCCGTGTCGAGCACGGACTCCGCTCCCCGCTCGGTCTCGACGGCGAGGCCCTGGACGTTCTGCAGGATCTCGAGCGAGCGCGGGCCCTGCAGCGCGATGAGGGCGACGTCGTCGCTCTCGTCGAACAGCTCGCACTCGAACATCGCGGTGCGGTCGCGGAGCGTCTCGACGACGATGTGCCGGTTGGCCGCGTTCGCGACGACCATGAAGCGGTCCTCGCCCGTGCGGTAGACGACGAGGTCGTCGATCACGCCGCCCGTGCGCTCCAGGAGAAGGGTGTACTTCGCGCGGCCGGCGGCGACGGCCGAGATGTCGCTCGCCAGCGCGTAGTCGAGGGCGTCGACCGCCTCGGGGCCGACGACGAGGATCTCGGCCATGTGCGAGAGGTCGAAGAGGCCGGCGGCAGTGCGCACGGCGTGGTGCTCGGCGAGATCGCCGGAGTAGCGGACCGGCATCTGCCACCCGGCGAAGTCGGTGAAGGACGCGCCGGCGGCGACGTGCACCTCGTGCAGGGGCGAGTAGCGGGCTTCGGGGCTGGTCGTCGGGGTCTCGGACATGAGTTCTCCATTTCGTCGCAGTGCTGGACTCGCGCCGCGTTCGCGGCAGAGCACAGCAGTGCCGTGGGAACTCCCCCTCTGTCGTGGAGCCTGAGAGATTCGCGCCGCCCCGAGGGGTCGAGCGCTTTCACCATGGGCGGATCCGAGCGGATCGCTTTCCAGAGTGGCCAGTTCGACGCGGTACAAGACCTGAGAGATTGGCGGGGAGGCTTGCTCCTTCGGTGCCGACCGGAGTCGGCTCTCCCGCGTCGCGTATTGCGGCCCGGTATTCGGTTGTGCGGTCAGCCTAGCGGTGAGGGCGGACCCTGCGCGGCGTGTCGCCTCTTCCGCTAGGTGTTCAGGTGTTCGTGACACTAAGGTGATCCCAGCACTTACAGTCGGTGCGACTCTTAGTAGGGGGCACCGGATGCCGGACGTGCAGCTCGCCGTGTCGACGGTGATCTTCGCCCTGCGGCCGCACCCGGAGACCGGAGCGAGCACCGTCTGGATCCCCGTCGTCCGGCGCATCCGCGAGCCGTTCGAGGGACTCTGGGCACTGCCCGGCGGACCGCTGCATCCGGACGAGGACCTCGCCGAGTCGGCCCGCCGCACTCTCCGCGAGACCACGGGCCTGGCTCCGCGCTACCTCGAGCAGCTCTACGCCGTCGGCGGCACCGACCGCTCCCCCGGCGAGGACCGCGTCGTGTCGATCGTCTACTGGGCGCTCGTGCGCTCCGCCGAGGCCGACGAGGCCATCGTGGGAGAGAACGTCGCCTGGCTCTGCACCGATCTGCCGCTCGAGCTCGCCTTCGACCACGGACTGATCGTCGACTACGCCCTCTGGCGCCTGCGCAACAAGATGGAGTACTCCCGCATCGCGCAGGCCTTCCTCGGCGGCGCCTTCACCCTGTCCCAGCTGCGGGAGGTCCACGAGGCCGTCCTGCAGAAGCCCCTCGACCCGGCCAATTTCCGCCGGACGATCGAGAGCTCCGGCACCGTGGTGCCCACCGGGGAGCGCCTGACGGGCACCCGCCACCGTCCCCCGCGCCTCTACCGCTACGACGAGTCGGCGGCGCTCGTCGACAACGGCCCGCTGCCCGTCTGAGCGCGCCGCCCGACTCCCCCACCCGCCTCACGAGGAGAACACCGTGACATCCGTCGACAGCACCATCCGGCTCATCGAGGGCGGCTCCGCGCCCGGCGCCACCTGCGCGCCCGAGCTCGCGGAGGCCCCCTGGTCGTTCGACCTCGGCCTGCCCGCCTACGGGCCCGGCGCCTCCCAGGCCGACCCGATCCCGGCCGACGCCCCGGTCCAGGGACGTCTGCCGGAGGAGTACACGACGGCGAGCGCCGACGAGCTGCACCACCGCATCCTCGCGGCGAAGGAGACGCTCGGCGAGCGGGTCGTCGTGCTCGGGCACTTCTACCAGCGGGACGAGGTGGTGCAGTACGCCGACTACGTGGGCGACTCGTTCCAGCTGGCGAAGGCGGCGACGAGCCGGCCCGACGCCGAGGCCATCGTCTTCTGCGGCGTGCACTTCATGGCGGAGACGGCCGACATCCTCTCCGGACCGGAGCAGGCCGTGATCCTCCCGAACCTGGCGGCCGGCTGCTCGATGGCGGACATGGCCGACATCGACTCCGTCGAGGACGCCTGGGCCGAGCTCACCGAGCTCTACGGCACCGAGCCGGACGCCGACGGCCGCGTGCCGCTCGTCCCGGTCACGTACATGAACTCCTCCGCCGCGCTGAAGGCGTTCTGCGGCCGCAACGGAGGCGTGGTCTGCACCTCCTCGAACGCGGCGACCGTTCTCGAGGACGCGTTCGCGCGCGGGCAGCGGGTGCTGTTCTTCCCCGACCAGCACCTCGGCCGCAACACCGCCAAGGCGATGGGCGTGCCGCTGGAGCGGATGCCGATGTGGAACCCGCGGAAGCCGCAGGGCGGCTCCGACACTGCGACGCTCCTGGACGCGCAGGTGATCCTCTGGCACGGCTTCTGCTCGGTGCACAAGCGCTTCACGACGGCCCAGATCGCGAAGGCGCGCGCCGAGCACCCGGGCGTGCGCGTGATCGTGCACCCGGAGTGCCCGATGGCGGTCGTCGACGCGGCCGACGAGTACGGCTCGACCGACTACATCGTGAAGGCGATCCAGGCGGCACCCGCGGGATCGACCTTCGCGATCGGCACCGAGATCAACCTGGTGCAGCGCCTCGCCGTCCAGTACCCGCAGCACACGATCTTCTGCCTCGACGACGTGGTCTGCCCCTGCTCGACCATGTACCGCATCCACCCCGGCTACCTCGCCTGGGTGCTCGAGGGACTGGTCGCGGGGACGGTGCTCAACCGGATCGAGGTCGCGGAGTCGGTGCAGGCCGAGGCGCGCATCGCCCTCGAGCGGATGCTCGCGGCCGTTCCGCCCGCCGGGCCGGCGGCGGTCTGACATGGCGCGGGTCGTCGTCGTCGGCAGCGGCATCGCCGGGCTGGTCGCCGCGCTGACGGCGCAGCGCCGCCACGAGGTGCTGCTCGTCACCAAGGGCGCGCTGGCGGAGTCGTCGACGCGCGCCGCGCAGGGCGGGATCGCCGCGGTCACGGCGCCGGGCGACTCCGTGGCGCTGCACGTGGAGGACACGCTCACCGCCGGTGCGGGCCTCGCCGTGCGCTCGGCGGTCGAGGTGCTCTGCGCCGAGGGGCCGGAGGCGGTCGCGGTGCTGCAGGAGTGGGGCGTCGGCTTCGACCGCGAGGGCGGCGAGCTGGCGCGGGGACTCGAGGGCGCCCACTCGCGTCCGCGGATCCTGCACGCCGGCGGCGACGCGACGGGCGCCGCGATCGAGGCCGCTCTCGTGGCGGCGGTGCGGGCCTCGTCGGTCGAGGTGCGCGAGCACGCCGCCCTGGTCGACCTGGTGCGGGAGGGCGGCTCGGTCACGGGCGCCGACGTCCTGCACGACGGCGTGCTCGAGCGCCTGGCGGCCGACGCGGTCGTGCTGGCCACCGGAGGCGCCGGGCAGCTCTACCGGCACACCACCAATCCGTCCGTCGCTACCGGGGACGGGCTCGCCGCCGCCCTGCGGGCAGGAGCGGAGACGGCGGACCTGGAGTTCTACCAGTTCCACCCGACCACGCTCGCGCTGCCGGGCGGCTTCCTCGTCTCGGAGGCGGTGCGCGGCGAGGGCGCGGTGCTGCGCGACGCCGCGGGCGAGCGGTTCCTGGCCGGGGTGCACCCCGAGGCCGAGCTGGCGCCGCGCGACGTCGTGGCGCGCGCGATCGCGGAGCGGATGCGGCTGCAGGGCGGACTGCCCGTGCACCTGGACGCCCGGGCGATCGACCCCGAGGTGCTGGCGAAGAGGTTCCCGACGATCTCGGCGGCCTGCCGCGAGAACGGGCTCTCGCTCGCCGACGACCTGCTGCCCGTGACTCCGGCCGCGCACTACTGGATGGGCGGGATCGCGACCGACCTGGACGGGCGCACCAGCCTCCCCGGGCTGCTCGCAGTGGGCGAGGTCGCCCGCACCGGCGTCCACGGCGCGAACCGCCTCGCCTCCAACAGCCTGCTCGAGGGCGTCGTGTTCGCGCGCCGCGCGGCGCTCGCCCTCGACTCCCTCTCCTGGAGCGGCGGCCCGGTCGCCCCTCCCCGCGCCGTCGTCCCGATGACGCTCGACCGCACCGCTCTCCAGGACGCGATGTGGGCGGGAGCCGGCCTCTCCCGGGACGCGGCGGGGCTCACAGCGGCGCGCGACGCGCTCGTCGCCTCCGCCTCGCCCGCTCCGCTCGGACTGAGGACGCTCGAGGACGCGAACCTGCTGATCTGCGCCCTCGCTCTCATCGACGCCGCGCTCGCGCGCACGCACTCCGTCGGCGCCCACCACCGCACCGACTCCTCCGACCCCGCGACGGCGAGCGCCGCCGCCCCCACCAGAGAGGCGGCCCTTCCGTGCTGACCCGCCAGAGCATCGACCGCGTCGTCACCCTCGCCCTCGAGGAGGACGCGCCCTGGGGCGACCTGACCTCCGACACCCTCCTCCCCGCGGACGCCACCGCGAGCGCCGCCCTCGTGGCCCGCGAGCCCGGTGTCTTCAGCGGCGGCGCCGTCCTCGTCGGCACGATGCGGCAGGTCGACTCCCGGATCCGCTGCTCGGTGCTCGTGGAGGACGGCGCGGTCTTCGAGGCCGGGCAGACCCTCGCCCGGATCGAGGGCCCCGCGGGCGGCGTGCTCCGCGGCGAGCGCGTCGCGCTCAACCTCGTGCAGCGGATGAGCGGCATCGCCACCCTGACGGCGCAGTACGTCGCCGCGGTGGAGGGGACGCGCGCCCGCATCGTCGACACCCGCAAGACCACGCCGGGCCTGCGCGCGCTCGAGAGGCACGCCGTCCGCAGCGGCGGCGGCCGCAACCACCGCTTCTCGCTCTCGGACGCGGTGCTGGCGAAGGACAACCACCTCGCGGTGCTCGCCGCGCGCGGGATCGACCTGACCGCGGCCCTGCGGGCGGCGCGCGCCTCGATCCCGCACACGGCGCACCTCGAGGTCGAGGTCGACCGGCTCGACCAGATCGAGCCCGCGCTGGCGGGAGGCGCGGACACGATCATGCTCGACAACTTCACCCCCGAACTGCTCCGCCAGGGCGTCGCCCTCATCGGCGGGCGGGCCGTGGTCGAGGCGAGCGGCGGCGTCGACCTCTCGACCGTGCGCGCGATCGCGGAGGCGGGGGTCGACGTGATCTCCGTCGGCGCGCTCACCCACAGCGTCCGCTCGCTCGACCTCGGCCTGGACATCGCGGTCGAGTGATCTACCTCGACCACGCCGCGACCTCGCCCGTGCGCCGCGAGGTGCTGGAGGCCATGTGGCCGTTCCTCACCGCCGAGTACGGCAATCCGTCGAGCAGCCACTCGCTCGGCGACGCCGCGGCGCGCGCGCTGGAGGCGGCGCGCGCTCACGTGGCCCGCTTCCTCGGCGGCCGCGCCTCCGAGACGCTCTTCACCTCCGGCGGCACGGAGTCGATCAACACGGCGGTCAAGGGCCTCGCGCTGGGATCGCCGCGCGGACGGCACCTGGTGATCTCGGCGCTCGAGCACGAGGCGACCGTCGAGTCGGCCGACCACCTCCGGCGCCTGCACGGCTTCGAGGTGTCGACGGCCCCCGTCGACGCGACCGGCCTGCTCGACCTCGACGCGCTCGCCGCGCTGGTCCGGCCGGACACCGCACTGGTCTCGGTGCTCGCGGCGAGCAACGAGATCGGGACGGTGCAGGACGTTCCGGCGATCGCGGCGCTCTGCCGATCGCGGGGCGTGCCGCTGCACGTGGACGCCGTCCAGGCCGCCGGCTGGCTGGACGTCGCGGGCTGGGGCGCCGACGCGGTCTCGGTCTCCGGGCACAAGCTCGGGGCGCCGAAGGGCGTGGGGGCGCTGCTGCTGCGCAGCCGGCTCCCGTTCGAGCCCCTGCTGCACGGCGGCGGCCAGGAGCGGGAGCGGCGCTCGGGCACCGAGAACGTGGCCTTCGCGGTCGCGCTCGGCACCGCGGTGCGCCTGCTCGATCCGGACCGCGCGGCGCGGGTCGGAGCGGTCCGGGACGCGTTCGCCGAGCGGGTCGCGGCCCTGGCGCCCCGGGCCGTGCCGCTGGGCTCCGCGGCGCACCGGCTCCCCTCGATCGCCGCGTACGCCGTCCCCGGGCGCAGCGGCGAGTCGACGCTCCTCGAGCTGGAGGAGCGCGGCGTCGTCGTCTCGAGCGGCTCGGCGTGCGCCGCCGGGCGCGACGAGCCCTCGCCCGCGCTGCTGGCCCTCGGCCTCGACCCCGACGTCGCCCGGACCGCCGTGCGGTTCAGCTTCGGCGAGGGCGCCACGCTCGAGGAGGCCGAGGCCGCGTCCTCCGCGCTCTGCGCGGTCCTCGCCTGAGACCTCTCGCAGCGGATCCCCGTCGATCGGGAATGTCCGGGGCGCCCGCCGCTGTTCTCCCTCCGTACCCCGCATCCGCGCCCGCGAGTCGAGCCGTCGATGCGCCCCTCACACCGATCCCCCTCACGACCGGAGAACACCTGTGACCGAGCGCAGCACCCTTCCCGCCGCGCGGCCCGCCGCACCCGCCGCCGCCACGACCCTCGAGCCGCGCAGCCGCCTGGTCATCAGCCTCCTGCTGGTGTCGGCGTTCGTCGTGATCCTCAACGAGACGATCATGAGCGTGGCGCTGCCCGACCTCATGCGCGACTTCGACGTCGAGGCGCACGTGGGCCAGTGGCTCTCGACCGCCTTCATGCTCACGATGGCCGTCGTCATCCCGATCACGGGCTACCTGATCCAGCGGCTGCACACCCGCACGCTCTTCGCCGCCGCGATGATCCTCTTCAGCCTCGGCACGCTCACCGCCGCGCTCGCCCCGACCTTCGCGGTCCTCCTGGCGGCCCGCGTGGTGCAGGCCGGCGGCACGGCCATCATGATGCCGCTGCTGATGACGACCGTGATGACGCTGGTGCCCCCGGCGATCCGCGGCCGGATGATGGGCAACATCTCGATCGTCATCTCGGTGGCTCCGGCCGTCGGACCGACGATCTCGGGCGTCATCCTCAACTTCCTCGGCTGGCGCTGGATGTTCTGGATCGTGCTGCCGATCGCGATCGGCGCGCTGCTCCTGGGCCTGCGCAAGGTCGAGAACGTCACCGAGCCCCGCTCCATCCCGATCGACTCGCTCTCGGTCGTCCTCTCGGTCTTCGGCTTCGGCGGCCTCGTCTACGGCCTGTCGAGCCTCGGCGAGGGCGGAGCCGCGGTCGTCGCGCCGTGGATCCCGTTCGTCGTCGCGGGCCTCGGCCTCGCGGGCTTCATCGCGCGCCAGCTCCTGCTGCAGCGCACCGACCGGGCCCTGCTGGACCTCCGGACCTTCTCCTCCGCGAACTTCACCATCGTCATCGCGATGATGGCGGTCAGCATGTCGGCGCTCTTCGGCACGCTGATCCTGCTGCCCCTCTACACGCAGAACGTGCTGGGCCTCACTCCGCTGGAGACCGGGCTGCTCCTGCTCCCCGGCGGCCTGCTGATGGGCCTGCTCGCGCCGTTCGTCGGCCGCGGCTACGACCGCTTCGGCCCGCGCGTGCTGCTCGTGCCCGGCTCGATCGTCGTCGCCGGCGCACTGTGGGGGTACACCCTGCTCGCGGCGGACTCGTCGCCCTGGTTCGTCCTCTCGCTGCACGTCACCCTCAGCCTGGGCCTCGCCTTCGTCTTCACGCCGCTGTTCACCGCCGGCCTCGGCTCGGTGCGCCCCTCGCTCTACTCGCACGGCAGCGCGATCATCGGCACCGTGCAGCAGCTGGGCGGCGCGGCGGGCACGGCGCTGTTCGTCACCGTCCTCTCGATCCGGTCGGCGGAGCTCGCGCAGGGCGGAGTCGACGAGGTCGCCTCCTACGCCGGCGGCATCCACTCCGCGTTCCTGTGGGGCGCGTCGATCGCGACGGTCGCGATCGTGGCCGCGTTCTTCGTCCGCCGCCCGGCGGAGTCGGACGCGCCGCTCCCGATGGCGCACTGAGCCGGGCGGGCCGACCCCGCCTGTTCACCTCCGCGTCACCCCGCCTCCCTACGGTGTCGCCCCGGCCGCCGCGCTCCCGATCGCGCGGCCGGGACGGAGACGAGACGTGACCGAGACGGCCGGCCCCCAGGACGTGCTCGACGCCGGAGCGGCCACCCCTCCTCCCCGCACGCTGGTCGACGTCCTCCGCGACACCGCGGAGCGCCACCCGGACGCCTCCGCCCTGGAGGACCCGGCCGGCGCGCTCAGCTACCGGGAGCTGCTGGCCCGCACGGTGCAGCTCGCGGGCGAGCTCACCGCCGCCGGGGTCCGACGCGGCGACCGCGTCGGGATCCGCATGCCCAGCGGCTCCCGCGAGCTCTACCTCGCGATCCTGGCCGTCCTCGCCGCGGGAGCCGCGTACGTCCCGGTGGACGCCGACGACCCCGAGGAACGGGCGCGCCTCGTCTTCGGCGAGGCCGCCGTCCGCGGCGTGATCACCGGCTCCGGGCGCTTCGAGCGCACCAGCGCCGACGAGCCGGCCGCACGCCTGTTCACCGCGAGCGCGCCGCACCCGAGCACGGCGTCGATCCCGCTGCTGCAGCCGCCCTCGCTCGAGGACGACGCCTGGATCATCTTCACCTCCGGCTCCACCGGAACCCCCAAGGGAGTGGCGGTCAGCCACCGCTCCGCCGCCGCCTTCGTCGACGCTGAGGCGCGCCTCTTCCTCCAGGCGGAGCCGCTCGGCCCCGGGGACCGGGTGCTGGCCGGTCTCTCGGTCGCGTTCGACGCGTCCTGCGAGGAGATGTGGCTCGCCTGGCGGCACGGCGCCTGCCTCGTCCCCGCTCCCCGCTCGCTGGTCCGCAGCGGCATGGACCTCGGCCCCTGGCTGACCACGCACGGCATCACCGTGGTCTCGACCGTGCCGACCCTCGCGGCGCTCTGGCCCGCGGAGTCGCTCGAGAACGTCCGCCTGCTGATCTTCGGTGGCGAGGCGTGCCCGCCGGAGCTCGGCGAGCGCCTGGCCGTCGAGGGCCGCGAGGTCTGGAACACCTACGGGCCGACCGAGGCCACCGTCGTCGCCTGCGCCGCGCCCCTCGGCGGGCCTCCCCCGGTGCGCATCGGGCTGCCGCTGGACGGCTGGCGGCTCGCCGTCGTGGACGCGGACGGGCAGCAGGTCGGCGAGGGCGAGGTCGGCGAGCTGGTCATCGGCGGGGTCGGGCTCGCGCGCTACCTCGACCCGGTCAAGGACGCCGAGAAGTACGCGCCGGCACGTCTCCTGGGCTGGGAGCGGGCCTACCGCTCCGGCGACCTGGTGCGCTTCGAGAGCGCCGGCCTGGTCTTCCAGGGGCGCGCGGACGACCAGGTGAAGCTCGGCGGTCGGCGGATCGAGCTCGGCGAGGTCGAGGCGGCGCTGCAGGCGCTCCCCGGAGTCTCGGGGGCGGCGGCCGCGGTCCGCACCACGTCGGCCGGCAACCAGGTCCTCGTCGGCTACCTGGCCCTCGCCGGCGGCCGGGAGCTCGACCGCGACGCGGCGCTCGCCCGCCTGCGCGAGGAGCTGCCCGCATCCCTCGTGCCGCTGCTGGCCGTGGTCGAGGAGCTGCCGACCCGCGTCTCCGGCAAGGTCGACCGCGCCGCACTCCCCTGGCCGCTCGCCGTGGGCACGACCGAGGACGCCTCCCTCGACCCCGAGGAGGCGTGGCTCGCCGCCCTCTGGCGCGACGTGCTCGGCGTGCCGGTCGACGAGCGGGCGAACTTCTTCGACCTCGGCGGCGGCTCCCTCGCCGCCGCCCAGCTGGTCGCGCGGATCCGCGAGCGCGACCCCGAGTTCACCGTCGCCGACGTCTACGCCCACCCGCGTCTCGCGGCGATGGCCGCCGAGATCCAGAGCCGCTCGACCGGCACTGCGGAGGTGTCCGCTCACCGCATCGCGCCGGTCCCCCTCAGGATGCGCGTGCTGCAGACCCTCCTCGGCGCACCGCTGCTCGTGCTCGGCAGCGCCCGCTGGATCACTGCGATCCTCACCGTCACCGCGGTGCTCGACCTGGTGCCGGGGTTCGGCTGGCTGCCCACCGCTCCGCTCGCCGCGCTGATCCCCGCGTTCGCGCTCTTCCTCACGCCGTTCGGGCGGATGGGGCTCACCGTCCTCGCCGCGCGCACCCTGCTGCGCGGGATCCGAGCCGGAGACCACCCGCGCGGCGGGAGCGTGCACCTCCGGCTCTGGCTGGCCGAGCAGATCGCCTTCCAGCTCAAGGCCGTGAGCCTGGCGGGCGCGCCCTGGGTCGCCTACTACGCCCGCGCGCTCGGCGCCCGCATCGCCGACGACGTCGACCTGCACTCCCTCCCTCCGCTGACCGGGATGCTCACGCTCGGGCGCGGCGCCGCGATCGAGCCCGAGGTCGACCTCTCCGGCTACTGGATCGACGGCGACGTCCTGCGCGTCGGCGCCGTCCGGGTCGGCGCCGGCAGCACGGTGGGCGCGCGCAGCACGCTCCTCCCCGGCGCCCGGATCGGCAAGCACGCGCAGATCGAGCCGGGATCGGCCGTCTTCGGGCGAGTGCCGGCCGGGCAGCGCTGGGGAGGATCCCCCGCCCAGCGGCTCGGCAGGGCGAACGCCGGGTTCCCCTCGGAGCGCCCGGCGCGCCGCCCGGGCTGGGTCTGGGCGTACGGAGCGTCCGCGGTCGGCCTCGCGGCGGTCCCGGTCCTCGCCCTCGCGGCCGGGCTCGCCGTCGTGGCCGCCGCCGTGCGCGGCTCGGCCGGCCTCGGCGCCGCGCTCGGGCCCGCTCTCGTCGCCCTCGTGCCCGCCGTCGCCGTCTCCGGAGTCGTCCTCGCCGCTCTCGTCGTCGTCCTGGTGCGCCTGCTCGGCCGGGGCGTCGAGCCGGGCACCCACCCCGTGCGCGGTCGGATCGGCTGGCAGGTCTGGTCGACGGAGCGGCTGCTCGACTCCGCGCGGGTCCTGCTCTTCCCGCTCTACTCGGGCCTGTTCACCCCGGTCTGGCTGCGGCTCCTCGGCGCGAAGGTCGGACGCGACGTCGAGGCCTCGACGGTGCTGCTCCTGCCCGCGATGACGACCATCCGCGACGGCGCGTTCCTCGCCGACGACACGCTCGTCGCCTCCTACGCGCTCGGCGGCGGCTGGATGCGGCTCGCCCGCGCCGAGATCGGCGAGCGCGCGTTCCTCGGCAACTCCGGCATGGCGGCTCCCGGTCACACCGTGCCCGCCGGCGGTCTCGTCGCCGTCCTCTCCTCCGCGCCCCTGAAGTCGAAGGCGGGCTCGTCGTGGCTCGGCTCACCGCCCGTGCGGCTGCGGCGCACCGTCGTCGAGGCGGAGTCGGCGCGCACCTTCCGTCCCGCCCGCCGACTCCGCGCGGCCCGCATCGCGTGGGAGCTCGGCCGCTTCGTCCCGGTGGTCGTCTCGGTCGCGATCGGCCTCGGCGTGGTCGCCGGACTGCTGGCGCTGATCCAGACGCTCGGGTCGGTGCTCGCCGCGCTCGCGGGTGGCGTCGTCCTGCTGGCCGCCGGGGCGGTCGCCGCGGCCGTCTCCACCGCCGCGAAGTGGATCCTGATCCAGCGGGTCGAGCCGAGCGAGCAGCCGCTGTGGTCCTCGTTCGTCTGGCGGAGCGAGCTGGCCGACGCCTTCACCGAGATGGTCGCCGCGCCCTGGTTCGCCCACGCCGCCGCGGGCACTCCGGCGCTGGTCTGGTGGCTGCGGAGCCTCGGCGCCCGGATCGGACGCGGCGTCTGGTGCGAGAGCTACTGGCTCCCCGAGGCCGATCTGATCTCGCTCGGCGACGGAGCGACCGTGAACCGGGGCTGCGTCGTGCAGACGCACCTGTTCCATGATCGAATCATGAGCATGGATCTCGTGAGCCTCGACGCCGGCGCCACCCTGGGCCCGCACAGCGTGATCCTCCCCGCCGCGCGGATCGCCGAGCACGGCACGGTCGGCCCCGCCTCGCTCGTCATGCGGGGGGAGCTCGTGCCCGCGGGCAGCCGCTGGAGCGGCAACCCGATCGGCCCGTGGCGCGAGGTGCGCGTCGCCGACTACCACGCGCCCGTCGCGTGAGCCCCGCGCTGACCGGGCTCGAGACCGCCGGCGACCCCTACGTCCCCGGCATCGGGAACACCGGCTACCGCGTCGAGTCCTACGACCTCGACCTCGACTACCGCGTCGCCTCGAACCGCCTGGCAGGCCGGGCCGTGCTGCGGATCGTCGCGCTGCAGCCGCTCCGGCGGTTCTCCCTCGACCTCTCCCGGCTCCGCGTGTCCCGCGTCCGGATCGACGGACGCCGCGCCCGCCACGAGCAGGCGCCGCACAAGCTGCGGGTGTCCCCCGCCGAGCCGCTGGCCGCCGGCGAGAGCGTCGACGTCGAGATCGAGTACAGCGGCCACCCCGCCCCCCGCGCCAGCCACTGGGGCGAGCTCGGCTGGGAGGAGCTGGAGGACGGGGTGCTCGTCGCCTCGCAGCCCTCCGGCTCCTCCACCTGGTTCCCCTGCAACGACGACGTCGCCGAGAAGGCTCCGTACCGCCTGCGCGTCACCGCCGAGGAGGGCTACGCCGTGCTCGCGAACGGGGTGCTCGTCGACTCGAGCGCCCGCTCCGGCCGCCGCACCTGGCTCTACGAGCAGCGCGAGCCCAGCGCCGCGTACCTCGCCTCGGTGCAGATCGGCCGCTACGCGATCGAGGAGCGCGTGCTCGCCGGGGTCACGGTGACCCTCGCCCGCCCCGCCGCCCTGGCCTCTCGGGTCGCGCACGACTTCGCTCCGCTCGAGCGCATGCTCGCCCTGTTCACGCGGCTGTTCGGGACCTACCCCTTCGCCCGCTACTGCGTCGTCGTCACGGCGGACGAGCTGGAGATCCCGCTCGAGGCGCAGGCGATGGCGGTGTTCGGCGCCAACCACGCCGACGGCCGCGGCGGCTCGGAGCGCCTCATCGCTCACGAGCTCGCGCACCAGTGGTTCGGCAACAGCGTGGGCATCGCCCGGTGGCGCCACATCTGGCTCAACGAGGGGTTCGCCTGCTACGCGGAGTGGCTGTGGTCGGAGGAGTCGGGCCGCGCCACCGCCGACGCCTGCGCCCGCCGCCACCACGCGGTGCTGCGGGCTGCGGCGCAGGATCTCGTGCTCGCCGATCCGGGGCCGGTCGCGCTCTTCGACGACCGCGTCTACAAGCGCGGCGCGCTCACCCTGCACGCGCTGCGGCTCACCGTCGGCGACGAGCACTTCCTCCGGCTGCTGCGGGAGTGGACGTCCCGCTACGCCTCCGCCGCCGTCACCGACGAGGAGTTCCGCGAGCTCTGCACCGAGGTCCTCGGCGAGGGCGTGGACGACCTGCTCGACGCCTGGCTCCTCGACGAGGAGCTGCCGCCGCTACCGCCCGGGCGCTGACACCAGCGAGTCCGCGAGCGCGTCACCGTGCTCGCGCCGCCAGCCGATGATGGGCCCGGCGCCCGCGTCCCCCATCGGCCCGAGGGCGACGCTGACCCGCAGCGCGGGGTCCAGCTGCGGCTCGGCCAGCCGGAAGCGGACGCCGTCGATCCGCGCCTCCGCCGCGTGGTGCGACTCGTGCACGTGCACCCGGCGCGGGTCGAGCTCGAGCCCGCGGCCGTCCGCCTTCAGAGCGGCCTCGATCCGGGTCCAGTGCAGGACGGGGTCGGCGGGGCGCATCCCGCCCGTGGCGAAGGGCGCTCCGGCGATGCGCGTGATCCGCTCCCCGCGCTCGGGCGTGCCCAGCGTCGGCTCCACATCGACGCCGACCGCACCCGCGCTGCTCGCCGCGACCACGACGGCGCCCGCGCAGTGCGCGATGCTCACCGACAGCAGCTCGAGCGCGACCCCGCGTCCCTTCAGCCGCGGCCGTCCGTGCGCGCCCCCGCAGCGCGGGCAGCACGCGACGACCCGGACCTCCGACGCGCGCGTCCCCGTGAGCTCGGCCGCGAGCATCCGCAGGAGCACCCGCCCGAAGACGAAGCGCTCGGCCGCCGACGCGGCGACCGTGCCGGCGTAGCGCTCGCGCTCCTCGTCGCTCAGCAGCGGCAGCAGCCGCTCGGCGTCCAGCGTCTGCTCGTCGAGCGCCAGCCAGCGCAGGTGCACCCCCGGCAGCTCCGCGCCGATCCCCGACTCCCCCATGTCCGTCCCCCCGGTCAGCTCGTCGCGGCGTGCTCGCCGCGCTCGTACACGTCCGCGGCCGATCCGACGATCAGCGGGTCCGGACCCAGCGGGCCCACGACCTCCTCGTCGCGTCCGTCGTAGTCGTAGAGGCTCAGGACGTAGCGCATGGCCTCGAGCCGGGCGCGCTTCTTGTCGTTGCTCTTCACGATGGTCCAGGGAGCGTCGGCGGTGTCGGTCGCCGCCATCATCGCCTCCTTGGCCGCGGTGTAGTCGCCCCACTTGTCGAGCGAGGCGAGGTCCATCGGCGAGAGCTTCCACTGGCGCACGGGGTCGATCATGCGGATCGTGAACCGGGTGCGCTGCTCCTCCGCCGAGACCGAGAACCACAGCTTCACCAGGTCGATGCCGTCGCCGACGAGCATCCGCTCGAACAGCGGCGTCTGGCGGATGAACTCGTCGTACTGCGCCGGCGTGCAGAAGCCCATCACGCGCTCCACGCCGGCCCGGTTGTACCAGGAGCGGTCGAAGAGGACGATCTCGCCGGCGGCCGGCAGGTGCGAGACGTAGCGCTGGAAGTACCACTGACCGGCCTCGCGCTCGGTCGGCTTCTCGAGCGCGACCACGCGGGCTCCGCGCGGGTTGAGGTGCTCGGTGAAGCGCTTGATGGTGCCGCCCTTGCCCGCGGCGTCGCGCCCCTCGAACACGACCACGAGTCGGCGCCCGTGCTTCTTGATCCAGTTCTGCAGCTTCAGCAGTTCGATCTGGAGGAGGCGCTTGCCCGCCTCGTACTCCTCGCGCGACATCCGCTCGTCGTAGGGGTAGCCCTCGCGCCAGGTGTCGATCTGCGTGCCGTCGCGGCGCAGGAGCACCGGATCGTCGTCGTCCTCGTCCAGCACGACGAGGTCCCGCGCGTCGGCGGGCGTGAGCGTGCGGAGCAGCTCGGGAGTGGGACGGAGGGCGTCATCGGCGGTGTCGGGCACGGAGGGACGCTAGTGCGCCCGTGCGACGCTCCGGTGAACGGCGGGTATCCCCGCGTCTGCGGGGAGGACGGTCGGACGGGCTGCCGCGCCGATCGCGGTCCCGGCCGCCGGATGCGCAGGCTGATCACGGCGGCTGTACGCAGCCGAGGCTGCAGTGCTCGATCCGGGGCGCTCCCGCGAGGATCGACCGGCTCCGCCTCGTCTCGGGACGGCGTCAGCCGGTGAACGCCGCAGGAGGCAGGTCGGTCTCGCCGCCCTCGACCGCGTCGAGCAGCCGGTCGACCACGTCCTGCGGCGCCAGACCCGCGCCGAAGCGGGGCGCGTCTCCCGCGAGCGGGTGCCGGGACAGCTCGGTCTCGGTGTGGCCGGGGCGCGCGTCGAGCAGGAGGACGCCCGCCCGCTTGTACTCGCGGGCCGAGGCCTTCACGAAGGAGTGCAGTGCCGCCTTCGAGGCGGAGTACGCGGCGAGTCCCGCGGTCGGAGCCTCCGCCACCACGCCGCTGATGGTCAGCGCGAACGGCTCGCGCCCCTCGCCCGCCGACGCGACGAGCGACGGCAGCGCGGCGGTCAGCACCCGGATCGGCGCCAGCGCGTTCACCTCGACGAGCTCCTCCAGAACGGCCGGATCGAGCTCGGCGGAGGGCCCGAAGGCCACGACGCCCGCGGCCACGACGACGCCGTCGAGGCGCCCGTGCCGCTCGAGCACCTCGGCGACCACGCGCCGGGGCTCGTCCTCCCCGCGCAGGTCGGCGACCAGGGGTGTCTCGCCGAGCGCCGCGGAGTCGCGCCCCGAGCGCACCGCGACGGCACCGCGCGCCTCCAGCGAATCGGCCAGGAGGCGGCCGAGGCCGCCCGAGGCTCCGAGGACGAGGACGACGGCACCGTCGAGACGAGTCATGTGGCGAGCCTAGACGGGTGCGCTGTCGCGGATCGGCACTACCGTCCGAGCGACCGGGCCCCTACCGTGAGGCCCATGACACGGCTGCAGAGCCGTGCCGTGCTGCAGCGCCTGCTCGAGGTCCTCGAGGATCCCGCCCCCGTCACCATCGGCCACGCGCGTCACGTCCGGATGCTCGTCCGCGAGGCTCTGGAGTGGATCGCCGGCCCTCGGGCGCAGGAGTCCGGTGCGTGGAGCGGCCCCGCTTCGGGAGAGCCCGCGGCCGCGCTCGCCCCGAGGATCCCGCCGCCACGGACCCGGGTCTCTGACGCTCCCGCCCTCCTCGTAGACTCGTTCGCCGGAGGAACGGGGGGTCGATGGACGAGGGTGCGCCGGCGGGCTGGTACCGCGACGAGGCCGATGCGGCCGAGATGCGCTGGTGGGACGGCAGGCGGTTCACCGGGGCGCGCCGCTCCGCGCAGGACAGTGCCGCGGTGGTGCGGGACGCACCCGTCACCCCCGTCACGGAGCGCGTCGACTACCGGCTCCCGAACGCCGACGGCGCCCCGAGCGTCGACGCCCTCGCCGAGGCCGAGCGGATCGAGGAGATCGCCGATCTGATCGGCCGCACGCTCGAGCAGGGCGAGATCGACGAGCGGACCCTCGAGGTCGACCTGATCCCCGAGCCCGACCACCCCACCGGCCTCGACGCCGTCTCGGTCCGGGCCGGCGGCCGCGTCCTCGGCTACCTGCCGAACGCCTCCGCCCACCGGGCCGCTCTCGACCGGGTCGTGGCGAGCGGAGCCGTCCCGGTCACGACCGCGCGCCTCCGGGTCGAGCGCGGCGAGGAGGGCCTGCGGGCCGTCCTCCGCGTCGCCCTGGTCGCCCCCGAGCTGCTCGTGCCGCTCAACGAGCCGCCCGTCGAGCGCCACTCGATCCTCCCCTGGTCGCGGGGCCTGCCGGTCCTGCGCGAGGACGAGCACTTCGCCCGCCTCTCGACGGTCGTTCCGGCGAGCGGCCGCGGCCTGCTGCTGGTGACCCTGCACCCGGCCGGCGACCTCGTCGAGCTCCGTCTCGACGGCGAGCGGGTGGGCGAGCTCTCCCCGACCCTCTCGGCGGATTTCACCCCGACCCTCCGCCACCTCGCGAGCCTCGGTCTCACCGCCGCCGCCTACGCCTCCCTCCGCGGATCCCCGCTGAAGGTCGAGCTCACACTGCAGGCCGCGAAGGCCGCGGAGCTGCCCGCCGAGTGGGTCGACGGCCGTCCGGTCACTCTCCCCCGACTCCTCCCGCCGGCCCGGACCTACACCGTCCCGCCCGCGTACACGCCGCCGCTGCGTCCCACTCCCCGCAGCTCGGAGGCGGTCTCCCGTTCGGTCCGCCGGACCGTCGCCTGGGTGGTCGTCGGCGTCTGCACCCTCGTCGGGCTGTCGAGCTGGCTGATCGGGGACGTGCTGAACTGAGCAGGACGGGGCAGACGTCAAAGGACGTGACCGACGTCGCGATGGATTCCCGAGGTCGGCGACCCCGCACCGCCACGAGAAAGCGCCCGGCTCGCGGATCCGGGAGTCCGAGCGGACCGGGCGCCTCGAGCCGAGTAGGTCATCCTAGACGTTGAAGCGGAACTCCACGATGTTCCTCAACCGAAAGCTATCAACGAGGCCGACCGTCGATGCAACTTCTGCCGTTCCAAACAACCTGGGCGGGGCCAGTTGACCTTCGCTCTAGCATCTCGGCCCTCTCCTCGAACGTCTTCAATGACCCCGCCGGCAGGATGGTTGCTTACCCGCACATCTTTCGCCTCACTTCTGCTGGCGCAGATCCGGTGAGAGTGAAGACAATTAGTGTGCGCGCGAGGTAGGCTCAGCTGCTTGATCTAAGACTGGGGGTAAGTGTGCGCGCATGGATGGTTCGAGCGGGAGCCGACGGGCAACGCGAGCAGGAGGCACTCGCCGAAGGGACTCTGCTGCCGGGTTGGACTGCAGTACGTGCCGATCTTTCCGAATTCCAGTCACAGCACACCCTAAAAACCGAGCTTCGATCGGTTTACGGGGAGACGAAGAGTGAGCGGACGCTGGGTAGTTGGGCAGGCCAGATGTGGCGCTTCGTGAACGTAATGGCCGACGGAGATGTCGTCATCATGCCTATGAAGAGCGATTGGGGCAAGGTTGCAGTCGGCCGCATCATCGGCCCTTATAAGTTTGACCCAAACGCTGCGCCGGGGTGCCAGCACACACGCCCCGTCAATTGGTCGCGAGAGCTTCGACAAAAGGACGCGCTCGGACCGGACCTGCAAGCGTCTCTCGGGGCACTGCCGACTCTGTGCGAACTTTCACGCAATGACGCTGCGCACCGATTTGACATTGTCTTTCAGCAAGGCAGTGATCCGCGAGCTCCTTCGTCTGAGGAGTCGGCCTCCGAGGAGTACCTCGCGGGCATCGCGGCAGAGGTCGAGCAGGGTGAGCACCCTGTCACCATCGTCCGAGATCTTCTCGCACGATGGGGCTACTTTCGGCGGACGTCGACTAGCATCGAGGTTATCACTACGGCGC
This sequence comes from Rathayibacter sp. VKM Ac-2805, assembly GCF_009834265.1. Lineage (NCBI taxonomy): Bacteria > Bacillati > Actinomycetota > Actinomycetes > Micrococcales > Microbacteriaceae > Rathayibacter > Rathayibacter sp. VKM Ac-2805. The sequence continues at coordinate 2,301,692 of NZ_CP047185.1, forward strand.
TGAGTGATTATGGACTTCTAGCTGTGCCTGCAATCACTGAAGGTACGATTGACGATGAGATTCAATTCGCCGCCGATGGGACGCCGGAAGCGGATAGCCCTGACGATTCTCGAATTCGGGAGCAAGTCGAGGTTAGCGAAGAAGAAATCGACAGCGCGAAACGCACAACCCAGGATGTCATTAGTGGCGAGATCCGCTACGCCGTGGGTAGCCTTCCCAGCGCAAGCACGGACGTCGCAGCAGTCGAAGCAAGCACTAGCCTTCCCGAAGCACTCACGAGGATGGCTGTGGAATCTTATTCACAGCTTGCCGTTGTGGATGACGCTAGTCGACTCATTGGTGCTCTGACATGGGAGTCAATCGCTATGGCATGGGCTTCGGGCAATCCTAAGAGTGTGAGAGATGCCATGGTTGAAGCTCAATCCGTAGCCACTTCCGAGGAACTTCTTAGCCTAACAAGCCGAATCTCCGATTACGGCTATGTTTTTGTCCGAGACGCCGACGGCCGCGTACAGGGAATTGTGACTGCTGCCGACCTGACGAAAAAGTTTGGCGATGACCAAGCTCCTCTAATTCAGCTAGATGAGATTGAGAAGCGGCTTGGTACGCACGTGCGAGCGCACTGCTCCGACCAGGAATTGATCGAGAACGACGTGAGAGTGCCGAATACCGGCAAAACGCTCGGGACCTACGTTTTGGCCCTCAAACGCCAGCCGCTGTGGGACAAGCTTGGGTGGCGCGGCGTCGACCAGGGCATGATGTATTCCCTCATGGACCGCGTCCGCACGATTCGGAACGATGTTATGCATTTTTCCCCCGACCCCATCACGCTCCAAGAACTCAACACGTTAGCGAGTGCTATGCGGATGCTTCGGCTGATCACTGAAGACGGAAAATGAAAGCCTCGGCAGTTGTTAGCATTTGCACTGGTCTAGCGAGTACTTAAAGCCTCTTCAGCTTTCCACGAAAGGGAAGCGCGGGAGCGACTCGAACCAGTCAATTGTCGTGCGCGGCAAATGGCCAACTTGCTCGCAGCCTGATTAAAGGTGCCTACCGGCATCGACTGATTGCGTCTTGGCATGTGGTCGACTCCGGCGGCCCACGGCGAGAGCGGCAGAATTAGTGCGCAATGGAGACCTAGATTGCCAAGCTCGCGGCATTTATCGGATCAAAACACCGCTGAAACACTATTACTCGCTGCTTCGCACGACGATGCACAAATAAGGGAGTGTCTCCCTCAGTTGTTGAAGCGGAACTCCACGACGTCCCCGTCCTGCATGACGTAGTCCTTGCCCTCGATGCGGGCCTTGCCCTTCGCGCGGGCCTCGGCGATCGAGCCGGTCTCGACGAGGTCGTCGAACGAGATGATCTCGGCCTTGATGAAGCCCTTCTGGAAGTCGGTGTGGATGACACCGGCGGCCTGGGGCGCGGTCCAGCCCTTCCCGATGGTCCAGGCGCGCGTCTCCTTCGGGCCGGCCGTGAGGTACGTCTGGAGGCCCAGGGTGTCGAAGCCGATGGTCGCGAGCTGGTTGAGGCCCGACTCCGTCTGGCCGGTCGACTCGAGCATCTCGGCGGCGTCGGCCTCGTCGAGGTCGATCAGCTCGGACTCGATCTTGGCGTCGAGGAAGATCGCCTTGGCCGGCGCGACGAGCGCCGAGAGCTCGGCCTTGCGGCCGTTGTCGGTCAGCACGGCTTCGTCGACGTTGAAGACGTAGATGAAGGGCTTGGCGGTCAGGAGGCCCAGCTCGCGGATCGGCTCGAGGTCGATCGAGGAGGCCGACAGCGGCTTGCCCTGGTCGAGGAACTCGCGCGCCTTCTTCGCGGTCTCCACCACGATCGGCTCGATCTTCTTGCCCTTGAGCTCCTTCTCGTAGCGGGCCTCGGCCTTCTCAAGGGTCTGGAGGTCGGCGAGGACGAGCTCGGTGTTGATGGTCTCCATGTCGCTCGCGGCGTCGACCTTGCCGTCGACGTGGACGACGTCGGAGTCCTCGAAGCCGCGGATGACCTGCGCGATGGCGTCGGCCTCGCGGATGTTCGCGAGGAACTTGTTGCCCAGGCCCTCGCCCTCGGACGCGCCGCGCACGATGCCGGCGATGTCGACGAAGGAGACGGGCGCGGGGAGGATGCGCTCGGAGCCGAAGATCCCGGCGAGCACCTCGAGGCGGGAGTCGGGCAGGTTCACCACGCCCACGTTCGGCTCGATCGTCGCGAACGGGTAGTTCGCCGCGAGCACCGTGTTCTTGGTCAGTGCGTTGAAGAGCGTCGACTTGCCGACGTTGGGGAGACCGACGATTGCGATAGTGAGAGCCACGGGCATCCATCCTACGGCGTGGCGGCGGACGGGCCGGGCGGGCGGGTCGCGGAGGAACGGGAGGCGCCCGGTGCGCGGCCGGCGGGCGCCCACGGCCGCCCCGCGGCGACGCGCGCGCGACGCTCCCTGCGGCGTCGGAGGTGCGTGAGAGGCTGGAGCGTGCCCATCGACTTCACCGCCATCGACTTCGAGACCGCCAACTCGCACGGGGCCTCCGCCTGCTCCGTCGGGCTCGTCAAGGTCCGCGACGGCCGCGTCGTCGACCGCGCCGGCTGGCTCATCCGCCCGCCGCTGGGGTACGACGACTTCCTCGAGTGGAACACGCGGATCCACGGCATCCGCAAGCACGACGTGCACGCCGCCGCCTCCTGGGTCGACCAGTTCGCCGACCTGGCGGCCTTCGCCGGCGAGGACGTGTTCGTCGCGCACAACGCCGGCTTCGACATGGGCGTCATCCGCGCAGCCTGCGCGGCGACCTCCCTCGAGCACCCCGAGTACGACTACCTCTGCTCGCTGCAGCTCGCCCGCAAGACGTACGAGCTCGACTCCTACCGCCTCCCCGTCGTCGCCATGGCCGCGGGCTTCGAGGACTTCCGCCACCACGACGCGTCGGCCGACGCCGAGGCGTGCGCCGCGATCGTCGTGCACGCGGCCCGGCGGCACGGCGCCGCGAGCATGGCCGAGCTCGGCGAGCTGGCCGGCGTCTCCGTGAAGCGCCTGCGCCCGAAGGCCCCCGTCGCCGCCTGACGTCCGTCATGCCGAGCCGGCTCGAGACGATCGGCTCAGCCGCGGGGGTCGCCGAACCAGGTGCTGAAGATGCGCCAGAAGTTCCGGTTCCCGTAGGCCGAGCAGTCGTCGCCCTCGCCGTAGAGGTTCGCGAGCGCCGCCGCATTCGGCTGGTACGGCGTGTAGTAGTAGAGACCCGCCGTGGCCGCGTTGGCGATCGTCACCGGGGCGGTACCGCAGGACTCGTCCGGGGAGTAGCGGACGTCGCCGGCCGCGCCGACCGGGTACCAGTCGAAGCTCGAGTCCGGATTCCGGTAGCGCTGGAACTGCCACGCCGCTCCGTACACCTGCGCGGCGAAGCCGTAGGAGTCCGTGTCGCAGTCCGCGGTGTCCGGGCAGCCGTAGCCCGTGGCGCTGCGGAACTGCCGCTCGCTCGGCTCCGGATCGGTCACGAGCGACTGCTCCTTCTGCAGCAGCACCAGGAGGACGGCGGGATTCACGCCGCACGCGCCGGCGACCGAGGTGATGATCTCCGCGGCCGGGACGTCGCGTCCGGCGGGCAGCGCATCGCACTGCTCGTCGGCCGTGATCGCCGCGGTGTCCTCGGCGTAGTCGCGCAGGCACGGCACCGGCCCGCCCGCGCAGTCGGGGACGCGGGCGTCGAGGAACGCCTGCACCGTGAGCGGTCCGAGCGCGTCGCCGGCGAAGAAGACCTCGTCGGAGATCAGGTCGCCCGGGTCGAAGTCGGCCGCGACGGGGCCCGGCTGGAGGAAGGTCCACAGCCGGACGGTCTGCGGCTCGGACGGCACCGCGGCGAGGCGCGTGCCGTCGACGGACCCTCCCAGCAGGAGCGCCACCAGCGCCCCGACGACGGCGACCGCACCGCCCCGCCGGCGTCGGACGCCGGTCGGGGACGGTGCGGTCGGGGTCATCCCTCCACGCTAGTGGCGGGGCCGCGGGCGATCAGCCGCAGGGGGTGAGGCGCGCGACGTCCTCCGAGAGGGTCGTGGGACCGCCGAGGAGGACGACCCGTTGCGCTCCCGACTTCGCGATGTCGGTCAGGACGGCGCGGGGCACGCAGTTCGTCGGCACGGCGAACAGCGGGCTGTTCGAGTAGCCCGCCGCCGTGGCTCCGGCGAGGGCGTCGGGGAAGTTCTCGCCCGTCGCCAGGAACACGGTCTTGGCCCTCGAGAAGGCGGCACGGTTCAGCTGCTCCGAGGTGTCGTAGCGGTCGACCCCGCCGATGCGCTTCACGCTCGGCACGCCGAGCGAGTCCACGATGCCGTCGCTCACCGAGAGAGCGCTGCCCGCGACGGTGAGGTCCTGCACCTTGAGCTTCGAGAGGATGCCCTTCGTCACGGCGTCGGCCGTGCCGCCGGTGCCGTTGACGAGGACGACGGGAGCGTTCACCGAGCCGGCTGCCGCGCTCGCGCCGAGCGCGTCCGGGAACTTCTCCCCGGTCGCCAGCCAGGCGCGCGAGGATCCGCCGGAGAAGGCGTACTGGATGATCTTCCTCGAGGTGTCGTAGCGGTCGGTCCCGCCGAGTCGCTGGATCGCCGGGGTGTAGTCCTTGAGCTGGTCGTACACGCCCTTGCCGACGCTGAGCTCCGATCCGACGACGACGATCTCCGCGGGCTTCAGGCGGGCGAGCTCGTCGCGGACGGGCTGCGACATGCCGTCGCGGTCGACCAGGAGCAGCGGACCGCCCTGCTTGGCCGCGGCCGGGGCGGCGCTCAGCGCGTCGGGGAAGTTGGCGCCGGTCGCGATGTAGACGACGGGGACGTTCGGGCCGAAGACGGCCTTCGAGATCTCGACGGCGGTGCCCTGGCGGTCGGTGCCGGCCAGGCGCGAGACGTCGATCCCGGCCGACGTGCTCACGGTCGAGCAGCCGAGGTCCTTCCGGCCGGGGCCGCGGGAGTCGCCCGAGCCGACCCAGCGGTTCCACTCGACGGAGTCGGCGGAGACGCAGACCTGGTAGGCGCCGGGCGCCGAGACGGGCGTGGTGGCGCCGAAGCCGTGCGCGCGGCCTGCGACGGAGTACTCGCCCGGGATGTCGCCGCGGTCGCCGTTCGCGGTCTGCGTGCGGACCGTGCGGGTGCCGTCGGGGCCGGTCACGGTGACCGTCGTGCTCAGAGCGGCCTGCTGCGTCGTCGGGTCCACGGCCCAGCCGGACACGCTCAGCGTGCTGCCCGAGATGCGCGGGGCGTCGACGCGGCCCGCGGGGGCGATCCCCGCGTTGGCCAGGGTGCCGTTCGGGTTCCAGTCGCTGAAGAGGTACCAGAAGTTGATGTTGCCGTAGGTCGCGCAGTTGGCGTTGCCGGAGCCGGTGAGCGCGTAGTCGTTGGGCTGGTACGGCGTGTAGTAGTAGAGGTCGGCCGTGGCCTGGTTGCGGATGGTGACCGGCGAGGAGCCGCACGCGGTGCTCGGGTAGTAGGCGACGTTCGGCGTCGTGCCCGGAGCGTAGGTGGTGAAGTTCGAGCCGGAGCCGGGGGGGTTGGCGTAGCGCTTGAACTGGCGGGCCGCGCTGTAGACCTGCGTGAAGAAGCCCGCCGAGCCGGGGTCGCACGCCGCGGTGTCCGGGCAGTTGTAGCCGGTCGCCTTGGCGTAGTCCTCGGGGCTCGGCGTCGCGTCGGTGACGAGGCTCCGCTCCTTCTGCACGAGCACGACCAGGGCCAGCGGGTTGATGCCGCAGGCCAGGCCGACGCGCGTGAAGATCGAGGCCGACGACTCGCTGCCGGAGCCCTGGTAGGCGCTGCACATCGCGTCCGCCGCCTTGGACGGCGTCGCCTGCGAGAAGTTCTTGAGGCAGGGGGCGGTGCCGGCGGTGGAGCACCGGCTGCCCTTCTCGTCCAGGAGCGACTGCATCTGACCGGTGCTCAGCGCGTCGCCGTCGAAGAACTGGGCGTCGCTGACGATGAAGCCGGCGCGGAAGCTCTTCGTCTCCTCGGCGCTGTACTGCGTCGACTGGTCCGGGACGCCGAGGTCGGCGCGGTCGAGGGACGCGTCGAGAGCGCCGGTCTCGACCGAGACGGTCGACGGCGCGTCCTCGGCGGCGGAGGCGGAGGTGATCGGGACGAGGGCGGTGCCGAGCCCGACGGCGAGAGCGAGCGCGGCCGTGAGCAGGCGCGATGAGCGGTGGTGATTCCCCATGATCGCGAAGTCTACGAGGCGGTCGCAGGGCGTCCTGGCCCTCGTTCGGTGGTCGTGGCGCGTCGATCGCTCGATGTCGGAGGTGCGTGGTGTCATCGGCGGCATGGATCTCTCCTTCGTCCTCGGCCTGGTGGTCGGCGCGCTCCTCGCGGGAGTCGTGGCCGTCCTCCTCGCCCGCTCCCGCACGCCCGACGCCGCCCTCGCCCTCGACCTCGCGACGGCCCGCGCCCGCGCTGAGGGCCTGGAGGAGCGGCACGAGGCCGTCGTCGAGCAGCACCGCGAGCACCTCGGCTCCGCCCGCGACCAGATCCGCGAGCTCCAGGAGCAGCTGCGCGTCGTCGCTGAGCGCGAGCGGCACGACGCGCGCATCCTGCAGACCCTCTCCCCCGTCGCCGAGAGCCTGCGCGGCATGCAGGAGGCGGTCGGCCGGCTCGAGCGCGAGCGCGCCGCCCAGTTCGGGGCGATCACCGAGCAGCTCGAGGGACAGCGGGCGGCGGGCGAGCAGCTGCGCTCGACGACCGAGACCCTCGCGTCCGCGCTCCGCTCCACCACGAGCCGCGGCGCCTGGGGCGAGACGCAGCTGCGGAACGTCGTCGAGGCCGCCGGGCTCACCCAGCGGGTCGACTTCGACGTGCAGTTCGGGCTCGAGGGCGAGGCGGGCCGCGGCCGCGCCGACATGGTGGTCCGCCTGCCCGGCGGCAAGGCGATCGCGGTGGACGCCAAGGTGCCGTTCGACGCGTACCTGGAGGCGAGCGCGATCCCCGCGGGCGCCGGCGGAGAGGAGGAGGCGCGGCGCGCAGGGCTCCTGCGCGCGCACGTCCGCGCCCTCCGCGGCCACGTGGACGCGCTGGCCGCCCGCTCCTACTGGACCGGTCTCCCGGCGAGCCCCGAGTTCGTCATCGCGTTCGTGCCGAGCGAGCCGCTGCTCGCGAGCGCGCTCGACGCCGACCCGAGCCTGCTCGAGTACGCGTTCCGCAAGCGCGTCGCCCTCGCCTCGCCCGTGACCCTGTGGTCGGTGCTGAAGACCGTCGCCTACACCTGGCAGCAGGACGTGCTCACCGACGACGCCAAGCGCCTGCTCGACCTCGGCAAGACGCTCTACGCCCGTCTCGGCACCCTCGCCGACCACGCCGAGGGCCTGCGCCGCTCGCTCGAGAAGACGGTCGACTCCTACAACGCCTTCGCCGGCTCGCTCGAGAGCCGCGTGCTGGTCACCGCGCGCCAGTTCGACTCCCTCGACGAGTCGCGCGTCATCGCCCCGGTCGGAGGAGTCGCCTCCTCGCCGCGCCGCCTCACCGCCGTCGAGCTGCTCGCCGCGGAGGACGGGTCCGAGCGGAGCGCGTAGGGTCCCGGGTCCCCGCTGAGCGAGCACCGGGCGTGCAGGCCGGGCGCGAGCGGCGCCGTCCATCCGGCTCGACACCCGGACGACCGCAGCTCGCGACGGCGCTCCACCTCCGCGGCTCGGCGGAGGAGCGCCCGCGAGGCGTCTCGAGACCCGCCGCGGCCCCGCCCGCTCGCCTCGGTGACCGAGGCCGGTGTCCTTCCGCGTCCTGCACGCCGAGACGCCGCCGCACTCGTCGAGTGCGCCGTCAGCGGGGCGGCGCCTCGGCAGCAGTGCGGCGTCTCTGAGAGAGCGTGACGGCCTAGACCCACTTCTCCGCGAGGTGCTGGGCGGTCACGCGGCGGATGGTGCCCGAGCGGGAGCGCAGCACGATGGACTCCGTCGTGATGACGTGGCCCTCCTTGCGCACGCCCTTCACGAGCCCGCCGTTCGTCACTCCGGTCGCGACGAAGTAGGTGTTGTCGCTGCGGACGAGGTCGTTGGCGTGGAGGACGCGATCGAGGTCGTGGCCGGCGTCGATGGCGCGCTGGCGCTCGTCGTCGTCCTTCGGGCGGAGGATGCCCTGGATCACTCCGCCGAGCGCGCGGATGGCGCAGGCCGTGATGATGCCCTCGGGCGTGCCTCCGGTGCCGACGCACATGTCGAGTCGGGAGTCGTGGCGAGCGGCGTTGATGCCGCCCGCGACGTCGCCGTCGAGCAGGAGGCGCGTGCCGGCTCCGGCCGCGCGGATGTCCTCGATCAGCTGAGCGTGGCGCGGGCGGTCCAGCACCGCGATGCGCATCTCCTCGACGGGCTTGCGCTTGGCGCGGGCCAGGGCGCGGATGTTCTCGCCGATCGGGCGCTGGATGTCGATGATCCCGACGCCCTCGGGCCCGGTGACGATCTTCTCCATGTAGAACACGGCGGAGGGGTCGAACATCGCGCCGCGGTCGGCGACGGCGATCATCGAGAGCGCGTTCTGGCGCCCGGCCGCGGTCAGCGAGGTGCCGTCGATCGGGTCGACGGCGATGTCGGCGGCGGGCCCCGAGCCGTTGCCGACGTGCTCGCCGTTGAAGAGCATGGGCGCGTTGTCCTTCTCGCCCTCGCCGATCACGACGACTCCGTCGAAGTTCACGGTCCCGAGGAAGGTGCGCATGGCGTCGACCGCTGCGCCGTCGGCGGCGTTCTTGTCGCCCTTGCCGATGAAGGGCACGGCGCGGATCGCGGCGGCCTCGGTGGCGCGGACGAGCTCCATGCCGAGGTTGCGGTCGGGGTGGAGGTAGAGCGAGTCGTTGTCGATCACAGAGCGGAGTCCTTCGTCGTCGAGTTCGTGCACGTCGTCGCAGGACCCGCGGAGCGGATCCCCATCCCTGCCCGAAGCCTAGTCCAGGGCCCTCCACGGGCGGAGGGACCGCGGAGGGGCGCCTCGCTAGACTCGTCCGCGACGCGGGCCTCGCCCGACCCCCCTTCGTTCATCCGTCAAAGGAGATGCCATGCCCGTCGCTACCCCGGACCAGTACGCAGAGATGCTCGACAAGGCGAAGGCGGGCGGCTTCGCCTACCCGGCGTTCAACGTCTCGTCGTCGCAGACGATCAACGCGGTCCTCCAGGGCCTCACCGAGGCGGGCTCGGACGGCATCATCCAGGTCACCACCGGAGGCGCGGACTACTTCGCCGGCCACACCGTGAAGAACCGCGCGGCAGGCGCGATCGCCTTCGCGAGGTTCGCGACCGAGGTCGCCAAGAACTACCCGGTCACGGTCGCGCTCCACACCGACCACTGCCCGCAGAACGCGCTCGAGGGCTTCGTCTACCCGCTGATCGCCGCCTCCGAGGAGGAGGTCAAGGCCGGTCGCGAGCCGCTCTTCCAGTCGCACATGTGGGACGGCTCCGCGATCCCGCTCGACGAGAACCTCGCCATCGCGAAGGAGATCCTCCCGCGCGTCAAGAACATCAACGCCATCCTCGAGGTCGAGATCGGCGTCGTCGGCGGCGAGGAGGACGGCGTCTCGCACGACATCAACGAGCACCTCTACACCACGCTCGACGACGCGATCGCGACCGTCGAGGCCCTCGGCTTCGGCGAGCAGGGCCGCTACATGGCCGCCCTCACCTTCGGCAACGTCCACGGCGTCTACAAGCCGGGCAACGTCCGACTGCGCCCGGAGCTGCTCCGCGAGATCCAGGACGGCCTGCAGGCGAAGTACGGCACCGGTGCGCTCCCCCTCGACCTCGTCTTCCACGGCGGCTCGGGCTCGACCGACGAGGAGATCGCCGAGGCGGTCCGCAACGGCGTCGTCAAGATGAACATCGACACCGACACGCAGTACGCGTTCAGCCGCTCCGTCGCGGACACCGTGCTGAAGAACTACGACGGCTTCCTCAAGGTCGACGGCGAGGTCGGCAACAAGAAGGTCTACGACCCGCGCTCGTGGGGCAAGATCGCCGAGACCGCGATGGCCGCGCGCGTCGCCGAAGCGACCCGTCAGCTCGGCTCGGCCGGGAACTCCGGGAAGTAGGGCACCGCTCCGTGACGAACGCACACGATCAGCCGGGCGACAGGCGTCCGGAGCCGCAGTACGGCGAGTACGCGCCGCCCGGCTGGTCGTGGCAGCCGCCGGAGGACGCCGTGGTCGTCCCCGACCCGAGGGGGTCGGAGACCGATCCGAGGCCCGCGACCGCTCCGGCCGCGAAGCCGGTCGCGCATCCCGTCGACCGCCTGCTCACGATCGTGCTGCTCGCGCTCGGCGTGTTCTTCGCCGTGCCGACGCTGCTCGATCCCTCGAGCTTCGCGACGACCCTCCAGGAGCTCTACCGCTCCCAGGGCATCGGCACCTACGCGTCGCCGGAGCTCGCGCGGATCCTCGGCGTCGTGGTGGCGCTCGCCCAGTCGCTGATCGTCGCCTTCGCGGTGTGGATCTCGATCCGACGGCTCCGCGCGGGGAAGCGCGCCGTGCTCGTCCCGATCCTCGGGATCGCGGCGACCGTGCTGCTCTCCCTGATCGTCGCGGCGATCGCCATCCTGGGCGACCCGACGTTCGCGGAGTACGTCACGCGCATGTCGGGCTCGCAGGGCGGCGCGGGCACCGACGTCTAGCGTCGATCCCCGTTCCACCGCACACGGAAGAGGCCGCCGCTCCCGAGGGAGGGCGGCCTCTTCCGTGTCCGGGCCGGAACGCTCTAGGCGCCCGCTCCCGCGCTGATGCGTCCACCGACGCCGCGGGCGTCGCGCTTGCCGGCGACGTCCTTGCGCAGCTCCTTGGGGAGCGAGAACATCAGGTCCTCCTCCGCCGTCTTGACCTCCTCGACATCGCCGTACCCGGCGGCGGCGAGGTCGTCGAGGACCTCCTGGACGAGCACCTCGGGCACCGAGGCGCCGCTGGTGACGCCGACGGTGCGGATGCCCTCGAGCCACTCCTGCTTGATCTCGCTCGCGTAGTCGACCCGGTAGGCGGCCTTCGCGCCGTACTCGAGGGCGACCTCGACGAGGCGCACGGAGTTGGAGGAGTTCGCGGAGCCGACGACGATGACCAGCTCGGCGCCCGCGGCGACCTTCTTGATCGCGACCTGGCGGTTCTGCGTGGCGTAGCAGATGTCGTCGCTCGGCGGGTCCTGCAGGTTGGGGAAGCGCTCGCGGAGGCGGCGCACCGTCTCCATCGTCTCGTCGACCGAGAGCGTCGTCTGCGAGAGCCAGACGACCTTGTCCGGGTCCTTCACGACGATGTTCGGCACGTCGTCGGGGCTGCCGACGAGGGTGACGTGATCGGGGGCCTCGCCCGCGGTGCCCTCGACCTCCTCGTGGCCCTCGTGGCCGATGAGGAGGATCTCGAAGTCGTCGCGCGCGAAGCGGACGGCCTCGCGGTGCACCTTCGTCACCAGGGGGCAGGTCGCGTCGATCGCCTGGAGACCGCGGTCGGCCGCGCCCTGGACGACGGCCGGTGAGACGCCGTGCGCGCTGAAGACGATGTGCGATCCCTCGGGCACCTCGTCGACCTCGTCGACGAAGATCGCGCCCTGGCTCTCGAGCGTGGAGACGACGTGCACGTTGTGCACGATCTGCTTGCGCACGTAGACCGGGGCACCGTAGTGCTCGATGGCCTTCTCGACGGCGACGACCGCGCGGTCGACTCCGGCGCAGTAGCCGCGGGGCGCGGCGAGGAGGACGCGCTTGCGGCCCTCGACGGGGACGTCGCGCAGACGCCCTGTGGCGCGGGGCATGCGCGGCATGGGCAGGCTGATCGGGACTTGGCTCACCCCCTGATTCTACGTGGTGCATCCTGTGCCCGGGCCGTCCCGGTGTCGGACCCGTCCCGTACCGTTGTCGTCGCGGGAGGGCACTCCCGCTCCCCCGTCCCTCCGAGCAGAGGCAGCGATGACCGACGCCCCACCCACCGCCGACGCACCCTGGCCGGTCGGCCTGCTCGCCAGCAAGATCAAGGGCTGGATCGAGCGCCTCGGGACCGCGTGGGTCGAGGGCGAGATCACCCAGTGGGGCGCGTCCGGCGGCAACGTCTACGGGAAGCTGAAGGACCTGTCCGGAGACGCGACGGTCGGCTTCACCGTCTGGTCGTCGGTGCGGAGCCGCCTCCCGGCCGACCTCAAGCAGGGCGACCGGGTCATCGCGCTGGTGAAGCCCAACTACTGGGTCAAGGGCGGCACGCTCTCGATGCAGGTCTTCGAGATGCGCCACGTCGGCCTGGGCGATCTGCTGGAGAAGCTCGAGCGGCTCCGCCGGCAGCTCGCGTCGGAGGGGCTGTTCGACGCCTCCCGCAAGAAGCCGCTGCCGTTCCTCCCGCACGGCGTGGGCCTCATCACCGGCAAGGACTCGGACGCCGAGAAGGACGTGCTGCGGAACGCGCAGCTGCGCTGGCCGGCCGTGCGCTTCCGGGTGGTCCACTCGGCCGTGCAGGGCGACCGGACGGTCCCGGAGGTGCTCTCGGCCCTGCGGACCCTCGAGGCCGACGACAGCATCGACGTGATCGTGATCGCCCGCGGAGGCGGTGACTTCCAGAACCTGCTCGGCTTCAGCGACGAGGCGCTCGTGCGCGCCGTCGCCGCCTGCTCCACTCCGGTCGTCAGCGCGATCGGCCACGAGGCCGACCGCCCGCTGCTCGACGACGTCGCCGACCTGCGCGCCTCCACTCCCACCGACGCCGCGAAGAGGGTCGTGCCCGACGTCTCCGACGAGCTGCTGCGCGTGCAGCAGGCCCGGCTGCGGATGACCGGCCGCGTGAGCGGGCTCGTCTCGCACGAGATCGACCGGCTCTCGCAGCTGCGCTCGCGGCCGGTGCTCGCCCAGCCGCACGTGCTGGTCGATCGGCACTCCGAGGAGCTGACCCGCTGGGTGGCGCGCGGCGCCGAGCTGGTGGACCGCCGCCTCGAGCGCGCGCACCTCGAGGTCGAGCGCCTGCACGGCCACCTGCGCGCCCTCTCCCCCCAGCACACCCTCGACCGCGGCTACGCGATCGTCCAGAACGCGGCCGGGCACGTCGTCCGGGCGCCCGGCGACGCACCGGCCGGCGGCGCACTCGTCCTCACGCTCGCGGAGGGAGCCGTCGGCGCCCGCTCCGAGGGGCCCACCGGCGATCCCGCCGGCCGGTCCTGAGCCCGCCGCGCCACCCGTCCCCCCTCAGCCCCGATCGATAGGATCAGACCCATGCCCGACTCCCCCGACGCCCCGGCGACCGACTCCGACGTCTCGGGATTCTCCTACGAGCAGGCGCGCGACGAGCTCGTCCGCGTCGTGTCCGAGCTCGAGCAGGGCAGCTCCACCCTCGAGCGCTCGCTCGCCCTGTGGGAGCGCGGCGAGGCCCTCGCCGCCCGCTGCGAGGAGTGGCTGATCGGAGCACGCGCCCGGCTGGACGCGGCCCGCTCCGGAGGGGCGGCCGCCGGATGAGCCGCGCGAAGCCCGCGCGGGTCGTCGCCGAGCTCGGGCGCCCGGAGACGGCGGCCGAGACGGCCGCCCGCAAGGCCGAGAACTCCCGGCTCTACCGTCAGCGCAAGACGGTCAACAACCTCGTCTTCTCGCTGCTCGCGACCGTCGGCGCCGTAGCGCTCATCGTCCTGCTCGTCCCCCGCGGCGACACCGTGGAGCTCTCCTCGGTCGACGTCCCCCGCGTCGCCGCACAGGTCCAGCTGGGCGAGGAGCAGACGCTCGCCGTGCCCTCCCTGCCCGAGGGCTGGAAGGCCAACGCGGCCGAGCTCCGCCGCGAGAACGGCACCGACTACTGGTACGTCGGCCTGATCACCCCGAAGGCGGGCTACATCGGCCTGAGCCAGGGGCTCGACGCGGACGCGGCCTGGGTCGCGACGCAGCTCGACCGCCGGGCGGCGACCGGCGTCGAGACGATCGACGGCCGCGACTGGACCGTCTACGACCACCGCGACTCCGGCGACGACACCGGCAACACGCCCTACGCACTCGAGACGACGGAGGGCTCCAGCACCTACCTCGTCTACGGCACGGCCCCGACGGACGAGATCCGCCTGGTCGTCGACGCCATCACCCCGCAGATCGGCCAGGAGGAGTCCCGATGAGCCTCGGAACCAGCAGCACCGTCCCCCGCGAGTCCCGCCCGCCGGCGTGGGTCTGGAAGGAGATGCTCCGCGGCAACCAGCGCTTCGTCGCCGGCGAGCCCCGCCACCCCCGCCAGGACGTCGAGCGCCGCGCCGAGCTCGCCGCCGCGCAGGCCCCGCTCGCCGCGCTCTTCGGCTGCAGCGACTCCCGCCTCGCGGCCGAGATCATCTTCGACCTGGGGCTCGGCGACCTCTTCGTCGTCCGCAACGCCGGCCAGGTGATCGCCGACTCCATCATCGGCTCGCTGGAGTACGGCGTCGCCGTCCTCGGCGTGAAGGTGCTGCTCGTGCTCGGCCACGACGAGTGCGGAGCGGTCCGGGCGGCGATCCAGTCGCAGGCGCCCGGCGCCGAGCGGCTCCCCCCGCACATCGAGCACCTGATCGAGCCGATCATCCCCGCGGTGCGCCGCCTCGTGGGCGCCCAGCCGGACGGCCGCGTGCTCGTCGACCCGTCGGCGACCGACGCGCTGGCCGTCGGCCGCGAGCACCTGCGCGACACGGTCGCCGAGCTGCTCCAGCGCTCCCCGCTGATCGCCGACGCTGTCGCGACCGGGCGGCTCGCCCTCGTGGGCGCCAACTACCGGCTCTCGGACGGCACCGTGATGTCCGATGTCGTGCTCGGCATCGATCCGCCCGAGCTCAGCCCCTACGTCTCCGAGCTGGAGCGCGACTCCGGCTCGGCCTCCTCCGCCGCCGCTCCGAGCGCGGTGGGATCGGATCCCGCGTGAGCGGCTCCGGACAGCACAGCACCAACCGATCAGACAAGGACGAACACAGCGTGGTGGATCACTCCCCGACCGACGACTCCGGCGACTTCCGCATCGAGCACGACACGATGGGCGAGGTGCGGGTCCCCCGCGACGCCCTCTACGCCGCGCAGACCCAGCGGGCGGTCGAGAACTTCCCGATCTCCGGTGCGGGCCTCGAGCCTGCCCAGATCGCGGCCCTCGCCCGCATCAAGAAGGCGGCGGCGCTGGCCAACGCCGAGCTGGGCGTGCTCGACGCCGACATCGCCACGGCGATCGCCGACGCGGCCGACCTCGTCGTCGGGGGCGGCTACGACGCGCACTTCCCGATCGACGTGTACCAGACCGGCTCGGGCACGTCCTCGAACATGAACATGAACGAGGTGCTGGGCTCGCTGGCGACCACGGCCCTCGGCCGCACCGTGCACCCGAACGACCACGTCAACGCCTCGCAGTCCTCCAACGACGTGTTCCCCACCTCGGTCCACGTCGCCGTCACCGGCGCGCTCATCGAGTCGCTGATCCCCTCGCTCGAGCAGCTCGCCGAGTCGCTCGAGGTCAAGGCGGAGCAGTGGGCCGAGGTCGTCAAGGCCGGCCGCACCCACCTGATGGACGCCACCCCCGTCACGCTCGGCCAGGAGTTCGGCGGCTACGCCGCGCAGATCCGCCTCGGCATCGAGCGCGTGCAGTCGGCGCTCCCCCGCGTCGCCGAGGTCCCGCTCGGCGGCACCGCGGTCGGCACCGGGATCAACACCCCCGCCGGCTTCCCGCAGAAGGTCATCGCGCGCCTCGCGGAGGAGACGGGCCTGCCCGTCACCGAGGCCCGCAACCACTTCGAGGCCCAGGGCGCGCGGGACTCGCTGGTCGAGGCCTCCGGAGCGCTGCGCGTGCTCGCGGTGAGCCTGACCAAGATCAACAACGACCTCCGCTGGATGGGCTCCGGCCCCAACACCGGCCTCGGAGAGCTGCGGATCCCCGACCTCCAGCCCGGATCCTCGATCATGCCCGGCAAGGTGAACCCGGTGATCCCAGAGGCCGTCCTCATGGTCTGCGCGCGCGTGATCGGCAACGACGCCACCATCGCCTGGGCGGGCGCCTCGGGCGCCTTCGAGCTCAACGTCGCGATCCCCGTCATGGGGACGGCGCTGCTGGAGTCGATCCGCCTGCTCGCGAACTCCGCCGTGCTGCTCGCCGACAAGACCGTCGACGGCCTCGAGGCCGACGTCGAGCACGCCCGCGCCCTCGCCGAGTCCTCCCCCTCGATCGTCACGCCGCTCAACAAGGTGATCGGCTACGAGGCCGCCGCCAAAGTCGCGAAGAACTCGGTCGCCAAGGGGATCACCGTCCGAGAGTCGGTCGTGGACCTCGGCTTCGTCGAGCGCGGCGAGGTGACGGAGGAGCAGCTCGACAGCGCCCTCGACGTCATGTCGATGACCCACCCCGGCTGAGCCCGGCCCTCCGACGGCCCGTCCCTGCGCTCGGCGCGGAGGCGGGCCGTCAGAGCACCAGCCAGAACCCCGTGAGCAGGAACGGTCCGAACGCGACCCGTCCGCGGACGCGCAGCACGAGCACCCACAGCCCCGCCACCGCGAAGCCGACAGCGGGCGCGGCGACGACCTGCTCGGGTCCGAGAGCCGCGAGCGGCGGTGCGAGGGCCGCCTGGAGCTTCACGTCGCCGAGGCCCAGCCCGCCCGCCGCATGCAGCACGCCCAGGCACAGCACCGTCGCGAGGACGGCGAGAAGCGTCCCCGCCGTGGGCGCGAGGACGGCTCCGACCACCAGCAGCGGGAGCGTGACCGCGTTCGGGAGCCGGTGCCCGCGCACGTCCGCCAGCACCAACGGCACGCTCGCGAGCGCCACCGGGACGAGGCCGGGCGCCCGACCCAGGTGCGGGGCCCCGATCAGGAGGAGCACCAGGGCGCCGAGGAGCAGGGCGGCCCGGTCGAGCAGAGATCCGCGGAGCATCCGCCGAGACTAGGGGGCGACGCCCTCGGGGCGTCGGAGTTCTCCACAGGGCGGCCCGCCGGCGTGCTCGGGCGGCGGCGGGTCCCATCCCGGCCTCAGTCGTGCGGCGGCAGCGGTCCCAGCAGGAGCGACGCCCAGGCCCCGTGCGCCGACGCGTCGTCGGAGGGGTGGAACTGCCCGGCGAGCACGTCGCGGTAGAGGCGATTGAGCTCCGACCGGCGCTGGTACGCCGAGCCGCCCGCGATCCGGACGGCGCTCTCGACCACGCGGAGCGCTCCCTCCGTGGTGCGGATCTTCACCCCCACCAGCGACGGGAACCAGCGCGCGCCCCGGTCGACGAGCGCGTCCACGTCGGCCGCCGCCGAGCGCAGGGGCGCCTCGAGCCCGTCGAGCAGCATCCCGGTCTCAGCCACCCGGTGCCGCACCTCGGGGTCCTCCGCCAGTGGCCGCCCTCCCGCCCGGAGGGAGGTCCGTCGGCGGACGGAGGCGACGGCGAGCTCGAGCGCGCGCTGCGCGACACCGAGGTAGACCGAGGAGATCAGCAGCTCGAAGGCCGCGAAGACGGCGAAGACGAAGGGGTCGGCGGTCGGTCCGACGGGCAGCGAGCGGATCATCCGCTCGGCCGGGACGACGACGCCGTCGAGCACCGTCGTGCGGCTCTGGGTCGCCCGCATGCCGAGCGTGTCCCAGTCGTCGCGGACCTCGAGCCCGGCGACCGGCGAGTCCGGGCTCCCGCGGTGGACGAAGCCGTGCACGAGCCGCGGCTCCGACCCGCTGTCGTCGCGGCCGAACACGCCGAGCCGCGTCCAGGCGGGCGCGAGGGAGGTGAAGACCTTCGTGCCGGTGAAGCGGTAGCCGCCGTCCCCGAGCGGCTCCGCCCGCGTCAGCGAGTCCGAGAGCACCAGGTCGTTGCCCGCCTCGCTGTTGCCGAAGGCGAAGACGTGACCCGCCGCGGCGTCGACGAGGACCGAGCGGAGGGAGTCGTCGCCCCGCTCGAGCAGGAGTCGCGCGATCCCGGTCCAGACCAGGTGCATGTTGACGGCGAGCGCGGTCGCGGGCGCGGCCGTCGCGAGGCGCGTCTGCTCGGCGGCCGCCTGCTCCAGGCCGAGGCCGGCACCGCCGAGCTCCTCGGGGACGAGCAGCGCCAGGTACCCGATCGAGCGCAGCTCCTCCAGGTCGTCCGCGCAGAACGCGTTGCGCTCGTCGTAGTCGGCCGCGCGGGTGCGGAAGCGCTCGAGGAGCGCATCGTCGAGGATGCTCACCCGTCCACGCTACGCCCCGGTGCCCTGCAGGGACGCGCCCGGCCCGGGGATCCTCGGATCCCACAGGCCGGACGCACGGCGAGCCCGTCAGGCGAGCTCGTTCGACTCCAGCATCTCGGTGACCAGAGCGGCGATCGCCGAGCGCTCGGAGCGGGTCAGCGTGACGTGCGCGAACAGCGGGTGGCCCTTCAGCGTCTCGATCACGGAGGCGACCCCGTCGTGCCGGCCGACCCGGAGGTTGTCGCGCTGCGCCACGTCGTGGGTCAGCACCACCCGGGAGTTCTGCCCGACGCGCGAGAGCACCGTGAGCAGGACGTTCCGCTCCAGCGACTGCGCCTCGTCGACGATCACGAACGCGTCGTGCAGCGAGCGCCCGCGGATGTGCGTGAGCGGCAGCACCTCGAGCATCCCGCGCTCGATCACCTCGTCGAGCACGTTCTGCGACACCAGCGCCCCGAGCGTGTCGAAGACCGCCTGCGCCCAGGGGTTCATCTTCTCGGCCGCGTCGCCGGGCAGGAAGCCGAGGTCCTGGCCGCCCACCGCGTAGAGCGGCCGGAAGACCATGATCTTCTTGTGCTGGCGCTTCTCCAGCACCGCCTCCAGGCCCGCGCAGAGCGCCAGCGCCGACTTGCCGGTGCCGGCCCGGCCGCCGAGCGAGACGATGCCGACCTCCGGGTCGAGCAGCAGGTCGATCGCGAGCCGCTGCTCCGCCGACCGCCCGTGCAGGCCGAACACGTCCTTGTCGCCGCGGACCAGCGTGATCTGCCGCTTGCCGGTGACCCTCGCGAGAGCGGAGCCGCGGTCGGAGTGGACGACGAGTCCGGTGTTGACCGGGATGTCGGCCACGACGTCCGTGAAGAGCCGCTCGCGGTCGTAGAGCTCGCTCATCGCGTCGCCGCCGAGCGTCACGTCGTCCATGCCGGTCCAGCCGGACTCGGGGGCCTGCTCGGCCAGGTACTCCTCCGCGGCGAGGCCGATGGAGGCGGCCTTCACGCGCATCGGCATGTCCTTGGACACGACGGTGACCGCGGCGCCCTCGCTCTGCAGGTTGAGCGCGACGGCGAGGATCCTCGCGTCGTTGTCGCCCATCTGGAGCCCGCTCGGCAGCACCGACATGTTCGAGTGGTTGAGCTCGACGCGGAGCGTGCCGCCGCGGCCGACGGCGATGGGGAAGTCGAGGCGCTCGTGCTGCACGCGCAGCTCGTCGAGGCGGCGCAGGGCCTGCCGGGCGAAGTAGCCGATCTCGGGATCGTTGCGCTTGCCCTCGAGCTCGCTGATGACGACGATCGGCAGCACGACGGCGTGCTCCGCGAACCGGAACATCGAGGACGGATCCGACAGCAGCACCGAGGTGTCCAGGACGTAGGTGCGGAGGAGCTGATCGGCCGGATCCGAGGAGCCGTGCTGGACACGGCGGTGGACGCCGCCCTGCGTCCCGGTCTGCGGATCCATGCCCTGGGGAACTGTCACGACGACTCTCCACACTCCGGGGGCCGGAGCCCCCGGCTCATGTCCTCGAGCCGGTCTCATCGGTGCGTGTCGTGCACCGCGCAGTGTCCCTTCGGCGTCTGCGCGATGTCGAGCCGTACTTCTGTGGCCGTCTCGACCAGGCGCTGTACCTGATGACTCGAACCTAACCCGGCGAATGACATCCGTGTGCTTCTCACCGCTACGAATGTGTAACCAGTGTGTGAACGCGCGGAATCCGGCCTAGTAGTCGATGCTCGTGGCCGACGAGATCAGGGCGGCGCGGAGCAGCGCGAGGGTCGCGTCGGTGGTGCCGGCGTGCGCGCTGAAGCGGACGGTGCTCGGACGCAGGCGCGCGGTGACGCCGTGCGCGGCGAGGGAGGCCGCCAGCGGGGCCAGCTCCTCCGGCTCCGGCTCGACGACCACGATGCCGGCGCGCTCGTGCTCGCCGCGGGAGCCCACGACCGCCAGTCCGAACTCGTCCGCGAGGTCGACGATCGCGCTGACACGCTCCGCCACGAGCGCGGCGATCGTCGACTGCCCGACCGCGGCGACCTCCTCCAGCGCCGACGCGAGCCGGGCCTGGGCGATCGGGTCCGGGTTGCTGATGCTGAAGGCGCGGGCGTCGCCGCGCGGCGGAGCCACCTCGTCCCACGGCTCCGCCTGCTCCGATCCCGTCCAGCCGGAGAGCACCGGGGTCAGCCGCGACAGCGCCCGCTCGCTGAGCGCGAGGAAGCCCGTCCCCCAGCCGGCGCGGAGCCACTTCTGGCCGCCGGTGACGACCACGTCCGCCAGCTCGTAGGGCGCGTCGACGACGCCGAAGCCCTGGATCGCGTCGAGGACGAGCATCCGGTCGCCGATCACGTCCCGGATCGCCGCGACGTCCGCGAGGTAGCCCGTCCGGGAGTCGACCAGGCTCACCGCGACGGTCGTCACGTCGTCCGTGAGCTGCTCGCGGACCGCCTCCGGCGTCACCCGTCCCTGCTCGGTCCGCAGCCAGCGGGGCTCCACCGAGCCGAGAGCCTGCGCCGAGCGCACCGCCGCGAACGGCAGGCTCGGGAACTCCGCGGCCGACAGCAGCACCGCGCCCGAGGCGCCGAACAGCGCGTGCAGGAGGCCGGTCGAGGTGTTGGGCTGGAAGACGACGCTGTCGGCGGGGACGCGCACGAGCGCCGCCGCCGCCTCCCGGACGCGCTCGTCCTGCCGGAACAGCTCGTCGAGGGTGCCGCTGCGCGCGCGCACCAGCAGCTCGACGGCCGCCTCCTGCTCGGCGGCGACGGTCGCCGAGAGCGGGCCCACCCGGCCGAAGTCGAGGTACCCGGTCTCCTCGCCGAAACCGGCGAGGTAGTCCTCGGTCGCGGTGGAGGTGGCCTCGTTCGTGCTCATGCCGGCCCTTCCGGTCGGTGGTGCGGCAGGAGCCGCGAGGTCAGCTGCCGAAGCGGCGGTGCCGTCCGGCGTAGTCGCGGAGCGCGCGGAGGAAGTCGACCTCGCGGATGTCGGGGCCGAGCGCCTCCATGAAGTAGAACTCGCTGTGCGCGCTCTGCCAGAGCATGAAGTCGGAGAGGCGCTGCTCCCCCGAGGTGCGGATGACCAGATCGGGGTCGGGCTGCCCGCTGGTGTACAGGTGCTCGCCGATGAGCTCCGGGGTCAGCAGGCCCGCGACGTCCTCGATGGAGGAGCCGCGCTTGCCGTGCTCCTCCAGGATGCTCCGCACGGCCTGGGCGATCTCGTGCCGCCCGCCGTAGCCGACCGCGAGATTGACGTGCAGGCCCGTGTGGGAGGCGGTGCGCGCCTCCGCCGTGTCGAGCGCGGCCACGAGCGAGGGCGGGAGGCCCTCGTCGGAGCCGACGTGCTGCACGCGCCAGTCGGGCTGCTGGGAGACCTCCTCGGCGAGGTCGGCGATGATCGCGATCAGCTCGGTCAGCTCGCTGCTGTCGCGGCCGACGAGGTTGTCCTGCGAGAGCAGGTAGAGGGTGACGTGGCGCACACCGAGCTCGTCGCACCACTGCAGGAACTCGTGCACCTTGGCGGCTCCGGCCCGGTGGCCGTGCGCGGCGGTCTCGAGGGCCCGCTGCCGCGCCCAGCGCCGGTTGCCGTCGATGATCATCGCGACGTGGTTCGGCAGGGAGTCGGGGGGAAGGCTCGAGCGGAGGCGCTTCTTGTAGACGCCGTAGAGGAGGTCCCTTCCCACAGGCAATCTCGGCTTCGGCACAGTGACACGGTAGTCGACCCGGGGCGCTCCTCGAAGCCCGGCGGCGCTCGGCGTCGGCCCGGGACGGCGTCGTAGTCTGTCCGGCATGAGCCAGCGGCCGACGCCTCCCCCGTCCGATCCCCGCGCCCGCACTGTCCGCGGCAGAGACGCCGTCGGAGCGGACGGCCCGGACCTGCCCGCCCTCCCCCTCGTCGAGGACGCGATCGAGCACGACTCCTCGGCGGAGGTCCGGCCCACCTGGCGCGGCTGGATCCACGCCGGCCTCTTCCCGCTCGCGATCGTCGCCGGAGTGGTGCTGATCGTGGTCGCGGAGGGGACCGCGGCGAAGTGGGCGGCCGCGGTGTTCGCGACCACGTCGCTCCTGCTCTTCGGCAACTCCGCTCTGTACCACCGCTTCGACTGGAAGCCGCGGACGAAGATGATCCTCAAGCGGATCGACCACGCCAACATCTTCCTGCTGATCGCCGGCACCTACACGCCGCTGGCCGTGCTCGCCCTGCCGCCCGCGCAGGGCACGCTCCTGCTGGTCCTGGTCTGGGCGGGGGCGCTGCTCGGGATCGGCTTCCGCGTCTTCTGGATCGGCGCGCCGCGCTGGCTCTACGTGCCGCTCTACCTGCTGCTGGGCTGGGCGGCCGTGATGTACCTCGGTCCGCTCTTCGAGGCCAGCGCGACGATGATGGTGCTCGTCCTCGCCGGCGGGCTCTGCTACTCCGCCGGAGCCGTGATCTACGGGATCAAGAAGCCCAACCCGGTCCCGGGCGTCTTCGGCTTCCACGAGATCTTCCACGCGCTCACGGCCGTGGCGTTCCTCTGCCACTGGACGGCGGCGCTGATCGTCTCGCTCAACCCCGCGTACAACGCCTAGCGGGGCCGGGGCCCACCGCTGCGGGCCGGGCTCAGCCCTCGCTGCGCTCCGCCTCCTCGGCGTCGAGCCGCTCCTTCACCTGGGCTGTGTAGGTGGTCCGCCGCACGCGCCGGACCATGTCGAGCGCGAGGAGGACGGCGGCCAGAGCGATCACGAGCATCGTGATGAAGCCGAAGAGGCCCGGCGTGACCGTGTCCTCGTTGAACTCGGGGCCGGGGGTCGGCACCGTCGTGGAGGCGAGGACGACGGCGCGCTGGGCGCCCTCGAGCAGCGCGGCGATCACGCGCGCACCTCGTCGGCGACGACGACGCCGGAGCCGTCGGGCTCCGGGGACACCGGGGCGTCCCCCGAGGGCTCGGGGTCGGGAGCGATCGGCGGGACGACCGCGGTCGGGCCCGGGGCGAGCTCGGCCAGGTCGAGACCGGCGAAGAGATCCGTCTCGGGCGTCGGCGCGTCGACCCGGCTCTCGACGAGCTGGAAGTCGTCGGTCGGCCAGGCGGCGTCGATCGCCTCGTGCGGGAGGAAGAAGAAGGCGTTGTCCGGAGCGACCTGGCTGGCGTGGGCGAGCAGGGCCGCATCGCGCCGATCGTGGAAGCCGGAGATCACGACCCGCGTGGTCGCGAGGTACGGGGTGTCCTCGTTCCAGCGCTTCATCTCCTCGAAGACCGACAGGCGCGGGTCCTCCGGGTCGATCGAGCGCAGGTGCTCGGCGATCGCCCGCAGCTTCTGGCCGCTGAAGACGCGGTCGTAGTACAGCTTCGAGATCGACCACGGAGCGCCCGTGCCCCGGTACTCCTCGGCGAGGCCCGCCGCGCGGTACGCCTCGACGGCGACCTGGTGGGCGCGGATGTGGTCGGGGTGCGGGTAGCCGCCGTTCTCGTCGTAGCTGATGATCACGTGCGGCCGGAACCGGCGGACCAGGCGCACGAGCGGAGCGGCGGCCGTGGCGAGCGGCAGACCCGCGAACGAGGCGGCGTCGACCTTCCCGTCCTCGGGCATGCCGGAGTCGACGAAGCCGAGCCAGGCGTGCTCGACGCCGAGCGCCTCGCGAGCGGCCGCCATCTCGTACCGGCGGAGGCCGCCGATGTCGCGCTCGGCGTGCGCGCGGGCCTCGAGGCCCTCGTTCAGCACGGAGCCGGCCTCGCCTCCGGTGCAGGAGACCACCATGACCTCGGCGCCCCGCGAGGCGTAGGCGGCCAGCGTCGCCGCGCCCTTGCTCGACTCGTCGTCAGGATGGGCGTGCACGGCGAGGAGGCGCGGAGTGTCCCGCACCTCCGAATCGACGGAGACCTCGACGGCCTGGGACACGATCGCTCGATTCCTCGGGGTTTAATGGGATCGGCGCTCCCGTCCGCGAAGGACGCGCGCCACCCGTCCAGAGTAGACGCATCACCCAGGGAGTTCCGTGGCCGCCCGCACGTCCGAGAGCGTCGAGGGAGCCGCCGCGCCCGCGCACGATCCGGACGCGGTCCGCGCCGCCGGACCCCTCGCCACCCGCTACGGCCGCACGACGCGCACCCGCCGCGGGAACCGCTGGCTCTTCGGCGGTGTCGCGCTCGCCTTCGTCGCCGTCTTCGCCGCCTGGGTCGTCTGGGCCGGACTCGACGGAGCACGCGGAGGAGTGGACGTCCAGGACACCGCGCACCAGGTCGTCGACGACCGCACCGTCACCGTCTCCTTCGACCTCACCGCGCCCGTCGGCCGCGAGGTCGCCTGCGCGGTCCAGGCCCTCAACGAGCAGTCCGCCGTGGTCGGCTGGCTGGTCGTGGAGTACCCCGCCACGACGGAGCGCTTCCGCTCCTACACGGAGACCGTCCGCACCACCGAGCTCGCGAACACAGGTTTGATCTCCTCCTGCTGGCTCCCGTAGGCTTGCCCGAAGCCCTGACGGACTCGTCGGGGCCTCGCCATTCCCACCGCCGCCTGACGCCGGCCGTCCCCACCGCCGGACGCGGACACCTCCGCACGGTGCTGTCGGGCGCCGCGAGCGCGGCCCGCAGAGCAGGAGCCCACCATGGCCGACCAGTCACAGGTGACCTGGATGACCCAGGAGTCGTACGACCGCCTCGAGGCGGAGCTCACCGAGCTGTCCACCAACGGACGCGAGGAGATCGCCAAGCGCATCGAGGTCGCCCGCGAGGAGGGCGACCTGAAGGAGAACGGCGGCTACCACGCCGCGAAGGACGAGCAGGGCAAGATCGAGGCCCGCATCCGCCAGCTGACCTCCCTCCTCCGCGAAGCCGAGATCGGCACGCCCCCCGAGAGCCACGGAGTCGTCGAGGCCGGCACCATCATCACCGCCGAGATCGCCGGCGACGAGTCCCGCTTCCTCCTCGGCAACCGCGAGATGGCGGGCGAGAGCGACCTCGACGTCTACAGCCCCCAGAGCCCCCTCGGATCGGCGATCATGGGCCTGAACGTCGGCGACACCGCCCGCTTCACGGCACCCAACGGGCGGGAGATCGAGGTCCGCGTCGCCAACGTCGAGACCTGGTCCGGCCACTGATCGCACGTCGCGGCGCTCTCCGCGGCGTTGTCGTCGGGCGCGATACCGCCGGTATCGCTTCCTCCTCCGCCTTGCGGAGAACGCCGCGACGCACGATCAGCCCTTTCCAGACGGGGGGCGCCGGCTTCGCGGCGACAGCGTCGGGCGCGATACCGCCGGTACCGGCTTCGTCCGCGCTGTGTCGAGATCACTGCGACGCACGGGCGGCGGTCTCCGAAGGGGGCGCCGGAATCGCGACGGGATCGCGGACGCGGCGCCCTCGAGCGGTCAGTTGCGGGAGATGCGGGGGGCGTAGCCGGCGTCGGTGAGGACCTGGATGACGCGGTCGGCGTGCTCGGGGCCGCGGGTCTCGACGCTGATCTCGATCTCGACCTCGCTGATCTGCAGGCCCCGGCCGTGCCGGGTGTGCAGCACCTCGACCACGTTCGCGTTCGCCTCCGAGATGAGCTCCGCGATGCGCGACAGCTGCCCCGGACGATCCGGCAGCCCGATGCTCATCTTGAGGTAGCGCTCCGACGCGGCCAGGCCCCGGCTGATCACCCGCTCCATCATCAGCGGATCGATGTTGCCGCCCGACAGGATGACCGCGGTCGCTCCGGCGTCGCGGATCTTCCCCGTCAGGATCGCCGCGATGCCCACCGCGCCCGCGGGCTCCACCACGAGCTTCGCCCGCTCCAGCAGCACCAGCAGAGCCCGGGCGATGTCGTCGTCCTCGACGGTGACGACCTCGTCCACCATCTCGCGGACGATCGCGAAGTTCAGCTGCCCCGGCTTCGCCACGGCGATGCCGTCGGCGATCGTCGGAGAGATCGTGATCGCGGTCGGCTCGCCGCTCGCGAGCGAGAGCGGGTACGGCGCCGCGTTGGCCGCCTGCACGCCGATGACGCGGAGCGTGCGCCCCTCCTCGGCCGCCTTCTGCTTGGCCGCCGATGCGACCCCGGCGATGAGGCCGCCGCCGCCGATGGGCACCACGATGGTCTCGACGGCGGGGGCCTGCTCGAGGATCTCGAGGCCGACCGTGCCCTGGCCGGTGATCACGTCGGGGTGGTCGTAGGGAGGAACGAAGACCGCGCCCGTGCGCTCGGCGAACTCCGCCGCCGCCGCGAGCGCCTCGTTGAAGATGTGGCCGCTCAGCACCACGTCCGCGCCGTAGTCGCGGGTGGCCGCGAGCTTGGGCAGCGCGACGCCGATCGGCATGAAGATCGTGGCCTTGATCCCCAGCTCCCGCGCCGCATAGGCGACGCCCTGCGCATGGTTGCCGGCCGAGGCCGCCACGACTCCGCGGGCCCGCTCCTCCGGGGTGAGCCGCGACATCCGGAACACCGCTCCGCGGATCTTGTAGGAGCCGGTGCGCTGGAGGTTCTCGCACTTGAGGAACACGGGCGAGCCGAGGACCTGCGCGAGGAAGGTGCTCGTCTCCATGGGGGTGGCGGCGATGACGGGGGCGAGGACGGCGCGGGCCGCCTCGAACTCGTGGAGGGCGGGTCCGACGACGCGGCTAGTCTGCATGCTCTGCGGCAACTCTCTCGGGGGTTCGGGTCGGCGAGCGCCAGGCTCCGCTCGCGACGTACTTGACCATGACGTTGAGCGTGGCCACGACGGGCACCGCGAAGAAGGCGCCGGCGATGCCGCCGATGATCGAGCCTCCGGCCACCGCGAGCACGACGGCCAGCGGGTGGACCTTGACCGCCGACCCCATGATCAGCGGCTGGAGGATGTGGCCCTCGAGCTGCTGCACCGCGAGGACGACGATCAGCAGGAAGAGCGCGATCAGCGGTCCGTTGTAGACCAGCGCGATGAAGACGGCCAGCGCCCCCGTCACCACGGCGCCGATGACCGGCACGAAGGAGCCGAGGAAGACGAGCACGCCGATCGGGATGGCCAGCGGGACGCCGAGGAGGAAGGAGCCGAGGCCGATGCCGACCGCGTCGACGAAGGCGACCAGGATCTGCACCTTCACGAAGTTGGTCAGCGTCACCCACCCCGCGCGACCGGCGCCGTCGACGGCTCCGCGGGCGCGGCGCGGGAAGAGGCGGACGACCCAGCTCCAGATGTTCGGCCCGTCGATCAGGATGAACAGCGTCGAGAAGAGGGTGAGCAGCACGCCCGTCAGCAGGTGGCCGACGGTCGAGCCGACGCTGAGCGCGCCGCTGACCAGCATCCCCGAGTCCTGCTGCAGGGCCGTGAGGGCCTGCTGCGCGTACTGGTTGATGTCGGTCTCGGTGAGGTGGAGCGGCGACTCGAGGAGGAAGGCCTTGAAGTCGTCGTAGGATTGCACCGTCTGCCGGCTGAGGTCGTCGAAGCCGGAGTAGACCTGGGTGACGACGAGGAAGAGGAGCCCGCCGATCACCACGACGATCCCCAGCTCCGCCAGGACGACGGCGGCCCACTTGGGCCAGCGGTGGCGCTGGAGGAAGCTCGAGAACGGCACCAGGAGGGCGGCGATCACGATCGCGAGCAGGAGCGGGATGACGATCAGCCGCAGCTCGATGACGAGCAGCACCAGCACCGCGAGCGCCGCGACCACGACGAGGACGCGCCAGGCCCAGGCGCCGGCGATGCGCATCCCGTCGCTCACGAAGGCCGAATCGGCGACGGGAGCGGGCCGGGAGGGGGCGGCCGGGGCGGCGGGCGCGGCGGGCTGGACGGCGCGCGGGCCGGAGGTGCGGCGGGACCTGCCGAGTCTCATCTGCCCAGACTAGGCCCCGGCGCATACCCCGCGCGGTATCCCCGGGGAGTGCTCATGCGGCGGCGCCGACCGCCGCCTGCTCCGGTGCCGGACCGACCGCGACCGGGCGCCGCGCGGGCAGCACGCCGACCCGCTCCCCCGGCTCGAGGCGATGCCCCGACGCGTGCTGGACGGTGACCTCCTCGCCCGTCGACAGCCGGACTGTCGAGCGCCGCACCGGCCCCAGGAAGCTCGAGGCGAGGACGACTCCGGGCAGGGAGTCGGGAGCGCCGTCGGCCACGACGGCGAGGTCCTCGGGGCGGAGGAACACCGACACGGGACCGTCGGCCGCCGCCGCGTCGACGAGCGGCAGGCGCACGCCGAGCGCGAGGACCGATCCCGACGAGACCGTCCCCGCGACCACCGTCGAGAGGCCGACGAAGCGGGCCGTGAAGGCGGTCGCCGGGCGCGCGTAGAGGTCCTCCGGTGCACCCAGCTGCTCGATCCGCCCGGCGTTCATCACCGCGACGCGGTCGGCGACGGCGAGCGCCTCCTCCTGGTCGTGCGTGACGAAGAACGTGGTGATGCCGATCTCGGACTGCAGGCGCTTGATCTCGTCGCGCAGCTGGACGCGGACCTTCGCGTCCAGGGCCGACAGGGGCTCGTCCAGCAGCAGCACCCGCGGCCGCGTGACGAGGGCGCGCGCGAGCGCCACCCGCTGCTGCTGGCCGCCGGAGAGCTCGTGCGCATAGCGGTCGCCGAGGGCGCCGAGGCCCACGACCTCCAGCGCCTCCCCCGCGGCCGCCCGGCGCTCGCGCGCCCCGACCCCCCGGGTGCGCAGCCCGAACTCGACGTTCTCGCGCGCCCGCAGGTGCGGGAAGAGCGAGTACGACTGGAAGACCATGCCCATGTCGCGCTTCGCGACGGGGACGTGGGCGACGTCCTCCTCGTCGACGAGGATCCGCCCCGCGTCGATCCGCTCGAGACCGCTGAGGGCGCGCAGGGCTGTGGTCTTGCCGCAGCCGGAGGGGCCGAGCAGCGCGATGAACTCGCCCGGGGCCACGTCGAACGAGACGCCGTCGAGCGCTCGCGCGGAGCCGTAGTGCCGCTCCACGTCGACGAAGCGCACGCGGGCGCCGGGGAGGGTAAGAGCGGTCACGAGGAGCCTTTCGAGGAGCGCGCCCGGCCCGTCGGCAGGCCGATCCGCGCGAGGCGGCCGATCCCGATCAGGAGGGCGAAGGCGAAGAGGAGCGAGAGCAGCGAGAAGATCACGGCGACGTAGGCGTCGGACTTCGACACCTGCACCAGGCCGGTCTGGAGGGTGGTGCGGCTGAGGAGCGAGGCGATCGTGTACTCGCCGAGAACGACTGCGACGGTGATCAGCGCGGCCGCGACCAGGCCCCGGCGCAGGTTCGGCAGGAGGACCCTCCCGAGCACCGCGAGCGGGCCCGCGCCGAGCGAGCGGGCCGCTTCCGAGAGCGTCACGGCGTCGAGACCGGCGAGGTCCGCCGCCACGGCGCGGTAGGCGTAGGGCAGGACCAGCACCCCGTAGGCGAGAGCGAGCGTCCACGGCGCGGAGCCGGCGAGCCGGGTGACCACGGAGTAGACCGGCGCGAGGCCGACGACGAGGACGATGGCGGGCACGGTCAGCGGGAGCAGGCAGACCAGCTCCAGAGCCCGGCGCAGGCGCGGGAGCCGGACCTCGACGAGCAGCATCGTCGGCACCAGCAGGACCAGGACGATGAGGGCGGTGACGACGGCGAGGACCAGCGAGTTGCCGATCCCCTGGAACAGTGAGCGGTAGGCGCGCTCGTTCTCCGGGTCGAGGATCGCCGTCCAGTGCGCGAGGTCGTGGCCGCCGGCACCGCGGAGCGTGAACTCCGCCATCGCGACGATCGGGACGGCGAACACCAGTCCGGTGATCGCGAGCACCGCCCCGGACAGGAGCCGCGCGGGCCTCATCGCTGCCACCGCCGGGCCCGGCGCTGCAGCAGCGCGTACCCGGACATCAGGACCACCATCACCGCGAGCATCCCGAGCGCGAGGGCGCCCGCGAGGTTCTCGCGGCCCAGCACCGTCTCGCTGACCAGCGCGGCGCGGATCTGCAGGGGGACGATCTGCGCGCCCTGGCTGATCAGCGCCGCCGCGGTGGCGAAGGAGGAGAACGCGTTCGCGAACAGGAGCAGCACGCAGCCGAGGAACGACGGCGCCAGCACCGGGAGGGCCACGTGCAGCCAGTAGCCGAGCCGGCCCCCGCCGAGCACCGCGTTCGCCTCGGCCCACTCCGGACGCAGGCCCTCGAGCGCGGGCAGGAACGTGAGCACCATCAGGGGCACCTGGAAGTAGAGGTAGGGCAGGACGAGCCCGGGCAGCTGGTAGAGCCACACGCCGTCGGCGTAGAGGTCGACGCTCGCTCCCGCGAGGAGGGTGGTCACCAGCCCCTGCACGCCGATCGTCGCGATGAACGCGAACGCGAGCATCACCCCGCCGAACTGCGCGAGGACGCTCGCCGCTGCATCGACGACGGTCCGGAGCGCCCCGCGCGGATCGGAGCCGAGCAGGGCCAGGCACACGACCGCGCCCAGCACCGCGCCGACGACGGCGGTGACGGCCGAGAGCCCGAGCGACGCGCCGAAGGCGGACAGCACGACGGGATCCCCGAGCGCGAGCACGTTCGCCGTGGTGAAGCGGCCGTCTCCGTCCGTGAATCCGGTCGCCACCGCGAGGACCGTGGGGACGGCCAGGAACAGCAGGACGTAGAGCGCGAAGGGGGCGACACCCAGCACGGCCGGGGTGCCGCGCCGTCCCCGGGGCGCGGATGCCCCGGAGACGGCCTCGGCGGGAGCGGTGGTCACTGGATCGCCGCGGCCCACTTCTCGGCGAGGAGCGACGAGGCCGCCTCGGTCTGCTCCTCCGTGAACTGGACGAGGTCGGAGGGAGCGGCGCCGACGGCTTCGAGCGCGTCCTGGTCGACCGTGCCGGCCTCGGTCATCGCGGCCAGGCGCACCGGGTAGGCGCCGGCGGCGAGGTAGAGGTTCTGCGCGGCGTCGGAGTAGAGGTACTCCTGCCAGAGCCGCGCGGCCGCGGGGTGCGGAGCGTCGGCGTTGACCGCCTGGTTGTAGTAGCTGCCGACGGCGGAGCCCGGGAGGACGGTCGTCGTCCACTCGCGGGTGCCCTCGTTCGCCTTCCCGGCGGCGAGGTTGTTGTAGCTCCAGTCGAAGACGACCGGGGTCTCGCCCGAGGCGATGGTGGCGTCGGTCGGGTCCAGCGGCAGGAAGTTGCCGGCGTCGTTCAGCTTCTCGAAGAAGTCGATCCCCGCCTGGACGTCGTCGGCGGAGCCGCCGGACTGGAGAGCCGCGAGCTGCACCGCGGCCGCGGCGGCTCCCGCCTGGGTCGGGTCGCCGTTGATCGCGACCGAGCCGCGGTAGTCGGCGCCGAGGAGGTCCTCGAGCGACGTGGGCGCAGGCACCGCGTCCGCGTCGAACCCGATCGACATCAGGCCGGTGTAGTCGTTGACCCAGAGGCCCGACTCCTCCTTGTTCCCCTCGGGGATGTCGTCCCACGACTCGACCTTGTACGGCGCGAACATGTCCGTGTTCGCCAGCGCGACGGCCGGCCCCAGGTCGAACACGTCGGGAGCGGTGTCCTGCCCGGCGAGGTTCTTCGCGGTGCTGATCTCCTCCGCGGAGGAGACGTCGGGGTCGGCGGAGTTCACGGTGATGCCGTACTCGTCCTCGAAGCCGCTGATCAGCTCGCCGTAGTTCGCCCAGGTGTCGGGCAGGGCGATGACGTTGAGCTCGCCCTCGGCCTTCGCGGCCTCGACCAGGGCGTCGAGCCCGCCGAGGTCCGCGGCGGAGGTGGCGGACGCGGCGTCCGCGCCGGCGCCGTCGGACGAGGCGGTGGCGCCGCCGGAGCAGGCCGAGAGCGTGAAGACGAGTGCGGTGCCGGCGGCGGCGACCGCGGCGGTGCGCGACAGGCGCTGAATGGTCAAGGGTCCTCCAGGAGTCGGGTGGGCCGCCCCGGTGGGACGGCCTCGGGCACGGTAGGAGCGGCGCGAGTCGGCGAGGGAGCGCGGCGGTGAATGCCGGGCGAACGCCGGGGGCCGAATCGGGGACGGCGATGTCGGAGGCGTTCGCTAGCGTGGGCGGACCATGACCGAGCAGCTCTCCCCCGCGCTGGCGCGCCGCATCGCCCTGGCGGCGCAGGGATTCGGCGTCCCCCGGCCCTCCCGGGTCGACGCGCGCCGGGTGCGCGCCGCTGTGGACCGGATCCGCCCGCTCCAGCTCGACTCGGTGAACGTCTTCGAGCGGAGCCACTACCTGCCGCTGCTCGCGCGGCTCGGCCCGTACGATCGCTCCCTCCTCGACGCAGCGGCCTTCTCCCCCGACGGCCCCTACGTCGAGTACTGGGCCCACGAGGCCGCCCTCGTCCGCCGCGAGGACCTCCCGCTCTACCGCTGGCGGATGGAGCACTACCGCCGGGTCCGCCTGCCCGAGCACGAGGGCTGGGCCCACGAGAACCGCGCCACCCTCGACTGGCTCCGCGCCGCGCTCGCCGACGGTCCCCTCCGCGCCTCCGAGATCGAGCACGAGGCCAACGTCCGCACGGGCCCCTGGTGGGGCTGGTCCGACATCAAGCGCGGCCTCGAGGTCCTGTTCCGCTGGGGCGAGGTGGTGACGGCGGGGCGCACGCGCTTCGAGCGCTCCTACGGTCTCGCCGAGCGGCTCCTCCCGAGCGCGGTGCTCGATGCCGACGTGCCCCTCCCCGACGCCGTCCGCGAGCTCGTGCGCCGGGCGGCCCGGGCCCATGGGATCGGCACCCTCGGCGACCTGGCCGATTACCACCGGCTGCTCCAGTCCCCCACGCGCGTCGCGATCGACGAGCTGGTCGAGGCGGGCGAGCTCGAGCGCGTCGAGGTGCGCGGCTGGGAGCGGGGCGGGCGACCCGTGCCGCTCTGGCGGCACGTCGATGCCCGACGCCCCCGCACGCTCCGGGCGGACGCGCTCCTCTCGCCGTTCGACCCCGTGGTCTGGCACCGGCCGAGAGCCGAGCTGTTCTTCGGCTTCCACTACCGGATCGAGATCTACACCCCGGCCGAGCAGCGGGTCCACGGCTACTACGTCCTCCCCGTGCTCCTCGACGACGTGATCGCTGCCCGGGTCGACCTCAAGAGCGAGCGCAAGCGCCGGGTCCTCCTCGTGCAGGCCGCCTGGCTCGAGCCGGGGGCCCCGGCCGACACGCCGGAGCGGCTCGCCGCACTGCTGGTCGAGGCGGCGGCCTGGCAGGGCCTCGACGCCGTCGAGGTCGTCGGTCGCGGCGACCTCGCGGCCGCCCTCGCCGCAGCACTGAGGCGGATCGCGTGAGCGCGCCCGGCGGCGTCCTGGCGCTGGCGCTCTCGGAGCGCTGCGTCGCCCGTCTGCTCGAGCGCGGGAGCGTCGTCGGGGTCGGCACGGGCGAGCTCGCCCACGCAGCCGGCGTCTCCCTCCGGACCTTCCACCGGTACCTCGGCGGGAAGGAGGACTGCGTGCGCCCGGTGCTCGCCGCCGCGATCGCCGCGATGGGACGCGCCCTCCTCGAGCGACCGGCCGCCGAGCCGCTGAACGCGGCGCTCGGCCACGCCTTCGCCGCGGCGGCCTCCGGTCCCCAGCTCGACCGCACCCTCCGGCTGATCCCCCTGCTCACCGAGACCTCGGCGATGCGCGCCGTCTGGGCGCAGTCGCTGCACGACGGCGAGGAGGCGCTGACGCCGTTCCTCGCGGAGCGGATGGGGCTCGGCCGCACGTCCCCGCACCGGGCGGCCGTCCTGGCCACCGTCGTCCTCGCCCTGGTCCGGCGGGCGCTGGTCGACGCGGCCGCGAGCGGCATCGACCCGGCGCCGGTCTTCGCCGAGTACCTGACGACCGTCGACGGCGGTCCGCTCGCGGCTCCGACCGGATGACGTCCCGTCCGGCGAGGTGACGAGTGCACCGCTGCCCGGGGCGGGGAATCGGGGCGGGGCCGCGATCGACGACGGGGCGTCGGCCGGATCGGCCTGCTAGAAGCGCGAGCCCGTCTCGGAGAGGCGGGCGACGCGGTCCGCGATCGGCGGGTGGGTCGCGAAGAGGCGCGCGACCACTCCCGGCTTCGACGGGTCGGCGATCCAGAGGTGCGCCATCGAGCTGTTCTGCCGCTGCATCGGCCGGCCCGCGGACTCGAGCTTGAGCAGGGCGCGGGCGAGGGCGTCGGGGTGGCGGGTCGTCAGCGCACCGGTGGCGTCGGCGAGGTACTCGCGCTGGCGGGAGATCGAGAGCTGCACGACCGAGGCGACGATCGGCGCGAGGACCATCGACACCAGCCCGACGATCAGGAGCGCCGGGTTGCCCCCGCCGTTGCCGTTGCCGCCCCGCCCGAAGAAGGCCAGGCGGAGGAAGGCGTCCGAGAGGAAGCCCACCGCGACGACGAGACCGAAGACGATCATCGAGACGCGGATGTCGTAGTTGCGGACGTGGCCCAGCTCGTGGGCCATCACGCCCTCCAGCTCGGCGTCGTCCATGATCGCGAGCAGGCCCGTCGTCGCGGCGACGACGGCGTGCTCGGGATCACGGCCGGTCGCGAACGCGTTCGGCGCCGGGTCGTCGATCAGGTACACCTTCGGCATCGGCGTGCCCGTCGCGATCGAGAGGTTCTCGACGATGCGGTAGAGCCTCGGCTCGTCCGCCTTCTCCACCGCCACGCCGCCGCTGAGCGCGACCGCCTGGCGAGCGGCGAAGAAGTACTGGACGAACGCGTACGCGGCGGCGATCACGAGCACCACCACGACGATCGCCGTGCTGCGGTAGACCGCTGCAGCCAAAGCGCCCAGGCCGCCGATGATCGCCAGGAACAGGACGAGGATCAGGACCGTGTTGCGCTTGTTGCGGGCGATCGCGCTGTACACGGCGGCTGCCTAGAACTGGACGCGCGGGGGCTCCGAGATCGCGGCGAGATCGCCGACCTCGAAGAACTCGCGCTCCGAGAAGCCGAGCCGACGCGAGAAGAGCGTGTTCGGGAAGACCTTCACCTTGGTGTTCATCTCGCGCACGCCGCCGTTGTAGAAGCGCCGGGCCGACTGGATCTTGTCCTCGGTGTCGACCAGCTCGCCCTGCAGCTGGAGGAAGTTCTGGCTCGCCTGCAGCTGGGGGTACGCCTCCGCGACCGCGAAGATCGACTTCAGAGCGCTCTGCATGTGGTCCTCGGCGACCGACGCCTCCGCCGGGCCCTGGGCCTGCAGCGTCTCGGCGCGAGCCTGCGTCACCGACTCGAAGACCTGGCGCTCGTGCGAGGCGTAGCCCTTCACGGAGTCGATCACGTTGGGGATCAGATCCGCGCGGCGCTTCAGCTGGACGGTGATGTCGCTCCACGCCTCGTCCACGCGGACGTTGAGGGTGACCAGCGAGTTGTACGTCGCCCAGAGGTAGACCCCGAGGATGACGACGAGCGCGACGACGACGATGAGCGGGACGAGCCATTCCATGCCGTCCAGTGTAGGGACGGCGCGCTCCCCGGCACCTGTCGATGAGGCGCATTCGCAGGGGCGGGTCGGCCCTACTTGAGGGTCTTCTGCAGCAGGACGGTGCTGAGCCAGCGCTCGAACTTGAAGCCGACGCGGCCCATCCGGCCGACCTCGACGAATCCGAACTGCGCGTGCATCGCCAGCGACGCCTCCGCGCCCTTGTCGGCGATGACGGCCATGATCTGACGGATCCCCACGGCCTTCGCGCGCTCGAGGAGCTCGGCCATCAGCGCCCGGCCGAGGCCCTTGCCCGTGGAGGCCGCCCGCAGGTAGATCGAGTTCTCCACGGTGAAGCGGTACGCCCGCTTGGAGGACCACGGCGACACCATCGCGTAGCCGAGGATCTGGCCCGACGGCGAGACGGCCACGATGAAGGGCAGCCCGAGCTTCTGGTTGCGGGAGAACTTCGTCCGCCACTCCTTCAGCGTCGAGTCGTCCTCGTCGAAGGTCACCACCGTGTTGCGCACGTAGTGGTTGTAGATCTCGCGGATGTCCGGGAGGTCGGCGTCGCGGGCGTCGCGGATCTCGAACGAGAAGCCGGGCTCGGGAGGCGGCGCCTTCCGCAGGTGCGGCGGCAGGACGCGCCGGCTCTCGTACTCTTCCTCAAGCATCCGGCTCCCCTTCGGCTCCGCCCATCGATCCGGGCCAGCGTAGCCGCCCCGCGGGCGAGCACCCGGTCACGCG
The DNA here is from genome assembly GCF_009834265.1 of Rathayibacter sp. VKM Ac-2805. Classification (NCBI taxonomy): domain Bacteria; kingdom Bacillati; phylum Actinomycetota; class Actinomycetes; order Micrococcales; family Microbacteriaceae; genus Rathayibacter; species Rathayibacter sp. VKM Ac-2805. The sequence continues at coordinate 2,337,682 of NZ_CP047185.1, forward strand.
AGAGCGCTCCAGTCGACCGGCTCCGCGCCGCGCTCCTCCAGGAGGGCGTTGGCGCGGCTGAACGGCCGGGAGCCGAAGAAGCCGCGCGAGGCCGACAGCGGGCTGGGGTGCGCGCTCTCGATCACTCCGGCCTCCCCCAGCATCGGGCGGAGCGACGCGGCGTCGCGGCCCCAGAGGATCGCGACGAGAGGCGCGTCCCGGGCGGCCAGCGTGCGGATCGCGTGCTCGGTGACCGCCTCCCAGCCCTTCCCGCGGTGCGAGGCGGGAGAGCCGGGGGCGACGGTGAGGACCCGGTTGAGCAGCATCACGCCGCTCGAGGTCCAGCCGCTGAGGTCGCCGTGCTCGGGCGGCTCGACGCCGAGGTCGTCCCGGAGCTCGCGGTGGATGTTCTGCAGGCTCCTCGGCAGCGGGCGCACGTGGCGCTCGACCGCGAAGGACAGCCCGATCGGGTGCCCGGGCGTCGGGTACGGGTCCTGTCCGACGATGAGGACGCGCACGTCCGCGAGCGGTGCGGCGAAGGCGCGGAGCACGTCGCGGCCCGCGGGGAGGTAGGGCCGGCCGGCCGCGACCTCGCCGCGGAGGAAGTCGCCCATCGCGGCGATGTCCCCGGCGACGGGGGCGAGCGCCTCCGCCCAGCCCCTGTCGATCAGTCCCGAGGCCGCGAGCTCCGCGAGGTCCACCGGGTCAGCCCGCCGCGAGCGTCGCGACGACGACTCCGGCGTCGCTGCCGCTCACGCGCCACACCGAGCCGGCGCCGCCGACGCGGAGCGCGCCGGTGCCGACGATCAGCACGGTGGACTCGTCGAGCGCGACGCCGCCGTCGACCAGGCCCGCCTCGACGGCCGCGACCAGGCGGCCGAGGGTCCCCCACTGCGCCGCGTGCACGTCGACCGTCACGTCGATGAGACCGATGCCCTCGAGCACCGTGACCTCGTCGAGCTCCTCCGCCGCGCCCTCCGGGACGACGGCGACGCCGCCGATGCGGTGGCCGCCGACGAGGGCGCGGTCGGCCGCGACGGCGGCTCCCGCCGAGTAGCCGGCGTACGGCACTCCGGAGGAGACGAGGTCGCGCAGGCGCGGGAAGCAGGCCTCGAGCGCGTCGCGGTAGGCCGGCGTCAGCCCTCCGCCGACGAAGATCCCGTCGACGTCGTCGAAGACCGCGGGATCGATCCGGCCGCCCTCCGGCTTCATCACGGCGAACGCGTCGAGCGGGCCGACCGTCGCGAGCAGTGCCGCGTAGCCGGAGTAGGCCTCGGGGCCGAGCCCGTCGTGGACGACGACGATCGCGATGCGCGGGCCCTCGATCCGGCCGGCGTCGACGGCGTGGGCGCGCGCCTCCGCGAGGAACGCTCCGTACAGCTGCTGGTCGTGGTCGACGCCGCCTCCGCCGCCGATCAGGTGGACGCTCACTCGTCGTCCTCGGCGAGGGCTCCGTCCACCGGGGGCAGAGCCGACCAGGGGAAGACGATCCAGCGCGGGGTGCGGCGCCAGAAGAAATCGGGCTCGAGGACCGTGCGCGGCTTCGTGTAGAGGGTCACGGTGCGCACCTCGGCGCCCATCGCGCGGATGAGCTTCACCGAGAGGGCGAGGGTGTGGCCGGAGTCGGAGACGTCGTCGACCAGGAGGATGCGCTTGCCGTGGACCGACGCCTCGTCCAGCAGCGGCGGCAGCACCACGGGCTCCGCCAGGCGCGCCTCGACGCCGGTGTAGAACTCGACGTTCAGCGCCCCGCAGCTCTTGATGCCGAGCGCGTAGGCCACGGCGCCCGCGAGCAGGAGACCGCCGCGCGCGATGGCGACGACCAGCTCCGGCCGGTAGCCCGACGCGACCACGTCGTCGGCCAGGTGCCGAGCGGCGTCGCCGAACTCGAGCCAGCCGAGAACCTCCTTCTCCGTGGCGGCGAGGAGGGCGGCGGAGTCGTCGGCGTCGGAAACCATGAGGGACAGGCTAGGCCGTCGCGGGCCTCTGCGTCACATCGGTCAGCCGCGCGGGGTGAGGGGCCCCTTCGCGACCTTGTGCGGGGCCGCCTGCGCGACCGGCTTGATGGTCACCAGATCGAGGTTGACGTGGGCGGGGAGCTCCACCGAGGAGACGATCGCGGCGGCGACGTCCTCCGCGACCAGCGGGTCCGGGACCTCGGCGTAGACCGCGTCGGCGCGCTCCCGGTCGCCGCCGAAGCGGACCAGCGAGAACTCGTCCGTGTGCACCATCCCCGGCGCGATCTCGATCACGCGGATCGGCTCGCCGGCCAGCTCGAGCCGCAGCACGGCGACGAGCGCGTGCGCGGCGTGCTTGGCGGCGTTGTACCCGCCTCCGCCCTCGTAGGCGACGTGGCCGGCGATCGAGGTGACCGTCACGATGTCCGCGGAGGTCCCGCTCCCCCGGATCCCGGCGCGCAGCAGCGGGAGCAGCGCGCTGGTCACGAGCTTCACCGAGAGCACGTTGATCTCGAACATGCGGCGCCAGTCCTCGGGGTCGGACTTCTCGACCGAGTCGAGTCCGAGCGCGCCGCCCGCGTTGTTCACGAGCGCGTGCACGGGCCCGGAGGAGGCGAGGTGGTCGCGCAGCGCGTCGACCTGGGCGGAGTCGGTGAGGTCGGCGGCGAAGTACCCGGCGCCGGTCTCGGCGGCGAGCGCCTCCAGCCGGTCGCGTCGGCGCGCGACGGCGACGACCTCCCAGCCGTGCTCGCGGAACAGCCGGACCGTGGCCGCCCCGATCCCTGAACTCGCTCCTGTCACGACAACGCGTCGATCCACGCCCGTCCCCTTCCGTCAAGCCTCGGACACCCTCGACGCCGTCGTCGCAGCCCAACGCTAGTCTGGCCGCGTGCCGCCCGCCGACCCGGTTCCCGCGACCGCCGGGACAGCCGTTGCCCCGAAGCGACGCGTGCCCCTCTGGGACAACGCGCGCTTCGTCTGCGTGACGCTCGTCGTGATCGGGCACGGCGTGCAGCGGCTGACGGCCAACTCCGACACCTCGCTCATCGTCTACCTGACGATCTACGCCTTCCACATGCCGGCGTTCGCGATCATCTCGGGCTACTTCTCCAAGAGCGGCGCACCGAGCGGGCGCGCGATGCGGCGGGTGCTGACGGACATCCTCCTGCCCTACCTGATCATGGAGACGATCTGGACCCTGGTGCAGTTCCTGGTCGAGGGCAAGCAGGAGTTCAACCCGACCAAGCCGAGCTGGACGCTGTGGTTCCTGCTCGCGCTGGGCATCTTCCGCCTCGTGCTCCCCTACCTGGCGCTGCTGCGCTGGCCGCTGCTGATCAGCGTGGTGCTCGCGGTCGGGGTCAGCTACTACGACAACATCGACTCGACCTTCTCGCTCGCGCGCGCGATCGGGATCCTGCCCTTCTTCGTGTTCGGCTGGCGGCTGCGCGGCTTCGCCCCCGGCGGCCGCTCCGCCGTCGACAGCTGGCTCGCCCAGCCGCCGTCGCGGGTGCTCCTCGCCCGGGTCCTCGCCGTCGTCCTCTTCGCGGTCACGGCGGTCGTCATGACCGTCAACATCGAGGCGTTCCGCGCGGCGGACCTGCGCTACTGGTTCTTCTACGACCGCCCCTACGACGCCCTCGGCGAGACCCAGTGGTGGGCCGGCCTGGTGCGGCTGGCCCTGATGGCCGGGGCGGTCGTGCTCTCGCTCGCGCTCTTCGCGCTGGTGCCGCGCCGCCGTACTCCGCTCACCGCCTGGGGACAGTCGACGATGTACGTCTACCTCCTCCACAGCTTCGTCCTCTATCCGCTGCGGGAGTCCGGGATCCTCTCGCAGACGGAGAGCACGCTCGCCCTCGTGCTGATGATCGCGTTCTGCGTCGCGGTCTCGGTCGTGCTCTCGCTGGGCTGGACCCGCACCGTCTTCCACCGGCTGGTCGAGCCCCGCGCGGCCTGGCTCTTCGCCCCGGTGGCCGACGAGAAGCCCCGGCGCCCCGACCGCGCCGACCCCACGGGCGCCAAGCGCGACCGGCAGCCCGAGCGGCGCTGACGGCCGTTACCCCGTGTGTCGGCGGTCCTGGCCGCCCGGCGGACCCCCGCGTACGCTCGTCGCGACGGAGAACGGCCCCGTCCGAAGACCCCGACGATCCGATGGGAAGCACCATGACCGACTCCGAGAAGTGGCAGTTCGAGACCAAGCAGATCCACTCGGGCGCCGCGCCGGACCCGGTGACCAAGGCCCGCGCGACGCCGATCTACCAGACCACCTCCTACGTCTTCGACAACGCGGAGCACGCCCAGAACCTGTTCGCGCTGGCGGAGTTCGGCAACATCTACACCCGCATCCAGAACCCGACCCAGGCGGTCGTCGAGGAGCGGCTCACCGCCCTCGAGGGCGGCTCCGGCGCCCTGCTGCTCGCCTCGGGCCAGGCCGCCGAGACCGCGGCCGTGCTGAACATCGCCCAGGCCGGCGACCACATCGTCTCGTCGTCCTCGATCTACGGCGGCACTTACAACCTCTTCAAGTACACCCTCGCCAAGCTCGGCATCGAGACGACCTTCGTCGAGAACCAGGACGACCGCGAGGAGTGGCGCCGCGCCGTCCGCCCGAACACGAAGCTGTTCTTCGCCGAGACCGTCGGCAACCCCAAGATCAACATCCTCGACATCCGCACCGTGGCCGATGTCGCGCACGACGCCGGCGTGCCCCTGATCGTCGACAACACCATCGCGACGCCCTACCTGATCCGCCCCTTCGAGCACGGCGCGGACATCATCGTGCACTCGGCGACGAAGTTCCTCGGCGGCCACGGCACGGTCATCGGCGGAGCGATCGTCGACGGCGGCCGCTTCTCGTGGACCGCGAACGCCGAGCGCTTCCCCGGCCTCACCACGCCGGACGAGTCGTACCACGGCGCCGTCTACACGGACGCGGTCGGCGACTCCCTCGCCTACATCATCAAGGCCCGCGTGCAGCTGCTGCGCGACCTCGGCGCCTCGATCGCCCCGGCGAGCGCCTGGCAGCTCATCCAGGGCATCGAGACCCTCTCGCTCCGGATCGAGCGCCACGTGCAGAACGCGCAGGAGATCGCGGAGTACCTCGAGAACCACTCCGACATCGCCTCGGTGAACTACTCGGGCCTGCCCACCTCGCCCTGGTACGCCGCGGCCAACCGCTACGCGCCGAAGGGCGTGGGCGCGGTGCTCTCGTTCGAGCTGAAGGGCGGAGTGGACGCCGGCCGCGCCTTCGTCGACTCGCTGGAGCTGTTCTCGCACCTGGCGAACATCGGCGACGTCCGCTCGCTCGTCATCCACCCCGCGTCGACCACGCACTCGCAGCTCTCGCCCGAGCAGCAGCTGACCGCCGGGGTCACTCCCGGCCTGGTGCGCCTGTCGGTGGGACTCGAGAACGTCGACGACCTCCGCGCAGACCTCGACCAGGCCCTCCGCGCCGCGCGCGCCGTCGTCGAGGCCTCCCGCGCGAACGCCTGAGGCCCCTCGGCGCCCTGACGGGGTCCCCGTCCAAAGGGATCGCGTCAGGGCGCTCCGCGCGCGGGCGGAGGAGCGCGGGAGCAGGGCGTAACAAACAGCTCCGCCCCGCGGCGCTCTGACACGATGGACAGCGCTATGGACTGGCAGCAGACACTCGAGGACACGGTCCCGTCGGCGTTCGTCACCGAGCGCCAGCTCCTCTCGGTCATCGGCAAGCCGCCCGCCACCGGAGCCTGGCGCGACGGCGATCACCCGGGCGGACGCCGCTTCGTCGACCTCGGCCCGTTCGACTTCGAGGCGGGCGGCCGCCTCCCCCACGCCCGCATCGCCTACGAGAGCTGGGGCGCGCTGAACGAGCGCCGCGACAACGCCGTCCTCGTCCTGCACGCGCTGACCGGCGACTCCCACCTGCTCGGCCGCGGCGATCCCGGCCACGCGACGGACGGCTGGTGGTCGGGACTCGTCGGCCCCGGCCTCGTGATCGACACCGACCGCTTCTTCGTGGTCGCCCCGAACATGCTCGGCGGCTGCCAGGGCTCCAGCGGTCCCGCGTCCCTCGCCCCCGACGGCCACGAGTGGGGCGCACGGTTCCCGTACACGAGCATCCGCGACCAGGTGCGGGCGCAGGTGCAGTTCAGCGACCTGCTCGGCGTCGAGCGCTGGCACACCGTCATCGGCGGCTCGATGGGCGGGATGCAGGCGCTGGAGTGGGGGATCGACCACGCGGAGCGGGTCGCGCGCCTCGCGGTCCTCGCAGCTCCCCCGCGGGCCACGGCCGACCAGATCGCCCTCAACTTCGTGCAGCTCGAGGCGATCCGCAACGACGCGGCCTTCGCGGGCGGCTCCTACTACGACGCGGGCGACGGCCAGGGCCCGTACCACGGCCTCGCGCTCGCCCGGCGGATGGCACTGCTCAACTACCGCAGCCCCTCCGAGCTCAACGACCGCTTCGAGCGCAGCTGGCAGTCGGGGCTGAGCCCCCTCGGCGGCGGCGGCCGCTTCGCTGTGGAGTCGTACCTCGACTTCCACGGCAACAAGTTCACCCGCCGCTTCGACGCGAACAGCTACATCACGCTGGTCGAGGCGATGAACTCGCACGACGTCGGCCGCGGCCGGGGCGGCGAGGCGGCGGCGCTCTCCCGGATCACCAGCCCGACCCTCGTCCTCGGCATCGACAGCGACCGGCTCTTCCCGGTCGAGGGGCAGCGGATCATCGCGGCGCATGCTCCCGGCGCCCTCGACGGCGGGGAGGTCGCGGTGATCACCTCGACGTTCGGCCACGACGGGTTCCTCATCGAGGACGACGCGGTCGGCGCCCACCTGGCCCGGCTGCTGGCGCATCCCGCGACGGCCTGACCCGCCCGACTCCGGCGCGGTTCGACGTCCCGAACCGCTCCGACCGGCCCGGCCAGTGGCTATCGTGAGACGGGGGCCAGCCCCGCGCCACGACCGGAGGGGGCCAGAGCGTGCCGATGATCCGCAGCGCCCGCGAGCGCGACCGTCTGCTGCGCCACTCCGCCTGCGGGATCGGCCTGCTCACGGAGGCGGGCGCGCTCGGCATGGCCCTCATCCCCGGGACGCTCGAGCCCGCCGCCGTCCCGTTCGCCGTCGCGCTCCTCCTGGGCATGATGGCCGCCCACGTCGAGCTCGCCCGGACCGGTCGCCGCAGCCGCGTGATCGCGGTCGCCGTCGGCGGTCTGCTCCTGGGCTGGGGCCTCGCGCTGGGCCTGGCTCCGGACGCCGACTTCGCCGGGTTCGTCCTGGTCAACACCGCGAACGCCGTGACCGCGAGCATCGCCGTGGTCGTGACGACGTCCGCGCGCCGCCTGGCTCTGCTGCTGCCGGTCCTGATCCCCAGCGTGATCCCCTCGGTGCTCGTGTCGAGCGGGACCATGATCCCCGCCGTCGTGGTCCAGAGCCTGCTCCCCTGGGGCACGCTGACCGGCTTCGCCCTCTGGATCGGCACGGCGGTCCCCCGAGTCGTGCGGCGGATCGACAGCATCGGCAACGCGCACCGCGTGGAGCGGCTGGCCAGCGAGACGGAGGCTCAGCGCCGGCAGGGTGCGCGCCTCCTGCACGACACGGTGCTGGCCACCCTCACGCTCCTCGCGCACTCGGGCCGCGGAGTGTCGGTCGACGCCCTGCGGCAGCAGGCCGCTCAGGACGCGCAGCTCCTGCGCCAGCTCCGGCTCGGCGGGACTCCCACCCCGAGCGCGTCCGGCTCCTACCAGCTGACCAGCGTGACCACGGCCCCCGCGGCCAACACCCTCGAGACCGTCCGCGACCGCTTCGGCCGGATGGGACTCGACGTCATCTGGCACGGCTCCGGGCAGGTGGCTCTCACCGGCGCCGCCCTCGACTCCTTCGTGCTCGCCCTCGCCGAATGCCTCGAGAACGTGCGCCGCCACTCCGGAGTCGCCTCCGCCGACGTGACCATCACCGAGGACGAGACGACCGTCCGCGCGATGGTGACGGACGCGGGCGCGGGCTTCGACATCGCCACTGTGCCGGACTCGAAGCTCGGCTTCAAGGAGTCGGTGATCGCCCGGCTCGGCGACGTGGGCGGGCGCACGCGCCTGTTCAGCTCGCCGGGATCGGGGACGACCGTGGTGCTGGAGGTGCCCAAGTGAGCGCCGCCCCCGAGTCCCCGGCGCCGCTGCTCGGACGCGTGCCCGCGACGCCGGGCCGCTCCTCCCGGTCGACCCGCTCGATCCGCCGCCAGCAGGAAGGGCTCGGCACCAACTACCTCGGCAGCGGCCTGAACGGCATCGCCGCCGCGATCATGGCCTACGAGCTGCTGATCTTCCTCTCGACCTCGGCCCGCTACGGCGATCTCGCGCCTGCGGCGATCGCCTGGGTCCTCGTCGTCCTGGCCTTCGGGGCCGCCGTCCTCGCGATCCACCTCGGCGGACGCCGCCTGCCGCTCCCGGTCTACCTCTGCTTCCTCCTCGCCGTCGGAATCGCCGTCGTGCTCGACCTGGTGGCCGTGACCGAGTCCGGCTCGGCCCGCACCGTCCCCACCGCCGCGGTCGCGGGGGCCGTCGCGCACGCCGCGCTGATCGTCCACCGGCGCGGGATCGAGATCCTCGCGGTGAGCGCTCTCGTCTCGATCGCCGAGGTGATCGCGTTCCTCTCGATGGAGTCGGGCGGAGCGGGCGCGCTCTCGGTGCGCATCAGCGCCCTCGTGGTGACGATCGCGCCGGCCGTCGTCGTGGTCGTGATGATGCGCGGATTCCGCCGGATGGTCCAGCTCGAGATCGACCGCGCCCTCGTGCAGAGCACCACGCTCGGCCCGCGCTACGCGGTCGGGATGCTGGCTTCGGAGGAGCTCGCGCGGCTGGACCTCGCCGCGGAGCGCCTCCTCGCCGAGGTCGGCGACGGCTCCGTCCCTCTGCCCCTCGACGCCCAGCGCGCCGCCCTGGCGGCCTCGCTCGCCACGCAGCTCCGCCTCCACCTCATCGAGGGGCGGCGCGAGACCTGGCTGCACCACGCCGTGCTCGAGTCCGAGCTGCTCGCGCCGCTCGTCGACCTCGACGACCCGGACGGCACTGCCGGGCTCCTCGGGCACCAGCAGCGCGACGGGCTCCTGTCGGCGATCTGGCTGATCGCCGACAGCGCGACCGGGCTCGCGGTGGTGCTCCACGTCGAATCGGGCAGCCCCCGCGACCCCGGAGCGGAGACGGCCGCCCGCGGACTGCTCGTGCCGATCACCCTCCGCTCCTCAGGCGCGCCCTTGCACGGAGTCGATCCTGCGACGTGGGAGGCTATCGCTCAGGTCGGCGTCTTCCGCGACACCTCGAGGGACGGGGAGCTCCGGATCGAGATCGACTGCCTCGTCGACAACCCCGCCGACCGGTGAGCAGCCTCCGAGACCGCCGACGACCGCCGACCGAAGGACACCGATGACCCCCACCGCTGACTCGAAGATCACGCTCGCGGTCGTGGACGACCACAAGATGCTCCTCGGAGCGCTCACGGAGTGGATCCGCGGGGCCGCCTCGGACATCCAGCTGGTGGCCGCGGTCGCCTCCTGGCCCGAGCTGCTCACGCACCCCGAGTTCCCCGTCGACGTCGTCCTCCTCGACCTCGACCTCAAGGACAACATCCCGATCTCGGTGAAGCTGTCGACCCTCAAGACCACCGGGGTGAAGACCGTGCTGATGAGCACCTACTCCGAGCCCGCCGTCGTCCGCGAGGCGCTCGCCTCCGGAGCCCTCGGCTACCTGGTGAAGACCGAGGACGCGGACATGATCGTCGAGGCGATCCGCGCGGCCAAGGACGGCCACTCCTACATCTCGCACGAGCTCGACATGGCGCTCTCCACCGGCGACTCCGACGGAGCCCCGAAGCTCAGCGCGCAGGAGCGCCGAGTGATGGCCCTCTACGGCGGCGGCGAACCGGTGAAGTCGGTGGCGTTCGAGCTGGGCATCTCGGAGGAGACGGCGAAGTCGTACCTCAAGCGGATCCGCGAGAAGTACCGCGTCGTCGGCATCGACGTCGGCACGAAGGTGGCGCTGCGCAAGCGCGCCATCCACGACGGGATCCTGATCGAGACGGATTGAGTCCTCTTCCGCGGCGGTCCCCGCCCGCCGCGGCGCGGTCGGCTTCACGACGTGGTGCGTTCCGCAGCGCGGGGAGCTTCGCCCGGCAGTAATCCGCTGGCACGCGGGCTGTGTCGTCCGGCGCGGCGGTCCCCGCCCGCCGCGGCGCGGTCGGCTTCACGACGTGGCAGGTTCCGCAGAACGGGGTGCGTCGCCCGGCAGTGATCCGCTGGTACGCGGATTCCTGTCGGTGGGCTCCACGAGGGCACGGGCGATCGCCCGAACTGCGGTCGATTGAAGCGGGCGCGCCTCCCCCGTGCTGGTCGAGCAGCCGCGGCGCGCGGCGCATCGAGACCCACCGGACAGGGACGTCGGATCCGGCAGCGCGCCCGTGTCAGGGGGCGAGGACGGCGACCGTCATGCCGGGGGCGGCGGCGGGGGCGTCCATCGCGGCCAGGGCGGCGGGCAGGTCCTCGAAGGCGATGGTGCGGCCGACGGAATCGGCGGGGCGCAGACGGCCGGCGACGATGTCGTCGAGGAGGGCCGTGTAGCCGCTCCGGGCGATGCCGTGGCTGCCCAGCAGCTCCAGCTCCTGGGCGATGACCCGGCCGAGCGGGATCGCCGGTGCGGCGTCGGGCCCGAGGAGCAGACCCACCTGCACGTGCCGGCCCCGCGGACGCAGCGCGGCGATCGACGCCTCGGCCGTGGCCCTGCTGCCGACGGCGTCGACCGACAGGTGCGCACCTCCTCCGGTCGCCGCCCGGATCGCCTCGGCGGCACCCTCCCCTCCGGAAACGGTCACCGCCCCGAGCGCGGCGGCGGCCTCCCGCGCCGGAGCGGAGACGTCCGACGCCACCACCCGGGCTCCGGCCGCGAGCGCGACGATCACCGCGGAGAGGCCCACACCGCCGCAGCCCAGCACCGCGACCCACTCCCCTGGGGCGACCCGGCCGCGCACGTGCAGGGCGTGGTACGCGGTGCCGAAGCGGCAGCCCAGACCGGCCGCCTCGACGAAGCCGACGGAGGCGGGGAGGCGCACCAGGTTCAGATCCGCGCCCGGCACGACCACCGACTCGGCGAACGACCCGTCGAGCGTGAACCCCGGCTGCTGCTGGCGGAGGCACACCTGCGTCGCTCCCTCCCGGCACTGCTCGCAGTCGCCGCAGGCGAACACGAACGGCGCCGTGACCCGGTCGCCGACCGCGAAGAGCGACACCTGGGCTCCCGTCGCGATCACCGTCCCGGCGAACTCGTGCCCGGGGATCTGCGGCAGGACGACCGAGTCGTCGTGCCCCTTCCACGCGTGCCAGTCGCTCCGGCAGACCCCGGTCGCCGCGACGCGGACGAGGACGCCGTCGACGGGGCAGGCAGGCTCCGGGACCTCGACGATCGCGGGGAGGGCGGAGAAGGACGAGTAGCTCACGGCGCGCATGCCGAGAGTCTTCCAGAGGCCCGGGCCGCGCTCTGCTTACAGCGCGTCGACCGGGATGCCGCCGGTGCCCGGCTGGGCGGGCTCGCGGTGGACCGGGTAGACCGTGCCTCGGGCGCGGTCGATCGCGATACTGCCGAAGGCGAGCACGATTCCGGCCGCGGTCAGGCCGACGCCGACCCAGATGGGCGACAGGTAGCCCAGCCCGGCGGCGATCGTCAGGCCGCCGAGCGCGGCGCCCACCGAGTTGCCGATGTTGAGGGCGGAGTGGTTGAGCGCGGCCGCGATCGTCTGGCTGTCGCGCGCCACGTCCATCAGCCGGGTCTGGATCGCGGGCGAGGCGGCCGCCGAGAAGCCGGCCGAGAGGAACGCGAACACCACCAGACCGACGACCGACGAGGCCGACAGCGCGAGCCCGATCAGCGAGACGCCGACACCGGCGAAGAACACCACCAGCGCCCGCCGCACGTCGCGGTCGGCGGCCCAGCCGCCGACGAGGTTGCCGACGGTCATCCCGAGTCCGATGACGACCAGGATCCACGGGACCGCGCCGAGCGGCAGGCCCGTCACCTCGGTCGCGAGCGGCGAGATGTAGCTGTACATCGCGAAGAGTCCGCCGAAGCCGATGGCGCCGACGAGGAGGGTCATCCAGACCTGCAGGCGCCCGAACGCCCGCAGCTCGTTGCGGACGGTCGCCGCCGGGTTCCCGGGCTGCGCGGGCACGAGCAGCTGGACGGCCACGACGGTCAGCGCGAAGAGCACCGCGACCACGAGGTAGGCGCTGCGCCAGCCGGCCACCTGCCCGACCCAGGTGATCGCGGGCACGCCGACGACGTTCGCGATCGTGAGCCCGGAGAGGACGAAGGCGACTCCCTTGCCGCGCTTGCCGGGACCCATCAGGTCGGCCGCGACCAGGGAGGCGATGCCGAAGTAGGCGCCGTGCGGGAGTGCGGCGACGAAGCGCGCGGCCAGGACGAGCGGGAAGCTCGGCAGCAGCGCTGAGCCGATCGTCCCGACGGTGAAGGCGACGAGGAGGGTCAGGAGGAGCCTCTTGCGCGGCCAGCGCGCCGCGGCGGCGGCGATGGTGGGGGCGCCGACCACGACACCGAGCGCGTAGGCCGAGATCAGCATCCCCGCCTGCGAGACGGCCTGCTCCTGGCTCGCGGCCCAGACCCCGGGGAGGAGGTCGGCGGCGAGCTGCGGGAGGAGCCCCATCGCGACGAACTCGGTCGAGCCGATGCCGAAGCCCCCCATCGCGAGGGCGAGCAGGGCGAGGCGGGTCCGAGCGGGCGAGAGCGTCACCGGTCAAGGCTACTCAGGATCGGTCGGATGTCGAATCGATTCGAACATCCCAGGCCGCGAGAGCTCGGAGCGCGACCCGCCTACTCCCCCAGCGCGTCGTTCAGCCGGGCGATCTTGCCGTCGATCTCGCCCGAGTAGCCGGGGCGGATGTCCGCCTTCAGGACGAGCGACACGCGCGTCCCGAACGCTCCGACGGCCTCCGTCGCGCGCTTGACGACGTCGAAGACCTCGTCCCACTCCCCCTCGATCTCGGTGAACATCGAGGTCGTCCGCGACGGCAGGCCGCTCTCGCGGACGATGCGGACGGCGGCGGCGACGGCGTCGTGGACGGACGCGTCGGGCGCCTCGCCCCCGGACGGTGCGACCGAGAATGCGACGAGCATGGGAGCCTCCTTGACTGCGCGCACCGCGTGCCGGCCCCGCGCCCTCCGAGCCTACGAGCCCTGGGGCGCCAGGCGGGTCTCGCCGGTCAGCGACGACGCGGAAGTCGTGGCGCCGGGTGCGACGACCCGCGCCGTCCCCATCCTCCACAGCTCGCGCAGCAGCCAGCCGAGCAGCACCACGAGGAGGATGTTCCGCACGGTCAGCACGAGCACCATCCACCAGTGCGACCAGAGGAGGAAGAGGTAGAGGTACGGGTAGACCACCTGGGTCAGAGCCGCAGTGACGAGGGTCAGCTTCGCGGGCCGGTCGAACGCGCCGTCGCGGCACGCGATCAGCCCGGCGATCACCGGCGGCGCGAGCCAGACGATGTACTGCGGCGAGAGCACCTTGTTGGTGTCGATGAACACGACCACGAAGGTCAGCGCGAGCAGCGGGAACAGCCTCGCGGGGTCCGCCCGGCGGGCGAGAGCACGGGCACCCAGCAGGGCCACGCCGAGCATGGCCAGAGCGAGCAGCGGGGTCATCAGGCTCGCCGCGAACTCGGTGCCGGGCCCGTGCATCTCGAAGGTGTTGATGTCGGCGGCGTAGTAGACGTAGCTCCCCGATCCCGGGAGGACCGACAGCCACATCCAGGGAGTGCTCACGACGGCCTCGATCTGGAGGCCCCGATCGGTCTGATCGGTGACGAAGCTGAAGACCTGGTCCCCGCCGCCGACGAGGACGACCGCGAGCACGATGATCACGGAGGCGACCGCGGGGACGAGGATCATCCGCAGCCGTCCGCGCAGGACCAGCACGGCAGCGGCGAGGATCGCGGCAGGCCACACCTTGATCCAGGTGGCCACGGTCAGCAGCAGCGCCGCGACGCCCGGACGGGTCGCCGCCCAGAGCATCCCGGCGATGGCCGGCGGCGCGGTGAAGGCGTCGATGCGGCCGATCGCGATCGGCCCGAGGAGGACGAGGAACAGCAGCCACCAGCGCGCCGCGGCGAGGCGCGGTGCCGACCGGCCGCGCAGCAGCAGGGCGAAGGCGGCGGCGTCGGCGAGCGCGACGAGGACGAGCCACATCGGGTCGTAGCCGGCCGAGCCGAAGAGCCAGGAGGCGGCGATCGGGCCCCAGGCGAGGATCGGGTAGACCCAGCCCGTGTCGATCCCGGCGATGCCGCCGCCCTCGACGGCGGTCCTCATCCACTCCTTGTAGACGATGCTGACGTCGCCCATCGGCAGACCCGGAGCGAACAGCGCCAGGAGGGAGAGCACCACGTGCACCAGCGCGAAGGCGCCCCAGAGCACGGCGACGGAGTCGCGGTTCTCGCGCAGCCGGGCGAGGGGGCGGGAGGACGCTCGAGGAGGGGAGGACGGCACCGCGTCATTGTAGAGGGGCCGCTGAACGGGACCCTGGCAGCACCTGAGCCCGCCTGGGAGCGCCGCTCCCGCCGGGCATCGGTTGCCCGGCGGCGTCGGTCGCCGCCGGGCGTCAGCAGCCGTCGTCGCGACCCGACGAACTCAGTAGCCGGCGAACGCGTCGGTGCGGATCCGCTTCGCCCCGGCACCGCGCAGGGCGCCGCGGACCGAGTCGACGAACGACGGCGACCCGGAGACGTAGCCCACGCGGCGGCCGGCGTCCGGCACCGCGTCCGCGAGCAGCTCGGCGGTCAGTCGGCCTGTGACGTGCGACCACCGTGCGGGCAGGTCGGTCGGCGCCTCCTTCGAGCAGAGCACGACCCGGGCCCCCGACTCCTGCAGCAGGTCGCGGTACGCGACCTCGGCGAGGCTCGGCGCGGCGACCACGACGACGACGTCGCGCCGCGGACCGTCCGCGAGCGAGCGGAGCTGACTGGCGAACGGGGTGATCCCGATGCCCCCCGCCACCAGCAGCAGTGGCACGGCGGGATCGGCAGGCAGGACGAAGTCACCGCCGACGCTCGTCGCCCGGAGCGAGTCGCCGGGCTCCAGAGCGGCGAGGGCGCGCTTGAAGCTGCTCGCCTTCTCCGGCATCCGCAGGGCGATCGCGATCTCGCCGTCGGACGGAGCGGAGGAGACCGAGAAGGTGCGCCGGCTGCCCCGGCTGTCGGCGCGGTGCGGCAGGTCGAGCTCGAGCCACTGGCCCGGCTCGAAGGTCAGCGGCGAGCGGGAGCGGAAGCGGTACTCCGCGATGCCCGGCGCCAGCACGCGGGTCGAGGCGAGCTCGAGCGTGTGCCGCCGACGCTGGCGGAATGCGAAGGCGAACGCGAGGGCGTTGCCGACCACGAGGCCCAGCTCCGGAGTGGCGGAGACGACGCCGATGTGGAAGGGAACGCTCGCCACGAGCGCTGCGACGACCGCGATGATCAGCTGCTGCGAGCGGCGCGGCGCGAGCGTGAGCGGCTCCGTCAGCATGAAGGCGCCGGCGAAGACGAAGGGGTAGGCCGTGAGGACCAGGGCCGCCGCGGCGCCGAGGTCCTGGCCGTTCTGCACCGCCTGCTGCACGGACACCCCGCCGGCGACGACGACGAAGACGGCGAAGACGGCCCAGCGGCGGACCCGCGCGACGATCAGGAGGGAACCCACGACGACGAACGGCCAGATCGCGCCACTGGCGATCCACCAGGCTCCGGCGTTGAGCCCGGTGAAGCCGATGATCAGCACGGCGACCGCGGCCGGGTTGAAGAGGTGGCGGCCCCGCCAGGCGAGGACGTACTTGGACGCGGCGGCGATCGCGCCGACGAGCGCGATCACGGCGAGCCCGCGGGGATCGGCCGTCGGGAAGAGGAGGCAGGCGATCAGCAGACCGGTGACGAGCGAGGACTCCAGGTGCGCGCGGCTGCGGAACAGCCGCGCGAGGACCGCGCTGACCAGGGCCGTCGAGGCGACGGCGACGAGCGTCGTGCCGAGGATCTCGAGCGGCGTCGAGAAGATCAGGCCGGCTGCGGCGTAGCCGACGGCGACGAGCAGGAGCGCGGCGAGCGTCATCCAGACCAGCCGGTAGGTGGTGACGCGGCCGAGGGCGCGGTCGAAGGTGCCGATCATCGGAAGACCTCTCCGGGGAAGGAAGGCGAGTAGTGGAGGGTGCCGTCGCTGCGGACGCGGACGAACTCGAAGTCGAAGCGCTCGGCGAGGGCCTCGGGCGGACAGACGAACAGCGCGGTCGCGAGCCCGTCGGCGACGAGGGCCGTGTCGGCCACCGCCCAGGTGGCGACGATGCTCTCGACCGGAGCTCCGGTCCGCCCGTCGAGGACGTGGTGGAGGCCGCTGCCCCAGGCGCGGCGGTTGCTCGCCGAGCCGCAGAGCGCGCGGTCGCCGGGCACTGCCACTCCCAGTGCGCTGCTCGGGTCCCACGGGTGCTCGAGGCCGACCCGGACGGGTCCGGCGCCGACGCCCCGGAGGTCGCCGCTCGCGTCGACGACGGCGGGCCCGGCTCCGTCGAGCTCCTCGAGGACGAGGTCGACGAGCTGGCCCTTGCCCGCGGCGCCGACGTCGACGACGGTCCCGGGCTCGACCCGCAGTCCCGCCGCCCCGCGTCGGGCGGCGGCCCAGGAGGGAGCGGGGACGGCGGGTCCGCGCGGGACGAGGGTGTACGCGGAGTCGTAGCCGAGCTGCTCGAGAGAGCCGCCGACGAAGGGGGTGACCGCCCCGCCGGTCAGCTCGTCGAGCACGTCGTACAGTGCGAAGAGGTCGGCCGCCTCGTCGGGGAAGACGTGCTCGCCTCCGACCCGCAGCTGCGAGACGGCGGAGTCGTCACGGAACCGCGACCAGGTGCGGTCGTACTCCGCGATGCGCGCCTCGACCCGCGAGCGGTGGGAGGGCTCGAGCGGCTCGGCGGTGTCGATCTGCCAGCCGGTGCCGATCGCGTCGAACCGCCACGCGTGGCCGAGGACCGTCGGGGCGTCAGGCCGTGGCATCGGCCTTGATGGTCTCGACGGCGTCGTTGAAGCCGCCGGAGGTGAGGGAGGACCCCGACACCTTGGAGACCTTCAGCTCGTCGAGCTGCTTGCCGACGACCTCGCCCGCGATGCCGCCCGCGAAGCGCGACTGGTACTGCTGGCCGGTGGGGTTCTCCGACTCCGGGGTCACGGTCACGTCGGTGACGACGCCGTCGGCGAGGGTCAGCGAGACGCCCACCTTCTCGTTCCCTCCGGGCGAGGTGTAGGCGCCCTCGGCCTCGTAGGTGCCGTCGGCGTAGCTGCTGCCGCTCGCGGCGGAGGACGCGGCGCCGGTGGCCTCGGGGGCGGAGCTGGTGGCGGTGCTCGGAGCGGTGGTGGTCGCCGCGTCGGCGGCGTCGCTCCCGGTCGTGGTGGTGCTGGAGCAGGCGGCGAGCGCGGCGAGGGTGCCGGCGCCGGCGAGGAGGGTCAGGGCGTAGCGGGCGGGAGTCGTGGTCTTCGCGGTCATGTCTGTTCTCCTGGTCAAGGCGGACGCGGCGGATCCGACGGTAGAGGTGCTCGCTTCGAGCACCCGATGAGGCGGCGGTGCGGAGCCGGTGAGCCGGGCCGCGGGCGTCGCTTCCTCCAGGACAACGGCGGCGGTCCCGGTTCGGTTCAGCGCTCGTCCGACGGGCGTGTCAGCGTAGGAGTGCGGCGACCACTCCGGGCAGGTGCTCCGCGATGTCGAGCGCGGCGATCGGGCCGCCGGCGGAGGCGCTCCGTCCGGCCTCCGCGTGCAGGACGGCGGCCGCGGCGGCCACGGGGGCGAGGTCCTCCGCGGTCAGAGTCGTCCCGGCCGCCTCGGCGTCCGCGGCCCGACCGGCGAGGAGTGCGCCGAGCACGCCGCCGAGGACGTCGCCGCTGCCCGCGGTCGCCAGCCAGGGCGTGGATCCGGAGACCTCGAGCTCGACGCCGCCCGCGACGACGTGGGTGGTGCCGCCCTTGAGGAGCACGCAGACTCCGAGGCGGTCCGCCGCCCGGCGCGCCCACTCCCCCGGGGCCTCGGCGATCGTCGCGGCGTCCGCGTCCAGACCCGCTCGGCCGAGCACTCCGGCGAGCTCGCGGTAGTGCGGCGTGATGACGACCGGGCCTGCGGCCTCGTCGATCAGGTCGAGCGCGCCCGCGTCGAGCACCACCGGGACTCCCGAGTGCAGCTGCTCGATCAGGGTGCGCCGCTCCTCGTCGCTGCGGTCCTCGGCGCTGGTGCCGGAGCCGACGAGCCAGGCCTGCACGCGTCCCACCGCGGTCACGACCTCCGGCCGCCGGGCGAGCACCAGTCCCGCGGGCCGCTCCGGTCCGAGGTAGCGGACCATGCCGACTCCCGTCCGCACCGCCGCCTCGACGCCGAGCACCGCCGCTCCCGGGTACCGCTCCGACCCGGTCGCGATCCCCAGCACCCCGCGCGTGTACTTGTCGTCGTCCTCCCGCGGCACCCTGATGCTCCGCGCCGCCTCCGCCGTCCCGACCCGCTCACCCATCCCGCCACCCTACGTCGCCCTGCGACCCGTCCGCCCCGAGTCCGCCCCGCGCCGACGCAGCCGCACTCCCCCTCCGCACCGTGCCGGCGCAGCCGCACCCCTCCCGATGCGTGCCGGCGCAGCCGCACCCCTCCCCCCGATGCGTGCCGGCGCAGCCGCACCCCTCCCCCCGATGCGTGCCGGCGCAGCCGCACCCCTCCCCCCGATGCGTGCCGACGCAGCCGCACCCCTCCCCCCTTGCTCCAGAGGGGGCGCGGGTGCTGGAGGGGGCAGTCGCAAGGCGGAGGAGGAAGCGATACCGGCGGTATCGCGCCCGACGACAACGCCGCGAATGCCCCCTCCAGCACCCGCGGGCGCGGGCCGCGGAGGGGTCGGATGCAAGGCGGAGGAGGAAGCGATACCGGCGGTATCGCGCCCGACGACAACGCCGCAGACGGCCCCTCCGCGGCCCGCGCCTAGCGGCGGGTGGCGTCGTCGACTTCGCCGACGAGCTCCTCGATGATGTCCTCGAGGAACAGCACTCCGGTGGCGCGGCCCTGCTCGTCGAACGCCCGGGCGAGGTGGGCGCCGGTGCGCCGCATGATCGCGAGGGCGTCCTCGAGGTCGGTGGCCTCGAAGATCGAGGCGAGCTGGCGAATGCGCTTGGCGGGGACGGGGAGGCGGAACTTGGCGCCCTCCGTGTCGCCGTCGAGGTCGAGGACGTCCTTGAGGTGGATGTAGCCCTCGGGGGTGCCGTCCTCGCCGAGGATCACGTAGCGCGAGAAGCCGTGCTTGGCGACGGCGCGCTCGACGTCGGCGGGAGTCGCTCCGCTGGGGAGGCTGACGATCCCGTCGAGGGGCAGGGCGACGTCGTGGACCTTCTTCTCGGTGAACTCGAACGCGGCGAGGAGGGTCCCGGTCGAGTCGCGGAGCGTGCCCTCGCGGGTGGACTGGTCGACGATCGTCTGCACCTCCTCGAGCGTGAAGGTGCTGTTCGCCTCGTCCTTGGGCTCCACCTTGAAGAGGCGGAGCACTCCGTTCGAGACCGCGTTGAGGGCGACGATGATCGGGCGGAGGACCCGGGCGATGGCGACGAGCGGCGGCGCCAGGAGGAGCACGGCGCGGTCGGGCATCGAGAACGAGATGTTCTTGGGGACCATCTCGCCGAGCACCACGTGCAGGAACGACACGATCAGCAGCGTGATGACGAAGGCGACGGTGCCGGAGAGCTCGTCGGGGATGCCGACGGCGCGCAGCGGCACCTCGAGCAGGTGGTGGATCGCCGGCTCGCTCACGTTGAGGATCAGCAGCGAGCAGACGGTGATGCCCAGCTGCGTGGTCGCGAGCATCAGTGTGGCGTGCTCCATCGCGGCGAGCGCGGTGATCGCGCTGCGGCGTCCGCTCTCCGCGAGGGGCTCGATCTGGGAGCGGCGCGCGGAGATGACCGCGAACTCCGCTCCGACGAAGAAGGCGTTCGCGGCGAGGAGCACCACGAGCCAGGCGATTCCGGCCCAGTCACTCATCGTCGGACTCCTTCCGTCCGCGGTGTCCGCGGGCGACGTCGGCGAGCGGGTCGGGGATCCCGTCGGGATCCGCGTCGGGGTCGGGCGTGAAGCGGAGGCGGTCGATGCGGCGGCCGTCCAGGCGCTCGACGCGCAGCGAGCCGCCCTCGACGTCGACCCGGTCGCCGACGGCGGGGAGGCGGCCGAGCTCGCTCATCACGAATCCGGCGACCGTCTCGTAGGGCCCCTCCTCGGGGATGTGCACGCCGGCGCGGTCGAGGACCTCGTCGGGGCGGAGCATGCCGGGGAAGGTGGTGGAGCCGGGGAGCTTGACCACGTCGGCCCGGGAGCGGTCGTGCTCGTCGGCGACCTCGCCGACCAGCTCCTCGACCAGGTCCTCGAGCGTGGCGACGCCCGCCGTGCCGCCGTACTCGTCGACGACGACCGCGAGCTGGAAGCCGCGTCCGCGCAGCTCGGTGAGCAGCACGTCGAGCTTCATGGTCTCGGGGACGCGGAGCGGCTCGGAGCGCAGCGCCGTGACGGGCACGTCGGACCTCTTGCCGCGGGGCACGGCGACGGCCTGCTTGACGTGCACGACTCCGACGATGTCGTCGATGTCGTCGTCCGTGATCGGGAAGCGCGAGAACCCGGTGGTGCGGGCGAGGTCGAGCACGTCCTGCGCGGTGCTCGCGCGCTCGACCGTCGACAGGCGCAGGCGCGGCGTCATCACGTCGCCCGCGGTGAGGGCGGAGAAGCGGAGGGTGCGCCCGAGCAGGTCGGCCGTGTCCTCCTCGAGCAGTCCGGCGCTGGCGGAGTGGCGCACGAGGCTCGAGAGCTCCTCGGCGCTGCGGGCGCCCGAGAGCTCCTCCTTCGGCTCGATGCCGACCAGGCGCAGCAGGGCGTTCGCGCTGCCGTTCAGCAGGGCGACGGCCGGGCGGAACACCGTCGTGAACGCGGTCTGCAGCGGCACGACGAGCTTCGCGGTCGCCCGCGGCAGAGCGAGGGCGAAGTTCTTGGGGACCAGCTCGCCGAGGATCATCGACAGCAGGGTCGCGATGACGATGGCGACCACCGTCATGACCGGCGCGAGCGCCTCCTCCGGGATGCCGAGTCCGCTGAACGGCTCCTGGAGCAGCGTCGAGAGGGCGGGCTCCATCGTGTAGCCGGTGAGCAGCGTCGTGAGAGTGATGCCCAGCTGCGCGCTCGAGAGGTGCGTGGAGGTGACGCGCAGGGCCGCGATGGTCATGCCCAGGCGCGTCTCGCCGCGGTCGCGACGGGCCTCGAGGTCGGCCCGGTCGAGGTTCACCAGCGCGAACTCGCTGGCGACGAAGACGCCGGTGCCCAGGGTCAGCAGCAGGCCGACGCCGAGGAGGAGCCACTCAGTTCCCACGGTGGTCGCCCCCGGTCACGAGAGGGAGGTGCGAGGAGGGCCGGCCGGTGCGGGTCCGCGGAGCGGCGGCACCGGAGCGGGGAGCGGGAGTCCGAGGAGCACGGCGGCGAGCGGAACGGGCCGGATGCGCAGAGGGAGGGTCGTCCATTGTGGCGCCGAGTCTACCCGCCGCGGAGCACCGCCGGGCGTGCTCCGACGCGGCGGCTCAGAGCCACTTCTTCCGCTTGAACACCGCGTAGAGCGCGAAGCCGAACAGCACCATCAGGCCCAGCGCCCAGGGGTAGCCGAGCCGCCAGTGCAACTCCGGCATGTCGTCGAAGTTCATCCCGTAGATGCCGGCCACGAGCGTCGGGGCGAAGAGGATCGCCGCCCACGAGGAGATCTTGCGGACCACGTCGTTCTGGGCGAGCCCGGTCTCGGTCTGCCGGCGCGAGACGAGCGTCGAGTGCACCGTGAGCGCCTGGTCGAGGATCGCGCGCAGGGAGTCGACCGCCTCCGTCACGCGGATGGTGTGGTCGAGCACGTCGCGGAGGGAGCGGCGCAGCTCGATCCGCTCCGGTGAGGGCGAGGGCTCCCCCTCCACCGGCGTCGACTCCTGCAGCAGTTCGTGCAGCAGGGCGGTCAGCGGCTGCACCGAGCGCTGGAAGTGGATGACCTCGCGCGAGAGCCGGTAGATGCGCTCCGAGAGCCCGTCGTCCGAGTCGTCGCCGAAGAGCTGGTCCTCGATCTCGTCCACGTCGCCCTGGACGCCGAACACCACGGGCGCGTACTCGTCGACGACCTGGTCGAGGATCGCGTAGAGCACCGCTTCGGGCCCGCGGGCGAGGAGGGCCGGATCCTCCTCCAGGCGGCGGCGCACGCGGGCGAGGTCCGGGGAGTCGGCGTGCCGGATGGTGACCACGAAGTCGGGGCCGACGAAGACGTGCAGCTCGCCGAAGACGACGGTCTCGGCCGCGTCCGCGTAGCGCGCCGGCCGCAGCACCACGAAGAGCCCGTCGTCGTAGCGCTCGAGCTTGGCCCGCTGGTGCCCACTCAGCGCGTCCTCGACCGCGAGCGGGTGCAGTCCGAACTCCTCGGCGACCGCCTCGACCTCCTCGCGCGTCGGCCGGTAGAGGCCGATCCAGGCCATGCCGTGCTCGTCGCGCATCAGCTCGAAGGTGTCCTCGAGCGAGTCGGGGTTCCGGATGCGGCGGCCGTCGACGTACACGGCGTTGTCGACGATGGTCATGGGCTCGGTTCTAGCACGTGGCGCCCGCTCACCAGCTGACCGGCAGCGCCTTGCCCTCCTCGTAGCCCGCGGCCGACTGCAGGCCCACGTGCGCCCGCTCGTGGAAGTCGGCCACGCTCCGGGCGCCGGCGTAGGTGAAGGACGAGCGGACCCCCGAGGTGATCATGTCGAGCAGATCCTCGACCGAGGGCCGCAACGGGTCGAGGTAGATGGTGGAGGAGGAGATGCCCTCGGCGAAGAGGCGCTTGCGGGCGAGCTCGTAGGCGTCGAGGCGGTCGAAGCGCTCCTGCACCGCCTTGGCCGAGGCCATGCCCCAGCTCTCCTTGTAGACCCGGCCGGCCGCGTCGCTGCGCAGCTCCCCCGGCGCCTCGATCGTGCCGGC
Organism: Rathayibacter sp. VKM Ac-2805; assembly: GCF_009834265.1. NCBI lineage: Bacteria > Bacillati > Actinomycetota > Actinomycetes > Micrococcales > Microbacteriaceae > Rathayibacter > Rathayibacter sp. VKM Ac-2805. The sequence goes on from NZ_CP047185.1 coordinate 2,360,621, forward strand.
GAACCAGGAGCCGATCATCACGGAGGCGGCGCCCGCGGCCAGCGCGAGGGCGACGTCGCGCGGGTAGCGCACCCCGCCGTCCGCCCAGACGTGAGCACCCAGCTCGTGTGCGCGCTCGGCCGTCTCGAGGACGGCCGAGAACTGCGGGCGGCCGACCGCGGTCATCATCCGGGTGGTGCACATCGCGCCGGGGCCGACGCCGACCTTGAGGATGTCCGCTCCCGCGTCGACGAGGTCGTGCACCGCGTCGGCCGTGACGACGTTGCCCGCCGCGATCGGCACTCCGAGATCGAGCGCGGAGACCGTCCGGAGCGCCCGGAGCATCCCCTCCTGGTGGCCGTGCGCGGTGTCGAGGACGAGGACGTCGACGCCCGCGGAGACGAGCGCGCGCGCCTTCGCCTCGACGTCGCCGTTGATGCCGATCGCCGCCGCGACGCGCAGACGCCCGTCCGCGTCGAGCGCCGGGTCGTAGACGGTGGAGCGGAGGGCGCCGGTGCGCGACAGCGTGCCGACCAGGGCGCCGTGGTGCAGCACCGGGGCGAAGTCGAGGTCGGCGGCCACCATGAGGTCGAAGGCGGCCCGCGCGGTGGGCACGTCGTCGGCGTCGATCGAGGGGGTGGCGGAGTGCACCAAGTCGCCCAGGCGCGCGTCCGGCAGCGCGGTCGCCAGGCGCGCGGCCGGGACGCAGCCGAGGATCGCGCCGCCCTCCTCCTGCACCACGAAGCCGTGGCCGGCGACGGCCGGCAGGATGCGCAGCGCCTCCTCCACGGTCGTCGCCGGCGAGGCGGTGAGGGCGCCGGAGAAGGCGACCGGCTGGCGCTTCACCCAGCGGATCGCGGCGTCCAGCGCCTGCAGGGGCATGTCCTGCGGGAGGACGCCGAGCCCGCCCCGGCGCGCGAGCGTCGCTGCGAGGCGCTGACCGGTGACCGAGTTCATGTTGGAGGAGACGACGGGGATCGTCGCCCCGGTGCCGTCGCCCGGGGCGAGCGAGACGTCGAGGCGGCTCGTCACCGACGAGCGGCCGGGGACGAGGAAGACGTCCGAGTAGGTGAGGTCGCCTGAGGGTGTTCCGCCGGAGAAACGCATGGGGGAAACGCTACTCCGGCGCGGCCCCGGGTCGGCCGTGCAGGGAACGGGGCTAGGCTTGGCGACCGGGACGGGACCAGGCGACGGCACCGGTTCCCGCTGGTGCGAGGACGACCTCCTCCGCCGCGGTGGCAGGCGCCGAGGGATGCGACGGGCCCGTCCGGATGATCGAGGACGAATCAACGGAGAGAGTGGGCGATCGGCTGTGTCGAGCCAGTTGACCGGAGCAGGAACAGAGCAGGGCGCGGAGGACTTCGGAGCCAACGAGTGGCTCGTGGAGGAGCTGTACGAGCAGTACAGCGCCGACCGCGCCTCGGTGGACGAGTCCTGGTGGCCCATCCTGGAGCGCTACGGCGCCCAGCTCGCGAACTCCGGCAAGGACGCTCCGGCTCCGGCTCCCGCCGCGGCCCCCGCGCCCGCCGCCTCGAAGCCCGCCGCTGCCGCCGAGCGCGTCTCGTCGAGCGGCGGAGGCGCCGTGACCCATCCCGCCGCGGCCTCCTCCTCCGAGTCGACCCCCGCCTCCCGCACCACGTCGAAGCAGCCGAAGGCGCAGCCGATCCCGGCCGACGCTCCGGTGAGCAAGCCCTCCGCCGAGGACTCGACGCCGGACGAGGACGTCGTCACCCCGCTCCGCGGCATGGCGAAGAGCCTCGCGACCAACATGGACGCCAGCCTCAGCATCCCCACCGCGACGAGCGTCCGCACGATCCCGGCGAAGCTGATGATCGACAACCGCATCGTCATCAACAACCACCTGCGCCGCACCCGCGGCGGCAAGGTCTCGTTCACGCACCTGATCGGCTGGGCGCTCATCCGCGCGCTCAAGGACTTCCCGAGCCAGAACGTGTTCTACGACGAGGTCGACGGCAAGCCCGCGGTCGTCGCCCCGGCGCACGTCAACCTCGGCATCGCGATCGACATGCCGAAGCCCGACGGCACGCGCGCCCTGCTCGTGCCGAGCATCAAGCGCGCCGACACGCTGAGCTTCACGGCCTACCTCTCGGCCTACGAGGACCTGGTCAAGCGCGCGCGCGGCAACAAGCTCGTCGCCGGCGACTTCGCGGGCACCACGCTCTCGCTGACGAACCCCGGCGGCATCGGCACGGTCCACTCCGTCCCCCGCCTGATGAAGGGCCAGGGCTGCATCATCGGAGCCGGCGCCCTCGAGTACCCGGCGGAGTTCCAGGGCGCGTCCGAGAAGACGCTGGTCGAGCTGGGCATCGGCAAGACCATCACCCTGACCTCGACCTACGACCACCGCGTCATCCAGGGCGCCGGCTCGGGCGAGTTCCTCAAGATCGTGCACGAGCTCCTGCTCGGCGGCCGCGGCTTCTACGAGGACATCTTCGCCGCGCTGCGCATCCCCTACGACCCGATCCACTGGTCCACGGACATCGCCGTCGACCTCGCCGAGCGCGTCTCCAAGACCGCCCGCGTGCAGGAGCTCATCAACTCGTTCCGCGTCCGCGGGCATCTGATGGCCGACGTCGACCCGCTGGAGTACGTGCAGCGCTCGCACCCCGACCTCGCCATCGAGAGCCACGGCCTCACCTTCTGGGACCTCGATCGCGAGTTCGTCACGGACGGCTTCGGCGGCAAGCGCCAGCTCAAGCTGCGCGACATCCTCGGGATCCTCCGCGACTCGTACTGCCGCACCGTCGGCGTCGAGTACATGCACATCCAGGACCCGGAGCAGCGCGCCTGGATGCAGCAGAAGCTCGAGCGCGGCTACGAGAAGCCGGGCCACGACGAGCAGCTGCGCATCCTGGGCAAGCTCAACGAGGCCGAGGCCTTCGAGACCTTCCTGCAGACCAAGTACGTGGGCCAGAAGCGCTTCTCGCTCGAGGGCGGGGAGTCGCTCATCGCGCTGCTCGACGCCGTCCTGCAGGGCGCGGCCGACGAGCACCTCGACGAGGTCGCGATCGGCATGGCCCACCGCGGCCGCCTGAACGTGCTGACCAACATCGCCGGCAAGACCTACGGCCAGATCTTCCGCGAGTTCGAGGGCACCCAGGACCCGCGCACGGTCCAGGGCTCCGGAGACGTGAAGTACCACCTCGGCACCGAGGGCACCTTCCGCGGCGCGGCGGGCGAGGAGATCCCGGTCTACCTGGCGGCGAACCCCTCGCACCTCGAGGCCGTGAACGGCGTGCTCGAGGGCATCGTCCGCGCCAAGCAGGACCGCAAGCCCATCGGCACCTTCACCACGCTGCCGATCCTCGTGCACGGCGACGCCGCGATGGCGGGCCAGGGCGTGGTGGTCGAGACCCTGCAGATGTCGCAGCTGCGCGCGTACCGCACCGGCGGCACGATCCACATCAACATCAACAACCAGGTCGGGTTCACGACTCCCCCTCACGAGGCCCGCACCTCGATCTACTCGACCGACGGCGCGAAGACGATCCAGGCGCCGATCTTCCACGTGAACGGCGACGACCCCGAGGCGGTCGTCCATGTCGGGCAGCTCGCGTTCGAGTACCGCCAGCGGTTCCACCGCGACGTGGTCATCGACCTGATCTGCTACCGCCGGCGCGGGCACAACGAGGGCGACGACCCCTCGATGACCCAGCCGCTGATGTACAGCCTGATCGAGGCCAAGCGCTCGGTCCGCAAGCTGTACACCGAGGCGCTCGTCGGCCGCGGCGACATCACCGAGGAGGAGTACGACCGCGCCCACCAGGACTTCCAGGACCGCCTGGAGCGCGCGTTCGCCGAGACCCACGCCGCGCAGACCGGCGCGATCCCCGTGATCACCGCCGACGGCGACTCCGTGGCCGACCTCGAGCTGCCCGACGCGCAGCAGGGCGAGGACTACCCGGGCGAGCCCGAGGTGACCGGCGTGAAGACCGAGGTCGTCACCCGCATCGGCGACGCGTTCACGACGCCGCCCGAGGGCTTCACCGTGCACCCCAAGCTCCAGCAGCTGCTGGCGAAGCGCCAGGAGATGAGCCGCTCCGGCTCCATCGACTGGGCCTTCGGCGAGCTGCTCGCGCTCGGCTCGCTGCTGCTCGAGGACACCCCGGTGCGCCTCGTCGGCCAGGACACGCGCCGCGGGACCTTCGTCCAGCGCCACGCTGTCCTCCACGACCGCGAGAACGGCCAGGAGTGGCTGCCGCTGATGAACCTGTCCGAGCAGCAGGCCCGGCTCTGGATCTACGACTCGCTGCTCTCGGAGTACGCGGCGATGGCGTTCGAGTACGGCTACTCGGTGGAGCGGCCCGACTCGCTCGTGCTGTGGGAGGCGCAGTTCGGCGACTTCGCGAACGGCGCCCAGATCGTGATCGACGAGTTCATCTCCTCCGCCGAGCAGAAGTGGGGGCAGCGCTCGTCGCTCGTGCTCCTGCTCCCGCACGGCTACGAGGGCCAGGGCCCCGACCACTCGTCGGCCCGGATCGAGCGCTACCTGCAGATGTGCGCGGAGCGGAACATGACCGTCGCGCGCCCGTCGACGCCGGCGTCCTACTTCCACCTGCTGCGCCGCCAGGCCTACTCCCGGCCCCGCCGACCGCTGATCGTCTTCACCCCGAAGGCGATGCTGCGCCTGCGCGGAGCCTCGAGCCCGGTCGAGGACTTCACCTCGGGCCGCTTCCAGCCGGTGATCGACGACGCGCGGATCCAGGACGCCTCCGCCGTGAAGCGCGTCCTGCTCCACGCCGGCAAGGTCCACTACGACCTCAAGGCGGAGCTCGAGAAGAAGCCCGACGACGGCATCGCGCTGGTCCGGGTCGAGCAGTACTACCCGGCGCCGATCGAGGAGCTGCGCGGCATCGCCGAGCGCTACCCGGACGCGGAGCTCGTCTGGGTGCAGGACGAGCCCGAGAACCAGGGCGCCTGGCCGTTCATGGCCCTCGAGGTCGCTCCGAAGCTGGGCCGGTCCATGCGCGTGGTCTCGCGCCCGTCCGCGGCCTCCCCCGCGGCCGGCTCGGCCAAGCGGCACGCCTCCGAGCAGGCCGACCTGCTGTCGCGGGCACTCACCCGCTGACCCGCGGTCCGCACGACGCGGTCGGGCCCGTCGGAACCTCGTGTTCCGGCGGGCCCGTCGCGTTGCGGGCGGACCGTGCCTGACCGCAGGCCCACAGAGACCGGCAGAAGCGCTCTCGACGTGCGGGGGCCGCGGCGCCCGGAGGCCGCCGGACACGACGGAGCCCCGGCCCCTCGAGGGCCCGCGGTGCGCGGGAGGTCTCGAACGGCCGGGGCTCCCCGGGTCGTGCTGCGCCTAGAGGCGGGCGGGCGTCTGGGAGTGCGCGGCGTGCTCGTCGCGGAGCATGCCGAGCACCTGGGCGCGGAGGTCCTCCGGCGCGGTCTCCTTGCACGCACGCTGCACGGCGACCGTCAGCACCACGCCGACCTTCGCCTCGTCGGCGCAGTCGATGCATCCCGCCATGTGCTCGCGGATGTCGGCGGCGTCCTCCTTGCACAGCTCGTTGTGGAGGTACTCCTCGAGCTCGGCCTTCGCCTTCGTGCAGCCGCTGTCGGTCATTTCGTGCTCCCGGAAGTGAATGCGGCGCGGAATCCGCGCTCGCGTGCGTAGTCGGTGAGTCGTTCGCGCAGCATGCGCCGGCCGCGGTGCAGCCGGCTCATGACGGTCCCGACGGGGGTCTTCATGATGTCCGCGATCTCCTGGTAGGAGAAGCCTTCGACATCGGCGAAGTAGACGGCGAGCCGGAAGTCCTCCGGGATCGCCTGGAGCGCCTCCTTCACCGCGGTGTCGGGGAGGTGGTCGATCGCCTCCGCCTCGGCCGAGCGGCTGGAGGTGGCCGTGGTCGACTCGGCGCCGCCCAGCTGCCAGTCCTCGAGCTCGTCGATCGCGCTCTGGTAGGGCTCGCGCTGCTTCTTGCGGTACGAGTTGATGAACGTGTTCGTGAGGATGCGGTAGAGCCAGGCCTTCAGGTTCGTGCCCTGCTCGAACTGGCGGAAGGCGCCGAAGGCCTTCGCGAACGTCTCCTGCACGAGGTCCTGCGCGTCGGAGGGGTTCTTCGTCATCCGCAGACCGGCCGCGTAGAGCTGGTCGATGAAGGGCAGCGCCTGCTGCTCGAAGAGGGAGCGGAGATCGACGGGAGCCTCGACCGGGGCGTCGTCCAGCGACTCCTCGACGGTCTCCACGATCGTCTGCTCCGCGTCGGCGGGCTCGGGAGCCTCGTCGGCGGAGGTGGTGCGGGGTTCGTCGTCGCGAGTCATCACGAGCGATTCTAGAGCGGCGGCGCGGCGGACGACCGGGGTTGCGGCCCGAGGGCGCCTCCGGGCGACGGGTCTGCTGCTCCGGAGGACCGGGGGTGCTGCCGTCATGCTCCGCCTCCGTCACGCTCCTGACGACGCCCTGCGCGCCGACTATCCTGACAACCGATGGTCTTCTCGCGTTATTCCGCCCCCGAGTTCGATCCGTACGGCGACGCCCGTGCGCTCCCCGGCGACGACGCCTGGCCCGCACCGCTCGCGGCCGGCGCTCTCGACGCCGAGGTCGGCCTGCCCGGCTCCAAGTCGCTGACCAACCGGGAGCTCGTGCTCGCGGCTCTGGCCGACGGGCCCTCCACGCTGCGCGCGCCGCTGCACTCCCGCGACAGCGCCCTGATGATCGAGGCTCTGCGCTCCCTCGGCACCACGATCCGGGAGTCCGGCTCGACCGGCGGCTTCGGCGCCGACCTGGTCGTGGAGCCCGCGGAGGAGCTGCTCGGCTCGACCACGATCGACTGCGGGCTCGCAGGCACCGTCATGCGCTTCGTCCCGCCCCTGGCCGGCCTCGCGCTCGGCCCCACCACCTTCGACGGCGACGCGTACGCGGCGAAGCGGCCGATGGGGGCGACGATCGCCTCCCTCCGCGCGCTCGGCGTCGACGTCGCCGACGACGGCCGCGGCGCGCTCCCCTTCACCGTCCACGGCTCCGGCTCCGTCCGGGGCGGCGACGTCGTCGTCGACGCCTCGCGGTCGAGCCAGTTCGTCTCGGCGCTCCTGCTGGCCGGCGCCCGCTTCGACGAGGGACTGCACCTGCGCCACGAGGGCAGCGCCGTTCCCTCCCGGCCCCACATCGACATGACCGTCGCCGCGCTGGCGGCCCGAGGAGTCGAGGTCGGCACGCCCGCCGACGGCGAGTGGACCGTCGCGCGGCAGCCCATCGCCGGCGCCGACGTCCTCATCGAGCCCGACCTCTCGAACGCCGCGCCGTTCCTCGCCGCGGCACTGGTGACGGGCGGCCGGGTCCGGCTGCGCCACTGGCCGGCCGTCACCACACAGGTCGGGGCGCACCTCGAGCGGATCCTGCCGCTGTTCGGCGCCCGCGTCGAGCGCGACGGCGAGGACCTCGTGGTCACCGGCGGCGACGAGATCCTGGGCGTGGACCTCGACCTGTCGGAGGGAGGCGAGCTCGCCCCCGCCCTCGCCGCCCTCGCCGCGCTGGCCTCCACTCCCAGCACCCTGACCGGGATCGGCCACATCCGCCACCACGAGACGGACCGCCTCGCCGCCCTCGCCGCCGAGATCACCGGCCTCGGCGGCCGGGTCACGGAGCTCGAGGACGGTCTGCGCATCGAGCCGGCCGAGCTCCACGGCGGCCGCTGGCGCACCTACTCCGACCACCGCATGGCCCACGCCGGCGCTCTGATCGGCCTCGTGGTCCCCGGCGTGGTGATCGAGGACGTCGCGACGACAGCGAAGACCCTCCCGCAGTTCCCGGAGCTGTGGACGACCCTCGCCGGATCGGTCTGACCCGTGTCGTGGTGGACGGACAGCGGCCTCGACGCCGACGGTGCTCTCGACGACTTCGACGGGTACGACGAGTCGGACGCGCGGGTGCGCCCGAACCCGAAGGGCACGAAGCCCCGGACCAAGAACAGGCCCGCCTACGAGGACGCCGAGATCGCGATGGTGCTCGGCGTCGACCGGGGTCGCTACACGGTGATGATCGGCGACGGGACGCCCGAGGAGCACGAGTTCACGGCGGCCCGGGCCCGCGAGCTGCGGCGCCAGGCGATCGTGGCCGGCGACCGCGTCGACGTGGTCGGGGACTCCAGCGGCGACGAGGGGACGCTCGCCCGCATCGTCCGCATCCGCGAGCGGTCGACCCTCCTCCGCCGTAGCGCCGACGACACCGACGCGATCGAGCGCGTGATCGTCGCCAACGCCGACCAGATGCTCTGCGTGGTGGCCGCCGCCGACCCCGAGCCCCGGACCCGGCTGGTCGACCGCTACCTGGTCGCCGCCTTCGACGCCGGGATCACTCCGATGCTCTGCATCACCAAGACCGACCTCGCGGACCCGGCCCCGTTCCTCCGCAACTTCGAGGGGCTCGACCTCCGCGTGTTCCTCTCGAGCCAGGACGAGCCGCCGGTCGACGAGATCGCCGACGCCCTCCTCGGCCACGAGACCGTGGTCGTCGGGCACTCCGGAGTCGGCAAGTCCACCCTCGTGAACAAGCTCGTCCCGGACGCGCACCGGGCCATCGGGCGCGTGAACACCGTGACGGGCCGCGGTCGGCACACCTCGTCCTCCACCGTCTCGCTCCGCGTGGAGCGCGGCGACCGGCACGGCTGGGTCATCGACACCCCCGGCGTCCGCTCGTTCGGACTCGGCCACGTGAACACCGACAACATCCTCGGCGCGTTCACGACCCTCGCCGTGATCGCCCGGGACTGCCCGCGCGGCTGCACGCACCTGCCCGACTCCCCCGACTGCGCCATCATCGAGGCGGTCGAGGGCGGACTGCTGGGCGCCAGCGGACCGGAGCGCCTCGACTCGCTCCAGCGCCTCCTGACCACCTTCGCCACGACCGACGGAAGCAGACGATGACCGACCTCTCCCCCCTCCCCGCCGAGGCGCGCCTCGCCGCCGGCGACTCCGCTCCGGAGTTCACGCTGCCGAACCAGGACGGCGAGCCCGTCTCGCTCGCGGACTACCGCGGACGGCGCGTCATCCTGTTCTTCTACCCCGAGGCCGACACCCCCGGCTGCACCACGGAGGCCTGCGATTTCCGCGACAACGCGGCGTCCCTCCGCGACTCCGGCTACGAGGTCCTCGGGATCTCGCGGGACGCTCCGGAGGCGCTGCGCCGCTGGGCCGACGCCCAGGGCATCGCGTACCCGCTGCTGAGCGACCCCGACATGACCGTGCACCGCGCGTATGCGGTGTGGGGCGAGAAGAGCCTCTACGGCAAGACCGTCGTCGGCGTGCTGCGCTCGACGTTCGTCGTCGGAGCCGAGGGAGCGCTCGAGTTCGCGCAGTACGGCGTCCGGGCGACCGGGCACGTGCAGGCGCTCCGCAAGAAGCTGAAGCTCGTCTGACCCCGGGGCGCGCTGTGCGGGTCATCGCGCGCCAGCGGCTCGCGGAGTACCGCTCATCTGCGAGCATCTCTCATGTCGACGTGAGCGGCACCGCCCGGTGCCCCGTCGGGACGAGGGGTGGTCAGGGTGCGCTCGAATGCTCGCAGGACGACGGCCGGAGCGGCGATCGCGGTCGTGGCCGCCGTGCTGGCGGGCTGCACGCCACCGGAGCCGGCGCTCACCGCCGCCAGGGTGCTGCAGGCGGTGTCCGTCGCCGTCTCGTCCGACGGGGGTGTCCGTGCGATCGAGGGGACGGCCCTCGCCGTCGGCGACGACCCGTCCGACACCTCGGCGACCACCACCGTCTACGATCCCCCCGAGGTCGCCGCCGACCTGCCGGTCCGTGTCCGGCCATCGTGGCGCACCGCCGACGCCTCGGGCACCGATCCGGCCGACCTCGCCGGGCGCTCGGGTCGGATCGAGATCTCGCTCGCGGTGGAGAACCTGACGGTCCGGCCCGAGGAGGTCGCGTTCGACGCGGCCGGTCGTGCAGCCCGCCGCAGTGCACTCGTCGGCGCTCCGCTGACGATCGCAGCCTCCGCGGTCCTGCCGGGCGTCCCGCCGAGTCGCGTCGTCACCGAGAGCGAGTCGGGTGCCGTCACCAACGGCGTGCTCAGCCGTGACGAGCACGGAGACGCCGTCGTGCAGTGGGCCGCTCTCCTCGCTCCCCCGGGCGGTGGCGCGACGGCGAGGCTGACCCTCGTCGCCGACGTCGCCGACTTCGCCGTCCCCGCCTTCGACCTGGCGGTCCAGCCCGGCCTGAGCACCGACCCGACCACCGAGGGGGCGCTGGGCGCCGCGTTCGACTCCTCCGACGCCTCGCCGCTCGCCCTCGAGCGCCGCACGATCGAGCTCGTCACCGCGGTGGACGACCTGCTGACCCAGGCCGGCACCACCGTCGCCGAGGTGCGGGCCTCGCTCGACGCGACCTCCGAGACTCTCGGTGTCCGCACGGCCGAGGAGCTGCGGGCCGGCGCCGCCTCGACGGCGGCCTCGATGCAGAGCCTCTCCGGGCAGCTCGGCGCGCTCCGGGCGCAGCTGTCGTCGACGGCCTCGGGCACCGAGTCCGGCCTGCTGGCGCAGCTGTCCGAGGCGATCGACGCGGTGGACGCTCTGCTGGGCGACACATCGGCCGCGGTGCCGCCGCCGACGGTCTCGGGCAGCGGATGCGGAGTCGCCGTCGACGGCGGCCGCTCCGGCTCGATCCACTCGGAGCTGCTACGGCTCACGGCCGAGCTCGACGCGTACGGGACGGCGGCCGAGTCCTGCCGCGACGAGGTCGTCGCGGCTCTCCGTGCTGCCGCGGGGCCGGCACAGCCCTCCGCCGAGACCTGCACGGCACCCTCGACGACCTGCTCCCTCGCCGCGTCCGGAGCCGCCGTCGACACCGTGCTGCTCGGGATGCTCGATCGCGGGCAGGACCTCGTCGACTCCCTGCAGCCGGAGCTGATGGACGGCGTGCAGGCCGGGTTCGCCGCCCTCTCGAGCAGGGTGGACGTCGCGTCGGCCTCTGTGGCCACCCTGGCCGACCCGGAGGGATCCCGCACCCGGGCGCTCGCCGCCCTGTCGGCGACGCTGGACGGGCTCGACGCGGACACCGCGGGCCTGGAGACGACGGTCGCCTCGGTCGGCGCCGCCGCCACGACGGCCCTGGACGAGCTCGGCACGCCGACCAGTGCGGGGTCGCTGTCGGCGCAGAACCAGGAGCTGGCCGACCGGCTCTGCGAGCTGTCGCCGGCGACACAGTCCCCTGCTGCCGCACCCACGCCGACCGGGCGTCCGACGCGCGCACCCGTGGAGGTGACGCGGGGCTCCGTCGAGCAGCTCCGCGCCTTCCTGACCGCGACGCCCTGCTCCGGCGCGGGCCGCCTCGACGCTCCCGACGGCTATCCGGCCCCCCTGGCCGACCGGCTGAGCGACCAGGTCCACGCGTGGACCGCCGTCGCCTCCACCGTCGGCAGCACCGGCGCTAGTGCCGACCTCGCCGCCCTGCGCGCCGCGCTCGCCACGGTCCGCGGAGGCGTGGCCGAGGCCGGCGCGACGGCCGGCTCGGACGACGCGCGCCTCACCGGCCTGCTCGCCTCCCTCCGCACCGGCGTCGACGCGCTGACCGCTCAGCGCGACGCCCTCGGCACCCGCATCGACGCTCTCGGCGCCCAGCAGGACGCTCTCGCACCGGCGATCCAGGAGGCGTTCGCTGAGGCGGACACGGCCGCCGCATCCGCGGTCACCGCACTCCTCGACGAGCAGGTGCGGCGGATCTCGACGCGCTCCGGCGCCGACGCCGACGCGGTCGTCGCGATGTTCGACCGGTCGGTCTCGAGTCTGCGCACGGCCTCCTCCGGCATCCGCTCCGACGGTGCGGCGACGGTGGACGCCGGGCACCGGGCTCTCCGCACCGCGGAGGCCCGGATCGGCGGGGCCGTCTCCGAGCGGACGCGCGCCTCCCTGGCCGGCATCGCGACGACGATCGACGCCTCGACCCGCGACACCGACGCGGCCGCCGCGCTCCTCGCAGCCGATCTGCACAAGGTGCTCCTGGACCTCGGCGACCGGACGGTCGGCGGCTCCGGCCTGCTCGGATCGATGACCACGAGTGCCGCGAAGGTCGGCACCGCCGACGTGCAGCTCGCCCTCGCCTCGCAGAGCGCACGGGGCTACGCCGCGGTGCGGTCCGAGGACGTCTCGGGCATCCTGCTGGCGCAGGCCCAGGAGCGGGCCTCCCTCCGGGCCGGGGATGCGCTTCCCGCGTTCCATCTCGACCTGCCCGAGGGCACGCGGACCCGGACGGTCTACTCCTTCCGGATAGGGGACGAGCGATGACCCGCCAGGGCAGGCGCGCGGCGCAGCACCCCCGCACCGGTCGACGGACCACGATGCTGGTCGGCGGCGCCGTCGCCCTTCTCGGCGTCAGCGGTGCCCTCGTCTCCCTCCTGCCGCCGCAGTCGGCTCCGATGACGGAGGTCGCCGCTCTGCCTGTCGGCTTCTCGTGCGCCCGGGTGCCCGAGCGGATGACGCTCGGGGTGGTGGTCTCGCTCAGCTCGGCTCCGGGCGAGGGCGCGGAATGGAAGGACGCGGCGAACGGCGCCGTCGTCGCCGCGCACCGGTCAGCGATGGGCGGCTGCGAGATCGGTCTCGTCGCCGTCGACGACCACGGGACGCCCGAGGGTGCCCGCGCCGCCGTCGAGGAGCTGACGGGGCAGGGCGTGTCCGGCCTCGTCCTCGCGACCCACGGCACCCATACCGCTGCAGCCGTGGACGCCGCTCGGGCCGCGGGGACAACGGCCGTCCTCCCCTACGGAGGCGGCCCCGACCTGCCCGGCGACGGCGTCTGGTCCCTCGGACCCGACACCGCCTCGGCCGACGCGGCACTCGTGGAGGAGGCCGGCGGAGGCGCCCGGGTACTCCTCGTCGACACCGGTGGAGGCACCCCGACCGGTCTCTCGCCCGCCGCGACGGTGACCGCCGATCCCGGCGCCACCGCGGACGTGATCGTCAGCGCCGCCCGCCCGCACCTCGAGGGCGAGCCGGCGGTCGAGCGCGTCGTCGTGTCCGGCCCCGCCGCGGCGCAGGCGACGGCGGTCGCCGCTCTGCAGGCGGCGGGGGCGTCCGTCCCGATCCTGCTCACGCCCGACGCGCTGAGCCCCGCCTTCGCTCCCGCCCTGGCCGCGGCCGGAGGCACCCTCTCGGGAGATCTGACGACGATCGGCACGGATTCCGGCGACGCGGTCGCTCTCCGCGGCGACGAGCGCGGGCGCGCGGCCTCCGCGTTCCTGGGGGCTGTGCGGTTGACCGCCGACGATGCCGCGCGGACGACCCTCCTCGGCGACCGCGCGTTCCGCGATCTCGCCGCGGTCGCGGACGCCCCCAGCCACGACGCCGTCGTGGCGCTGGTGCGAGCCGCGGCCGTCGCAGGCAGCAGAGAATCCGCGGCGGTCGCCGCCGCACTCCGGGGATCCACGATCGGACCGGCGGACGGGCTCGCCGGTCCGCCGCTCGACTTCGGCGCCGCGCACGCTCTGGACGTCCCGGCACTCCCCCTCCACTCCTCGCCGCAGCGCCTCGGCCTGCGGCCCGCCGACCCGCCGCTGCTCTGGTTCGCCGGACAGCCCCGACCGTGAGCCCCCGGTGCGACTCCTCCTCGACCTCGACGGCACCCGCTCCGACATCGACCTCGGCCGCCACCGCGACTCCGCGACACTCGGCGAGCTGATCGCCACCGCAACCGGGCACCGCCTCCCGCCCGGGACGGCCCTCGCCGTCGACACCGCCCTGCACCCTGTGGAGACCCGGCTGGCCGATCTGCTGCTGCTCGAGGGAACGCGGATCGCCCGCTCCCCCCTGCCCCGACCTGCCGCGGCCCGCGGGTGGACGGCCGTGCTGTCGGGCGGTCTCGGCGCGGGAGCCGTGGTCGAGATCCCGCGGGCCCGCGCGCTGATCGTGGGCCGCTCCCCGCACGCCGACGTCGTCCTCGACACGGCGAGCGCCTCCTGGGAGCACTTCTCGGTGACCCACGAGGGCGACGGCCTGCGGGTGCACGACGCCGACAGCACCAACGGCACCCTGGTCGACGGCGTCTCCGCGACCGGGGACGGGGTCCTCGTCTCCGACGCCGCGGTCGTGATCGCCGGTGGGGCGGCCCTCCTGTTGCGCCCCGCGCCCCCCGAGCTCCTCGCGCCCGAGCCGGGGAGCGCGGACAACGTCTCCGCGACGGCGACCGTGCCCTTCAACCGGCCGCCGCGACCGGGACGTCCGGCGGCCGGCGAGGCGGTCGTCCCGCCGGCCCGCCTCGAGATCGCCTCCGCCACGACCTTCAGCGTGATCACCGTCGCCGCGCCGCTCGTCCTCGCCTTCGCGATGGTCCTCATCATGGGCGATGCGCGCTACGCCCTCTTCGCCGCGCTCGGCCCCGTGGCCGGAGTGGGCCTGTGGTTCGAGCAGCGGCACCGGCACGCCCGAGCGACCCGGTCCGAGGAGCAGCGCTACGGCGAGGCGCTGCAGACGCTCCGCGACGACATCGCCCGTTCCGCGCGTGTCGAACGGGCCCGCCTCGAGGAGGACGCGCCCGACCCGGCGACGACGATCCGCCGGGCGGCGCTGCCCGCCACGTCGCTGTGGCAGCGGCGCGCGACCTCCGCCGATGTGCTCCGCCTGCACATCGGCGTCGGCGACGTCCCGTGGTCTCCCCCGCTCGATCAGCGCGGAGTGCCGCGGCTCGAGGAGGAGGTGCGCGCGATCCTGGCGGTGAGCGTCGTCCCGAGCGCGCCCGTGTCCATCGATCTCGCGGACTCGGGCGTCGTCGGGATCGTCGGCGACCGCGAGGGCGGCCTCGCTCTGGCGAGGAGCCTGCTCTGCCAGGCGGCGGTCCACTGCGGTCCGGCCGACCTGGCGATCGGGGTGTTCTGCGACCGGCGACGCGACTCCGACTGGAGCTGGGCCTCCTGGCTCCCCCACACGCGTCTGCCCGGGGGCGGACGCCGACTCTCCGACCGGCGCGACCGCAGCTCCGAGCTCCTCCGCGCCCTCCGCGACGAGGACTCGCCGCGCGTGCTCCTGGTGCTCGACTCCGGCGTGCTGACCGAGGGACGCGCCGCTCCGGCGCGCGAACTCCTCGGACTCGGCCGCGGCGAGCGCGAGGCGGCGATCCGGATCTCCGGCCTCGTGCTCGCGGCGTCGGAGGAGCAGCTCCCCGCCTCCTGCACGGTCGTCGTCCGGGTCGGAGCGGACGCCTCGGCGGTCCTCTCCCGGCCCGACGAGCGGATCACCGTCGAGGACGTGGTGCTCGCCGGTCTCGCCTCCTCCACGGCCGAGCGCTGTGCGCGCGACCTGGCGCGCTTCGAGGACCCGGAGCTCGTCACCGCGGGGGCGGCCCTCTCCGCGCTCGTGCGGCTGCCGCCGCTCCTGGGCGCCGATCGTCCGACCGCCGCGGACGTCCGGGGGTGGTGGTCGAGCGCCCGGGGCGTGCGCGCGCCCGTCGGCTCGTCCGAGCACGGTCCGCTCGTGCTCGATCTCGTCGCCGACGGCCCGCACGGCCTGGTCGGCGGCACCACGGGCTCGGGCAAGAGCGAGTTCCTGCGCTCCTTCGTGGCCGGCCTCGCGGCCTGGAACGATCCGACGCGCCTCACCTTCGTGCTCATCGACTTCAAGGGAGGTGCAGCGTTCGCGTCCTGCGAGCGGCTCCCGCACACGATCGGCACCATCAGCAACCTCGACGCCCAGCTCGCCGACCGCGCGCTGCGCTCGCTCGAGGCCGAGATGCGGCGTCGTCAGCGGCTCTTCGCCGCCGCCGGCGAGGGTGTCGACGACCTCGACGCGTACTGGGCCACCTCGCCGCCGGAGCCGATGCCGCGGCTCCTGCTCGTCGTCGACGAGTTCGCCGTTCTCGCGAAGGAGCATCCCGACGTCCTGACGTCCCTCGTGAGCGTCGCCGCGGTCGGCCGGACGCTCGGCGTGCACATGATCCTCGCCACCCAGCGTCCTGCCGGAGTGGTGAACGACGACATCCTCGCCAACACCAACCTCCGCGTCGCCCTCCGGGTGCAGAGCCGGGACGACTCCGCCGACGTGATCGGAGTCGCGAGCGCGGCCGGGATCTCCCGCTCCCAGACCGGCCGGGCGTACGTGAAGCGGGGCCAGAACGACATCTCGCCCGTCCAGACGGCGCTGGTCACCGGTCGCGCGGAGGCGGCGGCCGTCGAGGCGATCGAGGTCCGCCCGGTCGGACCCACGGGCGTCCCCGTCGAGGGCCCCTCCCCGGTCGCCGCCGACGAGACGGCCCCGACCGATCTCGACCTCCTGATCGACGCGGTGGTCGAGGCGGACGCCGCTTCGGGCTTCGGCCCTCCCCGCCCGATCTGGCCGGAGCCGCTCGAGGACACCGTGGCCCTCAGCGGGTTCGGCGCGGAGGAGTCCGACCTCGGTCGCGTCGTCGGCGACGTCCTCTACATCGCACTCTCGGACGACCCCGACCGGCAGCGCCGGTCTCCGACCGGCTGGGATCTGGGCGAGGGGAACCTTCTCCTCATCGGCATCCCCGGCAGCGGCACCAGCACGGCGCTCGCGTCGATCGCACTGACGGCCGCCCGCCACTTCCCCCCGGACGAGCTCGACCTCTACGTCCTCGATGCCGGTTCCCGCGACTCCGCCCCGCTCGCGCGACTCCCGCACACCGTCTCCTACGTCGGCGCAGGTGGCGGATCCCACGAGAAGCAGACCCGGTTCCTCCGTCACCTGCGCGACGAGGTGCGCCGGCGCCGAGCATCGCCCGGGGGCCACCGTCGTGCGCTGGTGCTCATCGACGGTCTCGCGACTCTGAAGGACGAGTTCCAGGACTGGGAGGGCCTGGCTCTGATGGAGGCGTTCACCCGCGCCTACGCCGACGGACCGGAGCTCGGCCTGCACTTCGCGGTGACGAGCACCCGGGCGAGGGCGATCCCCTCGGTGATGGAGGAGGTCACGACGCAGAAGTGGCTGTTCCGCCTCGCCGACCCGCAGGACTACGCCGCCGCCGGGGTGAAGCCGGTGCAGGCGCCGGCAGCGGTGCCGGGGCGCTGCGTTCTCACCTCGTCGCTCCTGCAGACGCAGGTCGCGACTCCGAGGGCCGGTCTCGACGACGCGATCGCCGAGCTCGCGGCCGCCTGGCCGGATGCGCGCGGCAGGACGAGCACGGTCGGCACGCTTCCCGACAGGGTCGCCGTGAGGGCACTCGGGATCGAGGCCTGCTTCGATCGCGAGCCGTGGCTGCTCCCGATCGGCCTCGGCGAGTCGGACCTCGCCCCGCTGGCGTTCCAGGTCTTCGAGGGCGAGCACGTCGTCATCGCCGGACCCGCCCGATCGGGCAAGTCGACCGTGCTGCTCGCCCTGGCCGAGGCGGCGCGGGCCGCCGGCTCGATCGCCGTCTGGGGAGTGTGCGATCGACGCTCCCCGCTGAGGGGCGCGGACCTCGACCGACTCGCCGTGGGCGCGGAGGAGCTCCGCACCCTCCTCGCGTCGCTGTCGACGGAGGAGGGCCCCGTGCTGCTCCTCCTCGACGACGCCGAGCGCTGGGACGACACCGACCAGGCGCTGATGAGGCTGGTCTCGTCGGGTCGCCCGGGACTCTGCGTCGTGCTGGCCGGCCGGTCGAGCGAGCTCCGCAGCCATTTCGGGAACTGGACGAAGAAGGCGGCGGCCTCCCGCTCCGTGCTGCTGCTCCAGCCCGACGTCGACAACGACGGCACTCTCCTCGGCGCGCAGATCCCGCGGCGCTTCCCCGTCCCGCCCACGGTGGGCCGGGGCTTCGTCAGCCTCGACGGCGAGATCCACTTCGTGCAGTCGGTCTCGCCGACGCCGGCGGACGGCGGCTGATCAGCGCCCTCGGGCGGGTGATCGCGCCTCCGCCACCGAGTCGATCGGCGCGTCCTCCTCGAGAGCGCTCCGATCACTCCGAGACGCACCGATGGAGGTGCGCGGAGGAAGGAGCGCGGAGACGACGAGCACGTCCCGCCCCCGCTCGCCGGAGCACGCAGGGGCGGGACGGCCGGTCAGCTCCCTCCGCCGGCGGCGAAGATGTTCTGCGAGATCGTCGCCAGCTGGCTGCGCAGCTCCTCGAGCTCCTGCTTGGCCTTCTCGAGGGCCGACTTCGTCTCCGGCCAGGTCGACGAGCGGAACTGCGAGGCCAGCGGACCGTCCCAGACGTTCGGATCGGACAGTGTCCGCCCCTGTGCGTCGAGCCGGCTGATCTGATCGGCGAGGCCGCCGTTGACGATCGACTGGATCTGCTGGATCGCGGACTTCGCCTCGTCGGTCGAGAGAACACGTGACATGGATCACACCTTTCTACCCCTGCGGACGGGACCGTCCCTCCCGCTCCCCACTCCACCGTCGTTTCATGAGGATGTCTCGTCATGGTAGAAGGCAAGACAGCACAGACGGCTCGCGTGGCGTCGACGGCTCGACACTGGCGCGGGAGGTCGACTCACTCGCGAGTGGTGATCGCGAAGGGACTGCTCGAGAGGTCCGAGAACGCGCCCACTCGGGCGCGCAGCTCGCAGGACGGAGTCACCGTGAGGGCGGTCACCGTCAGCCCGTCGGACGACACGGCGACCGCGCCGCTGCAGCCGTCGCTGAAGCGAACGCCCTCCACTCCGCCCGCGATCGCCTCGAGCATGCTGCTCGCCGGCGCGGACGACGGCGTCGCGAGCAGGGGGTTCACGGGGTCGGCCCCGCTCGGCCAGACCGGCACCAGCGTCACCGGCAGCGAGGTCCGGCCGACCGTCCGCGCGGGAGTCTCGATCCGCACATCCCGCAGCCGCTGTACGGGATACGCCGTCCCGGTGACCGCAGGGTCAGCCACGGCCTGTGCCGTCGCAGACGCTGCCGCCGCCAGCCACCCGTCCAGGGCGCTCTGCTCGGCCACCGCGATCGGCACGGTCGCCGTGACGTCGACGATCCCCTGCGCCGGGACGTGCAGGTCCGTCAGGCTCCAACCGCAGCCGACCCCGACTCCGGTGACGCTCGGCCGGTTGCGCACCGCCGTCACTCCGGACCAGCTGGCCGCGGGGCACGCCGCCGCGGCGTCCGGGCCCGGCAGCACCTCGAGGAAGGACCCCGAGAGGGGCGCGCTCTGGGCGGAGTAGGAGATCTCGACGACCACGGCCCGTCGCTCCGCGTCCCAGGTGGCCGATCGAGTCACTCCGAGGCCCGTCGGCAGCGGCCGGTCCTGCTGCCGGGCCGACAGGTCGGCATCCGGTGCCGAGGCCCGTGCTCCGCCGCCGCGCGGCTGGACGGCGAGGAGCACCGCCCCGATGAGCAGGACGCCGGCGCCGACGGCGGCGAGGATCATTCGCAGACGTCCGCCGCGCCCCCGCCGAGCAGGAGCCTCGAACGGCCGTTCCGCCAGGCGCAGCTCGCGGCGCGGCACCGGGCGGAGCACGGTCGCCTGCGACGACGGGCCGAGCTCGGGAGCGGGCCCCTCCTCCACCGGCTCCGACGACATCTCCACCGCCATCCCGCGGAGGACCGTGCCCGGGCGCTCGGCCTCCTCGAACTCCGCCGCGCCCGCCGCGAGCGGCAGCGCCGGCAGCCCGGCCAGCGCCGGGGAGAGGCGTCGCAGGATCCCCGCCGCCTCCGCAGCCGTCGGCCGCGACGCCGGATCCTTCGCGAGCATCCGGTCCAGGAGCGACGCGAGCCGCGGCGGCAGATCCAGCGGCGGCGGGAGCATCGCGACGTGCCGGTAGGCGACCGCGACGTCGGCGCCGGGACCGGCGAAGGGGGTCCGGCCGCACAGCAGCTCGTAGAGCAGGATCCCCGTCGAGTAGACGTCGCTCGGCGGGCCGGCCGCTCCGGTGGCGAGCATCTCGGGCGAGAGGTACTCCGGCGTCCCGATGACACCCGTCGTCGCGCGCGGCCCCTCGGCGACCACATGAGCGATGCCGAAGTCGGAGACGCGGACGGCGGAGCCCGCATCGTCCGCACCCTCCGCGAGCAGGACGTTGTCGGGCTTCACGTCCCGGTGGACCGTGCCGATCGCATGCGCGGCGGCGAGAGCGTCGAGGATCGAGGCCGCCACGGGCAGCGCATCGACCGCCGGGAGGGTGCCCTCGTCCCGCAGCAGCTCCCGCAGCGATCCGCCGCCGACGAGCTCCATCACGATCCCGAGCGTCTCCCCCTCTACGACGAGGTCGAGCACCTCCACGACGTGCGGGTGCCGCAGACGGGTGAGCACCGACCTCTCACGGACGAACCGCTCGACCAGGCCCGCGTCGTGCACGTGCTCACCGCGGAGGAGCTTCGCCGCGCGGTCCGGCCCCTGCGCGTCGGCGACGCGCCACACCTCGCCCGCGGCACCCGAGCCGATCCGCTCGAGCAGGCGGTAGCGCGCCCCCAGCGGATCCCCGGCACTCCTCGCCACGCCGCCTCCCGATCCGAGCTTCCGTCATCTTCGAGAGGAAGAATAGCGGAGACCGCTCGGGCGGATCAGCGGTGGCGCATCGCCCGGATCAGAACCCCTCGTTGGCGCGCGGTGCGTAGTCGGCGCCCAGCGCCTCCAGCTCGTCGGCGGTCAGCTCCACGTCCAGCGACGCGACCGCGTCGTCGAGGTGGTGGAGCTTCGTGGCTCCGACGATCGGAGCGGTGACCGCCTCCTGCTGCCGGACCCAGGCGAGCGCCACCTGCGCACGGGGCACGCCGCGCTGCTCGGCGATGCGTGCGACGGTCGCGACGGTCCGCCGGTCGGCCTCCTCCTGCTGGCGGTAGAGGGTGCCGCCGAAGACGTCGGTCTCGGTGCGCGCCGTGGTCTCGTCCCAGTCGCGGGTGAGCCGGCCCCGGGCGAGCGGCGACCACGGGATCACGCCGACTCCCTGGTCGACGCAGAAGGGGTGCAGCTCGCGCTCGTCCTCGCGCTGGATCAGGTTGTACTGGTCCTGCATCGAGACGAACCGCGTCCAGCCGCCCAGATCCGCGGTGTACTGCGCCTTCGCGAACTGCCACGCCCACATGCTCGAGGCGCCGATGTAGCGCGCCCTGCCCGAGCGGACGACGTCGTGGAGCGTCTCCATCGTCTCCTCGATCGGCGTCTCGGGGTCCCAGCGGTGGATCTGGTAGAGGTCGACGTAGTCCGTGCCGAGACGCCGGAGGCTGTCGTCAATCGCGCTGAGGATGTGCCGCCGCGAGAGGCCGCCGCCGTTGGGGCCGGAGCGCATCCGCCCGTGGACCTTCGTGGCGATCACGACCTCCTCGCGGACCGCGAAGTCCGCGAGCGCCCGGCCGACGAACTCCTCGCTCGTGCCGTCGGAGTAGACGTCCGCCGTGTCGAACGTGGTGATCCCCAGGTCCAGCGCCCGCCGGAGGAAGGTCCGCGACTCCTCCTCGCCCATGCTCCAGCCGTGGGCCCCGCGGTCGGGAGCGCCGAAGCTCATGCAGCCGAGGACGATCGAGGAGATCTGCAGGCCGCTGGAGCCGAGTCGGGTGGAGTCCATGCGCGTCGCTTCCGTGTCGAGGAGGGGGTCCCTCCAGCGTCGCACCCGCGAGCGGCGGCGCGCCAGCCGTCCGGCTACACGGCCGGATCGCGACGAGTCGCGGCGACCACGCTCGGGAGGAACAGCGCGACGACGGCCACCACGGCCGGCGCCAGCAGCGCCCAGCCGATGTCGGGCACGGCGTACTGGCCCTGGAAGGCGCCGAGCGCCACGGCCATCATCACCAGCTGGATCGTCAGCGCCGACGCGCGCATCCAGCCGCGCCGTCGCACGGCGCCGAGCGTCGTCGCGGCGGCCCAGCACACGGCGATCAGCGCGAGGACGACGATGGCGATGCCTCCGCCGACCGTGTCGGCCCGGGTCGTCAGCAGCTCGAGCACGAGCCACGCCGCGACCCCGGCGACGGCGAGCGTCTCGAGGGCCAGGACCGCGATCAGCACCACCAGACCGAGCGGCCGGGAGGCGGTCGGGCGGGGTCCGCGGGACCCGTTCGCGTCAGCGGTCACAGGCACATCCCATCCAGGACTCTTGATTCGGGCTCATCCCCGTGACAGGCTAGTCCAGTTCGTTTCACCGCTCACAGGGTCGTGGGTTTCCGCCGATGTGAACATCCGATCCCGCCGCGCCGTCAGGCACGGGGGCGAGCCGGATGACCAGCACTGGAGCCGGGTGGCCGACGCAGTGCTCGCGCATCGCGTCGAGTGCACCGGCAAGAACCGAGCGTTCTCCCGTCCACCACCCCGATCCACCCCGCGCTCCAGCACGGGGCCTCGTGGCGTGCGCCGGTGAGGGCGCGGAGGTCGAGTACTGGTCGGGATCGTCGGCGTGGATCGATCATCCCACCCGAACACTGCGTGGTTCCTCCACGCACGCCTTCACACAAGGAGCACCCGCATGGACTGGCGCGACAAGGCCGCTTGCCTCACCGCAGACCCCGAGCTTTTCTTCCCGGTCGGCAACACCGGCCCGGCCGTGGACCAGATCGAGAAGGCGAAGTCGGTGTGCGCACGCTGCACCGTCACCGAGGTCTGCCTCCAGTACGCCCTCGAGACCGGCCAGGACTCGGGCGTGTGGGGCGGCCTCAGCGAGGACGAGCGTCGCGCCCTGAAGCGCCGCGCCGCCCGCGCACGCCGCGCCTCCTAGGCGCACGAGCCGCTCGGCGGCACGAACGACCCCGACCCCCGTCGCCTCTCGGCAGCGGGGGTCGCGTCGTCTCCGGGCTCAGGAGCGGGCGCGCTCCAGCCACCGCAGCGGCACCTCGATGGTGACCTCGGTGCCGCGCCCGACCAGCGTGTGCCAGTCGATGGTGCCGCCGAGCTCGCCCTGGATGAGCGTGCGCACGATCTGCGTGCCCAGGCCCGATCCGACCTTGCCCTCCGGCAGCCCGACGCCCGTGTCGCGCACCTTCACCGTGAGCTCGTCATCGCTGCGCGAGGCGACGATCTCCACGTCGCCCTCCCGTCCGGCCAGGCCGTGCTCGACGGCGTTGGTGACCAGCTCGGTCAGGGCGAGGGCGAGCGGAGTCGCGTACTCGCTGGGCAGGTTGCCGAAGCTCCCCGTCAGCTTCGGGTGCACCGTGGTGTTGTGGGTCGAGGCGACCTCGGCGATCAGCAGCAGCACCCGGTCGAAGACCGCGTCGAAGTCGACGTTCTGGTTCAGCCCCTCCGAGAGTGTGTCGTGCACGACCGCGATGGCGGCGACGCGCCGCATCGCCTGCGTGAGGGCCTCCCGGGCGAGGTCGGAGTGGGTGCGCCTGGCCTGGATCCGCAGCAGCGAGGCCACGGTCTGCAGGTTGTTCTTGACGCGGTGGTGGATCTCGCGGATCGTCGCGTCCTTGGTGATGAGCTCCCGCTCCTGGTGGCGCAGCTCCGTCACGTCGCGGCACAGGACGACGGCGCCGACCCGCTCGCCGCGGTCGCGGATCGGGATCGCACGCAGCGACACCGTCACTCCGCGGGCCTCGATGTCGGTGCGCCACGGCGCCCGGCCGGTCACGACCAGCGGGAGCGACTCGTCGATGACGACCTTCCCCGCGATCAGCTTCGTGGTGACCTCGGCGAGCGACTCCCCCTCGAGCTCGTCGGCGAAGCCGATGCGGTTGAACGCCGAGAGGGCGTTGGGGCTCGCGAAGGTGGTGACGCCGTCGACGTCCAGGCGGATCAGGCCGTCGGACGCGCGCGGCGCCCCCCGGCGAGGACCGGTCGGCGCGCCCAGATCGGGGAAGTCGCCCGAGGCGATCATCGAGAAGAGGTCGTTCGCGCAGTCGTTGAACGTCAGCTCCTGGCGGCTCGGAGTGCGCGTCTCGCTGAGGTTGGTGTGGCGCGTGACGACCGCGATGGGGCGGTCCGTCGTCCCGCCGTCGGAGGCGCCCAGGCGGCGCAGCACGGGCACCGCGCGCACGCGGGTGGGCGTCTCCTCGAACCAGTCCGGGGCGGAGGTGTCGACGATCCGCGCGGTCTCGAACGCCTCGACGACCTGGGCGCGCCACTCCGACTTGATCCTCTGCCCGACGAAGTCGCGGTAGAAGAGCGTCGCCGCGCTGCTGGGGCGCGCGTGGGCGACGGCGACGAAGCTGTCGTCGGCCGTGGGCACCCAGAGCACGATGTCGGCGAAGGCCAGGTCGGCGAGCAGCTGCAGGTCGCCGACGAGCAGGTGCAGCCATTCGACGTCCGCTTCGTCGGATCGGCCGTGGGAGAGGACGAGGTCACTGAGGGTCGACACCCGACAAGCCTAGGGCGCGGCCGGGCGGCGCACGCCGGGCTCGCTGTCCACAGCTCGGGACGGCCGACGATTATCCACAGTCTGCGCCTCTGCCTTCCATGAGCATCCCTCGACTGCTTCGATGAGGTCGTCCTCGCGTGCCGACCCAGCGCGCCCCGCCCGTCGAGCAGAGAGGTGACCCGGACCCGTGAACAGCTCGTCCTGCCCCAGGAGATCGCCGCATGAGCCTTCCCCTCCACGCCTTCGACTACCGCACCCTCCCCCTCGACCCCGAGGCGGCCGTGGAGCGGCTCACCCTCGCGGAGTTCTTCGCCCCGCAGCCTGCGACCCGCGCGGAGCTGCCCGACCCGGAGCCCCTGCTCGCCCGGCTCACGCACCTCGTGATCGAGATCATCGAGGGCTCGCGCGAGATCGACCAGATCGCGCGGTGGCTGAGCGACGAGGTCTACCACCACCTGCAGAAGCGGGTCGTGCTCGCGGCCCGCGCCCGCAGCCTGCGGAAGCGGACGGCGCAGCGCGTCCCGTTCACGGTCGGACGGGTGATCGTCACGGAGCCGCGGGACGGCGTCGTCGAGGGAGTCGTCCTGGTGCATCACCGCGCACGGAGCCGGGCCGTCGCGATCCGGCTCGAAGGCACGGATGCGCGCTGGCGTGCCACCGCGATCAACGTGCTGTGAGGAGCGGGTCAGCGCTCCCGGGCGGCCGCACCGGCCGGGAGCACGATCTCCACTCCCCTGTCGCGCAGGGCCTCCTCGAGCTCCGGGGGCGGCGGGGCGTCGGTGACGAGATAATCCGCGCGACCGAGCTCCGCGACCTGGGCGAAGAGCTTCCGGCCGAACTTGGTCTGATCGGCGAGGATCGCGACGCGCTCGCAGCGGGCGATCATCTCGCTCATCATCACCCCCTCCGCGAAGTTGCTGGTCGAGTAGCCGGTCTCGGCGGAGACGGCGCCGACGGAGATGAGGCCGATGTCGCAGTGCAGATCGACCGCGGAGCCGGACTCCGAGAAGGCGAAGGCCACGGGCCCCACGGTCGACTGACCGCCCAGCCGCACGGCACCGCCGAAGACGAAGAGGTCGCGGCAGACCTTCGAGCCGATCTCGGCGGGGATGCGCAGATTGTTGGTCGCGATCGTCAGCTCGCGGTGGTCGTTCAGGTGGCGGGCGACAGCCAACGAGGTCGTGCCGGCGTTGAGCATCACGACGGCGCCGTTCTCGATCAGTCCCGCACCGAGCGCGCCGATCCGCTCCTTCGCGCCGCGTTGCAGTCCGAGCCGCACGTCGAGGCGCTTCTCGGTGGCCGGCATCACGGAGAGGGAGACCGCGCCGCCGTGGGTGCGGACGAGGTAGCCGTCGGCGTCGAGCTGGTCGAGATCGCGCCGGACCGTGTCCGCCGAGACGGCGAAGCGGCGGGCGAGAGCGGCCACCGTCACCTCCCCCGCCTCGGCCACGTAAGCCGCCAGATCGGCCTTGCGCCCTGCGGGGAGGCGCAGCGGAGCGTCGTTCGCGGACGGGGTGCGCTCGGTGACGGACATGGGGGCTTTCTAACACCGAGCCGCACGAACCTGCAACTCGACCGCCGGAAACCGCAGCGGTTCCGCATCGCTAGCCGCCGAATGTCGCACATTGCAGCAGTTTCGTGCCGGATCTTGCAGTCGAGTGCACGTGGAGCTACATTCACAGAACACAAGCGCACAAAGGCGCATACAACAGCAGAACACTGCAGAGTCGCAGAGGAGTCTCATGAGCAAGGGTGCTCGGATCAGAAGAGCCGTCGTCATCACCGTGAGCGCGGCGTTCGCCGCGACGATGGTCACCGGCTGCAGCCAGGGCGGGGGATCCTCCGACGCCGGAGGAGACGTCACTCTCGAATTCGCGCAGTGGTGGGAGCCGGAGCTCCCGGACGGCGCGCTCCGCGGACTGATGGACGACTTCGAGAAGGCCAATCCCGGCATCACCGTCGACCTCCTGAGCGGGCCGTACGCGTCCACCAAGGAGCAGCTCTTCGCCGGAGCGGCCGCCGGGACGATGTCCGACGTGGTCGGGCTCGACGGCGCGTGGATCAGCGACTTCGCGAAGCAGGGCGCGCTGGCCGACCTGGGCCCGCTCCTCTCCGACGCGGGCTTCGACGAGAGCCAGCTGTCATCGAAGGTCGTCGTCGACGACAAGACCGCGATGGTGCCGGTCGTCAACTTCGTCTACCCGCTCTTCACCAACGACGCGCTCCTCGCGGAGGCCGGCGTCACCGCTCCGCCCTCGACCCGCAGC
This sequence comes from Rathayibacter sp. VKM Ac-2805, assembly GCF_009834265.1. Lineage (NCBI taxonomy): Bacteria > Bacillati > Actinomycetota > Actinomycetes > Micrococcales > Microbacteriaceae > Rathayibacter > Rathayibacter sp. VKM Ac-2805. The sequence goes on from NZ_CP047185.1 coordinate 2,386,961, forward strand.
GAGTTCGAGTCCGCGGCGAAGGCGATCACCGCTCTCGGCGACAACACGAGCGGCTGGGTCCTCCCCCTCTCCAGCGACGCTCCGAACGGCATCCAGAACGACGTCATGTCATGGGTGTGGGCGTCCGGCGGCAGCATGCTGAAGGACGGCGCTCCCGACCTGACCAACGACGACGTCACCAGCGCGATCGACTACATCGCCCAGCTGAACGAGGACGGCGTCATCGCGCCCGGGGCAGCGACGATGAAGGAGCAGGACAAGGTCGAGGAGTTCACGAACGGCCGTGTCGGCATGATGATCGACTCGCTCTCGCACATCGAGTCGATCCGCGAGTCCAACCCCGACCTGACGTTCAGCATCTCGGCCATCCCGGCCGAGGACGGCTTCAGCGGCGAGCGCGGCATCCCCTACGCCTCCTGGGGTCTGGGCGTCTCGGCCGCGAGCGAGCACCCGGCCGAGGCCGCGAAGCTCGTCTCGTTCCTGATGAGCTCCGAGACCAACTCGACCCTCTCCACCCTCGCGAACGCGTTCCCCGGCAACACGACGTCGACGCCGGACTTCTCGCAGAGCGACGACCTCTACAAGCAGGCCTTCGACATCTACTCGGCGGGCTACCCGGCGAACGAGTTCGTCGGGCTCCCGGTCGCCGAGCAGCTGATGCGCGAGTTCGACGAGCAGCTGCAGGGCGCCCTCACCGGCGACCAGTCGGTCGACGACGCCCTGGAGAAGGCACAGGAAGCCTGGCTCGGGGAGTTCTGACCTCTGTGACCCCCTCCCTCCCCACCGCGCCGCGGGGCGTCTTCCCCGCGGCGCGGTCCCTCCCCCACCCCTCACCGACGGAAGGACGAGCGCCGTGGTCTCCCTCCTGAGCACGCTCCCCGCCCCGGACACCGAGGCGCCGCCGCCCAGCGCCGGCCGACCCCGCCGCCACCGCCGCGACCTGGCCCCGTACCTCTACCTCTCCCCCACGGCGATCGTGATGATCGTCCTGATGCTCGTCCCGGTCCTCATGGTGATCGGGTACTCCTTCTTCGACAACGTGATCACGAACCCGAAGCCCGTCTTCGTGGGACTCGCGAACTACGCGGAGGTCCTGGGAGACCCGGGATTCGTGAAGGCCACCGGCAACACGATCGTCTTCGTCGGCGCGAGCGTCGCCGCGCACCTGGTCCTCGGGCTCGGGTTCGCGATGCTGCTGAACTCTCCGCTGGTCCCGACCGTGGCGAAGTCGCTGTTCCGGGTCGTCTACGTCCTGCCGTGGCTGTTCACCGTCGCGATCATCGCGGTGCTGTGGCGGCTCCTGCTCAACCCGAACGGCGTGGTCAACTACGCGCTGATCTCCCTCGGCCTGACGGACAAGGGCGTCGAGTGGCTCGCCTCGCCGGCGACCGCGCTGCTCTCCGTGACCGTGATCAACATCTGGGCGGGCTACTCCTTCTACATGATCACGCTGCTCGCGGGTCTGCAGGGCATTCCGCACGACCTCTACGAGGCGGCGAAGGTGGACGGGGCGAGCGCCTGGCAGCGGTTCTGGAACGTCACGGTCCCGCAGCTCAAGCCGATCATCATCAGCATGTCGGTCCTGGACATCATCTGGACCTCGCAGCAGTTCGCGCTGATCTGGATGACGACCGGCGGCGGGCCGATCGACGCCACCGAGATGCTCAGCACTTACACCTACAAGCTCGCGTTCAGCCGATACGAGTTCTCGGTGGCCTCGGCGAGCGCCGTGCTCATCCTCCTCCTCACGATGGTCCTCGCCGTGTTCTACGTGCGGAACCAGAAAGCCAGGGACTGACGTGACCGCCACCGCCTCCCGCCCCGCCGTCGCCCCCGCCTCCCCCCGGCCCCCGCGCGCACCGCGGCAGCTCGGCGCCAAGCTCGGCGTCTGGGTCCTCCTGCTGATCGGCGCCGCCTTCGCGGGCCTGCCGATCATCTGGATGGCCGCCAGCTCGTTCAAGTCGAACACCGAGATCTTCGAGTACCCGCCGCGGCTGATCACCGACACGTTCTCGTTCGATGCGTACTCGGGCATCCTCGGCGACCCGACCAAGGTGCGCTTCTTCATCAACAGCTACGTCGTGGCGATCGCCGTGGTCGTGCTGACGCTCGTGGTCGCGATCCTCGCCTCCTACGCGTTCAGCCGCTACGAGTTCCGCTTCAAGCGCCCGATCAACGTGATCATCGTCAGCGTCCAGGCGGTCCCGCCGATCACGCTGCTGATCCCGTTCTTCGGCCTGATGGTGGTGCTGCGCCTCTACAACACCTACCAGGGCCTGATCCTCACCTACCTGGTCTTCACCCTGCCGTACGCGATCATCATGCTGACCGGCTACTTCAACACCCTCCCCCGGGACCTCGACGAGGCGGCGCGGATGGACGGGGCCGGCCCGATGACCGTGCTGTGGCGGATCCTGGTGCCCATCGCGATCCCGGGCATCGTCTCGGTCGGCGTCTACACGTTCATGATCGCGTGGAACGAGTACCTGTTCGCGCTGACCCTCACGCGCACCGACGACATGCGCACCGTCCCCATCGGCATCCAGCTGCTGATGGGCCAGAACTCCTACGAGTGGAACGAGATGATGGCGATGAGCATCCTCGGATGCATCCCCGTCCTCCTCCTCTTCCTCTTCTTCCAGCGGTACTTCATCGGCGGCATGACCGCCGGGGCCGTCAAGAGCTGAGGCGCGCGACCGCGCGCCCGGAACCACCACAGAGAAGGACGATCACAGAATGCTTGTATCCGGAAAAGACCTCCTGGACGTCGCGAACGCCAACGGCTTCGCGGTCCCGGCCTTCAACGTCAGCGACTACGCGATGATGAACGGGCTGTTCGAGATCAGCGAGGAGAAGCAGTCCCCGCTCCTGATCGCCATCCACCCCGACGAGCTGAGCCACACCGGCGTCGACATCCTGCACGCGATCATCGCCCGCGCCCACCGCTCGAGCGTCCCCGTCACCATCCACCTCGACCACGGCGCGACCTACGAGCAGGTGCTGCTGGCGATCAAGTCCGGCTTCACCTCCGTGATGATCGACGGCTCGATGCTCCCCTACAACGAGAACGTCGCCGTCACCAAGCGCGTCGTCGACACCGCCCACGCGGTCGGCGTCTCGGTCGAGGGCGAGCTCGGCACGATCGGGAAGACCGACGACGAGGCCGAGGACGGAGCGGCGAGCATCATCTACACGGAGCCCGACGAGGCCGTCGACTTCGTCTCGTCGACCGGCGTGGACAGCCTCGCGATCGCGATCGGCACGAGCCACGGCCTCTACCCCGCCTCGATGAAGCCGGCGCTCAAGCTCGACCTGCTCGCCGAGATCAAGAAGCGCGTAGCCGTCCCCCTCGTCCTCCACGGCGGCTCGAACAACCCCGACGCCGAGATCGCGGAATCGGTGAAGCGCGGAGTGAACAAGATCAACATCTCGAGCGACATCAAGGCGGCGTACCACAACCGCATGCGCGAGGTGCTGGCCGACCCGTCCGTCCGCGAGCCGAACACCATCCAGCCGCCGTCCATCGCGGCGATGAAGGAGACGGCCGCGCAGAAGATCGACCTGTTCGGCTCCGCCGGCAAGGCCTCGCTCTACTAGGCGCGGGAGACGTGGTGAACGCGAGGATCGTGCTCGGACTGGGCGGGACCGTCGACTACGAGATCGACTGGGACGACGCGGTCGTCCAGGCCCTCGTCGACGACTACCGGATCGCCCCGGACGAGCTCACGACGACGGCGCCGGTCGACACCGAGCGCGATCTCGTCGTCGCCCTCCTCGCGTTCCTCGCCGTCGGCGCGGGAGGGGAGAGATTCGCCTCCTCCTCCTGCGTCGTCGAGGAGTTCGCGCAGCGCTTCCCCCGCAGGATCACCCTCGGCGGGACGGGCGTCCGGGCCGGCTACGCACTCGCGGTGCACGGCCTCGTCGCGACCCAGCACCTGGTGAGCATCGACGACCACGTGCGTCGGCTGCTCCCCGTCGGCAACGACTACGTGCTCAGCGCGACGGCCGACAGCACCGACCCGCACCTGATCGTGCAGTTCCCCCGCGGCGCGCGGGTGCGGGTCGGCGATGCGGAGCTCGTCGCTCCGCACCCCAACCGGGTCATCGTCTCGAACGACCCGCCCAACCGCGAGCTGCTGCTGGCGGAGGAGCTCGGCACGGTCCTCGCGGACGCCCGCATCGTCCTCGTGTCCGGCTTCAACTCGATCCAGGACGAGGCGGTCCTCGACGACCGGCTCGCCACACTCCGCCGGCACCTCGACGCGCTGCCCCGCGGCGCGGTCGTGATCTACGAGGACGCGGGCTTCCACCTCCCCGAGCTCCAGGCACGAGCGCGGGCGGCACTGCTCGATCGGGTCGACGTCCTCAGCATGAACGAGGACGAGCTCCAGGCGATGCTCGGCCGGCCGATCGACCTGCTCGACACCGTCGCGGTCGTCACCGCGCTCCGCGACGCCGCCGCGCAGCTCCCGGGACCGGTGCTGATCGTGCACACCCGGCACTGGTCGGCGGCCGTCGGCGGCCGGGCGCATCGGTACCGGGGGGCTCTGCGGGGCGCCGTCACGATGGCCAGTGCCCGCTACCTCCTCGGGGACGGCTTCACCGCCGCCGACTACGACCGCGTCGGCGGACTCCCTCCCCAGCCCGGCTCGCAAGCGGTGTGCGCAGCGGTGGAGTCGACGCTCGAGGCCTGCTGCGTCCCCGGGCTCGTCCTCGAGACGGACCGGCCGACGACGATCGGCCTCGGCGACACCTTCGCCGGCGGCTTCGTCTCGGCTCTCGCGCGCGGCGAGTCCTGACGGCAGGCGAGGCCGGGCTCCGAGCCTCCGCAGGAACGCCGACGGCCCCGGACCCCGCTGCTGCGGGACCGGGGCCGTCGGCGTCGTCCGGGGAGGACTCAGCGGCGCTTGGACTGCGCGCGTCGCTCTTCGCGGTTGGCGGGGGCGTCCGAGCCGCCCGGCTTCTGGCCGAAGGCGCCGGTCGTCGGAGTCTCCTCCGCCTCGCCCTCGGGGAGCGCCTTGCGGGCCTCCTCGGCGCGGGCCTTCGCGGTGGCCGCCTGCTGCACCTGTCCGCGCTGGTTGCGGACCTCGACGCCTCCGGTGTCGCTCGGGGCCGAGTAGCTGAGCTTCTCGGCCGGAGCGACCGGCTGAGCGAGGCCCTTGGCCGCGACTCCGGCGACCTCGCCCTGCTTCTGGGTCACCTCGACCTCGAGGTTGAAGAGGAAGCCGACGGTCTCCTCGCGGATCTGCCCCATCATCTGCTGGAACAGGGCGAAGCCCTCGCGCTGGTACTCGACCAGCGGATCGCGCTGGGCCATCGCGCGCAGGCCGATGCCGTCCTTGAGGTAGTCCATCTCGTAGAGGTGGTCGCGCCAGCGGCGGTCGATCACCGAGAGCACGACGCGGCGCTCGAGCTCGCGCATGGCGGGAGAGCCCAGCTGCTCCTCGCGGTGCTGGTAGGCGAGCTGCGCGTCCGAGAGGATCTCGCGGCGCATGAACTCCTTGTTGATGCGGCCGCGGCTGCCCGCCTCCTGCACCACCTCGTCGATGGTGAGGCTGATCGGGTACAGCGTCTTCAGCTCGGTCCAGAGGGCGTCGAAGTCCCAGTCGTCGCCGTTGCCGTCGCCGGTGTGCACCTCGAGGATCTCGTCGATCACGTCGACGAGGAACTTCTGGGTGCGCTCGTGCAGGTCGTCGCCCTCGAGGATGTGGCGGCGGTCCGAGTAGATCGCCTCGCGCTGGCGGTTGAGGACGTCGTCGTACTTGAGGACGTTCTTGCGGATCTCGGCGTTGCGGGCCTCGACCTGCGACTGGGCGCTGCGGATGGCGCGCGAGACGACCTTCGACTCGATGGCGATGTCGTCCGGGACGTTGCCCCGGCCCATGAGCGCCTCGGCGGCGCCGGAGTTGAACAGGCGCATGAGGTCGTCGGTGAGCGAGAGGTAGAAGCGGCTCTCTCCCGGGTCGCCCTGGCGGCCCGAGCGTCCGCGGAGCTGGTTGTCGATGCGGCGCGACTCGTGGCGCTCGGTGCCGAGCACGTAGAGGCCGCCGGCGGCCTGGACCTTCTCGGCCTCCTCGCCCACCTTCTCCTTGACGGCGGCGAAGACCTCGTCCCACGCGGCCTCGTACTCCTCCGGGGTCTCGGAGGGGTTCAGGCCCTTGGCCGTCATCTCGGAGACCGCGAGGAACTCGGCGTTGCCGCCGAGCATGATGTCGGTGCCTCGACCGGCCATGTTGGTCGCGACGGTGACGGCGCCGAGGCGGCCGGCCTGGGCGACGATGGCCGCCTCCCGCGCGTGGTTCTTGGCGTTCAGGACCTCGTGGCGCACGCCCTTCTTGGCGAGCAGGCGCGAGAGGTACTCGCTCTTCTCGACGCTGGTCGTGCCGACGAGGACCGGCTGCCCGGCCGCGTGGCGCTCCGCGATGTCCTCGACGACCTGGGCGAACTTGACCTGCTCGTTCTTGTAGACGAGGTCGGCGTTGTCGATCCGCTGCATCTTGCGGTTCGTCGGGATCGGGACGACGCCGAGCTTGTAGGTCGACATGAACTCGGCGGCCTCGGTCTCGGCCGTTCCGGTCATGCCGGAGAGCTTCGCGTAGAGGCGGAAGTAGTTCTGGAGCGTGACGGTGGCCAGGGTCTGGTTCTCGGCCTTGACCTGCACGCCCTCCTTCGCCTCGATGGCCTGGTGGATGCCCTCGTTGTAGCGGCGTCCGGCCAGGATGCGGCCGGTGTGCTCGTCGACGATCAGGACCTCGCCGTTCAGCACGACGTAGTCCTTGTCCTTCTTGAACAGCGCGCGCGCCTTGATGGCGTTGTTGAGGAACGAGATCAGCGGGGTGTTCGCCGACTCGTAGAGGTTGTCGATGCCGAGGTAGTCCTCGACCTTCTCGATGCCGGGCTCGAGGACGCCGACGGTGCGCTTCTTCTCGTCGACCTCGAAGTCCTCGCCCTCGTCGAGGCGCTTGGCGAGGTTGGCGAACTCCGCGAACCAGCGGTTCGCCTCGCCCGACGCCGGACCGGAGATGATCAGCGGGGTGCGGGCCTCGTCGATGAGGATCGAGTCGACCTCGTCGACGATGGCGTAGAAGTGGCCGCGCTGGACCATGTCCTGCGCCTGCCACGCCATGTTGTCGCGGAGGTAGTCGAAGCCGAACTCGTTGTTCGTGCCGTAGGTGATGTCGGCCGAGTACTGCTCGCGGCGCTGCTCCGGGGTCTGGCCCGAGAGGATCACTCCGGTCGTCATGCCGAGGGCGCGGAACACGCGCCCCATCAGCTCGGACTGGTACGACGCGAGGAAGTCGTTGACCGTGACGATGTGCACGCCGCGGCTGGCGATCGCGTTGAGGTAGGCCGGGAGGGTCGCGACGAGCGTCTTGCCCTCTCCGGTCTTCATCTCGGCGATGTTGCCCAGGTGCAGGGCGGCGCCGCCCATGAGCTGCACGTCGAAGTGGCGGAGGCCGAGCGTCCGGCGCGAGGCCTCGCGGACGGCGGCGAACGCCTCCGGCAGCAGGTCGTCGAGGGACTCGCCGTTCGAGTAGCGCTCGCGCAGCTCGACGGTCTCGTTCTTCAGCTCCTCGTCGCTGAGGTGCGTGAAGTCCTCTTCGAGGGCGTTGACGGCCTTCGCGTAGTTCTCGAGGCGGCGGATGACCCGCCCCTCCCCGACGCGAAGGACCTTTTCGAGGACAGAGGCCACGGGGTACTCCAAAAAAGTAGAAGACAGGAGTCGCGCGCCGGAGCGCGGACCGCGACCAGCCTAGCCGGGGCGGGCGGCGAGCGGTCGGGGCGACGCGTCCGCCCTGGGCGGACTCCCTGCCTGGGCACGGCGAGGGCCCCGGAGCGGATGCTCCGGGGCCCGGGGTCGGATCTCAGCCGGCGGCCTGCTCGGCGAGCTCGTCGGCCTCGTCGCCGAGGCCGATCACGCCGTAGTCCCAGCCCTTGCGGCGGTAGACCACGCTCGGGCGGTTCGTGTCGGAGTCGATGAAGAGGTAGAAGTCGTGTCCGACCAGCTCCATGTAGTCGACGGCGTCGTCGACGGTCATCGAGACGGAGGCGAAGACCTTCTTGCGGATGACGACGGGGCAGTACGGCTCCTCGACCTCGTCCTCGACCGGCTCCGGCGCCTCCTGCACGGGGATGACGCCCGTGCTCAGCTGCTCCAGCACCGCCGCGTCGGCCGGCTGGATGGCGACGACGCTGAAGTCGTCGGCGGCCGCGTCGCGGAGCGAGGTCGGCCGATGCTGGCCCCGATGGACCTTCTTCCGGTCCTTGGCGCGTCTCACCCGTTCGAGCAGCCGGCCGATGGCGACGTCGAACGCCGCGTACTTGTCGGCTCCGCTCGCCTCGGCCCGGACCACGGGCCCCTTGCCGATCAGCGTCAGCTCCACGCGGTCGCCGCCGGCCGAGCCCTTGCCCTCGGCGTGCCTGCTCGCCTTGATCTCGAGTGCGAGAGCACGATCGGCGAGGTGCGCCACCTTGTCCGACTTCTCCGTCGCGTACGCGCGGAAGCGATCGGTGATGTCGATGTTGCGTCCTGTGATGTCGATGTCCATGACAACCTCCCAGTCGAGTACGGCGTGCCGCCTTTCTCCGGGGCGGACCGTTCACGCCGTGCCCCCACCGTAGACCCCGGCCACCGGATCGTCACCGGGAGTTCGTCCGGATTCTGCTGCTACGTTCCCTCCTCGTTGCGCGGTGCCGGCCAGGGCCGCCGCGGCCCGGACCGTCCCGCCGGCCGCACGCACGGCGCGCCGGAGCTCGAGCAGGGTCGCGCCGGAGGTGACCACGTCGTCGACGAGGACCACCGGCGGCCACGACGAGAGCGGACGGCGGGCGCGGAACGCCCCGTCGAGGTTGCCGCGCCGCTCGACGCGGCCGAGCCCGACCTGGTCGCGGACCATCCGCGACCGCCGCAGAGGACGCGCCGCCCGCCCTCCCGCCGCGGCGACCAGCTGCGCGACGGGATCGGCGCCCCGCCGCACGCGGCCGAGCCAGGAGCCGGGCGGGACGACCAGGATCGCGGGGCTGCCGGCGAGCGCCGCGCCGAGGGCCGGACGCAGCAGCGCGCCGAGCGGGGCGAGGCAGGCCGTGCGGCCCTCCTCCTTCAGCGCGACGACGAGGCGGCGCACCGTGCCCTCGTAGGGGGCACCGGTGACGACGAGGAGCGGATCGTCCGGCGGCCCGACGACGCGGGTCAGCAGGCAGGCCGAGGCGGCCGCGTCGGCCGAGCAGTCCGGACAGGGCGCCCGGCTCGTCGGCTCTCCGCAGGCGGGGCACTCCAGCGGGAGGAGGACGGCGAGGGCGTCGAGCAGGTGATCGGAGAGCATGCCTCCACGTTCGCCGTCCGGGCCGCGGCGCGGGGGGTGGATCCGTCGGATCGGGACGATCCGCCTGCCCGACGCGCCTGGGGAGGAGCATCCGGAGCGCGCCGCCGTCGGAAGGGCTCGTCGCCGCCGACAGGACCGGTCAGGACCCCATGCCGGTCTGCGCCGCGAGCAGCCGGATGTCCGTCGCGGTCGTCTGCCAGGCCGAGCCCCGCTGCTGCCGGAGCTCCCCGCCCTCGGCGAGGATGCGGATCTGGGTCGAGGTGTTGCCCGCGGCGATCTGGACCGTGCCCGTCGTCGTGCCGAGCGCCGTGGCGCCTCCGCCGAGCAGGTTCATCGTGACGGCGTCCTCTCCCGTCGAGCCGCGGACGACCGAGACCACGTCGAGCTCGTCCGTCCAGGCCGCGGCGACCGCGGTCCCCAGGGTCGAGCGGAGGACGACCGGCTCGCCGACCGCCACCGGGTCGCCGTCCCGTGAGCGGGTGATGCCGGCCACCAGCACTGTCGCCTGCTGCCCGTCCTGGGCGAGCGCCAGCATCCGGGTGCCGTCGCGCGACACGGCGATCGAGGCGAGCGACTCGACCTCGCTCCAGGCCGTCGCGACCTGCATCGAGCGCGAGCCGTCCGCGGAGTACGCCACCAGCTGCCCGGGCGAGGCCGACGGCACCGACCAGACGTACCCGAGCGGATCGATGGACGGCGCGACGAGGCCCGACCGCGCGTCGAGGAGGACGTCGGCACCGTCGGGCTCCACGAGGCTCACGCCCGCGGCGGTGAGCACGGCGGCCGATGCGTCCGAGTCGGCCCCGCGCTGCTCGCCGAGGACCGCGGCCCGCGGCTGCAGCGCCTCGATCCGATCCGAGATCCCGAGGCCGGCCAGCCCGGAGGAGCCGAGGAATCCGAAAGCGTCGTCGGTCAGCACGAGCGGCCGGGTGTCGACGCGGGGCGAGGTCGGCAGGCCGGTGACCTCGGAGGGGACGTCGATCGGGTTCTGCTCGACCGAGAGCGCGACTCCGGTGACGTTCGAGACGTTCGCGAGGCTCCGGTTCAGCTGCAGGGCCATCAGCCGCCACTGCGCCGGATCGGCCTCGAGAGCGGCCGGGTTCAGGTCGACCACGGCGCGCTGCGACTCGACCGGGACGGTCTCGGCCGCCAGCGTCGTCCCGGTCGGGAAGGCCGACACGACGGCGGCGGAGTCCCGCAGCCACGGCGTGGGGCCGCGCAGCAGCTCGGTGACGATCGTGGTGCTGGTGGAGCTGTCGGCGCGCGAGGCGAACCAGCGCAGGTCCGGCACGAGGTACTGGTATCCGGGGTCGAAGAAGTAGAGCGCGTGCGTCGAGAAGACCTGCTCGAAGGTGGTGCGGTCGATCACCACGCCGCTCGGCGGCGCGCTGATGCGCCACTCGCCGTTCTCCTGGACGAAGCCGTAGTCGAGGGTCAGGCCGGCCGTGGTGGCGACGTCGGTGTAGACGCCGGTCGCGTCGACCTCGGCGACGGGCGTGATCGTCAGCGAGAGCGTGGATCCCGACTGCGGCGAGGCGGAGCGCTGGCCCTCGTCGACCGTCACGTGCTCGCCCGGCGTCCAGTCGGCTCCGGTGGAGAGGAACTCGCGGGCGATCTTGTAGTTGTTCTGCGGGCTCGACGCGGCGTCGATGAAGCCGGTCAGGATGTCGCGCTGCGACGCACCGACGGCGGGTCCCGACGGGAGGAAGTCGTACTGGAGGTCCTGCGGCGCGGTGTCGGGCCGTCCGACTCCGACGTCGCCGTCCCGCGGGATGCCGGCGCATCCGGCCAGCCCGAGCGCGAGCAGCGCGGCGGCCGCGGCGGCGCGGAGGACGCCGCGCCTCACGGGAGCACCCCCGCGGCCCCGACCGGAGGAGCCTGCAGCGGAGGGAGGACGATCGGGCCGCTGTAGGCCTGCTCGCCCGCGTCGACCGGGGGCAGCGGGAGCGGCGAGGCCTCGATCCGCTCGCCGCGGTGCCGGGGCACGGTCAGGCGGAAGCAGGCGCCGCGATCGGGCACGGACCAGACCTGCAGCCAGCCGTGGTGCAGGGCGGTGTCCTCCTGCGCGATGGAGAGGCCGAGGCCGGTGCCGCCGAGCGTGCGGCGGCGGGACGGGTCGGCGCGCCAGAAGCGGTCGAAGACGCGCACCACCTCCTCGCTGCTCATGCCGTGCCCGTAGTCGCGCACCGCGAGGGCGACCGCGCTGGCGTTGCTGTCGACGGTGACGACGACCTCGCGGCCGTCGCCGTGCTCGATCGCGTTGCCCAGCAGGTTGCGGACGATCCGGCGGATGCGGCGCGGATCGAGGTCGGCGTCGAAGTAGCCGCCCGGGGCGGAGAGAGTGAGCCGGGAGCCGTTCGCCTCCGCGATCCCGCGCATCGCCTCGATCTCGTCGCCGGCCAGCTTCACCAGGTTGACCGGCTCGAGCTCGAGCTCGGCCGATCCCGCGTCGTGGCGGGAGATCTCGAGCAGGTCGGCGAGGAGGCTCTCGAAGCGGTCGATCTGGCTGTGCAGCAGCTCGACCGTGCGCTCGGCGACCGGGGCGAAGTCCTCGCGCTGGTCGTACAGCACGTCCCCGGCCAGCTTCATCGTCGTCAGCGGCGTCCGGAGCTCGTGCGAGACGTCCGAGACGAAGCGCTGCTGGACCTGGCTGAGCGTCGCGAGCTCGCTGATCCGGTCCTGCAGGCTGTCGGCCATGCCGTTGAAGGACCGGGCGAGGGTCGCGATCACGTCCTGGCCCCGCTCGGGGATCCGCACGTCGAAGTCGCCGGCGGCGAGGCGCTGGCTCGTCTCGGCCGCGACCCGGACCGGGGCGACGACGATCCGCACGACGACCCAGCTGACCGCTCCGATCAGCAGGATGAGCAGGATCCCCGCCACGTTGAGCACCTGCTGCACGAACTGGAGCGTGCGCTCCGCGTCCGCGAGGGAGTAGCCGATGTACAGCTCGTAGCGCCCGGCCGAGCTCGGCAGCTCGAGGGTCGAGCCGACGAGGATGCCGGGCTGCTGCTGACCGGAGGCGTCGAGCGTCACCGACTGCCAGTACTGCCCGTCGGAGCCCGCCTGCACCCGCTCGCGCAGCGCGTCGCTGATCACGCCGTTCTGCAGCTCGCGGTTGTAGATGTCCTGAGGCGCCAGCGAGGACGCCTCCTGGTCGGGCGAGCGCACGACGGCGATCAGCGCGGAGGAGGAGGCGTCCCGGACGGCGGTGCGCACCGAGCTCATCACCTCCTCCATGTCCTGGCGGGTGGAGACGGTGGCGGCGTCGAGGTATCCCTGCGCGGCCCGGGTCGCGCGCGACGTGTCGCCCGTGACCTGCGTCAGCCGTGACTGGAACAGGTTGTCGCTGATGCTGTACGAGAGGTAGACGCCGGTCGAGCCGATGGCGATGCCGCTGAGCAGGACCGTGATCGCGACCGCGCGGAACTGCAGCGACGTGCGCCACACCCCGAGCACGCGGCGGGGCCACCGGCGCACGTCGGGAGCGGCGAGGCGGGGCACGGTCAGCCCGGGAGGACGGCGCCGGCGCGGTAGCCGACGCCGCGCACGGTCATCACGATGCGGGGGTCGTCCGGGTCCTTCTCGACCTTGGCGCGCAGGCGCTGGACGTGCACGTTCACGAGGCGGGTGTCGGCCTTGTAGTGGTAGCCCCAGACCTGCTCGAGCAGCATCTCGCGGGTGAAGACCTGCTGGGGCTTGGAGGCGAGGGCGAGGAGGAGGTCGAACTCGAGCGGGGTCAGGCCGATGCGCGTCTCGCCGCGGCGGACCTCGTGGCCGGCGACGTCGAGGCTCAGGTCCCCGACCTGCAGCACCGCGTTCGCGGCGGCGGTGGCGGGACGCAGGCGCGTCCTGATGCGCGCGACGAGCTCCTTGGGGTCGAACGGCTTGACCATGTAGTCGTCGGCGCCGGACTCGAGGCCCTGCACGACGTCGGAGGTGTCGGACTTGGCCGTCAGCATGATGACGGGGACGCCGGACTCGGCGCGGATCGCGCGGCACACTTCGATCCCGTCGATGCCGGGCAGCATCAGGTCGAGCAGGACCAGGTCCGGCCGGGCCCGCCGGAAGGCCTCGAGAGCACCGGAGCCGTCCGCGCAGAAGGAGACGTCGTACCCGTCGGCGCGCAGGACGATGCCGATCATCTCGGCCAGGGCGGCGTCGTCGTCGACCACCAGAATGCGCGCGCTCATCGGTCTGCTCTTCCTCGTCTCGGGTCGCGCCCGCCCACGGCGCGCACGGTGACCCGACCCAGGCTAACCGACGCACCTCTCCGTGGGCGGGGAGCGGGCTCTGCGGGCGAAGGGGGTCCGCTCGGGGGAGGACCCCGCCCGCACGCCTGTGACAGCATGGAGGGGATGACCGACGCAGCTCAGTGGCCCCCGCCCGCAGGGCGTCCGGACGACGCGGCCGTCCCGGCGCAGGACGGCGACCGGCGCAGGCCGCTGCCCGCTCCCGTCGCCCCGGCCTGGTCGCCCGCGCCGCCGAGCGCAGGTCCCGTACCGACCGGTCCCGCCGGGGGCTCCTGGTCGCCCGTCGGCGCCGGCCCCTGGTCTCCCGGACGCCCAGCGCCCGGCTGGACTCCCCCGCCCAAGCCCGGTCTCGTGCCGCTGCGCCCGCTCGGCTTCGGCACCCTGCTCGGCGCCCCGTTCCAGGTCCTCCGCCGCAGCCCCCGCACGACCCTGGGCGTCGCCCTGCTGGTGCAGGGCCTCGGGTCGGTGCTCGCCCTGGCGGTCTACGGTCTGATCGCGGTGCTCGCCGTCGGGCGCATCGCGCAGGCGGAGTCCGCCGACCGCGACGCCGTCGGCGCAGGCTCCCTCGCGGTCGTGGTCCTGGCCGCCCTCATCCCCCTCGCCGTCTCGCTCGCCAGCGGCGCCCTCGTGCAGGGCGTGGTCGTGCTCGAGGTCACCCGCGGCGTCCTCGGCGAGCGGGCGACCTTCCGACAGCTGCTCGCCCGGCTGCGGGGCCGCTTCTGGGCGCTGATCGGCTGGACGGTCCTGCAGGGCGTCGGCTACCTCCTCCTGGTGCTCCTCGCCGTGGCGCTCGCCGTGCCGCTGTTCGTCATCGGAGCGATGGACGGGACGTCGAGCGCGATCGTCGGCGGGATCCTGGTGCTCGTCGGCTCCGGCCTGGTCGCCCTCGCGCTGGGGGTCTGGCTGTCGACGAAGCTCGCCCTGGTTCCGAGCCTGATCGTCGTCGAGCGGCTGCCGCTGCGCCGTGCGGTGGCGCGCTCCTGGCGGCTGGTGGCGGGCGGCTTCTGGCGCACCTTCGGCGCGCTCGCGCTGATGACCGTGATCATCCAGGTCGCCGGCCAGATCGTGGCCACGCCGTTCAGCCTGCTCATCCCGATCGCCGGCGCCCTGATCGCCCCGACCGACCCGGACGCGCAGCTCGTCACCTCGCTCGTGGTGACGATCGCCTCCGTCGCCGTGGGCTTCGTGATCGGCGCCGTCGGCACCGTGCTCCAGTCTGCCGTGACGGGCCTCGTCTACCTCGACCGACGGATGCGCCGCGAGGGCTTCGACCTGGTGCTGATGCGCCACGTCGAGGAGCGCGCGGCGGGCCGCCCCTCCCCCGATCCCTTCCCCGTGCCGGAGCGCCCGTGATCCTCGCCGCGGCCCCTCTCGAGCCCGACGCGGAGCAGGCGCGCCGACTCCTCCTCGAGGAGCTCGCCGACCCGCGCTACCGGGCGGCCGAGCCGACCCTCTTCGACCGGGTGGTGCAGGCGGTGCGCGACTGGTTCGCCTCCCTCACGCTGCAGGGCGACGGCCCGCCGGTGCCGATCGCCGCCGTGATCGGCGTGCTGGTGCTGGTGGCGCTCGTGGTCGCCGCGCTCGTCATCGCGGGACGGCCCCGCGCCGGTCGCCGCAGCACCGTCACGGGAGCGGTGCTCGCCGACGACGACACCCGCTCGGCCGCGATCCTCCGCTCGCTCGCCGAGGCCGCGGCCGCCCGCGGGGACTGGGACGAGGCCCTCGTCGAGCGCTTCCGCGCCCTGGTGCGCTCCCTCGACGAGCGGACCGTCCTGCGGGTCTCGCCCGGCACGACCGCGCTCGGCCTGGCGTCGCGCGCCTCCGCGGCCTTCCCCTCCTCCGCCGCCGCGCTGCGCCGCACGGCCGACGACTTCGACCGCGTGCGCTACCTCGGGCAGCCCTGCGGCCCGGCCGAGTACGAGCGGGTCGCGGCTCTGGACCGCGAGCTCGCCGCGGCCTCGCCGGTCCTGGACGCCCTGGCGGCGCCCCGGTGAGCGCCGACACGGTCTCCAGCCCGACCCTCGGCGCGCTGCTGCGCCGCGGACGGGTGTGGGTGCTCCTGCTCGTGATCGTCGCGGTCGGCACTCTGCTGCTCACCGTCGCGACCGGGACCCGGGTGGCCGCCCCGGACCTCGACGTCGACAGCGCGACCCCGGACGGCGCCCGCGCGCTCGCCCAGGTGCTGCGCGATCAGGGCGTCGAGGTCGTCCGCGCCGACGACCTGGACTCCGCTCTCGCCGCCTCCTCCCCCGACGCGACACTGCTCGTCGACGACCCGGACGTGGCCCTCGACGAGGCCCAGTACCGCCGGCTCGCCCGCGCCTCGGCCTCGCTCGTCCTGGTGACCCCGGGAGGAGCCGCGCTCGACGCCCTGCTGCCGGACGTCCGCTTCGCCGGCTCCCCGGCCGGCGACGGCCCCTTCCGCGCCGAGTGCCCGCTCCCGGCGGCCGAGCGCGCCGGGACGCTCCCCGCCGGAGGGAGCACGTACCGGATCCTCGACGACGGCGACGCGGTCGGCTGCTTCCCCTCGGGCGACGACGGCTTCCTGCTCGTGAGCACCGGGTTCCCGCAGGGCGCCGACGTCACCGCGATCGGCGACGCCGACCTCCTCCGCAACGGCACCATCGGCCAGGACGGCCGCGCCGCTCTCGCACTCGGACTGCTCGGCGGTGAGGACCGGCTGGTCTGGTACCGCGCCGGAGCCGCCGACTCGGCGAGCACCACCCCTGCACCCGCCGACCTCGCCCCCGGCTGGGTGACCCCGGCTCTCCTGCTGCTGGTGGCCGTGTTCGTCGCCTCCGCCGTCTGGCGCGGCCGCCGGCTCGGCCCGCTCGCGGTCGAGCCGCTGCCGGTCGTCGTGCATGCGAGCGAGACGGCCCGCGGCCGCGCGCGGCTCTACGCGCGCGGAGCCCTGCGGCCCCGCGCCCTCGACGCACTGCGCATCGGCACCCTCCGGCGGACGGCCGCGCTCCTGGGACTCGCTCCGGCGACCGGGGTCGACGAGATCGTCGCCGTCGCCGCCGAGCGCCTCGGCCGCGATCAGGCCGCGCTGCGCCGTCTGCTCGTCGACGACCTGCCGGGCGACGACGCCGCCCTCGTCGCCGCCTCCGACGAGCTCCTCCGCTTCGAGAGCGCGCTCCGCGCCGCCCTCTCCCCGACGACCGCCCGACGACCGGAAGGCCCCTCCCGATGAGCGACACCACCCCCTCCGCCCGCGACGGAGCGCCGGTCTCCGACGACGACCTGCGCGCCGAGCTCGACCGGGTCCGCTCCGAGGTCGGCCGCGCGGTCGTCGGCCAGGACGGCGCCGTCTCCGGGCTCCTGATCGCCCTCCTCGCGGGCGGCCACGTCCTGCTCGAGGGCGTCCCCGGAGTCGCGAAGACGCTGCTCGTGCGCGCCCTGTCCGTCTCGCTCGGCCTCGACACCCGCCGGGTGCAGTTCACGCCGGACCTGATGCCCGGCGACATCACCGGCTCCCTCGTCTACGACGCCTCCACCTCCGGCTTCGCCTTCCGCGAGGGCCCGGTCTTCACGAACCTCCTGCTGGCGGACGAGATCAACCGCACGCCGCCGAAGACCCAGGCCGCGCTCCTCGAGGCGATGGAGGAGCGCCAGGTCAGCGTCGACGGGCGCACCCTGCCTCTGCCGGACCCGTTCCTCGTCGCCGCCACCCAGAACCCGGTCGAGTACGAGGGGACCTACGTGCTCCCGGAGGCCCAGCTGGACCGGTTCCTGCTCAAGCTCGTGCTCGACATCCCGCCGCGCGACGTCGAGGTGGAGGTGCTCTCGCGCCACGCCGCGGGCTTCGACCCGCGCGACCTCGACGCCGCGGGCGTGCGACCCGTGCTCGACGCCGCCCGTCTGCGCGCCGCCCAGGCCTCGGCCCGGCGAGTCGGAGCCGGTCCCGACGTCCTCGGCTACATCGTCGACCTCGCCCGCGCCACCCGCGAGAGCCCGAGCGTCAAGCTCGGCACCAGCCCCCGCGGCTCGACCGCCCTGCTCGCGGCGTCCCGCGCCTGGGCCTGGCTCAACGGCTACGGCTCGATCACCCCCGACCACGTGCAGGCGATGGTCCTGCCCGTGCTGCGCCACCGCATCCAGCTGGAGCCGGAGGCGGAGCTCGAGGGCGTCCGCACCGAGGCCGTCCTGGGCGGGATCCTGCAGCAGGTCCGCGTCCCGGTCTGAGCCGTGCACCTCACCGGACGCAGCGTCCTCGTCCTCCTCGTCGGCCTGGTGCCGGTCGTCCTCCTGGGCGGCCGCCCCGAGGTCGCCTTCGCCGTGCTCGGCCTCTGGCTCCTGGCCTGGGCGGTCCTCGTCGGGATCGACGTCGCGGTCGCGGGCTCGCCCCGGGCCGTCGTGCTCGAGCGGCGGGTGCCGGACCGGGTGCGGCTCGGCGAGAGGGCCGAGGCGACCCTCCTGGTCACGAGCACCGGCCGCAGGAGGATCACGGGGGTCCTCCGCGACGCCTGGGAGCCCTCGGCCGGCGCCCTCGAGACCCGGTCGCCCCTGCGTCTGCCGCCGGGCGAGCGCCGCGCGGTGACCACGGTCCTGGAGCCGATCCGCCGCGGCGAGCGCCGGGCACTCCACGTCACCATCCGCTCCCGCGGGCCGCTCGGGATGGCCGGCCGCCAGGCGACGCGGGCCGCGCCGGCCGTCGTCCGGGTGCTGCCCGCCTTCCGCTCCCGCCGCCACCTGCCCTCGCGCCTGGCGCGGCTGCGTGAGCTGGAGGGGCGGACCAGCGTGATGATCCGCGGGCAGGGAACGGAGTTCGACAGCCTGCGCGAGTACGTCCGCGGCGACGACGTCCGCTCGCTCGACTGGCGGGCGACCGCGCGGCGCCGGGAGCCGGTCGTCCGCACCTGGCGCCCGGAGCGCGACCGGCGCGTGATCGTCGTGCTCGACACGGGCCGCACGTCCGCCGCCCGGATCGAGGACGAGCCGCGCCTGGACACGGCGATCGAGGCGTCACTCCTCCTGGCGGCCCTCGCGGCCTCGGCCGGCGACCGGGTCGACGTGCTCGCGTTCGACCGCACCCGGCGAGCCCGCGTGCACGGCGCGACCGGCACGGAGGTGCTGACCCGCGTCGTGGACGCCCTCGCCCCCGTGCAGCCCCAGCTCATCGAGACCGACTGGGCGGCGGTCCCCGCGCAGGTGCGCACCCTGGCCTCCCAGCGCTCGCTGGTGGTCCTCCTCACCGCGCTCGACTCGGTCGGCTCGGCGGAGGGGCTCCTCGCGGTGCTCCCGCAGCTCACCCGCGTGCACACGGTCGTGGTCGCCTGCGCGCTCGACCCCGAGCTGCAGCGGATGGCGGAGGACCGGAGCGACCGGGCCGCGGTCTACTCCGCCGCCGCCGCGGAGCGCTCGCTCGCGGACGTCGACCGGCTCTCGGCCGCCGTCCGCCGTCTCGGCGGGGACGTCGTGCTCGGCAGCCCCTCCGCGCTCCCGCCGGCGCTCGCGGACCGCTACCTCGCGCTCAAGGCGGCCGGACGGCTCTGACCTGCGAGAGGGGCCGTCGTCGGTCCCGGGAGCGCTGATCGACGGCCCCGCTCCGACGGCCGCGCTCGTCCGGCTCGGCTCAGCCGGCCGCGATGCTCCGCGACCCGGCCTCGAACCGGTCGAGGTCGCCCGTCTCCCCCGCCCGCACCGCGCGCCCGCCGACGACGATCATGTAGAAGAGGAACGCGCCGAGGGCGAGCGCCCCGATCCCGATCTTGAGCCACCAGGGCCAGGGTGCCGGAGTGACGAACCCCTCGATCACGCCCGAGACGAGCAGCACGAAGACCAGGCCGATCGCCACCGTGAACAGGCTCCGCGCGTCCTCGGCGAGCGCCTGGCCGCGGGTGCGCGCGCCGGGAGCGATCCAGGCCCAGAAGATCCGCAGGCCCGCGGCCGCGGCGACGAACACGGCGGTCAGCTCGAGCTGTCCGTGCGGCGCGATGTAGAGGAAGAACGTGTCGCCCTCCCCCACATGGAACATCACCGCGATCGACGTGCCGAGGTTCTGCGCGTTCTGCAGCAGGATGTACGGCACGTAGACGCCGACGATCCCGAAGGCCACGCACTGCGCCGCGATCCAGGCGTTGTTGGTCCAGACCTGCCCGGCGAACGAGGCGGCGGGGTTCTCGGAGTAGTAGTCGATGAAGTCGCCTCGGGCGAAGCGCCGCAGCTCCTCGTCGTCGCCCAGCGCGGCGAGCAGGCGCGGGTCGCCGAGGATCCAGAGCGCGTAGAGCGTCGCCACCACCGCGGTCGCGAGGGCGACGGCGAGCGTCAGCCAGCGCAGCCGGTGCAGAGCGGCCGGGAGCGAGAGGACGACGAAGCGGGAGACCGCGGCGAGCGGCTCGTCTCGCGTGCCGGTCAGGCGTCCCCGAGCCCGCGAGAGCGAGACGGCGAGCCGCGTGCCGACGGCCGTCGATCCGGCGGTGGAGGAGATCGTGGCGAGGTCGGCCGAGGCCGCCTGGTAGCGCTCGATCAGCTCGTCCGCCTCGGCTCCGGTCAGGCGGCGCCTGCGCGAGAGCTCGTCGAGGCGGGTCCACTGCGCAGCGCGCGCGGCCGAGAGAGCGTCGATGTCCATCTCCTGACAGGATAGCCAGGCACGCCGCCGAGGCCGAGCATCCGGGAGGAGCACCGTGGAGGAGCAGCGCACCGAGTTCGACGACGCCGACCTGGTCACCGGCGAGGCGATCGCGCTCGAGGTGCCCGTCACCTCCTTCGTGCTCCGTGCGGTCGGCGCGATCATCGACCTGATCGCGGAGCTCCTGCTCGCGCTGGGCCTGTTCCTGCTGGTCTCCTCCCTCTCCGGGGACGGCGGCTTGGACCCCGCTGCCTCGGCCGCCGTGGCGATCGCGGCCCTCGTCATCGCCGTGGTGATCGTGCCGGTCACCGTCGAGACCGCCAGTCGCGGCCGCTCGCTCGGGAAACTCACCGTCGGCGCTCGCGTCGTCCGCGACGACGGCGGCTCCATCGGCTTCCGGCACGCCCTCGTGCGCGGCCTCACCGGCGTCCTCGAGATCCTGATGACCTTCGGCGGGCTCGCCGCGGTCGTCGGCCTCCTCTCCCGCCGATCGCGCCGTCTCGGCGACGTCCTCGCCGGCACGCACAGCCAGCTCGAGCGCGTCCCCCGTGCGGAGCCGCTGGTCGTCGAGATCCCGGAGCCGCTGCGGGGCTGGGCCTTCACGGCGGACACCGCGCGCCTCCCGGACGCACTGGCGCGCCGACTGGCGCAGTTCCTCCGCCAGCGCCACGGCATGACGGAGCCCTCGCGCTCGCAGCTCGCCGCCGCGCTGGCCGACGAGACCGCGGTCCACGTCTCCCCGCTGCCCGCCGCGCCCGCGGAGGACTTCCTCCTCGCCGTGGCCGCACTCCGCCGGGCGCGGGAGGAGCGCGCACTGCTCCTGTCCGACCAGCGCCTCGAGCGGCTGGCCCCCGTGCTCTCGAGCACGCCGCGCGGCTTCCCCGAGCGACCCTGACGCGCGCGGCAGCGGCCTAGGCGGGCCCCGCGCCGTAGCGGACGGTCTCCCAGCCGCGCGGGACGAGGAGCCGCCGGTCGTGCTCGGCGCAGAGGTCGTAGCCGTGCGGATCCGGCGCAGGACTCAGCGGCCCGACCGCCACCAGCGAGTCGCGGTAGTCGTAGGTCAGCGTGACGACGGCCTGCGCGCGGCAGCCCGTCCGCGAGCAGTGCCGTCCGGTCATCGCCGCCCACAGTAGCAATAGGCTGGAGCCATGCCCCGTGCTCGTCGTTCCGCCGCTCGCCCGACGAGCGGGTCGCGCGGAGGCTCCCGCGACCGGCACGGCCGCGGCGCACGAGGGCCGATCACCGGTCCGCACCTCCCCCTGCTGCAGACCCGCTCCGACTTCTTCGAGGCGACGATCGGCTCGGCCTTCGACTACCTCCGCGGCACCTGGCCGGAGGAGCTCGCCGGCATCCGCGTCGACGTCGCGGCGACTCCCGACGTCGACCCCGACCGGCTGCAGGGCACGGGCATCGCGCGGTGGCGCGTCGACCACGCCGCGCGTCGCATCACGCTCTACCGCGTGCCGATCGAGCGCCTGGCGAAGCTGCACCGCCGCGACGAGTGGCACCAGCGCATGCTGATCGAGAGCTACGTGTTCCGCGCCGTCGCGGAGCTGCTCGGCCGAGACCCGTGGGACATCTCCCCGGACCGCTACCGGCACCCCTGAGGCGCCGGCAGCTCTGAGGCGCCGGCACCGCCGAGGCGCCGCCGCCCCGCGTCTCAGTGCGAGTAGACCGTGATCGGCGAGGAGAGCGGTCCCGGCGGGACGATCGTGTACGAGGCGATCCGCCCGTCGCGCGCGATCGAGACCGAGGCCTGCACGGGCTGGGTGCTGCTGACGACCGCGCCGTCGCCGTCCAGCGGGGTCGCGAGAGCCGCGAACGGGCCGAGCTCGAGGGTGCGGGTGCCGCCCGGGGCCTCGATCTCGACCGAGGCGGTCGAGTCGCTGCCGTTGACCAGGTGCAGTCGCGCGTCGCCCTCGCCCGTGCCGGCGACGCCGAAGGGCGTCGTGGTCGCGGTGCCGGAGGCGAACCAGGCGAAGTCCGTGCCGGCCGAGCCGGTCGAGGTCGTCCGCCCCGCCGCGACGATCGGCTGATCGGCCCGCAGGACGATGCGGTAGGAGCCGTCCGCCAGGCCCGTGAGCGGGACCTCGCCGACGAGGCCGGCGGGGACGACGACCTGGGTGGAGGCGCCCGACCCGCTCGGGTCCTCGTTGGTGACCTCGACCGAGACCGTGCTGTCGGCGTCGCCGGGGGTGAGGATGCGCAGCACGGGGCTGCCCGCGCCGCCGCTGCCGTCGTCGCTCGCGGTCTCGGCCGGAGGAGACGTGACGGTGAAGCCGGCGATCACGGCGAGCGTGTCCGGGCCGGCGGAGGGGCCGGTGGTCTCGACGCCCTCCGGGGTGAGGCCGGAGATGGCGCTGCTCTGCATGCTCGCGGCGACCTCGCCGCCCCGGGCGGTCACGTGCACGACGGGCTGGACGACCCCGGGGGCGAGCCCCGCGAGCGGGAGCGCGCGGACCGCTCCGGCCGGAACGACGATGCCCGTGGCGCCGGTGGCCTGGACGGTGCCGGTCTCGGAGAAGAGCGTGAGGTCGACGGTGGAGGCGACCTCGCTCGGGTTCGCCAGGATCAGCACGGAGGTGCGCCCGACGTCGGTCGAGCCGGCCACGAGCCAGCTGTCGGCCGAGGGCTCGGCGCAGGCGCGGGCCGATAGTCCGGAGAGGGTGTCCGTGCCGATGGCCTGGACGGTGGCTCCGCCGGGAGCGGGGTCGGAGCCCGCGGGCACGCTCAGACCGGTGATGCCGGTGCCCGGTGCGGCGACGTCGTCCTCGTCGAGGATCGTGGGGTCCGAGGTGGAGCCCTCGGGCCGGACCGCGGTCGCGGCGCCGTCGAGGGCGCGCAGCTGCTCCGGCTCTCCGGCGTCGATCAGATCGCCGCCGCAGACCAGCGAGCTGTCGGCCGCGACGGGCGTCACGACGACGCCCTCCGCGGCGCTCGAGACCAGGGGGGACGGGAGGAGCTGGGGCACGACCACGGCGGCCGCGGCGATCACGACTCCGGCCGCGCCCACGGCACCGCGCAGGGCCGTCCGGCGCCGACGGGCGGCCGAGGGTGCGCGATCGGGCGTGGAGGCCGCGGAGCGATCGGCGCGGCGCTCCGCGCGGGAGCGGCGGGCGGAGGACTCGGGCATCTGCTTCTCCTGGTCGGCGGGGTCAGACATCGTCGTTCCCGTCGTCGAACTGGCCGGTGGCCTCGCCCGGCTCGTCGTCGATCCCGGCGACCGCGCCGCTGGAGCGGCCCCGCTCGAGCGAGAGCCCGGTGGGCACCGCCAGCAGGAGGGCGACGACGAAGACGAGGAGGAGGGCGATCGTGTAGGCGATCCCGAAGGGTCCGACCACGCCGGACGGAGCGGCCTCGGTGCGGGTCCCCTCCGTGTCGACGGCCGTCCAGAGGAGTCCGTAGCGGGTGTCGCCGACGGCCGAGAACGCCGCGTTGCCGTCGAGGGAGACGGCCGCCCGCGCGCGCACGGCGGCGGCCGCGTCGCCGACCTGGGTGCCGGCCGGCTCGGTCAGCACGACGAAGCGCACGCCGAGGCTCTCGAGCGCGGAGGGGACGTCGTAGCCCGTCCGCGAGACGAGATTGCCCGCCAGCTCGTCGATCGCGTCCGTGCTCTCGGCGCCGGTGTTCGCGAGGGTCGACTGCTGGTCGAGGGTCGCGCCCGCTCCGCGCTCCAGCCGGGCGAGGACGCCGCCGTCCGCCTGCGGGACGAGCACGATCGTGCCCACCCGCGGGTCGTTCCGGGCCTCGGCCGCCACGTAGGCGGGGAGCGAGCGGTCCGACGTGGTCGACACGGACGTGCCGGCGCCGGTCGGGAAGGCCACCGCGAGCGGACCGACCAGTGCTGCCGCCGCGGCCGTGACGACGAGCGCCGGCACCACGCGCACCGAGCGCACGGCGGCGAGCGAGAGCGACGCGCCGATCACCAGGCCGAGCCAGTAGAGGCTGAGACCGGTGCCGCTCCAGACGGAGACCGCCTCGGAGCCGGTGGTCGCGACCTGCACGCCCTGGGCGAGCGAGGCGGTCACGAGACCCGCCGCCGCGACGCCGACGCCGCCGAGGGCCGAGAGGTTGTTCGGGAGGAGGAGGGCGGCCAGCGCCGCGACGATCAGCGGCACGACGAGCACAGCCGTGACCAGCGGGGCGGCGGAGGCGCCGATCCCCAGACCGCCGAGGAACGCGAGCCATCCGTCGGGCAGACCGGCCGGGAAGCCGGCGAGCAGCGCGACGAGGTCCGACTGCGCGGAGGGCACCGGGACGCCCGGATCAGCGAGGACGCCGAGCCAGTCGCCCCGCGGTGCGCGGGCGACCACCAGCGGGAAGAGCAGGACGGCCGCGGGGATCGGCAGGCCGAGGAAGCGGCCGATCCGCCGCCCCGAGGTGGCGACGACGACGAGCCAGATCACCAGGAGCGGCACGGCCAGCACCGGCGCGCACGCGACGACGGCCGCAGCCAGGATCGAGGCGCTCGCGGAGGCGGACCAGGAGCGGTACGCGCCGAACCCGGCGAAGAAGAGCCAGGGAAGCAGCACGTGCACCAGCAGCGGGGCGGGGCGCCCGTCGGCCTGCGCGGCGAAGAAGGCGGGAGCGAGGATGTAGACGAGGGCTCCGGCGGCGCGGGCGGTCGCGCGCGGGGTGAGCCGCGCGATCATCAGCCAGGCGCCGAGGGCGGCAGCGGGGAGCGCGACGAGGTAGAGCAGCACCATCGAGTAGCTGGGCGACCAGAAGGTCAGCGAGCCGAGCACGGCGAGGACGGCGGCGAACGGGTCCGCCGCGCCGATGAACCCTGAGCCGAGGTCGCGCCAGCCGTAGGCCGCGTTGCGCCAGAGCTCGCCGACGGTCGGCGAGAGCGTCAGCAGACCGCCGCCGCTGAGCGCGGGAGCAGCGAGGAGCGGCGTGTAGATCACCAGGCCGGCGAGCGCGGCGACGAGGACGACCCACACTCCCCCGCCCTGGAAGAAGTGCAGCGGATGGCGGTCCCGCCCGGCCTGCACGCGCACGGCGTCGTGGCGCACCGAGCGCAGCTGCCGCACCACGTCCAGCGGGATGCGCAACGGCGCGACGGCCTTCCAGCCCACGTTCTTCGACGAGCGCAGCACCGTGCGGGCCCGCAGCACCTTCGTCCCCCCGAAGGCGACGACGAGGGCCGCGAGCAGCTCTCCTCCGACCAGCCCGGGCTGCTTGCGCAGCAGGCGCACGACCGCGCGGCCGATCGCCAGCGGGACGAGCGAGAGCCAGTGCAGGAGGAGGAGCGCGACGGGCGCGTAGGCGAGCCGGCGGTGCAGCTGCGCGGTGCGGTGCTGGCGCGCGCGGCGCCGCTCCCCGCTGTCGATGCGGCGGCCGTCGGGGCGCTGAAGCCCGATGCGGGCGGTGGTGACGCGGGCGTCCGGCACGCGGCTGACCCGGTGCCCGGCGAGCCGGGTGCGGATCGAGAAGTCGAGCGCGTCGTCGACGACCGGCAGGCCGGGGTCGAAGCCGCCGAGCTCCTCCCAGAGGGAGTGGCGCACGAGCATGCCGCCGGCGGCGACGGCCAGGACGTCGGGCGTGGAGTCGTGCTGGCCCTGGTCGAGCTCGTCCTCGACGAGGTGGACGGTCGTGCCGTGCTTGGTGATCGACTCGCCGTAGCTGCGGATGTAGCCGGAGCGCGTCCAGTCCATGATCTTGGGGCCGGCGACCGCGACGGAGGGGGCGACCTCGACGGCTCCCAGCAGCGCCGCGAGGGCGCCGGGCTCGGGGGCGGAGTCCTGCGCGAGCAGCCACAGCCACTCGTCCTCTCCGGCCGGCGGCTGCATCACGCGGACAGCGCGGGCCACGGCCTGGCCGAAGGGGAGGTGCTCGGCGACCTGCACGAGCTGCGTCGGACCCCAGGACGCGAGGAGCTCGTCGGTCGTGTCCTTCGAGCCTCCGTCGACGAACACCGTCGCGTCGGGCTGACGGGTCTGCGCCCGCAGGGCCGCGAGGGTTCGTTCCAGATAGGCCGCGCCGTTGCGCGCGACGAGGACGGCGGTGACTCGTGGATACATCGCGGACCACCCTAAGCGATGCCGCCGCGCCGCCCGCCTGCGGCTCGCCGCCCCGTCGGTCGGGTCGCGGCGAGGAGGGGACTAGGCCCGGCGGCGCAGCTTCCGGCGCTCGCGCTCGGAGAGGCCGCCCCAGATGCCGAAGCGCTCGTCGTTCTCGAGCGCGTACTCGAGGCACTGCGCCCGGACCTCGCACGAGGTGCAGATCTTCTTGGCGTCGCGGGTCGAGCCGCCCTTCTCGGGGAAGAAGGCCTCGGGGTCGGTCTGCGCGCACAGCGAGTCGACCTGCCAGGAGAGCGCGCCCCCCGGCGCCTCGGTCGCGGTGTCGATACCGGGTCGGACCCCGGGCACGCCCAGACGGACCGGATCGACGAACCAGTCCTCGGGGACTCCGGAGTGCTGTTCCGGAAGCGTCATGCCGTCTCCTACCCCGCCTGCGAACCGATGATCGGCGGCCGCTCCTCCCGGAGCCGCTGCCTAGGTAATTACAGCGGTGTCATTCGCTCAGGTCAAGTCGCGGACCATAAACCCTCAACCCGCCGTGGAGGGTTCACGACACACCGGCGTGTCGCGAACGTGAGATCCGATCAGGCGGTCGCGGCGCTCCGTGCGCGCCAGGCGCTCTCCACCATCTCGGCGACCGTGTGCCGCATCTCCCAGCCCAGGTCGCGGGCCGCCGTCTCGCCGGAGGCGACGATGCGGGGCGGATCGCCCGGCCGCCGCGGGGCGACCTCGGGCGTGAAGGCGATGCCGGTGCTGTCGGCGATCGCGCGCATGATCTCCCCGACGGAGGCCCCGGATCCGCTGCCCAGGTTGTAGACCGGGTCGATCGGCTCGCCGGCGGCCAGGCGGCGCGCCGCGGCGACGTGCGCGAGCGCCAGGTCGGCGACGTGGATGTAGTCGCGGACGCAGGTGCCGTCCGGCGTCGGGTAGTCGTCGCCGTTGATCCGGGGCGTGCGGCCGTCCAGCAGAGCCTCGAAGACGAGGGGGAAGAGGTTGTGGGGGCTGGTGTCGTAGACGTCCGGGTAGCCGGACCCGACGACGTTGAAGTAGCGCAGGGAGGCGTGCCTGACGCCGTGCGCCCGCCCCGCGTCCGCGAGCAGCCACTCGCCGATCAGCTTCGACTCGCCGTAGGGCGACTCCGGGCTCTTGGGGGTGTCCTCGGTGACGATCTCGACGTCGACCGCGCCGTAGACGGCAGCGCTCGAGGAGAAGACGATCGAGGAGACCCCGGCGCGCTGCATCGCCGCCAGCACGCGCATGGTGCCGGTGACGTTCTGCTCGTAGGTGTGCAGGGGGCGCTGCACCGAGACTCCGGCGTACTTGAACCCGGCGACGTGGACGACGCCCTCGATGTCGTGCTCGGCGAGCACGCGGTCGAGCAGGGCCTCGTCGAGGATCGAGCCCTGGTGGAACGGGACGCCCTCGGGCACGAACGACGAGTGCCCCGAGGAGAGGTCGTCGAGGACGACGGGGTCGATGCCCTGCTCCGAGAACGCGCGCACCACGTGCGCCCCGATGTACCCGGCTCCCCCGGTGACCAGCCATGCCATGTGGATCCTCCTCGGTGCGGGCCCGCGACTCCGCGCGCCGGAAGACACCCTAGCGGCGGGGGTCGACGGGACGGATCGACTGAATGACGACAGTGCACGATATCCTGCCGCCGTGCTCCGCTCCGTCGCCCTCCTCGCCCTGCCCGGCCTCGCGCCGTTCGAGTTCGGGGTCGTCTGCGAGGTGTTCGGGATCGACCGCGGCGTCGACGGAGGTCCCGCCCTCGACTTCCGGATCGCCACTCCCGATCCGGGCCCCGTCCGGACGAGCCTCGGATTCGACCTGCTGATCGCCGATGGTCTCGACGCGGCCCGGGACGCGGACCTGATCGCCGTCCCCGCCCACGGCCGCGGGCCCGCCGACGAGCGGGTGCTCGACCTCCTCCGCGAGGCCTACGAGCGCGGCGCGTGGATCCTCAGCGTCTGCAGCGGGGCCTTCACCCTGGCGCAGGCGGGCCTGCTCGACGGCCGGCGCGCGACCACCCACTGGATGCACGCCGCGGAGCTCGCCCGGCGCTTCCCCTCCGTCACGGTGGACCCCGAGGTCCTCTACGTGCAGGAGGGGCGCATCGTGACGAGCGCGGGCACCGCGGCCGGCATCGACGCGGCGCTGCACGTGGTGCGCGAGGAGCTGGGCGCGACGGCGGCGAGCGTCGTCGCCCGGCGGATGGTCGTGCCCCTGCAGCGCCACGGCGGGCAGGCGCAGTACTTGCGGACCCCCGTTCCCGAGGCGCGCGCGGACTCGCTGGCCGAGGTCACCGAGTGGATGCTGGAGCACCTCGACGAGGACCTCTCGATCGAGGCGCTGGCCCGTCGCGCCGTGATGGCCCCCCGTACCTTCGCGCGCCGCTTCCGGGCCGACCTCGGCACGACTCCGCTCGCCTGGCTCACCCGCCAGCGCCTCCTCCGGGCGCAGGTGCTGCTGGAGGAGACGGAGCTGACCCTCGAGGCGGTCGCCGCGCGGGTCGGCTTCGGCACGGCCGCGGTGATGCGCCATCACTTCACGCGCGTCCTGCGGACCACGCCGGCGGCCTACCGCCGCACGTTCGCCGCCTGAGCGGGCGGCACCGGGATCGCTGGAGGGGTCAGACCGTCGCGACGAAGAGCGTGCCCCGTCCGGTGACGGCGAGAGCGCCCTCCGACGGGGTCACGAACACGCTGCCGCCGCGCTCGACGCGGACCGAGCCCTCGGCGCCCTCGAGCGAGAACGAGCCCTCGGTCGCGACCGCGATGGCGGGCCCGTGCAGGGCGACGCGGGCCGGCTCCTCCGACTCGGGCTCCACGACGGCGAGCACGAAGTCGGGGACGTCCGGACGGTAGACGCGCACGCCCGGCCCGGCCTCCTCGGCCGGGAGGTAGGGCACGGGCAGCGGCGAGAACTCGAGCACGCTCACCAGCTCGGGCACGTCGATGTGCTTGAGCGTGAGGCCCCCGCGCAGCACGTTGTCGGAGGCGGCCATCAGCTCCACGCCCGTGCCCGCGAGGTAGGCGTGGATGTTGCCGGCGGGCAGGTAGAGCACCTCGCCGCGGGCGAGGCGGACGCGGTTGAGCAGGAGCGAGAGCACGATGCCGGGGTCGCCCGGGTAGCTCTCGGCCAGGTCCCGGACCGTGGTCGTCTCGAGGCGGTCGTCGCCCGTGGACGCCGCGACGACCGCGGACACCAGCGCGGCGACCTCGGCGCGGTCGCCGTCGGCGAGCAGCCACGACACGGCACCGCGGAGGACCTCCGAGGGCTCGCCCTCGAGCGTCCGGGCGAACCGCGCGATCGCGGCCGCCTCCTCCGCCGGGGCGCGCCCGGCCAGCTCGGCGAGCAGCGCCCGGGCGTCCGCCGGCTCGCGGAAGCCGCAGAGCGCGTCGAAGCTCTCGCTGAGCGCGTAGATCAGCTCGGGCTTGTGGAACGGGTCCTTGTAGTTGCGATCGGCGGCGTCGCGCGGGATGCCGGCCTCCTCCTCCTCGACGAACCGGCGCCGGGCCCGCTCGGACGAGGGGTGGGCCTGGAGAGACAGCGGCCCGCCCGCCGCGAGGATCTTGAGCAGGAACGGCAGACGGGGAGCGCCCGAGACCGGATCGACCGACCCCTCCACTCCGGCGAGCGCCGCCTCGGGGTGCTCGGCGATCCACTCGGCGAGCGTGCCGGCGCCGACCGAGGCGGGGTCGAGGACGCGCGCGGGCGAGCCCGGGTGCGCGCCGAGCCAGAGCTCGGCCTCGGGGGCGCCGGAGGGCGCGGTGCCGAGGGCCTCCGAGATGCCGGTGAGCGAGCCCCAGGCGTAGTCGCGGGGGGTGTTGCCGATCGGGATGAACACGGGAGCGCTGGCCTTCCGTCCGAGGGGTGGGTCCGAGCCGCTCAGCCGGACGCGCCGGGGCCGCTCCGCTGCGACGCTAGCAGGATCCACAACGCGGGCCCGGGAGGAGGGCCCGCCTGTTGGTGCTCTCCGCCAGAGGACGCGGCACTCGCAGGCGCGCTTCGTACGCTGGGAGTCGCAGCACTGTCGCCGTCGGAGCGGTCGCCGTGCCGCATCCGACGAGCGAGGGAGCACAGAGCATGGACAGCACGACCTTCGAGACCCTGGGGGCCGACTTCTACGGGTTCGAGGCGGCGCTCACGCCCGCCGAGAAGGAGCTGCTGGTCGGCGTCCGCGCGTTCCTCGAGGAGCAGGTGCGGCCGATCGCCGACGAGTACTGGGAGCGCGCGGAGTTCCCGCGGCAGCTGATCCCCGGGATCCACGCCACCGGCGTCATCGGCCTCTCCTGGCCCGAGACCCGCGCGATCGAGAACTCCGCCGTGTTCCGCGGCTGGGTGGCGCTCGAGCTGGGCCGGGTGGACGCGGGCATCGCGACCTACGTCGGCGTGCAGAACGGCCTGGTGATGGGCACGGTCGGCGTCGCCGGCTCCGAGGAGCAGCGCGCCGAGTGGCTGCCGAAGCTCGCCTCGGGCGAGGTCGTCGGCGCCTTCGGCCTCACCGAGCCGCACTCCGGCTCCGACTCCGCCCAGGGCCTGCGCACCACCGCCCGCCGGGACGGCGACGACTGGATCCTCGACGGCGAGAAGCGCTGGATCGGCAACGCGACCTTCAGCGACGTGACCGTGATCTGGGCGAAGGACGCGGAGGACGGCCAGGTGAAGGGCTTCCTCGTCCCCACCTCGACGCCGGGCTACCGCGCCACCGCCATCGCGCGCAAGCAGAGCCTGCGCACGGTGCAGAACGCCGACATCGTGCTCGAGGGCGTCCGCGTCCCGGAGTCGCTGCGCCTGCAGGGCGCGAACTCGTTCCGCGACACCGCGAAGGTGCTCCGGCTCACCCGTGCCGAAGTCGCCTGGCAGGCCATCGGCGTCGCGATCGGCGCCTACGACGCGGCGCTGCGCTACGCGAAGGAGCGCGTGCAGTTCGGCAAGCCGCTCGTCGGGCACCAGCTGGTGCAGGACCTCCTGGTCAAGAGCATCGGCAACATCACGGCCAGCATCGCCCTGGCGACCCGCGTGTCCGAGATGCTCGACGCAGGTGAGCAGCGCGACGAGCACTCCGCCCTCGCGAAGGCCTACGCGACGGCCCGGATGCGCGAGACCGTCGCCTGGTGCCGCGAGGTGATGGGCGGCAACGGCATCGTCCTCGACTACGGCGTCGCCCGCTTCTTCGCCGACGCGGAGGCCCTCTACTCCTACGAGGGCACCCGCGAGATGAACACGCTGATCGTCGGCCGCTCCATCACCGGCACCGCCGCGTTCGTCTGAGCCTCCCGTCCAAGCCGTCTTCCCCGAGGGGACGCCCCGGCCGGGGAGCGAGCCGCGGCGCGGCCGGCACTCCGCCGCGCCGCCCCCGCTCCCTAGACTGGTCGCCATGATCCGACGCGCCGCCCCCGCCGCTCCCCGAGCGCTCGCGGTGGCGGTGCTGGCCGTGCTGCTGGCGGGCCAGTCGCTGCGGAACCTCGCTGGATGGTGGGGCTGGGGCGTCGTCGTCGCGGTGCTCCTGGGCGCCTCGATCGCCGTGCTCGTCCGCGCCCGCCCCCGCCCACGCTGGGCCCGCACGCCGAAGTCGCTGGTCCTCTTCCTCGGGCTCGCGGTGCTCTCGCTGCTGTGGTCCGCCTATCCGGGAGCGAGCGCGATCGGCGTCACGGCGCAGCTCGCGACGACGCTCGGCGGCGTCGTCCTCGCCGTCACGCTGAGCAGCCGGCAGCTGCTCACGGCTCTCGGACGGGCCCTGCGCCTCTCCGTCGGCCTGTCGCTCCTCTTCGAGCTCGTGATCGCGGTCGTCGTGCGGCAGCCCGTCCTGCCGTTCGGCGTCGAGCCTCCCGCCGACGGACCGACGCCCGACGCCTTCTACTGGTCGCAGGCAGCCCTCTTCACCGGCGAGCCCGTCCAGGGGATCGTCGGCAACCGCAACCTCCTCGGCTTCCTGGCCCTGCTCGGCCTGATCGTGATCGCGATCGAGCTGGCGGCCCACTCGATCCGGCGCCGCTGGGGGGCGGTCTGGGTCGCCCTGTTCGTCGCGACCCTCCTGCTCACCCGCTCGGCGACCGTCCTGCTCTGCCTCGTCGCCGTCGTCCTCGCGGCCGCGTTCGCGCTCTGGGCTCGCCGGAGGGGCGAGTCCCGCCGCCGTCCCGTCTACCTGACCGCCGCGGGACTGGCGGTGGCCGCCGTCGCCGGAGGCGCCGCGGGCTGGGGCGCCCTCCTCGGCCTGCTCGGCAAGAGCGAGGACGCCACGGGCCGCCTCGACATCTGGGACTCGGTGATCGCGCTCACGCTGCAGCGCCCGGTCCTCGGCTGGGGCTGGGTCAGCTACTGGGCTCCCTGGGCCGCCCCGTTCGACACCCTCGCCGAGCGCAAGGGCGTGCTCTACCTGCAGGCCCACGACGCCTGGCTCGACGTCGCCCTCCAGCTCGGAGCGGTCGGCCTCGTCCTCTTCGCGGCGCTCGCCGTCTCGACGCTGTGGCGCTCCTGGTTCCGCGCGGTCGACCGCCCGCGGCGCGACGCGACCTCGACCCTCCCCTACACGGCCGTCAGCCTCGCTCCGCTGCTGATCGTGGTCGCCCTCCTGGCGCAGTCGCTCTTCGAGAGCCGGATCCTGATCGAGGGAGGCTGGCTGCTCCTCGTCCTCTTCGCGGTGCAGACCAAGCGGCCGGCGACCGAGACGCCCGAGGTCCTCGCCGCGACCCCGCTCCCCCTCGCCGACGCCTCCCCGAGGCGATGAGGCCCCGCCGTCCCTCGCTCCCCGCCTCCGTCGCCGACGCGACGGCGTCCCCGCAGTTCGCGGCGGCCCTCGCGCAGACCACTCTCGTCACCGTCCTCTGCGCCCCGGCGGTCCGCGGACTCATCGGCTGGCCCGGCTACATCGCCGCCGTCGCCACGCTCACCGCCCTCGCCGCGGTCATGCTCGTCCTGCGGCGCGGGCGGCTCGACTGGGAGGGCCTGCTGCCCACGAGCATCCTGGTGTTCCTCGGCTGGATCGCGCTCAGCGTGCTGTGGAGCGACTACACCTGGGCCACGGTCTCGAGCGTCGTCTACCAGTTCGCCCTGGCGTTCCTGGCGATCGCGATCGGCCTCACGCGCGACATCATCCAGATCATCCGCTCGGTCGGCGACGTGCTGCGGGTCGTGCTGATCGCCTCGCTGGCCGTGGAGGTGCTCTCGGGGGTGCTGATCGACCAGCCGCTGCGCTTCCTCGGCGTGGAGGGCCTGCTCGCGGTCGGCGGGCCGATCCAGGGACTCGTCGGCACGCGCAACCAGCTCGGGCTGGTCTGCCTGCTGGCGATCGTGACGTTCTCGGTGGAGCTGATGACCCGCTCCGTCGCCCGCGGGCCGGCCGTCGCCTCGATCGCCCTCGCCGCGGTCACCCTCCTCTTCACGCGCTCCGCCGTGAGCGCGGGCGTGCTCGCCGTGGCCGTCGTCGTCGCCCTCGCTCTGCGCTGGGTGCGCCACGGCGACGGCACCCACCGCCGTCGGCGGCAGTTCGCGGTGCTCGGCGTCGCCGCCGCGGCCTCCCTCACCGTGTGGCTCCTGCGCTACCGGGTGATCGAGCTGCTGAACGCGGGCAGCGAGTTCGAGTTCCGGCTGCGGCTCTGGCAGCAGGTCTGGCGCTTCACGGACCTCGCTCCGATCGTCGGCTGGGGCTGGGTGGGCTACTGGCGGCCCGACCTCTACCCCTTCACCGCCATCGACTACCTCTCGGGCCGCCCTCACTCGTCGAGCCTCAACGCGCTCTTCGACGTGGCCCTGCAGGTCGGCGCGGTCGGGGTGGTCCTCTTCGTCGTGCTGATCGGCCTCGCGCTCTGGCGCTCCTGGCTGATCGCCTCCGAGCGCAAGGCGGTCGTGCACGTCTGGCCGGTGCTGGTGCTGACCGTGCTGATGGTCACCGCGCTGGCCGAGAGCTCGATCCTGCTCGACGCCGGCTGGCTGCTCGTGGTGCTCTGCGCGATGCGCGCGGCTCAGGGACTGAGCTGGCGCCGGCTCCTGCACCCGCGGGACTGACCGGACTCCTCAGCGCCCGTGCCGCCGCGCCACCTGGCGGAGCACGGCGAGGTGCTCCTCCCGGCAGCGCTCCCAGCTGAAGGACCGGGCACGCTCGACGCCGAGCGGGCCGAGCTCGCCGGTCCGCTCGATCGCCTCGAGGATCCCGTCCGCGATCGAGCGCGGCTCGAGCGGATCGACGTAGACCGCGGCGTCCCCGCAGATCTCCGGGAGCGAGCCCGCGTCGGAGGCGGCGACCGGGCATCCCGACGCCATCGCCTCGATCGGCGGGAGGCCGAAGCCCTCGTAGAGGCTCGGGAACGCCAGCACCGCGGCTCGGCGGTAGAGGTCGGCGAGCTCCTCCGGAGTGACGTGGCCGCGCCACTCGACGAAGTCCGGCAGCGGGCCGAGGCGGTCCAGGTCCCCTCCCGTCAGCACGAGCCGGAGGGAGTGCCCCTCCTCCCGCAGCAGGCGCACCGCCTCGAACAGGCGGGCGTGGTTCTTGTGCGGCCAGGCGCGCGCCGGGTAGAAGACGAAGTCCTCGCGTGTCCCCAGATTCGCGACGAAGCGCCGGGTGTCCACGCCGAGATGCGACACGTGGATCCGCTCCTCCGGGATGCCCAGCAGCTCGACGATCCGCCCCTTGGTGAAGGCGCTGATGGTGATGACCGCGTCGGCGCGGCGAGCGGTCGCCTCGTAGGCGAGCCGGCGGAAGACGCGCTCGACGCGGGGGAAGAGGTGCGGGAGGTCGCGGTGCTGCAGGTCGAACAGCATCTGCACGTGCCCCTGCCGCCGCGACGGCCACGGGAGCGGGACCGTGAACGGGAAGTAGAGCACCGCGTCCCGGCCCAGGCGCCGGCGCAGGCGCGGCGTGCGCAGGAGCGCCTGGATCATCCCCACGGCCCGGCGGCGGTGGCCCGCCCCGCTGACGACCCCCTCGGCCACGACCTCGGGCACGCCCTCGCTGAAGCCGCGCGCGTTCTCGGGGACGAGCACCTGCACGTCGGGCCCCTCCTCCCCCGGCCGCGGCGCCAGGAGGCGCGTGAGCGCGCGCGCGTAGGTCTCGCCGCCGCCCATCCCGCCCGGGTCGACGGTGAGCACGGCGAGCGTGACGGGGCGGAGTTCCGGCATGGCGTCCAATCGGTCCGAAGCCCGGCCAGGATACCGGCGGGCCGCACCGCTCCCGGCGCCCGGCCGTGCCCGTGGGTAGTATGTGTCCCGCTGTCATCGACCCCGACGAATTGGACCACCACGTGCCCCGCGCTTTGATCACCGGAATCACCGGCCAGGACGGCCTCTACCTCGCCGAGCTCCTCCTCTCGAAGGGCTACGAGGTCTTCGGGCTCGTCCGCGGGCAGAACAACCCCAAGTACGAGCTGGTCCGCCGCACCGTGCCCGAGGTGACCCTGCTCACCGGCGACCTCACCGACGTGTCGAGCCTCGTGCGCGTGCTCGCCGCCGCCCAGCCCGACGAGGTCTACAACCTCGGAGCGATCTCGTTCGTCGCCTACTCGTGGGAGAACGCGTCGCTCACCACCGACGTGACCGGCAAGGGCGTGCTCAACATCCTCGAGGCGACCCGCCTCTACGCCGGCTCCGACATGTCGCGCGTGAAGTTCTACCAGGCCTCCTCCTCCGAGATGTTCGGCAAGGTCCAGCAGGTCCCGCAGAGCGAGGAGACGCTGCTCTGGCCGCGCTCGCCCTACGGCGTGGCCAAGGTGTTCGGCCACTACATGACCATCAACTACCGCGAGTCGTACGGCATGCACGCCTCCTCCGGCATCCTCTTCAACCACGAGTCGCCCCGCCGCGGACCGGAGTTCGTCACGCGCAAGATCAGCCTCGCGGTCGCCCGCATCAAGCTCGGCCTCCAGGAGACGCTGGAGCTCGGCAACCTCGACGCGAAGCGCGACTGGGGCTTCGCCGGCGACTACGTCGACGCGATGTGGCGCATGCTGCAGCAGCCCGAGGGCGACGACTACGTGGTCGCGACCGGCGAGACCCACGAGATCCGCGAGTACCTCGACATCGCCTTCAACCACGTCGGCATCGAGGACTGGACCCCGTACGTCACTCAGAACCCCGCGTTCATGCGTCCCGCCGAGGTGGACCTGCTGATCGGCGACCCGGCGAAGGCGCGCGACGTCCTCGGCTGGGAGCCGAAGGTCTCGTTCCCCGAGCTCGTGGCGATGATGGTCGAGAACGACCTCGCCGAGCAGTCCGCGCTGATCAAGTAGTCATGCCTGCCGCTCTCGTCACCGGAGCGAGCGGTCAGGACGGGGGCTACCTCGTCGAGCGCCTGCTCGCCGACGGCTGGGAGGTCTCCGCGCTCGTGCGCGGGACCGACGACGCCGCTCTTCCCGCCGCCGTCCGCCCCTTCGAGGGCGATCTCCGCGACGCCTCCGGCCTCGGCCGCATCGTCGCGGAGGCGCGGCCGGACACGGTCTTCCACCTCGCCGGCCTCTCCTCCGTCGCGCTCTCGTGGAAGGAGCCCGTGCTCACGGCCGAGGTGACCGGCACCGCGGTCGCCGCGCTCCTGGAGGCCTCGCTGGCGCTCCAGGAGTCGGCGGGCCGGGAGGTCCGCTTCGTCCAGGCCTCGTCCTCCGAGATCTTCGGGGCCGCGACCGAGAACCCGCAGACCGAGCGGACCCCGATCCGCCCGGTCTCGCCCTACGGAGCCGCGAAGGCGTTCGCGCACCACCTCGTCGCGGTCTACCGCGGCCGCGGGCTGCACGCCTCGTCCGGCATCCTCTACAACCACGAGTCGCCGCGTCGGCCGCTCGGCTTCGTCACCCGCAAGATCACCGCCGGAGTCGCGGCGATCGCGACGGGCGCCGAGTCGGAGCTCTCGCTCGGCAATCTCGACGCGCGCCGCGACTGGGGCTGGGCCCCCGACTACGTGGACGCCCTCGTGCGCGCCTCGCGCGCCGAGGAGGCGGGCGACTACGTCGTGGCGACCGGAGTCGCGCACTCGGTCCGCGACTTCGTCCGTGCCGCCTTCACCGCGGCCGGCGTCGACGACTGGGAGCAGCGGGTCACGATCGACCCGCGGTTCGCGCGCCCCGTGGACG
This sequence comes from Rathayibacter sp. VKM Ac-2805, assembly GCF_009834265.1. NCBI lineage: Bacteria > Bacillati > Actinomycetota > Actinomycetes > Micrococcales > Microbacteriaceae > Rathayibacter > Rathayibacter sp. VKM Ac-2805. Next base: position 2,424,188 of record NZ_CP047185.1, read on the forward strand.
CACCCGAGATGCGCGGCGACTCCTCCCGGGCCCGCGAGGTGCTCGGCTGGGCGCCCACCGTCGGCTTCGAGGAGATCGTCGCCCGCATGGTCGAGAACGACCTCGAGCTGGCGCGCCGCTCCCGCTGAGCCGCGCGCCGCGTGCAGAAGGCCCCCGCTCCTGGAGCGGGGGCCTTCTGCACGCGGTGGATCGAGGACGCCTAGGCGGTCGCGCCCGACTGCTCGGCCCGGCCCCGCTCGTCGACGCCCTCGCCCTCGACGAGGTACGACCAGACGCGGGAGGCGTACTCGTCCCAGGTGCCGCCGTCGATCGCGAGCGCCTCCGCCGAGAGCCGCGCGTGCAGCTCGTCGTCGGTCAGCAGCCGCTCGAGGGCCGCGGCGATGTCGTGGTCGTCGTGCGGATCGACGAACAGCGCGCCGCCCGAGGCGGAGACCTCGTGCATGCTGCCGAATCCGGAGGTCACGACCGGGGTGCCGACCGAGATCGACTCCACGATCGGGAGACCGTAGCCCTCGTTGATCGAGGGGAACACGGTGCACCGGGCCAGGCGGTAGGCGCTCCAGAGCAGCGCGTCGGTGATCTTGGAGAGCGAGCGGACCGGACGGCCCTGGCCCTCGAGGACCTCGAGTCGGTACTCGAACTCGGCGCTGCTCCAGGCGTTGCCGCCGATGAAGACCAGGCTGAAGCGCACGCCCCGGCGCCAGAGCAGCTCGGCGGCCTGGAGCACCGCCAGGTGGTTCTTCCGCGGCTCGTGGCTGCCGACGCAGACGACGAGCGGGAGGTCACCGGTCACCAGCGAGCGCGCGGCGGTGGCCAGCTCCTCGTCCGAGACGCTCTCCGGCTGCGAGGGCAGCAGGATCGGCCGGATGTCCGGCCCCTGCATCCCGACGCTGCCGAGCATGTGGCGCCAGCCGGAGTACTCGGTCGCGGCCGCCTCGGAGATGGTCGCGATGCGGTCCATGTGCGACACGGCGACGAGCGTGCGCGAGAAGGCGGCACTGATGCCGGTGCTCGCCGTCTCGGCGGTGGTGACAGGCACGCAGTCGAAGCCGATGGTGCCCGTGCGGTTGCCGCTGAACTCGGCCAGAGCGGAGACGCGCGACGTCCGCTCGTCCTCCACGGCGAGCTCGGGCAGGAGGTAGGTGCCCTGCCACGGGACGATCACGCGGGAGCGGTCCTCCGCGGCGTCGGGCACGTCGCCCGAGACGGCGTTCCGGCTCTGCTCCGGGGTGAGCATGACGAGCGACTCGTGGGTCGAGTCCCAGCCGGCGAGCAGGATCTCGTGGTCGCGCGTCCAGCGGACGAGGCTCTGGCGCACCACGCGCTGGATGCCCGTGGCCAGTCCCGTGCGCGCGGTGTGGTGAACGTCGACGACGACCGCGCCGACGACCACCTCGACCTCGGGGTGGTGGAAGCGGGCGAAGACCCGGTTCGAGGCGATGGTGGACGCGGCGTGGGTGAGCAGACCGGCGGTGCCGTCCAGCCGGGCCCGGCGGCGGCCGTCGACGACGTCCTCCCGGCGCGGAAGCGTGCCGCGGAGGACGGCGAGCACCAGCCAGACCTCGCGGTCGGTGGGGGCGGGCAGCAGAACGCTCAGCTGTCCCGTGAGGGCGTCGACGCTGCCCAGCGGCTCCACGGTGGGGGCCAGGGTGCGCACCAGGGTGGCGAGACGGTCGACCAGGTACTGCTTAGAGCGCACGGGGCGCCTCCTCGTGCTCGATGAGGGCCGAGGGGCCGATCAGGGCGGCCCACAGCTCCCGGGCGTAGTCGTCCCAGGTGCGCTCGGGCCGCTCTGCCGCCTCGAGGCGGAGCTCGTCGACGAGCTCCGGCGACGTCAGCAGGCGGCGCATGCCGTCGGTGATCTCCTCGTCGGACTCCGGGTCGATCAGGACGCATCCGCCGTGCTCGGCGATCTGCGCCGTGCTGCCGTAGCGCGAGGTCAGCACGGGGAGCCCGATCGACAGCGCCTCGGCGACCGGCAGGCCGTACCCCTCGTGCAGCGACGGGAACGCCAGGAACAGCGCCTCCCGGTAGCTCGCGATCAGGACGTCGTCGTCGGCTCCGCGGAGCACCTCGACCGGGCGCCCGGCGGCGACCAGCTCGCGCACGCGGGGATCGAAGACCTGGTGCGCCCACGGGTTGGCCCCGCCGATGAAGCGGACGCGGAAGCGCAGGCCCTCGCGCCAGAGGACCTCGGCGGCGTGCAGCACCGCGAGGTGGTTCTTGCGGGGCTCCTGGCTGCCGACGCAGAGCACGAGCGGCAGGCCGGACGCGCTCCGGCCCTCGGAGCGCAGGCCGTCCGGGAGCTCCACGGGCAGCGGGACCGGGACGACGGTCGGGCCGGTGAGGCCCTGAGCGGGGAGCGCGCGCACGAAGCCCTCGAACTCCAGCGCGGCCGCGGCGCTCACCGTGGCGACGCGCTCGGCGTGCTTGACCACGGAGAGGAAGTTGACGAAGCGCACCGTCTCCTCCGGCGGCACCGTGTCGGCGCTGACGACGGGGATCGCGTCGTGGCCGAGGACGACGACCTCGTTGCCGGAGTACTCGGCGAGGGCCGCGAGCGGCCCGCACTGGTTGTAGTCGGGCACCGAGGGGATGACGACGACGCTGCGGTAGGGCACGACGAACTCGATGCGCTCCGGATCGCCGTGCTCCCAGTCGCGCCGCCCGGCGGAGGACCAGTCGACGACGCGCTCGTGCTCGATCGCGCTCAGGCGCCGGAAGGACATCGATCCGTGGACCCAGGCGACCGGGACGATCTCGTGCTCGGCGTCCCAGCGGGACACGGTCTGGCGCACGACCCGCTGGACGCCGGTGTTGTGCCCGTGGCGGGCGGGGAAGTCGACGTCGATCAGGACGGCCCCGGTGACGACCTCGACGCGGGCGTCCAGATCGGCGAACCCGGTCGCGGTGCGGGAGCCGGCCTCGAGGAAGATGCGCAGCGCCGCCTCCTCGGGGGCGAGCTCGAGGGCGCGGCGGAACCAGTCGAACAGCTCGCTCGTCGGGTACGCGGCCGTGAACGACACCAGCGCGACCCAGGTCAGCTCGTCGTCCTGGCGCGAGCGGATCTCTCGGGCCACCTCGTCGAGGTACGGGCCGGGCCCGCGGGTGCGCAGCGAGGCGCGGCGCTCCTCGTCGAAGAGGAGCGCGCCGATCTGCTCCAGGCGCTGCAGCATCGCCTCCGTGCGGTGGGCGCGCGCGGCGGCCGAGCCGGCGGCCGAGACCTGCGACCGGTCGCTCATCGCGCCCGACCGGACAGGCGGCGCTTCACGAAGCGCGCGCTGTGGCCGACGGCGCCCGACAGCCCGAGCTGCTCGACGCGGATCTGGAAGGTGCGCACCAGGCGGAGCGGCTTCGTCACCCGCCAGGAGAGGGTGCGCTCGAAGCCGGAGGCGGTCACTCCGCCCACCTGGATCCGCTCGACCCACTCGTCGAAGGGGTCGTTGAGGAGCGAGTCGACCTGCGCGCGCAGGCGGGCGAGCTCCTCGTCCGGGGACTCGGGCTCGGCGAGACGGGGCTCCACCGGAACCCCGGACGTGCGCGCGGGCTCCGCCGGGACGGCTGCGGGAGCGGCGTCGCCGACGGCCGACTCGAGGCTCGGGTCGGGAGCGGGAGGAGCGTCCTCGCCCGTGCCGCCGAGGACGGGGGCGGGGTCCCCAGCGCTCTGCGGCGCCGGGTCCAGGGGGACGTCGGAAGGCTGCGTGGGCATGGCGAACACCTCGTTCGTGTCGTTCAGTCGGCGAGCGGGAGCAAGACTACCCGCCATGCGCCTCGCACCGGCACGCCAGCCAGGGGGCTCCAGGGTGGGCCGCACGTATAATGATGCGGTCCGTCGCCCGGCGGAGGCCGAGAGCTTGGAGTTCCATGCCCAGCAAAGCTGTGGATCGCGCGCGCGCGATCGCCGACGAGCCGTTCCAGATCGCCGGCACCACGTCGGCCGTCGGCGGCGGCTCGGGCGGCTTCGTCGCCTCCCTCGCCGAGATCCTGCGGCACCGCGAGCTGCTCCGCCTGCTCGTGGGGCGCGAGCTGAAGTCGCGCTACAAGGACAGCAGCCTGGGCTTCGTCTGGAGCCTCGTCCGGCCGCTGATCATGCTCCTCATCTACTACGTGGCGATCGGCCAGATCCTCGGGGCCTCTCGCGGCGTCCCGAACTTCGCGATCTTCGTCTTCTCGGGGCTCACCCTCTGGGGCCTGTTCAGCGAGATCGTGACCGCGGGCACCACGTCGATCCTCGGCAACGGCGGACTGATCAAGAAGGTGTACCTGCCGCGGGAGATCTTCCCGGTGGCGGCCATCGGCTCGGCCCTCTTCAACTTCGGTGTGCAGTTCGTCGTCCTGATCGCGGGAGCCGTCCTCACGGGCTCGCTGATCTTCGGCGTCCAGCTCCTCTACATCGTGCCCGCGCTGGCGATCGTGCTCGTGTACGGCCTCGCGCTGGCCCTGGCCCTCTCGGCCCTCAACGTCTACCTCCGCGACGTCCAGTTCCTCGTCGAGGTCGGGCTGCAGATCTTCTTCTGGCTCTCCCCCATCGTCTACGCGTGGAACTTCGTCGTCGCCGCCTCCACCGGAGCGGGCCACGGCTGGGCCGAGCAGCTCTACCTGATCAACCCGATCTCGAACGCGATCCTCGCCTTCCAGCGCGCGATCTGGGGAGACGGCTCGCGCGTCAGCATCATCGACGGCAACGAGATCGCCCCCCAGGTGTGGCCGCCGGACATGGAGCTGCGCCTTCTCATCGTCCTCGTCGTCGGGCTGGTGTTCGTGTGGATCGGCCACCGGATCTTCCGCCGCCTCGAGGGCAACTTCGCCCAGGAGATCTGATCGTGACCCTCACCAGCAAGCAGGAGTCCGTGCCCGCCTCCTCCGGCACCCCGACCGTCGTCCGGGTGCGCAACGCCTCCAAGCGCTTCGTCATCCGCAAGGACAAGTCGTTCAAGGAGCGGATCGTCAACTTCGGCCGCGGGCGCAAGCACCGCGACGAGTTCTGGGCACTCCGCGACGTCGACCTCGAGATCCCCCTGGGCTCGACCGTCGGCCTCATCGGCGCGAACGGATCGGGCAAGAGCACGCTCCTCAAGCTCATCGGCGGCATCGTGCAGCCGACGACCGGCACCGTGGAGCGCCGCGGACGCCTCGCCGCGCTCCTCGAGCTCGGAGCGGGCTTCCACCCCGACCTCACCGGGCGCGAGAACGTCTACCTCAACGGCGCGATCCTCGGACTCTCGCGCAGCGAGCTGGACAGCAAGTTCGACTCGATCGTCGACTTCTCCGAGATCGCCGAGTTCATCGACACCCAGGTCAAGTTCTACTCGTCGGGCATGTACGTGCGGCTCGCCTTCGCTATCGCGATCCACACCGATCCCGACCTGCTGCTGGTCGACGAGGTGCTCGCCGTCGGCGACGAGCCGTTCCAGCGCAAGTGCATGGACCGCATCCGCGCCTTCCAGCGCGCGGGGAAGACCATCGTGCTGGTCACCCACTCGCTCGAGCAGGTCGGCGAGCTCTGCGACCGCACCATCGTCCTCGAGAAGGGCACCGTCGTCTTCGACGGCGAGACCTCCGAGGGACTCCAGGTCCTCCGCGAGAGCTTCGAGGACCGTCGCGCCGCCCGCCAGGAGCGCGAGGCCGAGGCCGCCGAGGCCGCGGACGAGCCCGCCCCCCAGCTCATCGAGATCCTGGGCTGCCGACTGCGCGGCGGATCGATCGAGCACGGCGGCACGGTCGTCCGCAGCGGCGAGACCCTCGAGTTCGACGTCACGGTGCGCACCAGCCGCCCGGTCGACGACTGGAACATCGGCATGGGCATCGACACCCCCCTCGGCCAGCGCGTCTTCGGGACGAACACCGAGCGCATCGGCACGCCGCTGAGCGCGGTCGACGGAGAGATGACGGTCACGTTCACCCTCCCCGACCTGCACCTCGGCGCCGGCAACTACGCCGTGCACGCCTCCTCGGCCACCTTCTCGCAGGGCGAGACCATGCGGATCCCGGTCGCCGCGACCTTCACGGTCGAGCGGGCCTCCGTGCACGACGGCGTCGTCGACATCGACTCCACCGTCCGCCTCAGCAGGCCGTGACCGCGCGGCGCCGCCGCCTCCTGGTCGACGCGACCGCCCTCGCGGCGCCGCGCCTGACCGGGGTCGGCCGCGTCCTGCTCGGCCTGCTGCACGCGCTGGACACCGACGCGACCGCCGCAGAGGTCGAGGTGCTCCTCGTCGTGCCGGCGAGCGAGGCGGGCTCGCTCGGGCGCTTCGGCTTCCGTACGCTGCGCGTCCGACCGGTGCCGCTGCCCCGGCCGGTGTGGAGCGCACTGACCCGAGTGCCCGCGCCGGGGATCGACCTCCTGCTCGGCCGCGGCGCCTACTTCTTCCCGAACTTCCGGAGCTGGCCGCTCGCCCGCTCCCGCTCGATCACCTTCGTGCACGACGTCTGCTTCGCTGTGATGCCCGAGCTCGTTCCGCGCGAGCGCCGAGAGCTGCTGTCGCGGTCCGTGCCCCGGTGGATCCGGCGCAGCGACCTGGTCCTGACCGGCACCCCGTCCTCCGCGGCCGAGGTCGAGAGCGCTCTGGGCATCGATCCGGCGCGCGTCCGCGTGCTGCCGACCACGATCGACGCCGACCTCTTCCATGCCCGCGGCGAGGAGGAGGTGGCGCGGGTCCGCGCGGAGCACGGGCTCGGGTCCTACCTGCTCTTCGTCGGATCGATCGAGCGCCGCAAGAACCTCGTCACCCTGGTGAACGCGTACCGGCAGGCCGAGCGGCCGGAGAACCACACCCTGCTCCTGGTCGGCGGGGACGGCTGGGACAACGAGGACGTCCACTCCGCCGTCGCCCGCGCGGTCGCCGCAGGAGCCGACGTGCGCTTCGCCTCCTCCTACGTCGCCGACGAGGATCTGCCGGCCCTGCTCACGGGCGCCGACGCCGTCGCCATGCCCTCCTGGCACGAGGGCTTCGGCCTGCCCGCCCTCGAGGCCGTCGCCTGCGGCACTCCGGTGCTCGCGGCAGACATCCCCGGCCTCCGCGACGCGCTCGCCGGGCGGGAGTCCGCCGCCGTCTTCATCGACCCGGCGGACCGCACCGGGTGGTCGGCCGCGATCGGAGAGGCGCTGCGCCGTCCCCGGCGACTCGCACCGGAGCCCATCCCGGGGTGGGACCGCACCGCCCGGCGCCTGCTCGAGCTGGCCTTCGACGACCGCTGATCAGCGCCGGGTCGTGAACAGCAGCCAGCGCCCGGAGGCGGAGGCGACCTCGGGCTCGACGTCCCCCGTCGCCGCCTCGACGTAGGCCCGCCAGCCGTCGGGGTCGTCGGTGTACCCGGCGGTGTCCACGTAGACGGCGCAGGCGCCGCTGCCCGCCACGGCGTCGGCGAACTCCGCGGGGTCGTCGACGTCGCCCCAGACGTCCCAGCCGTAGGTGCCCTCCACCGCCCCGTAGCTCCAGCGGAGGCGTCCCTCCTCGGTCGCGAGGTAGGGCAGTGCCTCGTCGTAGTCGGAGAGCGCTCCGATCCGCCCGCTGTCGGGGAAGCTCTTCAGGGGGAGCTCCACCACTCCGCAGCCGTCGTCCAGCTGCGCGTCGGCCTCCGACACGAACGAGCGCATCTCGGAGTCGTCGGTGGGAGCGATCGGCACCGCGGCCGATACTCCGGCCAGCTGATCGATGACGGCGACGGCGGCGAGCAGCGCCGCCACGAGGATCCGGACACCGCCACGGGCCGTGATCCGATCGAGCAGGAGCGCGAGCACGCCGAGGACGAGGACCGCGATGACGATCGACATCCGCGCCCACGCACGGATCGTCGGCCCCGCCACCAGCGAGACCACGACGCCCAGGCCCGTCACCGTGTAGAAGAGGAGCGCGGCCAGTGTCGCCACGGCGAGGACGCGCACGCGGGCGTCCGAGAAGAACCGGCCGACCGCGGTCGCACGGAGCGCCCGTCCGCCGCCGAGCGCGGTGATCGGGAGCGCCACGAGCGTGATCAGGAGCGCGACGCTGGCGAGGATCGAGAACCCGGGCGGCTCCGTCGTCGGCGCCACGCCGGACTGGCCCGCGTAGGTGTTCAGCAGGCCGTACCCCTGCGGCAGCCCGGTCCCCGACCAGGGCAGGCCCAGCAGCACGAGCTTGCCGGCGTAGGCCTCCGACTCCCCCACGGTCCGCGACGTGAAGTACGGGCTGTAGCGCTCCCCGAAGTCGAGCGAGAGCAGCAGCAGCGAGAGCCCGACGAACACGCCGAGCGCGAGGATCGGCACCGACGAGACCGCGAGCACGCGCAGCCGCTCGCGGGAGAGGAGCCCGGCGGCCGTGCTCACCGCCCAGGTCGCTCCGAGGACCAGGACCGCGAAGACGTAGTAGTAGCCGCCCGTGCTCGCCACCAGGAGCCCGAGCACGACTCCCGGGACGACGGAGCGCAGTACGCGGCTCCTCCGCGTCGCGCCCCGCTCGGACCAGGCTCGGAGAGGATCGGTGCGCGGTCCGGCGACCATCAGCACCATCACGCCCAGGAGCGGGATCGCCCAGTAGTTGGCGAGGAACGCGTGGCCGAATCCGATCCGGAGGAAGTGGTACGGCAGCAGCGACAGCAGGACCGCGGAGAACGCCGCGACCCAGGGCCGCGTGCGGAGGGCGCGGAAGAACACGTAGCCGGTGACGGCGACCGTCGCGAACGTGCCCAGGTAGAAGACGTTCAGGAGCGTCGTCCCGTCGCGCACCACGAGGGCCAGGACCGACACGGCGAGGGCGGAGGCGACGTCGAACTGCGCGCTGAAGAAGGCGTTGAAGCCGTCGGGGAAGCCGAGCGCCGCGTTGCCGTCGAACGGGAACGCCTGCGTGGCGCTGGTGAAGAGCGTGTAGTGCAGGATCTGGTCGTCGCCGCCCACGGTCCAGCGGGCCGTCAGGTCCTGCGGCCCGATCCCGAGCGCGAGCACGGCGGCGACGACCGAGACGAGGGCGGCGACGAGGGCCCATCCGAGCTCGACGAGCGTCCGGCGCCGCCGACTCGCCGTCCGCGAGCCGCGCACGTCAGTAGCCGCGCTCACGGCGCTGCTCCTCCACGCTGGTCTGGACGATCCGGTTCAGCTCGGTCTCGCCGTCGGTACCCGCGTAGTCGTAGATGTCGAACCCCCCGCAGGCGACGATATCGGAGGGAGCGCCGAGCGTCCCGCGCGCGAGCCCCGCCCAGTCGGGCGAGCGGTCGGCCAGCACGAAGCTGTACTGCCGGTCGCGGTAGTCGCTCAGGTTGTTCATCCACAGCTGCACCGTGAAGTCGAAGTTGACCTGCTGGACGTGCAGCGAGGCCGGCCCGTAGAGGTCCAGGGGCCGCGTGGACCAGAACGAGCCGACGCCCGCGAGCTCGCGGCCGTCGATCCAGCGCTCCAGGCAGTCGGCGTCCGGGTCCGATCGCGCCTCGGCCGCCGCGGAGGCGACCGCCGTTGTGGCCGGCACGGCGGCGACGACGAGGCCTGCGGCGGCCAGCGGGGCGACGACGCGGACGACCGGCGCCAGCCGCGCGCCCGCAGCACGCCGGTGCGCCGCCGCGGCGCCGATCAGGGCGATCACGACCACGGTCGCGGTCACCGGGATCGGCATCAGGTAGCGGCTGACCGAGCTGCCGGTGAAGACCTGCACCACCAGGAGCACCGCCGTCTGCGCCGGCAGGAACGCGCACACCGCGAAGCGCGCACGGGCCGCCTCGTCGAGGGCGGCTCCCCGCGCCAGTCGGGCGACACCGGCCACGACCACGGCGAGGGCCGCCAGCAGCAGCAGACCCAGCAGCGCCACCTCGAGCTTGCCGATCAGCGGCGCCTTCAGCACCAGGAACTGCACGATCAGGTCGTCCAGGGCCGTCCCGGCGAGCGGCAGCCGGAGGTACCCGCCGGCGTCGGTCCCGATCAGGAAGCCGAACGGGATCCGCAGCGCGGCCCCGAGCGCGGCGGCCCCGAGGACCGTTCCCGCGACGATCAACACCGCTCGGGGAGCAGCGAGAGCGAGCACCAGCAGCACGACGAGGACCACCAGCAGGGGGCCGACGAACTGCACGAGGAGGAGCGGATCGGAGAGGGTCGTCGCGGCGACGGCCGCTCCGACCAGGAGCAGCGGACGCGCCGCCGGACGGCGCTTGCGCAGCGCGCCCAGGGCGACGGCGAGCCCGGCGAGGCCTGTGAGCACCGCGCCGTAGTAGTAGGTCGTCAGGAGGAAGGTGGTCGCCAGGGCCCCCTCGTTGTTGAGCGCGCGGCCCTCCGTCAGGCAGAGAACCAGCAGCACGGCGATGCCGGCGAGCGCGGCGGCGGGCCGCAGCCGGCGGTGCCGGTCCGCGACGAGCCGTCGCGCGAGCATCCGGAGCACGCCGTAGAGGAGGACGACGTTGAGCACGGCGTTGACCGCGAGCGCCGCCGCGGGATCGCCACCGGTCAGCAACCACGCGACGCCGAAGACGGGGAGCTCGGGGAAGAGGAAGAGCTGGCTCGTCATCACCCACGCCGCGGGGCGGCCCTCGGCGAAGGACTGCAGGATCAGCGGCAGCGCCAGCGAGTCGCCGTCGCGGAAGAGCAGCGGCCGCCACGGCGTGCCGACCATGAACCCGAGCACGAGCAGGGTCCCGCTGACGACGACGGCGAGGGCGGCGAGCTCGAGGAGGGCCCTCCGGGTCCGAGGGGATCCCGTCGGACCCGCCGTCACCGGTGCTTCCCGCCGAACCGGATGGCCAGGACGAGCAGGAGGTTCTTCAGGAGGGTGTCGCTCGGGATCTTGGAGTTGCCGACCGTGCGGTCGAGGAAGACGATCGGGATCTCCTTCACTCCGCGGGCCCGGCGCAGCGCCCGGTACTTGAGCACGATCTGGAAGCCGTAGCCGGCTGCGCGGATCGTCTCGAGGTGGAGGGTGCGCAGGAGGTCGGCGCTGAAGAGGTTGAAGCCGCCGGTCCAGTCCGTGATCTTCGAGCCGAGGAAGAGGCGCGTGTAGAGGTTGCCGCCACCGCTCAGCAGCTTGCGGTCGAGCGTCCAGTCGGGAGTGCCCCCGCCCGCGATGTAGCGGGAGGCGACCACGAAGTCGGCGCCCGCGCGCACCTCGCGGAGGAAGGCGTCGATGTAGTCCGGGTCGTGCGAGAGGTCGGCGTCCATCTGCAGCAGGTAGTCGTAGCGGCGCTCGGCCGCGAGGAGGTGCTGGAAGGCCCAGATGTACGCCGCGCCGAGCCCCTCCTTCTTCTCGCGCGAGAGCACGAGGACCTCGAAGGTGTCGGACTCGAGCTCGGCCGCGAGCTCGCGCGCGCGGTCCGCGGTTCCGTCGGGGGAGCTGTCGTCGATGACGGCGACGGTCACGTGGAAGTCGGGGTTGCGGGACGCCGCGAGCGCGACCCGCGGCAGCGCCGTCGCGATGTTCGCGACTTCGTTGTAGGTGGGGACGACGACGGCGAGGGAGCGCATGAGGCGGGGAGGATCCGTTCTTCCGGTGCACCGGCTGACCGGTGAGAGCCCTGCGAGTATAACGAGGCGGTGCTCGCGAGCCTCCGAGCGCGCCCCGCGGCCCGCCGCCCCGTCCGCGCACTCTCTCAGGAACATGGCACCGGCTGTTCGACCGCCCGGCAGGGGTCCACGGTTACGATGGACGACAGTGCACGGCGGTTCACCCCTTGTTCGCCTGCCCCGATGGACGCCCGTCGGAGCCCGACGGTCGGGCATCGACGCCAGAGGGGGACGGGAAAGAGCACCGCAGATGAAGAGACTCCTCGAATCGCAGAAGGTCCGCTTCCTCATCGCGGGCTGCACCAACACGGCGATCGACTTCCTCATCCTCAACACGCTCGTGCTCCTGCTCGGTCTGCCGACCCTCGTCGCCAACGTCTTCTCCGTCCTGGTCGGCATCACGATCTCGTACGCGCTGAACCACTTCTTCGTCTTCCGCCACCCGGGCAGGGTCTCGGTCGCCACGTTCGCGAAGTTCTTCCTCGTCACCGGGTTCAGCTCGCTGGTCCTGCAGTCGGCGATCATCTACGGCTTCGAGGTCTTCTTCGACACCCGCTTCGGCAACTCGCTGCTCTTCCTCCCCAGCTCCGGCGAGAACGCCTTCCTCGCGATCAACATCGCCAAGGCCGTCGCCGTCCTCGTGGGACTGGTGTGGAACTTCTGCATGTACAAGTTCGTCGTCTTCCGCCGTCCGGCGCACGATGCGCTCCCCGCGATCGAGACGGTCTCCCCCGCCGCCGTGGCCGTCAGCACCGAGCCCGTCGACATCGTCCGCTGAGGGCCGCAGGCTCCCGGGCACCGCTCGAGCCGCGTGCTAGCCTCGTCGAGTTCTTCCGACGGGGCACTCCTCCCGTCGACGCCGCACCACCCGGAGGCTCCCATCGCCCGCTCGACGTTGCCCATCGCGGTCGTCGTCGTCACCCACTTCTCGGGTGAGGTCCTCCGCGCGTGCCTCGAGTCCGTGCCGGAGGCGACAGAGCACGACGTGCGCATCGTGGTGGTCGACAACCTGACCACGGACGACTCCGTCCGCAGCGTCGTCGAGCGCCTGCCGCAGGTCGAGTTCCACGAGACCGGGCAGAACCTCGGCTACGGCCGGGCCGTCAACTACGCGGTCGACCGCCTCGGGCCCGAGGTCGAGTGGATCCTGGTGACCAACCCGGACACGGTCTTCCTCCCCGGCTCGATCGACGCCCTCTACGCCGCCGCGACGGCGGACGACCGGATCGGCTCGATCGGGCCGCGGATCCTCGACTCCGACGGCACGATCTACCCCTCCGCCCGCGCTCTGCCCTCGCTCGGCACGGGCGTCGGGCACGCAGTCTTCGCCCACGTCTGGCCCGGCAACCCGTGGTCGGCGACCTACCGGCGCTCGCGCGCGGTCGAGACCCTCCGCCACGGCCGGATGGAGGCGGGCTGGCTCTCCGGCGCCTGCGTGATGGTGCGCCGCACGGCCTTCGAGGAGATCGGCGGGTTCGACGACCGCTACTTCATGTACTTCGAGGACGTCCAGCTGGGCGACTCGCTCGGACAGCGCGGCTGGACCAACGTCTACCTCGCCGACGCGGTCGTCTCCCACCTCGGCGGGCACTCCACCCGCCTGGCCTCGGCGCGGATGCTCGCGGTCCACCACCGCAGCGCCTACCTCTACCTCGCGCAGAAGTACGGCGCCTGGTACCAGGCGCCGATCCGCGCGGCGGTCCGCGCCGGGCTGGGCGCCCGGGTCGCGCTGATGCGCCTGCGCTCGAAGAGCTGATCCGCTCCGATCGGGCGGGCCGCCTGGCCGGCGCCGGGCGGCCCGCCCACCGGATCGGCGGTCAGGACGCGGAGTCGAGCTCCGTGTAGAAGGCCCGCGCCTCGTCCCAGGTCGGCAGCAGGCCCTGCGCCTCGGCCTCGGCCAGCGTCGGTGCGTCGGTGTCCTTCGGTGAGAGGAGCAGCTCGCCGGCCTCCTCCGGGAAGCGCAGGCCGATCTGCTCGTCGAGCGGGTCGATCCCCTTCTCCCGCACCGGGTCGAAGGTGGCGTTCACGAGGTACGAGACCACGGCGCCCTCGGTCAGCGCCACGAAGGCGTGCGCGACGCCCTCGGCGATGTAGACGGAGCGGCGGTCGACGTCGTCGAGCAGGATCGACTCCCAGCGCCCGAAGGTCGGCGACCCGACGCGCACGTCGATCACGTAGTCGAGGACCGCGCCGGAGAAGCACGAGACGTACTTGGCCTGCGACGGCGGGATCTGCGCGAAGTGGATGCCGCGGACGGTGCCGCGCCGCGAGACGGAGGTGTTGCCCTGCCGGAGCGAGAGCGGGTGCCCGACCTTCTCGGCCAGGCGGTCGAAGCGGTAGAACTCGTAGAAGACCCCGCGATCGTCGGGGAACTGGCGCGGAGTCACTTCGTAGACGTCGGGGATGTCGAGCTCTCGGATCTGCACGGTCGCCAGTGTAACGACGGCGTGTCACGGGCCCGCGACGCCTCTCTGCGCCACCCGGCGGCGTGCCGGAGCGCCGACCGTCGGCCGACGGACCGCTCGGGCATGATGAGGAGGTGACCTTCCTCATCACGGGCGCCTCCGGCATGCTCGGCACCGACCTGCGCGCGACCCTCGGCTCCCGCCCCAGCACCGCCCTCGGCCGCTCCGACCTCGACGTGACCGACCTCGACGCCGTGCGCGCCGCCGTCGCGGGACACGACGCCGTGGTGAACTGCGCCGCGTACACCCGCGTCGACGACGCCGAGACCGACGAGGAGGAGGCGCACCGCGTCAACGCCGTCGGAGCGCGCAACCTCGCCCTCGCCACCGCAGAGACGGGAGCCGCGCTCGTGCAGGTCTCCACCGACTACGTCTTCGACGGCTCCGCGACGACCCCGTACCCGGAGGACCACCCCCGGAATCCGATCTCGGCCTACGGCCGCACGAAGGCCGAGGGCGAGCGCCTGGTGCTCGAGGCCAACCCGGAGCGCGGCTACGTCGTCCGCACGGCCTGGCTCTACGGCGAGCACGGCGGCAACTTCGCGAAGACGATGGTGCGACTGGCGGGCGCGCACGAGACGCTGACCGTGGTCGACGACCAGCACGGCCAGCCCACCTGGACCGCCGACCTCGCCGCGCGCCTGATCGAGCTGGTCGACGCGGAGGCCCCGGCCGGCGTCTACCACGGCACCAGCTCCGGCGAGACGACCTGGCTCGGCTTCGCCCGTGCCGTCTTCGCCAAGGCGGGCCTGGATCCCGAGCGCCTGCGCCCGACCGACAGCGGCTCGTTCGTCCGCCCCGCTCCGCGTCCGGCCTACTCGGTCCTCGGCCACGACGGCTGGAGCCGGGCGGGCCTGCCGCCGCTGCGCTCCTGGCAGGACGCGCTCGCAGCCGCACCCCTCGAGGCGGTGACCCCGTGACCACCACTCTCCGCGTCGTCGTCGACCAGATGCTCGCCCGCGTGCCCGGCGGCATCGGCCGCTACACCGAGGAGCTCACCCGCGAGCTGATCGCGACGGCTCCCCGCGACTGCGAGGTGGAGGCCGTCGTCTCCGCCCACCCGCCCGAGAAGGAGGAGGAGCTGCGCCTGCGCCTGCCCGGCCTCGCGCGCATCCACCGGCTGCCGCTCGGGCGCCGCGAGCTCTCGCGCGCCTGGCAGTACGGGATCGCCATCCCGGCCGGCGGCGGCATGATCCACGCCCCGAGCCTCTTCGCACCGCTGCGCAGCCACGACGGGAGCGAGGGCGAGCAGATCGCCGTCACGATCCACGACACGGTGCCGTGGACGCATCCCGAGACCCTCACCCCGCACGGCGCGAAGTGGCACCGGGCGATGGCCAAGCGCGCCCGCAAGCACGCGGACGCCGTCGTCGTCCCCACCCACGCCGTCGCCCACCAGCTCTCCCAGCTGATGGACTTCGGCGATCGACTGCGCGTGATCGGCGGAGCCGTCGGCTCCGGCCTGGTCGTCCCGGAGGACGCCGACGAGCGCGCCACGGCGCTGGGCCTCCCCCCGGAGTACGTGCTGAGCGTCGGCACGCTGGAGCCGCGCAAGGGCCTGGTCTCGCTGATCGCGGCCTTCGGAGGAGCGTCCGCGCCGGCGATCCCGCTGCTCCTGGTCGGCCCGACCGGCTGGGGCGACCTCGACGTGGCCTCCGTCGCCGACGAGCAGGGCCTCGACGAGACGCGCGTGCGCGCCCTGGGAGTCCTCAGCGACGCCGACCTCGCCGTCGTCCTCTCCCGGGCCACCCTCTTCGTCTACCCGAGCATCGCCGAGGGCTTCGGCCTGCCCGTGCTCGAGGCGATGCACTTCGGAGTGCCGGTGGTGCACTCCGACGACCCCGCGCTGATGGAGGTCGCCGCGGACGCCGGCGTCGCCGTCGAGCGCGGCGACGCGAAGGACTACCCGGACCGCCTCGCCCTCGCCATGAGCAGCGTGCTCGCCGACACCGGGCTGCGCGAGCGGATGTCGGTGGCCGGCCGCGACCGCTCCCGCGCCTTCAGCTGGCGCGACTCCGCCGAGCGCGTCTGGGCGCTGCACGCCGACCTCTGAGGCGTGCGGCACCCGGCCGTCTACGGCGCGGAGTCGCCCGACAGTCCGGCACTCACCAGCGAGTGCACGACGTCGTAGTCCGGGTCCTCCGGGTCGACGGCCGGCGGGACCAGCTCGATCGGATCCACCGGCTGCGACTTCGTCTTGAGCCCCAGCTGGACGAAGTAGCCGAGCATCCCCTGCGGGACGTCCGTCTTGATGACCTGGGACCCGGCGGACGCGACGTCCTGGAACTTGGCGAGGACGTTGCCCGGCTCGAACTGGGCGAGCAGCGCCTCCTGCACCTGCCGCTGGCGCGCCATCCGGTCGTAGTCGCTCGTGGTGTAGCGAGACCGGGCGTAGGCGAGGGCCTGCTCGCCGTTGAAGTGCCAGTGCCCGGGATCGATCCACTGGTTGACGCCCTGCATCACGCCGTCGGAGTCGGGCAGCCCGCCCAGGGGCAGCGGCTCGTCGGCCACGTAGTCGATGTCGATGCCGCCGAGCGCGTCGATCAGCTGGGCGAAGCCCTCCATGTCGATCAGCGCGTAGTACTGGATCCTCAGGTCGAGGATGCCCTCGACCGCGTCGCGCATCGCCTCGATGCCGGGCTCGCTGCCGTGGTCGACGGCGTCGGGGTAGAGCTCCGGGTGCTTCAGCTCGACCTCGGTGTAGACCGAGTTGAGCTTGCAGACGTCGACGGCGCAGTTCTCGGTGTCGTAGCCGTCGGGGTAGAGCTCGTGCATCGGGCTGGTCTCGGGGAACGGGAAGTCGACGAACTCGCGCGAGACGCCGATGATCGAGGCCTTGCCGCTCGACGCGTCGATGCTGACCACCGAGATGCTGTCGGGGCGCAGACCGTCGCGGTCCTCTCCCGCGTCGCCGCCGAGGAGCATCACGTTGTAGCGGCCGTCGATCGGCTGCTCGATCGCTCCGCCGCCGAAGATCGACGACAGCGTCCCCCGTGTCACGCCGAGCAGGTAGGTGCCGTAGGCGGTGGTGCCGACCGAGACCGCCATCAGCGCGATCGTTGCGAACGCGAGCACGCCGCGCATCCGCGGGCGCACCCGGACGACGCGGATCAGGCGGAGGGTGTCGAGCGTCAGCACGGCCCAGACCACCCCGTAGACGACGAGCGCGGCCTGGAGCGCGAGCATCGAGACGTCGAAGGTCGCGAGCGTGTAGAGGCCGGTCGGGAAGACGAAGTAGAGGAGCACCGCGACCAGGAGGGCGACCCAGAGCCCGAGGGTGAAGCCGAGCCCCAGGCGCCCGAGCCGGCGGTTGCCCGCGAGGACCTGAGCGGACCCGGGCACCAGCAGGTTGACGATCAGCAGCCACCACGCCCGCCGCGTCATGAAGGCGCGGGAGGCGACGTCCGGATGCCGCAGCGGCAGGGCGACGGCCGTCACAGGCCCGCCACCAGGGCGTCGTTCTTCGCGGCGACCTGCACCTCGAGGTCGGCGGCGAAGGCGTCGAGCGCTGCGGAGAGGGCGTCGTCCGCGGTCGCGAGGATCTTCACCGCGAGCAGTCCGGCGTTCCGCGCTCCGCCGATGGAGACGGTGGCGACGGGGACGCCCGCGGGCATCTGCACGATCGAGAGGAGGGAGTCGAGCCCGTCGAGGCGGGCGAGCGGGACCGGCACTCCGACGACGGGGAGCGAGGTCACGGCGGCGAGCATGCCGGGGAGGTGGGCGGCTCCGCCCGCCCCGGCGATGACGACCTTCAGGCCGCGGCCGCGGGCCTCGCGGCCGTACGCGATCATCGCCTCCGGGGTGCGGTGGGCGGAGACGACCCGGACCTCGTGCGCCACGCCGAACTCGGCGAGGACGGTGGACGCCGCCTGCATGACGGACCAGTCCGAGTCCGACCCCATCACGACGCCGACGAGCGGCGCGGGCCCGTTCACGAGCGCGTCCGCGCTCACGAGAGGGCTCCGGCAGGGGTCGGGGAGGTCGGCAGGCTCGTCACGGCGACCATCGTACGGGTCAGTCCGTGAGAACGGCCGCCGCCGCGCGAGCCTCGTAGACCACGAGGTCGAGGTCGTCGCCGCCGGCGTTCACGTGCCCGACCTTGCGGCCCGGTCGCGGCTCCTTGCCGTAGTTGTGCACCTTCACACCCGGGTGATCGGCGAGCACCCGCGGGTAGCGGTCGGTCAGCGACTCCCCCACCGGGCCGCCGAGCACGTTGACCATCACGGTCCACGGGTCGCGGCAGCCCGTCGCGCCGAGCGGCAGGTCGAGGACCGCGCGCAGGTGCTGCTCGAACTGCGACGTGGTCGATCCGTCCATCGTCCAGTGGCCGCTGTTGTGCGGGCGCATGGCCAGCTCGTTGACCAGGATCCGGTCGTCCGTCGTCTCGAACAGCTCGACGGCCAGGACGCCGGTGACCCCCAGGCTGTCGGCGATCGTCTGCGCGATCTCGGCCGCGGCGGCTGCGAGCCGGCCGGCGGACGCGGGGGCCGGAGCGATCACCTCGGCGCAGACGCCGTCGCGCTGCACGGACTCCACCACCGGCCAGAGGATGCTCTCGCCGGAGGGGCGCCGAGCGACGAGCTGCGCGAGCTCGCGGCGGAAGCCCACCAGCTCCTCGACCAGGAGCGAGCCGCCCCGGCCGTCCTCGGCGAGGGCGCTGAACCAGTCGTCCGCCTCGTGGGCGCCGCGCACCACGCGAACGCCCTTGCCGTCGTAGCCGCCGCGCGCGGTCTTCACCACGGCGCTGCCGCCGTGCTCGGCCAGGAACTCCCCCAGCTCCTCGGCGGAGGAGACCTCGGCCCACTCGGGCACGGGCACGCCGAGCTCGGTCAGGCGGCGCCGCATCATCAGCTTGTCCTGGGCGAACAGCAGGGCGTCGGGGCCGGGGTGCACGGCGACGCCGCGGGCGACGAGCTCGCGGAGGATCGGCTGGGGAACGTGCTCGTGGTCGAACGTCACCACGTCCACGGTCTCGGCGAAGGCGAGCACGGTCGCCTCGTCGCGGTAGTCGCCGACCCGTGTCGCGGCGAGCCCCGCCGGGGCGCCCTCGCTCTCGGCGAGCACGGCGATCTCGATGCCGAGCTCCACCGCCGCGGGGATCATCATCCGGGCGAGCTGGCCGCCCCCGATCACGCCGACGCGCATGGCGCTCCTCCGTCTCCGCCCGCTGGCGCGGGGCGGCTCCATGCTACCGAGGCCCGGCGCGCTCACGCGGGCGGCGGCCACTCCTGCTCGAGAGCGGGAGCCGCGCCGATCGCCTCCCGCAGCAGGTCGGCCGTGAGCTCCGGATCCGGCAGGTCCCGCAGCACGAACACCTCGGCTCCCGCCTGCAGGATCCGGACGTCGCCGCACCGGGCGAGGCGCTGGCCGAGGGAGCGCTCGACCGCGACCTCCATCCTCCGATCGAAGACCACCTCGGCCCGCCGGATCGACGCCACCCCCCGGCGCGCGCTGAGGCCGGAGGCGGTGACGCGGTAGCGCACGCTCGCCCAGCCCGCGATCCCGGGAGCGCAGAGGAGAAGCACCAGAAGTGCGGTGCCGAGCCCGATGATCCAGCGCTGCAGGGCGAGCTCGAACTGCGCGGCGAAGTAGAAGCCCGTCCAGGTGAGCAGGAGGAGGCCGACGACCGGTGCGACCGCCCGGCGGGCGCGCGGGGTCAGCCGCGCCAGCTCGCGGTCGGCGGGGTCGGTCCTGGCCATCAGGAGCGCAGGTGCGTGACGTCGCCGGCCGGGAACGAGCGCAGCGCACCGCCCTGCTCGAGCAGGAGCGAGCCGTCCGGGGCGAGTGCGGAGGCGGTCCCCTCCTCCTGCGTGCCGTCGGGCAGTTCGAGACGGACGCGCGTGCCGAGGGTGCCGCAGGAGGCGCGGACGGCGGCGGCCGCTCCGGAGGCCTCGGCGTCGCCCTGGGCGAGCAGCGGAGCCAGCAGCCCCTGGAACCCGGTCAGGAACGCGGCGAGCACCTCGTCGGCGCTCGTCGTCCGTGCTCCGGCGAGGGCGAGCGAGGTGGCGGTCGGGACCGGCAGCTCCGCCTCCGTCAGCAGCAGGTTCACGCCGGTGCCGACGACGACCCGCCCGTCCGGCAGGCGCTCGGCGAGGATCCCCGCGACCTTCCGGCCGTCGATCAGGACGTCGTTGGGCCACTTGACGGCGACGTCCCCGTCGACGAGGGGTGCGAGGGCCCGGGCGAGAGCGGCGCCGGCCACGAGCGGCAGCCAGCCGGAGGCCTCGGCGCCGAGGGCGGAGGCGTCGACCAGAGTCGAGGCCGCGAGCGTGCGGCCCGCGGGCGCCTGCCAGACGCGCCCCAGCCGGCCGCGCCCGGCTCGCTGGTCGCCGGTGGCGACGACGGAGAGGTGCGGCCACACGGCGGGGTCGGCGGCCGCCCGCTCGCGGAGCTCGTCGTTCGTCGACCCCGCCGACTCGAGCGCGAGGACGCGGGGGGAGACGGCGGAGGAGAGCGGGAGGAGCATGCCGCCACGGTAGCGGCGGCTCCCGCGAGGCCGCTCCGAGCGCCGCGCGCGACGGCCCGCCCTTGTCCGGATCCTCCCGTCAGGAGCGACCCTCCCTGTGCGAGTGCGACAAGTGGAGGCGTCCGCCCCGCCGGTAGGGTGAGCGGGTGACCGCGAACACCGAACGTCCCGCGCCCGATCTGTACACGACCGCGGGGAAGATCGCGGACCTCAGGAACCGCTACCACGAGGCCGTCACGGCCAGTGGCGAGGCGGCGATCGAGAAGCAGCACGCCAAGGGCAAGATGACCGCACGGGAGCGGATCGACACCCTCCTCGACCCGGGCTCGTTCGTCGAGCTGGACGAGTTCGTGCGCCACCGCACCCACGCCTTCGGCATGGAGAAGAAGCGCCCCTACGGCGACGCCGTCGTCACCGGGACCGGCACCATCCACGGCCGCCAGGTCGCCGTGTACTCGCAGGACTTCACGATCTTCGGCGGCTCGCTCGGCGAGGTGGCCGGCGAGAAGATCATCAAGGTGATGGACCTCGCCCTGAAGACCGGCGTCCCGATCATCGGCATCCTCGACTCCGGCGGAGCACGGATCCAGGAGGGCGTGGTCGCCCTCGGCAAGTACGGCGAGATCTTCCGCCGCAACACCGCGGCGAGCGGCGTGATCCCCCAGATCTCGATCATCTGCGGCCCGGCCGCAGGAGGCGCGGTCTACTCCCCCGCCCTGACCGACTTCGTGATCATGGTCGACAAGACCAGCCAGATGTTCGTCACCGGTCCCGACGTCATCAAGACCGTCACCGGCGAGGACGTCGGCATGGAGGAGCTCGGCGGCGCGCTGACCCACAACAAGATCTCGGGCGTCTCGCACTACCTCGCGAGCGACGAGAACGACGCGCTCGACTACGCGCGGACGCTCCTCTCCTTCCTCCCGGACAACAACCTGTCGCCTGTCCCCGTCTTCGAGACCGAGGTCGACCTCGAGACGACGGACGCGGACCGCTTCCTCGACACGGTCATCCCGGACAGCCCGAACCAGCCGTACGACATGCGCGCCGTCATCGAGCACATCGTCGACGAGGGCGACTTCCTCGAGGTGCAGCCGCTGTTCGCGCCGAACATCGTGATCGGCTTCGGCCGCGTCGAGGGCCGCTCCGTCGGCATCATCGCGAACCAGCCGAGCGCCATGGCGGGCACGCTGAACATCGAGGCGGGCGAGAAGGCGTCCCGCTTCGTCCGCTTCTGCGACGCGTTCTCGCTGCCGATCCTGACCCTGGTCGACGTCCCGGGCTATCTGCCCGGCACCGACCAGGAGTGGACCGGCGTCATCCGCCGCGGCGCGAAGCTGCTCTACGCCTACGCCGAGGCGACCGTGCCGCTGGTCACGGTCATCCTGCGCAAGGCCTACGGCGGCGCGTACATCGTGATGGGGTCCAAGCAGCTGGGAGCCGACATCAACCTCGCGTGGCCGACCGCCGAGATCGCCGTCATGGGAGGCCAGGGCGCGGTGAACATCCTCTACCGCAACGAGATCCGCAAGGCGGAGGAGGCCGGCGAGGACGTCGCAGCCGTCCGGACGCGCCTGGCGAACGAGTACACCTACAACGTCGCGAGCCCGTTCCTCGCGGCCGAGCGCGGCGAGCTCGACGGCGTGATCGAGCCCTCGGCGACGCGTGTCTCCGTCATCAAGGCGCTGCGGGCGCTGCGCACCAAGCGCGCCAACCTGCCCGCGAAGAAGCACGGCAACATCCCGCTCTGACCCGGCTCGCTCGGACGCCGCGGCAGGAGACGGGAGACCGTCCGTGCCGCGGCGTTCCGCTGCGACCGCCTCCTCACGGGGCGGAGGGGCGGAACGATCAGTCGGAGGAGCCGGGCCCGGTCCGTCGGGCAGCGGACTCCGCGGGAGCATCGGGCCGCACGACGGGAGCGTCCGGCTCCGCGGCCGGAGCATCCGGCTTCCCTGTCGCGGAATCGGGCTTCGCTTCCCGGGCATCCGCCTTCGCCGCCGGAGCACCCGCCTTCACCCCAGGACCACCCGCCTTCACCCCAGGACCGTCCGGCTCGGCTGCCGGAGCACCCGCCTTCACCGCCGGAGCGCCTGCCTTCGCGGCCGGAGCATCCGGCTTCGCCGCGGGCGCCTCGGACGGCTTCTCCTCCGGCTTCGCCCCGACCACCCGCGCGAACGCCAGCGCCTGCGCGGCGGAGAGGTCCGGCAGGTAGGCGCGACCCAGCGCGGCTCCGATCCGGGGCAGCTGCAGCGCGTCGGGGTAGGTCATCCAGAGGCCCGCGTAGCGCGGGTGGAACTTGGCCTTGAAGCGGAACAGCGACGTGAAGCCGTAGGCCGGCTCGAGCGTCCGCGAGAGGAACTCGAGCAGGCGCGAGAGGACCGTCGGCTCCGGAGGCACCTCCCCCTCCTCGACCGGTGCGGTGGCGAGCGGTGCGCCCGAGAGCGAGAGGAACTCGGCACCCTCCTCCTTGACGCGCAGCGCCGCGGAGGCGATGAGGAACTCCATGATGCCGGGCATCGAGTCGTCGGAGCGGCGCATGAAGTCGAGGGTCCAGCCGACCACGCGACCCTCCCGGTGCACGGGCAGCCAGCTCGTCACCCCCTGCAGCACGCCGTCCGGTCCGACCGCGAGCAGGAGGGCGACGTCGGGATCGCGGACCTCGTCGATGCCGCCGAGGGTGAAGCCCATCTCGGGCAGCGCCTTCTCGGCGACCCAGCGCTCCGACAGGTCGACGATCTGGTTGGCCATGCCGAGGGAGAGCTCGGGCCAGCTGGTCCACTGCGCCTCGATGCCCAGCTTGATGCCGCGCGTGAGCGGGTAGCGCACCTTCTGCCACCGCTTGCCGGTGAGCTCGAAGGAGGAGAGCTCGATGATCGTCTCCTCGCCGACCGAGAGGCGCGACCAGCCGAGCCGGTCGAAGACGGGGAGCAGCTCGTCGTGGATGCTGTAGAACACGGGCGTCCAGCTGCGCTCGTCGCAGAACCGCACGAACTCGGCCACGACATCCTTCCGCCGCTCGGGAGCGCAGGCGGGGTCGGAGAGGGTGATCGCCACGCCGCCGATCACCCGGTAGGCGACTCCGCCGGTCCCGTCGGCCGAGATCCAGTGCGCGTTGCCCTCCCAGGTCCCCTGGTGGCCGAGGCTGCCGGCGCCGTGCAGGGACAGGAGCGCGCGGTACCGCGCCTCGTCGCCGCGGTTCCGCTGCACGTCGGTGGCCCGGAGCAGAGCGACCACCGCCACGACGACCACGAGCCAGAACACCGGGCCGACCCACTCGAAGACGATCCGCGCAACGGGCTCCCGCGGCACGGCGAGCAGTCCGGCGCCGCCGAGGAAGCTCACCGGGACGAAGCGCAGCAGCCCGTCCAGGAGGAGCCTCCCGAGGCCCAGGAGCGGCTCGAAGCTCGTGCGCACGCCGGCCGAGAGCGCCAGGTAGCCGCCGAGGGACACGACGAAGGCGATGGCGACGACCCGCGTCCAGAGCCTCGCAGCGGCACGGGGCGCGCGGATGCGGAAGTGCCTCCTCCCGATCACGAGCATCGCCACGACGGCCAGCGGCACCAGCACTGTCGTCGCCACCCAGAGCAGGTACTCGGCGTAGTACAGGAACTCGGGGTGACGGGCGGCGCGCTGAAGGGAGAAGACCTCCAGGATCGCGATCGCGATGTTCACCCCGACCGCCAGCAGCAGGCCCAGGCGGCGCCCGGAGCGCAGGCCGTAGGCGGCGACGAGCAGGAGGAGGAGCGGGACGAACGTCAGCAGGATCGGCCCGGGGGCGACCAGGCTCAGCTTCACGTGGTGCGCGCAGTGACGGAGGGCGCGGCTGCACGGGTCCTCGAGGTCCGTCGTCCCCGTGAAGGCGCTCTGCAGCAGTCGGCCGAGGAACGAGAACGGACCGTAGCCCGAGTCCGAGAGGACGGCGACGAGCGGACCGATCGCGGTGACGACGACGACCGCCGCCAGCAGCCCCCGGGACTCGCGGTGCGAGCTCGGCGCCGGACGCTGCGGACGCAGCCCCGACGCTCCCCGCGCGAGCACCGCGCCGACCACGAGCCCCGCGCCGCCCGCGAGGAGCCGGTACGCGTCGGCGGAGTCGCCCGCGTAGAGCACGAACATCAGCACGACGGCGAAGACGGTCACCCGGAGCCGGCGACGCCACAGAGCGCCCATGAAGGCGGTCGAGGCGATGAGGGCGCCGACCGCGCCGATCAGCGGGTCGAAGGTGTGGTCGCCGACGGTGTCGCCCGCCCACCACTCCCCGACGAGAGCGCCGATCGACTGCACGGAGGACCCGACGACGATCCCGACGGCGCCGGTCACGAGGAAGGCGAGGAGGGTGCGGGCCGAGCCGAGGCGGCGCTCCGCGGCGAGGAGCATCGGGAGCACCAGCACGACGTCCAGGAGCAGCTGCAGCGGGTCCGCCGCGATCAGGAGGGCGGTCACCGCTGTCCACGGACGGCCGTCGAGGGTCGTCATCGGGCCCGCCGCCCACCAGGACGTCGTCTCGGCTCCCGCGGGGGCGACGAGCGTCCCCGTGATCGCGCTCGCGGCCAGGAGGACCAGGACGACCGAGACGGCCGCGGGCGACCTCCGGACCAGCAGACGCAGGGGGCGCAGCGCCGCGGCACCGCTCCTCGGGAACCACGTCGGCATGCGGGGACGCTCCTGTTCGCAACGGACGGACGACGCTCCGGCGGCATCCGGCGTCAGCATAGCCATGCCCCGCCGACCGGCGCCGTGAACGGCATGCGATAGCGTCACGGGATGACCGCCTCCGACTCCGCACCCGCCGTCGTCATCTCCACCCCCGGCCTCGACGCCGCCGAGATCGCCGCCGTCACGGCCGTCGTCACCGCACTGACCTCGCGCACCGAGGCCGAGCCGGAGACCCCGCAGGAGCTCAGCGGGGGCTGGAACGACCGCGCCGCGGCGGTCCGCAGGCCGCTCCGGCCCGCACCCGGAGCGTGGCGCTCCTTCTCCGGCTGAGCGGACTCGAAGACGCAGCCCGTCGGGGAACGAGCGATCCGCAACGCGGAACGTGAAATTTGTCCCCCGATTAGTCCCCTAAAGTGCTGACTATGCGCCTCCTGGCGGAGCGAGCACACTAGTGGACGTACGGTGCTCCTCCTTCGGAAGGGGCACCGCCAATCACTCGCCGACCAGGGTAAGCAGGCGGGTGTGTTGGGGGCGAGTGAGGGTAATATTCGGGTTGTTACCCTCACTCGGGGTTTGACGGCGGGCCGGGCCCCCTCTTCGGAGGAGTGGACGGCCCGCCGCACTCCGTTAACGGGCTCTTCTCATCACGTGCTGTGCGCTCGACGGGCACTGCTCACGACGGCTCTGCTCACGCTCGTGCCGCGCCGACGATCGGTCCGCTCCGAGAGTTCGGGCGCGCCGAGACCTGAGCCGTGCTGAGAGCCGGAGCGTCCCGCCCGCGGCACCGATCCGACATCCGCACGCCCTCCGGGCCGGGTCGCCACCGGTCGCTGCGCATGGGGACGGCCGCGCCGTCCCGAGCGCGCTCCGCCGCTCAGACGTCCCGTCCGCCGACGCCGTCGCGCCGGATCTCGACCCAGGCGTCGACCTCGTCACCCGCGTCGTCGGAGCCGAGGGCGCCCGCGCTGCCGTCGCCGGCCGTCCGCAGGCCCACCACTGTGACCGCCGAGGCCGAGTCGGCCGACGCGGTGCGCACCACCACGCGGTCGACCTCCTCGCGGATCCCGCTCAGAGCCTGGGCGAGCTCCCCCAGCACCCGTCGGCTCTCGCCCTCGGAGGTGCGGTCGAGGCCGCCGTCGTCGAGCACCGACACGGTCACGCCCCGCCGCCGCGCGTCGAGCACGAGACGCCGCACCTCGTCGTCCAGCAGCCGCCGGCCGCGGATCTCGTCGCGCACGGCCGCCTCGAGCAGCCGGCACTCGCGCCGCTCCTCGTCGGTGAGGCCCGGTCCCGGCTCGGCGATGCGCAGCAGCATGTCGGCGGCGAGGGCGCGCGTCTGCTCCAGCCGGACCTCGCGCTCCGTGAGGTGCGCCTCCTCCGCGGCCCGCCACGACGCGGCCGCGCGCTCGGCCGCCTCGAGCACGCGCGCCTCGGAGCCCGCGCGCCCGAGCTCGACGATGAGCAGCTGCGCGATCGCGACCCAGGCGATCCCCCCGACGACGCCGAGAGTGGCCAGCGCGGCCGGGCCGGCCCAGAACACGGTGTGCACGATCAGGAAGCCGACGCCGACCCAGGCGCAGGCCGCGCGCCGGCGGGCGCACACGATCGTCATGAGGGTGCCGACCGCGGCGATGTACCAGGTGGAGTAGCCGTTGGAGGCACCCGGATCGAGCGACGGCGCGACCAGCAGCGGCAGAGCGACGGCGACCGCTGTCATCCCGACCGCGACGGGCAGGGCGAGCCGGGTCGTCGCTCCGGGCCAGAGGGCGACGACGGTCGCCGCGACGTACAGCGCGACCGCGACGAGGTCGGCCGGCGTGGCCGGGGAGATGCGGAAGGAGAAGAAGGCGAGCACCACGTGGTAGAGCGAGAAGCCGGCGCCGAGCGCCTGGAGCAGGGGGCGCGGGTAGGCGATCACGGCCCTCCTCCCGCGTCCGCCCGCCAGGAGAGGACGACTCGGGTGCCCTCTCCCGGAGTCGAGTCGACCCGCGCCGATCCCCGCGCGTTGTGCACCCGCTCGAGGATGGAGAGCCGGATGCCCAGCCGCTCGCGCGGGACGTCGGCGAGCCGGAAGCCGCGGCCGTCGTCCTCCACCACGACCTCCACCGCGCCGTCGCCCAGCAGCCCGTGCACGGCGCGGTGGACGCTGCCGCTCGGACCCGCGTGCTGGACGCTGTTGGCGAGCGCCTGCCAGACCGCGCCGAGCAGCGCCTCGGCCACCGGGCGCGGCAGCGTCGTCGCGCGCGGATCCACTCCCTCGGCCGTCGCGACCGCGATCTCGGTCCCGAAGGTGGACGCTGCGTGGGCGAGCTGGCGCTGCAGGAGCTCGAGCGGGACCAGCCCCTCGGGCGGCTCCGGCTCGTGGTCGGGCAGCAGCACGGCGAGGGTGCGCTGCGCCATCGAGGAGACCAGCGCACGCTCGGCCGGCGACTCGGCGGAGGCGGCGGAGAGCAGCGTCGCGAGCACGTTGTCGTGCACCAGGGCGTCGACCTCGACCCGCTCCACCTCGCCGGCGTGCTGGCGCATCGCCGCCTCGTACTGCTCCATGGCCGTCGTCTGCGCGCGATCGATCTGGTCGGCCGACTGCCGGAGCACGGTGATCAGCACCAGCATCACGAAGCCGACGATGCCCACGTAGGCGGCGTCGAGGATCGCGCGGGTCGGCTCCGCCCCGCCGCCGGAGGGGAGGACGCGCAGCAGCCCGAACAGCACGGTCGTCACCGACACGTACGCGATCGCGATCCGGAGGGGAGCCGCGATCGTGCAGAAGGCGGTGCCGATGGTCAGCAGGTACCAGATCCACGGGGTCTCGCGGTCCGCGCCCCCGGTGGAGACGGCGGCCGGCCAGGTCAGGAGGGCGATGAGGACACCGACGGCGACCAGGACCGCCGTGGTCCGCGTGCCCCGCCGCAGCACGGCGGTGACCACGGCGGCGGTGAGCGATCCGAAGACCAGCGCCAGCACCGGCCAGGCCACCTCGGGGCGCAGCAGGGGCAGCTGGGCGAGGATCGGCGGGACGGTCTGCACGCCGAAGCCGAAGCCGAAGAACGACACGACCGTGCTGATGATCCGGTCGATCCGCTCGCGCCCGGCGTTGCGGCGGGCGATCGGCGCCTCAGCGCCCGCCATCGCCGTCGTCCGGGTCGATGCCCGGCAGGATGCCGTCCTCCACCGCACGCCGCAGCAGATCGACCTTCGTCGGGGCGGGACGGCCGATCTCGACGTACTTGTCGCGGATCCGGTCGAGGTACTCCTTCGCCGTCGACACCGAGATCTGCAGCCGCTCGGCCACCAGCTTCAGCGGCAGGCCCGAGGCGTAGAGGTGCAGGACGTCGCGCTCGCGACGACCGAGCACGGCCCGCGCGAAGTCGTCGTCGGCGTCGATGGCCGAGGCCCACTCCAGATTGTTGAGGACCTCGCCGCGGGCGACCGTGCGGATGGCGGCGACGACCGTCGACATGGGCGAGGACTTCGGGATGACGCCGGCCGCTCCCGCGGCGAGCGCCTCCCGCACGGCCACGACGCGGTCCGCGATGCTGTGGACGAGGACGGCGGAGCCGCGCACCTGCCCCCACTTGACGTTGCTGGTGATGCTCGAGCCGTCGTTCAGGGACAGGTCGAGGACGAGCACCTCGATCTCGGCGCCGCCGATCGTGCTCTCGAGGGCCTGGACGGTCTCGGCGGCGGCGACCACCTGCATCCCCGCGCTCTCGACGGCGGCGGCCACGCCCAGGCGCACCGACTCGTGGTCGTCCACGATCGCCACGCGCACGCGCGGGGCCTCGGCTGCGTCGACGTGGGGCTCCATCCCGCCCATGGTACGCAGGCGCGAGCCCGCGGTCAGTCCTCTCGGCGGACCAGTCGCGCAACGGCCTCCACGTGGGAGGTGTGCGGGAAGAGGTCGAAGCCCTCGAGGCGCTCCAGCTCGTAGCCGGCCCCGGTCAGGGCGCCCACGTCGCGGGCGAGCGCGACCGGGTCGCAGGCGACGTAGACGAGCTGCGCCGGCCGCAGCTCCGCCAGAGCGTCGGTGACCGCTCGGCCGGCGCCCGAGCGCGGCGGGTCGAGGACCACGGTCGCCGCGCGCCACCGCGCCCGCTCGCGCGCATCGGCCTGGGCGACGACGTCGCGGAGGTAGCGGTCGACGCGGGCGGTCACCGCGCGGGCGCCGACCTGGTCGGCCAGGTTCTCGAGCGCGTGCTCGGTGGCGCGGGAGTCGCTCTCGACGCTGGTCACGCGCACTCCGGCGCCGAGGCGGTCGGCCAGCGCCGCGGCGAGCAGGCCCACCCCGCCGTAGAGGTCGTGGTTGGCGGCCGACGTGTCCGCCGCATCCGCGTCGACGGCGGCCTGCACGGCCTCGAAGAGCGCGGCGGCGGCTCCGCGGTGCACCTGCCAGAAGCCGGTGCGGTCGACCCGGAAGGTGCGGTCGGCGACGAACTCGCTCACCACCGTGCGGTCGCGGCGGGCGCGCTTGTCGGAGGGGTCGTGCACGAGCACCGCGGCCCCCTCGGACCCGGCCGCGTCGACGAGGTCGACCACCGAACCGGGAGCGAGGCGCTCGCCGAGCGGTGCGGCCAGGAAGGAGTCGGCGGTCGCGAGGGGCAGCGACTCCACGGTGACGACGTGGTGGCTGCGTGCCGCGTAGGGGCCGACCCGTCCGTCGTCGTCGACGTGGAGGCGGTTCCGCGTGCGCCAGCCGAGGCCGCCGGATGCGTCGTCCCCGCCGATCGGCGAGACCTCCACCTCGATCTCGCGACGGGCGAAGCGGGAGAAGGAGTCGACGAGCACGAGGCGCTTCAGCTCGCGCTGGTAGGCCAGGTCGGCGTGGCCGAGCTCGGCGCCGCCGACGCGCTCCTCCGGGCGGCGGTCGAGGGCGGCCTCGGGCCAGACGTGCTCGACCCGGTGCTCGGACGCCTCGAGCACCTCGAGCGCCTCGGCACGCCAGAAGCTGTCGTGCCGGACCTCGCTGATCCGCGCCCGCACGCGCTCGCCGGGGAGGACGTCCGGGACGAAGACGACGCGGCCCTCGTGCCGGGCGACGAACACGCCGCCGTGGGCGACGTTGCTAATGTCGAGCTCGATCTCGGTCCCGAGTGCGTCGTCAGCCCCGTCGGGGCGGGCGGATGCTCGGGACGGGGTCTGTGCCATCCGTCGAGCATCCCACAGCGTGGGCCCGGCCGCAGGGAGCCCTCGTGCGCCTCTACCTCGCCTCCACCTCCCCCGCGCGCCTCGCGCTGCTGCGGGCCTCCGGGATCGAGCCCGTCGTCGTCCCCTCCGAGGTGGACGAGCCCGCGGCCGTCGCCCGGGCCGAGCAGGAGCGGGGCGCGGCACTGGACGCGGACGCCACCGTCTCGCTGCTCGCCCGCGCCAAGGCGCACGCCGTCCTGCGCCCGGACATCGACGGTCTGGTGCTCGGCGGCGACTCCGCGTTCGTCCTCGACGGGGTCGTCCACGGCAAGCCGCACGAGCCGGAGCGGGCCCGGGAGCGCTGGCGCGCCCAGCGCGGTCGCACCGGCCGCCTCCACTCCGGCCACTGGCTCGTCGACCACCGCGGCGGGAGGATCGTCGCCGAGGCCGGAGCGGTCACCTCCGCCGCCGTCACGTTCGCCGATGACATCGACGACGCCGAGATCGACGCCTACGTCGCCACCGGCGAGCCCCTCGAGGTGGCCGGCGCCTTCACCATCGACGGCCGCGGCGCCGGCTTCATCACCGCGATCGAGGGCGACCCCTCGACGGTGATCGGGATGTCGGTGCCGACCCTCCGCACTCTGGTGCGGAGCCTCGGCGTCGACTGGACCGCGCTCTGGAACCGCTGAGGCCCGTCCCGCCCTTGTGAGGAACCGACGAAGGCCCTCCGCTTCTTTGTGGTGAGCCGCGCCGGGCCGGGCGGAGCCGCCCCCTAGGGTTGGGGACCATGCCGAAGATTACGAAGGTGCTCGTCGCCAACCGGGGCGAGATCGCCGTCCGAGTCATCCGCGCCGCCCGCGACAGCGGGATCGCCTCCGTGGCCGTCTACGCCGACCAGGACCGCGACGCCGTGCACAGCCGCCTCGCCGACGAGGCCTACGCCCTCGGCGGGACGACCAGCGCCGAGACCTACCTCGTCATCGACAAGCTGCTCTCGGTGGCCCGCCGCTCCGGTGCCGACGCCGTGCACCCCGGCTACGGCTTCCTCGCCGAGAACGCCGACTTCGCCCGCGCCGTCATCGACGCCGGCCTGATCTGGATCGGCCCCGGCCCCGAGGCCATCGAGCGCCTCGGCGACAAGGTCTCGGCCCGCCACGTCGCCGAGAAGGTCGGCGCGCCGCTCGCCCCGGGAACCCTCAACCCCGTCTCCGGTGCCGCCGAGGTGCTCGAGTTCGTGGACCAGTACGGCCTCCCCGTCGCGATCAAGGCGGCCTTCGGCGGCGGCGGTCGCGGCCTCAAGGTCGCCCGCGAGCGCGACGAGGTCGAGGAGCTGTTCGCCTCCGCCACGCGCGAGGCCGTCGCCGCCTTCGGCCGCGGCGAGTGCTTCGTCGAGAAGTACCTCGACCAGCCGCGCCACGTCGAGACCCAGTGCCTGGCCGACGCGCACGGCAACGTCGTCGTGGTCTCCACCCGCGACTGCTCCCTCCAGCGCCGCCACCAGAAGCTCGTCGAGGAGGCGCCCGCGCCGTTCCTGACGGACGCGCAGAACACAGAGCTCTACCGCGCCTCGAAGGCGATCCTGCAGGAGGTCGGCTACCTCGGCGCCGGAACCTGCGAGTTCCTGATCGGCAAGGACGGCACGGTGTCCTTCCTCGAGGTGAACACCCGCCTCCAGGTCGAGCACCCCGTGTCGGAGGAGATCACCGGCATCGACCTCGTGCGCGAGCAGTTCCGCCTCGCCGAGGGCGGCGTGCTCGACTACGACGACCCGGCGCCCCGCGGCCACTCCTTCGAGTTCCGCATCAACGGCGAGGACGCGGGCCGCGGCTTCCTCCCCGCTCCGGGCCCGGTGCACGTCTTCAAGGCCCCCGGCGGACCCGGCGTCCGCGTCGACTCCGGCGTCGTCGCCGGCGACGTGATCTCCGGCTCCTTCGACTCGCTCCTCGCGAAGCTGATCGTCACCGGCGACAGCCGCGAGCAGGCGCTGGAGCGCTCGCGCCGCGCCCTCGCCGAGTTCGAGGTCACCGGACTGCCGACCGTCCTCCCCTTCCACCGCGCGATCGTCGAGGACCCGGCCTTCGCCCCCGAGGGCGGCGCGCCCTTCACGATCTACACCCGCTGGATCGAGACCGAGTTCGAGAACACGATCCCGGCCTGGAGCGGCGAGCCCGGAGCGACCGACGAGCCGGCGGCCCGCCGGAACGTGGTCGTCGAGGTCGACGGGCGCCGCGTCGAGGTCACGCTCCCCGGCGACCTGGTCGGCTCGGGACCCGCCCGCGGGGCCGCTGCCGCCTCCCCGAAGCGCCGCGGCTCCTCCTCCGTCAGCACCGTCACGGGCGACTCCGTCGCCTCGCCCATGCAGGCCACCATCGTCAAGGTCGCCGTCGCCGAGGGCGACACGGTCGTCACCGGCGACCTGGTCGTCGTCCTCGAGGCGATGAAGATGGAGCAGCCGCTCACCGCCCACAAGGACGGCGTCGTGAAGGGCCTCGACGCGACGGCCGGAGCGACCGTCCCCGCGGGACACGTGCTCCTCCAGATCGTCTGAGCTTGTTCCGGGCCGCTCCCCGCGCGGCCCGGCGCGGTCGGCTCCTCGACGTGAGGGATACCGCAGAGCGGGTTGTGTCGCGCTGCCGTGAATCGCTTCGCACGCGATTCCCGGTCGCGCGCTCTGCCGATGAAAGGCCGCTCCCCGCGCGGTCCGGCGCGGTCGGCTCCTCGACGTGGGGGGGTACCGCAGAGCGGGTCGCGTCGCGCTGCCGTGAATCGCTTCGCACGCGATTCCCGGTCGCGCGCTCTGCCGATGAAAGGCCGCTCCCCGCGCGGTCCGGCGCGGTCGGCTCCTCGACGTGGGGGGGTACCGCAGAGCGGGTCGCGTCGCGCTGCCGTGAATCGCTTCGCACGCGATTCCCGGTCGCGCGCTCTGCCGATGAAGGGCCGCACCTCGCGCGGCCCGGCGGAGGGGCGCGTCAGGTGACGATGTGCATGGCGCGCGCGGCGTCCGAGATCGAGCCGGTGAGGCTCGGGTAGACGGTGAAGGCCCGCGCGACCTGGTCGACGGTCAGGCGGTGCTCCACGGCGAGGGCGAGCGGGAAGATCAGCTCGCTCGCCTTCGGAGCGACGATGACGCCTCCGATGACGGTGCCGGAGCCGGTGCGCGCGAACAGCTTCACGAAGCCGTCGCGGATGCCCATCATCTTCGCCCGCGGGTTCGCGGCGAGCGGGAGCTTGTAGATCTCGCCCTGCGCGATGCCCTCCTCGATCTCGCGCTGGCTCCACCCGACGGTCGCGATCTCGGGCTGCGTGAAGATGTTCGCCGCGACGTTGCGCACCTCGGTCGGGTTCACGGCGTCGCCCATGGCGTGGAACACTCCGGTGCGGCCCTGCATGGCGGCGACGGAGGCGAGCGGGAGGAACGTGGTGCAGTCCCCGGCCGCGTAGATCGAGGGGACGCTGGTGCGGGCGACGCGGTTGACGCGGATGTGCCCCGACTCCGTCAGCTGCACCCCCGCCTCCTCGAGGCCGATGCCCGCCGTGTTCGGCACGGACCCGACGGCCATCAGGCAGTGCGAGCCCTCGACGACGCGTCCGTCCGAGAGCACGGCCTGCACGCCCTTCTCGGTCCGCTCGACGCGGTCGGCGCGCGACTTCGAGAGCACGACCATGCCGTTGCGCTTGAAGACGTTCTCGATCACAGCGGCCGCGTCGGCGTCCTCGCCGGGCAGCACCTGGTCGCGGGAGGAGATGAGGGTCACGCGGGCGCCGAGCGCACGGTAGGCGGAGGCGAACTCCGCGCCGGTCACGCCGGAGCCCACCACGATCAGGTGCTCGGGGACCGACTTGAGGTTGTAGAGCTGGGTCCAGCTGAGGATGCGCTCGCCGTCGGGAGCCGCGGTCGGGAGCACACGCGGGCTGGCGCCCACCGAGACCACGATCGTGTCCGCCTCGATGCGGTCGAAGTCCATGCCCTCGCCACCGGCCGCCGTCGAGACGATCAGGGCGTTCGAGCCGTCCAGGCGCCCGTCCCCCTGGACGATGCGCACGCCGTGGTGCACCAGGTTCGCGCGCATGTCCTCGGACTGCTGGCGCGCGAGGCCGAGCAGGCGCTTGTTCACCGTCGCCAGGTTGACCGCCACGTCCGGGCGCACCGGCTTGTTCAGCTCCGAGCGGGTGAAGAACTGCACGCCCAGGTCGGCGGCCTCGCCGATGGCGTTGGTGGCCTCCGCCGTCGCGATGAGCGACTTCGACGGGACGACGTCGGTGATGACGGCCGAGCCGCCCACTCCGACCCGCTCGACCAGGGTGACCTCGGCGCCGAGCTGCGCTCC
The DNA here is from genome assembly GCF_009834265.1 of Rathayibacter sp. VKM Ac-2805. Classification (NCBI taxonomy): domain Bacteria; kingdom Bacillati; phylum Actinomycetota; class Actinomycetes; order Micrococcales; family Microbacteriaceae; genus Rathayibacter; species Rathayibacter sp. VKM Ac-2805. Next base: position 2,458,682 of record NZ_CP047185.1, read on the forward strand.
CGCGATGGCGGCTTCATAGCCGCCCGGCCCCCCTCCGAGTACAGCGATCCTCTGCGCGCGCTCGAACTCGTAAGCCATGCTTCCCATTGTCCTCTCTCACTGAGTGTTCGCCCAATCGCGGGGTGTCGGATCGGCCGCGGGAGTCGCCCTCCGCCGCCGCGCAGCCCGTCGGTAGGGTGGGAGGATGTCCGACCAGACCCTGCACCCCCTCGACGCCCCCGACGCCGATCCCTTCGAGATCGCGGCCCGCGCGGCCGCTCAGATCGCCGAGGCGACAGGGGTCGAGAAGCACGACATCGCCCTCACCCTCGGCAGCGGCTGGGGCAAGGCCGCCGACGCGATCGGCGAGACGACCGCGACGGTGGAGGCCACCGAGATCCTCGGCTTCTCCAAGCCGGCCGTGCACGGGCACGGCGGCACCCTGCGCTCCGTCCTGCTCCCCACCGGCAGGCGCGCGCTGATCATCGGCGCCCGCACGCACTACTACGAGGGCTACGGCGTGCGCCGCGTCGCGCACAGCGTCCGCACCGCCGCCGCGACGGGCGCAACGGTGATGATCCTCACCAACGGCGCGGGCGGCATCAAGGAGCACTGGACGCCCGGGACCCCCGTGCTGATCAGCGACCACATCAACCTCACCGCCGACTCGCCGCTCGAGGGCGCGACCTTCGTCGACCTCACCGACCTCTACTCCTCGCGCCTGCGCGACCTCGCCCGGGGGACGCGTCCTGAGCTGGACGAGGGCGTGTACGTGCAGTTCCGCGGGCCGCACTACGAGAGCCCGGCCGAGGTGCAGATGGCGAAGATCATCGGCGGCCACATCGTCGGCATGTCGACCGCCCTCGAGGCCATCGCCGCGCGCGAGGCGGGAATGGAGGTGCTGGGCATGTCGCTCATCACGAACCTCGCCGCCGGCATCCAGAAGACCCCCCTCAGCCACGAGGAGGTGCTCGAGGCCGGCCGCGACGCCGAGGACGACCTCGCCCGCCTGCTCGCCGGGATCACGGGCGCCCTGTGAGCGCCGACGTCCGGGAGCTCGCCGAGGCCTGGCTCGCCCAGGACCCCGACCCGGAGACGCGGGAGGAGCTGGTCGGCCTGCTGACCGCCTCCGACTCGGGCGACGCCTCGGCCCGCGCCGAGCTGGAGGACCGTTTCGGCGCCCGCCTGGCGTTCGGCACCGCGGGCCTGCGCGGCGCCATCGCGGCGGGATCCAACCGGATGAACCGCGTGCTGGTCTCGCAGGCCGCCGTCGGCCTGGCCGACTTCCTGCTGGCGCAGGGCGTCCAGCGGCCCGTGGTCGTGATCGGCTACGACGGCCGGAAGAACTCGCGCGTCTTCGCGGAGGACTCCGCCGCGCTGATGGCGGGCGCCGGCGTGGACGCGGTGCTGCTGCCCCGGCTCCTGCCCACCCCCGTGCTGGCCTTCGCCGTGCGCCACCTCGGCGCCGACGCCGGAGTGATGGTCACGGCGAGCCACAACCCGCCGCAGGACAACGGCTACAAGGTGTACCTCGGCGGCGCCGACGAGGGCTCGCAGATCGTGCCGCCGGTCGACTCCGAGATCGCCGAGCGGATCCTCGCGGTCGCGCGGGACCGGCGCGTTCCGGAGCTGCCGCGCGGCGAGTACCGGCTCGCGGACGAGTCCGTGGTCGCCGCCTACATCGAGGCGACGGCCTCCGTCGGCCGCCAGTCCGCTCCGCTGCGCATCGTCTACACGGCGATGCACGGGGTCGGCTGGGAGACGGCGCACCGGGTGCTCTCCGCGGCGGGATTCGACGAGCCGGCAGTCGTGGTCGAGCAGATCGAGCCCGACGCGGCGTTCCCCACGGTCGCGTTCCCGAACCCGGAGGAGGCGGGCGCCCTCGACCTCGCCTTCTCGACCGCGCGCTCCGGTCGCGCGCAGCTGATCGTGGCCAACGACCCGGACGCCGACCGCTTCGCCGCCGCCGTGCCCGACGCCTCCGCCCCGGAGGGCTTCCGGCGCCTCACCGGCAACGAGGTCGGAGCGCTGCTCGGCTGGCGCGCCGCCGAGCAGGCCCGCCGCGAGGGCCGCACCGGAGGAGCGCTCGCCTGCTCGATCGTGTCCTCCCCCGCCCTCGGTGCTGTGGCGGCCGACTACGGCCTCGACTTCGCCGAGACGCTCACGGGCTTCAAGTGGATCTCGCGCGTCCCCGACCTCGTCTTCGGCTACGAGGAGGCGCTCGGCTACCTGGTGAACCCCGGGACGGTCCGCGACAAGGACGGCGTCTCGGCCGCGCTCGCCTTCCTCTCCCTCGCGAGCGGGCTCGCCGCCGAGGAGCGCACGATCGACGACGAGCTGGAGTCGTTCGCCGAGCGGTTCGGGCTCTTCGGATCGGAGCAGATCTCGCTCCGCGTCACCGACCACTCCGAGATCGGCCGGATCATGGCCGGACTGCGCGCGACGCCTCCGACCGCGATCGGCGGTCTCGCCGTCGAGCGGAGCGAGGACCTGCTCGCCGAGGGCGGCGCGCTGCCTCCGACCGACGCGCTCCGCTTCTCCCTGGACGGTGCCCGTCTCATCGCGCGCCCGAGCGGCACGGAGCCGAAGGTCAAGCTCTACCTCGACGCCTGGTCGCACGACTCCGACGCCGACGCCCGCCGGGCGGCCGTCTCGTCCCGCCTCGCCGCCCTGCGCACCGGCGCCGCGGAGCTCCTCGCGTAGGTCCCCCTCCGGTCAGCGGGGCGGGCGGACACCGATCCGCTCGCCCCGCTTCCAGAGCCACTCCACCGGACCGAGCTCGAATCGGCGCAGCCACAGGTGCGCGGCGAGCACGACGACCGCCGCGATGAGCAGGAACGCTCCGACGGTCGCCGGGACGCGCCACTGCGCGGCGGTCACCGCCAGCCCGAGTCCCCAGCCGTAGAAGAGGGCGCCGCCGAGCAGGTTCTGCAGGAGGTAGGCGCTCAGGGCGACCCGGCCGACCTCCCGCGCCCGGCGTGCCGCCCAGCCCTCGGCGCCCCGGCGGAGGCAGGCCTCGGCGAGGGCCGCGAGCAGGCCGAGCCCGACCAGGGGCGCGACGAGGTAGCGCTCGGCGAGCAGACCGGCGGCGCTCCCCCCGATGCCCAGCGCGAGGTCGACGGGGAGGGCGAGGGCGCCGAGGACCATCAGGCGACGGCGGAGTGACGCGCCCTCGGCGGCGAGGACCCCCGCCCGATGGAGGCGCGCGCCGAGGAGGAACATCGCGAGGCTGAGGAGCCCGATGAGCACCGGCTCCGCACGGAAGACGCCCGCGTTCTGCAGCCGGAAGAGGGCGAGGCCGAGGAACGACGCGTCCGCGTAGGGGCTCCGGCCGGTCGGCCCCTGTCCGGCACCGTCCGGACTCGCCGCCACGAGCGCCACGAGCGCCGAGATCAGGACGACGTGCAGAGCGCCGCAGACGAGGATCACGCGGCGCTGCGTCGTCGGCCGGGTGAGCAGCAGCCAGGCGACGACGGCTCCGGTGACGGCGTATCCCATGAGGACGTCGAACTCCGCGATCAGCACGTAGTTGACCGCGCCGTCCAGGAGGAGGAGCGTCGCGCGCCAGAGGTAGCGGCCCGGCCAGCGCGTCCCGCGCCGGACCGCGGACGCGTGCTGGATCGCGAGGCCCACCCCGAAGGCGAGGGAGAGGAGGGCGAGGAACTTGCCCTGCGCCAGCGCCATCAGCAGGAGCTGCGCAGTCCCGGCGGAGGAGGAGGTCTCCGGCGTCACCGGGACGGAGAGCAGTCCGAGCATCCCCCAGGGGTGGGAGAAGATCCAGATGTTCGTGCCGAGGGTCCCGATGATCGCGACACCGCGGACGACGTCCAGGGTCGCGATGCGGCGGCCGGCTCCGGCACGGGGCGGCAATACGGTCGTATTGGTCATGTCCGAGAGCGTAGCCTGCTCGAGCAGTCGAACGAGAGGGACGCCATGCCGGATCGGCGCGAGAGCAGGAGCGACATCCTCTCGGCGGTCGTCGCCGTCCTCTCGACCCGCGGGGCGGAGCACCTCAGCATCCGCACCGTCGCGGCCGAGGCCGGCGTCTCGGTGGGGGCCGTCCAGCACCACTTCCCGACGAAGCAGGCGCTGCTGGCCGGCGCGATGGCCCGGGTCGAGGAGCGCTTCCGCGAGCGGATGCGGAGCCGCCTGGAGGCCGAACCCTCGGCCGAGGTGCGGCTGCGCGTTTTCTGCGACGAGATCGCGTGCGTCGCGGACGAGGACGTCCCCGACGCGATCGTGTGGACCGCCTTCGCCTCCCGCGCCGGCACCGATCCGGAGATCCGCGCGATCCACACCGCCGGCTGGTCGCGAACGGAGGACGTCGTCCTCGAGCTGCTGCGCGCCGCGCATCCCGCGGCGTCGTTCGGCGCCGACGACGCGGCGCTTCTCCTCGCGGTCCTCGACGGCATCGCGGTCTCCCGCGCGGCCGAGCGGCCCGCCCGCCTCTCCCCCGCCCGCGCCCGCCGCCTGATCGGCACCGTCCTCGAGCAGCTCGCCGCCCGCTGACCCCCCGAGGTCCGAGCAGCCGTCCGCGCGGGAACCCGGCTCCCGGCACGCCGCTCCGCGGCCACTCGACCAGCAGGGGCGGACGACGGACGCCCTCCCACCGCACGGTAGACACATCGCGCCCTGGAAATGGGAGTCTTGATACGCCGCTCTGCGGCTACTCGACCAGCAGGAGGAGGGAGCGCCCTCTCACCGCAAGGTGGAGGGCGCGTCCGAGAATCGCGTGGCAGCGATTCGAGGCAGCCCGACGGAATACGCTCTGCGGAACGCGCCCCGTCGGGAGGCCGACCGCGCTGAGCCGCGCAGGGAGCGGCTCAGAAACGGACTCAGCCCAGCGCTCGCTCGATCTTCTCCGTGATCTCGTTCTGGTCGAGGTAGTTGTCGATGACGACGACCTCGGCGAAGGTGCGGCCGATGCGGTCGACGAGCTCGCCGGAGGTGAGGATGACCTGCGCGTCGGCGGCGAGCGCGTCGACGGAGGCCAGGTCGGAGGCGATCACCTCGGCCTCGAGGTCGAGGGTCTCGAGGGCGCGCTCGGCGCCGAGCTTGAGGATGGCGGAGGTGCCGATTCCGGCGCCGCAGAGGGTGACGATCTTCATGCGCTTCTTCCGTGGTGCGGGTGGTGCGGGGTGCTGTCGGTGAGGACGGCGTTGATGCTGCGGAGGGTGCGGGCCGCGGCGAGGGCGCCGACCGCGTCCGGACGGCTGAGCACGTCGGCGAGCCCGGAGACGAAACCGACGTGCCCGTGCGCCTGGGTGGCGGCGATCCCGATGACGACCGAGACCGGATCGTTGGTGCTGTGCCCGAAGGCGACGGGCTCGGCCAGCGTGACGACGGAGAGGCCGTCCGCGAGGACGTCGTTGCCGGGCCGGGCGTGCGCGAGGGCGAGGCCGGGCGCGATGACGATGTACGGCCCGAGCACGTCGACCTGCTCGACCATGCGCCGGGAGTAGGCGGCGTCCACCGCGCCGGTCCGCTCGAGAGCACGGCCCGCCTCGAGGACGGCTTCCCGCCAGGATCCGGCCGAGTGGCGGAGGGCCACCGCCTCCTCGGGGAGCGCGTCGAGCGGCACCGTCAGGCCGCCTCGAAGCCGGCGCTGATCGTCTCGACGAGCTCGCGGCGCTCGTCGAGCGGCAGGAAGGCGGCGTGGGCCGCGTTGAGCTGGAAGGCCTCGAAGTCGTCGAGATCGTACCCGAACGCGTCCGACAGGAGGGCGAGCTCGCGGCTGAGGGTCGTCGCGCTCATCAGGCGGTTGTCGGTGTTCACCGTGACGCGGAAGCCCAGCTGGTAGAGCAGGTCGAAGGGGTGGTCGGCGAGCTCGGCACCCCAGGCCGCGACGGCGCCGGTCTGCAGGTTGGAGGAGGGGCTGAGCTCGAGGGCGATCTCGCGGTCCTTCACCCACTCCGAGAGCTCGCCGAGGGTCACGTAGCTCGCGTCGTCGTCCTGGCGCTCGATGCGGATGTCCTCCGCGATCCGGACGCCGTGACCCAGGCGCAGCGCGCGGCCGTCGAGCAGGGCGGAGCGGATGCTGTCGAGGCCGTCCGCCTCCCCCGCGTGCACCGTGGTCGGGAAGTGCGCCGCCGCGAGCAGCTCGAAGGCGGGACGGTGCCTCGAGGCGGGGAAGCCCGCCTCGGCTCCGGCGATGTCGAAGCCGATCGCACCGCGCTCGCGGTGGCGCAGCGCCAGCTCGGCGACCTCGAGCGAGCGGTCGGCGTGCCGCATCGCGGTGATCAGCTGGCCGACGCGGATGCGGTGTCCCTGCGCCGCCGCCTCCTGCACGCCCTGCTGCAGCCCCTCCTGGACCGCCTCGACAGCCGCGTCGAGCGAGAGCCCGGCGCGCTGGTGCTGCTCCGGCGCCCAGCGCACCTCGCCGTGCACGACTCCGTCGGCGGCGAGGTCGAGCACGAACTCGCGGGCCACGCGCTCGAGCGCCGGCGCGGTCTGCATCACGGCGACCGTCGTCTCGAAGGTGGCGATGTAGTCGGTGAGGGAGCCGGAGTCGGCCGTGGCGCGGAACCACTCGGCGAGCGCGTCCGGCTCCTCGGCCGGGAGCGGCACGCCCGTCTCGCGGGCGATCTCGAGGACCGTCCCGGGCCGCAGGCCTCCGTCGAGGTGGTCGTGCAGCGACACCTTGGGGAGCTCGTCGATGAGGACGCCCTCGCCCGGGAGGAGGTACTCCTCGGTCTGATCGGTCACGGTGCTCCTCGCAGGTCGGCGGTGGTTCGCCGACCACCCTAGAGGGTCGGCGGAAGCGGCTCGCCGGGCGGCGCCTCCTCCGTGCCGGGCGGCGCGGGGCTAGGAGACGCGCTCCGCCACGAGGGGGCCGCCGTCGAGCACCTCGTCGCCCTCGTCGCCGATCCGGAAGGCACCGTCGAGCGCCTCGAGCGCCCGGGCGAAGCGCTCCGGCTCGTCTGCCGAGAGGGTGATCAGGGCCTGGCCCGCGCGGACTCGGTCGCCCGGCTTCGCGTGCAGGTCGATCCCCGCCGCGTGCTGCACCGCGTCGGACTGGCGCGCGCGTCCGGCGCCCAGGCGCCAGGCGGCGATGCCGAACGGCAGCGCCTGCTGCTCCACCAGGACGCCGTCGCGCTCGGCGACCACGACGTGGGTCTCGCGGGCCTCGGGGAGCGCCGCATCCGGATCCCCTCCCTGAGCGCGGATGACCGCGCGCCAGGTGTCCATCGCCGCGCCGCCGTCGAGGGCGCGCTCGACATCCGCGTCCGGCTGCCCGGCGAGGGCCAGCATCTCGCGGGCCAGGGCCAGCGTCAGCTCCCGGACGTCCGAGGGGCCGCCGCCGGCGAGCACCTCGACCGACTCCCGCACCTCGTTCGCGTTGCCGATGGCCAGACCGAGCGGCACGTTCATGTTGGTCAGCAGCGCGGTGGTCCGCACCCCCGCGTCGTTGCCGAGGTCGACCATCGCCCGCGCCAGCTCCCGCGAGCGCTCGATGTCGACCATGAACGCCCCGGAGCCGAACTTCACGTCGAGCACCAGGGCGTCGGTCCCCTCGGCGATCTTCTTCGACATGATCGAGGACGCGATCAGCGGGATCGCCTCGACGGTCCCGGTGATGTCCCGGAGCGCGTAGAGCTTCTTGTCGGCGGGGGCCAGGCCCGAGCCCGCGGCGCAGATCACGCCGCCGACCGTCCGCAGCTGCTCCAGCATCTCCTCGTTGCCGAGGTCGGCCCGCCAGCCCGGGATCGACTCCAGCTTGTCGAGCGTTCCGCCCGTGTGGCCGAGCCCGCGTCCCGAGAGCTGGGGCACCGCCACGCCGAAGGAGGCGACCAGCGGCATCAGCGGCAGCGTGATCTTGTCGCCGACCCCGCCCGTGGAGTGCTTGTCGACCGTGCGCTTGCCGAGCCCGTCGAAGCGCATGCGCTCGCCGCTGGCGATCATGGCCAGGGTGAGGTCGCGGATCTCGTCGCGCTCCATCCCGTTCAGCAGGACCGCCATCGCGAAGGCCGCCATCTGCTCGTCGGCGACGTAGCCGCGGGTGTAGGCGTCGATCAGCCAGTCGATCTGCGCGGTCGAGAGCGTGCCGCGGTCGCGCTTGGTGCGGATGATGTCGACGGCGTCGAAGTCCTCGACGGGGGTGGTGCGGGTCATGCGGAGTCCTCGGTTCGGGAGTGGGAGCGGTGACGGCGGCCCTAGGAGGCGGCGTAGGCCTCGAGCGTGCGCGGGCCGAAGGCGTCGGGGATGACCTCGTCGATCGTCTTCACGCCCGACACGGTCTGGAGGAGCATGCCCTCGGCCGAGTGCTCGAAGAGCAGCTGGCGGCAGCGCCCGCAGGGCATCAGGACGCCGCCCTTCCCGTCGACGCAGGTGAAGGCGACGAGCCGGCCGCCGCCCGTCATGTGCAGAGAGGACACCAGCGCGCACTCGGCGCAGAGCGTGAGCCCGTAGGAGGCGTTCTCGACGTTGCAGCCCGAGATCGTCCGGCCGTCGTCCACGAGCGCGGCGACGCCGACGGGGAACTTCGAGTACGGGACGTAGGCGTGGCTCATGGCCTCGAGGGCGGCCTCGCGCAGCGCCTCCCAGTCGATGTCGGTCACGACGGCTCCTCTCAGGACTTCAGGTACGGCTTGCCGGCGGCGGCCGGTCCGCGGGACTGGCCGACGAGACCGGCCACCGCGAAGATCGTCACGACGTACGGCAGCATCAGCATGAACTCGCTGGGCACGGGCGAGCCGATGACGCCGAGCACGTTCTGCAGGTTGGTCGCGAAGCCGAACAGGAGCGACGCGAGCGTCGCCTTGATCGGGTCCCAGCGGCCGAAGATGACGGCGGCCAGGGCGATGAAGCCCGCGCCCGCGGTCATCTCCTTGCCGAACGCGCCGACCGCGTCGAGCGTGTAGTACGCGCCGCCGACTCCGGCGATCGCCCCGGCGAGGGAGACGTTCCAGAAGCGCGTGCGGGCGACATCGATGCCCACGGTGTCCGCGGCCTGCGGGTGCTCGCCGACGGCGCGCAGGCGGAGGCCCCACTTGGTCTTGAACAGGCCCCACCACACCGCGAAGATCGCGAAGTACATCAGGTAGACGATCACCGTCTGGTTGAACAGGACGGCGCCCACGATCGGCACCTGGCTGAGCACCGGGATCGGGAGGCGGTCGAACTTCACCGGCGAGTTGAACGTCGACGCGTCGGCGGAGAGGACCTGGGAGTAGAGGAAGCTCGTCAGGCCGGTCACCAGCACGTTCAGCACGACTCCGACGATCACCTGGTCGACCAGGTACTTGATCGCGAAGGCGGCCAGCACGAACGACACCAGGACGCTCGCGACCATCGCCGCGAGCAGGCCGAGCACCGGCTGGCGGGTGAGGGAGCCGACCATCGCCGCGGTGAAGGCGCCGGCGAGCAGCTGCCCCTCGATCGCGACGTTGACGACTCCGACCCGCTCCGAGATGACGCCGCCGAGCGAGCCGAAGATCAGCGGAGTGGCCAGCCCGACGGTCCCGAGCAGCAGTCCCGAGACGGGCAGCGCGGCACCGGCCGACGCCCAGACGAGGAACCCGATCAGGAAGACCAGGGCGAAGACCGCCGAGAGCCAGAGCGGGATCCGGCGGCCGGCGCGGGTGAGCGCGGCCGACGCGACGGCCAGGGCGACCAGGAGGATCGCGACGACCACTCCCGTCCCCCGCGTCGGGAACGGGATGTCCGGCAGCGCGAAGAAGTCGGTCCCCGCGGCGAGGCGGAACGAGCTCGTCCCGTCGCGGCCGAGGACCACGAAGAGGACGACGGCGAGCAGCGCGAAGACGCCGAACGCGATCGGCGCCTTCCAGCTGCGGATCACGACGCGGTCGGGGGCGGTGGCGACGGCGGTGCTCATGCGGACACCTCCGAGGTGCGGCGGGTGCGGCGCTTCGGGGCTGCCCCGGGCGTCGGGAGGCGGAAGATCGCGCGCACCAGCGGCGGTGCGGCGATGAAGAGGACGATCAGCGACTGGACGACGAGGACCACGTCGATCGGCACGCCCTCGGCGGCCTGCATCGAGTAGCCGCCCGCCTTGAAGGCGCCGAAGAGGATGCCGGCGAAGAACACGCCCCAGGGTCGGGAGCGGCCCAGCAGCGCGACCGTGATCGCGTCGAAGCCGATGCCCGCGTCGATCCCGGACGTGAAGCCGGTCGTCACCGTCCCCATCACCTGGGCGCTGCCGGCGAGGCCGAGCAGGCCGCCGGAGAGCAGCATCGCGTACACGTAGCTGTTCTTCACATCGATGCCCGCGACCCGTGCCGCGTGCGGGTTCTCCCCCACCGCGCGGAACTTGAAGCCGATCGTCGAGCGGTTCAGGAGCCACCAGACGAACACGGTCGCGAGGACCGCGAAGACGAAGCCGAGCGTGAGCGAGTATCCGGGGCCGAGGAGCGCCGGGAAGACCGCGGTCTCCTTCATCCCGGGCGACTTCGGGTTGTTCGAGCCGGGCGCCTGCAGCGCGCCGGGCGTCCGCAGGAGGTAGGAGATCAGGTAGAACGCGACGTAGTTGAGCATGATCGTGAGGATCACCTCGTGCGCGCCGGTGCGGGCCTTGAGCAGTCCCACGAGTCCGCCCCAGAGCGCGCCGCCCAGGATTCCGGCGGCGAGCGCGACGATCAGGTGCACGCCCCACGGGAGGTCGAAGGAGAAGCCGACCCAGCCCGCGCAGGCGGCGGCGATCAGCATCTGGCCGCGGCCGCCGATGTTGAACAGGCCGACGCGGAAGGCCAGCGCCACTCCGAGCCCGCCGGCGATCAGCGGGGTCGCGAAGGCCAGGGTGTCCGTCAGCGGCTTGATGCCGTTGGCGAAGCCCTCGCGGCGGAAGTTGTAGACCGAGCCCTGGAAGAGCGAGGAGTAGGCACCGGAGACGGACTGCCAGATCGCCTGCAGGGTGTCGAGCGGCCGGGCGAAGAAGTAGCCCGACGCCGCCTGGACGTCCTTGTCGGTCGCGGCGATCAGCACGCCGCCCGCGATGAGGGAGAGCAGCACGGCGAGCACCGACATCAGCGCGGTGCCGGAGAGGATCTCGCGCAGGACGCGGGAGGCGCCGCTCTCGAGCGGGCCGGTGCGCACCTCCTGATCCGGCTTCTGGCCGGGCTCGAGCCCGGACGCCTTCTCGGTCTCCGCATCGGGATCGACCGCGGGCAGTTGCGCGTCGCTCACGCCGCCGCTCCCTTCTCGGCGGGCGTCTGCCCGGCCATCATGAGCCCCAGGACCTCGCGGGGCGTGTCGGCGGGGACGATGCCGATGATCCCGCCCTTGTACATGACCGCGATGCGGTCGGCGAGCGCCGCGACCTCGTCGAGCTCCGTCGACACCACGATCACGGGGACCCCGGTGTCGCGCGTCTCGACGATGCGCTTGTGGACGAACTCGATGGAGCCGACGTCGATGCCGCGGGTGGGCTGCGCCGCGATGAACAGCCGCAGCTCCCGGCTGAGCTCGCGCGCGAGCACCACCTTCTGCTGGTTGCCTCCGGAGAGGCGGCCGACGTGGGTGCCGATCCCCTGGGCGCGCACGTCGAACTCGCGCACCCGCTCCTCGGCGAAGCGCTCGAGCTCCTTCAGCCGCAGGCCCAGTCCCTTCACGAACGGACCGCGGTCGCTGCGGTCGAGCATGAGGTTCTCGGCGATCGTGAACTCGGCGACCAGACCGTCCTCGGTGCGGTCCTCGGGGACGAAGCCGACCCCCGACTCGAGGACGCGGCGCACGGACAGCCCGTCGAGGCGGCGCCCGTCCAGGGTCACCGAGCCCTCGACCCGCTCCTGCAGGCCCATGATCGCCTCGGTGAGCTCGGTCTGGCCGTTGCCCTGCACGCCCGCGATCGCGAGGATCTCGCCGCGGCGGACCTCGAAGGAGACGTCGTCGACGACGGCCTGGCCGTTGGCGTCGCGCACGGTGAGGTTCGAGACGACGAGGGCCTCGTCGCCCGGCACCGCCTGCTCCTTCTGCACCGTCAGCTCGACGGCGCGGCCCACCATCAGCGAGGCGAGCTCGGCGTTGCTCGCCGTCGGCGACGCCTCCCCCACGACTCTGCCGAGGCGTATGACCGTGATGCGGTCCCCGACCTCGCGCACCTCGCGGAGCTTGTGCGTGATGAAGACGATGGCGGTCCCGGCCGCACGCAGCTGGCGCATGATCGCGATCAGCTCGTCGGTCTCCTGCGGGGTCAGCACCGCGGTCGGCTCGTCGAACACGAGCACCCGGGCGTCGCGGGAGAGCGCCTTGATGATCTCGACCCGCTGCTGCACGCCGACGGGGAGGTCCTCGACCAGGGCGTCGGGATCCACGTCGAAGCCGAAGCGGTCCGAGATCTCGCGCACCCGGGCGCGCGCGGCAGCGAGGTCCAGGCGCCCGCCGGCCTTCGTCTCCTCGTGGCCCAGCATGACGTTCTCGGCGACGGTGAACACGGGGACGAGCATGAAGTGCTGGTGGACCATCCCGATGCCCGCCTTCATGGCGTCACCCGGACCGGAGAAGTGCTGGACCGCGTCGTCCAGCAGGATCTCCCCCTCCTCGGCCTGGTACAGGCCGTAGAGCACGTTCATGAGCGTCGACTTGCCCGCGCCGTTCTCGCCGAGGAGGCAGTGGATCTCACCGGGTTCGACGGTGAGATCGATGTGGTCGTTGGCCACGAGCGCGCCGAAGCGCTTCGTGATGCCACGCAGTTCGAGCTTCATGGGACCAATCTAACTTTCGGTTCGCGCCACGATGCGCCGTCGGCCGGGATCGAGGGACGCAGCGGAGCCGATCCGCCCGCCGGACCGACGAAGAGGCCGGCGGGCCCGAGGTGTGCTCGGGCCCGCCGGCCTCTTCGAGGAAGCGGCTAGGACGCCGCGGGAGCGGACGGGGAGGTGACGGTGATGGAGCCGTCGATGATGCCCGCCTTGATGGTGTCGAGCTCGCCCTGCAGGTCGCCCGAGACCTTCGACTCGAAGTCGTGGAACGGCGCGATGCCGACTCCGTCGTTCTCGAGGGTGCCCACGAAGGGAGTGGGGTCGAAGTCGTCGGCTCCGGCGGAGCTGGTGACGTCGGTCGTGCCGGCCTCGATGCCCTTGAGGATCGAGGTCAGGTACAGGTCGGCGCCGTCGGGGTAGGTCTCGTACAGGTCCGCGTCCACGCCGACCATCGCGATGTCCTTGCCGGAGTCGCGGATCGCCTCGATCGCCGACTGGAAGATCGGACCGCCGACGGGGAGGATGACGTCCGCGTTCTGGTCGATCAGCGACTGCGCGGCCGACTTGGCCTCGACGCCCGCCGCGAAGCCGCCGGTGAAGGAGCCGGTCTGCGCGTCGACGTCCCAGCCGACGACCTTGACGTCCTTCCCCTTCTGCTCGTTGTAGTACTTCACGCCGTCGGCGTAGCCGTCCATGAAGATCGTGACGGTCGGGAACTGCTGGCCGCCGTAGGTGCCGACGACGCCGGTCTTGGAGTACGACGCGGCCGTGTAGCCGGCGAGGAACGCCGCCTGCGAGGTGTCGAAGGTGATCGGCTTGACGTTCGGCAGGTCGATCGACGCGTCGTCGATGATCGCGAAGTCGATGTCCGTGTTCGCCTCGGCCGCGGCCGACGTGGCCTCGGCCAGCGCGAAGCCGACGGTGATGATCAGGTTGCAGCCCTGGTCGACGAGGCTGGTCAGGTTCGGGGCGTAGTCCGTCTCGGACTCCGAGGTGACGGTCTTCGGCGTGACGCCGAGGTCCTCCGAGGCCTTCACGAGGCCGTTGTAGCCGAGCTCGTTGAACGACTTGTCGTCGAACCCGCCCGCGTCGGAGACCATGCAGGGCAGGAAGTCGCCACCGGCGGCGGCGCTGGAGCCGCTCTCCTCGGGGGCGGAGGCGCAACCGGCGAGAAGCGCGGTGACGCCGAGGGCGGCGAGACCGCCGAACGCGGCCTTACGCGAGGTGATAGTCAAGATGTCGTCCTCCAGGAATGCGGCCCCGCGCGACGAGCGCAGCAGGGCGTCGATCCCCACACGTTACCCAATGTGACAAGCCGCTCAGCCGCCCGGACGGTGGTGGTCAGGAAGAGTTACACAGTGTTGATCTTCGCGACACGCGGAGCGTGTCGCGGGGTGCGGGCGGCTGTGCTCGATTCCGAGCCGCGGGGCGGCTCGGCGCGGTCGGCTTCGCGACGGGTGCGTTCCGCAGAGCGGGTCGCGTCGGGCTGGCCTGAATCGCTGGCACGCGATTCCTGCTCGCGGCCCTCTCCTCTGCTGCCGGACGTCGAGAGTGCTCGGGGGAGCTCCGCGCTGCGCGCGGTCGGGCACGGACGCGATGCTCCTCCATGGTGGTCGAGTTGCCGCGGAAGCGGCGGATCGAGACCCGGCCACCAGCCCCCAGGGCGACGGCCGAGGTCCTCACCGGTGGTGGTCGAGTGGCCGCGCGAACGGCGTATCGGGACCTCCGCACGCGCATGAGGCGAGGGGCGGAACGGCGAAGCGCGGCGCCTCCGAGGGGAGGGCCGCGCTTCGCCGGGTGTGACGGAGGGCTAGAGGACGTCGGTGCGGCCGGAGAGGCGCAGGGCGTCGACGACGCCCTTGACCTTCTGGGCGTTCTCGGTCGTGGTCACCAGGAGCGCATCGGGGGTGTCCACGACGACGATGTCCTTCACTCCGATGAGGGCGATGGTGCGGTTGCCGCCGCTGACGACGATGCCCGTCGCGGAGTCGGCGAGCACACGCGCGTCCTCGCCGAGGATGGCGAGGTCCGAGCGGAGTCCGCTCGAGTGCAGCTTCGCGATGGACGCGAAGTCGCCCACGTCGTCCCAGGAGAAGTGGCCCGGCACGACGGCCAGCTTGCCCGCGGCCGCGGCCGGCTCTGCGACGGAGTAGTCGATCGCGATCTTCTCCAGGCCCGGCCAGATGCGGTCGACGACCGCGCCGCGCTCCGGGGTGTCCCACGCGGCGGCGAGCTCGAGCAGTCCGGCGAGCAGCTTCGGCTTCGCGCGGCCGAGCTCCTCGAGGAGGCGGTCGGCGCGGGCGATGAACATGCCCGCGTTCCAGAGGTACTGACCGCTGGAGAGGTAGGCGCGCGCGGTGTCGGCGTCGGGCTTCTCGACGAAGGAGTCGACGGCGAGCGTGTGCGTCGCCCCGTCGATCCCGAGGTGCTTCCCCGTGCGGATGTAGCCGAAGCCCACGGCAGGCTCGGTCGGCGTGATGCCGATGGTCGCGATGTAGCCCGCGTCCGCCGCGACGACGGCCTCGGCGACCGCGTCGTGGAACAGCTGCTGACCGCTGATGACGTGGTCGGCGGCGAACGAGCCGATGATCACGCCGGGCTGGCGGCGCTCGAGGATGGCGGCGGCCAGGCCGATCGCGGCGGACGAGTCGCGCGGCTCGCTCTCGAGGACGACGTTGAGGTCCTCGAGGCTCTCGAGCTGCTCCTCGACGGCGGCGCGGTGCGCGCGCCCCGTCACGACCATGATCCGGTCGGCGCCCGAGATGGGCGCGAGGCGGTCCCAGGTGTCGCGGAGGAGGGTCTGTCCCGACCCCGTCAGATCGTGCAGGAACTTCGGGGCGTCGGCCCGGGAGAGCGGCCACAGCCTCGAGCCGATCCCGCCGGCGGGGATCACGCTGTAGAAGCGGTCGAGCGGGGCGCGGCCATCGGTCTCAGGTGATGTCATGTCCGCAGGATACAAGGGAGCCCGAGCGCGACCGTCCGTTCACCCGAGCGCGCGCCGCCGTTCATCCCGCCGCCGTAGCGTCCGGGGCGTGAGAGTCGCGGTCGTCACCGAGAGCTTCCTGCCGTCCTTGAACGGCGTGACCACGAGCGTCCTGCGGGTGCTCGACGAGTTCGCGGAGCGCGGGATCGAGGCGCTCGTCGTCTGTCCGGCCGCGGGGGCGCCGGGCCACTACGCGGGCCACCGCGTCGTGGAGCACCCGGCGATCGCCTACCGCGACTTCCCGGTCGGGATCCCCACGCTGGCCCTCACCCGGGAGCTGGCCGACTTCGAGCCCGACGTGGTGCACATCGCCTCGCCCTTCCTCCTCGGCGCCCGCGCCATCGCCTCGGCCGGCCGGCTCGGCGTGCCGAGTGTCGCGATCTACCAGACGGACGTCGCGCGATTCGCGGCCCGCTACGGCATCCGCGGCGCCCGCGCCCTCGCCTGGCGGGTGATCCGCCAGATCCACGCCGGGGCGGACCTGACCCTCGCCCCCTCCACCAGCGCCCTCGACGACCTCGCCGCCGCCGGCATCGAGCGCACCGCGCTGTGGGGTCGCGGAGTGCAGAGCGACCGCTTCCACCCGCGCCGCCGCTCCTCCCCCTACGCGCAGGCCGTCCGTGCCGGACTCGGCGCCGACGACGCGCTCGTCGGCTACATCGGGCGCCTCTCCCCCGAGAAGAGGGTGGAGCGGATGGCGGCACTCGCCTCCCTCCCGCACGCGGAGCTGGTCGTGGGCGGCTACGGCCCCTCCTCCGCCCGGGTCGCCGCCGCCCTCGGCCCGGCGGCGCGGATGCTCGGCCGGCTCGACGGCGACCGGCTGCCGGCGGTCTTCGCCGCGCTCGACGTCTTCGTGCACACCGGAACGGAGGAGACGTTCGGCCAGACGGTGCAGGAGGCGCAGGCGTCCGGCACCGCGGTGGTCGCGCCGCACGCGGGCGGCCCCACCGACCTCATCGAGCACGGCGTGGACGGCCTGCTCTACGCGCCCGAGAGCGACTCCGACCTGCGCCGGCAGGTGGAGCGCCTGGTCCGCGATCCCGCACTGCGCGCCCGGCTCGGCGAGGCGGGCCGCCGCCGCGTGCTCCACCGCACCTGGAGCGCGCTCACCGACGAGCTCCTCGCGCACTACGCGACCGCGGGGGCGCCCGCCCTCGCCCTGCCCCGCAGCTAAGGCTCGCCTAAGCCGCGCCCGCCTGCGAGCGCGCTTAGAATCGGAGGGCGAGTTTCTCGTCGCTCCCCGCCCCGTCCCCGTCCACGCGACGTGGGAACAGGTCAGGCCGTCGGAGCACAACCAGGGAGGGTTGTTCGTGTCAGTTCAAGCTGCTCAAACCCTCGCACCCCGGAAGCAGGGGAAGATCCGGCGTCCGGCCGGCACCCTGTACCGCGGTCGCGAAGGCATGTGGTCGTGGGTGCTCCACCGGATCACCGGTGTCGCCATCTTCTTCTTCCTCCTCGTCCACGTCCTCGACTCCGCTCTCATCGCCGTGAGCCCCGAGGCGTACAACGCGGTCATCGGCACGTACAAGAACCCGATCATGGGACTCGGCGAGACCGGGCTCGTGGGCGCCATCGCGTTCCACGCGCTGAACGGCCTGCGGATCATCCTGGTCGACTTCTGGAGCTGGGCGACCCGCAATCAGCGCGTCCTCTTCTGGGTCGTCATGGGCCTCTGGGTCGTGCTGATGCTCGGCTTCGCGCCGCGCCACCTGATCAACGTCTTCAGCGAGGGGGGTGCGCATTGAGCACCGTCGCCGCACCGCGGACCCCGCACACCCCGACCCGCTCCTCCGGCACCAACTGGGAGAAGTGGGGCTGGATCTACATGCGCGCCTCCGGCGTCGTGCTGATCGTCCTGATCTTCGGGCACCTCATCTACAACCTGCTGCTGGGCGACGGCATCAAGGCCATCGACTTCGGCTTCGTCGGCGGCAAGCTGGCGAACCCGTTCTGGCAGTGGTGGGACGTCCTCATGCTGTGGCTCGCGCTGATCCACGGCGGCAACGGCATGCGCACGCTGGTCAACGACTACGCGACCTCGCCCCTGCTGGCCAAGGCCTTCAAGGGCGGCATCCTCGTCGCCGTCGTCGCGCTGATCACGCTCGGCACCTGGGTCGTCTTCGCGTTCGACCCGTGCCCCGCCGGCACCGCCGCGGACCTGCTGCCCTCCTTCTGCGCAGCGTGACCGCGGTGCCGCGGATCGGAGAGGGGCCCGCGCCCCTCCCGGTCCGCGGCACCGCGTCCCGGCACCTCCCCCTCCCATCCCCGTACGACGGAGCACCCACCCCGTGAGCACACCAGGCCACTCCCACACCGGCGCCGACCAGAGCGCCTTCGCGCAGACCGTCGGACCCGACGGCGTCCACTACCACCAGTTCGACGTCGTCATCGTCGGCGCCGGCGGTGCCGGGATGCGCGCGGCCATCGAGGCCGGCCCCAAGGCGAAGACGGCCGTGATCTCGAAGCTGTACCCGACCCGCTCCCACACCGGAGCGGCGCAGGGCGGCATGGCCGCCGCCCTCGCGAACGTCGAGGAGGACAGCTGGGAGTGGCACACCTTCGACACCGTCAAGGGCGGCGACTACCTCGTCGACCAGGACGCGGCCGAGATCCTCGCGAAGGAGGCCATCGACGCGGTCATCGACCTCGAGAACATGGGCCTGCCCTTCAACCGCACCGAGGAGGGCAAGATCGACCAGCGCCGCTTCGGCGGCCACACCCGCGACCACGGTAAGGCGCCCGTCCGCCGCGCCTGCTACGCGGCCGACCGCACCGGCCACATGATCCTGCAGACGCTGTTCCAGAACTGCGTCCGACTCGGCATCAACTTCTACAACGAGTTCTACGTCCTCGACCTGGTGATGACCGAGGTCGACGGAGTGGCCAAGCCCTCCGGCGTCGTCGCCTACGAGCTGGCCACGGGCGAGCTGCACGTCTTCCAGGCGAAGGCGATCATCTTCGCGACCGGCGGCTTCGGCAAGATCTACAAGACCACCTCCAACGCGCACACCCTCACCGGCGACGGCGTCGGCATCATCTGGCGCAAGGGCCTCCCCCTGGAGGACATGGAGTTCTTCCAGTTCCACCCGACCGGCCTCGCCGGCCTCGGCATCCTCCTCACCGAGGGAGCGCGAGGAGAGGGTGCGATCCTCCGCAACGCCTCGGGCGAGCGCTTCATGGAGCGCTACGCCCCCACCATCAAGGACCTCGCGCCGCGCGACATCGTCGCCCGCTGCATGGTCCAGGAGGTGGCGGAGGGCCGCGGCGCCGGACCGCACAAGGACTACGTGCTGCTGGACTGCACCCACCTGGGCGCCGAGGTCCTCGAGACCAAGCTCCCCGACATCACCGAGTTCGCCCGCACCTACCTGGGCGTCGACCCCGTCGTCGAGCCGGTCCCCGTCATGCCGACCGCGCATTACGCGATGGGCGGCATCCCGACCAACGTCAAGGCCGAGGTGCTCTCGGACAACACGACCGTCGTCCCCGGCCTCTACGCCGCCGGCGAGTGCGCGTGCGTCTCGGTGCACGGCTCCAACCGCCTCGGCACCAACTCCCTCCTCGACATCAACGTCTTCGGCAAGCGCAGCGGCAACAACGCCGCCGACTACGCCAAGACGGTCGACTTCACCCCCCTGCCCGCCGACCCGGCCGGCGCGATCCGCGACATGCTCGCCTCGCTCCGCTCCGCCACCGGCACCGAGCGGATCGCCTCGATCCGCAAGGAGCTGCAGGACGAGATGGACAAGAACGCCCAGGTGTTCCGCACCGACGAGTCCCTCGAGGCCGTCACCGGGACCATCCAGCGCCTGCGCGACCGGTTCCGCAACATCTCGGTGCAGGACAAGGGCAAGCGCTTCAACACCGACCTCCTCGAGGCCGTCGAGCTGGGCTTCCTGCTCGACCTCGCCGAGGTCGTCGTCTACTCGGCGCGCAACCGCAAGGAGAGCCGCGGCGGCCACATGCGCGACGACTTCCCGAAGCGCGACGACGAGAACTACATGCAGCACACGATGGCGTACCTCTCCGGTGACGCCCACTCCTCCGACGCCGGTGACCACATCCGGCTCGACTGGAAGCCCGTCGTGATCACCCGGTACCAGCCGATGGAGAGGAAGTACTAGCCATGTCGACCGCTACCCTCGAGCAGCCGCCCGCCGCCCCCGCGGCCCCGGAGGCGTTCACCGTCACGTTCATCATCCGCCGCTTCGACCCCGAGGTGGACGCCGAGCCGCGTTGGCAGGACTTCGACGTCGAGATGTACTCGACCGACCGCGTCCTCGACGCCCTGCACCGCATCAAGTGGGATCAGGACGGATCGCTGACCTTCCGCCGCTCGTGCGCGCACGGCATCTGCGGATCCGACGCGATGCGGATCAACGGCCGCAACCGCCTGGCCTGCAAGACGCTGATCAAGGATCTCGACATCTCGCAGCCGATCTACATCGAGGCGATCAAGGGCCTGCCCCTCGAGAAGGACCTCGTCGTCGACATGGAGCCGTTCTTCGCCTCCTACCGCGAGGTGCAGCCGTTCCTGGTCGCCAACACCCCGGCGCCCAAGGGCAAGGAGCGCGTGCAGTCGGTCGCCGACCGCGCCCGCTTCGACGACACCACGAAGTGCATCCTCTGCGCCGCGTGCACCTCGTCCTGCCCCGTGTTCTGGACCGACGGGCAGTACTTCGGCCCCGCGGCGATCGTGAACGCCCACCGCTTCATCTTCGACTCGCGCGACGACGCCGGTGGAGCGCGCCTGGACATCCTCAACGACAAGGAGGGCGTGTGGCGCTGCCGCACGACCTTCAACTGCACGGAGGCGTGCCCGCGCGGCATCCAGATCACGCAGGCGATCGCCGAGGTGAAGCAGGCCGTCATCCGCGGCCGCGCCTGATCCTCCCCCTCGCGAACGCGTCCGGCCCGCCGGGATCCTCGGATCCGGCGGGCCGGACGCGTTCCTGCGTGCAGGCGGGCGCGTGCACGGGAGCGCCGCGAGGCCTCAGTACGCTGGAGGAATGACCGAGGCGGCCGACACTCCCCGCGGGATCCCGGGCCTGTTCGAGCGGGTCATGCGGACGCGGCCGGTGCGGGTGATGCTCCACTACTCCGAGACCGGCGGGCCCCTCTTCGCCTCCGGACTCGCCTTCCAGGCCCTGTTCGCGGTCTTCGCGGCGCTCTTCGTCTTCTTCGCCGTCTTCGGCTTCTGGGTGCGCGACGACTCGGTGCTGCGCGACTCCCTCCTCGACCTGGTGACCCGCTCCGTCCCCGGTCTGATCGGCGGGAAGAACGCCCTCGTGTCGGTCGACGACCTGCTCGACTCGTCGATCCTCGGCTGGACGGGTGCGATCGCGGCCGCCGGCCTGCTCTGGACGGCGCTGAACTTCCTGGGGAGCCTGCGCCAGGCGGTCCGGCTGCTCTTCTCGCTCCCCGGACCCACGACCCTCTTCGTCCTGCTCAAGCTCAAGGACGCGGGGCTCGCCCTGGTCTTCGGGGCGGTGCTGCTGGTCTCGGCCGGTCTCTCCGTGTTCTCGACCTCGCTGGTGGACGTGGCGTTCGGCTTCCTCGGGATCGGCAGCGAGTCGATGCCGGCCCGACTCGCCGGCAGCGCGGTCGGCCTGCTGATCATGCTGGCCCTGGACACGGGCACGCTCGCCGGCTCCTTCCGCATCCTCTCGGGCATCTCGATCCCCTGGAAGAACCTCTGGGCGGGGTCGCTGCTCGGCGGGATCGCTCTCGGCGCGCTCAAGGTCCTCGGGACGCAGCTGCTGGGCGGCGCCTCCCGCAATCCGCTGCTCGCCTCGTTCGCGGTCCTCATCGGTCTGCTGATCTGGTTCAACCTCGTCTGCCAGGTGATCCTGATCGCCGCGTCGTGGATCTCCGTCGGGATGAGCGACGCCGGGATCTCGGCGCGCAAGCTCACGCCGGAGGAGCGCGAGAAGGAGCGGGAGGAGCAGCTGCGCACCGCCCGCCGCACCCTCGCCGAGGCCGAGCGCGAGCGGCTTCGCGCCGCGCTGCCGGAGGCGTCCCTCCTCAAACGACGGCGCCTGGAGCGCCAGCTCGCGCAGCTCGAGGAGGAGCTCGAGCAGCTCGCCGCCTGACCCGGCGGTCCTCCTCCCGTTCAGCCCTCCGTCGCCGGGCCCGATTCGCCTGCCGAGTCTGTCCGTTTCTGTTGACTTCCCTCCCGAACGGGTCTAAAAAGAGGTAAACGCAGATCCGAGGTCGGCAACGACACCGCGGATCCGGCGCACCACCCACGGCGAGACGACGGAGTCCACATGTACGCACCGGA
The DNA here is from genome assembly GCF_009834265.1 of Rathayibacter sp. VKM Ac-2805. Classification (NCBI taxonomy): domain Bacteria; kingdom Bacillati; phylum Actinomycetota; class Actinomycetes; order Micrococcales; family Microbacteriaceae; genus Rathayibacter; species Rathayibacter sp. VKM Ac-2805. Next base: position 2,480,583 of record NZ_CP047185.1, read on the forward strand.
GCGGCACCAGGCGATCCTGGACCGCGCCCGCACCGACGGGCGCGTCGAGGTCCGCGACCTCGCCCTCTCCCTCGCCGTGACGCCGGAGACGATCCGCCGCGATCTCACCAGCCTCGAGAAGCGGGGCCTGCTGCGCCGTGCGCACGGCGGAGCCATCCCCGTCGAGCGGCTGGGCATCGAGCCCGAGGTCGCCGCCCGTGAGGGACACCTCGCCGGCGAGAAGGACCGCATCGCCACCGCGGCCCTCGCCGAGGTGCCCGACGGCGGCTCGATCGCCATCGACGCCGGCACCACCACGGTGCGGCTGGCGGAGCTGCTCCCCCTGGACCGCCGGCTGACGGTCGTCACCCACTCCCTCCCCGTCGCGATGGCGCTCGTCGGCCGGCCCAACATCGACCTCCACCTCATCGGCGGGCACCTGCGCGGAGTCACGCAGGCCGCCGTCGGACCGTGGGCCGCCCAGGCCCTCTCCACGGTCTCGGTGGATGTCGCCTTCATCGGCACGAACGGCCTGAGCCTCGAGCGCGGGCTCACCACCCCCGATCTCGACGAGGCCGTCGTCAAGTCCGCGATCATCGCCTCCGCGCGCCGGGTCGTGGTCCTCGCCGACCACTCGAAGTTCGGCCGGCAGGACTTCGGGCACGTCGCTCCGCTGTCCGCGGTCGACACCGTCATCACCGACGCCGATGTCGACGACGAGCTCGCCGACGACATCGAGTCGGCCGGCCCGGAGGTCGTCCGCGCATGATCGTCACCGTCACCGCCAACCCGAGCATCGACGTCACCCTCTCCACGAGCGGCTTCGCCGTCGGCGAGGTCAACCGCGCGCACGACGTGCGGCGCGACCCGGCCGGCAAGGGCGTCAACGTCGCCCGTGCCCTCGCGCGCAACGGCGTCGAGGCGACCGCGGTCTACCCGGCCGACGCCTCCACCGGCCTCGACCTGTCCACGATGCTCCGGGCCGCCGGAGTCCGCTCGGCCAGTGCGGCGATCGCCCACCCGATCCGCACCAACATCACCGTGGTCGACGACCGGACGGGCCGCACCACCAAGATCAACGAGCCCGGCCCCGCCGTCACGGAGGAGGAGGCCCACGCCCTCTCCGAGCTGATCGGCGAGCACGTCTCGGCCTCGCCCCGCTGGCTCGTCGCCTGCGGCAGCGTCCCCCCGGGACTGGGAGCGGACTTCTACCCCGCCCTCGGCCGCCTCGCCCTGCACTTCGGCGTCCCCCTCGCCGTCGACACCTCGGGAGCCCCCCTGACCGCGATCATCGCGGCCGGCACGGCCACCCTGGTGAAGCCCAACCTCGAGGAGCTCGAGGAGCTCCTCGGCCGCTCCCTGACGACGGTCGGAGACGTCGTCGCCGGAGCCCGTGAACTCCTGCAGCTGCCCGACGCGCGAGCGCTCGTCAGCCTCGGAGAGCACGGCGCCCTCCTCGTCACGGCGCACGCGTCGTGGTGGGCGGGCGCCCCCGCCGTCGTGCCCCTCAGCACCGTCGGCGCCGGCGACAGCACGCTCGCCGGCTACCTCTCGGCCGTCGACGCCACGGAGGCGGAGCGCCTCGCGACAGCAGTCGCGTGGGGTACCGCCGCCGTCCAGCTCCCGGGCAGCGAAGCCCCGGGTCCCGACTCCCTCCGCCTCGACGACGTCTCCGTCGTCGAGAACCCCGACCCCACCCTCCCGATTGGAGAACTGAGCGCATGACTGCTCTCACCGAGGCGTCGACGGTCATCGTCGACCTCACCGCCGCCACGAAGGACGAGGCCACCGCGCAGCTCGCGAAGACGCTCGCCGACGCCGGCCGCGTCACCGACCTCGACGGCTTCCTCGCCGACGTCCGCGACCGCGAGTCGCAGATGGCGACCGGCATGCCCGGCGGCATCGGGATCCCCCACGCCCGCTCCTCCCACGTCGTCTCGCCCAGCGTGGCGGTCGGCATCGCGAAGCAGGGCGTCGACTTCGGGGCCCCCGACGGCCCGGCCGACCTGATCTTCCTGATCGCGGCTCCGGACGGCGCCGACCAGGCGCACCTCAAGATCCTCGCCCAGCTCGCCCGCAAGCTGATCCACGAGTCCTTCACCGGTTCCCTCCGCGCCGCCGCCAGCGGCCAGGAGGTCGCGGACATCATCGCCCGAGAGGTCGTCGTCTCATGAGGATCGTCGCCGTCACCAGCTGCATCGCCGGCATCGCGCACACCTACATGGCGGCCGAGGCCCTCGAGCAGGCCGCGAAGAAGAAGGGGTACGAGATCCAGGTCGAGACCCAGGGCGCCGCGGGCTCCGATCCCATGTCGGACCGGACCATCGCCGACGCCGACGTCGTGATCCTCGCCGCCGACCTCGAGGTCCGCGGCAAGGAGCGCTTCGCCGGGAAGCCCACCCTCGAGGTGGGCACGTCGGAGGCGCTCGCGAAGGCGGCGGACGTCATCGACCGCGCCGTCGCGAAGGTGCAGGACGCGCCCGCCGCGAGCCCCGCCTCCGGCCCGCGCTTCGTCGCCGTGACCAGCTGCATCGCGGGCATCGCCCACACCTACATGGCCGCGGAGGCGCTCGAGCAGGCCGCGAAGAAGCGCGGCTACCCGATCCACGTCGAGACCCAGGGCGCGGCCGGCTCGGACGAGATGACCGCGGCCGACATCGCCGCCGCGGACGTCGTCATCCTCGCCGCCGACCTCGAGGTCCGCGGCAAGGACCGCTTCGCCGGCAAGCCGATCCTCCAGGTGGGCGTCGCCGAGGCCCTGTCCAAGCCGGACGAGGTCCTCGACCGCGCTCTGGCCCTCCGCGGCTCCGGCTCCGCCGCGTCCTCCCCCGCCCGCTCGACTCCGGCCGCGGCCCCCGCCGCGCCGAAGAAGGTCGGCGTCGGCACGCGCATCCGCCAGAACCTGATGACCGGCGTCTCCTACATGATCCCGTTCGTCGCGGCGGGCGGTCTGCTGATCGCGCTGTCGTTCCTGTTCGGCGGCTACCGGATCGTCGACTTCACGGCCCAGCAGATCATCGACGACGGCTTCAACGTCGCGAACATCACGGACTGGGCCGGAGTGATGTTCCTCATCGGAAGCGCGACCTTCGCGTTCCTGGTGCCGGTGCTCTCCGGCTTCATCGCCTTCGGCATCGCCGACCGTCCCGGCATCGCGCCGGGCTTCCTCGGCGGCGCGGTCGCCGTCACCGTCGGCGCGGGCTTCCTGGGCGGCCTCGCCTCCGGCTTCATCGCCGGCTACGCGGCCCTCTACATCTCGCGGATCAAGCTCCCCGCGGCGTTCAAGTCGCTGATGCCCGTCGTGATCATCCCCCTGATCGCCACCTTCATCACCGGCTTCCTGATGTTCGTGGTGCTCGGAGCGCCGCTCCGCGCACTGAGCGAGGGCCTGTCGTCCTGGCTCTCGGGCCTCTCGGGCGGCAACCTGATCATCCTGGGGATCATCCTCGGCCTCATGATGGCGTTCGACATGGGCGGTCCGGTCAACAAAGTGGCCTACGCCTTCGCGACCACCGGCCTCGCCTCCGTCCCCGCTGACGGCGACCCGAACTCCGTGCAGTTCAAGGTGATGGCGATCGTCATGGCCGCCGGCATGACCCCGCCGCTGGGTCTGGCCCTCGCCACGACGCTCCGCAAGCGCCTGTTCACCGACGCCGAGCGCCAGAACGGCAAGGCCGCCTACCTGCTGGGCGCGTCCTTCATCTCGGAGGGGGCCATCCCGTTCGCCGCGGTCGACCCGCTGCGCGTGATCCCGTCCGCCATGGTCGGCTCGGCCGTCACGGGTGCGCTCGTCGCGCTCTTCGGATCCACCCTCCGCGCCCCGCACGGCGGAGTCTGGGTCACCGGGCTCGTCGGGCAGCCGATCCTCTACCTGGTCGCCATCCTGGTGGGCATGGTCGTCACGGCCGTCTGCGTGATCATCGCGAAGAGCATCAAGCGCGCCCCCGTGGTCGCCGAGGTGCCCGAGCCGGCCACCGCGCAGGCCGTCCCCGCCTGATCCCCTCCGACCGACCGTCCTGAGCGGTCCCGCCGGCGGTCGCCTCCGCGCTCCTCCCCCTCTCCGAGGGAGTCGCGCGAGGCGGCCGCCGGCTTCCGCGTTCCGGGGTGCGAGCGCTGCCGGGCGGCCCGCTCCGCGGCTCCGAATAGACTGCTCCGGTGACTCGCAGCACCCTCCGCATCGCCTCCGTCAACGTCAACGGCGTCCGCGCCGCCTACCGCAAGGGGATGGGCGACTGGCTCGCCGCGCGCGACGTCGACGTCCTGGCCCTGCAGGAGGTCCGCGCCTCCACGGACGACCTCACGGGGCTCCTCGGGGACGAGTGGGACGTGCTGCACGACGAGGCGACCGCCAAGGGGCGCGCCGGAGTCGCTCTCGCCTCGCGCAGGCGCGCCACGATCCACCGAGTGACCTTCGGCGCCGACGACTTCGACTCGGCCGGACGCTGGCTCGAGGCCGACTACGAGGTCGGCGGCCGCTCGCTCACCGTCGTCTCCACCTACGTCCACTCCGGCGAGGTCGGCACTCCCAAGCAGGTCGAGAAGTACCGCTTCCTCGACGCGATGGAGTCGCGCCTGCCCGAGATCCGGGCGCACAGCGAGCTCGCCGTGGTGATGGGCGACCTCAACGTCGGCCACCGCACGCTCGACATCAAGAACTGGAAGGGCAACGTCAAGAAGGCCGGCTTCCTCCCGGAGGAGCGGGCCTACGTCGACCGCTTCGTCGGCGCCGAGGGCGACCCGGACTACAACGCCGGTGCCGGACTGGGCTGGGTCGACCTCGGCCGCCGGTTCGCGGGCGAGGTGCCCGGACCGTACACGTGGTGGTCGCAGCGCGGCCAGGCCTTCGACACCGACACCGGCTGGCGCCTCGACTACCAGCTCGCCACGCCCGCGCTCGCCGACCTCGCCCGCAGCTACGAGGTCGACCGCGCCGCCTCCTACGACACCCGCTGGTCCGACCACTCCCCCGTGGTCGTCGACTACGAGCTCTGACCCTCTCCCCCGCGAACCGACCCCTCGAGGCCACCCATGACTCCCAGCACCCCGGGCGCCAAGCCCGTCATCTTCTCCGGCATGCAGCCCTCCTCCGGGTCGCTGCACCTCGGCAACTACATCGGCGCGCTGACCCAGTGGGTCGCGATGCAGGAGGACTTCGACGCCTACTTCTGCGTCGTCGACCTGCACGCGATCACGGTCCCGCAGGATCCGCAGCAGCTCCGCGAGCGCACTCGCGCGACCGCCGCGCAGTACATCGCCGCGGGCATCGACCCCGCGCGCTCGACCCTCTTCATCCAGTCCCACGTGCCCGCTCACGCCGAGCTCGCCTGGGTCCTCAACACCCTGACCGGCTTCGGCGAGGCCAGCCGGATGACGCAGTTCAAGGACAAGTCGGCGAAGCAGGGCGCCGAGGCCGCCTCGGTGGGCCTGTTCACCTACCCGATCCTGATGGCGGCCGACATCCTGCTGTACCAGACGGACGCGGTGCCGGTCGGCGAGGACCAGCGCCAGCACCTGGAGCTCACCCGCGATCTCGCCGCGCGCTTCAACTCGCGCTTCGGCGAGACCTTCGCCGTGCCGGAGCCCCACATCGTGCGCGAGACCGCGAAGATCTTCGACCTGCAGAACCCGGGCGCCAAGATGTCGAAGTCGGCGGAGTCGGACGCGGGCCTGCTCAGCGTGCTCGACGAGCCGAAGGCGACCGCGAAGAAGATCATGCGCGCCGTGACGGACACCGAGTCGGAGGTGCGCTTCGACCGGGCGGCGAAGCCCGGCGTCTCGAACCTGCTGACGATCTACTCGGTCCTCGCCGACCGCTCCGTCGAGTCGCTGGAGCAGGAGTACGCGGGCCGCGGCTACGGGGACCTCAAGAAGGGCCTCGTCGAGGTGGTCGCCGCCACCTTCGACCCGATCCGAGCGCGGACCGCGGAGCTGCTCGCCGACCCGGCCGAGCTCGACCGGGTCCTCTCCCTCGCCGCCGACCGCGCGTCCGAGACCGCGGAGCGCACGCTCGCCGCCGTCTACGACTCCGTCGGCCTCCTCCGCCGCGTCCGCTGAGGCGGCCGTGCTGCGGCTCGCGCTCTTCGACCTCGACGACACCCTCTTCGCCCATGCCCGCGCTGTGCGGGAGGGGATCGTCGCGTACGCCGCCTCGCTCGGCGCCGCCTACGCCGGCGAGCCGGCCGACGTGCAGCGCCGCTGGCACCTGCTCGAGGAGGAGCACTACCACCGCTACCTCGCGGGCGAGCTCGACTACGAGGGCCAGCGCCGGGCGCGCGCCACGGACTTCGCCGCGGAGGCCGGAGTCGGGCTGACTCCCGAGGAGGCGAGCTCCTGGTTCCGCGGGTACCTCGAGCACTACGTCGCCGCCTGGACCCTCCACGACGACGCGCTGCCCGTCCTCGACCGGCTCGACGCCGCCGGAGTCCGCCTCGGCGTCATCACCAACGGCGTGCTCGACTTCCAGCGGGGGAAGATCGAGGGCACGGGCCTCTCCGGTCGCTTCGAGCACGTGATCGCCTCCGGCGACGTCGGCGTCGCCAAGCCGGACGCGCGGATCTTCGCGATCGCCTGCGAGCGGTTCGGGGTCTCTCCGGAGGAGGCCCTCTACGTCGGCGACCGGCTCGGCACCGACGCCGTCGGAGCGGCCGCTGCGGGCCTGCGCGGCGTCTGGCTCGACCGCGTCGGCGGTCCCGAGCACGGCCGCGTGCTGCCGCCCGAGGCGGTCGAGCTGGGCGTGCGCCGGATCGACTCCCTGGATGCGCTGGACGCGCAGCTGGGGCTGTCGGCGGACTGAGGCCTCACCCGGTCCGGGTCTCGATAAGCCGCCTGCAGCGACTACGCGACCAGCATGCAGGTCCGAATTGCCGGGTCTCGATGAGCCGTCTGCGGCGACCACTCGACCAGCACGGGTGTCCCCGAACCACCCCGTTGCGAGACCCCCTGCGCCGTCATCGGAACGACGAAGCGCCCCACCCGACCCGAGGGTCGGACAGGGCGCTTCACCGTGAACGGACGCACATCATCCGCTCGTCGCGCAAGGCGAACGGGGAGGACGCGTGTCAGCGTTGTCCCCTAACCGGACGGAACCCGCTCCCCGAGACGCGACCACCTCGATGAGCCGACCGCGCCGCGGCAGGCAGGGACTGCCGCGGAGGAGGCTACTGCACGTCCTCGTCGATCCAGTCGAAGGTCTTGGTGACGGCCTTCTTCCAGAGGCGGTACTGGCGGGCGGCCTCGTCCTGGTCCATCTGCGGGGTCCAGCGCGAGTCCTCCTGCCAGTTCTGGCGCAGGTCGTCGAGGTTCTCCCAGAACCCGACCGCGAGACCGGCCGCGTAGGCCGCTCCGAGCGCGGTGGTCTCCGCGACGACCGGTCGGACGACCGGGACGCCGAGGATGTCGGCCTGGAACTGCATGAGCAGGTTGTTGGCGATCATGCCGCCATCGACCTTGAGCTCCTGCAGGGGGACGCCGGAGTCGGCGTTGACCGCGTCCAGGACCTCGCGGGTCTGGAAGGCGGTCGCCTCGAGCGCGGCGCGGGCGATGTGGCCCTTGTTGACGTAGCGGGTGAGGCCGACGAGGGCTCCGCGTGCGTCGGAGCGCCAGTAGGGGGCGAACAGACCCGAGAAGGCGGGCACGAAGTACGCGCCTCCGTTGTCCTCGACCGTGGCGGCCAGCGCCTCGACCTCGGGGGCCGAGCCGATGAGGCCCAGGTTGTCGCGCAGCCACTGGATCAGCGAGCCGGAGACCGCGATCGAGCCCTCGAGCGCGTAGTGCACCTCGCCGTCGCCGAGCTTGTAGCCGATGGTGGTGAGCAGACCGTTCTTCGAGTGGACGATCTCGGTGCCCGTGTTGAAGATCAGGAAGTTGCCGGTGCCGTAGGTGTTCTTCGCCTCGCCCGGGTCGAACGCCGCCTGGCCGAAGGTCGCGGCCTGCTGGTCGCCGAGGATGCCGGCGATCGGGACCTCGCGCAGCAGCGACGACGACTCGACGTGGCCGTAGACCTCGGAGGAGGAGCAGACCTCGGGGAGCATCGACTTCGGGACCCCGAAGGCCTCGAGGATGTCGTCGCGCCACTCGAGGGTCTCGAGGTCGAGGAACAGGGTGCGGGAGGCGTTGGTGACGTCGGTCTTGTGGACGCCGCCGTCGACGCCGCCGGTCAGGTTCCAGAGGACCCAGGTGTCCGTCGTGCCGAAGATCAGGTCGCCCGCCTCGGCCTTCTCGCGAGCACCCTCGACGTTCTCGAGGATCCAGACGATCTTGGTGCCGGAGAAGTAGGTCGCGAGCGGGAGGCCCACGATCGACTTGAAGCGGTCAGCGCCCTCGTCGCCCGCGAGGCGGTCGACGATCGACTGGGTCCGGGTGTCCTGCCAGACGATGGCGTTGTAGACGGGCTTGCCGGTCGTCCTGTCCCAGACGACAGCGGTCTCGCGCTGGTTGGTGATGCCAACGGAGGCGATGTCGTGGCGGGTCAGGTCGGCGCGGGAGAGAGCCTGGCCGATCACCTCGCGGACGTTGTTCCAGATCTCGATCGGGTCGTGCTCGACCCAGCCGGCGCGCGGGAAGATCTGCTCGTGCTCCTTCTGGCCGGTGGAGACGATCGATCCCTTCTTGTCGAAGATGATCGCGCGGGACGACGTGGTCCCCTGGTCGATAGCGATGACGTAGTCAGCCATGAATGATTACTCCTTCGTAACGGGGGTGAAAGGAAGCGCGGCGGTCTAGAGGACCGGGAGCAGCACGAGCGAGGCGAGGCCCGCGAGCACTCCACCGACGATCGGGCCGGCGACGGGCACCCAGGCGTAGCTCCAGTCGCTCGAGCCCTTGCCCTTGATCGGCAGCAGCGCGTGCGCGATGCGGGGGCCGAGGTCGCGGGCGGGGTTGATGGCGTAGCCGGTCGGGCCGCCGAGGGAGGCGCCGATCGCGATCACCAGGATGGCGACGGGCAGCGCGCCGAGCGCGGCCAGACCGCCGTCGCCCTGACGTCCGCCGCCGAAGCCGATGACGACGAAGACGAGGACGAAGGTGCCGATGACCTCGGTGGCGAAGTTCCAGCCGTACGAGCGGATCGCCGGGCCGGTCGAGAAGACGCCGAGCTTGTTGGCCGCGTCGGGCTCCTCGTCGAAGTGCTGCTTGTAGGCGAGCCAGCAGAAGACGGCACCGAGGATCGCACCGATCATCTGGGCGAGGATGTAGACGAGGATCGAGACGATGTTGACGGGCACGCCGGAACCGAACTCGGTCGCTCCGCTCGCGACGAGGCCCAGGGTGACGGCGGGGTTGAGGTGCGCCCCCGAGTTGTACGAGACGATCACACCGGCGAAGACCGCGAAGCCCCAGCCGATGTTGACCATGAGGGTTCCGCCGTTGAGACCCTTGCTCTTCACGAGCGCGACGTTGGCGACGACACCGCAGCCGAGGAGCACGAGCATGGCCGTTCCCACGACTTCGGCGAGGAAGACCACTCCGAGATTGTCCACGTTGACCTTTTCCTTTTCGTAAGACGGACGCGCACAGGCATCCGCGGCGGGCTTCGATGCCCGACGGTGTGAAGTTATCGGCGCCCTGTCCTAGCGACAAGGAACGGCGCGTGCACGTTTGTGCGTTGTCACGACGGAAGCCCCGGTCGAGGTGATCCTCGGTCCGGGGCTTCCGTCGATCCGCGCCTGATCGCCGATCAGGAGGCGGGCACGGCCGTCGGGGTCTGCACCGAGGTGCCCCCGACGTCGACGCCGTTGTACTCCTTGAGGTGCGCAATGGTCGCGTCGACCTCCGACGCGCGGGCGGCGTCGTCCCAGCCCAGCACGGCGCCCGTGTGCTCGGCGAGCTCCTCGAGGAGCTCGCGGCTCAGGCCGCCCGTGAAGGCGTGGTTGGTGCGGCGCATCACCAGGTCGATGAGGTGCACCACGCTCTCGCGCTGGGCGAGGTAGCGGATCTCACCGGTGGTGAAGTCCTTGTCGAAGTCGAGCGCCTCGTCGTGTCCGTCGGCCAGGGCCTCGATGACCTCCTGCGCGCGGGTGCCGTAGCGCTCGAGCAGCTGGCCCGTGCGGGCCGAGGAGAGCCCGGAGCGGTGCTGGCTGATCCACTGCGCGCGGGACGCGTCGGTGCGCGGGAAGCCCTTGCCGCCTCCGATGGGGGTCTTCACGGTGGAGACGCGACGGGTCACGCCGATCCGCTTGAAGACCTCGTTCGAGAGGTGCTCCGACAGGGCGCGGAACGTCGTCCACTTGCCGCCGACCAGGCTGAGCACGGGCGAGCCGTTGCCGGGGAGCGTCGAGGGCTCGATGCGGTAGTCGCGGGAGACGAAGCCCGGGGCCTCGTCGTCGTGGCGGGGCAGCGGGCGGATGCCGGAGAACTTGAAGACGATCTGCGAACGGTCCACGCGGATGGCCGGGAAGACGTGGTTGACGAGCTCGAAGAAGTAGTCGATCTCCTCCTCCGTGCACACCGCCGGCTTCGTGGGGTCGGCGTCGATGTCGGTCGTGCCGACCATCACGCGGCCCTTGAGCGGGTAGATGAGGACGATGCGTCCGTCGCTGTGCTCGAAGAACATCTCGCGACCCTCGCAGGCCTCGACCAGCTCGGGGTTGTCGAGCACGATGTGCGAGCCCTTGGTGCCGCCCATGAATTTCGTGGACGTGCCGAGGGCCGTGTTGGTGAAGTCGGTCCACGGTCCGGAGACGTTGACGACGACGTCCGCCGCGAAGGTGAACTCCTCGCCGGACTCGCGGTCACGGAGGACGACGCCCTTCTCGTCGGCGCCGACGGCCTCGACGTAGTTGGCCGCGCGGGCCTTCCTGCCGCCGATCAGCGCGTCGTGGAGCACGTCGAGCGCGAGGCGCTCGGGCTCGTGCACGGAGGCGTCGAAGTAGGTGGCGGTGTACTTGATCTTCGGGTCGAGCTTGGGGAGCTCGCTCAGCGAGCGCTTGCGCCCGTGGAACTGGTGGCGCGGGACCGTGCCGCCGTCGCGGGAGAAGAAGTCGTACATCGTGAGGCCGACCTTGATCAGCAGCGCACCGCGCTCCTGCGGCTTGCCCGACTTGTGGGTCAGGAAGCGCAGCGGAGCCGCGAGGATGCCCGAGAACGTCGAGTAGATCGGGATCGTCGTCTGCAGCGGCTTCACGTAATGGGGAGCGATCTTCAGCAGGCCGTTGCGCTCGTGCACGCCCTCGTTGACGAGTCGGAACTCGCCGTTCTCGAGGTAGCGGATGCCGCCGTGGATCATGTGGCTCGAGGCGCTCGAGGCACCGGAGACGTAGTCGCCGCGCTCGACGAGGGCGACGTCGACGCCGTTGAGCGCGAGCTCGCGGAAGGTCCCGATGCCGTTGATGCCACCGCCGATGACCAGGACCGTGGCGCGGGGGTTGTCGCGGAGAGCAGCGACGCTCTCGCGCAGAGCGGAGTTTCCGGGAGTTCCGTCGGACTGTGCCACTTCGTACTCGCCTTCGTGTCGTAGGGGTGTCGTCGAGGCCTCCGCACCAGCGTGCACCGGGGAGATGACCGATTGATTTCGCGGAGGAATACAGTCATCCTTGACCCGACAACACATCCGGTCAAGACGGGTGGAAATCCGTGCAGGGAGCGCTATGACCCCGGTGAGACCGGTCGTCGAACTCGACGAGACGACCCACGCGACCCATCCCGACAAGACGCGGGACGCGCTGCGTGCGGCCCAGCTGTACTACATGCAGGATCTGACGATGGACGCGATCGCGCACGAGCTGCACACGTCGCGCTCCTCCGTCTCGCGCCTGCTCTCGCACGCCCGCGCGACCGGCCTGGTCGACATCCAGATCCGCTCCCCCCTCGACCGGGCGAGCGCCCTCTCGGCCGAGGTGCGGTCCCACTTCGACATCACGGCGCACATCGTGCCGGTGCCGGACCACACCAGCGAGATCGACCGGCTCGAGCGGGTCGCCCTGTCCGCAGCGAGGATCCTCGGGCAGTTCATCGACTCGAACATGATCGTCGGCATCGCCTGGGGCTCCACGATGAGCGCGATCAGCCGCCACCTGATCGCCAAGGAGACGCACAACACGCAGATCGTGCAGCTGAACGGCGCCGGCAACACCGAGACCACGGGCATCAACTACTCGAGCGAGATCCTCCGCCGCTTCGGTGACGCCTACGCGGCGAAGGTCCAGCAGTTCCCGGTGCCGGCGTTCTTCGACGACCCGACCACCAAGCAGGCGGTGTGGCGCGAGCGCTCCACCCGACGGGTCCTGGAGCTGCAGCAGCGGATGGACGTGGCGCTGTTCGGGCTCGGGTCGCCGTTCGCGGCGGTCCCCTCGAAGGTCTACATCGGCGGCTACCTGGAGCCGAGCGACTTCACCTCGCTCAGCGGCTCCGGGGTCGTCGGCGACGTCGCGACGGTGTTCTACCGGTCCGACGGCAGCTGGGACGACATCCCCATGAACGAACGTGCAAGCGGTCCGGACCTCTCCACCGTGCGCCGCGCGTCGCGCCGGATCTGCGTGGTCTCGGGGGCCTCCAAGCTGCCCGGCCTCCGCGGCGCCCTCGCCGCGGGCCTGATCACCGACCTCATCCTCGATGAGGGCACGGCCCGCGCCCTCATCTCGGACTGACGTCCGCGCTCCCCTCCCCCTCCCCCGCCGCGAGATGCCACTTCGGTACGCGACACGCCGACGCGGGCGTACCGAAGTGGCATCTCGCGGGGCTCAGCCGAGCAGGGCCCGACGCACGCGGGCGACGGTCTCCTCGGGATCGAGGAGCACGCCGGAAGAGCGCACGCGGACGACCCGGTAGCCGAGGGCCTCGATGGCCTCGATGCGCCGGATGTCGCGCTCGTACTGGTCGCGGTCCGTGCGGTGCTGGTCGCCGTCGTACTCGACCACGACCCGGCGGTCCCGGTAGACGATGTCCACCCGCGCGACGAACCGGCCCTCGTCGTCGTACAGCTCGCTGTTCAGCTCCGGTTCTGGAAGTCCGGCCCGCAGGAGCAGGAGGCGCAGCAGCGTCTCCATCGGAGACTCCGCGCCGGCACGCACCCAGGTCACCGCCTCGCGGGCCCGCCGCCCGCCGCGGCCTCGGAACGAGACCGCACGAGAGGTCAGCGCCTCCGGGTCGATGCGCCATCCGCGCCGTCTCCCCTCCTCGTCGCGCCCGACGATCGCGTCACCGAGGACGACCAGGTCATCGAGGGAGAGCAAGTCTGACAGGTGGCAGAACGTGGACGCCGGGTCGGCGACCGGGTAGCCCGCGTCGATCACCGTCACCGCGGGGTCCCAGAGGTGGTGCGAGCGGACACCGATCCGGCGCGCGGCACGCTGAGGCGGCGCGACGGACACGTGGAGCGGCGTCGTCGCGCCGGGACGCGGACCGGGCAGGCCGAGCAGATGCGCGGCCGTGCCGTGCGAGAAGAACTCGCCGGGGCGCATGATCGCGCCGTACGCACGGATCCGCTCGTCGAACGTGAGCGGCTCCACCGCTGCGCGCGCCCCGCGGAACACGACGACCGGGTGCTCGGCCGCCAGCCCGCGCCTGGTCGTGCCGTCCCTCGACGCCGTCACCCCGGCCTGCCCGCTGTCCATGCCCCGAGGATGTCCGACCCGCCCCTGCCCTCGCAGAAGTTCTCCACAGCCCCCTCCGCGAGATGCCACTTCGGTACGCGACACGCCGGTGCGGGCGTACCGAAGTGGCATCTCGCGGAAGGGGAAGGGTGAGGCGAGAGCGGGTCAGGACTCGCGGGCGTGCGCGTCGAGGAACTCGTAGACCTCGGCGTCGTCGATGCCGGGGAAGGTGCCTGACGGCAGCGGTGCGAGCACGTGCGCGTGCAGGCGCGCGCTCGGCCAGGCGTTGCCGTCCCAGCGCGCGGCGAGCTCCGACGGGGCGCGCCGGCAGCAGGACTCGTCGGGGCAGCGGGAGAGCTCGCGGCGGTCGGTGTCGCGGCCTCGGAAGAAGCGGGCCTCGGCGAACGGGACGCCCACGGTGATCGAGAACTCCTCGGTGGCGGTCGTGCCGGTCTGCGACGCCGACCAGAAGGTGCCCGCCGGGGTGTCGACGTACTGGTAGTACTCCGTCGTCCGGTTGGTCCGGGTGAACGCGGAGCGCGCCGACCAGTAGCGGCAGACCACCTGGCCCTCGACGGCCCCGGTGACGTCGGTCGGCAGCGGCAGCCCGTCGTTCTCGTAGGCCTTCTGGATCGAGCCGTCTCCCAGCACCCGCAGGAAGTGCATCCGGATGTCGAGGTGCGAGGTGAGCAGGTTCGTGAAGCGCAGGGCGGCGGCCTCGTGGGTGACGCCGAAGCCGTCGCGGAAGTCCTCCACCGAGATGTCCCGCTCGCGCTTCGCCTCCTGGAGGAACGCGACCGCCGGCTCCAGCGGCATCAGGCACGCGGCGGCGAAGTAGTTGATCTCGAGGCGCTGGCGGAGGAAGTCGGCGTAGGTCACCGGCCGCTCGTGCCCGAGGAGGCGGTGCGCCATCGCCTGCAGCGCCAGCGCCCGCAGGCCGTGCCCCCCGGGAATCGAGGCGGGCGGGAGGTAGATCCTGCCGTTCGCGAGGTCGATCACCGAGCGGGCGGAGTGCGGCAGGTCGCCGACGTGGATGATCTCGAAGCCGAGGTGCCGGGCCATCTTCGAGACGGAGCTGTGGGTCAGAGCTCCTCCGCGGTGCCCGACGGTGCGGAGCATCTCGCCCGCCACCTCCTCGATCTCGGGCAGGTAGGAGCTGCGCTCGCGCAGCTGGAGCCGCTGGGCGGTGTTGGCCCGGCGCGCCTCCTCCGGTGTGGCACTCGCCTCGCTCCGTCGCCGGGCGAGCTCGCGGTAGACGCCGAGGAACGCCTCCAGCACGGGCGTGCTCAGCCCCTTGTTGACCTTGAACTCGGGCAGGCCGAGCGAGCGGTACAGCGACCCCTTCTGCACGCGCGCCAGCTCGATCTCGAGCGCGGCCCGCTCGCTCGGCGGCTCGTCCGAGAGCAGCGCCGCCAGCTCGACGCCGAGCGCGGCCGCGAGGCGCTGCAGGAGGGAGAGGCGCGGCTCGCGGCGGCCCGTCTCGATCAGCGAGAGCTGGCTCCCCGACACGTCGACGCGCTCGGCGAGCTGCCCGAGGGTCAGTCCGCGCCGGGTGCGGAAGTGGCGCAGGCGCTGCCCGAGCAGCACGGCGTCGGAGCCCGGGGCGGGTGTCGAGGGATCGGTCACGGCGAGCTCCAGCGGTCGGTTGTGACGGAAGCGCAAAAAGGCGGTTTCTTGACCGCCTGAGCGCCGGGAATACCTCCTGATCCTCCTCCATCCTGGCTTCAGGCGCCACTGAGCGCCCCTCCCGGCCCGGCCGGCCTCTTCCCGGCTGCGGCCGGCGACTCCCCACCCCCGTCGACGACGACCACCGAAAGCGGAGCCAGCATGAGCATCTACAGCAACACCGTCCGACTCGAGCCGAGCACCATGACCGCGCCGACGTCCGTCCCCGCGCCCGTCGTGCCGCCGGCGCCCCTCGCCCTCCGCCGCTGGGTGCGCGAGACCGCCGCGATCCTCCAGCCCGACGCGATCGAGTGGAGCGACGGCTCCCCCGCGGAGTGGTACCGCCTGACCGAGCGGCTCGTCGCCTCCGGCACGCTCCTCCCGCTCAATCCGGAGTGGCGGCCCGGCTCGTTCCTGGCCCGCACCGACCCGGACGACGTCGCCCGCGTCGAGGACCGCACCTTCATCTGCACGACCGACGAGGCCGACGCGGGACCGACCAACAACTGGCGCGAGCCCGCCGCGATGAGGGCCGAGCTCGCTCCCCTCCTCGACGGAGCGATGCGCGGACGGACGATGTACGTCGTCCCGTTCTCGATGGGGCCCGTCGGCGGTCCGCTCTCGCAGCTGGGCGTCCAGGTCACCGACTCGGCCTACGCGGTGCTGAACCTGCGGATCATGGCGCGCGTGGGCTCCGAGCCGCTCGCCGCCTTCACCGAGGAGACCCCGTTCGTCCGCGGCGTGCACACCGTGGGGCTGCCCCTCCGCGACGCGGACGGCGTCACCCGCGAGGACGTCGCCTGGCCGTGCAGCCCCGTGAAGTACATCACCCAGTTCCCGGAGACGCGCGAGATCGTCTCGTACGGCTCCGGCTACGGCGGCAACGCCCTGCTGGCGAAGAAGTGCTTCGCCCTGCGCATCGCCTCGGCGATGGGGCGCGAGGAGGGCTGGCTCGCCGAGCACATGCTGCTGATCCGCATCGTCTCGCCCGAGGGACGGCGCTACCACGTCGCCGCCGCCTTCCCGAGCGCGTGCGGCAAGACCAACCTCGCGATGATGCAGCCCGCGATCCCCGGCTGGCGGGTCGAGACGCTGGGCGACGACATCACCTGGATGCGCCGCGGGGAGGATGGACGCCTCTGGGCGATGAACCCCGAGACGGGCTTCTTCGGCGTCGCTCCCGGCACCGGGGAGACCTCGAACCCGAACGCCGTGCAGACGCTCTGGGGCAACACGATCTTCACCAACGTCGCGCTCCGCGAGGACGGCGACGTGTGGTGGGAGGGCCTGACCGACGAGGTCCCGGAGCGGCTGACCGACTGGCGCGGGCAGCCGTGGACGCCGGCGTCCGGCACGCCCGCCGCGCACCCCAACTCCCGCTTCACCGCGCCGGCCGCGCAGTGCCCGTCGCTCTCCGCCGACTGGGACGCCCACGAGGGCGTGCCGCTGGACGCGATCGTCTTCGGTGGCCGACGGGCGAGCAACGTCCCGCTGGTCACGCAGGCCACCTCGTGGCAGCACGGCGTCTTCCTGGGTGCGACCGTCGCCTCCGAGAAGACCGCGGCCGCGGAGGGCACGGTCGGGGAGCTGCGCCGCGATCCGTTCGCGATGCTCCCCTTCTGCGGCTACAACATGGCCGACTACTTCGCGCACTGGCTCGCGATCGGCGCCGAGCTCGGCGATGCGGCGCCGGCCGTGTTCCAGGTCAACTGGTTCCGGAAGGACGCGGACGGCGAGTTCCTCTGGCCCGGCTTCGGCGAGAACGCGCGGGTGCTGCAGTGGCTCGTCCGCCGCCTGGAGGGGCTGGCGGAGGCGCGGCGGAGCCCCCTCGGCGACCTGCCGGTCGCGATCAATACGCACGGGCTCCTGCTCTCCGCGGCCCAGAAGGAGGAGCTGTTCTCCGTCCCGGTGGAGGCGTGGCTGGAGGAGTGCGCGCTCACGGAGGAGTTCTTCACGCGGTTCGGCGACCGGCTGCCGCCCGAGCTGTCCGCCGAGCTCCAGGCCCTGCGGCTCCGGCTCCTCGCCGAGAAGCTGCCGCTGGCGGCCTGATCCCCCTGACCGAGCCGGCTCCTGCCGGACACCCCTGTGGCCCGCGGGCGGATCATCCCCCTTTCCTCGCACCCCCGCGGGTCCACTCCCCCCTTCCGCTCCCACGACGACGGGCACCATGACCGACCGCATCACGCTCCGCTTCCTCGCCTCCCCGCAGGACGCCACCGCCGACGGCCGCAGCGCCCAGGCCGGCCGCGTCCTCGAATGGATAGACAAGGCCGGCTACGCCTGCGCCGTGGGCTGGAGCGGCGGCTACTGCGTGACGGCGTACGTCGGCAACGTCCACTTCACCCGGCCCATCTCGGTCGGCAACCTGATCGAGGCGACCGCCCGCGTCATCCACACCGGGCGCACGAGCATGCACGTGCTGGTGCAGGTCGCGCAGGCGGATCCGCGGACCGGCCTCTACGAGGACGCCACGCACTGCCTCCTCGTGTTCGTGGCCGTCGACGACGAGAAGAGGCCGCGGTCGGTCCCGGAGTGGCGGCCCCGCTCGATCGAGGACCTGTCCCTCGCCGAGGGCGCCGCCGCGCGCATCGACGGCCGCCGACGGCTGCACGACGTGATGCGCGCCGAGGAGTACACCGAGGAGGGCACCGGTCCGCGGATCGTGTTCCGCTTCCTCGCGGCGCCGGGCGACGTCAACTGGGGCGGCAACGCCCACGGCGGGATCGTGATGCGCTGGATCGACGAGGCGGCCGACGCGGTCGCGCAGCGCTGGACCGGCCGCGACGCGGTGGCCGTCTACTCCGGCGGGATCCACTTCTACCGTCCGGTGCGCATCGGGCACCTCGTCGAGGTGGAGGCGCGCCTCATCCACACGAGCGCCCGGAGCATGCACCTGGCGGTGCACGTGCGCTCCGGGGACCCGCGGACCGGCGAGCTGGAGCTGACCACGCAGTGCCGGAGCGTCTTCGTGGTGCGGGGCGCCGACGGGGCGGCCGAGCCGGTCCCGCCTCTCGAGCTGCGGACCGAGGAGGACCGGCGTCTGGACGCCCATGCGCGCGAGCTGATCCTCCTGCGCGCGGCGCTGCCGCCGCTCCCGCTCGCGGGGACGGCCGGCGCTAGGGTCGGAGCGTGAAGCTGCCGATCCTCGTCCTCAACGGCCCGAACCTGAACCTGCTCGGCACCCGCGAGCCCGAGCTCTACGGCTCGGACACCCTCGTCGACGCCGAGGCGCTGGCGGCGGAGGCGGCCGAGCGGCACGGCTTCACGGTCGAGACCTTCCAGAGCAGCTCGGAGGGCGCGATCGTCGACCGGCTGCACGCGGCTCGCGGCTCCGTCTCGGGAGTGGTGCTCAACGCCGGGGCGTACACGCACACGTCGATCGCGATCCGCGACGCCGTCCTCGCGACCGAGCTGCCGATGGTCGAGGTGCACGTGAGCAACGTGCACCGGCGTGAGCCGTTCCGGCAGCACTCCTACCTATCGGACGTCGCGATCGCCGTGATCGTCGGCGCGGGCATCGCCGGCTACGGCTACGCGGTGGACGTGCTCGCGCGAGCGGCGGAGAAGCGATGAGCGGCCTCGGACGCTCCTTCGGCAGCGCGGTCGACGCCTACGACCGCGGGCGGCCCGGCTACCCCGACGACGCCGTCGACTGGATCGTGGGGCACGCCCCCGCGCGGGTGGCGGGCGCCTTCGTCCCGGAGCGGGCCCGCGCGGCGGGAGCCGACGCCTCCGATCGGCTGCGCGCCGTGGACCTCGGCGCGGGAACGGGCAAGTTCACCGCGTCGCTCGCGTCCCGCGGCCTCGCCGTGACCGCGGTCGAGCCCGACGCGGAGATGCTCGCGCGGCTCGCCTCGAATCTGCCGGGGGTCCGCCCCGAGGAGGGGACGGCCGAGGCGATCCCCGCCGCGGACGCCTCCGCGGAGCTCGTCACCGCCGCGCAGTCGTGGCACTGGGTCGACGCCGAGCGCGCGGGAGCCGAAGTCGCCCGCGTCCTGGTGCCGGAGGGCGTGCTCGCGCTGGTGTGGAACATCCGCGACGAGTCGGTCCCCTGGGTGCGCCGGCTCGGCGAGGTCGCCGGAGCCTCCACCGCCGAGCGCTTCGAGACGCTCCGGCCGCCGCTCGGCTCCGCTCTCGAGCGGGTGGCGTTCGCGGCCTTCGAGTGGTCCTTCGAGCTGGACCGAGCCGGGGTGCGCGACATGTTCGCGTCCCGCAGCTCCGTCATCGCGATGCCCGACGAGGAGCGCGCCGCGGTCCTCGCGGCGGTCGACGCCGTGGTGGACGAGGAGTCGGGCGGGAGCGGGACCGTCGCGATGCCGTACTCGACGCGCGTGACGATCGCGCGCCGCTCCTCCTCCGCCTGACTCCGCGCCGCGCGCCGCGGACCGCCCCGCCCGCCGACTACCCTCGGAGGGCGCCGCACCGGCGCGAGCACCGAGAGCACGAGGAGAGACGCACGTGAGCATCATCGCCGCCGCAGACGGGTCCGCACTGGGCAACCCCGGCCCCGCCGGCTGGGCCTGGTACGTCGACGACGAGCGCTGGGCCGCGGGCGGCTGGTCGCACGGCACGAACAACATCGGCGAGCTCACCGCGGTGCTCGAGCTGCTGCGCGCGACCGCGCAGGAGGAGGAGCCGCTGCACATCCTCTGCGACAGCCAGTACGCCATCAAGGCCTGCACCGAGTGGCTGCCGGGCTGGAAGCGGAAGGGCTGGCGCAAGGCCGACGGCAAGCCGGTGATGAACGTCGAGATCATCAAGGCGCTCGACGAGGAGCTGCAGGGCCGGGCCGTCACCTTCGAGTGGGTGAAGGGGCACGCCAACCACCGGATGAACGAGGCCGCCGACGTCCGCGCCCGGAGCGCCGCGACCGCCTACCAGCGCCGGCAGCCCGTCGACGCCGGACCCGGATGGCCGACGGCCGCCGCCGCGCCCGCCGCGGCCGCTGCGCCCCCCGTCGAGGACTCCGCCACCCTCTTCTAGCCGCGTTCCCCCTGGGGCAGCCGCAGCAGCCCCGTCGCCACCAGCTCGCGCACCCGCGGCAGCACCGAGTCGGACACCGCCTCCTCCTCGACCTGGAGGAGCGAGGCGACCGCCGCCGCGATCGCCGCCACCGAGAGCTCGCCGTCGCAGGCGCCGACCACGGCGGCGAGCGCCGTGTCGACCTCCTCGACCCGGGCGAACCCGCCGCCCTGGCGCAGCCGCAGCACCGTCGGATCGTCGTTGCCCGGCCAGTAGTGCCGCTCCTCCGTGACGTCCCCGGCGACGACCAGGGCGAGACCCGCCAGAGCGCGGTCGTCGATCGACGCGAGGGCCTCGGCCGCGTCGAGGCAGGCGGCGAGGTGGCCGCCCAGGCCCGCGGTCGCGACCGGCGTGGTGATGCGCTCGAGGCGGCGGATCGGCGGGCGGGGCCGCTCGGGCAGGCGGAGCGTGACGTAGCCGAAGCCGACGCCGGTCACCCCGCGCCGCTCGAAGTCGGTCAGCCAGGCGTCGACCAGCGCGTCGAACGCGGGGCCGCGGGTCGTGCCGCCGTCCCGGATCCAGGTCTCGGCGTAGACCGCCGGATCCTGACGCTCGCGCTCCACGACCCAGACGTCCAGCGGAGAGGCGGTCCCGCCCATCCAGGCGTCGAGCCCCTCGGGCCCCGCCTCGAGCGCCTGCTCCAGCGGGCTGCGGGCGTCGGCGAGCCAGTCCGCGATCCGGTCGAAGGCGTCCGCGCCCTCCCGGTACTCCCAGTTCCCCAGGAGCTGCGCGACACCGCCGGGCACCAGGTGCTCGGCTGCTCCGAGGATCACGCGGCGCACGATCTCGTCGCCCTCCAGCCCGCCGTCGCGGTACTCGTAGGAGGGGACGCCCTCGGCTCGCGGCGTGATGACGAACGGCGGGTTCGTGACGATGTGGTCGAAGCGCTCCCCCGCGACCGGCTCGTAGAGGCTGCCGAGGCGGAACTCGATGTTCTCGATCCCGTTGAGCGCCGCGGTGAAGGAGGCGAGCGCGAGCGCGCGCTCGGAGATGTCGGTGGCGACCACCTGCTCGGCGTGGCGGGAGGCGTGCAGCGCCTGGATCCCGCAGCCGGTCCCCAGGTCGAGCACGCGGCCGACGGGCCGCTGGATCATCAGGCCGGTCAGCGTGAGGCTCGCGCCGCCGACGCCGAGCACGTGGTCCTCGTCGAGGGCGCGGCCGAGGGCGAGCTCCCCGAGGTCGGAGGCGATCCACCAGGAGGCCGCGCCGCGCTGGTCGACCACGTCGTAGGGGCGCAGGTCGAGGGCCGCGGTGACGACGGCTCCGGCCTCGACGCGCACCAGGCCGAGCTCCACCGCCCCCTCCAGCGCGAGAGCGCCGAACGCCTCGTCCGCGTCGTCGGCCGAGACGGGATCGGCCAGGAGGAACAGGCGGGCGAGGGTGGCCAGCGCGTCGTGGTCGCCGCTGCGCTCGAGGGCGCGGCGGGCGGGGACCCGGTCGCCGCGGTGCAGCGCCTCGGCCGCTTCGTCGCCCCAGAGCCCCCGCACGGCGTCCACGCCGTAGCGGGCGCGGATCAGATCGTCGCGCAGGAGGGCGATACGGGCTCGGTCGAACGGGTCTGCGGAGAACACTGCTCCATCCTCCTGCACGCGGGTCGGCCACCGGGGCCGCCGCGGCCGTACGATCGGAGGCATGCCGCTGACCGGAGAGTACGAACCCAGCACGTCCGAGTGGGCCGGCGAGCAGGCGGAGCTCTACGAGCGGACCGGCGGAGCCGAGGGGAACCTCCTCCGCGGCCGCCCCATCATCGTCCTGACCACCGTCGGCTCGAAGAGCGGGAAGCTCCGCAAGACCGCGCTGATGCGCGTCGAGCACGAGGGCGAGTACGTGGTCGTCGCGTCCAAGGGCGGTGCGCCCGAGCACCCCGTCTGGTACGGCAACATGCTCAAGGAGCCGCACGTCGAGCTGCAGGACGGGCCCGTGAAGAAGGACTACGCCGCGAGCGTGCTCGAGGGCGATCTGCGCGCGACCTGGTGGGAGCGCGCGGTCGCCGCGTGGCCGGACTACGCCGAGTACCAGACGAAGACCGAGCGGCAGATCCCGCTCGTGCTGCTCACTCCCTGGTCCTGAGTGCGGTGGGCGGCTCGGCCCGTCGCTGAAGCGGCCGTCCTCCGGTCGAGGTCGCGCCGCACGGCAGGCGCCTCACGCGGGCGGCGAGCCCAGCGGATCCGGTCCGGCCTCAGACCCGGGCCGCGATGAGGTCGAGCACCTTCGGGCTCGAGAGCAGCGCGAAGTGGCCGACCACCGAGACCGCGATGTTCTCGCGCGCCCCGGCGAGGCGGCTCCCTCCGGGGATGTACTGGTCGCGCATCCCGTAGATCGACGTGATGCGCGCGTCGGCCTCGCGCTCGGCCAGCAGGGTGCGGATCAGCGGGCGGTGGGGCGCGAACTCCCGGAGCGCCCGCGCCGGGGCGATCCGTGCGAGCGACGAGCCGTTGAACGGGGTCGAGACGGCGATCATGCGCTCGATCCGCCCGTCCTCGCGGTCGTCGACGACCATCATGTGCTTGCCGATCAGGCCGCCCTTGCTGTGCGCGACGACGACGACTCCGCGCAGATCGTGCTCGCGCAGGTAGTCCTGGCCGAGTCCGGCCGACGCGACGATCGGCCGCGTGTTGTAGCCGAGCGCGGGCAGCACGTGGATCGGATGGCCCGCCGCGTGCAGCCGCTCGGCGACGGGCCGGAGGAACTGCCACGTCTCGTAGATCCCGGGGATGAGCAGCACCGGAGCGCCGTCGCCGGACGCGTACCGCGACACGTCCCAGCCCTCCCGCAGGTGCACGAAGCGCGAGCCGTAGGCGTAGCGGTAGTCGCGGAGGTACGCGCGCCGCAGCGAGGTCGAGCGGCGCGGGCGGGCGGAGTCACGTGCCGGCATGGGCCCGCTCCAGCTCCGCGATGTCGAGGCGGCTCATCGCGAGCATCGCCTGCAGAGCGCGCGCGGACGCCTCGGGGTCGGCGCCTCCGAGCAGACGCGGGAGGACCTCCGGCACGATCTGCCAGGACAGCCCCCAGCGGTCGCGGAGCCAGCCGCACCGGCTCTCCTCGCCGCCGTCCGCGATCAGGGCGTCCCACATCCGGTCGAGCTCGGACTGGCCGCCGACGGTCACGATGATCGAGACGGCCTCGGTGAACGGGAACCGCGGCCCGGCGTTGATCGCCTGGAACCGCTGCCCGTCGAGCTCGAACGTCACCGACAGCACCTCGCCGGGCGACGGGGAGCCCTCCGGCAGCACCTGGCTTCCGGTGATCCGCGAGTTCGGCACCAGCTCCGTGTAGAAGCGCGCCGCCTCCCCCGCGCCGTCGTCGAACCAGAGGAAGGTGCTGACCGCGCCCATCGGAGTCTCCGTCCTGCGCGGGAGGGTCTCCGCGGCTCCCTCAGTGTGCCGCGGAGGCGCCCTCCCCGCGACGGATCACAGCGGGTTGACGCCGAACGCCGTGGCCAGCTTGTCGATCTTCTTGGCGCGGCCCAGCCGGGGCAGGTCGCTGCCGTCGCGGATGACGCGGCCGCGGGCCTCGAAGTCGTCGAGGAAGTCGCGGGCCCAGGCGACGTCGGACGGCGTCGGGCTGATGACCTCGTTGATCACGGCGAGCTGCTCGGTGTCGAGGCAGAGCTTCCCGGTGAGGCCGAGCGAGACCGTGAGCGCGGACTGCTCGCGCAGCACGGGGTGGCTGTTCGAAACGGTCGGGCCGTCGATCGGGCCGGGCAGGTCGCCGATGCGCGAGGCGACGACCAGGCGCGAGCGCGGGTAGGCCATCGCGAGATCGTCGGCGCTGGTGCCGGTGTCGCGGCGGTAGTCGCCACTGCCGAACGCGAGGCGGAAGGTGCCGCGGGCGCGGGCGATCGAGACCGCCTCCTCGATGCCGAGGGCGGACTCGACCAGGGCGAGCACCGGGGTGGAGCCGCCGAGGCGGTCGAAGGTCTCGGTGACGTGCTCAGCGGCCTCGGTCTTGGCGAGCATGACGCCGGCGAGGCCGGGCAGGCCCTTCAGCGCGTCGACGTCGTCGGACCAGAACGGGGTGGAGTGGTCGTTGATGCGGACCCAGGCGCGCTTCTCGCCGGTCAGCCACTCCGCGACGTCGGTCCGCGCGTCGGGCTTCGCCTTGGGGTCGACCGCGTCCTCGATGTCGAGGACGATCTGGTCGGCGCGGGACGCGTGCGCGGCGTCGAACGTCTCGGTGCGGGTGGCGTTCACCAGCAGCCAGGAGCGCGCGATCTCGGGGGCGACGTCGCGCCCCTTCCGCTTCGCGATGGCGGTGGTGGTGGTCTCGGGCAACGTCACGTTCGGGTCCTCTCGGTGGCGCGGTCCTCGCTCCGCGGACGCCACCGCTCTGCGACGGCGCCGGGGACAAGGGTAGCGGCTCCCCGTCGACGGGGCTCCGGGCACTCCGGCGTCTCTCCACTCCGGGGCTGCGACGCCCCGAGCGCTCCGGATCAGCGGCCCTCCGGACGCTCCCACAGCGTCAGCACGGTCGTCGGCACCCGGATCCGCTCGCGCGCGACGAACCCCGCCTCCGCGAGCACCGTGTCCGCCTCGCCCTCCGGCAGCGCCTGCCAGACCCGGTCCTCCCCGGCGAGCGCGGCGTGCAGCGCCTCGCCCTCCAGCAGGACGTCCGAATACGTGCCCGTCGTCCCGTACGGAGCGGCGAGGGCGACGTCGTCCACGCCCGCGAACGCCTCCGGGTAGGCGGCGAGCGCCAGGCGGGGCCGGAGCGAGACCGTCCCGGAGGAGCCGAGGAGGACGGCGTCGCCCGGACGGGCCCGCTCCTCGACGGCGGCCGCCAGACCGCGGAGATCCTGCCCGGCCGGCTTCCCGGTGACCGTGCGCATCTGCACCAGGACCGGCACGGCGGCCACCGCGATCAGGGCGAGGAGGGCGACGCCCGTCCGGGCCCTGAACGAGTCGAGCGCGAGGCCGAGGAGGACCGCGAGGGCCGGCGTGCTCGACGCGAGGTAGCGGGGGGTGAACATCGGCTCGACGAGGAGGGTCCCGAGCACCAGCACCGCCGTCGGCAGCACGATCCAGAGGACGAGGGCCGGCAGGAGCGGCCCGCGCAGGCCGCCCCGCACCGCGGCGACCGCGAGGAGCGCGACGGCGATCCCGGCCAGCCACCACGCGGATCCGAAGAACGGCTCGACCAGGACGGTGAACGCGGTCACGGGCTGCGAGCGGAGCCAGCCGACCTGGCCGCTCTGCCCTGCGGCGAGGAGCAGCACCGGCACGGCGCCCAGTGCCGAGAGGGCGCTCGCCGGGAGAGCCCGCACGGCACCCCGGGGCGCCGCGGCCGCGGCGAGAGCGACGAGAGCCGGCAGCACCAGCACGGAGTAGAGGAACACGGCGTTCGCCAGACCCGCGACGACCGCGAACGCGGTCCAGCGCAGGGCGCCTCCGGAGCGGGCCGCCCGCACGACGAGGACCGCCGCTCCCACCACGAGCGCGGTGGCCAGAGCGGAGGATCGCGCCTCGGTCCCCGAGAACGAGGACCGCGGGAGCAGCACGAGCACCGCGGCGGCGAGGAGTGCCGCCCGGGGCCGATCGAACGATCGCAGCAGGACGACGACGCCCACCGCCGCCGCTCCCGTGGCGAGAGCGGACGGCGCCCGCACCACGAGCTCCGACTCCCCGGCGATCGCGATCCAGCCGTGCATCAGCAGGCCGTAGACCAGGTGCACCGCGTCCTTCTCCTGCACGAAGGCGAGGAGCTCCCCCACCGGGAGCCGCGCCAGGCGGAGGGTCGCGGCCTCGTCGTTCCAGTAGGAGGGGATCCAGGAGCCGACGAGGGTCAGCGCGGTGGCGAGGGCGAGGACCGCGCTCGCGGGCAGGGTCCGGAGCGCGCGCATCCCGCCAGCGTAGAGGCCGGACTCAGCGCGCCGAGCGCTCGGCGAGACCCTTCGCGTACGCGGCCTGGCCGACGTGCTGCGTGTCGTCGTCGATCACCGAGACCAGCCGCACCCCGAGGGTCACCGGCGGATCCCACTGCTCGTCGACGACGCGCGCGAGGTCCTCGTCGCCGAGCGTGTCGAGGAGGGCGAGCGTCTGCCGGTGTACGGCGTCGGCGTACTCCGCGAGCAGCGCGGCCGGCACCGCGGCGAGCGCCGCCACCTCGGCCGGCTCCTGCCCGTAGCCGGTCTCGTCGGGCCCGAAGGGCAGGCCGGACCGGCCGTGGAAGCCGTCGGCCGTCCACACCTGCTCGTGGCCGGCGAGCGGGGCGAGGTGGTCGTCCTGCACCCGGACGAGATGCCAGACGAGCCAGGCGGGCGAGTTCGAGCGGGCGTCCGCGCGGAACGCGAGCTGATCGGGGGTGCTGTCGTCGAGGACGGCGTGCACGTTCTCGTGCACCCGGCCGAAGGCGTCGCGGAGGAGGTCGATGGCTGCGCTCATGCCGCCAGCCTGCCGCTCCCGCGCCCGGTGCGGCACCCCCTCCGCGCGCCTCGGAGGAAGTGCGGAGGCGGGTGCCCGATACTCGGCCCGTGACCTCCGGATCCTCGAACCTGGCGACGAAGCCGTGGCTGACCTCCTACGCGGAGGGCGTGCCCGCCGAGATCGACCCTCCCACCCAGACCCTCGTCGACCTCCTCGAGGACTCGGTCGCGCGGTACCGCCGCGGCACCGCCCTCGAGTTCTTCGGCGCCGAGACCAGCTACGCCGAGCTCGGCGAGCGGGTCGCGCGCGCGGCGGAGGGCCTGCGGCGCCTGGGCGTGCGCGCCGGCGACCGCGTCGCGCTGGTGCTGCCGAACTGCCCGGAGCACGTGGTGGCGTTCTACGCCGCTCTCCGCCTCGGAGCGATCGTGGTCGAGCACAACCCGCTCTACACGCCGCGCGAGCTGCGGCGGCAGTTCGAGGACCACGGCGCCCGATTCGCGGTCGTCTGGGACAAGATCGCCGACGTCGTCGCGACCATGCCCGCCGACCTGGGCATCGAGCGCGTCGTCTCCGTCGACCTCACCCGCTCCTTCCCGCTCGGCAAGCGCCTGGCGCTGCGGCTCCCCCTGCCGTCGGTGCGCCGGTCGCGCGAGAAGCTGACCGCGACCCCCCGCAGCCGCTCCCTGGTGCCCTTCGCGTCGCTGCTGAAGAACCGCCGCATCGCGCGCTCGCACCCCCGCCCGGTCCTCGGCGACACGGCCCTGCTGCAGTACACGAGCGGCACCACCGGGACACCCAAGGGCGCGATCCTCTCGCACGCGAACCTCCGTGCGAACGCCCTGCAGGGCCGCGCCTGGGTGCCGGGCCTGCGCGAGGGCGACGAGACGTTCTACGCGGTGCTCCCCCTGTTCCACGCCTACGGGCTGACGCTGTGCCTGACCTTCGCGATCAGCATCGGCGCGAAGGTCGTGCTGTTCCCGACCTTCGACGTCGGCCTCGTGAAGGCGGCCGCGAAGTCGTCGCCGCCCACCTTCCTCCCCGCGGTGCCGCCCGTGTACGACGCGCTGGCCCGCGCCTCCGAGCGCCACGAGCTCGACCTGCGCGGCATCCGCTTCGCGATCTCGGGAGCGATGAGCCTGCCGGTCGCGACGGTCGACCGCTGGGAGCGCGCGAGCCGGGGACTCCTGGTCGAGGGCTACGGCATGACCGAGAGCTCGCCGGTCGCCCTCGGGAACCCGGTCGGCCCGACCCGCCGGCCCGGCACCGTGGGCGTGCCGTTCCCCAGCACGACGATCCGCCTCGTCGACCCCGCCGATCCGTCGGTCGACCGCGGCCCGGGCGAGTCCGGCGAGCTCCTGCTCCGGGGGCCGCAGGTGTTCCAGGGGTACTGGAAGCGGCCGGAGGAGACGGCCGAGGCCCTCCTCCCCGGCGGCTGGCTGCGCACGGGCGACATCGCGACCGTCTCGGCCGACGGCTTCGTGACGATCGTCGACCGGGCCAAGGAGCTCATCATCACCGGCGGCTTCAACGTCTCCCCCTCCGAGGTCGAGGGAGTGCTGGAGTCGCACCCGGACGTGACGCGCGCGGCCGTCGTCGGGCTCCCCCGCGAGGACGGCGGCGAGAGCGTCGCGGCGGCCGTGGTCCTGCGGGCCGGGACGGCCGTGGATCCGGAGGCGTTGCGCGACTTCTGCCGGCTGCACCTGACGCCCTACAAGGTGCCCAAGCGGATCGTCCCGGTGGACGAGCTGCCGACCTCGCTGATCGGCAAGGTGCTGCGCCGCCAGGTGCGCGAGAGTCTGCTGGACTGAGGCGACCGGAGCGGGCGGTGGCCCGCGAGGAGGAGGACGACATGGCGAGGATCGTGCAGTACGAGCGGATCGGCGGGCCCGAGGTGCTCGAGACCGTCGAGGCGCCGGAGCCCGAGGCGGGGCCCGGAATCGTGGTGGTCGCCGTCCGCGCAGCCGGCGTGAACCCGATCGAGTGGAAGGTGCGCTCCGGCCTGCGCCCGAGCCCGCCGTTCGACGGTCCGCGGAGGCTCGGGTCGGACGGCTCCGGCGTGGTCTCCGCCGTCGGTCCGGGCGTGACCGGTTGGAGCGTCGGAGACCGGGCGATCGTCAGCGGCGCCACCGGCACCTACGCGACCGCCGTCGCGGTCTCCCCCGACTCCCTCGATCCGCTCCCCGACGGACTCGGCTTCGAGGAGGCGGCCGCGCTCGGCATCCCGGTCTCCACCGCCTACCAGGCGGTGGTCTCGCTCGGCGTCGCGGAGGGATCGACGTTCGTGGTCCACGCGGGCGCCGGCGCGGTAGGACGGGCGGCGATCCAGTTCGCCGTCGACCGCGGAGCCCGGGTGATCGCCACGGCGAGCCCGGCGAACCACGAGGCGCTGCGCGCGCTCGGAGCGGTGCCGGTCGCCTACGGGCCCGGGCTGCTCGAGCGGCTGCGCGCCGCAGCGCCCGAGGGCGTCGACCGCGTGCTCGATGCGGCCGGGACGGACGAGGCGCTCGCCGCCTCGCTCGCGCTGGTGGCGGATCCGCAGCACGTCGGAACGGTGGTCGCCGGCCCTCGTGCGGCAGAGCTGGGCATCCGGGCCTGGAGCGGCGGCAGTCCCGTGCCGCTGACCGAGGAGGAGCAGCGCCTCCGCCGCGAGGGCGTGCCGCTGGCCGCCCGGCTGGCGAGCGAGGGGCGCTTCGCGGTCGCGACCGGTCCGCGCCTCCCGCTCGAGCAGGCCGCCGAGGCGCATCGGCTCAGCGAGGACGGCCACGTCCGCGGGAAGATCCTGCTCGTTCCCTGACCCGGGCCGGCATCCGGCATCCGTCTCCCCACCGCTTCCCCCGCTCTCACCGTCGAGAAGGAGTCCCCGTGTCCACTGACGACACCACCCCCGTGATCCTGGGGGGCGCCCGCACCCCGTTCGCCCGCTTCTCCGGAGCCTTCGCGCCGCTCTCGGGCGTCGAGCTCGGCGCCGCTGCCATCCGAGGGGCTCTCGAGCGCTCGGGCGCCTCCGCGGCCGACGTCGACGCGGTCGTGCTCGGCCAGGTGATCCAGGCCGGAGCCGGTCAGGGCCCCGCCCGGCAGGCCGCGGTCCTCGCGGGCCTGGGCTGGGACGTCCCGGCGGTCACGATCAACAAGCTCTGCCTGTCGGGTCTCACCGCGGTGATCGACGCGGCGCGGATGATCCGGCTCGGCGAGGCGCAGGTGGTCGTCGCCGGAGGGCAGGAGTCGATGACCAACGCGCCGCACCTCCTGCTCGGATCCCGCTCGGGCCTGGGTGTCGGTCCGCGTCCGCTCGAGGACGCACTCCTCCACGACGGCCTGCTCGATCCGTTCGACCGCCGCCTGATGGGGAGGGTGACCGACGACGGCAACGCCGCACGGGGCATCCGCCGCGAGCGCCAGGACGCCTTCGCCGCGCTCTCGCACCAGCGGGCCGACGCGGCACGGTCCACCGGCGTGCTCGCCGAGGAGATCGTGCCGGTCGCGGTTCCGCAGCGGCGCGGACCGGACCTCGTCGTGTCCGCCGACGACGGGATCCGGGAGGACAGCACGGTCGAGACGCTCGCCCGGCTGGCCCCCGCGTTCTCGCCCGAGGGCACGATCACGGCGGGCAGCTCGTCCCCGATCACGGACGGCGCCGCCGCGCTGGTCGTCGTGTCCCGCGGCTGGGCACGCGAGCGCGGACTGCCCTGGCTCGCGACCGTCGCCGAGCACGGGCAGGTCGCCGGACCGGACAACTCCCTCCACTCGCAGCCGTCGGCGGCGATCCTCCGGGCGCTCGGCCGCCGCGGTGCAGCGGTGTCCGACCTGGACCTGATCGAGATCAACGAGGCGTTCGCCTCCGTCGTCCTCCAGTCGGCGGACGATCTCGGCGTCGAGCCCGAGGCGGTCAACCCCGACGGCGGGGCGATCGCGCTCGGCCACCCTGTGGGCGCCTCCGGAGCACGGCTGGCCCTGCACCTGGCGCTGGCCCTCCGGCGCCGGGGCGGCGGTCTGGGCGTCGCCGCGCTCTGCGGCGGAGGCGGCCAGGGCGAGGCGCTGATCCTCGAGGGCTGACCGGCGGTCCGCCCCCAGGAGCGCGTCGGCGCCTCCGGCTACGCTCGCGGGATGAGCATCCTGAGCGCCGACGGCCTCGCCTTCGTCACCGAGCGCCACCTGGCCACCCTCTCCACCCCCGGCCGCCAGGGCCGCCTGCACGTGGTCGCCGTGGGCTTCACCTACGAGGACGGCGTCGTCCGCGTCATCACCTCCCGCGAGAGCCAGAAGGTGCTCAACGTCCGGCGGGGCGGCACCGCGACGGTCGGGCAGGTCGACGGCATCCGGTGGCTGAGCCTGGGCGGTCCGGCGACGATCGAGGAGGAGCCGGACGCCGTGCAGCACGCCGTCGAGCTCTACTCCCAGCGCTACCGCAGCCCGCGCCCGAACCCCCTCCGCGTCGCCATCCGCATCGACGTCGACTTCGCCCTCGCCTCCTCCGGCCTGCGCGCGGAGTAGCCGGGTGGCCCGCGGCGACGCGCTGGGCGGGGGCGGTGCCGTCTCCTCCCTCCGCACCTACCGCTACGTCCGCCTCTCCCTGGTGGCGGCCGTGGTGCTCCTCACGGCCGGCCTCGTCCACCAGCTCGTCGTCGGAGGCCCGCTGCGCTCGATCAGCGCCTCGTACTACACCCCGGTCCGCTCCCTCTTCACCGGGGCGCTCTTCGCGGTCGGCGTCGCGCTGGTCGTCCTCGCCGGGAGGAGCGTGCGGCGCTTCCTCCTGCTGCTGGCGGGCATGACGGCGCCGGTCATCGCGATCGTGCCGGTGCCCCTCGCCTCGGAGGAGCTGCAGCGCCTCCAGGGAGCGGTGTGCCCGGCGGGAGGGGCGTCGTGCCTTCCCGCGACGGCCGCGGGCGAGGTCGCCGCCTCCCTGCCCGCCTATCTGGTCACGGCCGCGGCCGTCCTCGTCGCCTCCGTGATCCTGCTCGCCCTCGACCGGGTCCTCGACCGCTGGGCGCTCGTCCGCACCGCGATCGCCGCCGCCCTCCTGATCGTCCTGGCGGCCTGGAGCACGCTCCCGTCGTTCCTGCGGCTCGGCCACTACGCCGCCGCCGGCGTCTTCTTCCTCCTCATCGCCGTCACCGCGGGTCTGCACGCCGTCGCGGTGCGCGAGGAGGGAGCGAGCGGGCCGGGGACGCCGCGCTTCTACTCCCGCTGCTACGCCGTTCTCGCGGTGCTGATCGCCGCGGTCGATGCGGCGCTGGTGCTCCTGCTTCTCACGGGGCGGGGAGCGGAACTTCTCGGCGAGCAGTGGCTCCTGCTCGGCGAGGCCGTCGCGCTCGCCCTCTTCGGGATCTTCTGGGTGCTGCAGACCGTCGAGAACTGGGATCGTCCCGACGTGCTGCTCGTCGCGCGGGGCTGAGGGGGCCGGTGACGGACGGCCCCCTCAGCCGCTCAGCGCTTGAGGGTGATCGAAGAGCTCCGCCCGAGGTTCCCTGCGGCGTCGGAGGCGTGCGCGACGATCGCGTACCGCCCGGCCGGGTAGGAGGAGGCCGAGACGGTCAGGCGCCACGTGCCGTCCGACGCCCTCGTCGCGTCGCCCAGCCGCGTCGCTCCGCTCCAGAAGCTCAGCTTCGTCGTGCCGACGTCGTCCTTGGCGGTGGCGACCAGGGTGACCGAGCCGCGCACCGTCGATCCGCTCGTCGGCGCGGTGATGACGGTCTTCGGAGCCGTGGTGTCGCGCGACGGCGCGGGCGAGCCTGCGGGTGCCGGAGTAGGAGCCGCGGTGGGCGCCGACGTGGGAGTCGGGGTCGGGGTCGGAGCCGGTTCGTCGCCGAGGCCCCAGGCCGTCCACAGCTCCTCCGCGATCATCGCCTGGCCGGCGACGTTCGGGTGGAAGTAGTCGACGTCCGTCGAGAGCTGGTCGAGCGAGATCGGAGCCGCCGTGAGGGCGCCGCCGTCCCAGACGCAGTCGTTCGCGGCGGATACGCAGGCCGATTCGAGTGCCTCGTTGAAGTCGGCCTCCCGGTCCTCCGCCGCCGCGAGCGAGGCGGTGTAGGCCGAGCCGGTGAGCGGGGCTCCGGTCGTGGCGTCGACTCCGCGCTGGGTCCGGCAGACCCCGCCCCAGGCCCAGATCGCGGCGCCCGGCGTCGGCTTCACGGCTTCCCACTCCGACTCGATGTCCGGGACCGAGCCGACGAGCACCGTCGCCTCCGGCCACTCCTCGCCGATCGAGCGCAGGATCCGGGTCGCCGACGCGGCGAAGGAGGCCGCGGGCGTCATCGCGTAGCCGTCGCGGGAGTCGGGCGAGAGGCTCAGCGAGCAGAGGTCGTTGCCGCCGATCAGCAGCGTGACCACGTCCGGCTCCTCCCCGGCCGCGACCGCGGCGTCGATCCGCGACTCGACGCCGCTGATGACCGCGCCCGACTTCGCGTAGTTCACCGCGCGGACCGCCGTCCGCGGATCCGCCGCCGCCATCCGGCTCGCGATCGAGTCGACCGCGGGCGCCGATCCCGTCGCCCAGGAGTTCTCGACGCAGTCGCGGTTCACCCCGCAGGTCGTCGCCGCGCGCGTGATCGAGTCGCCGAGCGCGAGCAGCGTCTGCGTCCCGGACGCCTGCGCCGGCGGTGCCGCCAGGAGCCCCGCCAGGAGCGCGATCGCCCCCGCGCCGACCCCTGCCGCTCTCCGCCGTCCCCTGTGTGCTGTGGTCCCCATGTCGTCCCGTCCCCTGGTCGTCCGTCGCTCGAGTGCCTCGCGTGCTGCGAGAGCACGAGGGGCGAGCGTACGTCGCTGCGGATCCCCCGACGGACCGGAGGAGGGCGGCTCCCGCCCGGCGCGGCCCGGATGGGGGACACGGAGGACGTCTGTCGGCGGTCGGGCGGGAGCGATCCGGGAGGGGAGAGGCGGGCGGCCGCGAGCACGACGGCTGCTCACCGCGGAGGACCGGCCTTCGGCCGCAGGGCGGGAACGGCAGGGCAGACGGCGAGCGCGACCAGCACGTTCTCGCAGAGCGGGCCGCCGGGAGAACGCAGAAGGCCCGCTCTCTCGAGCGGGCCTTCCGTGGTGGTGGATCCGAGGGGATTCGAACCCCTGACCTCTTCATTGCGAACGAAGCGCGCTACCAACTGCGCCACGGACCCGTGCCTTCCGAGCCGTCACCGGCCCGAACAACTCGTCCACATTAGCACGGACGAGCAGGCGCCTCGCACTCGCGTCAGGCGCCGCGGCGGCGCTGCAGCGCCTGGTCGAGGTCGATCGCGTCGACGCCGTCCACGACGCCCATCGCGGCGAAGCGGGAGGAGGGACGCGGAGCCTCGGGAGCGGGAGCGGCGGCACGTTGGACGCGCAGCGGCGCCACCTCGGGAGCGGTCGCGGCGGCGCGCTGGGCGAGCTCCGCCTCCGCCGCGGCGGTGCGCAGGCGCTCCACGGCGTCGATCGACGCCATCGCGGAGGCGGCGACCGTGCCCCGGGACAGGTAGAGCGGCTTGGGGAGCGGCTGCGGCGTCCAGCTCGCACGGTCCTCGGCGAGCTCCTCGGAGGCGTCGTCCGCGGCCTCCTCGGCGAGCTCGGCCTCGAAGACCTCGGCGCGCCGGCGCTCGGTCGCGGCGGCCGTCGTCGCGGTCGCGGCCGGAGCGGCGGCGCGGCGGCGACCCGGCGCCAGCAGGATCAGCGTGCCGAGCCCGGCGACGGCGAGGAGCAGGCCGACGAGCGGCACCGCGCTCGTGCCGCCGAACGGCAGCATCACGAGCCCGACCAGCGCGGCGACCGCGCCGACCAGCACGGCCAGCGCGGCGCCCTGGCGCCAGCGCAGGACCGAGGGCCCTGACCGCGTGCTCCGCCGTGCGCTCGCGGTCGCCCGTCGCAGCGCGTCGCGCGCCGCCTTCTCCGCCTGTGCCAGCTCCATCGCCTGTGCCTTCTCTTCGGCTCGTCGTCGTGTCTCGGTCACCCGGAGCCGGCGCTGCTGCAGCGCCACCTCGCGGGCCGTCGCCTCCGCACGCACGTGCTCGGGCACTTCCGCGGTCTCGGCGAGGATCCGCAGCGTCTGCTGCAGCCTCACCGCGTTGCGCTCGGTCGCGTTGTACGACCGCCTGCGCATCCACGTGGGGATCAGGTAGGCGACCCACAGAACGGCGGCGAGCGCCCAGACGACGCCCCCGCCCAGCCAGTCGCTACTCATGCGGACAACGCTAGGAGCACCGGGCACTCCCGTCCGTCATTACGGGTAGGTGTGTCCGTGCGGATCGCGGATCAGCCGGGGCCCCGTCGGAGGGACACCGGCGCCGTCGGAGGGTCCGGAGAGACCCGAGCGGCGCGAGGCGCGGAGGTCAGCGTCGGTCGGCACGCCGACGTCCGAGGGGACCTGCCCGTCGAGGTAGCGGCGGAGCACGCCGCGGGGCACCTCCTCCGCCACGAGGGCGAAGCAGAAGTGGTCGCGCCAGTCGCCGTTGATGTGGATGAAGCGCCGCCGCAGGCCCTCGTAGCGGAAGCCGAGCTTCTCGACCACGCGCAGGCTCGGCCGGTTCTCCGGGCGGATGCAGATCTCGATCCGGTGCAGGCCCAGGTCGAGGAAGGCGTGGTCGGCAGCTAGTGCCACGGCGATCGGAGTGATCCCCCGCCCGGCGTAGCGCTCGGACACCCAGTAGCCGATCGACCCGGAGGAGAGCGAGCCGTACCCGATGTTCGAGATGTTGAGCTGCCCGGCGAGCTCGCCGTCCCAGTCGATGAGGAACGGCACTCCCCCGCCGGCCCGCGCGTTCTGCTGCAGCGAGCGGATGCTGGCGCGCACGTCGAACGCGGCGCCTCCACGGGGGTCGGACGCCTCCCACTGGCGCAGCCACGACCGGTTCGCGATCAGCTCCCGCTCGAGAGGGCGGGCGTCGCGCACGCGGATGGGGCGGACGGTGACACGACCCTCGGTGAGCGTCGGGATCGGGAGCGGCATGATGCGACCCTACTGCTCCGCCGCACTGCGGGAGGGGGACTGGACTCCGCGGCGTTCCGTGCTCTCGGGGAACGGAGGAACGGACGGGATCCCGTGCCGCAGCAGGGGGTCCCGTCCGTTCCGGAGGAGCGCTCGCCGGGGCTCAGAGGCCGGCGACGAAGTCCTTCAGCCAGGGCTTGAGGTCCTTGCCGAGGTCGTCGCGGTCGGAGGCGAGCTGCACGATGGCCTTGATGTAGTCGAGCTTGTCGCCGGTGTCGTAGCGGCGGCCGCGGAACACGACGCCGTAGACGCCGCCGAACTCGGCCGGGTCCTGCGCCATGCGCTCCAGCGCGTCGGTCAGCTGGATCTCGCCGCCCTTGCCCGGAGCGGTGTGCTCGAGCACGCCGAACACGTCGGGCTTCAGCACGTAGCGGCCGATGATCGCGAGGTTCGAGGGGGCGTCCTCCTTGGAGGGCTTCTCGACCAGGCCGGTGATCCGCACCACGTCGTCCTCGTCGGTCGCCTCGACCGCCGCGCAGCCGTAGAGGTGGATCTGGTCGGGGTCGACCTCGAGGAGCGCGACCACCGTGGTGTCGCGCTGCTCGGCGACGTCGATCATGCGGGAGAGCAGCGGGTCGCGGGCGTCGATCAGGTCGTCGCCGAGGAGCACGGCGAAGGGCTCGTCGCCGACGTGGCGCTGCGCGCGGGAGACCGCGTGGCCGAGGCCCTTCGGCTCGCCCTGACGGACGAAGTGCACGTCGGCGAGGTCGCTGGCGTACTTGACGTGCTCGAGCTTCTTGTCGTCCTTCTTCTGGGACAGGTTCTGCTCGAGCTCGGGCACCGAGTCGAAGTGGTTGGCGAGCGCGTTCTTGTTGCGCCCGATGATCACGAGCACGTCCTGGAGGCCGGCGTCCGCCGCCTCCTCGACCACGTACTGGATCGCCGGCTTGTCGACGACCGGCAGCATCTCCTTGGGGATGGCCTTCGTCGCCGGCAGGAAGCGGGTGCCGAGACCTGCGGCGGGGATGACTGCTTTGCGGATTCGAGTGCCCATGGGGCGCCATCCTAGCGGCGGGGGAAGTCGCGGGAGTTTCGCGCCAGGACCGGCGACGGAAGGCGCCGGACCCCGTTCCGGGGCGGTCCGGGACGAGCGTCCCTCAGGGTCGTCCGCGCGGAGGCCGGCGCGGGGCCCGGTTCTAGACTGAGCGCATGCCAGCCGACATCACGCACGAGAAGCGGGCGCTGCGCGCCGAGCTGCGCGAGCGCCGCCGCACGCAGACCTCGACCGCTCGCGACCAGGCCGCGGAGCAGATCACCGCCCACCTGATCGAGCTCGCCACCCGCGTGGGGGCCCGCTCCCTCGCGTGCTACCTCTCCGCTCCGGACGAGCCGAGCACCCGGCCGTTCCTGGGCTGGGCCGAGAGCCACGGCATCCGCGTCCTCTTCCCCGTCTCGCGCCAGGACGGCCTGCTCGACTGGGCGGTCGGCGACGGCCACACCGAGACCCAGGGCCTGTTCGGCATGCCCGAGCCGGTCGGGCAGCTGCTCGGCCCCATCGCGATCAACGACGTCGACCTCATCGTCGTCCCGGCCGCCACCGTCGACCGGCAGGGGATGCGGATGGGCTGGGGGCGCGGCTACTTCGACAAGACCCTCGGCTCGATGGAGAAGTGCCCTCCGGTCTACGCCGTCGTCTTCGACAGCGAGCTCGTCGACCGGGTGCCCAGCGAGGTCCACGACCAGGCCGTCGACGGAGTCGTCACTCCCTCCGGCATCGTCGACCTGCGCCACTGACCCCGTCCTCCTTCTCCCCCACCCGCCTCCGAGGAGCCCCCTGTGCCCACCTACTCCTACCGCTGCACGCAGTGCGGCAACGCCTTCGACATCCAGCAGAAGTTCACCGACGACACGCTCACCGAGTGCCCGAGCTGCCAGGGGGCGCTGCGCAAGGTGTTCAGCGCGGTCGGCGTGACCTTCAACGGCTCGGGCTTCTACCGCACCGACTCCCGCTCCGGCGGGAAGTCGAGCGAGGGCGGCTCCTCCTCCTCGGGTTCCGGCTCGTCCGGCTCGGGCGCATCCGGCTCCGGCTCATCCGACTCGTCGTCGGGCTCCTCGGGATCGGGCGGCTCCTCCTCCGGATCCTCGGGTTCATCGGGCTCGGGCGGCTCCTCGTCCGGCTCGGGGTCCTCGGGCTCCGGATCGTCCTCCTCCTCGTCGTCCTCGGGCTCCTCCGGGTCCTCCTCCTCGGGCTCCTCCTCCGGGAGCTGACCCGCCACCCACCGCCCACGGCAGAACGGAACGATCATGATCAACGGCTTCAAGGAGTTCATCCTCCGCGGCAACGTCATCGACCTGGCTGTCGCCGTGGTCATCGGCGCCGCCTTCACGACCATCGTCAACGCGATCGTGACGGGGATCTTCAACCCGCTCATCGGCGTGATCTTCGACGCCTCCTCCCTCGAGACCCTGAACTGGGTCATCCGGCCGGGAGAGAACGGCGAGGACCCGACCGTCATCGCCTACGGCTCGGTCGTCTCGGCCCTGATCCAGTTCGTGATCGTCGCCTTCGTCCTCTACTTCGCGTTCGTCCTGCCGATCAACCACCTCAAGAACGCCGCCTTCGCCAAGAAGGCCGCCGACGCCCCCGCCGCGGAGGACAAGGCCCCCACCGAGCTCGAGCTCCTCGCCGACATCCGCGACCTGCTCGCCAACAACGGCACCGCCACCACCGCGA
This sequence comes from Rathayibacter sp. VKM Ac-2805, assembly GCF_009834265.1. Taxonomy (NCBI): domain Bacteria; kingdom Bacillati; phylum Actinomycetota; class Actinomycetes; order Micrococcales; family Microbacteriaceae; genus Rathayibacter; species Rathayibacter sp. VKM Ac-2805. The sequence goes on from NZ_CP047185.1 coordinate 2,518,761, forward strand.
ACTCCGGCAAGCACGTCGACTGAGTCGCTCTGTCTCCTTCCGCCGGAGGCAGAGGACCGCGGTCGGCTTCCCGATCGGGGAACGCTTCGCAGAGCGTTGTGCGAACGGTGCGTCCGAAACGTCGGCACGCGTTTCGGACGGCACCTGCACCTTCGGGAGGTCGCCGAACGGGACGTTCGGCGTCTCCGACGGGGGCTGATCGGCCCTGTCTCCACGCGCTCCTCGATACCGGCGGGCACCGGGCGGGAAGCGGTCGGCCACCGTCGACGGGCCCGATGTGAGCGGTCGGCAGGCGTCGGCGTGACGTGGTCGCTCGTCGAGCGGGGGCGCGCCGGGGGGAGGTCCGAAGTCGCCGACGGGACATGTCTCGACTCGCGGATCACCGACCGGTCCGGCTGACGTCAGTAGTGCGGGGGGACGTCCTGGCGCAGGCGCGCGTCGTTCGGGCCGGTGTCGGGGCGCGCGGGCGGCGCGGAGGGGTCGGCGACCGGAGCATCGTGCGGCGACGGATCGGTGCCGGGCTTCGCGGGGAGCGTCGCCCGCCGGCCGCCGCGGGTGCGCCGCAACGGGCGGTCGGCACCCGCGGGGGCGTCGGGATCCGGCGCCACGATCAGTCGTGCGGCAGCGGCTCGACGGGCTGCGTCTCCCCCGACGCCGGAGCGGCGGCGGCAGCGGGAGCGGCGGGAGCAGCAGGAGCCTCGCCGGCGGCGGGAGCAGGGGTCTGCTCCTCCCCCGCGGTCGCACCGATCAGCCCGGCCACCCGCGCGGCCACGGCCTCGGGGTCGGCGAACAGCTCGAAGTTGTGCACCCGCAGGTAGTGCCAGCCCAGCCGGCGCAGCAGCTCCGGACGCAGGCGCAGCGACACGCGCAGGCTCTGCGTGCTCACGTCGCGGTCGGTCTCGACCACCACGGCACGGGTCCCGTGCGCGGCGACGAGGGCCAGCTTGCCCTTGTGCCCGATGTTGACCCGGAGTCCACGGCGCTCGAGGCGCGCGGCGAGATCCACCAGCATCGGCTCCGAGTAGTCGTCGCGGTCGCTCGGCTGGACGCGGTCCTCCGCCTCCTGCAGCACCTGCGCGAGCGCGACCATGCCGTAGCGCATGCGCGACTCGTCGATGTCGCCCGGGCGGAAGCACGAGACGATGTCCATCGAGCGGCGGGCACGGGTCATCCCAACCGCTAGCAGACGCTCTCCGCCCGGCTCCGCGAGCGCGCCGAAGTTCGACAGCAGGCGGCCGTGGGGCGTCCGGCCGTAGCCGATCGAGAAGATGACGCGGTCGCGGCTCTGCGCGACCGACTGCTCCAGAGTCACGACGGCGAAGGGCTCGGGCCGATCGCCGAGGATGAAGTCGCTCAGATCGGTGCGCTTGGCGAAGGCCGTCAGCACCGCCTGCTGCACCCGCACGGCGTGGCGAGGACTCGCGGTGATGACCATCAGCGACTCGCGCGGACGGATCACCGCGTGCTCGAGCACCAGCTCGACCACCTTCGCGACCTCGGCGTCGACGGACTCGACGGCTCCCGAGTCGTTCTCGGGCATGCCGTGCCCGCTCGCGATGTAGTGGAAGCGGAGCGAGTCGTGTCCGAGGAAGGATCCGGCCCAGGGCAGGGAGTCGATGCGGCCGCCGTAGAAGCGGCGGTTGACCAGCTCGGCCAGGTCCTCGCCGCCCGCGCGGTAGCTGCGGGTGAGCGTGACGGTGTTGAGCAGCTCGCCGAGTCGGGCGAGCGCCGACTGGGCGTGCAGCGCCTCCACGTCGGTCCGCGAGGCGGTGGAGCCGAACTCCGGCGTCTCGTCGACGCGCAGGCCGAAGGGAGTGGGGGTCTGCGTGACCGGGTCGCCGAACGCGACGACCTGCTTGGCCCGGCGGATCGCTCCGACGTTCTCGGCCAGCGTGGTCGCCCCGGCGTCGACGAGGAACACCGCGTCGAAGGTCGTCTCGGTGCCGATGCGGTGCACCTCGTACGGCGAGGCGAGCCAGGCCGGAGCGAGCACGCGCGAGAGGTGAGGAGCGGCCTTCTGCAGCTCCTGAGGGGTCGTCGCCGCCTCGGTGCGCAGCAGCGCGCGCAGCGCGTCGCGCTCCTGCGGCCAGTCGACGAGCCCGATCTTCCAGGTCTCGGAGAGCTTCCAGGCCAGCAGCTCGGCGCTCGAGGCGGCGTGCGCCTCGTCGACGAGCTTGAAGTCGGCCTCGAGCCGGTCGAGCACGCTCGTGTTGCCGCCGAGCAGCGCACGCTCGTCGGTCAGCATGATCTCGAGCGCCGAGCGCCACCAGGCCAGGTCCAGCTCGCCCGCGACCAGCTCGGCCGGCACGTGGCGGCGCGAGAGGTCGGTGAGCAGCGGGTCCAGGCCCCAGTCGCGGAGGGTGGCGAGGAGGGTCGTCCGCTCCTGGAGGTTGGCGAGCACCTCGCTGTCCTCGGCGAGGCCGGACACCATCGAGGCCAGCTCCGCGAGAGGGAGCGAGGCGAGCTGCAGGTTCGTCCCGCGGCGGCCGAGCGGCTCGTCGAGACGGCTCAGCTGGTCGGTCACCTGCTGGTAGGCCACCTGCACGTCGGCGACGCCGACCGGGACCTCGGGGATCGTGCCGGCGACCGCGTAGCGCTGCCACAGCGTCCGCTGCTGCTGCACCCGGCGGAGCGCCGCGTTCAGGTCGGTGACGTGCGCGCCGGGACGCAGGTACTCGCGGGCGAGCTTCTTCAGGCGCCGGCGGTTGGTGGACGACATCTCGGCTGCCTCGCGGCGCGGCGAGGTGGCGACGATGAGGTCCTGGATCGAGCGGTCGAAGACGGCCGGCTGGAACTTGTCCAGCGTCTCGCGGACGTCCTGCAGCAGGCGCAGGTAGATGCCGAGCTCGGCGACCGACTCGAACGGGCGCATCCGCGTCTGGCCGATGACGTCCTGGGCGCGGTCGAGCAGGCGCGGCAGGTCGCGCAGGTGCAGGCGCTTGGCCAGCTCGTGGGCGATCTCGGCGTCGGCGGTGGAGTCGAACTGGGCCCCGTACCAGGGCGAGTCGCCCGGGCCGTAGCGGAACTCGCCCAGGCGCGCCGACTCGATCAGCATCCGGGTCGCCTCGGGGCGGCTGTGCGCGAGAGCGGTGACGGAACGGCGGTCGAGGCGGGCGGCGGTCGACGGGGGCGTCCGCAGCTGCGAGAGGCGGGCGAGCTCCTCGAGGGCCTGCAGCGCCGAGACGCCGAAGCTCTCGTCGCGCCGGGAGAGCGCGCCGCGGTAGTCGAGCAGCACCTTCCGCAGCCGGAGCAGGGCGTCGTCGATCTCGCTGACGGAGGGGCGCGCCGCCTTCTCGTTGCGGCCGATCGACTGGATGAGGTCGCGGCGGAGCGTGCGGGGCCCGACCGCGATGCCGCCCAGGCCCGCCGAGAGCAGGCGCTGGTGGATGCTGTCGAGGCTCGACCGGCGGGCGCTGACGACCAGCACGCGCTTGTGCTGGGCGGCCAGGGCGCCGATCGCGTTGACGATGGTCTGGGTGCCGCCCGTGCCGGGGAGGGTCTTCACGACGAGCGAGTTGCCGGCCGCGATGTTCGCGATCACCTGCTCCTGCTCGGCGTCCGCGTCGAGGAGGAGGTTGTCGGTCGCCGGAGGACGCTCGTCCTGCGGGATGATCGACGCCACCTTCTGCGACTGCTGCAGCGCCCGCTTGGCGGCCGGGTTCCCGGCGACGGCGTCGAGGACGGGGTGCTCGAGCATCCGGGCGTCGCGGAGCATGTCGCCCGCCACGTCGGCGAAGCTCGAGACCACGAGGCGCGGGTGCACGGCGAACCACGGCAGGTGCGAGGTCAGGCCGCGCAGCTGGTCGATGACCGGCTGCGGCTTGAAGACGCCGTTCTGCACGGCCAGCTCGACGAACTGCTCGGGGTCGATCGTGATGCCGAACTGCTGCTTGAGGGCGCGCGCGAGCTGCGGGTTGAAGTAGGGCTGGCCCTTGAGCTTGAGCTCGAAGTCGCGGCCGTAGCGGCGGATGGCGAGCGGGCGCAGGAGCACGGGTGCGGTGAACTCCGTGTCGCCGGCGCGCCACTGGGCGAGGCCGATGGCGAGGTGGACGCCCTCGATGCCGCGGACCGAGCGCAGCTCGATCCCCTTGTCGGTGATCGCACCCGCGGCGTTCTTCGCTGTGCGCAGGGCGAGCTCGTCGCGGATGAGCGAGGAGAGGAGCGTCGTCTTGCCCGAGATGAACGGGGGCAGCCCGCCGGGGTGCGTGGTCGAGAGCTCGATGCGCGTCCGGGGCGAGTCCACGAAGTGGAGCAGGGGCGACGGACCGCCGACCTTGGCGAGCTCGTCGCGCCACGACTGCCACACCGGATCGGCCACGTTGCCGCCCTGGTAGCCGGCCTCGCCGCTCGTCACCTGCACGGGAGAGGTCGCCGTCGGGGAGAGCCGATGCGCGGACGCCTCCCCCTGGTCACCGGATTCGGGTGAGGTCGCCACCGGTCCGGCTCCTGGGAAATCGTCGACTCGTTGCACACGGACACCCTAAACCGGGCACCTCCGAAAGGCCGTAGCGACGCGGGTCGGCGGCACGGCACCTCCGTACGGCTCACCGGGCCGGAGCATCGGAGGAACGCGGAGCCCAGGGTCGGATCGGCGAGCGCGCCCGCCCGATCGGGGCGGGCGGGGGGCTCAGGAGGGCCAGACGGCCAGGGGCGGCGCCGTCTCGACCCGGCGCTCGTCGCCGACCACGCGGATCCGGCTGCTCACGCGGTCGTGCCCGGCGGCAGCGGCGACCGCGGTCATGACGAGCTGAGCGTGGTCGCGCGCGAGATGCCCGAAGGCGCTCCGCAGATCGACGGGACGGCCGGTGGCGAGCGACACGGCGATGCGCGCGACCGCCTCCTCCGAGAGGTCGAGGAGGCACGCCTGCTCGGCGAGGACGGCGAAGTCGATCCGCGGCGCGGCCTCCGTGGCGGCACCGGCCGCCCACGGGTGCTCGGGGCGGAGGCATCCGGCGCGGACGAGGAGCTGCTCCGCGGCCTCGAGGCCGGGCCCGGCGAGGACGGGGATCATGCCGCGGTCCGCTCGGCGCGGCGCCCGGAGGCGCGGACCCCGACGGACACGACGGCCGACAGCAGGCAGGCGACGCCGGCGATCAGCGGCGCGAGCCAGCCGAGGACGCTCACCTCGTCGACGTCCGTGCCGAAGTACTGCCAGTGCGCGATGGCGTAGACGAAGAGGGAGAAGAAGCAGAGCGCGACGCCCGTGAGCGCCGACACCAGGTCTGCCGGACGGACGAGGGGCTCGTGCTCCGCCGAGGCGGCCTGCTCGATCGCGGGCTCGGAGAGGGCGGCGGCCGGGACCTGCGGGAGGGTCGCTGTGGCGGGGTGCTGCGTCATGTCTCCGATGGAACCAGTCGCGCGGCGTCACGGTCGTCACTCGCTGGCATGACGTCACGAGCCGAGCGGATGGTGGCGCGGTCGGCCGGTCAGGGAGCGACGGGGACGTCCGCTCGAGCCGGTCGGCGTCCGAGCGACGACTGGAACCGCAGCAGGTACCCGTCCGGATCGGCCACCACCAGCTGACGGACGCCCGCCTCCTCCGCTCCGACCCGGTACCAGCGGGTCTCGAGCGGCGAGAACAGCGGCGTCCCGCCCTCGGCGAGCGCCGCCGCCGTCCGGTCCGCGTCGTCGACGTGCAGCTGCAGGTTCATCCCCCGGCCGAGCGGGCGCTCCAGCGGTGCCGCGATCCAGTTGCGGCCCCGCTCCGCCTCTTCGAGCATCACGTGCGCGGAGCCGAGGACCAGGTACGCGAAGCCCTCCTCAGGCCGGGCGTAGTGGATCCGGAACCCGCAGGGACCGCACCAGAACCCGAGGCTCCGGTCGAGGTCGGCGACGAGCAGCTCGGGGACGAGATCGGGATCGGCCATCCGCGCGTTCTACGCCTCGGCGCCCTCGGGGCGCTTCGTGCGGCCCGGGAGCAGGAGCAGGCCCGAGACGCCCACGACGATCAGCAGGATGGCCGCGACCGTGACGAAGGAGGCCAGCGCCAGCACGGGCATGATGATCGTCAGGACGCCCGCGATGACCGAGGCGATCCCTGCCGCGATCGGCAGCCACGCGGGGCCGGCGACGGTGCGGCCGCTGGTGATGCTCGAGACGCCGTCGAGGATCCAGCCCGCGCCGATCACGAGGCCCAGGACGCTCAGCGACTCGAACGGGTTCGACAGGCACAGGATGCCCGCGACCAGGATCAGGGCGCCGAGCAGGCCCGCGAGCCAGCGCACCCGGGCATCGAGCCGCGAGGCGGTGAAGGCCAGCAGCAGGCGGAAGACGCCCGCGGCGATCAGGTGGATGCCGAAGACGATGGCGACGGTCAGCAGCGTCGGACCGGGGATCAGGACGGCGATGACGCCGAGCACGATCGCGATCAGCGAGACGGCGATGATCCACCAGCGCTCGACGGAGGTGCGGGACATCGTGGGCGCGGCGGTCTCGGACATGGCGTTCCTTCGCGTCGGGGAGTGCGGACCCCTCGAACGTTAGGGCACCGGGGCGGGGTGGCGCGGGGCCTTGCGCCCGCCCGCCCGAGGACGCAGGTCAGTGGCGCGATCCGGTGCGCGCCGCGGCACGGTGCCGCCGCACGCGGCGCACAACGAGCGCGAGCAGCAGCACGCCGAACGCGCTGTAGATGATCGCGTCGAGCACGCCCGCGTACTGGTCGACGAGCTCGTACTGCGTGCCGAGGGCCGCGCCGAGGCCGATCAGCAGGCCGTTCCAGACGCCGGAGCCGAGGATCGTCAGTCCCGAGAACAGCAGCAGGTTCATCCGCTCGGCCCCCGCGGGGAGCGAGATGAGGCTGCGCACGCCCGGGATGAGGCGACCGAAGAGGACCGCCCAGGTGCCGTGCCGGCGGAACCAGCCGACCGCCTTCTCGAAGTCCTCGCGGTCGACCAGCGGGAGCTTGGAGAGCAGGCGGATCGAGCGCTCCGTGCCGATGCGGTGGCCGAGCGCGTAGAGGATCAGGCCGCCGAGGTAGGCGCCGAGGGTCGCCGTGATCACGACCAGCACCAGGTTCATCCGGCCCTGCTGGGCGAGGAAGCCGGCCAGCGGCAGCACGAGCTCGCTCGGGATCGGCGGGAACACCGTCTCGATCAGCGTCAGCAGGCCGACGCCCGCCTCTCCGAGCGCGGCGATCACCCGCGCGGCGACGCCGACGAGTCCGGAGAGCTCGTCGATGCTGTCGGAGGAGGAGGCGGTCGCCACGGAGGCGGGGGCGAGGGCGAGGGTCGCGATCGTCATGACTGAGAAGCTACTCAGTCCGCCGCGCGCGCACCTGGGAATCCGGCGGCCCGCTCAGGGGCGGCCGGTGAGCACGACGGTGTCCGATCCCTGCAGCCGCACCTCGACCGAGGCGATCTCGGACAGCGGGAGCCCGGTGGCGAGGCTGGGCTCCATCGTCGTCCCCGGCGCGCTCGTCCACGATCCGACGGCCTCGGTGCCGCCCGAGGTGTCCGTGACGTAGAGGACGTAGCCGGCCGAGCCCGCGTACTGCTCGGCCGTGTCGGCCCAGCTGCAGTCCATGTCGATCCGCGTGCCCCACTGCTGCGGCACGAACCGCACGGAGGCCTCGACGGGGACGCCCGGAGCCGCGGCGAGCGAGACGGTCGAGCCGACGGTCTCGACGGGGGCGAGGGACGGACCGATCGCGAGCGGCAGGGCGACGGCGGCGGCGGCCGAGACGCCCGCGGCGGCGAGCACCAGGCCCGCGATGCGCAGCCGGGTGCGGCGGCGGACGGAGTCGGTGGCCGCGGCGAGGCGGGTCAGCAGTGCCGCCGGAGCCGGATCGCCGGCCGCCTCCGGCTCCTCGACCAGGCGCATCGCCTCGTCCTGGGGCAGGTGGGCCAGCAGGCCCGGCAGCGGGACGAACTCGGCGAGGGACTCGCGGCAGCCGGGGCAGGCGCGCAGGTGCAGCTCGTACTCGCGGCGGTCGGCAGCGGTCAGGGATCCGAGGAGGTACGCGGCGTCCCAGTCGCGGAAGGGGTCGTCGTGCCGGTCGTCGGAGGAGGGGTCGCGGCTCACAGCTCCGTCACCCCCCGCTCCTGCAGTGCGAGCTTGAGGGCCCGCATCCCGTAGTGCATCCGCGACTTGACGGTGCCCGGGGCGATCCCCAGCAGCGCGGCGATCTCGGTGACCGTGCGGCCGCCGTAGTAGGCGTGCACGATGACGGCGCGGTGGTCGTGGCTCAGTCCGCTGAGCGCGTCCGAGAGCAGCCAGGCGTCGAGCACCTGATCGGTGCGGTCGGCGGTCGGGCGCTCGGGGACCTCGTCCGTGCCCAGCTCCCGGGCGTAGCGGGCGCTGCGGCGGTCGTCGATGACGAGGTTCCGGGCCACGGTGTAGAGCCAGGAGCGGGCGGCGGCCTCGCCCTGGGCGAGGATCTCGGGGTGCTTCCAGGCGCGCAGCAGCGCCTCCTGCACGACGTCCTCCGCCATCTGGCGGTCGCCGGTCAGGCGCAGCACGAACCGCCAGAGCGCGCTGGCGTGCTCGTCGTGCAGCGCACGCAGCATCTGGGCCTGATCCTCGGACATCTCCACCTCTTCCTGCACCAACGTAACGGGGGCCCGAACGGTTCAGCCGGTTCGCGCGAGCGGCCGCACTCTGGTACTCCGGAGTCGATGACCTTCCCCGATGCCGACGACGCCGCCCGCGTGCGCTCCTTCCTCCGCGACAACCGCTCGCGGATGCTCGACGACGTCCGGCACCTCGTGATGATCGAGAGCCCCAGCGACTCCCTCGAGGCGCTCGGCGAGCTGCACGCCTTCCTGGTGCACTGGGTGGGAGAGCGGCTCGGGCACGACGCCGACGTGCAGCACCGGCGTGCGCAGGACGCGCCGACCGCGACCAGCTGGACCGTCCCGGCGAGCGGCGGCGCGAGACCGCACCGGGGCACGCGTCCGTTCGTGGCGCTGCTCGGCCACTACGACACGGTGTGGCCCCTGGGCACGACCCGCTCCTGGCCCTTCGCCGTCGACGGCGACCGCCTGAGCGGCCCGGGCAGCTACGACATGAAGGCCGGGCTGGTGCAGATGGTGTGGCTGGTGGCCGCGCTCCGCCACGCCGGCGTCCCGCATCCGGCCGTCCGCCTGGTGATGAGCGGGGACGAGGAGATCGGCAGCGCCGCCTCCCGCCCGTTCCTGGAGCGGCAGTGCGCGGGCGCCGACGCGGTCCTGGTGTTCGAGGGCGCGATCGGCGACGCGGTCAAGACGGCGCGCAAGGGCATCGGGCGCTTCGTGATCGACGTGGTCGGGGTCGAGGCGCACGCCGGGGTCGAGCCGGAGAAGGGGGCGAGCGCGATCCACGAGCTCGGCTCGCTGATCCCGCGGGTGCTGGCGATCGCGCGGGAGGAGGAGGGCACCTCGGTCAACATCGGAGTGGTCTCCGGCGGCTCCCGGGTCAACGTGACGACGGCCCGCGTGCGCCTGGAGCTGGAGGCGCGGATCCGCGGATCCGCAGAGGCCGCCCGCGTCGAGGCCGAGCTCGACGCGCTCGCCGCCGCCGACCCGCGCATCCGGCTGGAGGTGCGCGGCTCCTGGGAGCGGCCCGTCTTCGAGCGGACCGCCTCCGTCGCCGCGCTCTACCGCAGGGCCGAGCGGGTCGCGAAGCGGATCGACGTCCCCCTCCGCGAGATCGCGGTCGGCGGGGCGAGCGACGGCAACCTCGTCGCCGCGCTGGGCCTGCCGGTCCTCGACGGGCTCGGCGCCCCGGGCGAGGGGGCGCACGCGCGCAGCGAGGCGATCGGCATCGAGGGCATGCTGGAGCGGACGGCGCTCGCCGCGCTGCTGATCGCCAGCTTCGGCGACGAGCACTGACCGGCTGCAGAGGAAGGACGAGCGGATGACCCTGTACGAATCGCGCCCCGTGGGCGTCGTGATCGAGGCTCCGGCCGCGGAGGTGTACGCCTTCGTCTCCGACCCGGCGAACCTCCCGCGGTGGGCCGCGGGTCTCGCCTCCTCCGCGCTCGAGCAGGTCGACGGACGCTGGTTCGCCGACTCGCCGATGGGCCGGGTCGAGGTGCGCTTCGCCCCGCAGAACCCGTTCGGCGTCGCGGACCACGAGGTCACGCTCCCCGACGGGACGGTGGTGGACAATCCGCTCCGGGTGCTCGTGAACGGGGACGGCGCCGAGGTGGCCTTCACCGTGCGGCGGCGCCCCGGGATGAGCCTCGACGACTGGGACGAGGACTGCGCGCGGGTCGCGGACGACCTCGAATCGCTCCGGCTGCTGTTCGAGCGCGGGGCGCTGTAGGTTCGTCACAGCTCCGGCGCAGGGCCGGCACCCGTGAGAACGAGGACGCGATGACCTCCCCCGATCGTCCGAGCACCCGCCCCGCAAGCGGCATCGAGCTCAACGGCCTCGACACGATCCAGGAGTCGGAGCGGCACGGCCGCCCTCGCGACCTGTTCTGGCCGTGGTTCGCCGCGAACGTGTCCGTGCTCGGGCTGAGCTACGGCTCCTTCCTCCTCGGCTTCGGCCTCTCCTTCGGGCAGGCGACGCTCGTCAGCGTGATCGGGATCGTCGTCTCGTTCCTCTTCTGCGGTCTGGTCGCCGTCGCCGGCAAGCGCGGCTCCGCCCCGACGATGGTGCTCAGCCGGGCGGCCTTCGGGGTCGACGGCAACCGCCTCGTCTCGGTGATCTCCTGGCTGCTCACGGTGGGCTGGGAGACGGTGCTGGCCTCCCTCGCGGTGCTCGCGACGGCGACGGTGTTCGAGGAGTTCGGCTGGGACGGGGGCGTGCTCACCAAGGTGGTCGCGCTGATCGTGGTCGCCGCGCTCATCGTGATCGCCGGGATCGCGGGCTTCCGCCTGATCATGCGGCTCCAGCTCGCGATCACCGTCGCGACCGCCGTGCTGACCGTGGTCTACGTCGTGCTCGTCCTCGACCGGATCGACCTCGCCGCCGTCGGCGCCCTGCCCGCGGGCTCGGCCGCCGCGGTCATCGGCGGGCTCGTGTTCATGATGACCGGCTTCGGGCTGGGCTGGGTGAACGCCGCGGCCGACTACTCCCGCTACCTCCCCCGCGGTGCCCGCACGAGCGGAGTGATCGCGTGGACGACGATCGGCGGAGCGGTCGCGCCCGTCGTGCTGGTGGTCGTCGGCCTGCTGCTGGCCGGCTCCTCGCAGGAGCTCTCGGACGCGATCGCCGCGGACCCGATCGGAGCCCTCGCCGGGATCCTGCCGACCTGGTTCCTGCTCCCCTTCATCGTCGTCGCGCTGCTCGGCCTGATCGGCGGGGCCGTGATGGACATCTACTCCTCGGGCCTGGCACTGCTCAGCACGGGGCTCAAGGTCTCGCGGCCGGTGGCCGCAGGGATCGACGGCGTGCTGATGGTCCTCGGAGCGGTCTACGTCGTGTTCGTCGCGGGCGACTTCCTCGGCCCGTTCCAGGGCTTCCTGATCACCCTCGGCGTGCCGATCGCGGCCTGGCTCGGCGTGTTCCTCGCCGATCTCCTCCTCCGTCGGCGCGACTACGACCAGGAGGCCCTGTACGACTCCCGGGGCCGCTACGGCAGCGTGTCGGCGGTCCCCGTGGCCCTCGTGCTGATCGGCGCGGTCGTCGGCTGGGGCCTGGTGGTCAACTACTCCCCCGGGTTCGAGTGGGAGGGCTACCTCCTCGGCCCGCTCGGCGGCCGCGACGGCGACTGGGCCGGCGCCAACCTCGGCGTCCTCGTGGCGCTCGTGATCGGCTTCGCGGGAACGCTCGCCCTCTCGCGCGGGGCCGTCCGCCGCCAGGAGGCCTCGGCGTGAGCCTGCTCGTCGCGATCGACCTGCAGCACGTCTTCGCCGACGCCGAGTCGCCGTGGGGATCCGGCGGATTCGAGCGCGCGGCCGAGGGGACCCGCCGGCTCCTCCCGGCGTTCGGCGAGCGCGTCGTGACCACCCGCTTCGTCGCCCCGGAGCGGCCCGCCGGCGCGTGGATCCCCTACTACCGCGAGTGGCCGTTCGCGCTCGTCCCCGAGAGCGACCGGCTCTACGAGCTCGTGGCCGGGTTCGAGGGCCACCGCACGATCACCGCCACGACCTTCGGCAAGTGGGGGCCCGAGCTCGAGGCCGAGCTCGACGACTCCCGCGAGGTCGTGCTCACCGGCGTCTCGACCGACTGCTGCGTGCTCTCGACGGCGCTGGCGGCCGCGGACGCCGGAGTGCGGGTCAGGGTCGCCGCGGACGCCTGCGCGGGCGCCTCCGAGGCCGACCACCAGCGCGCGCTCGACGCCATGTCCCTGTACGCGCCGCTGATCGAGATCACGAGCGTGGACGCGGTGCTGGCGGACCTGCGCGACCGGGGCTGAGGCCGCGGTCGGGACGCGAGCCGCTCGCGCCGGTCGGCCCCGCGCGTCGCGGGGCGACCCCGTCACCCGGCATGATGTCGGCATGTCCTCCACCGACGAGCGCGTCAGCCCGGCTTCCCGCACCCTGGTCATCGGCGAGGCGCTGATCGACATCGTCGAGCGCGACGGCAGCGCCACGGAGCACGTCGGCGGCTCCCCGGCCAACGTCGCCCTCACGCTCGCCCGACTCGGGCGGCCCGCGACCCTCGTCACCGACATCGCCGACGACGAGCGCGGCCGCCGCATCAGCGCCCACCTCGAGGCCTCCGGCGTGGAGGTCCGGCACGGCGACTCGGAGCGCACCAGCACCGCTCGGGCGGTCCTCGCCGCGGACGGGTCGGCCCGCTACGTCTTCGACCTCTCCTGGAACCCGCCGGCGGCGGACCCGGAGGGCGCCTCCCACGTCCACACCGGTTCCATCGCGATCTTCCTCGAGCCGGGCGGATCCGCCGTGCTCGAGCTCCTCGAGGCACTGCCCGCCGGAGTGACGGCGAGCGTCGACGCGAACATCCGCCCGGCTCTGGTCGGCGCGCACGCCGAGGCGCTCGCGCGCTTCGAGCGGATCGCCGCCGCGTGCGAGGTCGTGAAGCTCAGCGACGAGGACGCGGAGTGGCTCTACCCGACGATCCAGCTCGACGAGGTCCTCAGCCGGCTGCTCTCCCTCGGGTCGCAGCTCGCGGTCGTCACCCGCGGCGCGGAGGGACTGCTGCTGGCCTCGGCCATGACGCGGGTGACCGTGCCCGCCGCCCGGATCGTGGTGGCGGACACGATCGGCGCCGGCGACTCCGCGATGGGCGCGATCCTCGACGAGGCGTTCCGCCAGGGCCTCGGCGCCGCGAACGGGATGCTCCTCGACAGCCCCGCCCTGCACGCGATCGGCCGTCACGCCGCGCACGTCGCCGGCATCACGACCTCCCGCTCCGGCGCGAACCCGCCCACCCGCGACGAGCTCTGAGGGCCGGGGGCGGACCTTCTGCAGGACGCCCCTGGTGCTCGCGTCGGGACGCGGAGATACTGGGCGCACCTCGACGGAAAGGCGTGCCGTGCCCACTTCACTGAGCCCCTACATCGGCTTCGACGGCTCCGCGCAGGAGGCGATGGAGTTCTACCGGGACGTCCTCGGCGGCGAGCTCAGCTCCAGCCGCTTCGGCGACTTCGGGATGAGCGCGGATCCGGCCGACCAGGACCGGATCATGCACGCCCAGCTCGTCACGCCGAGCGGAATGATCCTGATGGGCTCCGACTCCCCCTCCTCGAGCCCGGCCGAGAGCGGCGCCCGCATCACGATCGCGCTCTTCGGCGACGACGACGCCGAGCTGAGCGGCTACTGGGACGGCCTGGCCGAGGGCGGCACGGTCGTCGAGCCGCTGGTCGCCTCGCCCTGGGGCGACCGCTTCGGGATGCTGGTCGACCGCTACGGCGTCGGCTGGATGGTGAACATCGCCGCTCCGCCGGCCTGACGCTCCTCCCCAGCACGGGATCGGGGCACGCCTCCCCCGGGTGCGTCCACCCGTCCCGCCGGGCGCCGCGGCGGGCGCAGAATGGAGGGGCCGCTCCCGCTCCGGGGGCCGTCCCACCTCTCACGAAGGCTGCAGATGACGATCACGCTCGGGTACAAGGCATCGGCGGAGCAGTTCGGCGCCCGGGAGCTCGTCGAGCTCGCGGTCGGCGCCGAGCGGCACGGCTTCGAGACCGCGGTCGTCTCGGACCACTTCCAGCCGTGGCGGCACACGGGCGGGCACGCGCCGTTCTCCCTCGCCTGGCTCGCCGCGGCCGGTGAGCGCACCTCCACCATCACCCTCGGCACCTCCGTGATGACCCCGCACTACCGCTACAACCCCGCCGTCATCGCCCAGGCGTTTGGCACGCTCGGCGTGCTCTACCCCGAGCGGATCATGCTCGGCGTCGGCACCGGCGAGGCGCTGAACGAGGTCGCCACCGGCTACCAGGGCGCGGGCGAGCAGACCTGGCCGGACTTCAAGGAGCGCTTCGCCCGCCTGCGCGAGGCCGTGCGGCTGATGCGCGCGCTCTGGGCGGGCGACCGCGTCACCTTCGACGGCGAGTACTACTCCACGCACGAGGCGTCGATCTACGACAAGCCCGAGAGCGGCGTGCCGGTCTACATCGCGGCGGGCGGCCCCGTCGTCGCGAAGTACGCCGGCCGCGCGGGCGACGGCTTCATCTGCACATCGGGCAAGGGCATGGAGCTCTACACCGAGAAGCTGCTCCCCGCCGTCGAGGAGGGCGCCGCGGCGGCCGATCGCGACTCCTCGACCATCGACCGCATGATCGAGATCAAGCTCTCCTACGATCCCGATCCGGCGCTCGCGCTCGAGAACACGCGCTTCTGGGCGCCGCTCTCGCTGTCGCCGGAGCAGAAGCACTCGCTGACCGATCCGGTCGACATGGAGCGCGCCGCCGACGAGCTGCCGATCGAGCAGGTCGCGAAGCGCTGGATCGTCGGCTCCGACCCCGAGGAGACGGTCGCGCAGATCAAGCCCTACGTCGACGCGGGCTTCACCCACCTGGTCTTCCACGCCCCGGGCGACGACCAGCAGCGCTTCTTCGACGCCTTCGAGCGCGACCTCGCGCCGCGGCTGCGCGCGCTCTGACCTCCGCCTCCGCCACGACTCCCTTCGGAAGGGCCGCTCCCGCATGACCACGGCCACCCTGCTCGCCCGGCTCGACCACGGCGAGGCGCTGACGCGCGAGACCGCAGAAGAGCTCCTCGGCGCGCGCGGCGACGACCTCGACCTGCTGTTGGAGGCCGCCGGCCGCCTGCGCGACGACGGACTCGCCCGCCGCGGACGGCCCGGCGTCGTCACCTACTCTCGGAAGGTCTTCGTCCCGCTGACCAAGCTCTGCCGCGACCGGTGCCACTACTGCGTCTTCGTGGAGACACCGGGCGGGCTCGCGGCCAAGCGCGAGTCGACCTTCATGGAGCCGGAGGAGATCCTCGAGGTCGCCCGCGCCGGTGCCGCGCTCGGCTGCAAGGAGGCCCTGTTCACGCTCGGCGACCGCCCGGAGGACCGGTGGCCGGTCGCCCGCGCCTGGCTCGCCGAGCACGGCTACGCCTCGACGCTCGAGTACGTGCGCGCGATGGCCGTCCTGGTGATGAGCGAGACGGGCATGGTCACGCACCTGAACCCCGGCGTGATGTCGTGGGCCGAGCTGCAGCGGCTCCGCCCGGTCGCGCCCTCGATGGGCATGATGCTCGAGACGACCGCCGAGCGCCTCTGGTCCGAGAAGGGCGGCGTGCACTACGGCTCCCCGGACAAGGACCCGGCGCTGCGCCTGCGCGTGCTCGAGGACGCGGGACGCAGCCGCATCCCCTTCACCACCGGCGTGCTGCTGGGCATCGGCGAGAACGCGGCGGAGCGGGCGGACGCCCTCTTCGCGATCCGCGAGTCCCACGAGCGGTGGGGCCACGTGCAGGAGTGCATCGTCCAGAACTTCCGCGCGAAGCCGCGGACGGCCATGCAGAACGAGGTCGACCTCGAGCTGCAGGAGTACGTGGCCAACGTCGCGGTCGCGCGCCTCGTGCTGGGCGCCGAGGCGACGATCCAGGCGCCGCCGAACCTCACCGACGAGCAGGAGCTCGGGCTGCTGCTGCGCGCCGGGGTCGACGACTGGGGCGGTGTCAGCCCGCTCACGGCGGATCACGTGAATCCGGAGCGCCCCTGGCCGAACATCGACGACCTCGCGCGGCTCACCGCGGCGGCCGGCTACCGGCTGCACGAGCGGCTGACCGCCCACCCGCAGTACCTCCGCGACTCGGCCACCTGGATCGATCCGCGGGTCGCTCCCTACGTCGAGGCGCTCGCCGACCGCGGGACCTGGCTCGCCGACGAGGCGGCAGCGGTCCTCCCCCGGCCCTACCGCGACTCGCTCGACGCCCTGCCCCGACCGGTCGCGCCCGCCCTCGGCGCCGTGCTCGCCCGGGCGGAGACGGACCCCGCCGGTCTCGAGGACGCCGACTACCTCGCCCTGCTCGCAGCCGACGGCGACGACCTCGACGCCCTCTCCGCTCTGGCGGACGACCTGCGGCACGACGCCGCCGGCGACGAGGTCTCGGTCGTCGTCAACCGCAACATCGACACCTCCCTCTGGGGAGGCGGCGGGCTGACCGTCGAGCGGCTGGAGGAGCTCGCCGACGAGGCGGTCGCGCTCGGCGCCACCGAGCTCTGCCTCCAGGGCGCGATCGGACCGGAGCACTCGGGCGACGATCTGCTGCTGATCGTCCGCACGCTGAAGCAGCGGCAGCCCTCGCTCCACCTGCACGCCTACCGGCCCGGCGAGATCCTCGAGGTCGCCCGGCGCACGGGCCGAACCCTGCCCGCGATGCTCGACGCTCTGCGCGAGGCCGGCGTGGACTCCGTCCCGGGGACCGCCGCCCGCATCCTCGACGACGACGTCCGCGCCGTCCTGAGCGAGGGGACGGACCCGACCGTGGCCGAGTGGCGCGAGGCGATCACGGCCGCGCACCGCAGCGGCCTCCGCTCCACCTCGACCATGGTCTACGGACACGTCGAGACCCCCGAGCAGCAGCTCGCGCACCTGCGCACGCTCGCGGCGATCCAGGACGAGACGGGCGGCTTCACCGAGTTCATCGCGATGCCCTTCGTCCCGGCGGAGGCGCCTCCCGCCGTGGTGCGCGCGAGCCGGGGCGGGCCGACCCTCCGCGAGACCCGCGCCGTGCACGCCGTCGCACGGCTCGTCCTCCACGGCCGGATCGCCCACGTGCAGACCGCCTGGACCAAGCTCGGACTGCACGCGGCGCAGGTCCTCCTCCGCGGCGGGGCGGACGACCTCGGCGGTCTGCTGCTCGACGGCGCCCTGCGGCCCGAGGCCGGAGCGGAGGCCTACCGCTCGCTCGACATCGCGACCGTCGCCCGGCTGAGCGGCGAGATCGGCCGCGGCTGGCGCCAGCGCACCACGACGTACGGCGTGGTCGCGCCGGAGAGGGCGCTGCGGGCGGAGCCCGTCGCAGCGGCGGGTCCGCAGCGGATGCGCCTCCCGGTCCGCGGGACCCGCCGGGCGTCATGACCCGCTCCGAGTACCTGCGGCGCCAGGCCGAGCTGGTCCGGGAGGAGCGGATCGAGTCGGACGGCGCCGCCGTGCGGCTGCTGACCGCGGGTGCGCGGAGCCCGCGCGCCGTGCTGCTGCTGACCGGCGTCGGTCGGGGCGCGCGGAGCGACACCGGGCTGCTGCTGCCGATGCTGGCGCGGCGCCACCGCGTCGCCGCGCTCGAGCTCGCCGATCTCGGCGACCCCTGGCGCGACGGACCCGCCGCGGTCCGCGCCTCCCTGGACGCGCTCGGCGCCGAGGAGGCCGTCCTGATCGGCCACTCGCTCGGAGCCGCCGTGGCCCTCGCCACGGGCGATCGGCGGGTGCGCGCCCTCGCCCTCGTGGCCGGATGGCTGCGCCCGACGGAGCGCCTCCTCCGCACGGTGCGCCTCTGGCCGATGCTGCCGCCCGACGCGCAGGAGGAGGCCGCTCGGCTCCTCGCCGTCCGCTCGGCCACCGCCTCCTCCCCGTGGGGCGCCGACGCCGCCAGGATGCTCGCCGCCTCCGCCCGGGCCGACGTCGCTGCGGCCGCCTCGGACTGCCGGGTTCCCGCCCTCGTGGTCGGCTGCTCCGCCGATGCCGTCGCCGGCGTCGAGGGCGCCGAGGCCCTGCTCGGCGCGATCGACGACGCCCGCTACGCCGTCCTCGACTCCGGTCACGCGGTGCTCGCCGAGCGGCCCGCCGAGCTCCTCGCCGTCCTCGAGCACTTCCTCGCCGATCCGCACCGCGACCCGGCGGGCAGCGTCCTCGCGAGGACGACGGTCTGATGGACGTCGACGTCGTCGTGATCGGCGCCGGGTTCGCCGGCCTCGGAGCCGCGGTCCGCCTGGAGCGCCGCGGCGGGACCTCGTTCGTCGTGCTGGAGCGCGCCGAGCGGATCGGCGGGACCTGGCGGGACAACGTCTACCCCGGGGTCTCCTGCGACATCCCCTCGCACCTCTACTCCTACTCCTTCGCCCCCGAGGCCGACTGGTCGGCGTTCTACGCCCCCGGGGCCGAGATCCAGGCCTACCTCGAGCGCGTCGTCGAGAAGGAGGGCCTGACGCCGCGGCTCCGGCTGGGGACCGAGGTGCTCGAGGCGGTCTTCGACGAGGAGGCGCACCGCTGGCGGGTGCGCACCTCCCGGGGCGACTACTCCGCCGCGGTCCTCCTCGTCTGCGCGGGGCGCCTCTCCGAGCCCCGCCTCCCGGCCGTCCCGGGCCTGGGTTCGTTCGCGGGTCCCGCCTTCCACTCCGCGCGCTGGCGGGACGACGTCGATCTCGACGGGAAGCGCGTCGGCATCGTCGGCTCGGGAGCCTCCGCCGTGCAGATCGTGCCGCACCTCGCCGAGCGCGCCGCCGAGGTGGTGCTCTTCCAGCGCTCGGCCCCGTACGTCGTCCCCCGCCGGAACCGCCCGTACCCGCCGGAGGAGCGCCGAGCCCTCTCCCGTGCGCCCGGGGCCCTCGCGAGGCTCCGCGAGGAGCTGTTCTGGCGCGCCGAGCTCGGCTTCGCCGGCCGTGTCGCCGTGCCCGAGGCCATCGATCGGCTGCGGGCGGAGGCGCTCGGCCACCTCGAGTCGCAGATCATCGATCCCGCACTCCGCGCCGTGCTGACTCCGGACTACGAGATCGGCTGCAAGCGCGTGCTCCTCTCGGACGACTACTACCCCGCTCTCGCGCAGCCGCACGTCCGCGTGGTCCCCGGTCCGCTCCGGCGCATCGAGGAGGGGGCCGCGCTCGGCGACGACGGCGTCCCGCACGGGGTCGACGTGCTCGTCTTCGCGACCGGCTTCCACTCCACGCGGCCGCCCTTCGCCCGGCGCATCCGCGGCCGCGGCGGCGTCCTCCTCGCCGACCGCTGGGCCGACGGCATGGTCGCGTACGAGTCGACCGCGGTCCACGGGTTCCCGAGCCTCTTCGTCGTCAACGGCCCCAACGCGAGCCTCGGCCACAACTCCGCGGTGCACATGATCGAGACGCAGATCGCCTACGTGCTCGCCGCGCTCGACCACCTCGCCGTCTCCGGCGCCGACCGGCTCGAGGTCACCGCCGAGGCCGAGGCCGCCTCCGTCGCTCGCCTCGACGCCCTCAGCGCCGACACCGTCTGGACCAACGGGGGCTGCGAGAGCTGGTACCTGGACGACAACCGGCGACTCACCCTGCTCTGGCCCGACTTCGCCTTCGCCTTCCGCGAGGAGCTCGGCCGGTTCGACCCCTCGGCCTACACGACCTGACCGCGGCTCGCTATCGTGACCGCATGACCGACCGCGTGCTCGCTCCCGAACCGCCCGCCGACGGCGCGAAGCCGAAGGGACCGGCCTCGTACTTCCCGAGCATCGAGAAGACCTACGGCCGTCCCGTCCAGGACTGGCTCGATCTCGCCGACGAGCGTCTGCGCTCCGAGCCGCACATGCAGGTCGTCACCTGGCTGAAGACCGAGCACGGCCTGGGCCACGGCCACGCCAACGCGATCGTCGCCTACGTCCGGGCCGCCCGCGCCTGACCGGCCCGCCCGTCGTCCGCACAGGCTAGGCCCGCCGGCCTCCCCGGACCACCCGTCGTCGGCGCCCGCGCCGTCCGGGGATAATCGGGGCATGCGCGAAGACGACGATGTCGATCTGGTGATCGACGCGTGGGCCGGGGCCCTGCCCGACCTCGATCTCGCGCCTCTGGACGTCGTCTCCCGCCTCCGCCGCCTCAGCCCGCGCGTGCAGGAGGTGCGGCGGCAGTCCTTCGCCGTCAGCGATCTCGCCCCGTGGGAGTTCGAGCTCCTCTCGCTGCTGCGGCAGCGCGGGGAGGGCGGGATGACGCCCTCGGCACTGGCCACGCACCTCGCGCTGTCCAGCGGCAACCTCGCCAGCCGCGTCGACCGCCTCGGGGCCCGCGGGCTCGTGGTCCGCGAGCAGAACGCCGCCGACTCCCGCAGCAAGATCGTCTCGCTCACCCCGCGGGGCACGAAGCGGGTCGACGAGGCGATGCGCAATCTCGTCGCTGCCGAGGGCGAGGTGCTCGCCGACCTGGACGCCGCGCAGATGTCGGTCCTCATCGAGTGCCTGCGGCGGATCAGCGACACCCTCGACCGACTGCAGTGACGCGCTACGCCCGACGAGCCTGAGAGGTCAAGCCCGTTCGGAGAGACGGGCACCGGACGTAGCGTGAAGCGTGCACGGTCGAGGCGTCAGCCACCCGTGCGGATGATCGCGAAAGCGGAGAGCACCATGACACAGATTTCTTCTATCCAACCCGCGCGATGGAGCCGGAACGGAGTCAGGATCGTCGTCGTTCCCGGGGCGGAGCTGCCCCGGTTCCGACTCGAGATCGACGCCCGACTGACCACCGCGCCCTCCCTCGTCCCCACCGGACCCTTCTCGACTGTCGAGGAGGCCGAGCGGGCCGCCGAGGTCGCCGCCGGCCTGCTGGGGGCGAAGATCCCGGCCTGAGTGCACACCCGTCGAGACGGCCGGATCAGCCCGCGAGCTCCGCGAGCGATCCGGTCGGGACCGCGATCCACCCCTCGGCCTCCGCCGCCTCCTGCAGTTCGGGAGGCACCGGCAGGGTCGCGCCCAGTGCGTGGGCGCGGGCGTTGAGAGCGGCGACGACGGCGTCGAAGGCGTCGTCGGAGCGGCTCATCAGCGCGAGCGCGGGCGCCGGCACATGGAGCCAGGGCGCGGCTCGTCGCAGCGACTCCACCGCGAGCGCCACGGCCTCCGGTCGCGTCTTGTACCCCGTGGTGTCCACTCCCCAGAGCCGCAGCGCCGCCGCCGGGTACGCCTCGACGAGCCGTCCGCGCCCGGAGCGGTCGACGTCCTCCCCGCTCGCGGCGAAGGCGTCGAGCATCTCCGCGCAGCGCATCGCGGTCATCCCGAGCCGGTCGGTCGAGACGCTGAGCGGCCAGCGGCCGGTGACCTCGCGCGCCACCCGGTCCGTCTCGCGGTACGCGAGGCGGCGGCGCCAGTCGCGTCCCGCGAGCGTCCGCGGCGAGACCTCCCGTCGCGTGTGCGCGGAGACGAACGCCGCGAACTCCACCGGCCAGCCGAACGCGCAGTCGATCCCGATGACCGCCGCGTCCCGTGACGCCTCGACGATCATCGCGTCCTCGGCGCCGAGGGCGAGCGAGCGGACGACGGCCCGACCGCCGGAGAACTCGAGGGCGGCGAGAGCGGTGCGCACCGGCTCCGCAGCGAGGTCGACACCGATCGTGAGCACGGGGACAGGGTAGGCGCTCCGGCGCTACGCTCGAGCGATGACGCCGCCCGCTCCCTCCTCCCGGGCGGAGTCGGCCCGCCTGCCGGTCGCGCTCCTCCGCCTCCTCGTGGCCGCCGCCGTGCTCGTCGCCGTGATCGCAACGGCCGTCGACACCGCCTCTCGGACGCCGCTGAACCCGTTCAACTTCTTCGGCTTCTTCACCATCCAGAGCAACATCGCGCTGGCCGTCGTGCTCGGAGCCACCGCCGTGCTCGCGCTCCGCCGCCGTCCCGCGCCCGGCGGGCTCCTACTGGTGCGGGGTGCCTTCACCGGGTACATCATCGTCGTCGGCCTCGTCTACAACACCCTCCTCACCGATGTGGCGGGCGGAGTGGCGCTGCCGTGGGCCAACACCGTCATGCACGTGCTGTTCCCCGTCTACGGACTGCTCGACTGGCTGCTGCTCGCGGATCGCCCTCCGCTGCCGTGGCGCAGGCTCTGGCTGGTCGTGGTCTACCCGATCGTCTGGCTCGTCGTGGTGCTGATCCGCGGAGCGACGGACGGCTGGGTGCCCTATCCGTTCCTGGATCCCGCGACCGGGTACGGGCAGGTGTCGGTGTTCGTCGTCGGGATCGCGGTCGCGTTCCTCGCGTCGGGGGCGCTGGTCTGGGCGATGAGCCGGCTGCGGATCGTGCCGGTGGCAGGCGGCTGAGAGGACGCTCGCCTTCCAGACGGTTCCGCCCGCCGGACGACCGGATCCGCTGCCGTCGCGCACATCCGGCCCGTTCTGGGGTCACCCGTTCGGGGTCATCCGGGGCGCCGCTCCCCTAGCGTCAGCACCGACGGCTCCCCCACCGTCCTCCCCCTCGAGAACGGTCCCCCATGAGCCTCTCCCCCTCCCGCCCGCCGACCCCGAGCCGCCGCGTCCGCGCCCTCGCCGTCGGAGCCGCGCTCGCCCTCGCCGCCGCGCTGCTCCCGGCGCAGGCCGCCGCCGCCGCCACTCCCGCCACCCTCTCGGTGCTGAGCCTCGGCGACTCCATCACCCAGGCCTACGGCACCTGCGGCTCCTTCGCGGATTGCCCCCGCAACAACTGGTCCACCGGCACCAGCTCCTCCGTGAACTCCTTCGCCTCCCGCTTGCGGACCGCGCTCCCCGGCACCACCGTCACGACTGCGAACTTCGCCACCACCGGCGACGTCGTCGCGCAGGTCCCCTCGCGGATCGACGCCGCGGTCGCCGCCGGCGTGCGGCCGGACGTCGTCACCCTGCTCATCGGCGGCAACGACCTCTGCTCGCCCGACAACCGCGTCGCCTCCGACGGCTACACGATGACCCCGGCGAGCACGTTCCGCACCGGAGCCTCCGCCGCGATCACGAAGATCCGCACCACGTGGCCCTCCGCCCGCATCGTCCTCTCGTCGATGCCGAACGTGGCCTCCGAGTGGTCGGTCGTCAAGACCGGAGTCGGCGCGCTCGTCTGGGCGGGCGGCGACCTCTGCCGGACCACGCGCGGCGTCAGCTCCACCGGCCGCAGGCTCAGCAGCACCGCCGCGGCCGCCTCCGCCGCTGCCGCGAAGACGCGGACGACGCAGTACAACACCGCGCTGCAGACGGCGTGCAGCGCCGCCGGTCAGCTCTGCGACTGGGACGGCGGAGCGCTCACCGCGACCCCCGTCACCAAGGGCCTGATCGGGACCACCGACTACTTCCACCCGAGCGTCGCGGGTCAGGCGAAGATCGCCTCGATCCAGTGGGCGGCGTCGAACTTCTCGAAGTAGCGGCCTCCGGAGCGGCCGCTCACGCGTCGAGCGGCCGCTCCCCCTCGCGGCGGCGACGCTGCTCCTCCGCGAGCCGCGCGTAGTGCGCCTCCTCGCGCTCGAGGTCGGCGAGCTGCTCCTCGGTGCTCTTCGGAGCGGGCCGCACCACCACCGTCGGCGGCGCCTGCTTCCGGCGGCGGGGCACTCGGCGCCCCGGCACGAAGGATCCGCCGTCGCCACGCTTCCAGTCGTGCCCGAGCAGGAACCACAGCGAGACGCCGATGAGCGGGAGGAAGAAGATCAGCAGGATCCACACGATCTTGGGGAGGTTCTTGATGACATTGTCCGGCTGCCGCACGACGTCGACCAGCGCGAGCACGGTCAGGACGATGATCAGCAGCGAGAAGACGAACCCCATGCAGACGAGGGTACGACGCCGCCGCGCGAGCAGAGTGCTACTCGGAGAGTCGCATCACGACTCCGGCGTCGAACACTCCGCGGTCCGCTCCTTTCCTCTCGCGCACCGCTTCGACCTCGCTCCAGGCCACTCCGAGCTCCGACGCGAGCGCATGCAGGACTTCCGCGACGTCCGCCAGCTCTTCGACGGACGGGGCAGCCAGGACCTCGTCGCATTCCTCCTTCAGCTTCGCCAGGAGCCAGGCCCGCCGCTCGCCGGCATCGACGGATCTGAAGCGCGCGTCGACACCGAGACCCCGGAGCAGTGCCGGTACACCGTCTCGGACGAGCTTCTCCCTCGTCATGTCAGCAGCCGGACGAGCTCTGATGCTGACGCGACGGACCCGCCCGCGTCGACGTCGGGGGCCCGGAGAGCGTCGACTGCACCACGGACATCGCTCCACGGAGGACGGTCTCCGGTCACATCAACGGCCGGGCCCCATCGAGTACCCTCCGCTGAAAGTGGACCGAGCACCTTCCCCCACCCCGACAACTCCACCCGATACCCGTTCGAACGCCTCTCCGGATTGTGACCTGGAAGAATGACGGCTGGCACCCCTGATGCCACGCACGTCGTCGCGATTCCATGTCCTCCGTGATGCACGACGGCAGCCAGCTCCGGAAACACTTCTTCGAGATCCCAGAGAGCCGCGACGTGGATGGCGTCCGGGACATGTCGATACGAATCCGCTGACGCCTGGTCTCCGGTCGCCACATAGATTTCTCCTTCCCAGTTCTCGAAAGCGTGCAGGAACTCCGAGTCGATTCCTCCTACCGTCCGATAGAACAGCAACCCGGATCCATGCAGACCCGCTTTGACCGGTCCGAGAACGCCAGTGAAAACCACTTCTCTCATACCGACGCGGCTCTCCATGACGTCAAGACTCGGCGCACTCGGTATTGCGATCAGCCCGCGTTCGAACAGTTCTCGAACATCTCGATCGACCAGGGGAAGCCCTCGCCGCCCAAGAGCCTCGTTGACCGCCATGAGCGGTCCGGTCCAGATCTCGGACACTCCCTCGCCCTGATAGCGGTAGCCGACGAGCTGATTGTCTTGGCATAGCGTGACGATCGGGATGGAGAGCGAAGCGCAAGCTACGATCATCGACAATCGGTTATCGTTGATCACCCGGTCCGGCCTGAACCGCTGGAGCACAGCGACGTCAGCAACGACTGCTTCATCGAACACGCCAGGATCTCCCCATTCTGCCCATGGGTCGATGTCTGCGACACCTTCGCGGTAATAGGCTGTCGTGAAGATTCCCGCCTTCGAGACCAATCGATCGTGCACCGCATTCTGCCGACCGAGCAGAACACAGTCCCAACCCGCGGAGTGAAAAGCCCGACCTATGGCTACCAGGCGCGTGACGTGGCCGTTCCCCCTTCCCCACGAGACATGCAGTACAACGGGGCGCTTCATGTCGCCCTCGCAAACCGAAAATTCTCAACGAGCGCGACGACAGTCGAATGCGATGCAGCGGCGACCAGGCTCACCTCTTCTCCCGCGAGAGCGAGTTCCCAGTCGGCGAGATCTGGAGTTGCGTTCGCTCGCGCGATCACCGTACGCAGGTGATGCGGAGGAAGAGAGCGCGTCAATGGCGCGACGACCTTTTCGTGCGCATTGCCGATGACAACGTAGCCATCGACATCGCTACCAAGGGCTAGGACGTCTCGCCATGATGAGATCTCGATCTCTTGCGCTATTCCTGCATAGCCCCGCAAGTCTAGGGCGCCGGGGATCATGTGGACGTGCATGTGATGACAGAGGCGCTCTCCAGGACGACTTCGAAGACAGTGACCGGTACGCCCGTGCTCGAACAGAACGTAGTCCCCGAACTCCGCACAGATGCGCTTACCGAGGTCGGCCTCCAATGCGTCGAGCCGCTCTGCCGCCTGCGCATCCATGTCTGCGGCCGATGGATAGTGCTCGGTTGTGTAGATGAGGAGGTGACCCTGCCGAAGGGGAGCTGGATCAGAACAGACCGCGAGTCCGTCTTCCTCCCACACTCGACGCGGATTCGACCTGCAGAAGACGCATTCGGGATCCCAGGTGACCGACATTCTTCATCATTTCCTTTCGCTCGAACTCGATGAGATGGACTGGACTGCGGCAAGTGCTAGATCGACCTCATTTGTCGTAGTTCTCGGCCCGAAACTCACCCGGACAGTCCCGCCATCGCCTGTGCCAAGAGTCTCGTGGGCCAGAGGAGAGCAATGCAGTCCGGCGCGAACGAGAATGTCGAAGCGTTCTTCGAGGAGCGAAGCAGCAACACTCGGGGTCACACGGTTCATCCGGAACGACACCACTCCGACAGGTTCTTCGGCGCTGGGCGATTCGATGAGGGTGACCGCGCCACCACCACTGAGACCAGTAACGAATCGTTCTCGCAAATCGGTTGCTCGACGCCGCCTTCTGGCGATCTCGGCCCCGTCCAACAGCCTCAGAGCCGCGCCTAACCCGGCGATTCCGATCCCATTCTGTGTTCCCGCCTCTTGCGACCAGGGCAGCCAGCAGGGATGATCCCGACTTTCAGAACGTCCACCCGTTCCGCCGGTGACGAAAGGCGACAACCGGACACCTTCTCCAACAACAGCGCCACCAACACCCAAAGGCCCCCCCAAACCCTTGTGCCCAGCGAACACCAGCACGTCCGCAAGACCCGCGTCGACATCAAGGTACCCAAGCGCCTGCGCCCCATCCACGGCGATGAAAACACCGGCCTCTCTGCAGACTTCAGAGATTTCACGGATCGGAAGCACTGAACCGGAGACGTTGGAGGCCCAGGTGACAATGACCCCGGCGACTCCGCCGGCATGCAGTTGCTCGTGCAGTCGATCGAGATCGAACGGTCCGCTGGTCGAGGGCGGAATGATCTCATGCCTGACCGAACCCTCCTGCGCCGCTGCATGAAGTGGCCGAACCACTGAATTGTGTTCGAAAGCGGACGTCAGGACGCGGCCCCCGATCGAGCCCAGGTGGTGCACAACCGCATTGAGAGACATCGTTGCATTCAGCGAGAAGGTCACCCGCTCCGGATCGATGCATTTGACCAGATCTGCTAGCGACTCACGAGCTGCCCAGACTTGGCCCTCAGCCCAAGCGGATAGCCGGTGCCCCGACCTGCCTGGGCTTGTTCCACGTTCAGCATAGGATTTCATCGCGTCCACTACATGATGCTCCTTGGGAAAAGACGTGGCCGCAGAATCGAGATAAATCACTCCGCACCTCTTCGTGTGGGTCTTCGTCGGTTCGATGTGATGATGAACATATATCCCACAGCCATCCACGCCGACGACTGGCACGAAATGACACTCGCCGCGCCTGGCTCTGTGAGAGCTGGACAGCGGGCGAGCCTTGGCGCCACGTCTGCGCGTGCGCACGGTGTTCACGACCCGAGGGGTGCCACGCGCGCCACACTCTGGTCGCCGAAGGGCACAGCCTGCTACGGTCTCGCACATCGAATTGCGAAGTCACAAGCGAACTGACGTGAAGCGATCACTCCTTTACCGCGACATAGCGGAGTGCAGTCCGCAACGTACAATGAGGGCCGGCTCTGCGATGCCTCCAGGTACGCGAGAAAGGATGAAGGCATGTCAGGACCGTTGATCTTCCCGCAGAAAGCAGACGGTGTTTCTCCGGAGGTTTCAGTCGTCGTTCCGACCTATGACCGCCCTGACGAGTTGAGAAGAACTCTGACGACATTAGCGCAACAAGAGGCGTCGTTCACCTATGAGGTCATCGTCGCAGACGACGGCTCTTCGAGCGATACCGTTGCGGTCGTCAAGGCCTTCGAACACGCGATTGACATCTCTTACACTCGCCAACGAGACGACGGGTTCCGCCTGAGCGCGGCAAGGAATCTCGGCGCGCGAGCATCTCAGGGCAGAACACTGATCTTCCTCGATTGCGGCACTCTCGCGGGCGAGAACCTGATTCAGTCCCATGCGGCGAACGTCGAAGTCGGTAAACGCAGTACAGCAGGGCCGACCTACGGCTGGGACTTCTCTGGCGAAGATGCCCATGCATTCCGTTCTCTTGTCAGCGGCCCGGACTGGCGCACAAGACGCATGGAGATGGCTACGCGGCCCGGCTACGCTGATTACAGATCGGACAAGTGGTTGGATGTCGATGTCCGGCGGGTTCCGCTGGCGGTCCCCTGGCGTTTCTACTGGGGGCGGAACATTGCAGTTTCGCGATCGGATTTCTTCTCCGCGGGCGGTTTCGACGAGCGCTTCTCAACTTATGGAGTCGAAGATGTGGAGTTCGGCTACAGGCTATGCCGGATGGGCCTTTCTCTTCACTGGATAGAGGACGCGTGGGGCGTAGAACTGCCGAGCATCTCCGAAAATACAGCCGAACAAGCAAGAAGCAATCGAGCTAACCTGGAACAGTGGGCCGATCGATGTGTCGATATGGAAATCGAGTTCTTCATCTGCAACAGGCCCCTGGCGCAATTGGAGCAGCCCGAGTGGGAGCGCGTCGCGAGGTGGGCTCGAGATTCAACGAACAGCCGAGCTGACCTGCAGATCCTTCGTCAGCATCCGAACGACACATCGATGCTTTTCGTCGGACTGATGTCTGAAGTAGCTCATTCACGGTCCGTCGTCGCGCTCGGGCCGGGTTTTCCCATTGCGTCCGAACATCCGAGCGGCTGGTCGACTGCACGGCGACCGGTCAATCTCAACGCGATCGGGATCCGATGCGGTTTCGCCGAACGCGAATTCGACATGGTGTACCTGAGCGATGCGATGGCGCCCCTGGCTGCAGTGTGGGGTGAACATCTTCTGGCCACGGCCCGGAGGTGCGGGAAGGACCTGTTGCTGGGACGCGGTCTCGCCGCGGCATTTCAATCAGCGGGGATAGGGTCGGACGGCTTTTAGGTGAGAGATATTCAGTGGCGCGCATCAGTTTCGGATCGCAACGACCCGGGCGACATCGAGGATCCACCTTCGTCCGCCCGCGCCAACTAGACCGGTCAGCGACTAAGGAGGAAACACTGTCTGGCGCTCGCGTCCCACTATCCGTCGCCCTGACCCTGCTGAGCAACGCGACCATCGGAGGCCTCACGAGCGTAGCCGTTCCCGTCTCCCTCGACTCGGCCGGTCACTCAAAGGGCGAGATCGCCGTGTTCTTTCTCGTCAACGCGGCCGCCGCCATCGTCTACAACACCCTGCTCGTCCCTACAGTTCGCCATCACGGGTACCCGCGCAGCGCATTGGTCCTGACCTGCGCAGCCGTCCCGGTCGCCCTCCTTGCACTGCGCGCGACCGCAGGTACATTCGTGCTCGTCATGCTGAGCGGCGTTCTCCTGCTCCTCGTCAGCACGATCGTCCCGCAGATCTTCGGCCGCGTCGCCGCGCAGCTGAGTAACGACGAACAGGTCGCCGCGGTCACGCATCTTCGGCTGATGACGGTCGGCGGATACATCCTCGGCCTCGTCATCTACTCGGCCGTGTCCGCGCTCGGGCTCGATCCTCTCTTGATCGCCTCCGTGTTCGGCGGCATCACGATGATCGGTGCGACCTGCAGACCATTCGCTGGACGCGCGTTCCCGCGCGAGCACGATGGCGGAGAAGTCGGAACGCCTCGAGCGAGAAGCGGAGCGTTCTTCACTGCGCTTGTCCTCGTGGCGCTTCTCAAGTCGGCCGACACCCTTCGGGGGATCTATCTGCCGCTGTTCGCTGTCTCGTCCGGGCTCCGCCCTGCTGAGGTGCCTCCTTTGTTCCTGATATCGGCTCTACTGGAGTTGGCCGCGCTGCCTCTGCTCGGCCGGCTCAGCGCGACCCGCGGAAGCGCCGTCACTCTCGTCGTGATCGCCCTCTTCGGGGTCGGATCGTTCTCGCTCCTGCTCCTCGCGACCACCTATCCGGTGCTGCTGCTGGCTCAGGTGCTCTACGCCGTGGTGGGCGTCGGCTTCCAGAGCACGGGTCTGGTCCTGCTCGGTCGAACGAGCAGGGGCGGAGTCGGCGCGGGCGCCAGCGCATACATGGCCGTGACGCAGGTCGGGACCGTCCTCGGAGCAGTGCTGCCGCTGATGGTCGAGGGCTACTCGTCCGGGATCTTCGTCATCGCGACCGTCCTAGTGGCGCTGGCCGGGATGCTGGCCGTCGCGCTGCGGGCGGTCGGCGGACGCTGGTGACGGCATCCGGTCACGGCAGCACACCGGCGACTCCTGCGCACCGGATGCTGACTTTCTCGCGAAGCGCTGAATCAGACCGATTCACGCGTCTCAGCCGTAGTTGCGCACCCCCGCCCGGCCCTTCCGCGCGCATGACACCATCGGATGATGACCGAGACGCCGCCCGCCCCCGCCTCGACACCGGTAAAGAAGCGCCTCACGGCCGCCCATCTCGCCCTGATCGCCGGCCTCGTCCTCGCCGTCGCCGGCCTGGCCGCGCTCGCACTCGTGCCTCTGCAGTACGCGAACATCGACCGTCAGGGCTTCGACTACGTCTGCAGCGTCAGCCTCGGCGGCGTCCCGCCCGAGGCCGGTGAGCTCATCCGCGGCTTCTGGTCGTGGTGGCCGCTCGGCGCCGCCTGCGAGTGGACGCTGCTCGACGGCACGACGGTGGTCGACCTGCCCGACTGGTCGATAACGGCCGTCGCGATCGTCGGAGCTGTGCTGCTCCTCGGCGGGCTCGCGACCGCCATCGCCTCGCGGTTCCTCCGCCGCCGCGTGACGGCGGAGGCCGGCGCCTAGCGGTCGAAGAAGTTGCCGAGATCGCCGAGCCCCGGCAACTGGAAGTCGGAGCCGAACTCGGACACCTGCTCGCCGAGGCCGGAGACGTGCTCGCCGGCTCCTGACACGAACTCCCCCGCGCCGCCGGTGATGTCGCCGAAATCGCCGAGATCGCCGAAGCCGCCAGCGAGGTTCTCGAAGTCCACTCCGAGCCCGGAGGCCTGGGCGAGCAGCGGTCCCGCGACGCTGCTGATCACGGCTCCGCCCGCGACTGCCGCGAGCAGTCCGCCGGCCGCGCCGAGCCCGATGCCCGCCGCCGCTCCGACGCCCGCGCCCGCGAGCGCACCGCGCGTCCCCGGCTTCGAGAACATCTTCTTGAGGAACCCGGGGTTGTTCGCCTCGCCGCGCGTCGCCGCCCGTGCCAGGTCGTCGGGGGCGGAGGACCGCGGCTGCTCGTTCGCGGGCAGCTCGTCGCGGAGCCGCGCCTCGACCTGGGCGCGCTGCGCCGGCGTCAGCTTCGCGAACGCGTCGCGGTGCACCTGCTCGAGCTGCTCGGGGTCGGCGGTGCGGAGGAGGTAGTCGTAGCGGGCGATCGCCGCGCGGTCCTCCTGCGTGACCACAGGCTGCTGCCCGGGCCGGGCGTCCTGGGGTCGCGCGGAGGGGCGCTGCGGCGAGCCGAACTGCTGGGGCGGCTGAGCCTGCCCGCTCCGCGAGTCGCCCGTCACCTTGTCGGCGGCGGTCCGCACCAGGTCGCGCCAGTCGGTCGTCCCGCCCGAGGCGGACCCCGAGCCGGTCTTCGAATCGAGCGCCTTCGACGCCATGCCGAGAACGCGCTTGAACATGCTCACAGAGAACCTTCCGTCGAGTACCAGCCTCGATCATGGCGAGGCAGCCTGGGTGAAGACCCGCGAGACGCCCTCAGAAGGCCGTGAGCGGTCACCGACGCCGATGTCGCTCCGGGATCCCCTCCCCGCACTCCGCCTGTTCGAGCAGATCGCGCACGTACCGCGGGTGGAGGACGGCCCGCCACATCCAGCCGAGGAAGGGGATCCCGAGCTCCGGCAGCCACCGCCTGCAGACGGCCGCCGTGTGACCGGCCGACGCGAGCAGCGCACTGGATCCCGCGAGCCAGCTGTTCGCGAACGCGTCCCGCTGGACGGCGAGGCTCAGGACGAGGACGGCGAGGGCCGCAGCAGCGAGCAGGTGCAGACCGCCGCGGAACCTCGGTGTGCGCGCTCGACCGAAGAGCAGACCCACGAGAAGACCTCCGACGACCGCGGCAGTGGTGATCACGTCGACGACCCCGTTCCCTCTCTGCGTCGACGGCCCCTCCGATCCCAGGGGACGTTCTCGCGGCTCCGTTCAGAGCCGTTCCCGATGGACCCGCGGCGCCTCGCTGCCGAGGACCCATGAGGAGGCTCTGCGGCCGTGCGTCCCTGCCGGACAGGAGTTCCCACCCGGGCAGGACTGTCGAGGACTGGAACCGTCGGCGCCTCGACAAGCAAAGCCCGGATCGCTGAGCAGTACCGGACCGTGGCGTGGAACGGAGCAACGGCGGCGGTATCCCGATCGCGCACTGTGGTGCCCCTGGAGGGACTCGAACCCCCAACCTGCTCCTTAGGACGGAGTCGCTCTTCCATTGAGCTACAGAGGCTGGCCGAGCCAGTGTACCCGCCGGGCCCCGCCGCCCGCGAAGCGCGGTTCGGCCTTCACCGCCTGCCCGGGAAGCGCACCGCGGCCTCGTCGCGCCGAGGGAGCGGCTCGCACCTCTTGACACCGGCACCTGCGGGCTCCATGGTTAATTACAACACCAACCAACCACCCAACCCAGCACCGAAGGAGCCCGCGTGGACGACTCCCGCCCTCTCTTCCTGCAGATCGCCGAGCAGATCGAGAACGACATCATCGACGGCGCGCTGCCGGAGGAGTCGCAGGTCCCGTCGACCAACGAGTTCGCCGCGTTCCACCGCATCAACCCGGCCACCGCCGGCAAGGGCGTGAACCTGCTCGTCGACGACGGGGTGCTCTACAAGAAGAGGGGGATCGGCATGTTCGTCGCCGAGGGGGCGCGCGACCGGCTGGTCGAGAAGCGCCGCACGCAGTTCCGCGACCAGTTCGTCGCTCCGCTGCTCGCCGAGGCCGCCAAGCTCGGCCTCAGCACCGAGCAGCTCGCCGACATGATCACAGAAGGGAGATCGCGATGAGCGCGGTCATCGAGGTCCACGACCTCACCAAGCACTACGGACGCATGCGCGCCGTCGACGGCATCGGCTTCGCGCTGGAGGAGAACCGCATCCACGGCCTCCTCGGCCGCAACGGCGCGGGCAAGACGACGCTGATGTCGCTGCTCACCGGCCAGGAGTTCGCCAGCTCGGGCGAGATCCGCGTCTTCGGGCAGTCGCCTGTGGAGAACGCCGCCGTCCTCTCCCGCACCTGCTTCATCAAGGAAAGCCAGAAGTACCCGGACGACTTCAAGGTGAAGCACGTCCTGCGCAGCGCTCCCTGGTTCTTCGACGGCTGGGACGAGGCGTTCGCCCGCGAGCTCGTCGAGGACTTCCGCCTCCCGGTCGACCGCAAGATCAAGAAGCTCTCCCGCGGACAGCTCTCGGCGATCGGAGTGATCGTCGGTCTCGCCTCCCGCGCCCCGCTCACGTTCTTCGACGAGCCGTACCTGGGGCTGGACGCCGTCGCCCGGCAGCTGTTCTACGACCGCCTCCTCCAGGACTTCGCCGAGCACCCGCGCACGGTCGTCCTCTCCACCCACCTCATCGACGAGGTCAGCAGTCTGCTCGAGCACGTCCTCGTCATCGACCAGGGCCGCCTCGTCGTGGACAGCGACGCGGAGGAGCTGCGGGGTGCCGCGGCGACGGTCATCGGACCCCGGCAGGCCGTCGAGTCGTTCACCGCCGGCCGCGAGGTCATCGCCCGCTCCGCTCTCGGCAGCCGCGCCTCGGCCACGCTCCCCCGGCTCGACGACGCGGGCCGCGCCTCCGCCGCCCGCCACGGGCTCGAGCTCGAGTCCGTCCCCCTCCAGCAGCTCGTCGTCCAGCTCACCACCGGGAAGGCCTCGGAATGACCGCCGTCACCGGCGCCCCCGCGCGCCACGACACCGCCGCCGGCCGCCTCGGCAGCATCGTCCGCCTGCACTTCGCGAACCCCGCCACCATCCTCTACACGCCGCTGATCATCACGGCCGTCATCCTGTCGGGCAACCTGGTCGTCTGGTGGCTGATCCTCCGCGGGCTCGACTCCGGCGAGCGCCTCGAGGCGCAGGAGGGGATGACCTACTCCGGTGCGTCCTTCTTCCTCTTCGTCTACATGATGGTCGTGGCCGTCCAGTCGGTGAACGTCACCTTCGGCCTCGCCCTCGGCTACGGCGCCACCCGCCGCGACTTCTCCCTCGGCACGGCCCTCACCTTCGTCGCCCTCTCGGTCTTCTACACCGGCGTCTTCGTGGTCCTCGGGATCGTGGAGCGGGCGACCGACGGCTGGGGCTTCGGCGGCAGCTTCTTCCGCTCGATCTACTTCGGCGGGGACTCCGTGGGCGAGCAGGCTGTCGCGGTGCTCTGCGCCCTGCTCTTCTTCTTCTTCATCGGAGCGGCGACGGCGGCGGTCTACGTGCGCTGGCGCCAGCGCGGGATGCTGCTCTTCTTCGGTATCCTCGGCGCCCTCCTGCTGGCCGTGATCACCCTCCTCACGCTCACCGAGAACTGGCCCGCCGTCGGCTCCTTCTTCGGGAGCGTCGGATACGCGGGCGGCTACGCCCTCTCGCTCATCCCGACCGCGATCGCCGGAGTCGCGGGCTGGGCGATCCTCCGCCGCGCCACCCCGCGCAGCAGCTGACACCACCGCCCCCGATCCGGAAGGACCGACCATGACCGCCGCCGCCCGCCGCTCCGCCTCCCCGCGGAGGATCCTCTCCGTTCTGAGGCTCCACCTCGCCCACCCCGGGACGGTCCTCGGCTGGCCGCTGCTCGTCCTGCTCGCCGTCCTCGCCGGCAACCTCGTGATCTGGTGGCTCGTCCTCCGCGGGATCGGGGCCGAGCGGGGCGGCGGTGACTCCGGCATCCTCCTCGTGGGGCCGGGGATGCTGATCGTCGTCTTCCTCTTCATCGGCTCCATCCAGGCCACGACCGCCACCTTCGGGCTGGCGCTGAGCTACGGAGCGACCCGGCGCGACCACGTCCTCGGCAGCGCCCTCGCCTTCGCGGCGCTGTCCGTGCTCTGGTCGGCGATCGTCGTGGTCCTCGGGGCGATCGAGGAGGCCACCGGGGGCTGGTGGCTGGGCGGCGCTCTCTTCCTCGCCTCCCCCCTCGACGGTCCGTGGCACGAGCGCTTCGTCGTCCTGCTCTGCTCGCTCCTCACCGCCTTCGCCCTCGGCGGAGCAGCGGGCGCGGTCTTCCTCCGCTGGCGGGAGCGCGGAGTGACGGCCTTCCTCCTCGTCCTCGGAGCGGCGGCACTCGCGGTGGTCGTCGTCGTCGCTCTCGCCGGCGGCCGGCCGGTCGTGGTGGACGTCCTCGAGAGCGCGGGCACCGCCGGAGCCGCCGCTCTGCTCCTCGTCCCCGCCGCGCTCCTGACGGCGGTCGGCTCGCTGGTCCTCCGCCGGGCGACGCCGCGCGGCTGACCCCCTCCGGAACCGGGCCTGCAAGGCCCTTCCGCCCCGGGCGTCCGGATGCCAGCGTGAGCACATGGCCGACTCCCCCGCTCCGTCCCTCCTGCCCGTCCCCGAGCACAGCTGGATCGCGCGACCCGGCGACGTCGAGCTGACCCAGGACACTCTCGACACGGTCGACGCCTGGTGGCGCGCCGCGAACTACCTCGCGGTCGGGCAGATCTACCTGCTCGCGAACCCGCTCCTGAAGACCCCGCTGAGCCGGGAGGACATCAAGCCCCGCCTGCTCGGCCACTGGGGCACCACCCCCGGCCTCAACCTGATCTACGCGCACCTGAACCGCGCGATCCGCGAGCGCCGCCAGCCGACCCTCTACATCACCGGCCCCGGCCACGGCGGACCGGGCATGGTCGCCAACGCCTACCTCGACGGCACCTACAGCGAGATCTACTCCCACATCGACGAGTCGGAGGAGGGGCTGCGCCGCCTCTTCCGCCAGTTCAGCTTCCCCGGGGGCATCCCCAGCCACGCCGCCCCCGAGACCCCGGGCAGCATCCACGAGGGCGGAGAGCTCGGCTACGCGCTGAGCCACGCGTACGGAGCGGCTTTCGACAACCCGGACCTCCTGGTCGCGGCGGTCGTCGGCGACGGCGAGGCCGAGACCGGCCCGCTCGCCACCAGCTGGCACTCCAACAAGTTCGTGAACCCGCTCACCGACGGGGTCGTCCTGCCGATCCTGCACCTCAACGGCTGGAAGATCGCGAACCCGACCGTCCTCGCCCGCATCCCGCAGGAGGAGCTCGACAGCCTCCTCCGGGGCTACGGCCACGAGCCGTTCCTCGTCGAGGGCGGCTTCGACGGCGAGGACCCGATGCGCGTGCACGAGCGGTTCGCCGACGTCCTGGACACGGTGCTCGACCGCATCGCGGCGATCAAGGAGCGCGCCGCAGCCGGCGACCTCTCACGCCCGGCCTGGCCGATGATCGTGCTGAAGACCCCGAAGGGCTGGACCTGCCCGACCGAGATCGACGGCGTCCAGGTGGAGGGCACCTACCGCTCGCACCAGGTTCCGCTGCCCAACGCCCGCGACACCGAGGCGCACACCCGGCTCCTCGAGGACTGGCTCCGCTCCTACCGGCCCGAGGAGCTCTTCACCGAGGAGGGCGGCGTGGTCGACCGCGTCCGCTCGCTGGCCCCCGAGGGCGAGCTGCGGATGAGCGCGACCCCGCACGCGAACGGCGGGCTGCTGCGGCAGACCCTCGACCTGCCCGACTTCCGCCGCTACGAGGTCGTCGTGGAGCAGCCGGGTGGCACCGTCGCGGAGGCGACGAAGGTGCTCGGCGAATGGCTCGCCGACGTCATCCGCGCCAACCCGACCAACTTCCGCCTCTTCGGGCCGGACGAGGTCGCGAGCAACCGGCTGCAGTCCGTCTACGCCGCCACCGACAAGCAGTGGGACGCCGAGCTCAGCCCCCTCGACGACCACCTGGCCCGCGCCGGGCGGGTCATGGAGGTGCTCTCGGAGCACCAGTGCCAGGGCTGGCTGGAGGGCTACCTGCTCACCGGCCGCCACGGGCTCTTCACCTGCTACGAGGCGTTCATCCACATCATCGACTCGATGTTCAACCAGCACGCGAAGTGGCTGGACGGCACCCGCGACATCGAGTGGCGCCGCCCGATCGCGAGCCTCAACTACCTGCTGTCGAGCCACGTCTGGCGCCAGGACCACAACGGCTTCAGCCACCAGGACCCGGGCTTCATCGACCACGTCGTCAACAAGAAGCCCGAGGTCGTGCGCGTCTACCTGCCCTTCGACGCGAACACGCTCCTCTCGACCTACGACCACTGCCTCCGGAGCGTGGACTACGTCAACGTGGTCGTCGCCGGCAAGCAGCCCTCGCCCCAGTGGCTCACGATGGCGGAGGCGGTCACCCACTGCACGCGCGGACTCGGCATCCTGGAGTGGGCGAGCAGCGAGCGGCAGGGCGAGTCCCCGGACGTCGTGCTCGCCTGCGCGGGCGACGTGCCGACCCTCGAGACCCTCGCGGCGGTGAGCATCCTCCGCGAGACGCTGCCGGATCTCGCGATCCGCACGGTCAACGTGGTCGATCTGATGCGCCTGATGTCGGAGTCGGAGCACCCGCACGGCCTCTCCGACCGCGAGTTCGACGCCATCTTCACTCCCGACCGCCCGATCGTGTTCGCCTACCACGGCTATCCGTGGCTCATCCACCGCCTGACCTACAAGCGGACCGGCCACGGCAACCTGCACGTGCGCGGGTACAAGGAGAACGGCACCACCACCACTCCGTTCGACATGGTGATGCTCAACGACCTCGACCGCTACTCGCTGGTGATCGACGTCATCGACCGGACCCCCGGCCTCGGCGCCCGCGCCGCCGGTCTCCGCCAGGAGATGCAGGACGCCCGCATCCGCGCCCGCGCCTACACCCGCGAGCACGGCGAGGACATCCCCGAGGTCGCGAACTGGACCTGGGCCGGCGAGCGCTCCGGCAACGCCAGCCAGAGCACCGGCAACGACAACGAATGACGCGGCGCGAGGGACGGCCTCAGCGGCGTTGTCGTCAGGCGCGATACCGCCGGTATCGCTTCCTCCTCCGCCTTGCCGAGCCCGCCCCTCGCACCGCGTCCACTCGAACGGCGGAACGTCGTCATCGGATATCCGCGGGGGCGATGCCGACTCCGCAGCGTCAGGCTGCGGGAGCCAGGTAGTCGTCCCAGTCGGGCTGCGTCCGCTCCGCGCCGCGCACGAGCCAGGAGCCGGCGCGCGGCATCCGGGGGACGGTGCGCAGACGCCATCCCATCTCGTGCGGGGTGCGGTCGCTCTTGACGTTGTTGCAGCGCTGGCAGCAGGCGACGAGGTTCTCCCACGTGTCCCGGCCCCCGCGCGACTTGGGCTGGATGTGGTCGATCGTCGCCGCGTGCTGACCGCAGTAGCCGCAGCGGTGGTTGTCCCGGCGGAGCACGCCCCGGCGCGATACCGGCACACTCCGGCCGCTCGGGATGCGCACGTACCGGGTCAGCACGATCACCGAGGGCCGCACGTGGTCGCCGTGCGCGCTGTGCACCGGATTGCCCTCGTCCGCGGCGATCACGGTCGCCTTCTCCGTCATCAGCAGGACCAGGGCCCGCTTGAACGACACCACCGCGAGCGGCTCGTAGCCGGCGTTGAGAACCAGAGTGCGCATCAGTGACCTCCGTGCTGTCGCACGCCGTCACGCGAAGGCGCCGCGACCACGAGCAAGGGCGCCGTCGTGATGACGGCGCCCTGCGAGGCCGCGGCGGAGTGCCGCGCGATGACGTGGAGTCGTATCCGCGTGTCGGACGAGTGCACCGCCGCGGTGAGGACCCGCGCGCGTATCGAATCGGCCGGCCGCACGCGCGAGCGCAGCCCCACGCTGTGGCGCCCGCTCCGCTCGGCCATCCCGGCACTCCGTCCCTCGACGAATCGATCCGCTCGCCACGCGAGCGGACTGGGGTTCAGGTTAACCCTTCACGCCCGGAACACCAGGGGTCGGTCCGGATTCGTCACGCGGCGTTCACACGGCGGGACGACGAGAGCCCGCCCCCTCCAGGAGGGGACGGGCTCTCGAGCGGATCGACCGGGTCAGCCGTTGATGCGCACGATCCGGTAGTCGGAGGTCCACAGCGGCTGCACGCGGACGCTCGCGCCCTCGTACGGCGCGTGCAGGATGTTGCCGTTGCCCGCGTAGAAGCCGTCGTGGCCGTCCATGATGACGAGGTCGCCGGGCTGCGCGTCGGCGAGCGAGACGGGGGTGCCCATGGCGCCCTGGCCCGCGGCCGAGTGCGGCATCGAGATGCCGTACTGGGCGAAGACGTACATCACGAAGCCGGAGCAGTCGAAGCCGCTCGGGTCGGCTCCACCGAAGACGTAGGGCACGCCCTGGTACTGCATCGCCGTATTGAACACCGCCGAGAGGCTGTAGCTGGTGGTCGGGGCGGCGGCCGCGATCTCGCTGGCCGAGGCGCCGGAGTAGGAGTTGAACTCCTCGGCGGTCTCGGCGCGCGCCTCGGCGACGTCGCTCGTGTCGACGACAGGCTCGGCCACCACGACGGGCTCGGGCTCCGGTGCGGGCGGCGGGGGCGCCGCCTCGGCCGAGAAGCCGTCGCGGGCGATCGCGGCCTGCACCACTCCGCCGTCGACGGCGACGGTCTGCGCGGAGCCCTGGCGGAGGAGGTCGGCTCGCGACGCCGCGAACAGGCCGTCGTCCTGGCTGCCCGGAGTGAAGGCGTAGGCGGGGAGCGCCATGGTCGCGACCAGCGCGCCGGCGAAGCCGACCATCGCGACCTTGCCGACGACACGGCCTCGGCGCTTGCGCGGGGTCCCGGCCGGCGACGGCACGAAGTCGGTGATGTCCGCGCGGCGGGCAGGAGCTGCGGGAACGGCGCGACGGGAGACGGGTGCGTCCCCGTGGATCCGGGCGCGGATGACCGGGGGCCGGTTCTCGAAGGTCGCGTCGCCGGAGCGGTCGGGGTGGTTGGAGCGGAACCGGTCGGGTGAGCCGGCGTCCTCGTTCGGGGTGAGGGGGTTCTGGGGCAAGGGGGAGATCCTCCGACGTCCCCTCAGCCCAGGCAGCTGTCCCGTCTCATGCACGAAGCATCGGTGTGCACAGGATCCGAGACGGGTGTGGGGGCGTCGGATCCCGCGCCCTGGGACCGAGGCTCGGCCGCAGGGCTCCACAGAGCGTAAGCGACCGTTACCGATTTGTCACCTTCTCGGCGGGAAGAGACCGCTCTCCCGTTCGCCTCCGATCACCGGATGCGGTAAGGGCCCGTACGGTCCACTCCCAGGGAGGCGCGGGTCAGACGACGAGGAAGATGTGCGCCGCGACCTCGTTGGGCAGCTCGATGCCCGCCTCGGCTCCGTCGATGCGCGCGAGCACGTAGCCGTTGAGGGCCGAGAACTCGCCCTCGGCACCGGGCACGACCCCGGCCTGCTTGAGCTGGAGGAGGAGCTCCGGATCGACCTGCGCCGGCTCGCCGAGGCGTCGGACGACGCCGCGGCGGGGCTCGCTCGACCCGGCGACGAAGCGCGGCAGGCTGATGACGCCGTCGGCGAAGCGGGAGGCGGGGGTGTCGCCGAGCTCGTCCAGGCCCGGGATCGGGTTGCCGTAGGGCGACTCGGTCGGGTGGTCGAGCATCTCGAGGAGGCGGCGCTCGACCTGCTCGCTCATCACGTGCTCCCAGCGGCAGGCCTCCTCGTGCACGAACTCCCAGTCGAGCTTGATGACGTCGTGGAGGAGCCGCTCGGCGAGGCGGTGCTTGCGCATGACGTGGATCGCCTTGCGGCGGCCGTCGGAGGTGAGCTCGAGGTGGCGGTCGCCCGAGACGACGACGAGGCCGTCGCGCTCCATGCGACCGACGGTCTGCGACACGGTCGGCCCGGAGTGGCTGAGCCGCTCCGAGATGCGCGCGCGCAGCGGGATGATGTTCTCCTCCTCGAGCTCGAGGATGGTGCGCAGGTACATCTCGGTGGTGTCGATCAGATCCGTCATCTCAGCCTTCCCGTCTCGGCGCGCTCCACCCTAGTGGTCGCCACGACGCAGCATCGGCGCTGCGGCGCGACGCAGGCCTCCGTCGCTCGGAGGAGGGGTGCGGGCCGGGAACCCTAGTATTAACGCATGCCGGACCTCACCATTCCTCGCGAGCTGCTCCCCCACGACGGACGGTTCGGCTGCGGCCCGTCCAAGGTGCGGCACGACCAGCTCGCCCACCTCGCGACGCAGGGCGCGCACCTCCTCGGGACCTCGCACCGCCAGGCGCCCGTCAAGGACCTCGTCGGGCGCGTGCGCGAGCATCTCGCCACGCTGTTCCGCATCCCCGACGGCTACGAGGTCCTGCTGGGCAACGGCGGCTCGACCGCCTTCTGGGACGCCGCGGCCTTCTCCCTCATCGAGCGCCGCGCCGAGAACCTCACGTTCGGCGAGTTCGGACAGAAGTTCGCGGCCGCCGCCTCCGCGCCGTTCCTCGAGCCGGCCCACGTCGTCTCCGCCACCGCGGGGTCCCGGAGCGAGGTCGAGATCGTCGAGGGGATCGACGTGTACGCGTGGCCCCACAACGAGACGAGCACCGGAGTGATGGCCCCGGTCCGCCGGGTCCGCGGCGACGAGGGCGCGCTCACCGTCATCGACGCCACCAGCGCGGCGGGCGGCATCGACGTCGACATCGCCGAGGCCGACGTCTACTACTTCGCCCCGCAGAAGAACTTCGCCTCCGACGGCGGACTCTGGTTCGGCCTCTTCTCCCCCGCCGCGATCGAGCGGATCGAGCGCATCGCGGCGAGCGGCCGCTACATCCCCGAGTTCCTCAGCCTCAAGAACGCCGTCGACAACTCGCGCCTGAACCAGACGCTGAACACTCCGGCGCTCTCGACCCTCCTGCTGATGGAGTCGCAGCTCGAGTGGATGAACGCCTCCGGCGGCCTGGCCTGGGCGTCGGCGCGCACGGCCGAGTCCTCCTCCGCGATCTACGACTGGGCCGAGGCCTCGAGCCTCGCCACCCCGTTCGTCGAGATGCCCGAGCACCGCTCCCAGGTCGTCGCGACCGTCGACTTCGACGCCTCCGTCGATGCCGCTCTCGTCGCGAAGATCCTCCGCGCGAACGGGATCGTCGACACGGAGCCGTACCGCAAGCTCGGCCGCAACCAGCTGCGCGTGGCGACGTTCGTCGCGATCGAGCCGGACGACGT
This sequence comes from Rathayibacter sp. VKM Ac-2805, assembly GCF_009834265.1. Classification (NCBI taxonomy): domain Bacteria; kingdom Bacillati; phylum Actinomycetota; class Actinomycetes; order Micrococcales; family Microbacteriaceae; genus Rathayibacter; species Rathayibacter sp. VKM Ac-2805. The sequence continues at coordinate 2,560,549 of NZ_CP047185.1, forward strand.
CCGCTCGCTGCTCGGCTGCATCGACCACGTCCTCGAGCGCCTGGCGGTCTGAGGCACGCCATGCGGCTGTGGCTGCGCGAGGAGGAGCGGCGGCCCGCGCCGCCGCCCTACGCGAGCGACGACGCGACGGCTCTGCTGGTCGGGTGCGTCGTCTGGGCGGTCGCGCTCGTGGCCGTGCTCGTGGCGACGGCCGTCGGAGCCGTCATCGAGCCGGTCGTCCTGTCGACCGTCGTGATCGGACTGGTCCTCGGCACGATCGGGCTGTTCTACAGCCGCAACCGCCGCTAGACCGCGTCGGTCTCCATCCGGAGTCCGGTGCCGTCGGCCTCGGACTCGAGACGGACGCGCAGGCCGGTGAACTCGCCGAGGCGCTCGACGTGGGTGCCGCCGCACGCGATCGCGGCGTCCCCCGCGGGGAGGGTGCAGCGCCATGTCCGCCGCGTGCTGAGGAGGTCGTCGTCGCGCTCGATGCGCACCTCCGCGTCCGAGGCGATCCACTCGGCGAGGAGGGCGTTCACCCGCTCCTGCACCTCGAGGATCTCCGCCAGCAGGCGGGCGGTGTCCATCCCGCTGCGTCGGAGGGACTTGCCGAGGCGGTAGACGTCGGTGGAGCCGGACTCGCGGATCCGCGAGGTCTGGATCGCCGCCTGGTCGAAGTCCGGGTTGCTCAGGGCGTCGGTGCGCGCCGGCTTCGACCAGAACGAGGCCAGAGCGGCGTTGAGGGCGAGGGAGGCGAGGTGGCAGGCGGTGTGCCCGCGGGAGAGCTCGTGCCGGTGGTCCGCGTCGACCTCGACGTCGACCTCGTCGTCCACGTGGAATGAGGAGGCGTCGTCGACGATGTGGACGACGACGAAGCTCCACTCCGGAGTGCCGAGCCGCGCCGGGAGCCGCTCGCCGACGTGCAGCTCGCCGCCCTGCCACGCCCCGATGCGGCAGTCGATGAGGGGATGCCGCTCCCCCGCCACGACCAGCGCGCCGCGGTCGGGCCCCTGGTCGGGCCAGGTCGGGTCGACGGGGTGAGCGGCGGTCGCATCGAGGACGACCGCCCAGCGGCCGTCCTGCAGCCGGCCCACGTGCTGCACGCGTCCGGAGGAGCGCACGGCGCCGTCGGGATAAGCGATGCGGGTGTCGGAGTCGATGCTCATCGGGCGGCGCCGGACCGGATCAGCGGCGACGTCGATGGCGACGGGTCGTCGGGGCGGGGGCGGGCTCGGGCTCGACGTCGTCGGAGTCCTCGTCGTCGGAGTCGTCGTCCGGGTCGTCGTCGTCGTCCTCGTCCGAGTCGTCGCCGTCGGAATCGTCGTCCGAGTCGTCGTCGTCATCCGAGTCGTCGTCGTCGCCCGCGTCCTCGTCCTCGTCGGAGTCGTCGTCCGACTCGTCGTCGAGGTCGTCTTCCTCGGCGTCCTCGAGCTGGTCGTCGTCCGCGTCCTCGACCTCCTCGCCGAGCGCGTCCTGCGCGGTCTGGTAGTCGGCGAGACGCACGGACCACGGCACCCAGTCCGGAGCGAGGACCGCGCCCTCGCCCGGCAGCAGCTCGACCTCCAGGACGTTCACGTCCTCGGTCTCGTCGATCCGGGACAGCGTCGCCGTCCACAGCCAACCCGGGTACCCGCGCATGAGGTTCGCGAACTGCAGCGACACGACGTGCTCGCCCTGCGCCAGAGTCGTGACCAGCTCGCCGATCGTCCCCTCGGGGGCGATCTCGGCGAGCGCGGCGCGCGCGACATCGAGAGACCCGGCAAGCACGGCGTCCGCCTCGTAGACGGGCTCGAGAGCCTCGTCCGCGGCGGCCTCGTCCGCCTCCCCCGGGGAAGCGTCGTCGTCGGCCTCGGAAGGTTCGGCGATGACGGGACCGGAGTACTCAGCAGAAGTCGCGTCCTCAGCAAGCGCCGCGACCTCAGCAGAAGTCGCGTCCTCAGCACGAGCCGAGCCGTCAGCAGGAACCGTGTCCTGAGCAGGAGCCGAGTCCTCAGGTGCTCCCGCGTCCCCGGCCGGAACCGCGTCGTCAGCAGGAACCGCAGCGTCAGCAGGAGCCGCGTCCTCAGCAGGAGTCGGCACGGCAGCAGAATCCGTGTCCGCGCCGGGAGCCCTCACCTCAGCGGCGACATCGTCGGCCGGAGGAGTCTCCTCCGCAGAGGCGGAGTCCTCGCCAGGAGCCTCGGTCACCGGGAGGGCGGCGTCGCTCTCACCCTCGCCGGAGGGAGCCTCGTCGACAGGAGCCGCCTCGTCAGCGGCGATCTCCTCGTCGGCTCCGCTCTCGTCCTCGGCGGAGGAGTCCTCCTCGGCAGGAGTCGTGTCCGGCTCGCCGGAGTCGCCCTCTTCCGAGGACTGCTCCACGCGAGCGTCCTCCGGGGTCGGAGCGGCGACGGTCTCCTCGACCGGGCCCTGCTCGTCGGTCGTGTCGTCGGCGTCAGGCATCCAGCTCGTCCGCAACCCGGCGCAGGAGCGCCGCGATCGTGCGCCCGTGCGCCTTGTCGGGGTAGCGGCCGCGCTTGAGCCCGGCGCCGATCCCGTCGAGCAGCTTGACCGTGTCCTCCACGATCACGGACATGTCGTCCGCGGACTTCCGGTTGAGCTTCACCAGGCTCGGCGGAGCGTCGAGGACGCGCGCCGAGAGCGCCTGCGCCCCGCGCTTGCCGTCGGCGATGCCGAACTCGAGGCGGGTGCCGGCCTTGACCGCGGTCCCGGAGGGCAGCGCGGAAGCGTGCAGGAAGACCTCCTGGCCGTCATCAGTGCTGATGAAGCCGAAGCCCTTCTCCTCGTCGTAGAACTTGACCTTGCCGGTAGGCATGCAGACCCCTCCTGGAAATGAAGCAGCCATCAGTTTAGTCGACCGGGGCCGCCCTATCCTTGACGGGTGAAGCCACAGGAGCCGGCGGGCGTCGGACGCGCGGAGCGCACGCTCGCCTACATGTTCATCGCGATCATCGTCGTGACGGTCCTCGCGTTCCTCGCGATCCTGGTCGCCCCCGCGCTCGGGATCCGCGAGTACGCCGGCCCGTTCTGGCAGTTCGTCTTCGCCGTGCCGCTGGTGGGCCTGCCCATCGCGTTCCTCATGATGATCGCGATGCTCATCGTGGGGGTCCGGCGCCGCCGCGCGCAGTCCTGATCGGACGCGCTCTCCTCCTGCCGCACCGCCTCCGATCCGGCGTTCCCCGCCGCCGAGCCTGCACCGAGCGCCCGGACAACCGACTCCCAGACTCCGTACAGCCGACGGCCAGATACTGTCCTGCATGGACGGACCCCGCATTCTCATCGTCGACGACGAGCCCAACATCAGAGACCTGCTCACCACGAGCCTCCGCTTCGCCGGCTTCGCCGTGCGTGCGGTCGGCAACGGGGCCCAGGCCATCTCGGCGGTCCTCGAGGAGGAGCCGGACCTGATCATCCTCGACGTGATGCTCCCCGATATGAACGGGTTCGGCGTGACCAAGCGCCTCCGCTCGGCCGGGTACACCTCCCCCATCCTCTTCCTCACGGCGAAGGACGACACCGAGGACAAGATCACGGGCCTCACCGTCGGCGGTGACGACTACGTCACGAAGCCGTTCAGCCTCGACGAGATCGTCGCGCGCATCAAGGCGATCCTCCGCCGCACCATGCACGCCGAGGAGGACGCGGTCATCCGGGCCGGCGAGCTGACGATGGACCAGGACACGCACGAGGTCCTCGTCGGCGACGAGCCGGTGGAGCTCAGCCCCACCGAGTTCAAGCTGCTCCGCTACCTGATGCTCAACCCGAACCGGGTGCTCAGCAAGGCGCAGATCCTCGACCACGTCTGGGAGTACGACTTCAACGGCGATGCGGGCATCGTCGAGTCCTACATCTCGTACCTGCGACGTAAGCTCGACACGCATTCGGAGGAATCGCTCATCCAGACCAAGCGAGGATTCGGATACATGCTGAAGGTCGCGAAGGCCTAGCCTCCGCCACCTCGGCGCCACCTCCCGCCGGAGGCGCGGCGCCCGCCGATCCCGAGGGAGTTCCACCGCCATGCACCAGGGTCTGGCCGAGCGGTGGAACTCCATCTCGTTGCGCACCAAGATCACCGCGGTCACGGTCCTCCTGCTCACGCTGGGACTCCTCGTCTCGGGGATCGGGACGATGACGATGCTGAAGCCGCAGCTCGTCGCCCAGCTCGACGCGCAGCTGGCCGACCAGGTCCAGCGGACGGCGAGCGATCTCTCCGTCAACGACCTCGCCGCGATCGATGAGTCCAAGGCCGACTTCGGCGCCGTCTACGACCAGTACGGCACGCTCGACAACACGAACGCGTCCGGCGCGGCCGATCCTGCCTTCCCGCAGACCTTCACCCTCGAGCAGGCGCTGCAGGGCGGCGACAAGCCGATGGAGATCTGGAGCTCCAACGGCAAGGTCGAGTACCACGTCATGTCGACGGTGTTCACGAGGGGCACCGAGTACCAGACGCTCCTGCTCGCGGTGTCGACCCGCAGCGTCGACGTCATCATGACGACGTACCTCACGATCTTCCTCGGCTTCGGAGTCGCGATCGTCGTGATCGGCGCACTCCTCACCCGCCTGCTGGTCACCACCACCTTCGCCCCGCTGCGCGAGGTCGAGCAGACCGCTGCCGCCATCGCGGACGGCGACTTCAGCCAGCGCCTGGACGGCACGACACCCAACACCGAGGTCGGACGCCTCAACCGCTCCCTGAACGCGATGCTCGGGCGGATCGACTCCGCCTTCCGCGACCGCGCCCGCACGATCGACCAGATGCGCCGCTTCGTCGGCGACGCCAGCCACGAGCTGCGCACCCCGCTGGTCTCGGTCCGCGGCTACGCCGAGCTGTACCGGATGGGCGCTCTGCAGACGCCCGAGGCCGTCGGCCAGGCGATGGAGCGCATCGAGAAGGAGGCGATCCGGATGGGCGGCCTGGTCGAGGACCTCCTCGAGCTCGCCCGCCTCGACGAGACGAAGCCTCTCGCACTCGCGCCCGTCGATCTGATGCCGCTCGCCCGCGACGCCGCGATGGACGCGATGGCCTCCTGGCCCGACCGCGACTTCGGCGTCGAGACCCGCGACGACACCCCCGTGGAGACGCCCGCGCTCGAGCCCGACGAGGCCGGCGCCTCCGCCACTCAGACCATGGAGCTGACGAACCCCGGGCTCACCGGCCCGATCGCCGCGGCAGGAGCGAGGCTCGCCCGATTCCGCCGGCGTCCGCGCCGGGTCAACGCCGAGGAGATCGCCGCCGGCACCGCCACCGCCCCCGAGGAGCCGGGCGTGCCCGCGATGGTGATGGCGGAGGAGAACAAGATCCGCCAGGTCCTGACGAACCTGATCGGCAACGCCGTCCGCTACACGCCCGAGGACACTCCGATCGAGATCGGCGTCGCCGTCGACCGCTCCCGCCGCCTCGCCCTGCTGGAGGTCATCGATCACGGCGAGGGCATCCCGCCGCAGATCCGCGAGAAGATCTTCCAGCGCTTCTGGCGTGCGGACACCTCGCGGACCCGCGAGACCGGCGGCAGCGGCCTCGGGTTGGCGATCGTCTCCTCGATCGTCGCCGCGCACAAGGGCCGCGTGGACGTCGTCGAGACGCCGGGCGGAGGCGCGACGTTCCGCGTCGCGCTGCCGCTGCTCACAGTCGGCCAGAACGGCGAGACCTCCCCCGCCTCGGTCTGATCCGCACCGCGGTCCGTCTTTCCTCGGGGCCCCTTCGGTCCGAGCTCTCCCGTCGACGTCCGCGAGAGGCACGGATCGATCCGGCCGGGGCGACCGTGACCTCGCGCACCCGGAGTGCACGGCCGCGCACGGCTCACTCTCTCCTCTTGGGGACCAACGGGCGGCGAGCCCGCCCGGACCGCTGGAGATGAGACCCGACGCTCGACGGGTGCCGCGTCGCCGGATCCTGCGGAGTCGCGTCCGCATCCGTTCGGCCGACGACATCTCCGCCCCGACCCCGGACGTCGCGACCCGCACCGGCGCACTCCACGCGCTTCTGGTGCCGGTGTCCGCCGAGGAGACCGAGGCGGCGCGGAGGGCGGTGCCACCGCAGGAGGACCGCCGTCGTGGTCGCGGAGCGGATCCAGGACCACCTGCCGGTTCGGTCGCCCGCTGCTCGCTCGGATGCCTCCGGAAACGCCGAAGGCGGCTCCCCCGGAGGGGAACCGCCTTCTGCGTGGTGGGGGGCCGGACTAGAAGTCCATGCCTCCGGTGGGGTCGCCGCCCGCGGCGACCGGGTTCTTCTCGGGCTTGTCGGCGACGACGGCCTCCGTGGTGAGGAAGAGACCGGCGATCGACGCCGCGTTCTGCAGAGCGGAGCGCGTGACCTTGACCGGGTCGATGATGCCCGCGGCGATGAGGTCGACGTACTCGCCGGTCGCGGCGTTGAGGCCGTGTCCGGTGGGCAGCTCGCGGACCTTCGCAGCGACGACGCCGGGCTCCATGCCCGCGTTGAGGGCGATCTGCTTGAGCGGAGCGTCGATGGCGACCTTGACGATGTTCGCGCCGGTCGCCTCGTCTCCGACGAGCTCGAGCTTCTCGAAGGCGAGCTTGCCGGCCTGGATGAGGGCGACGCCACCACCGGCGACGATGCCCTCCTCGACGGCGGCCTTCGCGTTGCGGACGGCGTCCTCGATGCGGTGCTTGCGCTCCTTGAGCTCGACCTCGGTCGCCGCTCCGGCCTTGATGACCGCGACGCCGCCGGCGAGCTTCGCGAGGCGCTCCTGGAGCTTCTCGCGGTCGTAGTCGCTGTCGGTGTTCTCGATCTCGCCGCGGATCTGCGCGACGCGGCCGGCGATGGCCTCGGCGTCGCCGGCACCCTCGACGATCGTGGTCTCGTCCTTGGTGATGACGACCTTGCGGGCCGAGCCGAGCAGGTCGAGGGTGACGTTCTCGAGCTTGAGGCCGACCTCCTCGGAGATGACCTGGCCACCGGTGAGGATCGCGATGTCCTGGAGCTGCGCCTTGCGACGGTCACCGAAGCCCGGGGCCTTGACGGCGACCGACTTGAAGATGCCGCGGATCTTGTTGACGACCAGGGTCGCCAGCGCCTCGCCGTCGACGTCCTCGGCGATGATCAGCAGCTGCTTGCCCGCCTGGATCACCTTGTCGACGACCGGGAGCAGGTCCTTGATGTTCGAGACCTTGGAGTTGACGATGAGGATGTAGGGGTCCTCGAACACCGCCTCCTGGCGGTCGGGGTCGGTCACGAAGTACTGCGACAGGTAGCCCTTGTCGAAGCGCATGCCCTCGGTGAGCTCGAGCTCGGTGCCGAAGGTGTTCGACTCCTCGACGGTGACGACGCCCTCCTTGCCGACCTTGTCGATCGCCTCGGCGATGATCGCGCCGATCTCGGGGTCCGCGGCGGAGATGGAGGCGGTCGCCGCGATCTCCTCCTTGGTCTCGATCGCCTTCGCGCCGGCGATGAGCTCGGCGGTGACGGCCTTGACGGCCTTCTCGATGCCCTTCTTGAGGCTGATCGGGTCGGCGCCGGCCGCGACGTTGCGCAGGCCCTCGCGGACGAGCGCCTGAGCGAGGACGGTCGCGGTGGTGGTTCCGTCGCCGGCGACGTCGTCGGTCTTCTTGGCGACCTCCTTGACGAGCTCGGCGCCGATCTTCTCGTACGGCTCGTCGAGCTCGATCTCCTTGGCGATGGAGACGCCGTCGTTCGTGATGGTGGGAGCGCCCCACTTCTTCTCGAGGACGACGTTGCGGCCGCGCGGGCCGAGGGTCACCTTGACCGCGTCGGCCAGAGTGTTGAGTCCACGCTCGAGGCCGCGGCGGGCTTCTTCGTCAAAAGCAATGATCTTGGCCATGTGTGTTTCTCGTCCCTCCCGGACGTCGTGAAATGTCTGTGCTGGCACTCGACCGGAGCGAGTGCCAAGGTCGATTCTGGCACTCGCGGTGGACGAGTGCAAGCGACCGGCACGCGCTCCGACACGAAGGAGCCGCCGCCCGCACGAGGCGGACGACGGCTCCCGGGAGGCTCGGCGGTCAGGCCGGGCGGACCGATTCGGCCTGGGGGCCCTTCGACCCCGTGCCGACCTCGAACGCGACCTGCTGCCCCTCCTCGAGGACCTTGTACCCCGACATGTCGATCGCGGAGTAGTGGACGAAGACGTCCTGTCCGCCGCCGTCGACCGTGATGAAGCCGTAGCCCTTCTCAGCGTTGAACCACTTGACGGTTCCGTTCGCCATCTCTGTACTCCCCAGTGCTGTGATGCCCGCGGCACGAGCGATGTGCTGGTGCCTGGTCAGGAATACTAATCCGGCTATCGGCCCCGGGAGGGGCTGGAAAGGGCCTCGCGGGGAAGAGTTGCCCGGGATTCAACACGGAGGAAACGTGCCCGTAACAGAGGGCCCCGATCAGCCCTGCTCGGAGGCGTAATCGGCCCCCAGGACCACGACGACGGAGCCCGTCTCGACGAAGTCCTGCGAGAGCAGGACGGTCCCCGTTCCGAGCGAGTCGACGAGACCGAGGGCCGCTCCCTCGAGCGCCGGGTCGGTGTAGTAGACGGTCGTGGCGGCGATGTCCTCGGTGTTCGCGTTCGCGACGGTCGGGATGCTCCATCCGGCCGTCGTCAGGGCGTCGCCGGCGCTGGCGGCGAGTCCGACGGTGGCGGTGCCGTTGAGGACGGCGACGGCGAGCTCGGGATCGAGCGTCGCGGCGGCGGTCGGGGTCGCCTCCGCGGTCGCGGTCGGCGGAGTGAAGACGTCCGTGAACTGCACCCGGTCGTCGATGACCAGCAGCCCGATGAAGCCGAGCAGGACGATGACTCCGGTGGCGAGCGCGGCCCAGGCGAGGGCGACCGCGCGGGCGTGAGGGGCCGGCGGCCGGCGGTGGGCGCCGACGCGCGCCTCCGTCGCCGGGACCTCGTCGAAGCGGTCTCTCGGGTGCGTGTTCGACATCGGGGGTACGGCCGGCCTTCCGTTGGTGGACTCGAGCAGCTCGTCTACTCGAGGCGCCCGAGGCGTCGCGAGGCGCGGGCGCCGGCGCGCTGGTCGCGGATGCGCTGCAGCCGCGTGACGAGCATCGGGTCGTGCGCGAGGGCGGCCGGAGAGGCGAGCACCGCGCTGAGCACCTGATAGTAGCGGGCGGCCGACAGTCCGAACTGGGAGCGGATCGCGTCGTCCTTGTCCCCGGAGCGGGCCGTCCACTCGCGCTCGAAGGCGAGCACCCGCAGCTCGCGCTCGGACAGACCGGTGCCCGGTCTCGGGTCCGTCGTCCTGCTCATCCCTCCAGGGTAGGCAGGCCCACGGCCGCCGCCGGGGAGGCGCTCCGAACACCTCGTGACCGTGTCGCGGCATGGAGGCGGGGAGTCTCCTCCACAGCCCGCGGAGGCGGAATGGAGCCGTCGCCCCGGGGGTTGGACCAGGTGGAGGGGCGCGACCGCCCCCGTACACTGACGAGGATTCCGAGGGAGACCCATGTCGTCGTATTCCGTGAACAAGTCCGACGCCGAGTGGCGCGAGGAGCTCGACCGCGACCAGTACGCGGTCCTGCGCGAAGCGGCCACCGAGCGCCCGTGGACCGGCGAGCTGCTCGACGAGCACCGCTCCGGCCTCTACACCTGTGCCGCCTGCAGCGCCGAGCTCTTCAAGAGCGGCACCAAGTTCGACTCCGGCTGCGGCTGGCCGAGCTTCTACGAGTCCGTGAACCCGGACGCGGTCCAGCTGATCGAGGACAGCACCCTCGGCATGGTCCGCACCGAGGTCCGCTGCGCGAACTGCGGATCCCACCTGGGACACGTCTTCCCCGACGGGTTCGGCACGCCCACCGGCGACCGCTACTGCATGAACTCGATCGCCCTGAACTTCCAGGCCGAGGGCGAGTGACCGTGTCCTCCTCCCCCGTCCTCGAGGCCGTCCTCGCGCGCCGTTCGCGCTCGAAGGTGACGCCGGAGGCTCCGGGGCACGACGAGATCGCGGCGTTCGTCTCGGCGGCGTCGCGCCTCGCCGATCACAGCTCGCTGCGCCCGTGGCGGGTCATCGAGATCCGCGGCGCCGCCCGCGACCGGGTCGGCCGCAGCTTCGCGGTCGCCTCGGGGGCGAAGAAGGACCCGCGGAAGTACATCGAGAAGACGCACCGCGCCTCCCTGCTGCTGGCCGTCGTGGTGAGCGTCAAGAAGTCGAAGGTGCCGGCCTGGGAGCAGGAGGCCGTCGCCTCGGGCGTCGCCCACCTCCTGAGCCTGCTGCTCGACGAGGCGGGCTGGGGTGTCTTCTGGCGCACCGGCTCCTACACGCGCGACAAGGCCGTGCGGAAGGCGCATCGCCTCGAGAAGGGCGAGGAGCTGCTCGGCTGGCTCTACGTCGGCCGTCCCGACGGGAAGATCGGCGGCCCCAAGCGTCCCGCTCCCGCAGAGCGGCACCTCAGCATCCTCGAACCGTGAGACGCGGTGGGCCCCGATCCGGGCGGATCCGGGGCCCGCGATAGGGTGGCCGGGCGCGCGAGCGCACCTGCCGACGTGGCGCAATTGGTAGCGCACCCGACTTGTAATCGGGCGGTTACGGGTTCAAGTCCCGTCGTCGGCTCAGGAGAGAAGAAGGCCCCGACCGCTGTGTGCGGTCGGGGCCTTCTGCATGAGCGGGGCTCCTGCGCGTCCGGGGCTCAGCCCGCGGCGGCCGGAGTCGGCTCGGAGGAGGCCGGAGCCTCGGTGGAGACCGGGGCATCGCCGGGAGCCGGGGTCTCGGTCGACGCGGGGGCCTCGGTTGACGCGGGCGTCTCGGTCGAGGCGGGCGTGTCGCTCGGCGCCGGAGTCTCGGAGGAGGTGGGCGCGGGAGTCGCCGACGAGTAGGAGTCGGCGGCGGCCGAGAGCACGAAGGAGCTGAAGGCGTCCGGGTCGGTCAGCGAGCCCGAGTACGCCTCGCCGTTGACCAGGACGGTCGGGGTGCCCGTGACAGCGGGCACGTCCGTGCCGGGCAGCGGACCCGATGTGGCGCGCTCGGTCGCGGCGCGGACCCAGCTCACGAAGCTCTGGTCGTCGATGCAGGTGTTCACGGCCGCCGTGTCCTCGACGCCCGCCTGCGAGGCGTAGTCCTTCAACTGGTCGTCCGAGAGTCCGTCGGTCCCCTCCGCCGGCTGGTTGGCGAACAGCAGGGAGTTGAAGTCGAAGAAGGAGTCGGGCGAGCGGTCCGCGACGCACGCGGCGGCGTTGGCCGAGCGCTCCGAGTACTTGGTTCCGTTGGAGCGGGTCGTGAGGATGGCGATCGGGTGGATCTCGACCGTCGCGGCACCGCTGGTCACCCACTCCTTGATCTGGTCGCCGTTGGTCTTCTCGAACTGGCCGCAGTAGGGGCAGAGGTAGTCGAGGTAGACCCGGATGTCGACCGTGCCGGCCGAGGTGTCGAGCGCGCTGGGGGTGGGCGTCCCGTCGGCGGCGACGGCACCGCTCGTCTGCGCGACCATGTTCTCGCCGATGACGACACCGTCGCTCGCCATGTTCGCCGGGCCCGGGCCCGCGGGGCGGATGCTCGAGGTGACGGCGAAGACCACGATCACGACGACCGCGATCACGACGGCGGCGAGCCCGCCCTGCAGGGCGAAGCGGCTCACGCGGTCGCGGCGCTTCTGCTGCTCGCGCAGGCGGCGCGCCTTCTCTCGGGCGGCCTCTCGTCGCTGGTTCTTCGAGAGACGGTCGTTGGCTCCGCCGGTGGTCATGACAAGAACGCTCCGAATGAGAGAGGGGGAAGAAGGGGGTCGCCGGGCGCGACTCGCCGGAATCCTACGCGCGAGCCCTGGGAAACCTCCAAACGACGGATACGCGGTATCCGACCGACGACTGTCGGCCCCGTGGCATACTGTGACGGTTGGTCGGAGTCGCCCACGCGATGATGACCATCACTTCCATTCACTCGGATCGTCCGGCACGTACCTGCCGGTGAAGGAGCAAGAACAATGGCGTCCGTAACTTTCGACCACGCGTCCCGCGTCTACCCCGGGGCCACTCGCGCCTCCGTCGACAAGCTCAACCTCGAGGTGGGCGACGGCGAGTTCCTCGTCCTCGTCGGCCCCTCCGGCTGCGGCAAGTCCACCTCCCTGCGCATGCTCGCCGGCCTCGAAGAGGTCAACGAGGGCCGCATCCTCATCGGCGACCGCAACGTCACGGACGTTCCGCCGAAGGACCGCGACATCGCGATGGTCTTCCAGAACTACGCGCTCTACCCGCACATGTCCGTCGCCGAGAACATGGGCTTCGCGCTCAAGATCGCCGGCGTGAACAAGGACGAGCGCGCCGCGCGGGTCCTCGAGGCCGCGAAGATGCTCGACCTCGAGCCCTACCTGAACCGCAAGCCGAAGGCGCTCTCCGGTGGCCAGCGCCAGCGCGTCGCGATGGGCCGCGCCATCGTCCGCAAGCCCCAGGTCTTCCTCATGGACGAGCCGCTGTCGAACCTCGACGCCAAGCTCCGCGTGTCCACCCGCACCCAGATCGGCACGCTGCAGCGCCGCCTGGGCATCACCACGGTCTACGTCACCCACGACCAGACCGAGGCGCTCACCATGGGCGACCGCATCGCGGTCCTCAAGGACGGCCTCCTCCAGCAGGTCGGCTCGCCCCGCGACCTGTACGAGAACCCGAACAACGTCTTCGTGGCCGGCTTCATCGGCTCGCCCGCGATGAACCTGTTCCACGCGGACGTCACCGACGGCGGCGTCAAGTTCGGCGACACCGTCCTCCCGATCGCCCGCGAGGCGCTCGCGAAGACGAGCCAGAAGGTCGTCACGCTCGGCGTGCGCCCCGAGGACGTCACCGTCTCGACCCAGCCCGGCGGACTGCCGATCGAGGTCGACCTCATCGAGGAGCTCGGCTCGGACGGCTACCTCTACGGCCACACCGAGGTCGAGGGCCGCCGCACCGACATCGTCGCGCGCGTCGACGGCCGCGTGCACCCGACCGCGGGCGACCGCGTGTACGTGACCGCGAACCACCGCGTGCACATCTTCGACGCGGAGTCGGGCGAGCGCCTCTCCTGAGCCTCCTCCTGCACCGCACGCTGCCGCCGTCCCCTCCAGGGCGGCGGCAGCGTCGTCTGCGGCTCCCCCACCGTCCGACACGCGACACGAACGGCGCACCATGTCCGGCTCCCTGAACATCACCTCGGCCACCGTCGACCCGGCCCTGCTCGACCTGCCGTGGAACCTGCGGCTCGACGACTGGCCCGACGAGTACATCGCCGCCCTGCCGAAGGGCATCTCGCGGCACACGGTCCGCTTCGCCCACCTCTCCGGACACGTCGTCGCCGTCAAGGAGACGACCGCCGAGATGTCGCGGCGCGAGTACGAGATGCTGAAGACGCTGCAGCGCCTCGACGTGCCGTGCGTGGTTCCGGGCGCGGTGATCACGAACCGCACCGACGACGAGGGCGAGGCCCTGCCCGCCGTGCTCGTCACCCGTCACCTCAAGTTCTCGCTCCCCTACCGGGCGCTCTTCTCGCAGACGCTGCGGCCGGACACGGCGACCCGCCTGGTCGACGCGCTGGCGCTCCTCCTGGTCCGCCTGCACGTGATCGGCTTCTTCTGGGGCGACGTGTCCCTTTCGAACACCCTCTTCCGGCGCGATGCCGGCGCCTTCGCCGCCTACCTGGTGGACGCGGAGACCGGGCAGCTCTACTCGGGCGGCCTCTCGAACGGCCAGCGCGAGAACGATCTGGAGATCGCCCGCGTCAACATCGCCGGCGAGCTGCTCGACCTCGAGGCCGGCGGTCGCGTCGACGACGACCTCGACCCGATCACGGTCTCTGACGGCATCGTCGCGGCGTACCGCAGCCTCTGGAAGGAGCTGACCGGTGCCGAGTCGTTCGCGACCTCGGAGCGCTGGCGGATCAACGACCGCGTGAACCGGCTGAACGAGCTCGGCTTCGACATCGAGGAGCTCGCGATCAAGACCGACGAGGCCGGGTCCACGGTGCGGATCCAGCCGAAGGTGGTCGACGCCGGCCACCACCAGCGGCGGCTGCTCCGTCTCACCGGGCTGGACGCGCAGGAGAACCAGGCGCGGCGCCTGCTCAACGACCTCGACTCGTACACGGCGACCTACGACAAGCAGGGCCTGGACGAGGAGATGGTGGCGCACGAGTGGCTGGCGCAGGTGTTCGAGCCGGTCATCCGCTCGATCCCCCGCGATCTCAAGGGCCGCCTGGAGCCGGCCGAGATGTTCCACCAGCTGCTCGAGCACCGATGGTTCATGTCGCAGCAGCAGGCGCGCGACGTCCCCCTGGCGGAGGCGGTCACCGCCTACGTGAACGACATCCTGCGTCACCGCCGCGACGAGGCGACGGTCATCGCTCCTCCCACCGAGGCGCTGACCCTCCCGAACCTCGTCCTCGACGAGTCCGGCGACGCCGAGCTCACCGACGAGGACGCCGACGTCGACTGGACGAAGAACGTCTGACCCCCCACCACCGCAAGAGGGCCCGCGCTGTCAGCACGGGCCCTCTTCGCATTCCCCCGGCTCGCTCGCCGCAGGCGGCGCACTCGGTCCGCTCGCCGCAGGCGGCGCCTCTGACATCCAGACCCGTAGCGCGGGTGCCGGCGCGGCGAGCTGCAAGGCGGAGGAGGAAGCGATACCGGCGGTATCGCGCCCGACGACAACGCCGCAGATCGCCGTGCCGGTGCCCGCGCGGTGAGCTGCAAGGCGGAGGAGGAAGCGATACCGGCGGTATCGCGCCCGACGACAACGCCGCAGATCGCCGTGCCGGCGCCCGCGCTACTCGGAGGCGGAGCGGAGTTTGGAGATCTCGTAGAGCGCGACCGACGCCGCGATCCCGGCGTTGAGGGATTCGGTGGCGGAGCTGATCGGGATGGAGACGACGGCGTCGCACTGCTCGGTGACGAGGCGGGAGAGGCCCTTGCCCTCGCTGCCGACGACGACGAGGAGCGGCCGGTCGGCGAGTTCGAGGCCGGGGAGCATCACGTCGCCGTCGCCGTCGAGTCCGATGACGAAGACGCCCGCGCGCTTGAAGTCCTTGATCATGGCGGTGAGGTTGGACGCCATCGCGACGGGGATGCGTGCGGCGGCTCCGGCGGAGGTCTTCCAGGCGGCGGAGTTGAGGCCCACGGAGCGGCGCTGCGGGACGATGACGCCCTGTCCGCCGAACGCGGCGACGGAGCGGATGATCGCTCCGAGGTTGCGCGGGTCGGTGATGCCGTCGAGGGCGACGAGGAGGGGGACCGCTCCGCGGGAGACGCTGCGCTCGAGCAGGTCGCTCGGGTGGGCGTACTCGTAGGGCGGCACCTTCAGCACGAGGCCCTGGTGCACGGAGTCGGGGCCGGCGAGGCGGTCGAGCTCCGGGCGCATGACCTCGAGCACGGGAAGGCCGCGGGCGGTGGCGATCTTGAGCGCCTCCTTGACCCGGTCGTCCATCTCGATGCGGGTCGCGAGGTAGAGGGTGGTGGCCGGGATGCTGGCGCGCAGCGCCTCGAGGACCGAGTTCCGGCCCGTCACCATCTCGAAGTCGTCGCCGCTCTTGGGCTTGCGCGACGGAGCGGGGCGCCCCTGTCCGCGGGCGGCCGCGGAGAGGGCTCCGCCGGGGCGGCCCTTGCCGCCTGCGGCGACGAAGCGCTCGCGCGCGAGCTTCGCCTTGCCTGCGGGGTGGTAGGGCCGGTCCTCGGCCTTGGGCGTGGGCTTCTTGCCCTCGAGGGCCTGACGGCCCTGACCGCCGGAACCGACGGCCTTGCCCTTGCTCTTCTTTCGGACCGCTCCGGGGCGGCCGGGCTTATTCGCCATCGAGACTCCAATGCGCACCCGTCTGGGTGTCTTCGATCGTGATTCCCGCCGCGGCGAGATCGGTTCGGATGCGGTCGGCGCTCGCCCAGTCGCGCTGCTCGCGCGCGGTCTGGCGTTCGGCGACCAGGCGGTCGACCAGCACGCTGAGCGCGCGGTACGAGGGTTCGTCGTCGGAGCGCGCCCACTCGGGCGCCTCCGGGTCGATGCCGAGCACGGCCGCCATCGCGAGCACCTGGGTGCGCAGGGCCGAGACGGAGCCGAGGTCCTCGGCGTCGAGGGCGGCGTTGCCGGCGCGCACGGTCTCGTGCAGGACGCCGATGGCCTGCGGGACGGACAGGTCGTCGTCCATCGCCTCGGCGAACTCCTCCGGAACCACCGGCTCGCCGAGCGCGGCGAACCGCGTGCCGTCGAGGCGGCGGCGGGAGCGCTCGAGGAAGCCCTCGATCCGCTCCAGCGCCGCTTCGGCCTCCTCGAGGGCCCCGTCGTGGAACTCGAGGGTGGAGCGGTAGTGGGCCGAGCCGAGGTAGTAGCGGACGACGAGCGGGCGGGCCGCCTCGAGCAGCTCGGAGGCGAACACCGAGTTGCCGAGCGACTTGCTCATCTTCTGGCCGATGACGGACACGAGGCCGTTGTGCAGCCAGTAGCTGGCGAAGGCGTGGCCGGCGGCGCTGGACTGGGCGAGCTCGTTCTCGTGGTGGGGGAAGCGCAGGTCGAGCCCGCCGCCGTGGATGTCGAACTGGGTGCCGAGGTACTTCGTCGACATCGCGGAGCACTCGATGTGCCAGCCGGGGCGCCCGGCGCCCCACGGCGAGGCCCAGGCGGCCGACTCGGGCTCCTCCGGCTTGGCGCCCTTCCAGAGAGCGAAGTCGTGCGGGTCGCGCTTGCCGCGCGGGTCGGCGTCGGTCGCCGCCTCCATGCTCTCGAGGCGCTGGTGGGTGAGCGAGCCGTAGTCCGGCCAGGACCGCGTGTCGAAGTAGACGTCGCCGGAGTCGTCGGGCGCCGGGTAGGCGTGACCGCGCTCGATCAGGGTCTGGATGAGGGTGATCATCTCGGCGATGCTCGCGGTCGCGCGCGGCTCGTAGGTCGGCGGGAGGATGCCGAGGGCCGTGTACGCGGCGGTGAACTCGAGCTCGACGCGGTAGGCGAGCGCCCACCACTGCTCGACCGGCGCACCCTCGGGCACCCGACGCCGCGCGTCCTCGGCGATGGCGAGGATCTTGTCGTCGATGTCGGTGACGTTGCGCACCAGGGTGACCTGGAAGCCGCGGTACGCCAGCCAGCGGCGCAGCTGGTCGTAGGCGAGGGCGGAGCGCAGGTGCCCGATGTGGGGCGAGGACTGAACGGTGGGTCCGCAGACGTACATCCCGACCTCGTTCTCGCGGAGGGGGACGAAATCGACGAGGGCCTGGGCCTTCGAGTCATGCAGTCGCAGAGTCACGCGGGCGAGTTTACCGGGCGGACCGCTCCCGGCCGGGTCGGCGGCTCCGCCCGGGGACTACCGGGTGACAGCGGGGGTGGGGAGGACGAGTGCCGTCGCGGTCGCGGCTACCCCTTCGCCCCGGCCGGTGAAGCCCAGCGCGTCCGAGGTGGTGGCGGCGACGCTGACCGGTGCGCCGAGCAGGTCCGAGAGCAGCCTCTGCGCCTCCTCGCGCCGCGGCGAGAACTTCGGGCGGTTGCCGATGAGCTGCACCGAGACGTTGCCGATGGCGAAGCCGGCGGCCTCCACCAGCTCGCGGGTCGCACGGAGGAAGACCTCGCCGTGGGCGTCCGCGAAGCGCGGGTCGGCCGTGCCGAAGCGGGAGCCGATGTCGCCGAGACCCGCCGCCGCCAGGAGCGCGTCGCAGATCGCGTGGGCGACCGGGTCGCCGTCGCTGTGCCCGGACAGGCCCCGCTCCCCCGGCCAGTGCAGCCCGGCGAGCCAGAGCGGCGACGCGTCGTCGAACGCGTGCACGTCCGTGCCGATGCCGACGCGCGGCACGACGACGACGGGCGGCGGTGCGAGCACCTGCTCGGCGCGGGCCAGGTCCCAGGGGGTGGTGATCTTGAAGGCGAGCGGGTCGCCGGCGACGACGATCGAGCGACCGCCGCGCGAGGCGAGGAGCGCCGCGTCGTCGGTGAAGTCCTCCTCCGCCGAGGCGTAGGCCTCGTCGAGGAGCGCGCGCGGGAAGCCCTGCGGCGTCTGCACCGCGGCGAGCTCGGAGCGGTCGACCGTGCCGAGGATCCCGCCGTCGGCGCGGATGCGCTTGATCGTGTCGGTGACCGGCAGACCCGGGATCACTCCACCGCGCGTCTCCCGGACCGCCGCTATCACCCGCTCGAACTGGTCGACGGGCGTGAGGGCGCGGGCGGCGTCGTGCACGAGCACCGTCTCGACGGCCGGGCCGAGCGCCCGGAGCCCCCGAGCGACCGACTCCTGGCGGCTGGCGCCTCCGGCGACGACGCTGACGGAGCCGTCCGGGGCTCCGGCGGCGTGCGCGAGAGCGGCCGTCTCCTCGAGGAGGGCGGCGGGAGCCACGACGACGATCTGGACCGGCTCCGCGAGCAGCAGCACCGTGCGCAGGCTGCGCTCCAGGATCGTCCTCCCCGCGCAGTCGACGTAGGCCTTGGGGCGCTCGCGGCCGAGCCTCGTGCCGCTGCCGGCGGCGACGACGACGACGGCCGCGGTCGGCGCGCCGGCCGGACCGTTCAGGATGCGAGGACCTCGTCGAGGAGCACGGAGGCGGCGTCCTCGTCGGTCTTCTCGGCCAGGGCGAGCTCGGAGACGAGGATCTGGCGGGCCTTGGCGAGCATGCTCTTCTCCCCCGCCGAGAGGCCGCGGTCGCGGTCGCGGCGGGTGAGGTCGCGGACGACCTCGGAGACCTTGACGACGTCTCCGGACCCGAGCTTCTCGAGGTTTGCCTTGTAGCGGCGCGACCAGTTGGTCGGCTCCTCGACGACCTCGGCGCGCAGGACCTCGAACACGCGCTCGACGCCATCGCGGCCGATGACGTCGCGGACGCCGACCAGGTCGACGTTGTCGGCGGGCACCTCGATGACGAGGTCGCCCTGCGCGACGCGGAGCTTCAGGTACGTCTTCTCCTGGCCCTTGATCGTCCGGGTCTTCACCTCGGCGATCGTGGCGGCTCCGTGATGGGGGTAGACGACCGTCTCTCCGACCTCGAACTGCATGCGACGTCCTTTCAGCGGCGGACAGATTACCATGCGCGCCGAGCGGGACGGGAGTCCGGACGGGCGGAGCCGCGGTGCTCGCTACGCTAGCCTGGTGTCGGCTCGTGCACAGTGAAGTCGCCCTGTCCGGGGCGAGCGGGGCCGACGATCTGGAGGTTCCTGTGAAGGCGCGTATCGCTGCATCCGTCGTTCTCGCGGTCGGCGTCGCCCTCGCTACCGCCGGCTGCAACCTCGTCGCCCCGCAGGCGACGCGCAAGATCTACGACCCGAGCGACGGAGTCGGCGCGACGATCGGCGATCTCGCCATCCGCAACGCGATGATCGTCTCGGACGACGGCGAGGCCGGCACCCTGATCGTGACGCTCGTGAACTCCACCGATGAGGCGCTGAGCGTCGAGGTGCAGTACGAGGGCTCCGCGGGCCGCACCAGCGACACCGTCGACGCCGTCCCCGGCCGTACCGAGGTCCGCCCCGACAGCACCGAGGCCGTCCAGATGGACGACATCGACACGATCCCCGGCGGCCTGCTCCCCGTCTACTTCCAGTACGGCTCCGAGCAGGGCAAGGAGCTCCTCGTCCCCGTCCTGACGAACGCCCTCGAGGCCTACTCGACGCTGACCCCCGCGCCCTCCGCGACGCCGACCGTCACCCCGACGGCCGACCCCGCCCGGACCGCGCTCCCCACTCCGACCGCCGAGCCCGGCGTCGACGCTCCCACCGCGGAGTAGCCCCCTCCGCCCTCGAGGGCCGTCCACCCCGGTGGGCGGCCCTTCGTCGTCCCCGCAGTTCACGATCCGCCGACTCCGTCGGCCACTCGACCACCATTCGCGCGACGTCCGGCTGCGCGCGTCTCGATACGCCCACTCCGCCGACCACTCGACCACCACGCCCTGAGCGACGCCCCCGCCCGGCTCGTCGCGCAGCGACGCCCCCACCCTCAACGGCTCGTCGCGCAGCGACGGCCCCACCCCCTCGGCTCGTCCCACAGCGACGGCCCCACCCCCTCGGCTCGTCCGACAGCGACGGCCCTACCCCATCCGGCTCGTCGCGCAGCGACGGCCCCGCACCTCACCCCTCCAGCACAGGGTTGATCGCGGGTCCTGGCGGGGTGAGCTGCAAGGCGGAGGAGGGCGCGATACCAGCGGTATCGCAACCGACGACAACGCCGCAGATCGCCCCGCCAGGACCCGCGATCAAGCGTCGAAGCGGTAGCCGAGGCCGCGGACAGTAACCAGGAGCACTGGCTCCTTCGGCGTCTTCTCGATCTTGGAGCGGATGCGCTTGACGTGGACGTCGAGGGTCTTCGTGTCGCCGAAGTAGTCGCTCCCCCAGACGCGGTCGATGAGCTGGCCGCGGGTGAGGACACGGCCCGCGTTGCGGAGGAGCATCTCGAGGAGCTCGAACTCCTTGAGGGGCATCGGGGTCTCGACGCCGTCGACTTCGACCGTGTGGCGTTCGATGTCCATGCGGACGGGGCCGGCGACGACGATCCGCTCCTCGCCGGGCTCCTCGGTGCGGCGTCGGAGGACGGCGCGGATGCGGGCGAGCAGTTCGCGGGTGGAGTAGGGCTTGGTGACGTAGTCGTCCGCGCCGAGCTCCAGGCCGACGACGATGTCCACTTCGGAGTCCTTGGCGGTGACCATGATGATCGGGACGGAGGAGCGGGTGCGGATCTCGCGGCAGACCTCGGTGCCGGGCATGCCGGGCAGCATGAGGTCGAGGAGGATCAGGTCGTAGTCGCCCTCGTCGAAGGCGGCGACGGCGCGGTTGCCGTCCTCGGCGACGGTGACGTCGTAGCCCTCGCGTTCGAGCAGGTAGCTGAGGGGCTCGCTGAGGGCGCTCTCGTCCTCGACGAGCAGGATGCTGGTCACGCGTGTTCTCCTATCGGGGCGGTCGCCGCGAAGGGCGTCCGGGCGGGGTCGGCTTCGGGGAGCCGGATGGTGAAGGTGGAGCCGCGGCCGGGCTTTGACCAGACGCGGACGTCGCCGCCGTGGTTCTGCACGGCGTGCTTGACGATGCTGAGGCCGAGGCCGGTGCCGCCGGTGTGGCGGGAGCGGGCCTGGTCGACGCGGTAGAAGCGCTCGAACACCCGGTCGAGGTCCTCCTCCGGGATGCCGATGCCCTGGTCGGTGACGGCGATCTCGACGACTCCGCCGGTGGAGCGGACGCCGATGCCCACGCGGGAGCCTGCGGGCGAGTACTGGATGGCGTTGGCGAGGAGGTTGTGCAGCGCCGAGACGAGCATCTTCTCCTGCCCCACGACGTAGGCCTTCTTCATCCCGCCCTTCACCAGGGTGACGTCGTGCGACTCCGCCATGACG
Source organism: Rathayibacter sp. VKM Ac-2805 (assembly GCF_009834265.1). Classification (NCBI taxonomy): domain Bacteria; kingdom Bacillati; phylum Actinomycetota; class Actinomycetes; order Micrococcales; family Microbacteriaceae; genus Rathayibacter; species Rathayibacter sp. VKM Ac-2805. Next base: position 2,581,727 of record NZ_CP047185.1, read on the forward strand.
TGGGTGGTCTCGAGCGCCGCCGTCACGACGTCGTCGACGCGGATGATCTCGGCGGAGCCGGCGACGTCGGCGGCCTGGAGGCGGGAGAGCTCGATGATCTCGCGCGTGATCTTCGCGAGGCGGTGCGACTCCTGGGTCAGCCGGTGCGCGAACCGGCGCACCTGCTGGGGGTCGTCGGCGGCGGAGTCGAGGGCCTCGGCGAGCAGGCCGACGGCGCCGATCGGGGTCTTCAGCTCGTGGGAGATGTTGGCGACGAAGTCCCGGCGGACGGCCTCGAGCCGGCGCGCCTCGGTGTGGTCCTCGGCGATGACGAGGACGTAGCGGGAGCCGAGGCGGGTCGCGTGGACGACGAGCGTCACGGCGGCGTCGGAGAGCGGGCTGGTCGCGAGCTCGAGGTCCTGGACGATGTCGTCGCCGAAGCGGCGGACGCGGTCGACGATGGCGGCGAGGTCGGGGTGGAGCAGCGTGTCCTGCGAGACCAGGCCGAGCGCGACGGCGCGGGTGGACGCCTTCAGCACGTTGTGCGACGGGTCGGTCACGAAGGCGGGCGAGCCGACGGCGTCGATGATCGCCTCGATCCCCTCGGGGAGCCCGACCGAGATCACGTCCTGCGCGATGCGGCCCTGGCGGGCGGCGAGCGTGAGCACGGTCGTCAGTAGGATCCCGATCGCGACACCGAGAACGAGCGACAGAACCACGATCAAGCCCGAATCCACGGACCCAGGCTAACCATCCACCGGGCGTCCCCCTACCGGACGCCCGTCGATCCTCCGGGGGTCGAGTACTGTTCAAACGCCCGGCACCGTCCGTTAACCTGCCGTGGTCATCATGACTGCGCCTGCGCCCACGGAGTGCAGTCGCAGCGGCGTGCGAGGTGCTCGCCGCAGATCCGGCGCCGTCGTCCGCGTGCGCCGTAGAGAGGGTCGAACACAGATGCGCGAAGTTTTCCAGCAGGAGCTGGCCGAGGTCCAGGAACGACTCGTCGAGATCTCCGGACTCGTCGAGATCGCCATCGAGAAGGCGACCCAGGCGTTCAACCACTCCGACGTCACCCTCGCGGAGGAGGTCATCGCGAGCGACGCGCGCATCGACGAGCTGGCCATCAGCCTCGACGAGCTCGCGATCGACATCCTCGCCCGGCAGAACCCGGTCGCCCGCGACCTGCGGATCGTCGTCTCGGCGCTGCGCATCAGCGCGTCGCTCGAGCGGATGGGCGACATCGCCGAGCACATCGCCCAGCTCTCGCGCTACCGCTTCCCCGACAAGGTGGTCCCCAAGAGCCTGCGTCCGACGTTCGTCGAGATGGGCCGCCTCGACGTGGTCGTCGCTCACAAGCTGACCGATCTGCTCCGCTCGCAGGACCCGCGCATCGCCGAGGAGATCCGCGACGAGGACGACAAGATCGACGAGCTGCACGTCAGCGTCTTCGACAAGGTGCTCAGCGAGGCGTGGAAGGGCCAGGCCGCCGACACCGTCGACGCGACCCTCGCCAGCCGCTACCACGAGCGCTTCGCCGACCACGCCGTGTCGATCGCCAAGAAGGTCCAGTACCTGATCTCGGGCGACTACTCCTAGTCGACACCTCGGGCTCCGGCCCGTCTCACCGTCCGGCCCGCAGGAACGATCGCCTCCTGCGGGCCGGACGTGTCCGTGCGCTCCGCCTCCGGGGCTACGGGAACGGCCCGCCGGAGTCGAGGACTCGGGCGGGCCGTTCACTCGTGCGGGGCGGTGCTACTTCTTGGCGCCCTGGGCGGCGACGGCGGCGGCACCGGCGGCCGCGGCCTCGGGGTCGAGGTAGCGCGCCTCCCCGATCGGCTCGAAGTCCTCGTTCAGCTCGTAGACGAGCGGGATCCCGGTCGGGATGTTGAGCTCCGCGATGTCCGAGTCCGAGATGCCGTCGAGCGTCTTCACCAGCGCGCGGAGGGAGTTGCCGTGCGCGGTGATCATGACGGTCTTGCCCGAGGCGAGGTCCGGCTTGATGTCGGACTCCCAGTACGGGAGCATCCGCTCGATCACGAGCTTCAGCGACTCGGTGCGGGGCAGGGCGTCGCCGAGGTCGGCGTAGCGCTCGTCGTGCGCCTGCGAGTACTGGTCGTCGTCGTCGAGCGGGGGCGGCGGCACGTCGAAGGAGCGGCGCCAGGTCTGGAACTGCTCGGGGCCGTACTCGGCGAGGGTCTGCGCCTTGTCCTTGCCCTGCAGGGCGCCGTAGTGGCGCTCGTTGAGGCGCCAGGAGCGCTTGACGTCGATCCACAGGCGGTCGGCGACCTCGAGGGCGATGTTGGCGGTCTGGATCGCACGGGTCTGGCGCGACGTGTAGACGATGTCGGGGTGCAGGCCCGCCTCGGTCAGCAGCTCGCCGGCGCGGGTGGCCTCCGCGACTCCCTGCTCGGTCAGGCGCACGTCGACCCAGCCGGTGAAGAGGTTCTTCTGGTTCCACTCGCTGTTGCCGTGGCGCACGAGGATGAGGGTGTAGGTCTCGGACATGCGTCCAGCTTAGAGGCGGCCCCCTCGCCCGCGGATACGCTGGAGAGCATGCCCATCGGAGCCGTCACCCGCGGAACCACGGGCACGAACCGCCTCCGCCGGGTCGACCGCCGGCTCGCCGAGCTGCCCGTCCTGCGCAGCACCGCCTCCCCGCTCGTCGTCGATCTCGGCTTCGGGGCGAGCGCGGTCACCACGCTCGAGCTGCACCGCCGGCTCGTCCGGGCCGCGCCCGACGTCGAGGTGCTCGGCCTCGAGATCGAGCCCGCCCGGGTCGACACCGCTCGACGCCAGCTCGCCCGGGTGAGGGAGGGCGGCACGCCGTTCCCCGCGGACGCGCGCGTGCGCTTCGAGCGCGGCGGCTTCGAGGTGCCCCTGCCCGCGGGGCGGCGGGCGGGCGTCATCCGCGCCTTCAACGTGCTCCGCCAGTACGACGAGGACGCGGTTCAGGGAGCCTGGGCGACGATGACGGACCGTCTGCAGCCCGACGGCGTCCTGGTCGAGGGCACCTGCGACGAGATCGGCCGCATCTGCACCTGGATCGAGGTCGGCCGGGAGGGTCCGCGCTCGCTGACCCTCTCGCTCCGGCTCGCGGCGATCCCCTCGCCGATGACGGCGGCCGAGCGCCTGCCGAAGGCCCTCATCCACCGCAACGTGCCCGGCGAGGGCGTGCACGCCTTCCTCTCCTCCCTCGAGCGGGCGTGGACGCTGAACGCCCCTCTCGCCGTCTACGGTCCGGGTCAGCGCTGGATCGCGGCGGTCCGGGACCTCCGGCCGGAGTGGCCGGTCCTCGGCGGGCCGCGGCGCTGGCGCCTGGGCGAGGTGACGGTCGCGTGGGAGGCGGTCGCCCCCTCCTCCTGAGCGCCGGACCTGAGCACCCGACCTCCTGAGCCCTAGGCGAGCGGGGGCAGGGCGGCCCGAGCCTCGGCGGGAGCGGCGCCGGTCGCCGTGAGCAGGTCGACGACGAGCGGGCGGAGCAGGACGAGCACCGTCTTCTCGGCGAGGCGCGCCTCCGGGATCAGCCGCTGGGGGTCGAGCGTGGTCGCGAGCAGCACGAGGTCCTGACGCGCCAGGGCGAGCACCGAAGGATCGGCGACCGCGCGGCCGAGCAGCGCGATGCCCGGGCCGAGGGCGGCGACCGCTCCGGCGAGCGCCGGCCGCGGGGCGCCGTCCCCGACGAGGAAGTCGGTGCGGCGCGCGACGATGCGCAGGTTCCGGGTCGCGAGATCCAGCGCGGACAGCATCACGGCCTGGCGGGAGAGCTCGCCGCGGTGCCGGCGGACGAACGGCGAGATCCGGGCGACGCCGGTAGCGGAGTCGAGCGCCGCGGTCCAGCCGTCGATGACCGGCTGCGTCCCGCGGATCCGCTCGAGGGCCGCGGTGGACGCCGAGGAGTCGCCCCGGCGGAGCGCCTCGGCCAGCTCCTCCACGGTCCGGCTGAGCGCGGTGAGGAGCCGGTGCGCCTCGGCCCGCGCTGTGCGCAGCGGCGGGCGGGGCACGATCGCCGTGCAGAGCAGCGCCGCGAGCCCGCCGATCAGGCCGTCGACGCTCCGGGTGAAGACGCCTCCGTCCGGTGCGGGGAGGACCATCACCAGCATCGCCTGGGTCCCGGCGGCCACGGCGAACCCCGGCGAGGGCGAGAGGGCCCGGCCGAGCGTGAAGACGATCGCGAGGACGACGGCGAGCTGCCAGACGCCGCTCCCCCACAGCAGGAGCAGGACCTCGCTGGCCGTGATGCCGATGAGCATCCCCGTCGCTGTCTCGGCCACCTGCTTGGGGCGGGTGTCGCGCGCGATGCCGAGGCTCGAGATCGTGGCCGTCAGCGCCAGCACCGGCGCGGGGTGCCCGAGGAGGAAGTGCGCGACGGAGTAGGCGAGGGTCGCCGCGAGCACGATCTGCAGCACTGCGGGGAGCGACGCCCCCGCGCGGGCGAGGGCGCGCGCGGGACTCAGCTCGGGGGTCCGGACGAGACCGCGCAGCCGCTCGGCCGCCCGGCCCCGCTCGGCGGGACGTGCGGCCACCACGGCGTGGCCTACCTGGTCGTCGCCCCGAGGCGGGGCAGGCGGGGCACTCCCGCCTCCGCTCCGGCTCCGGGCGGGACCACGACCTCCTGGGCCGCGGCCACGCGCGAGTCGCCGGCCAGCACGGTCAGCTCGAGGTCCACCGGGACGCTCCGCTTGACGACCGCGAGGGCGACCGGTCCGTCCTCGTAGTGCCAGGCGCTGGAGGTGACCGTGCCGACCTCGACCGGCTCGCCGCCCTTGAGCGCCGTGACGACGTCGCCGTGGGTGGGGAGGACCGAGTCGGAGCCGTCGAGCTGCAGCAGGACCAGGCGCCGCGGCGGGTGGCCGAGATTGTGCACCTTCGCCACCGTCTCCTGGCCCCGGTAGCAGCCCTTGGCGAGGTGCACGCTCGAGCGGAGGAGGTCGAGCTCGTGCGGGATGGACCGCTCGTCGACCTCGGTCGCGTGGCGCGGGCGCCAGGCGGCGATGCGCAGCGCCTCGAGGGCGTCGACCCCGGCGAGGGCCACGCCCCTCCCGACGGCCGTCTCCGCGAGGGCCTCGAGGGCCGCTCGCGGGACCAGGACCTCGCGCAGCTCCCAGGAGGCCCCGGGGTGCTCTGTGGTCAGCGCGTACTGCCAGCCGCCCGGCTGGACCTGCGACCACGGGTCGCTCCAGACGACGGGCTCCTCGGCCAGGGACAGGGCGAGCGTCAGGGCCGACCCGTCGCCGAGTGCGGCGAGGGTCGCGAAGTCGTCGGTGCGGTCGGCGACCTCGACGCGGAGCATGAAGCGCATCCGGTCGAACCAGGCGGCCAGGCCGGCCGTCTCGTCGCGGTCGAGCAGGAGCCAGGCGGTCTCGCCGTCGTCGACGAGGCGGATGACGTGCTCGATCCGGCCGGTCGGGTCGAGCAGGAGCGTCTCGGCGGACGCGCCGGGAGCGAGGCGCGAGACGGCCTGGCTGGTGAGCGAGTCGATCCAGGTGAGGCGGTCCGGCCCCGTGACGGTCACGACGCCGCGGCCGGAGAGGTCGACGAGCGCGGTGCCCGCGGCGAGAGCGCGCTGCTCGCGGAAGGGCTCGCCGTAGTGGGCGGCGACGCCGGGCTCGGCGGCGCTCGTCGTCGCGACGGCGCCCGGGGCGGCCAGGAGCGGGGAGGGCGCGTCAGTCGACACGGGCGAGCCGTCCGGAGGAGTGGGTCCGCAGGCCCTGGCCGAGCGCGGCGATGTCCCACGCCCAGAGCAGGTGGTCGTCGACCAGGCCGTAGAGGCGCGTGGCGGCGGCGTAGTCCTTCGCCGCGGCGGTGCGCATCACCGCGTCGGTCGCGAGGTCGATCCGAGGCCCCTTGACCTGACCGAGGTAGAGCTCGCTGACCCCGTCCGGGTGCACGAGCGAGACCTCGATGTCGAACCCGCCGGCGGCGTTGCGCAGCGTCTCGACGGACTCGGCGTCGGGGAAGGCGGGTGCGCCGCGGCCGGGCAGCATTCCCGGGCCGGCGTCGGAGTCGGTCAGCGCGCGGCTGAGGCGCCAGTAGCCCGTCTCGGTGACCAGGGGCCGGGGCGCCTCCTCGGCGCCCTCCTCGATCAGCCATGTGTAGGAGTTGTAGTTGAGGTACGGGAGGCCGTCGTAGCTGAAGCTGATGCGATGGCCGAACTCGGCCTGGACGGAGTCGTCGCCGATCGTGTAGTCGATGACGCCCGAGCCCTCCCAGACGCCGAGCAGCCAGGACAGGGGGACGAGCTCGGGCGGCAGGCCCGACGGAAGCGAGATCACTCGGGCTCCGGCGGCGGCTAGCGCTGGCCGCGGTAGAGCTTGTAGACGACCACGCCGGAGACCCACGCGATGGCGAGGGAGGCGAGCCCGAGCAGACCGAGGTAGAAGAGTTCCAGGGCGAGAAGCATGCGCTCATCCTACCCGCCGCCTCCGACGCCGGGGCGGGGCGGACGCGGCCGCTCAGGCGGTGCGGATCCGGGTGCTCGGGACAGGGCGGCGCGACCGCTCAGGCGGGGAGGAGGAGGGCGATCCCGCTCGCGACCGCGACCACGGCCATCGCTCCGACGATGCTCGTCATCGCGCGGAGGAGGTACCCCTCGGCGCGGGCCACGGCGAGCTGCACCGCGAAGGTCGCGAGCACGCATCCGCCGAACGTCAGCGCGAGCCAGAGCTGCCGGGACTCCGGAGCGGCGATCGCCAGAGTCAGCACGGAGCCCGCGAGTGCGAGCGCCCAGACGACTCCGATGCCCACCCGATCCCTGCCCATCCGACAATTGTGCCCCAGGCGGACGCCCCTCCCGGCCCGCCGCTAGTATTGCGGGCAGACCAGTTCTGGAGGATCCGTGGCGCAGTTGTTGATACTGACCTCGGCGGGAGGCGCCGAGGTGCTCCCCGCACTGGGGCTCCTCAGCCACCGGACCCGGCAGATCCCCGCGGAGCCCGCCCAGCTCGTGAACGCCCCGAGCTGCGATCTGATCCTGGTCGACGCGCGGCAGGACCTCGCCAGCGCCAAGTCGCTCTGCAAGATCCTCACGACCACGGGCATCAACGTCCCCCTCATCCTGATCCTCACGGAGGGCGGGCTCACGGCAGTCTCGGCCGACTGGGGCGTCAACGACGTCATCCTCGACTCGGCCGGCCCCGCCGAGGTCGACGCCCGCATCCGCCTGGTGATCGGCCGGCTCGCGCAGGAGCAGTCGACCTCGCGCATCCAGGCGTCGGGCGTCGTGATCGACGAGGCCAGCTACTCCGCCAAGGTGCACGGGCGCCCGCTCGACCTCACCTTCAAGGAGTTCGAGCTCCTCCGCTTCTTCGCCACGCACCCCTCGCGCGTCTTCACCCGCGAGCAGCTGCTGAGCGAGGTGTGGGGCTACGACTACTTCGGCGGCACCCGCACGGTCGACGTGCACGTGCGGCGCCTCCGCGCGAAGCTCGGCGACCTGGAGTCGCTGATCGGCACGGTCCGCAACGTCGGATACCGCTTCAACGTGTACGAAGAGGACAATGAGCGAGTCGCTCAACCTGTCCGTTGAGGATCTGGCCGATCCCGCGGTGGCGGCCGGCCTCGAGCACCTGATCGGGCGCGCCGCCTGGTTCGACCACCAGCCCCCCTTCAGCGACCAGACGCTCGTCGACGCCCGGGCCGGCTCGCGCACCCTCCTCGTGGGGCTGCGCGCCGACGTGGTCGTGGCGGCGGCGATCCTCGGGCAGGGCGAGCTGGAGTTCGTCGTCGATCCGGAGTGGCGCGGGGTCGGCTTCGGCACCGCGACCCTGGAGCAGGTCCTCGCGAGCGGCCGGACGGGCCTGCTCGCCTGGGCGCACGGCGACCACCCCGCCGCCCGGGCCCTCGCGGCCTCCCACGGCTTCGCCCCGGTGCGCACCCTCCTGCACCTCGAGCTCGAGCCGCTCGCCGCCCCCGAGGTCCGCGTCCCCGAGGGCGTCGTCCTCTCGGACGCCCGCGACCTCGCTCCGGCCGAGTGGATCGCCCTGAACGCGCGGATCTTCGCCGCGCACCCCGAGCAGGGGCGGATGACGGAGGAGGACCTGGCGGCCCGCCGCGCCGAGCCGTGGTTCGACGAGGGCGACTTCCTCCTGCTCCGCGACGCCGACGGCACGCTCCTCGGATACGACTGGCTCAAGATCGAGCCCGGATCGACGACCGGCGAGATCTACGTCCTCGGGGTCGCCCCTGAGGCGGCCGGACGGGGACTCGGCCGCACCCTGCTGAACGCCGGGCTCGCGCGGATGCTCGAGCGCGGCTGCACCGCGGCCGACCTCTACGTCGAGGCCGAGAACCGGTCGGCGGTGGCGCTCTACCGCTCGCTCGGGTTCACGGACGCCTCCGTCGACGTGCAGTACCTGCAGCGCGCCGCGCCGCTGCGCTGAGCCGGCACTCCTCCACAGGGCCTCCCCCGGCCCCGTTCATCCGGCATTCACGAGCGGCGGCGCGGAGCGGACGGACGCGGTGCCAGGATGGTCGCATGGACGGCGACAACCTGCTTCTCGAAGACGGTCTCAGCGATGACCTCGACGACGACTTCGACGACGAGGAGGAGCACTCGGACCCGCTCCTCCCCGACAACCGCTACCTCGACCGGGAGCTGAGCTGGCTCGCGTTCAACCAGCGCGTGCTCGAGCTCGCGGAGGATCCGCTGGTTCCGGCGCTCGAGCGGGCGAACTTCCTGGCGATCTTCTCGTCCAATCTCGACGAGTTCTTCATGGTCCGGGTCGCCGGCCTCAAGCGCCGCATCCTCACGGGGCTCGCCCTGCCGACGAACATCGGCCGCGTGCCGGTCGACGTGCTGACCGACATCTCGGAGAAGGCGCACCTGCTGCAGCAGCGCCACTCCCGAGCGTTCAAGGAGCTCGTCGAGCCCGCCCTGCGCGACGGCGGCATCGACCTCGTCCGCTGGGACGAGCTGAGCGACGCCGAGCGCACCGTGCTGGACGACTACTTCTCGGCCCAGGTGTTCCCGGTGCTGATGCCGCTCGCGGTCGACCCGGCGCACCCGTTCCCCTACATCTCCGGCCTCTCGCTCAACCTCTCGGTGCGGGTGCGGAACCCGAAGACGCAGAAGGTCGAGTTCGCGCGCCTCAAGGTGCCGCAGATGCTCCCCCGCTTCGTCCGGATCGCCGGCGTCGCGGCGCCGGGCGAGCCGATGCGGTTCATCTCGCTCGAGGACCTGATCGCCAACCAGCTGGACGACCTGTTCCCCGGCATGGAGATCCTCGACCACCACGTGTTCCGGGTGACGCGCAACGAGGACGTCGAGGTCGACGAGGACGAGACCGAGAACCTGATCAAGGCCCTCGAGAAGGAGCTGCTGCGCCGCCGGTTCGGCCCGCCCATCCGCCTCGAGGTCACCGACGACATGGACGACGAGACGCTGGGCCTGCTGGTCCGCGAGCTCGACATCACGACGCAGGAGGTCTACAAGCTCCCGGCCCCGCTCGACCTCAGCGGGCTCTTCAGCCTGCAGAAGATCGACCGCCCGGACCTGAAGTACCCCAACCACGTCCCGACGACGGCAGTGCAGCTCTCGCCCAGCGAGCCCAACCAGCGGCAGGACGTCTTCAAGGCGGTCTCCCGCGGCGACGTGCTCCTGCACCACCCCTACGAGTCCTTCGCGACGAGCGTGCAGTCGTTCCTCGAGCAGGCGGCGGCCGATCCGGACGTGCTCGCGATCAAGCAGACGCTCTACCGCACCTCCGGCGACTCCCCCATCGTCGAGGCGCTCATCGACGCGGCCGAGTCGGGGAAGCAGGTGCTCGCCCTGGTCGAGATCAAGGCGCGCTTCGACGAGCAGGCGAACATCTCGTGGGCGCGCAAGCTCGAGAAGGCGGGCGTGCACGTGGTCTACGGGCTCGTCGGGCTGAAGACCCACTGCAAGCTCGCGCTCGTCATCCGCCAGGAGAAGGGCGGAGTGCTCCGCCACTACTCCCACATCGGCACCGGCAACTACAACCCGAAGACCTCGCGCATCTACGAGGACCTCGGACTCCTGACGGCCGACCCCGAGGTCGGCAAGGACCTCACGCGCCTGTTCAACGAGCTCTCGGGCTACGCGATCGAGAAGAAGTTCAAGCGCCTGCTCGTCGCGCCGCGCCATCTCCGGAAGGGCCTGCTCAAGCGGATCGCCGCCGAGACCGAGAACGCCCGCGCGGGGCGGCCCTCGGGCATCCGGATCAAGGTCAACTCGATCGTCGACGAGTCCGTGATCGACGCGCTCTACCGCGCCAGCCAGGCCGGCGTGCCGGTCGACGTCTGGGTGCGCGGCATCTGCGGGCTGAAGCCCGGCCAGGAGGGGCTCTCCGAGACCATCCGCGTGCGCTCGATCCTCGGCCGCTACCTCGAGCACTCCCGCATCTTCAGCTTCGTCAACGGCGGCGAGCCGGACGTCTTCATCGGCAGCGCCGACATGATGCACCGCAACCTCGACCGCCGCGTCGAGGCTCTGGTGCGGATCGTCGAGCCGGCGCACCTCAGCGAGATCGACGACATGTTCGAGCGGGCGATGGACGAGCGGACCGCCTCCTGGTGGCTCGGCCCGGACGGCGACTGGACGCGGCACCACCTCGATGAGGAGGGCGCTCCGCTCGCCGACCTGCAGAACCAGCTGATGCAGCACATCACCCACCGCAAGCGCGCGGCGACACGGTCCGCCAACCGGGCCTCCAGCCGCTGACGCTCGTGACGGGCACCGTCTACGCAGCAGGAGCGGTGTGCTGGCGGATCATCGAGGGCCGCCCGCACATCCTCGTGATCCACCGGCCGCACCGCCGGGACGTCAGCCTGCCCAAGGGCAAGGTCGACGCGGGCGAGTCCCTCCCGGAGACCGCGGTGCGCGAGATCCGCGAGGAGACCGGGCTCTCGGTGGCGCTCGGGGTGCCGCTGGGGTGCACCGAGTACACGCTGCCGAGCGGGCGCCCGAAGGCCGTCTACTACTGGGCGGCGCAGGTGACCGAGAAGGCCGTCCTGGCGTCCGACTTCCTCCCGAACGACGAGGTCGAGGCGCTCGAGTGGGTGACGCTCAAGCGGGCCCGGAGCTACCTGACCTATCCGCACGACGTGACGATCGTCGACGAGTTCGCCCGGATCGCCGCACGCGGTGCGCTCGAGACCTTCGCGATCGTGGTCCTGCGGCACGCGAAGGCGGTGCCCGCCTCCTCCTGGGACGGCCGCGACTCCACCCGCCGCCTCACCGGGCGCGGCCGGGTCGAGGCCGCGGCCGCCGCTCAGGCCGTGGCCGCCTGGCGCCCGCGCCGCCTCGTCTCGAGCACCGCCAAGCGCTGCCGGTCGACCATCGCCCCGCTGTCCGGTCTGGTCAGGAAGCCGGTCAAGCTGCGCGACGACCTCAGCCAGGAGGCGCACGAGCAGGGCACCGCCGACGTCCGCGCCCTCGTCGGCAAGCGGGTCCGCGCCCGCCGCACCGCCGTCCTCTGCAGTCACCGGCCGGTGATCCCCGAGATCCTGCGCGAGATCGCCCTCGCCACGGCGACTCCTCTCGGCGCCTACCTCGACGAGGCGGCAGCGCTCCCGACCGGGGGCTTCGCCGTGGTGCACCTCTCCACCGGCCATCCCGGCTCCGGCATCGTCGCGATCGAGACGCACACGCCGCTGGCCTGACCCGCCCGGGCCGCGCTGAGCGACCGGCTCGACGGGTCCGTCCGCACCGCGCCTTCCCCGCCGCCCCGCCGCTCCGCAATCCCCGGAGCGGACCCGTTCACCGCGCGTTCACCGAGCGGTCGGTGCCAGGACACGACCCCTCCGTACTCTCGCTCGCGGGCTGCACCAGGCCCTGTTCTGTTTTCCACGCTTTCCTACCCGAAAGGGATACTTGTGAGATTCTCGCGTCTCGGCCAGGCGGCCGTCGTCGCCGCCGTCGCAGCGATCACGCTGACCTCCTGCGCTGCCAACGAGGCACCGGCCGCAGGCGGCAGCTCCGGCTCCGCCACCACCTCCACGCTCTCCGGCACCATCACCGGGATCGGCTCGTCCGCTCAGGGCACCGCGCAGACCACCTGGGCCGCCGCGTTCCAGACCGCGAACCCCGAGGTCACGGTCAACTACGACCCGCAGGGCTCCGGCGCCGGCCGCACCAACTTCATCGACGGCGCCGCCGACTACGCCGGCTCCGACTCCGCGCTCAAGGACGAGGAGCTCGCGGGCACCTTCGCCGCCTGCGCCCCCGACACCAAGGCGATCGACCTCCCGGTCTACATCTCGCCGATCGCGGTCATCTTCAACGTGGAGGGCGTCGACGAGCTCAAGCTCGACGCGGCCACCATCGCGGGCATCTTCAAGGGCACCATCACCTCCTGGGACGCCCCGGAGATCAAGGCCCTGAACCCCGACGCGACCCTCCCGTCGGCGAACATCACCTCCGTGCACCGCTCGGACGACTCGGGCACCACGCAGAACTTCACCGACTACCTCGCGGCCACCGCGAGCGACGTCTGGGACGCTCCTGCCGCGCAGACCTTCCCGTACCAGAGCGGTGACGGCGCCAAGGGCACCTCGGGTGTCGTCGACGCGGTCAAGAACGGCACCAACACGATCGGCTACGCCGACGAGTCCGGCGCCCAGGGCATGGACATGGCGCAGCTGAAGGTCGGCGACGCGTTCTCGAGCATCTCGGCCGACGGAGCCGCGGCGGTCGTCGCCGCCTCGCCCATCGCCGAGGGCCGCGAGGACAACGACCTCGCGATCAAGATCGACCGCACCGGCACCGAGGCGGACGCCTGGCCGATGGTCCTGGTCAGCTACCTCATCGTGTGCCAGGAGTACGCGGACGCCGACAAGGGCGAGGTCGTCAAGTCCTTCGCCTCCTACGTCGCGAGCGAGGAGGGCCAGGAGGCCGCCGCCGCTCAGGCCGGCTCCGCTCCCCTGAGCTCCGAGCTCGCCTCGACCGTCGCCACCGCGATCGAGTCGATCAAGTAGTCCCACCGGCAGGGCCCGTCTCGCAGCACGATCCGCGGGACGGGCCCCGCCTGTGCCGGGCTCGACCCACCGGACGCCCCCTCCGAGCCCTAGCATCTCCCTGTGCGCCCCGCCGAACCCCCTCGTCTGAAGAGAGTCCCCTGGAATGGCAACTGAGACCGTCGTCCGCCCGAAGGCGAAGGTGCGTGTCGGAGATCGGGTCTTCTCGATCTCGACCGTCGCCGCCGGCTCCCTCATCCTCCTCGTCCTCGCCGCCGTCGCGATCTTCCTGATCGCGCAGTCGATCCCCGCGTTCACCGCGCCGGCCGGCAGCCTCCCCGGCGACGCGACGAGCTTCTGGGCCTACGTCGGCCCCCTGGTGTTCGGCACGGTCTGGTCGGCGGTGATCGCCCTGGTGATCGCCCTGCCGCTCTCGATCGCGATCGCCCTCTTCATCTCGCACTACGCGCCGCGCCGCATCGCGATGGCCCTCGGCTACGTGGTCGACCTCCTCGCCGCCGTCCCCTCGGTGGTCTTCGGCCTCTGGGGCGCGACCGTGCTGGCGCCGATGGTGCAGCCCTTCTACCTCTTCCTCAACGTGAACATCGGCTGGTTCCCGCTCTTCGGCGGCCAGGCGTCGGGCACCGGCAAGACGATCCTCACCGCCTCGGTGGTGCTGGCCGTCATGGTCATCCCGATCATCACCGCGGTCTGCCGCGAGATCTTCCTCCAGGCCCCGCGCCTGCACGAGGAGGCGGCGCTCGCGCTCGGCGCGACCCGCTGGGAGATGATCCGCATGGCCGTCCTGCCCTTCGGCGCTCCGGGCATCGTCTCGGCCGCCATGCTCGGCCTCGGCCGGGCCCTCGGCGAGACGCTCGCCGTCGCGATGGTGCTCTCGCCCGCGACGGTCGTCTCCTTCCTCCTGCTCACCTCGCAGAACTCGAACACCATCGCCGCGAACATCGCGCTGCAGTTCCCGGAGGCGAGCGGAGTCGGCGTGAACGTCCTCGTCGCCTCGGGCCTCATCCTCTTCGTCATCACCCTCGTCGTGAACTCGGTCGCGCGGTTCATCGTCAACCGCCGCAAGGCCTTCTCGGGAGCCAACTGATGTCCGCCGCCACCTCGTCGATGCCCTTCTCGCTGCAGGCGGGCAAGCTGCCCAAGGGCACCCCCTGGATGCTGCTCGTCGGCAGCTGGGTCGTGTTCGCCGCCGTCTTCCTGATCCTCCAGGCGGCCGGCATGATGAACGACTTCAGCCTCGTCGGAGCGATCTTCTGGGGCACCGTCCTCTTCGACGTCGCCATCTACGTGGTCTCGCGCCTGGTCGAGGGCGGCCGCAAGGCTGTCGACCGCCTCGTGACCTCGCTGGTCGCGACCGCGTTCATCATCGCGCTGCTCCCGCTGATCTCCCTGCTCTACACGGTCGTCTCCAACGGAGTCGCGCGGTTCGATCCGCTCTTCTTCTCCTCGTCGATGCGCAACGTCATCGACGCGGGCGGCGGCGCCCTCCACGCGATCATCGGCACGCTCGAGATCACGGCCATGGCCGCGCTGATCTCGGTGCCGATCGGCCTGCTCACCTCGATCTACCTCGTCGAGTACGGCCGCGGCCACCTCGCCCGGGCCATCACCTTCTTCGTCGACGTGATGACGGGCATCCCCTCCATCGTCGCGGGCCTGTTCGCCTACGCGCTCTTCGCGCTGCTCCTCGGCCCCGGCGTCCGGATGGGCTTCGCCGGCTCGATCGCCCTCGCCGTGCTGATGATCCCCGTGGTCGTCCGCTCGTCGGAGGAGATGCTGAAGCTGGTCCCGAACGAGCTGCGCGAGGCGTCCTACGCCCTCGGCGTGCCGAAGTGGCTGACCATCGTCAAGATCGTGCTGCCGACCTCCATCGCCGGCATCACGACGGGCATCACCCTCGCGATCGCCCGCGTCATCGGCGAGACCGCCCCGCTGCTCATCGTCGCCGGCTTCACCGCGTCGATGAACTACGACCTCTTCAGCGAGCGGATGATGACCCTCCCGGTCTTCGTCTACACGCAGTACGCGAACCAGGGCCCCGACGCCGAGGCGTTCCTCAACCGGGCCTGGACCGGCGCGCTGGCCCTCATCCTGATCGTCATGGCGCTGAACCTGGTCGCCCGCCTGATCGCGAAGATCTTCGCCCCCAAGCTCGGCCGCTGACACCCACCACTCGGCTCCGGCCGGAATCCCCGAAGGAAGCAATGTCCAAGCGCATCGAGGTCAACGACCTCAACGTCTACTACAGCCAGTTCCTCGCGGTGGAGGGCGTGTCGCTCGCCATCGAGCCCCGCACGGTCACCGCCTTCATCGGCCCGTCCGGCTGCGGCAAGTCGACCTTCCTCCGCACGCTCAACCGCATGCACGAGGTCATCCCCGGCGCGCACGTCGAGGGCGAGGTCCTGATCGACGGCAACAACCTGTACGGCCCGGGCGTCGATCCGGTGCAGGTCCGCCGGCAGGTGGGCATGGTCTTCCAGCGCCCCAACCCGTTCCCGACGATGTCCATCCGGGACAACGTGCTGGCCGGCGTGAAGCTCAACAACCGCCGCATCTCGAAGTCGGACGCGGACGCGCTCGTCGAGCGCTCGCTCCAGGGCGCGAACCTCTGGAACGAGGTGAAGGACCGCCTCGACAAGCCGGGCTCCGGTCTCTCCGGCGGCCAGCAGCAGCGTCTGTGCATCGCCCGCGCGATCGCCGTCTCCCCCGACGTCCTCCTGATGGACGAGCCCTGCTCGGCCCTCGACCCGATCTCGACCCTCGCGATCGAGGACCTCATCGAGGAGCTCAAGAACGACTACACGATCGTCATCGTGACCCACAACATGCAGCAGGCCTCGCGCGTCTCGGACCGCACCGCGTTCTTCAACATCGCGGGCACCGGCAAGCCGGGCAAGCTCATCGAGTACGACGACACCGCGACGATGTTCTCGCGCCCGTCCGTCCAGGCGACCGAGGACTACGTCTCGGGCCGCTTCGGCTGATCCGCCGCAGACGAGAGCGAGCCGCGTCCCTCCGGGGTCGCGGCTCGCTCTCGTTCCACCGCGTTCCCTCCGGGAACGAGAAGAGCCGCACTCCGTCATGGGAGTGCGGCTCTGCTCGTGTTCGGGCCGTCAGGCGATGTCGATCGCCAGTATCGGATCGGTGGTCGGAGTCGGCGAGCCGCCGGCGTCCTCGACCGTCACGGCGACGACTCCGCCCTCGGTCAGGCTCCCCTCGAGCGGGGCCACGGTGCTGCCCTCTCCCCCGTCGAACGTCCCTGCGGCGACCGGACCGGATGAGCCGATGTACCAGAGCTCGTAAGTCTTGTCCTCCGGCAGCGGCGCCAGGTCGTCCACCACGAGGGCGGAGCGGCCGAGCGAGCTCGACCAGACCAGCGTCGCCTGCTCGCCGGTGGCGACCGTGCCGGTCGTCTCCTGCGCGTCGGGGGCGCTGCGGATCTGCTCCAGAGCCGTCTGCTGCTGCGTCTGGCCGGGGCCGGACGAGAGCAGCGGCGGAAGGGTCACTCCGCCGACCACGATCACCGCGGCGGCCGCGGCCGCCGAGAGGTAGACCGCGGGGCGGGCGAACCAGCGGCTCCGGGCGCGGTTCGCGGCGCTGCCGCCACCGTCCCGGCGAGCCGTCGGACCGCTCCGCTCGCCCTCGGAGGCGACGGGGACCAGACGGGGCGCGGCGGGCGCCTCGTGGTCCTCGTCGGGCTCCTCCAGCGGCAGCTGCGGAGTGGTGGCGATGAGCGCCATCAGGTCGGCCTTGAAGCCCGGCGAGGGCTCCACGGCGGGTGCGTCGGCGACCAGCGCCTCCGCCACCTCGGCGAACGCGTCGGCCTCGCCGCGCGCCTCCGGGTGCTCGGAGAGGAAGCGCTCGTAGCGCTCCTGCTCCTCGGGCGTCAGGATGCCCAGTGCGTGACCCGCCGCGAGATCGCGCGGGTCGTCCATCCCGTCGGGGAGTCGCACATCGTTCACAGGGCCACCCCCATCTCTTCTCGAAGTCTGATCATTCCGTCACGCAGGCGTGTCTTGACGGTTCCCACGGGGCACTGCAGGATCCCCGCGATCTCGCTGTGCGAGTATCCGCCGTAGTAAGCGAGCTGCAGCGCCTGCCGCTGCAGTTCCGTCAGGCGGCCCATGGCGGCCGCGACCTTCTCGTGCTCGAGGGACACCTCCGCCTGCTCGGAGACCTGGTCGTAGTCGCGTCCGAGGTCTCGGATTCCGATGCGCATGTCCCGATCACGGCCGGCTTGAGCCGCGCGGACCCTGTCGATGGCCCTGCGGTGTGCCATCGTGAGGATCCAGGTCGTCGCGCTTCCTTTATTCGGAGCGAAACGCCCAGCGGTTTGCCAGATCTCGAGGAAGACCTCCTGGGCCACCTCCTCGGACTGGGAGCGGTCGACGAGGACGCGGATGATCAGGCCGAGGACCCGGCCGGCCATCTGGTCGTAGAGCGCGGCGAACGCGGCCTGCTCTCCCCCGGCGATGCGCTCGAGGAGGACAGCCGCCTCCGCTGTGGTGTCGTCCGTCATCAGCCCCGCCTCGCCCGCGCCCGGGCTGAAAGATTCCGCGTCATCCAGAAGGCTGTCACGGCCAGGCCTGCAACGACGACCGACACCTCGATCGGATGCGTCACGAATCGGACATCCAGCGCCAACGTGCCGATCGGCACGAGCGCGGGGTCGCCCAGCCGGGGGGCCAGCCAGAGCGAGATAACGGCCACCGCCGCAGCGGTGATGCCCGGATAGCTGCGCGGGCGGATGAGGACCCAGAGCCCGGCGAGCACGTCGAGGACCGCGAGGACGCGCATCACCGTGCCCTGCGAGAGCGAGACCCCCGCGGCGAACTGGGCGCCCTCCGCGTCGTCGACGCTCGGGGCGGCGAGGAGGTAGAGGGCGGCGACGACCAGCAGCCCCGCCCCCGCCCAGACGCGCGCGCCGATCCGGAGAGCTCTGCTGTTCTTCATTCCGCTGGCGCCTGTCTGTGGGGACTCGGGCGAGGATCGACTCCTCCTGGGCCCTCGCCTCGCGCACCGTGGCGGCGATGCGAGCAGAGAAGGGGCCGGACCGCAGGAACGCCTCTCGGCGCGAGGCCGCTCGAAGCGGCTATAAGTGGAGCCCGGGGTTACTGCGATCCGGCTTCCGCCAGTCTACCAAAGGCCTCCGCGGTGGCGGCGAGCGGCGTTCGCAGTGGGTGAACGCGGGTTGCGCGTCACTCCAGGGAGTCGCTCCGCCACAGCCGGGCACAGCTCACGAGCTCGGCGGCGGTGGTCGAGAGGCGCAGCGCGCGGGTGGTCAGCTCGCTCGCCCGGGCGGGGTTCACCGGCTCCACGTCGTCGGCGACCGAGACGGCTCCGGAGGCGCTCACGCGGCAGAACGCCGCGGCGCGGTCCAGTGCCACCGCGAAGTCGCCGTCGAAGACGCCGCGGAGGATCCGGTCGGCCAGCTCGGTGATCTCGGCCGGCCCCGTGGGCGTGCTGGCTCCGGCGACCACCGGGTCGATCGTGGCGGAGAGCTCGACTCCGCGCTGGTAGAGGAAGCTCGTGCTCTCCGGGTCCTGCCGGATGACCAGCCGCAGCAGGTAGATCCGCCACAGCGCACCCGGCAGGCTCGCCGCGCTGGAGCGCGCCCAGAGCTCGGCGAGGGCGTCGATGCCGTTGTGGTCGGTGTACTCGACGAGGCGGTCGATGACCACCGGGTCCGGGTCGTTCCGGACACGGCTCAGCAGCGCGATCGCGGTCTCGTGGGCGACGCGGCTGATCTGCGCCGGGTCCTCTCCTCCCTGGAACGCCTCGAAGACGTGGGAGGGGAACTTGGTCGGCTTGTGGAAGCCGTCTGTCATGGGGCCGCCTTCCGCGGTCGTGCGCGCGGACGCTCTCGCGCTCGCGCTCCGTAGGGGGTTCGAGGAGGGTAACGCCCGCGGCTGGGCGGGTATGCCCGCGCCGAGGACGCGGTCCGCTCCGGGATCGTCCGCGGTCCGGGCCGCACCTGCTCCGGGGGCGCCGACGGCCCGCTACCCTGGAGCGCGCGGGCCTCTAGCTCAGTTGGCAGAGCAGCGGACTTTTAATCCGCGGGTCGTCGGTTCGAGCCCGACGGGGCCCACCACGCGACCGCCTGGTCGCGCTTTCCGGACAGTGCCAGGGCGCGGCCAGGTCGCCGCACTACCGTGCAGAGGTGCTGACCGTCCTCCGCGTCCTCCTGCGCCGGCCTCGGCTGTGCGAGGCGTGCCGCGTCCGGCCGGCCCGCCGCCGTGACCCGTTCTGCTCGACGGACTGCGCGAAGACGTACTACCTCTACCTCTGACGCCTCGTCCGGGCCGCGGTGCTCCGCGACGGCGTCACTCGTGGCAGAGCGACCACACCTCGTCCGGGTAGTCACGGACCTTCTCGCCGACGAGCAGGCGCCAGCGGCCGTCCTGGTGCTCGAGCAGGCGGCCGGTGACGACCTCCGAGAGCCAGTCGGAGTCGATCCGGTACCAGCGGACGAGGCGGACGGTCGTCGCGGTGTGCGAGACGCGGGTCGTCATCGCGGGAGTCCCTTCTCGAGGAGGGAGCGGGGTGCTGGAACCAGCGGGGCGTTCGACGCGCGAACGGGGGATGACCCGCGCCGGGACGACTCCGTTGTCGACCGGCCGGGAGACTGCGGCGGGCATCCGGCGGACCGGATGCCAGGAACTCTAGACGACCGCGCGGACGGTGTCTGTCCCGTCGCCGGTCACAGCGGAGCGACTCCGTTCAGCGGGCTCAGGGCTGGACGGTGCAGCCGGCCGGGCGCGTCTGCCGGAACGCGGCCGCCTCGCGGGTGCGGGAGCGGAGCCTCCTCGCGCGGCGGCGGAGGAGCCGCTCGCTCGGGCCGAAGGCTCCGGATTCGAGGAGCTGGCGGAGGGACAGGGTCACCTGCCGGGCCAGACGGGGATCGATTCGGCCGGGGATCCGGATCGCGTCGATGAGGTCGAGGGCGTTGCGCGTGGTGCGGGAGATCGCCATGACGGAACCCTAGGGACGCCGGGGCGCGGTGTGCGCGCCCCGGACGGGGGCGCCGACGGGGACTGATGCTCAGCCCCGGGGCGCCCCGGCGGGATCAATCGTGCCCGTTGCTGCCGTCGCCACGGCCCGTGGAGGACTGCAGGCGGTCGATGTGCTCGGAGGCCTGGGCCTTGGTGAGGTCGGCGGGCAGGGTCTCGCCCGCCTCGCGCGCGAGGGTGTCGAGGTAGCTGCGCTGCGGGCCGGTCATCGGCTCGTCGCCGGTGACCCAGTCGGACGGGTCCTTGCTGGCGCTGGTGTCGCTGCCGTCGTCGGCACGGGCGCCGAGGACGTCGCCCTCGGTCTTGACATCGGGATCGGTGGTGTTGTCATCGCTCATGGTGCGACCGTACGCCCGACCACCGACGTCGACGAGGGCTTGCGGAGCGGGCCCGGGCGCCCCGCTTCACGAGCCGAGCAGCGCGTGCGCGACGGTGAAGATGACCAGCCCGGCCAGGGAGCCCACGACGGTGCCGTTGATCCGGATGAACTGGAGGTCCTTCCCGACCTGCAGCTCGAGCTTCTCGGACGTCTCGCGCGGGTCCCAGCGATGGATGGTGTCGCCGATGATGCTGGCGATGTCGGTGCGGTAGCGGTCGACCAGGTTGGCCGCGACCGATCCGATCCAGGAGTCGACGGTCGCCGCGAGACCGGCGTCGGTCGAGAGCCGGCGGCCCAGATCGACCACGATCGACTCGATGCTGCCGCGGAGGGGGCTCGACGGGTCGTCCATCGCGCCGAGGAGGGAGGCCTTCGTCGCCTCCCAGGCGTCCCCGGCGAGCTCGCGGACGCGCGGGCTGTCGAAGGCGCGGTTCTTGATCTCCTCGACCCGGGCGATCAGATCCGGGTCGGTGCCCAGATCCTGCGCCAGCGTGGCGAGGTAGCCGTCGATCGCGATCCGGAACGGGTGCACCTGGTCCTCGCGCACCGCGGCGACGAAGACGAGCGCCTCGCGGTACAGCCGCTCGTCCACCGCTCGGCTGACCGCGGAGGGCAGCCAGCTCGGCAGGCGGCCGCTGACCATGCGGGTGAAGCTCTGCGGGTTCGCGGTCAGCCATGCCTCCGCCTGCTCCACCAGCGTGTCCACGAGGCGCCGGTGGTGGCCCGCCTCGACCACGCTGCCCACCAGCGAGCCCAGCGGCGGGCCCCACTGCGGGTCGAGGAGGTGGCGCCGTGCCAGCGCCTCGATCACGCGCTGCACGTCGGAGTCGTCCAGCAGGGCGATCGCCGAGCGGACGGCCGCGGCGCTCTCGCCGCCGACCCGGTGCGCGTTCTCCGGCTCGGCGAGCCACAGCCCCGCCCGCCGGGCGATCCCGAAGGAGTCGAGCTTCTCGCGCACGATGGCGCCGCGGAGGAAGTTCTCCTCGACGAACTGCGCGAGGCTCGCGCCGATCTCGTCCTTCTTGGTCGGGATGATCGCGGTGTGCGGGATCGGCAGGCCCAGCGGCCGCCGGAACAGCGCGGTCACGGCGAACCAGTCGGCGAGCGCGCCGACCATCCCGCCCTCGCTCGCGGCCCGGACCCACTGCAGCCACGGGTAGCGCTCCTGCAGGGCGAACGACACGGCGAAGACGACGGCCATCACCACGAGCAGGCCCGTGGCGAGCCGCTTCATCCGGACGAGAGCGACGCGCTTGGCCTCGTCGTCGCGCCCGACCGCCGCGAGGGAGGTCATGACGCGGTGGGGAACCCCTCGTGGCGGATGCCCCACGCGACGGTCCACTCCTCGCCCGGCTCGAGCCAGCGCAGGCCCTGCCCGCTGTTGAACGCCTCGGCGGGAGCGGTCATCGGCTCCACGGCGATCGCGGTCTTCACGTCGTCGCCGTCGGGGAAGATCCGGGTGATGAAGACCTGGATGAAGTTGTGCGAGGCGTCGGCCCAGAGGAGCACGCGGCGGCCGTCCGCGGCGCGGAGGCCGTGCACGCTCTCGCCGTCGACCATCCGGACGTCGGCCCAGGCGTCGTCGAGCTCCAGGTCGCCGATGCGGCGGCCGGAGCGGAGGTCCCACTCGGTGCCCTCGACCGGGTTCTGCACGGTGGGGTTGAGGCGCTCGTCGACCTCGATGTGCACCGCCGCGTCGACGGTGATCTCGAGCTCGTCGGTCGGGACGTCGCCGATGGCGAGGAAGGGGTGCGTGCCGATGGCGACGGGCGCCTCGTCGGCTCCGACGTTGACGACGCGGTGGACGACCTTCAGCCCGTCGGCCTGCAGCTCGTAGCGGACCGAGGTCTCGAGGTGGAACGGGTAGCCCGCCTGCGGCACGACCGGCGCGGCCAGCTCGACGAAGGACGGGCCCTGGTCGACGAGGCGGTACGGGGTGCTCACCAGGAGGCCGTGGATGGCGTTGTGGTACTTCGGCTCGGTGATCGCGAGCTGGAGCGTCTCGCCGCGGTGGTGCCAGCGCCCGTCCTTCACGCGGTTGGGCCAGGGCATCAGGACGATGCCCGAGCCGAACGGCGGGACGGTGCTCTCCGGGTAGGAGGCGGTGATCTCCACTCCGTCGACCGAGAGGTGGCGCAGCGCTGCGGCCACCTCCGTCACGACGGCGTGCAGGGTGCGTCCCTCGGCGGTGAGGTCGAGCGAGAACTGGCGCCCGGTGGCGGGGGCGGGGGTGAAGTCGGCCATTCCTCGATCCTACGGACTGACGCGCTCGCCGAGCGCCCGGCAGCGGGTGACCGCGAGCCCCGCCTCCTCCAGAGCGGCGACGAGTCCGTCGGCGGCGCCCGCCCCCGTGAGCAGACGGTCGAACTCGTCGGGAGCGGCGACCCGGCCGAGGTCGACCACTCCGAGCTTCGAGGAGTCCGCGACCACGACCCGGCGGGTCGCCGCCTGCAGCATCCGGCGCTTCAGGGTCGCCTCCGGGAGGTTGACGTTGGTGACGCCGGCCTCGGGGTGCACGCCGGTGCAGCCGATGAAGGCGATGTCGGCGCGGATCCGCTCGAGCAGCTCGGACGCGAGCGGCTCGACCAGCGAGTGCTGCAGCGGCCGCAGAGTGCCCCCGGTGACGACGACCGTGAAGCGCGGGATGGCCGGCTCGAGCGCCAGCGCCGTGGAGAGGCCGTTCGTGATCACCGTGACGTCGCGCAGCTCCTCCCGCGCCACGAGCGCGTGCGCGATGGCGAGCGGGGTGGTGCCCACGTCGAGCACGATGCTCTGCCCGGAGGAGACGGAGGCGGCGGCCTCCTCGCCGATCGCGGCCTTCTCGTCGGAGGCGGCGCTCAGGCCCTCCTCGAGCGAGCGCTCACCGGTGGGCCTCGGCGCCGGGATCGCCCCTCCGCGCACCCGCTGGAGGACGCCCTCGCTCGCGAGCAGGGCGAGATCGGAGCGGACCGTGACGACCGAGACCCCGAGCATGTCGGCCATCGGGGCGACCCCGACGAAGCCCGAGCTCTCGGCGGCCAGACGCAGCCGCAGCCGGCGCTCGATCGCCGACGTGGACTCCTGCTCGCCGTCCGTCCTCATCCGCCCATCGTGCCCGCGGGCCGGTGGACTTGTCAAAGGGAAAACGAGCTTTCCTTTTCGAAGATGCGGCCCTAGTCTGACTCCTGCCATGAACGAAGCGATCACACTCTCCGCCGGCGTCGTCAAGCGCCCGCACACGCTGGCCGACGGCCGCGAGCTCCTCTACTTCGACGACGCCGACACGACCCTCCCCCCGGAGCGCGCCGCCGACGCACGCCACCTCGACCCCCGCCCTGCCACCGCGCGGATGCGCCAGGACGTGCTGACCGGCGAGTGGGTCTCCATCGCCGCGTCGCGCCAGAACCGCGTGTTCCTGCCGCCGGCCGAGCTCGATCCGCTCGCCCCGGCGTCGCCGACGAACCCGTCGGAGGTGCCCAGCCGCTACGACGTCGCCGTCTTCGAGAACCGCTCCCCCTCCTTCGGCCCGCTCCTCGAGGACGCGGACGCGCCCGCCTCCCTGGAGGACCTGCGCACTCTCGGGCTCGGCCGGACGCTGACCAGCGTCGGCCGCTGCGAGGTCGTCTGCTTCAGCCCCGAGCACGAGGGCTCGTTCGCCACGCTCAGCGCCTCCCGCGCCCGGACCGTGGTCGAGGCCTGGGCCGACCGCGTGGGCGCCCTCTCGGCCCTTCCCGGCGTGCAGCAGGTCTTCCCGTTCGAGAACCGCGGCGAGGCGATCGGCGTCACGCTGCACCATCCCCACGGGCAGATCTACTCCTACCCCTACGTCACACCGCGCACGACCCGCCTGCTCGCCTCGCTCGACAGCTACGGGCCGTCGATGTTCGCCGACGTCCTCGCCTTCGAGCAGGCCGGCGAGCGCGTCCTCCTCCGCGGCGAGCACTTCACCGCGTTCGTGCCGTTCGCCGCGCGCTGGCCGGTCGAGGTGCACCTCCTGCCGCACCGCCACGTCCCGGACCTGGCGGCGACCACCCCGGAGGAGCGCGACGAGCTGGCTGCGATGTACCAGCACCTGCTCCGCGGCATCGACGCCCTCTACGACACCCCGACGCCCTACATCGCCGCCTGGCACCAGGCCCCGGTGCACGAGCGCCGCGACGAGGTGCGCCTGATGCTCCAGATCACCTCGCCCCGCCGCGCCGAGACGAAGCTCAAGTACCTCGCGGGGAGCGAGGCCGCGATGGGCGCCTGGATCGGCGACATCGCCCCCGAGACGAGCGCCGCGGCCCTGCGCGCGGCGATCGAGCGGGCCGACGCGGCCGTGCTCGAGGCCGGGATCGCACAGCGCCCCGACGCGGCGCTGCCGGTCGCCGCGCACAGCGACGACTCGCTTCCCGGCGGCGCCGCCACTCCCGCCACCACCGCCGCCGACATCGCCGAGGAGAACCGATGACCGCCGCTCCCGCCTCCCTGACCGCCGTCGCCGAGAGCGCGGCCGCCGCCTTCGAGCGCACCTTCGGCCGCCCCGCCGCGGGCGTCTGGGCCGGCCCCGGCCGCGTGAACCTGATCGGCGAGCACACCGACTACAACGACGGCTTCGTCTTCCCCTTCGCGATCGACCGCGCCACGGCGATGGCCGTCGCTCCGAGGGAGGACCGCCTGATCCGGATCAGCAGCGCCTTCTCCCCCGACGTGGTCGAGGTCGCTCTCGACGAGCTCGGCCCCGGCGCCGTGACCGGCTGGTCGGCCTACCCGCTCGGCGTGGTCTGGGCGCTCACCGAGTACGGCGTCGACCTGGGCTCCCGCTCGGGCTTCGACGCGTACGTCGACTCCGACGTGCCGGTCGGCGCGGGGCTCTCGAGCTCGGCGGCGCTGATGTGCGCGATGGCCGTCGCCCTCGACGAGCTCTGGCACCTCGGTTTCGACCGCGCGACGATGGCCCGCGTCGGTCGTCGCGCCGAGAACGTCGCGGTCGGCGCCCCCACCGGGATCATGGACGAGTCCGCCTCCCTCTTCGGGAAGCGCGACGCCGCGGTGTTCCTGGACTGCCGCAGCCTCGACACCGAGGTCGTCCCCCTCGGCTTCGAGGAGGCCGGGCTCGTCCTGCTCGTCGTCGACACCCGCGTCGAGCACGCGCACGCCACCGGCGGCTACGCCGAGCGGCGCGCCTCCTGCGAGCTCGGCGCCGCGACCCTCGGCGTGCCGTCGCTCCGCGAGCTGACGGTCGACGACCTGCCGCGCGCCCAGGAGCTCCTCGACGACGTCACCTACCGGCGCGTGAAGCACGTCGTGACCGAGGACGTCCGCGTGCTCGAGACCGTCCGCACCCTGCGCGAGCACGGTCCCCGGGCGATCGGCGATCTGCTCGACGCCGGCCACGTCTCACTCCGCGACGACTTCGAGATCTCGGTGCCCGAGCTCGACACCGCCGTCGAGGCGGCGCGCGGCGCCGGAGCGATCGGCGCCCGGATGACCGGCGGCGGCTTCGGCGGCTCCGCGATCGCCCTCACCCCGGTGGAGAAGGAGGAGGAGGTCCGCGCCGCGGTCCTCGCCGCCTTCGCCGAGAAGGGCTTCTCGACTCCGGAGCTCTTCCTGGTCACGGCCGCCGACGGCGCGGGTCGCGTGCTCTGACCTCTGCTTCCGTCGACGCCCCCTGCGACCTCGCGTCGCAGGGGGCGTTCCTCGTCCAGCCGCTACGGCGCCGGATCCGGCGGAACGACGGCGCGCGCTTCTCCCCCGGTGACCCGGACCAGCTCGGCGAAGCTCGTCGGGTAGACGGTGTGCGCGTGCCCGGCCGCAGCCCAGACCACGTCGTAGGCGGCGAGGGCCGTGTCGACCACGGTGCGCAGCGGCGCGGGATGGCCCACCGGCGCGATCCCGCCGATCGTCTGGCCCGTCGCGGATTTCACCTCCGCGGCCGGCGCCCGGGTGATCGATCCGCCCAGCTGCACGCCCAGCCAGGCGGTGTCGACGCGGTGGCCGCCGCTGGTCAGGACCAGCAACGGCGCACCGTCGAGCAGGAACACGAGCGAGTTGGCGATCTGACCGACGTCGACGCCCAGCGCCTCGGCCGCCAGTGCGGCCGTCGACGCGGCCGAGTCGAGCCAGCGCACGGTCGGGTGCACGCCGTGCCGGTCGAGGTCGGCGAGGACGCGGTCGACGGCCGGGTGGCTCCGTTCGCTCATGCCGCCGAGGCTAGCGCCCCGGCCGCGCTCACTTCTCGAACGTGGAGGCGTCGATCACGAAGCGGTAGCGGACGTCCGAGGCGAGGACGCGCTCGTAGGCCTCGTTGATCTGCGAGGCCGAGACGACCTCGACCTCGCTCGCGATGCCCTTCTCGGCGCAGAAGTCGAGCATCTCCTGGGTCTCGCGGATGCCGCCGATGCCCGAGCCCGCGAAGGAGCGACGGGCGCCGAAGAGCGTGAAGACGTGCAACGGCAGCGCCTCGGCCGGAGCGCCCACGTTCACCATCGTGCCGTTGCGGCGCAGGAGCCCCAGGTAGGCGTCGAGGTCGAGGGGCGCGCTGACCGTGTTGACGATCAGGTCGAAGGTGTTCGCGAGATCGGTGAAGGTCGCCTCGTCGCGCGTCGCGTAGTAGTGGTCGGCGCCCAGGCGGAGGCCGTCCTCCTTCTTGCTGAGCGTCTGCGAGAGCACGGTGACCTCGGCGCCCATCGCGTGCGCGAACTTGACGGCCATGTGGCCGAGCCCGCCGAGGCCGACGACGGCCACGCGCTTGCCGGGGCCCGCCTCCCAGTGCGAGAGCGGCGAGTAGGTCGTGATGCCCGCGCACAGCAGCGGGGCGGCGGCCTCGTAGGGGATCGACTCCGGGACGCGGAGCACGAAGTCCTCGACGACGACGACGTGCGTGGAGTAGCCACCCTGGGTGATGGTGCCGTCGCGGTCGACGGAGGCGTAGGTACCGGTGTTGCCCTTCAGGCAGTACTGCTCCTCGCCCGCGAGGCAGTTCTCGCACTCGCGGCAGGAGTTCACCATGCAGCCGACGCCGACGCGGTCGCCGACGGAGTGCTTGGTGACCTCGGAGCCGACCTCGGCCACGACGCCGACGATCTCGTGGCCGACGGTCAGCGGGTACGCCACCGGTCCCCAGTCGCCGCGGACGGTGTGGATGTCGGAGTGGCAGATGCCGGAGTAGGCGATCTCGATGAGCACGTCGTGCGGTCCGACGTCGCGGCGCTCGATGGTGGTGGGGACGAGCGGCTCGGTCGCGGAGGGGGCGGCGTAGGCGGTGACGGTGAGCATGAATTCTCCTCGTGGGGCGGGGCGCGCTCCGAGGACGTGTCCGACGGGGTGGGGGACGCGAGAGCGCCGGGCCACGCTACCGGCAGGCGACTGGACGTCGCCCCCGAGCGCGGTCCGGCGCGGGTCCCGTGGCGCGGGACCGGTCAGCGCAGGGCGCGCTCGGCCGCCGTCACCACGTTGTGGATGAGCATCGCGCGCGTCATCGGGCCGACTCCGCCGGGCACGGGCGAGAGCCAGCCCGCGACCTCCGCCACCTCCGGTGCGACGTCGCCCGTCAGCTTCGCGCGGCCCGTCTCCGGGTTCTCGACTCGCGTGATGCCCACGTCGAGCACGGCGGCGCCGGGCTTCACCCAGTCGGCGCGGATGAGCCCGGGCACGCCCACGGCGGCCACCACGATGTCGGCGCGGCGCACCTCCGCGGCGAGATCGGCCGTGCGGGAGTGGGTGAGGGTCACGGTGGCGTCGAGGCCCTTCCGCGTGAGCAGGAGCCCGAGCGGACGGCCGACGGTGAGCCCGCGGCCCACGACGACGACGTGCCTGCCCGAGGTCGGGATGCCGTGGCGCTGCAGCATCTCGACGATCCCGTTCGGCGTGCAGGGCAGCGGGCTGTCCAGCTCGCCCTCGACACCGAGAACCAGGCGGCCGAGGTTGGTGGGGTGCAGGCCGTCGGCGTCCTTGTCCGGATCCATGAGCTCGAGCATCGCGTTCTCGTCGATGCCCTTCGGCAGCGGGAGCTGGATGATGTACCCGGTCACGGCCTCCGAGTCGTTGAGCTGCCGGATGGCGGCGCGGATGTCGTCCGCCGACGCGGTCGCGGGGAGGTCCACGCGGATCGACTCGATCCCGACCTCCGCGCAGTCGCGGTGCTTGCCCGCGACGTACGAGCGGGAGGCGGGATCGTCCCCCACCAGCAGCGTGCCGAGCCCGGGCACGACGCCCCGCTCGCGCAGAGCGGCGACCCGCTCCGCGATCTCCGTCTTGACCGCCGTCGCCGTCGCGACGCCGTCGAGTACCTGTGCCGTCATCTCGGGCTCCTCGGTCGTGGCGCGGCGGAGGGGGGCGGTGCCCCGTCCTCCGCCGCGCGGGTGGTGCAGCGGATCGACTACAGCCCGGGGTAGAGCGGGAAGTCGTCGGTGAGGCGGGCGACGCGGCCGCGCAGCGCCTCGAGGTCGGCCGAGGGCTTGAGCGCCTCGGCGATGACGTCGGCGACCTCGGTGAACTCCGTGTCGCCGAAGCCGCGGGTCGCGAGCGCCGGCGTGCCGATGCGCAGGCCCGAGGTGACCATCGGCGGGCGGGGGTCGAACGGCACGGCGTTGCGGTTGACCGTGATGCCGACCTCGTGGAGGCGGTCCTCGGCCTGCTTGCCGTCCAGCGGCGAGTCGCGCAGGTCGGCGAGGACGAGGTGGACGTCCGTGCCGCCGGTCAGGACGTCGATGCCCTCGGCCTTCGAGTCGGCCGCCGTGAGGCGCTCGGCGAGGATCTGCGCGCCGCGGATGGTGCGTGCCTGGCGATCGGCGAACTCGGGCTCGCCGGCGAGCTTGAACGCGGTCGCCTTCGCGGCGATCACGTGCATGAGCGGGCCGCCCTGCTGGCCGGGGAAGACGGCCGAGTTCAGCTTCTTGGCGTACTCCTGCTTCGCGAGGATGAGCCCCGAGCGCGGGCCGGCCAGCGTCTTGTGGACGGTGGTGGTCACGACGTCGGCGTAGGGCACCGGCGACGGGTGCAGCCCCGCCGCCACGAGGCCGGCGAAGTGGGCCATGTCGACCCAGAGCTTCGCGCCGACCTCGTCGGCGATGGCGCGGAACGCCTCGAAGTCGAGCTGACGCGGGTAGGCGGACCAGCCGGCGATGAGCACCTGCGGGCGGACCTCGAGGGCCTTCTCGCGGACCGCGTCCATGTCGATGCGGAAGGTCTGCGGGTCGACGCCGTACGCGGTCGCGTTGTAGAGCTTGCCCGAGAAGTTCAGCTTCATGCCGTGGGTCAGGTGGCCGCCGTGCGCGAGCTCGAGGCCGAGGATGGTGTCTCCGGGCTGCACGAGCGCGGCGAGCGCCGCGGCGTTGGCGGAGGCTCCGGAGTGCGGCTGGACGTTGGCGAACTCGGCGCCGAAGAGGGCCTTGGCGCGGTCGATCGCGAGCTGCTCGGCGATGTCGACGTACTCGCAGCCGCCGTAGTAGCGGCGGCCGGGGTAGCCCTCGGCGTACTTGTTGGTCAGGACGGAGCCCTGCGACTCGAGGATCGCGCGCGGCACGAAGTTCTCGCTCGCGATCATCTCGAGGTAGCCGCGCTGGCGGTCGAGCTCCTGCTGGAGCACGGCGGCGATCTCGGGGTCGACCACCGACACGGGCTGGTCGAACGAGGCGGCGACGCCGGGGCTGGCGGGGGAAGAGGACACGGACGCTCCTTGGCTGGGAAACGGAAGGGGCCCGGCAGGTCGCGGCGGCGCGACACGGCTCGTTCGGGCGACCCGATCTACGGTATCCGTTCCAGCCCAGGCGTGCGGCGGGAAAAGTGTCCGGGGCGCTGCCCCGGAGGAGGTGCCGCTCCCTGATGGTCACCCATCCGAACGCCAGTCGCGGCGGGCTCACTCTAGCAAGCGGGCCGGGTGGCGCGGGAGTCGCGCCAGTCGGGGGCGGGCACGCGCGATCGTGCGACGATCCCTCGGGCGGTCCCGGCGCGGGACCGGGAGGGAGGGCGTCGCCGTGGGTCCTCGACGCCGCTCCGAGCGCATCGACGGCCGCAGCGACGAGGAGCTCGTCGCGCTGGTCCGGGAGGGCCGCACCGACGCGGTCTCCGAGCTCTGGCGCCGCCACTCCTCGGCCGGGCGCACCGTGGCCCGGGCGTCGGCGAGCAGCTCCGACCCCGACGACCTGGTCTCGGAGGCGTTCCTCCGCGTCCTGCGGGCGATCGAGCGCGGCGGCGGACCCGAGGGCGCCTTCCGCCCCTACTTCTTCACCGCCGTCCGCAACGTCGCGGGATCCTGGGCCCGGCGGGACCGGCACGAGCGGCCGTTCGACGAGGCCGACCGCGCCCTCCCCTCTGCCGGCCCCGATCCCGAGGCGCACGCCCTCGCCGCCCTCGAGCGCGACCTGGGCGCGCGCGCGTTCCGGGCGCTGCCGCCGCGCTGGCAGGAGGTGCTCTGGTACACGGGGGTGGAGGGCCTGTCCCCCGCCGCCGCCGCACCGCTGATGGGCCTGCGGCCCAACGCGGTCGCAGCGCTCGGGGTGCGGGCGCGGGAGGGGCTGCGCTCCGCGTGGATCCGGGAGCACGTGGCGGACGCCTCGGCGACGGGCGAGTGCGAGTGGGTGCTCGAGCGGGCGGGGACGTACGCGCGAGGACGAGCCCCCGTCCGGGACAGGCACCGCATCGACCGGCACCTGGACGGGTGCCTCTCCTGCCGGGAGGCGCTGGCGGAGGCCGAGAGCACTGCGCGCCGCCTCGCGTCGGTGCTGCTGCCGCTCTCGGCCGGCGTGAGCGGTGCGGCCGCCTGGGCGGCGGGCGGGGGCTCCGGCGCGGCCTCCGGTCCGCTGCCGAGCGCGGTCCGGGCGTCGAGCGCGGTTCGAGCGTCGAGCGCGGTCCGAGCGTCGAGAGCGGGCAGCGGAACAGGAGTGGTCGTCGCCGCGTCCGCTGCGGCGGCACTCGCGATCGCGGGAGTCGTCGGCGCGGTGGTGCTGCTGTCCGGGAACGGGGGCGGCGCGCTCGTGGCGGCGGAGGACGCCTCCGCGCGGGTGGACGAGCGCGCAACGGCCGAGGCGGTTGCGCCGGCGTCGAGCGGAGGAGCGACGGCGAGCGCCGACCGACCGGAGACGGACCCGGAGGACCAGGAGGCCGCGGACCGCGCGAGTGCAGGAGCGGACGGCGATCCGGCGGGGCGGTCCAGCGGCTCCGGCGCCGCTCCGAGGAGCACGGTGCCGACCGTGGCCGGAGGGGATGCGTCGGACGATGCCGGAGCGACGCGCGCAACCCACGGGAGGACGGGACGTCCGCCGCAGCGGGAGCCGTCCTCCGAACCCGTCGGCGCACCGGCGTCGAGAGGGATCGAGGCGACCGCCTCCCCGACTCCTGCCGCCGAGCCCGCCCCGTCCCGCCCCACCGTGACCGGCAGCGCGGCACCGGCGCCCAAGCCCGCCGTCCCCGAGGCTCCGGCCCCCTCCGGGCCGCCGGGGGCCACGACCGGGGGCTCCGCGCCGGGCCCGATCGGCAGCGGCCCGGCCCTGCCCTCCGTCCCGGTCCCGACCCCCGCACCGAGCACTCCGGTCCCGGTTCCTGTTCCGATCGTGACTCCCCCACCGGACACTCCGGCTCCGGCAGCGACGCACGTACCGAGCACTCCGGCGCCGGTCCCGACGGAGGCGCCGAGCACCTCCGCTCCGGTCACGACTCCCACTCCGGCCGCACCCCCCGCTCCGGCCGCACCGACCCTCGCGCTCGACACCGACGGCCGGCTGCTGCCCGGTGCCCGGGGCACCGCCGCGCCCGGCGCCGAGGTGCTCCTCGAGGACGCCTCCGACGGACGCCGCGTGGGCTCCGCCACCGCCGACGCCGACGGCTCCTGGACCGCGCCGGCGCTCCCCCTCCCCGCGGGCACGACCACGGTGCTGGCGCGCACCGCTGCAGGAGTCAGCGCCCCCGAGACGGTCGACCTGCGCGCTCCGGTGCTCCTCGCCCGGGCCGCGTCGAGTGGGGGCGCGGTCGGCGTGCTCGTGCTCGCCGATCCCGACGCGGACGGCCTCGACCTCCTGGTCGACGGCGAGCAGGTGCGGTCCCTCGCTCCCGGAGCCCCCGTCCTCGCCGCGACCCTGGAGGTCGGTCCCGGGAGGCACACGATCGGCGTCCGCTACTCCTCCCCGGACGGGCGGACGGGACCCGTCGCCGCCGTGTCCGTCGATGCGGGCTGAGGCGCGCGGACCGCCCCGTGCCCCACCGTTATCCTGGGCGGATGCAGCCCGAACCCGCCGCGTCCGCGACTCCCCGGCCCGCCCCCGCGAGCACCCGTCCGACGGGCAGCGACGCCGCGTGGTCCGGCGCCCGGCCCGCGGGAAACCACTGGACCCTGACCTTCGCCTGCCCCGACCAGCCGGGCATCGTGCACGCCGTGTCCGGTGCCGTCGTCCAGGCCCGCGGCAACATCACCGAGAGCCAGCAGTTCTCGAGCGCCGACACCGGCCGCTTCTTCATGCGCCTGCAGGTGGAGTCGCCGATCAGCCGCGAGGAGTTCGCCGCCGCCCTGCTGCCGATCACCGAGCACTACGGGATGACCTGGCGCCTCGACGTCGTCGGCCGGCCGCTGCGCACCCTCGTCCTCGCCTCCACCGCCGCGCACTGCGTCAACGACCTGCTCTTCCGCCAGCGCGCCGGGCAGCTCGCGGTGGACATCCCGATGATCCTGTCCAACCACGGCAGCCTGCGCGACCTCGCCGAGTTCTACGGCGTGCCCTTCGAGTCGCGACCCGTGGTCTCGCCGGAGTCGAAGCGCGGGTTCGAGGAGCGCGTGCTGGAGGTCGTCGAGGAGCACGACGTCGAGCTCGTGGTCCTGGCGCGCTACATGCAGATCCTCTCCCCCGAGCTCTGCGCGCGACTGGCCGGCCGCGCCATCAACATCCACCACTCGTTCCTGCCGGGCTTCAAGGGCGCGAACCCCTACAAGCAGGCGCACGCCCGCGGCGTCAAGCTGATCGGGGCGACCGCGCACTTCGTCACCAGCGACCTCGACGAGGGGCCGATCATCGAGCAGAACGTCGTCCGCGTGGACCACTCGCACTCGGTCGCCCAGCTCGTGGCGATCGGGCAGGACGAGGAGAGCCGCACGCTCACGCAGGCGGTCAAGTGGTTCGCGGAGGACCGGGTGCTCCTCGACGGGGCCCGCACCATCATCTTCCGCTGACCTCCGGCGGCTAGCATGGTCGGCGTGAATCGAGCAGGAGCGGACACCGCGGGCACCGACATCAGGATCGGCCCGAACGAGATCCTCCGGTTCCTCCTGGAGCTCGTCGCGCTGGCGACCTTCGCCCTCTGGGGCTTCGCGTCGTGGGACCTCCCGTGGAACATCGTCCTCGGCATCGGCGCTCCGGTGGTCGCCGCGCTGATCTGGGCGCTCTTCCTCTCGCCGCGCGCGGTCCTCGCGATCGACGTCTACGGCCGCTCGCTGATCGAGCTGCTCGTGATGGGCGCCGCCGCGCTGGCGTGGCTGGACCTCGGCCAGCCGGTCGTCGCGATCGTCTTCGGCGTCCTCGCCGTCGTCTCCGGCGTCATCGCGGGACGCCGCTCCCTCTGATCCTGACGGCGGCCGCTCAGGCCGAGGGGGCGCTCGCTCGGAGCCGTCCACCGCTGTCCCCGAGGGTGCACCGCGGTCCCCGTGCGCTCGCCGCCGCCTCGGACCGGAACCGAACGCGTCGTCCCGGCTCGCAGCGGCAGGTCGCCACCGCGTTCTCCCGTCGATCCACCTCCCGGGATGCGCGACCGCAGCGGGACCCCGGGCCGATCGCGCCGCCGGGCCCCCAGTCGGAGGTGCTCCGCCCCGCCTGATCGTCGATCTCTCCCCGACCCGCTCCCGCCTCCCCTCTCGAGCCGTTCCCCCACGCAGCCGGGCCGGTCCTGCTCCCGGCACGCACCACGAGCCGCCCCGTCTCCGCCTCCCCCGCCCGGGAACGGCGAACGGCCGCCCCCGCCGCTCCTGGAGGAGCAGGGGGACGGCCGTTCGCGGCGGTCGCGGAGGACTACTCCGCGGCGCCCGCCTCACGCTGCGCCAGGGCGCGGCGTCGGAGGCCGGTGATCACAGCACCTGCACCGAGGAGGGCGAGGGCGGCGGCTCCGAGGAGACCGCCGTCGAAGCCCGTCGACGGGAGGCCGCCGGCGCCGTGGCCGGGCGCGCCCGGTCCGGCGGTCGGCGTGGAGGTGGGCTCCCCCGGTCCGGCGGTGGGGCCGGCCGTCGGCGTCGCGGTCGGCTCCGGGGTGCCCGTGGGCTCCGGAGTCGCGGTCGGCGTCGGGGTGGGGGTGACCGCCTCGGTGACGTCGACGCTCACGAGCGTCGCGAGTCCCGAGTCGGTGTAGGCGACACGGCCGAGGTAGCGGGCCGGGCCCGCCAGGTTCGACCAGGAGACCGCGTACGCGATCGGCTCGCCCTGCACGGCGTCGACCACGGCGGGGTCGGTGCTCAGCGAGCCGAGACCGTTCTCCGGAGTGATGACGAAGCTGCGGAAGTCGAACGTGACGGTCGAGGATCCCGGAGCGGTCGAGTAGACATCGGCCTGGACCGAGTACTCGCCCGGAGCGGGGTCGGCGATGTCGACGCGCTCGTCGGCCGAGCCGGTCGCCGAGGTGAAGACCTTGTCGGTGCTCTCGCTGGTGACGGTGAGGTCGAGGTCGGCCGCGTCGTCGAGCGAGTCGAGATCGAAGCGGGCGAACTCGGCGCCCTCCGGCACCACGACGGTGGTCGTCAGCGACTTCCCCGTGGGGAGCGTCGCCGAGTGGCCGTCAGCGGCAGTGGCGTCCTCGGCGAGGACGCCCTCGGCGAGACCGCTAGCGGTGAGCGGCAGCGCGCCGGTGATGCCGGGCGTGACCGTCACCGTGCCGGTGCCGGTCGAGCCGGTGCCGGAGACCTCGTAGGGCGCGTCCAGCAGGACGGGGCGCACCGCGATCGGGCTGCGGACGTCGTGCTCCGCGCTCGCCCAGGTCAGGTAGCCGGTGGCGAACTGGTTGAGCGCCGCCGAGCCGGTGGTGAAGGAGACCGTGTACTCCGCCGTCTGGCCCGCACCCGTGAAGGAGAGGGTCGAGGGCGAGACGACGGTGTCGATCCCGGCGAGGCCGTCGACCGAGGCGGTGTAGGTGCCCGCGCCGGTCGAGGTGACCGTGCGGGTCACGGTCTGCGTGCCCGCGAGGGCGCCGATCGCGATCGAGGCCTGGTTGAGGTCGGACGGGTCGATCGCGGCGATCGGGTCGATCACCGGGTTCGAGGTGAAGACGTAGCCCGCACCCTTGAGGAACGCGATCCAGTCCTCCGTGCCGCTCTCGTAGAGCAGCCCGGGGTCGAGGAACGCGGCCGGGTCGACGTGTCCGGCGCCCTGGGCGAAGACGTCCTCGGACGCGGCGCCCGACTGGTCGACGCTGTCGTAGGCGGAGGTCATCATGGCCGACTTCACCGCGGACGGCGAGGCCTTCGGGGTCGCGCCGAGGATCAGCGCGCCGAGGCCCGCCACGTGCGGCGACGACATCGAGGTGCCGGACTCGAACGCGAAGGCGGGGTCGTCGCCCTCGGCGTTGAAGCTGTCGGCGAGGATCGCGACGCCGGGCGCCGTGAGGTCGGGCTTCAGCACGTCGGCGCCGTCCGCCTCAGCGGGTCCGCGCGACGAGAAGCCGGCGACCTGCGGGACGGGGATGGAGGCTCCGGACGAGTTGCCCTCGGAGAGGGTCACGGTCGCACCGGCGGTGCCGGCGTAGGTCGTGATCGCCTGGTAGGCCTCCGAGTCGATCTGGATGCTCGGGACCGAGTGGTCGTCGACGTGCAGGGCGTTCGGGGTCGGGTTGAGCAGCAGCATGCCGATGCCGCCGGCCCGCTCGACCTCGGCCGACTTGGAGACGCGCGCGGTGACGCCCGCGGTGCAGGCGACGACCGTGCCCTTCACCTTGTCGGGGTCGAGGGTGCCGGTCTCGCAGATGGCGGGGTTCTCGGCGCCCGAGCGGACGACGTCGGCGCTGTTCACCAGCGGTCCGGTGACGTCCTCGTGGACCGAGATGGATCCTCCGACGAACTTCTGGCCGTCGCCGAGAGCGGCGGTCGCGGTGTAGGTCGGGATGGAGGACGCGGCGACCGTGGTGTACCAGGGCGACGCGTGGTCGAGCGTGGAGGCGCCCGCACCCGAGTTGCCGGCCGAGGCCGCGACGAAGACGCCGGCGGCGGCGGCGTTGAGGAACGCCTCGTCGATCGCGGTCAGGGTCGAGGTGGCCGAGCCGCCGCCGATCGAGAAGTTGATGACGTCGACGCCGTCCTTGGTCGCGGCGTCGATGGCCGCGAGGATGCCCGCTCCGGAGCAGAAGTCGTCGTCGTCGGTGCCCTCGTCGGGTCCGTTCCAGCAGACCTTGTACGCGGCGACCTTGGCGGCCGGGGCGACTCCGGAGATCTTCCCGTAGTCGTAGCCGTCGACGCTCGCCTCGACGCCGTTGTTGCCGGCTGCCGTGCTCGCGGTGTGCGAGCCGTGTCCGTCGGCGTCGCGCGGGGAGCGGTACTCGGGGTTGTCCGTCGAGCCGACCTCCTCGTCCGCGAGGAACCAGCGTGCGCCGATGAGCTTCTGGTTGCACTCGTCGCCGTCCCACTGCTCGGAGGCGGGGAGCCCCGGCGAGCAGGAGCCGACGAAGGTGCCGCCGTCCGACTTCACGAAGGAGGTGGTGGTGCCGTCCGTGTAGGGGGCCGCTCCGGGCGAGGTCGCCAGGGGCGCGCCTGCGAAGGAGGGGTTCTCGGGCGCGATGCCGGAGTCGATGACGCCGACGACGACGCCCTCGCCCGCCTTGTCGATGCCGCCCAGCTTCTGCCAGACGCCGGCCTCGCCCTCGAGGCCGAGGAAGTCGGTGGAGCGCTGCTGTCCGGTGTCGGGCACGGGGGTACCGGCGGCGGCCGCGGCGAGCGGCGAGGCCTGCGCGGCGCGGTCGACCTTCAGGTTCTCGACCTTGCGGACCTGGGCGACGTCGCGGCGGCTCGCGAGCTCGCCCGCCTGCTCGCCCGAGAGGGTCGCGGAGAAGCCGTTGAGGGCGACGGTGTAGTGGTAGCCGATGGCGGCGTCGACCGCGGAGGCGACGTCCTCCTGGCGCTGCTCGAGGTGGGCGGAGTAGTCCTCCACCGGAGCCGAGGCGGCCTGCAGCTGCGCACCGTCGACGGGCGCGGTGCGGGCGAAGCGGGCATCGCTGCCCTGGTAGGTGGCCGCGGAGGGCTCGACGAGGGTGACGACGTAGTCGCCGTCGTCGAAGCTCTGGCCGACGGAGAGCCCGCCGACGAGCGAGGCACTGCCGGCGAGAGGGGCGGCACTGGCGCCGGTGGTGGCGAAGGCCGCGGTCGCGGCGACTCCGAGGACGGCGAGGCCCGCGAGGATGCGCCTCTCAGCGCGGCGGACGGGTGGTCGGTGGGACAGGTGGATCGGCAATCGATGTCCTTACTCACATTCGCTGGGAACCGGATCGGTTTCCACACAGAAACGACCCTACGAACTCGATTGCCCAGCTTTGTTACGAACAGGTAACGAAGTTGACGCTGAAGGGGGCCGATCCGTTGGCACTCCCCCTCCCAGAGTGCTAATTTAATCTCGTTGAGCCGGGTCGGCTCAACTCTTGGAACTCTTCGTTGCACGACTGAATGGAGTGATCTCATGGCTGTCACCTACGACCCCGTCCGCGAGCTGGACCGCCTCGCCACCGCCCTCCTCGGCTCCGGTCAGGGGCCCCGCCGGATGCCGATCGACCTGTACCGGGACGGCGACCACTACGTCCTCACCGCCGACCTCCCCGGCATCGACCCGGGGTCCGTCGACGTCGACGTGGACGGGCAGCTCCTCACCATCCGTGCCCAGCGCACCGTCGCGAGCGGCGACGACGTCACCTGGATCACCCGGGAGCGCCAGTCGGCGACCTTCGTCCGCCAGCTGAGCCTCGGCCAGGGCGTCGACACCGAGCGCATCGCCGCGTCCTACGACAACGGCGTGCTCTCGGTGACCATCCCGGTCAGCGAGAAGGCGCGTCCCCGCCGCATCGAGGTCGTCTCGACCGCCCGCCCCGAGCAGGTGCGGATCGGCGAGGCGGCCGCCGAGTAGGACGACGAGCGAGGGCCCGTCCGCGATCGTGCGGGCGGGCCCTCCGCCTGTCCGCACGCCCTACGCTGGCCGGATGCGCGCCTCCTCCTCCGACACCGCTGTCGGCGTCCTGCTCCCCCGCGATCTCCCCGCCTCCGAGGTGCTCGGCTACGCCCGCCGCGCCGAGGAGCTCGGCTTCGACGAGCTCTGGGTGGTCGAGGACCTCGGCTTCCGCGGCGGCATCGCCCAGGCCGGCGCGGTGCTCGCCGCCACCGAGCGGATCGTCGTCGGCATCGGCATCCTGCCCGCCGCCGTCCGCACGGCGGCCTTCACCGCGATGGAGCTCGGCACTCTCGCCGAGCTGTTCCCCGGCCGCGTCCACGCCGGCATCGGGCACGGGATGCCGCACTGGATGCGCGGCCTCGGCGTCTGGCCGCGCAGCCCGCTCACCCTGCTCGAGGAGCAGTTCGACGCGATCCGCTCGCTGCTCTCCGGCGAGCGCACCGACCGCTCCGGCCGCTACGTGCACGTGGACGGCCTCGTCCTGGAGTCGCCGCCCGCCGTCGTGCCGCCGCTGCTGGCCGGCGTCCGCGGACCGAAGTCGCTGGCGCTCGCGGGCCGGATCGCCGACGGGGTCGTCCTGGCCGAGCCCGTCACTCCGGAGTACCTCGCGGCGGCCCGCAGCCACCTCGGCGGCACCGGACGGATCGTCGCCTACAACGTGGCCGCCGTGGACGACGACGCGGCCGCCGCGCGCGACGCGGTCCGGCCGGGACTCGAGTGGATCGGCGAGCCGGACTGGGCGCCGCACATCGAGCCGCTCCCCTTCGCGGAGGACTTCGCCCGCCTGCGGGCCGAGAGCGCCGACCGCGCCGCCTTCGTCCGCGACCTGCCCGACGCCTGGGTCGACCAGCTGGCCGTCGTGGGCACCCCCGAGGAC
Source organism: Rathayibacter sp. VKM Ac-2805 (assembly GCF_009834265.1). Classification (NCBI taxonomy): domain Bacteria; kingdom Bacillati; phylum Actinomycetota; class Actinomycetes; order Micrococcales; family Microbacteriaceae; genus Rathayibacter; species Rathayibacter sp. VKM Ac-2805. The sequence continues at coordinate 2,620,976 of NZ_CP047185.1, forward strand.
GCTCGTCGCCGCATCGGCCTGCTGCACGAGGCCGGTGCGTCGAGCGTCGTGCTGATGCCGTCGGGGCCCGATCCGCTCCACGCGATGGAGGACCTCGCCCGGGCGCTCTGAGGCGCTCGGCCCGGGCGCGTCCCACCGGGCCCGGAGACGCGTCCGGCCCGCAGGATCCGAGGATCGTGCGGGCCGGACGCGTCTGCCGAAGCCGGAGATCAGGCCGACATGCGGGCCTTCAGGTTCTCATCGAGGGTCGCGAGGAACTCCTCGGTCGTCTGCCAACCCTGCTCGGGGCCGACGAGCAGGGCGAGGTCCTTCGTCATCTTCCCGGACTCGACCGTCTTGATGACCACGTCCTCAAGCGTGAGCGAGAAGTCGATGAGCTCCTGGTTGCCGTCGAGCTTGCCGCGGTGCGCGAGGCCGCGCGTCCAGGCGTAGATCGAGGCGATCGGGTTCGTCGAGGTGGGCTTGCCGGCCTGGTGCTGGCGGTAGTGGCGCGTGACGGTGCCGTGCGCCGCCTCCGCCTCGACGACGCTGCCGTCGGGCGTGGAGAGCACGGAGGTCATCAGGCCCAGCGAGCCGAAGCCCTGCGCGACGGTGTCGGACTGGACGTCGCCGTCGTAGTTCTTGCAGGCCCAGACGTAGCCGCCCTCCCACTTCATGGCCGAGGCGACCATGTCGTCGATGAGGCGGTGCTCGTAGGTGAGGCCCGCGGCGTCGAAGCGCTCCTTGAACTCGGTCTCGAAGATCTCCTCGAAGATGTCCTTGAAGCGGCCGTCGTAGGCCTTGAGGATCGTGTTCTTGGTGGAGAGGTAGACCGGGTAGTTGCGCGAGAGGCCGTAGTTCAGCGACGAGCGGGCGAAGTCGCGGATCGACGCGTCCTGGTTGTACTGGACCTGCGCGATGCCGTCGTCCGGGGCCTTGTAGACCTCGAACCTCATCGGCTCGGAGCCGTCCTCGGGCGTGAACTCGACGGTCAGCGTGCCCTTGCCCTTGAAGACGAAGTCGGTGGCGCGGTACTGGTCGCCGAACGCGTGGCGGCCGATGATGATCGGCTTGTTCCAGCCGGGGACCAGGCGCGGGATGTTCGAGATGATGATGGGCTCGCGGAAGATCACGCCGCCGAGGATGTTGCGGATCGTGCCGTTGGGCGACTTCCACATCTTCTTGAGGCCGAACTCCTCGACGCGGGCCTCGTCGGGGGTGATGGTCGCGCACTTCACGCCGACGCCGTGCTTCTGGATGGCGTGCGCCGCGTCGATCGTGACCTGGTCGTCCGTCTCGTCGCGGTACTCGATGCCGAGGTCGTAGTACTCGAGGTTCACGTCGAGGTACGGGTGGATGAGGGTGTCCTTGATCTTCTGCCAGATGATGCGCGTCATCTCGTCGCCGTCGAGCTCGACGACCGTTCCCTCAACCTTGATCTTGGACATTGCTCTCCCATGGTGTCGATGACCCCGCACCTGTGCGGGACGGGCGGCTCTGCACCGCTCCGGATGGCCTCCGCCAGCCTACCCGAGGCCCGAACTGTCTCGATGTCGAGACAGTTCTCGATCGTCCGCGCCGGGGCCGGCGCACGTCGCCCGACAGGAGGATGCCCGCCGTCCTGCGCCGCCGGTACAGTGACGGCATGAGTGACCTCCGCCTGGAAGAGCTGTCCGCCTCGAACATCTCCGCCGTGAACGGCCTGAGCCTCAAACCCGGCCAGGAGCAGTTCATCGCGCCGGTCTCCTACTCCGCCGCCGCCGCGGTGATCGACCCGGGCGCCTCCTGGCAGCGGGCCGTGATGGACGGCGACGAGCTGGTCGGCTTCATCCACGCGCACTTCGACCCGGAGGCGGCGGAGGAGTTCCGCAGCTGCATCTGGCGCATCAACATCGACGCGGCGAAGCAGGGCCGCGGCGTCGGCACCTTCGCCGTCCGCGCCACCGCCGACGAGGCGCGCGCCCGCGGCTTCGACACCCTCACGGTGATCTGGGAGTCCGGCGAGGACGGCCCGGAGCAGTTCTTCCGCTGGATCGGCTTCGAGGTCGTCGGCGAGACGCAGTACGGCGAGAACATCGGGGCGCTGACGCTCTGAGCGCGGCGCCGGAGGCAGCGGAGCCGGCCGACTTCGTCTCCGCCGTCCTCGAGGTGGTCGCCTCCATCCCGCCCGGCCGCGTGATGGCCTACGGCGAGATCGCCGCGGTCCTCGGCACGCGTGCGGCACGCGCGGTCGGCACGGTGATGGCCCGCTACGGCTCCGACACCGCCTGGTGGCGCGTCGTCCGCGCGGGAGGAGCGCCCCCGGTCGGCCACGAGGAGCGCGCCCGCCGGGAGTACGAGCGCGAGGGCACGCCCCTCGTCGTCACGCCGGGCGGCTGGCGCGTCGACGTGCGCAGCGCCCGCTGGCGCCCCTGAGCCGGGAGCGGCTCCGGGACGTGAGTCGCGAGCGGCAGCCGATCAGACGAGCGAGTCCCGCCAGGCCGCGTGCAGGGTGGCGAAGCGGCCCTCGCCGGCGATGAGCGCCTCCGGAGTGCCGTCCTCGACGATGCGGCCGTGCTCCATCACCAGCACCCGGTCGGCGATCGCGACCGTCGAGAGGCGGTGCGCGATGATGACCGCCGTGCGGTCCGCCAGGAGCGTCTGCAGGCCCTGCTGCACCAGGCGCTCGCTCGGGATGTCGAGGGAGGAGGTCGCCTCGTCCAGGATCAGCACCGCCGGGTCGGCCAGGAACGCGCGGGCGAACGAGATCAGCTGGCGCTGACCGGCCGAGACGCGGCCGCCGCGCTTGTTCACGTCGGTGTCGTAGCCGTCCGGCAGCGCCTGGATGAACTCGTGCGCGCCGACCGCCTGCGCGGCCCGGACGATCTCGTCGTAGGACGCGGTCGGCCGCCCGATCGCGATGTTGTCGGCGACGGATCCGGAGAAGAGGTACGCCTCCTGGGTGACCATCACGATCGCGCGCCGCAGGTCCTTCGGGTGCAGCTGCCGCAGGTCCACTCCGTCGAGGGTCACCACGCCGTCGCTCGGGTCGTAGAAGCGCGAGATCAGCTTGGCGAGCGTCGTCTTGCCGGCGCCCGTGGACCCGACGAGGGCGATGGTCTGCCCTGCGGGGATGTCGAGGTCGAAGCGCGGCAGCACCTCGCGGTCGGCGGTGTAGGCGAAGCGGACGCCCTCGAAGCCGAGGCGGCCCCGCGCCTGGCGCAGGTCGACCGGGCGGGCCGGATCCGGGACGCTCGGCTCCTCGGCCAGCACGCCCGAGATCTTCTCGAGCGCGGCGGCCGCCGACTGGTAGGAGTTGTAGAACATCGCCATCTCCTGCACCGGGTCGAAGAAGCGCCGGGTGTAGAGCAGGACCGCCAGCAGCGCGCCGATCTCGAGCCCGCCGTCGAGCACGCGGACGCCGCCGATGAACAGCACCACGGCGACGGTGACGTTGCCGATCAGCACGAGCCCGGGGTCGAAGGTGCCGAACACCCCGAAGACGCGCTTGTAGGCGAGCCGGTACTGCTCGACGACCCCGCCGAACACGGACTCGTTGCGCTTCTGCGTGCGGAAGGTCTGCACGGCGCGGATGCCGGTCATCGACTCCACGAACTGCACGATGAGCCGCGACGAGGCGACGCGGGTGCCGCGGAACAGCGCCTGCGACCGCTTCTGGAACCAGCGGGTGAGCAGCGCGAGCGGCACCAGGGCGCAGGCGAGCACGATGCCGCTCACGCCGTCCAGGGAGACGAGGGCGATCGCGACGAAGCCCATGTAGAGCGCACCCTGCACCAGCTGGTTGATGCCGGAGTCGAGCAGCTCGCGGATGGAGTCGAGGTCGCTGGTCTGGCGCGAGATGATCCGGCCGGAGGTGTAGTTCTCGTGGAACTCCAGGCTCAGCTTCTGGGTGTGCAGGAAGACCCGCTTGCGCAGGTCGATCAGGATCGCCTGGCTCACCCTCGCGGAGAGCACGGTGTACCAGGCGACCAGGAGCGCGCCGACGAGTCCGGTGAGGATGTAGGCGCCGACCGTGACCGCCAGCGGGACCGCGTTCCCCGCGAGGACCGCGGGCAGACCGTTGTCGATGCCCGCCGCGATCAGCGCCGGTCCCGCGACCTGGGCAGCGGTCGCGACGACGACCACGACCGCGGTGAGCACCAGCCGCAGCCGGAGCGGCCGCAGCAGGGAGCCGAGCAGCCGCAGCGAGCGCCGGCGCAGGGCCGCCGACTCCGCTCTGCTGAGGTCGTCGCGCTCCTCGGAGGAACCGAGCGTGCTCATGATCGCGTCTCCTGGTGGGTCGTCGTGGGGCGGGAGCCGATGCGCTCGGTCCCGGCGGGCCGGGTCAGCTCGTCCTCCTCGAGGCTCGAGATGACGAAGCGGTAGTGCGGGCTGCTCGCGAGCAGCTCGCTGTGGGTGCCGACCGCGGTGATGCGGCCCTCCTCCATCAGTGCCACGCGATCGGCGAGCGCCACCGTCGAGGGGCGGTGGGCGACGATGATCGCCGTGGTGTCGCCGAGCACGCGGCGCAGCCCCGCCTCGACGCGCGCCTCCGTGTCGACGTCGAGCGCCGAGAGCGGGTCGTCGAGGACGAGCACCGCCGGACGCGCGGCCACCGCGCGGGCGAGGGCCAGGCGCTGGCGCTGGCCGCCGGAGAGGCTCATCCCCTCCTCGCCCACCTTCGTGTCCAGGCCCTCGGGGAGGCGGTGGACGAAGTCGGCCTGCGCGATCTCGAGGGCCTCGAGCAGCTCCTCCTCGGTCGCGTCGGGTCGGCCGAGGAGGACGTTCTCGCGCACGCTGGTGGAGAAGAGCGTCGCGTCCTCGAACGCCATGCCGACGTGCGTGCGCAGCTCGTCGCGGCGGAGCCGGCGGATGTCGACGCCGTCGAGCTCGATGGCTCCGCCGGTCACGTCGTAGAGGCGCGGGAGCAGCGCGGTGAGCGTCGTCTTCCCGGAGCCGGTGATGCCGACCAGTGCCATCGTCTCGCCCGGCTCGACCTCGAGGTCGACGCCGTCGAGGAGGTCGCGGTAGCGCTCGGGGGCGTCCTGGTAGCGGAAGTGGACGTCGCGGAAGCGCACCCGGCCGCGCGGCTCGAGGATCGTCTCGGGGTCCTCCGGGTCGGTGATGGTGTTCCGGCTGTCCATCACCTCGAAGTAGCGGTCGACCGCCGTGCGGGTGTCGAAGGTCATCGAGAGGAGGAAGCCGATCGACTCCACCGGCCAGCGCAGCACGGTCGCGGTGGCGAAGAAGGCGAACAGCTCGCCGACGCTCAGCTGGCCGGCCGCGGCGAGCCAGACCCCGCCGAGCAGGCAGAGCGCGAAAGCGATGTCCGGCACCAGCAGGAGGACGAGCCAGATCCCGGCGATGGCACGGGCTTTGTCGATCTCGGTGCCGCGGAGCTTCTCGGCCTGGCCGGCGAAGTTCTCCAGCGCGTGCTGATGGCGGCCGAAGGCCTTCAGGACGCGGATGCCGTGCACCGACTGCTCGACGGTCGTGGCGAGGTCGCCCGCCTGGTCCTGGCTGCGGCGCGCGATGCTCGAGTAGCGCTTCTCGAACGCGAACCCGTAGATCCAGACCGGGATCGAGCACACGACGAAGAGCACGCCGAGGATCGGGTTCCAGTACACGAGGACGCCGAAGCCGACGACGATCGTCAGCGCGTTGACCACGAGCAGGACGAAGCCGAAGGCTATCCAGCGGCGGATGAGGCTGAGGTCGCTCATCGCCCGCGACAGGAGCTGCCCGCTCTGCCAGCGGTCGTGGAACGAGACGGGGAGGTCCTGCAGGCGGCTGTAGAGCGCCGAGCGCATGCGCGACTCGATCCGCGTGCTGGGGGTGAGGACCATCCGGCGGCGCAGCGCGATGGCACCGGCCTCGACGACGCCGAGCACGAGGATGACGGCGACCGGGCCGATCAGCGGCCCGAGGTCGCCGGAGCCGGCGGAGGCCGCTCCGTCCCCCAGCGGCCCGTCGACGAGCTGCTGCAGGACGATCGGGATGACCAGCGACACCAGGCTCGCCACGAGCGCGACCGCGATGCCGCCGACCAGCCGGGGCAGGGAGTCGCCGACGAAGGGGACGAGGCGCAGCAGGGTCTGCAGCGTGCTCGGGCGCTTCTGCGCGGGGGCGCCGGGAGACGGGAGGGCGGGAGCGGACACGGCGGAGGGCTTTCGCGACGAGGGCGGGGCCTCCCCTGCCGGGTGGGCGGGGAGGCGGGAGGTGCCACCGGGCCGGAGAGCTCCGGGCAGCCTTGAAGGCTATACCCCGGCTATGTGCTCCGTCCAGCGGCCGCCGCGATCCGGCGGTTCCCCGCCTCCGCCGTCAGCGGACGCGGACCGAGAGGCAGGTGACGCAGCCCTCGAGCTTCTCGAACTCCGAGACGTCCACGGTGAGGACGCGGTAGCCCAGGCTCCGCAGCAGCTCGGCGCTCCGGGGAGCGGAGGCGGCCATCAGGAGGGTGTCGTCGTCGAGGACGACCACGTGGGCGCCCGCCTCCTCGGGCATCGGCAGGAAGGAGGGGAACAGGCGCGGCTCGTCGACGACCGGCTCCCAGCCGATGACCGTGCCGTCGGGCAGCGCGGTCACGGCGCTCTTGAGGTGCAGCACCTTGGTCAGCGGGACCGCGACGACGTCGTACCCGCGGGGGCGGAGGATCGCGCGCAGCTGGGCGACCCCCGCCGCGTCGGTCCGGCCTCCGCGGCCGACGTAGACCGTCGATCCCACCTTGAGGACGTCGCCGCCGTCGAGCGTGCCCGGCTCCTCGATGCGGTCGACCGTCAGGCCGAGGGCGCGGACGGCCTCCTCGGCGCCCGCCGTCTCTCCGCGGCGGGACTCCGCTCCGGACCGGGCGATCACGGCGTGGTCGCCGAAGACGACGACCGCGTCCTCGAGGAAGACGGAGTCGGCGAGTCCGGGCGCCGGTGCGGCCTCGACCGTCTCCCAGCCGGCCCGCTCGAGCAGGTCGACGTACGCCTCCCACTGCTGCTGGGCGCGCTGCTGGTCGACGGGGACGCGCTCGAGGTGGGTGAGCTCGCCCGCCGAGAGGTCGGCGGCCGGCGCCCGGACGATCGCGATGCGGCGGTCGGTGACGACGGCGGCCGGAGCGCCCGTGGTGCGGAGGCGGTTCCAGAGCGTGTGGCCGACGCTCGCTGCCGAGACGGTGAACGCGAGCAGGAAGACGAGGTTGAGTCCGGCGAAGGTCTGGAAGATGGAGGCCCAGACGGCGCCCGTGACGGCCTCGCCGGTGGCGCTGGCCTGGACGAGCGTGCCGAACACGGCTCCGACCACACCCGCGACGAGTCCCGCGAGGGCGGCGCTCCAGGTGCGTCCGAGCATCCCCGCGACGGCGAGGACGAGGACGACCACGAAGCCGAGCACGCTCGAGAGCAGGAAGTAGGCGTTGACCTGCGGGATGGAGCCGGGCTGCAGCTGGTTGCCGATGAAGAAGGCCAGCAGGTTGGCGAGGTGCGCCACGAGCGCGGTCGCCGCGGCGGCGAGCAGCGCGACGAGGATCCGGCGGCCCGTCCCGGGCGCGCGGTCCCGGTTCGGGGCGATCGTGGAGGCGGCGGTCGGGGTGTCGGGAGTGGACGCGGGCGTCGAGTCGGAAGGCACCCGGCGACCCTACGCGCCCCCGCCCGCGCCCCGCCTGTCGATCCCCTAGCAGCCCCCTAAGAGCCGCCCACCGCAACGCAGAGCACTTTCAGCGGGAATCGCGTGCCCAGCGATTCACGCGGTCGGCGACGCTACCCGCTCTACGGAACGCACCCCGTCGCGAAGCCGACCGCGCCCCGCCGCGCAGGGAGCGGCGGGGAAGACGAACACGCCAAGGCAGAGCCGGTTCAGCGGGAATCGCGTGCCAAGCGATTCCCGCGACCGGCGACGCACCCCGCTCCACGGAACGCGCCCCGTCGCCGAGCCGACCGCGCCCCGCCGCGCAGGGAGCGGCGAGGAAGACGAACACGCCAAGGCAGAGCCGGTTCAGCGGAAATCGCGTGCCAAGCGATTCCCGCGACCGGCGACGCACCCCGCTCCACGGAACGCACCCCGTCGCGAAGCCGACCGCGCCCCGCCGCGCAGGGAGCGGCGGGGAGATCGAACACCACTTCTTCCACCGAGTGACGGGCGCGGAGCGCCCGTCACTCAGTGGAAGAAGTGCCGCTCCCCCGTCGTGTACATCGTGACGCCGGCGCGGGCGGCCGCGTCGATGACCTCGGCGTCGCGGACGGACCCGCCGGGCTGGACGACGGCCTTCACGCCGGCGGTGAGGAGCACCTCGAGGCCGTCAGCGAAGGGGAAGAACGCGTCGGAGGCGGCGACGGAGCCGGGGGCGCGGTCGCCGGCGCGGGTGACGGCGAGGTGGCAGGAGTCGACGCGGTTGACCTGGCCCATGCCGACGCCGACGGAGGCGCCGCCCTTGGCGAGGAGGATCGCGTTCGACTTGACGGCGCGGCAGGCCTTCCACGCGAACTCGAGGTCGAGCATCGTGTCGGCGTCGGCGGGCTCGCCGGCGACGAGCTGCCAGCCGGAGCTGACCTCGCCGGGGCCGCCGATGAAGCGGTCCGGCTCCTGCAGCAGCAGGCCGCCGGAGATCTGCTTGAACTCGCGCTCGACGGGGGCGTAGAAGTCGGGGAGCTGCAGCAGGCGCAGGTTCTTCTTGGTCTTCAGCACCTCGAGCGCCTCGGGCTCGAAGCCGGGGGCGACGAGCACCTCGGTGAAGATCTCCTTCACCGTCTCGGCCATGGCGAGGGTGACGGGCCGGTTCGCGGCGATGACGCCGCCGAAGGCCGACACCGGGTCGCACTCGTGGGCGCGGCGGTGGGCGGAGGCGATGGGGTCGATCGCCTTCGAGCTCGCGATCGCGATGCCGCACGGGTTCGCGTGCTTGATGATCGCGACGGCGGGCAGTACGAAGTCGTACGCCGCGCGGACGGCCGCGTCGGCGTCGACGTAGTTGTTGTAGGACATCTCCTTGCCGTGCAGCTGTGTCGCCTGCGCGATGCCGGTGCCGTCGGGAGAGACGTAGAGGGCCGCCTTCTGGTGCGAGTTCTCGCCGTAGCGGAGGACCTGCTGCAGGGTCCCGCGGATCTCGACCGAGCCCTCGACGCCCTCGGCCGCCTCCTGCCCGGCGAACCAGGCGGCGACGGCGGAGTCGTAGGAGGCGGTGTGCGCGAAGGCGCGGGCCGCCAGGGTGCGGCGCGCGGCGAGCGTCGTGCCTCCGTCGGCGAGGGCGGTCGCGATCCCGGAGTAGTCGGCCGGGTCGACGACGATCGCGACGTTGGCGTGGTTCTTCGCGGAGGCGCGGACGAGGGCCGGGCCCCCGATGTCGATGTTCTCGACCACGGTCGCCGGGTCGGCGCCGCCGGCGACGGTCTCGCGGAACGGGTACAGGTTCACCACGACCAGCTCGAACGCGGCGATGTCGAGCTGCTCCAGCTGCTCGCGGTGCGAGGCGAGCCTCAGGTCGGCGAGGATGCCCGCGTGCACGGCCGGGTGCAGCGTCTTCACGCGGCCGTCGAGCGACTCCGGGAACCCGGTGACGGCCGAGACGTCGGTGACCTCGTGGCCGGCGCCGCGGAGGGTCGCTGCGGTCGAGCCGGTGGAGACGAGCTCGACGCCGGCCGCGGCGAGCGCCGCTCCGAGCTCGAGCAGGCCGGTCTTGTCGCTGACCGAGATCAGCGCCCGGCGGACGGGGACCCGGTCGCGGTCGTCGTAGCTGCTGGGGTCGTGGGCGGTGATGCTCATGCGCGGGCGAGCTCCTCGAGGTCGACGGTTCCGTGGGCGATGTCGAGCACCGTCTGCACCAGCAGGCGACGCTCGATGGTCTTGATGCGCTCGTGCAGCGCGTCCTCGCTCTCGCCGGGAAGCACGGCGAGGCTCTCCTGGGCGATGACGGGTCCCGTGTCGACGCCGGTGTCGATCACGTGCACGGTGACGCCGGTCTCGGTCGCGCCGGCGGCGAGGGCGTCGCGGACGGCGTGGGCGCCGGGGAAGAGGGGCAGCAGTGCGGGATGCGTGTTGATCATCCGCGGGCTGAGCGCGTCCACCACCACGGGCGGCAGGATGCGCATGAAGCCCGCGCAGACGACGAGGTCGGGCTCCCACTCCCGGATGCGCCCGAGCAGGGCGGCGCCCCACTCGTCGCGGGAGGAGAAGTCGCGCGGCGCGACCGTGAAGGCGGGTACTCCGCGCTCCTCGGCGTGGCGGAAGCCCTCGGCGTCGGTGTCGCTGCCGACCGCGACGATTCGGGCGGGGAAGCCCTCGTCTCCGGTGGCGTCCAGCAGGGCGCGGAGGTTCGATCCGCCGCCGGAGAGGAGTACGACCAACTTCAGCACTGCGCAAGTCTAGGGGGACGCCTCCGCCGGCGTCAGCCGCGTCGGCTGCGGCCCGCGGCGAGGCCCAGGCCCGCGGCCAGCGCGAGCTCGAGGGCGGCGACCGCCCCGACGACGAGCGGGTCCGGGCCCACCTGGGCGAGCCGCCCGGGCCCGGCGGCGCCCGCCGAGAACCAGGCGAGGAGCCCGAGCAGCAGGCCGCCGACCACGCCGATCCCGCCGGCCGCGGCCGCGCCCCAGCGCAGAAGCGAGCGTCCGTCGAGCGCCTCGATCACGCCGCGCCGCAGCCGCCATCCCGCGGCGAACCCGGCGAGCAGCGGCACGAGCAGCCCGAGGAATCCGAAGGCCGAGTCCCCTGCGGGCAGTGCGGCGAGGACCGGGATCGACGGGATCGGTCCGAGCAGCGTTCCGGCCGCGCTCACGGAGGAGCCGGTGCCGAGGGCGAAGCCCGGGCCGATCAGCCAGCTCGCCGCCCAGATCACCAGGTTCGGGAGGAACGCGAGCTGCCCGAGAGTGAGGGCCAGGCCGCCGAGCGCCTCGGCGCCGAGGCTCTCGTAGAGCGCGACGACCGAGGTGTAGTGCACGACCAGCAGCACGGCGACGAGCACCGCCGCGACTCCGACCACGCCGGCCGCGGCGAGCGCTCCCCCGCGCAGCGACGCGAGGACGAGCCCGGGCCCCGGCGCGGGGACGCGGTCGAGCGCGGAGGCGGCCAGCTCGCCGAGGGGGTCGGCCTCGTCGCTGCGGGCGGAGTGGAGCGCTGCTCCGACGAGCACCCCCAGCGCGAAGACGAGCGGCGGCAGCAGCGTCCCCTGCAGGGGATCGACGGTGGCGGCCGGGTCCGCGGATCCGAGCGAGACCAGGAGCGCGATCGCCAGGTAGGTCGCGATCGCGACGAGGACGCCGATGGCCCGGAACGGCGACTCCTGGGCGCGGCGGCCGGTGCGCGCGCCGAGCAGCACGGTGAGGAGTGCGAAGGCCAGCGGAGCGATCGTCACCGGGAAGGCGTCCGCGCCTCCGGGCAGCGCGACGGCGAGGGCGGAGTCGGGGGCCAGCGCCGCCTGCAGGTCGGCCCCGTGGCCGAGCAGCCAGGCGTCGGCGGCGACCCGCCAGAACACGCCGAAGTCGACCGTCGTGTCGTACTGCACGGCCCAGAGGACGGTCAGCGGGACGAGCGGGATCGCGATCCCGATCAGCGCCGACAGCGCGGCATCGAAGGCGGCGAGGAGGGCGACGGTGATCCGGTTCATGGGCCTGACGAGCCTAGCGGCGGCGCGCTCGGAGGCGGGTCAGGGGCGCGCCGCCCGGCCCTCTAGTGTCGGAGCCATGACGGGGACCTCGGACGCACGGACGGAGCGCGGCCTGGACCGCCTCGTGAACTTCTCCGACGCCGTCGTCGCCATCGCCATCACGTTCCTCGTCCTCCCCCTCGTCGACGTGGTCGAGGAGAGCCGCGCGGCCGATCTGGGGTCCCTCCTCACCGGTCACTACGGCACCCTCTCCGCCTTCTTCATCACGTTCGCCGTGATCGGACGGCTCTGGGCGGTCCACCACTCCGTCTTCGAGGGCGTGGCCCGGTACTCGCCCGCGCTCGTCGTCGCGAACTTCGTCTGGCTGGCCGCGGTCGTCCTGCTCCCCTTCGCGGCGAACCTGATCTCGAACGTGCTCGACACCGACGGCAGCGTCATCGCGCTCTACATCGGCACGATGATCGCGGCGAGCGCGGCGACCCTCGCGATGCAGCTCATCGTGCGCCGCGATCCGGATCTCCTGGCCCCGGGGGCGGAGCCGCGGCGCTCCCTCTCGAGGTCGCTGATCGTGATCGGCGTCCTCCTCGCGGCCCTCGTGCTCGCCGTCGCGGTGCCGGCCGTCAACATGTTCGCGCTCCTGCTGCTCCTGCTCTCGGGTCCGATCGAGCGCCTGGTGCACCGCGGGCGCCCCGGGGGACGCGCGGCCCACCGCCGGACGGAGCGCGGGCTCGACCGGCTCGTCAACTTCTCGGACGCGACCGCCGCCATCGCCATCACCGTCCTCGTCCTGCCGCTGGTGCAGCTGGCTCCCGAGGTCGCCCGGGAGGGCGGCGGAGTCCCGGCGCTGCTCGCGGAGCACCTGGACTCGGTCCTCGCCTTCGCGCTCTCCTTCGCGGTCATCGCCGTCTTCTGGATCCCCCACCACCGCGTCTTCGAGATCGCCGGGGACTACGACGGCGCCCTGGTGTGGCTGGACCTGCTCTGGCTGGCCGCGCTGGCGTTCTTCCCGTTCTCGACGAGCGCGCTGGCGCTGTTCCCGGACTCCCGGGCGACGATCGGGCTCTACATCGGCACGATGGCCGCGATGAGCGGGGCGCTGGTCCTGATCGAGCTGCGCCTCTCCCGGCACCCGGAGCTCAGGCGGCCCGGCGCAGGGCCCCTGCCGCTCGCGCCCGCCCTGCTGCCCTTCGCGCTGCTCCTCGTCGCACTGGCGCTGGCGCTGCTGGTCCCGTCGGTCGGGCTCTGGTGGCTGCTCCTGCTCCTGCTGCAGCGGCCCGTCCGGGCACTGCTCGCGCGGCGCTGATCCTCAGGCGCCGGGCGTCCAGCCCAGCTGCGGGGCGATGCGCTCGGCGACGGCGCGCAGGATGCGCCGGTGCGACTCCACCCCGCCGACCGCCGGGAGCGTCACCGTGAGCGCGTCCGCCTCCGCGAGCGCCGGATCCGCGGCGAGCGATGCGACGATCCGCTCCGGGGTCCCGACATGGAGGGGGCTGAAGCGCATCGGGGCGGCGATGATCGACCGGTCGGCCGTGCGGGGGCGGCCCTCGTCGTCCATCCGCGCGAGGTAGCCCTCGATGAAGGGGCGGTGCGCCTCCTCGTCGGCGGCGTCGAGCAGCGGCAGCACGATCCGGCCCGCCGTCACCCTCGACGTGCGCCCCGGGTGCGCTGCGGCGAAGGCCTCGCGGTAGGCCCGGATCTGCACCGCCTGCTGCTCGGCGAACGGCAGGCCCGTCTCCTCCGTGTTGAGCGTGGACACCTGCAGGTGCATGCCCTGCTCGCCCGCCCGGACCGCGGAGGACACCGTTCCCGCCCCGTACCAGAGCCGGTCGGCGAGGCCGGGCGCGTGCGGCTGCTGGACGAGCGGAGCGCCGACCGGGACCGACATCAGGGCCGATTCCGCGACGCCGAGCACGGCGCCCGAGAGCGCCTCGCGGAGTCGCGCGATGCGCTCCTGCGCCTCCTCGCGGAAGTCGCGCTCGGCCTGCCCGAACACCCCGTCGAAGACGGAGGCGAGATGCGCGAAGCCGCTGCTGACGCCGAGGTCGAGGCGTCCGCCCGAGAGCAGGTCCACGGTCGCGGCGTCCTCGGCGAGGCGCACGGGCGACTCGTAGCGGGCGCCGATGACCGCGGTACCGAGGCGGAGGCGGCGGGTCCGCTGGGAGGCGGCCGCGAAGAAGGTCATCGGAGACGCGAGGTAGCGCTCGAAGTGCCGCACGCGGACCCAGCCGGTGCCGTAGCCGAGCTCCTCGGCGAGCTCGAGCAGGGCCAGCCCGTCCTCGAGGCTCCGCGCGGCGTCGCCGGGCTGCTCGGGGCCCTCCGGGTACGGCACGAAGGTCAGCAGGTCGAGTCCGAGGCGGCGGGTCACGCTGCGACGCTACTCCGGCCGGACCCGCCCCGACGACGGAACGGACGGCGCCGCCCGCCGGAGCAGGGGCACCGTCCGTTCCGACGGTGGTGCGGGGAGGACGGGCGCTAGAGCGCCGCGTAGACCTCGCGGAGCAGGGCGGCCGTCTCGGACGGCGTCTTGCCGACCTTCACGCCCGCGGCCTCGAGGGCCTCCTTCTTGGCCTGCGCGGTCCCGGCCGAGCCGGAGACGATGGCGCCGGCGTGGCCCATCGTCTTGCCCTCGGGGGCGGTGAAGCCCGCGACGTAGCCGACGACGGGCTTCGTGACGTTCGCCTTGATGAAGTCCGCGGCGCGCTCCTCGGCGTCGCCGCCGATCTCGCCGATCATCACGATCGCCTTCGTCTCGGGGTCGGCCTCGAACGCGGCGAGCGCGTCGATGTGGGTCGTGCCGATGATCGGGTCGCCGCCGATGCCGATCGCGGTCGAGAAGCCCAGGTCGCGCAGCTCGTACATCATCTGGTAGGTCAGGGTGCCCGACTTCGAGACGAGGCCGATCGGGCCCTTGCCGGTGATCGTCGCGGGGGTGATGCCCACGAGCGACTCGCCCGGCGTGATGATGCCGGGGCAGTTCGGGCCGATGATCCGCGTCTTGTTCCCCTTCTCCTGCGCGTACGCCCAGAACTCCGCGGAGTCCTGCACCGGGATGCCCTCGGTGATGACGACGAGGAGGCCGATCTCGGCGTCGATCGCCTCGATGACGGCGTCCTTCGAGAAGGCGGGCGGCACGAACGCGATGGAGACGTCGGCGCCGGTGGCCTCCATCGCCTCCTTCACGGTGCCGAAGACGGGGAGCTCGACGTCGCCGTGGGTGACGGTCGTGCCGGCCTTGCGGGCGTTGACGCCGCCGACCACGTTCGTGCCGGCCTTGAGCATCAGCGCGGTGTGCTTGGTGCCCTCGCCGCCGGTGATGCCCTGGACGATGACCTTGGAGTCCTTGGTGAGGAAGATCGACATGCTTGTTCTCTGATTCCTTGAGTCGTCGGGTCCGTTACGCGGCGGCGAGTTCGGCGGCCTTGTCGGCGCCCTCGTCCATGGTCGCGGCGAGCGTGATGAGCGGGTTGGCGGCGGCCTGGAGGATCGCGCGGCCCTCCTCGACCTTGTTGCCGTCGAGGCGGACGACGAGCGGCTTCGTGGCCGAGTCGCCGAGGATCTCGAGCGCCTGGAGGATGCCGTTGGCGACCGCGTCGCACGCGGTGATGCCGCCGAAGACGTTGACGAAGACGCTCTTGACCTGCTCGTCGCCGAGGATCACGTCGAGGCCGTTCGCCATCACCTGGGCGGAGGCTCCGCCGCCGATGTCGAGGAAGTTGGCCGGCTTCACGCCGTTGTGCCTCTCTCCGGCGTAGGCGACGACGTCGAGGGTCGACATGACCAGGCCCGCGCCGTTGCCGATGATTCCGACCTCGCCGTCGAGCTTCACGTAGTTGAGGTCGTTCTCCTTGGCCTTCGCCTCGAGCGGGTCGGCGGCGTCCTTGTCCTCGAGCGCGGCGTGGTCCGCGTGGCGGAAGCCGGCGTTCTCGTCGAGCGAGACCTTGCCGTCGAGCGCGACGATGTCGCCCTCCTCGGTGAGCACGAGCGGGTTCACCTCGACGAGCGTGGCGTCCTCGCCGGTGTAGACGTCGTACAGCTTCACCAGGACGGGCGCGACCTTGGCGATCAGCTCCTCCGGGAACTTCGCCGCGCGGGCGATCTCCTCGGCCTTGGCCTGGTCGATGCCCTGGCCGGGGACGACCTCGACGCGCGCGAGGGCGTCGGGGCGCTCGACGGCGAGCTGCTCGATCTCCATGCCGCCCTCGTAGGAGGTGAGCGAGAGGTAGGAGCGGTTGGCCCGGTCCAGCAGCACCGAGAAGTAGAACTCGCGGTCGATGCGCGCACCGCCGGCGACCATGACGCGCTTGACGACGTGGCCCTTGATGTCGAGGCCGAGGATCGACTGCGCCGCGGCGAACGCGTCCTCGGGGGTCTTCGCGACCTTCACGCCGCCCGCCTTGCCGCGGCCGCCGATCTTGACCTGCGCCTTGACGACGGTGACGCCGCCCAGCTTCTCCGCCGCGGCGCGCACCTCCTCCGGCGTGTCGGCGACGATGCCCGGGAGCACGGGGACGCCGTACTTCTCGAACAGATCACGGGCCTGGTATTCGAAGAGATCCACGCTGCATTCCCATTCCGCGCCGAGCGCGCTTGCGTTTCGAGTTCGAGGTGGCCCGGACGACGCCGGAGTCTCGGCACTGTCCCTGGGCCGCGCCGAGTCTACTCCGCACCCGCCGGGGGCTTCCCGTGCGGTCGCTCCGCGCCCGCCGGACGCCCGCCGGGGGCACCGGCTCCTCCTCCGCCCGCCGCTCCCGCGTAGCGTGGAGCCATGTCGTCGGCCTCCCGCACCCCGGACGTCTTCCGCGAGGGCGTGTTCCTGCTGGCGGGCGCGCGCGCGATCCTCCTCCAGATCGCGCACCCGGCGGTCGGGCAGGGCGTCGCCGACCACTCCGACTTCGTGCACCGGGCCGTGAACCGCCTGCACGGGACGCTCTCCTACCTCTACGTCCTGCACTACGGCACTCCCGAGGACGTGCGCGCCGTCCGCCGCCGCGTGAACAGGGCGCACGTGCCCGTGCGCGGCCCCGGCTACACGGCCTTCGACCCGGAGCTGCAGCGCTGGGTCGCGGCGACGCTCACCCAGTCGATGCTGCAGCTCTACGAGGGCGCCTTCGGTGCGCTGAGCAAGGAGGAGGCGGACGACATCGTGCGCCGCTCCGTCGTCGTCGGCGCGGCCCTGCAGATGCCCGCGGACCTCTGGCCCGACTCCCGCACCGCGTTCGACGCCTACTGGGAGCGGGAGCTGGAGCGCCTCGAGGTCACGCCCGCGGCCCGCCGGGTCGCCCACGACCTGCTGGGCCCGAGCATCGCCGCCTGGTACCTGCGCCCGCTCGGCCCCTACCTCCGCCTGATCACCGCCGGTCTGCTCCCGGCGGCGCTCCGCGAGCCCTTCGGCTTCCACTGGACCGCACGGCAGGAGGCGCGGTTCGAGCGGGCGCTCTCGCGCACCTTCGCCGTCTACCGCCTGCTTCCCGCGATCGTGAGGACGGCGCCCAGCCGCTACTACCTCGCCCGGGTCCGACGCGACGCTCAGAAGCCGGCCACGACCTCCCAGCCCGCGTAGGCGGCGAGCTCCAGCCCGAGCGCCTGCGCGGCCGCACGCGCCTCGTCGATCCCGCGCTCGTCGCGCACGTCGACGGTGACCGGCACGCTGTCGCCGAACCCCGCGATCTCGACCCGCGCGCTCGTCGGACCGCTGTAGAGCGGGACGTGCGCGTCCGCGGTCCGCGCGCCGACCACTCGCGAGCCGGTCGCCTCCGCGATCACCGCGAGGGCGAACGGAGCCGTCACCACCGCGTCCGTGTAGAGCGTCGCCTCGCCGCGCATCGCGCCTCCCGTCGTCCGACCCGCGAACCGGGCCGCAGCAGTCCGACTGTAGGCAGCCGCCCGCGCCTCCCGCACCCCCTTCCGCTCGGCGCCGGGATGCGCACTCCCCGCCCGTCCGTGCTGAACATCCGATGCGGATCGCTCGACGCGGCCGCCCGGCGGATCTACGGTGAAGCACCCGGCATCCGCCGCGGCGGTCAACGACGACTGGAGCCTTGATGAGCATCACCGAACCCCGCACGGCCGAGGCCCCCGCCGCTCCCCCGCCCGCCGCCGGCTTCGGCACCCTCTCCGTCGCGGCCATCCTGGCGGAGGCGGCGCGGCGCACCCCTGACACGATCGCCATCCGCGTCGGCGAGCAGGCCGTCGACTACGCGACCCTCTGGCGGCAGACCCGTGCCTACGCCGGAGCCCTGCGCGCCCAGGGGATCGGACCGGGCGACCGCGTGGCCCTGCTCGTCCCGAACGTCCCCGACTTCCCCCGCGGCTACTTCGCCGTCCTCGCGCTCGGCGCCGTGGTGGTCCCCGTGCACGCCCTGCTCAAGCACGACGAGATCGCCTACGTCCTGCGCGACTCCGGAGCCGTCGCGCTCGTGTGCGCCGCTCCGCTGCTCGCCGAGGGGGCCGCCGGAGCGGACCTCGCCGACGTTCCCGTGCTGAGCGTGATGGTGCCCGACGGCACCGCCTCGCCCCTCCCGCGCCTGGAGGACCTCGCCGCGGAGGCGACCCCGATCGACGGCTACGTGCCCCGCTCCCCCTCCGACACGGCGACGATCCTCTACACCAGCGGCACCACCGGCCGCCCGAAGGGGGCGGAGGGGACGCACTTCGCGATCGTCTCGCAGTCGGACGTGCTGCTGATGAACACGTTCGACCTGCACCGCGGCGACGTGGTGCTCGGGGCGCTGCCGCTCTTCCACACCTTCGGGCAGGTCTGCGCGATGAACACGGCCTTCCGCACCGCCGCGACGGTCGTCCTGGTGCCGAAGTTCGACGGCGACGCCGCGCTCGAGGCGATGATCGCCCACGGCTGCACGGTCTTCGAGGGCGTGCCCACGATGTACGTCGCCCTGCTCGACGCCGCGACCCGGCGCGAGGACCGGCCGCCGCTGCGCTACGCGGTCTCGGGAGGCGCCGCCCTGCCCGTCGCCGTGATCGAGCGCTTCCGCGAGGTGTTCGGCGTCGAGATCTACGAGGGCTACGGGCTCACCGAGACCTCCCCGGTCGCCACCTTCAACCACGTCGGAGTCCCGCCGCGGCCGGGCACGGTCGGCACGCCGATCTGGGGCGTCGAGGTCGAGGTCGCCCGCCCCGACGTGACCGACCGCGTCGAGCTGCTCCCCCGGGGCGAGCTCGGCGAGATCGTGGTGCGCGGGCACAACCTGATGAAGGGGTACCTCGGCAATCCGGCGGCGACCGCGGAGGCGGTGATCGACGGCTGGTTCCGCACCGGCGACCTGGGCACGAAGGACGAGGAGGACTACGTCCGCATCCTCGACCGCACGAAGGACATGATCATCCGCAACGGCTACAACGTGTACCCGCGCGAGGTCGAGGAGGTGCTGATCGGGCACCCGGCCGTGCAGAACGCAGCGGTCTTCGGGATCCCGGACGAGCGCCACGGCCAGGAGGTGATGGCCGCGGTGATCCTCGCCCCGTCGGCGACCGCCACCGCGGAGGAGCTGATCGCCTACGCGAACGAGCATCTCGCCGCCTTCAAGTTCCCCCGCCGCGTCGAGTTCGTCGACGCCCTTCCGCTCGGGCCCAGCGGCAAGATCCTCAAGCGGGAGCTCGTCGCGCGCTACGCCGGCTGACCCCTTCCGCGAGATGCCACTCGGGTGAGCCCGCCACGGCGCGCCTCCCACTCGAGTGGAATCTCGCGGAAGGCGACCAGAGGGCACACGGGAAGGGACGGACGTCAGCCGAGCAGGGACCAGACGGTCCCGGCGAGGACGGTGCCGACCGCGGCGCCCGCGAGGACCTGAGCGGGGGTGTGCGCACCGAGGCGCACCCTCGACCAGAGCACCCAGAGGACGACGGGCACGCTGATCAGAAGGGAGAGCGGTCCGTAGGCGATCAGCACGACGACGGCGCAGGTGGCGACCACCGCCGCGTGCCCGGACAGCTTCCAGACCAGGTTGACCACGCCGACGGCGAGCACCACGGCCACCGTCACCACGCCGAACGTGGTCACCGCGGCAGGAGCGCCGAGCACGGCGAGCAGTACCAGGCCGGCCGCGATCGACACCAGCGCCAGCGCGATCGGCAGCGCCCGCTCGCGCCGGTCGGGCACGTGATGGTCGCCGTGGATCCGGCCGGTGCGCATCAGCAGGCGGATGACGAGGTAGGGCACCACGCCGACGAAGAGCGCCGCGAGCGCTCCCCAGGCGACGCCGAGCAGGGGGGGATCCGCGACGCGCGCGCCGACCACGACCGGCACGAGCACCGCGAGGACCGCAGGGGAGAACACCTCCGTCGCGAGCCGCGCGGCCGCCGATCCGGCCGCCACCGGACTAGATCTTCTCGATCGGCGCGACCTTGATCAGCAGCTTCTTCGCGCCCACCTGGTCGAAGAGCACGTGCGCGACGCGCTTCGAGCCCTCGCCCGTCACCGCGTTCACGCGCCCCTCACCGAAGTCGGTGTGCCGGATGCGGTCGCCCGCGATCAGCTCGAGATCGCCGTTGTCGCGCACCATGCCGGTGATCCGGTTCGGGAACTCGCCCTTGGCCTTCGGCGCCGCGGCGAGCGCCTCCCGGAACTCGGTGTTCGATCGCGACTTGCCGAAGCCGGGCCGCTGAGCGTTCAGCGCCCGGGGCTGCGTGCCACCGCGCGAGGTCGCCGCGCCGGGCGACTGGCGCCACTGGATCAGCTCTCCGGGGATCTCCTGCAGGAACCGGCTCGGCATCGCGACCGACGTCTCGCCGTACTGCGCGCGGGTCATCGCGAGCGAGAGGTAGAGGCGCTTGCGGGCCCGGGTGATCCCCACGTAGAACAGCCGCCGCTCCTCGGCCGGGCCGCCGGGCTCGTTCGCCGAGATGCGGTGCGGGAGCAGGTCCTCCTCGATGCCGGTGAGGAACACGGCGTCGTACTCGAGGCCCTTCGCCGTGTGCAGTGTCATCAGCGAGACGGTGCCGGAGTCGTCGTCGAGGTCGTCGGCCGCGGCGACCAGCGAGACCTCGGTGAGGAAGTCCACGAGCCCGCCGTCCGGGTTGTTGCGCGCGAACTCCTTGGTGACGGCGATGAGCTCGTCGACGTTCTCGGCGCGGGCCTCGTCCTGCGGGTCGCGGCTGGCGCGGAGCATGTCGAGGTAGCCGCTGCGGGTGAGGAGCGCCGTCAGGACCTCGTGCACCTTCGCCTCGCCGCCCTCCCGTGCGGGGTCGAGCATCAGCGCGCACTCGTCGAGGAGGGTCGCGAGGTCGACGATCGCCTTCGTCACCTTCGGGCCCATCCCGAGCGAGCCGGCGTTGCGCATCGCCTCCCGCAGGGTCACCGCGTTGGTGTCGGCGAACGACTGCAGCTGCGCCTCCGTCGCGGGGCCGATGCCCCGCTTCGGAGTGTTCATGATGCGCCGCAGCGCCAGCACGTCGGCCGGGTTCGCCACCGTGATCAGGTACGCCAGGGCGTCCTTGATCTCGGCGCGCTCGTAGAACTTCGTGCCGCCCAGGATCCGGTAGGGCAGCGCGGAGCGGATGAAGATCTCCTCCAGCGCGCGGGTCTGCGCGTTGGTGCGGTAGAAGACCGCGATCTCGTCGTAGCCGGTCCCCGCCGCGTGCAGGCGGGCGATCTCGTCGACCACGAACTGCGCCTCGTCGTGACCCGAGTACCCGGTGTAGCCGACGATCTTCTCCCCGTCGCCGCTGGAGGACCAGAGGTTCTTCGCGCGACGGTCGAAGTTGTTCGAGATGACGGCGTTGGCCGCCGAGAGGATGTTCTGCGTCGAGCGGTAGTTCTGCTCGAGCAGGATCACGCGGCAGCCCGGGAAGTCGCGCTCGAACTCGACGATGTTGCGGATGTCGGCGCCGCGGAACGCGTAGATGGACTGGTCCGAGTCGCCGACGACGGTGAGCGAGGCCCCCGGGATGGAGCCGTCGGCCGTGACCGGTCCGCGGTAGGGGCGGTCGAACTGCGCCGCGGCCATCGTCGCCGGCGGCACGGGCCGGGTCAGCTCGTGGATCAGCGAGTACTGGGCGTGGTTCGTGTCCTGGTACTCGTCGACCAGCACGTGGCGGAAGCGCCGCTGGTACTTCGCGGCGACGTGCGGGAAGGCGCGGAAGAGGTAGACGGTCTGCGCGATCAGGTCGTCGAAGTCGAACGCGTTCGCCCCCTCGAGCGCCCGCGAGTAGGCCCGGAAGACCTGGAGGAACATCTCCTCGTTCGGGTCGCTGAGGTTCGCGGTGCGGGCGTAGGAGTCGACGTCGGCGAGCTCGTTCTTGAGCTTGGAGATCTTCGCGGAGGCGCTCGCGACGGTGATCCCGAGCGAGTCGGCCTCGAGGTCCTTCACGATGCGCTTGAGCAGGGCGCGCTGATCGCCCGAGTCGTAGATCGTGAACGACTTGGTCATGCCGAAGTTCTCGGCCTCGCGGCGCAGGATCCGCACGCACGCGGAGTGGAACGTCGAGATCCACATCCCCTCGGCGCTCTGCCCCACCAGCTTCTCGACGCGCTCGCGCATCTCGGCCGCGGCCTTGTTGGTGAACGTGATCGCGAGGATCTGGCTCGGCCAGGCCTCGCCGTTGCCCAGGAGGCTCGCGATGCGCCGGGTGAGGACGCTGGTCTTGCCCGAGCCCGCACCCGCGACGATGAGCAGCGCGTCTCCGCGGTACTCGACCGCCTCGCGCTGCTGGGGGTTCAGCCCCGCGACGAGCTGCTCGTGCGCCGGGTCGGTGCGGGGCGCGTCCCCGGGGCCGCCGGGGGGACCGACGATGACCGGGGTGGCGCGGGAGTCGCTCGGATCGAAGAGGAAGCTCATGTCCCTCCGAGTGTAGATCGCCCCTCCGACACCGGGAGCGGTCAGGCGGTCCGCTGACGCGGCGCGGGCGAGGTGAGCGCCCCACCGACGTCCAGTCCGCGCCACGCGAGGGAGAAGCCGAGCACGGCGAGCGCCGACGTCGACACCGCCAGGAGCTGCAGGAGCGCGAAGGCGGTGAGGTCCTTCGTGTCGTCGGGGTAGTACTGGATGCCCTGGACGGCGAGAGCCGCGAGCAGCACCACCACGATCACCGAGCACACCAGGAGCAGCCGGTTCACCCCGCGCCGCGCGGGCCTCTTCGGCGCTCGGCCCACCTGGGCCCTGGTGGTCAGCCACGCGCAGGCGGCGGAGGCGGAGGCGAGCGCGACGAGGTCGGCCCCGAGGACGTCGCTCGCCCGGTGCCAGGAGGCGGCCATCGTCAGGTTGCCGACCAGCACCACGACCGCGCCGCCCAGCGCGAGCACGACGGTCCGCGCGCGCCCGGGGACGACCATCGCCAGGGCGAAGACCACCGAGACGGCCGCCGCGGTGTGCCCGCTCGGGAAGCTGCCGCCGGTGTACCAGGAGTCGGTGTCGACCAGCTCGGGCCGCTCGAGGACCACGTTCTTGAGCAGCTGGGTGAGCCCGGCCGTGACGACGATCGAGCCGACGGAGGCGAAGGCCAGCGCCGGGCGCCTCCGGATCAGCGCGATCGCCGCGACGAGCAGGGCGCCGACGACCATGGAGAGCGGGGTGACGTCCGCGAGCGCCCCCGCGGCGGCGCCGGTGGCCCGGCCGAAGACGAGGTCGGCGCCCCGGAGCCCCGAGTTCTCGACGCCCTGGCCCTGAGGGGTGAGCACGGCGAGCCAGTAGACGACGGCGACGCCGATCACGGCGAGGACGGCGGTGGTGATCCAGCGGCGGGTGATGCGCTCTCGGGTGGACACGGGGCCTCCTCTCGAGGGTCGGGCGGGCGGTGGTGAGCCGATGATGCCAGCGCAGCCTCCGCGTCCGCTCGGCACGCGCCGGACGAGAACCCGATCGGCGGACCGGTCAGCCGCGGAGCAGGCGCTCCTGCTCGGCCGCCCGCGCCTCGATCGCCAGATCGGGCTGGTCGGCGAAGACGCCGTCCACTCCCGAGCGGAGGATCATCGCGAACTCCTCCTGCCAGCCGCCGTACTCCGCCGGGTCCTTCCCGCGGCGGTGCACCTTCTCGAGGAACCGGTTCTCGGCGCGCAGCGTCCAGCAGTAGACCTCGAGCCCGGCCGCGTGCGCGTCCTCGACGAGCGGACCGGTCCCCGTCGCCCGGCCGGCCGCGTCCCGCGAGAAGAGCATGCTCTTGTCGACGCTGATCCCGTCGACGGCTCCGGCGAGGTTCCGCAGTCCCGCCGGCGTGGTGAAGGCGGAGTAGGGGGCCGCGTCGGCGCCGTGGGCGGCCACGAGGTCGGGCGGGGCGCCCCGCGACTCGAGCAGGTAGATCCGGCGGGTGCCGACTCCGCTCACCGCGAGCCGCTCCAGAACGGTCTTCTCGAAGCTCTCGATCGTGAGCCGCGGGTCGCGCGGACCCCAGCCCGCGGCGGCGAGCTCCTCGCGCAGCAGCACGTCCAGCGGCAGCCCGATCCCGGCGAAGTACGTCGCGTGCTTGATCTCGGCGACGAGCCCCGGCGGAGCGAGCGGATCGTCCTCCGCCGCCCGGTCCAGCAGCGCCAGCAGCTCGCTGAAGCGCAGCAGCGGGAACTGCCCGTCGAACGTGGCGCTGGAGCCGCGCACCGCCGGCAGCCGCTCGCGGGCCCGCAGCTCCGACAGCTCGTCCCAGGTGAAGTCCTCGGTGAACCAGCCGGTGATCTCGCGGCCGTCGATCCGCTTGGTGGTGCGGCGCGCGGCGAACTCCGGGCGCTTCTCGACGTCCGTCGTGCCGGAGATCTCGTTCTCGTGGCGGAGGACGAGCACGCCGTCGCGGGTCGCCACCAGATCGGGCTCGAGCGCATCGGCGCCCAGCGCGATCGCCAGCTCGTAGGCGGAGCGGGTGTGCTCCGGTCGGTAGCCGCTCGCTCCGCGGTGGCCGATGACGAGCGGTGACTGACGCGCGGGCATGCCGCGATCCTACGGGCGGCACTGCGCGGCTCGCAGCGGAGTCGAGGTCCGCTCGAAGAGAACAGCCAGACTCTGAGAGGTGCTCTCAGATATGGTGGTGTCCATCGTCGCAGTCCTCTCGGATCCGCGGCGCACTCCGCACCCACAGCGACTCAGATCCGCGAGTTCCCTCGGAGACCAGCGCACCTGAGAGAAGAGGAACCATGGCAAGCAACAATCCGGCCTTCGGACGCCCGGAGTTCAGCAACCGCGGCTACGCCGGCCGCGTGCAGGACCTCCCGGACGTCTCCCCCGGCACGCTCGACCAGATGTACTCCCGTCCGGCCGCCGGCTCCGTCGAGACCGACCGGATGACCGTCGAGGACACCCTCGCCAAGACCGCCCTCGCCTTCGTCGTGCTCCTCGCGGGTGCGGCCGTCGGCTGGTTCGTCCCGGGCCTGATGCTCCCCGCCGTGCTCGTCGCGCTGGTGCTGGGCATCGTCAACGCCTTCAAGAAGCAGCCGTCGCCGGCCCTGATCCTCGGCTACGCCGCGACCCAGGGCATCGCGGTCGGTGCGATCTCGAAGTTCTTCGAGAGCGCGTACGCCGGAGCGGTCGTCCAGGCCCTCATGGCGACCGTCATCGTGATCGGCGTCACCCTGGCGCTGTTCATGAACGGCAAGATCCGCACCTCGCCGAAGCTCAACAAGATCTTCTTCATCGGCATGATCAGCTACGCGGTGTTCTCGCTGGTGAACCTGGGCCTCGGCCTCTTCGGCGTCGGCGGCGGCTTCGGTCTCCGCACCGGCTTCATCGGCATCGTGATCGGCCTCATCGCCGTCGCGCTCGCCACGTACTCGCTCGTGATGGACTTCGAGTTCATCCAGCAGGGCGTGCGCAACCGCCTCCCCCGCATCTACGGCTGGACCGGCGCCTACGGCATCCTGGTCACCGTCGTCTGGATGTACCTGGAGATCCTGCGCCTCGTCGCGATCTTCCGCGAGTAGCACGGCGCACCACGTCCGACGGGCGCTCGACCTCCGGGTCGGGCGCCCGTCGTCGTTCCCGGCCCCAGCGCCGTTCCCGGTGCACTGCCGGGAGCGCCTGGCACGATGGAGGGATGAGCGCCGCAGACTCCCGGATCGTCGGCCTCGACGTCGCACGCGGCCTGGCCGTCCTCGGCATGTTCGCCGCCCACCTCGCCCCGGTCGAGAGCGAGATGCTCTGGAACGGCCGCAGCTCCGTCCTCTTCGCCGTGCTGGCGGGAGTGTCGATCGGGCTGATGACGGGCGGAGCACAGCGCTCCTCGCGGCCCTGGCACGACACGGGATCGATCCTGCTCCGCGGGCTGTACCTGCTCGTCATCGGCGTCGCCCTCACCCTGCTCGGGACGCCGATCGCGGTGATCCTGCCGCACTACGGGGTGATGTTCCTCGTCGCGGCGCTGCTGCTCTTCCTGCCGCGGGCGGTCCTCGCCCTGCTGGTCGCGGTCGCGGCGATCGCCGGGCCCCTCGCGGTCGACGCGCTGACGAGCGCCGGCGGCTCCTGGCTCTCGACCCTGTCGCCCGACGAGGCGCTCCTGGCCGCGCAGCCCCTCATCTGGCTCACCCAGTACTACCCGGTGCCGTCGTGGCTGGCGTACGTGGTACTCGGCCTCCTGATCGCGCGCTGCGACATCCGGTCCGCGACCACCCAGCGCCGGGTCGTCGTCGGCGGCGCCGTCTCGGCCGTGCTCGGCTACGGCGGCGGGCTGCTGCTCGGGGGTCCGGAGGCGGTGGAGGCGCACGCCAGCACCACTGCCGAGCTGCTCGGGGCGGGCGGGGTCGCCTGCGTCGTCCTCGGCGCGCTGACGGCTCTGCTGCAGCGGCTGCCGCTCCTGGCGCGGGCGGCGACTCCGATCGCGGCCGTCGGTGCGATGCCGCTGACGATCTACTCGCTGCAGCTCGTGGCGCTGGCGGTGTACCTGGTCCCGTACGAGCCGTTCGACTTCGAGGCGTGGCGCAGCTGGGCGCTGCTCGGCGTCTTCGTGGTCGGCTCGATCGTCGCCGCTCTCCTCTGGAGGCGGCTCGTGGGGCAGGGCCCGCTGGAGTGGCTGCTCGCGCGCGCGTCGCTGCGGCCTCGGGGTCCGCGTGCGGCGCTGGGTTAGGGTGGCCGGATGATCACGCGTCGCGAGGCCGCTCAGCGCCTCGACATCCCCCTCGAGATGGCGACGCGGCACGGCATCCCCACCCGTCTGTCGGAGGAGGAGCTCGCCGCCCTCGAGCAGGATCCGCCCGCCTGGCTCGTCCAGTCGCGCGCGAACCGCACCGGCAGGCGTCCCGTGTGGGTGACCCTCGACTGCGCCGTCTGCGGCCGCTCCGAGGCCGCCCGCCCGAAGAAGTGGTGGCCCGAGTTCACGTTCCTCGTCTGCGAGGACCACTCCCCCGCCTCCTGGCCGCACCACCCCGAGGGCCACCGCCGCGACGAGTACGACGGCATCGGCACCCGCTTCATCGGCGTGCTCGACACCCCCGCCTGACCCGCGCTCGCGCGCCTGCCGCCTGCACCTCGGCCCCCGGACCAGCGCCGACCCGCGTTCCCCGACCACCCGGCAGGAGCTCGCCTCTCGATCGGCACCCCCGGAACGTCCCCGCAGGGCCTCGAACCCCTGACCGCCACTCGGTACACCCCGCGAGGAACCGGTCGCCCCTGACCGATCCCCCGGCCGAACCGCGGCCACCCGTTCCCTGAACAGCCACCTGAGCTCGTTCCCCGACCTGCACCCGGGAACGGCCCCGCAGGGGCTCGTTCCCCACTACCTGCACCCAGGAACGGCCCCGCAGGAGCTCGTTCCCCACTACCTGCACCCGGGAACGGCCCCGCAGGGGCTCGTTCCCCCACCCGCTCCCCTCAACAAGAAACGGCCCCCTCGAAGGGAGCCGTTCCTGACGTTCCGCGGGTCTCCGCGCGGTCAGCTGCAAGGCGGAGAAGGGCGCGATACCGGAGGTATCGCAACCGCCGACAACGCCGCAGATGACCGTGCGGAGACCCGCGGAATCACTCCCACTCGATGGTGCCGGGGGGCTTGGACGTCACATCCAGCACCACCCGGTTCACGCCGCTCACCTCGTTGGTGATGCGGTTGGAGATGCGGGCGAGGAGGTCGTAGGGCAGGCGGGTCCAGTCGGCGGTCATCGCGTCTTCCGAGGAGACGGGGCGCAGGACGATGGGGTGGCCGTAGGTGCGGCCGTCGCCCTGGACTCCGACGGAGCGGACGTCGGCGAGGAGGACGACGGGGCACTGCCAGATCTCGGTGTCGAGGCCGGCGGCGGTGAGCTCGGCGCGGACGATGGCGTCGGCGTCCTGGAGGAGGTCGAGCCGCTCCTGGGTGACCTCGCCGACGATGCGGATGCCGAGGCCGGGTCCGGGGAAGGGCTGGCGGCCGACGATGACCTCGGGGAGGCCGAGCTCGCGGCCGATCGCGCGGACCTCGTCCTTGAAGAGGGTGCGGAGCGGCTCGACGAGGGCGAACTGCAGGTCCTCGGGGAGTCCGCCCACGTTGTGGTGGGACTTGATGTTGGCGGTGCCGGTGCCGCCGCCGGATTCGACGACGTCGGGGTAGAGCGTGCCCTGGACGAGGAAGTCGATCGTCTCGCCCTCGCCCTGCGCTTCGAGCACGAGCGCTTCGGCGGCGGCCTCGAAGGTGCGGATGAACTCGCGGCCGATGATCTTGCGCTTCTGCTCCGGGTCGCTGACGCCGGCGAGCGCGTCGAGGAACTGCTCGCGCGCGTCGACGGTGACCAGGCGGACGCCGGTCGCGGCGACGTAGTCCTCCTCGACCTGGCGGCGCTCGTCCTTGCGGAGGAGTCCGTGGTCGACGAAGACGCAGGTGAGCTGATCGCCGATGGCGCGGTGCACGATCGCAGCGGCGACGGCGGAGTCGACTCCGCCGGACAGGCCGCAGATGACGCGTCCGGTGCCGACCTGCTCGCGGATCACGGCGACCTGGTCGTCGATCACGTTGGAGGAGTTCCAGTCGGCCGGGATGCCCGCGGCGCGGTGGAGGAAGTTCTCGATGACGGCCTGGCCGTAGGCGGAGTGCTTGACCTCCGGGTGCCACTGCACGCCGTAGAGGCGGCGCTCGTCGTTGCCGAAGGCGGCGACCGGGGTGGAGCTCGTGGAGGCGAGGACCTCGAAGCCCTCGGGCGCCTGTGCGACCGAGTCGCCGTGGCTCATCCACACCGTCTGGTCGGCGGGCTGCTCGCCGAGGAGCACGCCACCGTCGGTCGAGAGGGCGGCATCCGTCGCTCCGTACTCGCGCAGCCCCGTGTTGGCGACCTCGCCGCCGAGCGTCTTCGCCATCACCTGGAAGCCGTAGCAGATGCCCAGGACCGGGACCCCGAGGTCGAAGATCGCGGGGTCGAGCTGCGGGGCGCCCTCCTCGTACACACTGGACGGGCCGCCCGAGAGGATGATGCCGACGGGCGACTTCGCGGCGATCTCGGCGGCCGTGGCGTTGGAGGGCACGATCTCGGAGTAGACGTTCGCCTCGCGGACCCGGCGGGCGATCAGCTGCGCGTACTGCGCGCCGAAGTCGACGACGAGGACGGGCTGCGCGGCCAGGTGCGGCTGGGGAGCGGTGGGCTGCTCGCTAATGGGGGGCCTCCACGGAGTCGGTCGGGGTCTTCGGGTCGGTGCCGGCGGTCCGGCGCTCGAGATACTGCTCGACCTCGCGGGCGATGCGGGTCTCGACGAAGAAGGAGAGGGTGGGCACCACGCCGCCGAGCGCGATGAGCACGAAGCGCGTGAACGGCCAGCGCATGAGGCTCCACAGGCGGAAGTCGGCGAAGAGGTAGACGACGTAGAACCAGCCGTGCGCGATCAGGATGCCGGTGGACAGGTTCGCGCCGGTGCCGCTCGACGTGAACTCGCCTCCGGGCACCTCGTACATCGGGGCGAAGTGCAGGACGCCCTGCTGGCCGAAGGCGAACAGCTCGAGGTGGAAGACGTACTTGAGCAGCATCTCCGCGCAGAGCAGGAGCAGCATCACGCCGGTGATGATCGAGGTCACCCGGTAGAAGCGCAGCGCGCTCCGGATCGCAGGGAACTGCGCGGGCTTGGGCTCGAGGGGCATGACGACCAGTTTACGGTGCGGGGGCGGGGGCCTCGGCCCGGTCGCCCAGGTCGGCGCGGGCGCGCTCCTCGGCGTCGAGCGCCTCCTCGGCCTCGCGCTCCCACGCGTCCTTGACGAGGCGGAACCAGAGGTAGAGGGCGAAGCCGGCGAAGACGACCCACTCGATCGCGTAGAAGACGTTGAGCCAGTTCAGCGAGACGTCGCTCACGCGCGCCGGGGAGTCGATGGCCCCGAGGCCGGCGACCGGCTCGTCGACGACGACGTAGCCCTGGTAGACGTCCTGCGGCGGATCCGGCCAGCGGTTGATCAGCGCGGGGACGGAGAGCGCGGTGAGGGTGGCGGGGTCCAGGCCCTCCGCCGGCACCTCCGCCGCCTCGTTGGCCACGAGGCGGCCGGTGAAGGAGGAGGGCGCCTGCTCGCTCCCGCTGTTGAGCGCGTTCGCGACGGACTGCGCCTGCGTCTCGTCCTGCGTCCAGCCGTAGGCGAGCACCAGGTCGGCGTCGGCGGTGCGGGTGCGGGCGATGACCCACCAGCCCGGCTGCTCGCCGTTCAGGCGGCCGCCGAGGATCTCGGCACCGCCCGGCACGAAGACGGACGAGCCCTCCACGCGCTGTCCGTCGGCGGTCGCCGTGATCGAGCGGGAGGGGGTCGCGACCTCGGCGAGCGGGAGCGTCGTCTCCGACACTCCGGAGTCGGGCGCGGCGGCTTCGACCGCGCGGCCGACCTGCCACTGCCCGAGCGCGGCGAAGAGCCCGGCGATCAGGAGTGCGAGCGCCAGCGCGGCGATCCAGCGCGGGCGCCGGGCCACCTGCCCGACCGTGCTCTGCGTCATTCGTCCCTCGTCCGCCCTCGATCCGTGCGGTGTCCCGCGGGCCGGATCGAGCCTAACCCGTGAGTGTGGGAGCTCCGTGGGATCAGTAGTCGGGCTCCCTCGGGCGGCGGGGCCGGGCGTCGTCGGCGCCGTCGGACTGCTGCATCGCCTGGTCGATGAGCGCCTGACGCATCGGATCGGGGAACTCGTCGTCGAGCTCGTCCGGCTCCGCGGGGCGCCTCGGAGGAGCGGGGGCCTCCTCCGCGGAGACGGCGGGCGCGGCCATCGCCGCCTCCACGAGCGCGAAGTCCTCCTCGTCCATGGCCGTGGCCGCTGCGGGTGCCGGGCGGTGCCGCCGCCGCGAGAGGAACGCGCCGATGCTCTCGGAGCGCGAGGCGAGGATCGGCCCGACGATCGCCATGATCAGCACGTAGAGGCCGGCGAAGGGCTGGATCCGCTCGTCGAGCCCCGCCGAGAGCGAGAGCGTCGCCAGGATGAGCGCGAACTCGCCGCGGTTGTGCAGGATGAACGCCGCGTTCAGGCCCGCGCGCGGTCCGAGCTTGTTGAGCCACGCGACGAACTGCCCCGCGCCGAGGTTGAGGACGATGGTCATCACCGCGGCGATCAGCACCGGGACCACGACGCTCGGGAACGCGCCGGGATCCAGCCCGAGACCGAAGTTGACGAAGAAGAAGGCTCCGAACACGTCGCGCAGCGGGATCGCGATGTGCTCGACCCTCGACCGGAACCGCGTCGCTCCGATGACCAGTCCGATCAGGAACGCGCCGATCGCATCCGTCACTCCGAGGACCTCGCCGATGCCGCCGAACAGGATGGCGAGACCGAAGAACAGGATCGTGAACAGCTCGTCGTCGCGAGTGCGGAAGAAGCGGGAGACGACCTTCCCGCCCCAGCGGGCGATCGCGAACATCACCACGAGGAACGCGAACGCGATGACGAGCTTGAGCACCACCGGCCACGGCTCCGTCTCGCCCGAGAGCACGACGGACACGATCGCCAGGTAGACCGCGATGAAGATGTCCTCGACGACCGTGACGCCCAGGATCATCGGCGTCTCGGGGTTCGCCAGGCGCTTGAGCTCGATCAGCAGCTTGGTGACGATCGCGCTCGAGCTCGTCGCCGTGATACCGGCGATGATCAGCGCCTCGCGGCTCCCCCAGCCCAGCGCGAAGCCGAAGCCGAGGCCGACGGCCATGTTGACCGCGATGTAGGAGCCGCCGGAGAGGATCAGACGGCCGGCGTTCCCGAAGAACTCGTCCTGGTCGAACTCCAGGCCGAGGTTGAACAGCAGCAGGATCAGCCCGAAGACCGCGGTCAGCTCGATGTAGCTCGACTCGAAGTCGAGCGGGAAGAGGTGGAAGTTCGGGCTCGCGAGGAGCCCGACGACCATGTAGATCGGGATGGCCGGGAGCCCGATCGTCCTCCCCAGCCGGCCGAGGACGTAGGCGACGACGAACAGGACGCCGAGGACGATGAGGTCTTCGCCGTGGTGCATCCTCAGGCTCCGGGCGGGGCGTCGACCGTCTTGGCGAAGCTGCCGGTGCGGAAGAACGCGAACGCCTTGGCGACCTTCTCGGGGCTGCCGGCGACCACGAGGGTGTCGCCGGGGAAGACGCGGAAGTCGGGGGCCGGCGCCGGATTGGCGGCGTCGCCCCGGACCACGGCGACGACGGTCAGCCCGACGATCCCTCGGTCGGCGGGCTTGCCGAGCTGCTGTCCGGCGATGTGGTCGTCGTAGTCGACGGTGAACCAGTCGATCGAGAGGCCCGGGATCTGATCGAGCGCGGTCAGCGACTCCGTGATCTGCGTGCCGCCGAGGAGCTCGGCGAGGGTGTGCGCCTCGTCGTCGCTCAGGCGGAGGGACACCTTGGCGCCGTCCTGGTCGCCCTCGGCGAACGTGATCAGGTCGCTGTGGCCGGAGCGGTGGGCGATGACCCCGACCTTGCCGCCGTCGGCCGTCAGGAACGTGTGCAGAACGCCGACACCGGGCAGTTTGACCCTGCGGACCTCGACCATGCGTGCTCCCTCCGCGCCGTGCGGCGCTCCCACTCGGGACTTCCAGCTTAGGCGCGTGCGGAGCCCTCCTGCCGAGGGAACCCCGACCCGTCGAGGGATCCCGCAGTTCCCGACGGCCTCGGCGGTCCTGCGTTCCCTCGCTGCCCACAGGTGGTGGGGGGAGTCTCCACAGGAGGAGCGGAGGGAGGGAAAGGGGGGCGGAAGCGTGCAGTGGGGATCCGTCGAGACGGGGCGTGAGGCCGGTCGGAAGAGCTCGTGCGGCTGCACCGCGGTACGCGCCGACCGGCGAGTGGGCGGGGGCCTCCGCGGACGAGCGGCAGCGGGCGCGGATCGACGCCGTGGCCGCGACCTGGAGCGCGCCCTTCGTCCTCCGCGAGTCGGCGGCGGCGGCGGTCCGGGACGCCCCTTGGTCGAGCCTCTTGCGGAGACCGTGCATGTCGAGGGGCGACGGACCCGGGCAGCCGGACGTGGAGCGGCGTCGCGGAGCGCTCGTCCGCCCTCACCCGCACTGATCGACGGACTCGCCGTCTCGGATCTCGCGCAGACCGCCGTCGATCCGAACCGACCCGGCGTTCCTCGGGGGCCGCTCGCCCGAGCACGTGCTTCTCGCCCAGAAGCGCCGGGAAGACCGGATCCGCGCGCGCGGGTCCGCAGTGTCGTCCGCCGGGCTGGCGCGAGGCCTAGGACGCCAGCACGTCCGGCCGGCCCGCGCCGGCGTCCGCCGCGTCCAGGGACCCCCGGGCCGTCGAGGGAGCCCGCTGTTCGCGGTGGCCTCGACGGTCAGGATCGCCTCGGTCGGTGAGCGTCAGCTGGGCTGGTACGGCGCGACGACGACCTCGACCCGCTGGAACTCCTTGAGGTCGGAGTAGCCGGTCGTCGCCATCGAGCGGCGCAGGGCGCCGATGAGGTTCGCCGTGCCGTCGGCGCCGGTCGCCGGGCCGTACAGGACCTGCTCGAGGGTGCCGACGGTGCCGACCTCGACGCGGCGGCCGCGCGGCAGCTGCGGGTGGTGCGCCTCCGCGCCCCAGTGCCAGCCGCCGCCCGGAGCGTCGGTCGCGCGGGCCAGCGCCGAGCCGAGCATCACGGCGTCCGCGCCCACCGCGACGGCCTTCACGATGTCGCCGGAGGTGCCGAGGCCGCCGTCCGCGATGACGTGCACGTAGCGTCCGCCCGACTCGTCGAGGTAGTCGCGGCGAGCGCCGGCGACATCGGCGACCGCGGTCGCCATCGGAGCCTGGATGCCGAGCGTCGTGCGGGTGGTGGAGGCGGCACCGCCGCCGAACCCGACGAGGACGCCCGCGGCGCCCGTGCGCATGAGGTGCAGGGCCGCGGTGTAGGTGGAGGCGCCGCCGACGATGACGGGCACATCGAGCTCGTAGATGAACTTCTTGAGGTTCAGCGGCTCGGTATCGCGCGAGACGTGCTCGGCCGACACGGTCGTGCCGCGGATGACGAACACGTCGACCCCGGCGTCGACGACGGTCTGGTACAGCTCCGCGGTCCGCTGGGGCGACAGGGCCCCGGCGACGGTCACGCCCGCGGCGCGGATCTCGGCCAGGCGCGCGGTCACCAGCTCGGGGCGGATCGGAGCGGAGTAGATCTCCTGCATCCGCTGCGTCGCGGTCTCGGCCGGAAGCCGGCGGATCTCCTCGAGCAGCGGCTCCGGGTCCTCGTACCGCGTCCACAGACCCTCGAGGTCGAGGACGCCCAGCGCCCCCAGATGCCCGAGCCGGATCGCCGTCGCCGGCGACACCACCGAGTCCATCGGCGCGGCGAGAATCGGCGTCGCGAACTGGTACGCGTCGATCGACCACTTCACCGACACGACCTCGGGGTCGCGCGTCCGGCGGCTCGGGACGACGGCGATGTCGTCGAAGGCGTACGCGCGGCGGGCGCGCTTGGCGCGCCCGATCTCGATCTCCATGACGCAGAGTTTACTGTGGCTCGCTCCTCGCTCCGCTCGTCGCTCGCCCGCGGTCGGCCCGAGCGGGCGGTCGCGTTCCGCAGAGCGTCCTACGTCCGCGCTACGCCGATCCGCTCGCACGCGGATCGCCGGTTACCGCTGAGCGGTGTCAGCTGTGGCTCGCTCCTCGCTCCGCTCGTCGCTCACCCGCGGTCGGCTTGTGCGAGTGGTCGCGTTCCGCAGAGCGTCCAGCGTCCGCACCACGACGATCCGCTGGAACGCGGATCGCCGGTCACCGCTCCCACCTTGCTCCGCAGCGCTCAGCAACCGCCGTGTCCGCCCGTACGGGCGGTTGCGTTCCGTAGAGCGGGTCACGTCCGCGCTACGACGATCCGCTGGCACGCGGATCGCCGGTTCGCGCTACCACCTTGCTCTGGAAAGCCCGGTCGCTCGCCCGGGGTCGGCTAGAGCGGGTGGTCACGTGGCGCAGAGCGGGTGGCGGCACCCCTTCCCTGCGTCACGGGAGGCGGACGCCCTCCCGGCGCAGTCGCGGCGGCGCCCGGCGCCGCTCGCGCTGCGTCCCCCGCCCCTCAGCCGAGAATCGGTGCTCGTCTCCCGGAGGGAGGCGGCGGATCGGGATCGCGGCCCCTCCGGCGTGGTGGGCGTATGGGCCGCAGGGCCATCGGGCAGAGGGGCCGCGATCCCGATCCGCCGCCGGCCCCCACCAGACCCCTCAGCGCCGGTAGTTCGGCGCCTCCACCACCATCTGCACATCGTGCGGGTGCGACTCCTTCAGCCCGGCCGCCGTGATGCGCACGAACTTCCCGCGCTCCTTCAGCTCGGGGATGGTGCGCGCTCCGACGTAGAACATCGACTGGCGGAGCCCGCCGGCGAGCTGGTACGCCACGTTGGCGAGCGGGCCGCGGTAGGGCACCTGGCCCTCGATGCCCTCGGCGATCAGCTTGTCGTCGGTGGGCACGTCGGACTGGAAGTAGCGGTCCTTCGAGTAGGAGGTCCGCTCGCCGCGGGTCTGCAGGGCGCCGAGGGAGCCCATGCCGCGGTAGGTCTTGAACTGCTTGCCGTTCTGGAACACGAGGTCGCCGGGGCTCTCCTCGCAGCCCGCGAGGAGCGAGCCGAGCATCACGGTGTCGGCGCCGGCGACGAGCGCCTTGGCGATGTCGCCGGAGTACTGGAGGCCGCCGTCGGCGATCACCGGCACGCCGGACTCGCGCGCGGCGAGGGACGCCTCGTAGACCGCGGTGACCTGCGGGACTCCGACGCCGGCGACGACGCGGGTGGTGCAGATCGAGCCGGGGCCGACGCCGACCTTGATGGCGTCGGCGCCCGCGTCGACGAGGGCCTGCGCCCCGGAGCGGGTCGCGACGTTGCCGCCGATGACGTCGACGCCGGCGAACGCGGAGTCGGACTTCAGGCGGCGGATGATGTCGAGCACGCCGGCGGAGTCGCCGTTGGCGGTGTCGACGACGATCACGTCGACGCCCGCGTCGAGCAGGGCGGTGGCGCGCTGCCAGGCGTCGCCGAAGAAGCCGATCGCGGCGCCGACCCGGAGGCGGCCCTCGTCGTCCTTCGTGGCGTTGGGGTACTGCTCCGACTTGTCGAAGTCCTTGACCGTGATGAGGCCGGCGAGCTTGCCCTGCGCGTCGACGAGCGGCAGCTTCTCGATCTTGTGCTGCGCGAAGAGGGCGATGACCTCGCTGTCGGGGATGCCGACGCGGCCCGTGATCAGGCCGGTGCTGGTCATGACGTCGCGGACGAGCGTGGTCGCCTTCTCGAACGGCGAGACGAAGCGCATGTCGCGGTTGGTGATGATGCCCACGAGCACGCCGGTGGAGTCGACGACGGGGAGGCCGCTGATCCGGTACTGGCCGCAGAGGTCGTCCACCTGGGCGACGGTGGCGTCCGGGGTGGCGGTGACGGGGTTCGAGACCATGCCCGACTCGCTCCGCTTCACCCGGTCGACCTGGTCGGCCTGGTCGGCGATGGAGAGGTTGCGGTGCAGGACGCCGAAGCCGCCCTGGCGGGCCATCGCGATCGCCATGCGCGCCTCGGTGACGGTGTCCATCGCCGCGGAGAGCAGCGGGGTCGCCACGCTGATGCGCTTGGTGAGACGGGAGGCCGTGTCGGCCTCGCTCGGGATGACGTCGGTGTGCCCCGGGAGGAGCATGACGTCGTCGTAGGTGAGTCCGAGGAATCCGAAGGGATCCGGCTGGTCCATCAATGCCCCTTAGCAGGTCGAGTGCGGGAGCCCGGAGAGGACGGGAGGAGTCCGCTCACGAGCGCCACGGTTGTTCGATCTTAAGCGCCGCAGGGCCCGCGGTATTCCTCGACGGCGCGGCCGCCGGGCCGCGGATGGGCGCTGGAGCGCTCTCCTCTCCCTCATAATGTCGTCACGCGTAAGTGCGGACGGTGAAACACCGCCGACACATGCGGAACGTATGGTCAACCAACGTTGTTTGACGACGGCGATTCGGGCGTGCCCGGAGACCCCATCCGTCTGTGCACCCTGACGAGAGGTAGACGTCTTGCTCACAGCCAGCCGTTCGATGCGCCGCCAGCGCTCGACGACCCTGCATCCGACGGACCGGGAGGCGCCCCGTGGATAGGAGACGCCCGAGGCTCCGAGACCGGCTCCTGGCCCTGGGTCTGCTCGCCGCGACCCTCACCGGGATCGCCGCAGCAGCCCCCGCCGCACTCGCCGCCACCACCGCCGACCAGTCGATCATCGCCTGGGTCCGCGTGCAGGGGACGAACGAGAACCTGACGGGGGTGACCGTCGAGATCGGCGGCGACGCCTCCGCGACCGTGACCACCGGCGAGGACGGCCGGGCCACGTTCCCCCTCGACGCCGCGGGCACCTACACGGTGACCGTCGACGAGGAGTCCCTGCCCGCCGACAAGGGCTACCCCGCCGCGGGTCAGAACCCGAAGCAGGTGAAGATCGTCGCCTCGCAGAACCAGATCGTCAACTTCATCGTCTCGACGGCCAACCCGAAGGGCTCCGGAGCGACCGTCCCGGTCCCGACGGACTCCGCGGCTCCGACGAGCCCCGCGACCGAGGGCACGACCGGCAACGACGCGACGAACCCCGACGGGACGTCCAACGCGGTGAACCAGCCGGTGTCGGCCGACACGTTCTGGATCATCTTCTGGCCGAAGGTCGTCACCGGCCTGATCTTCGGGCTCCTGATCGCCCTCGCGGCGATCGGCGCCTCGCTGATCTACGGCGTGACCGGCCTGAACAACTTCGCCCACGGCGAGCTGGTCACCTTCGGCGCGCTGATGGCGTACCTCTTCTCCGGGGTCTTCGGACTCCCGGCGCTGCTGGCCATCCCGATCGCGGTGATCCTCGGCGGGGCCTTCGGCTTCGTCCAGGACGGACTGCTCTGGAAGCCGCTGCGGAAGAAGGGCATCCAGCTCATCCCGCTGATGATCGTGACGATCGGCCTCTCGCTGGCCCTGCGCTACGTGTTCGTCTTCTTCTTCGGAGCCGACCGCCTCTCGCTCCCCAACAGCACCGCTCCGTTCTTCACGGTGCCGGAGCTCGGGATCAGCCTGAAGTTCACCGACATCGTCGGCGCCGTCGTCGGCGTCGTCTGCATCGTCGCCGTGGCCTACGTCCTCACGAAGACGAAGATCGGCAAGGCGATGCGGGCGGTCTCGGACAACCGGGCCCTCGCCTCCGCCTCGGGCATCAACGTCGAGCGCGTCATCCGCGTCGTCTGGGTGATGTCGGGCGCTCTCGCCGCGCTGGCGGGCGTCTACATCGGCTACTACCAGTCGCTGCGCTGGGACACGGGAGCGTCGATCCTGCTGCTGATCTTCGCGGCGATCACGCTCGGCGGACTCGGCTCCGCCTACGGCGCGCTGGTCGGCTCGCTCATCATCGGACTGATGATGAACATCTCGACGATCTGGATCCCGGAGAACCTCAAGTACGTGGCTCCGCTCGTTCTCATGATCATCATCCTCCTGGTCAGGCCGCAGGGAATCCTGGGCCGCAAGGAACGGATCGGCTAGGACACCATGAACCTCAACTTCATCTGGCTGGCGATCGGGCAGATCGTCGATCCCACTGTCGCCGCGTACGCGCTGGCGACCATCGGCCTGGTCATCCACTTCGGATTCACGGGGCTGCTCAACTTCGGACAGGCCGGCTTCATGGCGGTGGGCGGCTACGCCTTCGCCATCACCTCGGTCAAGTTCGAATGGCCCGTCTGGGGCTCCTTCCTCGCGACGATCGTCGCGGCGACCGTCTTCGCGCTCATCCTGGGCATCCCGACGCTGCGGCTGCGGGCCGACTACCTCTCGATCGTCACGATCGCGGCGGCGGAGATCATCCGGCTCTCGGTCAAGACCCCCGAGTTCTCGGCGATCACCGGCGGCTCGGAGGGCATCAACGGCGCGGCGAAGGCGTTCAACGACCTCAACCCGCTCCCCGAGGGCCGCTGGGGCATCGGCGTCCTCACCTACAGCCAGGACCAGTGGTGGGTGCGGATCGTCGGCTGGGGCCTCGTGCTCCTGGCCTGCCTCCTGGTGTTCCTCCTGATGCGCAGCCCCTGGGGCCGCGTCATCAAGGGCATCCGCGAGGACGAGGACGCCGTGCGCTCGCTCGGCAAGAACGTCTTCTCGTACAAGATCCAGGCGCTCATCCTGGGCGGCGTGCTCGGAGGCCTCGCAGGAGCGCTGTTCATCCTCCCCCGCTCGCTCCAGCCCGACAACTACGGCACCCAGCTCACGTTCTTCCTCTACACGATCATGCTGCTGGGCGGCGCCGCGACGGTCTTCGGACCCGTCGTCGGCTCGATCATCTTCTGGGTCGTCCTCGGTCTGACCGACGGACTGCTCACGCTCGGGATCGACACCGGGGTCCTCAACAACGACCTCATCCGCCTCACCACCGTGCAGACCGGGCCCATCCGGTTCATCGTGGTGGGGGTAGCCCTCATGCTCCTGGTGATCTTCAGACCCCAGGGGATCTTCGGCAAGAAGAAGGATCTGCACTTTGCCTAAGACGCCGGTCTCGGACATCACCGAGGAAGCAATCGTCCCCGGGGTCAGGAAGAAGGACCCCATCGTCGTCGCCGACAACGTCAGCCGCCGCTTCGGCGGCCTGACCGCGGTCGACGTCGAGCACCTCGAGATCCCCCGCGGATCCATCACCGCCCTGATCGGCCCGAACGGGGCCGGAAAGACCACGTTCTTCAACCTGCTGACGGGCTTCGACAAGCCCAACACCGGCAAGTGGAACTTCAAGGGCAAGAACCTCGCCAACGTCCCGGCCTACCGGGTGTCGCGGATGGGCATGGTGCGCACGTTCCAGCTCACCAAGGCGCTCGGCGGCATGACGGTGCTCGAGAACATGCTGCTCGGCGCGAAGGGGCAGAAGGGCGAGAACATCTTCACCTCGCTCATCCGCCCGCTGTGGTCGAAGGAGGAGGACTCGATCGAGCAGCGCGCGATCCGCCTGCTCGAGAAGTTCAAGCTGGACACGAAGCGGGACGACTACGCGTCGAGCCTGTCGGGCGGCCAGAAGAAGCTGCTCGAGATGGCGCGGGCGCTGATGTCGGAGCCCGAGCTCGTCATGCTCGACGAGCCGATGGCCGGCGTGAACCCGGCGCTGACGCAGTCGCTCCTGGGTCACATCGTGAACCTGAAGGACGAGGGCATGACCGTGCTCTTCGTCGAGCACGACATGCACATGGTCAACACGATCGCCGACTGGGTGATCGTGATGGCCGAGGGCAAGGTCGTCGCCGAGGGCCCGCCCTCGACCGTGATGAACGACCCGGCCGTCATCGACGCGTACCTCGGCGCGCACCACGACACCGACCTGGGCACGATCGAGGGCCAGCTCGAGATCGCCGAGGAGATGGACTCCGACCTCGTCCGCGAGGACGTGGAGCGGCAGGCGGAGCAGGCCGGCATCCCGACGCCCGGCCACGACGCTCCGGCGGCCGGAACGGCGTCCCCGTCGGCCTCCGCGCCGACGAGCGTCGCCCCGACGACCGACGCCCCGGCCGTCGAATTCGAGAAGGACGAGAGATGACCGCCGACACGACGACTCCGAACACCCTCGAGACGCACGATCTGCACGCGGGCTACGTGCCGGGGGTCAACATCCTCAACGGCTCGAACGTCTACGTGAAGCGCGGCGAGCTCGTCGGGATCATCGGCCCGAACGGCGCCGGCAAGTCGACGCTGCTGAAGGCGATGTTCGGCCTGGTCAACATCCGCCAGGGCACCGTCCTGCTGAACGGCGAGGACATCACCGGGCTCAAGGCCGACAAGCTGGTGTCCAAGGGCGTGGGCTTCGTGCCGCAGAACAACAACGTCTTCCCGTCGCTCACCATCGAGGAGAACCTCGAGATGGGCATGTACCAGAAGCCGAAGCTGTACAAGGAGCGGCTCGAGTTCGTCACCGAGCTCTTCCCGGAGCTCAGCAAGCGGCTCAAGCAGCGCTCGGGGTCGCTCTCGGGCGGTGAGCGCCAGATGGTGGCGATGTCGCGGGCTCTGATGATGGACCCGTCGATGCTGCTGCTCGACGAGCCCAGCGCCGGCCTGTCCCCGATGCGGCAGGACGAGACCTTCGTCAACGTGCAGCGGATCAACCGCGCGGGCGTCTCGATCATGATCGTCGAGCAGAACGCGCGGCGGGCGCTGCAGATCTGCGACCGCGGCTACGTACTCGACCAGGGCCGCGACGCCTACGAGGGCGCGGGCCGGGAGCTGATGAACGATCCGAAGGTCATCGAGCTCTACCTGGGCACGCTCGCGACGACCAACGAGGTCACCACGAGCACCCCGACCGTCGGCGGCTGACCCCCGCTGCGAAGGGCCC
Source organism: Rathayibacter sp. VKM Ac-2805 (assembly GCF_009834265.1). Classification (NCBI taxonomy): domain Bacteria; kingdom Bacillati; phylum Actinomycetota; class Actinomycetes; order Micrococcales; family Microbacteriaceae; genus Rathayibacter; species Rathayibacter sp. VKM Ac-2805. Next base: position 2,662,080 of record NZ_CP047185.1, read on the forward strand.
GTCGTCTCCGGACGGCGGGCCCTTCGTCGTCGCCGGGGAGCGGAGCGGGCGCGAGCGGGGCCGATGCGGCTCCGGGGCGGAGGCGGGGCGGAGGCGGGGCGGCTCGCCCAGGGCGCCGTGCCGCTCGGAGACCACTCGGAGCAGGGCGGGAAGGCAGGCGGCTCACGCCCCGGAGACGCGCCGGCACGGGGTACCGGAGAAGGGAGGCGAGGGAGCTGCTCTCCCGGCGCGGACACGCCTTCACGGTCTCTCCGCGATGCCCGCCGAACCCCCGGGAAGTCGGCGGAACGACGGTCTGGAAACTCAGTCTCCTGTCCGCGGGACGAGGGCAGGACAGCGAGAGTCTCTCCGCACCAGCGACCCCCACGAGGGGGACAGGATATCGCCCTGCCTGCCGTAGTTTTGGGGACACGGGACAGCCCTGCAGGGGAACGTCCCGCTCCCCTCTCCCCCGGTAGGGACCGCGATCGGTCGCCGATCTCCTCCCCTCCCCGCAGCGCCTCGAGCGCCGCGTCGTCCGCCTCGAAGGAGCCGACCATGAAGAGCTACACCCCCGCCCCTGTGGAACTCGGAGCCGGCTTCGGCACCGGTGCGATCGGCGACTACGAGCGCTGGCGCGTCGTCGGCGTCTACGCCCAGGTCGTCATCGCCGAGACCACCGGCGGCAAGCGCCGCAACTACAGCCGTTCCTTCGTCACGTACCGCCTGGCGCAGGAGGCGGAGCTGCTCCGCGCCTCCTAGGTCCTCCGCACTCCACGAGCGCGCGTCCTCCCTCGGGAGGGCGCGCGCTTCTGCGTTCCCGCTCGACGTCGTCGCTCCCGCCCGCGGTACGGCAGGGCGCCCCTCGAGGCCGGGAGAGGCGCTCGGAGGCGTTCACAGGCCGTCTGAGCCGCTCCTCCTCCCGGGTGGCTCCTCGACGCGACGCCAGGCCCTGGACGCCGCGCAGCCGTCCGCCCGCACCCGACAGCGGACGACCGCCGCGCCTCGCTGCGTCCGCGCGACCGGCGCGTCTCCGCCTCTGCCCTCCGGGAACGGCGAAGGGGCCCGGTCCGAAGACCGAGCCCCTCAGGGATGCGGCAGGAGCCGCGTCACCGCGTCGTCAGTTCAGCGAACCCTCGACGGTCTCCTCGAAGGAGGTGGTGTTGCCCGTGCCGTACTTGTAGATCGAGACCGAGGCCTCGCTGGTGTCGCCGTTCTCGTCGAACGAGATCGGGCCGGAGAGGCCGTCGTAGTCGACGTCCTCGCCGTCGGCGATGAGCTTCGCGCAGTCGGCGAAGGTCGTGCACTTGGTGCCGCCCTCCGAGACCGACATGAGGTTGTCGCGGATGGTCGCACCGTCCGTCGCCCCGCCCTGGAGCGCGGCGAGAGCGGTCAGGACCGTGGCGTCGTACGACTCCGGCGCGTAGCTGAACACGGTCAGCGCGTCGTTGCCCTGCGACTCGACGAGCGACTGCAGCTTGCCCTGGAAGTCCTCGGACGCCTGGACGCCCGGGTTGGTGAACTGCGCGCCGGCGATGTCGACGTTGGTGTCGGACTCGCCGATGACGCCGTAGTTGCCGTCCGTGCCGTAGAGCTTCGAGAAGTCGAAGCCCTTGGCCGAGAGCTGCTCCGCGATGGTCTTGATCTCGTCGAACGAGATGACGACCAGCGCGTCGGGGTTCGGGGCGAGGACCGAGGTCAGCGCCGAGTTGAAGTCGGTCGAGGCCGGCTCGAAGATCTCCTCGGCCGCGACGGATGCTCCGCCCGCCTCGAGGGTCTCCTTGATGTTCTTCTCGAGGCCGGTGCCGTACGCGTCGTTCATGTACAGGATCGAGACGTTGGTCTTGCCGTCGCCGAGGATCTTGTTGCCGAGGATGCGGCCCTGGAGCACGTCCGAGGGAGCGGTGCGCCAGTAGTAGCCGTCGTCGTCGTAGGTCGTGAAGTCCGGCGAGGTGTTGGCCGGCGAGATCTGGACGACGCCCGCCTGGGTCACCTGGTCGATGAAGGTCTTCGAGACGCCCGAGGACGCCGCGCCGATGATGGCGGAGACGTTGTCGGCGATGAGGGACGTGGCCGACTGCGTCGCGATGTCGGTCGTGGTGTCGCCCGAGTCCTTCTGCTCCACGTCGATCGTGATGCCGGCCTTGGCGTCGTTGATGTCGACGACCGCCTGGTCGACGCCCGCGATCTCGGGCGGGCCGAGGACGGCGAGAGTGCCGGTCTGGGGAAGGATCGTGCCGATCTTCAGGGACAGGTCGCCCGAGCCGCTGTCGCCGCCCGATCCGCTGTCGCCGCCGCCGGCGCAGCCGGCGAGGACGAGAGCGCTGGCGCCCAGAATGGCGACGCCGCCGAGGGTTGCCCGGAGGGACCGCGCGCGGGCCGAGCCGGCCTTCGCGTAAACGCCCATGTTGCTCCTTGAGAGGTGTGTGTCAGTGGGAGCGGCGCCGGTGGCAACCGCTCGGCCAACCTAACCTCCGAAGCAGCCGTGAACAATACAGGGGTGTTACCAATACGTTTCGCGACCGGATCGTTACCATTCCGCTGTCGCGCCGCGTCAGGACGACGCGTTCCGCAGATCAGACGGACGATCGGCGCCGTCTGCGCTCCGCGGCGACGAGGTCGCCTGAGAAGATCGCCAGGGCGGCCCACACCAGCGCGAAGCCGATCCAGCGCTCGAGCGGCATCTCCTCGTGCAGCACGAAGGCCCCGACGAGGAACTGCAGGAACGGCGTCAGGTACTGCACGAAGCCGACGATCGACAGCGGGAGGCGCCGGGCGGCGCCCGCGAACAGGAGCAGCGGGACGGCCGTGACGATCCCGGCCGAGGCGAGGATGAGGGCGTGCCCCGTCCCCTCCGTCGTCAGGGTCAGCCCCACCGTGGAGCCGACGACCGCCAGCTGCACGACGGCGAGCGGCGTCAGCCAGAGCGTCTCGAGCGTCAGCCCGCCGACCGCGTCCACCGTGCCGCCGACGCGGCTCTTCACCAGGCCGTAGAGGCCGAACGAGAAGGCGAGGGCGAGCGAGATCCACGGGAAGGATCCGTAGCCCACCGCGATGACCAGCACCGCGACCGCGCTGACGCCCATCGCGGCCCACTGCAGTGGCCGGAGGCGCTCGCGCAGCACCAGGACGCCCAGCAGCACCGTGACCAGCGGGTTCATGAAGTAGCCCAGGGCCGCCTCGATGACGTGGCCCGTGGTCGTGGCGATCACGTAGACCTGCCAGTTGACGTAGATGAGCACGCCCGCGATCGCCATCACTCCGAGCAGGCGGGGGCGGCGCAGCAGCGCGCCGAAGGAGCGCCAGCCACGGAGGACCGTGAGCAGGATCACGCAGAAGACGAGCGAGAAGAGCACTCGGAACGCGACGATCTCGAACGGCGAGGCCGGCGCCATCGCGATGAAGTAGAGGGGCATCGCACCCCAGAGCAGGTAGGCCGAGAACGCGAACAGCAGCCCCGTGCCGGACATCCCGCCCGGGCGTCCCGCCGCTCCGAGCGCCTCCACTCCTTCGCCGACGGGCACGTCCGACGGGGACGGCGAGACGGACTCGGCAGGGGTGCGGGAGCTGGTCACTCCCCCGATGCTACGCAGGCGCGGGGTGAGGAGACGGCCCCGTAGCGGTCGGATCAGGCCACTGGTCGCGAGGAGGACCGGGAACGACGGAAGGGCCCGCCGACCGAGGTCGACGGGCCCTTCCGAGGGATGCTGCCTAGCGGACGACGACCGCGAGGACGTCGCGAGCGGAGAGGACCAGCAGGTCCTCGCCACCGAACTTGACCTCGGTTCCGCCGTACTTGGAGTAGATCACCTTGTCGCCGACGGCGACGTCGAGCGGCACGCGGTTGCCGTTGTCGTCGATGCGACCGGGTCCGACGGCGACGACCTCGCCCTCCTGCGGCTTCTCCTTGGCGGTATCGGGGATGACGAGACCGGAAGCGGTCACCTGCTCCGCCTCGACCTGCTTGATGACGATGCGATCTTCGAGCGGCTTGATGGACACCGACACGGTTGACCTCTTTCTTGACGACGATGTGGGCGGAACGCGGTTCTGGCACACACGCTCCGAGAGTGCTAGATCCATCGTAGGGGCTCCGCTGGCACTCGTGCAATCAGAGTGCCAAGCGGGGCGGCGGACCCGCCGGGAGGCCGTGGCCTACCATGGCCGGATGCGACGCGACGAGCTGGTCGAGCTCCTCTCCCCCGAGGGCCTCCGGCTCCTCGACTCCCTCGACGGCTACCGGTCCGACGACCTGGTGCGGGCCGTGGCACGCCTCCGGGCCGCCGGCCACTCCCCCGTCCTCGTCGCCGCGGTGCTCACCCAGGCGAGGCTCCGGCAGAAGGCGGAGGCGAAGTTCGGCGAGTTCGCCCGCTCGATGCTCTTCACGGACGCGGGACTCGAGCAGGCGACGCGGCTGCGCGTCGCCGCCCTGCACGCCGGCCGGTTCGCCGCGGCGGGAGCGGCGCGCGTCGCCGACCTCGGCAGCGGGATCGGCGGCGACGCCCTCGCGATGGCCGCGATCGACCTGGCGGTCACCGCCGTCGAGGCCGACGAGGTCACCGCGACCCTGGCCAGCTTCAACCTCGCCCCGTTCCCCGCGGCGAGCGCCGTGCACTCGACGGCCGAGGCCTTCGACCTCGACGGCTTCGACGCCGTCTACCTGGACCCGGCACGCCGCACGGCGGGCCACCGCGAGACCCGCCGGCTCGACGATCCGGACGACTACTCCCCCTCGCTCGACTTCGCGTTCGGCCTGGCCGAGCATCGTCCCGTGGGCGTGAAGGTGGGTCCCGGCTTCGACCGCGAGCGCCTGCCGCGGGACGCCGAGGCGCAGTGGGTCTCGGTCGACGGGGAGCTGGTCGAGACCGGGCTCTGGTTCGGTTCTCTGGCGCGCCCGGGCGTGCGCCGCTCCGCTCTGCTGCTCGGCGCGACCGGCTCCTCCGAGCTCACCGCGGCGGGCGACAGCGAGGACGAGGAGGTCGGCCCCCTCGGCGCGTTCGTGCACGAGCCGGACGGCTCCGCGATCCGTGCGCGCCTCCTGGGCGAGCTCGCGCGCTCCAGCGGCTCGCGGATGCTCTCGCCCGGCATCGCCTACCTGACGGGCGACGATGCAACCGCCTCGCCCTTCCTCCGCAGCTTCCGGGTCCTCGCCGAGCTGCCGCTGGACGAGCGCACGCTGGCGAAGGAGCTGCGCACCCGCGGCATCGGCGTGCTCGAGATCAAGAAGCGCGGGGTGGACGTCGACCCCGCCCGCTTCCGCAAGCGGCTGGGCCTCTCCGGCACCGGCAGCGCGGTGCTGATCCTGACGCGGATCGCCGGGCGCCACCGCGCGCTGCTCGCGGAGCGCGTCGAGCGGCCCGCGCCGGCTCAGTAGCCGGAGGTGCCGGCGGCGAGGGCCACCACGACGAAGACGAGGAAGACCGCCAGGTAGATCAGCGAGACGGCGATGCCGGCGAACCCGGTGATGATCGCGGTCAGCGCGAAGCCGCGCGCGGCCGGCTCGCGCCGGCGTCCGAGGAAGCCGAGCACGACGGCCGGAGCCGACAGCAGGAAGCCGAAGCCGGCGGCGAAGAGCGTGATGACCAGGCCGACGATGCCGAGGATCATCCCGACGAGGCTCAGCGTGCGGGGGACGACGGGCGCCGGTGCGGCCGCGTAGGCGGCGGGGTGGCCGGGCGCGGAGGAGTAGGCGGGCGCCGAGGGGTACGCGGGCGGGGGCGGCGGCGACCCGTAGGCCGGCGGCGCGGAGTCGGCGAGCGGCACCGACGGCTGCGACGCGGCCGAGGGCGGAGCGGGCGGGGCAGGGGGGACGGGCGGGGCCGGCGGGACCGGGACGGAGCCGTGCTGCTCGTCGGAGCCGGGGCCGGGACGGGTGCTGTCGTCGCTCATGGCGCGAGTCTAGCCAGCACCCGGGCGGCGGCGGAGGGGTTCCGTCCGCTCACGCGGGCAGGTACCCGCCGTCGCGCAGGTCGCCGACGAAGGCCGTCCAGGCGAGGTAGGCGATCACCGCGAGGACGATCGCGAGGTAGCCCAGCACGAAGCCGGCGACCGCGAGACCGCGGCCGCGCTGTCCGGAGCGTCGGGCCTGGGCGAAGCCGATGTGGCCGAGGACGATGGCGGCGGGCGCCAGCCCCAGCAGTCCGCACACCAGAGCCGCGACCGCGAGCGGATTCATCGGCGGGCGGCGGGGCGGGAGACCGGGGTAGGGATCGGCGGCGGCCGTCGGCGGCGGGTAGGCCGCCGACGGCTCGCCGAGCGGAGGGGCGAACGGCGCGGGCGCCGGTCCGGTCTGCGGTCCGGGCGCGGTGTCGTCGGTCACGGTGTCCTCCTGGTGGTGCGGGCGCCCCCGAGCCTCGGAGGCGTGTCGATCAGTACCCGGTCGAGGGCATGGTCGCCGCGATCGAGAAGAGCGCGACGAACGAGATGATGGTGATGATGATCGCGACGAAGCCGATGATGACGGCGGCGAGGGCGAGGCCGCGGCCCTTCTCCCCCGTGCGCTTGATCTGCGACAGGGCGATGAAGCCCAGCACGATGCCCACGATGGAGACGAAGAACGAGGCGATGAAGCCGATGATCGCCAGGATGTTGTAGCGGTCGGACGCGGGCGTGTACGGAGTGGTCATGGAATCCCCCAGGGTCAGGAACGAGCGGATGCGGCCAAGAGTGGCAGTGGCACGATCCGCCTGTCAAAAAGCTGGACGGCGCTTGCGCGGCCCGGCCGCCGCCCGGTAGAGGCCTCAGCGGACCTGGATCTCGGTGACCGGGAGGGTCGAGTCGGCCCCGAAGCCGAGCCCCGACGGCGGATGCCCCGCCTCGATCAGCTGCGCCGCCAGTGCGGCGATCATCGCGCCGTTGTCGGTGCAGAGCGAGAGCGCCGGGATCCGCAGGGTCACTCCCGCGGCCGCGCACCGCTCCTCCGCCAGCGCGCGCACCCGGGCGTTCGCGACCACGCCGCCGCCGAGCAGGAGGCGCGGCACGCCCCGGTCGCGGCAGGCGGCGAGCGCCTTCGTGAGCAGGACGTCGGCGACCGCCTCGCGGAAGCCCGCCGCGACGTCGGCCACGGGCACCTCCTCCCCCGCGTCCTGGCGCTTCTCGACCCAGCGGGCGACCGCGGTCTTCAGCCCCGAGAACGAGAAGTCGTAGCGGTGGCGCTCGAGGTCCTTCGGCAGGCTGAGCCCGCGGGGGAAGCGGATCGCCTTCGGGTCCCCGTCCGCCGCCACCCGGTCGATCTGCGGTCCGCCCGGATAGGGCAGGCCCAGGACTCGCGCCACCTTGTCGAAGGCCTCGCCGGCGGCGTCGTCGATGGTCTCGCCGAGCAGCTCGACGTCCGACACCAGATCGCGCACGTGCAGGAGCGAGGTGTGCCCGCCCGAGACCAGCAGCGCGATCGTCGGCACCTCGACGGGGCTGCCCTCGCTGCCGTCTGCACGGAGGACGTCGGCTCCCACGTGGCCGACGAGGTGGTTCACGGCGTAGAGCGGCAGGCCGAGCGAGACGGCGAGCGCCTTCGCCGCTCCGACGCCGACCATGAGGGCGCCCGAGAGCCCCGGTCCGCTGGTGACCGCGATCGCGTCCAGGTCGCCGAGCGCGACACCGGCCTCGGAGAGCGCCGCGTGCAGGGCGGGCTCGAGCGCCTCCAGGTGCGCCCGGGCGGCCACCTCGGGCACGACGCCGCCGTAGCGGGCGTGCTCCTCCATCGAGGAGGCGATGGTGTTCGAGAGAAGCGTCGTGCCGCGGACGATGCCGATCCCCGTCTCGTCGCAGCTGGTCTCGATGCCGAGGACGAGGGGTCCGGTGCTCACGGGGTCTCCTGGGTCGGGGTCCGCGGCCGGCGCATCACGATCGCGTCCACTCCGTCGGGCTGGTAGTAGGCGGGGCGGACGCCGATCTCCTCGAAGCCCTCCGAGCGGTAGAGGGTCTGCGCGGCGGGGTTGTCGGCGCGGACCTCGAGGAAGACCTCGCGGGCGCCGCGTTCGCCGGCCGCCTCGAGGAGCGCGCGCAGCAGTCGGCGGCCGAGGCCGGTGCGGCGGACCCGGGCGACGACCGCGATCGTCTGCACGTCGCCCTCGTGGGCGCCGACGGGGCAGAGGAGCCCGGCGTAGCCGACCACCTCGCCGTCCTGCTCGGCGACCAGGTACCGGGTGTGACGGCTCCGGATCTCCTCCGCCATCATCCCGCGCGACCAGGCGTCGCCGGCGAACTCGGACTCCTCTATCGCCATGACCGCGTCGAGGTCGTCCGCCTGCGCGTCGCGGAGCACGGCCTCGCTCATGCTGTCACCCGCTTGGGGCCGGCCGACAGCGTGACGTCGGGCGAGCGGAGGTAGAGGGGCTCGTCCGCGACACCGGGCCGGCCGGCCGCGCGCAGGCGGGCGGCCACGACTCCGAGCTCGCCGGCGGAGACCGATTCGGCCTCCAGGCGCGGGAGCTCCGGATGCGGGAGGGCCGGCGGCTTGTCCAGGCCCGGGCCGGCGAGGCGGACGGGGAGCCCCTGATCGTCGAGCCCGTCGTAGGCGCTCCAGTACAGCTCTCGGCGGCGGGCGTCGGTGACGACGAGGAAGCCCGCGGCGCGCCCGTGCCGCAGCGCGGCGAGCGCGATCGCGTCGTGCGAGACGACGGGGAGGGTGGGGACGCCGCGGCCGAGCGCGAAGGCCCGGGCGGCGGCGATCCCGACCCGGAGGCCGGTGAAGGGGCCGGGGCCCATGCCCACGGCGACCGCCTCGATGCCCCCGGGAGCCACGTCGGCCGCCTCGAGCGCCTCCTGGATCAGCCGGCCGACCACCTCCGCGTGGCGCATGGTGTCGGTCTCGGTGCGCTCCGAGCGCACGGCGCCCGCGGAGTCGACGACGGCGACGGAGGTTCCGGAGGAGGTGTCGATCGCGAGGAGCACGCGTCCAGGGTACCCGCGGGCTCAGCTCCAGCCGGTGCCGCGGAAGCGGACGGTCCGCGGCTCGATCGGCTCCTCGCCCTCCTCGGCGTCGGAGCCGGCGGTCGGCCGCTCGATGACCACGTCGAGCCAGGACTCCGCGACGCCGTCCAGCATCCCGGCGCCCCACTCCACGACGACCACCGAGCGCGCCGGATCGAGGTCGAGGTCGTCGAGCTCGACCGGCGAGCCCACGCGGTAGGCGTCGACGTGCACGAGCGGCGGCCCGTCGTGCAGCGGCGGGTGCGTCCGCGCGATCACGAAGGTGGGGCTCGTCACGGGACCCCGCACGTCGAGGCCCTCGCCGAGCCCGCGCGTGAAGGTCGTCTTGCCCGCGCCGAGCGGCCCGGTCAGCACCAGCAGGTCGCCGGCGCGCAGCACTCGGCCGAGCTCGCGGCCGAGCTCCGCCATGGCCTCCGGATCGGCGACCTCGACGACGCGGTCCGCGAACCAGGAGCGCTCAGGCACGGCCGTCCGCCGCGCTCAGCAGCCGCCGCTGGACGCGCGGCCCGAGCCGGGTGACCAGCTCGTAGTTGATGGTGCCGCACCACCGCGCCCACTCGTCGACCGAGGGGACGCCGGTCGTCGGGTCGCCCCAGAGCGTCACCGGGTCGCCCGTCGCGACGCTCGCATCCCCCACGTCGACGACGAACTGGTCCATCGCGACCCGCCCGGCGATCCGATGGCGGCGGCCGCCGATCGAGACCTCCGCGACACCGGAGGCGCTCCGCGGGATGCCGTCCGCGTAGCCGAACGGCACGAGCGCGAGGGTCGTCCCGCCCTCGGCCCGCCAGGTGTAGTCGTAGCTCACGCCGGTCCCGTGGGGCACCCGGCGGACGCCGGCGACGCGGCCCTGCAGCGTCATCGCCGGGACGAGCCCGAGCTGGAGCGAGGTCTCGTCCTCGAACGGCGAGAGTCCGTAGAGGGCGATGCCGCTGCGCACCATGTCGAGGCGTGCTTCCGGGAGGCGCAGCGCCGCCGCCGTCGCCGCGAGGTGCAGGACCGGCGCCTGCACCCCGTGCGCGGCCAGCACGGCCTCGGCGCGGCGGAGGAGCGCGAGCTGGGCGAGGTCGTCCTCGCGCGAGGTGTTGGACAGGTGCGAGAACAGCCCGGTGAGGTGGACGGTGCCGCGAGCGCTGTGACGGGCGAGCGACTCCGCCAGGTGCGGCCACTCCTCCTCCGCGGCGCCGTTGCGGCTGAGGCCCGTGTCGACCTTGAGCTGCACGGCCGCGCGCACGCCGCGGTCCTCCGCCGACTGCGCGAGCGTGTCGAGCTGGTCGACCGAGGAGACGGCGACGTCGATCGAGTGCTCGAGCGCCGCGTCGAAGTCCTCGCCGGGGTCGTGCAGCCAGCAGAGGATCGGAGCGACGACGCCTGCCTCGCGCAGGGCCACGGCCTCCCGCAGCTCCGCGGTGCCGAGGGCGTCCGCGCCGCCGTCGAGCGCCGCCTGCGCCGCGGCCAGGGCGCCGTGCCCGTAGCCGTTGGCCTTGACGACGGCCATGAGCCGTCGGGCACCGGTGAGCTCGCGCAGACGCGCGGCGTTCGCCACCATCGCGTCGACGTCGATCACCGCCTCGCGGTACGACGCGGGGACGCTCACGACTCCGCCACCACGAACGCGCAGGCCACGCCCGCGTCGTGCGTCATCGAGAGGTGCACGCGCGTGATCCCGCGCGCCTCCGCGGCCGCCCGGGCCGGGCCGTGCAGCGCGAAGGACGGATTCCCGTGCTCGTCCCGCTCGACGACCATGTCGTGCCAGCGGGCGCCCACGGAGTCGCCGAGCGCCTTGATCAGCGCCTCCTTGGCGGCGAAGCGGCCCGCCAGCGAGGCGACGGGGAGCGAGCGTTCGCTCTCGGCGAACAGCCGGTCGCGGAGACGGGGCGTGCGCGTCAGCGAGCGCTCGAAGCGCGCGAGGTCCACGACGTCCACCCCGATCCCCACGATCACGGCTCGATCACTCGACCGTGACCGACTTGGCGAGATTGCGCGGCTGGTCGACGTCGAGGCCCTTGGCGGCGGCGAGCTCCATCGCGAACATCTGCAGCGGGGTGACGGCGAGCAGCGGCTCGAACAGCGGGTCGGCGAGCGGGATCGGCACGACCTCGTCGGCGATCTGGATCGCGGCCGTGTCGCCCTGCTCCGCGATCGCGATGACGCGGGCGCCGCGGGCCTTGATCTCCTGGATGTTCGAGATCACCTTGCGCTGCAGCTCGTACGACTCGCTCGGGCTCGGCACGATCACGAACACGACTTGGCCCGGCTCGATCAGCGCGATCGGGCCGTGCTTGAGCTCGCCCGCCGCGAAGCCCTCGGCGTGGATGTAGGCGAGCTCCTTGAGCTTCAGCGCGCCCTCGAGCGCCACCGGGTAGCCGACGTGGCGGCCGAGGAACAGCACCGCACGGGTGTCGGCCATCCAGCCCGCCAGCTGAGCGATGTCGTCGGAGGCGTCGAGCACGCGGGAGAGCTTCTCCGGGATCGCGGCGAGCTGGGCCGCCTGCGAGGCGACGAGCTCGGTGGAGGCGGCACCGCGCACCGCGGCCAGGTGCAGCCCGAAGAGGTAGAGCGCCGCGATCTGGGCGACGAAGGCCTTGGTCGAGGCGACCGCCACCTCCGGGCCCGCGTGCGTGTAGAGCACGGCGTCCGACTCGCGTGGGATCGTCGCGCCCTGGGTGTTGCAGACCGAGAGCGTCTTGGCGCCGTGCTCGCGGGCGTACTTGACCGCCATCAGCGTGTCCATCGTCTCGCCGGACTGGCTGATCGAGACGACGAGGGTGCGCGGGGTGAGCACCGGGTCGCGGTAGCGGAACTCGTGGCTGAGCTCGACCTCGACGGGGACGCGCGCCCATTTCTCGATCGCGTACTTGGCGACCATGCCCGAGTAGGCGGCCGTGCCGCAGGCGATGATCGTGATGCGGTCGATCTCCGTCAGCACCGGACCGAGCGCGTCGAGCTCGGGCAGCGTGATCGCGCCCTCGTGGATGCGGCCGCGGAGCGTGTTCGCGACGGCCTCGGGGCCCTCGGTGATCTCCTTCGCCATGAAGCTCGACCAGCCGCCCTTCTCGGACGCCGACGCGTCCCAGGCGATCTCGAACGGCTCGGTCTCGACGGGGTTGCCGAAGAAGTCGGTCACCGTGACGAGCTCCGGGGTGATCGTGACGATCTGGTCCTGGCCGATGGCGACCGCGCGGCGGGTGAACTCGACGAACGCCGCGACGTCGGAGCCGAGGAAGTTCTCCCCGTCGCCCAGGCCGATCACGAGCGGCGAGTTGCGGCGCGCGCCGACGACCACGCCGGGCTGGTCCTGGTGCAGGGCGAGCAAAGTGAACGCGCCCTCGAGGTGCGCGACGACGGCCTGGAAGGCGAGCACGAGGTCGCCGGTGCGGCGGTACTCGCGGGCGATCAGGTGCGCGGCGACCTCGGTGTCGGTCTCGCTCTCGAAGACGGCGCCCTCGGCGAGCAGCTGCTCCTTGAGCGGCTGGAAGTTCTCGATGATGCCGTTGTGGATGACGGCGAGCCTGCCCTCGTCCGCGAGGTGGGGGTGGGCGTTGCGGTCGGTCGGGCCGCCGTGCGTCGCCCAGCGGGTGTGGCCGATGCCCGTGGTGCCCTCGGCCAGCGGGTGCGCCTCGAGGTCGTCGACCAGGACGCTGAGCTTGCCCGAGCGCTTGCGGCTGTCGAGCTGCCCGTCGGCGTCGATCACGGCCACGCCGGCCGAGTCGTAGCCGCGGTACTCCAGACGCTTCAGGCCCCCGAGCAGCACGGCCAGGCTGTCGCGCTCACCGACGTATCCAACGATTCCACACATGCGCTCGATTCTAAGCGGCGCGGAGGCGCCTCCCGCGGCGTCGGGCACCCGGCGGGGCGGACGCTAGGATCGGTCCCCATGCCGTCGTCTCCTCGCGATCCCGCGCGCGACGCGCACCCCTCCCCCTTCGTCGAGATCGTCCGCTCCGACTGGGCCGAGCTCGCCCGCACCACGGAGCTGCCGCTGTCGGAGACCGAGGTCGTGCAGCTGCGGGGGCTGGGCGACCGGCTGAGCCTCACCGAGGTCGCGGAGGTCTACCTGCCGCTCTCGCGCCTGCTGAGCCTGTACGCCGGTGGCGCGCGGCACCTGCACCGCGCGACGAGCACGTTCCTCGGGGAGCGCGCGCAGCCGACTCCGTTCGTGATCGGCGTCGCGGGGTCGGTCGCGGTGGGCAAGTCGACGATCGCGCGCCTGCTGCGGGAGCTGCTCGCCCGCTGGGAGGACACGCCCCGCGTCGAGCTGGTGACCACCGACGGCTTCCTGCTGCCCAACCGCGAGCTGGAGCGCCGCGGTCTGATGAGCCGCAAGGGCTTCCCCGAGTCGTACGACCGGCGCGCGCTGCTGCGCTTCGTCTCGGAGGTGAAGGGCGGGGCCGCGGAGGTGCGCGCGCCGTTCTACTCGCACCTCTCCTACGACATCGTCCCCGACGCCGAGATCGTCGTGCGGCGGCCGGACGTGCTGATCGTCGAGGGCCTGAACGTGCTGCAGCCGCCGGTGCCCGGTCACGGCCTGGCGGTGAGCGACCTGTTCGACTTCACCGTCTACGTCGACGCCCGGACCAGCGACATCGCGCGCTGGTACGAGGAGCGCTTCCTCACCCTGCAGCAGGGCGCGTTCGCCAATCCGAACTCCTACTTCCACCGCTACGCGGCGCTCAGCCCGGACGAGGCCCGCGAGCGAGCGCGGAGCATCTGGGCCGCGATCAACGAGCCGAACCTGCTGCAGAACGTGCGCCCCACCCGCTCCCGCGCGAGCCTGGTCCTCCGCAAGCAGGCCGACCACACCGTCTCCTCGGTCCTCCTCCGCAAGATCTGACCGCGCCCTCGGTCGCTGTTCGCCGCCGCGCGCACCGCGCAGCCACCGACCTCGAACCCCTTCACCGCACGATCGGCGCAGGCTCGCCACCACCCACGAGCCGTCAGCGTGAATCGCGTGCCAAGCGATTCACGCGCGGCGAACGCGACCCGCTCCACCCAGCGCGACCACCTCGCGAAGCCGACCGCGAGGGGCCGCGCAGGGAGCGGCCCCGCAACGAACACCGCCGCGTGCCCAGCGATTCCCGCGCGGCGAACGCGCCCCGCTCCACCCATCGCAACCACCTCGCGAAGCCGACCGCGAGGGGCCGCGCAGGGAGCGGCCCAACCCACGAGCCGTCGTGGGAATCGCGTGCCAAGCGATTCACCCGCGGCGAACGCGCCCCGCTCCACCCATCGCAACCACCTCGCGAAGCCGACCGCGAGGGGCCGCGCAGGGAGCGGCCCCTCAACGAACACAGCCGCGTGCCAAGCGATTCCCGCGCGGCGAACGCACCCCGCTCCACCCATCGCGACCACCTCTCCAGGCCGACCGCGAGGAGCCGCGCAGGGAGCGGCTCCTTAAGAACGCAGCCGCTCGAGCACGACCGCGGCGAGCGATTCGGCGAGGCGGTCGGCCGTCTCCTGCGTCTTCGCCTCGACCATGACGCGCACCATCGGCTCCGTGCCGGAGGGGCGCAGGAGCACGCGCCCGTCGCTGCCGAGCTCGGCGGTGGCGTCGGCGACGGCGGAGGCGATGACCTCGTCGTCGCGGACGCCCTCGCGGTCGACGCCGCGCACGTTGAGGAGGGTCTGCGGGAAGACGGACATGACGGCGGCCAGGTCGGCGATCGTGCGTCCGGTCCGGGCCATCTCGGCCGCGAGCTGGAGGCCGGTGAGCACGCCGTCGCCGGTGGTGGCGTAGCGGCTCATGATGACGTGGCCGGACTGCTCCCCGCCGAGCGAGTAGCCGCCGTCGTTCATCGCCTCGAGGACGTAGCGGTCGCCGACCGCGGTCTCGATGACGCGGATGCCGGCGTCGCGCATGGCGAGCTTGAGGCCGAGGTTGCTCATGACGGTGGCCACGAGGACGTCGTCGCGGAGGGCGCCGCGGCGGGCCATGGCTGTCGCGAGGATCGCCATGATCTGGTCGCCGTCGACGATGCGGCCCTCGGCGTCCACCGCGAGGCAGCGGTCGGCGTCGCCGTCGTGGGCGATGCCGATGTCGGCGCCGGCCGCGCGGACGGCGTCGGCGACGTTGTCGAGGTGGGTGGAGCCCACTCCGTCGTTGATGTTGAGGCCGTCGGGGTCGTTGCCGATGACGGTGACGGTCGCTCCGGCGTCGGTGAACACCTGGGGCGAGATGCCGGCGGCGGCGCCGTGCGCGCAGTCGATGACCACGTGCAGGCCGTCGAGACGGGTGCCCTCGAGGGATCCGAGCAGGTGGAGGACGTAACGGTCCTCCGCGTCGGAGAAGCGGGTGATGCGGCCGACGTCGGCCCCGGTCGGCGTGAGCGGGGGGACGCCGAGGGCCGCTTCGATGCGGTTCTCGAGCTCGTCCGGGAGCTTGCGTCCGCCGGCGGCGAAGAACTTGATGCCGTTGTCGGCGGCGGGGTTGTGCGAGGCCGAGATCATCACGCCGAAGTCGGCGTTCTCGTCGGCGATGAGGTAGGCGGTGGCGGGCGTCGGGATGACGCCCGCGTCGAGCACGTCGACTCCCGCGCTCGCGAGACCCGCCGCGACCGCGGCTCCGATGAACTGACCGGAGATGCGGGGGTCGCGGGCGAGCACGGCGACGGGCCGACGGCCCTCGGCCCGGGCGGCCGCTCCGAGTACACGGGCGGCCGCCTGGGCGAGGCCGAGAGCCAGGTCGGCCGTGACCTCGCGATTAGCGAGGCCACGGACGCCGTCTGTTCCGAACAGGCGCGGCATGGTGCGCAGTCCCTTCTCGAGCTGCTGGTCGTGCGGCCGTCAGGCCGCGTCGACTAGCGCTTCGAGAACTGGGACGCCTTGCGGGCCTTCTTGAGACCGGCCTTCTTGCGCTCGATGACGCGGGCGTCGCGGGTCAGGAAGCCCGCCTTCTTCAGGATCGCGCGGTTGTTCTCGCGGTCGATCTCGTTGAGGGCACGGGCGATGGCGAGGCGCAGCGCGCCGGCCTGGCCGGAGGGGCCGCCGCCGGTGATCTTGGCGACCACGTCGTAGGAGCCGATCAGGTCGAGCACCTTGAAGGGGTCGGTGATCAGCTGCTGGTGCAGCTTGTTGGGGAAGTACTCCGCGAACTCGCGGGCGTTGACGGTCATGCCGCCGTTGCCGGGGACGAGGCGCACGCGGGCGATGGCCTGCTTGCGTCGGCCCACGGCTGCGCCGGAGACGTTGAGGACGGCGCGGGGCGTCGTGGACGCCTCGGTGGCCGGGCTTTCGGTGGAGTAGCTCTCGGGAGCCACGTCGATCTGGTCTGCGATCTTCGCCACGGTGTAGGTGATCCTTTGTCTTCGAAGTCTGGGGTGTCGGGGAGGGCCGGAGCCTACTGGGCGACCTGGGTGAAGGCGTACGCCTGCGGCTGCTGGGCCGCGTGGGGGTGCTCGGATCCCGTGTAGACCTTCAGCTTGCGCAGCTGGGCGCGGCCGAGGGAGTTCTTGGGGAGCATGCCGCGGATGGCCTTCTCGACGGCGCGGACCGGGTTCTTCTCGAGGAGCTCGGCGTACGTGGTGGCCGAGAGGCCGCCCGGGTAGCCGGAGTGGCGGTAGGCCTTCTTCTGGAGGAGCTTCTGGCCGGTGAGGGCGACCTTCTCCGCGTTGACGATGATGACGAAGTCGCCCATGTCCATGTGCGGCGCGAAGGTGGCCTTGTGCTTGCCGCGCAGGAGCGCCGCGGCGTGGGTGGCGAGACGGCCGAGCACGACGTCGGACGCGTCGATGACGATCCAGTCGTGCTGGACGTCAGCCGGCTTCGGAGAAAAAGTGCGAGTCACGTGAGTGCTGCTTTCTGGTCGGAGTGAGGTGTTCGTGGATCCCGCTCCGTGGCCGTTCGACCCTCGAGGGGGACGAACCGATCCGGTGGAGGGCTCAACTTCGGGCGCTCGGCACACGGCCGAAAACACCAAGGGTCGACGTTACAGCAAAGCCCCCGTGCGGCCAAGCACGGATCGTGGCGGCAGGGGCTCCGGCGGCGGGAGGTGCGACCCGAGCCGCCACGGGTCGCGGGGCGCGGGCGCGCGCCCTCGCCTCACTCCGAGTCCTCCGGGTCCGGCCCCTCGGTCCGCACGGTGCGCTTCGCGCGGGTGAGCAGGGCCCGCTCGGCGAGCGCGTCGTCCTCGGGGTAGTCGACCTCGCGGAGGATGAGGCCGCGGGCCGGCATCACCGCGAACGCGTTGGTCCGTCGGGCGGCGTCCCGCAGCAGCGGGACCGCCCCCGCCTCGAGCTTCCCGGCGCCGACCGCGACGCACGCCCCCACGAGGGCCCGCACCATGCTGTGGCAGAAGGCGTCCGCGCGCAGGTGGGCGTGCAGGACTCCGTCGGCGTCGCGCTCCCAGGTGAAGTCGAGCAGGCTCCGGATGGTGGTGGCCCCTGCGCGGGCACGGCAGAACGACGCGTAGTCGTGCAGGCCCAGGAGCGAGCGGGCCGCGGCCGTCATCGCGTCGAGGTCGAGGGAGTCGGTGATCCAGGTGGTGTACGTGCGGTCGAGCGGGTGGCGCATCGAGGAGGCGTCGGCCAGCCGGTACTCGTACCGACGCCAGCGCGCCGAGAACCGCGCGTCGAACCCCTCCGGCGCCTCCGTCACCCGGTGCACCGAGACGTCGGTGTACTGCCCGAGGATCCCGCGGAGCCGCCGCTCCAGGATCGACGCGGGCGGGAACGGCTCCTCCCCCGGTCGGCGCCTGCCGCTGCTGATGCGGCCCCACTGCTCGGGGGTGAGGTCGACGTGGGCGACCTGGGCGCTGGCGTGCACGCCGACGTCGGTGCGCCCGGCGACCGTCACGGTCGGGTGCTGCTCGGAGCGCAGCACCAGGGCGAGCGACTCCTCGAGCACCCCCTGCACGGTGCGGAGGCCGGGCTGCTTGGCCCAGCCGGAGAAGTGCGAGCCGTCGTAGGCCAGGTCGAGGCGGACGCGGTGGAGCATCAGACGAGTCTAGAGCGCGCCGTGGTCGCGGCTCAGGCGACCGCGAGCGGGACGTCGACGGTCGCCAGGGCCGAGACCGCCCAGCCGACCAGCGTCGACTGCTCGCCGACCGAGGAGACGATCCGCGCCTCCCAGCCGCCTGCGAGCACGGCCAGCTCGGAGGGGGCGGAGGCGATGCCCTGCACCCAGTAGGCGGCCGTGCCCAGCGAGACCGGCACGGCGCCGAGCGCCTCGCCCGCACCGGTGAAGGTCTCGACGAGGGGCCCGCGGTGCAGCGTCAGCACGACGACCGGGTCGCCGCCGTCGACGGCGTAGGAGCACGTGTCTCCCGCGGCGGTGATCGACACGGTGCCCGCCGTCAGGCCGGCCTCCTGCTCGACGAGGGAGGCGGGGAGAGCGGTCGCGCAGTCCACGCCCTCGCTCGACGGCACGGAGGGCACGGAGGACACGGTCGGTGCGGCCGACGGCACCGGGGTCGTGCTCGCGAGGCCCGCCGATTCCGGCACGTCGATCACCTCGCCGGAGGCGCAGCCGCTCACTCCGGCCGCGAGTGCCAGGGCGAGGAGCGCCGCAGCGGCCGAGGAGCGCAGTCGCACAGGAGTCCTCCGAGGATCGTCGGGGCGGACCCCGGGAGCGCCGGTCGTGACGCGGCCGCACCCGACGAGCGCAGCCGTGCCATCGTAAGCGACGATTCGCGCGACTCGGCCCCGTGGAACGACGAGAGCCCCCCGCCCCGGAGGGGACGGAGGGCTCTCGGCAGAGGGGGCGTGACTACTTGGTCGCGCCGGTCTCCTCGACAGGAGCGTCCTGCGCGGCGTCCTCGACGGGAGCGTCCTGCACGGGCGCCTCCTCGACGGGGGTCTCCTCGGCAGTGGTCTCCTCGGCGGGGGCCTCGTCCACCGGAGCGGACACGGGCGCCGTGGCGGTGCGCGACTTCTTCGCCTTGGGCGTGACGGGCTCGAGGACGAGCTCGATCACGGCCATGGGCGCGTTGTCTCCCTTGCGGGGGCCGATCTTGGTGATGCGGGTGTAGCCGCCCTCGCGCTCGGCGACGAGCGGAGCGATCTCGGTGAAGAGCTCGTGGACGACCGACTTGTCACCGATCGTCGCGAGGACGCGACGGCGGGCGTGCAGGTCGCCGCGCTTGGCGAAGGTCACCAGGCGCTCGGCGAGCGGACGAAGGCGCTTGGCCTTGGTCTCGGTCGTCTTGATGCTCTTGTGCGTGAACAGGGCCGCGGCCAGGTTCGCCAGCAGCAGGCGCTCGTGTGCGGGTCCGCCTCCGAGGCGGGGGCCCTTGGTGGGCTTGGGCATGGGTTTACTCCAGTACTAAAGGGGTGTCAGCAGGTCGGACGCGAGGAGCCGGGGCTCCGGAGCGGAGGACCTAGATGCTCTCGTCGTCGTAGCTGTAGAAGTGGGCGCCGTCGAACCCGGGGACCGAGTCCTTGAGCGACAGGCCGAGCTCCGTCAGCTTCTCCTTGACCTCATCCACCGACTTCTGACCGAAGTTGCGGATGTTCATGAGCTGCGTCTCCGAGAGGGCGACGAGCTCATTGACGTTGTTGATGCCCTCGCGCTTGAGGCAGTTGTAGCTGCGCACCGAGAGGTCGAGGTCCTCGATGGGCATGGACAGCTCGGTCGAGAGGACCGCGTCGACCGGCGCGGGGCCGATCTCGATGCCCTCGGCCGCGTTGTTCAGCTCGCGGGCGAGACCGAACAGCTCGGTCAGCGTGCGTCCGGCGGAGGCGATGGCGTCGCGCGGCGAGATCGCGGCCTTCGTCTCCACGTCCACGACCAGACGGTCGAAGTCGGTGCGCTCGCCGGCACGGGTGGCCTCGACGCGGTAGGTGACCTTCAGCACGGGCGAGTAGATCGAGTCGACCGGGATCTGGCCGGCCTCGGAGAACTCGCTGCGGTTCTGGGTCGCCGAGACGTAGCCGCGGCCGCGCTCGATCGTGAGCTCGAGCTCGAACTTCGCCTTGTCGTTCAGCGTGGCGATGACGAGCTCCGGGTTGTGGATCTCGACACCGGCCGGAGCCGAGATGTCCGCGGCGGTGACCTGGCCGGCTCCCTGCTTGCGCAGGTAGGCGGTGATCGGCTCGTCGTGCTCGGAGGAGACGACGAGTCCCTTGATGTTCAGGATGATCTCGGTGACGTCCTCGCGGACACCCGGGACGGTCGTGAACTCGTGCAGGACTCCGTCGATCCGGATGCTGGTGACAGCGGCGCCGGGGATGGAGGACAGCAGGGTGCGACGCAGCGAGTTGCCGAGCGTGTAGCCGAAGCCGGGCTCGAGGGGCTCGATGACGAAGCGGGAACGGAACTCCGAGATGTTCTCCTCGGTGAGCGTCGGACGCTGTGCGATAAGCACTGATGATTCCTTTCGATCACGTGTCCGCTATATGACACGTGCGTTTGCGAGGTGTGGAGTTGTGAAAGAAATGCGCGATCCGCCGGTCGGCCGCACTCCCCGCCCGGAGGCGGTTCGTGCGGCCGACCGACGGCTGCGAGTGCTGCTTAGACGCGACGACGCTTGGGCGGGCGGCAGCCGTTGTGCGCCTGCGGGGTGACGTCGTTGATCGAGCCGACCTCGAGGCCTGCGGCCTGGAGCGAGCGGATCGCGGTCTCACGACCCGAGCCGGGGCCCTTCACGAAGACGTCCACCTTCTTCATGCCGTGCTCCTGAGCCTGGCGCGCGGCCGACTCGGCGGCGAGCTGGGCGGCGAACGGCGTCGACTTGCGCGAGCCCTTGAAGCCGACTCCACCGGACGAGGCCCAGCTGATGACGGCCCCGGAGGGGTCGGTGATCGAGACGATGGTGTTGTTGAACGTCGACTTGATGTGGGCCTGGCCCACAGCGATGTTCTTCTTCTCCTTGCGGCGCGGCTTGCGCGCGGCCGACTTGGGGGTAGCCAATTCTGTATCTCCTCTAGGTCCGTGTCGCCCGCGTTACTTGCGGCCGGCCTTCTTCTTGCCGGCGACGGTGCGCTTGGGTCCCTTGCGGGTGCGCGCGTTCGTCTTGGTGCGCTGTCCACGGACCGGGAGGCCGCGACGGTGGCGGAGGCCCTCGTACGAGCCGATCTCGACCTTGCGGCGGATGTCGGCGGCGACCTCGCGGCGGAGGTCGCCCTCCACCTTGTAGTTGCCCTCGATGTAGTCGCGGAGCGAGACGAGCTGGTCGTCGCTGAGGTCCTTGACGCGGATGTTGCCGTCGATCCCGGTGTCGCTCAGGGTCTTGAGCGCGCGAGTGCGGCCGACACCGTAGATGTAGGTCAGTGCGACCTCCACGCGCTTCTCGCGCGGGATGTCTACTCCTGCCAGACGTGCCATTGTGGCTTCTCCTGTGAGTGAGTGGAGGTGTGAAGCAGCACCGGTGCCTCGGCCTCCGACCGAAGGTGTCCTCGCCGTCCACCCCGGGGTCGCCGGGGTGCTGCGCGATTTCTGGTGCTGCGGGTGTGTTCAGTTGTGCAGTGGGGGCGGCACGCCGCCCCTGCGCTCCCTCGCGGAAGCAGCGGGACTAGCCCTGGCGCTGCTTGTGGCGGGGGTTGCTGCTGCAGATGACCATCACGTTGCCGTGGCGGCGGATGATCTTGCAGTGGTCGCAGATGCGCTTGACGCTGGGGTTGACCTTCATTGTTCTTGTCCTTGTTTTCGCTGGCGTCGTGCTCCCGGCGGATGCCGGGGCCGTTCCTTACAGGACACGCACGTCGCGAACGTCAGCGGAGCGAACGCCTACTTGTAGCGGTAGACGATCCGGCCGCGGGTCAGGTCGTAGGGGCTCAGCTCCACGATCACCCGGTCCTCGGGGAGGATCCGGATGTAGTGCTGACGCATCTTGCCCGAGATATGGGCGAGAACTTTGTGTCCGTTGGTCAGCTCCACGCGGAACATCGCGTTGGGGAGCGCCTCGACAACCGCACCTTCGATTTCGATGACACCGTCTTTTTTGGCCATAGCCTCACTGTCGTTCGGAAGTAGTGTGTGTACTGGTCGTGCGAATGTTTCCGCGACGAGCCACCACCGGGCGAGAGCCCGGATCGGGGTTCGCGGGCATGCCGGAGCACGCGCAAAACACCAAGGGTCGATACTACGCGAATCGCGGCCGTTCCGCCACCTCGGGCGTGTCGCCCCCTCCTCCGCCTCCGCGCCCGACGCGCGCCCCCTGCCCGGCCCTGCGTCCGCCGCCGCCTAGGCTGGCTCCGTCGAGCCGGAGGGAGAGCACATGGCGCGCACGACGAGGTCCGCGACCGCGAGGCGGAGCTGGTACTCGCACCCGGTGGTGACGATCCTGGCGGCGATCGCGGTCATCGCCCTGGTGCAGACCTTCTTCGTGAAGGTGTACACGGTGCCGACCGGCTCGATGGAGAACACCCTCCAGGGCGGCGGATTCTTCGGCGACCGCATCCTGGTCGACCGCACCCTCGCCCTCCAGGGCGGGCCGGAGGAGGGCCAGATCGTCGTCTTCTCGCGCGACGCCGACTGGGGCGCGAGCGACGAGGCCGGCAGCCCCCTCTCCGAGATCGTGAAGACGTTCGGCGACGTCACCAGCATCGGCCCCTCCCACGAGGAGTTCCTCGTCAAGAGGCTGATCGCCGAGGGGGGCCACACCGTCTCCTGCTGCGACGCCGAGGGGCATGTGCTGGTCGACGGGAAGCCGCTGGACGAGTCCTACGTGTTCGAGGACTTCCCCTTCACCCCCGGGACCCTCGACTGCACGACGAGCCCCGCGTCCCTCCGCTGCTTCGACGAGTACACCGTCCCCGAGGGCTCCCTCTTCGTCCTGGGCGACCACCGGTCGAACTCCAACGACTCGCTCGGCGAGTGCCGCGGCGCCGGCGGGCCGATCGACACGTGCGTGAAGACCGTGCCGATCGACAGGGTCACCGGGCGCGTCTTCGCCGTGGCCTGGCCGCTCACGCGCTGGCGGCTGTTCTAGCGCTCCGCCCGAGCCGCCGCAGACGACGACGAGGTCCCCCGCGGGAAGCAGGGGACCTCGTCGTCGTTCACCGCCGTGCGGCCACGGGACTAGCCGCGGACGACCGCCACGACCCGGTCGAAGAGCGGGTGCTCGGCCGTGAGGCCGGTGACCTCCGCCACGAACTCCTCCGGGGTGAGCGCGGCCAGCTTCTCGTGGAGCTCCACGCTCTGGGGATCCTCGGGCACGTCGAAGCGCAGCGCGGCGCCGATCGCGGCGAGCAGGCCCTCCGGCGTGCGCCCGCGCTCGGCGAGCTCGGCCGCCGGTCCGATGAAGCGCTCGTGCCGCGACAGCTTCCGCAGCGGCTGGCGTCCCACCCGGTCGACCGTGTCGGTCAGGTACGGATTCGCGAAGCGCTTCAGCGTCTTCTCGAGGTAGGCCTGCTGCTCCTCGTCGCTGAAGCCGTGCTTGGCCACGATGAGCGCCTTGGTGTCCTCGAGCGCGGCCTTGACCGCGTCGTGCACCTCGGGCATCGCCAGCGCGTCGGAAAGCTTGTGCGCTCCGGCCGCGAAGCCGGTGTAGGCGGCCGTCGCGTGGCCGGTGTTCACCGTGAAGAGCTTCCGCTCGATGAAGGGCTCGAGGTCGTCGACCCAGGTCGCGCCCGGGATCTCCGGCTCGGTGCCCTCGAACGGAGTGCGGTCGACGACCCACTCGAAGAAGCTCTCCACTGTCACGTCCAGGCCCTGGCCCGGGTCCTGGTTCGGGACGATGCGGTCCACCGCGGTGTCGGCGAAGACGGCGCGGGTGCGCAGGCGCTCCCACTCGTCCGCGCCGAGGTTCGCGGCGACCTCGGTCTGCAGGAGGCGCGTGGCGTTGATCGCGTTCTCGCAGGCCATGACCGCCAGCCGCGGCGCCGACTCGTCGCGGGCGGCGAGGCCCTTCGCGATCACGGGGGCGACGAAGCGCAGGATGTTCGGGCCGACGGCCGTGGTGACGATGTCGGCGGCGGCGATCTCGCGGACGAGCGCCTCCTCGTCGGCGGCCGAGTCGATCGCGCGGAAGCGGTCGACGACGTGCGTGGCCGCCTCCTCCCCCACCTCGTGCACCTCGTAGCTGTCGGCGGCGGCGAGGCGGCCGATCAGCTCGGAGTTGACGTCGGCGAAGACGAGCTCGTAGCCGGCGCCGTGCAGGATCAGGCCGACGAAGCCGCGGCCGATGTTGCCGGCGCCGAAGTGGACGGCGGTGGGCATCAGGAGTTGACCTCGCCCAGCAGGCTGTAGAGCGACTGCGCGTCCGGGGCGTCGAGGAGCTTCTGCACCTCGTCCTCCTCCGAGAAGATGATCGCGATCTTGGAGAGGATCTCGAGGTGCTCGTTGTCGACGCCGGCGATGCCGACGACGAAGCGCACCTCGTTGCCGTCCCAGTCGATCGGCTGCGCGTAGCGCACGAACGAGAGGGCGGAGGAGCGGATCTCGTCCTTCGCGTCGTTGGTGCCGTGCGGGATGGCGAGCAGGTTGCCCATGTAGGTCGAGACGGTCGCCTCGCGGGCGAGCATGGCCTCGTAGTAGGCGGGGGTGACCGCGCCGACGCCGACCAGCATGTCGGCGGCCTCCTTGATGGCGGCCTCCTTCGTGGTGGCGGTGCCGGAGGCGTCGATCTGTCCGATGGTGAGCACGTCGCTCATGGGGTGCGTCCTTCCGTGGAGGTGCTGACAGCGAGGGAACCCGCAGGGGCGAGCGGAGCGTGTCCGCTCTGTCGCACCCTACGGGTTCCCTCCGAATGGTTGGCGTACTACTTGCCGTGCTGCTCCGCGACCAGCGAGACGACCTCGTCGTACTTCGGGCTGTTCATGAAGTTGTCCACGGAGACGTGGATGGCGCCCGGGGTGCGCTGGCGGGCGCGCTCCGTGAGCTCGGCCTGGGTGATGACCAGGTCCACGTCGTCCTCGAGAGCGGCGATCGCCTTGTTGGTGACCGTGACGTCCTCGAAGCCCGCCTTCTTCATCTTGTTCCGCAAAACAGAGGCGCCCATCGCGGACGAGCCCATGCCGGCGTCGCAGGCGAAGACGATGTTCCGGACCTGGGTCGCGGTGGCCGTGGCTCCCGCGGTCGAGGCGCCGGCCGAGTCCTGCGGAGCGTTGGCGCCGCGGGCGTTGATGA
Organism: Rathayibacter sp. VKM Ac-2805; assembly: GCF_009834265.1. Taxonomy (NCBI): domain Bacteria; kingdom Bacillati; phylum Actinomycetota; class Actinomycetes; order Micrococcales; family Microbacteriaceae; genus Rathayibacter; species Rathayibacter sp. VKM Ac-2805. Next base: position 2,686,992 of record NZ_CP047185.1, read on the forward strand.
GCGAGCCGACGGCGCTCTCCTTGCCCTTGTTCGCCTCGTTGGCGGCGACGGCGGCGGCGAGCTTGTCGTCGCCCTCCTGCTCCGCGGCCAGGTCGCGCTTGCGGCCGGACCGGATGATGACCGAGGCCACCAGGAACGACACGGCGGTCGCGAGGATCACCGAGAGGATGACGCCGAGGAAGCTGTCGTTCGCGGTCTGCAGGAGCACCGCGATGATCGAGCCGGGCGAGGCGGGGGCGCGGAGGCCGGAGTTGAACGCGACGTTCGTCGCGACACCGGTCGCACCGCCGAGGATGACGGCTGCGAGCAGCGCCGGCTTCATCAGCACGTACGGGAAGTAGATCTCGTGGATGCCGCCGATGAAGTGGATGATCGCCGCGCCGGGAGCCGAGGCGCGGGCCGCGCCGACGCCGAAGAACGCGAAGGCCAGGAGCACGCCCATGCCGGGGCCGGGGTTGGCCTCGAGGAGGAAGAGGTAGGACTTGCCCGCCTCCTCCGCCTGCTGCACGCCCAGCGGCGTGAGGATGCCGTGGTTGATGGCGTTGTTCAGGAAGAGGATCTTCGCCGGCTCGATGAAGAGCGAGGTCAGCGGGAGCAGGCCCGCGTTGACCAGGAACTCCACGCCCGCACCGAGGGCGGTCGAGAGACCGACCACGAGCGGCGCGACGCCCGCGAAGGCGAGGAGCGCGAGGAGGAGGCCGAGGATTCCGGCGGAGAAATTGTTGACCAGCATCTCGAAGCCGGGCTTGATCTTGCCGTCCCAGATCGAGTCGACCTTCTTCATGAGCCACGCCGACAGCGGGCCCATGATCATGGCGCCGATGAACATCGGGATGCCGGCGCCGACGATGACGCCCATGGTCGCGATGGTGCCGACCACGCCACCGCGGGCGCCGTAGACCATGCGGCCGCCGGTGTTCGCGATGAGGAGCGGGAGGAGGTAGGTGATCATCGGGGCGACGAGGCCGGTGTTGACCACGTCGGGATCCGTGCTCCAGCCGCCGAACTGCTGGACCCAGGTGGCGTCGATGCCGAGGAGCGGGAGCCATCCGGTCTGGATGAAGAGGGCCGTGATGAAGCCCCAGGCGATGAAGGCCGCGATGTTCGGCATGACCATTCCCGAGAGGAAGGTGCCGAAGCGCTGGACGTGGACGCGCGCTCCACCGCGCGTCGACGTCGCTGACGTCGTTGTCATGTGGTGTGTTCTCCGATTTCTAGGGGCGGGCGGGCGGGACGCTCCTGAGGCGTCCCGGCTCCCGAGTGGCGGGGTGGTGCAGGGGGGGGGGTGGGGCTGGTGATCCGGGATCAGGAGGCGGCGATCGCCTCGGTGACCGCGGAGCGGGCGTCGGCGGCGCTGTCGGCGGCGAGAGCGAGCTCCGCGTACCGCTTGGCGTCGTCGAGGGTGTGCTCGGCCAGCTCGGCGCGGACGTCGGCGAGAGCCGACGGCGACATCGAGAGGGTGGTGGCGCCGAGGCCGACGAGGACCACGGCGAGCAGCGGGTCGGCGGCGGCTTCTCCGCAGATCCCGACGGGCTTGCCCAGCGCCGCTCCCGCGCGGCCGACCTCGCCGACGAGGCGGAGCACGGCCGGGTGCCACGGGTCCTGGAACGCCGAGACCGTGCCGAGCATGCGGTCGGCGGCGAGCGTGTACTGGGTCAGGTCGTTGGTGCCGATCGAGGCGAAGTCCGCGACTCCGAGGATGCGGTCGGCGAGCAGGGCGGAGGAGGGGACCTCCACCATCACTCCGGCGGTGCGGATGCCGAGCTCCCGCGCCATCGAGGTGAAGTAGCGGGTCTCGTCCACGGTCGCGACCATCGGCGCCATGACCCAGAGGTCGGCGTCGGTGGCGGCGTCGGCCTGGGCGAGGGCGGTGAGCTGGTCGCGGAGGATCTGCTCGCTGGCGCGGAGGGCGCGCAGTCCGCGGAGACCGAGGGCCGGGTTCTCCTCGTGGTCGTCGTTGAGGAAGCTCAGCGGCTTGTCGGCGCCGGCGTCGAGCGCGCGGACGACGACCTTGCGGCCGGGGAACGCGGCGAGCAGGCGCGTGTACTGCTCCGCCTGCTCGGCGACCGAGGGCGCCTCCTTCGCGTCGAGGAAGAGGAACTCGGTGCGGAACAGCCCCACTCCCTCGGCGCCGAGCTCGACCGCGTTCGCAGCGCCGTCGGCCGAGCCGAGGTTCGCGAGCAGCGGCACGGCGTGGCCGTCGGCCAGCGCGCCGGGGACGACCGGTGCGGCGAGCATCTCGGCGCGCTCGGCGATCGAGGACTTCGCGGCGCCGATCTCGGCGTCCGAGGGGTTCACCGTCACGACGCCGGAGGTGGCGTCGAGGATGACGAGCTGGCCGTCCCGCAGGTCGAGGGCGCCGGTGGTGCCGACGATGGCGGTGATCGACTTCTCCCGGGCGAGGATCGCCGTGTGCGAGGTCGGTCCACCGTCGCTGGTGATCAGGCCGAGGACCTTCTCGAGGTCGAGCAGCGCCGTGTCGGCCGGAGCGAGGTCGCGGGCGACGAGCACGAACGGCTCGTCCGACTCGGGGACGCCGGGAGCGGCGACGCCGCGCAGGTGCGCCACGACGCGCTGCGAGACGTCGTCGAGGTCGGTCGCGCGCTCGGCCATGTAGCCGCCCATCGCCACGAGCAGGTCGCGGAAGCCGGCGAAGGCCTCGTGCACGGCGCGCTCCGCGGTCTTGCCCCCGGCGATCCGCGCCTTGACGTCGTCCGCGAGGGACGGGTCCTCGGCCATCAGGGCCTGGGCGTCGAGGACGTCCTTCGCCGAGCCGCCGGCCCGCTCGCCTCGGTGGCGGATCGTCGCGGCGGTGGCGGACAGCGACGAGACGGCGCGCTCCTCCTCCTGGGCGACGCTGCGGGTGCTGGCGGTGTCCTCGGGCTCGGGCAGCGGCTCCGGCATGCGCAGGACCGGCCCGAGGGCCAACCCGCGTCCCACTCCGGTGCCCTGGAGCTTGGCGGAGGCGTAGGCGGTCTGAGGAGTGGACAGCGTCATGGGTGCTCGTTCCTGTCGTGCGGAGTGCGGGCGGGAGAAGAGGATGCGGGGGCGGCGGCGTGGGGCCGGCAGAGGGCGGGGCCGGGTCCCGCAGGCGCCTGATGCGACCCGGTGAGGGTCGCCGTCACGCTCCAGGGGCTGCCGCGGCTACCGGCGCCGTGGGCACCGGGGCCGGCCGCCTTGCGTGACGCTCCGCGTCACGCGTCGTGGTCGGTGGTGAGGAAGGTCGCGAGCTCCTCGAGGACGGCCTGCTCGTTGTCGCCCTCGACGCTGACGGTGAGCTCGTCGCCGTGCTCGATGCCGAGCGAGATGATCCCGAGGATCGACGCGGCGTTGACCGGGGTCGCGTCGCCCTTGGCGACGAGGACCTTCTGACCCGACTTCGCCGCGGCCTGGCTGAAGAGCGAGGCGGGGCGGGCGTGGAGGCCCTTCGACGATGCAACCTGCACGGTGCGCTCGACCATGAACGTTTCTCCTTGATCCTGCAGTCGCGACTGCATCAGTGGTGCCCGGAGTCGGGCTCGCCCGGACGGACCGGGCGGGTGGAGGAGTCCCCGTCCGCGCCTGCGACGACCGCGCGAGCGGCGAAGAGGACGGGCAGGGTCTCGAGCACGGCATCGGCACCGTGCGCTCCGAAGACATCGGGCGGGAGGAGGGCGGCCGCGGCTCCCACGAGCTCCGCACGGTGGCGGAGTCCGTCGAACTGCGACTCGAGGTGCGGCCCCACGAGGAGGACGTCGGCCTCGGGGAGGGAGTGGTCGAGACCGGTGAGGGTCTCGGAGCGGAACACGGCATCCATGCCGCGCTCCTTCGCGCCCGCTCGCAGCCGGTGGGCCAGGAACGTGCTCGACGCGCCTGCACCGCAGACGATCAGGATCTTCCGCACCTCGTTCGCCTCCTCGCGTCCGGGTCGTGATTCATCCAAGCATCCCCTCGGAGGGGCGGCACCCTCCAGCAGACAATCTTCCGCGGGGGCGGAAGACGGCCCCTTCCACCGCGGCGCGGGGGCTCCCGGGCGCGTCGCCGGGGTGATTGACTGACGGGACGTACGACTCGCCGCCCGCGTCCTGCGGGCCCACGGCAGGGTCGTGGCGCTCCCGGCGCCCGCCCCGACCGCACGCCTGGAGCCTGATGCCTGACAACCGCGAACGACTGCTGGAGTACCTCTCCCGCGCCGACGGCTGGGTGACGGCGCACGAGCTCGCCGACAGGCTCGGAGTCACCACCCGCAGCGTCCGGAGCTACGTCACCGCGGTGAAGGCGCAGGCCGCCCCGCTGGAGCCGGTCGAGTCCTCCGCGAACGGCTACCGGCTCGCGCGCGAGGCGTACGCGGCCTACCTGGAGGCGCAGCGCAGCCGCGACGTCGAGCCCGACACACCGCGTGACCGGCTGTACAGCATCGTCCGCCGCCTGGTCGACTCCGACGAGGGCCTGGACGTCTTCGCCCTCGCCGACGCGCTGTCGGTGAGCGAGTCGACCGTCGACGCCGATCTGCGCCGGGTGAAGGCCCTCGCCGACGAGGCCGGCCTCGGGCTGGTCCGGCGCGGCCCGTCGGTGCGCCTCGAGGGCAGCGAGGAGGCCCGCCGCCGCCTGATCTCGCGGATGTTCCGCGACGAGAGCGCGCAGGGCGTCTTCACGCTCGACGACGTCCAGCGCGAGTTCGCCTCCCCCGGCCTCGGCGCCTTCAAGACCGAGCTGCTGGCCGAGCTCGAGACCCGCGGCTACTACATCAACGACTACGGCGTGAACAGCGTCCTCCTCCACATCGCGATCGCCGTCGACCGCGTCGCCCGGGGCATCGGGGACCCCTCCGGCTCCCGCCCCTCCCCCGCGATCCACGGCGAGCTCGCGGCCCTGCTGGCGGAGCTCGTGGAGCGGCACTTCGCGACGCGCCTGACCGACGCCGAGCTCGCCCAGCTCGCGATCCTGATGACGACGCGGGTGGCGACGCCCGGGCAGAACGAGCCGGTCGCCGCCGTGGTCGAGAACTACCTCGACCCGGAGGACCTCGCCGTCGTCCGCGAGCTCGTCGCCGACGTCAACCGCGAGTACCTGGTCGACCTCGACGACGAGGGCTTCATCGTCCGCCTCGCCCTGCACGTGCGGAACCTGATCGCCCGGGCCGCCGAGGGCGGTTACTCCCGCAACCCGCTCACCCGCTCGATCAAGACCAGCTACCCGATGACCTACGAGATCGCGGTGTTCCTGGCGAGCGGGCTGCAGCGCCGGCGGGGCATCGTGGTCAACGAGGACGAGATCGCCTACATCGCCCTCCACGTCGGCTCGTTCCTCGAGCGGGTGTCCCGGCGGGAGGAGCGTCTGTCCTGCGTGATCGTCTGCCCCAACTACTACGACCTCGCTCACATGCTCCGCCTGCGCGTCGAGCGCTCGCTCGGCACCGAGGTGGAGGTGCGCTCGCTGATCACGCGGAGCGACGTCGACTGGGACCGGCTCACCGCCGACCTCGTGATCACCACGATCGACGAGCGCCCCGCGTCCGATGACGTCGTGGTCGTGCAGCCGTTCCTCACCGACCACGACGTCGAGACGGTGCGCCGGGCCATCGCCCGCGTCCGCCGGCACCGCCGCCGCGCGCAGATCAAGGACGAGCTGCTGCAGTTCTTCGACGAGGAGCTGTTCTTCCGCAACGTGCACGCGCGCGACGAGGCGGCGATGATCCGGATGCTGGGCGAGCGGATGATCGCCGGCGGCATCATCGACGAGGACTACGTCGACGGCGCCATCGAGCGCGAGCGGATGAGCTCCACGGCGTTCACCGACAACCTCGCGGTCCCGCACGCGATGGCGATGAGCGCCCGCCGCACCTCCATCGCGATCGTCGTGAACGACACCGCGATGGAGTGGGGCGAGCAGCGGGTGAACGTGATCGCGATGATCGCGTTCGCCTCGGCCGGCCGCAGCACCTTCCAGTCGGTGTTCGACCAGTTCGTCGAGGTGTTCGCCGACCGGGCGGAGGTGCAGCGCCTCATCCGGCGCTCCACGGACTTCGGCGGCTTCATCGAGGAGCTGGTGCGGGTGATCGACAGCTGACTGTCCGCTCAGACAGGGATCGAGAGGGTGCTGTCGTCCTCTCGCGCCATCCCGCGCCCTGCGGGCGCCCGCCAGACCCGAGCCAGTCGCGAGAGGACGACAGCACCCTCCCTCCGCATCGGACCGGCCCCACCCCTGCGCGTCGTCGAGTCAGGCGAAGGGCGTCGGCACGATCCCGTAGGGGGCGAGGCCGGCCGCGCCGCCGTCGGCGAGCGTGGTGACCCAGATGCCGTCGTGGTGCACGGCGACGGAGTGCTCCCAGTGGGCGGCCATGCTGCTGTCCTCGGTTGCGACCGTCCACTCGTCCTCGCGGACGAAGGTCTCGGCGCTGCCCGCGGTGACCATCGGCTCGATCGCGACGACGAGTCCCGGCTTCACCTCGGGGCCGCGCTGGCGCACCCGGTAGTTGAAGACCGGCGGAGCCTCGTGCATGGTGCGCCCGATGCCGTGGCCGATGTAGTCGGTGAGGATGCCGTAGACGCGGCCCGAGCGCTCGGCCTCGTCCTCGATGTACTCCTCGATCGCCGCGCCGACCTCGTTGAGGTGTCGGGCGGAGGCGAGGGCGGCGATCCCCCGCCACAGGGATCCCTCGGTCACCCGCGAGAGCTCGGCGCGTGCCGCGACCTCCTCCGGTCGGGAGGGATCGGGCAGGACCACCGTCATCGCGGAGTCGCCGTTCCAGCCGTCGATCTCGGCGCCGCTGTCGATGGAGACCAGGTCGCCCGGCTCGAGCACGCGCCCGCCGGGGATGCCGTGGACCACCTCGTCGTTGACCGAGGCGCAGATCGTGTGCCGGTAGCCCGGGACGAGCTGGAAGTTCGAGTGGCCGCCGAGTGCGACGATCGCCGACTCGGCGATCGCGTCGAGCTCGAGCGTGGTGACGCCCGGGCGGATCGCCGCGCGGACCGCATCGAGCGAGGCGGCCGTGGCGAGGCCCGGAGCGAGCATCGACCGCAGCTGCGCGGGCGTCTTGTAGAGCGAGGAGCGGAACGCCACGGCTCAGGCGGCCGGGGTGTCGAGGCGGCCCACGCGGTGGCCCTCGAGGGCGACGACGATCCGCTCGGTCACCTCGTCGACCGGCCCGAGGCCGTCGACCACGACCACGAGCCCGCGGGCCGCGTAGACGTCGATGAGCGGAGCGGTCTGCTCCTCGTAGAGCGCGAGTCGGCGCCGGATGACGTCCTCGGTGTCGTCGCTGCGCCCCTGCTCGAGCGAGCGCTTGAGAAGGCGGCCGACGACCTCGTCGGGATCGGCCGTCAGCTGGACGACCGCATCGAGCCGGTTGTCGTCCGCTGCGAGGATGCGGTCGAGCTCGTCGACCTGCTCCGTGGTGCGCGGGTAGCCGTCGAGCAGGAACCCGGTCGACGCGTCCGCCTCCTGGAGGCGGTCGTGCACGATCGCGTTGGTCAGCTCGTCCGGCACGTAGCGCCCGTTGTCGAGGTAGGCCTTCGCCTGGAGACCGAGGTCGGTCTCGTTGGCGACGTTCGCGCGGAAGATGTCCCCGGTGGAGATGGCGGGCACCCGGAGGATGTCGCTCAGCCGAGCGGCCTGGGTCCCCTTGCCTGCGCCGGGAGGGCCGATCAGCAGGAGACGGAAGCCGATCGGGTGCGACGTCATCGGAGGAGTCCTTCGTAGTGGCGCTGCTGCAGCTGGGAGTCGATCTGCTTCACCGTCTCCAGGCCGACTCCGACGATGATCAGGATGGACGTGCCGCCGAAGGGGAAGTTCTGGTTCGCACCGACCAGCGCGAGGGCCACGAGGGGCACGAGCGCGATGAGGCCGAGGTAGACCGATCCAGGCAGCGTCACCCGGGTGAGCACGTAGTTGAGGTACTCGGCGGTCGGGCGGCCGGCGCGGATGCCGGGGATGAAGCCGCCGTAGCGCTTCATGTTGTCGGCGACCTCGTCCGGGTTGAAGGTGATCGCGACGTAGAAGTAGGTGAAGCCCACGATCAGGAGGAAGTACAGCGCCATGTAGAGCGGGTGATCGCCCTTGGTGAGGTAGTTCGTGATCCAGGTGACCCAGACCGGGGCCTCCTGGCCAGCGGCGGGCTGGTTGAACTGCGCGATGAGCGCGGGCAGGTACAGCAGCGACGAGGCGAAGATGACGGGCACGACGCCGGCCATGTTGACCTTGATCGGGATGTAGGTGTTGTTGCCGCCGTAGGTGCGGCGGCCGACCATCCGCTTGGCGTACTGCACGGGGATCCGCCGCTGAGACTGCTCCACGAAGACCACGGCGACCACGAGCACGAGGCCCACGCCGAGGACGAGGAGGAAGGTCTCGAAGCCGCGCGACTGCGCGATCGACCACAGGGAGGTGGGGAACTGGGCGGCGATCGAGGTGAAGATCAGCAGCGACATGCCGTTGCCGATGCCGCGCTCGGTGATGAGCTCGCCCATCCACATGATGATCCCGGTGCCCGCGGTCATGGTGATGACCATGAGGAGGATGGAGTACCACTCGTCGGTGATGATGAGCGCCGAGCACTCCGGGACACCGGAGTTGCCGAAGAGGGCGCCCGAGCGGGCGACGGTGATCAGCGTCGTCGACTGGAGGACGCCGAGCGCGATGGTGAGGTACCGCGTGTACTGGGTGAGCTTGCCCTGACCGGACTGCCCCTCCTTGTACAGCGTCTCGAAGTGAGGGATGACCACGCGCAGCAGCTGCACGATGATCGACGCCGTGATGTACGGCATGATCCCGAGCGCGAAGATCGACAGCTGGAGCAGTGCTCCACCGCTGAAGAGGTTCACGAGCTCGTAGAGACCCGAGGTGCCCTGGTTGCCGGCGAGACAGGCCTGCACGGCGCTGAAGTCGACGAACGGAGCAGGGATGAAGGATCCCAGCCGGAAGATCGCCACGATCGCGAGGGTGAAGCCGATCTTGCGGCGGAGGTCGGGGGTGCGGAAGATCCGCGCAACGGCGCCAAACACTACCTAAGGTCTCCTGCTCAATTCTGTGGTGCGGGATACAGGTCGAGCTTGCCACGCGCTCCCGGAGGGAGTCGGCGTGGCAAGCTCGACCGACAAGCTGCTGGTGCTACTTGATGGATCCGCCCGCAGCGACGATCTTCTGCTCGGCAGAGCTGGAGACCTTGTCGACCGCGACGTTCAGCTTAACCGCAATGTCGCCGTCCCCGAGGACTTTGACCTTCTCGTTCTTGCGGACAGCACCCTTGGCGACCAGGTCGCCGATGGTGACGTCGCCGCCCTGGGGGTAGAGCTCCGCGAGAGCGGACAGGTTCACGACCTGGTACTCGACCCGGAACGGGTTCTTGAAGCCGCGGAGCTTCGGGGTGCGCATGTGCAGCGGCATCTGCCCACCCTCGAAGCCGACGCGCACCTGGTAGCGGGCCTTGGTGCCCTTGGTGCCGCGACCGGCGGTCTTTCCCTTGGAGCCCTCACCGCGACCCACGCGGGTCTTGGCCTTCTTGGCTCCGGCAGCGGGGCGGAGGTGGTGGACCTTGAGCACGTGCTCCTTGGTCGCCGGCGCCGCCGCGCCCTTCGTGGTGGTCGCCTGCGCGGGAGTCGTGGACTCCGCGGCGGCGGCCTTCTTCGTCTCAGCCATTAGTCAATCTCCTCGACCTTCACCAGGTGGGCGACGGTCTTCACGTATCCGCGGTTCTGGGCGTTGTCCTCGCGGACGACGCTCTGACCGATCTTCCTGAGGCCGAGCGAGCGCAGCGTGTCGCGCTGGTACTGCTTCTCGCTGACCTTCGACTTGATCTGGGTCACCTTGAGCTGGGCCATCAGGCACCTGCCTTCGCGTTGGACGCGGCGGCGAGGGCGTCGGCCTCGGCACGGACGAGACGTGCCGGCGCGACCTGGTCGAAGTCGAGACCACGACGAGCTGCGACGGCGCGCGGCTCCTCGAGCTGCTTCAGAGCCTCGACGGTCGCGTGGACGATGTTGATGGTGTTCGACGAGCCGAGCGACTTGCTCAGGACGTCGTGGATGCCGGCGCACTCGAGGACGGCGCGGACGGGACCGCCGGCGATGACACCGGTACCCGCGGCGGCGGGGCGCAGGAGCACCACACCGGCGGCGGCCTCACCCTGGACGGGGTGCGGGATGGTCGAGGCGACGCGGGGGACGCGGAAGAAGTTCTTCTTCGCCTCCTCGACGCCCTTGGAGATGGCGGTCGGGACCTCGCGGGCCTTGCCGTAGCCGACGCCCACCAGTCCGTTGCCGTCTCCGACGACCACGAGCGCGGTGAAGCTGAAGCGACGACCGCCCTTGACGACCTTCGACACGCGGTTGATGGTCACGACGCGCTCGAGGAACTGGCTCTTCTCGGCGTCACGGCCACCGCGGTCGCGGCCACCCTGGTTGCGGTCGCGGCCGCCGCGGCGGGGCTCACGAGCCTCCTGCTGCGGCTGCGTGGACGCAGCGGTCTCGACGGGGGCCTCCGACACAGCGGCGACCTCGGGTTCCTTGTTCTCTGCGGCGCTCACAGGTTGAGCCCTGCCTCTCGTGCTCCATCGGCGATCGCGGCGACGCGACCGGCGTACTTGTTGCCTCCGCGGTCGAAGACGACCGCCTCGACACCGGCGTTCTTGGCGCGCTCGGCGACGAGCTCGCCGACCTTGCGGGCCTTGGCGGTCTTGTCGCCGTCGAACACGCGCAGGTCGGCCTCGAGGGTCGACGCCGACGCGAGGGTGCGGCCCTGAGCGTCGTCGACGACCTGCACGAAGACGTGGCGGGCCGAGCGGTTGACGACGAGGCGGGGGCGCTCGGCGGATCCGACGACCTTCTTGCGCAGACGGTCGTGACGACGACCGCGCGCAGCGGACTTGCTCTTTCCTCTGGTTCCGAGTCCCATGATCACTTACCGCTCTTTCCGGCCTTGCGGCGAACGACCTCGCCGGCGTAGCGCACGCCCTTGCCCTTGTAGGGCTCGGGCTTGCGGATCTTACGAATGTTGGCGGCCACCTCACCGACGGCCTGCTTCGAGATGCCGTGCACGGTGAGCTTGTTGTTGCCCTCGACCGTGAACGAGATGCCCGCGGGCGGGGTGACGACGACCGGGTGCGAGAAGCCGAGCGCGAACTCGATGTCCGAGCCCTTCGCCAGCACGCGGTAACCGGTTCCGACGACCTCGAGGCCCTTGGAGTAGCCCTGCGTGACACCGATGATGTCGTTCGCGATGAGCGTGCGGGTGAGGCCGTGGAGCGAGCGCGACTCGCGCTCGTCATCGGGACGCGAGACCAGCACCTGGCCGTTCTCGACGGACACCTGGATGGGGCTGGCGACCGAGACGGTCAGCTCGCCCTTGGGGCCCTTGACGGTCACAGCGGATCCGGCGACGGAGACGTCGACGCCCGCCGGGATCTCGATGGGGAGTCTTCCAATACGCGACATGAGGGTTTACCACACGTAGGCGAGGACTTCCCCACCCACGCCCTTCTTCTCGGCCTGGCGGTCGGTCAGGAGACCGCTCGAGGTGGACAGGATGGCGACGCCGAGGCCGCCGAGCACGGTGGGGATCTCGGCCGACTTCGCGTACACGCGGAGTCCGGGCTTCGAGACCCGCTTGATGCCGGCGATCGAGCGCTCGCGGTTCGGGCCGTACTTGAGGGAGATGGAGAGCGTCGTGCCGACGCGCGCCTCCTCGACCTTCCAGTCGGCGATGTAGCCCTCGGTCTTGAGGATCTCGGCGATGTTCGCCTTGAGCTTCGAGCCCGGGAGGGTGATGGAGTCGTGGTGCGCGGAGTTCGCGTTACGGATTCTGGTCAGCAGATCTGCGACCGGATCAGTCATGGTCATGGCTGATGGTGCCTTTCTCGCCTGGTTTCGGCACCCTTTACAAGAGTGACGACCTGTGGTGTGGGACGGCGCCGACGACGTCGACGCCCATGCGGCCGCGCGAACGCAGGCCAACGAGCCATGCTACATGGCCGAGGTCCTGCGGTCGAGGGCCGATCGTGCACGGGATCCGGGGATCCCGCGTGGCGCCCGCCGCCGGCTCCGGACGGACCGGTCCGGCGGCGGACGCACGACGAGGCCGGAGGGCGGTTCTCACCGTCCCCCGGCCTCGAGGCTTGCTGCTTACGCGTTGTCCGACGACTTGAACGGGAAGCCGAGCTGCTTGAGCAGCGCGCGACCCTCGTCGTCGGTCTTGGCGGTGGTCACGACGGTCACGTCGAAGCCGCGGACGCGGTCGATGCGGTCCTGGTCGATCTCGTGGAAGATCGACTGCTCCGTGATGCCGAAGGTGTAGTTGCCGTTGCCGTCGAACTGGCGGTCCGACAGCCCGCGGAAGTCGCGGATGCGGGGCAGCGCCACCGAGAGCAGGCGGTCCAGGAACTCCCAGGCGCGGTCGCCCCGGAGGGTGACGTGAGCGCCGATGGCCTGACCCTCGCGCAGCTTGAACTGCGCGATGGACTTGCGGGCCTTGGTGACCTGCGGCTTCTGACCGGTGATGGCGGTGAGGTCCTTGACCGCGCCGTCGATGATCTTGCCGTCGCGGGCGGCCTCACCGACACCGGTGTTGACGACGACCTTGACCAGGCCGGGGACCTGGTGGACGTTGCCGAAGCCGAACTGCTCCTTGAGAGCGGGGATGATGTCGGCCTGGTACTTGGCCTTGAGCCGCGGCTGAACCTTCGCAGCCACTGCGGTGGTGTCAGTCATTACAGTTCCTCACCCGACGCCTTCGCGTAGCGCACGCGAACGGTCTTGGTCACGCCGTCCTTGGTGACGGCCACGTTGCGGTGGCCGACCCGGGTCGGCTTCTTGGTCTTCGGGTCGACGAGCGCGACGTTGGAGATGTGGATCGAGGCCTCGACGGTCTCGATGCCGCCCTCCTTCGAGCCGCGCTGCGTCTGGCCGACGCGGACGTGCTTCTTGACGAAGTTCACGCCCTCGACGACGACGCGGTTGCGCTCGACCAGCACCTCGAGGACCTTGCCCTGCTTGCCGCGGTCTCCACCGCGGGCCTGGGTAGCGCCCGAGATGACCTGGACGAGGTCACCCTTCTTGATCTTGGCCATGACTAGATAACCTCCGGTGCCAGCGAGACGATCTTCATGAACTTCTTGTCGCGGAGCTCGCGACCGACCGGTCCGAAGATGCGGGTGCCACGGGGGTCCCCGTCGTTCTTGAGGATGACGGCGGCGTTCTCGTCGAACTTGATGTACGAGCCGTCGGCGCGACGGGTCTGCTTGATGGTGCGGACGATGACGGCCTTGACCACGTCGCCCTTCTTCACGTTGCCACCGGGGATCGCGTCCTTGACGGTGGCGACGATGATGTCACCGAGGCCCGCGTAGCGGCGGCCGGAGCCTCCGAGGACGCGGATGGTGAGGAGCATCTTGGCGCCGGTGTTGTCGGCGACCTTGACTCGGGATTCTTGCTGAAGCATGTGTCTCTCCTGCTAACTCAAGTAGGCCGCGGCCTACTTGGCCTTCTCGAGGATCTCGACCAGGCGCCAGCGCTTGGTGGCGCTGAGGGGACGGGTCTCGCTGATGACGACGGAGTCGCCGATGCCGGCGGAGTTCAGCTCGTCGTGGACCTTGACCTTGGACGTACGGCGGATGACCTTGCCGTACAGCGGGTGCTTCACCCGGTCCTCGACCTCGACGACGATGGTCTTGTCCATCTTGTCGCTGGTGACGTAGCCGCGACGGGTCTTGCGGTATCCGCGAGCGCCCGCCTCCTTCACGTCGTGGGCGGCCGACTCGTGGCCGGCGCTGTCATTGACGGTTGCCATTACTTGGCCTCCTCGTTCGACTCGGTCGCCTCGACCTCGGCCTTGGCGGCCTTCTTGGTCTTGGGCTTCTTCTCCACCTTGGCCGGGGCCTCGACGGGTGCGGGGGTGGCGCGGATGCCCAGCTCGCGCTCACGGATGACCGTGTAGATGCGGGCGATGTCGCGCTTGACGGCACGCAGGCGGCCGTTGGTGTCCAGCTGACCGGTGGCCGACTGGAAGCGGAGGTTGAACAGCTCCTCCTTGGCCTTCTTCAGCTCGGTGACGAGACGCTCGTCCTCGTAGGTGTCGAGCTCGGCGGGGGCGAGCTCCTTGGATCCGATCGCCATTACGCGTCTCCCTCCTCGCGCTTGATGATGCGTGCCTTGAGGGGCAGCTTGTGGATGGCACGGGTCATGGCCTCACGAGCGAGCTGCTCGTCGACGCCGGCGACCTCGAAGAGGACGCGACCCGGCTTGACGTTCGCGACCCACCACTCCGGCGAGCCCTTACCGGAACCCATGCGGGTCTCGGCGGGCTTCTTGGTGAGCGGACGGTCGGGGTAGATGTTGATCCACACCTTTCCGCCGCGCTTGATGTGACGCGTCATCGCGATACGAGCGGACTCGATCTGACGGTTGGTCACGTAGGCGGGGGTGAGGGCCTGGATGCCGAACTCACCGAACGACACCTTGGTGCCACCGGTGGCCTGGCCGGACCGGCCCGGGTGGTGCTGCTTGCGGTGCTTGACTCGACGCGGAATCAACATGGTTATGCCTCAACTCCTGCTGCGACGGGCGCCTCGCTCTGCTGGCGGGGTGCACGGCGCGGACGGTCGCTGCGCTCGGGGCGCGACGACTTGCTGTTCGCCTGCTCGCGGGCGAGCTCCTTGTTGGTGATGTCGCCCTTGTAGATCCAGACCTTCACGCCGATGCGGCCGAAGGTGGTCTTCGCCTCGTAGAAGCCGTAGTCGATGTTCGCGCGGAGGGTGTGCAGCGGCACGCGTCCCTCGCGGTAGAACTCCGAGCGGCTCATCTCGGCGCCGCCGAGGCGGCCGGAGACCTGGATGCGGACGCCCTTGGCGCCGGCGCGCTGAGCACCCTGCAGGCCCTTGCGCATCGCGCGGCGGAAGGCCACGCGGGCGGAGAGCTGCTCGGCGATGCCCTGGGCGACCAGCTGCGCCTCGGCCTCGGGGTTCTTGACCTCGAGGATGTTCAGCTGGATCTGCTTGCCCGTGAGCTTCTCGAGGTCGGCGCGGATGCGCTCGGCCTCGGCGCCGCGGCGGCCGATCACGATGCCCGGGCGGGCGGTGTGGATGTCGACGCGGACGCGGTCACGGGTGCGCTCGATCTCGATGCGGGCGACGCCCGCACGGTCGAGCTGCGTGGCGAGGAGTCGGCGGATCTTGACGTCCTCGGCGAGGTAGTCGCTGTACCGCTGGCCCTTCTTGGTGCTGTCGGAGAACCAGCGCGACACGTGGTCGGTGGTGATTCCCAGACGGAAACCGTAGGGGTTTACTTTCTGACCCATTACTTGGTCCCCTCCTCAGGAGTGGCCAGCACGACGGTGATGTGGCTGGTGCGCTTGTTGATGCGGAAGGCACGACCCTGAGCACGGGGCTGGAATCGCTTGAGGGTGGTTCCCTCATCGACGAAGGCGCGGGACACGATCAGGTCCTGGTCGTCGAGGTACTCGTTCGAGGCATCGGCCTTGACGCGAGCGTTGGCCATCGCCGAGGCGACGAGCTTGTAGACGGGCTCGGACGCACCCTGCGGCGCGAACTTCAGGATGGCCAGTGCCTCCTGAGCCTGCTTCCCGCGGATCAGGTTCACGACACGGCGAGCCTTCTGGGGGGTGACGCGGATGTGTCGCACGCGTGCGATCGACTCCACCATTTCTCTCCTCCTTCTCGTCGCCGCGTCAGCGGCGACGGCCCTTCTTGTCGTCCTTCTCGTGACCGCGGAAGGTCCGAGTGGGGGCGAACTCGCCGAGCTTGTGGCCGACCATGGTCTCGGTCACGAACACGGGGATGTGCTTGCGACCGTCGTGGACCGCGATGGTGTGACCCAGCATCGCCGGGATGATCATCGAACGGCGCGACCAGGTCTTGATGACGTTCTTGTTGCCGGCTTCGTTGGCCGTGAACACCTTGCGGAGCAGGTGGTCGTCAACGAAGGGGCCCTTCTTGAGACTGCGAGGCATCTTCTACAACTCCTACTTGCGCTTCTTACCGGCGGTGCGGCGGCGAACGATGAGCTTGTCGCTCTCCTTGTTGGGGCGACGGGTGCGTCCCTCGGACTGACCCCACGGGCTGACCGGGTGGCGTCCACCGGAGGTCTTGCCCTCTCCACCACCGTGCGGGTGGTCGACCGGGTTCATCGCGACACCGCGGACGGTCGGGCGGACGCCCTTCCAGCGCATGCGGCCGGCCTTGCCCCAGTTGATGTTCGACTGCTCGGCGTTGCCGACCTCGCCGATCGTGGCGCGGCAGCGCGCGTCGACGTTGCGGATCTCGCCCGACGGCAGGCGGAGCTGCGCGTAGGGGCCGTCCTTGGCGACGAGGCGGACCGAGGTGCCGGCCGAGCGGGCGAGCTTGGCGCCGCCTCCCGGCTTGATCTCGATGGCGTGGATGACCGTACCGGTCGGGATGTTGCGCAGCGGCAGGTTGTTGCCGGGCTTGATGTCGGCGCCGGCGCCCGACTCCACGACGTCGCCCTGCGAGAGCTTGTTCGGGGCCAGGATGTAGCGCTTGGTGCCGTCCACGAAGTGGAGCAGCGCGATGCGCGCCGTGCGGTTGGGGTCGTACTCGATGTGAGCGACCTTGGCGTTGACGCCGTCCTTGTCGTTGCGACGGAAGTCGATCAGACGGTACTGGCGCTTGTGGCCACCACCGATGTGACGCGTCGTGATGCGGCCGGAGTTGTTGCGGCCACCGGTCTTGGACAGCGGGCGCAGGAGCGACTTCTCGGGCGTCGAGCGGGTGATCTCGGCGAAGTCGGCAACGCTGGAGCCGCGGCGACCGGGGGTCGTGGGCTTGTACTTACGAATAGCCATTGTCTGTTTCCTCTACGCTTCTTCGGCTCAGCCGACGCTCGTGAAGATGTCGATGGAGCCGGACTTCAGCGTGACGATCGCGCGCTTGGTGTCCTTGCGCTTGCCGGTGCCGAACTTCGTGCGGCGGGTCTTGCCCTGGCGGTTCAGCGTGTTGATCGACGCGACCTCGACGCCGAAGATCTTCTCGATGGCGAGCTTGATCTCGGTCTTGTTCGAACGCGGGTCGACCACGAAGGTGTACTTGCCCTCGTCGATCAGGCCGTAGGACTTCTCCGAGACCACCGGGGAGATGATGACGTCGCGGGGGTCCTTGTTGAACGCGGCGGACTGGCTCATGCGTTCACCTCTTCCTTGTTGGACTCGACGCCCGACTTGGCCGCGATGAACGCGTCGAGCGCGCCCTTCGAGAACACGATGTCGTCGGAGACGAGCACGTCGTACGCGTTGAGCTGGTCGGCCGGCAGGATGTGCACGAACGGCACGTTGCGGAGCGAGAGCTCGGCGATGTAGTCGTCGCGCTCGAGCACCACGAGGACGTTGCGCGACACCGAGAGGGCGTCGAGCAGGACGAGGACGTCCTTGGTCCGGGGGGTGTCGCCGAGGGCGAGGGACTCGACCACGTGGATGCGGGCACCGCGGGCGCGGTCCGAGAGAGCACCGAGCAGAGCCGCGGCGATCATCTTCTTGGGGGTGCGCTGCGCGTAGCTGCGGGGGGTCGGTCCGTGGACCACGCCACCGCCGGTCATGTGCGGGGCGCGGATCGAGCCCTGACGAGCGCGACCGGTTCCCTTCTGCTTGAACGGCTTGCGACCGGCTCCGGAGACCTCACCGCGGTTCTTCGTCTTGTGGGTTCCCTGGCGCGCCGCGGCGAGCTGGGCCACGACGACCTGGTGGATGAGGGGGATGTTGGTCTGGACGTCGAAGAGCGCGGCGGGGAGCTCGACCGAGCCCGCCTTCTGGCCCTTGACGTCGATGATGTCGACAGAGGTAGCCATGGAACTACGCTCCCTTCACGGCGTTGCGAACGAACACGAGGCGACCGCGGGCACCGGGGACGGCGCCCTTGACGAGCAGCAGGCCCTTCTCGGCGTCGACGGAGTGCACCTTGAGGTTGAGCACGGTGACGCGCTCGCCACCCATGCGACCGGCCATGCGCATGCCCTTGAAGACACGGCTGGGGGTCGAGGAGGCGCCGATGGAGCCGGGCTTGCGGTGGTTGCGGTGCGAACCGTGCGAAGCCGAGACGCCCTTGAAGTTGTGACGCTTCATGACACCGGCGAAGCCCTTGCCCTTGCTGGTGCCGACGACGTCGACCTTGGTGCCGGCCTCGAAGACGGCGTCCACGGTCAGCTCCTGGCCGGCCGAGTAGTCGGCGGCGTCGGAGGTGCGGACCTCGGTGAGGTGGCGGCGGGGGGTGACGCCCGCGGCGTCGAAGTGACCGGCGGCGGGCTTGTTCACCTTGCGCGGGTCGATCGCACCGGCGGCGAGCTGGACGGCGGTGTAGCCGTCCTTCTCCTCCGTGCGGACCTGGGTCACGACGTTGGGGCTGATCTCGATGACGGTGACCGGCACGAGCTTGTTGTTCTCGTCCCAGACCTGGGTCATTCCGAGCTTGGTGCCGAGGAGGCCCTTGCTGGTCTTCAGCGTGGGGGAAACAGTGACAGACATGGTGGCACTCCTCCTTAGAGCTTGATCTCGATGTTGACGTCGGCCGGCAGGTCGAGGCGCATGAGCGAGTCGACGGCCTTGGGCGTCGGGTCGATGATGTCGATGAGGCGCTTGTGGGTGCGCATCTCGAAGTGCTCGCGGCTGTCCTTGTACTTGTGGGGAGAACGGATCACGCAGACCACGTTCTTCTCGGTCGGCAGCGGCACGGGGCCGACCACCGTTGCACCGGCACGGGTGACCGTGTCGACGATCTTGCGCGCCGACGTGTCGATGACCTCGTGGTCGTACGACTTCAGTCGGATGCGGATCTTCTGTCCCGCCATGTGTGATCTCTCACTCTCTTGTTATTGCGTCGTACGCGACTCCCCCGGCCGGAGCCGGACTCGTCTCGCATTGGACGCGCTCGCGAAGGAACTCCGGTGACCCGGAAAAGTGCAACCAGTGTTCTTCTGTCAAAAGCACCGCACCCCTGAGGCGCTCCGATCGGCGTGCAGAACGCACGACGCACGGAGAACCCGTTGAGATGTCGGTTGTTGTCGTTCTGCTACCCGCCGCCTCGACGTCGCATCCGCGTGGCCGCCCTCTCGGGTCGAGCCTCCGCGATGCCGTCTCGGCACTGCCTGGCAGTGTCCCCCTCCGAGCAGCACGCCGCCCGAGAGGAAATTTTGAACTAGAAGAGTCTCCCACAGATGCCCCACCCCTGCAACCCGGGCGTGTCGCGCCGGAGGGCTCCTCCGCGAGCACGTCGTGACGGCCCTGGGGAGCCGGTCGCTCCGAGCAGCAGCGCGGGTCGGAGCGCCTCCCCCGCTACTCGAAGAGCAGCGCCCGAACGGCGGTCTCGGCCGACGCGGGGCGCGACGCGTCGATGGTCTCGCCGGCGCGGAAGTGGTCCAGCAGCCGCGGGTCGACGTAGCTGGCGCGGGCGACCGTCGGCGTGTTCCCGAGCACGTCCGAGGCGTCGCGCATCGCCTGGGCGATCGCGGAGTTCCGAGCGCGCTGCGTGGCCTGCGGGCCCGACTTCGCCAGGCTCAGCGCGGCCGCGACCGTGCCGTGCAGAGTGCGGAAGTCCTTCGCCGTGAAGTCGTCGCCGGCGCGCTCGCGCACGTAGTCGTTGATCTCGGGCGCCGAGATCGGCCGCCACTCCCGCCCGTCCTTCCAGGCGAGCAGGCGGGCGTTCGGCCCGCGACGCTTGAGAGCACGGACGACGCGCGAGAGGTCGTGGTCGAGGATCTCGCTCGTCCACGCCTGATGGCTCTTCCCGGGGAAGGCGAGGGCGACCCGGTCCCCGTGGGTCGTGGCGTGCGCGCACAGGAGCGTCGAGAGGCCGATGCTGCCGTGCTCCTTCGCGTACCTCTCGCTGCCGACGCGGAGCGATCCGGTGTCGAGCATCCGGAAGGCGGTGGCCAGCGCGCGCTCGCGGCTTGGGCCGTCCGAGCGGAGGGCGATGGTCACGGCCCGGCGCGCCCCGGGCAGGGCCTCCGCGAGCCGCAGCGCCCGGTCGAACTTGATCCGGTCCTTCTGCTCGCGCCAGGTCGGATGGTAGATGTACTGGCGGCGGCCGGCGGAGTCGACGCCGGTGGCCTGGATGTGCCCGTTGGGATACGGGGCGATCCAGACGTCCGTCCAGGCCGGCGGGATGCCGAGATGGTCGAAGCGCGCGCGCAGCTCCTTGTCGGCGACGGTCGCGCCCTTCGGGTCGCGGTAGCTGAAGCCGGAGCCCGCGCGCACCCGGGTGTAGCCGCGCCCGCTCGAATCGGTCCTGCGGAGTCGTTGCGCGCGAGTGTCAGCCATCGATCCGACGATAGGACGGCGGATCCGAGGCCCGCACCCGCTTGACGGCGGGGAGGAGCAGTCGGACGGCAGCTGCTACTCGTTGCCGATCCGCTTGTCGGCCTGGCGCTTCAGGTCCTCGATGCGGTCGTCGTACTTGCCGTTGGTGAGGCGGCTGGCGATCTCGCCCGCCTTCTCGAGGGTCTGGTCGGAGACCTGCTCGGCCTTCTCGCTCCGCAGCGCGTCCTGGGCCTTCCGGCTGTTGAGCAGTTCGCCGGCCTGGCGTCCGAGCTTCCCGAGATCCACGATGATGCCTCCTTGTCGACGCGCACAGGGCGGCGCGTGCCTCAGTGTGGCGGTCCCGGCTGGGGGAACGGTGCGGGCGCGCCGGTCAGCCGGCCAGTGCGATCACCTGCTCCGCCGCGTCGGCCAGGGCGCGGCCGTAGGACGGACCGTGACCGGCGGCGTGGACGGCGAGCGGGTGCAGCTGGTGGAGCGGCACCCGCTCCTCGTAGCCGGCTTCCAGCGGATGCTGCTCGCGGTAGCCCTCGAGGACGGCGTCGAGGTGCGGAGCGCCGAAGAGGGCCAGCATCGCGAGATCGGTCTCGCGGTGTCCCCCGTGAGCGGCGGGGTCGATCAGGACGGCGCCGTCCGCCGTCCAGAGCACGTTGCCGGTCCAGAGGTCCCCGTGGATCCGGGCGGGCCCCGCACCGTCGTCGAAGGCTCCGGCCGCCACCCGGCCCAGAGCCTGCTCGACGAGCCGCGACTCGGCTGCCGTGAGGTTGCCCGCCTCCACGGCGGGGCCGAGGAACGGCCGCACCCGCTGCTCCGCGTAGAAGCGCCCCCACGAGTCGTCCGGGCGGCACGGCATCCCGCGGCGGCCGATGTAGGCGGGGCCGGTCCATCCCGGGGGCGGCGCTCCGAACGCCGCGGCTCCGGCGTCGTGCGTCCGGGCGAGCGCGGCGCCGAGAGCCCGAGCCGACTCGGGCGAGGGACGCACGGAGCGGATCTCCTCCAGCTCGATGCGCCCGGGCGACACCCTCTCCACCCCGACACAGCGCGCACCGCCGTCCGCCTCGCGCAGCCAGTCCAGGCCGGCCGCCTCCCACTCGAAGAACTGCGGGAGAGCACGGGGGTCGCTCTTCACGAAGGGCATGCCGCCACGCTAGCCGGGCGTCCCCGGGAACGACGAGAGGGGCCGCCCGCCGAAGCGGACGACCCCTCTCGAGAGATCGGTAGGACGGACCTACTTGATGATCTTGGTGACCGTACCGGCACCCACGGTGCGTCCACCCTCACGGATGGCGAAGCCGAGGCCCTCCTCCATGGCGATCGGCTGGATCAGCGCGACCGTCATGTCGGTGGTGTCGCCGGGCATGACCATCTCGGTGCCCTCGGGCAGCGTGATGACGCCGGTGACGTCGGTGGTGCGGAAGTAGAACTGCGGACGGTAGTTCGCGTAGAACGGGTTGTGACGCCCACCCTCATCCTTGGACAGGATGTACGCGGTGCCCTCGAAGTCCGTGTGCGGCGTGACCGAACCCGGCTTGACGACGACCTGGCCGCGCTCGACGTCCTCGCGCTTGGTGCCGCGGAGGAGCAGACCGCAGTTCTCGCCGGCCCAGGCCTCGTCGAGCTGCTTGTGGAACATCTCGATTCCGGTGACCGTGGTCTTCTGCGTCGGGCGGATGCCGACGATCTCGACCTCGGAGTTCAGAGCGAGGGTTCCACGCTCCGCACGGCCGGTGACGACGGTTCCACGACCGGTGATCGTGAAGACGTCCTCGATCGGCATGAGGAACGGCTTGTCCTTGTCGCGCACCGGGTCCGGGATGGACTCGTCGACGGCGTCCATGAGGTCGAGGATGGACTGGGTCCACGTCTCGTCGCCCTCGAGGGCCTTGAGGCCCGAGACGCGGATGACCGGAGCGTCGTCGCCGGGGAAGCCCTGCGACGAGAGGAGCTCGCGGACCTCGAGCTCGACGAGCTCCAGGATCTCCTCGTCGTCCACCATGTCGGACTTGTTCAACGCGACCATCAGGTAGGGGACGCCGACCTGCTTGGCGAGGAGGACGTGCTCACGGGTCTGAGCCATCGGGCCGTCGGTGGCGGCGACCACGAGGATCGCGCCGTCCATCTGGGCCGCGCCGGTGATCATGTTCTTGATGTAGTCGGCGTGACCCGGGGCGTCGACGTGCGCGTAGTGGCGCTTCGGCGTCTCGTACTCGACGTGCGAGATGTTGATCGTGATGCCGCGCTGGCGCTCCTCGGGAGCGGAGTCGATCGACGCGAAGTCACGCTGGACGTTGGTCGCGGACGGGAACTTGTCCGCCAGAACCTTCGAGATCGCCGCGGTGAGCGTGGTCTTTCCGTGGTCGACGTGACCGATGGTTCCGATGTTGACGTGCGGCTTGGTCCGCTCGAACTTGGCCTTAGCCACTGTGGGTCCTCCTCAGGACTTAGGTGCAAGCATCCGCATCCGGGCGGCCGCACGAGGCGGCACGAGGACAGGAGGACTTGCGGGGGTTTTGTGTACGTATGTTACCGGCAGTGGTCGTGCGGCCGTCCCGCTGCGACAGGGGGCGCGCTGCACTCGGCAGCAAACCCGCACGACACTACCAGGCCGTCGCCGTTCCGGGGAACGACGACGGCCCAGGGGGCGGAGCTACTCGCCCTTGTTCTTCTGGACGATCTCCTCGGCCACGGCCTTGGGGACCTCGGCGTAGGTCTCGAACGTCATCGAGTAGACGGCGCGACCCGAGGTCTTCGAGCGCAGGTCTCCGATGTAGCCGAACATCTCGGACAGCGGGACGTTGGCCCGGATGACCTTGATGCCGGTGGCGTCCTCCATCGACTGGATCATCCCGCGACGCGAGTTGATGTCGCCGATGACGTCGCCCATGTACTCCTCGGGAGTGCGGACCTCGACGGCCATGAGCGGCTCGAGGAGGACCGGCTGCGCCTTGCGCGAGGCCTCCTTGAACGCGATCGAGCCGGCGATCTTGAACGCCATCTCGGAGGAGTCGACGTCGTGCGCCGCTCCGTCGACCAGGGTCGCCTTCACGCCGACCATGGGGTAGCCGGCGAGCACGCCGACCTGCATGGCGTCGCGGATGCCCGCGTCGACGGAGGGGATGTACTCGCGCGGGACGCGGCCACCGGTGACGCCGTTGACGAACTCGTAGGTCTTGTCGGCCTCGACCTCCATCGGCTCGATGGTGATCTGGACCTTCGCGAACTGGCCGGAGCCACCCGTCTGCTTCTTGTGGGTGTAGTCGTACTTCTCGACCGTGCGGCGGATCGTCTCGCGGTACGCGACCTGGGGCTTGCCCACGTTGGCCTCGACGTTGAACTCGCGCTTCATGCGGTCCACCAGGATGTCGAGGTGCAGCTCGCCCATTCCCTTGATGACCGTCTGACCGGTCTCCTGGTTCTGCTCGGTGCGGAAGGTGGGGTCCTCCTCCGCGAGCTTCTGGATCGCGGTGCCGAGCTTCTCCTGGTCCGCCTTCGTCTTGGGCTCGATGGCGACCTCGATGACGGGCTCCGGGAAGGTCATCGACTCGAGCACGACCTGCGCGGCCGGGTCGCTCAGGGTGTCACCGGTGGTGGTGTCCTTGAGGCCGATGACGGCGTAGATGTGGCCGGCGGTGACCGAGTCGACCGGGTTCTCCTTGTTGGAGTGCATCTGGAAGATCTTGCCGATGCGCTCCTTCTTGCCCTTGGTCGAGTTGATGACCTGGGCGCCGGAGTCGAGCTTGCCCGAGTAGACGCGGACGTAGGTCAGGCGGCCGAAGAACGGGTGCACGGCGACCTTGAACGCGAGCGCCGAGAAGGGCTCGGTCGAGTCCGCGTGGCGCATGATGACCTTCTCCTCGTCGCGGACGTCGTGCGCCTCGATGGCGGGGACGTCGAGCGGGGAGGGGAGGTAGTCCACGACGGCGTCGAGCATCGGCTGGACGCCGCGGTTCTTGAACGCCGAGCCGCAGAGCACCGGGTAGATCTCGGAGTTGACGGTCATCTTGCGGATGGCGCCCTTGATCTCCGCGACGGTGAGCTCCTCGCCGCCGAAGTACTTCTCGAGCAGCTCGTCGGAGGTCTCCGCGACGGTCTCGAGGAGCTTCTCGCGGTACTCCGCCGCCTTGTCGGCGAGGTCGGCCGGGATCTCCTCGATCTCGTACTTCGCGCCGAGCGCGACGTCACCCTTCGAGTCGCCGCGCCACGTGAGCGCGCGCATCTCGACCAGGTCGACGACGCCCTCGAAGGAGGACTCCGCGCCGATGGGCAGCTGGATGACCAGCGGCTTCGCGCCGAGGCGCTTGATGATCGTGTCGACCGTGTAGTAGAAGTCGGCGCCGAGCTTGTCCATCTTGTTGACGAAGCAGATGCGCGGGACGTCGTACTTGTCGGCCTGACGCCAGACGGTCTCGGACTGGGGCTCGACGCCCTCCTTGCCGTCGAAGACGGCGACGGCGCCGTCGAGGACGCGGAGCGAGCGCTCGACCTCGACCGTGAAGTCGACGTGACCGGGGGTGTCGATGATGTTGATCTGGTTCTTGTTCCAGAAGCAGGTCGTCGCGGCGGACGTGATCGTGATGCCGCGCTCCTGCTCCTGCGCCATCCAGTCCATCGTCGCGGCGCCGTCGTGGACCTCGCCGATCTTGTGCGTGATACCCGTGTAGAACAGGATGCGCTCGGTGGTGGTGGTCTTGCCGGCATCGATGTGGGCCATGATGCCGATGTTGCGGACCTTGTTCAGGTCGGTGAGCACATCTTGTGCCACGGAGTTCCTCCGATAGGTGATGGAGCCAGCGCACCGGGTTCATGGCCGAATGGCTGGGATTCTGGTGGTGGCGGTCGCCCGGTCGCGGGGATCGGGCGATCCGCCGCCGGGACCGGGCCCGCAGCGGTGACGCCGCGGGCCCGGCGGTCGCGGTCGCCCGGAGGCGGCCGCGGGGTGCGCTACCAGCGGTAGTGCGCGAAGGCCTTGTTCGACTCGGCCATCTTGTGGGTGTCCTCGCGACGCTTGACAGCGGCGCCCAGACCGTTCGACGCGTCGAGGATCTCGTTCATGAGACGCTCGGTCATCGTCTTCTCGCGACGGGCCTTCGCGTAGCTGGTGAGCCAGCGGAGCGCGAGGGTGTTGGCGCGGTGGGGCTTGACCTCGACCGGGACCTGGTAGGTCGAGCCGCCGACGCGGCGGCTGCGGACCTCGAGGGTCGGGCGGACGTTGTCGAGCGCCTTCTTGAGGGTGACGACCGCGTCCTGGCCGTTCTTGCCGGCGACGCCCTCGAGGGCACCGTAGACGATGCGCTCGGCGAGGCCCTTCTTGCCGTCCAGGAGGATCTTGTTGACGAGCTGGCTGACGATGGGGGCGCCGTAGACGGGGTCTGCGACGACGGGGCGCTTGGGAGCGGGGCCCTTACGAGGCATTACTTCTTCTCCATCTTCGCGCCGTACCGGCTGCGAGCCTGCTTGCGGTTCTTGACGGCCTGGGTGTCCAGGGCGCCGCGAACGATCTTGTAGCGGACACCGGGGAGGTCCTTGACGCGACCGCCGCGCACGAGCACCATCGAGTGCTCCTGCAGGTTGTGGCCCTCGCCGGGGATGTAGGCGGTGACCTCGGTGCCGTTGGAGAGCTTCACGCGGGCCACCTTGCGGAGGGCCGAGTTCGGCTTCTTGGGCGTGGTCGTGTAGACGCGCGTGCAGACGCCGCGCTGCTGGGGGTTGGCCTTCAGGGCGGGCGCCTTGGTCTTGGTGACCTTCGGCGTGCGTCCCTTGCGGACCAACTGCTGAATCGTTGGCACTGGTTTTGCTCCTTGAATGCTGCACGGTGACAGCGGATCGATGGTCGACATTCGGCCCTCCCGTCTCCGGGAACGGCCGAGTTCATCTGGACCCGACGCACCCCGCGGCCCCGCGAGCGGGACCGGGAGGGTGAGGGGTATGCCGTGGGGGCCGCCCGATCGGACGAACCCGCGGATCCTCGCGGACCCGGTAGAGCGAAGTGCGGCGACCGCATCGACCCGGAGGCACGACACAAGCGCACGGCAAAGCGCACACCCGAAGAATATTACGGGGAGTGACGGGGCCGGTCAACCGAGGGGCGTTCGCCCTGGGAGATGCGGCAGCGCCGCGCTGAGCCGCGCCGGGACTCCGTCGTCACTCCCGCTCGTCGCCCTCCCAGCCCCAGTGGGGGCTGCGGCCGCCGGCGTCGCGACGGGCCAGGAGCAGGAGGAACACGAGCTGGACGGCCGCCGCGAGCACGCCGGTCGCGATCGCGAAGACAGTGGGGGCGTGGTCGAGGATCCAGCCGAGGATCTCCCCCGGCTCCTGGCGGCCGAGCCCGTAGAGCGCTCCGCCGGTGAGGAGGAAGAGCAGGTAGACGACGACCCCGGTCAGCAGCGACGGGCCGAGGAGGCGGTGGACGGCGGGACGGGCGGCGAGGGTCACCATCGCGACCAGCACGGCGACGACGCAGACCGCCACCGACACCGGCCCCAGCAGCGGACCGGCGTCGCGCTCGGGCACGACGTCCTGGTCCAGCAGGAGGCTGAGGACTCCGAACGCGCAGACGACCAGGGCGAGGTAGAGGAACGCGGCGAAGCCGGCCAGCGCGAGGCCGTAGCCCAGGCCGGCTCCGCGGCCCTGCCCCTGCCCCTCCGGAGTCACGACTGCGCGGCCGCTTCGCGCTCGGCGTTGCGGCGCTTGACGCCCCGGGCACGGCCCGCGATCGCGGCGCCGCCCCAGACGCTCGCCTCCCGGCCGAGGACGCCGGCGGCGAGGACCGCCGCGAGGACGGCGGGATCGCGGACGTAGTCGAGCGCGAGGGAGCGGTCGATCGGCAGGGCGAGCGGTCCGACGGCGCTCCAGCCGCCGACCAGCGCGGCCGCGGCCGTGAGGAGGGCGACGAGGAAGCCGCCGAGGACGTAGGCCCACCAGCCCGCGCGGTTCACGACCAGCACGATCAGCGCCAGGCCGACGAGGAACGCGGCCACCGGGGCGAGGAAGAGCGCGGTCGGCGCAGCGTCGAGCGCGAGGGCGACCGGGTCGCCGCCGACGCGGTCGACGAGCAGGCGGATCGCCGTCAGGGCGACGAGGTACAGGACGGCGAAGACCGCGGTCGTCAGGAGGGCGAGCGCGAGGCCCGCGAGGCGGTTGCCGGAGCGCCGGACCGGCTCGGGCTCGGCCTCGACCGGCCCGAGGGCGCTGGGGGCTGACGCCGCGGCGGCCGGGGCGGCGGGCTCGACGGTCGGCTGCCGGCCCGTCACGGGTTCGGGCCAGACGTACTCCCGGGTCGGCTGGGGTCCGGTTCCGCCGGACGTCTCGGTCGCGGAGGGGATCCGCGTGGTCTCGGCGTCGCTGCTCCAGGTCACCCGGACAGCATAGGCACGCCTTCCGCCGCGCCCGGTGCGCCGCGCGGCTCCCCGTCGACGGGGGACAGCGCCGACCGTCTACTCGAGCGGGTGGAGGAGGCGGTGCAGGAACTGCCGGGTGCGAGGCTCCCGCGGCTCCCGGAGGATCTGCGCAGGGGCGCCCCGCTCGACGACCACGCCGTCGGCCATGAAGACGACCTCCGAGGCCACCTGCCGGGCGAACTCGAGCTCGTGCGTCACGACGAGCATGGTCCAGCCCTCCCCCGCCAGCTCCCGCATCAGCGAGAGCACGTCGCCGACCAGCTCCGGGTCCAGCGCCGAGGTGGGCTCGTCGAAGAGGAGCAGATCGGGCCGCAGCGCGAGCGCCCGGACGATGCCCACGCGCTGCTGCTGACCGCCGGAGAGCTCGAAGGGGTAGGCGCTCCCCCGGCCGCCGAGGCCGACGCGCTCGAGCAGGCGCTCCGCCTCCGGGACCACCTCGGACGCGGGACGGCGCTGCACTCGCAGCGGCCCCTCCGTCACGTTCTGGAGGACGGTCAGGTGCGGGAAGAGGTTGAAGTGCTGGAAGACCATCGCGGAGTGGTCGCGCAGCCCGGTGAGCGCCTTCCGTCCGACG
The DNA here is from genome assembly GCF_009834265.1 of Rathayibacter sp. VKM Ac-2805. Lineage (NCBI taxonomy): Bacteria > Bacillati > Actinomycetota > Actinomycetes > Micrococcales > Microbacteriaceae > Rathayibacter > Rathayibacter sp. VKM Ac-2805. The sequence goes on from NZ_CP047185.1 coordinate 2,715,210, forward strand.
CCGCGGTCGAAGTCGAGGACGCTGCCGTCGGCGAGCTCGACCACGCCGCCGTCCGGCACCTCGAGGCTGTTCAGCGAGCGCAGGACGGTGGTCTTGCCCGAGCCGGACGGCCCGATCAGGGCGACGACCTCGCCGCGATGGACCTCCAGGTCGATGCCGCGCAGCACCTCCACCCCGCCGAACGACTTGCGGAGGCCGCGGGCCGTGAGCACGGGCCGGGCGTCGGTCGGGGTGTCAGCGGGCGACATAGCGGTCCAATCGCTTCTCGAGCAGGCCCTGGCCGCTGGAGAGCACCAGGCAGATGAGCCAGTAGATCAGAGCGGCCTCGAGGTAGAGGAGCATGAACTCGCTCGACGCGGTGGCGATCTTCTGCGCCTGCCGGAAGAGCTCGGTCACCAGGATGAGGGAGGCCAGCGAGGTGTCCTTCACCAGCGAGATGAAGGTGTTCGACAGCGGCGGGACGGAGACCCGCGCGGCCTGCGGCAGGATGATGCGGCGCAGCGAGAGCGAGCGGCTCATCCCGATGGTGTGCGCGGCCTCCCACTGCCCCTTCGGGACGCTGAGGATCGCCGCGCGGATCACCTCCGCCGCGTAGCCGCCCACGTTGAGGGCGAACGCGATGGTGGCGCTGGGCCAGGGGTCGATCTTCAGTCCGAGGCTCGGCAGCCCGTAGAAGATCACGAACAGCTGCACCAGGAGCGGCGTGCCCCGGATGACGGAGATGTAGGCGCGCGCGATCCAGGAGAGGATCCGCACCCGCGAGAGCCGCATCAGGGCGACCGCCAGCGCGAGCACGAGCCCGATGGCGAAGCTCGCCAGCGCGAGCGGGATCGTCCCGACGATGCCCCCGGAGAGGATCGGCCAGAACGACCGGAGGACGAGGTCCATTGTGTTCTCCCGCCTTCGCGGGAGGATCCGCGGTCGGCTCGATCGGGTGGTGGCGTCGGGGGCGGATCGTGTCCGCCTCCTGGGGAATGCTGGCACGCTTCGCGCCGGGGCGGGCGCCCTTGCAGGCGGACCCGCGGCCTGAGCCGCTCCGCCGCTCCCCCGCGACGGGACCGCTCACGCACGAGACGGCCCCTCCCGGAAGGGGAGGAGCCGTCTCGGGGTGGGGCTACTGGGAGACGTCGGCTCCGAAGTAGCGCTCGGAGATGGAGGCGAGGGTGCCGTCCTCGCGCAGCTCGTCGAGGGCGGAGTCGACGGCCTCGACGAGGTCGTCCGAGCCCTTCGGGAAGGTGAAGGCGCTCTCGGAGGTGTCGTCGGTGGTGACGGCGACCTTGAGGCCCGCGGCCTGGTCGGGGTAGGTCGTGGACCAGTCGAGCCAGGTGAGGCGGTCGTTCACGGTCGCGTCGACGCGGCCCTGCTCGACGAGGGCGATGGCCTGCGCCCAGCCCTCGACGCCCTCGACCTCGGCGCCGTTCTCCTGCGCGACGGTGTACCAGTTGCTCGAGAGCGACTGCGCGGTGGTCTTGCCGGAGAGGCCGGCGAGGTCGGTGATCGAGGTGTCGCTCGAGGGGACGATCACGACGCCGGGGCTGACCGAGTACGGCTCCGAGAAGTCGTACTTCGCCTCGCGCTCGTCGTTGATCGAGACCTGGTTCGCGATCACGTCGAAGCGCGCTCCGTCCAGGCCCGCGAACATCGCGTCCCACTGCGTCTCCTGGAAGTCGGGCTCGACGCCCAGCTTCTCGGCCACGGCGGTGATCACGTCGACGTCGTAGCCGGTGAGAGCTCCGGTCCCGCCGTCGGCGTGGAAGGAGAAGGGCGGGTAGGTGCCCTCGGTGCCGATGGTGAGCTTCCCCGAGTCCTTCACCTCGGACAGGCTCAGGCCGGAGCTCGCGGAGGCGGTGCCCTCGCCGCTCGAGCCGGAGACCACGTCGTCGGTCGAGGCGGGCGCGCAGCCGGCGAGGACCAGGGCGGCGGCGGCGGCGGTCGTGCCGAGCAGGACGCGCAGGGAGGTGCGGGCGGAGAGGGTCACGGTGTTGTCCTTCGGTGCATCACGGAGTCGTGGCGGTCCCGCTGCGCCGGATGCGGCGCGGGGATCGACGAGGGGACGGGTCGTCCCGGGGCGGACCGCTGCTCGGCGGAACCGCCCGGAGTGACGATAACCAGTGGAGGGGGCGGCCCTATTCCCGGATGTCGCCGTGTGACGCCGGGAGTCCGGCCAGGAAGTGCTCGGCACCGGCGACCTCGTCGCTCGTGAGGCCCGTCGCCGACTCCGGACGCACCAGGTGGAAGGGGGTGCTCTGCTCGCGGGCCCAGTCGTAGGCGTCCTCGTGGAGGTTGTCGTCGATCCACACCACGGCGTCGATCGCGCCGCGCTCGGCGGCCGCCTCCAGCCACACCGCGACGGGCTGGAGCTTGCCCGTCCGGCCCGGGAACCGCGGGTCGCGCGGGAGGCCGCCGTCGAAGACGATCGCCTCCGTGCCCGCCGGCAGCCCGAGGTCCTGGGCGAGGACCCGCGTCAATCTCGGCGGCCAGGTCGTGGCCCACACGATCGTGCCGACCGCGGCCAGGCGGGCGACGAGCGCCGCCCGCTCGGGCTCGAGCTCCAGGCGGTGCGAGCCCGAGGCGCGATCGCTGCGGACGGAGGGATTCAGGACGCCGTCGACGTCGAGCAGGATCAGGGCGGCCATGCCTGTCACCGTAGCGGCGGCGGGGCGGATCGCGCGAGGAGCGCTAGCGTGACGCGATGCCTCCGTCCCTCCTGCTGCCGGGAGGCCGCACAGCTGTGCTGGGGCCGGATCCCGTGCGGCCGGAGGCGCTGCTGCTCACGGTCGACGGCGCGGAGCAGTCGCTGATCGATCCGGGCGATCCCCGTGCTCTGCACCTCGAGTACCTCGCGCGCCTCGGCGCGGTGGTCGACGCCGCCGCCCCGCCCGGCGAGCCGCTGCGCGTGCTGCACCTCGGAGCCGGAGCCCTGGCCCTGGCCCGGTACGTCGCCGCGACCCGGCCGGGCTCCGAGCAGCTCGCGGTGGAGAGCGCGGCGGGACTCGTGGAGTTCGTGCTCGAGCACGCGCCGCTCCCCCGCGACGCGCGCGTCCGACTCCTCACGGCCGACGCCGCAGGGCCCCTGCCGCCCTGGAGCGCCGACCTCGTCGTGCTCGACGTCTACGACGGGGACGAGATCCCGGAGGCGTTCTACCGCGCGTCCGTCCTCGCTCCGCTCGCCGCCCGCGTCGGCGCCGACGGGCTCCTCGCGGTCAACGTCGCCGACGACGCCGACCACCGGAGGCTGGACCGCCTGCGCGGGGTCGTCCGGGAGCTGCTCCCGGTCACCGCGGCGGTCGGATCGACCGCCTTCGTCGAGGGGCGCACCGGCGGGAACGCGATCCTGCTCGCCTCAGGCTCGGCGCTAGCCGACCACGTCGCCGGCCGCCTGCTGCGCGCCGGCCCGCACCCGGTCTCCGGCGCGGCGGATGGCGACGTCGTGGTCGCCGAGGTGGCGGTAGAAGTCGACCCGTGAGTCGAGAGTGACGCCGGTCTCGAGGTACTTGGCTCGGATCCGCTTGATGTAGGTGCGGACGGTGTGCTCGGCGACGCTGAGGTCGACCGCGACGGTGCGGACCGCGGCACCCGCTCCGTAGGCGCGCATCACACGGCTCTCCTGGGGGCTCAGCACCGGGCGGCGCTCCTCGCGCCCGTGCACGAGCCGGTGGCGGGCGGTGTCCGAGATCCAGGTGCGGCCGGAGGCGACCGAGACGACCGCCGCGGCGAGCTCGCTGGGGTCGTCGCCCTTCCAGACGTAGGCCGCTCTCTCCCGTCGCAGCACGGCCCGCACCGGCTCCAGCGAGTCGGAGGAGGAGAGCACGACGAGGCCGACGGTCCGGGTAGCCGCACGCTCGAGGGTGTCGGCCACCTCCTCGCCGGGCACACCGTCCAGGTCGAGGACCGCGATGCGGTCGACGCCCTCCTCGTCGTGCGAGAACTGCGGCAGCAGCTGCGCGAGCAGCGCCTGCAGCGCGGCGCGCTCGATCGCTGGTCCGTCGACGACGGCCAGCGTGAACCGATCGAATCCGGTCACGGGGGTCCCCTAGCAGGGGCAGGTTCGGGTCCGCCCCGGCTGCACCGTAGCGGTCCGCGACGTCGTCCTGCACGTGATGGGACATTCCGTCTCAGTGGGAGGACGCCCCCAGAGCGCTCCGGATCGGCTCACGGAGCGCGTGGAGGACCATCCGCGACGCCGTCTCCGGCTAATGTCCCTCACCATGGACGACAGCGCAGAGGGCTCCCGGCGGGCCCGGAGGATCCCCGCGGAGCAGGTCCGCAGCCGCATGATCGACACGGCGCGCGATGTCGTCTCGAACCACGGCCTCACGGTCAGCTTCGCGCACCTGCCGATGGAGGAGTACATCCGCCTGGCCGGCGTGCCCCGCAGCTCCGTCTACCGCATCTGGAGCACGCGCGAGGAGTTCGTGGCCGACCTCGTCGGCGAGGTCTTCGTGCGGGACCGGTATGCGGAGGGCGCCGACCCCGAGGCCCAGCAGGAGATGCGCGAGGTCTACGAGCGCTCCACCGATCTCCTCTCCACGGCCGCCGGCCGCCGCCGGGTCGCCTGGGAGACCATCCGCATCGGCGCACGGGCGAACGCCGAGTCGCTCCGCCGCTCCGCCGACTGGTCGTCTTACAACGCGCTGCTCGCCTGCACCTTCTCGATGGAGGAGGGGCCTGCTCGCGACGCCGTGCGGGCCACGGCGAAGCGGATCGAGGGCATGCTCACGCGCCGGATGCGGGACTACTACGAGGAGACGCTGGAGGTCTTCGGCGGCACGATGCGCCCGGGATTCACGACGCTCCAGCTCGCGCACCTCACGGCGATCGTGATCGACGGACTCGCCCACCGCGGCCGTCTCCTCGACGACGACCTCGATGCTCCCGTGACCGCCCCCGGCCTCGACGGCGAGCCGGTGGAGTGGACCCTGGCGGCCTGGACGATCCGCTCGATCGTCGACGGGATGCTGGAGCCCGTCGCGGAGGACTGAGCGGGGCGCGGGCCGGACCCCGCGGCCCGGATCAGTCGTCCGGTTCGGTGAACCCGTCGATCAGCAGCAGCACCGACACCACCGCCAGCGACGGTCCGTCGGGATCGGCCGGGTCGAGCGGGCCGGTCACCAGCTCCGGTGCCGCGATCCGCGCGATGCACAGCCCCTCGATCAGGGCCGAGACGGCGGAGGCGAGAGCGGCGGAGCCGCGGTCCGGGCGCAGCCGGAGCCCCGCCTCGGCGAGGGTGTGCTCGTAGTACTTCGCCATGTTGTCGATGAAGTGCAGCTGGCGGGCGCGCAGAGCGGATCCGATGGCGGTCCGTGCCGGCTCTTCGTGCGATCCCACCGCGCCGGCGAGCGCGATGAAGTTGCGCCAGTGCTGCGACGAGAAGACGTTGTCGACGTTCGCGTCGACGGCGACCCGGACGGAGGCGGTCAGGGCCTCGCGGCGCTGCGCCGGGGTCGGCTCGGGGTCGAGGCTGCGGTGGAGGTGGGAGTTCCCGGCCCGCAGGGACGGCTGGTCGAGGCGGGTGGCGAGGACCCTCTCCGGGATCGCGGCGATCAGCTCGTCGTAGAACGACTGGCGGGTGGGCCAGATCCGGTACACGGTGCTGCGCGGAACACCCGCCGAGCGGATGACGTCCTCGAGGGGCAGGTGGGCGACTCCGACGCGCAGGCCCTCGGCGCGGACGACCGCGAGAGCGGCGTCCAGCAGGCGGGTGCGGACCTGCTCGCGGGTCAGGCGGGGAGGACGCGCCGACTCCTCCGCATCGAGGGGGTCGTCGCTCATCAGGCCTCCGGCGCCGGGATGCACGGAGGGAGTCTCCGGCATCTGCTGTCCAGCCGAGCGTACCCGGAGGGAGGGCGGAACGTGAGAGGAGATCGGGGACGGGCGCGGCCCGCGCATGCGGCTCGGGTGCCGCGCGGGCCGCGCTGCCTGTCCCCCAGGCGGCCTCCCCATGGGCCGGTTCGACCGTATGCTTCCCGACAGACGTCCGTCAACTGACGCGACATGATGTCTCCTCGGCGGCGTCCGCCGACCGGTCACGAGGACCGCCTCCGGGACTCCTCCGCCGCCGGGAGCACCCTCGCCGCGGTCTGCGCTCGAGAGGCGTGCGGAGCGGACAGCTCGCCCGCGACGACGTCCGACACGACGCCGGTGGCGTGCTCGACGAGGTCGACGTTCCGGGTCAGCCGCGCGTGGTGGCACGGGCTCGCGTCGACGTCGACCACGAGCTTCGCGAAGCGCAGAGCGTCGCCGAGCCGCGCGAACGGCGAGAGCTCGGCGACGAGGGACGGCACGTCCGCTGCGGCGAGGTAGGTGTAGCGGCAGGTCGAGACCACGTAGTCGTCGACTCCGGCCGTCGCCGATCCGGTCGCGACCATGATGTCGCCGAGGTCGACCGGGGCGCTGGCCAGGCCGAGCGCCACCGCGGCGGTCACCTGGATGTCACCCACCAGCGCCGTCACGTGGACACCGGCGGGCCAGGGCGGCAGGGAGCCGAGCTCGGTCGACCCCGTCCGCAGTCCCTTGCCCGCCGCCGAGGCGAGGGCGTCGATCATCGGCACTCCCGTGCACTCCCCCGCGTGCTCGGCGTCCTCCGAGACGGCGTCCCCGCAGGAGGCGAGCATCGCCGAGACGCTCAGCCGGCTCTGCGGGTCCAGTCCTGCGATCACCGCGGGGCTGACCTGGCCGGAGTCGTCGACCATCCGTCCGAGGCGCTCCGCGACGTCGGATCCCGTGTTCGGGGTGCCGAAGGTGAGGACGGACGAGACCATCGAGGCGACGGCGGTCCCGTCGACCGAGCCGCTCAGCGCCTGGCGGGCGGCGAGCCCTCCCATCGAGTGCGCGACGACGACGGCGCGGTGCCCGGTCGCGGAGACGAGGCAGGCGATCGAGGAGGCGAGCGCGTCGCTGATCCCCGGATCGGTGACCCAGCGCGCGGCGAGCCGGCGGTAGTCGAAGGTGTAGACCGCGGCGCCGTCGATCTGCTGCAGCCGGCCGAGGAGGGACGGCTCGGGAGCGTCGAGCGGAGCGGTCGCCGACTCCGACGACACCATGTCCACGAGATGGGAGAAGGCCCCTGTGCGGTCGGCGTCGTGCGTCGCCGTGCCCAGCCAGCCGTGCAGCATCACGATGGGGACCAGCGCGGCGGCGGAGCGCGGCCGGACGTCGTCGCCCGCGAGCACGGGAGCCAGCTCCGCAACGCCGCAGGACGAGGGAGCGACCGCCTCGGCCGCCTCCGCCCGCCCCGCGGGCACCACGACGACGCCGACCACCACGAGCAGTGCGGCCAGCACGACGATCACGAGTCTCATCCGCGCGTTTCCTCACGTGCCGCGACCAGGACGGGGAACGGTTACAGGCTCGACCCGACGAGCACGCATCGAGTCAATCACCCCGCTCCTGCGGGGAGGGCCGCTCGTCGCGAACGGGCGGCCCCCCGTGCGGGTGACCGCGGGCCGGAGACGACGAAGGCCCCGCCGGTGTCCCGACGGGGCCTTCGATCGTTCAGCTCACCTGGATCAGCTGTAGTTGCCCGGCTCGTAGCCGTCGCTCGAGAACGAGTCGAAGTCGACGAACGAGAGGTCGGCGTCGCTGAACGCGGCGTCGTCGGCGAAGATGCGGTTGGGGTACCGCTCGGCCTTCGCCTCCTCGGTCGCCTCGACCGACACGTTCCGGTACTTGGGCAGACCGGTTCCCGCCGGGATCAGCTTTCCGATGATCACGTTCTCCTTCAGGCCCATCAGCGGGTCGCGCTTGCCCTCCATGGCCGCCTGCGTGAGGACGCGGGTGGTCTCCTGGAAGGACGCGGCCGACAGCCACGACTCCGTCGCGAGCGAGGCCTTGGTGATGCCCATGACCTCCTGGCGGGCGGACGCGGTCCGCTTGCCCTCGGTCAGAGCCGCACGGTTGACCTCGCTGTAGCGCGAGCGGTCGACGAGCTCGCCCGGCAGCAGCTCCGTGTCGCCGTGGTCGACCACGGTGACCTTGCGGAGCATCTGACGCACGATGACCTCGATGTGCTTGTCGTGGATCGGCACACCCTGCGAGCGGTAGACGCCCTGGACGCCGCCCACCAGGTGCTTCTGGACCTCGCGGACGCCCAGCACGCGCAGGACCTCCTTCGGGTCGACCGTTCCGACGTGCAGCTGCTGCCCGAGCTCGACGTGCTGGCCGTCCTCGATGAGGAGCTGCGAGCGCTTGAGCACCGGGTAGATGACCGCCTCGTCGCCGTTGTCCGGCTGGAGGATGACGCGGCGGGCACGGTCGGTGTCCTCGATGGTGATCCGGCCGGCGGCCTCCGCGATCGGCGACGCGCCCTTGGGGGTGCGGGCCTCGAAGAGCTCCTGCACGCGGGGAAGACCCTGCGTGATGTCGTCGGCCGAGGCCGATCCACCGGTGTGGAAGGTGCGCATCGTGAGCTGCGTGCCGGGCTCGCCGATCGACTGGGCCGCGATGATGCCGACGGCCTCTCCGATGTCGACGAGCTTGCCGGTGGCGAGCGAGCGGCCGTAGCAGGCCGCGCAGACGCCGACGGCGGACTCGCAGGTCAGGACGGAGCGCACCTTGATGTGGCGCACGCCCGCTCCGACCAGCTTCTCGATGAGCACGTCGCCCACGTCCTCGCCGGCCTCGGCGACGAGCTCGCCGGCCTCGTTCGACGCCGGGGTGGCGAGCGAACGGGCGTAGACGGAGTTCTCGACGTTGGAGTCCTTGATCCAGGCGCCGGTGGCGTCCTGGAGCATGATCGGCAGGTCGAGGCCCTTCGAGGTGCCGCAGTCCTCCTCGCGGATGATGACGTCCTGCGAGACGTCGACGAGTCGACGCGTCAGGTAGCCCGAGTCCGCGGTGCGGAGCGCGGTGTCGGCCAGGCCCTTGCGGGCACCGTGCGTGGCGATGAAGTACTCGGCGACCGACAGGCCCTCGCGGTACGAGGAGATGATCGGTCGGGCGATGATCTCGCCCTTCGGGTTGTTCACCAGGCCTCGCATGCCGGCGATGTTGCGCACCTGCAGCCAGTTGCCGCGGGCACCGGAGGTGACCATGCGGTTGATGGTGTTGTCCGTCGGGAAGTTCGCTCGCATGGCCTTGGCGACCTCGTCGGTCGCCTCGGTCCAGATCTTCACGAGCTCCTGGCGGCGCTCCGCCTGAGTGGTCAGACCCTTGTCGTACTCGGACTCGACCTTCGCGGCCTTCTTCTCGTAGCCCGCGATGATCTCGGGCTTCGACGGAGGCGTGAGGATGTCGGACAGCGCCACGGTGACACCCGAGCGGGTGGCCCAGTAGAAGCCGGCGTCCTTGATCCGGTCGAGGGAGGCGGCGACCTCCACCTTCGGGTAGCGCTCCGCGAGGTCGTTGACGATCCCGGAGATGGTCGTCTTGTCGGCGACCTGCTCGAAGTAGGGGTAGTCGACCGGCAGCGCCTCGTTGAAGAGGGCGCGGCCGAGCGTGGTCTCGAGGAGGACCGGCGCGGTGACCTTGCCGTTCTCGTCGATCTCGACGCCCTCGGGGGCCTGACCCTGCGCGAAGTACACGTCCGACATGCGGATCCTGACCTTCGAGTTCAGGTGCAGCGAGCCCTGGTCCTTCGCGAGGATCGCCTCCGAGACGGAGGAGAACGCGCGGCCCTCGCCGGCGGCGCCCTCGCGGATCGTCGTCAGGTGGTGGAGGCCGATGATCATGTCCTGCGTGGGCAGGGTGACCGGACGGCCGTCCGAGGGCTTGAGGATGTTGTTCGACGCGAGCATCAGGATGCGCGCCTCGGCCTGGGCCTCGACGGACAGCGGCAGGTGGACGGCCATCTGGTCGCCGTCGAAGTCCGCGTTGAACGCGGCGCAGACGAGCGGGTGCAGCTGGATCGCCTTGCCCTCGACCAGCTGGGGCTCGAAGGCCTGGATGCCGAGACGGTGCAGCGTGGGCGCACGGTTCAGCAGGACGGGGCGCTCGCGGATGATCTCCTCGAGCACGTCCCACACCTGCGGGCGCGAGCGCTCCACCATGCGCTTGGCGGCCTTGATGTTCTGCGCGTGCGACAGGTCGATCAGGCGCTTGATCACGAACGGCTTGAACAGCTCCAGCGCCATCTGCTTGGGCAGACCGCACTGGTGCAGCTTGAGCTGCGGGCCGACGATGATGACCGAGCGTCCCGAGTAGTCGACGCGCTTGCCCAGCAGGTTCTGGCGGAAGCGACCCTGCTTTCCCTTGAGCATGTCGCTCAGGGACTTGAGGGCGCGGTTGCCGGTTCCGGTGACGGGGCGGCCGCGGCGGCCGTTGTCGAAGAGGGCGTCGACCGCCTCCTGGAGCATGCGCTTCTCGTTGTTCACGATGATCTCGGGGGCACCGAGGTCGAGCAGGCGGCGGAGTCGGTTGTTGCGGTTGATCACGCGACGGTAGAGGTCGTTCAGGTCGCTGGTCGCGAACCGGCCTCCGTCGAGCTGCACCATCGGGCGCAGCTCCGGCGGGATGACCGGGACGACGTCGAGGACCATCGCGGCCGGCGAGTTGCCGGTGGCGAGGAACGAGTTGACGACGCGCAGGCGCTTGATGGCGCGGATCTTCTTCTGACCCTTGCCCTCGGCGATCTGCAGGTGCAGCGTCTCGGCCTCGGCCTGGAGGTCGAACTGCTCGAGGCGCTTCTTGATCGCCTCGGCGCCCATGTAGGCCTCGAAGTAGACGCCGTACCGGTCGACGAGCTCGTTGAAGACCGCGTCCTCGGGCTTGAGGTCGCCGACCTTGAGGGTGCGGAACTGCTCCCACACGCTCTCGAGCCGCGCGATGTCCTCGTCGAAGGACTTGCGGATCTGGCCCATCTCCTTCTCGGCGCCGTCCTTGGTGCGGCGCTTCTGGTCGCTCTTGGCGCCCTCCGCCTCCAGGGCGGCGAGGTCGGTCTCCAGGCGCGCCAGGCGGTCCGCGATGCGGGAGTCGCGCTGGTCCGAGAGGGTCTTGATCTCGAGCCGGAGCTCGTTCTCGAGGCCGGGCATGTCGGCGTGACGGCCGTCGTCGTCCACGTCGATGATCATGTACGCCGCGAAGTAGATGACCTTCTCGAGGTCCTTCGGCGCCATGTCCAGCAGGTATCCGAGGCGCGAGGGGACGCCCTTGAAGTACCAGATGTGGGTGACGGGGGCGGCGAGCTCGATGTGGCCCATCCGCTCGCGGCGGACCGAGGACTTGGTGACCTCGACGCCGCAGCGCTCGCAGACGATGCCCTTGAAGCGGACTCGCTTGTACTTGCCGCAGGAGCACTCCCAGTCGCGAGAGGGTCCGAAGATCTGCTCGCCGAACAGGCCGTCCTTCTCGGGCTTCAGGGTGCGGTAGTTGATGGTCTCGGGCTTCTTCACTTCACCGTGCGACCAGCGACGGATGTCATCGGCCGTTGCGAGGCCGATGCGCAGCTCATCGAAAGTGGTTACGTCGAGCAATGTTTTCTCCTTGTCGGAAAACAGGGTGTCTCGTCAGAGACGGGAGGTCGTCAGATGCTGGCGCGGATCAGATGTCGTCGACGGAGGACGACTCGAACCGGGAGGAGATGTTGATGCCGAGCTCTTCCGCGGCGCGGTAGACCTCGTCATCGGTGTCGCGCAGGCTGACCGCGGTGCCGTCGGCCGAGAGGACCTCGACGTTCAGGCACAGGGACTGCATCTCCTTGATGAGGACCTTGAAGGACTCCGGGATGCCGGGCTCCTGGATGTTCTCGCCCTTGACGATGGCCTCGTACACCTTCACGCGGCCGAGGATGTCGTCCGACTTGATGGTGAGGAGCTCCTGGAGAGCGTAGGCGGCGCCGTAGGCCTCGAGGGCCCACACCTCCATCTCGCCGAAGCGCTGGCCGCCGAACTGCGCCTTACCACCGAGCGGCTGCTGGGTGATCATCGAGTACGGGCCCGTCGAGCGCGCGTGGATCTTGTCGTCGACGAGGTGGTGCAGCTTCAGGATGTACATGTAGCCGACCGAGACCGGGTCCGGGAAGGGCTCCCCGGAGCGGCCGTCGAACAGCTGCGTCTTGCCGGACGAGCCGATCAGGCGCTCTCCGTCGCGCGTCGGGGTGGTGGAGTCGAGGAGCCCTGCGAGCTCCTCCTCCGCCGCACCGTCGAAGACGGGGGTCGCGACCTTGGTGCCGGGCGCCGCCTCGCGGGCGTGCTCGGGCAGGCGCGCGGCCCACTCCGGCTGGCCCTCGACCTTCCAGCCCTGCTTCGCGATCCACCCGAGGTGGATCTCGAGGACCTGGCCGAAGTTCATGCGGCCGGGGACGCCGAGCGGGTTGAGGACGATGTCGACCGGGGTGCCGTCGGCGAGGAACGGCATGTCCTCGACCGGCAGGATCTTCGAGATGACGCCCTTGTTGCCGTGGCGGCCGGCGAGCTTGTCGCCCTCGGTGATCTTGCGCTTCTGGGCGATGTAGACGACCACGCGCTGGTTGACGCCCGAGCCGAGCTCGTCGTCGCCGTCCTGCGCGTCGAACACCTTGACGCCGATGATCGTGCCCTGCTCGCCGTGGGGCACCTTCAGCGACGTGTCGCGGACCTCGCGGCTCTTCTCGTTGAAGATCGCGCGGAGCAGGCGCTCCTCGGCCGAGAGCTCGGTCTCGCCCTTGGGCGTGACCTTGCCGACGAGGATGTCGCCGGGGCGGACCTCGGCGCCGATGCGGATGATGCCGCGCTCGTCCAGGTCGGCCAGGAGCTCCGGGCTGACGTTGGGGAGGTCGCGGGTGATCTCCTCCTTGCCGAGCTTGGTGTCGCGGGCGTCGACCTCGTACTCCTCGATGTGGATCGAGGAGAGGACGTCGTCCTTCACCAGGTTCTGGCTGAGGATGATCGCGTCCTCGAAGTTGTGGCCCTCCCACGGCATGAACGCGACGAGCAGGTTCTTGCCCAGCGCGAGCTCGCCGTTCTCGGTGGCGGGGCCGTCGGCGACGACCTCGCCGACCTCGATGCGCTCGCCGGCCGAGACGACCACGCGGTTGTTGTACGAGGTGCCCTGGTTGGAGCGGTCGAACTTGCGGAGGAAGTAGGTCTGCGTGCCGCCCTCGTCCAGCTGGACGGTGACGGAGTCGGCGGAGACCTCCTGGACGACACCGGCCTTGTCGGCGGTGATGACGTCGCCGGCGTCGATGGCCGCGAAGCCCTCCATGCCGGTTCCGACGACGGGCGACTCGCTGCGGAGCAGCGGGACGGCCTGACGCTGCATGTTCGCGCCCATGAGCGCGCGGTTCGCGTCGTCGTGCTCGAGGAACGGGATCAGCGAGGTCGCGACCGAGACCATCTGGCGCGGCGAGACGTCCATGTAGTGGACGCGCTCGGCGTCGACGAGCTCGACCTCTCCGCCCTTGGGGCGGACCAGGACCTTGCCCTCCGCGAAGCGGAAGTCCTTCGTGAGGGGGGCGTTCGCCTGGGCGACCAGGTACTCGTCCTCCTCGGACGCGGTGAGGTAGTCGATCTGCGAGGTGACGGTGCCGTCGACGACCTTGCGGTACGGGGTCTCGATGAAGCCGAACGAGTTGATGCGCGCGAAGGACGCGAGCGATCCGATCAGGCCGATGTTCGGGCCTTCCGGGGTCTCGATCGGGCACATGCGGCCGTAGTGCGAGGGGTGGACGTCGCGGACCTCGACGCCGGCGCGCTCACGGGAGAGTCCGCCGGGGCCGAGCGCCGACAGGCGGCGCTTGTGGGTCAGACCCGCGAGCGGGTTGTTCTGGTCCATGAACTGCGACAGCTGGCTGGTCCCGAAGAACTCCTTGATCGCGGCGACGACGGGGCGCACGTTGATCAGGGTCTGCGGGGTGATCGCCTCGATGTCCTGCGTGGTCATGCGCTCGCGGACGACGCGCTCCATGCGGGACAGTCCGGTGCGGACCTGGTTCTGGATCAGCTCGCCGACCGCGCGGATGCGGCGGTTGCCGAAGTGGTCGATGTCGTCGACGTCGAGACGCAGCTCGACCGGCTCGCCGTCGCGCACGCCGGGGAGGGCGGTGCGGCCGTCGTGCAGGGCGACCAGGTACTTGATGGTCGCGATGATGTCCTCGACCGTGAGCACCGAGTCGGACAGCGCCTTGTCGATGCCGAGCTTGCGGTTGATCTTGTAGCGGCCGACCTTCGCGAGGTCGTAGCGCTTGGAGTTGAAGTAGAAGTTGTCCAGCAGCGCGCGGGCGGCCTCGGCGGCGACCTGCTCGCCCGGACGGAGCTTGCGGTAGATGTCGCGGAGGGCGTCCTCCTTGGTGAGGATGTTGTCCTTCTCGAGGGTCAGCTCGATCGACTCGTAGCCGGCGAACTGCTCGAGGATCTCCTCGCTCGTCAGGCCGAGGGCCTTGAGGAACACGGTGACCGACTGCTTGCGCTTGCGGTCGATGCGCACGCCGACCTGGTCGCGCTTGTCGATCTCGAACTCGAGCCAGGCGCCGCGGCTCGGGATGACGCGGGCGGAGTAGATGTCCTTGTCGGACGTCTTCTCCTGCTGGCGCTCGAAGTAGACGCCGGGGCTGCGCACGAGCTGGGACACGACGACACGCTCGGTGCCGTTGATGATGAACGTGCCCTTCTCGGTCATCAGCGGGAAGTCGCCCATGAAGACCGTCTGGGTCTTGATCTCACCCGTGAGGTGGTTCATGAACTCGGCCTCGACGTACAGCGGAGCGGCATAGGTCTTGCCGCGCTCCTTGCACTCCTCGATCGTGTACTTCTCGGGCTCGAGGTACGGGTTCGTGAAGCTCAGCTGCATCGTCTCGCTGAGGTCCTCGATCGGGGAGATCTCCTCGAAGATCTCGTCGAGGCCGGAGTTGGCGGGGAGGTCCTCCCGGCCGGCGGCCTTCGCCTCGGCGACGCGGGTCTTCCACGCCTCCGAGCCGACGAGCCAGTCGAAGCTCTCGGTCTGCAGCGCGAGCAGATCCGGAACGGTCAGGGTGTCGCTGATCTTGGCGAACGAGAGACGCGAAGCTCCGCGTCCGTTCTTGGGTGAGGTGGTGGTCGCGGTGGACGCAGCAGCCAAGGAAGGAACCTCCGTAGACCCTCGCGGGTCTCAATCTGTGGGATGTGTGGAGTGGGCTCCCGCCGGACGGGCCGCCACCCCTGCCCGCACGCCGTGCGGACCGAGGCGACTCGGTCTTGGGGGCGGGGCTAGAGTGTGGCAACGGCATCCACCATCTGATGCCGGGTTCCGGTGACCTGCCGACCGCGATATGAGGGCATGGGTACTCGGGAGCGCAAAGTACGAATATAGCCGCATCGCGCCACGCCGCGCAAGTGCGGATGCTTGCGCCGCCCCGCGGGGTCCGGTATACGAGGCCACGGCCTCCCGGATCGATCCGACCGGGCCCGGCGCGGAGCCCCGCCGTCCCGCCGCCGCGGCAGACTGGTCGGATGCAGGAACGCACCGGCCGCCGACGCGGAGACGACTCCGAGCACCCCCGCGCCGTGCTCGCCAGCGGGTACACCGCGCGGATCGAGCCCGACCGCCACTCGCCCGAGGCGGCGACCCTGGTCGTCGACGGCACTCCGCAGTCGCACGTCGACCTCGCGGATCCGACGCACCTCTCGTTCGAGTACGTCCGCCGGATCGGCCACGCGATCGACCTCGTCGCCCCCGAGGGCGAGAGCGTCACGGCGCTCCACCTGGGCGCCGGAGCGCTGACCCTCCCCCGCTACGTCGCCGCGACCCGGCCGGGCTCGCGCCAGCAGGTCGTCGAGATCGAGGGCGCTCTGGTCGAGCTGGTGCGCGAGGCGCTCCCGCTCCCCCGCGGGGCGCAGATACGCATCCGCCAGGGCGACGCCCGCGAGGTGCTCGGCAAGCTGCCGCCCGGGCTGCGCGGCACGGTCGACGTGGTCGTCGTCGACATCTTCTCGGGCGCGCGCACTCCCGCGCACGTGACCAGCGCCGAGTTCTACGGGGCGATCGCGCCGCTGCTCGCCCCCGGCGGCCTGGTCGCGGTGAACGTGGCCGACGGCGGCGCGCTCGCCTTCGCCCGCGCCCAGGCCGCGACGCTCGCCTCCGTCTTCGCGCACACCGCGATCATGACCGACACCCAGATGCTCAAGGCCAAGCGCTTCGGGAACGTGGTGATGCTCGCCTCGGCCGATCCGCTGCCGCTCGACGGCCTGCCGCGGCGCCTCGCCTCCGACCCCGCCCCCTCCAAGCTGGTGCAGGGGCGGGAGCTCGGGAACTTCATCGCCGGCGCCCTCGTCGTCACGGACGCGACCGCCACCCCGTCGCCGCTGCCGGCGCGGAGCATCTTCCAGGTGCGACGGGGCTGACCCGGGCCGCGCGTCGGGGCGCCGTCCGGGGACCCGCCGGTACACTCGACGCCGGGGTCAGCGACCCCGACCGTCCTCTCGTCCGCCGCGCGCGACGACCCGGATCCGCACTCCACGAGGAAGCATCGCCCTGAGCATCATCATCCGCCACGACCCCGCGACCCTCCACGAGGAGATCGACGTCGACGCCGCCCAGGAGCGCCTGGAGGAGATCGGCGCGCTGCGCAGCCTCGCCGCGCTCACCGAGAAGGCGGAGCTGCTGCGCCTGCTCGGGCGCGTCGACGAGGCGTGGGACCTCGCGAACGAGGCCGTCCGCCGCACCCGCTTCTCCGGCGACCGCGCCGAGCTGCTCACCGCCCGCGTCCGCCGCGCCCGCCTCATGCAGCTGCGGGGCCGCACCGACGAGGCCCTCTCGGAGCTCGCGCTCTGCGTCGAGGAGGCGCGCACGCACGAGTGGCACCTCGAGCACTCCTTCGCGCTCAAGCACCGCGGCCTCACCTTCTTCGAGCTGGGCGAGTACGGCCGGGCGATACGCGACTTCGACGCCGCGACCGCCCTCGGCGAGCGCGTCGGGGTCCCCGAGGAGGAGCTCGAGGTCGCGCGCCTGGGCTACGCCGCCGCCTCCGAGTTCCAGGACGGGACCGACCGCGAGGCCCGCACCGACGGCATCGCCCGCGGCCGCCGCCGCGCCGACGGCGACGAGTCCTAGGCAGCGCCACCGGTGGCCGACCTCGAGGACGTGGCCCGCTGGGCCGACGCGCTGATCGAGGAGCACCTCGACCCCTCCTGGTCCTTCGCGCTCGACCACGCGCGCACCCGCGGCGGCGCCTGCCACTGGACGCGCCGCCGGATCACGGTCTCGCGCCACCTGGCAGCCCGCTGGAGCGACGAGGAGGTCCGGCAGACACTCCTGCACGAGGTCGCTCACGCGCTCGCGGGGCCCGACGCCGGGCACGGACCGCAGTGGCGGCGGATCGCGGCACGGCTCGGCTACACGGGATCGCGCACCCACAGCAACCCGACCGCGGACGAGCTCGCGCCGTGGGTCGGCACCTGCCCGGGCGGACACCTCTTCTACCGCCATCGCCGGCCCACCCGGCCCCTGGCCTGCGGCCGCTGCGCGCGCCGGTTCGAGCCCGCGAACGCGATCCAGTGGCGGCGCCGACCGGTCCCGGCGCCGTGACCCCGGACGAGGCCCCGCACGGCGGGCGCACGTCGGTCGCCGGGCAGTGGCTCCCCGAGGCCGACGGCCGGCGCTGGTGGTTCGACTCCGGAAGCCTCGCACTCGACTTCGCCACGACCGGAGCACTGCCTCCGGGAGCGGCCGAGCACCTCGACTCCGACGCCGCTCTGGCCGCCTGGCTCGCCGAGCGCTTCGAGGCGGTCGGCCCCGAGAGCCGGGACGCGCGCCTCGACGACGCGCTGATGCTCCGGGGCGCGATCGCCCGGCTGGCCGTCGCGGCCGAGGCCGGCACCGCGCCCGACCCGCGCGACGTCGACGTGGTCAACCTGGTCGCGGCGATGCCCGATATCCCGCCGGTGCTGAGCGGCGGATCGCGGCAGGCAGGACGGCTCCACGCGGCGGGCAGGCAGGCGCTCGCGTCCATCGCCCGGGAGGCCGTGGGGCTGCTGGGTCCGGCCGCGACCGGACGGCTGCGGCGCTGCGCGGATCCGGAGTGCCGGATGCTCTACCTCGACACGTCCCGAGCCGGGTCGCGCCGCTGGTGCTCGATGCAGCGCTGCGGGAACCGGTCGAAGGTCCGGGCCTACCGGGCGCGCGCCGCCGCCCCGCGCGGCTGACGCACCGCCGCGGCACCGGGAGCGGCGCCGCGGCGGGACGGGTCAGTCGGAGACGCGGACCGAGCGGTCGAAGGCGACGTAGCCCGAGAAGTCCTTGCCGACGCGGTCGAACGCCGTCGGGTAGGGGTGCGGGTACGACCAGGCCTTGTCCTTCTGCAGGCCGTCGCCGGTCTGCACCGAGAAGTACTGGCACTCGCCCTTCCACGGGCAGGTGTAGGGCGTGGGGCTCTCGACGAGCACGCCCTCGGCGATGCTCGACGGCGGGAAGTACCAGTTGCCCTCGATCGAGATCAGGTCGGAGTCGGGGGCGTCGGCGAGGACGACGTCGTTGAGGACGGCTTTCATGCGGGCCAGCTTTCGGTCGGGGCGGGGGGCGGAGGGACCGCCTCCGCCGAACGCTACGCCGGGGGCGGGCGAGTGGTCGAGGCGGCGGCTCGGATCCGCAGGGGCTTGTGCGCTCCGCGGACGCCCTGCACCGCTCGGAGGCCGCGCCCGCCGGAGCGGCGGGTCAGCGGAGGACCGACACCTCGTCGACGGCGTCGACCCGGGCGGCGGCGCGGACCTCGTCCGCCCGCCCCTCGGCGGCGAGCAGGCGGCCGGACTCGGACGCGGTGAGCAGATGCGCGCACGCCCGGCGCAGGCCCTCGTAGGACGCGCAGGCCACCGCGGCCTCGGGCGAGACGTGGTCGATGCCCAGCCCGATGAGCGCGTCGACGACGGCGCCGGCCGCCAGCTGGTCCTCCATCGCGAACCGCGCCGCTCCGCTGTCGTCGACGTCGCCGAGGGCGATCACGTTGACGCTGGTGCGCCCGCCGTTCTCGTGCTGGCGCTCCAGGATCCAGCGGGCGACGGCCGAGCGGTCGGCCAGGCCCGCGCGGACGACGCGGCCCTCCACTCCCCCGAGGTCGGGGCTCTCGCCTCCGGGCAGAGCGTCGACGAGCACCGTGACGTGGGCGGGGGCGAGCACGCGGAGGGCGCGCGCCCCCCACTCGAAGCGGATCTGATAGGTCGACTGGTCGACGGAGGCGGCGGGAGCGGTCACCCTGACACGGTAGCGAGCACCGGAGGCGCATACACGTCCGGGGCTCCGCGCGCACCCGGTTCCCGCGCAGGGGCGGGCGGAGGAGGATGTTCTTCGTGAAGGTGATGCTCAAGCACGTGCTCGACACCGACGCCGACTCCGCCTGGCGCGCCCTGCAGAGTCCGGCCGTGTTCCGGGAGGTGATGTCCCCGCTCCTGACCGCCGCGTCGCTGGACGAGGGCGGCTTCCGCCCGACCTGGGGGCTCGGCTCCCACGAGGTCGCGATGGACGCCCTCGGGATCGTGCCGATGGGCGCGCAGGAGATCGACCTCTCCTACCGCCGCGTCCCCTCGATGCCCGACGTGCGGATCCTGCGCGACAGCGGCGGGCCCCTCACCGGCTCCCTCCGCCTGATCACCGCGTGGGACCACCGCATGGCCGTCGCCCCGCTCCCCGACGGGCGCACGCTCTTCCGCGACCGCCTCGAGTTCTCGGCGGGCCTCGCCTCGGCCGCGCTCTGGCCGTCGATGTGGGCGTTCTGGCAGTGGCGCGGCATCCGCATCCGTTCCCTCGCCCCGTCCTGGCGCCACGATCTCGGTGCCGACACCCGCCCGCGCGGGGAGTCCGCCGCATGAGCCCCGACGGCGTCGCCGAGGAGGAGACCGAGCTGTCGCGCTCGGAGCTCCTGCGCCTCCAGTGGCCCTCCGCCGACGAGGAGGAGCAGGACGACGACGGCGTCTCGCCCCGCCGCCGCCTCACGACCGCGGTCGAGGTGTCGGACTGGCGCCGCCACGTCCAGGCCCTCTACTCGGAGGTGCGCCGGCTCTCGAACGTGGACCTGCTCGCCGCGCACGCGTCCTGGATCCGCGGGCGCAACGCGCTCTTCGCGCAGCACCCCTCCACCCCCCTCCTCCCGGCCGACCGCGCGCACTTCCGCTCGCTGCCGATCGCGCCCTACGACGCGGCCTGGCGCTTCGAGCTCGAGGTGGCTCCGGCCGAGGAGGCGCGGCGGATGGACGTGGAGACCGGCACCGACGGCACCGTCCCCTTCGAGCTGATCGGCACGGTCGAGGTGCCGGACGCCGGCAGCCTCGACGTCTGGCGCCTCGCGTCCTACGGAGGAGGCCTGTTCCTGCCGGTCAAGGACGCCCTCGCGGGGACACCCGGCGGCACCTACGGCGGCGGCCGCTACCTCCTGGACACCGTGAAGGGCGCCGACCTCGGCCCGGGCTCCGCCCCGGGGACGCTGGTGCTCGACTTCAACTTCGCCTACAACCCCTCCTGCGCCTACGACCCGGCCTGGGCCTGCCCGCTCGCCCAGGCGGGCAACCGGCTGCCGGTCGAGGTGCCGGTCGGCGAGCGCTACCGGGGCTGACACCGACCCTGGACGTTCTCGGAGGGGCGGCCGATAGCCTCCGGGCGGCGCCGTCGTGCGCCGGAAAGCAGGAAAGCCGCATGCCCCGTCCCGTCCTCCTCGTCACCGGAACCTCCACCGGCATCGGCCGCGCCACAGCGATCGAGGCCGCGCGCGCGGGCTGGCGGGTGGTCGCCACCGTGCGGGATCCGGAGCGGGCGGAGGGCCTGCGCGCCGCCGCCGCCGAGGCCCGCGTCGAGCTCGACCTGCGGGCGCTCGACGTGACCGACGCGGACTCCGTCGCCGGCTGCCTCCGCGCCGTGGAGGAGGAGCTCGGCGGTCTCGACGCCCTCGTGAACAACGCCGGAGCCGGCCACCTCGGCACCCTCGAGCTGGAGGATCCGGAGGAGCTGCGCCGCGTGATGGAGGTCAACTTCTTCGGCACCGTCGCGGTCACCCGCGCCGCGATGCCGATGCTGCGCTCGTCCCGCGGCCGCATCGTCACCGTCTCGAGCGTCGGCGGCGCGATCGGGCAGCCGTTCAACGAGGACTACTGCGCGGCGAAGTTCGCGGTCGAGGGGTTCTTCGAGGCGCTCGCCCCGGTCGCCGCCTCCGTCGGCGTCCACGTGTCGCTGATCGAGCCGGGAGCGGTCCGCAGCAGCTTCGTCGAGAACGTCGGCATCGACGCGGCGGCGATGCTCGCGCAGGCCGGCCCCTACGCGCCGGCGCTCGGCGCCTACCTCGACCGCGCCGCGTCGTCCTTCTCCTCGACCCACGCGCAGGACCCGTCCGACGTCGCCGCCGTCATCCTGAAGACCCTGCGCGACCCGGAACCGGCCTTCCGCGTGCAGACCTCGGACTGGGCGGGCGACTTCGTCGGGACCAAGCTGAGCGACCGCGACGGCTCCCGCGTGCAGGCCGCGATGCGCGGATGGATCGGCATCCACTAGAGTGGGACGGTGCGAGCGCAGCGACTGCGCTCCCCCGCGTCGTAGAACGCCCCTTGTCCCCTAGGACTCTGACCGTCGAGGATCCGTCCCGACCATCTGGCGCACGTGCATGAGGCCCCCGGCCGCGCGCACCGAATCGTACGGCGAACGGATGTGACCACCGTCACCTTCGCCCGAACGCCGATCACCCGCGCCCCGGCCACCGCCCGCGCGTCCTCGATCGGCATGATGCCCCCGAAAGGCACCACTCCATGTCGAACACCCCCCTCTCCTTCAGCGCCCTCGGCGTGCCGGCCCCCCTCGTGGCCGCGCTCACCGCGAGCGGCATCACCGAGCCCTTCCCGATCCAGGTCGACACGCTGCCCGACACCCTCGGCGGACGCGACGTCCTCGGCCGCGGCAAGACCGGCTCCGGCAAGACCCTCGCCTTCTCCATCCCGATGATCGCCCGCCTCGGCGGCTCGCTCGCCGGCGGACGCCGCCGCCCCGGCCGCCCGCTCGGACTCGTCCTCGCGCCGACCCGCGAGCTCGCCACGCAGATCACCGCCGCGATGCAGCCCCTCGCCGACGCCTACGGCATCGTCACCACCACGATCTTCGGAGGCGTCTCGCAGCAGCGCCAGGTCGCCGCGCTCAAGCAGGGCGTCGACATCGTCGTGGCCTGCCCGGGCCGCCTCGAGGACCTGATGAAGCAGGGCTTCGTGAACCTCGACGCCGTCGAGATCACCGTCCTCGACGAGGCCGACCACATGGCCGACCTCGGCTTCCTGCCGGTCGTCACGCGCATCCTCGACAAGACCCCCCGCGGCGGGCAGCGCCTGCTGTTCTCCGCGACGCTCGACAACGGCGTGGACAAGCTGGTCAAGAAGTACCTCCAGAACGAGGTGCTCCACTCGGTCGACGAGGCCAACTCGCCCGTCGCGCTGATGACCCACCACGTGTTCGAGGTCGACGGCCTCGACGCCAAGAACGCGCTCGTGAAGACGCTCGCGTCCGGCACCGGCCGCCGCATCCTCTTCATGCGCACCAAGCACCACGCGAAGAAGCTCGCCAAGCAGCTCACCGGCCAGGGCATCCCCGCGGTCGACCTGCACGGCAACCTCTCGCAGGTCGCCCGCGACCGGAACCTCGCCGCGTTCGGCGCCGGCACCGTCAAGGTCCTCGTCGCCACCGACGTCGCCGCCCGCGGTGTGCACGTCGACGACGTCGAGCTCGTCATCCACGTCGACCCGCCGATGGAGCACAAGGCGTACCTGCACCGCTCGGGCCGCACCGCCCGCGCCGGCAGCGAGGGAGACGTCGTCACCGTCGTCCTGCCCACGCAGCGCAGCGACGTGAAGACCCTCCTCCGCAAGGCCGCGATCCAGGTCGCGCCCCAGCAGGTGACGGCCGACTCGGCCGCCGTCGCGAAGCTCGTCGGCGACGTCGCTCCGTACGTCACCCCCAGCGCCGTCGTCGAGCCCGTCCGCGGCCAGTCGCAGGGCGGACGCTCGCAGGGCGCCAACGCGCAGCGCAAGCGCGCGGCCCGTACCGAGGGCACCGCCGCACCCCGCGGCGGACGCTCGACGGTGCCGCGACCGGCGGAGGCGACCGCCCCCGCCGCGACCGCACCGCCGCCGAGGGACCCGCCCGCGGCGGCGCCCGCGGAGGCCGCAGCCGCTCGGCCGCCGGTGCCCCCTCGACCTCGGGCGGATCGCGCTCGTTCTACAGCACCGCGACCGGCGGAGCAGCCTCGGCCGCTCCCGCCCGCGAGTCCGCCGGCGGCGGCGCCCGCCGCGGCGGCCGCCGCGCGCAGGGCTGAACCGTTTTGTGCGCCGCGTAGCGGCGCACCGCGGTCGACTTCAAGGACGGTCGCGGCGCGCAGAGCGTGTCGCGACCGGCTAGGTCCGATCCGCTCACACGCGGATCGACCGTTCGCCTCGCGGGCAGCCGCGGAGCGGCGCACCGCGGTCGGCTTCAAGCACGGTTGCGGTACGCAGAGCGTGTCGCGACCGGCTAGGCCGATCCGCTCGCACGCGGATCGACCGTTCGCCTCGCGGGGAGCGGCTGGTCCGGGGGCTGAGCGTTCGGTGATCGCACCTCAGCGCTCGTCCTGATCAGGGCGCCGACATCACGAAGGGCCGGGGCCCGCGACTTCTGGTCGCGGGCCCCGGCCCTTCGTCGTTCACGCTTCACCTCTTCGAGCGGAGTCCCGCACAGGGAGCTCCGGAAGTCCTCACCGCGTCATGATCAGGCGATCCCCTGCTGCGCCGTCGTCGGGCAGGGGCGCCGCCTCTCCTCGCCCGGTCACAGAGGTCCGGTGGACGCCGGATCCACGAGCCGAACGGCCGGGTCGCGTGCCGGCGGATCGGTCCAGGCGGACGCCCGACACTCCAGCCGGCCCGCCATCCTTGCAAGCCGACCGCGACGCGCCGCTATCGGTGCGCAGAAGGGAGCGCCGCGGCCGATCCGCGCCGCTAGGACAGGCGGCCGACGGAAGCGAGCGCGGCGCGGATCAGAGCGCCCCGCCCGCCCTCCATCTCGGCGGAGATCGCGTCGGAGCAGGCCTCGTCGGGGGTCATCCAGGTGAGCTCGAGGGCGTCCTGGCGGGGGTCGCAGGTGCCGGTGACGGGCACGACGTAGGCGAGGGAGACCGCGTGCTGGCGGTCGTCGGTGAACGGTCCCATGCCGGGCATCGGGAAGTACTCGGCGACGTGGAAGGGGAGCGGGCTCGCGGGGAGGAGGGGGAAGGCCATGGGGCCGAGATCCTTCTCGAGGTGGCGGAACAGCGCGTCGCGAAGCGTCTCGCCGTACATCACGCGGCCCGAGACGATCGTGCGGGTGATCTGGCCGGAGGGGGTCGCGCGCAGGAGCACACCGACCTCGGTGACCTGCCCGAGCCCGTCGACCCGGACGGGCACGGCCTCCACGTACAGCAGCGGGAGCCGCCGGCGGATCTCGGCGAGTTCGTCGTCGGACAGCCACCCGGAGTTCGGGTCAGGGGTGCGCACGCTCATGCAGCCATTCTCACCCTTCGCGGCTGGTGTTCCGACCGGCGGCGGCGATCCCGCACTCAGGGGGATGAT
Organism: Rathayibacter sp. VKM Ac-2805; assembly: GCF_009834265.1. Lineage (NCBI taxonomy): Bacteria > Bacillati > Actinomycetota > Actinomycetes > Micrococcales > Microbacteriaceae > Rathayibacter > Rathayibacter sp. VKM Ac-2805. Next base: position 2,739,629 of record NZ_CP047185.1, read on the forward strand.
GGTGCGATGGGAATCGACGCGAACGCGGTGCTGTGGTCCTCCTCCGAGCGCGACCGCGTCGGCAGGCCCCTCCTGGTGCTGCTGCACGGCTACGGCTCGCACGAGGGGGACCTGTTCTCGCTCGGCGCCTACCTGCCGCTGGAGCCGGTCCTCGCGTCCCTCCGGGCGCCTCTCGCCCTGGGCGGCGGGGCGAACGCGTGGTGGCCCCTCCGTGTCCCGCTGGTGCCGGACGAGCCGCGGGCCGATCCCGAGGCCGTCGAGGCGGCGGCGGCCGGTGTGATCGAGTGGCTCGACGGTCTGGAGCACCCGGGCCCGGTGGGGCTGCTGGGCTTCTCCCAGGGCGCCGCGCTGGCGGTGCAGCTGCTGCGGCGCGCGCCTGGCCGCTTCGCCTTCGCGGTCGCCCTGTCCGGGTTCGTGGTCCCGCTCGCCGAGGGCGACGACGCGGACGAGCGGCTCGCCCGCGAGCGTCCGCCGGTGTTCTGGGGCCGCGGGACGCTCGACACGGTGATCCCGGAGGAGCTCGTGCGGGACGCGGCGGCCTGGTTCCCGGAGCACACGGCGCTCGACGCCCGGGTCTACGAGGGCGTCGCCCACGGAGTCGGGCAGGCCGAGCTCGCCGACATCGGCACGTTCGTGCGTCTCGGCTTCGCCTGACGGGCGGACTCCCCCGCGTCAAGGGCTCGCCCCCGGGCCGCGGCCCCGGCAATGTCGGAGGTGGCAGGGAGGATGGATGCATGCCGGACGTCCTCGAGCGCTTCTCCCCCGCCACGCGCGCGTGGTTCGAGGGCGCGTTCCCGGCGCCGACCGCCGCCCAGGAGGGCGCCTGGTCGGCCATCTCGAGTGGAGCGCACGCCCTCGTGGTCGCTCCCACCGGCTCCGGCAAGACGCTCTCGGCCTTCCTCTGGGCGATCGACCGGCTCGTGCAGGGCCCGCCGCCGGAGGATCCGCAGCACCGCACGCGCGTGCTCTACGTCTCGCCGCTGAAGGCTCTCGGCGTCGACGTCGAGCGCAACCTCCGCTCGCCGCTCGTCGGCGTCACCCAGACGGCGCTGCGGCTGAGCGCCGAGGGCATCGGCAGCGCGCCGGCCACGGTCACCGTCGGGGTGCGGTCGGGAGACACGCCCGCCGCCGAGCGGCGCGTGCTGCAGAAGACGCCGCCGGACATCCTGATCACGACCCCCGAGTCGCTCTACCTCATGCTCACCTCGGCGGCGCGCGAGTCGCTCCGCGGCGTCGAGACGGTCATCGTCGACGAGGTCCACGCGGTCGCGTCGACCAAGCGCGGGGCGCACCTCGCCGTCTCCCTCGAGCGGCTCGACGCCCTGCTCCCGAAGCCGGTGCAGCGCATCGGCCTCTCGGCGACGGTGCGTCCGCGCGAGGAGGTGGCCCGGTTCCTCGCCGGCCGCTCCCCGGTCGCGATCGTGGCTCCGGCGTCCGAGAAGCAGTGGGACCTCAGCGTCGTCGTCCCGGTCGAGGACATGTCCGAGCTGGGGACGGCGGCTCCGCAGGACGGATCGACGATGGGGGCCACCGGTCCGCAGAGCGGGTCGATCTGGCCGCACGTCGAGGAGTCGATCGTCGACCGGGTCCTCGCGCACACCTCCTCCATCGTCTTCGCGAACTCCCGCCGTCTCGCCGAGCGGCTGACCGCCCGGCTCAACGAGATCTACGCCGAGCGCCGCGAGCTCGCCGCGGAGCGGGCGCGCGAGGCGGGCGAGCCCGTCGCCGTCGGGGCCCTGCTCGCCGAGGCGGCCTCCTCCTCCGTCCGCCGCTCCCCGGCCGAGGCGATGGGAGCGGCCGGGGGCACGAGCGGCAGCGGGCAGTCCGCGCCCGACGAGGAGCCGCTGCTCGCCCGCGCCCACCACGGCTCGGTGAGCAAGGAGCAGCGCGCGATCATCGAGGACGACCTGAAGTCCGGCCGCCTGCGCTGCGTGGTCGCGACCTCGAGCCTCGAGCTGGGGATCGACATGGGCGCGGTCGACCTCGTCGTCCAGGTCGAGACGCCGCCCTCTGTCGCGAGCGCCCTGCAGCGCGTGGGTCGAGCCGGCCACCAGGTCGGCGAGGTCTCGCGCGGGTCCTTCTACCCCAAGCACCGGGCCGACCTTCTCCACTCCGCCGTGACGACGGAGCGGATGCGCTCGGGCCTGATCGAGGCGATCGCCGTCCCCGCGAACCCGCTCGACATCCTCGCGCAGCAGACCGTCGCCGCGACGGCCCTCGAGAGCCTCGACGTGGACGACTGGTTCGACACCGTCCGCCGCAGCGCCCCCTTCGTGTCCCTGCCCCGCTCCGCCTACGAGGCGACCCTCGACCTCCTCTCGGGCCGCTACCCCTCCGACCAGTTCGCGGAGCTGCGGCCGCGCCTCGTCTGGGACCGCGACGCGAACACGCTCACCGGCCGGCCCGGCGCCCAGCGCCTCGCCGTCACCAGCGGCGGCACCATCCCCGACCGCGGGCTCTTCGGCGTGTTCATGGTCGGCGAGCCGGGCTCGACCGGCAACCGCGTCGGAGAGCTCGACGAGGAGATGGTTTACGAGTCCCGCGTCGGCGACGTCTTCGCGCTCGGAGCCACCAGCTGGCGCATCCAGGAGATCACCTACGACCGCGTGATCGTGACGCCGGCGTTCGGCGAGCCCGGGCGCCTCCCGTTCTGGAAGGGCGACTCGCAGGGGCGCCCCGCCGAGCTCGGCGAGGCGATCGGGGCGTTCACCCGCGAGGTGGGCGCCGCCGCCCCCGAGACGGCCCGCGAGCGCTGCACGGCGGCCGGGCTCGACGAGTACGCGACCAACAACCTCCTCTCCTTCCTCGACGAGCAGCGCCTGGCCACCGGGCAGATCCCGGACGACCGCACCCTCGTGCTCGAGCGCTTCCGCGACGAGCTGGGCGACTGGCGGCTGGTGCTGCACTCCCCGTACGGGATGCAGGTGCACTCGCCGTGGGCGCTCGCCATCGGCGCTCGCGTCCGCGAGCGGCACGGCGTCGACGGAGCGGCGATGGCCGGGGACGACGGCATCGTCGTGCGGATCCCCGACACGGAGTCGGAGCCGCCGGGCTCCGAGCTGTTCCTGTTCGAGCGCGAGGAGCTGGAGCAGCTGGTCACGAGCGAGGTCGGCGGCTCCGCCCTCTTCGCCGCCCGGTTCCGCGAGTGCGCGGCGCGGGCGCTCCTGCTCCCGAGGTACAACCCGGGCAAGCGCTCCCCGCTCTGGCAGCAGCGGCAGCGGGCGGCGCAGCTGCTCGACGTCGCCCGCACCTACCCGACCTTCCCGATCATCCTCGAGACCGTCCGCGAGTGCCTCCAGGACGTCTACGACCTGCCCGCGCTGCTCCGGCTCGCCGCGCGGCTGGACGGGCGCGAGCTGCGGATCCTCGAGGTCGAGACGCCGACCGCCAGTCCGTTCGCGCGGTCCATGCTCTTCGGCTACGTCGCGGCCTTCATGTACGAGGGCGACAGCCCGCTCGCCGAGCGCCGTGCCGCGGCGCTCTCGGTCGACGCGACGCTCCTCGGCGAGCTGCTCGGCCGGGCGGAGCTGCGCGAGCTGCTCGACCCGGCCGTCCTCGCGCAGATCGAGCGCGAGCTGCAGCGCGTCGAGCCCGAGCGCCGCCTCCGCGGGCTCGAGGGCGCCGCCGACCTGCTCCGGCTGCTCGGCCCGCTGACGCTCGACGAGCTCGGGGAGCGCCTGGTCGACGAATCGGTCGCCTCGGCGGACGTCGCGAAGGCGCCCGCGATCGAGCGTGCGGTGCTCGAGGCCGACGTGGCCGCGCTCGTGAAGGCCAAGCGCGTCCTGCCCGTGGGCCTCGGCGGTGAGCAGCGGTACGCCGCGATGGAGGACGCCTCCCGGCTCCGCGACGCTCTCGGCGTGCCCCTGCCGATCGGCGTCCCCGTCGCCTTCATCGACCCGGTCCGCGATCCGCTCGGCGACCTCGTCGCCCGCTACGCGCGCACCCACGGCCCCTTCACCGCCGCCGCCGTCGCCACCCGCCTGGGCCTCGGAGTCGCGGTCGTCACCGACACCCTGCGCCGCCTCGCGGGCGAGCGCCGCGTCTCGGAGGGCGAGTTCCGCCCCACCGGCACCGGGACCGAGTGGTGCGACGCCGAGGTGCTGCGCCGCCTGCGCAGCCGCTCTCTCGCCGCGCTCCGCAAGGAGGTGGAGCCGGTCGACGCGGCCGCGTACGCCCGCTTCCTCCCCGCCTGGCAGCACGTCGGCGGCTCGCTCCGCGGCATCGACGGCGTGGCCTCCGTGATCGACCAGCTGGCCGGCGCGCCCATCCCGGCGTCCGCCTGGGAGTCGCTGATCCTGCCCGCCCGGGTGCGCGACTACTCCCCCGCGATGCTCGACGAGCTCACCGCGACCGGCGAGGTCCTCTGGGCCGGCGCGGGCACCCTGCCCGGCAACGACGGCTGGGTGAGCCTCCACCTCGCCGACACGGCAGGGCTGACCCTCCCCGTCCCCGCCGCCGAATCCGTGACCCTGACCGAGCTCCAGCAGGAGATCGTCGGCGTGCTCGGCTCGGGCGGCGGCTACTTCTTCCGCCAGCTCTCCGACGCGGTCGGCTCCACCGACGACGCGGGCCTCGTCGAGGCCCTGTGGGAGCTGGTCTGGGCCGGGCTCGTCACGAACGACACCCTGGCGCCGCTGCGCACCCTCGTCGGCTCGACCGGCGGCGCCCACCGCCAGCCGCGCGCCCCCGCCCGCGCCCGCGCGCCCCGAGGCCGGATGACCGCCCGCCCCACGATGGCCACCCGCGTGGGGCCGCCGACCGCCGGCGGCCGCTGGTCGATCGTGCCGCTCGCGGAGTCGGACGCGACGATCCGCGGGCACGCGCTCGGCGAGACGCTGCTCGAGCGGTACGGGATCGTCACCCGCGGCTCCGTGCAGGCCGAGGGCGTCCTGGGCGGCTTCGCCCTCGCCTACAAGGTGCTGAGCGGCTTCGAGCAGCAGGGCCGCGCCCGGAGGGGCTACTTCATCGAGAAGCTGGGAGCAGCACAGTTCGGCACAGCCGGCAGCGTCGACCGGCTCCGCACGTTCGCCCCGCAGGACGAGGCGCAGGAGCGCTCACGACCGGTGCTCGCGCTGGCGGCGACCGACCCCGCCAATCCGTTCGGCGCCGCTCTGCCGTGGCCGCAGGGCGAGGGGCACCGCCCCGGTCGGAAGGCCGGCGCGCTGGTCGCCGTCGTCGACGGAGCGCTCGCGGTCTACCTCGAGCGCGGCGGCAAGACCGCCCTCACCTTCACCGCCGACGAGGCGGCCCTCGCCGACGCGGCCGGCGCCCTCTCGCAGCTCGTCCGCTCCCGCGGGGTCGAGAAGCTGACCGTCGAGAAGATCGACGGCGTCTTCGCGCTCGGCACGCCCTTCGGCGACGCCCTCGTCGCCGCCGGCTTCGTCGCGAATCCGCGCGGCCTGAGGATGCGCTCGTGAGCGCCGGAGGGAGCCCGCGTGCCCGAGGGTGACACCGTCTACCGATCCGCCCACAACCTCGCCGAGGCGCTGGACGGCGAGGTCCTGACCCGGTGCGACGTCCGCGTGCCGAAGTACGCGACGGTCGACCTCACCGGCGAGACGATCGACGAGGTCGTCCCCCGCGGCAAGCACCTGCTGATGCGGGTCGGCGACGCGCTGATCCACTCCCACCTCAAGATGGAGGGGAGCTGGCACCTCTACGCCCGCTGCGAGGGCGAGCGGCCGAAGTGGCACCGGCCGGCGTTCCAGGCCCGGATCGTCCTCGAGACCGAGGACTGGCAGGCGGTCGGCTTCGAGCTCGGGCTCCTCGAGATCGTCCCGCGCTCGGCCGAGGAGGACGTGGTCGGCTATCTCGGCCCCGATCTGCTCGGCGCCGACTGGGACGCGGACGAGGCGCTGCGACGCCTGTCCGCCGATCCGGAGCGGCCGATCGGGCTCGCGCTGCTCGACCAGCGGATCATGGCCGGACTCGGCAACGTCTACCGCGCCGAGCTGTGCTTCCTGCGCGGCGTGCTGCCCACGCGCCCGGTCGGCGGGAGCGGCGACCTCGTGCGCACCATCGCGCTCGCGAAGCGGCTCATCACCGTGAACCGCGAGCGGATCGAGCGCACGACGACCGGCAACCTGCGCCCGGGCCAGCAGCTCTGGGTCTACGGCCGCGACCGCAAGCCGTGCCGGCGCTGCGGCACTCCGATCGAGCGCGGTGAGCTCGGCGACGACGAGCTGCAGTTGCGGGTCACCTACTGGTGCCCGCACTGCCAGAGCTGAGGGGCTACTCCTCGACCGCGGAGCGGCGCCCGGGGACGTGCTTCTCGTGCACGCCGACGTCCGTCAGGCGCTCGATGCGGTCGACGTGGCGGCCTGGCTCGCCGCCGTCCGCGACGATCCAGCTGCCGACGAGGAGGAACCCGTCGCGGCCGCCGGCCGTCAGCGGGCCCGTGATCGTGAACGACCCGAGCGCCGGAGTCGAGAACGCCACGCGCACCGGGTCCCCGTGCTCGAGCCCCTCGGCCGAGCGCTCCCCGCCGACCTCGTCGGCGTCCGGAGCCAGGGCGATGCTCTGGATCTCGGTCCCCGTGCCGAGGAAGACGTCCGCGACGACGAGCTCGCCGCCGACGGCCTGGCGGACGACCCCCTCGATCCCGTAGAGGCCGTAGCGCGGGGAGCGGACGAGGACGCGCACCGAGTCGCCGATCGCGACCTCGGCGAGAGCACCCCGGATCGAGGCGACGTCCCTCCGCGCGGGAGGGGCGGACAGGGCGTCGAGGATCGGGCTGGGCATCCGATCAGGGTAGCCGCTCCGGGAGCGCACCCGCCCGGCGGATCGGCGGCGGATCCCGGGCGGCCGGGGCGTCGGGTCGCCTGGGCCGCCGACGCCGCGCGCGAGCGACGGAGCGCCGGCCGGAGGGCTCCGGCACCGCGAGACCCCGGCACTGCGGCGACACCGGCACCGCCGGGAGACGCCGGTACTGCGGCAGGCACCGGCACCGCCGGGAACGCCGAAGGCCCCGCCTGAGCGGGGCCTTCGGACGATGCGGAGTCGGTGGGATTTGAACCCACGGAACCCAATAAAGGGTTCTCCACCTTAGCAGGGTGGTGCACTCGACCGGACTATGCGACGACTCCCGAGCGCCCGCTGGCGGACGCACGACGACCATCATAACCGCACCCGCGAGGGCCTCGCGACACGGGCGCCCGCCCCTCCGCGGGAAGGCGAGAAGCCGCCTACTGGTCCGACAGGGGCCGGCCGATGGTGCAGGTCTCCTGCTGCGCGGTCTGCCCGGAGACGTCGCTCGGGAGGGTGACCGGCCCGTCGGGTGCGCTCGTCGCGGGGGCGTCGGTCGCGGGGGCGTCGGTGGCCGGCGACTCCGTGGCCGCCGGAGCGTTGGTCGCCCCGGGCTCCTCCCCCGTCGACTGCGAGCCACCGCCGGTGGTGCCGCTCAGCGCGATCGGCTGGTCGGCGAGGAGCGCCGCGTTCAGCGCCGCCGCCGCGTCCTCGCTGGGGTACACGCCGTTGCCGTCGATGAAGGTCGGGTACTGCACGAAGACCACATTCGCGAGGTCGACGTCCTTCACCGCGAGGCCGATCGACACGAGGGTGTTCACGTTCTCGAGCGAGGTGGAGAGCTGCATGTTCGAGACGGCCGCCTTCGCGAGGCCGTAGAGGTTCACCGGGTTCGAGAGCGTCGACGCGCTCTTCACCTTGCGCACCAGCGATGAGAGGTACACCTGCTGGCTCGAGATGCGGGTGAGGTCGCTGCCGTCGCCGACGCCGTGCCGGGTGCGGAGGAACGCCAGCGCCTCGGCGCCGACGAGCGTGTGCGTGCCCGCGTCGAGGTTCAGCCCCGTGTACTCGTCCTGGATCGGGGTGGCGACGCAGACGTCCACTCCGCCGACCGCGTTCGACATCTCGATGACGCCCTCGAACTGGATGAGCGCCGCGTAGGGGATCTCGAGCCCGGTCAGCTGCTCGACCGTCTGCACGGTGCACGCCAGCCCGCCGGCCTCGAGCGAGGTGTTGATCTTCGCCGAGTCCACCGCGTCCGAGACGGCGCCAGTGGCCGGGTCGGTGCAGGAGGGGATCGGGACGTAGAGGTCGCGGGGGAAGCTGACGACCTCCACGGTCGAGTGGTCGGCCGAGATGTGCATGAGCATCGTGACGTCGTTGAGGTTCTCGGAACGCTCGCCGTAGGCCCCGGCGGCCGATCCGTCGGCGCTGTCGCTGCCGGCGAGCAGGATGTTGACGCCGCCCTCGATCGCCCCGATCCCGGGCACGTCGCCTCCGCCCGAGTCGATCCCGAGGTCGACGGACGGACGCGCGCTCCCGGCGATCAGCGAGGCGGCGATCGCCACGATGCAGACCGCGCTGAGCACGCCGACGCCCACGCAGGCCGCGAGGATCCGCGCGGCGAAGCGCACGCCGCTCGGGCGGCGCAGGCGGCCGTGCCGTGCTGCTGTGGTCCGGGTGGACGCGCGTTCGCTCATCGGGTCGTACTCTCTCTCGGCTGCGGGACGCGTATCGTCCCGGAGTCAGCGCGCGAGGTGGAGAGCACCCGTGGTGCCGCCCGCCCTCGGCTCAGCCGAAGAAGCCGACCGAGCAGGTCTGCTGGTCGGCGCTCTGGCCGGTGACCGATTCTGGCAGGGCAACCTTGGATCCGTCCTCGGGAGTCGCTGCAGGAGTGCCGGGTGCCGCCTCGGCCGTCGCCAGCGGATCCGCGGTCGCCGGGCCCGACGGAGCGGCGGTGTCGGCCGGGGCCGCCGCCTCGCCCTCCACGGTCGCGCCGGCGCCCGTGCCGCCGGTGATGGCGATCGGCTGATCGGTCTGCAGGGCGCTCGCCAGGACGTCGCCCGCGGCGCGGTCCGGCTCCACTCCGCTCGGAGTCGCCCCGGTCGGGTACTGCGCGAAGACGACGTCCGCGAGGTCGACGTCCTTCAGCGCGAGTCCCATCTGGACCATCGTGTTCACGTTGTCGAGACCGGTCGAGAGCGTCATGTTGCCGAGCGCCGCCTTTGCGAGCCCGTAGAGCGCGACCGGGTTGAGGAGGGTGTCCGCGCTCTTGATCTGGCGCACGAGCGCCGAGAGGAAGACCTGCTGGTTGCTGATGCGGGTCAGGTCGCTGCCGTCGCCGATGCCGTGGCGGCTGCGGAGGAACTGCAGCGCCGCCATGCCCTCGAGCGAGTGCACGCCCGGCTCGAGGTAGGTGTTCGTGTAGGGGTCCGCGATCTCGGTCGCGACGCAGACGTCGACTCCGCCGACCGCGTTCGACATCTCGATCACGCCGTTGAACTGCACGACCGCGCCGTAGTCGACCCGGACGCCCATGAGGTCCTCGACGACCCCTGCCACGCAGCCGAGGCTGACGTCGCTGCCCATCGCCTCGTTGATCTTGGTGTCGTACCGGGCGGGGATCGTCTCGCCCGTAGCGGCGTTCACGCACTCCGGGATGTCGACGTACATGTCGCGGGGGAAGCTCACGACCGTCGCGTTGCTGTGGTCGGCCGAGACGTGCATCAGCATGTTGACGTCGTTGAGGACGCTCGTCTCCTCATCGGGGTCGCCGTAGGCGTCGCCCTGGCCCTTCCGCGAGTCGCTGCCGACGACGAGGACGTTGAAGCCGCCCTCCAGTGCGCCGATCTCCGGGGCGCCTCCGGCCTCGACGCTGGAGCCGGCCGCGCCCGGGTGCAGGTCGACCGAGGGCTGCACGGACTGGACGATCAGCGTCGCCGCGATCGCGACCACCGACACCGAGGCGACCACACCGACAAAGCCCACGAGGGCGGCTCCCTTCACCAGGGTCCGCGCGAGGGTGTGCCGCTTCTGGCGGCCGTGCCGCACGAAGGGGCGCGGCGTGCGCGGAGTGTCGCGAGTCTGTGTCGAAGGGCCCGTGCGGCGCATCCGTCTCCCGGTGTCGAGGCGTCAGTGGTGCGGAGTGAGGGCCGGGCGTCGATCCCGGGCGTCGCGCAATCCTATACAGAGGGGTGGCGCGTTCCGAAGGAGAGCGGGCGGCCTTCCGTCGTCGCACGCCAGGACGGGCGTCGGAAGGCGCCGGCGCAGGTCGGCGTCGGGGACGGGACGCTGTGGCGGAGGGCGTGGGATTCGAACCCACGAGACGTTTCCGCCCACCAGTTTTCAAGACTGGCTCCATCGGCCGCTCGGACAGCCCTCCCGGCCGCTCCCGCAGGAGCGACACCCGATAGTAACCGCCGGGCGCGCGGGGCCGTGGTCAGCGCAGCGCCGAGAGCGCGACCGCCACGCCGTCCTGGTGGACCGAGGGGATCACGGCGGAGGCCACGGCGCGCACCTCGTCGGGCGCCTGGCCCATCGCGAGCCCTGCGCCCTCGGCGGCGGCCCAGGTGAGCATCTCGATGTCGTTGCGGCCGTCGCCCAGCGCGACCACGTCGCTCCGCTCGATGCCCAGCTCCTCGCGGACGACCTCGAGCGCGGTGGACTTGTTGACGCCGTGCGGGGCGATGTCGAGCCAGGCGGTCCAGCCGATCGCGTAGCTGACCTGGTGCAGGCCCATCTCCTCGACCAGCGAGGTGAACTCCTCGATGCCGGTCTCGGGCGAGATCACGACGACGCGGGTGCACAGCCGGCCGAGCAGCTCCTCGAAGGGGACGTGGGTCGTCTCGGCACCCATCACGGCACCGCCCGGGAACGCCTCGGTGTAGAAGAAGGCGCCGTCCGCGTCCTCGACGGCGTAGTGCGCGTCGGGGAGGGAACGGCGGATGGTCTCGAGGACCTCCGTCGGGTCGAAGGTCTCGACCGTCTCGGGGACGTAGGCGCCGGACGCGTCGCGGCGGAGCGTGACCGCCCCGTTGCAGCAGATCACGTACTCGGGCGAGATCCCCAGCCGCTCGACGACGGGCAGGGTGGAGGAGGGCGAGCGCCCGGTGGCGAGCATCACCTCGTCGCCCTGGGCGGCCACGCGGGTGATCGCATCCGTCACCGCGCGGGTGATCGTGCCGTCCTCGTGCATGACGGTGCCGTCGATGTCGAGGGCGACGAGGCGGCGGCCGGAGACGCGGGCCGCGCTCATGCGACGGGCTCGAGCACCTCGAGGCCGCCGAGGTGGGGCCGCAGCGCCTCGGGGACGAGCACCGAGCCGTCCGCCCGCTGGTGGGTCTCGAGGAGGGCGACGATCCAGCGGGTGGTCGCGAGCGTGCCGTTGAGGGTGGCGACCGGGGCGGTCCTCCCCGACTCGGTGCGGTAGCGGGTGTCGAGGCGGCGGGCCTGGAACGTGGTGCAGTTCGAGGTCGAGGTCAGCTCGCGGTAGGTCTCCTGCGTGGGGACCCAGGCCTCCACGTCGAACTTGCGCGCGGCGCTCTGGCCGAGGTCGCCGGCCGCCGTGTCGATGACGCGGTAGTGCAGGCCGAGGCTCTGCAGGATGTCCTCCTGGTACGAGAGCAGGCGGGCGTGCTCCGCCTCGGCGTCCTCGGGGAGGGTGTAGACGAACATCTCGAGCTTGCTGAACTGGTGCACGCGGATGATGCCGCGGGTGTCCCGTCCGCCCGAGCCCGCCTCGCGGCGGTAGCAGGTGCTCCAGCCCGCGTAGCGCTTCGCGCCGCCGGAGAGATCGAGGATCTCGTCGGCGTGGTAGCCGGCGAGGGCGACCTCGCTGGTGCCGGTGAGGTAGAGGTCGTCGTCGCGGAGGCGGTACACCTCGTCGTCGTGCTCGCCGAGGAAGCCGGTGCCGTCCATGATCTCGGGGCGCACCAGGGTGGGCGTGATCAGCGGGGTGAAGCCGGCGGCGAGCGCCTTCTCGAGCCCCAGGTTCATCAGGGCGATCTCGAGGCGGGCGACCAGGCCCTTGAGGAAGTAGAAGCGCGCGCCGCTGACCTTCGCGCCGCGCTGCATGTCGATGCCGTCCAGCAGCTCGCCGAGCTCGAGGTGGTCGCGCGGGGCGAAGTCGAAGACGGGGCGCTCGCCGACCGTCCTGACGAGCTCGAACGACTCCTCGCCGCCCGCGGGGACGCCCTCGATGATCGGGTTCGCGATGCGCTTGACCAGCACGGTGAAGGCGTCGTCGGCCTCCGAGGCCTCGTGCTGGGCCTGCTTGGCCGCGGCGGCGAGGCGCTGGGCCTCGGCCACGAGGGCCGCCTTCTCGTCCTTCGGCGCCTTGGCGACGGTCTTGCCGAAGGCGTTCTGCTCGGCCCGCAGGCGCTCCGCCTCGGTGATCGCCGCACGGCGCACGCGGTCGGCCTCGAGCGCCTCGTCGACCAGCTCGACGGAGTCGCCGCGCGCCTCCTGCGAGCGCTTCAGGACGTCCGGGTTCTCGCGCAGAAGTACGGGATCAATCACCCCAGCAGTGTAGAGGAGGGCCGGGACGGGCCGCCGCCCGCGCGTACCCCCGGGGCCGGCTGAGCATCGGCCGCGAGGAGGCATCCGATCGCGCGGACGGCTGCGAATCTGAATCATCCCCCGAGAACGTCCCCCCGCGTTCGACACCCCTGCTCCCCTGAAGGCTCTCCCATGCACGCCACCCCCCTCATCGACGCGACCCCCGGCGTCGTCCTCGAGCGCGACGGCTCCGTCGCCCGGATCACCCTCAACCGCCCCGACGCCCTCAACGCGATCGACCTCGGCACCGCGCGACTGCTGCTGAGCACCGTCGCCGACCTCGACGCCGACGCCGGCTGCTCCGTCATCGTGATCGCCGCGGCCGGCCGCGCGTTCTGCACGGGCGGCGACATCTCGGCGATCATGGGGTCCGAGCACCCGGACCACTACCTGCGCGACGTCGCGACCACGACCGCCCAGGTGATCCGCCTGCTCGAGGACAGCCGCGCCGTCGTCGTCTGCGCGATCGACGGCATGGTCGCCGGCGCCGGCATCGCCTTCGCTCTGGCCGCCGACATCGTGATCGCGACTCCCGCCGCCCTCTTCCTCAGCGCGTACGGCGACGTCGGGCTCGTCCCGGACGTCGGAGTCACCGCCGCGCTCCCCCGCGTCGTCGGCCGCCGCCGCGCCCTGGACTTCGTGCTGTCGGGCCGCCCGGTCCGCGCGGCCGAGGCGCTGGAGTGGCAGCTCGTGACCGAGGTCGTGCCGCGCGCCGACCTCGCCGGTCGCGTCGACGAGCGCGTGCGCGCCCTGGCGGCGAAGCCGGCGCACGTCGCGTCCGCCGCCCGCCGCCTCCTGCGCACCGACCCGCTCGACCGCGCCGAGCGCATCGTCGAGGAGACGGACACCCTGGTCGAGTTCCTGGCGGTCCCCGCCACGCGCACGCTCCTGGACGCCGAGCACGAGCGCCAGGCCCGCCGCGCCGCCCGGGCGACCGCCTCGCTCTGACCCGGGGCGAGCCTCCGCGACGACGCTCCGGCCCGGGCCGGGCGGACGTCCGCCCGACGGCCCACGGATCGGCCGGGCGTTCTCCTCCGATCTCGGCTACGGTGGTCCCCGCGAAGGGGAGTAGTTCCCACCGTCCGCCGAGCGGACGACGAGGCGCGTCGACATGCTGGTCCGGGACGATCCGGGCCCGGCGCTCCACCCCTGCTCCGGCCGGGGCGAACGAGACCTTCGGTCAGTCGACGCACGTCCTGACCGGTCCTCTCGCGCGGGTCGGCGGACCTGAGCCAGGAGATCGCATGGCTACCACCGCCCCCACCCCCAGTCCCGCACAGGTGCGCCGCTGGCGCCGCTACCTCGCCGACGAGCTCGCCGAGGCCTCCGTGTACCGCGACCTCGCCGGCCGCCGCTCCGGCGAGGAGCGGGAGATCCTGCTCGCGCTCGCCGTGGCCGAGGGCCGCCACGAGGAGCACTGGCGGGAGTTGCTCGGCTCCGCGGCGGAGCCCGCGCCCCGCCCGGACCTCCGCACGCGCTTCCTCGGCTTCCTCACCCGCCGCTTCGGCTCGGTGTTCGTCCTCGCCCTGATCCAGCGCGCCGAGGCCCGCTCCCCCTACGCCGACGACGACGACGCCACCGAGGCGATGGCGGCCGACGAGCGGATCCACGGCGAGGTCGTCCGCGGGCTCGCCGAGCGCGGCCGGAACCGCCTCTCCGGGACGTTCCGCGCGGCGGTCTTCGGAGCGAACGACGGCCTGGTCTCGAACCTCGCCCTCGTGCTCGGAGTGGGAGCGAGCGGAGTCGGGACGGGCGTCGTCCTGTTCACGGGCATCGCGGGCCTGCTCGCCGGCGCCCTCTCGATGGGCGCGGGCGAGTTCGTCTCGGTGCGCTCGCAGCGCGAGCTGCTCGCGGCCTCCAGCCCGGACCTCGACGCGAACCGCATCGTCCCCGATCTGGACGTCGACGCGAACGAGCTCGCCCTGGTCTACCGCGCTCGCGGGATGACCCAGGAGCAGGCCGACGCGCGTGCCGCCTCCGTCTTCACAGGCCTGCGCGGCGGCGCCGTCACCTCCCCCATCACGCTGGGCGGTCCCGCAGGAGACCCCGACGTCGACGAGCACGAGTCGATCGGCACGGGCATGGGCGCGGCGCTGTCGAGCTTCTGCTTCTTCGCCTCGGGCGCGATCATCCCGGTGCTGCCCTACCTGCTCGGCCTGACGGGGCTCGCCGCGGTGGTCGTCGCCTGCGTGCTCGTGGGCATCGCCCTGCTCGCCACCGGCGCGGTCGTCGGGCTGCTCTCGGGCGCCCCGCCTCTGGCCCGGGCGCTGCGCCAGCTCGGGATCGGCTACGGCGCGGCCCTGGTGACCTACCTCCTCGGCCTGCTCTTCGGCGCGTCCGGAGTCTGAGCCTCGGCCTCGAGGAGCTGCGCGGACTCGCGCGGCTCCTCGGCGCGGGGCCGCAGGGCGACGCCGCGCCACCGCAGCGCGGCCACTCCGACCGCCAGCAGAAGCGACGCCGGCAGGCAGCCCAGCAGGGGGATGCAGGAGTAGTAGAGGAGCTGCCGCTGGATCCACGCGGGCGAGGGCACGTCGGAGTCGCCGTAGTAGGGCGGAGGAGGCGAGGAGTAGCCGGTGTAGAGGAGCGCGAGGCCGATCAGGGTCCCCGCGAGGCCGGCGAGCAGGAGCACGAGGAGCCACGGGTTCCGCAGCAGGGGCGCCTCGCGCACGGGCTCGGCGGGAGCCTCGGGAGCGGGGTCGGCGGCCGGCTCCGGCAGGGGTGCGGGCGCGGTCTCGGCGCCGAGGCGGTGCGACCGCCGGCCCTCGGCGGCTCCGGCGATGTCGGGCAGGGCCATGATGCGGCGCGGTCCGGGCACGGACGAGGAGCCGGGGCGGACCACGCGCGACTCCGGGAGCGCGGGACGAGCGGCGGCTCCGGACGTGGCGGCGGGAGCGCCGGGGGCGGCACCCGTGCCGGGCCTGGCGAACGCCCGCTCGTCGCCCCTCAGACGCTCCACCGGTCCCGAGAACCCGCGCTGGAAGGCCGGGTCGTAGCGCGGGTCGACCCGTTCGTCGTCGTCAGTCATCGTCGCGACCCGTCATCGTCGTCCCCGGTCATCGTCGACCTCCGGCTCGTGGGAGAGGATCCCGCGCAGCCAGTCGCGGGCCTCGAGGAACACCTCGTCGTCGTAGCGTCGCACGGAGGTGACCGGGCGGCGGTCAGCGCGCGGATACGAGCCGAGGAAGATCACCTTCGGGCTGAAGCGCCGCAGCCCCATCAGCGCGTCGGCGACCCGCTCGTCCTGGACGTGCCCGTCGAGGTCGATGACGAACCGGTACCGGCCGAGGGCGTCGCCGATCGGCCGCGACTGGATCATGCTCAGGTTCACCCCGCGGGTCGCGAACTGCTCGAGCATGTCGAGCAGGGCGCCCGGCTGGTCGGCCGGGAGCTCGGCGATCACGCTGGTCTTGTCGGCGCCGGTCGGCTCGGGCAGCGCGTGCGAGCGCGAGACGTGCACGAAGCGCGTGACGGCGTTCGGATTGTCGCCGATCCCCTCCGCCAGCACCGCGACGTCGTGGTGGGCGACGATCCCGGGAGGGGCGATGGCCGCGTCCGCGGGAGATCCGCCCAGCAGGTCGACGGTGGCCTGGACGTTGCTGGAGGCCGGCAGGTGCTCGTGGCTGGGGATCTCACGGTCGAGCCACACCCGGCACTGCCCGTAGGCGACGGGGTGCGCGGCGACGGTGCGCACCTCCTCGAGGCTCGTCCCCGGGCGGCCGACCAGGATGAACGACACCGGCACCAGGTACTCGCCGACGATGCGCAGCCCCGGAATCCGCGCCAGTGCGTCCTGCGCGGCCGTCACTCCGCCCTCGACCGAGTTCTCGATCGCGATCACCGCGCCGTCGCTGCGGCCGGTGACCAGATCGCTCAGCGCCTCCCCCACGTTCGCGACGCTGCGCCACAGCTGTCCGCGCGCCTCCGGGACCTGCGCGAGGGCCGCCTCCGTGAACGTGCCGCTGGGCCCGAGATAGCTGTAGGCACGGGTCTCGGGGGCGCTGTCGGGCATGGCGCAAGCCTAGCCAGCCGCGGTACCCCTGGAGGGGGCCGGACTGCCACTATGGACCGCATGACCGATCGCGCAGGGAAGCCGGCACAGGCCTCCGATCTCATCGACGTCGAGGCCCTCGTGAGGGCGTACTACGAGAAGAAGCCGGACGTCTCCGACCCGGCTCAGAAGGTGGTGTTCGGCACCTCGGGCCACCGCGGATCCTCGTTCGACACGGCCTTCAACGAGGACCACATCGCCGCCGTCACCCAGGCGATCGTCGAGTACCGGACCGAGCAGGGCATCACCGGCCCGCTGTTCATCGGCGCCGACACGCACGGGCTCTCCCGCCCGGCCCTCACCACCGCCCTCGAGGTCCTGGTGGGCAACCAGGTCCGCGTGCTCGTGGACGAGTTCGACGACTTCGTGCCGACCCCGGCGCTCAGCCACGCGATCCTCCGCTACAACAACGACCCCGCGCACACCGACCGGGCCGACGGCATCGTGGTCACCCCCTCGCACAACCCGCCCCGCGACGGCGGCTTCAAGTACAACCCGCCGCACGGCGGCCCCGCCGACTCCGACGCGACGACCTGGATCGCCGACCGGGCCAATGAGCTCATCGCCGACGGCAACCGCGGCGTGACCTCGGCCGAGCCCTCCGCGGTCGAGACCTACGACTACCGCACTCACTACGTCGCGGACCTGGCGAACATCATCGACCTCGACGCGATCCGGAAGGCCGGCGTGCGGATCGGGGCCGACCCCCTCGGCGGCGCCTCCGTGCACTACTGGCAGCTGATCGCCGAGATGCACGGCCTCGACCTGACCGTGGTGAACGGGGAGGTCGACCCGGCCTGGGGCTTCATGACCCTCGACTGGGACGGCAAGATCCGGATGGACCCGTCCTCCCCCAGCGCGATGGCCTCGGTGGTCGCGCGCGCCGGCGACTTCGACATCCTCACCGGCAACGACGCCGACGCGGACCGGCACGGCATCGTCACCCCCGACGGCGGGCTGATGAACCCCAACCACTACCTGGCCGTCGCGATCGACTACCTCTACCGCCACCGCACCGGCTGGCGCGAGGACGCGGCGATCGGCAAGACGCTGGTCTCCTCCTCGATCATCGACCGGGTCGCGGAGTCGCTGGGCCGGCGCCTCTGGGAGGTCCCGGTGGGCTTCAAGTGGTTCGTCCCCGGGCTGGTCGACGGCTCGGTCGGCTTCGGCGGCGAGGAGTCCGCGGGCGCCTCGTTCCTCCGCTTCGACGGCACCGTCTGGACCACCGACAAGGACGGCATCCTCCTCGCGCTGCTCGCCTCCGAGATCGTGGCGGTCACCGGGAAGAGCCCGTCGGCGCTCTACCGCGAGCTGACCGAGCGCTTCGGCGACCCGGTCTACGAGCGCGTGGACGCGGTGGCGACGAAGGCGCAGAAGGCGGCCCTCGGCAAGCTGGACGGCGACGCGATCGCGGCGACGACCCTCGCCGGGTCCGAGATCACCGCGAAGCTCTCGAAGGCGCCCGGCAACGGCGCGGCCGTCGGAGGCGTCAAGGTCGTCACCGAGGACGCCTGGTTCGCCGCGCGCCCCTCCGGCACCGAGGACGTCTACAAGATCTACGCCGAGAGCTTCCGCGGCCTCGACCACCTGCACGAGGTCCAGGCCGAGGCGCGCACGATCGTGGACGCGGCGCTGAACTCCTAGGCGCTGCGCTCAGTCGCCCGAGAAGGCTCGTTCCCGCCCAGGAGAACGAGCCTTCTCGGGCGACTCAGCGGCGGTGAGGAAAGGGCCGGCTACCAGCGCGGGTGGACGGTGGGGCGGAAGTGGGTGTCGTAGAGGGCGTTCACGGCCTCCATGAAGGCGGGGCCGAGGGGCGCGGCGGAGGCGGCGGCCGCGTTGGCGCGGGCCTGCTCGGGCGAGCGGGCGCCGGGGATCACCGAGGTGACGCCCTCCTGCTGGATGATCCAGGCGAGCGCGGCCGCCGCGGGGGCGAGGCCGTGGTCGTCGGCGAGGCGGGAGAACTCCTGCGCGGCCTCCACGCCGGTCGCGAAGTCGACGCCCGAGAAGGTCTCGCCGACGTCGAAGGCGGAGCCGTCGCGGTTGTAGCTGCGGTGGTCCTCCGGCGCGAACACGGTCTCGGTCGTGTAGCGGCCGCTGAGCAGGCCCGAGGCGAGCGGGACGCGCGCGAGGATGCCGACGCCGGCCTCGCGGGCGGCGGGCAGCACCTCGTCGAGCGGCTTGAGGCGGAACGCGTTCAGGATGATCTGGACGCTCGCGACGTTCGGGCGGGCGATGGCGGTCAACGCCTCCTCCGTGCGCTCGACCGAGACGCCGTAGGCGGCGATCGCGCCCTCGGCGACGAGGGTGTCGAGGGCGTCGTAGACGGCGTCGTCGGAGTAGACGGAGGTGGGCGGGCAGTGCAGCTGCACCAGATCGAGGGTGTCGACGCCGAGGTTGGCGCGCGAGCGGTCGGTCCAGGCGCGGAAGTTGTCGAGCACGTAGTTGGCGGGGATCTGCTCCGCGCGACGGCCCATCTTGGTGGCGACGAAGACCTGCGCGTCGGGGTGCGCCGCGCGGTAGGCGCCGATCGTCCGCTCGCTGCGGCCGTCGCCGTAGACGTCGGCGGTGTCGAAGAGGGTCACCCCCGACTCCACTGCGGCGTCGAGCACGGCGAGGGCGTCGGTCTCGGCGACGTCCCCCCAGTCGGCACCGAGCTGCCAGGTTCCGAGGCCGACGACGGAGACGGGGGCGCCGGTGCGTCCGAGGATTCGAGTTTCCATGCCTCCACCGTAGGTGCGGCCGAGCCCGCGGCGGACCCCCTTGCGCGTGCTCTAACGTCGAGGGCATGCCCCTCCTCGTGCTCGGAAGCGCCAACCTCGACCACGTCCACCGGGTCGCCCGGATCCCCGCTCCCGGAGAGACGGTGCTCGCCCTCGACGCGAGCACCTTCCCGGGCGGCAAGGGCCTCAACCAGGCCGTCGCGGCCGCACGGACCGAGCCCGGCACCGTCTTCGTCACGAGCCTCGGACGCGACTCGGCGGGAGACCGGCTCGCCGCGGTCCTCGGCGAGGAGCCGCTGGAGCTGCGCGCCCGCCGCGGCGACGTCCGCACCGGCACCGCGCAGATCACCGTGGACGAGCGCGGGGAGAACGCGATCGTCGTCGACTCCGGAGCGAACGCCGCCCTGGTCGGGCTGACCGCCGAGGAGTCGGCCCTGGTGGCGGCGGCCGACGCCCTGCTCCTCCAGCTCGAGATCCCGACGGCGGCGGTGACGGAGGCGGCCCGCGCCGCGCGCGCCGGCGGCACGGTGTCGATCCTGAACGCCGCCCCGATCGGACCGCTGCCGGAGGAGCTCCTGGCGGTGCTCGACGTGCTGATCGTCAACGAGCACGAGGCCCGCGAGCTCGCCGCCGATCGCGGCATCACCGCCGCCGACGACGACGCGCTCGCCGCTGCCCTCACCGCGCTGGTGCCGCTCGTGCTGGTCACCCTCGGCTCCGACGGCGTCGTCGTGGCGGTCCGCGACCGCGGGCCGGTGCGCACCCCGGCCTTCCGAGTGGAGGCCGTGGACACCACCGGCGCCGGCGACACCTTCTGCGGCGCCTTCTCGGCCCGGCTCGCCGCCACGGGAGCACGGCTCGACGATCCGGAGCAGCTGGTCGCCCTCACCCGCTGGGCGAGCGCGGCCGCGGCGATCTCGGTCACCCGCGCCGGAGCGGCGGTGTCCGCGCCGACGGCGGCCGAGACGGACGCGTTCCTCGCCGAGCGCGCCTGAGGGGGAAGCTCTTCGGGGAGGCTCGCCTGAGCGGGAAGCTCCTCAGGGAGGACGGAGCGGACACCGACCCCGGCGGCCCGCAGCACCGTCGCTCCGGTCGGCAGGGTGCACTCCGGAGGAGGGAAGCACGGGACCGACCGTCCCGGCTCCGCTCCTCGCGGCGGGGCGTCCCGCCCAGCGGACAGCCGCGCCCGCTCCCCGATCCGGCTAGTCGATCGCGGCGACCCGGACGGTCACCCGCGGCCGCAGCTCCGGATGCACCCGGACGCACCACTCGCGCACCGCGGCTCCGATCGCGCGCGCCACGTCCGGCGCGGACGCCTCCGCGGTCACGCAGAGGTCGACGGCCACGGACACCTCGTCCCCCGCGACGCGGACCAGGACCGGATCGGCGAAGGTGCCGCCGCTCGCGGTGCCCAGCGGCTCGACCACGATCCCGGTCGCGCTCAGCGCCGTCGCCGCATGCGCGAGCACGTCGCGCACCTCGGGCCTGGCCGGCATCAGGGTCGCGACGCCGTCCAGGGCGCGCAGCCCCGCAGCGAGCGCGGACACCGGATCGACCGGGGCCGCCGCCTCGAGGCCGCTCACGACTCCTCCGTCCCGGGGACGTAGACGTCCTCCACGCGGACGTCGATCCTCGACACCCGCAGCTCGGTCTGGGTCAGCAGCCGCGAGTGCACGCGCTCGCGCACCTGCTGGGCCGCCTCGGCGATCGGCACCCCCCAGAAGACCGAGATCGTCAGCTCCACCACGACCTCCGCGCCCGGCTCGGCGATGTCGCCGACCAGGCGGCAGCGGCCGACCAGCACGCCGGCGACGCTGTCGCCCGCCTCGCGCACGAGTCCGCGGACCGCTCCTTCGGTGATCGTGAGCGCCACGTCGGGCTGGACGCTCGCCAGCGGGATGTCGCGTCCGGCCCGCGACTCGCGGCGCACCTGGGTGAGGATCGAGCCGAACCAGCTCTCCTCCGGCGCGGGCAGGCGTGCGGCGTCGTCGTCGATGAGCGCGCCGGAGAGGGCGCGCACGCGCTCGAGGGCGCGCAGAGTGCGCCGGTGCTCCGGCGACTCCTCGATGGCGGGGTCGTACGGAGTGCGCCCGCGGTCGAGGTAGTCGCTCAGCTCGTCGATGCCGATGCCCTCCTGCTCCGTAGCGTCCGCCTCCTGCTCGAGCGCGGGCGGCAGCACGACGTCGTGCTCCCCCGCGCGCTCCGGCCCGTCGCCGGGACCCTGGTCCGCGTTCATCGCGTCTGCTCCCTCATCGCCAGTCCTCCATCGCCACGACCAGCGACTCGCGCGCTCGGGCGAGCTTGCCCCGCACGGCGGTCACCGTGAGACCGAGGTGATCGGCGATCTCGTTGTACGACTCCCCGCCGACCTCGCGCAGCACCCAGCACTGCCGCTGCGACTCCGGCAGTTCGGACAGGGCGTGCGCGAGAGCCCGCATGGCGTCGCTCTGCTCGGCGGCCTCGAACGGGCCGGGCTCTCGGGCCGGGGGATGCTCCACGGCGTCGACGTCGTCGGTCGGTCGGCGCTGGCGCAGCAGGTCGACGCTGGAGCGGCTGACGATCCGCATCATCCAGCTGCGCACGCTCGCCGGCTCCTTGAGCTGCGGGAGCTGCGCCCAGACCGTGATCAGCGCGTTCTGCACGGCGTCGGAGGCGTCGGCCTGCGAGCCGGTGAGGCGCCAGGCGTAGGCGCGGAGGATCGACTGGTGCCGCTTGACGAGCTCCTCGAAGGCGCGCACGTCGCCCTCGGCGGAGCGCTCGGCGAGCAGCGCGTCGCTCGCCGCTTCCAGTCCGGGCACGGCGCCTCCTCCCTCTCCGCTCACGCGGCCTCGGGCCGCCTCTCAGGTGACGCTCAGGAAAAAGTCCACCGAGCACCGTGACGAACGCCGTCCGGGCTCCGTCTCACTCATGAAAGCACAGCCCGACCGGATTTCCGCCGGGCCTTCGACCCCGGTCTGCTCAGCAACGGCAGCCGATGAGACGTTCAGGAGACCTCATGAGCGACACCACGCGCACCCCCTCCACCACCCGCGTCGACAAGACCCCCGTCGACACGGTCACGAGCCTCGGCGGCTCGCGGACCTCCGGCACCGCCCAGGGCACCACGGTCATCGACGACAGCGTCGTGGCCAAAGTCGCCGGCATCGCGGCCCGCCAGGTGCCCGGCGTCTTCGCCCTCGGCAACAACGCCGCCCGTGCCTTCGGCGCGATCCGCCAGGTCGTCGGCGGTGCCGACCACGCCCAGGGCGTGAGCGTCGAGGTCGGCGAGACGCAGGTCGCGGCCGACGTCACCATCGTCGTCGAGTACCCCGTGCCGATGCAGAAGGTCGCCGACTCCGTCCGCGCCGCCGTCTCCGAGGCCATCACCGAGCTCATCGGCATGGAGGCCTCCGAGATCAACGTCGCGATCGTCGACGTGCACATCCCGGGCGACGACAAGACCGACGACGACGACGCTGCCGAGAGCCGCGTCCGATGAGCGACTTCCAGCGCCCCGCGCCCACCGCCCCCGGCGGCCGCAGCACCGTCCTCGGTGTCGTGGTCGGCGCGATCCTCGCCTTCGCGGCCCTGATGTTCGGCTTCTGGGGCTTCGTCCTCACGGCCCTCTTCATGGCCCTCGGCGTCGTGATCGCCCGCATCGCCGACGGCACCCTCGACGTGCGCAGCCTCGTGGACGTGTTCCGCGGCCGCACCACCTCCCGCTAGGAGCCCACGTGACCGCTCTCGACACGCGTCCCGCATCGCCGGTGGCGGGCACCGTCACCATCACCGTCCGCTCCATCGAGCGCGCCGCCGTGGCGATCGTCCACGAGGAGCTGGGCGTGGAGGTCTCCGCGATCCGCGTCCGCCTCTCCGACGACCGGGGCGGCCTCGCCCTCGCGGTGACCGCGCCGGTCGTCGTCGAGCCGGGCACCGCCCCGGCCGGCGGCTCCCTGCTCGAGCGCCTGCACGGCGACCGCACCCGCATCGCCTCCCGCATGGAGGCGCTGACCGGGCGCACCGTCAGCCGGATCGACATCCGGGTCACGGGCACCCGCACCCGAAGCACGAGGAGAGTCGCATGAGCCCCGCACTGTCGGCGCCCGACACCCGCTACAGCCGCTACCTCCGTCGCGAGACCCACAAGTCCCGCTCCGCCGCGCAGATCGTCGTCCTGGTGCTCATCGCCCTGGTCGCGGCCTACGTCGGCACGGAGGCGGTGCTCGCGATCCTCGGCGCCGCGCCCCTGCTCGCCGCACCGTCCGCCCTGCTGGGCGCGATCGTCGGAGTCGCGTCGCTGGCGAACCCCGCCCTCATCGGCGTGGCCGTCGGCACGGGCGTCCTCGCCCTGGTCCTGCTGGTGCTCGCACTGGCGCCCGGGGCCCGGGCCCGCCACACCGTGGACGACGACCGCCTCGCCGTGGTCGTGGACGACGGCGTGATCGCCTCCTCCCTGGCTCGGGCAGCCCGCACGGCCGCCCACTCCCGCCGCGAGGACACCCGCGCCTCGCTCGGCCGGCGCACCGCACTGGTCGAGGTGACCCCCGCCTCCGGCGTCGCGGTCGACCGCGACGCCGTGCAGAGCGCCGTCGACGAGGAGCTCGTCCGCATCGGCGCGAAGCCCGCCCCGCGCTCCACCGTCCGCGTCTCGACCTCCGGGAGGATCTGATGACCA
The DNA here is from genome assembly GCF_009834265.1 of Rathayibacter sp. VKM Ac-2805. Classification (NCBI taxonomy): domain Bacteria; kingdom Bacillati; phylum Actinomycetota; class Actinomycetes; order Micrococcales; family Microbacteriaceae; genus Rathayibacter; species Rathayibacter sp. VKM Ac-2805. The sequence continues at coordinate 2,763,351 of NZ_CP047185.1, forward strand.
CGAGCAACCGCTTCGTCAACCGGCTCGTCCTGCTCGTCGTGGGCCTCGTGCTCGCGCTGGTCAGCGCCGGAGCCGTCCTGATCGCCGTCTCGCAGCCGGTCCGCGACTCCTTCCTCTCCTTCGCCGACGGCGAGGGCGCGGCCCTGGTGTCGCGCCTCTCCCCCGAGGAGGGCACCGCCTGGAGCGATGCCGCCGTCCTCTGGCCGCTCTACGCCGTCGTCGGGATCTGCCTCCTCGGCATCGTCCTCGCGCTGGTGATGGCCTTCGCCCACGGTCACGGCCGCACCGGCACCGTCCTCCGCGACGAGGCCGAGGGCGCGCCCGCCGGAGGGATCGAGATCGCGACCGGCTTCGCGGAGGACGTCCTCGAGACGGCTCTCGCCGGGCGGACGGAGCTCCTCGACGTCACCGTCGCGGCCTACCGCCACGGCTCCGAGACGGCGCTGAAGGTGCGCGTCCTCCCCCGCGGCGGCGTCTCGCCCCGCACCGTGGTCGACGCCGTGCACCAGGAGGTCGACGCGCTCGACGCCCTGCTCGGCGCCCGCCTGCCGGTCCTGCTCGAGGTCGCCTCGAGCGCCCGGGCCGGCTTCTCCAAGGAGGACCGGGTCGCCTGACCCCGGTCCCGCAGCTTCCCCGGCACCCGCCGACGGATGGTCACACCGAACAGAAGGAGCCCCTCATGGGTGCAGACGACAAGATCCGCAACGCAGCCGAGAACCTGGTCGGCAAGGCCAAGGAGGCCGTCGGCAAGCTGACGGACAACGAGCGCCTCGAGGCCGAGGGCCAGGCCGACCAGACGAAGGCCCACACCAAGAAGGTCGGCGAGGACGTCAAGGACGTCTTCAAGAAGTGATCTGACCGGAACCTCGACGGGGCCGTCACCGCATCAGCGGTGGCGGCCCCGTCGTCGTGCGTGGAGCGGGTGCGTCGAGCGTCAGACGCCCCAGAACATGATCCGGCCGGCGGAGGCCGCGTCGATGCTCTGGTCGTGGTTGTCGGCGGTGTGCGAGGAGTAGAGGATCCTGTCGCCGTCGACGCTGGTCACGACGCCCGTGTGGTCCCAGTCGCCCGAGCCGTCCCAGTCGAACTGGACGATGTCGCCCGGCTTCACCCGGCTCCGCTCGGAGTCGGGGATGGCGGTCGCGCGCTCGGGGTGCGCGGCGAGGTAGGCGTTGAACGCTGTCGACGACGCCCAGGCGGAGCTGTAGCCGCCGGAGGAGGAGTAGCTCCACTCGCCGTCCATCTCCCAGCCGCGGGCGATCAGCGACTGCGAGGTGAAATTGACGCAGTCGTTGCCCGAGATCACGCCGTACTGGGCCGAGTTGTAGTCGTTCCAGTAGGTGGAGAGGTAGTCGAGCTGCGAGGCCAGGCGGCTCGCGTCCAGCGCGGCCTGGGCCTTCGCGGCCTCGATCGCCGGGTCGGGCGTGTAGGCGAAGGTGATCGCCGAGGCGACGACCTTCGTGCTGGCGAGCACGCCGGTCGCGGCGGGGCTGGGAGTGGCGGTCGCGGTCGGGGCGGCGAGGTCGGTCGAGGCCTCGGCCGTCGTGCCCTCCGCGGCGCCCGACGTGTCGACGGCCGGCTGCACCGCGTCGGCCGGGGTCCCGTCGACGGTGACCGCCGCGGCGGAGTCGGTGACCGCGTCGAACGTGATGGCCTGACCGTCGGCGTCGAAGAAGGCGACCGGGACCTCGCCCGCTGCCTCTCCGTCGGCCGGAGGGGCGGTGACCGTGATCTGGTCGGGGTTGTCGACCGCGACGCTGCCCTCGGCCTCGCCGAAGCGGACGGTCGCGACCGAGTCCAGGTTCGATCCCTCGAGCGTCACGCTCGTGCCGCCGGCGACGGTGCCGGAGGTGGTGGAGACGGAGCTGAGGACGACCCGGGCGGAGGCGGTGGTCGCGGGGAGCACGGCGACGCTGGTCGAGGTCGGAGCAGCGGAGGGCGTCGCGGTGGCCGACTCGGCCGAGGAGCCGGTGCCGACGGTGAGGCTCAGGCTCGACGCGACGGCCACGACGACGAGCCCGCCGGAGACGGCGAGCGCCAGCGTGCGCGGGGACGGGCGGAAGAAGGAGGCCCCGCGGCGGGCGGGCGCGGTGCGGAGCCGGTGCCCCTCCGCTTCGCGGCGGTCGCGGCGGGACGAGAACGATCCCTCCGGGGCGGGGTGCACCGGGGCGGGAGCCGAGGGCTGCGCGGGAGCGGCGGCGGGTGCGGCGGGCCGGATGCGGCCCTCGCGCTCGCGGGCCTCGCGGCGGGTCAGCGGAGCGCCGGGGGTCGGCGCGGGGGTCGCGGGGTGGTCGGCGGGCAGGGTGGAGCGGGTGGAGCGAGGGGGCACAGAGAGGTCTCACGGGTCGGCGGCTCGGCGGGGGACCGGGCTCGGGAGCAGGGGAAGCGGCTATGTCACCAGGCGGGGGTGGGAGACCCGTCAGACGGGCCTCCGAAAGCGCTCCGAATAACAGTACGGTAACGAGCGGCGCGTGTCACGCCCGATCGTGTCCGTCTGTGATCGCTAGACCGCCTAGGAAGTGGTCCCCGGCGCGTAATCGGGCGCATCCGGAAGGCCGAAGACGCGCTCGAGCGTCTCGATGCCGGAGTCGTGCAGGTACCCGGAGAGCTGGGTCCCGACGTACCGCAGGTGGTACGGCTCCGACTCGTACCCCGTGATCGGAGTGGTGTCGGGCTTGTAGCGCACGAGGAAGCCGAAGCGGTGGGCGTTGGCGCCGACCCACTGCCCCTCCGGAGTGTCGCCCCAGCAGATCTCGAGCGCGCACGCGCCCGACGCTCCCACCACGTCGACCGCCCAGCCGGTCTGGTGCTCGCTGTGCCCCGGGCGCGCACTCGTCGCATCCGCTCCCGCCTGTCCGCGCGAGGACACCCAGCCTGCGTAGACGCTGACCTGGGTGTCGTAGGAGCGGTAGGCGCTCTGCACGGCCAGTGAGAGGCCGGCCTCGGAGCGGGCGGCGGCGAAGAGCGGGACGAGGGCATCCGCGGTCGCCTGGCGCATCGGCTGCCGGTTGACGTAGGGCACGTCGGGGAAGGTCAGGTCGGCGGGGACGTAATCGACCGGCGCGAGCGTCCGCAGCTTGTTGACGACGACCCAGGTGCTCGCCGGGTCGTCGACGGACTGCGCGGTGAGGTCGATCCCGGAGGCGGTGGGAGTGGGAGTGGGAGTGGGAGTGGCGGTCGGCACCGCCGTGGGCGTCGAGGTGGTCGCGGCCGCGGAGGGCGACGGAGCGGGCGGCGCCGTCGAGGGGGTCGGCGAGGGCGCCGGCGCTCCGTTCCCGATGGCGGCTCCGACCCCCAGCGCGGTCAGGCCCGCCGCGGCGGCCACACCCCCGATGACCAGGGCTCGGCGGCGGACGGGGCGCCCATCGGTCGGCTCGTTCTCGTTCGACGTCATCCTCCGAGCCTAGACAGACCCGTTCCTGCGCAACTGCTGAAGCACCGGCGATCGGTTCTGTCCACCCGTGCCCCTCCACGCGGGTCGCGCATATCCTCTAAGGATTCACATAAGCAGACCCCCTAGCTTGAGTGACAGCCACGACTCCGCGTGCGACCGCCCCCTCGGCCGCACGGCCCCCCACGGAGCCGTCGATGGAAGGACCCCATGCTCCGACCCCTCACCGCACCCTCCGTCCCTCTCGCCGCCCTCGCTCGGACGCTCGAGATCGGCGACGAGGGCGGCCTGACGGCCGAGATCAGCGGAGTGACGCTGATCGCCTCCGACGTCGAGCCCGGCGACCTCTTCGTCGCCCTGCCCGGGGTCAACCGCCACGGGGCCGAGTTCGTCGAGCAGGCCGTGGCCCGCGGCGCCTCCGCCGTGCTGACCGACACCGCGGGCGCCGACGCCGCGCGCGCGACCGGTCTGCCCGTCCTCGTGGTCGACGACCCCCGCTCCCGCCTGGGCGCCGTCGCCGCCGCCGTCTACGGGACGGCCGAGCGCTCCCCCGTGCTGCTCGGCGTGACCGGCACCAACGGCAAGACGTCGACCGTCCACATGCTCGAGGGGATCCTCCGCCAGCTCGGCGTCGTTCCCGGCCTCAGCTCGACCGCGGAGCGTCACATCGGCGACACCTCGGTGACCAGCGGCCTGACCACCCCGGAGGCGACGGAGCTGCACGCGCTCGTCGCCCGCATGGAGGAGGAGGGCGTCGGCGCGGCCGCGATCGAGGTCAGCGCCCAGGCGCTCACCCGCCACCGCGTCGACGGCGTGGTCTTCGACGTCGCCGGCTTCACTAACCTCAGCCACGACCACCTCGACGACTACGGCGACATGGACACCTACTTCGGCGAGAAGGCCCAGCTGTTCCAGCCCGATCGCGCGCGCCGGGCCGTCGTCTCGCTCGACTCCCCCGCGGGCGCGCGCCTCGTCGAGGTCGCCGGCGTGCCGGTCACCACGATCACCTCCCTCCCGGGCGTCGACGCCGACTGGACCGTGACGGTGCTCGAGCAGGAGTTCGGTCGCACCCGCTTCCGGATCGGCAACCGCGAGGGCCGTGCCATCACGACCTCCGTCCCGATCATCGGCACCCACATGGCCGCCAACGCCGGGCTGGCGATCGTGATGCTGATCGAGTCCGGTCGGCCGATCGGCGAGATCCGCGCCGCGCTGCACCGCGACGGCGGAGTGGACGCCTCCCTCCCCGGCCGCACCGAGCGCGTCTCGGGCGAGCGCGGCCCCACGGTGTACGTCGACTTCGGCCACAGTGCCGACGCCTTCGCCCGCACCTTGGAGGCCGTCCGCGAGGTCACTCCCGGCCGCGTGGTCATGGTGTTCGGCGCCGACGGCGACCGGGACGCGCTCAAGCGCCCGGCGATGGCCGAAGCCGCCGTCCTGGGCAGCGACGTGCTGGTCGTCACCGACCACCACCCGCGCTTCGAGGACCCGGCCTCGATCCGGCGCACCCTCGTCGAGGCCGCCCGCGCCGCGCGTCCGGACGCCGAGATCCACGAGGTCGACGACCCCAAGCGCGCCATCCGCGTCGCCGTGTCCCTGGCGCACGAGGGCGACGCCATCCTCTGGGCCGGCCCCGGGCACCAGAACTACCGCGACATCCTCGGCGTGCGCACGCCGTACTCGGCCCGAGCCGAGGCCCGCGCAGCGCTCCGTGAGGCCGGCTGGGCGGACGAGGCGGTCCCCGCTCCGGCCTGACGCACGGCCCCGGCACGGCGGCCCTGAGATCCCGTTCAGGCTCGCCGGACGCTCTGTCGCGCTCTCCGCACGCGGTGTAACTTTGCGCAGCACGCAACGTTTGCGGCGGATCGCCGTGCCTGGACGCGTCCGCCAGACAAGGGGACCACCGTGGCCGACTCCGCCTCCGCTCCATCCGCTCCGACCTCGACGCCGTCCGGCGCCGTGATGTCGCACCGGCAGATCCTGTTCGTCATCTTCGGCCTGATGGCGGGGATGTTCCTCTCCTCGCTCGACCAGACCATCGTCGGCACCTCGATGCGCACCATCGCGGACGACCTCGACGGCCTCTCGCAGCAGGCGTGGGTGACCACCGCCTACCTGATCGTCTCGACGATCGCGACGCCGATCTACGGCAAGCTCTCCGACATCTTCGGACGCCGCCCGCTCTACCTGATCGCGATCGTGCTGTTCCTGATCGGCTCGACGCTCGCCGGCTTCTCGACCTCGATGCTCGGCCTCGCGGGCTTCCGCGCCGTGCAGGGCCTCGGCGCCGGCGGGCTCATGTCGCTCGCGCTCACGGTGATGGGCGACATCCTGCCCCCGCGCGAGCGCGCCAAGTACCAGGGATACTTCCTGGCCGTCTTCGGGATCTCCAGCGTCGTCGGACCGCTCATCGGCGGCCTGCTCGCCGGCACCCCCGAGATCCTCTTCATCACCGGCTGGCGCTGGGTCTTCCTGATCAACCTCCCGATCGGCGCCGTCGCGCTCTTCATCGTCGTGCGGTTCCTCCACCTGCCCAAGCCCGCCGGCAAGCGCTCGGTGCGGATCGACTGGTGGGGCGCCTCCCTCGTCGTCATCGCCGCGGGACCGCTGCTGCTGATCGCCGAGCAGGGCCGCGAGTGGGGCTGGGGCTCGCCGATCGCGTGGGTCTGCTACATCGTCGGCGCGCTGGGCGTCATCGGCTTCATCGCGGCCGAGCGGATGATGGGCGACGACGCGCTCATCCCCCTCAAGCTCTTCCGCTCGCCGACCTTCTCGATGGCGACCGTGCTGGGCGTCCTCGTCGGCTTCGGCATGTTCGGCGGCATGATGGCGATCCCGCTGTACCTGCAGCTGGTGAACGGCGCCACGCCGACCGAGTCCGGCTTCCTGATGCTGCCGATGATCCTCGGCCTGATGATCGCCTCGATCGTCTCGGGCCAGATCATCTCGCGCACGGGCCGCTACCGCGCCTTCCCGATCGTCGGAACCTTCCTGATGTCGGCCGCGTTCTTCTACTTCACCTTCGTGACGATCGACAAGCCGGTGATCTTCATGATGGGCGGGATGCTGATGCTGGGCCTCGGGCTCGGGCAGATGATGCAGACCCTCACCCTGGCGTCGCAGAACTCGGTCGACGTGGCGAACATGGGAGTCGCGACCAGCGCCTCCACGTTCTTCCGCCAGATCGGCGGCACCCTGGGCACCGCCGTGATCTTCTCGGTGCTGTTCAGCCGCATCCCCGACACCATCGCCGCGGCCTTCAAGAACCCGGCGCTCGCGGCGGATCTGCAGCGGGCCGCCACCGATCCGGCCGTCGCCGCGGACCCGGCCAACGCCGGGATCCTGAAGCTGCTGCAGTCGCAGGACACCGCCGCGATCGGCTCCGCGCTCGACGGGGACACCTCCTTCCTGAACACCGCGGACCGCGCCCTGTCGGCTCCGTTCCTGACCGGGTTCAACGACGCGACCGTGACCGTGTTCCAGGTCGCGCTGGGCGTGGTCCTGCTGGCCTTCGTGCTCTCGTGGTTCCTCAAGACCCCGCCGCTGCGGGCGAAGTCGGCCATGCAGGAGGCGCACGACCTCGCGGCCGAGGACAGCGCGGAGGAGCTGCGCCGCACGGACCCGCAGCTCGCCGCGCGCGCCGGGGCCGACCTGGCCGCGGGCAGCATCGAGCCGGACGTCCGGACGGACTCGATCCGCACCGCCCCTCCCCGCGACGGGCACGGCGCCCACCGGGCCTGATCGGGAAGCGCCGGCCGCCCGCGTCCTGCGCTCCGCTCCGCCCCTCCGAGGCGCCGCCTCCGCCGCCCGGACACCGCCCTCACCGCGGTGTCCGGCCGGGGAGGCGGCGCCTCGCGGTCGTCCGCGGTGCGATGTCCCGCGTTCCGGGGCGAGAGAGCGCTCCACCGGGGCTCTAGGATGGTCGGACCGCTGCCGAAGGAGTCCGCAATGAGCGCCGCCCCCACCCCCTCCCCCGCGACCCCGAGCCTCTCGGAGCAGATCGCCCGCGCCGACCGGCTCGCCGTCCGCGACTGGCCCGCCGGCTTCCTCTGGGGATCCGCGACCGCCGCCGCCCAGATCGAGGGCGCCGGCCACGAGGGCGGCAAGGAGGACAGCATCTGGGACGCGTTCTCCCGCGTCCCCGGAGCGGTCGCGAAGGGCGACACCCCCGAGGTCGCGGTGGACCACTACCACCGGATGCCCGCGGACGTGCGGCTGATGAAGGAGCTGGGGCTCGGCTCCTACCGCTTCTCGGTCAGCTGGGCGCGCGTCAAGCCGGGCGACCGCGCGGTGAACCCCGAGGGCCTCGACTTCTACTCCCGCCTGGTCGACGAGCTGCTCGGCGCCGGCGTGCTGCCGTGGCTCACCCTCTACCACTGGGACCTCCCGCAGGCCGTCGAGGAGACCGGCGGCTGGGCGAACCGCGACACCGCCGAGCGCTTCCGGGACTACGCCGAGGCGGTCTACGAGAGCCTCGGCGACCGGGTGCAGCACTGGACGACGTTCAACGAGCCGTTCTGCTCGACCCTGCTCTCCTACGGCGCGGGCGTGCACGCCCCCGGCGTGATCTCGCAGCAGAAGGCCCTCGCCGCCGTGCACCACACGCACCTCGCCCACGGGCTGGCCGTCTCGACGCTCCGGCAGCTCGGAGCGCAGAACCTGGGCATCACGCTCAACCTCTCGAACGCCGTCCCCGACGACCCCGAGGACGAGGCCGACCTCGACGCCGCACGCCGCTTCGACGCGCTCCAGAACCGGATCTTCCTCGACCCGCTGCTGCGCGGCGAGTACCCCGAGGACCTGCTCGAGGACGTCGAAGGGCTCGGGCTCGACGAGCTGATCGTCGACGGCGACCTCGATCTCATCTCGCTCCCGCTCGACTTCCTCGGCGTGAACCACTATCACGACGACAACGTCTCGGCGCATCCGCTGCCGGCCGGAGCCGACGACTTCGCCCAGGCGACCGACCGCGAGGTCGGCTCCCCCTGGGTCGGCTCCGAGTTCATCACCTTCCCGTCGCGCGGTCTGCCGCGCACCGCGATGGACTGGGAGGTGAACCCCGACGGGCTGCGCTACCTGCTGACCCGCCTGGGCCTGGAGTACGAGAACCTCCCTCCGCTCTACGTGACCGAGAACGGCGCCGCCTACGACGACGTCGTCGAGGACGGCCGCGTGCACGACGCGGACCGCACGCAGTACGTGCTCGACCACGTCGAGAAGGTCGCCGACGCGATCGACCAGGGCGCCGACGTCCGCGGCTACTTCGTCTGGTCCCTCCTCGACAACTACGAGTGGGCCTGGGGCTACGAGAAGCGGTTCGGCATCGTGCGCGTCGACTACGACACGCAGGAGCGGACCGTGAAGGACTCGGGCCTGGTCTACTCCCGACTGCTCGGCGGCAGCGCCGCGGCGATCCTGGACTGACCCGTGAGCGAGCCGACGGGCGTCCGCGGCGGGGGCCGCTCCCCCACCCTCGAGATGGTCGCGGCGCGGGCCGGAGTCTCGCGCGCGACGGTCTCGCGGGTGGTCAACGGCGCCCCGCAGGTGGCGGCCGAGATCGTGGCCGCCGTCGAGAAGGCGATCGGCGAGCTCGACTACGTGCCCAATCACGCGGCGCGGATGCTCGCCTCGCGGCGCACGCAGTCGATCGCGCTGATCGTGCCGGAGTCGACCGCGCGCGTCTTCGCGGACCCGTTCTTCGCCTCGATCGTGCAGGGCGCCGCGATGCGCCTGGCCGACACGGACTACACGCTCTCGATGCTGATCGCGTCCGAGACGGACGGCGAGAAGACGCGGCGGTACCTGCTCGGCGGGAACGTCGACGGGGCGCTCGTGGTCTCGCACCACTCGGGCGACCACTCCTACGCGGCGCTCTCGGGCACGCTGCCGATCGTCTTCGGCGGCCGGCCGCTCTCGCCCGACGAGCGCGGCTCCTACTTCGTGGACGTGGACAACACGGAGGGGGCGGCCGTCGCCACCGCGCACCTCATCGAGCGCGGCCGGCGCCGGATCGCGACCATCGCGGGACCCGCCGACATGCCGCCGGGCGTCGACCGCCTGATCGGCTGGCGGGGCGCCCTCACCGACGCCGGCCTCGCCGACGACCTCGTCGAGTGGGGCGACTTCTCGCCGGCCAGCGGCACCGACGCGATGCGCCGCCTCCTCGACCGCGATCCCGACCTGGACGGCGTCTTCGCCGCGAACGACCAGATGGCGGTCGGCGCCTACGCCGCCCTCCGCGAGGCCGGCCGCCGGATCCCCGAGGACGTCTCGGTCGTGGGCTTCGACGACGACCTCTTCGCGCGGAACGCCGTGCCCGCGCTGACCACGGTCCGCCAGCTCCCCGACGAGCTCGGCGCCCGCATGGTGGAGCTGCTGACCGCGCGCATCGAGGGGCTCCCCGTGGAGCACCGCACGCTGATGCCGACGTCGCTGGTCGTCCGCGCCAGCAGCTGACCCCGGCCCGCGAGTACGCAGTAGTCGTCGCAGTCGACGCCGAGCGCGACAACTCTTGGACAGCCGGACGAGCGCCAGCCGCTGAACCGGGCCCGCGACCGTCCAGAAGTCGTCGCAGTCGACGCCGAGCGACAACTCTTGGACAGCCGGACGAGCGCCAGCCGCTGAGCCGGGCCCGCGACCGTCCAGGAGTTGTCGCAGTCGACGCCGAGCGACAACTCTTGGACAGCCGGACGAGCGCCAGCAGCTGAGCCGGGCCCGCGACCGTCCAGGAGTTGTCGCAGTCGACGCCGAGCGCGACAACTCTTGGACAGTCGGCTGGCTACGAGTGCTCGAGCGGCTCCGGAGTCGGGGGCGGTCACGGCCGCCAGCCGTGGGCTTCGAGAGCGGCACGGAGCTCGGCGACCGTCTGCGCTCGGCCCCGGGTCAGACCCTCTGCGCGGACGACCACGACGATCCAGCCCGCGAGGTGAAGGGCCAGGAGCCGTTCACGGTCGCGCGAGAACTGCGCGTCGTCCGTCCGGTGCTGGCCGCCGTCGTACTCCGCCACCACCTTCCACCGCTCGAAGACCAGGTCGCCGACGGCGAGCAGCCGACCGCCGATCCTGATCTCGGCGTTCACGGCGGGCGCGGGCAGTCCCGCCTCCTCGACGAGGGCCCGGAGCCAGGTCTCCCTCCGCGAGGCGGCTCCCGTCGATGCCAGCCGCAGCGCCGCAGCCAGGCCACGTCGGCCCCGGCCCCGATGAGAGGCCAGGCGGTCCTGCAGCTCCTGAAGCCGGACATGGGGACGCGGGTCGTCCCCGCGCGGGTAGCGCGGCTCGAACAGGAGGTGGTCCGTCGCCGCGAGGAGGTCTCGGGCGGAGACCAGAGGCGCGAGCGCGATCCACGTCGACGCCGCTCCCGTCACCGGCAGGCCGTGCCGCTCGACCCGGTCCGTCTCCGTGAGGGTGTGGCCGATCACACCCCGGGTCCTGGGGGGCCGGTGCGGCGTCGTCGCCGCCACGTGGATCGGATCGTCCTCTCCGGGTCGCGCCGGGAGCGGCACTCCCCAGGCTTCCGCCGCGGTCAGGTGGGAAAAGAGCTGCCAGGGCCTCAGTCGGGGCAGGTAGGCGGCGGCTCGCTCCAGGTGCGTGACCGGCGCCACCCGGGTGCGCACTCCGTGGAAGGGGCTGGCCAGGGCGGGAGTGCGCAGCTGGGCGTCCGACACCCCGGCGCGGAGTGCGGCTCGTCGGGTGAAGGCTCCGAGGTCGGTGCTGGACATGTCGCGATTCTGGCCGTCCGGGATCCTCGTCCGACTCCCGCGGTCCGCATTCTGTGGACGAACTGCCGATCCCGCCGTTGGGGAGGCGTCCCCCGCATCACGACTGTCCAGGAGTTGTCGCACTCGGCGTCGAGTGCGACAACTTCTGGACAGTGGGAGCGATCGGCGTCGAGTGCGACAACTTCTGGACAGTGGGAGCGATCGACCTCGAGTGCGACAACTTCTGGACAGTGGGAGTCGCCGAGCAGAGCGCGTAGGCCGCGGACGGGTCGGCGCACGCGGCCCGCCCGCCCACGCCACCGCGTCCGCGTCAGAGGAAGAGCGGCGCCGGGTCGAGGGCGGCGAAGCGGCGGCGCATGACGGCGACCGCGTCGGCGTGCTCGTCGACGAGGACGAAGCGGCGGCCGAGGGCGTGCGCGACGGCGCCGGTGGTGCCGGAGCCGGCGAAGAAGTCGAGGACGGCGTCGCCCTCGCGGCTGGACGCCTGCACGATGCGGCGGAGGATCCCCTCCGGCTTCTGCGTCGGGTACCCGGTCTTCTCGCGGCCGGTCGGCGAGACGATCGTGTGCCACCACACGTCGGTCGGCCGCTTGCCGCGCTCGGCCTTCTCGGGAGTCACCAGGCCCGGGGCCATGTACGGCTCGCGGTCCACGGCGGCGGAGTCGAAGTGGTAGCCGCGCGGGTCCTTCACGTAGACGAGGATCGTGTCGTGCTTGGTCGGCCAGCGGCGCGTGGCCTTCGCTCCGTAGTCGTAGGCCCAGATGATCTCGTTGAGGAAGCACTCGCGGCCGAAGAGCGCGTCGAGCAGCACCTTCGCGTAGTGCGCCTCGCGGTAGTCGAGGTGGAGGTAGAGGGTGCCGTCGTCGGCGAGGAGCCGCCACGCCTCGGCCAGACGCGGCTCGAGGAACGACCAGTAGTCGTCGAAGCGGTCGTCGTAGCGGAGCAGGTCGCCGCGGATCCGCTCGTAGCTGCGCCCCTTGAAGCCGGCGATCGTGCCGGTGGTGGAGCGCACCGAGGTGGTCGAGGTGCGCACCTGCGCCCGGCCCGTGTTGAACGGCGGGTCGAGGTAGACGACGGTGAAGGCCCCGTCGGCCAGCTGCGGCAGGACCTCGAGGTTGTCGGCGTGGAACACCGCGCTCCGCGACTCCGGGACGCCGTCCGCGATCTGGATCGTCCTGGGCACCCGGCAATTGTGCCAGTGCGCGCGAGCCCGGCGACACGCTCCGCGCCTCGCGCCCGCGCTCGACGGGTGCCGGGGAGGCTCCGGCGTAGAGTGGCGCGATGATCTCCGAGGTGCGCCACGACGAGGACTCGTCCCGCTACACGCTCTGGCTCGACGGCGAGACCGTCGGAGTCGCGGACTACGCCGTCCGCGGCCGCGACGTGGTCTTCCTCCACACCGAGATCGCGCCCGAGCACCGCCACGAGGGCCTCGGCGAGACCCTCGTCGAGGCGGCCCTCGACGACGCGCACGAGCGCTTCGGCGGGCGCATCGTCCCGGCCTGCCCGTTCGTCGCCGAGTTCATCGCCGATCACCCGGACTACCAGGAGCTCCTCGCGAGCTGAGGGGCTCCCGCCGGTCCGGTCCGCCGCGTTCCACTCCGGGGCCACGCGCCGGCGACCGCCGCCCCGGACCCGCCGGTCAGGGGACGCGCCGCAGCCACTCCGGAGTCGAGTACTTCGTCCGCACCAGCTCCTCCGCCGCCGCGTACTCCTCCTCGGTCAGCGTCCCCGCCTCGCCGCCGTGCAGCTGCACGAAGGTCGCCTTCATCCGCTCGATGATCTCGGCGCGGCTGAGCCCGGTCTGGCTGCGCAGCGGGTCGACGCGCTTCACGGCGGAGGCGATGCCCTTGTCCGAGAGCTTCTCGCGGCCGATCCGCAGCACCTGCACCATCTTCTCGGCGTCGATGTCGTAGCTCATGGTCACGTGGTGGAGGACGGCGCCGGAGCCCAGGCGCTTCTGCGCGGCGCCGCCGATCTTGCCCGAGGGCGACGTGATGTCGTTGAGCGGCTGGTAGACCGCGTCGATCCCGAGCGACTGCAGCGCGCTGACGGCCCACTCGTCGAGGAAGGCGTAGGAGTCGGCGAAGGTCAGCCCCTGGACGAGGTCGCCGGGGACGTAGAGCGAGTACGTGACGACGCTGCCCGCCTCCATGAACATCGCGCCGCCGCCCGAGATGCGGCGGACCACGTCGACGCCGTACTTCGCCGCGTTGTCGAGGTCGACCTCGTTGCGGAGCGACTGGAAGCTGCCGATGACGACGGCGGGCTGGTCCCACTCCCAGATCCGCAGCGTCGGCTCGCGACGGCCCTCGCCGACCGCCGCGGTCAGCACCTCGTCGAGCGCCAGGTGGGTCGCGGGAGGGACGGCCCGGTCGTGCACGATGCGCCAGTCGTAGTCGCGCCAGCTGGTCGCCTTCTGCAGCGAGCGGCGGATCGCGACCGCGACGGCCTCGGGCGTGAAGCCGAGCAGGACCGCGTCGGCCGGGAGCGCCTGCCGGATGGCGGCGGCGATGGACTTCGCGTCGGTCTCGGCCGGGAGGCCCACGACCGCGCGGTCGATGTCGTCGAGGGCCGTGTCGGGCTCGAGGAAGAAGTCGCCCGCCAGGCGGAACCCGGCGAACCTCCCGTCGACCACGTCGAGGTCGACGACCACGAGCTTTCCGCCGGGGACCTTGTACTCGCCATGCATGACGCCAGCCTAGGCGCGAGCCGGGGCGGGGAAGCGCTCGCCCAGCCACTCCACGAGATCGGCCGTGACCTCGGCCCGGTTGAGCTCCTGGAACAGCTCGTGCCGCGCCTCCGGGTACACCCGCACCGAGACGTCCGTGTACCCGGCCCGCCGCCGGTAGGCCTGGGCGAGCGCGCGCACCGACCGCTCGCCGCCGAGGGTGTCGTCGGCGCCCACGACCAGCAGCAGGGGCAGCGGATGCTCGGGCCCGCGCTTCGGGCGGCCGACCAGCCGCAGGGTCTCGACCAGCCCGATCCGCTTCGCGAGCGGCGTGGTGAAGGTGAGGGGGTCGTCGTGGAACCGCTGCCAGACCTCCGGGTCGCGGGAGAGCCACTCGAGGCCGAGGCCGCCGGCGACGCGGTGCCGCTTCGCCAGGTCGCCCGCGTTCATGTGCCCCGGGAGGCGGTAGGCGGTGCCGCTCAGCACGAGCGCGGCGTAGGCGCCGGAGTGGCGGTCGACGATCCGCTGCGCCATGAGCGACCCCCAGGAGTGGCCGAGCAGCACGATCGGCACTCCCGGGCTCTCCTCCGCGAGCAGCTCCGTCAGCCGGAGGATCGCCGCCTCGGTCGCGCGCAGGCCGCCCGGCCCCAGCAGTCCGAGCCGGGAGGAGTCGCCGCCGTGCTGCTCGAGGCCGGTCCGGCCGTGCCCGCGGTGGTCGTCCGCCGCGACCGCGTACCCGGCGGCGACCAGCGCCTCCGCCAGCTCGACGTAGCGCCCCGAGTGCTCGCCGACCCCGTGGGCCAGCTGCACGATCGCGCGGGGCGAGGGGTGCGGCCACCAGCGGTAGTGGATGACGACGCCGGAGGCGTCCTGGAAGGTCCTGTCGACAGCGGCGCCGGTCATGGTGACCAGTGTGGCGCCCCGGCCGCTGGGCGCGAGGGACGCGCGGAGAACTGAGAAGATACTCACGATCCATCGGCGGGCACCCTGCTCGTCACGGTGCCTCGCTACCTTTTCCCTTGACGAGCGACCCCCGCGACCGTCCCCCGACCCCCCTTCACGAGCGAGGCCAGCCCCTTCATGACCGTATCGCCCCTGATCTGGACCCTGACGATCGTCTTCATCGTCCTGCTCCTGCTCTTCGACTTCTTCTTCCACGTCCGGAAGGCCCACGAGCCCACGCTGAAGGAGTCGTCGATCTGGTCGGCGCTCTACGTCGGCATCGCCGTGCTCTTCGGGCTCGGCGTCCTCGTCTTCGGCGGAGCGACGCCCGGATCGGAGTACTTCGCGGGGTACATCACCGAGAAGGCCCTCTCGGTCGACAACCTGTTCGTCTTCCTCATCATCATGGCGAGCTTCAAGGTGCCCCGCGCCGACCAGCAGAAGGTGCTCCTCTTCGGCATCGTCTTCGCGCTGATCGCCCGCACCGGCTTCATCTTCCTCGGCGCCGCGCTGATCAACTCGTTCGCCTGGGTCTTCTACATCTTCGGCCTGATCCTGCTGCTGACCGCGTTCAACCTGGTCAAGCCGGGCGACGACCACTCCAGCGACAACGTGATGGTGCGCCTGGCCAAGCGGATCTTCAAGACGAGCGACCAGTACGACGGCGACAAGTTCTACACGCACATCGACGGCAAGAAGGTCCTCACGCCGATGATCCTCGTCATGGCGGCGATCGGCGGAACGGACATCCTGTTCGCCCTCGACAGCGTGCCGGCGATCTTCGGCCTCACCAGCGACGTGTACCTCGTCTTCACGGCGACCGCGTTCTCGCTTCTGGGCCTGCGCCAGCTTTACTTCCTCATCGACGGTCTGCTCGACCGCCTCGTCTACCTCAGCATCGGCCTCGCCGCGATCCTCGCCTTCATCGGCGTGAAGCTGATCCTGCACGCGCTCCACGAGAACAACCTGCCGTTCATCAACAACGGCGAGCACGTGGAGGTCTTCGAGATCGGCACCGGACTGTCGCTCTCGGTCATCATCGGCGTCCTCGTGATCACGGTGATCGCCTCCCTCGTCAGCCCCAAGGGCCGTCGCATGGCCGCCGAGGCCGCCGAGCGCCGCCGCGTGGCCGAGGCCGCGGGCGCGGACGTCGACGCGACGCACTGAGTCGTCTCGTGCGCCGCGAGGCGGCGCACCGCAGTCGGCTCTCCTAGGCGGTCGGTTTCCCGAGAGCGGGTCCCGACCGCCTACGACGATCCGCTGACACGCGGATCGCCCGTTCGGCTCGACCGAACGCCGCGGGGCGGCGCACCGCGGTCGGCTCCCCTAGGCGGTCGGGTCCCGGAGAGCGGGTCCCGACCGCCTACGACGATCCGCTGACACGCGGATCCCCCGTTCGGCTCGACCGAGCACCGCACGCCGGTGCTCCGCAGTCAGCTCCCCTAGGCGCTCAGGTCCCCGAGAGCGGGTCCCGACCGCCGAGAACGTCCCGCCGGATCGATCGCGGACTCCGCTCGCGGAGGGTCAGCGGGCGCGGTAGCGGTGCTCCGGGCGGCCGGTGGTGCCGTAGCTGAGGGTCATCTCGACGAGGCCGCGGCCCGCGAGACCCGAGAGGTAGCGCTGGGCGGTGGCGCGCGAGATGCCGGCGCGCTCGGCCACCTCGAGGGCCGACAGCTCGGCGCCCGACTCGGCCAGGCGCGCCAGGACGAGCTGCTCGGTCGCCGAGCGCGAGGGCTGCGCGGCGGTCGCGTCGCCCGAGTGCAGGATGCGCAGCGCCCGCTCCACCGCCTCCTGATCGGCCGCGCGGTCCTCCCGCAGCACGTTCCGGAACCGCACGTACGCGTCGAGGCGCTCGCCGAGCAGGCGCGCCTCGAACGGCTTGATGAGGTACCCGAGCGCTCCCGCGTGCAGGGCGCGCCGCACCGTCGCCCCGTCGGAGGCGGCGCTCACGACGAACGCGTCGGTGTCGAGCTCGCGGAGCAGCGCGATCCCGCTCTGATCCGGCAGGTGCACGTCGAGCAGCAGCAGATCGGGCGCGTGCTCGGCGACGGCCGCCCGCGCCGCGCGCGCCGTGTGCACCGGAGGAAGGGCCGTCAGCCCCTGCCGCGCCTCGACCAGGTCCGCGTGCAGCTGCGCGACCCGGAAGTCGTCGTCCACCACCAGCACCGTGCGCTCCCGCGCCGTGTCCGCGCTCATGACCCGTCCCCGTCCTGCTCCGGCGGCCGCACCGCTCCGGGGAGGCGCGCGCACAGCACGGCCCCCGACTCCGCTCCGCCGGCGTCCGCCAGCCAGACCTCGCCGCCGCGCCGGGCGGCCACCTCACGGCACAGCGGCAGGCCGAAGCCGCGGCCGTGCACGCGACCGTCGTCCTCGACGGGGTCGCCCGCGCCGGCCCGGTCGAACAGCGAGTCCGGATCGAGCACTCCGTCGCCGGAGTCGGCGACCGTCACGAAGAGCGCGTCGCCGTCGTCGAGCAGCTCGACCTCGACGAAGCGCACGTCGCGCCGCCCCTCGACCGCCGCGCGCACCGCGTTGTCCACCAGGTTCCCGACCACCGTGGCGACGTCCTCCGGCTCGACGACGGTGCCGCGCACCAGCGTCTCCTCACCGAGCGTCAGCAGCACGCCGCGCTCGGCCGCCTCGATCCCCTTCGCGCCGACGAGCGCCTGGAGGTACGGCTCCTGCAGGCGGTCGGCGTGCTGCACCGGGTACTTGAGCGGGCCGCGGGTCAGCACCTCGTCGAGGTAGTCGCGCGCCGACGCGGTCCGCCCCGCATCCAGAAGGCCCGCGACCACGTGCAGGCGGTTGGCGAACTCGTGCCGCTGCACCCGGAGCGCGTTGGTCATCGCGCCGACCGCGTCGAGGCGCCGGCTCAGCGCGGCGAGGTCGGTGCGGTCGCGCAGCACCACCACCACGCCCAGGTCGCGGTCGCCGCGGGTCACCCGGCGGATGTCGACGTAGACGATGCGGGAGCGGACGACGAAGCCCTCCTCGCCTCCGGGGCGGGGCGGCTCGACGGAGTGCAGCGCGGCGCCGATCGCGTCGGCCAGCGGAACGGGCAGGTCGAGCTCCGCGAGCGGCCGCCCGTGCAGCGCCCGCCCGGTCGGATCGTCGGAGCCGAGGATCGCGGCGGCCCGCGCATTGCAGACGCCGACGCGCCCGTCGCGGTCGAGCGCGAGCACGCCCTCGTCGACTCCGTCGAGCACGGCGGCCTGGTCCTGCACGAGCGAGGTGAGCTCCTCCGGGGCGAGGCCGAGCGTCAGGCGCAGCAGGCGGCGGCGGATGAAGACGGAGGCGACGGCGGCGAGCACCAGCCCGGCGAGCGCCGCGGCGAGGACGCCGAGCAGCGCGGTCGGCAGGTCGGTGAAGACGCTGGAGCGCGCGAAGCCGATGCTGACCTCGCCGACGACCCGCTGCTCCCCCGCGGCGAAGACCGGGACCTTGGCCCGTGCCGACTCGCCCAGCGTGCCGGTGCCCCACGAGACGCTCTCGCGCCCGGCGAGCGCCTCGTCGGGGCTCGTCGAGACCCGCTCGCCGAGGCGGTCCTCGTCGGGGTGGGCGAGGCGGATGCCCTGGTCGTCGGTGATCACGACGAAGAGCGCGCCGGTGCGCTGCTCGACGGCGGCGGCGACGTCCTCGAGCGGTCCGCCGCGCAGCTCCGAGGCGGCGGGCGCGCCGGGCACCGCGGAGGACGCGGCGACCGCGTCCTGCACGTCGGGGTCCTCGGCGACGGTGCGGGCGATGGCGAGCGCTGTCCCCTCCGCCTCGCCGCGCAGCTGCTGGACGCTGAGCGCGGTGACGAGCCCCGCGCAGACCAGCACGGCGGCCGACACCGTGGCGAGCTGCAGGACCAGGACGTGGGTCGCGAAGCGCATCGGGGCCTCCTCGCCGTCGTCGTGCGCAGAATGCGCAGAAGCCACACTATGCGCAGATGTCGCCGTAATGAGCGATACCCCGGCGCCGGACGCGGGGCTGCCTAGGGTTTCCACCATCTCCCGGCCGGCTCTCCCGCCGAGCGCGGGCGGAGGCACTGGACGAAGGAGTCAGCTGTGTTGGTAGTACTCGGTTTCACCATGATCCTGGCCTTCATGGCCCTGATCATGACCAAGCGGCTGACGCCGATGGTCGCCCTGATCGTCGTGCCGACGATCTTCGGCCTCTTCGCGGGCGCCGGCCTCGGCATCGGCGACATGGTCCTCGAGGCGATCGGCAGCCTCGCGCCCACGGCCGCGCTGCTGATGTTCGCGATCATGTACTTCGGGATCATGATCGACGTCGGGCTCTTCGACCCGCTGATCCGCTTCATCGTCCGCGCGCTCGGCGACGACCCGGCGAAGGTCGTGCTCGGCACGGCGCTGCTCGCCGGCGCGGTCTCGCTCGACGGCGACGGCTCGACCACCTTCATCGTCACCACCGCCGCGATGCTCCCGATCTACCTGCGCCTGGGGATGAACCCGGTCGTGCTGACCTGCGTCGCGGGCCTGGCCAACGGAACGCTCAACATCGTCCCCTGGGGCGGACCGACGGTGCGCGCCGCCGCGGCCCTCCAGGTCTCGCCGAGCGAGATCTTCGTGCCGATGCTCCCCTCGCTCGCGGTGGGCCTGGCCGTCACGCTCGTCTTCGCCTGGTTCCTCGGGCTCGGCGAGCGCCGTCGCCTCGGCTCGCTCGCGCTGGCCGAGCCGATGCTCGAGCAGGAGCTCGTCGGCGCCGGCCGCGGCTCCTCCTCCCGCTCGGGCGGCGCCCGCACCGGCGGCCTCGCGGCGCTGACCGGGGGCATCCGCACCGTCGCCCGGGAGCGCTTCTCCTTCCTCCGCGGTCCCCAGGCCCTGCGCGGAGCCCAGGTGGCGGTCGCCGCCCGCGTGCAGGCCGACGACGCCGACACCGCGATGGCCGACACGATGCTCGACCCCGAGCGCGAGACGCTGCGCCCGAAGCTGATCTGGGTGAATCTGGTCCTGACCCTCGCGGTGATGACGCTGCTGGTCGCCGACATCCTGCCGCTGCCCTACGTGTTCATGGTCGGCTCCGCGGTCGCCCTCCTGATCAACTTCCCGAAGATGAAGGACCAGGCGGCCGAGATCGTCAAGCACGCGCCGAGCATCGTGGGCGTCGTGTCGATGGTGCTGGCGGCCGGTGTGCTGATCGGCGTCCTCAACGGCACCGGCATGGTCGACGCCATGGCGGAGTGGGTCGTCGCGGTGATCCCGCCGGCGC
This sequence comes from Rathayibacter sp. VKM Ac-2805, assembly GCF_009834265.1. Classification (NCBI taxonomy): domain Bacteria; kingdom Bacillati; phylum Actinomycetota; class Actinomycetes; order Micrococcales; family Microbacteriaceae; genus Rathayibacter; species Rathayibacter sp. VKM Ac-2805. The sequence continues at coordinate 2,783,286 of NZ_CP047185.1, forward strand.
TCGGACCGTTCCTCGCCGTGATCACCGGCGTGCTCAGCATCCCGATGACCTTCTTCATGTCGAACGACGCGTTCTACTACGGCATCCTCCCCGTGCTCTCCGAGAGCGCGGCGAACTACGGCATCTCGCCGGTCGAGATGGCGCGCGCCTCCATCACCGGGCAGCCGGTGCACCTCCAGAGCCCGCTGGTCCCGGCGATCCTCCTGCTCGTCTCCCTCGCCGCGGTGAACCTCGGCGACCACCACCGCAAGGTGCTGTGGCGAGCGGTCGTCGTCTCGCTGGTCATGCTCGCCGTCGGCGTGCTGGTCGGCTCGATCCCCTTCGGCTGACGTCGGCGAAGCGGAGCGCCGGAGCGCCGAGCGATCGGAACGAGAACGGGACCCCTTGCTTCGGCGGGGGTCCCGTCCTCGTTCCGCGGCTCGGTCCCGCAGCCCGCGCTAGCGCAGCAGCGGCGCCAGGTTCTCGGTCCAGACGTCGGAGCCGACCTTGAGGATGAGGGCGCCGACCACGACGAGGAACGCGACCCGGATGAAGCGGCTGCCACGAGCGACGGCCATCCGCGAGCCGAGGTACGCGCCCGCCACGTTGGCGGCGCCCATCAGGAGGCCCAGCAGCCAGATCACGTGCCCGCCCGGCACGAAGTAGAGCAGGGCGCCGAGGTTGGTCGCGACGTTGACGATCTTCGCCTTGGCGCTGGCGAGCAGGAAGTCGTAGCCCAGCGCGGTGATCAGGGCGATGATCAGGAAGGTCCCGGTGCCCGGTCCGATCAGGCCGTCGTAGAAGCCGATCAGGAGTCCCAGCACGGCCGCCGTGACGAGGTGGCGCCGGCCCGCGTGCTTGAGCACCGTGACGCTGCCCAGTGCCGGGCGGGCGATCGTCACGACGGCGACCACGATCAGCGCGACGACGATGATCGGCTTGAACACCGCGGCCGGGAGGAGGCCGGCGAGCGTCGCGCCTCCGTAGCTGCCCACGAGGGCGACCGCCGCCATCGGCAGTGCGGTGCGCAGATCGGGCTTCGCGCGCCGGTAGTAGGTGATCGCGCTGGTGGTCGTGCCGAAGATCGAGGCCAGCTTGTTCGTGGCGAGCGCCTGCACGGGCGAGATCCCCGGCACGAGGAGCAGGGCGGGGAGCTGGAGGAGTCCGCCGCCGCCCACGACCGCGTCGATCCAGCCGGCCGCGAAGGCGGCGAGGATCATCAGCGCGAGGACGGGGAGTCCGAGATCCTCTGTGAAGGTCAGCATCGGTCGGAAGCGTACGCGAGCACCGCGACCCCCTCGACCTCGGAGGCCGGGCCGCCCTAGGGTCGGCGGCATGCGATTCGGACTCTTCATCCCCCAGGGCTGGCGCCACGACCTCGTCGGCGTCCCGGCCGCCGACCAGTGGCGCACCATGAGCGACCTCGCCCGGCACGCCGACGACGGCGCCTGGGAGTCGATCTGGGTCTACGACCACTTCCACACCGTCCCGCAGGTGACGGAGGAGGCGACGCACGAGGCGTGGTCGCTGATGAGCGCGTTCGGCGCCACCACGTCGCGCGTGCGGCTGGGCCAGATGTGCACCTGCATGGGCTACCGGAACCCCGCCTACCTCGCCAAGGTCGCGACGACCGTCGACATCGTCTCGGGCGGGCGGGTCGAGATGGGCATCGGCGGCGGCTGGTACGAGCACGAGTGGCGCGCGTACGGCTACGGCTTCCCGCCGATCGCCGAGCGGCTGGGCCGGCTCGACGAGGGAGTGCAGATCCTGCAGCAGGCCTGGACGACCGGGTCCGCGACCCTCGACGGCCGCTACTACCAGGTGGACGGCGCGCAGAACCGGCCGCTGCCCCTGCAGGAGGGCGGCATCCCGCTGTGGGTCGCCGGCGGCGGCGAGAAGGTCACGCTGCGGATCGCGGCCCAGTACGCGCAGTACACGAACTTCGCCGGGACCCCGGAGGCGTTCGACCACAAGAGCTCGGTCCTCCGCGGGCACTGCGAGCGCCTGGGCACCGACTTCTCGGCGATCACCCGGAGCTCGAACTACAACGTCGTGATCGGCGAGACGGAGGCGGAGGTCGAGGCGGCGCTGCAGCGTCTCGAGGAGCGCGTGGTCCCGTACCTCGGCGCGGAGGGAGCGGCGTCCTTCGTCGCCGAGTACCGCAGCCCCGACGCGCTCGCGGTCGGCACTCCCTCGCAGATCGTCGACCGGCTCGCCGGCATGCAGTCGCGCGGGATGGACTACGGCATCCTCTACTTCCCGGACGCCGCCTACGATCGGTCCGGCATCGAGCTGTTCGAGCGCGAGGTGCTGCCGGCGCTCTCCTGAGCGCGGAGCGGCGGGGGCTCCTACGCCTCCCGCCCCCCGCCCGCAAGTCCTTGGGGCGCCCCGGCCCCGCGCCTACGGTCGGAGCATGGACGCACAGGACATCCGCTGGAACGACGAAGCCCGCGACAAGATCCTCGAGGACTCGGACAGGGTCCTCCGCGAGGCGGTGCTCGACCTCGCGACGAGCAAGAAGGGCGAGCCCTGGGAGGACGTGTTCGCGGAGCTGAACGCGCGCCTCAAGGACCGCTTCATCGACTTCGAGCCCGGCCCGGACCTCCGCAAGTACGCCGAGGCCGTCTCCGCCGGGGAGATCGAGACCGGCTCGTGAGCGAGCACGACCGCGACGCCGCGCTCGAGGACGAGATCACCTCGATCCACGCCCTGGGCGAGGGCCGCGTCGGCGAGACGGCCGGCCCGGAGGACGAGGACCACGAGCTCTCGCCCGAGCAGGACGCCCGCATCGAGTCCGAGCTGAAGAGCCGGGGCAGCGAGAGCTGATCCCCCCGGTACGCGGAAGGCCCGCTCCCCCTCGAGGGAGCGGGCCTTCCGCGTGAGTCGCGACTACGCCGAGAGGGGCTCGTAGTCGGTGTAGCCCTCGGCTCCTCCGCCGTAGACCGTCTCCTGGACGACCTCGTTCTCGGGGTGCCCGCCCTGCCAGCGCTCGACCAGGTCGGGGTTGGCGATCGCCGGGCGGCCGACGGCCACGGCGTCGGCGTGGCCCTCGCTGATCAGCTCGGTCGCCTCCTCGCGGCTGGTCGGCGAGCCGAAGCCGCTGTTGGCGATGAAGACGCCGTCGAAGCGCGAGCGGAGGTCCTGGACCAGCTCGCCGGCGGGCTCGGCGTGCAGGACGCTGAGGTAGGCCAGGCCGAGCGGGGCGAGCCCGTCGACGACGGCCTCGTAGGTGGCGCGCACGTCGTCGGCGTCGGTCTCGACGACGTCCTGGATGTTGTGGGCCGGCGAGAGGCGGATGCCGACGCGGCCCGCTCCGACCTCGTCGACGATCGCGCGGGTGACCTCGAGCGGGAACGCGGCGCGCTCGGCCGGGGTCCCGCCGTACTGGTCGGTGCGCACGTTCGAGACGGGCGAGAGGAACTCGTGCAGCAGGTAGCCGTTGGCGCCGTGCACCTCGACTCCGTCGAAGCCGGCGTCGATCGCGCGGCGGGCGGCGGCGACGAACTCGTCGCGGACGGTCGCCAGCTCCTCGGTGGTCAGCGCGTGCGGCACCGGGAACGGCTTCTTGCCGGAGGGGGTGTGCACCTCTCCGTCGATGGCGACGGCGCTCGGGGCGACGATGCGGTCGGTGCCGGTGATCTCGGTGTGCGAGACGCGGCCCGCGTTCATCAGCTGCATGACGATGCGCCCGCCCGCGGCGTGCACGGCGTCGGCGACGGCGCGCCAGCCCGCGGCCTGCGCGTCGGTCTCGATGCCGGGCTGCCCGGCGTAGCCCTTGGACTCGGCGCTGGGGAAGACGCCCTCGCTGATCAGCAGGCCCATGCTCGCGCGCTGGGCGTAGTACTCGGCGACGATCGCGCCGGGCACGCCCTGCTCGTCGGAGCGCAGTCGCGTCATCGGTGCCAGGACGATGCGGTTGGGGAGGTCGAGGTCGCCGGCGGTGAGGGGGGAGAACGGATCCACGGGATCGCCTTTCTACGGAGCTGTCTCAGGGGCTGCCCTGAGGGGGAGGCACGTGCACCTGCGGCGCACTCCGGGCGGCAACCGCGAGCGGAGCACGGTCATTCCTCCTCCCGGCGTTCTCCCATCCCCCGCGCCCCGGGCACGCGGTCGACGGCCTGCCGCCTCCCGACTCCTGCTCGGACACCCGGGCTGTCTACACTCGGGAGGCGACGACGAAGGAGTGTGCGCGATGCCGGCGAGACCCCACCACCCCGTGAGCTCCCGGCTGCTGCCGGCGCTCGCGGCCCTCCTGATCGCCGCGGTCCTCGCGCTGGTCCCCGCGACCGCGGCGACGGCCGAGTCGCCCGTCTCCTTCTCCTCCTCCACCGTCCTCGACTCGGTCGGGGTGCTGAGCTCCGGAGAGACCGCCGAGATCGAGCAGGCCTCGCGGGCCCTCTACGACCAGCACCGCGTGCAGCTGTTCGTCGCCTTCGTCGACTCCTTCACGGATCCGTCCGACCGCGCCGCGTGGGCGGACGAGACCGCGACCCGCAACGGACTGGGCACCGACGACGTCCTCCTGGCCGTCGCGGTCGACGCCCGCCAGTACCAGGTGTCGGTCGCGCAGGGCTTCGCCCTCGACGACACGCAGGTCTCCTCGCTCCAGTCCGACGACATCGAGCCGAGGCTCGCCGACAGCGACTGGGCCGGAGCCGCGGTGGCCGCCGCCGACGGGATCGGGCAGCGCCTCGACGCGCCCAGCGCCGGCGAGTCCCTCGGCTCGGGGCTGCTGATCGCGCTCGGCGTGCTCGCGGCGCTCGTCGTGATCGGCCTCGTGGTGCTGCTGCTCGTCCGCCGCGCGCGGAAGCGCCGCGCCCAGGAGGCGGTGGAGGCCTCGATCGACGAGCTCGCCACCCGTGCCGGGTCGGCCCTCGTCCACGCCGACGACGCCGTCCGCACCAGCGAGCAGGAGGTCGGCTTCGCGGAGGCGCAGTTCGGCGCCGACGCGACCGGCGCGTTCCGCGAGGCGCTCGTCACCGCGAAGCGCCTGCTCGGCGAGGCCTTCACCCTGCAGCAGCGTCTCGACGACGCCGAGCCGGAGACCGATCAGGAGCGCCGCGACGGCTACCAGCGCATCCTCCAGCTCTGCGCCGACGCCGAGCAGACGCTCGACGAGCGCGCGAGTGCGTTCGAGGAGCTGCGCGACCTCGAGAAGAACGCGCCGCAGGTCGCCGCCGCGCTCTCGGCCCGCGCCGCCGAGGTCGGCGACCGCCTCCCGTCGGCCCGCGCCCGCCTCGCCGAGCTCGCCTCCCGCTACGCGCCGACCGCGATCGACGACGTGGGCGACGACGCCGACCAGGCCGAGGACCGCCTCCGCTTCACCCGCGACCAGCTCGCCGGCGTCCAGCAGGCGCTGCAGGCCGGCGACTCCGGCCGCGCCGCCGTGCTGCTGCGCGCCGGGCAGCAGGCCGCCGAGCAGGCCTCCGGGCTCGTCGACGCGGTGGCGACGCGCGGCGACGAGCTGCAGAAGGCGGAGGCGTCGCTCGCCAGCCGCGTCGCCGAGATCCGCGCCGACGTGGCGCAGGGACGAGCGCTCGCCGCCTCCCAGGACGCGGAGTCCGCCGCCCAGGCGCAGAACGTCGCCGCGGCGGTCGCCTCGACCGAGGCCGCCCTCGACGACGTCGAGCGCGCCGCCTCCGTGCGGCCGAACGACCCGCTCGCCCTGCTCGAGGCGCTCACCGCCGCCGACGCCACGATCGATGCCGCCGTCGGCGGGTTCCGCGACGCGCAGGCCCAGCGCGAGCGCGAGCGGGCCGCCCTCGGCGCCGAGCTCACCTCCGCCCGCAGCCGCGTCTCGGCCGCCGAGGACTTCATCGCGGCCCGCCGCGGCGCGGTCGGCTCGGAGGCGCGCACCCGCGTCGCCGAGGCCGCCCGCTCGGCCGAGTACGCCGAGCGCATCGCCGCCACCGACCCCCGCGAGGCTCTCGCCTCCGCCCAGCGCGCCTCGCAGCTCGCCCAGCAGGCGCTCGAGCGGGCGCGGGCCGACGCCGGCTCCTACTCCGCCCCGAACGCCGTCGGCAGCCCCTACGGAGGAGACACGACCGGCGCGTTCCTCGGCGGGATCCTGGTCGAATCGCTCCTGGGAGGCGGACGGCGCAGCGGCTATCGCTCGGGCGGCTTCGGCGGAGGCGGGTTCAGCGGCGGCTTCGGCGGCGGCGGCTCGTCCCGGCGCTCCGGCGGCGGCGGCTTCGGCGGCGGGCGCAGCAGCGGCGGAGGCGGACGCCGCGGCGGCGGCGGGCGCTTCTGAGCGCCCCCGGGCATCCGCGCAGGACCGACGACCACCACCTCCCCCACGACTCCGGCACCACCTCCGACATCCGGCACCACCCACGACGCAAGGAGAGACACCCATGGCTCAGAGACAGTCGATCTTCGGCCGCATCGCGCAGCTCGCGAAGGCCAACATCAACGCGCTCCTCGACCAGGCCGAGGATCCGCAGAAGATGCTCGACCAGATGGTCCGCGACTACACCGACAGCATCCGCGACGCCGAGGCGGCGATCGCCACCACGATCGGCAACCTGCGCCTGCTCGAGGACGACTACCGCGAGGACGTGCAGAACGCCCAGGAGTGGGGCGGCAAGGCCCTCGCCGCGAGCCGCAAGGCCGACGAGCTGCGCACCGGCGGGAGCGCCGGCGACGCCGACAAGTTCGACGCGCTGGCCAAGGTCGCTCTGCAGCGCCAGATCCAGTCCGAGAAGGAGGCGAAGGACGCCGAGCCGACCATCGCCTCGCAGACCGAGGTCGTCGACAAGCTCAAGTCGGGCCTGAACCAGATGCGCGAGAAGCTGCAGCAGCTCTCGAGCAAGCGCGACGAGCTGATCGCGCGCTCGAAGACCGTCGAGGCGCAGAGCCAGGTCCAGGACGCCGTGAAGAGCATCGACCTGATGGACCCGACGAGCGAGGTGAGCCGTTTCGAGCAGAAGATCCGCCGCGAGGAGGCGCGCGTCCGCGGCGCGGAGGAGCTCGCCTCCTCGAGCCTGGACGCGCAGTTCGAGTCGCTCGAGGACCTCGGTGAGATGACCGAGGTGGAGGCGCGCCTCGCCGCGCTCAAGTCCGGCCGCCCGCAGGACTCGATCGGCTCCTGAGCCCGTGCGCCTCCGGCGGCGGTCCCGCCGGAGGCGCAACCCACCCTTCCCGACACGCGCGGGGCGAAGGCTGGCAATCGCCATGGTGCGGTGCCGCCGCCGTCCCCGTAGTGTTCACACCAGGTTGCCCTTGACCCCGGTCGCCCTGATGCCGCGTCCGGCCCCTACCGACGCGGTGAACCATGAGCGGACCGCCCCCGTCGGGATCGCTCGCCGAGAGACCGTCGACGCCGACGGTCACCACGAAGAGCGAGGCGCCGATGAGCACCCCCACCACCACGTCCGTCACCGGAGGCGCCCCCCGCGTCGTCCGCACCCGTCCGCGCGCCGACGGCCGCGTCAACCCGACGACCGAGTACTCCGGTCTCCTCAGCACGGTCCGCGACGCGGGGCTCCTCCGCCGCCGCACCGGCTTCTACTACACGATGTTCGGCGCGCTGGTCCTCGCGCTCGGCGGCATCGTCACCGGCTTCGTCCTGCTGGGCGACTCCTGGTTCCAGCTCCTGCTCGCCGCCGCCCTCGGCATCGTGCTGACCCAGTTCGCCTTCCTCGCCCACGAGGCCTCGCACCGCCAGGTGTTCGAGTCCGGCAAGGCCAACGACGTCGCCGGCCGCACCCTCGCGAACCTCTTCGTCGGCATCAGCTACTCCTGGTGGATGACCAAGCACAGCCGCCACCACGCGAACCCGAACGTGCTGGGCAAGGACCCGGACATCGAGCGCGACGTCGTCTCCTTCACCGCCGAGGACGCGGCCCGCTCGCGCGGCCTCTACGCCTGGCTCACCCGCCGCCAGGGCTACGCGTTCTTCCCGCTCCTGCTGCTCGAGGGCCTCAACCTGCACCTGCACGGCTTCCGCACCGTGTTCGGCAAGGGCAAGGTCGACAAGCGCTGGGTCGAGATCACCATGCTCGTCACCCGCGTCGGCCTCTACCTCGCCGTCGTCTTCTGGGCCCTCCCCCTCGGCATGGCGTTCGCCTTCGTCGGCGTGCAGCTGGGCGTCTTCGGCCTCTACATGGGCGCCTCGTTCGCGCCGAACCACAAGGGCATGCCGCTGCTGCCGAAGGAGGCGCGCGTCGACTTCCTCCGCCGCCAGGTCCTCACCTCGCGCAGCATCCGCAGCACCTGGTTCACCGACCTCTACATGGGCGGCCTCAACTACCAGGTGGAGCACCACCTCTTCCCGAACATGCCCCGCCCGGCGCTGCGCCGTGCGCAGGTCATCGCCAAGGAGTACTGCACCACCCACCAGATCCCCTACACCGAGACCTCGCTGATGGAGTCGTACGCGATCGTCGTCCGCTACCTCAACAAGGTCGGCCTGTCGGCCGGCGGCGACCCGTTCGACTGCCCCGCCGCCTCCGCCTATGGACGCTGAGCACTCCCCCTTCGGAGGCCCCTCGCACCTTCCCGGTGCGGGGGGCCTCCGTCGTTCACGGGAGCGCAAGGGGGTGCCCCCGCGGGCGGCGGAGTCGTAGCGTCGGGACATGAGCAGCTCCGACTACGACATCGAGCCCACCCCCACCGACACGACCGACGGCACCGACACGACCGACGGCGCGCGCACGCCCGACCCCGCCACCGAGACCGGCACCTCCGCGGGCCTCGACGAGGTCGGCGGCGCGGCCTCCCCCCTGGCCGACGGCGTCGGCGCCGACGGCGAGGAGCAGAACCCCCCGCTGCCCGACTGGGGCCCCACCGACGGCGTCCACGGCACCGACGCCGAGACCGACGCCTCGGGCACCGAGCAGCACTGACACGGCTCCGCGAGGGACCTCCCCGGCCGGTCGGCGAACGTTCCGACCGTGTTCCGAGGAGGTCCCTCCGTGTTCGCCGGAGGGTCGGCCGGCGCTCGGTCGGCGCGCCCTACACTGGCGAAATGCAGCCGACCGAACGCGCCCTCCGCGTGATCTCCTACAACCTCCGGGAGCACCGAGCGCACGCCGAGATCGCCCCCCTCGCCGCCCGCCACGACATCGACGTGCTGTGCCTGCAGGAGTGCGACACCACGAAGCTGCCGCAGGAGGTGGGCTCGCTCCGGCTCGCGTCCGTCACCGCCCGCAACCGCCTGGGCCTTGCCGTCTACTACTCGCAGGACCGCTTCGAGCTCTCCGGCAGCGCCGCGTTCGAGCTCAGCAAGTCCATGCACGACCGGGTGATGTCCCCCGCTCACGAGCGCCTGCTGGCCGTCCGCCTCGACGACCGCGACGGCGGATCGATCGCCGTCTCCTCCTTCCACGCCGCCCCGCTCTCGGCCGGCAACGCCCTGCGCCGCAAGCAGATCGACGAGGCGCTCAACCGGCTGCGCGAGTACGCGCCGGACACCCCCTCCCTGATGGTCGGCGACTACAACTACCCGTGGTTCTTCCGCGGACTCGACCGCCGGATGACCCGGAACGGCTACCTGGTCTCGCGGAGCGACTCCCCCACCTACGCGCGCTACCGCTACTTCAGCGGCCACTTCGACTTCGCGATCAGCGACTCCGTGCGGATCGAGCGGGTCTCCACGCTGCCCCAGGGCGTCTCGGACCACCTCCCGGTGATGGTCGACGCGCACTACGGCGTCCCCGCCGCCTGAGCGCGGGGCCCGCGGGCCCGCACGGTCGGTAGGCTCAGGGGGTGACGACCCTGATCCTCGCCCGGCACGGAGAGACTGTCTGGCACTCCGAGAACCGCTTCGCGGGCTCCTCCGACATCGCGCTGACCCCCCGGGGCCAGGACCAGGCGGCGACTCTGGCCGCCTGGGCCGTCGACGCCGACCTCGAGGCGGTGTACTCCTCCACCCTGGTCCGGGCCGTGCGCACCGCCGTGCCCGCCGCGCGGGCGGCCCACCTCGAGCTGCAGCCCGACCCGGCGCTGGTCGAGGTCGACTTCGGCCGCGGTGAGGGGCTGACCACCGACGAGATGGAGAAGCGCTTCCCGGACGAGTACCACGCGTGGGTCGCGGCGCCGGCCATCCAGCCGATGCCCGGCGGCGAGTCCGGCCTCGACGCCGTCGCCCGCGCGAACACCTCGCTCGCCCGCATCCACCGCGAGCACCCCGACGGCCGCGTGCTCGTCGTCGCGCACGGCACGCTCATCCGCCTCCTGCTGTGCGCCTACCTCGGCATCAACCCCGAGACCTACCGGCACACCTTCCCGGTGGTCGACAACGTCTCGCTGACCACGCTGCGCTGGGACGCGACCGGCGTCGGCCTGCTCGGCTACAACGTCCCGCCCGTCCAGACGCAGCGGCGCTCCAGCTGAGCGCAGCGGCCGCTCCGGAGCGGCGCCCGGCGAGCGCGGGCTCGATCGGCCTGGTGCTCGGGTCGGTCGCGAGCGTGCAGCTGGGCGCCTCCTTCGCCGTGCTGCTCTTCCCCGCCGCGGGGCCGATCGGCACCGTCACGCTCCGGCTGGTGTTCTCGGCCGTCGTGCTGCTCCTGGTCTGCCGTCCGCGGCTGCGCGGCCACAGCCGGAGCGACTGGGCCACCGTCGCCGCCTACGGTCTCGCCCTCGGCGGGATGAACGCCTGCTACTACGAGGCCATCGCCCGGATCCCGCAGGGCGCCGCCGTCACCCTCGAGGTGCTCGGGCCGCTGACGCTCTCGGTGATCGCCGGGAGGAGCGTGCTGAGCCTGGTCTGGGCGGTGCTCGCGCTGGCCGGGGTGGTGACCCTGTCGCAGGGCGGGTTCTCAGCGCTGGACCCGGTCGGCGTCGGCTTCGCGCTGGGAGCCGCAGTGCTCTGGGCCGCGTACATCGTCTTCGCCGGCCGCACCGGCGGGCGGTTCCAGGGGATCGACGGGCTCGCGCTGGCGCTGGCGGCCGGCGCGATCGTGTCGCTGCCGTTCGGCCTCGCCTCCGCCGGGCCCGCCCTGGTGGTGCCGCCGGTGCTGCTCCTCGGGCTCGCCGTGGCGGTGCTCTCCTCCGCGGTGCCCTACGCGCTGGAGCTGCTGGCGCTGCGGCGCCTGCGCTCCTCGACCTTCTCGATCCTGATGTCGCTCTCCCCCGGGGCGGCCGCGCTCTCGGGCTTCCTCGTGCTCGGCCAGCGCCTCAGCGCCGTCGAGGCCGTCGGGATCGCGCTCGTGGTCGCCGCGAGCATCGGAGCGGTGCGGACCGCGCGGACCTCCGCCTGAGCGGCGGTTCTTTTGTTAGGCTAACTATGTGCCATCGACCGAGACCGCTGAGATCCAGACCCCGCAGACCGATCTCCCGCTGACCTCCCTCGCGGGCGAGGTGCGGGCAGCGGTCGGCCGGCTCGGACGGCGGCTCCGGCAGGAGAAGGCCCAGCACGAGCTCAGCGATCCGCAGTTCAGCGTGCTCGCGCTCCTGCACCGCGAGGGCGCGAAGACCCTCGGCGAGCTGGCCGAGGCGGAGCGGGTCCGCCCGCCCTCGATGACCCGCACGGTCGGCTGCCTGGTCGACGAAGGACTCGCGGAGCGCCTCGCCGACCCCGCCGACGGCCGCGTCACCCGCATCCGCCCCACCCCGGCCGGCACCGCACTGGTGCTCGACGTGCGCCGCAGCCGCGACGCCTGGCTCGTGGCGCGCCTCGAGGAGCTCCCTCCCGAGGACCTGCGCCTGCTCCACGACGCGGCAGCGGTCCTGCGCGCGGTGGCCGACCGATGAGCGCGATGTTCCGCTCCCTCGCCGTGCCGAACTACCGCATCTGGTTCGCGGGCGCGATGGTCTCGAACGTCGGCACCTGGATGCAGCGCACGGCCCAGGACTGGATCGTGATCAACGACCTGACCGACCACGACGCGACGGCGCTCGGCGTCACCATGGCGCTGCAGTTCGGACCGCAGCTCGTGATGGTCCCCTTCTCCGGCTTCATCGCCGACCGCTTCGACCGGCGGAAGCTCCTGATGGCCACCCAGGGCGCGATGGGCGCGCTCGGCCTCGGCCTGGGACTCATCGTCGTGACCGGGGTCGTCCAGCTCTGGATGGTCTACCTCTTCGCCCTGCTGCTCGGCTTCGCCGCGGCGATCGACGCGCCCGTGCGCCAGACGTTCGTCTCGGCGCTGGTCGAGGAGCGCGACCTCACCAACGCCGTGTCGCTGAACTCGGCCTCCTTCAACTCGGCGCGGATGATCGGACCGGCCCTCGCGGGCGTGCTGATCGCCGCGGTCGGCTCCGGCTGGGTCTTCCTCCTCAACGCCGCGAGCTTCCTCGCCGTCCTGCTCTCGCTGCGCGCGCTCCACCGCGACCAGCTCCGCAGCGCCCCGCGCGCCACCCGCGGCCCGGGTGCGCTGCTGGACGGGTTCCGCTACGTGTCGAAGCGGCCGGACATCCTCGTGGTGCTCGCGATCGTGTTCCTGATCGGCACCTTCGGCCTGAACTTCCCGATCTTCGCCTCGACGATGGCGACGGTCGAGTTCGACATGGGGGCGAGCGAGTTCGGCCTGCTCTCCTCCGCCATCGCCGTCGGCTCGGTGCTGGGGGCGCTCCTCTCGGCTCGCCGCGACCGCCCGAGGCTCCGGCTCATCGTCGGCGCCTCCGCAGCGTTCGGCGTCGCGCTCGCGCTGGCCGGCGTCATGCCGACGGTCTGGGCGTTCGCGATCCTGCTCCCCTTCGTCGGCATCGCGGCGCAGACGCTGATGACCTCGGCCAACGGCTACGTGCAGCTCTCGACCGCCCCCGAGATGCGGGGCCGGGTCATGGCGCTGTACATGGCGATCTTCGTCGGCGGCACCCCGATCGGCGCACCGCTGATCGGCTGGGTCGCGAACGCCTACGGTCCGCGCCAGGCGATGCTGGTCGGCGCCGCCTCCGGGATCGCGGCGGCCGCCATCGGACTCGCCTTCCACCTCCGCCTGCGCCGCGCCGCCCGGCTCGCGGCCCCCGGGCCGGAGGCTCTGCCCGCCACCGGCGGAGTCCCCCTGCTGCGTCCGCGCGCCTAAGCCCCGTCGGCCGGTCCGCACGCCGGGCGGATCCGCGGACCGCCCACTCGACGGGTCGCCCCCGACGCGGGGCGCGACCGCCGCCCGCCCTCAGGCCTCGCGGGTGATCTCGACGCGGACGAAGAGCTTCGACGAGCGGGGCCCGGCGAACACCCCGCGCAACGGCGCGATGTCGTTGTAGTCGCGGCCCCGGCCGACGATGACGTGGCGGTCGCCGATGTCGATCAGGTTCGTCGGGTCGTAGCCGCGCCAGGCTCCTCCGCAGAACCACTCGACCCAGGCGTGGGACTCCCCCACCACGGTCTCGCCGATCTCGGCGTGCGGCTTGGGGTGCAGGTAGCCCGAGACGTAGCGCGCCGGGATGCCCACCGAGCGCAGAGCCCCGAGCACGATGTGCGTGATGTCCTGGCAGACGCCCTCGCGCGCGGTCCACGACTCCGTCGCGGTGGAGTGCACGCCGGTGACGCCCTGCCGGTAGGTCATCGCCCGGCCGATCGTCTCGGCGATCGTGAGCGCGGCCTCGCACGGCCCGGCCGCCTCGTCCGCGAGCGAGCGCGCCATCGCCGCGAGGTCCTCCGGCGGCGCGGTGCGGTGGGTCTGCTTCGACTGCTCCACGTACTCGGTGCGCGTCTCGACCTGCTCGGACAGCTGATCCCACCCGGTCGGGTGGTCGGGGTGCTGCTTCGGCCGGATCTCGACGAGCGAGGTCGCCGTCAGCGAGAGCTCGCGGTGGGCGTCGAGCACGTCGAACGACGAGACGCGGGTGCCCCAGTAGTCGGTGTAGGCGTGCACCGAGGTCACCGGCCGGATATCGAGGTTCGAGAACAGCACCAGCTGCCCGTCCGAGGAGGCGGGGAGCATCCGCGCCTCGTTGTAGGACGCGACCACGTCCCCCGCGTAGGTGAAGCCCGTGGTGTGCCTGATGCGCAGCCTGCTCACAGCGCCTCCCCGATCCAGCTCGGCATGACGTTGGTGGGGAAGTACCGCTGGCGGATCGCCTCGGACGCGGCCGAGGTCGCCTCCTGCACGCTGTCCATGTGCCGCGGCAGGTCCTCGAGGATGTCGGTGATCGGCCGGAACTCCAGCTCGCTGCGGATCCGCCCGAGGACGCGCTGCGCGTCGCCGGAGTGGCCGATGCGGCCGGTGCGCGGCTCGATGTCGCGCATGCACGCCTCCGCCCGCGAGACCGAGAAGAGGATCGAGCGCGGGAACAGCCGGTCCAGGAGGAGGAACTCCGCCGCGTTCCGCGCGCTCGGCACGCCCCGGTAGGTGCGCAGGTACGCCTCGTAGGCGCCGCAGGAGCGGAGGATCGTGGTCCAGGAGGGGCCGCTCGCCTCGGTCAGCGAGCGGGTGGCGAGCAGGCGGGCGGTCATGTCGGCGCGCTCGATCGAGCGGCCGAGCGTGAAGAACTGCCAGGCCTCGTCGCGCGAGGTCGCCGACTCGATGATGCCGACGGCGAGGGCGGAGCGCTCCCTCACCCAGCTGAAGAACTCCGACACCCGCTCGCCCGAGACGCGGCGCGGCATGCGGGTGCGCGTGGTGTTGAGGCACTCCCAGAGCTCGGTCGAGACGATCTCGCGCGCCCGGCGGGCGTTCTCGCGGGCCGCGCCGAGCGAGTAGGCGATCGAGGCGGGGTTCGTGCGGTCGATCGCGAGGATCGCCAGCACGTCGGCACGGGTGATCTCGCGCATGTCGTCGGGCGGGGTCGAGCCCATCACCGACAGGAGCGAGCGGCAGGCCGTGTCCTCGTCGATCCACGGGTCCTCGAGCAGGAGCTGGAGGTGGACGTCGAGGATGCGGGCGGTGCCGTCGGACCGCTCGATGTAGCGGCCGATCCAGAACAGCGACTCGGCGATCCGGGAGAGCATCAGTCGTCCTCCCCCGCCGCGAGCGTCTGCTGCTGCTGCTGCTGGTCCTGGTCGGTGTTCGGCGCGTCCTGCGGCGAGTGGTCGGGCGTGTGGTTGAGCGGGTAGACGATCGGGATGGAGCTGGTGACCGCGGCCTGCTCGGCGACGAGCGCCTGGATGTCGCGCGCCTCGGGATCGGCGCTGCGCGCCTCCTCGAGGCCGACCACCCAGGTGTCCTTCGATCCGCCGCCCTGCGACGAGTTGACGACGAGCTGCCCCTCGGGGAGCGCGACGCGGGTCAGGCCGCCGGGCAGCACCCAGACGTCGGTGCCGTCGTTCACGGCGAAGGGCCGCAGGTCGGCGTGCCGGGGGCGCATCCCGTCGTCGACGAGGGTGGGGATGGTGGAGAGCTGCACGACCGGCTGCGCGATCCAGCCGCGCGGGTCGGCCTGGAGGCGGGAGCGCAGCTCCGCGAGCTCCTTCGCCGAGGCGGCCGGCCCGACGACCAGGCCCTTGCCGCCGGAGCCGTCGACCGGCTTCACGACGAGCTCGTCGAGGCGGTCGAGCACCTCCTCGAGCGCTCCCGGGTCCTCGAGCCGCCACGTGTCGACGTTCTTGATCACCGGCTCCTCCGAGAGGTAGTAGCGGATGAGGTCGGGCAGGTAGGTGTAGACGAGCTTGTCGTCGGCGACGCCGTTGCCGACCGCGTTGGCGATCGTGACGTTCCCGAGCCGGGCCGCGAGCATCAGCCCGGGCGAGCCGAGCATCGAGTCGGCGCGGAACTGCAGCGGATCGAGGAACTCGTCGTCCACGCGGCGGTAGATCACGTCGACCCGGGTCGGGCCGGAGGTGGTGCGCATGAACACCTTGCCGCCCGTGCAGAACAGGTCGCGGCCCTCGACCAGCTCCACGCCCATGAGGCGGGCGAGGAGGGTGTGCTCGAAGTAGGCGGAGTTGTAGACGCCCGGGGTGAGCACGACCACGGTCGGGTCGTCGACGCCCTCGGGGGCGGAGGCGCGGAGGGCCTGCAGCAGCTTGTTCGGGTAGTCGCCGACCGGGCGCACCCGCATCGAGACGAACAGCTCGGGCAGCGTCTGCGCCATCACCCGGCGGTTCGAGATGACGTAGGAGACGCCGGAGGGCACTCGGACGTTGTCCTCGAGGACCCGCCAGCCGCCCTTCTCATCGCGGATCAGGTCGATCCCGGACACCTGGATCCGCACGCCGTTCGCGGGGACGATCCCCGCGGCCTGCCGGTGGAAGTGGCTGGAGCTCGAGATCAGCCCGGCGGGGATGACGCCGTCGGCCACGGCGTTCTGCGGGCCGTAGACGTCGGCGAGGAACGACTCGAGAGCACGGACCCGCTGCTTGATGCCGGTCTGCACCTCGTTCCACTCGGCGCGCTCGATCACCCGGGGGACGGCGTCGAGGGGGAACGGCCGCTCCTCCCCCGCGAAGTCGAAGGTGACGCCCTGCGCGAGGTAGGAGGAGGCGAGCGCGTCGGTGCGGCCGCGCAGCTCCTCCTGGGTCATCCGCGCGAGCGAGGAGTAGATGTCGCGGTAGGCGCCGCGGACCCCGTCGGGGCCTCCGGTCGACGCCACGTCGGCGAACATCTCGTCCCAGGGGGTGGCGCCCGTGTCGGGCCGCTCGACCTTCTGGGACCCGTATCCGTCGAAGAGGTCACCCATGGCACGACTCTAGTGCGGGGCGTATTGCGGGGATGTTTCGGGCGGCCGCGGGGCGAGCGGGGCGGGTCGGCGACGTCCGGGCACGGCACCGGCGCCGTCCTCCGACAGGCCGGCGGAGGCCCGGGCATCCTCGGGAATAGATCCGGCCGCACGTGGTTGAATGAGGATGTACATGCAAACGCATGGACCAGGCCCCACCGGGCCGGAGGACAGAAGGAGCGCCTGATGCAGTTCGGCATCTTCACGGTCAGCGACATCACGACCGACCCCACGACCGGACGGACCCCGTCCGAGTCCGAGAAGATCCAGGCGACCCTCGCGATCGCGCTGAAGGCGGAGGAGATCGGCCTCGACGTCTTCGCCCTGGGCGAGCACCACAACCCGCCGTTCTGGTCCTCCTCCCCCACCACCACGCTCGGCTACCTCGCGGCGAAGACCGAGAGGATCACGCTCTCCACCGCGATGGCCCTCATCACCACGAACGACCCCGTGAAGCTCGCCGAGGACTACGCGATGCTCCAGCACCTCGCCGGCGGCCGCGTCGACCTGATGCTCGGCCGCGGCAACACCGGCCCCGTCTACCCGTGGTTCGGCAAGGACATCCGCCGCGGCATCGAGCTGACGATCGAGAACTACGACCTGCTGCACCGCCTGTGGACCGAGGACTTCGTCGACTGGGAGGGCCAGTTCCGCACGCCCCTCCAGGGCTTCCAGTCGACCCCGCGCCCCCTCGACGGCGTCGCGCCGTTCGTGTGGCACGGATCGATCCGCTCCCCGCAGATCGCCGAGCAGGCCGCTTACTACGGCGACGGCTTCTTCGCGAACCACATCTTCTGGCCCGCCTCGCACACCCAGAAGATGGTGCAGCTCTACCGCCAGCGCTTCGAGCACTACGGCCACGGGACCGCCGATCAGGCGATCGTCGGCCTCGGCGGGCAGATCTTCCTGGCGAAGAACTCGCAGGACGCGGTCTCGCAGTTCCGCCCCTACTTCGACAACGCCCCCGTCTACGGCCACGGCCCCTCGCTCGAGGACTTCACGGAGCAGACCCCGCTCACCGTCGGCTCCCCGCAGCAGATCATCGACCGCACCCTCGGCTTCCGCGAGTACGTCGGCGACTACCAGCGCCAGCTCTTCCTGATGGACCACGCGGGACTCCCGCTGAAGACCGTCCTGGAGCAGATGGACATGCTCGGCGAGATCCTCCCCGCCCTCCGCGCCGGCTTCGCCGAGGGCCGCCCCTCGCACGTGCCCGACGCCCCCACCCACGCCTCCCTCGTGGCCGCGCGCGACGCGCAGCCCGCGGCCGAGCCCGTCACCGTCTAGTCAGGAGCTCTCCATGGACACCCGCAGGATCACCGTCCTCTCGGCCGGCCTCAGCCAGCCGTCCTCGACCCGGCTGCTCGCCGACCGCCTGGCCGACGCCGCCGAGTACTCCCTCGCCGAGCAGGGCTTCGCCGTCGAGCGGAGCGTCGTGGAGCTGCGCGACCTCGCGCACGACGTCACGAACAACCTCCTCACCGGCTTCGCGAGCCCCGCACTGCAGACCGCGCTCGACGCGGTCGCCGGCGCCGACGGCCTGATCGCCGTGACGCCGATCTTCACCACCAGCTACAGCGGGCTCTTCAAGTCGTTCGTCGACGTGCTCGACACGGAGGCGCTGCGCGGTCTGCCCGTGCTGCTGGCGGCCACGGGCGGGTCCCCCCGCCACTCCCTGGCCGTCGACTACGCGATGCGCCCGCTCTTCACCTACCTGCACGCGGCGCCCCTCGCGACCACCGTGTTCGCGGCGACGGACGACTGGGGCGGCGCGACCGAGGACGGACGGGCGCTGCCCTCGCGCATCGAGCGCGCCGGACGCGAGCTGGCCGACGAGGCCGCCCGCTCCTCCCGCTCGGGCTCCGCGCCCGACCCGTGGGCGCTCGACGGCTCGTTCGAGGGGATGCTCGGCCGCCGCGGCTGAGCGTCCGCCGGGCGGATCGGCCGCGCCTCTCATGGATCGGCCGATCCGTCCAGCCGCGATTCCCGCGGCCCTGCCGGAATAGCCTGCCCCCGGGAGCCTGCCGCTGGCCCCCGGAAGGAGGCCGTCATGGGCCTGACCGGCAAGGGTCTCCCCGCGGGGGCTCTCGACCTCTCGCAGCTCGGACGCGCGGTCCTCGACCGCCGCCGCTTCCTCGGAGCGCTCGGCGTCGCCGCCTCCGTCCCGGTCCTCTCCGGCTGCGGCTTCGCCCCCGCGGGCCCCGCGGCGAGCGCCGGCAGCGACACCCTCACCTTCACCACCTGGGGCACCGACGCCGAGCTGGCCGGCTTCCAGCGCGCGATCGACGCGTTCCAGTCGGCGAACGCCGGCGCCACCGTGACCCTCAACGCGGTCCCGTACGAGCAGATGTTCACCAACATCGACGCGCAGCTGCAGGCGGGGAACCCGCCGGACGTCTTCCGGGTCCCGTACTACACGTTCGGCAGCTACGCCGGCCGCGACCAGCTCCTGGACCTGTCGGGCTTCCTCGACTCCGACGTCGCCGAGCGGTTCACCGATCCGGCCTGGGCCGCAGTGCAGAGCGGCGGGAGCCCCTTCGGCGTCCCCCACCACACCGACACCTCGCTGATCCTCTACAACACCCAGGTGCTGGCCGACGCGGGCGTCACCTCCTTCCCCTCCTCGCCCGAGGAGGCGTGGACCTGGGAGGAGTTCACCGAGGTCGGGCGGAAGCTGCGCGCCTCGCTCCCCGGCGAGCGCTACCCCTTCGCCTACAACTGGCAGGGCAACGGCGTCACGCGCTGGCTGAGCCTGCTGTTCCAGGCCGACGGC
Source organism: Rathayibacter sp. VKM Ac-2805 (assembly GCF_009834265.1). Lineage (NCBI taxonomy): Bacteria > Bacillati > Actinomycetota > Actinomycetes > Micrococcales > Microbacteriaceae > Rathayibacter > Rathayibacter sp. VKM Ac-2805. Next base: position 2,802,580 of record NZ_CP047185.1, read on the forward strand.
CGCTTCCTCACCGAGGACCTGTCCGGGCCCGCGATCGACTCCGCCGCCGGCCGCGCCGCGATCGACTTCAGCCGCAGCTTCTTCACCGACGGCCTCGTGCCACCGAGCAGCTCCGTGCAGGCGACCACCTACGCCAGCGACCTCTGGTACTCGCAGACCACCGCGATGACCTTCGCCGGCGCGTTCCTCATCCCCGACGCCGACTCCACCCTCGACTTCGAGTGGGGCGCCACCTACTCCCCGCGCAACGTGCGCGGAGGCGGCGACTTCGGCGGCAACGCCCTCGTCGCGACCAAGGCCGCGAAGAACCCGGAGCTGGCCGCCTCCTTCCTCGCGTTCGTGACGGAGGAGGAGGCGATGCGCGACTTCTGCGCCGGCGCCTCGCTCCTCCCCACTCGCCGCGACCTCACGGAGTCGGGCATCGAGTTCGCCGTGCGCCCCGAGCTCGCCGAAGTGTTCCTCGGCCAGGCGGGCACCGTCCAGGCGTCCGACTCGGCGCAGGTCGCCTCGCCCGACATGGCCGCGATCATCACGGTGCTCAAGGAGCAGCTGGAGCAGGCCTTCGTCGGCGGGCGCAGCACCGAGGACACCATCGCCGGCCTCACCTCCGGCATCGCGGCCGCGACGCAGTGAGCCGGTCGGTCCTCGCGCCGGAGGCGGTGACCGCCCGCCCCCGGCGCACCTCCCGCGCCCCCGCCCGCGAGACGGCGGCCGCCTACGCGTTCCTCGCGCCGAACCTGCTGATGCTCGGACTGTTCGTGTTCGTCCCCTTGGGCGGCGCGTTCCTGATCGGCTTCCAGCGCACGAACGGCTTCGGCGACGGCGTCTTCGTCGGGCTCGACAACTACGCGCGGCTGCTCGGCGACGGCCTCTTCTGGCGCTCGACGCTGAACACGGCGCTGTTCACCCTGATCGTGACCCCGCTCTCGATGGCGCTGGGCCTCGGCGCGGCGGTGCTGATGAACTCGGTGCTGCCCGCGCGTCCGGTGTTCCGCAGCATCCTCATCCTGCCGATGGCGGTCTCCGGCGTGGCGACGGCGCTGATGGGCGTGCTGATCTTCGACGAGAACAGCGGCGTGCTCGACGGCATGCTCCAGACGATCGGCCTCCCCCGGATCGCCTGGCAGTCCGGCGGAGCGGCCGCCTTCGCCTCCGTGGTGCTCGTCACCCTGTGGTGGCGCACCGGCTTCAACATGCTGATCTACCTGGCGGGGCTGCAGGGGGTGAACCCGGCGCTCTACGAGGCGGCCCGGCTCGACGGAGCGAACGCGTGGCAGCAGTTCCGCCACGTGACGCTGCCGCTGGTCGGCCCGTCGTCGTTCTTCCTGCTCATCCTCAACGTCATCTACTCGTTCCAGGTGTTCGACATCGTCTTCGTGCTCACCGGCGGCGGACCGCAGAACGCGACCTCGGTGCTCGTGACCTACGCCTACGACACCGGTTTCGTCACCCGCGACCAGGGCTACGCCGCGGCCATCGGCATCGTGCTGCTGATCCTGACCATGATCTTCACCGCGGTGCAGTGGCGCACCAACCGCTCGAGGGACCTCGTCGAATGATCCGCACGTCGCGCACCTCGCGCCTGCTCCGCCTCGCCCTCGCCCTCGGTGTCTCGGTGGTCATCGTCTTCCCGCTGTACTGGATGGTCGTCGTCGCGTTCTCCTCGCGGTCCGAGCTGCTCGGCGGCACCCTCCGCCTCTGGCCGCGCGAGCTGACGCTGGTGAACTTCGAGCGGGTGTTCTCGTCGTTCCCCGTGGCGACCTGGTTCGGCAACTCCCTCGCGATCAGCCTGGTCACCGCGCTGATCACCGTGACGATCAACCTGCTCGGCGGCTACGCCTTCGCGCAGCTGCGGTTCCGCGGATCCGGAGTGCTCTTCCTCCTGGCCCTGTCGACGCTCACCCTGCCCGTGCAGGTGATCATGGTGGCGCTGTTCCGGCTCGTCACCGACCTCGGCCTCTACGGGAGCTACTGGGCGGTGATCCTGCCGACGGCGGCCTCGGCGTTCGGGCTGTTCCTGGCGCGGCAGTTCATCCTCGCGATCCCGCGGGACCTGATCGAGGCGGCCCGGATCGACGGCGCCGGGCACTTCCGCGTGTTCACGGCCATCGTCCTCCCCCTCTCGAAGCCGCTCATCGCCGTGCTCTTCTTCATGTCGCTGCTCGGCTCCTGGAACGACTTCGCCTGGCCGCTCATCGCCCTGAAGGAGAACGCGCTGTTCACGCTCCCGATCGGGCTGCTCTTCCTCCAGGGGCAGTTCGGCAGCGACTACGGAGCGACCATGGCGTTCGCCCTGGTGAACGTCGTGCCGATGGTGGTGCTGTTCCTGGTGTTCCAGCGCTACTTCGTGCAGGGCTTCGCGCGCAGCGGCCTCCGCTGACCCCGCGGCGGGGGGGTGCGGATCGGTGCGCTGAGCGGCCATTCGTCCCCCCGTCCGGGGCCGGGAGTGTCAATCCCCCCGTTCCGCCGACGCGGCCGGCGCCGCCCCGCGGTACCGTCGTCGCAGGCGCCCACCTCGTGCGCTCCGGAGCGCACCGTTCGAGCGGAAGGCGGGATCGCCATGAGTACCGTCGCCGCGAACGCCGCCCAGCAGAAGGTGGCCGGCCGCTACTACCTGATCGAGCGCATCGGCTCCGGCGGGATGGGCTCGGTCTACCGGGCCCGCGACGAGACCGTGCAGCGCGAGGTCGCCGTGAAGGTGTTCCGCGCGGAGGCCTCGAACCCCGAGGACGTGGCCCGCCAGGAGCGCGAAGTGCGGATGCTGAGCTCCTTCGCCCACCCCGGCATCGTCAACCTCTTCGACGCGGGGCTGCACAACTTCGGCGGCGAGGTCCGCCGCTACGTCGTGATGGAGCTCGTCGCCGACCCCACGATGGAGGCGCGGCTCGAGTCCGGCCCCCTCCCGGCGGCGGAGGTCGCGGCGATCGGCACGCAGCTCGCCGAGGCCCTGGCCTACCTGCACGAGCGCGGCGTCGTGCACCGCGACGTGAAGCCCGCGAACATCCTGGTCAGCGAGGTCGCCTCCAGCGGCTACGCCCGCACCGCCAAGCTCACCGACTTCGGCGTGGCGCACTTCATGGACGGCTCCCGCCTCACCAGCGACGGCGTCGTGATCGGCACCGCGAGCTTCGTCAGCCCGGAGCAGGTCGCGGGCGAGCCGATCAGCGGAGCGAGCGACGTCTTCTCCCTCGGCCTGGTCCTCCTCGAGGCGATCACCGGTCACCGGGAGTACTCGGGCACCGTCCTCGAGGCGGCGATCGCCCGCCTCCACCGCAGCCCCTCCGTGCCCGACACCCTGCCTGCGGAGTGGCGGGCGCTGCTGACCTCGATGACGCAGCGGGACCCGGAGAAGCGGCCGACCGCCGACGAGGTCGCGCACCGGCTCCGCGGCGGGATGACGACGGGCTCGGCTTCGGGCGCGCCGACCGCCTCGGACTCGCGCGCGGCACGGATCCGGCGCTCCGTGATCATCGGCTCGAGCGTGGTCGGCGTCGGCGCGATCGCGGCGCTGTCGTGGATGCTCGGAGCGCTCGCCGGTCGCTGACCGACCGGGCGCGAGGCCCTAGGCCTCGCCGGGGAACGCGGGACGGAGCACGATCCGCGTCCAGGCGCCCACGTAGATTCGATCGCCCTCCTCGACCTCGCGGCGCTGACCGGCGGCGATCGGCGACTGCGGAAGCGACGCCCCGGCCGGTGCGAGGTACGTGCCGTTCGCCGACTGCAGATCCTCGACCCACCAGCGGTAGCCGTCGGTGCTCAGCTGGCAGTGGCGCCGCGAGACACCGGAGTCGGAGCCGCAGTCCACCTGCGGCGAGATGCCACGGGAGACGGACGGGCGGCCGACGAGCAGGGTGCGCTCGCGGAGGACGACGGTCGCGGGCGGGCCGGGCGAGGGCATCGGGTCGTCGGCGCGCTGCTCGGCGTACCACTCCGGGTCGACCCAGAGCTCGGCGATCCACGGGCGGTCCGGGTCCGCGGAAGCGGCGGCGGGGCGGGCGGAGCCGGTGGCCGGCGCGGACGCGGACTCCTCCTCCGACACTGAGGCCTCGGGTGCCGCGTCGGGGGCTGCGGCCTCGGGTGCAGGGGCCTCCGGGATCACCTCGGTCGGCGGAGCGGCGGGCGGCGCGGTCGCGACGGGGGTGTCGAAGCCGGCCTCCTGCTCCGGGACCAGCTCGGTGGGAGCCGCGGGATCGGCCTGCGGCGCGGGCGCCTCGCCCAGGTGCTGGGCCGGGTCCCCCGACGGCGTCGCGGAGCCGCCGACCTCGCCCGGAGCGCGGACGGCACCGGAGGAGGTGAACGGATCGGCCTCGGGGAGGGAGCCGGTCGTGAAGTCGTAGCCGCAGTTCTCGCAGAACAGGGCGCCGGGCTCGTTCGGGAACGAGCAGTGCGGGCAGACCGAGGGGCCGGTCGGGATCGCGGTGGTCGGCGCGGCGGGGGCGGGCGACGGGGCCGCAGCGGCACCGATGGGCGCTCCGCAGACGTCGCAGTAGTCGCCGGACTGCGAGGTGTGCCCCTCGGGGCAGCGGAAGCTCACTTGCGCACCCGCGTGGTCTTGGTCGACGCGGTGTCCAGCGCCATCTCGTCGAGGCGGTCCACGCCGCGCTTGAGCCGCACGGTGCCCTCGTTCGGGTCGTCGATCTCGACGACCTTCCGCAGCTTCGCGGTCGCCTCGTCGTTCCCGGTGACGGAGGCGAGCTGCACCGCGCGCCCGAGCTTGACCGTGGCGGTCGCCTCGTCGCCCCGCGCCTTGGCTGCGAGCCCGTCCTGGATCGCCGAGGCGAGCTCGGTCTGGCCGGTGTAGTGGGCGACGGCGGGGTCGATGCGGGCGGTCAGGGCGGAGTCGTCCGTCCAGCGCGCCTTCACCAGGGCGGAGGCGACCACCTCGTCGCGCACGCTGAGCTGCACCCGCGCGGCGAGCTGCTCCGAGCCGACCGGCTTCGACGCGACCCGGACCGCCACGTGGTACTCCCGCGACTCGTCGCCCCAGGCGCCGGTCGGGTAGGCGCCGGTGAGCGGGTTCACGGCGTTCCGCCGGGAGCTGAGGTCCTCGAGGTTCGGAGCGACCTGGCGGACGAAGAGCAGCTGCGCGCCCTGCGGAGTCCAGACGCGGAGCTCGCCGTTGGCGACTCCCCGGCCCATCGACGCCCGCATCAGCGACTCGAAGTCGGCAGCCATGTCGGCCGGGTTCGCGATCAGGCCCACGGTGCCCAGCAGGGCGCTCGCGATGGTGCGCGCCTCCTCGACGATCCAGCGGGAGCCGACGCCGCGCACGTCGCACTGGAAGTCGCCCGACGCCGCGCGGATCGCCGCGTCCAGCTGCATCCGCGACTCGTGCTCGTTCTTGCCGTCGGTGAGGAGGATCGCGTGCCTCTGCGTCGCCTCCGGCACGGTCGCGAACAGCTGGCGGGCGAGGGTCAGCCAGGTGCCCATCGCGGTGCCGCCGTCGGCCTGGAGGTAGCCGATCGCCTCCTTCGCCGCGGCCCGCGCCCCCGGCTCCATCCGCACCATCGAGACGGTGGCGTTGGGGTAGGGGAAGGCGCGGTCGGCGCGCTCGGATCCGGCCACGACGGCGAAGAAGGTGCCGTCCAGGATCTGGTCGACCGCCACGGCGGCGGCGCGCTTGGCGGCCGTCATGTTCTCGCCGGTCATCGATCCGGAGCAGTCCACGATGATGATCTCGGCCGCGGCCCCGTCGGACCCGGCGACCCCCGTGCCGGACGCGGTCACCGTGACGATGGCGTGCACGTCGGTGGCGCCGTCCGAGAGGAACTCGTTCTGGAAAACACTCGCGCTGAACTCCGCCATTCCGGCAGTTTACGGGGACGCCCGGCCCGAGCGGCCCTCCATCGCCGAGGATCGGCCGGGCATCGCGGCCCGACGCCTGCACGACAGCTGTCGGGGCGGGCGGAGGCGGGTCGAGCGCCGCCGGAGCGCCCCCGTCAAGCCCGCCGCGACCGGACGCCGCCGGTGCCAGGGTGGAGCCGTGCCTCCCTGGACCCTCGCCCTCGCCAGCGGCGCCATCGGCGGCGCCACCCTCCTGATCGGCGCCGCGCTCGCCTGGTTCGTGCGCGTGCCCCCGAAGCTCACCGCCGCGATCTCCGCGTTCGGAGCAGGGGTGCTGATCTCGGCGCTCGCCTACGAGCTCGTGCAGGAGGCGGCGGACGACGGAGGACTGCTCCCGACGATCCTCGGCACGCTCGCGGGAGCCGTCGTCTTCGTCGGCGCGGACGCGCTGCTCACCCGCGCCGGCGCGGGGAACCGCAAGAGCGCGAAGGGGTCGGGCGGAGGAGGAGGCGCGGCCATCGCGGCCGGCGCCCTGATCGACGGGGTCCCCGAATCGATCGTGCTCGGCCTCTCGGTCGCCCAGGGCGGCGCGGGAGCGGCGATCAGCGTGCCCATCGTCGCCGCGGTCGCGATCTCGAACCTCCCCGAGGGCCTGTCCTCGACGGTCGGCATGAAAGCCGACGGCCGCTCCGCCCGCTACGTCTTCACCGTCTGGGGCGGGATCGCCGCGATCTCGGCCGCCGCAGCGCTGGTCGGCTTCCTGGTCTTCGCCACCGCACCGGGCGCGGTCGTGGCCTTCGTGACGACCGTCGCCGCCGGCGCGATCCTCGCCATGATCTCGAACACGATGATCCCCGAGGCGTTCGACCGCGACGACGTGCTCACCGGGCTGTACGCGGTCCTCGGGTTCGTGACGGCGTTCGCCTTGCACAGTGCTGGTTAGGACGCCGCTCCCCGCGCGGCGTCCCGCAGTCGGCTCCAGCGCGGGGCCGGGTCCCGAAGAGCGGCAGGCGCACGGCGACGCGGATCCGCTGGAACGCGGATCCCCGGATACGCCTCGCGAGGACGCCGCTGGTTAGGACGCCGCTCCCCGCGCGGCGTCCCGCAGTCGGCCCGAGCGCGGGGCCGGGTCCCGAGGAGCGGGTCGCGCACGGCGACGGGGATCCGCTGGAACGCGGATCCCCGGATACGCCTCGCGACGGCGCCGCTGGTTAGGACGCCGCTCCCCGCGCGGCGTCCCGCAGTCGGCTCCAGCGCGGGGCCGGGTCCCGAAGAGCGGCAGGCGCACGGCGACGGGGATCCGCTGGAACGCGGATCCCCGGATACGCCTCGCGAGGACGCCGCTCCCCGCGCGGCGTCCCGCAGTCGGCCCGAGCGCGCGGCCGGGTCTCGAGGAGCGGGATGCGCACGGCGACGGGGATCCGCTGGAACGCGGATCCCCGGATACGCCTCGCGAAGACGCCGCTGGTTAGGACGCCGCTCCCCGCGCGGCGTCCCGCAGTCGGCCCGAGCGCGCGGCCGGGTCCCGAAGAGCGGCAGGCGCACGGCGACGCGGATCCGCTGGAACGCGGATCCCCGGATACGCCTCGCGAGGACGCCGCTGCCTTCGGAACGGAGTGCGGTCAGCCGCTGAAGGCGGTGAGGGCGTCGTCGAGGATGCCGAGGCCGCGGGCGACCTCGGCGGGGGTGATGACGGCCGGCGGGACCACGTGGATCCGGTTGTCGGCGGTGAAGGGCAGGAGGCCGCGGGACAGCAGGTCGGCCTTGAGGCGGGCGACGGAGGCCGCCGGCAGCGGGGTGCGCGCGGCCCGGTCGGTGACCAGCTCCAGGGCCCAGAACACTCCGGAGCCCCGGACCTCGCCGATCAGGTCGTGCTTCGCCTCGAGAGCCGCCAGGCCGGGGGCCAGGTGCTCCGAGCCGATGGTGCGCGCGTTGTCGACGATCCCCTCCTCCTCCATCGCCTCGAGCGTCGCGACGACGCTGGCCGCGGCGAGCGGGTGTCCCGAGTAGGTGAGGCCGCCGGGGAAGACGCGCTCGTCGAAGTGGTGGGCGATCGGATCCGAGATGACGACGCCGCCGATCGGGACGTAGCCGGAGTTGACGCCCTTCGCGAAGGTGATCAGGTCGGGGCGCACGTCGAAGGCGTCGAAGGCGAACCACTCCCCCGTGCGGCCGAAGCCCGCCATGACCTCGTCGAGGATCAGCTGGATGCCGTACCGGTCGGCGATCTCGCGCACACCCGCGAGGTAGCCGGGGGGCGGGGTGAGCACGCCGGCGGTGCCGGGGATGGTCTCGAGGAGGAACGCGGCGATCGACTCCGGCCCCTCCGCCTGCACGACGCGCTCGAGGTGGTGGAGCGCGCGCTCGCACTCCTGCTCGAGGGTCTCCGCCCAGAACTCGCTGCGGTACAGGTAGGGCCCGAAGGCGTGCACGTGCCCGCGGGAGTACTCGTTCGGAATGCGGCGCCAGTCGCCGGTCGAGACGATCGCCGCTCCCGTGTTGCCGTGGTACGAGCGGTACAGCGAGACGACCTTGTCGCGGCCGGTGAACAGCCGCGCCATGCGGATCGCGTTCTCGTTCGCATCCGCGCCGCCGTTGGTGAAGAAGACCTTCTCCATGCCCTCGGGCGCCCGCTCGGTGATCAGGCGGGCCGCCTCGGCGCGGGTCTCGTTCGCGTAGGCGGGGCCGACGGTGGTGAGGACGCCCGCCTGCTCCTGGATCGCGGCGACGACCTTCGGGTGCTGGTAGCCGATGGTGACGTTCACGAGCTGGCTCGAGAAGTCGAGGTAGCGGGTGCCGTCGACGTCCCAGACCTCGGCGCCGAGACCGCCCGCGATCGGCAGCGGGTTCAGCGCGCCCTGCGCCGACCAGGAGTGGAACACGCGGGACCGGTCGGCGGCGGTGACCGAGGCGTTGTCGCGGACGGTGGGGGCGGTCGAGGACGTCATGCTCCCCATCGTGCCGCGCGCGCCTCGGAAGCGGGCGTGCGGATCCGTCGATCCGCGGACCCTACGATGGACGGAACGTCGAAGGGAGCCGCGCATGCCCGCGACCGTCCGCGATCTGCTGGCCGAACCGGCCTTCCGACTGCGCGTGCTCGCCGGCGTCCACGACGAGGCCGATCTCGACGCCCCCCTGGTGTGGGCGCACTCCTCGGACCTCGTCGATCCGACGCCCTGGCTCGAGTCGGGTCAGCTGCTGCTGACCGACGGCGTCCACTTCACCGGGCACGACAGCGCCGAGTTCTCGGAGGAGTACGTCGCCCGGCTGCGCGGCCGCGGCATCCGCGCGCTCGGCTTCGCCACCCGCATCGTGCACGACGAGGTGCCCGCCGCTCTCGTCACGGCGTGCGAGCGCCAGGGCCTGCCGCTGCTGGAGGTGGCGGACCTGACTCCGTTCATGGGGATCATCCGGTTCGTCGCCGACGTGATCTCGCGGGAGCAGCGCGAGCGGCTGGAATGGTCGCTCGAGGCGCAGCGGCGGGTCGCCCGCGCGGCGCTGCGGCCGGACGGGCTCGCGGCGATCCTCACCGAGCTGGAGCGGCAGCTGGACTGCTGGGTCGCCCTCTACGACGCGGCCGGGCAGAGGGTGCACCTGCCCACCCGGCTCGACGTGCCGGCGGAGGAGGCGGTCGCCGCGGCCGCGAGGCACGCGCTGACCCGCGGCAGCCGAGCGGGACTCCGGCTCGACGACGGCGGCGGTGTGACGCTGCAGACGATCGGGCGCCGCGACCACCTGCGCGGGGTGCTCGCCGTGGGCACGGGCACGCCGCTGGACCCGGCGGGCAGCGACCTCGTCGCGAGCGTCATCGCCCTGGCGAGCATCGCGCTGGAGCAGCGGCGCGCGCTGGACTCCTCCCGCCGGCAGCTGCGCTCCGAACTGCTCGAGCTGCTGGCCGCGGGAGCCTTCGACGTCGCCGAGAGCACCGCACGGCGCCTGGGGAGCCCGCTGCCCGCCGAGCCCGTGCGGGTGGTCGTGCTGAGCGCGCCCGTGCACGGCGACTCGCTCCTCGACGAGCTGGAGGTCGTGGCGGAGGAGGACGGCGCGCGCCTGTTCTTCGCCGAGAGGGACGGCTCGCTCGTCGCCGTGGCCGCCGCCGACGGACTCGAGCCGTTGACCGCCGTGCTGGAGCGGCACGGCGCGAGCGCCGGCGCCTCCGCCCCGATCGGCTGGTCGGACCTGGACCGGGGCCTCGAGGAGGCGCGGCGCGCCGCCGAGCGGACGGGAGACGGGACGGTGGTCCGCTTCGAGGACGTCGCCGCCGAGGGGATGATCGGGCTCCTCGCCGCCGCCGGAGCCGCACCGCTCGCCCGCCGGATGCTCGCACCGCTGCTGACCCCGGAGGGAGCCGTGCTGCTCGAGAGCGCCCGCGTCTGGCTCCGCCGCAACGGCGCCTGGGAGCCCGCCGCCCGTGACCTCGGCGTGCACCGTCACACCCTCCGCAACCGCATCACCGCCGTCGAGCGCGCCCTCGGCCTCGACCTCGACGACGTCTCCGCCCGCACCGAGCTCTGGACGGCGCTGGCGCTGTACTCATAGCCTCTCTCCTCCTTCGTCGTCGATCGGCCGCGGTCGGCTGGGGAAGGTGGTCGCGTACTGCAGAGCGGGTCACGTCCGCGCACGACGATCCGCTCACACGCGGATCGCCGGTTGCGCTCGGCCCTTCGGTGAATGACTGGTCCGGCTGAGCGGCTCCAGCAGGTGCGGAGCGCAACCGGTGATCCGCGTTGCAGCGGATCGACGTGCGCGGAACGCATGACGCTCTACGAAACGGAACCACCCTCCCGAGCCGACCGCGGCCGATCGACGAGCGCAGCGAGGAGATCGGCCTATGAATGCTGCGGGAACCCGAGGTTGATGCCGCCGTGGGAGGGGTCGAGCCAGCGGCTGGTGATGGCCTTCTGCTGGGTGAAGAAGCGGACGCCTTCGGCTCCGTGGGCCTTGGTGTCGCCGAAGAGGGACGCCTTCCAGCCGCCGAAGGAGAACGTGGCGACGGGGACGGGGATGGGGACGTTGATGCCGATCATGCCGATTTCGACCTCGTTCTGGAAGCGGCGGGCCGCTCCTCCGTCGTTGGTGAAGATGGCCGTGCCGTTGCCGAACGCGCCGTTGTTGATGAGTGCGACGCCCTCCTCGTAGGAGGCGACGCGGACGATGGAGAGCACCGGTCCGAAGATCTCCTCCGTGTAGGCGCGGGAGGTGGTGGGGACCTTGTCGAGCAGGGTCGGGCCGAGCCAGAACCCGTTCGCGTCGCCGTCCACCTCGATGCCGCGCCCGTCGATGACGACCTCCGCGCCGTCCTCCTCCGCGATCGCGATGTAGGAGGCGACCTTGTCGCGGTGCGCCTCGGTGATCAGCGGGCCCATGTCGCAGCCGCGGCGTCCGTCGCCGATGCGCAGCTTCGACGCCCTGTCCTGGATCCTGGTGATGAGCTCGTCGGCGACGGGCTCGACCGCGACGACGACCGAGATCGCCATGCACCGCTCCCCCGCCGAGCCGAAGCCGGCGTTGATGGCGGAGTCGGCGACGAGGTCGAGGTCCGCGTCGGGGAGCACCAGCATGTGGTTCTTCGCCCCACCGAGGGCCTGGACGCGCTTGCCGTGGCGGGTGCCCGTCTCGTAGACGTACTGCGCGATCGGGGTCGAGCCGACGAACGAGATCGAGCGGACGTCGGGGTGCTCGAGCAGCCCGTCGACGGCCTGCTTGTCGCCGTTGAGCACCGTGTAGACGCCGTCGGGGAGGCCGGCCTCCTTCCAGAGGGCGCCGAGCCAGATCGCCGGGGACGGGTCCTTCTCGGAGGGCTTCACCACGACGGTGTTGCCGGCGGCGATGGCGATGGGGAAGAACCACATCGGCACCATCGCAGGGAAGTTGAAGGGGGAGATGATGCCGACCACGCCGAGCGGCTGCTTGGTCGAGTAGACGTCGACGCCGGTGGAGACCTGCTCCGAGTACTCGCCCTTGAGGTGGTGCGCGAGACCCGTCGCGAACTCCACGACCTCCTGGCCTCGGGTGATCTCGCCGAGCGCGTCCGAGACGACCTTGCCGTGCTCCGACGTGATCAGCTCGGCGAGCTCCTGCTTCTTCGCCTCGAGGAGCTCGCGGAAGCGGAAGACGATCTGCTGCCGCTTCGCGAGCGACGTGTCGCGCCAGGCGGGGAAGGCGGCCTTCGCGGAGGCGACGGCGGCGTCCACCTCGGCGGAGTCGGCGAGCGCGACCTCCTTGGTCGCGACTCCCAGCGCCGGGTCGTAGACGGGAGCGGTGCGGCCGGACGAGGAGGCCGAGGGAGCCCCGTCGATCCAGTGGCCGACGACGGACAGGGCGGTGGCGGGCTCGGCGATGCTCATGGCGACGACTGTAGGGGCGTGACCACGGCCGCGGGGGTGCCGATCCGTCCAGCGGTGGAGGGGTGGTCTGGACGGATCGGCGCGCTCAGTCGGTGGGACGGGAGGCGTCGGGCGAGGGCGTCGCCGAATCGGGGCTCGAGGCGGCGGGGTGGGCCGCGCTCGGGTCCGCAGCGTCGGGGTCGGCCGCGCTCGGGCCCGCAGCGCTGGGATCCGCAGCGCCGAGGTCGGCGGCGCCGGCGCCGGCAGCGTCCGGCTCCGCGGCGTCCGGCTCCGCACCATCGGGATCGGCACCGGAGTCGGCGGCATCCTGCTCGGCTGTGCCGGTCACCTCACCGTTCACCTCGGCAGCGGACGCTTCAGCCGCAGTCTCCGCCGCACCCGCCGGGTCGAACCGCGCCAGCGCGGCCGTGATGTTGTCGTGCCCGCCGCGCTCGTTCGCCCAGGCGACCAGCGCCTCCGCGAGCGTGACCGGATCCGCGCCCACCCTCTCCTGCGCCTCGCGCAGCACGCGCGCGAGGTCCTCGGCGGCGGACGCGTAGTTCCAGAGCCCGTCGGAGCAGACCAGCACCCAGCCCGGCTCGGTCAGCTCCTCGGAGGCGACCCGCGGCTCCTCGTCGTGTGCGTCGGCGCCGAGCCAGCGGGTGATGGCGTGAGCGTCGGGCGCCGTCTCGGCCTGCTCCCGCGGCACTCCCGAGGCGATCTGCTCCTGCGCCCACGAATCGTCGACCGTGAGCTGCCGCGGCTCGCCCGCGTCCGGCATCCAGTAGCTGCGGCTGTCGCCCACGTTGCCCGTGACGAGCAGCGCGCCGTCCAGCACCGCCGCGGTGAAGGTGCACGAGGGCGGATTCGACCGCTTCTCGGGCACGGCCGCGTCGATCGCTCCGGAGGCGCGCGCGGTGGCCATCTGCAGCAGCGCGCGCCAGCGGTCCGCTCCCGCGCTCTCCCCGCCGACCTCGGCCTGCAGCGCGCTGAGTGCCGCACGGGCCGCGGCGAGCGACGCCTTGTCGGAGTCGGGGGTCGAGGAGACCCCGTCGCAGACCACCAGCAGCGCCGTCCTCAGAGAGCCGTCGGCGCCGGTGGTCGCCCCGAGCGCCATCGCGTCCTCGTTGGCCGGGTGCCGGAGCCCGCGGTCGCAGACGCCGCCGACCAGCGGGTGCGGCGCTTCGGCCCAGTGCTCGCGCTCGGTCGGAGCGGGGCGTCCGCACTGCTCGCAGTAGCCGTCCTCGGCGACCGCTCCCCCGCAGTAGACGCAGGCGGCGGATCCTCCGACGGCGACGGGCGGAGCGGAGGGGGTGGCCGCGACGATCAGCGGCGTCCCGCAGGCCTCGCAGAACGCGTCGCCCGTCGTGACCGGCTCGCCGCAGTTCGGGCAGGGAGTCGACAGCGCGCCGCTCATGTCAGCGTCCAGCGTCGGACCTCGTTGGCCCGGTCGACGAGGCGCAGGCGCTCGTCGCGCTCGCGAGTGGAGGCGGCGAGCGCGCGGTAGGAGGCCTCGAGGCCGTCGCGGATGGCGGCCTCGTTCGCCTCGACTCCGCCGAGGGTCGCTCCCTCGGCCGGGCCGTCGCGCCGCACCAGCTCGAGGGCGGAGGCGAGGACCTGGGTCGTGAGCTCGAGGCGGGTCCGCTGGTCGATCGACACGGAGTCGACGCTCGCGAGGGCGGCCGAGAGCGCGGGCAGCCCGCGGCCCGACTCCGCCAGCAGCTCCGCCCGGCGGCGGCGCGCGTCGGAGTAGGAGGAGCGCGTGGGCGCGACGATGTCGAGCGCGTCGAGCGCCCCGTCGAGGTCGGAGCGCAGCTGCCGCACCCGCGCGAGACCGAAGGCGGCGGGTGCCGTGTAGTTCGCGTCGGCGCGGGCGCAGATCACGTAGAGGGACTCGGCGACCTCGGGCTCACCGCTCGCCTCGCACGCCGCGGCGAGCGCGAGCTTCGGGGCGAGCTCGCCGGGGACCTGCCCGTAGACGGTGTTGAAGGAGGCGCGGGCCCCGATGTCGTCGCCGCGCGCGAGCTGCGCGAGACCGCTCATCCAGACCGCCCGCCACTCCCACGGGTCCTCCGTGAGTATCTCGCCCGTCGCGCGGGCCGCCTCCTCCCAGCGCTGCGCCTCGATCGCCGCCCGGGCGCGGGCGAGCCGCACCTCGACCGTCACGGTGGGCGCGAGCGCGAGAGCGCGCAGGCGCACGATCGGGTCGGCGACGTTCACGCCCGCGAGCCACGACCGGGCGGGATCGGACTCGTCGCGGCGGAGCGCCGGCAGCGCGTCCCACGGCGGGACGCGGTCGACCACGTCGGCCACGGGCGCCTCGAACAGGGCCGACTCCGTCGAGTGCAGCGCGGGGTGTCCGGGACCGCGGTCGGTCGCGACGACTTCGCGCAGCACTCCGAGCAGCTGGCCGCGCATCTCGTCCACCGTGGCGAAGCGGTCCTGCGGGTCGGGAGCGCATGCCTTCGCGATCAGGCGGTAGAAGGAGTCGTACCGCTGGAACAGCGGTGTCTCGGACACCGGCGGCAGCGAGGCGACGAAGGTCGTCTGGTTGCCGCGGAAGTCGAGCACCAGCGAGGCCAGCGTTCGGCCGATCGTGTAGACGTCGGAGGCGACCGAGGGACCGAGGTCGGCGACCTCCGGAGCCTGGTACCCGACGGTGCCGTAGATGGCGGAGTCCTCGTCGTCGATCCGGCGCACTCCGCCGAGGTCGATCAGCTTGACCTGGTCGCCCACCTGGATCATGTTGTCCGGCTTGAAGTCGCAGTAGAGCAGGCCGTGGTCGTGCAGGTAGGCGAAGGCGGGCATGACCTCGAGCACGAAGGCGAGCGCCTGGTCCACCGGCAGCGGATCCGCGGCGCCGCCGTTGGCGTCCAGCCGCTCCTTCAGGATCTGCTTGAGGCTCGGCCCGCCGACGTACTCCATCACGATGTAGCCGGCGCCGTCGTGCAGGACGAAGTTGTAGATCTCGACGATCAGCGGGTGCTCGACCTCGGCCAGGAACCGGCGCTCGGTGACGGCCGCGGCGTACGCGTCGGGGTCGCCGGAGTTGAGCAGGCCCTTGAGCACCACCCAGCGCCCCGAGACGTTCCGGTCGCGCGCGAGGTAGATCCAGCCGAGGCCGCCGTAGGCCAGGCAGCCGACGACCTCGTACTGGCCGCCGACGACATCGCCCTTCACCAGCTGCGGAGTGAACGAGAACGGCGTGCGGCAGTTGGGGCAGAACCCCTCGGTGCGGCCGGGCCGACCGTCGCGCCCGCGGCCGACGGCGGTGCCGCAGTGCGAGCAGAAGCGCTTGCGCTCGGGGAGGACCGCCTCGGTCATCAGAGCGGCCATCGGGTCGGCGGCCGGGCGGGACGGGACGGTGGTGAGCCCGGCGCCGAGCCTCGGGCCGCGCAGTCGGGTCGAGGTGGTGCCGACGCGGCGGGTGACCTTCGAGCCGGTCTGCGCCGTGCGGGCGGAGCCGAGGGCGGCGGTGGCGAGGCGGGCGGAGGAGGTGCGCGTGCTGCGCGCGGTGGCCGACTCCTCGGCAGGCCCGGGTGCCGTGGCGCCGGGGGTGCCCTCGACGAAGCCGGTGCCGAAGGCGGCGGAGGCGGTGGCGGGCGGGGAGGCCGGAGCGGCGCGGCGCGCGGTCGGCGTGGAGGCGGCGGCGCCCTCCTCGGGCGGGAGGCCGCAGACGTTGCAGTAGCCGTCCTCGATCGTCCCGGTGCAGCCGGGAGTCGCGGTGCAGGGGGCGCCGTTCATGGGGTGGCCTTCCGGTGGTGCGCGGGGTCGGGGTGCGGGAGGTCGCGGGTGACGACGTCGTACTGCTCGACCAGGTGGCGGGCGAGCGGGACGGAGCAGGGCACGGTGTCGAGGGCTGCGCGCACCTCCTCCTCGGCCGCGACACCGACGGCGGTGGCAGCGCGGCCGTTGCCCTCGGCACGCTCCCGCAGCGCCCGGAGGCGGAAGCCGAGGGCGGCCCGTTCGCGCAGCGGCGAGGTGTAGGCGGCCTCGACCGCGTCGAACGCGCGGCCGACGGCGGTGAGCCGGGCGAGGTGCGCGTCGAGCGCCTCGCGGTCGGACGGAGGATCGCCCAGCCGGGAGACGTCGGGCACGGCCAGCCGCGGCGGGTCGGCGATCTCGCGGCGGCAGCGGGCCACGAGCTCGCGCAGCGGCGCCTCGCGTCGCTCGGCCGCCTCCGCCAGCTCGCGCGCCCGACGGCGGTCGCGCTCGAGTCCGCGCCGCTCGGACGCGGCGATGATCAGGTCGCGCTCAAGCCGGGCGGAGTCGCTCTCGAGCTGGCCGAGCGGCCCCGACACGTCGGCTCCCCGGCCCGCCCGCTCGGCGAGCGCGTCGAGGCGGGAGCGCAGCACGGCGACCCGCTCCGCCCGCTCGCGGTCGACCGTGCCGCTCCCGTCGCGGGTGAGGTCGCGGCAGCGCTCGATCTCGGCGCGCACCCCCACGATCCGCCCGGCGACGTCGGTGCCGCTGGGGTCGAGCTCGAGCCGGGAGCGCAGCTGGCCGACGACCGCGTCGCAGAGGCGCACCGCCTCCACCAGCGAGACCGCGCCGCTCCCGGAGGCGTCGAGACGGCCCCAGATCAGCTGCGACATCCGCTCGCGCGCCACGACGTCGACGCGGCCGGAGTCCCAGACCGCCTCGAGCTCGGCGAGGCGCCTGGTGACCGACTCGCGGAGCGACTGGGCGAGCACCACGTCGGCCGTGTAGTTCTCGGCCTGCGGCGACGCCAGCGCGGCGGCGTCCAGCCGCGAGAGCTCGCGCGTGGTCCGCTGGAGCCAGCGGGTGAGAGCGGCGAGGTACTCGAAGAGCTCGCGCTGCGGCGCGGCCTCCCCCAGCCGGCCCGGAGCGACGGGGGTCCCCTCCGCGAGACCGGTGCTCATCGGCCGTACACCGGGGCCGGCGGCGAGGCCTCGCCGAGGACCCCGAGCCAGCGCTCGTAGATGCTCTGCCAGCGGCCGTCGCTGCGGATGCTCTCGAGCGAGGCGTTGACGAAGCGCACGAAGTCGGGGTCGTCGGCGGGCAGGCCGAGGCCGTAGGGCTCCGAGCTCAGGGCGTCGCCGACGACCTTCGCGTACGGGTCCTGCGCCACGAAGCCCGCGAGGATCGTGTCGTCGCCCGCGATGGCGTCGACCTCGCCGGCCTGGAAGAGGGCGAGGCACTGCGAGTGCGTGGCGGCCTCGACGGCCTCGACCTCCGGGTAGTCGTTCTGCAGGCGGCTGAGCGTCGTGGTGCCGCTGGGCGCGCAGACCCTCTCGCCGTCGAGGTCGCCGATGCCCGTGATCGGGACGCCGTCGGGGTCGTCGGAGACGAGCACCTTGAGGCCGGCGTCGTAGTACTCGGACGAGAAGGCGATCGAGCTCCAGCGGTCGCAGGTCATCGTGAGGGTGCGGGCGACCATGTCGACCTGCGGGGCGCCGTCGCCGCCGGTGAGCGCGGGGAGGCGCTGAGCGGAGGTGATCACGACGTAGTCGATGGAGTCGCTGCCGAGGATCGCCCGGGCGACCTCGCGGGCGATGTCGACGTCGAAGCCCTCGATCGCCCCCGTGATCGGGTTGCGGGCGCTCATCAGGAGGGTGTCGGCCGAGACGCCGACGCGCAGGGTCCCGCGCCCGCGGATCTCCGCGAGCCTGGTGCTGTCGGTCACGCCGGTCGGCGCGTAGGAGGTGACCGCCGAGGGCGAGCAGTCCGCCGCGGCAGGAGCGGCGGGAGCGGACGCGCTCGCCGTCGGAGTCGGGGTCGCCGCGGCGAGGGGCGTGCCGAGGTCGTCCGCCCCCGTCGTGCAGCCGGTGAGGGCGAGTGCCGCGGCGGTGGCCAGGGCGAGGGCGGCGGCGCGCAGGCGGTTCATCGGTACTCCTCCAGTCGCTGGGCGATGCCGCGCCAGGCGAACACGGCTCCGGCGAGACCGGCCGCCAGCAGGATCCACGAGACGAGGGTCGCGAACTCCGCGCCTCGGTCGAGCGTGGTGGCGGCGGCCAGTGCCTTCTCCTGCACCACGTCGCGGGCGTCGTCGGAGAAGGTGGTGAAGAGGTCGTTCGGCGTGCCGTTCCCGGTGATCGTGGCGACGCGGACCGCCTGGTCCCAGTTCCCGGCGTCGTCCGCCTCCCGGATCTCCTCGTGGAACGACTGCCACTGCCCGAACTCGTCGACGAGCCGTGTCCTCGCCAGCTCGTCCTGCAGGTCGCCCGAGAGCTTCTCCCGGGCGGAGTCGACGGCCTGGGTGTAGCGCTCCTCGAGGGCGGCGCCGGAGCCGCGCTTGATCAGCGTGAAGCTCTCGAGCGACTTGGCGTCGCTCGCGGCGATGAGCGCGTTCGACACGGTGAGCGCCTCGCGGTAGGACTCGACCCGCGCCGTCCCCGCGTCCGCCGCGACCGATCCGTAGGCGAGCGCCCCGCCGACGCCGACGACCAGCAGGAGGGCGGTCCCCGTGGCGAGCGGGCGGTTGAGGTAGCGGTGCGTACGGCGGGCGAGCCAGAGCTGCGCCGCCAGGAGGAGGACCAGCATCACGAGCGAGCCGATCATGAGCAGGACGCTCCAGCGGACGGCGTCGTAGGCGGCCGCGACCCGGTCGGCACCGGAGTCGACGAGCCCGTCGAGGTCCTCGAGGATGCCGCCGTCTCCCGAGAGGGCAGTCGACGCCTGGTCGAGGTACGCCGAGGCGACGGGGAAGCCCTGCCGGTTGTTGGCTCGCGCCTGCTCGATCAGCCCGCTGTAGGTCGTGATGCTGCTGGCGACCCGGGCGAGGGCCCGGGTGTCCGCCGAGTCGGCGGCCGAGAGCCCGGCGATCGCGGAGGCGGCGCCGGTGAGGCTCGAGACGTACGACGCCCGCAGCTCGGTCGGCTCCAGTCCGCCGACGAGGAAGGTGTTGGCCGCGATCGCGTTGGCGTCCACCAGCAGCGTGCGGACGTTCTGCACGCCGAGCAGCTGCGCCGACTGCTCCCGGGCCGTCGTCGCGGCGCGCGCCTGCATCGCTCCTGCCTGCTGCGCGAACACGCCGAACAGCACGGCCGCCAGCGCCGTCAGGGCGAGCAGGAGGCGCAGGGTGGCCGGAGTGGTCGCGGTCGCGCGGGCCAGCAGCGACGGCTTCCGCTGCGCCGGCCGGTTGGCGACCTGGACGAGGGGCGGCTCGGGGATCCTCTGCGCGGGCGGCGCGGCGGGTGCGGTGCTCAAGGGCTCTCCTCCTCGGGGTCGTCGGTGACGGGGACGGCCGTGCCGCTCGGGGCGGCGTCCGCCTGCCCGAAGGCCTCCTCAGAGCCGTCGACCGCGCCCTCGTCGTCGTCGCCGGCTCCGTCCGGGCTGCTCGAGGCTTCGGGGCTCTCCACCACGTCCTCGGGGAGCAGGATGCGCAGCTCGTCGAGCGTCGGCTCCTCCACGTCGCGGAGGCGCCAGGCGTGCCGGGCGATCGCCGCGTCGAGGACGTTGCGGACCCAGCGCCCGTTGCCGAACGCCTCCGTGCGCTGCTGCGCCGAGGCGAGGCCCGCGAACGCGGCGAGCGCCTCCTCCGTCGGCTCGAAGTCCGCGGAGGCGGCGAGGCGGCCGAAGATCGCCGAGAGCTCGTCGTCGGAGTAGTCGGCGAAGTCGATCGTGGTCGAGAAGCGGCTGGCGAGACCCGGGTTCGTGTCGAGGAAGCCCTGCATCGGCCCGGAGTAGCCGGCGACGATCACGACGAGGTCGCCGCGGTGGTCCTCCATGTCCTTCACGAGGGTGGTGACCGCCTCCGCGCCGTACTGGTCGAGCGCGAGCGCGTAGGCCTCGTCGATGAAGAGGACGCCGCCGCGCGCGGAGGCGATCACCTCCGCGGTCTTCGTCGCGGTCTGCCCGAGGTAGCCGGCCACCAGCTCCGATCGGTCGACCTCGACGAGCACGCCCTTCGAGAGGATGCCGAGCGAGCGGTAGATCCGCGAGACCAGCCGCGCAACCGTCGTCTTGCCCGTGCCGGGGTTCCCCGTGAAGACGAGGTGGCGGGTGAGCGTGGGCGTGCTGAGTCCGGCGGCCTGGCGCAGGGTGTCGATCCGGAGCAGCTGCGTCTGCCGCTTGATCTCGCTCTTCACCCGGTCGAGGCCGATCAGCGCGTCGAGCTCGGCGAGCAGGTCGTCGATGGACTCCGGCGGGTCGAGCGGCTCCGGCTCGGAGGCGGGCTCCGCGGCGGGAGCGGCGGCGGGCGCCGGCTCGTCCTGCGGACCGTCGTGCTCGGTCCGGCGGAGGCGCTCGAGGATCTCGTCGACCCCGGGCACGCCGGCGGGCAGACCGGTCGGCAGGTCGGCGCTCGCGGCACCGTCCGGCGTCCGGCCGGTCGTGTGCGGTACTCCTCCGCTCGTCGTCGGAGCGGCGCCCCGGGCGCCCGGGACGGCGGAGAGCTGGGCCGCGGCGGTCGCGGAGGCGGAGGCGATGCCGCCGATGCCCGGGTCGCCGAGAGCGCTGGCCGCCGAGACGACCTCGGTCAGGGCGCGGGCGTAGGCGGAGGAGTGGTGCGAGCCCGCACCGACCAGGGCGGCCAGCTGATCGGTCGGCCCCGACCGCCAGCGCCGGCCGCTCGAGGCGGCGGTGAAGAACGCCTCCAGACCGCCCGTCGCGCCGGTCGCGGCGAGCCAGTCCTGCCCGGCGCCGCGGATCGACTCGGCGACGGCGGCGGCCAGCCGTGCACCCTCGTCGCGGACGGCCGCGGCGTCGAGGCCGGCGGCCGTCCCCGCGAGCACGAGGGCGTCCAGCGCCGGGGCGAGCGCGGTCACGAGGCGCTCGGCGGGGTCAGCGAGCCGGATCCGGACGGCGCTCCCGGCTGCGGAGGCGCGTCGAGACCGCTCGGGGAGAGCGAGGACTCCGTGAACTTCTCGGCCAGGAACTGCCCGTGCGCGATCAGCGCCGAGGCGTCCTGCCGCGAGACGGCGGCCGAGATGCGGTCGAGCGTGCCTCCGAGGAGGTCGAGCTGGTCGCAGAGGATCATCAGCGAGGTCTTCCCCCTGTGCACGGCGCGGCGGTCGGCGAAGTCCCTCGGCAGGCGGAGGTAGCCCTCGACCGCCTCGGGGAGGTAGCTGGTCGCGGTCGCGACGACGGTGTGGCCCTGACGGCTCATCCCGCCGAGGCGGTCGAGACGGGGCACCATCTCGCGGACCGTCTCGTCGATCCGCTGGATGCGTGCCGCGACGATGCCGGGAACCCGGCCCTCCGTCCGCGTGCCGACCCTGTCGAGCGCCGCGAGGATGTCGTCGCTCGTCGGGACGCTCGGCAGAGCGGGCGCGGTCTCCTCCGGCGCCGCGGGGGCACCCGTGAACAGTCGGGAGAACCAGCCCATCGGCTAGCGGCCGAGATCGAGCGAGGACGTCGCGTCGATGTCCGAGTTGCTGCGGCGGGCCCGCTCGACGTACTCGCCGGCTTTCGCCGTCTCGGTCTGCAGGACTCCGACGGTCTGGGCCATGCTGTCGAGCGCCTTGATCTTGAAGTCCGAGATCGAGTCCATCGTCTGGTAGATGTTCGCGAACGCGGCCTGCAGCTGCGGCAGCCCGACCGTGGCCGAGGCGGCCTGCGACTGGATCGAGGCCGACTGGTCGGCGAGCATGCGCGAGGTGGCCTCGATCATGTTGGACGTCGTGGTGTTCAGCGCCGTGATCTGATCGAGCACGAGGCGCTGGTTGGCGAGCGCCTGCGCCACGATGACCGCCGTGCGCAGCGCCGAGACGGTCGTGGTCGTCGCGCGGTCGACGCCCTTGATCAGCTCGACGTTGTTCTTGATGACGACGTCGATCGCGAGGTAGCCCTGGATCGACACGGCCAGCTGGGTCAGCAGGTCCTGGTGCTTCTGGCGCGCGTAGAAGAGGACGTCCTCGCGCAGCGCCTTCGCCCGCTCCGGATCGGTCGCGTCGAGCTCGGCGATCTTCGCCGAGAGCTTCACGTCGAGCCGCTCGGCGACGTAGATGTACTCGTTGAGACGGGTCATCGTCTCCCAGAGGTTCTGCTTCTCGAGATTCAGGGCCGCGTTGTCCTTCCGCAGCTCGTCCTGCCCGTCGTACAGGGCCTGGATGATCGCGTTCAGGTGCGACTGGGCGCTCTCGTAGCGGCGGAAGTAGTCGGTGATCTTGTTGCCGAACGGGATGAAGCCCAGGATCTTCTTCTGCAGGTTGTCCTCGGACGGGTCCAGATCCTCCACCGTGCGGCGCAGCTCGAGCAGCGTCTTGCCGATGGTCGACCCCTCGGAGAGCCCGCCCTCCTGGAGGGCGCGCACCGGCGTGCTCAGCAGCCGGTTCGACGAGTCGGCGGCCGAGCGGATGTCGGCGTCGCCCATCGTGCGGATGTCGTTGGCCCGCGTCGCGAACTCGGGGCTGCGGGACTCCGTCGCCAGGAGCGTGTCGAGGTAGCCGTCGACCTTCGCCTCGAGGCCGGGCAGGGCGGCTTCCGGCACCTTCGGCGCGATCGACGGCGCCGAGGTGGTCGGCACCGCTGCCACCGGCTCCGGAGGCGTGAGCGAGAGGGCGTTCTGGACGGGCGGCTGCAGGGCCTCGGTCATCGGGATCCTCACCGTTCCTGGCGCTCGGCGCCGACTGGGATGAACGTCCGCCCAGCATATCCCGGGCCCTCCCGCGGGATCCCCGCGAGCCGCCTCGTCCGAGGACTCGACGCGATCGGGCGGCTGTGGAGGAGCATCCGCCGCCGGTCAGACCGCCTTCGGGCGCCTCCGCAGCGTCGCCACCGCGACTCCGGCCAGGGCGAGCGCGCCTCCGAGCAGCGCGGCGAGCGGCGGGGTCTCGCCCAGGACGAGCCAGGACAGCAGCACGACCACCGCGGGCACCGCGTAGGTGGACGCCGCGGTGCGACCCGCGCTGGAGCGCGCGAGGACGTACCCCCACGTCGTGAAGGCGACGGCAGTCGGGAAGATCCCGAGGTAGACCACGGCCAGGATCGAGGAGAGCGGAGCGGCGGCGAGCGCCTCGACGAGCTCCGGGGCGAAGGGCAGGCACGCGACCGTGCCGGCGAGGCAGCCGAGCCAGGTCATCGTCGGTGCGTCGATCCGTCCCAGCAGGCGCTTCTGAAGGGTCGCCGCGCTGCCGTAGACGACGGCGGCGACCAGGCCGAGGGCGACGCCGATCACGTCGAACTGCCCGGTGGAGGTGGAGAACGCGATCACCGCGACGCCGGTCAACGCCACGAGCATCCCGGCGAGGAGACGGCGGGGGAACCCCTCCCCCAGCAGCAGCCCGGCGAGCACGGCGGTGATCATCGGCGCGATGTTCACCAGCAGCGCCGCCGTCCCCGCGTCGACGTGCCGCTCCGCAGCGTTCAACGCCAGGTTGTAGACCCCGAACCAGGCGACCCCCCAGCCCAGCACGAGCAGGAGGAGGCGCCCGCGCGGGACCGCCGTGCGCGGATCCGGAGCCGCCTCCGAGCGTCGCCTCCGGGCGGTGAGGACGACGCGGACGACCGTGAGCGCGAGCGACCCGACCACGATGCGGCCGAGGGTCAGCGCGCCCGGGCCGAAGTCCTCCGTCGTGGCGCGGATGCCGACGAAGGCCGACGCCCAGAGAAGGACAGTGACCGCGATCGCGCTCCACAGCAGGAGGGCGTCCCTCGTGGAGGGCGGGGCGGAGGAGGAGACGTCGGTCATGAGGCCATCGTGGCGCTGCCGGGGATTCAGCACCAGTTCCGTTCACTGTCGGATAGTTCAGCCGGACTGTACGGTCGTCCCATGCTCGACGTGCACCGGCTCCGCATCCTCCGCTCCGTTGTCGCCTCCGGCTCGATCGCGGGAGCCGCCTCCGGCCTCGGCTACACGCCCTCCGCCGTCAGCCAGCACCTCACCGCTCTGCAGCGCGAGACCGGACTGACGCTGCTGGAGCGCGTGGGCCGCGGCGTCCGCCCGACCCCCGCCGGACGCGCCCTCGCCGCCCAGGCGGACCGCGTCCTCGAGCGCCTCGCCGAAGCGGAGGCCGTGGTGGAGGAGCTGCGCGAGGGCCGCTCCGGCCGCCTCTCGGTGACGTACTTCGCCTCCGTCGGCAGCGCCTGGATGCC
Organism: Rathayibacter sp. VKM Ac-2805; assembly: GCF_009834265.1. NCBI lineage: Bacteria > Bacillati > Actinomycetota > Actinomycetes > Micrococcales > Microbacteriaceae > Rathayibacter > Rathayibacter sp. VKM Ac-2805. Next base: position 2,826,687 of record NZ_CP047185.1, read on the forward strand.
GGAGGTCGCCCGCCGGCTGACCGCCGCGTTCCCCGGCCTCGCCCTCGATCTGCGCCTGGGAGAGGAGCTCGACGACGACCTCGGAGCGCGCCCCGACGTGCAGCTCCTCGTCGCCTCCTCCGAGCCGACCGCCCCCGGATTCACGGCGCACCACCTCCTCGACGACCCCTACCTCGTCGTCCTGCCCGACGGTCATCCGCTCGCCTCCCGGAGCGAGATCGACCTCGCCGAGCTCGCGAACGAGCGCTGGGTCGACAACGACCTGCCCACCGGCTGGTGCCGCCGGAACGTCGTGGAGGCCTGCGCCGCCGCCGGGTTCGCGCCGCCCTTCCACGTCCAGGCCAACGACCACATCACCGCCGCCGCGTTCGTCGCCGCGGGTATGGGAGTGACGGTCCTGCCGGAGCTCGCGGCGCACCGCCTGCCGGACGGCGTCCGCGCCGTGCCCGTCGTCCGTCCCCGGCCCGTCCGCTCCCTCGAGGCCGTCGTGCGGAACTCCGCCGCCTCCTCCGCACCGGTGGCCCTGGTGCTGGAGACACTGAAGGCCCTCGCCGCGCGCCGCTGAGCGCGCCTGCACGGGCGAGCTCGCAGCACACCGGAGCACGATGGGCGCGTGAGCTCCGTCGAACCCGTCACCCGTTCCGCGCCCGCGCTCGGCGGACCGCGCATCCTGAAGCAGCGCTGGACCGAGGCGACGTTCCTGCACTGGCGGGTCGACCCCGCCCTGGTGGCGCCCCACCTCCCGGCCGGGACGAGGCCCGACGAGCACGACGGCTCCTCCTGGGTGGGCCTGATCCCGTTCCGGCTCTCGCGGACGGCCTTCCTCGGCGGCCCGCGGGTGCCCTGGCTCGGCACCTTCCCCGAGGTGAACGTCCGGCTCTACTCCGTCGACGAGCAGGGACGACGCGGAGTCGTGTTCGTCTCGCTCGACGCCTCCCACCTCCTTCCCGTGCTCACCGCGCAGGCGGTGTTCGGGCTCCCCTACCGCTGGGCCCGGATGAGCATCGAGCACCGCCACGGCGCGGTGATCTACGACACGATCCGGCACTCGGACTCGGCCGCCCGCTCCCGGATCGTCGTCCGCCCGGGCGACCCGGTCGGCGAGGACCCGCTCGCCTCGTTCCTCACTGCACGCTGGGCCTACCACGAGCGCCACCTGGGCTCCACCTGGTACGGCCGCAACCTGCACCGGCCGTGGCCGCTGCGCCGCGCGGAGCTGCTGGCGCTCGACGACGGGCTGCTCGACGCCGCGGGCTTCCCCGGGCTGGCGACGCGCGCGCCGGACTCGGTGCTGTACTCGGCGGGAGTGGAGACCGTGTTCACGGTGCCGCGGAAGGTGTGAGGGGGGCGACCCTCGTGGGGGGTGGCGCTGACCGACATTCATCGGAGAGCATTCGTCTGCATCGATGTCAGCTCAGCTTCACCGGGAGTCAACCGTGGAATTCACCGAACGTCTCATCGCCCTGGCCACCAAGGTCCATCAGCAGCGGGAGATCATCCAGACCGAGGAGGCGACCAAGAACGCCTTCATCATGCCCTTCATCTCGACGATCCTCGGATACGACGTCTTCAACCCGCTCGAGGTCGTTCCCGAGTTCATCGCCGACGTCGGAGTGAAGAAGGGCGAGAAGATCGACTACGCGATCGTCCACAACGGCGATGTGCAGATGCTGATCGAATGCAAGAAGTCCACCGAGCCGCTCCGCATCGAGCACGCTTCGCAGCTCTTCCGCTACTTCGCCGTCACGAACGCGAGGATCGCGATCCTCACGAACGGCGAGCAGTACCACTTCTACACGGACCTCGACGCGCCCAACCGCATGGACGCGAAGCCGTTCCTGGTACTCGACCTGACGGATATCGACGAGACTCTCATCCCCGAGCTGATGAAGCTCACGAAAGAGGTGTTCGACCTCGATTCGATCATCAACGCGGCCGGCGAGCTCAAGTACATCGGGCAGCTGAAGCGGGAGCTCGGCGCTCAATTCACCGCTCCGAGCGACGAGTGGATCAAGTTCTTCACCACGCGGGTCTACGACGGCGCTTACACGCAGAAGGTGAGGGAGCAGTTCTCCGCACTCGTCTCGAAAGCCTCGAAGCAGTTCCTCAACGAACAGGTCAACGAGCGGCTGAAGACCGCCCTCGGCGCACCCAACTTCCCCCGCACGGAGGCGATTGCAGCGGAGCAGTCGCTGACCAGCCAGGTCGTCGTGGAGGAGGAGCTCGAGGAGCAGAGCGACATCGAGACGACGCTGGAAGAGCTCGAGGGCTACCAGATCATCAAGGCCATCGCCTGCAGCGAAGTGAAGGTGAACCGGATCGCGCAGCGAGACGCGAAGTCGTACTTCGCCGTCATCCTCGACGACAACAACCGGAAGCCGGTGGCTCGTCTCCATTTCAACCGGAAGCAGAAGTACCTCGGCACGTTCGACGCCGAGAAGGTCGAGACCCGGCACCCGATCGCCTCGCTCGACGAGATCTACGAGCACGCGCAGACGATCCGGGAGACAGTGCGCGCCTACGCCTGAAGGCCAGGAGGTAGTCGCTCCTCCACAGGCGGTCGACTCGACGTTCTTCTCACAGAGCGAGCGGGGAGCCACCCGTGGAACGCCTGCGATCGTTTGACTGGCGACATGCACATCACGAATAATCCGGAGGCCTCCGGCAGCGACCTGCTGACCTCGGTGGGGACGGTCTGCGCACGGCACGCCGAGCGCTCTGCCGTCGAGGCATCCCGGTACCGGGCGATCGAGGAGGCACGCCGCCTCGCGATGGCGGCACCGGCGGCTCTCATCGGCGACCACGTCCAGGTGCAGGTGGATCAGGCGGAGGCGGCGCACCGGGCGCTGATCGCGGAGCTCGCGACGGGACTCCGGGTCTCGGAGGCGCACGCCTCTGCACTGGTCGACGAGGCACGCCTGCTGGTGAACGACCTCCCGGCGACGTTGCGCGCACTCGCGGACGGAGCGCTCTCCCCCGAGCATGCGCGACTCGTGGTGCGAGGAGCAATCGACGTCCCGGCTGAGGCCCGTGGGCGCTTCGACGAGGAGGCCGCGACGATCGCGGTCGCCTGCACGCCGCCCCAGCTGCGACGCGCCCTCCGGTCGCTCCGGGAGCGGCTGCACCCGCAGACGCTCAGCGAACGTCATCGGGACTGCGCCCGTCGTCGCGCGCTCTGGGTGGAGGGCCTCGACGACGGGATGGCGATCCTGCACCTCTACACCGCAGCTCCCGATGTGCTCGGTGCGATGGACAGGATCGACCGGGCCGCCCGCTCCCTCGCGGATCTGCCGGACGAGGAGCGGACGCTGGGCCAGCTCCGCGCAGACATCGCCGCTGCGCTGCTGGTCGATGGGGAGACATCGGCCGACGGAGACGGCACGTCGATGCCGGCGGGAGTGCGCGCCGAAGTCGCGGTGACCGTGCCTGCACTGACCCTCCTCGGGCGCTCCGACCAGCCCGCCGTCCTCGACGGATACGGACCCGTCGATCCGGAGACCGCGCGGCGTCTCGCAGCAGGTGCTCCCTCGTTCACGCGGCTGCTCACCCATCCGGAGAGCGGAGCGGTCCTCTCCGTCGGACGCGACTCCTACCGAGTGCCGGCGGACCTGCGTCGCCACCTCCAGCACCGCGACGGGACCTGCCGGTTCCCGGGATGCACCCGCAGCACGCGCCGCGCGGACGTCGACCACACGAACGACTGGCAGCACGGAGGCACCACGTCGGCCGACAACCTCGCGCACCTCTGCCGACACCACCACCGGCTCCGCCACACCACGGGGTGGACGCACCGGCAGGAGCCGGACGGCACGCTGCGCTGGACGAGCCCGACGGGACGGCAGCATGTCACCCGGCCCGGGGAGCCAGGGAACGGGACGGAGGGCAGACACGATCCAACCGGGACCGGCGGGCCGTGACAAGGGGCAGGTCGGGTGGCGTGGACCGGCAGGTCAAGGGGCGGGCCCGCTTCGGCGCGCCCGCGTAGCGTGGACGCACGGGCCGATCGGCGTGGAAGCGACAAGAGGGGCAGCGACATGGCAGGAACGAAGGACAGGAAAGACGCGACGACGGGGACCTCGGCGGTGCTCTTCGACATCGACGGGACCCTCGCCGACACGAACTTCCTCCACGTCGAGGCGTGGTCGCGCGCCTTCTGGCAGGCCGACCTCGTCGTGCCCGCCTGGCACATCCAACGAGCGATCGGCGCAGACTCGTCGGAGCTGCTCGACATGCTCCTCGAGGACGACGTGAAGGAGGAGCAGCGCGCACTGGTGAAGTCGCTGCACACCAAGAACTACGCCGAGACGACAGCACGCATCGTTCCACTCCCGGGAGCTCGCGAGCTCGTCGCGACGCTCGTCGGTCGAGGCGTCCACGTCGTCCTCGCCACCTCGGCACCGCAGAACGAGCTGGACGTGCTTCTCGACGTCCTCGACTTCGGCGGCTCCGTCCACGCTGTCACCAGCGGCGCAGACGTCTCGACCGCCAAGCCAGCACCCGACCTGATCTCGATCGCGCTCGACCGCGCGGGCGTCTCCGTCGACCGCGCCGTCATGGTCGGCGACGCGACCTGGGACGTCCTGGCCGCCGAGCGCGCGGGCCTGGCAACGGTCGGAGTCCTCTCCGGCGGTACCTCGGAGCACGAACTCCGCGAGGCTGGGGCCGTCGCCGTCTACGAGGACGCGGCGGCCGTCCTGACCGGTCTCGGTGATGGGCCCCTCGCGAGCCTCCTGAGCTGACCGGCCGTCGTCACAGGAGGGTCACGAGCCTCAGTCGCGGGGCCGCCGTCGCAGCACGAGGAGCGTCACTCCGATGGCGGCGGCGACCGCGGCGAGAGCGCCGCCGATCCACAGGACGTCCCCGAGGAGTGCCGGGTCCGATCCGGACGTCGCCTGCGCCTCGTCGGCGGACTCGGCCTGTCCTCCTGAGAGCGCGACGGTGCCGTTGCAGTCCGGGACCGAGTCCGACCCGTCGGCGAGCGCGGTCCCGTCGACCGGTGCCCAGTCGAACGCGTACTGGCCCGACACGGGGTGCCCGTCGGTCGACACGACCTGCCAGGTCACCTCGTACTCCCCCGCCGCGCCGAGCTCGAGCGGCATCGACGCTTCCGGCCCGACGACGCTGACGCAGCCGTCGCCGTAGTAGAGCCCGTCCGGCCCGACGACGCGCAGAGCCGCCGCCGTTCCGTCTGTCCCGAGGACGAGCAGGTCGTCGTTCGTCGTCAGCACCAGCGTTCCCGGCTGCTCCGTCACGGTCGAGTCCGCAGCGGGAGTCGTCGAGACGAGGTAGTTGTGCGCGCTCGCGGGCGCCGCCACCGCGATCGAACCGAGCAGCCCGATCGCGGTAGCGGCGACGAGGGCCTTCCGACGGGTCACGCCGACGCCCGGGGTCCGCGGCGGCGGGAGGCGAGCCCGACGGCCACGCCGACCGCGCCGACGACGAGCCCGCCGACTCCGAGGATGCGGGCGAGCACGTCGTCGCCGCTCGTGGCCGTCGTCGCCGAGGCAGTGGTCGCGACCGCGTCGTCACCGTCGCCGTCGTCGTCGTGTCCGCCCCCGTGGCCGGACCCCGCTTCCGCCGCGGTCACCGCGACGGTGGGAGCGGGCAGCTCGGGCTCGTCCTGGCCGTCGACGGTCGGCTGGTCCCAGGCGGTGCTGCCGGTCTCGCACGTCTGCAGCACGGGGAACTCCAGCGTGGAGCCCGCCGCGTCCTCGGGGAGCTGAAGCTGGAGGGCGACGGTGTCGCGGTAGCCGTCGGCGAGGGGAGTCTTCGCCGTGTAGACCACGTCCGAGACCCGCTCGGTCGCGGTGTTCCCGTGGGAGTCGGTGACCGGGTCGGCGATTGCGACCTCGTTCTTCACGACGTCCCAGTTCGGGTTGATCGTCGGGCTGACCGAGTTGATGCCGTCGGGCATCGTGATCGTGAGTCCCGTCGTCGGCGAGCCCTCGCAGCCGTGGGCCAGCGAGAACGTCACCACCGTGTACGAGCCGGCGGCGGTGCTGCTCGCCGCCGCGGTCACGTGGGCGCTGGCCGCAGTGGGCGCGGCGACAGCGAGCGCGATCGATCCGGCGGCGACGAGTGCGCCGCTGCCGACGAGGCGGAGCCGCGAGAAGGAAGAAGAAGAAGAAGAACGGGTCATGACGGTCGTGTCCTCGGGGGAGATCCGGCGCGGGGCCGGGAGTTCTGGACGCAGCGCGGGTTCGCGGTGCATGCGGAGGCGCCGACCGGAGCCGCTCCCGCACGGGAGGGGCGTCAGGCGGCGCGGAGGACCCGCAGCGGCGGCCCGCGGTGCCGGAGGATCGAGAGGACCGCGTCGAGGGAACGGGGCGCCCGCGGCTCGGGGGTGCCCGTCATCGAGACGCCGGGTGCCGATGGGAGCGCGACCGCGGACGCGCGGGCGACGATCCGTACGACGACGCGCTGGAGGCCTGCTCCCAGCGTCCAGAAGAGGCGCTCGCCGTACCGGAACGACGCGATCGTGAAGGCAGCCGCAGCGAGGTGGGCGACGAGCATCACCGGCGCGTGAGCCGCGTGTCCGCCTCCGCCGGCGATCAGCTCGATGGTCGACCCGTCGTGGAAGTGCGCGCCGGTGCCCGTCGTCCCGACCACGCTCACCTCCCCACCACTGCCCGTGATGAGGAAGAGGCCGTGGTACGCGATCTGGCTGAGGAGCACGGAGAGCGTCAGCCGGGGAAGGGACAGACGGCGCCCCGAGAGGAGGACGCAGACGACGACGGCGAACGCCGCGGCGAGGGCGAGCACGGCAGGAGTGGGGGTCTCGGCGCCCGCGACCGTGTGGGAGGCGGCGGCCGTGGCGGTCGCGGCGAGAGCGGCGGCGACGCCGCGAGCCACTCGTGCACCTCGGGTCTGCACTCGCCCGTCCTCTCGTCGTCGTGTCGACGCGTGCGCGCGACGTCTCCAGGGTAATCGACGCGGCGGAGCAGCCGCCCGCCGTCCCGGTTCCCTGCCGTTACGAAGCCGTTACCTAGATCACCGAAAGAAATCCAAACCCCCGCAGGGAGGGCTCCGAACACATGTCAACGGCCGCGAAACGGTCCACACAGAACAGGTCCTCCGCATCACGTGGGGGCCGTCTCACGAAGGAGTAATCCCATGCGATCCACCAAGCGTTCCGCCCTCGCCGCATTCGCCCTGCTGGGCACCGCCGCCCTCGGCCTCACCGCCTGCTCGAGCGGAAGCGGCTCGACCACCGCCGCCAGCGACGCGGCGACCGAGATGTCGACCCCGATGGCCACCTCGTCGGCCTCCGCCTCCTCGACCCCCATGGCGACCATGGACCCGGCCGCGAACCTCGTCGGTCCCGGCTGTGCCGCCTACGCCGAGCAGGTCCCGGACGGCGCCGGCTCGGTCGAGGGCATGTCGCTCGACCCCGTCGCGACCGCCGCGTCGAACAACCCGCTGCTCACCACCCTGACCGCTGCGGTCTCCGGTGGCCTCAACCCCGACGTCAACCTCGTCGACACGCTGAACAGCGGCGAGTTCACCGTCTTCGCCCCGGTCGACGACGCGTTCGCCAAGCTCGACGCCGCGACCGTCGACTCCCTCAAGACCCCCGAGGGCGCCGCCACGCTGTCCTCGATCCTGACCTACCACGTCGTCCCCGGCCAGATCGCCCCTGACGCGATCGCCGGCGACCACGCCACCGTCCAGGGTGGCAACCTCACCGTCACCGGTTCCGGCGACGACCTGAAGGTCAACGACGCGTCCGTCATCTGCGGTGGCGTCCAGACCGCCAACGCGACCGTCTACCTCATCGACACCGTGCTGACCCCCCCGGCCAGCTGATTCCCCTCACCGGCTCCGGCCGGTGAACACGCCGAAGGGCGGGCACCTCGCGGTGTCCGCCCTTCGGCGTTCGTGCGTGCAGAAGCCCTCCGCGAAGCCGGGCACTGCAGAGCCGTCCAGCACAGAGCCGTCCAGCACAGAGTCGCGCAACGCAGCGCCGCCCCACGGGAAGCGGTACAGCGCGGAGCCCTGCGCAGTGCGGAGTCGGAGGGTCACCACGACCCGGCACTCGCCGTCACGCCGCACCACAGCACCCACCACGAAAGACGACGAGGCGCGGACCCCGATGCAGGGGTCCGCGCCTCGTCGTCGTGCGGTCGGCGGCTACTCGGCCGGGGCGCTGATCTCGCGCAGGACGCGGTCGCCGGGGCGGGCCTCGATCATCTCGGCCTCGATCTCGGCACGGTCGAGCAGTTCCTCCATGCGGCGGCGGCGGTTGCGCGTGATGAGCGTCACGACCGTGCCCGTCTTGCCCGCGCGGCCGGTGCGGCCGGAGCGGTGGAGGTACGTCTTGTACTCGTCGGGAGCGTCGGCCTGGATCACCAGGTCGATGTCGTCGACGTGGATGCCGCGCGCGGCCACGTCGGTCGCGACCAGCACGTCCACGCGTCCGCTGGTGAGCAGCGCGAGGTTGCGGGTGCGGCGCGACTGGTTGAGGTCGCCGTGGAGGCTCGTCGCGGGGATGTCCGCGTGGTCGAGCTGCTCCGCGAGCTGCTCCGCGAACGCGCGGGTCCGGGCGAAGATCAGCGTCTTGCCCTGGCGGGCGGCGAGCTGCTCGATGATCTCGGCCTTGTCGCGGTGCTCGATCAGGAGCACGCGGTGGTCGATGGTCGAGGACGCCTGGTCCTCGCCGGCGACCTCGTGGACGCTCGGCTCGACCAGGAACTCGTCGACGAGCGTCGCGACGCCCTTGTCGAGCGTGGCCGAGAACAGCAGCCGCTGGCCGCCGTCGGCGGTCTGACGGAGGATGCGCTGCACGGGCTCGAGGAAGCCGAGGTCGCACATGTGGTCGGCCTCGTCGAGCACCGTGATGGTGATGTTCGAGAGGTCGAGGCGGCCCTGCTCGACGAGGTCCTCGAGGCGGCCCGGCGTCGCGATGACGATGTCGACTCCGCGCTGGAGGGCTCCGACCTGCTTGTACTGGGGGACGCCGCCGTAGATGGTCGTCGTGAACAGGCCGACGGAGCGGGCGATCGGCTGGATCGTCCGGTCGATCTGCATGGCGAGCTCGCGGGTCGGCGCGAGGATGAGCGCGCGCGGAGCGCGGCCCGGCTTGCGGCCCTTCGCTCCGTTGTTCTCCATCAGGCGCTCGACGACGGGGGCGCCGAAGGCGATGGTCTTGCCGGAGCCGGTCTTGCCGCGTCCGAGGACGTCCTTGCCGGCGAGCACCTCGGGGATGGTCGCGGCCTGGATCGGGAACGGCGCGGCCGCTCCGAGCTCGGTCAGCATCCGGACGATGTTCCCGCCCAGGCCGAGGTCGCCGAAGGTGACGCCCTCGACGTCGACGGCGAGCGTGGCGGTCGCCTCGAGGCGCTCGAGCACGACGTCGTCGGCCTGGTGCGGCGCACGGGCGTCGCGGCTGGGGTAGAAGTCCGAGCCGGAGTCGCGGCGCGAGGGCCGGGAGTCGCGGTCGAACGAGCGGGTCGGGCGGTCGCCGCGGTCGTGGCCGCGCGAGGGGCGCGCGTCCCGGTCGAAGGAGCGGGCCGGACGGTCGCTGCGGTCGAACGAGCGGGCGGGACGCTCGGTGCGGTCGTAGCCGCGCGAGGGGCGCTCGTCGCGGTCGCCGGCGCGGGCCGGACGGTCGTCGCGTCCGTAGGAGCGGGCCGGACGATCGTCGCGGTCGTTCGAGCGGGCCGGACGCGCATCGCGGTCGAAGGAACGGGCCGGGCGGTCGCTCCGGTCGAAGGAACGCGCCGGACGCTCATCGCGCCCGTAGGAACGCGCCGGACGATCGTCGCGATCGTTCGAGCGGGCCGGACGCGCATCGCGGTCGAAGGAACGAGCCGGACGGTCACTGCGGTCGAAGGAACGCGCCGGACGCTCATCGCGATCGTTCGAGCGGGCCGGGCGTGCGTCGCGGTCGTACCCGCGGGCCGGACGCTCGTCACGGTCGTTCGAGCGGGCCGGACGCGCGTCGCGGTCGTAGCCGCGCGAGGGCCGCGCGTCGCGGTCGTAGCCGCGCGAGGGCCGCTCGTCGCGGTCGTTCCCGCGGGCGGGCCGATCGGCGCGCTCGGTGGCCCGCTCGGCGCGCTCGTCGGCGTTCCAGCGCGCCTTCTTGGGGGCGTTCTCGTCGACGGCGCGGAAGCCGCGGTGGCCCTCGCTGCGCGAGCCCGGCTTGGCGCCGGGGAAGCGCGAGCGGCCGCCGAGCTGGGACTTGCCGCTCGAGGCGCCGAAGCGGTTGGGCTCGAAGTTCTTGGCCGGACGTCCGCCGGCGGGCTTCTTGTTCTTGGGCATGGCAGTTCTTCCTGGGTTCAGGTCGTGCGCGAGGAGGCGACGCCGGAGGAGCCCCGTCGTGAGGGGCGTCCGTGCGCTGGACTGCTGCGGGGCAGCAGGGGGAGAACCCGGGCGAGTCATTGACCGGGGCCGATTCACACATGTGATTCGTCTCACGACGACTGTCGGAGACTCGGCCCACTTGACTAACAAACCCATCCGCACGAGAACGCACGGTGTCAAGAGCCGACCGAGCGAGTCTACACGCGGCCCCGGAGCCTGGCTAGGGCGGGGAGACGTGCGGCCAGGAGCCGCTCAGGTCGGGAGCCGCGAAGCCTAGGAGCCGCGAAGCCCGGGAGTCGCGCACCTCCGCGACCGGTCCCCCGCGGAGTCGCCCCGCATACAGCCCCCCGGCCCCGAGCCGCAGCACGATCGACGCGCGCCCGCGCGCAACTACCGCCCGTCCGCTACTGCGACGCCCGCCGAGCCCGGTACGCGGCCACGTTCGCGCGATTGCCGCAGTTGCCCGTGTCGCAGTAGCGCTTCGAGCGGTTGCGGGAGAAGTCCACGAGCACCGCCTCGCAGTCCTCCGCCGCGCAGACGCGGATCCGCTCGCGCTCGTCGCCGCGGATCACGTCGACGAACGCCATGGCGGCCTCGACCAGGATGCGCGTGGCGAGCGGGCTCTCGTCGCGCGTCGCGTGGAGGTGCCAGCCGTAGGGTCCGTGCCGGACCAGCTGCGGGAGCGCGCGGCCGGAGTCGAGCATCCCGTTGACGACGGGGACGAGGTCCTCCTCGGCCCGCGTGAGCCAGAGGGTGCGGAGGGAGGAGCGGATCGCCCGCACGGCCTCCAGCTCCTCGGTCGATCCGTCGCGGCTGCCCGTGTACCGGTTCTCGAGGAGGAAGTCGTCCAGCTGCTCGATCGTCGCCATCTCGTCCTCGCCGGACGGCGACAGCTCGGGGAGCGTGTTGACGAGGGTGGCGGTGGAGGTCAGTGACGCCTCGACGTCATAGGCGAACACCATGTTGACTCCTGACAGTGCGGCTCAGTAGTGTGCGATCAGCTCGCTGTCACGAGTGTAATCCTTTTGACTCCTGAAGGAGCCGAGCATGACCGCCGAGAGCACCGCCGCCGTCACCCTCCCCGCCGCGAGCGCGCCCGCGCCTGCACGGCGCCTCGGCTCGGGCCTCGTCGCGGCGCTGGCCGCGTCGGCGGCGTTCGGTCTGGGCGGGCCGTTCGTGAAGCCGCTCCTCGAGGCGGGCTGGACGCCGGCGTCCGCGGTCCTCTGGCGCGCGGGCGGCGCCGCCCTGATCCTCGCGATCCCGGCGGTCCTGTCCCTCCGCGGCCGCTGGCCCGTGCTCCGCCGCAACCTCGGCACGATCGCCCTCTACGGAGTCTTCGCCGTGATCGCCGCGCAGCTCTGCTTCTACAGCGCGATCGAGCACATGTCGGTCGGCGTCGCCCTGCTGATCGAGTACCTCGCGCCGGTGTTCCTCGTCCTCCTCGCCTGGGCGCGCACCCGCCGGCACCCCGGCCGCTTCACCCTCGCCGGCTCCGCTCTCGCGCTCGGCGGCCTGGTGCTCGTGCTCGACCTGTCCGGCGAGTCGACGCCCGAGCTGGTCGGCATCGCCTGGGCGCTGACCGCCTCGCTCGGCCTGTGCGTCTACTACGTCATCGCCGGCCGGGTGGATCCGGAGCTGCCGCCGATCGCGCTCACGGCGGGGGCGATGACGGTCGGCGCCGCGATCCTGCTGGCACTCGGGGCGCTCGGCGTCACACCGCTGCGCGCGACGTTCGGAGAGGTGGTGTTCGTCGGAGCGGAGGTCAGCTGGCTCCTCCCCGCGGGCGTGATCCTCGGCATGTCGACCGTGCTGGCGTATCTGCTCGGGATCGAGGGCGGACGCCGCCTCGGCACGCGGATCGCCTCCTTCGTCGGGCTGACGGAGGTGCTGTTCTCGATCGCGGCCGCATGGCTGATCCTCGGCGAGCTGCCCGCGCCGATCCAGTTCGGCGGCGGCGCGCTGATCCTCGCGGGGGTCGTCCTGGTCCGGCTGCAGCGCGAGCCCGGCACCCCCTGATCGCGGGGGTGCCGCATCCGGGGCGCCGGGCACCCCGTACGCTGATCGCACTCATGCGCGAGCCCACCCGATCCCCGCGACGCGTCGCCGCGGTCCTGGCCGCCCTCGCACTCCTCCTCTCGGGCTGCGCGAGCACCACTCCCGTCTCGGAGCCGGTGGCGCAGGCGCTCGGAGCGGCACCCGCACCCGACTGGTCCGGCGTGAGCGTGACGGCCGACGTCGTCTACGACGCGAGCACTGGGCAGAGCGCCGACGTCTGCTCCTCCCCTGCCCCGTCGGCGGAGCCGCGGCCCGCCGTCCTCGTCGTGCACGGCGGCAGCTGGGCCCGTGGAGGCAAGGCCGACGCGAACTGGCGTCCGATCTGCCAGTGGCTCGGATCGGAGGGGTTCGTCGCCGTCTCGGTCGACTACCGCCTCGCGCCCGCCGCCGTGTTCCCCGCGCAGCTCGACGATGTGACGGCCGCCCTCGACTGGCTGCTCGAGCCGGAGCAGACCGCGCGCTTCGGCATCGATCCGGAGCGGGTGGCGGCCTTCGGCGGCTCGGCCGGCGGCAACCTCGCCTCTCTGCTCGGCACGCTGCCGGCGACCTCGTCGCACCTGGCCGCCGTGGTCGACCTGAGCGGCCCCTCCGATCTCAGCGCCGCCGGCCTCGCCGACGACGACCCGGTTGTCGGAGTCGCGGCCGCCGTGCGCAGCTACCTCGACTGCGCGGACCTCGCCTCCTGCCCCTCCGCGACCGCCGCCTCGCCCCTCGCGCAGGTGGACGGCTCCGAGCCGCCGTTCCTCATCGCGCACGCGGCGCACGAACGGGTCGCGCTCAGCCAGTCGACCCGCTTCGCCGAGGCGCTGCGCGGAGCGGGCTCGAGGGTCGACCTCCTCGTCCTCCCCGGCTCGCTGCACTCGATCGCGCTCCTCGACGACGCTCTGCGTGCTCGGGTCGTCGAGTTCCTTCGCGCCCACCTGGGCTCGTGAGCGGAGTCGTCGTCCGCCTCGAGGACGCAGCCGGAGCGGAGGGCCTCCTCGCCGCGGTCCCACCCCCGCACGCCCGCGTCCTGATCGCCCGGATCGACGGGGCGGCGGCCGGCGTGCTGGTGCTCGCTCCCGGCCCGGACGACTTCGCCGAGGTGCTGGAGCTCGTGGTCGCCTCCGTCCACCGGCGCACGGGAGTCGCCCGACGGCTCGTCGCGGCGGCGGAGTCGTGGGCGCGGGTGCAGCGGATCCGCACGCTGCGCCTGGCCGCCGCGCCGGAGCTCGCCCCGGCGGCCGGGGCGCTCGGCTTCACGGCGATCGACGGCTTCGGAGCCCACGTCGGCGACGACGCGGTGCTCTGCTTCGCGCGTCCGGTCTGAGCAGCGCCCGCTCCGATCCGTGTGCCGCTCCCGAGAGGCGGCCCCGCCTCGTCCGGCGCGCACCCCCGCCGTCAGTCGATCGAGCAGCCCGGCTCGTCCGACAGCGCCCGCTGGATCCGGGCGCGGTGCTCGTCCGACATCGGCGGCAGCGCGTCGGGCGCGAACCAGCCGACCTCGGTCGACTCGTCGTCCGCGACGTGGGCCTCCCCCGAGATCCAGCGGCAGCGCACCACGTGGTCGAGGTACTGCGAGCGGTCCCCGTTGGGGTACTGCATCGGCGGCAGGGTGTGCACCTGCACGAGGCGCTCGACCTCGATCTCGACGCCCGCCTCCTCCTGCGCCTCGCGGCGGGCGGTGCCGGCGACGGTCTCGCCCGGGTCGATGATCCCGGTGACGGCCGTCCAGGCGCCGGTGTCGGCGCGCCGGACGAGCAGGACCTCGAGCGCCGGCTCCTCCCGGAGGATCACCGCGGTCACGCCGGTGAGCCAGAGCAGCTCGGTCCCGATCCGCTCGCGCAGTCGCAGCACGAAGTCGGGAGTCGCCATCAGTGCTCTTCGGGTCGGAAGTCGAACGCGACGATGCCGGCCGTGTCGACGAACGGCCCGACGAACTCCTTGAACGCGTCGTGCGCCGGATCCCAGTGCGCGGGGTCCTCGACGGCCGGCCGGCCCAGGTAGTAGTGCAGGTCGCCCTCGGAGGAGAAGGTCAGCAGGAACGCGCGGTCGAAGCCCTCGCCCGCGCCCTCGATGCTCAGCTGCGGCCCCGTCTCGATCGACTCGATGTAGGTCCGTCCGTCGCGGACGCACTCGTCGGCCAGGGCGAGGAAGCGGCGGGTGACCTCGTCCGCCTCGGCGACCAGCGCCGTCGGGCGGAAGCGGATCAGGACGAGGTGCCGGAGCGTGCCCGGGCGGAAGTCGCGGGCGACGAAGCGCTCCGGACCGATCTCGTCGAGGACCGCGGTGGCGCGCTCCGGGCCGCTGCGCCAGCGCGAGCCGACCGTCTCGGCCGCATCCCTGATGTCCGTCATGCCGACGCCTTCCCGGCGCGGGCGGCACGCCGCCGCTCACGATACCCCTCGACCAGGTTGTAGACGACGGGCAGGACCACGAGGGTCAGCACCGTCGAGGACACCAGGCCGCCGATCACGACGATCGCCAGCGGCTGCGAGATGAAGCCGCCGTGGCCCGTGATCCCCAGCGCCATCGGCAGGAGGGCGAAGATCGTCGCGAGGGCGGTCATCAGGATGGGCCGGAGCCGCCGCTCGGTGCCGTGCAGCAGCGCCTCCCGCACCGGCATCCCGCGGTCGCGGTACTGGTTCACCAGGTCCACGAGCACGATCGCGTTGGTGACGACGATGCCGATCAGCATCAGCACGCCGATCAGGGACGGCACGCCCAGCGGCACGCCGGTGATCACCTGCAGGAGGATCGCGCCGGTCGCCGCGAACGGCACGGACACGAGCAGGAGCAGCGGCTGCAGGAGCGAGCGGAACGTCGCCACCATCACGACGTAGACGATCAGGATCGCGACCAGCAGCGCGATGCCCAGCTGCGAGAACGCGTCGGCCTGGTCGGCGGTCACTCCGCCGAGGGAGGCATCGACACCGGCCGGAAGCGCCGTCGCGTCGATCGCGTTCTGCACGGCGACGTTGGCCGAGGCGAGGTCGTCGCCCTCGGGGGTGACGGTGATGGTCGCGGTGCGCTGCCCGCGCTCGGTGGTGATGCTCGCCGGACCGTCCGTCTGCTCGACCGCCGCGAGGGTGGAGAGCGCGACGGCGCCGGTGAGGGTCGGCACCTCGAGGTTCCGCAGCTCGTCCACGGTGGCCGGCGGCTGCCCGTCGGCCAGGTAGATCGAGAGGGTGCGGTCGTCGATCACGACGCTGCCGACCTGGCTGGGCTGGAGCGCCTGGCTGACGATCGTGCCCACGGCGACCTCGCTGAGACCCGCCCGGGCCGCGGCGTCGCGGTCGACCCGCACCGCGATGTAGGGCAGCGAGGAGGAGAGGTTGCTCTCGGCCTGGCTGATCCCGTCGGTCCCGCGCAGGGCCTCGAGGAGCTGGTCGCTCGCGCTCTGGAGGTCGCTCTGCGAGGCGGTCGAGAGGTCGACCTCGATGTCCGAGGAGGCGCCGAAGCCGGAGGAGGCGGCGACGCTGATGTCCTCGGCCGAGGCGACGCCCGACAGCGCGTCGCGGACGTCCGCCTGCACGGCCTCCTGGTCGGCCGACTCGTCGGTGGTGACGGAGTAGCGGATCGAGGTGCCGCCGCCGCCTCCCCCGCCGAACGCGCTCTGCAGGCCGCCGGAGGAGCCGACGGTGAGCTGGACGGTCTCGACGCCGCCGACGCCGAGGATCGCCGTGCTCGCCTGCTGCGCCGTCGCGTCCTGCGCGTCGAGGCTCTGGCCGACGGGGACCGTCTGGGTGACGGTGAAGGTGTCCTGCCCGCTGGAGCCGAGGAAGTTCGTCTTCATCAGCGGATACAGCGCACCGGTCCCGACGAGCACGAGCAGCGCCAGGAGGACGGTGACGACCGAGTGCTTCAGCGTCCAGTGGATGATCGGGCCGTACACCGACTGCAGCCCGCGCGCCCGCCGGGGAGCGGCGTGGGCGCCGTGGTGCGGGGCCTCCTCCACCGGCGCAGCGGTGTCGGCCGGGACGCCCGAGGCGGGTGCCCCTCCGGCCGCCGCGCGCTCCTCCGCGAGCGCCGCCTGCGCGGCCTGGCGCACAGCCGGCCGCTTCGAGGGGCGGAGGAACCAGTAGGCGAGCACCGGCACGATCGTCAGCGCCACCACGAGGGAGGCGAGCAGGGCGATCGACACGGTCAGCGCGAAGGGCCGGAACAGCTCGCCCGTGGTGCCGCCGACGAACGAGATCGGCAGGAACACCGCGACCGTGGTGATCGTGGAGGCGGTGATCGCGCCGGCGACCTCGCGGACGGCGACCGCGATGGTCCGGGCCCGGTCCTCACCCGCGTCGAGGTGCCGCTTGATGTTCTCGATCACGACGATGGAGTCGTCGACCACACGGCCGATCGCGATGGTGAGCGCGCCGAGGGTCAGGATGTTGAGGGTGTAGCCGGCCGTCTGCAGGCCGATGAAGGTGATCAGCACCGAGGTCGGGATCGAGATGGCCGTGACCAGGGTCGAGCGCACCGACAGCAGGAACAGCAGGATCACCAGCACGGCGAAGACGAGGCCGAGCGCCCCCTCCTGCGCGAGCGACGCGATCGACTCCTGGATGTAGGGCGCCTGGTCGAAGACCGGGGTGAAGGCGGCGTTGTCGCCGATCGACTCCTCGAGGTCCGGGAGCAGCGCGGCCACGCCGGTCGACACGTCGACGGTGTTCGCGGCGGGGAGCTTGGTGATCGAGAGGGTCAGGGCGGGCTGGCCGTTGACGCGCGAGATCGAGGTGACGGGGGCGTCGGTGACGGCGACCGTCGCGACGGAGCCGAGGGTGGTGACCGTCGGCTCCGCGGTCACGGCCGCGCCTCCCGCCGCCGCTCCGACGTCGGAGCCGCCGACCGAAGCGCCGGAGCCCGCGGAGGCACCCGCGCCCGCTGACGCACCGGCGCCGCCCGCACCCGCGGAGGCACCTGCGGACGGCAGCAGCGGCAGCGCCGCGATCGCGTCGGTCGAGTCGAGCTTGACGCCCGACTGCACCGAGAAGGTCGACCCGTCCTGGGTGATCTGTCCGCCCGCGACGAGCACGCCGTTCTGCTGCAGGGCCGAGCGGATGTCGCCGGTCGAGAGGCCGGCCGCGGCGAGCGCCGCGTCATCGGGAGTGATCGTGACGCGCTGGGCGGTCTCGCCGACGAGCGCCGCCTCGCGCACGCCCTCGACCTTCTCCAGGTCCGGGATGACCGTGGTGCGCAGGCGCTCGGCCAGCGCGTCCGCGTCGCCGTCGCTCGACACGGCGAGCTGCAGCACCGGCAGGTCGTCGAGGGAGCCGGTGACCACCTGCGGGTCGACGCCGTCCGGGAGCGTGCTCTTGATCCGGTTGATCGCCTGCAGGATCTTCTGCTCGGCGGTGGCGAGGTCGGTGCCGTAGGTGAAGGACGCCGAGATGAGGGAGGAGTCCGTGGAGGACGTCGCGCTGGTCGTCTCGAGCCCCGGCACCCCCTGGATGGCGGTCTCGATCGGCGTCGAGACGTCGTCGTTGACCACCTCCGGAGCGGCGCCCGGGTAGGACGTGACGACGGCGAGCTGCGGGAAGGAGATCGACGGCGCGAGCTCCTGCTTGAGCCCGGTCAGGGCGACTCCGCCGAAGACGGCGATGACGACGGTGACGAGCGCGATGAGCGCCCGGTTCTTCATGCTGAGGACCGCGAGGAGATGCACCCTCCGAGTCTTCCATCAGCCGACTGAGTGTTGGGAGGGACGCGGCGTTCCGGGGCGCGCGACGGGGCGACCCGCGCCACCGGCCGGCCCGGACGCCCTCAGCCCAGGCGGACCTCCGCCGTCGACGACCCGACAGGGAGGCTCACTGCAGCGCCCGCCCCCGCGCTCGAGAGCGCGAAGTCCCCGGCGAAGGCCCGGACGCCGACGCGCCCCTCGGCGTCCGTCCGGAGCACCGTCGGCTCGAGCCACCAGTCCCCGCGGATCCGCGAGCGCAGCGCCTTGTAGGCCGGCTTCGGGCTCCCGTCGCGGCGGAGGAACCCGCCCGGCGCTCCGAGCCAGGCTCCGGCGTCGTCGAAGCCCCAGTAGGTGATCGCCTCGACCGCCGGATGCGCGACCAGCGTCTCGTAGTGCCGCACCATCTCGTCCGCCTGCCGTGCCTCCCCCTCCGGAGTGGTCGGCCAGTCCTCGACCACGTGGTCGTTGAGGTCCTCGATCTCGGCGGGCATCAGCTCGCCCGAGACGAGGGTGGTCTCGGTCCAGTGCAGCGGCAGACCGAAGCGCGCGAACCTGTCGCAGATCGCCGCGATCTGCTCCTCCCCGCGGAACCCCTGGTGCATGTGCGACTGCAGGCCGATCGCATCGGGCCGGATCCCGGCCTCGAGCACGTCCTCGATCAGCCGCTCGTACTCGGGCCCGAGGTCGAAGTCGTTCAGCACGAGCACCGGTCCGGTGCCGAGGCTGCGCGCCTCCGAGAAGGCCAGCTCGACCATGCCGACGCGTCCCTTCTCGCGGGCGAGGCGTGTGACGGCGTTCGTCACGCCGTCCGGCTCGTTCGCGAAGCGCGGCATGATGACGACCTCGTTGATCGCGTCCCAGGTGTCGATCAGCCCGGCGAAGGCGCCCACCCCCCGGCGGATGCGCGCGCGGAGGAGCTGCTCGGCCTCGTCCAGCGGCAGCGCGTCGAGCCACTCCGGCTTCACGTAGTGCCAGACCAGCGGGTGCCCCTTCAGCCGGACGCCGTCCGCGGCGAGCGCGCGCGCCTCGGCGAGCACCTCCTCCGTCGCGGTGCGGCCGCGCTCCGGCTCGAAGCGGCCCCAGTAGACGGGGAGCGTCGCCGTGTCGAACAGGTCGAGCCAGAGCCGGCGCTCCTCGGCGCGGGCGGGGTCGGTGCTCGGAGGAGTGCAGCCGAAGGCGAAGGCGTGGCGGCGCTGCTCGACCGTCACGTCGGCGTGGGCGAGCGGAGCGCCGTCGGCGCCGAGGACGGTGACGAGGGCGTCGGCGAGACGGGGGCTGAAGTCGGTCATGCGGGGCCTCTCAGGCGGGGTGGCGCTCGTCGAGCGCCGTGTACTCGGATCGGGTGAGCGGGAGGACCGCTCCGTGCTTGGTGTCCTCGGGCAGGTCGAACTCCTCCGCGAGCTCCCAGCGGCCCGAGGCCGGGTCGGTGCTCGTGTAGGCGCGGTAGCCGTAGGGGCGGAGGGCGTACTGGTCGACCCAGAGCGACCAGCGCTCCTCGCGGTGGTGCCGGAAGACCAGCGGCCCCTCGATGCTCGGGCCGAGCTCCTGCCCGATCCCCCGGGCGACGGTGGCGAAGTCGTCCGCGAGGAGGGAGGAGCCGACCTGCTGGAACACCTGCATCGTGTCGGGGGCCTCGTCGTGCTGCTTGGCGAAGCGGTGGACGGCCGTGCCCTCGATCAGCAGCGTCATGTCGATCACTCCGCCGGGCAGCCGCAGGTAGGTCTCGGGCTCGGCGAACGTGCGGAAGTCGCGCGTGCGGGCGAGCAGGATGCGGCTGCCGCCCGTCTCGCCGGTGGCGGGGTCGCCGTCCTCGGCCAGGCCGGAGGACCAGTGCACGAGGAAGTCGCCCGAGACCGGGTCGTAGACCGACTCCGGCGCCCAGGCCATGCCCGCGCCCTCGGGAGCGACGGCGACCGCGCGCGGCTCGGACCACTCGAGGAGGTCCGGGGAGTCCCAGACCACGAGGTCGCGGCTCCCCCGGTGCCGGTAGAGGTCCCAGTCCGGGCCCTCGGGCCGCCAGACGCGGAGATCGGTGGCGACGAGGTGGAAGCCCCGCGGCCCGCGGACGATGTGGGGGTCGCGGACGCCGCCCGTGCCGCCGGTCCACTCCAGCACCGGCCCGAGCGCTCGCCAGCGCAGCGGATCGTCGCCCCGGCTGAGCGAGAGGAAGATCTTCTCGCTGTGGCCGGTCCGGTCCTCCATGAAGTGGACCAGCAGGTAGCCGTACCCGTCGCTCATGAGAGAACGATCTCACACGCCCGGCAGGCACTCCACCTCAGACCACGTCGGCGAGGTACCCCGGGTCGGCCGCCGGGTGCCGGGCGACCTGCGCCCAGGCCGTCGCGAGCGCCTCCACGGCCCGATCGGTCGCCTCGGGCGAGTAGCCGATCGGGATGCGGAGGAAGCGCTCGAAGGCGCCGTCGATCCCGAAGCGCGGGCCCGCGGTGATCAGCAGGCCCGCCGTCCGGGCGGCGAGCGCCAGCTGCGAGCTCGCCGGCCGGCCCAGCCCCACCCAGGTGGAGAGGCCGCCCGAGACCCGCGGCACGCTCCACTCCGGGATCGCGCGCGCCAGGGCCGCCTCGAGGTGGTCGCGGCCGGCGCGCAGCTGCGAGCGCCGCAGCTCCAGCACGCCGTCCATCCGGCCGAGCATGTCCGCGACCAGGAGCTGCTCCAGGATCGGCGTGCCGAGGTCGCTCGCCGAGCGCGCCAGCGCCAGCTTGCGGATCACCGCCCGCTCGGCGCGGATCCAGCCGATCCGGATGCCGCCCCACAGTGTCTTGCCGACGGAGCCGATCGAGAGCACCGTCCCCTCGGTCCCGTAGGCGGCGAACGGCAGCGGCGACATCCGCCGGTCGATGTCGAGCTCGGCCGTCGTCTCGTCGGCGATGATCAGGGTCCCCTGCCGGGCCGCGGCGGCGATCGCCCGCTCCCGCAGCTCGGGGGCCATGGAGCGGCCGGTCGGGTTGTGGAAGTCGGGCATCAGGTAGGCCAGGCTCGGGCTCGTGCCGCGCAGCGCGGCGATCAGGCCCTCTCCGTCCCAGCCCTCCGCCCCGTCGACGTTCACCGGCACGAGCCGCGCGCCGGCCAGCCGGAGGGCCTCGTAGGCGTGCGGGTAGGTCGGGGCCTCGATCAGCGCCCGGTCACCCCTCGCGAGCAGGGTGCGGGCGACGAGCGCGATCGCGTGCTGCGCGCCGATGGTCACCATGATCTGGCCGGGCTCGGTGCGCAGACCCCGCGCGGTGTAGCGCTCGGCGATCGCGCGGCGCAGCACCGGCAGGCCGACGGTGTCGTAGGAGCCGGAGTCGAAGTGCTCGGGGGCCGCCTGCGCCGCGCGGGTGTACGCCTCGGCCAGCTCGGGGACGGCGGGCAGGGCCGCCTTGGTGAAGTCGAGGAAGTCCGGCGCGAGCGAGGGCACCGCGTGCACGGCCGCTCCCGGCAGGCGGGTGACGCTGCCGGAGCCGCGCACGCTGACGAGGTAGCCGCTGTCGCGCAGCTCGCGGTACGCGGCGGCCACGGTCGTGCGGCTGACGCCGAGGCGGGCCGAGAGCTCGCGCTCGGCGGGCAGGCGGCTGCCCGCGGGGATGCGGCCGTCGATCCCGAGGAGGCGGATCCGATCGGCCAGCGCGAGGTAGGCGGGCCGGGTGCCGCGCTGCTCGCGCCAGTCGCCGAGGAGGGTCTGCAGGGCGCGCGCGCCGAAGTGGACATCAGCCATGCGTCCAAGGTAGCCGGATTGGACCGCGCGAAGAAGGCCAATGTCGCGCTGTGATGAGTCCATGACCCTCACCGCTCCCGTTGCCGCCGCCGCTCCCCCAGCGGGCCAGTGGCGCCTCCGACCCGTGCCGCGCCTGCTGATGGGCCTGATCCTCTACGGATTCGCCGACGCGATGATGATCCGCGCGGCGATCGGCGTGGACCCGTGGACCGTCTTCGCCCAGGGGGTCGCGCACCAGACCGGGCTCGGGATCGGACTGCTCACGAACGTGATCGGCCTGCTCGTCCTGCTGCTGTGGATCCCCCTCCGGCAGCGGCCCGGCCTCGGCACCGTGCTGAACGTGCTCGTGGTCGGCACGATGATCGATGTCGGGCTGCGCGTGCTGGCGACGCCGGACGAGTGGTGGGCCCGCGGCCTGCTCTTCGCCGGAGGCCTCGTGCTTCTGGCGGTCGCGAGCGGGATCTACATCGGCGCCCACCTCGGTCCGGGGCCCCGCGACGGACTGATGCTGGGCCTGCACACCCGCACGGGCCTGCCGATCTGGGTGGCGCGCTCGGGCGTCGAGCTCACGGTGCTGCTCATCGGCTGGGCCCTCGGCGGCGACGCCGGCCTCGGCACCCTCCTCTTCGCGGTGCTGATCGGGCCGCTCTGCTCGGTGACCCTGCCTCTGCTCGGGGTGCGGAGGCACTGACCCGCGGACGACGAAGGCCCCGCCTCCCGGACCGGTTCCGGGAGGCGGGGCCTTCGCGATCGGATCG
Source organism: Rathayibacter sp. VKM Ac-2805 (assembly GCF_009834265.1). Lineage (NCBI taxonomy): Bacteria > Bacillati > Actinomycetota > Actinomycetes > Micrococcales > Microbacteriaceae > Rathayibacter > Rathayibacter sp. VKM Ac-2805. Next base: position 2,849,170 of record NZ_CP047185.1, read on the forward strand.
GCTAGCGCTTGGCCGCGATCTCCGCGCGCATCCGCGACGCGTCGTCGGAGTCCTGGATCGAGGCGATCCCCTCGGTGATCGAGGTGCCCGACGCGGGGGCCTCGTGCTCGTCCGCTCCGCGCGTGGTCTCGTCGAAGGGCGAGCGCCCGCCGAGGACCTCGCGGACCTGCACCATGTCGATCTGCTTGGTCCAGGTGCCCACGAGAAGGGTGGCGACCGCGTTGCCGGTGAAGTTGGTGACCGCGCGGGCCTCGGACATGAAGCGGTCGATGCCGACGATCACGCCGACGCCGTTGACCAGGTCGGGACGGAAGGACTGGAGGCCGCCGGCCAGCGTGGCCAGGCCCGCTCCGGTGACGCCCGCGGCGCCCTTCGAGGCGATCATCATGAAGAGGAGGAGGCCGATCTGCTCCGGGATCGACATCGGCGCTCCGGTGGCCGAGGCGATGAACAGCGACGCCATCGTGAGGTAGATCGCCGTGCCGTCGAGGTTGAAGGAGTAGCCGGTGGGCACGGTGATGCCGACGACGGGCTTGGAGACGCCGAGGTGCTCCATCTTCGCGATCAGGCGGGGCAGCGCCGCCTCCGAGGAGGAGGTGCCGACGATCAGCAGGTACTCGCGGGCCAGGTACTTCATCAGCGAGAAGATGCTGACGCCGGTCACCAGGCGCAGCAGCAGGCCGAGGACGACGACCACGAAGATCGCGCAGGTGATGTAGAAGCCGATCATCAGGGTGGCGAGAGCGACGACCGCTCCCCAGCCGGTCTTGCCGACGACCGCGGCGATGGCGCCGAACGCGCCGATCGGGGCGACCCAGAGCACCATCGAGAGGATGCGGAAGACCAGGACCTGGAGCTGCTTGATCGCTCCGAGGATCGGCTGGCCCTTGGCGCCCATCTTCTGCAGCGCGAAGCCGACGAGCAGCGCGACGAAGAGGGTCTGCAGGATGCTGCCGTCCACGAGCGAGGAGAACAGCGAGACGGGGATGATCCCGAGGACGAAGTCGCTGGTGCTCTCGGCCTTGAGGTCGCTGGTGTCGTAGGTGGCGCTCGAGATGTCGAGGCCCTCGCCCGGGTGCAGGATGTTGCCGACGACGAGGCCGATCGCCAGGGCGAAGGTCGACATCACGATGAAGTAGCCCAGCGCGAGTCCGCCGACCTTGCCGACCGTGGCGGCCTTCGCGATGGAGCCGATGCCGATGACGATGGTGCAGAAGATGATCGGCGCGATCATCATCTTGATCAGTCCGACGAAGGCCTTGCCGACGGGCTCGAGCGTCGCCGCGAAGGCGGGAGCGACGAGTCCGACCACGACGCCGGCGACCACGGCGATGATGACGGCGATGTAGAGCCAGTGGTTCCGGTCGATGCGCCGCCGGGTCTTCGGAGGGGTGACCGCGGGGATCAGCCGGTCGGCCGGCGTCTGAGGCGTCTTCGCCATGGGGTGTCCTTCTCTTCGTCGAGGTGAGGGGGTAGGACGATGGTGGCCCCGCCTCCGGAGCCCGGCACGGTTGCGTTCATACTGTTCACGGCGGGGCGCCCCGAGCGCTCGCTCACGAGGGAGTGGCATGGTCAGGACGCCGAGCGCACGCGGACCGCGCGGCAGCATCGCCGCGCGCCTGTTCGCCGTGCAGCTGCTGAGCATCCTGCTGATCGCCGCGGCGGCGGTCGCGGTGCTGGCCCTCGACGCGCGGAGCCGGGCGGGCGACGAGGCGGCGCAGCGGAGCCTCGTCGTGGCGCGCACAGTGGCCGACAATCCGTTCGTCCTCGAGTCGGCGGCGGGAGCGGATCCCTCCGCGAGCCTGCAGCCGTACGCCGAGGAGGTCATGCGGGACACCGGCGTCGACTTCCTCACGATCATGGCCCCCGACCGCACCCGGTACACCCACCGCGACCGCGACCGGATCGGCCTGCCGTTCCAGGGCACGATCGAGCCCGCGCTGGAGGGGCGGACCTTCACCGAGACGTACACCGGCACGCTCGGGCCCTCCGTCCGCGCCGTCGCGCCGATCGAGGACGCCGACGGCGCGGTCGTCGCGCTCGTGTCGGCGGGCGTCACGCTCTCGGCCGTGGACGCCTCCTTCGCCGCCCGCGTGCAGGTCGTCGCGTGGGGCGCGCTCGGCGCGGTCGCGCTCGGCGCGCTCGGCTCGTGGCTCCTCGCCCGCTACCTGAGGCGGGTCACGGGCGGGCGGGGCCCGGAGCAGATGAGCCAGGTCTTCGCCTACTACGAGTCCGTCCTGCACTCGGTGCGGGAGGGGCTGCTGCTGGTCGACGACCGCGGCCGACTGGTGCTCGCCAACGACCACGCGCTGGAGCTGCTCGGGCTCGAGGGCGTGCGGACGCCGGTGCCGGTCGCCGAGCTCGACCTCCCCGGCGCCCTGCGCGAGCTGCTGCAGGACGACGAGCCCGTCTCGGACCGCCTGGTCGTGGCCCGCGAGCGGATCCTCGTGGTGAACGAGCGGCCCGCCGCCTCCCCCGGAGCCCGCCCCCTGGGCACGGTCGTCACGCTCCGGGACCGCACCGAGCTGCAGCGGGTGAGCGGCGAGCTGGAGTCGCTGCGCACCCTCTCGGACGCGCTGCGCTCGCAGACCCACGAGTTCTCGAACCGCCTGCACACCATCGCGTCGCTGATCGAGCTCGGCCGCCCCGACGAGGCGCTCGCGTTCGCCGCCGGCGAGCTGAACCTCAGCCAGCGCCTGGCCGACCGGGTCCTCGGCTCCGTGCAGGAGCCGGTGATCGCCGCCCTGCTGCTGGGCAAGGCCGCACAGGCCCGCGAGCGCGGCGTCGAGCTGCACTTCGAGACGCACCTCGAGCCCGGCACGCAGGGGCTGGAGCCCGGGGACCTCGTGACGGTGCTCGGCAATCTGATCGACAACGCCCTCGACGCGGCCGCCTCCTCCGCTCCGGACCGCGAGCCGTGGGTGGAGGTCTACCTCGGCCTCGCGGAGGGCGAGCTGGTGGTGCAGGTGTCGGACAGCGGCCCCGGAGTCGCGAGCGCCGCCGACGTCTTCGCGCGCGGCTACTCGACGAAGGAGTCGGACGGCTTCGGCCGCGGCATCGGCCTGGCGCTGGTGCAGCAGGTGGTGGAGCGCCTCGGCGGCTCGATCGAGGTCTCGCGCCACGTCGGCGCGGTGTTCACGGTGCAGCTGCCGCTGCCCGCGCGGGTGGCGTCGTGATCCGGGTGCTCGTCGTCGAGGACGAGCCGCTGACCGCGAGCGCCCACGCCGACTACGTCCGACGGGTCGACGGCTTCGAGGTGGCCGCGGTCGCCGGCAGCGGGGCGGAGGCGATCCGGGCCCTGCGCGCGGACCCGGGCATCGCGCTGATCCTGCTCGACATGAACCTGCCGGACATGGGCGGCCTCGACCTCTGCCGGGCCGTCCGGGCGGCGGGCCTGGACGTCGACGTCATCGCGATCACCGCCGTCCGCGACGCCGCGAACGTGCGCGCCTCCGTCGCCGCCGGCATCGTACAGTACCTGATCAAGCCGTTCGTCTTCAGCGCGTTCGCCGCCAAGCTCGCCAGCTACCGGTCGTACCGCGAGCGGATGCACGGCGCCGACGTCGCCAGCCAGCACGAGGTGGACGGGGCCTTCGCGGCGCTCCGCACCTCCAACGCCCCGGGTCTGGCGAAGGGGCTCTCGGCGCAGACCCTCGAGGCCGTCACCGCGCTGCTGGGCCCCGTCGGCCTCTCGGCGGCCGAGCTCGCCACCCGCCTCGACATCTCGCGAGTGACGGCCCGCCGCTACCTCGAGCACCTCGCCGACTCCGGAGTCGCGGACCGCGCGCCCCGCTACGGCTCCCCCGGCCGCCCGGAACTGGAGTACCGCCGCCGCTGAGCGCGCGTCAGGCGGCCCGCAGTGCGGCGGCGATCTCCTCCTCGATCAGGTCGTGGTTGATCGCCGCGCCCACGCGCAGCCCGTCGGCGGACGAGGCGACGACCTGCGCCATCGGCTCGACCAGCGAGCCCGCGGCGAAGACCCCGGCGACGCCGGTCCGGCCCATCGGATCGACGGCGAGGTGCCGCGCGACTCCCGACGGATGGTCGGCGAGCTCGAGGCCGAGCCCCTCGGGGAGCCGCCCCTCGACCCGCGGGCCGACGACGAGCGCGTCGAGCTCGTGCCGCCGACCGTCGATCACCACGCCGACCAGGCGGTCGTCCTCGACGAGGACCTTCTCGACGCGGCCCGGCACGAGAGCGATCCCGCGGGCGGCCAGCGCCGCCGCCTCGTCCCCGGCGGGCGCGGGTGCGCCGTGGAGCAGGATCGACGTCCGGTCGCTGAGCTGCCGGAACATCTGCGCCTGGTGCCCGGCGAACGAGCTGCCGAGCACGCCGATCCGCCGGCCGCGCACCTCGAAGCCGTGGCAGTAGGGGCAGTGCAGGACGTCCCGTCCCCAGCGGGCGCCGAGCCCGGGGATCTCCGGCAGCAGGTCGCGGACGCCGGTCGCGAGCAGGAGGCGGCGCGCGCGGAGGACCGTGCCGTCGACGAGGGTCGCGGTCACGCCCTCGGCACCCGCGGAGGCGCGGACCGCCTCGCCCTCGACCACCCGGGCACCGTAGCCCTCGGCCTCGGCGCGCGCCAGGCGCACCAGCTCCGTGGGCGGGACGCCGTCGCGGGTCAGCACGTTGTGGGCACCGGGCGAGGGTGCGTTGCGTGGAGGTCCGCCGTCGACGACGAGGACGTCGCGGAGACTGCGGCCGAGGGCGGTGGCGGCGGCGAGGCCGGCGAAGGAGGCGCCGAGGATCAGGACGTCGGCGGGGGCGGGGGCGGACGGGCCGGTGGGGGCGTCGGTGGAGGTCATGGGTCGATGCTCCGCCGCCCCGGGGCGGGCCGCGAGGATCCGTGCTGTTCCGGCATGCGGCGCGACCGCACGTGCCAGGATGGCGTCGTGCCCGAGACCCCGCCCGCCCCGTCCGACGACGAGATCGTCGCCGCCGTCGGGCCACGGCTCCGGCGCCTGCGCACCCGCCGCGACCGCACGCTCGCGTCCCTCGCGGCCGAGACCGGCATCTCGGCGAGCACTCTCTCGCGCCTCGAGAGCGGCGGCCGCCGCGCGACGCTGGAGCTGCTCCTCCCGATCGCCCGCGCCCTCGGGGCGCCGCTCGACGAGCTCGTCGGCGCCGCGCCGGAGGATCCCCGCGTGCACGGGCGGCCGGTGCGCCGGAACGGCATGCTCATCCAGCCGCTCAGCCGCGACTCGGGCGCGCTCCAGGCGTTCAAGCACACGCTCCCGGCCGGGCCGGTGACGGAGCCGGCGGAGCAGCGCGCGCACGAGGGCTTCGAGTGGCTCTACGTGCTGAGCGGGCGGCTCCGCCTGCGGCTCGGCGAGCACGATCTGGTGCTGCCGGCCGGCGAGGCCGCCGAGTTCGACACCCGGGTGCCGCACTGGTTCGGCCGCGCCGACGAGCAGCAGGTCGAGTTCCTCAGCCTCTTCGGCCGCCAGGGCGAGCGGATGCACGTGCGCGCGTCAACGCGCCGCTGAGCGCGGTCACGCCTCGCCGAGCACCTCGCGCGCGAAGCCCTCGGTGCGCGCCCGCAGAGTCGCGATCCGCTGCGCTCGCGCCGCCTCGAGGTCGAAGCCGATGTAGGCCACCGACGGACGCCGCCGCACGTTCACCGAGCACTCGAAGCGGGAGCAGACGAGCGTGCCGAGCGAGTCCCCCGCCCGCCCGGCCGCTCCGGCCTTCCGCGCCCCGAAGAAGACGACGTCGTTCGGGAGCTGCACGTCGCGGCACCACGAGCACTGCGCCCGCGAGCGCGGCAGGGCGTCGGCCTGGGTGAGCAGGACCCCGACGAGGCGCTCCTCCAGCGGCACGACGACGTAGGCGCGGCGGCCCATCCTCCGGTCGCGCCACCCGAGATGGTCGATGACCGACCAGTCCAGCGCGTCGAAGTCCTTCGGCAGCGCGAGATCGGCGACCTCCTTGCGGGAGGCGTTGACGAAGGACTCGCGGATCTCGGTCTCGGTCAGTGGCTGCATAGCGCTTCCGAGCCTAGGCCGGGATCAGCCCAGGTGGGCGACGGCCTCCTTCGGAGCCTGGGCGAGGAACTCCTCCTTCTTCACCCGGATCATCGCGACGGCGACGACGGAGGCGACGACCAGCCCGATCGCGGCCGCGACGAAGACCGCGGAGTAGCCGTCGACGAAGGCGACCGGCGACTGCTGCTCGCCCGCGACTCCCGCGTAGAGGGTCGTGAAGATCGACAGCCCGATCGAGCCGCCGATCTGCATGGCGGCGTTCGCGGTCGCTCCGGCGGCACCGGCGTCGTGGGCCGCGACTCCGGTGAGCGCGAGGTTCTGCAGCGGCACGAAGACCATCGCCATGCCGACGCCCAGGAGGATCAGCGCGGGCAGCACCTCGAGGAGGTAGCCGCCGTCGGGGGTGATGCGGCTCAGGTAGAGGAGCCCGGCCGCCGCGATCAGCGGGCCGACGATCATCAGCACGCGCGGGCCGATGCGCGGCAGCAGCTTGGCGGCGACTCCGGCGACGATCATGATCGTCACCGTCATCGGCAGATTGGCCAGGCCCGCCTCGAGCGGCGGCAGGCCCAGGACCAGCTGCAGGTGCAGGGTCAGGTAGAGGGTGGAGCCGATCATCACGCTGCCGACGATCGCCTGGACCAGGAAGGCTCCGCCGCGGACGCGGTCGGCGACGATGCGCAGCGGCAGCGACGGGTGGTCGGAGCGGGCCTGGATCCGCACGAAGAGGGCCAGCAGCAGCACGCCGACGAGGAGGAAGCCGAGGGTGTCGACGCGGAGCCAGCCCTGCTCGGCGAGGGTGAAGCCGTAGACGACGCTCGCGAGCCCGAGCGCGACGGTGATCGTCCCGGCGACGTCGAAGCGGTTGCGCCCCTCCGCGCGGCTCTCGGTGACGAGCAGCTGGCCGGCGATCGCGCCGACCACGACGACGGGGACGTTGACGAGGAGGCACCAGCGCCAGTCGGCGAACTCGGTGAGCAGCCCGCCCAGCACGAGGCCGACGGCGGCGCCCGCTCCGGCGACCGCTCCGAAGACGGCGAAGGCCGTGCCCCGCTCGCGGCCGGAGGGGAAGGAGACGGTGAGGAGGGCCAGAGCGGCCGGAGCGAGCAGCGCGGCGAAGGCGCCCTGCAGCCCGCGGGCGGCGATCAGCTCGGTGCCGGAGGTGGCGAGGCCGCCCCAGGCGGAGGCGGCGCCGAAGCCGATCATCCCGATCAGGTAGGTGCGCTTGCGGCCGGTGTAGTCGGCGATGCGGCCGCCCAGGAGCAGGAGCGCGCCGAACGCGAGGGCGTAGGCGGTGACGACCCACTGGCGCTCGACGTCGGTGAGGCCGAGGTCGGCCTGCGCGGCGGGGAGGGCGATCGTGACGATGGTGCCGTCGAGCACGACGACGAGCTGCGTGAGCGCGAGGATCACGAGCACCCACCAGCGGCGGGCGGAGGAGGGAGCGGACGGGGAGGGCATGGCGGCCTTTCACACGGAGCGGAGCGGGACCGGCGGGTCCGGATCCGAGCCGCGTCATCGGGGCCGAACCACCCCAACCAGTTGGTTGGGCGAAGAAGAGTGTATCGTTCGAGCGCCCGGAGGTGAACCATGGAGCCGACATCCGATGCGGCGCTGCCCGCGCGCGAGCGGATCCTCCGCGCGGCCTCCGTCGAGTTCGCCGCCCACGGCTTCGCGGGCGCCCGGGTCGACCGTGTGGCCGCGGCCGCGGGTCTGAACAAGGAGCGGCTCTACGCCTACTACGGCGGCAAGCGCGGCCTGTTCGTCGCGACCGTCGTCGAGGCGCTCGGCGCTCTCGACGAGACGCTCCTCGCCGAGGCGGCGGACCTCCCCGACCTCGCGGGCCGCATGTTCGACCACGTGTGGGAGCACCCGGAGTTCCTGCGCCTGCTCACGTGGGCGCGCCTGGAGGGAGCCGGCGTCTGGGAGGAGGCCGGCGAGCAGCTCGGCGGGGTCCCCGCCCCCGAGGCCCGGGTCCTCGAGTGGCAGCGCACCGGCGTCGTCGACGCGAGCTGGTCGGCCGACGACCTCTTCATCGCCCTCCTCGGCCTGTGCGAGATCTGGCACCTCACCCCCTTCGCCTCCCGGAGCGGAGAGGAGACGCGAGACCGCCGCCGCGCCTTCGTCGTGCACGTCGCGCAGCTGGTGGGCGCACCGCGCTGAGGCCGGCCCCTCCCCCCTCACGGGGAGCGACGTCGGCATCTCCGATCCGGACGCGGTGGACGGGGCGGCTCATCCCTCCGAGCCGGAACCCGACGGATCGGACTGGAGTGGGAGGTCCCACGGATCCGGCTTCGGGACGACACCTTCATCACCCGGAAGGACCGCGCCCGCCGCGCGCTGAGCCTCGTCCTCGAGGAGGAGTGATTCGAAATCGCCGGGCGCGCACGGCATCTCCGCCCCGATCATGTACATCTCCTCGACAGCGCCGGTGACGAAGCTCGCCCGCAGCACCGGTCCGCCCTGCCCGTAGACCGTCGGGCGCGGAGTCGAATCGGTCACTCTCACCGTCATCCCCAGCGACTCCCAGTAGTCCGCGACCTTCCGCGCATCCCCCTCGACATCGGTGCCCGCCGGGGCCCACCAGGCGTAGCTGTAGCTCGCACCGCTCACCCGGTCGCCGGGGCCGCACACATCGGGCCTGGCCGCGCCGCTCCGCGGCCACCACCCCTCCACATCGAGCCGCCCCGCGGAGTCCCGCACGAACTCCACCACCCGATCCCGACCCTCCCGAGGACTCATCGTGCTCACCGGTCTCGCCTCCTTCTCCGTTGCACAAGCGGTCATCGACATCACGAGCAGAGCGGCGACGGTCAGCGCGACGCCCGTCCGCTGAGGAGAGCCTCTACCCGCCATGGGAGGCTCCCACGACCGCCTTCTGGAAGGCGGTCGGCCCGAGCGGCCGGTTCTCGGTCAGCAGGTCGAGTCGCCGGGAGACGGCCCACGCCGCGTTCTGCAGGGACTCGGTGTTCTTGTCGAGATACCCCGCGAGATCGCCGTCGTCGCTCTTCAGCGCAGCGTGATCCGTCACGATCCTCCCGGCGTCGCCTCCGGTCTCGACACCGAAGACGCGCGCGCCGAAGTCCTCGTCAGCGGGATCCGTGTGGTGGTTCCAGCTGAAGGCGCGGCCCATCCACGCGGCCTCGTCGCCGCTCTCGGTCTCGCCGAGGTACTTGTCCCGCGCCTGCCCCGCGAAGACGGATTCCGCGTGCAGGTCGCTCGCCTCGTCGACGCTGTCCGGGAGGCCGGCCGAGCCCAGCGTCACGACGACCCCGAGCTCGACGTCCGAGCGCGAGGCGGCGACGGCCATGACGGTGCTGCCGTAGGAGTGGGCGACGACGTTCGGCTTCGGCAGGTCGTCGCCCCGGACCGCGGAGAGCCCCTGGACAGCCGAGGCGAGTGCGGCGCCGCCGGCGACCGCCTGGTTCGAGGTGAGGACGTCCATGCCGTTCCCGCCGAGCCGCGCCATCGGCGGGGTCTCGTAGCCGATCCAGGAGACGACGGCGCTGCCGGGCGGGAGGAGCGACTGCAGATTCTGCGACGCCTTCGTCCATCGGGTCATGCTCTCCGTCGTCTGTCCCATCCCGGGGACGGCGTAGGTGACGTTCGTGGCGATGTCGGGATCGCCGATCGAGACGGCGGCGAGCGGAGGCTCGTTGGCGGTCAGGGAGACGAGGAAGCGCGGGTCCTGACCGAGACCGCGCCGGAGCGATGCCCGCACGTCCCTCAGCGCCACCAGCTGCGACTCCACCGCCGCGAGTCGCTCCCCGTCGCCCGCCTTCCCGCGCAGGCCCGCCGCCTCGCTCCTCAGCGCCACGATCCGCGCCCTCAGCGCCCTCTCGTTCGCCCTCACCCGGGCGCGGTAGGGAACACCCTCCAGATTCCCGATCACCCCGGGCAGACCGGCGACCAGCGCCTCCTGCTGCGGCGAGAAGCGCGCGCCGTCCGTGGAGTCGAGGCTCCGCCACCAGTCGTTCACGAGGGTCGGAGCCAGTCGCCCGAGGCGCGCCGCGAGGTCGGGCGACGCCGCCAGGAGTGTCGCGAGATCGTCTGACGAGAGCGCCGCGAGGGAGTCGAGCAGGCTCCGGCCGCCCCGGGGCCGCGCCAAAGTGCCGACGGCGTCGAGGACCGGAACGGAGAGCGCCGCTCCCCCCGCGGCGGTGAAGGCCAGGGAGATCTGCTCGACCCAGGTCGCGTCGGCCGCACCGATCGACAGCAGCTCGCGGAAGCCCCGGAGCACCGAGAAGGACTCGACCGGCGCCCACGAGCAGCGGTTGCCGAAGGCTCCCCAGGCGGCCATCAGATCCTGGAGCCGGGAGCGCATCGCCTCGTCCGCCTGCCGGGTCTGCGAGACGAAGACGTCGAGGCGCTCGGGGTCGGCGGAGGTCGTGCCTCCCGCGGCGGGGCCGCCCGGGGACGTGCGGGGCACCGACCGGGGGGAGAACAGCGCACGGATCGGCGGAGGCACGACCGGCCGATCGGACGGCGGCCGGTCGACGATCTCCTCGACTCCCGCCGCGAGGGCCGCGACCGGATCGAGGCGGCGCTGCTGCTCGCGCTCGTCCGCCCGCCGCTCCCAGGCCGCGTACTCCTCCCGGCGCCGACGCTCCTCCTCGGCCTTCCTCGCCACGAGCCGCACCGTGTCGGCGAGCTCGTGCAGCTCGGCGCTCAGCCGACCGCGGTTCTCCCTGTCGCAGAGGCGGACCCGGCGGAACAGCTCGGCGTACGCGCCGCGGAACTCGCCCAGTGCGTGCTCGGCAGCGACGGACCTCAGCAGCTCCTGGGAGGCGAGCGCCTCCGCCGCCTCGTCCGAGGCACGGACCAGCTCCGCCGCTGCTGCATGGTCGAAAGAGAACAGGGTCATCGCCTCCTGAGTGAGAACATCTCAGGAAATGTAGAACGGCCACGACGGCGTCGGCACCGGGTGGCGCGAGACGGCGCGCGGTCAGCGCGCCCGCGCCGCGTCCGGCGGCACGCAGAAGTGGCGCGGACCGCATCGGTCCGCGCCACTCGTTCAGATCACGCGGCTCACTCCGCCGCGGTCAGCCGCTCCAGGTATCCCGCGAACGCGCGCAGGTCCTCCTCGGGCCAGGCGCTCAGCGCCTCCTGCATCCGCTGCCGCTGACGGCCGCCGAGGTCGCGCATCCGCTCGCATCCGGCCGCGCTGAGCGAGAGGAACCGCGCTCGGCCGTCGGCGGGATCGGAGGTCATCTCGACCAGGCCCAGCTCGGCGAGCTGGCGGGCCTGGCGGCTGATCGCGCTGCGGTCGACCCCGAGCCGCTCCGCCGCGGCGCCGGAGTGGACCGGACCGCAGCGCTCGAGGATCCGCAGCAGCCGCAGTCCGAAGGGCGGCAGCGCCGGGTCGATCGACGCCGCCGCGTCCCGGACGGCGAGGCGCACCTGGACGGCGAGCACGGTGATCTGCTCCTCGACCTCGTGCAGCGCCTCGGCCGAGGGCGCGGCGGCGGGCATCAGGAGCGCTCGATCACGTCGACCGAGCCGGTGGGAGCAGCGTGCCGGGCGTGCCCGACCGGCTCCTCCTGCCGCTCCTCGTCGGCGTGGCGGCCGTGTCCGGCGGGAGTGGCCTCGCGACCCTCCCGGGCGTGCGTCGCGTCGTCCGTCCGCCGGGCCTGGCCGACGGGGCGGAGCGCCGCCTGGCCGTCCGAGGCGGCGATGAGGGCGTCCTCCGCGGCCTGCAGCGGAGTGGTCGGCTCCGCCTTGAGCTGCACCGCGTTCTTCGAGCCGAGGCTCACGTTGGGCAGGAGGACGACGGCGATCAGCGTGACCACGGCGAGCGGGATGCTGTAGAGGAACACGTCGCCCACGCCGATCCCGTAGGCGCTCTCGACCACGACGCGCACGGCGTCGGGCAGGGTCGCCGGCTGCGGGATCGTGCCGCTGCCCAGCGCCTGCGCGGCGAGAGCCTGGTCGGCGGGAGCGAGACCCGCGATGCCGGTCTTGATGCGGTCGGCGATCACGGTGCCGAGCATCGAGCCCAGGACCGAGACTCCGACGGTGCCGCCGAGGCTGCGGAAGAACGTGACCGCGCTGGTCGCGACGCCGAGGTTCTTCACCTCGATCGAGTTCTGCACCACCAGGACGAGGTTCTGCATCAGCATGCCCAGGCCGGCGCCGAGGACGGCCATGTAGATCCCGACGAGGACCAGGTCCGTGTCGTAGCGGAGGGTGCTGAGGAGGGAGGTGCCGATCACGGCGAGCACGCCGCCGCTGATCATGATCGCCTTCCACTTGCCGGTGCGCGAGATGATCCCGCCGAAGATCGTCGAGGCGATCAGCAGGCCGGCCATCATCGGGATGGTGAGCAGGCCCGACTGGGTCGGCGTGGCTCCGCGGGCCAGCTGCATGTACTGCGCGAGGAAGACGGCGACGCCGAACATCGAGACGCCGACCGAGATGCTCGCCACGACGGCGAGGCTGAAGGTGCGGTTCTTGAACATCCCCATCGGGATGATCGGCTCGGCCACGGTGAGCTCGGTGATCACGGCGGCGATCAGCAGCACGACGGCACCGCCGACCATGACCGCGGTCTCCCACGAGGCCCAGTCGAAGTTCTTGCCGGCGAGGGAGACCCAGATCAGCAGGAGCGAGACTCCGCCCGCGATGAGCACGGCGCCGAGGTAGTCGATCCGCACCTTGCGCTTCGGGTGCGCGGGGAGGCGGAGGGTCATCTGGAGGAGGACGATCGCGACGATCGCGACGGGCATCGCGATGAAGAAGTTCCAGCGCCAGCCGAACGCGTCGGTCACGACGCCGCCCAGGAGCGGGCCGCCGACGGTGCCGATCGCCATCACGCCGCCGAAGAGGCCGGCGTACTTGCCGCGCTCACGGGGGCTGATGATGTCGGCCATGATGATCTGGCTCAGCGCGGCGAGTCCGCCGGCGCCCAGGCCCTGGAACACGCGGAAGACGATCAGCATGTTCGTGTCCTGCGAGAAGCCGGCCAGGGCGGAGCCGATGACGAACAGCCCGAGGGCGAGCTGGATCAGCAGCTTGCGGTTGAACAGGTCGGCGAACTTGCCCCAGAGCGGGGTGGAGACCGTGGTCGCGAGCAGGGTCGCGGTGACGACCCAGGTGTAGGCGTTCTGGTCGCCCTTGAGGTCGGAGATGATCCGGGGCAGCGAGGTCGACACGACCGTGCCCGCGAGGATCGAGACGAACATGCCCAGCAGCAGGCCGCTGAGCGATTCGAGCACCTGCCGGTGCGACATGGCGCCGTCCGGCCCGGCGGGGGCGTGCGGCGCGGTGGTTCCGCGCGATGCGGCGCGGTGTTCGGGGTGTGACATGGGCTCCTCTTCAGCACGGCGGCAGTTCTAGTTGACCGCGATCAACTATTGACCGAGAGCAACTATATAGCCGGGCGTCACGAATCTCCAGTGGCACTCTGCTGCCGTCCAGGCGCCGCTCCGGCCGCGCCTATCCTCGGAGCATGGACAACATCGATCGGAAGATCCTCGATCTGCTGCGCCAGAACTCCCGCGCGGGCTACGGCGACATCGGCGGCGTGGTCGGGCTCTCCGCCTCCGCGGTGAAGCGCCGCGTCGACCGCCTCGTGGCCGACGGCGTGATCCGCGGCTTCACGATCAAGGTCGACCCCGCGGTCGACGGCATGGCCACCGAGGCCTACGTCGAGCTCTTCTGCCGCGGCACCGTCGCTCCGGACGAGCTCCGCCGCATCCTCTCCGCGGTCCCCGAGGTCGTCGACGCGGGCACGGTCACCGGCTCCGCCGACGCGATCGTCCACATCCGCTCGCGCGACATCCCCAGCCTCGAGCTCGCCCTCGAGAAGGTCCGCATCGCGCCCAACGTCGACCACACGCGCTCCGCGATCGTCCTCTCCCGCCTCATCCAGCGCAGCGAGGCCTGACGGATCGCGCCACCTCCTCGACGCGCGTCGCGACCGCCTGGTACTCCATACCTGTATGGTGAATCCAGGAGGGCGAGCATGAGCGACAGGGAACAGGCCGGTACGGCGGCACGACGGAGACGGCGCATCTGGCTGATGCTGCCGGCACTGTTCGTCGGCGTCCTGGCCGGGCACCTCGTCGCGACCGCGGTGGGCGCCGAGGATCCGTGGGACGTCGTGGTCACCGCCGCCGTCGCGGCAGCGGTGGCGTCCGTCGTCCTCGCCCTCGTCGACCGGCGGCGCTGAGCCCTCCCTCCTGGATCGGAATCCGAGGGAGGGAACGACGATGGAACGACAGAGGACGAGCACGGCACTGGTCGCGGCGGCGGCCGCTCTGCTGGCGGTGCCGCTGTTCACAGCGCAGGCCGCGCACGCCGAGCGGGCGAGGCAGGAGACGAGCAGCCGGGTGCACCTCGAGGCGCGGGGCGGATCGGCGTCGACAGTGACCTTCGACGTCACCGACGGCACGCGGATCGTCGAGCTGGCGGGCGGCGGGGTCGGCTTCACGGACGGCGCCGAGACGTCCGACGCACTCCCGGAGAGGATCGACGTCGGACGCGGCCGCACCGTGTCGGGCCACTGGTCGATCGACGACTCCGACACGCTCACCTTCCACTTCGCCCCGGACTCGGCGTCCCGCTCGGCGGCGGGCGGCCTGCACCTGAACAGCGACTGGAGCTCGCCCGAGTGGGGCCACTGCGTCGCCGGGAGCGGCGTCAGCGGTGCCGCGACCGGCGGGGTGATCGGCGCGATCTCCGGTCCCGGCGCGATCGCCTCCGCGACCGGCGGGCTGCTCGCGGGGATCATCGGCGGAGCGATCACCTGCTGAGCGCCGCCTCCTGAACGACCCGGATCAGGCGGGCGCGTCCGCTGCGGTGTGGACGCGCTCGCCGCCGATCCAGGTGCCCAGCACCCGGGTGTCCCCGATCGCCCGGGGGTCGCCGGCGAAGGGGTCCCGGTCCAGCAGGGCGAAGTCCGCCGCGAGTCCCACGGCGATCGAGCCCGACTCGCCGTCCAGGCCGTTCACCCACGCCGAGCCGGCCGTGGAGGCGGAGAGGGCGGTGGCGAGGTCGAGGCGCTGCTCCGGGAGGAACACCTCCTCGCTCCACCCCGGCTCGCGCTCGGACGGCGCCGAGAGCCGGTTCACCGCGACGTGGATCGCGGCGAGCGGGTCGGGCGTCGACACCGGCCAGTCGCTCCCCGCGGCGAGCACCGCGCCCGAGCGGAGCAGGTCGCCGAAGGGGTACTGCCACGAGCCGCGCCGCTCGCCGAGGAACGGCAGCGTCAGCTCCACCATCTGCGGCTCCAGCGAGGCCCACAGCATCTGCAGGTTGGCCGTGACGTCGAGCGCACGGAAGCGCGGCAGGTCGTCCGGATGCACGACCTGCAGGTGGGCGAGGTGGTGGCGGTTGCCGCGGCGCCCGTTCGCCTCGATCGCCCGCTCGACGGCGTCCAGGCACTCGCGCACGGCGCGATCGCCGATCGCGTGGAAGTGCACCTGGAACCCGGCCGCGTCCAGGAGCGGCACGGCCTCGTTCAGGAGGCGCGGGTCGACCATCGAGAGGCCGTCGCCGTGACCGTGGCCGCCGTGCCCGTCGAGGTAGGGCTCGAGCATCGCCGCCGTGAAGTTCTCGGCGACCCCGTCCTGCATGATCTTGACGGTCGTCGGCGCGAAGCCGTCGGCGGCGAGCGCCGCGCGCCGCTCGACGAGCTCCGGGATCTGCTCGACGCCGCGGCCCCGGTCCCACCACAGCGCACCGCGGACGCGCCCGGTCAGCTCGCCGCTCAGCGCCGCGCGGCGGTACACCGGACCGGGGTCGCCCACATCGCCGTAGGAGCCGATGATCGCGTCCTGCCACGCCGTCACTCCGAACGAGTGCAGGGTCTCCTGCCCGAGGAGCAGCGCGCGGTGGAGCTCGTCCGCGCTCGCGGGCGGGAGGTGGCGGCGGACCGCGTCCATCGCCCCCTCGTGCAGGGTGCCGGAGGGGGTGCCGTCGGCCAGGCGCTCGATGCGGCCGTCGGCGGGGTCCGGCGTCGTGCGGTCGATCCCCGCGAGGCGCAGTGCGGCGGAGTTGACCCAGGCGCCGTGCCCGTCGGCGTTGGTGAGGAAGGCGGGCCGGTCAGGGACGACCGTGTCGAGCTCGCGGGCGGTCGGGGTGCCTCCGGGGAAGTCGGGCAGGTTCCAGCCGCCGCCGAGGATCCACTCCGCTCCGCTCTCCCGAGCCGCGTACCCGGCGACCGTCGCCAGGTGCTCGGCGGGCGACCCTCCCGCTCCGAGCCAGCAGCGCAGCAGCGCAGCGCCGCCCCAGACCGGGTGCACGTGGGCGTCCTGGAAGCCGGGGACGAGCATCCGGCCCTCGAGGTCGACCACCTCGGTGCGCGGCCCGATCAGGTCGGAGGCGTCGGCGCCGACCGCGACGATCCGCCCTCCGACGACAGCGACGCCGTGCGCTCGGGAGCGCACGGCGTCGGCGGTGAAGACGGCGCCGCCGGTCAGGACGAGATCGGCGGCGCGCACGGGTTCAGAAGCCCGCGGGAGCGAAGGCCTGCGTCATCAGGGAGAACAGCGACACCGTCCAGCCGATCGCGATGAGGAACGACACGACCACGACGCCGAGGAAGACCCAGAGCGGGAGGAGGCCGCCGCCGGTCACGCGCTTCACGACCACGCTGCGGCCGATCACGTAGACGTAGGGAGCGGCGAGGAAGGCCCACGCCCAGTGGAACGGACGCTGCAGGCCGGCTCGCTTCAGCTGGCGCCAGTCGAGGAAGGCGAAGACGACCTCCGCCGCGTAGATCAGGAAGCCGACGACCTGGAGCACGCCGAGGCCGACGAGGTAGGCGGTCGACATCCCCATCGAGGAGCTCGGCCCGTAGGTCGAGGCCATCGACGAGTCGACGATCGCGCTCGGCGGGAGGAGGAAGATCGACAGCGCCGAGAGCAGCGGCAGGAGGACCACCACCCAGATCCACGGGGTGGACGTGACGATGCTCGTGTCGCGCTGCTGCACGGGTGCTCCGGGAGCCGCGGCGTAGGCCGGGTACTGCGGCTGCTGCTGGCCGTAGGGCTGCTGCGGCTGCTGGCCGTAGGGCTGCTGGGGAGCCTGCTGCCCGTAGCTCTGCTGCCCGTAGCTCTGCTGCGGGTCGGCGGACGACGGCTGCTGCGGATACCGACCCGAGGCCGACTGTCCGTAGCTCGTCGCCGCTCCGCTCGACGTCTCCCCGTAGGCGGGACGCTCGGCGGGCGGCGCGGGCGGAGTCGGTGCGGTCGGCGGAACGGGAGTCGCGGCGGCCTGCGCCGACCCGCTCTCGGCCGGGGCGGTGGGAGTGGCCGCCGGCGCGTCGCGGAGCGACTCCGTCCAGCCGGTCCCGTCCCACCAGCGCTGACGGGACGAGCCCGCCGGGTCCGGGTACCACCCGGCGCGGGGTCCGGAGGCCTCGCCGCCCGTGCTCGCGCCCTGGTCCGTGCCGGTTCCGTTGTCGTCCGTCATGGCGTCCTCCACTCCCCTCCGGGCGTCTGCCCGCGATCTCGGACCACCGTAGCGCCGCGACACGATGCGTGGCCTGAGGGCGGGCTGATCGCGCGCTGTCCGAGCGCTGTCCGCACCGGCAGGCGCCGGAGGCCGCCGACCGCCAGGATGGACGCATGCCCCACCTCCTCCGAGCCCGCGCCGCCCTCTTCGACATGGACGGGACGCTCGTCGACTCGACGGCCGTCGTGGAGACCATCTGGGGTGCCTTCGCCGAGCGCTTCGCTCTCGACCACGACGCGGTGCTCGGCGCCGTTCACGGTGTCCGCGCCGCCGACAGCGTCCGCCGCTTCGCTCCGGCCGGCAGCGACGTCGACGCGCTCGTCGCGGAGCTCGACGCGTACGAGCTCGAGCACACCGAGGGCACCGTCGAGATCCCCGGCGCGACGGCGTTCCTCGCCTCACTCCCCCGCGAGCGCGTCGCCCTGGTCACGTCCGCGAGCCCGGCGCTGGCGGCCGCACGTCTGGCTGCGGCGGGCGTCCCCTCCCCCGACACCGTGGTCACCGCGCACGACGTCGCGAACGGCAAGCCTGCTCCCGACGGCTACCTCGCCGCCGCGGCCCTGCTCGGCGTCTCCCCCGAGGACGCGCTGGTGTTCGAGGACGCCGAGGCCGGCATCCGGGCGGGTCTGGACGCCGGCATGCGCGTGATCGTCGTCGGGAGCCACGAGAGCGCGAGCACCCGGGGGCTGCCCCGGATCGCGCACTACTCCGACGCGCACGCCGCGCTCGAGGGCGACGAGCTCGTCGTCACCCTCGGCGGGCCTCAGTAGCGGATCGCGTCGATCACCTTCACCCGCACGGCGACGATCGCCGGCACCAGGCCCGCGAGCGCGCCGACGAGGGTCGCCGCCCCGAGCCCGAGCAGCGCCGCCTCGGCCGGGAAAGGCGGGATGTCGGCGATCCCGTTGTCCTGCACGAAGGCCACCGTCCACGGGTTGGTGACGAGGATGACCGCGACCGTCACGCCGACCACTCCCGCGACGACGGTCGCCACGACGCTCTCCATCATGATCGAGAAGAAGATGCGGCCGGAGGAGGCGCCGAAGCTGCGCCGGATGCCGATCTCGCGGATCCGCTGCCGGACGGTGACCAGGGCGATGTTGAGCAGTCCGAGCGCGCCGAGCGCCAGCACCAGGCCCGCCACGCCGCCGATCACCCAGGTCAGCACGCCGAAGGGGTCGGAGTCGTAGACCAGGTAGTCCTGCCGGTCGACCGACACCTCGAAGTCGGATCCCAGGGCGCCGGCCACGTCGCGCTCCACCGCCGCGGCGAGGGGCTCGGCCAGGTCGAGCGGCACCCACATCTCGTAGTTCGGCACGCCCTGCCCGCCGTACTGCGGGTCGGCGTCGCGGGCGACCGCCGGGTAGGCGTCCGCGAGCATCATCATCGACGGATCCGTCTCGAACTGCGAGGAGGGAGTCACGCCGACCACCACGCCCGTGACGTCGCGCTCGGAGCCGAGCAGGGTGACCACCGGGTGGGTGCGCAGATCCGGGCTCCCGATCCGCTCCCAGAAGCGCTCGTTGACGACGAGGGCGGGAGCGAGGCGCTGGGAGTCGCGGGCGGTGAACCAGGAGCCGTCCACGATCTTCAGCCGGTGCATCTCGGCGAAGGGCTGGTCGACCGCCTGCACCGCGACGTCGACGGCGCCGTCGGCGAACTGGACGCGCGCGCTGCCGTAGGTCGAGCGGCTCGCGTAGGTGATGGAGTACCGCTCGAGCGCACCGGTCCACGCGGCCTGGAGTGCGTCGGCATCCACCTCGGCGGTGCCGGTGCCGGAGGGGTAGGCGGAGAGGAAGAGGCTCGCCGGGCGCCCGCTGGAGCGCTCGGCCTGCTCGATGCTGGCCTGGCGGGCGATACCGCCGGCGGCGACGACCGCGGTCAGGGCGGCGACGGCCACCGCGACTCCGATCAGCGAGAGCAGCACGCGGCCGCGGTGGATCCGCAGCTCGGTCCACGCCTCGACGATCGCGCCGGCGATCCCGACGAGCGCGCGCATCAGAGGACCACCGCCTCGGCGACGGGGCCCGCATCCGCGGTCGAGCCCAGGCGGCCGTGGTCGAGCCGGTAGTGGCGCTCGGCCCGCGCCGCGATGGCCGGGTCGTGGGTGATGGTGACCAGCGCCGAGCCGGACTCGCGGGCGATCTCGTCGAGCAGGCCCATCACGCTCTCGCCGGTGTCGGTGTCGAGGGCGCCCGTCGGCTCGTCGGCGAGGATCAGCCGCGGTCGGCGCACCAGGGCGCGGGCGATCGCGATCCGCTGCTGCTCGCCGCCCGACATGCGCCCGGGCATCGAGTCCACGCGGTGCCCGAGGCCGACCCGCTCCAGCATCTCGGCCGCGAGGTCGCGGCGGCGCCAGAACTCCGATCCGGTCGCGTAGAGCAGCGGCGTCATCACGTTCTCGCGGGCGGTCCGCCCCTCCAGCAGGTTGAACTGCTGGAAGATGAAGCCGATGCTGCCGCCGCGGATGCGCGCGCGGGCCCGCGAGGACAGGGTCTCGGTGGGAGCACCCTCGAGCAGCATCCGCCCCTCGGTCGGCTCGTCGATGAGTCCGAGGATGTTGAGCAGCGTCGACTTGCCGGAGCCGCTGCGGCCCACGACCGAGACGTGGTCGCCCTCGCCCACCTCGAGATCGACGCCGTCGAGGATCGTCAGCGGCGGTGCATCGGGCAGCGGGACGACCTTGCGGATCCCCTCGAGCCGGAGGATCGTCACGAGCAGAAGACCGAGCCGTCGGGCTGCGCGATGCAGTCGCCGCCCAGCTGGACGTCGGGAGCAGCCTCCTCCGCGCCCGGCACGAACTGCAGGAGCTCGGCGCCCTCCTCCACTCCGCCGGTGATCTCGACGGAGCTGCCGTCGGTGAGTCCCAGCGTCACCGGGACCTCCTCGGTGCTGCCGTCGTCCGCCCGGCGGAACACGACGCCGGACTGGGCGGTGCCCTCGACCGCGGTGGTCGGCACGACGAGGACGTCCTCCGCCTTGCCTCCCGCGAGCGTCACTGAGGCGGCGAGCCCGGGGAACACGGTGACCTCCGTCGGCACCTGGCAGGTGAAGCTCGTGCCGGAGCCGCCGGTGGAGGTTCCACCGCCGCCGCCGCCGCCGTCCGTCGCTCCGCCGGTCGTGCCGCCCTCGCCGGCTCCGGCGAGAGGGGTGCTGATGGTGAGGTCGGTGCAGGTGAAGCCGGCGGGCCCGCCGGTGATCGCGACCTGCGCCTCCGTCGGCCGGTTCTGGATGCGGTAGAGCTGCTGCGCGTCGATCGTGCCGGTGACGGCGTAGCTCGGCGGCGCGACCTGTCCGGTCACCTCGCCGACCGTGACGGCCTGGTCGTGGATGACGCCGAGCGCGCTGAGGGTGCCGCCGGTCGCGGCGTAGACCCGCTCGAAGCGCACGGAGGGCTCCTGCTGGGTGAGGGTGACGGCGCCGTCCGGGCCGGTCGTCTCGACCGGGTCGCGCGGAGTCTCGACGCGGATGTCGTAGATGAGATCGCCCGACGCGACGGCCGCGCCCTGCTGCACGTAGACGTCGTCGACCGTTCCGGCCGCCGTCGCCTTCAGCGGCACGGCGGGGTCGGCGGCGACGGTGCCCTGGAGGGTGAGGTCGTTGGTGACCGTGCCGCGGGCGACCGTGACGGTCGGCTCGGTGATCTCACCGGTCGGCTGCGTCGGATCGGCCTCGGCCGCGCCGTCCGGGAAGAACGCGATCTTCACCAGGGCGATGCTCGCCGCTCCGATGATGACCATCCACACGATCGGGAACACCCAACGCCGAACCGCACCCATCAAGTCCCCCGACTCCGCTTCCAGGGCGCTCCGCCGTGGGGCGCCGGAGGCAGCCTATCCGGCGGGGAGGTCGCGTCCCGGACCGTGGCGCGCCCGTCAGCCGGCGAGCGCCGCGACGATCGAGGCGACGCGGCGCGCCCTGGTCTCGGCGGCCTTCGCGCCCTCGACCGACGTGACGTGGGCCTTCCGCGCGCTGGGCGAGAGCGCGGCGAAGCGCCCCGCAGCGCCCGCCGAGGCCAGCGCGGACGCCAGGTCCTCCGGCACGACGACCTCGCGCGGCGCGGTGTCGAGCTCGATCACGACGTCGATCGCGTCACCGCCGGCGAGCTGCGTCTCGCGGCGCTTCTCGGCCGAGAACGGGATGAGCGCGCGTCCGCCCATCGCTCCGACCGTGCTGATGAAGCGGTAGCCGTTCACCGTCACCGCGACGGCGGGACGCTTGCCGCCGCCGAGGGCCTCGAGGACCTCGGGCGGCACCTCGATGCCGGTGTTGTTGCCGATCCGGAAGAGCGTCGTGGTGAACTGCACGAGGCGATGATGGCACGGACTCCCGCCTGTCGCGCGGCCGATCGCTGTACTGACGCGGAGGGCCGTCGACTCGATCCTCGTCGACCTCCCATTCACGGATCCGGAGCGCTCGAGGGCGTTCTCCACGGCGCTCGGCCGGACCCTGGATCCTCTGTTCAGCCCTGAATCCGCTGTTCAGCAACGATGCCGCCAGCTCCGTCGCCTCCGAGCCCGTGTCCGCGATGCTCCTCCCGCACCCCTCCTTCTCGACCTCCAGGTCGAAGGAGATCATCGACGCGCGCTCCCGGGTGCAGGGCCTCTTCGCGGTGAGCGTCGGCAGCCGGGAGGAGATCGGCGAGGTGCTCGGGAACGGGCCGGCGTCCGGCGGCGCCGAGCCGGTCGCGGTGCAGGACCTCGGCTCCATGCGGGCGCGGCCTCGAGGACCCTGACGGGCACGTCCGGGAGTCCCTGTACACGGATCCGGCCGCGGCCGAGGCCGGTCCGCCCCGGGAGTGAGGGGTCGGTGCGCTCAGCAGGAGCGGGTGTCGGGGTCTCCGAGCGAGGAGCGCACGGCGTCGACCGTCATCCTGCCCTCGGGGTCGAGCCGGGCGAGCATGCGCGACATGATGTCGGCCAGCTGCGGGATCTGGTCGGCGTCGAGCGGATCGATGACGTCGGCCAGCACGGTCGCGACGTGACCGGGCGCCGTGTCGACGATCTTCTGGAGGCCGGCGTCGGTGAGCACCGCGTTCGTGGCGCGGCCGTCGGAGGCGCAGGGGCGGCGCTCGAGGTAGCCGCGGGCGACGAGGCGGGTCACCACGTGCGAGAGCCGGGGCAGGGTCGCGTTGGTGCGGGCGGCGAGCGTGGTCATCCGGAGGGCGCGGTCGGGCGCCTCGGACAGCATCGCCAGCGTCAGGTACTCGAAGTGCGTGAGCCCCGCGTCGCGCTGCAGCTGCGTGTCGAGGGCGCCCGGCAGCAGTTCCACGACCGCGATGAAGCGCAGCCAGGCGTCGAGCTGATCGGGCGTCAGCCAGCGTGTCTCGGGCGCACTCATCCCCCCACCCTACCCACTACTTGCCGCGACAAGTAAGTCCCCCCGCGCCTCGTTGAGCCGCGTCCCGAGCCTCCGTCGGGAGGCCGACCCGCGCCAGCCTGATCTCACCATCGTCGCGAGCACCGCCCCCGAGGCGAACCAGCGATCCGCGTACCAGCGGATCGCTGCAGCCGAACGCACCCCGCCCCTCAGAACGCACCCCGTCGCGAAGCCGACCGCGCCCCGCCCGATCCACACCATCCCCGCGAGCACCGCCCCCGAGGCGAACCAGCGATCCGCGTACGAGCGGATCGCTGTAGCCGAACGCCCCCCGCCCCTCAGAACGCACCCCGTCGAGAAGCCGACCGCGCCACACAGAATCCACACCATCCCCGCGAGCACCGCCCCCGAGGCGAACCAGCGATCCGCGTGCGAGCGGATCGCTGTAGCCGAACGTCCCCCGCTCCACAGAACGCACCCCGTCGAGAAGCCGACCGCGCCACGCCCGTCAGGGACGGGCGTGGAATCCAACTCACAGCACGTCGTCGCTCAGATCGATCGGGTTGCCGAAGCGGTGGTTCGTGATCGAGATCGCCTGCTCGCGGAGGAAGGGCAGCAGTTCGACGCGGCCGGCGGGGGTGACCGGGTCGGCGTAGACGGCGGTGTCGAGGGCGCCGCCGAGGGCTTCGGCGAGGGCGGTCGCGAGGGGGACGCGGGATCCGTCGGCGCGGGTGAGCGGGACCGGCGTGCCCGTGCTGCCGCGGGTCATGCCGGCGACGACGTCGGTGAAGGAGCCGGTCGAGTCGGACGATCGGCGGACGACGGCCTGCTGTCCGTGCGTCGGGCTGCCGGGGGCCTGCGGGCCCGCATAGCCGTCCACGCGGTCGGAGACGATGTCGCCGATGATGCGGATGCGCGGCGCCGTGATGCGGCCGGCCGCGGCGCGCTCGAGCCACTGGGCGTCGGTCTCGACGACGATGCGCGGGACGAGGCCCGCCATCTCGGCGAGCTCGTCGCCGCCGAGCATCTCCTGGACCCGCGGCGGGAGCGGGAGGGACGTGGAGATGTCCATCCGGGAGCGGGTCAGCAGGCCGGCGGCGATGACGCGGAGGAGCTCTCCGAGGTCGCCGCCGTCGGCCAGGCGCAGCGCGATCGGCACGCGGAGGTAGCGGAACAGGTTCCGCTCGACGCCGACCTTCGAGATGTCGGTGACGACTCCGAACTCGGTCGCCCAGGCGAGCTGGTCGGAGAGTGCGGAGCGGCGGAGCAGGTCGAACTGCTCGAACCGGAGCGAGGACTGGGCCGCCTCGATGAACTGGCGCGCGCGGTCGTCGAGGCCGCGCAGGTGCAGTGTCGAGGAGGAGCGCGCGGGCGAGGGCTTCCAGGAGCCGAGGCCGATGAGGTGGTTGGGTCCGCCCGCCTTCGCGCCGCCGCCGACGGACGAGCGCTTCCAGCCGCCGAAGGGCTGGCGCCGGACGATCGCTCCGGTGATGCCACGGTTGACGTAGAGGTTGCCCGCCTCGACCGAGTCGATCCAGAGGGCGAGCTCGTCGGCGTGCAGGGAGTGGAGCCCGGCCGTGAGCCCGTACTCGGTGCCGTTCTGCATCCGGACGGCGTCCTCGAGGGTCGCCGCGTGCATGATCCCGAGCACCGGGCCGAAGAACTCGGTGAGGTGGACGTAGCTGTCCTCGGTGACGCCCTCGCGGATCCCGGGCGACCAGAGCGTGCCGCTCTCGTCGAGCCGCTGCGGCTCGACGAGCCACGACTCGCCTCCGCCCAGCGTGGTGAGCGCGTGCAGGAGCTTGCCGGTGGGCTCCTCGATGAGCGGCCCCATCACCGCCGACGGGTCGTCGGGCCGGCCGACGCGGAGCGACGTGACGGCGTCGACCAGCTGGGCGCGGAAGCGCTTGGAGCGGGCGACCGAGCCGACCAGGATCACCAGGGAGGCGGCGGAGCACTTCTGGCCGGCGTGCCCGAAGGCGCTGCGGACGATGTCGGCGACGGCGAGGTCGTAGTCGGCGTGGGGAGTGACGATGATCGCGTTCTTGCCGCTGGTCTCGGCCTGCAGTGCGAGGCCGGGCCGCCAGGAGCGGAAGAGGCGGGCGGTCTCGTAGGAGCCGGTGAGCAGCACGCGGTCCACGAGGGGGTCGGTGATCAGCGCCCGTCCCAGCTCCTCCTCGTCGAGGTCGACCAGGGCGAGGAGCTCCTGCGGGACGCCCGCGTCCCAGAGCGCCTCGACGAGCACAGCCGCCGAGCGGCGGGCCTGGGGCGCCGGCTTCACCACGACTCCGGAGCCGGCGGCGAGCGCCGCGAGGATCGATCCGGCCGGGATGGCGACCGGGAAGTTCCACGGCGGAGCGACGACGGTGACCCGCGCGGGGACGAAGGTGGCCCCGGTGACGGCGTCGAGCTCGCGGGCGCGGGTGGCGTAGTAGTGGGCGAAGTCGATGGCCTCGGAGACCTCGGGGTCGGCCTCGGCGATCGTCTTGCCGGTCTCGGAGGCCATCACCTCGATCAGGCGGTCGCGGTTCGCGGCGAGGACGAGGCCGGCGCGGTCGAGCACGGCCGCTCGGTCGTAGCCCAGGCGCTCGCCCCAGCGCTCCGCGCGGCGGGACACCGCGCGCAGCACCTCCTGGAGCTCCGCCTCGGTGCTCACGCGTGCGGCGTCGGCCGTGCCCGCTCCGATGGTCGACCCGGCGATGCGCTCGGTGATCAGGCGCGCCCAGCGTCGGTTGCCGGGGAGGGCGGGGTCGGTGTCGGGCTCGTTGTGGAAGCCCGCGGTCGCGGCGGCCGCACCGGAGCCGCGGCTGAGGCCGAGGACGGCCTGCGTCAGGCCCGCGGCGGCCGGGTCCTGCGCCCGCTCGCCGGCGCGGGCGTGCTCCTGCACGAGGCGGCGGCCGGAGCCGGAGGACCACTCCCGCAGGCGGTCCTGCGTGCGGTTCGGCAGCGGGACGGAGTCGTCGAGGGCCTCGAGCGAGGCGCGGAAGCGGCCGAGCTCCCGCTGCAGCACCTCCTCGTCGTCGAGGCGGAACGCGGCCGAGAGGAAGTTCTCGGGGCTGCTGTTCTCCTCGAGCCGGCGGATGAGGTACGAGATGGCCACGTCGAACTCGTGCGGGTGCACGACGGGCGTGTAGAGGAGGAGGCGTCCCACGTCCTCGCGGACGGCGCGCGCCTGCCCGGTCGCCATGCCGAGCAGCATCTCGATCTCGACCGCGCCGGTCACCCCGCGCTCGGTCGCCGTGAGCCACGCCCAGGCGAGGTCGAAGAGGTTGTGCCCGGCGACGCCCACGCGCACCGCGTCGACGCGCTCCGGCCGCAGTGCCCGGTCGAGCAGGCGCTTGTAGTTCGTGTCGGCCTCCACCTTGCTGCCGACCGTCGCGAGCGGCCAGTCGTGCAGGGCCGCGTCGACCCTCTCCATCGCGAGGTTCGCGCCCTTCACGACGCGCACCTTGATCGGGGCTCCGCCGCGGGCCCGGCGCTCCTGCGCCCACTCGGTCAGCTCGTCGAGCACGCGGACGGAGTCGGGCAGGTAGGCCTGCAGGACGATGCCCGCCTCGAGGTCGAGCATGCCCGGCTGCTCGAGGAGGCGCCGGAACACGGCGACCGTCAGGTCGAGGTCGCGGTACTCCTCCATGTCGAGGTTGATGAAGGTGGGGTCGGCTCCGGACGCGGCGGCCTGGTAGAGCGGGGTGAGACGCTCCACGACGCGGTCGACCTCCTCCTCGAAGGCCCACATCGACAGCTGGCTGACGACGCTCGAGACCTTGACGCTGACGTAGTCGACGTCCGGTCGCTCGAGCAGGCGGAGGGTCCCCTCGAGGCGCCGGCGGGCCTCGCGCTCGCCGAGCACGGCCTCGCCGAGGAGGTTGAGGTTGAGCCGGTCACCGCCCTCGCGCAGCGCGGCGACGGCCGCACCGAGACGCGCCTCCGAGGCGTCGACCACGAGGTGCCCGACGAGGCGGCGGAGGACCCGGCGGGCCGCGGGCACGACCACCCAGGGCAGCACGGGGCCGACGGCGCCGCCGGTGCTGATCGCGGCGCGCAGGTAGGAGGGGAGGAAGGCGGGCGTCTTCGCGGTGAGCGCCGCGAGGTTCTCGGCCGCGACCGAGAGGTCCTCGGGCCGGGCGACGCCGTCGACGAACCCGACGGTGAAGTCGAGTCCGTTCGGGTCCTGGAGCACGCCCGCGAGCCGCTGGGCGGCGGGCTCGACCGGGAACTCGCCGCTGCGCGCGATCCAGCGGCGGACCAGGGACTCGACGCGCTCGATCATCGGGCGGTCGTCGACCTCGGGCTCGGCGGCGGCGGGCGCGGCGAGCTCCGACTCCGACGCGGCGTCGGGCCCGCGCAGGACCTCGTCCTCAGCGTCGCGCACGACCTCGTCGTCGGCATCGGGCTCGCTCACGGCCGCGTCCTGAGCGTCGCGCACGTCCTCGTCCTCGTCCTGAACACCGGACTCGCGCAGGTCCTCGTCCTCAGCGTCGGACTCCTGCGCGTCCTGCGGCTCGGGCACGTCCTCGGACGCGGACTCCGGCGCCGGCTCGGCCACGTCCCCGCTCCCGGAGTCGCGGGCCTCACCGGCCTCGACCTCGTCGTCCGACTCCGTGCCGCCCTCGGGCGTCCGACCACCGACCGTCGCGTCGACCCCGCTCCGCACGGCCGCGTCGTCGGGCTCGCGCTCCGGGTCGCTGCCGGGCACACCTGGGGTCGTCGACTGCTGCATCCTCCGAGGCTAAGCCCGACCCGCCGCCCGGACGCGGCGTGACGCGGTGGTCGCGCCGACTCGCCCGCGAGCCGCCCCTGTGGAGGAGCGGATCAGTGCCGGCGGTGGTCCTGGATGGTCATCCGCGGGCCGTGCCGCGGCTTCCGCGCTCCGCTGCAGCCGATCAGCCGGATGACCCGCTGCCGGTGCCCGCGCCA
Organism: Rathayibacter sp. VKM Ac-2805; assembly: GCF_009834265.1. Lineage (NCBI taxonomy): Bacteria > Bacillati > Actinomycetota > Actinomycetes > Micrococcales > Microbacteriaceae > Rathayibacter > Rathayibacter sp. VKM Ac-2805. The sequence continues at coordinate 2,876,844 of NZ_CP047185.1, forward strand.
CGGCTCGAGGAGCTCGAGCATGCCGTCGTCGTCGACCCCGAGCCGGCCCGTGAGCGCGAAGCCGACGGCCGCGGCCAGGTGGTAGTCGCCCACGCTGACCGCGTCCGGATCGCCGTGGGCCCGCATCATCACCTCGGACGCCGTCCACGGCCCGATCCCCGGCACCGACTGCAGCCGGCGGGCGACCTCGTCGCCGCCCCGCCCGAGCGCGAGGGTCCGCTCGAGGCCGGAGGCGACGAGCGCGGCGGTGAGGACGGTCCGCGAGCGCCGCGGATCCACTCCCGCGCGGTGCCAGTCCCACGAGGGCACGCGCCGCCACTGCTGCGCGCTCGGAGCCACGTGCAGAGCGACCGGCCCCGGGGCGGGCTCCCCGTGGAGGCGCACCAGCACCCGGTAGGCGCGCCACGCCTCCGTGCTCGTGACCTTCTGCTCGAGGACCGACGGCGCGAGCATCTCGAACACCAGGTTCGCGCGCGTGAGGCGCAGGCCCGACGAGCGGCGGAGCACCTCGGCGAGCGGCGCGTGGGCCGACAGGTCGAGCCCGCTCCAGTCGTCGCCGTGGCCGAGGAGCTCGGGGACCGCGTCGATCAGCCACTCCGCTCCCCCGCCCCAGGCGCGCGCGTGGACCGCGCCGTCCACCGCCTGCCGCAGATGCAGCGTGCCCGGGCCGAGCGGCGTGCGGAACGCCCGCCAGAAGCCGGACGCGTCGAGGAGCATGGTCGGGTCGCCCGAGCCCCGCAGCAGCGTGCGGAGGGTGAGCGCGAGGCTCACCGGCTCCGACGGCGCGTAGACCGTCGCCCAGGAGGGCTCGGGAGCGGAGACGGGGATCGACACGCAGTGATGCTAACCGGCGGCTCCGACACCGGATCGGACGCTCCTCCGCAGAACCCCCATCCACGACGTGTTCGGAGCGACACGCCCGGCGGATTGGTTCAGACGGCGTGAACACATGCGCGGATCCGATCGCCCGTTTCCACTGGTCAGCAGGTCGATCCCGGGCGTAGCTTCGCGCTGTCGCGGCGGCGCTCCAGCCGCCCGGCACCCGCCTATCACTGGAGATGCGCACATGTTCGACACGACCTTCATCCGCAACGCGATCGTCAAGAGCTCTGAGACCGCTCTCGACCGTCGCCGCTTCTTCGAGGCCACCGGCGTCGCCGGCCTCGGCATCGGAGCCGCGGCCCTCGCCGCGCCCACCGCCTCCGCCGAGGAGGTCGCTGCCAGCGGCCCCAGCGACGCCTCGATCCTCAACTTCGCCCTCAACCTCGAGTACCTCGAGGCCGAGTTCTACCTCCGCGCCGTCTACGGCACCGGCCTCGGCGGCTCGGACGTGACCGGCAAGGGCACGCCCGGCGGCGTCATCGGCGGCCGCCCCGTCGACTTCAAGACCCCGTGGCTGAAGAGCTTCGCCACCGAGGTCGCGAACGACGAGAAGGCCCACGTGCAGTTCCTGCGGGCCGCGCTGGGCACCGCGAAGGTGGCCCGCCCGGCGATCAACCTGAAGGACAGCTTCAACTCCGCCGCCGTTGCGGCGGGGCTGATCAAGGCCGGTCAGTCGTTCGACCCGTTCGCGAGCGAGTCGAACTTCCTGCTCGGCGCCTTCGTCTTCGAGGACGTGGGAGTGACCGCCTACAAGGGCGCCGCCCCGCTCATCCAGTCGAAGACCTACCTCGACGCGGCCGCCGGCATCCTCGCGGTGGAGGCGTACCACGCGGGCGCGATCCGCTCGGCGATCTACGCCGCCGACCTGTCCGACTCGGCGAACAAGCTCTCCGACGCGCGCGACAGCCTCGACGGCAAGACCGACCTCGACCAGGGCGTCAAGGTCAACGGCCAGGCGAACATCGTCCCGACCGACGGCAGCTCCATCGCGTTCAGCCGCACCCCGGGCCAGGTCCTCAACATCGTGTACCTGAACCCCGCGGCCGGCACGCGCACCGGCGGATTCTTCCCCCGCGGCGTCAACGGCGAGCTCGTCACGACCTAGTCCCACCAGCACCGAGCACGACGACGGGCCCTTCCTCGAGGCGGCGAGGAGGGGCCCGTCGTCGTCCGCGTGCACATCCGTTCACCGGGTCCTCTAACCTGAGCGGGTGAAGATCGGGATCCTGACCTCCGGTGGCGACTGCCCCGGCCTCAACGCCGTCATCCGCGGTGCCGTCTACAAGGGCATCAAGGTCTACGACCAGGAGTTCGTGGGCTTCCGGAACGGCTGGCGCGGAGTGGTCGACGGCGACCTCCTGCCCCTGGGCCGCCCCGAGATCCAGGGCATCGCTAAGCAGGGCGGCACGATCATCGGCACCAGCCGGACGAACCCCTTCGAGGGCGAGAACGGCGGCCCCGAGAAGATCGCCGAGATGATGGACCGCAACGGCATCGACTCGATCATCGCGATCGGCGGCGAGGGCACCCTGGCCGCGGCCAAGCGCCTCACGGACGCGGGCCTCAAGATCGTCGGCGTCCCGAAGACCATCGACAACGACCTCGGCGCCACCGACTACACCTTCGGCTTCGACACCGCCGTCGGCATTGCGACCGACGCGATGGACCGCCTCCGCACCACCGGCGACTCGCACGGCCGCTGCATGGTCGCCGAGGTCATGGGCCGCCACGTCGGCTGGATCGCCCTGCACTCCGGCATGGCCGCGGGCGCCCACGTCATCCTCATCCCGGAGAAGCGCACCTCCCTCGACCAGATCGTCGAGTGGGTGCAGAGCGCGCAGGACCGCGGGCGCGCACCGCTCGTCGTGGTCGCCGAGGGCTTCTCGCTCGACACGATGGACGACGCCCACTCCGAGCGCGGCCTCGACGCCTTCGGCCGGCCCCGCCTCGGCGGCATCGGCGAGCTGCTGGCCCCGCTCATCGAGGAGCGCACCGGCATCGAGACCCGCGCCACCACGCTCGGCCACATCCAGCGCGGAGGCACGCCCACCGCGTTCGACCGCGTCCTCGCGACCCGCCTGGGCATGGCCGCCATCGACTCCGTCGTCGCCGAGCACTGGGGCCGCATGGTCGCCCTGCGCGGCACCGACATCTACCACGTGGACTTCGCCGAGGCGCTCGGCACCCTCAAGACGGTGCCGGACGCCCGCTACGAGGAGGCGCGCACCCTCTTCGGGTAGCGCGCGCTCCCCGCGGAGCGGTCAGTCCTTCGCGCCGTCCGGCGTCGCCGTGGCGACGATCTGCGCCCGCGCGAGGGTGTGGAAGTGCGCGTTGAAGCCGAGGATCGCCGGCGTCGACTCCGGGTCGAGGTCGAGCGACTCGACGTCGAGGGCGTGCACCACGAAGAAGTAGCGGTGCTCGCGGTCCGGCGGCGCCGCTCCGACGAACTGACGCAGCCGCATCTCGTTGGGCAGCGTCTGCGCGCCCGCCGGGAGCAGCTCGAAGCCGGCGGCTCCGGCTCCCGTGGGGAGCTCCGTGGTGTCGGCCGGGAGGTTGTAGACGGCCCAGTGCCAGAAGCCGGAGCCGGTGGGCGCGTCGGGGTCGAACACCGTCACGGCGAAGCTCTTCGTCTCGGCGGGGGCTCCCGACCAGCGCAGGTGCGGCGAGACGTCCTCCCCGCCGGAGCCCTCGCCGTAGTGGCGGGCGGACAGGGGCGCACCGTCGGCGATGTCGTCGCTCTCGAGCGCGAAGGTCGGCACCTCGCCGAGGCGGGCGTAGGGGTCGTAGGTCCAGTCGGACATCCGGTTTCTCCGTTCGGGAAGGGCGGGCGGAGGCCCGCTCCCTCAGCCTAGGAACCCGGCGGAGCGCGCCGAAGGGCTTGCGGAGGGGGTCAGGACCCGAGATAGCGCCCGGGCCGGTGGTTGAACGCCAGCACCAGGTTGAGCACCACCACGCCCGCCGCCGAGATCAGCACGTTCAGCGGAGGCACCACCAGCAGCGCGGCCGCGACCACGCACGCGTCGAGCGCCATCATCACGTAGCCCGCCCGCCAGCCGAGCCGCTCCTGCGCGATCAGGGCGACGATGCTGAATCCGCCCAGGCTCGACCCGTGCCGGAAGAGGATCAGGAGGCCGATCCCCGCGAGCACGTCGCCCGTGAAGACCCCGTAGACGGGCTCGATCCGCAGCTCGCCGAACGCCGGCGGGTGCAGCCCCGCCAGGACCGAGACGAGCACGATCGAGAACATGGTCCGCAGCGTGAAGCGCCAGCCCTTCTTCCACAGCGAGAGGGCGAGGAACGGCAGGTTGACCGTGACGAGGATCACGCCGAACGGGATGTCGAGCGGGTACCCGAGCAGCAGGGCGAGGCCTGCGGTACCGCCCGTGACCGCCTGGCTCGCGCGCAGCAGGTAGAGGCCGAGCGACACGACGAACGCACCGGTGACGAGACCGAAGACGTCCTCGAGGCGGGAGTGCGGCACGGGGGCGGAGGCGTCGGGCACCCGACGATGCTGCCACACGCCGCGCCCCGGTCCGGACGTCCTCGTAGGATGTGCCGGTGCTGCCGAAGATCCTGCTGTTCTACCGCTTCGTGCCGCTGGCCGACCCCGAGTCCGTCCGGCTGTGGCAGCGGGAGCTGTGCGAGTCGCTGGGGCTGCGCGGACGCCTGCTGATCTCGGAGCACGGGGTGAACGGCACGCTGGGCGGCGGGATGGACGCCCTGAAGCGCTACGTCCGCCGCACCCGCGAGCACTCCGCGTTCCGCGGCCTCGAGGTGAAGTGGAGCGACGGCTCCGGCCTCGACGACGACGGCCGCAGCCTCGACTTCCCCGGGCTCTCGGTGAAGGTGCGCGACGAGATCGTCTCGTTCGGCGCGCCCGACGAGCTGAGGGTGGACGCCGGCGGCGTCGTCGGGACGGCGCCGCGGCTCGACCCGGATCAGCTGGACGCCCTGGTCGCCGAGCGCGACGACGTGGTGCTCTTCGACGGCCGCAACGCCTTCGAGGCCGAGATCGGCCGGTTCGAGGGGGCGGTCGTGCCCGGGGTCGCCAGCACCCGCGAGTTCGTCGAGCAGCTCGACGCCGGCGTCTACGACCATCTCAAGGGCCGGCCGGTCATCACCTACTGCACCGGCGGCATCCGCTGCGAGGTGCTGTCGAGCCTGATGACGGCGCGCGGCTTCGGCGAGGTGTACCAGCTCGACGGAGGCGTCGTCCGCTACGCCGAGGCGCGCCGCGACCGCGGGCTGTGGAAGGGGGCGCTGTACGTCTTCGACGGCCGCGGCTCCGTCTCCTTCTCCCCCGACGCCGAGGTGCTCGGCCGCTGCGCCTCGTGCGCCGCTCCGACGAGTCGGATGCGCAACTGCACCGACCTCTCCTGCCGCGCGCAGCTCGTGGTGTGCGCGGACTGCGAGGCGGCGGCCTGCGCCGCGCACGCGGGCCGTACGCTCGTGCCATGAGCATCGAAGCGCGCGGGCGCATCCTCGTCGACCTCCACACCGCCCCCGAGCTGCTGCAGGTGGTGAACGTGTGGGACGTGATCAGCGCGACCACTGTCGCCGCGCTCCCGGACACCCGGGCGCTCGCGACCGCCAGCCACTCCATCGCCGCGGCGTTCGGCTACGAGGACGGCGAGCGGATCCCGCTGGAGCTGCACCTGGGCATGATCGAGCGCATCGTCGCCGCCGTCGAGGTCCCGGTCTCGGCCGACCTCGAGGCGGGCTACGGCGACGCGGGCGAGACGGTCCGGCGCGCGATCGGGATCGGCGTCGTGGGCGCGAACCTCGAGGACCAGGCGAAGCCGCTCCCGGAGGCGCTGCGGGCGGTCGAGAAGGCCGTCGCCGCGGCCGAGGAGGAGGCGGTGCCCTTCGCGCTCAACGCCCGCACGGACGTGCTCCTCCGCGCCGGCGACCGCGACCGGGGCGAGGTCCTGGCCGACGCCGTCGAGCGCGGCCGCGCGTACCTCGACGCCGGCGCCACCTGCTTCTTCGTCCCCGGGCTGCTCCAGGACGCCGAGCTGGAGTCCCTCGTCGCCGCCCTCGGGCGGCAGCGCGTCAGCGTCATCGGCGTCCCCGGATCGCAGTCGCCCGCCCGCTTCGAGGAGCTCGGGCTGGCCCGCGTCTCCTACGGTCCGTGGACGCAGCGCGTCGCCCTGACGGCGCTCCAGGACGCGGCCTCCGCCCTCTACTCCGGCGGATCGCTCCCCGAGGGCACCCGGCCCCTGAACTGACCGCCCGGCCTCGGGCCCGCGGGCGTAGCGTGGGCCCATGTACCGAGCCATCGTCGTCGAGCGGCACTCCGACTCCGACACCGAGACCCCCAACCGAGCCCGCCTCCTCGAGCGCGACGACCCCGACCGCTCGCACGGCGACGTGTCGATCGCCGTCGAGTACTCGAGCGTCAACTACAAGGACGCCCTCGCGCTGGCGGGGCGGCCCGGCATCGTGCGCCGCACCCCGCTCGTCGCCGGCATCGACCTGGTCGGCACCGTGGAGTACGCGGACGGCGAGGCGGGCGAGCGCTTCGACTCCGGCGACCGGGTGGTGCTCAACGGCGCCGGCCTCGGCGAGCGCCACGACGGCGGGCTCGCCGAGCGGGCGCGTGTCGACTCCGCGTCGCTGCTCCGGCTGCCCGGCGCCATCTCGGCGGCACGGGCCGGAGCGATCGGCACCGCGGGCTTCACGGCGATGCTGGCCGTGCTGGCGCTCGAGCGGCACGGCGTGCGGCCGGGCAGCGGTCCCGTCCTGGTGACGGGGGCCTCGGGAGGCGTGGGGTCGCTCGCCGTCGCGCTCCTGGCGCGCCTCGGCCACGAGGTCGTCGCCTCGACCGGCCGGCTCGGCGAGCACGGCGCTCTGCTCCAGCGCCTCGGCGCCTCCGACGTTTTCGACCGCGCCGAGCTGCAGGAGGGCGGGAAGCCGCTGCAGTCCGAGCGCTGGGCGGGAGCGGTGGACTCCGCCGGCTCGCACACGCTCGCGAACGCCCTCGCGCAGACGCGCTGGGGCGGGACCGTGGCGGCATGCGGTCTCGCGCAGGGGCCGGACCTGCCGGTGAGCGTGATGCCGTTCATCCTGCGCGGAGTGACGCTGGCCGGCATCAACTCGGTGGAGGCGCCGCGGAAGCTCCGCGAGGAGGCCTGGCGCCGCCTCGCCCACGACCTCGACCTGGAGCTGCTCGACAAGCTGACGACGACGGTGCCGCTCGGCGGGGCGGTCGACGCGGCCGAGGACGTGCTCGCCGGCCGCTCGCACGGTCGGACGCTGGTGGACGTCCGCGCCTGAGGGCACGGCGTCGGCGGAGGGCGTCCGCCCGCCTCGAGCGTGGAGGAGTGGGCGCCTCGGCCGGCGCTGCGTGGCTGCTGCTCGTGCGGCGGTGCGCTACTCCGCAGCCTCGGTGGCGCCGCTCGGCTCGGCCGACGCGTGACCGACGGAGGAGTCGGGGCGCGCGGAGCGGGGCTTCGCCGGCGTGCGGGGCTTCGGCGCGGGCTTCGCGGCCGGCCCCGGCTTCGCGGGGGCGGGCTCGGCGGACTCGGATCCGGCGGGCTTCGGCTCGGCGGGCTTCGATCCCGCGGACTTTTTCTCGGCGGGCTTCGGCTCCGCGGGCTTAGGCTCGGCGGGCTTCGGCTCGGCGGGCTTCGGCTCGGCGGGCTTCGGCTCCGCGAGCTTCACCGGAGCTGCGGAGTCGATCGGCTCGGAGCCGATGACGTCCACGGGCGCGGAAGCCCCGGACTCGGCCGGCGTGCTCGCGGCGGTCCGAGCACTCGTCTTCGGAGCGGCCTTCGGCGTCGCCTTCGAGCTCTTCGGAGCGGCCCCCGCTGCTGACTCCGTCGGAGCCGCGACGTCCTCCGCGGCACCGTGCGCCTCCGGAGCCGCGGCCGCCGCGGCCGCCGCGCTCCCGCCGCTCGCCGCCTCCCGGCCCTCGACCACCGTCGCCGGACCCCCCGCCTCCGCGGCCACGGCCGCGGCCTCCGCCGCCTTCGCCTTCTTCTTCGCGCGCTTCTCCGCGGCGGCCGCCTGGGCCCGCTCCGCCTGCTCGGCGACCTCGGGGACGATCACGAGGTCGTCGGTCTCGATCACGGGGATCGCCGCGGTCGTCGTCCCCAGCTGGAGTGCCGCGATCAGCTCGGGAGCGTGCTTGGTGCTCACGATCAGGCGGGAGTAGTCCTCGTCGACCAGGTCGATCACGACGGCCGAGGCGGTGCGCTTGATCAGCAGGAAGTCCTTGCCGCCGTGGAACTTCCACGTGCCGGCCGCGAGCGTGAGCGGCACCGCGGTGCCCGGCGCGCGGATGCCCCGGACCCAGATCCAGGGGTCCTCGGTGACCGTCGCCGAGCGGATGCTCGACCGGTCGACGACGACGTCGCTGCGGTGGAACGCGAGCAGTCGCTCGGCCGCGGTGAGGCGGAGTTCGAGGCGGTCGGGGAGCACGGTCACGACGGGCATGCCCCTAGTCTGCCCCGCCGCCCGCCGCCGGGTCAGCGCCGGATCGCACAACGATGCCCCGCCGCTCGCGTGGGTGGCAGCATGGTCGGATGCCGATGGATCCGGACGAGGCGCGCCTCCTCGACGCGCTGCTGGCCGAGCGGCAGGCCGAGACGCGCGACGAGGCGGCCCGGCTCGAGGCCTCGCTGGCCGAGCTCCTGCGCGACCGTGCCGACGGCACCGCCGATGACGAGCACGACCCGGAGGGCACGCCGCTCTCGGCCGAGTGGTCGCGGATGGCCGGAGTCCGCGACGCTCTCGCCCGCACGGGGCGCGAGCTCGACGCCGCTCGCGCCCGCCTCGGCACCGGCGGCTACGGGGACTGCGCCTCGTGCGGCCGCCCGATCGGAGCCGCCCGCCTCGCCGCCCGGCCCACGGCCGAGCTCTGCATCGACTGCGCCCGGCTGGCGGAGTCGCGCATCCGCTGACGCCCCGCGAGGCGAGCCTGCGGCGAGCCCTCCGCCTGAAGGCCCCCACAGATCCCGGCGTGCGGAAACCCGGTTTCTCCTGCGAGCATTCACATCCGGTCGCGTCCCTCGAACAGGTCTGACGGACCACCCCTCCCCCCCCTGCTCGAAAGGCACTCCTGCGATGACCGAGACGTCGACCGCCCGATCGACCGGCGCCCCTCCCGCCCCCGACAAGCGCGCCTGGCGCTCGCTGATCGTCCTGCTCGCGGGCATGTTCATCGCCCTGCTCGACACGACCATCGTGAACGTGGCGCTGCCCACCATCCGCACCACGCTCGACGCCTCCGAGTCGACGCTCTCCTGGATCATCTCCGGCTACGCCCTCGCGTTCGGCCTCGCCCTCATCCCCGCCGGCCGCCTCGGCGACCGCTTCGGGCACAAGTGGGTCTTCGTCAGCGGCATCGCCCTCTTCACCGTCGCCAGCTTCGCGTGCGGACTGGCCGCGGACGACACCCAGCTCGTCATCGCCCGCATCGTGCAGGGCCTGGCGGGCGGCGTCTTCGTCCCGGCGGTCAACGCCTACATCCAGCTCCTGTTCCGCGGTCCCTCGCGCGGCAAGGCGTTCGCGGTCATGGGCGCGGTCCTCGGCGTCTCGTCGGCGCTCGGCCCGATCATCGGCGGCCTGATCATCCAGGCCTTCGGCGACGAGAACGGCTGGCGCCTGGTCTTCTGGGTGAACCTGCCCATCGGCGTCGCGACCCTGATCGCCGCCGCGGTCCTCCTCCCCGCCCGCCGCGACCTCGAGGCCGGCGACCGCGCCCCGAGCGGAGGCGTCGACTGGCTCGGCCTCGTGCTCGTCTCCGGCGGCCTGGTCGCCCTGCTCGTCCCGCTCATCCAGGGCGAGGACGAGGGCTGGCCGCTGTGGACCTTCCTCTCGATCGCCGGCGGAGTCCTGCTCCTCGCCGCGTTCGGCGCCTGGGAGGTCCTCCACGTCCGCCGCGGCCGCGCTCCCCTGGTGCCGCCGTCGCTGTTCCGCCACCCGGCCTTCACCGGAGGCGTGATCCTCGCGCTGGTCTACTTCGCCGCCTTCACGAGCATCTTCTTCACCATCTCGCTGCTCTGGCAGTCGGGCCTCGGCCACACCGCGCTGGAGTCGGGCCTGGTGTCGATCCCCTTCGCGATCGGCAGCATCATCAGCTCCTCGCAGAGCAACCGGATGACCGCGCGCCTGGGCCGCAACGTCCTGGTGATGGGCAGCGGACTCCTCGCCGTCGGGCTCGGCTGGGTCTGGCTGGTGCTGCTGACCGCGACCCCGGACTCGATCAGCAACTGGCAGCTCCTGCCGCCGCTGCTGATCGCGGGCCTCGGCAACGGCTTCTTCATCGCCCCGAACGTGCAGTTCATCGTCTCGACCGTCGACCCGCAGGACGCGGGCGCGGCGAGCGGCGTGATCTCGGCGATCCAGCGCATCGGCTCGGCCGTGGGCATCGCGGTCATCGGCAGCGTGCTGTTCGGGAGCCTCGTCATCACGGGTCCGGACACGGTCGCCTCGGGCTTCCTCGACGCCGCGGCTCCCGCGATGCTCCTCAGCACCCTGATGGCGGTCGCCGCCTTCGCGCTGGTGTTCGTGCTGCCGAAGTCGGTCTCACGCCGGGGCTGAGGGCCCCTGCCCGGTCGCCGCACGCCGACGGCCGGGCGCGCGGGACGTCCGCCGCTCCAGTGCGGCGGGCGCCTCCCGCCTGATCCGCGGGCGGCCCGGGAGCCTACGCCCGAGCGGCCGCCGCGGCCTTCGCCGCCGCCGGCAGCGCGTCCACGATGCGCCCGATCGCCGCGTCGTCGTGCGCGGCCGAGACGAACCAGGCCTCGTACACCGACGGCGGCAGCGAGACGCCCGCGTCGAGCATCGCGTGGAAGAACGCCGGGTAGCGGAACGACTCCTGCGCCTGGACCTCGGCGTAGTCGCGCACCGGCCGGCCCAGGTCCGTGAACATGAAGCTGAAGAGGCTGCCGGCCGTCTGCACCGTGTGCGCGACGCCCTCGGCCGTCAGCGCCGCCGACACCTCGCGCTGGAGGGTCAGCGCCGTGGCGTCCAGCGAGGCGTAGACCGCGTCGTCGGCCAGCTGCAGCGTCCGGATGCCCGCGGCCACCGCGACCGGGTTCCCGGAGAGGGTGCCCGCCTGGTACACCGGCCCGAGCGGCGCCAGGTGGTCCATGACGTCCGCACGGCCGCCGAGAGCCGCGACCGGCATCCCTCCGCCGATGACCTTGCCGAAGGTGTAGAGGTCGGCCCGGTACGGAGCCTCGGCGCCGCGGTTCTCGAGCCCCCACCAGCCGCCGGCGCTCACGCGGAAGCCGGTCAGCACCTCGTCCATGATCAGCAGCGAGCCGTTCGCGTGCACGAGGTCGGCGAGGGCCGCGTTGAAGCCCGGGTCCGGAGCGACCACGCCCATGTTGGCGGCCGCGGCCTCGGTGATGACCGCCGCGATGTCGGCGCCGCGCTCGGCCAGGACCGCGCGCACCGCCTCGAGGTCGTTGTACGGCAGCACGATCGTCTGGGCCGCGGTCGCGGCCGTGACGCCGGCGGAGGCGGGCAGCGAGAGGGTCGCGAGACCGGAGCCGGCATCGGCGAGCAGCCCGTCGGAGTGGCCGTGGTAGTGGCCGGAGAACTTGATCAGCAGGTCGCGGCCGGTGACGCCGCGGGCGAGGCGGATCGCCGTCATCGTCGCCTCGGTGCCGGTGGAGACCAGGCGGAGCTTCTCGATCGGCGAGACTCCCCCGGCCGTGATCCGCGCCTCGACCAGCTCGGCGAGGTCGGTCTCGGCGGGAGTGGACGCGCCGAACGAGAGACCGCGGGCGGCCGCCTCCTGCACCGCCGCGACGACCTCGGGGTGCGCGTGCCCGAGGACCGCGGGGCCCCAGGAGCAGACGAGGTCGACGTACTCGCGCCCGTCCGCGTCCGTGATGTACGGGCCGGCGGCCGAGACCATGAAGCGCGGGGTCCCGCCGACCGAGCGGAACGCTCTGACGGGCGAGTTGACGCCTCCGGGGATCGCGTGCCGGGCACGCTCGTACAGGGTGTCGTTCGCCGAGGTGGTCACCCCTCCAGGGTACGCGCGCCGCCCGGCGCCCTCGCGCCGGAGGAGCGCTTTCGGACGAGATGCCGAGGCTCGCTCCCAGGAGGAGGAGCGGCTACTTCAGCAGGTCGCGAGCGATCTCGACGGCCCAGTACGTGAGAACCGCGTCGGCCCCCGCGCGGAGGATCCCCGTGACCGACTCCAGGATCGCCGGCTCGCGCGAGATCCAGCCGTTCGCGGCGGCGGCCTCGATCATCGCGTACTCCCCCGACACCTGGTACGCCCAGACCGGCACGTCCGAGACGGAGGCGACGTCCGAGAGCACGTCGAGGTAGCTCATGGCCGGCTTCACCATCACCACGTCGGCGCCCTCGGCGAGGTCGAGGGTCGCCTCGCGCAGGCCCTCGCGGCGGTTCGCCGGGTCCTGCTGGTAGGTGCGGCGATCGCCCTCGAGCGTGGACTGCACGGCCTCGCGGAACGGACCGTAGAAGCTGGAGGCGTACTTCGCCGAGTACGCGAGGATCGCGGTGTCCAGGTGCCCGGCGCCGTCGAGAGCGGCGCGGATCGCTCCGACCTGGCCGTCCATCATCCCCGAGAGCCCGAGCAGGTGGGAGCCGGCCTCGGCCTGGGCGAGCGCCATCTCCTCGTAGCGGAGGAGCGTGGCGTCGTTGTCGACGCGCCCGCGGTCGTCGAGGACACCGCAGTGGCCGTGGTCGGTGAACTCGTCCAGGCACAGGTCGGTCTGCACGACCAGCGCGTCGCCGACCTCCTCCACGACGACCCGCGTCGCGGCGTTGAGCACGCCGTCGGGGTCGGTCGCACCGGAGCCGACCGCGTCGCGCGTGGTCGGCACGCCGAACAGCATCACACCGCCGATCCCCGCCTCGGCCGCCTCCGTCACCGCTCCGCGGACGCTGTCCAGCGAGTGGTGCATCACCCCCGGCATCGACCCGATCGGCCGGGCCTCGGTGATCCCCTCGGCCACGAAGAGGGGCAGGATCAGCTGCGCCGGGTGGATGCGCGTCTCCTGGACGAGACGGCGGAGTGCGGGGGTCGTGCGGAGGCGGCGCGGGCGGATGGCAGTCATGTCCTCCAGCGTAATCCCGCCCCGCCGAGCACCTCCCGGGAGCGCGGACGCCCCACCCGGTGGAGGTGCTCCGGACGCACCACATCAGCCGAGAGGCGGGTCGCTGCGCTGCGGGGCGAGGCCCGCCCCTCCCGGCCGACGTCGCGCCGGAGAGGCGGCTCAGCGGGGAGCGCGCTCCGTGGCGACGGCGGCGACCGCGTCGATGAGGGAGGAGGCCGAGCGCTCATCGGCGACGACGTCGACGCGCAGGCCGAAGGCGCGGGCGTCCTTCGCGGTCTGCGGGCCGATCGCGGCGACGAGGATCGACTCGGGCACCGGGCCGAGCTGCTTCTGGACCTGCTCCGCGACGCTGCCCGAGGTGACGAGGATCGCGTGCACGGCTCCGCCGGCGACATCCGCCACGACGCGCTCCTCCACCGGGACGCCGACCGTGCGGTAGGCGACCACGGAGCGCACGTCGTGCCCGATGCGGGTGAGGCCCTCGGTGAGCAGCGGCTTGGCGATCTCGGACCGCAGCGTGAGCACGCGCAGGGGGTGCCGGCCGCCGGTCGCCTCCTCCCACTCGGCCAGGAGGCCGCGGGCGGAGTTGTCCTCGGAGGGGACGAGGTCGACGGAGTACCCGGCGGCGACGAGCGCGGCCGCCGTGGTCTCGCCGACCGCCGCCACCTTGGTGCTCGCGGGCACGGTGGTGCGCAGGAGGGACAGGACGTCGACCGTGGTGGCGCTCGTGACGGTCATCCAGTCGAAGGCGCCGGCCTCGAGGTCGGCGAGGGCCTGCTCGAGCGCCGGGAAGTCGTCGGTCGGCGCGAAGTTGATCATCGGAGCGACGACGGGCGAGGCTCCCTTGGCTCGGAGAGCGGCGGCGACACCGTCCCCCCACGGGCCTCCGCGGGGGACGAGGATGCGCCACCCCTGCAACGGCTTCTCCCACTGGGAGTAGGCGGCGGGGACGATCACGAAGGGGCTCCCAGGGGTGCGAGTTCGGCGGCACCCGCACCGAGAAGCGCGTCAGCGAGCAGAGAGCCGCAACGGAACGCGGCTTCGACGACGGGCAGTTCGCGACCACCATACTGCGGATCCGCCCGGTGTCGACCACCGCCGACCGAACCGTTATCGACCGGCTCCGCGACCTCCCGTGCGAGGGACGCCGTGCCGTCGACGGCGAAGACCACGCCGTGCAGGACGACGCGGTCCTCCTCGACGACCGCGGAGGCTCCGATCGGAGCGGCGCACCCGGCCTCGAGGGAGGCGAGGAGCGACCGCTCGGCCGTGATCGCCGCGCGGGTCGGCACGTGCTCGACCGCCGCGAGAGCGGCACGCAGCTCCTCCGACGGCTCCTCGTCGCGCACCTCGATGGCCAGCGCTCCCTGACCGGGGGCGTGCGGGGAGACGTCGAAGCCGAGCACCTCGGTGATCGCATCGACCCGGCCGAGGCGGCGCAGGCCGGACAGGGCGAGCACGATCGCGTCCAGCGGCGAGTCGCTGCCGGGCAGCACCCTCCGGAGCCGGGTGTCGATGTTGCCGCGGATGTCCACGATCTCGAGGTCCGGACGGGCGGCCAGCAGCGCCGCGCGCCGACGGGGCGAGCCCGTGCCCACGCGGGCTCCGACCGGCAGGGTCGCCAGGGTGAGCCCGTCGCGGGCGCAGAGCGCGTCGCGCGGGTCCTCCCGCTCGGGGACCGCTCCGAGCAGCAGGCCCTCCACCGCAGCGGTGGGCAGGTCCTTCAGCGAGTGCACGATCGCATCGCAGCGCCCGGCGAGCAGCGCGTCGCGCAGGGCGCTGACGAACACGCCGGTGCCGCCGAGGGAGGCGAGCGAGCCGCGCATGCGGTCGCCGTCCGACTCGATGCGCACCAGCTCCACGGGGACCCCCGCGGCGGCCGACATCAGATCGGCCGTCATCCGGGTCTGCGCCACCGCGAGCGCGCTCGCGCGGGTGCCGACTCTGATGCTCACGACAGACGACTCCTCATCACGGTGCGATTCCCGCCAGGGCGGGCTTGAACCCCGCTCGCACGTTCTCGCAGCAGCCGGGGCGGCAGACGTCGTACCAGGGGCCGAGCGCCGTCATCGAGGCCCGGTCCTCGGTCGGCACGCCGTTGACGCGCTCGAGGACCAGGTCGACCAGGCCGGAGACGTAGACCGGGTCCGTGCCGGGGGTCGCGACGCGGAGCGCGACGAGTCCGTGCTCCTCCGAGGTCTCGAGGGCCTCGTTGTCGAGGTCCCACATGACCTCCATGTGGTCGGACACGAAGCCGAGCGGGACGATCAGCAGCGCGCGGCGGCCGCGGGCCGGCAGCTCCGCGATGGCGTCGTTGATGTCCGGCTCGAGCCAGGGCTGGGTGGGCGGGCCGGAGCGCGACTGGTAGACCAGCTGCCAGGGCACGTCCTCGTCCGTGGCGGCGGCCATGACGACCTCGGCGACGGCGAGGTGCTGCGCCTCGTAGGCGCCGCCCGGTCCGAACTCGTGCACGTCGACGACGGTGCCGTCGTCGTGGCGCTCGTGGGGTCCGCTGCGCTCGGCGTCGGCCATGGGGATCGAGTGCGTCGAGAACAGCACCTCCACCTCGGACGTGACATCGAGGTCGGGCATCCGCTCGCGCAGCTCGTCGAGCCCGTCGTGGACGGCCTTGATGAACGGCATCACGAAGCCGGGGTGGTCGAAGAACTGGCGCACCTTGTCGATCCGCAGCTCGCCCTCGAGGCCGGTCGCTTCGAGCGCCGCCGCGTAGTCCTCGCGGTACTGCCTGCAGGACGAGAAGGAGGAGTACGCGCTGGTGGCGATGGCGAGCAGGTTGGTGAATCCGCGCTCCTTCGCCTCGGCGACGGCCTCGCTCATGTAGGGCGCCCAGTTGCGGTTGCCCCAGAGCACGGGGAGGTCGATGCCGCGGTTCGCGAGCTCGGCCTCGAGCGCCTTCTTCAACGCGCGGTTCTGCGCGTTGATCGGGCTGACGCCGCCGAAGTGGCGGTAGTGGTGGGCGACCTCCTCGAGGCGCTCCTCCGGGATGCCGCGGCCGCGGGTGACGTTGCGGAGGAACGGGATGACGTCGTCCTGGCCCTCGGGCCCGCCGAAGCCGGCGAGGAGGATCGCGTCGTACGCCACGGGGACCTCGACGTGCTCGGGGCCGGACGCCGCCGCGGGGGTGGCCCCGCGGACGAGGATCGGCTCGCTGGTCGTGTCGCTCATCGGAGCACCTCGGCGATCTGGTCGGCGTCGATGCGCCGTCCTGTGTAGAAGGGGACTTCCTCGCGCACGTGGCGGCGGGCCTCGGTGGCGCGCAGGTCGCGCATGAGGTCGACGAGGTTGACGAGCTCCTCGTCCTCGAGGGCGAGGATCCACTCGTAGTCGCCGAGCGAGAACGAGGCGACCGTGTTGGTCAGGACGGAGCGGAACCGCGAGCCCTGGCGCCCGTGCTGGGCGAGCATCGCGCGGCGCTCCTCCTCGGGGAGGATGTACCACTCGTAGGAGCGGACGAAGGGGTAGACCGTGAGCCAGCGGGCCGGCGCCTTCCCGCGCATGTAGGCGGGGAGGTGGTTCGAGCTGAACTCGGCGTCGCGGTGCACGCCCATCGCGTTCCACGTCGGCAGGAGGCCGACCAGCAGCTCCGTGCGCCGCAGCTCGCGGTAGGCCCGCTGCAGCTCCTCGGGCGCCGGGCCCGTGAGCCACAGCATGATGTCGGCGTCGGCGCGCAGGGCCGAGACGTCGTAGGTGCCGCGGACGGTCACGCCCTCGCCCTCGAGCTGGGCGACGAGGTGCTCGTACTGCTTCACCGCGGGATCCACGGCGTCGCTGGAGAGGGTGAACGGACGTGCGGGATCCCTGCGGAGAACCGCCCAGAGCGTGTATCCCAGGGCCTGATCGGAGTGATCCTGATCGGCGGGGGGCTGCGGCGCCGGAGCGGCGGCGCTCGTGTCGGGGGCGGACTGAACGGGACCCGCCGTGCCGGCGGTCTGATCGGTCATTGATCCATCATCCCTCCGCTCGTGCCGATGCACAAAAGCGGCGGGGGCTCTGGCGCCGGAGGGCCCGGGACGCTAGCGCCCCGGGCCCTCCGGCACTCAGTCCTCGATGATCTGCTTCGCGACGCCCCAGACGACGAGGCCCACGGCGGCGGCGGCGCCGACCGCTCCGGCGATCAGCGCGGAGGGGTTCTGGCGGCGCACCACCTGGAGCTTGCGCTCAATCGTCCGCTGGGCGGTACGCACCTTGCGCGGCACGTTGACCTTGTACTCGATCGCGTCGAGGGTCGCGGCGAGCTCGGAGCGGGCGCGCTCGATGTCGGCCTTCAGCTGGCCGGGCTTCAGCTCCGCCGGGTCGACGAAGCGGGGCGTGGTGCTGCTGACGGATCGCTCAGTTGTCATAGCTGCCCACTCCCTTGAACGCCTGGACGTCCTTCTTGATGCTGTCGATCGAGTCCTGCGGCACCGGCGGCACGGCCTTCTTGATGGTGCGCACGCCGACGAGGGCGAGGATCACGGCCACCAGGAGGAAGAAGACCGTCACGATCAGCGCCGACAGCCAGGCCGGAAGCCAGGAGGCGATGCCGATGATCGCGAAGGCGACCAGCGTCGCCCACGCGGTCAGGAGGAGGAAGGCCGCGACCGCGAACAGGCCGACGGCCAGACCCGCGCTCTTCGCCTTGCCCGCCAGCTCGTTCTTCAGCGAGGCGACCTCGGCCTTGACGAGCTCGATCACGAGGCCGGGCAGGTCGCTGACCAGCTCTCCCAGTGATCGGGCGTTCTTGGGATTGCGTTCGTTCACCACGGGAGCTCCTCGAGGGTGGGACGTGCCGGCCGGCGCGCGCCTGGCACGGCCGGAGGGATGAGCACTAGGCCCTGCTGGTGGAGGTGGACGTCGTCGACCCGCCGGAGCCGGCCGACGCCGCGGCCTCGTCGACCTTCGAGGCCGCCTTGCGGGCGGCCGCCGACGCCTCCGCGTCGCTCGCTCCCTGGGCCTTCCTGCCGCCGGACACGGCCTTGACGACCACCGAGCGCACGACCTCGTACGCCTTGTCCGAGACGCTGCTCAGCTGGGTCCTCGCGGCGCCGCCGACGGCGCCCGCGACGTCCTGCACCGGCTGGGTCCGCCAGAAGCGGCCTGCCGCCGAGGCGATCTGCTCGTACCGCTTGCGGCCGGCGCGTGCTCCCAGCACGTACCCGGCTGCGGCTCCTGCCACGAAAAGAATCTTGCCCTTCACGCCTACTCCTCGTCCTGGGTCGCTCTCGCGATCGTCCACGCGGTCGGTGACCACTCGTGCCGGGGCACGCCGCGCGCTCGCGCGGATGCCTGGGCCTAAGAGTAGCCGTCGGCGTCGCGGGCGTCGCTCGGCAGCCCGACTCCTTGACGCACCAGTCGGCGCCGGATAAGGGCGGCCGTCTCGGCGGCGTGCGGGAGCACCGAGGCGAGGCCCGTGCCCGCGATCCAGGTGCCGGTCACAGCGACTCCCTCGATCGGGAGGAGCGCCTCGCGGAACGCCTCCAGGTGCGCGCGGCGGCCCAGCGCCGCGGCGGGCCGGACGTTGGCCCAGCGCACCCGGGCGGAGTCGACGAGCGACGCCGGATCGAGGGCGAGTCCGAGCAGCGTCGAGGCGTCGAGCAGGGCGATCGCGGCCGCCTCGGCATCGGTGCGCCCCTCGAGCGGCGGGCGCTCGCCCGGGCGCCCGTAGGAGAGGCGCAGCACGTGGCGGCCGGGAGGGAGGGAGGCGGCCAGCCAGTCCCACTTCGCGGTCGCGTGCGTGATCGCCTTGGCCGTGACGTCGGTGGCGGTGGGCGCCACGAGCACGCCGGAGCCGCGGGGGGCTGCGTCCAGGCGGGCGTCGTCGAGGACCAGGGTCACCAGCTCGACGGAGTCGTGGGGCGCCTCGTCGGCGCGCTCCGCGACGGCGGGAGCGAGGCCGGCGAGCAGCGCCCGGGCGTCGCGCTCCGGGGTCGAGACGATCACCGCTCGGGCGCTCAGAGCGCCGTCGGCGAGGGTCAGGACGAAGTCCCCGTCGGAGCCCTCGAGCCGCTGCACGGAGGCGCCGGTGCGGATCTCGCCGGAGAGGTAGTCGATCCGCTGGACCAGCGCGGCGACCAGGCGGTGCATCCCGCCCTCGAGCCCGCGGACCGCGACTCCGGCCGGGAGGTTCGCGCGGAGGGCGGCCACGGCCCGGGCGAGGGAGCCCGCGCGGGTGAGCGCGCCGTTCAGTCCGGGTGCGGCCAGGTCGACGTCGATGTCGTCCGGCCGGCTCGAGTAGACGCCGGAGACGACCGGCGCGACCAGGTCCTCGAGCACGCGCTCGCCCATCCGGGTGCGCACCAGCTCGGCGAGGGAGTGCGCGCGGCCGATGCGCAGCACCGGCATCAGGGTGTCGAGCCAGGCGCGCCAGGCGCCGCGGCGGCCGATCGCCCGCACGACGTCGGGGGCGAGCGGCGTGCCGGGGATGCCGAGGATGCCGGCCCGGGGCGACGGCACGGAGCGGCCGCCCGAGAGGTGCAGCCACGAGCCGTGCGTCCGGGGCTCGACGATCGACTCGGCGAGCGGGACGCCGTCGAGGGTCAGCGCGGCGAGCGCCCGCTCGACGTGGCCGCCGCGGGTGGCGAAGCTCTCGGCGCCCGCGTCGAGCGCGGCTCCGGCCAGGGCGAGCGGAGAGACGGAGCCGCCGACCCGCTCCCCCGCCTCGAGCACCACGACGCGCAGGCCGATGCGCAGGCACTCCGCGGCGGCGGCGAGCCCCGCCACTCCGCCGCCGACGACCGCGACGTCGTACGACGCCGCGTCGCGGGGGCGCTCCTCGCTCACGGCCGCCAGGCGTGCACGAACGCGACGAGGCGCGTGAGCACGTCGGGGTCGGTCTCGGGCGGCACGCCGTGGCCGAGGTTGAGCACGTGCGCGGGGGCGCTCAGGCCCCGTCGGAGCACGTCGTCGACGTGGGACTCGAGGACCTCCCACGGCGCGGTCAGCAGCGCCGGGTCGACGTTGCCCTGCACCGGCACGAAGCCGCCGAGGCGGTGGTTGGCCTCGTCGAGCGGGATCCGGTAGTCGACGCCCACCACGTCGGCGCCGATGCCGTGCATCGCTCCGAGCAGCTCGCCGGTGCCGACGCCGAAGTGCACGATCGGGACGTTGCGGCGCGTCTCCCCGTGGTCGAACGCGAGGTCGCGCACGTGGACGAGGGCGCGCGCGGAGGCGGGAGCGACGTGGGTCGTGTAGTCCGAGAGCGAGAGCGCCCCGGCCCAGGAGTCGAAGAGCTGCGCGGCGCTGGCCCCGGCGAGCACCTGCGCGCGGAGGAAGCGGCCGGTGACCTCGGCGGTCCACTCCATCAGCTGGGCCCAGGCGGCGGGGTCGGCGTGCATCATCGTCCGCGCGCGCAGGTGGTCCTTGGACGGGCCGCCCTCCACCAGGTAGGCGGCCAGGGTGAAGGGAGCGCCGGCGAAGCCGATGAGCGGGGTGTCGCCGAGGCCCGCGACGGTGCGGCGCACGCCCTCGCGGATGGGCTCGAGAGTCTCGTCGAGCACGGACGGGTCGATCGAGGCGAGCTCGGCGACGTCGGCGGCCGTGCGCACCGGCTTCTCGAGCACCGGCCCGCGCCCGGGGACGATGTCGACGCCGACGCCCGCGAGCCGCAGCGGGATCACGATGTCGCTGAAGAAGATGGCCGCGTCCACTCCGTGGCGCCGCACCGGCTGCAGGGTGATCTCGCTCGCCAGCGCCGGGTCGAGGCAGGCGTCGAGCATCTTCGTGTCGGTGCGCAGGGCCCGGTACTCCGGGAGGCTGCGGCCGGCCTGGCGCATGAACCAGACGGGCGTCCTCTCGCCCCGCTCGGAGCGGTAGGCGCGCAGGAGCAGCGAGTCGGCCGTGCGGCCGGCGGAGAGGGGGTGCAGCGGATCGAGCAGGCCGTCGGTGGGGGAGGTCACCGCGGCATTATTCCAGGCGCATCCGTGCATTCCTCCCCAGTCCGGGGACCCCGCCCCGCAGAGCGCGGGTAGACTGACGTGGTGCTTCTGTGTCTGACGGCGTCGCACAAGAACGCCAGCTTCGATCTCCTCGAGAAGCTCTCCGTCGACTCCTCCGCCGTGACCGCGGCCCTCTCCGAGGGGATCGACTTCGTCTCCGGAGCCGTCGTCGTCGCGACCTGCAACCGCTTCGAGGCCTACCTCGACATCGAGGAGCCGCTGACCGCCGCGCAGGCCGTCGCCGTCGAGGCCGCCACCGCCGCCGTCAGCGCCGCGACCGGCGTCGAGCAGGACGAGCTGCGCGGGAGCGTCGACGTCGTCTCGGGCGACCGGGTGGCCGAGCACCTCTTCGCCGTCTCCAGCGGGCTCGAGTCCGTCGTGGTCGGCGAGGGCGAGATCGCGGGCCAGGTCCGCCGGTCCCTCGAGGAGGCGCGCCGCCTCGGCACCACCTCCTCCGAGCTCGAGCGGCTGTTCCAGCGCGCCTCGCAGACCTCGCGCGGCATCAAGAACCGCACCGGCCTCGGCAGCGCCGGCCGCTCGATCGTGCGCCTCGCGCTCGACCTGGCCGCGAGCCGCGTCACCGACTGGCGGGCCGCCCGCGTCCTCCTCGTCGGCACCGGCAGCTACGCACGGGCGACCGTCGCGGCCCTGCGCGACCGCGGAGTGGTCGACATCGCCGTGCACTCCCCCTCCGGTCGCGCCGAGGGCTTCGCCGCCCGCCGCTCGCTCCGGCCCATCGCCGCCTCCGATCTCGCGCTCGAGGCGGTCTCGGCCGACATCGTCATCACCTGCACCACGACCCAGGAGCCGGTGCTCGACGCCGCCCTGCTCGCCGCCGGGCGCCTCCAGGGCTTCTCCCGCGAGCGCCAGCTCGTGATCGACCTGGGCCTGCCGCGCAACGTCGCCTCCGACGTCACCTCGGTCGCCGGCGTCGAGCTCCTCGACCTCGAGACGATCAGCCTGCACGCGCCTCTCGACGTGCTCGACGCGTCGCAGCAGGCGCGCGCGCTCGTCGACAAGGCGGCCCGGAAGTTCTCGGACGTCGCCGATGAGAAGAGCCTCACTCCGGCCGTCGTCGCCCTGCGCGCCCACGTGTTCGACGCGCTCGACGCCGAGATCGAGCGGGCCCGCTCGCGCGGCGACGAGGACGGCCGCACCGAGCAGGCGCTCCGCCACCTCGCCGGCGTCCTGCTGCACACCCCGAGCGTCCGCGCCCGCGACTACGCGCGCGCCGGAGCCCAGGAGGCCTACCTCACCGGGCTCGAGGCGCTCTTCGGCATCGAGGTCCCGGCCGAGCCCGCCGCCGCCGCGCGTCCCGACGCGGACGCCGCCACCGCGTGAGCCTCCGGCTCCCCTTCGATGCGGAGCCGCTGCGCTCCGCGCCGCTGCTCACCGAGCGCCTGCTCCTGCGTCCCCTCGGACCGGAGGACGCCGAGGACCACGCGCGCTACCAGGGCGACGCCGATGCCGTCCGGTTCCTCCGCTGGCCGGTGCGCACCCCCGAGGAGTCGCGGGCGCACCTGCAGCGCCGCCTCCCCTCGACACGGCTCGCCGCCGACGGCGACGTGGCCGTGCTGGCGATCGTCCCCCGGGAGGGCGTCCTCGCCGGGCGGATGATCGGCGACCTCACCCTCATCGCGACGTCCGTCGAGCAGGAGGCGGTCGAGATCGGCTGGGTGCTGCACCCGGAGGCGCAGGGGCGCGGCTACGCGACCGAGGCCGCCCGGGCGCTGCTCGACCTCGCGTTCGACACCCTCGGCGCCCACCGCGTGATCGCGCAGCTCGACGCTCGGAACACCGCCTCCGCCCGCCTCTGCGAGCGCCTCGGAATGCGCCTCGAGGCGCACCACCAGGAGGACGAGTTCTGCAAGGGCGAGTGGACCTCGACCCTCGTCTTCGCCCTGCTCGCCCGCGAGCGCTGACCGCAGGGCCGGCTGGTCCGCGCCCTCCGGGACGCCGCCGGCCCGTCCGGTCGGCGGCGTCCCGGGAGGAGCGTCAGGCCCCGCGGAGCCCGGTGAAGAGGTACGACTCGAGCTGCTCGAGCGGGATGCGCTCCTGCTTCATCGTGTCGCGGTCGCGGACGGTCACGGCGTCGTCCTCGAGCGAGTCGAAGTCGACGGTCACGCAGTACGGGGTGCCGATCTCGTCCTGGCGGCGGTAGCGGCGGCCGATCGCTCCGGAGTCGTCGAAGTCGACGTTCCAGAGCTGGCGCAGCTGGTCGGCGACGCGGCGCGCGAGCGGCGAGAGGGCCTCGTTGCGCGAGAGCGGCAGCACGGCCACCTTCACCGGCGCCAGGCGCGGGTCGAGGTGCAGCACGGTCCGCGTCTCGACCTTGCCCTTGGCGTTCGGCGGCAGCTCCTGCTCCTCGTAGGCGTCGACGAGGAACGCCATGAGCGCGCGGGTGAGGCCGAACGACGGCTCGATCACGAACGGCACGTAGCGCTCGTTCTTGTTCTGGTCGAAGAACGAGAGGTCCTTGCCCGAGTGCTCGATGTGCGTCTTGAGGTCGTAGTCGGTGCGGTTCGCGACTCCCATCAGCTCGCCCCACTCGCCCGAGGCGAAGCTGAAGCGGTACTCGATGTCGACGGTGCGCTTGGAGTAGTGGGAGAGCTTGTCCTTCGGGTGCTCGTACTGCCGGATGTTCTCGGGGTTCATCCCGAGCCCGACGAACCAGTCCCAGGCGAGCTGCATCCAGGTCTCCTGCCACTCCTCGTCCGTGCCGGGCTCGACGAAGAACTCGAGCTCCATCTGCTCGAACTCGCGGGTGCGGAAGATGAAGTTGCCGGGGGTGATCTCGTTGCGGAACGCCTTGCCGATCTGGCCGATGCCGAAGGGCGGCTTGCGACGGGCGCTCTGCAGCACGTTCGCGAAGTTGGTGAAGATGCCCTGGGCGGTCTCGGGACGCAGGTAGTGCAGACCCGACTCGTCGTCGACGACGCCGAGGTAGGTCTTCATCAGGCCCGAGAACTGCTTGATCTCGGTCCACTGCCCGACCTTGTCGGGGTGCTCCGGGTCCGGGATGTCGGCGAGGCCGTTCACGGGCGGGTGGCCGTTGACCTCCTCGTACTTCTCGAAGAGGTGGTCGGCGCGGTAGCGCTTGTGGGTGATCAGCGACTCGGTCAGCGGGTCCGAGAAGACGCCGACGTGTCCCGAGGCGTGCCAGATCGCCGTGGGCAGGATGACCGCGGAGTCCAGGCCGACGACGTCGCCCCGGCCCTGCACGAAGGTCTTCCACCACTGGCGCTTGATGTTCTCCTTGAACTCCACGCCGAGCGGCCCGTAGTCCCACGCGGAGCGGGTGCCCCCGTAGATCTCACCCGAGGGGAAGACGAATCCCCTGTGCTGCGCGAGGGTGATGACTTTGTCGAGGGTGGTGGGTTCTGCCACGGGTTGCTCCTCAGCTGTTCGGGCGCACGGGGCCCCGGCGCGCGCCGGCTGCGCGCGTCCTTCTGGTGTGCCCCCATGGTAGCCGCGGGGGCGCCGAGCCGGTCCGCCCGCGGCGGGCATGATGAGCGGATGAGCACCCTCCCGCCGATCGTCGTGTCCGCCGTCGCCGTCCTCCGCGACCGGCGCGTCCTGATGGTCACGGCGCGGGGCCGCGACGTCCTCTACCTCCCCGGCGGCAAGGTCGACGAGGGCGAGAGCGGGATCGAGGCGGCGGCCCGCGAGGCCCGCGAGGAGCTCGGTGCCGTCGCGCTCGGCCTCGAGCCCCTGTTCACCGTCCGCACCCAGGCGCACGGCGAGCCGGAGGGGCGGGAGGTCCACATGAGCGTCTTCGCCGCCGAGCTCGACCGGGAGGCGCGCCCGAGCGGCGAGATCGACTCGCTGCACTGGGTCGACGGCTCCGATGCGGGCCGCTGCCCGCCCGCCGGGGTCGAGACCCTCCGGCTGCTGCGCGGTCTCGATCTCGTCGACTGACCCTCCGGCTCCGGGCCGGCCGCGGGGCGGCTAGCCTCGTGGCGTGGAGACGAGACGGCGTGCACGGGACCGGTCGAGCGCGGAGGAGCCGGACCGGCTCGAGCCGGTGCGACTGGAGGCGGCCGTGCCCATCCTGCGGATCTTCTCGGTC
This sequence comes from Rathayibacter sp. VKM Ac-2805, assembly GCF_009834265.1. NCBI lineage: Bacteria > Bacillati > Actinomycetota > Actinomycetes > Micrococcales > Microbacteriaceae > Rathayibacter > Rathayibacter sp. VKM Ac-2805. The sequence goes on from NZ_CP047185.1 coordinate 2,901,776, forward strand.
GCCAAGGCGGGCGAGTTCTACGTCGACTACCTCGGCTTCGAGGTGGACTGGGAGCACCGCGCCGCGCTCGACGCCCCCCTCTACCTGCAGGTGTCGCGCTCGGGGCTCCGCCTGCACCTCAGCGAGCACCACCGCGACGGCAGTCCCGGCGCCGCCGTGCACGTCGCCCTCCGCGGAGTCCGCGAGCTGCACGCCGAGCTCGACGCGAAGGCGTACCCCTACCTCAACCCGCGGATCACCCGCACGCCGTTCGGCTTCGCGCTCGACGTGATCGATCCGTTCGGCAACCAGCTGCGCTTCGCGGAGCCGGCTCCGGTGCCGCGCCTGCCCTGATCGGTGCGCGTGCGAGTGCTTGTACAACCTGAGCGCCGACTGATCAACCGTTCACCGGCCGTCCATGCACTTCGGAGTCCCATCCTTTAGCGTGGCTCCGATGGCTTCACGGGGGACGATCGAGCGGCCGGTCACGGCCCGGGCAACGGGACGGCAGCGCCGGCCGCGGCTCCGCTTCATGGAGGCTGCACCGCTGGCGACGGGCCTGCTGGGCTCGATCGCGATCCTCCTCGGCTCGCTCGGCGTGGGCTACCTGCCCGCCGGCTCGCCCATCCGCGACTGGCCTCTCGTCGCCTCGATCCGCGCCACGGGCTGGCTCACCGAGTCCAGCGGCGCCCTCGTCGTGGGCGGCGGGATGCTGCTGCTGATCGCGTGGCTCCGCCTGCGCACGGTCGCGCTCGCGGCGGGCCCCGGCTCCGTCCGCACCATCGTGGTGGCGGCCCTCGCCTGGACCGCTCCACTCCTCGTGACGGTGCCGCTGTTCAGCCACGACATGTTCTCCTACGTGGCGCAGGGTCGCCTGATGACCCAGGGCATCGACCCCTACACCCACGGCGTCGCGACGCTCCCGGGCTGGTTCGACCTCGGCGTCGACCCGCTCTGGGCCGACACGCCCACGCCCTACGGGCCCCTCTACCTCCTGATCGAGCGCACCGCCGTGCAGTTCGCGGGCTACGGCGCACCGGAGCTCTCGATCGCGATGCTCCGCGCCGTGTCGGTCGCCGGCGTCGCCGTCATGGCCGTCTACGCGCTCCGCCTGGCGCGCCTGCGCGGCCTCTCGGTCCCGCTCACCGCCTGGACGATCGTCGCCAACCCGCTGACCCTCGTGCTCTTCGTCGTAGCCGGCCACAACGACTCCGTGATGCTGGCGCTTATCCTCGCGTCGCTCTACTACGCCCAGACCGACCGGCGCATCGCCGCCGTCGTGCTGATGGCCGGAGCGATCGCGATCAAGCCGATCGCCGTGATCGCGCTCCCCGTGCTCGCGCTCCTGTGGCTGCGCCACGACGCGACGTGGCGTGAGCGCGCCCGCGGCTGGCTCTGGACGGGCGCCGGAGCGCTCGGCCTCGTGGTCGCCGTCGGGCTGCTCGCGGGCGTCGGGGTCGGCTGGGTCGCGGCGATGGTCGTGCCCGGCTCGATCCTGCACTGGTACGCGCCGATGTCGTTCGTCACGGTCTCGGTCTCCCGCGCCGTCGAGTTCACCGGTCACGACCCCGCCGCGGCGATCGCCGTGGTCAAGATCCTCGCGCTCGGGCTCGCCGGCCTGATCTCCGCTCGCCTCATGCTGTCGCGGCGCTCCATCGATCCGCTCGCCCGCCTGTCCGGCGCGCTGCTCGCGTTCGTGACGGCGTCGACCGCCATCCACCCCTGGTACGCCCTCTGGATCCTGCCGATCGCCGCGCTCGCGCGCCCGTGGAGCCGCTCCCACGTGCACCTGGCGGTCTACGCGTCGATCTTCCTCATGTGCGTCACGCTCGCTGAGCCGATCGACGGCGGAGGCGGCACGATGGACCAGATCCCGGCGCGGGTCGCGACGATCGCCGCGATCGCCGTGGTCGGGATGTACGTCCTCCTCGGCTACGCGGACGAGGAGCGGGTCGAGGGGCTGCCTCTTGTGCGCGCCTTGCCGTTCGGCTCCGTGATCCTCGCCCGCCTCAGCGGCGGCCGCCTGGTCGACGCCCGGATGGCCGCGACGCGCCTGCGCGACTAGCAGGAGCCGCGGCTCAGGAGCCGGACTCGTCGCTCCGGCGACGGGTGCGGCGATCGAGCGCGGCCTGCGCCGCCTCGGCGGCCGAGTCGGGGGAGCCGACGGGCCCGGTGGGTCCGGCCAGGGTGCTCGAGAGCGACGACAGCCAGCCGGAGTCGTCGCGGCCGGCGTTCAGCGCGTCCGAGAAGAGGGGCAGCTCACTGCGGGTGGCGTGGATCGCGTAGGACTCGCGGGAGAATCCGTTGTCGGGGACGACGGGTGCCCGGCGGGACGCGCGAGTGGCGCCCGGGGCCTGCTCCTGTCGCGAGGCGTCCGGAGCCTGCTCCTGAGAGGACTGCTCCTGGGAGGCCTGCTCCTGGGAGGCCTGCTCCTGGGAGGCCTGCTCCTGAGGGGCATCGCGCTCGTCGCGCGGGGTGCTGCTGTCGTGGTCCACGGCGGTCCTCCTGGTCTCCGCCCCGAGCGGAGGAGCGGGCGCCGCCGTGATGGGGCGGCGCCCGGTCAGGCTACCCCTCGTTCAGGGCGTGGCGTCGTCGGTGGCGCCCGATCGTGGCGCGGGGCGCCAGACGACCAGCTCGGTCCGGCGCTGCGCGCGCGTCCCGTGGCGCAGAGTGACCACGTCGCCCTCGAGACCGGCGGCGAACACGCGGCGGCCGGGCCGGTTCAGGAGCTCGTCGGCGAGGGCCGATTCCAGCTCCCGCACCCGCTGCGAGAGCGACTGCACCTGGTTCTCGAGCTGCAGGATGCGCGCGATGCCCTCGAGCGAGACGCCCTCGGACGAGAGCCGGGCGACCTCGCGCAGCTGCACCACGTCGCGCATCGAGTAGCGGCGCGACTTGCCCGCGGTGCGGGTCGGGCTGACGAGCCCGAGCCGGTCGTACTGCCGCAGCGTCTGCGGGTGCATCCCCGCCAGCTCGGCGGCGACGGCGATCGCGAAGACGGGCGTGTTCTCGTCCATGTCTCCTCCTCCGACCGGTCGCGCCGATCCGGTGCTAGTAGCGGGCCTTCTCCAGGATGTCCTCGCGCGGGTCCTCGTCCGGCTCGGCGGCGGCGTAGGCCTCGAGGGCCTCACGGGCGGCGGCGGACAGGTGGCTCGGGACGGCGACCTGCAGGACGGCGAGCAGGTCGCCCGTGCCCTTGGGAGTCGTGACGCCGCGGCCCTTGACGCGCAGGACGCGGCCGCTCGGGGTGCCTGCGGCGACCCGGAGCTTGACGGGCTCGCCGCCGAGGGTCGGCACCTCGATCGTCGCGCCGAAGACGGCCTCGACGAAGGTGACCGGAACCGTCACGCGCAGGTTCAGTCCGTCGCGCTCGAACACGGGGTGCTTGCGGACCGAGACGGTGAGCACCAGGTCGCCGGGCTCGCCGCCGTCCGGGCTCGGGCGGCCCTTGCCGCGGACGCGGATCTTCTGGTCGTCGGCCACGCCGGCCGGGATGCGCACCGAGAGGGTGCGCCCGTCGCCGGTCTGCAGCTGGACGGTGTCGCCCCGGGTCGCGGTGCGGAAGTCGATGGTGGTGCTGGCGGTGACGTCGGCGCCCTTCTGCGGGCCGCCGAAGCCGCGGTAGCCGCCGCTGGGCTGGCCGAAGCGGCTGCCTCCGCCGCCGAACATGCCGCCGAGGATGTCCTCGAAGCCGGGCGGCGGGCCCTGCTGGGTGCTGTAGGAGGTGCGCCCGCCCTGGCCGAACATGCCGCCGAAGACGTCGTCGAACCCTCCGGGCTGGCCGCCCGCGGTGAAGCGCGCTCCGCCGCCCATGGCGCGGATCTGGTCGTACTCCTTGCGCTGCTCGGCGTCCGAGAGCACGGTGTACGCCTCGCTGATCTCCTTGAAGCGCGCCTCGGCCTTCGCGTCCCCCGGGTTGGAGTCGGGGTGGAACTGGCGGGCGAGCTTGCGGTAGGTCTTCTTCAGATCCGCGGCGGAGACGTCCTTGGACACGCCGAGGACCTTGTAGAAGTCCTTGTCGAACCAATCCTGGCTGGCCATGTGCCTCTTCCTGTGTCGAATGCGGCGAGGGACCCCGCCCCGGTCCGGCAGCGTGCTGCCGAGCGGGGCGGGGTCCTCCGCGGTGGTGGTGCCGGTGGCGGGGTCAGTCGGCGGGGACTGCCACGACCACCTTGGCGGCCCGCAGCAGCGAGCCTCCGAGGTAGTAGCCCGCCTCGACGACGTCCGCGACCGTGGAGGTCTCGGCGCCGGGGGTGGGCTGCTGGAAGATCGCCTCGTGGATGTTCGGGTCGAACAGGTCGCCCACGGCGCCGGTCTTCACCAGGCCGAGCTTCTCCACTCCGCCGCGCAGCTTCTGCGCGATGGCCGTGAAGGGCCCGCCCTCGGCGAGGTCGCCGTGCTTCTCGGCGCGGTCGAGGTCGTCGAGCACGGGGAGGATGACCTTCACCGCGTCGCCGATCGCCCGCTCCTTGTCGACCTGGCGGTTGGCCTCGGTGCGCTTGCGGTAGTTCGCGTACTCCGCGGTCACCCGCTGGAGATCGGCGAGGTGCTCGGCCGCGAGCGTCTCGGCGCTGGACTGTCCCGAGAGGAACGAGAGGTCGGCGTCCGAGAGGCTGGTCTCGACGTCGGGCCCCTCGGCCTCGATGAGGCCCTCCTGGTCCTGGGCGTCCTGCGCCGCCTCGGCTCCCGCCTCGCCGCCGGTGACCGGCTGCTCCTCGGGGAGGTCCTGGGGCTCGTTCTCGGCTGCCATGGCTACTTCGTGTCCTTCGGCTCGTCCTCGTCGATGACCTCGGCGTCGACGATGTCCTCGTCGTCCTTCTTGTCACCGTCGGCCGGAGCGTCCGCGGGGGCGCTCTGCGCGGCCTGGTCCTGGGAGTAGATCGCCTGGCCGATCTTGGTCTGCGAGGCGTTGAGGGCGTCGAACGCGGTCTTGACGGCCGCGTCGTCGTCGCCGGCGAGCGCGGTCTTCAGCGCGTCGACGTCTCCCTGCACCTCGGACTTGACGTCCTCGGGCAGCTTGTCCTCGTTGTCCTTGATCAGCTTGTCGATCGAGTACGCCAGGGTCTCGGCGTTGTTGCGGATCTCGGCCGCCTCGCGGCGGGCCTTGTCCTCGGCGGCGTGCTCCTCGGCCTCGCGGACCATGCGGTCGATGTCGTCCTTGGGCAGCGACGAGCCGCCCGTGATCGTCATCGACTGCTCCTTGCCGGTGCCCTTGTCCTTCGCGGACACGTGGACGATGCCGTTGGCGTCGATGTCGAAGGTGACCTCGACCTGCGGGATGCCGCGCGGGGCCGGCGCGATGCCGGTCAGCTCGAACGTGCCCAGGTTCTTGTTGTCGCGGGTGAACTCGCGCTCGCCCTGGAAGACCTGGATCGCGACGGACGGCTGGTTGTCGTCGGCCGTGGTGAAGGTCTCGGACCTCTTGGTCGGGATCGCGGTGTTGCGCTCGATGAGCTTGGTCATGATCCCGCCCTTGGTCTCGATGCCCAGCGAGAGCGGGGTCACGTCGATCAGGAGGACGTCCTTGCGCTCGCCCTTGAGGACACCGGCCTGCAGCGCGGCGCCGACGGCGACGACCTCGTCCGGGTTGACGCCCTTGTTGGGCTCCTTGCCGCCGGTGAGCTTCTTGACGAGCTCGGCCACGGCCGGCATGCGGGTCGAGCCGCCGACGAGGACCACGTGAGCGATGTCCTCGACCTTGACGCCCGCCTCGGCGATGACGTCGGTGAAGGGCTTGCGGGTGCGCTCGATCAGGTCGCTGGTGAGCTCCTCGAACTTGGCGCGGGTGAGCGTCTCGTCGAGGTTCGCCGGGCCGTTCTCGGTGAGCGAGAGGTAGGGCAGCTGGATGCTGGTCGAGGTGCTCGAGGAGAGCTCCTTCTTCGCCTGCTCCGCGGCCTCCTTGAGGCGCTGGCGAGCGATCTTGTCCTTCGAGACGTCGACGCCGGTCGAGTCCTTGAAGCGCTTGACCAGGTGGTCGACGACGCGCTGGTCCCAGTCGTCGCCGCCGAGGCGGTTGTCGCCCGAGGTCGCGCGGACCTGGATGGTCGAGAAGTCGTCGTCCTTGCCCACCTCGAGGAGGGAGACGTCGAACGTTCCGCCGCCGAGGTCGAAGACGAGGATGAGCTCGTCCTCCTTGCCCTTGTCGAGGCCGTAGGCCAGCGCGGCCGCGGTGGGCTCGTTGATGATGCGCAGGACGTTGAGGCCGGCGATCTCGCCGGCGTCCTTGGTCGCCTGGCGCTCGGCGTCGTTGAAGTAGGCCGGGACGGTGATGACCGCGTCGGTCACCTTGTCGCCCAGGTACTGCTCCGCGTCGCGCTTGAGCTTGCCCAGGATGCGGGCCGAGATCTCCTGCGGGGTGTACTTCTTGTCCTCCACGCCGAAGGTCCAGTCGGTGCCCATGTGGCGCTTGACCGACGCGATGGTGCGGTCGACGTTGGTGACGGCCTGGCGCTTCGCGGTCTCGCCCACGAGCACCTCCCCGTCCTTGGTGAACGCCACGACGGACGGCGTGGTGCGGAAGCCCTCGGCGTTGGCGATGACGGTGGGCTCGCCTCCCTCGAGGACGGCCACGACAGAGTTGGTGGTTCCCAGGTCGATGCCTACGGCACGGGACATATGCGTTGTTCTCCTTCGCGATCGGCGTCGCGCGGGCGGCTGCCGGTCAGTTGACGGGTGGTGCGGAATCCTCTGCGGGAGTTGAGCCCCGCACGCTCAAGTTTACGCATCCGTCGTCTCGCGTCAAGTCCGGACGCGAGAAGTTGAGTCGCATCGGCTCAACTCTCAGACTCACGGGTCCCGCCGCTTCCGGCCGTTCACCTCCTCCCCCTACGGTGGGCCCATGACGACGCGCACCGGCCGCTGGCCCGTCCTCGCCTGGGGCCTGTGGGACTGGGGCGGATCGGCCTTCAACGCGGTGGTGACCACCTTCGTCTTCACCGTCTACCTGACCACCGACGGGCTCTTCGGCACCTCGAGCGGAGTCTCGGCCGCGCTCGGCTGGTCCCTCGCCGCCGCCGGCGTGGTCGTCGCCGTCATCGCGCCGATCACCGGCCGCCGGGCCGACCTCGGCGGGCGCCGCCGGCTCTGGCTCGGGATCCACTCCGCCGTCGTCGTCCTCTGCATCCTGCTGATGTTCCTCGTGCGCCCCGACCCGGCCCTCCTCTGGCTGGGACTCGGACTGCTCGCGGTCGGCACGGTCTTCTTCGAGTTCGCGAGCGTCAACTACAACGCGATGCTCCTCCAGGTCTCGACCCGGGCGACCATCGGCCGCGTCTCCGGCTTCGGGTGGGGCATGGGCTACGTCGGCGGGATCGTCCTGCTGCTGATCGTGTACTTCGGCTTCATCTCGCCCGAGGTCGGGCTCTTCGGAGTGACGGGGGACGACGGCCTCGACGTGCGCGTCTCGATCCTGGTCGCCGGCGTGTGGTTCGCCGTCTTCGCCCTCCCGGTGCTGGTCGCGGTGCCGGAGACGCCGGCGCGCGCGAGCCGGGCGGAGCGCGTCGGCGTGATCGCCTCCTACCGCGCGCTCTTCGCGCAGGTCGCCGCCCTCTGGCGCGAGAGCCGCAGCACCGTGGCCTTCCTCATCGCCAGCGCGGTGTTCCGCGACGGGCTCACCGGGGTCTTCACCTTCGGCGGCGTGCTGGCGCAGGGCACCTTCGGCTTCGACGCCGGCGAGGTGATCCTCTTCGCCATCGCCGCGAACGTCGTGGCCGGAGTGGCGACCATCTCGGTCGGCGCGCTCGACGACCGCATCGGCCCCAAGGCCGTGATCGTCGCCTCGCTCATCGGCCTGGTCGTCTGCGGCACCGCCGTCTTCGTCCTGCACGACGGGGGGAGCACGGTGTTCTGGATCTTCGGCCTGCTGCTGTGCCTGTTCGTCGGCCCGGCGCAGTCGGCGAGCCGAAGCTACCTGGCCCGCCTCATCCCGGAGGGACGCGAGGGCGAGATCTTCGGCCTCTACGCGACCACCGGGCGGGCGGCCTCGTTCCTCGCGCCCGCCGCCTTCGCAGCCGCCGTCTCGATCGCCGCGGCCGTCTCGGGCAGCGGCGAGGCGAACGTGCAGTACTGGGGCATCCTCGGGCTCGTCCTCGTCCTCGCCGTCGGGCTGGTGCTGCTCCTGCCGGTGCGCCGCCCGCCGGCCACCGCCCCCGTCGTGCCGGAGCCGCGGCTCGCGCCGCCCGCCCGCCGGGACTGACGGGGCCCGGCCCGCGGAGTCGCTGGCGACGCCCCTCCCCGCGCGCCGGCGGCCGCGGATCAGACCGTGGCGATCCAGAACACGATCAGCAGGAGCGTGACGAGGAAGCCGGTCAGGAAGTTCAGCGCGAGGAAGCGCTTCCAGCCCGCGTTCGCCCGCTCCGCCTCGGCGTCCTCGAGCGACCGGTACGGCCAGATGCTCACCGCGTACGGCACCGCGAGGATCGCCGCGAGGGTCCCCGGCCAGGGCAGCAGGAGCAGGAGCAGGCCGCTCGCGACGTAGGCGGCGATGGCGAAGCGCGTGGTCGCCTTCGCTCCGATCACGGTCGCGATCGAGCCGATGCCGCCCGCGCGGTCGGCCAGGATGTCCTGCACCGCGCCGAAGGCGTGGCTCGCGATCCCCCAGAGGAAGAACGCCACGAGCAGCGCCACCAGAGGTCCGGTGACCACGGTGCCCGCGAGGGCGATCCCGTAGACGGCCGGGCTGACGAAGTGGGTCGCCGAGGTCAGCGAGTCGACGAACGGGCGCTCCTTGAAGCGGAGCCCCGGCGCACTGTAGGCGATCACGGCGAAGACGCTGATCGCGAGGACCAGCCACGAGACCGGGGACCCGAGCAGCACGAGCGCCACCAGGAACGGCACGTTCGTGGCCACCGCCGCGATGAGCGTCGCTCGGTGCTCGCTCCGGTCGAGCACGGCGCCCTCGACGCCGCCCTTGCGGGGGTTCCGCAGGTCGGACTCGTAGTCGAAGACGTCGTTGATCCCGTACATCGCGAGGTTGTAGGGGATGAGGAAGTAGATCGTGCCGAGCACGAAGGCGAGGTCGATCTCGCGGGTGGTCAGCAGGTACGCCGCCGCGAACGGGTAGGCGGTGTTGACCCAGCTCAGCGGGCGGCTCGAGACGAACAGCGCGCGCAGCCGGTTCACGGCTCGCTCCGACGACGCGAGGGCAGGAGCACCCAGAGCGCCGGGAGGGCGAGGGCCGCGGCGATCGCGTAGGCGAAGTCCTCGATCGGAGCGACACCGATCCGGATGCCCGAGATCAGGTCGTCGTCGTAGGCGACCAGCAGGCCCACTCCGATCATGATGTTGTCGAACACGGCGGTCATCACCAGCAGCACGGCGAGGGTGCCGAGGACGGCGGGCAGGCGCAGGACGCGTCGGCGCAGCGCGAGCACCAGCAGCACCAGCACCACCGCGAGGAACACGGCGTTGAGGAGGAGGTAGGTCACGCGCGCGCCTCCGCCCGCCGGGCGACCCGCTGCGAGAGGAAGCCGTGCACGTCCATCGTCAGGTAGCAGAGCAGGGTGAGGAAGAGGACCTCCTCGACCGGGAGCTCCGGCGCGATCTGCAGGCCGGTCATGTAGGAGGTCTCTCCGCGGAAGAAGACGCCCAGGCCGATCCCCACGAGGTCCCAGACCAGGAAGAACGCGACTCCCACGGGCAGCACGATCGCCGCGCGTCGCGCGTCCGCCCAGAAGAACAGCCGGAAGCGGCGGTCGAGCACGATCATCCCGGTGATCGAGACGAGGAGCGCGAGCAGGTAGAGGATCCCCACGCCTACTCCCCCACGGCGACGGGCGCGACCGGAGCGGACGGCGCCTCCCGCACGGGCAGCGGCTCGGTCGACACGTCGCCGCGCACGCGCTTGAGCATGACCTCGGCGCTGATGATGCACATCGGCAGGCCGATGCCGGGGATCGTGGAGCTGCCGGCGAAGAGCAGGCCGTCGACGTGCCGGCTGACGTTCCCGGCGCGGAAGAAGGCGCTCTGCGAGAGGATGTGGGCCGGTCCGAGCATCGAGCCGCGCCAGGCACCGAGGTCGCTCTCGAAGTCGGCCGGGCCGATGGTGCGGCGGACGACGATCCGCTCGGCCAGGTCGGTCGCGCCGGTCCAGGACGCGATCTGCGCGATGGCCTGGTCGGCGATGGCCTCGACGCGCGCGTCGCCCGCGCCGTCGACTCCGCCGTGGCCGATCGAGGTGTCGGCCGGGATCGGCACGAGCACGAACAGGTTCTCGTGCCCCTCCGGAGCCGTGCTCGCGTCGGTCGCGCTCGGGCGGCAGACGTAGATCGACGCGGGATCGGGGACGGTCGGGTGCTCGCCGAAGATCTTGTCGAAGTTGTCGCGCCAGTCCTTCGTGAAGAGCAGGGTGTGGTGCTCGAGCTCGGGCAGCTCCCCGCGCACGCCCAGGAGGACGAGGACGGCGCTCGGGCCGGGCTCGCGCTTCTCCCAGTAGGCGGGCGGGTAGGTCCGCAGCTCCTCGGGGAGGAGCGACTGCTCGGTGGTGAAGAGGTCGGAGGCGTTGACGACCAGGTCGGCGGGGATCCGCTCCGTGCCGTCGGGGCCCGTGAACTCGACTCCGACGACCTCGGCGCCGCGGCGTCGGCCGCGGGGCGAGCGGGCGGTGAGGATCCGCGTCGCGGGCGAGGACGTGCGGACGGTGACGCCGGCCTCCTCGGCGACGTCGGCGACGGCCTCGATCAGCTTCGTGAATCCGCCCATCGGGTAGAGCACGCCGTCGGCGAGGTCGAGGTGGCTCATCAGGTGGTACATGCTCGGCGCGGCGAACGGCGAGGAGCCGAGGAAGACGGCCGGGTAGCCGAGGATCTGGCGCAGCCGGTTGTCGGTGACCGCCGTCGCCGCGAACGTGTCGAGCGGCGTGAGCAGCAGGCGGCCGAGCCTCCCGGTCCGGCTGAGCACGTCGCGGCGCAGCAGCGGGAGGAAGGAGGAGAAGCTCGTGTAGAGGAAGCGGCGCTTGGCCATCTCGTAGGTGTCGCGCGCGGAGTCGAGGTACGCGCGCATCCGCTCGCCCGCTCCGGACTCGATGCTCTCGAAGAGCGCGAGGTTCGACTCGAGGTCGGCGAGCACGTCGATCGGCTCGTCGACGCCCTCGCTGTAGACCCGGTAGCCGGGGTCGAGCGTGACGAGGTCGAGGCGCTCCTCGGCGCTGGTGCCCATCAGGCGGAAGAAGTGGTCGAACACCTCGGGCATCAGGTACCAGGAGGGACCGGTGTCGAAGCGGAAGCCCTCGTGCTCCCACGAGCCGGCGCGGCCGCCGACGGCCTCGCGCGCCTCCAGGAGGGTCACGTCGTAGCCGTCGCGCGCGAGCAGCGCGGCGGAGGCGAGTCCGCCGATCCCGCCGCCGATGACGACGGCGCGGTGCGGGCCGGTCCTCGAGCGGGTCGCGCGGACGGGGCCGGGGCCCAGGCGCGGGCCCAGCGTCGACACGGCCGCCTTCGCCGCGAGCGCCGCCTTGGCGGCCGTGGGCACGCTGACGCGGGCGCGGAGGAGCTCCTCGGCGGGCGTCGCGCGGATCCGGTCGGCCAGGGCGGCGAAGAGGGAGTGGGCCAGCAGGACCGCGCGCCGGCTCGAGCGCGGGAGCTCGGGCACGATGGCGGCGGCCTCGGCGAGGTCGTCGTCGAGGTCGGCGAGCAGCGAGGCCTTGTCGCGCTCGGAGAACGCCCGCGGGTCGACTCCGGGGAAGTAGCTGCGGCCGAGGCCGTCGACGTCGGCGGCGAGATCGCGGAGGAAGTTGACCTTCTGGAACGCGGCGCCCAGGCGGCGCGCTCCGGCCACGAGCCGCGCGCGGGCGGCCTCGGAGACGAGCCCCGCGTCCGGCGCCGCGAGGAACACATGCAGGCACATCAGCCCGACGACCTCGGCGGAGCCGTAGACGTAGGCCTCGAAGGACTCGGGGGTGTGCTCGGTCTCGCGGAGGTCGGCGCGCATCGACGCGAAGAACGGCCGGGTGAGCTCGGTGCCGAATCCGGTCGCCCGCGCGGTCCGAGCGAAGGCGTGGATCACGAGGTTGGAGCTGTAGCCGGAGGCGAGCGCGCGCTCGGTCTCGGCCTCGAAGGCGTCGAGGGACTCCTCCACCGCGGCCCGGTCGAGACGGGCCTCCTCGGCGACGCCGTCGACGATCTCGTCGGCGACGCGCACGAGGGCGTAGACGTCCTCCACCCGCTCGCGGACGCCCGGGGCGAGCAGACGCGTGGCCAGCCCGAAGGAGGTGGAGTAGCGGCGGATCACCTGCGCGGACGACTCGTGCGCGACGCGGTCGTACAGTTCGCTCTGGCGGCTCATCGTGCCACCGTACGGGGGCTCGGCCGGGCGGAGCGCATCGTCGCGCGCATCCGCGCGTGGCGGACAGCGCTCATCGGGTGCGCCCGACCACGCTGGCCACGAGCGGGCGGACCTCGTTGCGGAACGCCTCCGACACCGCGGGCGTCTCCAGAGCCGCCCAGGCGCGGTCGGCGAACTGGTTCGCGAGCCCCTCGGCGTAGCTGCGGGCGCCGCACTCCTCGAGGATGCCGCGCACCTTCTCCGCGGTCTCGGGCGCGAGGTGCTCGTCGCCGATCAGCGCCTCGATGTCGGGCCAGCAGTCCGTGCCGGCCGCGTGGGCGATGAGGACGGTGCGCTTGCCCTCGCGGAGGTCGCCCAGCGTGGTCTTGCCGGTCTGTCCCTCGGAGCCGAAGACGCCGAGCAGGTCGTCGACGATCTGGTAGGCGATGCCGATCCAGCGGCCGAACTCGCCGAGCGCGTCCACCGCGGCGTCCGAGGCTCCGGCGAGGATCGCTCCGGCCTGCAGCGGCGCCTCGAACGAGTAGACGGCGGTCTTGAGGCGCTCCATCTCGAGCACCTCGTCGACCGAGGGCATGCCCGGCATGAGCGAGAAGTCCACATCGGCCAGCTCGCCGGCGGCGGAGGCGAAGACGGCCTCGTCGAGCAGGGTGAGCAGGCGGGCCCGCACGCCGTCGGAGGCGCCGACGCCCTCGACGAGGCGGTGGGCGCCGGTGAGGGCGAGGTCCCCGGCGATCACGGCCACCGAGGTGCCCCGGTGCTCGGCGATCGGGATGGAGAGGCCCGCGGTCGTCGCCTCGTCGCGGTAGCTGCCCGAGACGTTCGGGCCGCCGCGGCGCACGAAGTCGCGGTCGATCACGTCGTCGTGCACGATCAGCGCGGTGTGCAGCAGCTCGAACGCCGCGCCGAGATGGGCGGCGGCCTCCGGATCCTGGCCGCCGTGGGCCTCGTACGCCGAGATCACCATCAGCGGGCGGAAGCGCTTGCCGCCGCGGGTGTTGGCCTCCAGCGTCTGCCAGAGGGTCAGGTAGCGGGGTCCGAGACGCACCGCCCGGGACCTCGCCAACGAGAAGAACCTGTCCAGGACGGCATCGACGTGCTCCTGCCTCAACCGGGACAGAACCACGGGGTCGCGCGTATCCACGGGGGAAGGCTAACAAAGGGGAGAACCAGGACGATAAGCCGGCTGATGTGTTGCGGCGTGCTTGACTTGCGGGTATGACTTCGCCAGCCGCCACTGTGCAGACGGACCGGATCGAGCAGGTGGTCCTCCTCGACGAGGCCGGGAACGCCGTGGGGGTCGCCGACAAGGCGACCGTGCACGACACGGCCACCCCCCTGCACCTCGCGTTCTCCTGCCACGTCTTCTCCCCGGACGGCGCGCTGCTGGTGACCCGCCGCGCGCTGGAGAAGCGCACCTGGCCGGGCGTCTGGACCAACTCCTTCTGCGGGCACCCCGCCCCGGGCGAGCGGATCGAGGACGCCGTCGTCCGCCGGGCCGAGCGCGAGCTCGGCGCCCGGCTGGCCACGCTGGAGGTCGCCCTGCCGGACTTCCGCTACCGCGCGGTCGACGCGTCCGGCGTCGTCGAGAACGAGATCTGCCCCGTCTACACGGCGACGCTGTCGAGCCGCGACGCCCTCGATCCGCGCCTCGACGAGGTCATGGACTACGAGTGGGTCGACGCCGAGGCGACGCTCGCCGCCGTCCGCTCGACCCCCTGGGCGTTCTCCCCCTGGCTCGTGCTGCAGCTCCCCCGCCTGCTGGGCTGACCCCTACGCCCTGATCCCTGCGCCGGCGTCAGTCGGTGTAGACGTCCGTGCGGTGGAAGTTGAGCGCCGACCGCGACGCGGTCGGACCGCGCTGGCCCTGGTACCGCGAGCTGTACTCCGCCGAGCCGTAGGGCTTCTCGGCGGGCGAGCTGAGGCGGAAGAAGCACATCTGGCCGATCTTCATCCCCGGCCAGAGCGTGATGGGGAGCGTCGCGACGTTGCTGAGCTCGAGGGTGACGTGGCCGGTGAAGCCCGGATCGATGAACCCGGCGGTCGAGTGGGTCAGCAGCCCGAGCCGTCCGAGCGAGCTCTTGCCCTCGAGGCGCGCCGCGATGTCGTCCGGCAGGGACACCTCCTCGTAGGTCGAGCCGAGCACGAACTCTCCCGGGTGGAGGATGAACGGCTCGCCCTGCGGCGTCTCGACCAGGCGAGTCAGCTCGGGCTGGTCCTCGGCCGGATCGATGTACGGGTAGCGGTGATTGTCGAACAGCCGGAAGAAGCGGTCGAGGCGCACATCGACGGACGACGGCTGCAGCATCGACGGATCGTGCGGGGCGAGCCCCACGCGGCCGGAGGCGAGTTCGAGCGAGATGTCGCGGTCGGAGAGGAGCACGCTGCGATCCTAGGGCGTGGCGCGACCCCGGGGCATGGGCCGGCTCCGGGCCTTGCTACGATGTCCTGGTGCGCCCGAGCGGCGCCGCGCGAGTGTAGTTCAATGGTAGAACTTCTGCTTCCCAAGCAGATGGCGCGGGTTCGATTCCCGTCACTCGCTCTCCTCTCCCCTCGTCTGCGGCCGGTCCTCCGGCCCGATGCGGGCGGCTCCTCCTCCGGCGCTGCAGCGGCGTCCGGCAGCGCAGCGGCGTCCGGCAGCCCCGCGGTATCCGTCAGCCCAGCAGCGGCAGCCGCCCGACGATCCTGTCGATCCGGTTCCTCGGCCCCACCAGGCTGACCGCGAGGTACTGCAGCTCGTCGGAGCCGCTCGCCGCGACCGCCTCCCGGTACTCGTCGTACACCCGGGTGGCCTGCGCGGATGCGGGCATGTCGGCGACGAACGTCCCGTCGTGCGCCTCGGCCTTGGCGCGGATCGCGAGCAGGGTGGCCGCGTCGGCGGCGAGGACCGTGCAGCCGGCCCACGGCAGACCGGGATGCAGCGATCCGGACGCGTCGGCGGGGCTCGGTCCGAGCAGTCCCGCGACGTGCGCGGCCGTCGCGGCGCCCACGCAGATCGCGGCGTTCACGGCGCGGCCTGCCGGGAGGGATTCGTCGACGACGACCACCCACTTGAGGCGGGCGGAGCGGGTGGGCGCGGCGGTGTCGATCTCGTCGGGGTGGAACCCGACGGCGTCGGGGGCGGGGATGGTCATGCTGCTCCTCGGTTCGTGCGAAGTGACGTCACGAACAGTAGGCAGCAGGAGCAGCCTCCGGCAGGATCTCCGTATGAACGACCAGCAGAACGGCCCAGGAGCGGCACTCGACGAACTCGACGTCCGGATCCTGCAGGTCCTGCAGTCGGAGGCACGGATCACGAACCGGGACCTCGCAGCCGCGGTGCACGTCTCACCGACCACCGCTCTCGACCGCACGAGGAGCCTCCGGCGCCGCGGCGTCATCACCGGCGCGACGCTCACCCTCGACTTCGCGGCCCTCGGGCGCGGCGTGCAGGCGCTGATCGCGGTCCGCATCCGCCCGCCGTCGCGCGAGATCATCGAGGCCTTCCGCGACTGGGTCGCCGGCCTCGACGAGACGGTCGGCGTGTTCGTCACCTCCGGCTCCGAGGACTTCATCATCCACGTCGCCGTCCGCGACAACCAGGACCTCTACGCCTTCGTCATCGACGAGCTGACCCAGCGGCGCGAGGTCGCGGACGTGCGCACCTCGGTGGTCTACGAGCACCTGCGCGAGCAGGTGGTCCTGCCGCTGGAGCCGCACGGCCGCGCGGAGCGGTGAGGCGCCCGAGCGGCGGATCCGACGCGACACGCCGGGCGGATCAGTGGCAGCGCGCGGGATCGCGGGACGCAGAGGGCAGGGTGGAGGGGTGACAGAGCTCGTCCAGATCCCGTCGCCGGGCGTCGCCCTCGAGTACGGGCACCCCGGCCGGCCC
Source organism: Rathayibacter sp. VKM Ac-2805 (assembly GCF_009834265.1). Classification (NCBI taxonomy): domain Bacteria; kingdom Bacillati; phylum Actinomycetota; class Actinomycetes; order Micrococcales; family Microbacteriaceae; genus Rathayibacter; species Rathayibacter sp. VKM Ac-2805. The sequence goes on from NZ_CP047185.1 coordinate 2,917,902, forward strand.
GTGGTGGTCGTGCTGCACGACGTGTTCGGGCGCCTGCCGTGGCTCGAGCCGTTCGCCGAGGCCGTGGCGAAGCACGGCTACCACGTGCTCGTGCCGGACCTCTACGACGGCTGGGCCACGCTCGCCCCGGAGGACGCGCGGGACCTCGCCGCGATGGCCGCGCAGGACCGCACCCTCGCCGCCGTCGCCGAGGCGGTCGGCACCGGAGTCGCGGCCGGGGCCCCGCGCAGCGCCGTCATCGGGTTCGGCTTCGGCGGCCGCCTCGGGCTGCTCGCCGCGGGCACCGGGCTCGTGGACGCGGTGGTCGCGTACTACGCCACCCTCGGTGCGGAGGAGCACGTGCTGGTCCCGTGCCCCACCCTCCTGCACTACGCGCAGAGCGACGAGTGGCCCGCGGGCGACGACCCGGAGTCGTTCGTCGGACGGCTGAAGGAGTCGGGGACGCCGGTCACGGCGCACACCTACCCGGACACGCAGCGGCACTTCGCGAACGGCAACCTGCGCGACGCGGTCAGCCCCGCCTCCGCGGCGCTCGCCTACGCGCGGACGCTCTCGTTCCTCAATCCGCAGCTCATCGACACCTGAGCACTCAGCCCTGCACGTCGTGCAGGTGGTGCTGGACGTCGTGCAGGTAGTAGCGGGCGATCGTGTCGACCGTGAACGCCGCGCCGTCGCTGCGGCGGCCTCGGCGCTGCCACTGGGCGCCGGCGACGGAGTCGAACACCTCGGCGATGCGCTCGGCCGCCTCGACCAGCTCTCGGCCGACCTGCACGGGGTCCTGCTGGTCGTAGCGCTCCTCCACGGCGGTGACGTCCTGGTCCCAGTTGGGGTAGAGCGGGTCGTCGCCGGCGAGCATCAGCTGCACGCGGGTGCGGTAGATCCGGTGCACGTCGCGCACGTGCGCGGCGTACTCGAGCGGCGACCAGGTCTCGTTGTCGGGCCGGCCCGCCGCGTCGTCGCGGTCGAGCACGTAGGGCCAGGCGGCGGCGTTCTCGCGGATGAGCTCGGCGACCTCGTCGGCGTCGACGAGCGAGGCGTCGAAACCGCACTCGAGGCAGGGGCGCTCGAGGACCCAGGTCCAGTCCTTGGTGTCGGGAGTGATCGGCATGGCACCAGAGTAGGGCGCCGCCGGATCAGCAGCGCGTCGGGGTCCCCTGCACGGCGCCGCGCTCGCCGTCGGCCGTCCACGGGAGCCGGGGCAGGCCTTCCGCTCCCGCCGCGGCGCCCTGCTCGACCGCGATCGCGGCCAGGGTGCGGGCGACGGTCGCGGCGAAGTCCCCGCCGGGCGTCGAGCTGTTGATCGAGACGGCCACGGTCAGGCCCGAGACCGGGTCGGAGTAGGCCGCGGTGACGAAGCCGGGCGCGAGGCCCGAGAAGCCGCGGAGGGGTCCCGCCTCGTGCCCGCCGAGGCCGGCGCGGAGGTAGTCGGCGCGGCCCTGGCCCTGGACGACCGGGTCCTGCCACATCGCGTCGCCTGCGGGATCGGCCGCGAGGCCCGTCGCCAGGCGCCGGAGGTCCTCCAGATCGGTGAGCGCTCCGCCCGCGGCGCCGAGGGCGGACGGGGACGCGGCGGTGACGTCGAGCCGCACGTCGCAGCGCTTCTCCCCGGTCGCCGGGTCCAGCGCGACCGCGTAGCCGCGGGGGGACGGAGCGGGCAGGTCGACCTCGGAGGCGCCGGGCAGCTCCGTGCTGCGCAGCCCGTACCGCGGCACCACGTACTGGTCGTAGAGCTCCCCGATGCTCCGACCGGTCACCTGCGCGGCGACGATGCCGGCGAGCAGCGGACCGGTCGCGGAGTCGGACCACGCCGCTCCGGGCTCGGCCGAGGCGCCGCGCACCTGGGCCGCGGCGAGCAGCTCGAGCGTCGGCCACTGCCGCGGGGGGTTCTGGAGCACGGTCGGCCAGAGGGCCGAGCGGAAGTCGGCCAGGCCGGAGGTGTGCGCGCAGAGCTCCCGCAGGGTGAGACCGTCGATGCCGGGCAGCGAGCGCAGCGTCTCGCCGACGTCGGCGTCGAGGTCGACCCGGCCGGAGTCGGCGAGGGCGAGGACCACGTCGCAGGTCATCGCCTCGGTGCCGCCGGTGCCGAGCCGCAGGTGCGCGTCGGTGGTGAGGGCGGTGGTGCGCTCGTCCGACTCCCAGCCGACCGCGCCCTCCCAGCTGCCTCCCCAGGGAGACCAGACTCCGGCGACCGCTCCTGTCGCGCCTGCGACGCCGACCGTCTCGTCGAGGAACCCCGACAGAGCGGAGGCGAGCTCCTCCGATGCGGCCTGCGCGGGCGCCTCCGCCACGCGCGAGGCGGTGGCGGGCGTGCAGCCGGCCAGTGCGAGCACGAGGACCGGGACGGCGAGCAGTCCCGTCCGCGTCGGTCTGCGAGATCCCATGCCGTGCGACTCCCCCGTCGTCTGCGAACGGCACCACTGTACGGGGGCGTCGTCGGGCCCGAGAGGGCCGCTGTCGGCCCGATCGCGATTCGTGTCCTGACCGTGACCGGCGGAGTCCACCGGGTTCCCAAACCGGCAGGCGCCGGGTTACGAAGAGAGGGAGTACAGCGCAGAGGCGCTGCTCGAAGGAGGTAGGAGACCATGCGCAGATCCCCCAATCGACTGCTGGCGACTCTCTTCGGAGCCGTCTACGTCGTCGTCGGGCTCCTCGGCTTCGTCGTCACCGGCGGCGTGCAGTTCCTCTCGACCGACGGCGGTCTCCTGCTCGGGATCTTCGAGGTGAACCCGCTGCACAACATCGCCCACCTGCTCATCGGAGGCGCGCTGCTGATCGCGGGCCTCTCGACCGCGGCCGCGGCGAAGACCGTCAACACGACCGTCGGAGCGGTGTACCTGCTGCTCGGCATCGTGGGCTTCTTCCTTGTCGACACCGCCCTGAACGTGCTGGCGCTGAACACCGCCGACCACTTCCTGCACCTCGCCAGCGCGCTGGTGCTGCTGGGAGTCGGACTCGGCACCGAGAAGACGGCGAGGACGCGCACCGCCGCGACCGCCTGACCCGGGCGGCACCCGCCGCCCCCCTCTACTCCGTCCGCCGTGGGCCCGCCGTTTTCCGCGGCGGACGGACTGAACGGCCCCGGACGACACGATGCGGTGTGTCGATCCGGGGCCTCCTTCTTCCCCGATCCAGCGAAGGAGCCGCCATGACCACCGTGGCCCGTTGCAACGCCGCTTTCGCCGGACTCGGCGCCGGACTCGTCCACGTCTCGCTCGCCGCCGGCGGCGAGGGCGTGCAGGCCCCGGTGATCGGGGTCCTCGGCGCCGTCGAGATCCTCTGGGCGGTCCTCGTCCTGGCGCGTGGCCGGATCGTCGTGCCGCGCACCGCGCTGGTCGTCGCGGTCGCCTCTCTGGCGGCTTTCGCGCTCGCTCTGGCCCTCGGCGCACTCGCCGAACCCCTTCCCGCGCTGGCCGCCGCGGTCCTCCAGCTGATCGCGGTCGCCGTGGTGGCCGTCTCGCTCCGCTCTCCGCGCGTCGAGGAGAAGGCCGTCTCGCCGTCGCGAGCTCTCGTCGGACTCCTGGCCGGCGCGCTCACCGTCTCCGCCCTCGCCACCCCCGCCATGGCCGCCTCCTCGGGCGGCTCGGGCGACATGGGCGGGATGATGCACTCCGTCGTCGACGGCGGACACGGGCACTGACGGCCTCTGGTCCCGGCGGCTCCGCTCGGCTAAGGTAAGGCAGACCTAAGTCGTCGAGGGAGGCCACCGTGTCGAACGTCATCCCGTTCTCCGAGGCCCTGCGCCTGCGCATCGGGCAGTCCGGCGCGGACGACGAGGGCGCCGCCTTCATGACCTCGCTGATGACCGGCTCCGGCAGCCGCGACGACTACATCGCGCTCATCTCGCAGCACTACTTCGTCTACGAGGCCCTCGAGGCCGTGGCGGAGGACATGGCCGGCGATCCGGTCGCGGAGCCGTTCCTCTCGGCCAAGCTCACCCGGCTCCCCGCGATCGCGGAGGACCTGCGCTTCCTCGTCGGCGAGGACTGGCGCGAGCGCATCCGCCCGCTGCCCTCGACCAGCGCCTACGTCGACCGGATCCGCACCGTGGCCTCGGGCTGGAGCGGCGGCTTCGTCGCCCACCACTACACGCGCTACCTCGGCGACCTCTCCGGCTGCGCGATCGTCCGCGGGCTGCTGCAGCGGCGGTTCGGCTTCGAGACCAACGGCGTCGGCTTCTTCCTCTTCGGCGAGATCGCCGCACCGTCGGCCTTCCGCGCCACCTATCGCGAGCAGCTCGACGCCGCGGGCTGGGACGAGGAGGAGCGCGAGCGGGTCATCGCGGAGGTCGCGGAGGCGTACCGGCTGACGACGGAGCTGTTCCGCGATCTCGCCCGGACCTGCGCGGCGGCCTGAGGGCCTGCTCCGACCTCCTCCGCGGGGCGTCAGTCCGCGGACGCCTCCGCGACGGCGGCCGGCTCGGCTCGCCGTTCGGACATGAAGCGCAGCACGTCCTTGTCGACGATGATGTCGCTCGGCCGGAGCGGCCGCGTCAGGTAGAGCCCCTCGAGGCTCGTGATGCGGCTGAGCGCCACGTAGGTCTGCCCGGGCGCGAACGCGCGCTGGCCGAGGTCGACCACGGCCGAGTCGTAGGTCTTGCCCTGCGACTTGTGGATCGTGACCGCCCACGCCAGCCGCAGCGGGAACTGCGCGAACTCGGCGACGATCTCGCGGGTCAGCTTCTTCGTCGCGGCGGAGTAGGAGTAGCGGTAGCGCTCCCAGGTCGCGGGCTCGACCTCGTGGACCTCGCCGTCGACCTCGACCCACACCGTCCCCGCGACCTTCGTCACCCGGCCGATCGTGCCGTTGACCCAGCGCTGCTCCGAGTCGTTGCGCAGGAACATCACGTGCGCGCCGATCTTGAGCTCGAGGTTCTGGTCCGCCGGGTAGGCGCGCCCGCCGAAGTCGCCGCTGATCTCGGCCGACGCGGTCTTCAGCGGGCCCTTCAGCCGCGCGAGCGCCGCCTGGTTGATGCGGTTGACCGTGTCGTTGCGGGTCGCGAGCGTGATCGCGTCGTCGGCCGGAGGCGTCCGCGCGCCCGCCGCGTTCAGCACGTCGGCGATCTCCTTCGTCACCATGCCGAAGCGGACCGCGTTGAGCATCCACTTGAAGCGCTCGTCGCTCTGCCGGTGGATCCGGCCGAGCTCGACGATCCGCAGCGGCGCCTCCTGCCAGACGAGGGCGTCGAAGAACCACAGCGAGCGGTAGCGGTCGGCGAAGTAGGCGCGCTCCTCCGGATCGCCGGGGACGGGTGCGAGCTGGAACGGGTCGCCGAAGAGGACGACCTGCACGCCCCCGAACGGCTCGGAGCGCCGCTGCCGCGCCTGCCGGAGGCTGCGGTCGATCCCGTCGAGCAGGTCGGCGTTGACCATCGAGATCTCGTCGATGACGAGGGTGTCGATGGTGTTGAGGAGCTTGCGCAGCTCGGGCGGCTGGTCGAGGTCCGAATCGGCGATGACGCCGATCGGCAGCCGGAACAGCGAGTGGATGGTCTGGCCGCCGACGTTCAGCGCCGCGACACCGGTGGGGGCGCAGATGACGATCTGCTTGTCGGTGTTCCAGCTGAGGTGGTTGAGCAGGGTGGACTTGCCCGTGCCCGCGCGACCCGTGACGAACAGGTGCTCGCGGGTGTTCTCGATGAGGTCGAAGACCCGCTGCTGCTCGTCGGAGAGGGTCGGCTGAGTCACCGCTCCACTGTACCCAGCGGAGACCGGCGCCCCGCCTCCTCGCCCGTCTCGGCCGGCGGGAGCGGCGGGGACGGCAGCCTGGGGAGGAGGCGGGCGGCCGGCTTACACGTCGCGGACGCGGGTGACCAGGAGGGCGGGGACGAGGGCCGCGGCGGCCCAGGCCAGCGAGGCCAGGACGGCGGTGCCGACGCCGACGCCGGTGCCGGACTCGTCCGGCAGGCGGGAGAGCGTCGTCCCCAGGCTCGAGAGCAGGTAGCGGGACGCGTCGGTGATCCACTGCGCATCGAGGAGGGCTCCGGCCAGCGAGACGACGATCGGGAGTACGAAGAGGACTCCGACGGCCGTGCCGATCGCCGCGGCGGAGCTGCGCAGCAGCGCACCCAGCCCGACGGAGAAGGCTCCGAGGACCGCGAGGTGGAACGCGCCGCCCACCAGCGCGCCGAGGACCTCGCCGTCGACCACCGGTGCCGCTCCCTTGCCCGCCAGCTGCACGGCGATCAGGGCGAACGACCCGCCGGTGGTGATCAGGCCGAGCACGAAGGCGGCGAGGGCCACCGTCCCCGTGCGGGCGAGCAGCGAGGGGAGGCGCCGCGGGACGGCGGTGTAGGTCGACCGGATCATCCCGGTCGTGTACTCCCCTCCGATCGAGAGGGCTCCGAGGACGGCGACGACGAGTCCGACCAGCTGCAGATGGACCGTGGCGGCGGTTGCCGCGAGCTGGGTCGCCCCCTCGACGGACTCGACACCGTCGAGGGTCCCTCCGAGGATCGCGGCGAGACCGAGGGCGAGGAGGACCGAGACCCAGAGGGACCACCAGGTGGACCGGACGGTCGCCAGCTTGAGCGCCTCCGAGGCGACGACTCCCCCGGCTCGGAGCCGGGCGCCGTCGAGAGCGGAGGTACGGGGTGCGGTGCTCTGAGCGCTCATCGGACGGCTCCTTCCGTGGCGGGGGCCGTCGCGGTGGCGTACTCGACGGCGTCCGCCGTCATCGCCGTGTAGGCGTCCTCGAGCGATCGGGTCAGCGGGGTGAGGGCGTGCAGGACGATGCCGCCGCGCAGCGACAGCTCGCCGATCGCGGGGGCGTCGAGGCCCTCCACGTCGAGGCCGCCCTCGGTGCGGGTCACTCGGGCGCCGCCTCCGACGAGCAGCTCGGCCAGGCGGTCGGCCTCGGGGCTCGCGACGCGCACCCTGGGGCGCGCCTCCGCGAGGAAGTCGGCGAGAGGGGCGTCGGCGAGGACGCGGCCCCGGCCGAGGACGATGATGTGGTCGGCCGTCTGCGCCATCTCGCTCATCAGGTGCGACGACAGCAGGACGCACCGGCCGTCAGCGGCCCGGCTCCGGACGAAGTCGCGCACCCAGCGCACGCCCTCGGGGTCGAGCCCGTTCACCGGCTCGTCGAGCAGCAGCGTCTGCGGGTCGCCCAGCAGTGCGGTCGCGATGCCGACACGCTGGCCCATCCCGAGCGAGAAGCCGCCGACGCGCTTGCGGGCGACGCTCTGGAGCCCGACGAGCTCGATCACCTCCTCGACACGGGCCCGCGGGATGCGGTGAGTGGCGGCGATGACGCGGAGGTGGTCGCGCACGGATCTCCCCCGGTGCGCCGCCTTCGCGTCGAGCAGCGCCCCCACCTCTCGCAGCGGCGCCGCGTGCTCGGCGTAGGGCCTGCCGTTCACGCGGACGGAGCCCGACGTCGGCCGGTCCAGCCCGACGATCATCCGCATGGTCGTCGACTTGCCGGCGCCGTTCGGACCAAGGAAGCCCGTCACCCGGCCCGGTTCGACGGTGAAGTCGATCCCGTCGACGGCGGTCTTCGCGCCGAACCTCTTGGTCAGTCCTCGTGCCTCGATCATGAGGCCCCCTCTCTCGTCCGAGCCGCCCGGCACGGCCTCGGAGGAGGGCCCGGCCGAGCGGCGCGGCCAGTCTAGGAACGGGAGCGTCGTCGCCGTCGGCCGTGGCGCGAGATGCGGGGGTGCGCCCACCCGCATCGGGGGGATGACCCCCGTCGCGCGGGCGCGGAGCGGTCAGCCGCGCTTCTGGAGGGCGGCCAGGCGGTCGTTGTAGGCCGTGAGCTCGGCCTCTCCGGTGCGGTCGGCCTGGCGGTCGCGGCGCTTGGTCTCGCGGGCGTCGGAGCGGCTCCACATCATCGCGACGACGATCGCGAGCGCGAGGGTGGGGATCTCGCCGATGCTCCACGCGATGCCGCCGGCCGCCTGCTGATCGGCGAGCGCGGAGGTGCCCCAGCCCATCGCTCCGTACCAGTCGGCGAGGAGCAGCCCCTCCCCCGTCATCAGTGCGAGGCCGAAGAAGGCGTGGAACGCCATGGTGCCCAGCAGCAGCAGGAGGCGCATCGCGTAGGGCACGCGGTGCACGCTCGGGTCCACTCCGATCAGGACGCTGACGAAGAGGTAGCCGGTGATCAGGAAGTGGACGATCATCCACTCGTGGCCGATGTGGTCCGTGGTGGCCCAGCGGAACAGCGGGGAGTAGTAGAAGCCCCAGAGCGACCCGACGAACAGCAGCGCGGCGACGATCGGGTGCGAGATCGCGGTGGCGAAGCGCGAGTGCACGGCGAGCAGCACCCACTCGCGGGCACCGCGGGAGCCGTCGGTGCGGCGGGCGGCGGCGCGGGCGATGAGCGTGACCGGTGCCGCCGGGACGAGCAGCAGCGGCACCGCCATGGTGAGGACCATGTGCGAGAGCATGTGGGCGCTGAACAGGTACTTCTCGTACGCGTTCACCCCGCCGTTCGTGATGTAGGCCAGGAGGAGCATGCCCGCGATCCAGAGGATCGTGCGGTGCAGGGGCCAGCGGTCACCCCGGCGGTGCAGGCGCACCACTCCGGCGACGTAGAACGCGATGGCGAAGGAGCAGACCAGGAGCCAGACCAGGTCGATGTTCCAGAGCGTGAGGAAGTTCATCGCGCTCGCGGGCGGCGGCAGGGGCTCGCCCGTCAGCAGCTGGGCCGGGGTCGGATCCGTGAGCTGGCTCGCGGCGATCTGGTCGACCGGGGTCGCGGTGCGCGCGAGAGCCGCGGCGACTCCGGACGCGATTCCCATGAAGGCGATCTCGGCGCCGACGAGCCACCAGAAGCTGCGGCCGCCGACACCGCCGGCCTTCCGCATCCGCTCGATGAGGTAGCGGCGCTGCAGCACGCCGAACAGGCCCAGCGCGACCAGCGCCGCGACCTTGACCAGCACGAGGATCCCGTAGCCGGTGAGCAGGTTGTCGAGGGTGGCGAGCCGGAGCTCGGCGCTGACGTACCCGGACGCCGCGACCACGACGAAGCTCACGAGCGCGAGGCTGGAGTAGCGCTCGATCACGGGCAGCAGACGGGAGCCGCCGAGCAGCGGCCGCAGGGCGATGACGGTGATGAGGCCGCCCAGCCAGATCGCCGCGAAGACGAGGTGCAGGCCCAGCGCCGTGACGGCGGCGTCGTGGCCGCTCGCTCCCGCCGCGTGCCCCTGCTGCGCCATCGGGAGCAGTGTGAGGAGGGCCAGGCCCGTGACGAAGACGAGCGCGGTCTGGTTGCGGACGGCGAAGCAGAGGACCGTGACGACGGCCGCGAGCAGGGTCGTGATGAGCCAGGCCTGGCCGACCTCGATGCTGCCGATGAAGTAGCTGAGCTTCGTGCCGAAGTCGCGGTCGAGGCTCAGGGGCGTCTGCGTGACGTTGAGGAAGGTGAGGAAGCCGGTCACCGCGCTGGCCGCGGCGAAGAAGGCGGCGCTGGCGGCGGCGACGTCGAGGGCGATAGAGAACTCGGTGCGCGGCTCGGGCACGGCCTCGGAGGGCGCGGTGCGCGCGGGGGCGACCGCGGTGCGCGTCGATCCGGCGCGGGACGAGGACTGGGCGCCGCGCGAGGAGGCCTGGCCGGGGCGCGGGGAGGCGTTCACGGTCGAGGCGCGGGACGAGGACCGGGCGTCGCGGGCGGCGGCGGCGCGGGGGCTCAAGGCGAACAGCGTCAGCACGAGCGAGCCGATCATGCCCGCAGCGCCGAGATTGACGGCGAGCTTGGCGATCGGGAGGCCGTAGCGGACCACGGGGCCCGGGTCGTTCAGCAGCGGAGCCGCAGCTCCCCCGCCGAAGGCCAGGGCCGCGAGGAGGGCGACGAGCGCGGCGGCGACGAGCACGAGCGCAGGGCCGACGATCCGGACGGTTCGATTCACTGCTCCAGCCTACGTTCCGCGGCTGATCGGCAGCCGCGTCCGCGGACGACGACGGCCCCGGCGCAGTGCCGGGGCCGTGTCGGAGGGCGCGACTACTTCGCGGCGGCCTTGAGCTTGGTGCCCGCGGAGACCTTGACCGAGTGGCCGGCGGCGATCTGGATGGTCTCGCCGGTCTGCGGGTTGCGGCCGGTGCGCGCGGCGCGGGAGGTGCGCTCGACGGCGATCCAGCCGGGGATGGTGACCTTCACGTCGTTCGACACGGAGTCGGCGAGGGTGGTGAAGAGCGAGTCGAGGACGCCGTTGACGGCGGCCTGGCTCTGGCCGGAGTCGGCGGCGATCTTCGCGACGAGCTCGGTGCGGTTGAGCGACTTGTCAGCCATGGAGTGTCCTCCCAGGACGTTCTCGCTGTCGGAACAGCTGGTTTCAATGGATCGTCCTCGGCCGGGGACGGACGTCCTCAACCGGTCGGACCGTCGGTAACCTACCAGCCCTGCCCCGGATCTCCGGCGATTCCGGCCCCGAGACGCCCGGAACGACGCCGATCGCGCCCGTCGGTCCTCCACAGGAGGTGCTCGGCGCCCTTCGTCCACCGATCCGCCGATCGCCTCTCCGCGGGGTCCGCCGCCTGACGAGGATCGGCTCATGACGACGACGGCACTCCTCCCTCCGCCCGCTCCGGCCGACCCGGCCCACCCCTGGCCGTCCCGGCGGCACCCTCGCGCCCGCCGGCCGCGCGAGCCCGGGCTCGCAGCGCTGGCGCTGGGCCTGCTCGCGCTCGCGTCCTCCGTGCATCCGCTCTGGGCCCTCCCCGCGGTCGCCGTGGCGGCCTCTGCGGTGATCGCGTCCGTGCGGGCGCTGCGGTGGACGGGCGAGCGGAGGAGCGCGGTGGTCGGGCTCGCCTGCGCGGCTCTCGCGCTGCTCGTCTGCTCCGTCACGGCACCCGCCGCCGTGCGGGCGGGCCTCGCCGCGCTGGCCTGGATCGCCGCCCTGCGGCCCGGCCCATGAGCGGGCGGGGCTCCGCCCCAGCCCGCCTCGCTACAGTGACGGCGGCCCGCGCCCGAGCGGGCCGGGAGGGCGGCCACGATGGCTCAGACGGACGGTTGGATCTCGACGGCGATCTGGTGGCACGTCTACCCGCTCGGCTTCACGGGCGCCGAGGCGAGCGCCTCGGAGGGTCCGGGTCCCGACGACGAGCCGCGCCACCGCCTCCGTGCCCTGCTGCCCTGGCTGGACGACCTGCTGGCACTGGGCTGCAACGGGCTGCTGCTCGGGCCGGTCTTCGCCTCCTCCACGCACGGTTACGACACGGTCGACCACTTCCGGGTCGATCCCCGCCTCGGCGACGAGGCCGACCTCGACGCGCTGATCGCCGCGTGCCGCGAGCGCGGGATCCGGGTGCTGCTCGACGGTGTCTTCAACCACGTGGGACGCGAGCACCCCTGGTGGCGTGCCGCGGTCGCGGCCGGCGAGGGCTCCCCCGAGGCGGCGCGCTTCTCCCGCAGCGAGCGGTCGCAGGAGGTCGACGGCCTCCGCGTCGACGTGTTCGAGGGGCACGACGCCCTGGTCGAGCTCGACAACGGGAACCCCGAGGTCGCGGAGCACGTGTCCTCCGTGCTCGCGCACTGGCTCGAGCGGGGCATCGACGGCTGGCGGCTCGACGCGGCGTACGCGGTCGCGCCGGCGGCCTGGCACGCGGCGATCGACCCGGTGCGGCAGCGCTTCCCCGACGCGTGGTTCGTCGGCGAGGTCATCCACGGCGACTACACCGGCTACGTGCGGGAGTCCGGGCTCGACTCGGTCACGCAGTACGAGCTCTGGAAGGCCGTCCGCAACTCCCTCGAGGAGGCGAACCTCTTCGAGCTGGCCTGGTCCCTGAAGCGCCACGACGACTTCGTCCGCGAGTTCCTGCCCCTGACCTTCGTCGGCAACCACGACGTGACCCGGATCGCCAGCGCCGTCAGCGACGAGCGCCACCACGGCCACGCCACGGCGATCCTCGGCTTCGTCGCCGGCGTGCCGAGCATCTACTCCGGCGACGAGCGGGGCCTGCGCGGCGTCAAGGAGGAGCGGATCGGCGGCGACGACGCGATCCGCCCGGAGTTCCCGGCCGATCCCGCCGAGTGGCCGGGCGGGGAGGCCTACCGGGCCCACCAGGAGGTCGTCGCGTTCCGCCGACGGAACCCGTGGCTGGTCGGCGCGAGCACCCGCACGGTCGACCTCTCCAACACCGCCGTGATGCTCGTGGCGGAGGGCCCGGAGGGACGCACCGCGCGGCTCGCGCTGAACATCGGCGACGAGACGGCGACCGTCGGCGGCGTCCAGGTCGCTCGCCACTCCTGGTCGCTGCACGACTGACCCGGCGCGCAGGCGGCCCGGCAGTGCGCGACGGAGCGTCGACCTCCGGGGGCCCGTCCTCTACGCTCGGGCGCATGCCGAGACCTGCACGAGGACCCTCCGACGGACGAGCCGACTCGATCGACGACGCCGGGATGCCGGAGTCCGGACTCGAGCAGGCGTTCGCCGCCCCGGTCGACCCGGAGAGCGACCCCGGACCGGGCGAGAGGAGCGGCCTCTCGAGCCGCATCGCCCAGGAGCTGCTCGAGGACGGCTTCGGCCTCGACGCGAGCGACGAGGAGGCCCCGTCCCGCGCCGTCGAGATCGACGATCCCTCCCGCGCCGTCGGTGACGATCCCGCCCACCCCGTGCACGGCTCGATGTCCGGCGAGTTCGAGCGCCGCTGAGCCCGGCCGCCGTCGGTCGGTCGTCGACAGCCCGGCGGCACCGCTCCGCCCGCCGGCCGTCGTCACCCCGCCGGTACCGCGCCGCCGGCCGCCGGAGCCGGGTCCGGGCCGCCCGCCTGCAGCTCGGCGAGGAATCCGGGCCGGAGCACGCGTGCCTCGATCGACGCGGCTCCCGAGGTCCAGCCGTCGCCGAGCGGACGCTCGGGCGTGAGCAGCACGTGGCCCGGCGTCCCCGCTCGGCCGAGGGCGGCGGCGACGCGGCCCTCCGGATCGTAGAGGGCGTGGTCGACGAGCGGCCCGTAGACGGCGTGCACCGCGAAGTCCTCGCGGCTGCCGAGGAGGACGGGCAGCAGCTCCTCGCCCGGGCGCAGGCCGTGGGGCCACCAGCGGAAGCGCTCGACGAGCTCGTGGCAGGCGGCGCACGAGGGCGAGAAGAAGACGAGGTGCGTCGCCGGGCGGGACAGCTCCTCGAGGGTCAGGAGCTCGCCGGCCACCGTGACGAACGCGAGGTCGGCGGCCGAGAGGTCGCCCTCGGGCGCGCGCCCCGGCGCGGACTCCCTGTCGGCTGCGGACAGGCGGGCGGCCGCCCGGACGCGAGCGGCCGTCGACGCCGCACGGCGGTCGCGCACCAGCACGAGCGAGACCGCGGCGAGAGCGGCGGCGAGCCCGGACGCCGCCGCCGAGGCACCGCCGCCGCCGAGCAGCGCGGCCGGAGCGAGCCCGCCGAGGGCCCCGGCGACCGCGAGCGCGAGCAGCACCGCGTTCCTCGCGACGGTGCGTCCGGTCATCCGCGCCGAGCCCAGCCCGCCGAAGCACTCGCAGTCGACGTCCGCCGTCGCGCGGACCGCGCGGACGGCGACGACGAGGAACACGGCGTCGAGGAGCGCCACCGGCACGAGGGCGGCACGGTGCGCCGGAGCGGGCGCCAGCACCACCGCGGCGCCCAGCGCGATCTCGACGACGGGGAAGGCGGCCGCGAACCAGCCGCGGCGCCGGAGGAGGAGGGGGACCCCGAGCGCCTCGAGGCTCGCCCGGAACCGCTCCGCGCGGCCGAGCTTCAGGGCACCGCTGACGACGAGCACCGCGCCCGCGCACCACGCGGCGATCGCGAGAACCGCCTCCAGCATCCGTCGCCCTCCTCGCTCGGCATCGACCCGCGCGACGCTACCGGCGCGGACCGGCCTCCCGCGGCCGAGGCGGGGAACGGGGCGGAGACGGCGCGATCCGGCGCGTTCCGCCCTCCGGACGAGCCGCTGCCGGCGCATCCGGCGCCCGGATCCCTCCAGGCGCGGCGCCCCCGGGCTCCCTCCCGGTCCCGGACGGCCGCTCGGCCGTACACTGCGAGAGGATCGGAGGGGTCATGCGGGGACGGCGAGCGCGCGACGAGCGGCACGGCACGGCGACGACCCCGCCTGCGGACGCCGCTCCCCCGGCAGCGGTCCCGGCTCCGGCCCTCGCGGACTCGCCGGACGACGCCTCGGGCGACGTCTCGACCGGGATGCGGATCGCCGCCGCCTGGTCGTGGCGCTTCCTCGCCGTCGCCGGGCTCCTCTACCTCCTCGTGCGCCTCGTCTCGCTGCTGCCCGTGATCGTCGTGCCGGTGCTGATCGCGCTGCTGCTCACCGCGCTCCTCACCCCGCTGCGGAACCGGCTCGAGCGCCTGCGGCTCCCCCGCCCGCTCGCGGTCCTGGTCTCGATCGTCCTGATGCTCCTCCTGCTGACCGGCCTCGTCGGGCTGGTGGTCGTGCAGTCGCGCTCCGGCTTCAGCGGAGTGGGGCAGCGCGCTCTCGACGCGGTCGACGGCGTCGAGGCGTGGCTGCGGAGCCCGCCGCTGTCGTTCTCGGACGTCCAGCTCTCGGACTGGGCGCAGCGCGCGGTCGACTGGGCCGACGCGCAGGCGTCGACGATCGCGTCCGGGGCCCTCGCCGTCGGCTCCCAGCTGGCCGAGGTCTTCGCCGGAACCCTCCTCACCCTGTTCTCGCTGATCTTCCTGCTCCTCGACGGCCGCCGGATCTGGCACTGGTTCCTCCGCCTCCTCCCCCGCCGCGCGCGCCCCGCGATGGAGCGCGGCGGCGCCGCCGGCTGGCGGACCCTCAGCCAGTTCGTGATCGCGCAGCTCGGCGTCGCCGGGATCAACGCCGTCGGCATCGGCATCGGCGCGCTCGCGCTGCAGCTGCCGCTCGTCGTGCCGATCGCGATCGTGGTGTTCCTCGGCTCGTTCGTCCCGATCCTCGGTGCGATCGTGACCGGTGCGCTCGCCGCGCTGGTCGCGCTGCTGTTCAGCGGGCCCGTCGCCGCGCTGGTGATGGTCGGCGTCGTGATCCTGGTGCACCTGCTCGAGGGGCACGTGCTGCAGCCGCTCATCCTCGGGACCGCCGTGAAGGTGCATCCGCTCGCCGTGGTGCTCGGAGTCGCGACCGGGCTCGAGGTGGCCGGGCTCGCCGGGGCGCTGTTCGCGGTGCCGACCATCGCGACGCTGAACGCGGCGGTCACCGCCATGCGGGCGCGCGCGCCCGGAGCGGAGTGAGCGCGTTCGATCCGGCCGCCCGACCCGGATCGACGGTGCTGCCCGCCCTCGCCTGCCCGGTCTGCGGCGGTGCGCTCGCCCCCGATGCGCTGCCCCGCCCCTCCTCGCTCCGCTGCCCCCTCGGGCACAGCGCCGACCTCGCGCGCCAGGGCTACGCCTCGCTCCTGCGCGGGAGGCACGCGACCTCGGGCGACACCGCGGCGATGGTGCAGGCCCGCGCCGACCTGCTCGGCTCCGGCCACTACCGGGTGATCCAGGACGCGGTCGCCGCGGCCGTCCCCGCCGGCGCACGGCTCGTGGTCGACCTGGGCTGCGGCACCGGGGCGTACCTCGCGGCCGTGCTCGAGGCGCATCCGGCGGCGGACGGGCTGGGCCTGGACCTCTCGGCCCCGGCCGCCCGCCGCGCCGCCCGCGCGCATCCCCGGGCGGCGATCGCGACCGCGGACCTCTGGCAGCCCCTCCCGCTGGCCGACGCCTCCGCCGACGCGCTGCTCACCGTCTTCGCGCCGCGGAACGCCCCGGAGATGCGGCGGGTGCTCCGTCCGGGCGGCGTCGCCGTCGTCGTCACTCCGCGCGAGAGGCACCTGCACGAGATCCGCGAGCGGTTCGGGATGCTGGGCATCGACGCCGGCAAGGCGGAGCGGCTCGACGAGCAGCTGGCGGGGTTCGCGCTCGGGGAGCGCATCGAGCTCGACACGACGGTGCTGATGAGCGTCGACGAGCTGCGCGCCGAGGTGCTGATGGGGCCGAGTGCCCACCACGTGGATCCCGAGGCGCTGGACGCTCGGCTCGCGGCGGTGGAGGGGACGACCGCGGTGACGGTCGCGGTCACCGTGTCGCGCTTCGTGCGCGCGGAGTAGCGGCGGGCGTGCCGCCGACCCCGCGTCAGTACGTCTCGCGCAGGCGCTCCTGGTCGACCACCGCTTCGCGGTCCGCGAGGCGGCGCAGGCCCGCGAGGGGCTGGGCCATCCGGTGGTTGCCGCGGAGGACCGGCTCGGCCCGGTCGAGGAAGGCCCAGTACCCGGCGGTCACCGGGCAGGCGTTCTCGCCCAGGCGCACCTTGGGGTCGAAGCGGCAGCCGCCGCAGTAGTCGGACATCCGGTTGATGTAGGCGCCGCCCGAGGCGTACGGCTTCGTCGCGACGACGCCGCCGTCGGCGTGCTGGGACATCCCGATCACGTTCGCGGGCATCACCCACTCCGTGCCGTCGACGAAGACGTCCACGAACCAGTCGTTGAGCTCCGCCGGATCCCACCCCCGCTGCAGTCCCCAGTTGCCGAGCACCATCAGGCGCTGGATGTGGTGGGCCCAGCCGTGCCGGTGCACGTCGTCGAGCGTCTCGTGCAGGCAGTTCGCCTCGATGCTGCTCGGGTCGAGAGCGAGCAGCTCGGCGGGCAGCGGCGTGGAGGCGCCGAGCGCGCGGCTGCGGTTCCGGTACTCCGGCCCGAGGTGCCAGAACAGGTTCCAGACGTAGTCGCGCCAGCCGAGGATCTGGCGGATGAACCCCTCCGTCGCCGCGATCGGCGCGCCCCCGGCGGCGTACTCCGCCTCGGCCGCCTCGACGACCGTCCGCGGATCGAGCACGCCGAGGTTCATCGGGGCGCTGAGCAGCGAGTGCGCCATCGTCCAGTCGCCCGAGAGCATCGCGTCCTCGTAGGTCCCGAAGTCGCCCAGGCGCGACGACACGAAGTCGGCGAGCGCCGCCTCGGCCTCGGCGGGCGTCGCGGCGAAGCGGCGCGGACCGTCGGCGCCGACCAGGCGGACCGCCCCCTCGGCCTCCCAGCGCGCGAGGTCGGCGCGCACCTCCTCGTCGATGTCGTCCTCCTCCGGCCACCACGGGTCGGGCAGGCCGAGCCGGGAGGCGCCCTTGGGCGGAGGCTGGCGGTTGTCGTGGTCGTAGTTCCAGCGGCCGCCCTCGGGCTGGTCGCCGCGCATCAGCACGCCGGTGCGCTCGCGGCTCCACCGGTAGAAGTCCTCCAGCAGCAGGCGCTTGCCCGAGCGGGAGAGCGCCCACTCGCGGAAGTCCTCCTCGGCCGTGATGAAGCCGCGGCTGGGCAGAACGCTCATGCCGAGCCTGCGGGCGAGGCGGCGGCCGCCGCGGGTGGGCGGGTCGATCACCTCGAGGTCGTCGCGCCCGGCGAGGGCCTCGCCGAAGGTCTCGGAGCGGACGTACTCGGCGCGGTCCCCGAGCTCGCGGGCGCGGTGGCGGAGCGCCGACAGCAGCAGCTGCGCCTTGGCGCGGTGCATCGGGCGGCGCCCGAACGCCGATCGGGCCTCGACCAGCAGCATCGGACCGCCGTCGTCGAAGGCCGGTCCGAGCTGGCCGATGACGCTCCAGCGGGTGCGAGGGGGTCTGCTCATCCTCGGAGGCTAGGCGGACGGATCCGGCGCCGGTAGGAGTTGCGCGGCACGGATGTGCAGCCGCCACGTCTTGCACCCCCGCCCCCGATGCAGAAGTCTCGGAGCGAGCGCGGCGGATCCGACCGCGCACCGACGCGACGAAGCGAGGAGGCCGCCATGGCCCACCACGACCACGACAACGAGCACCACGAGGGTCACGAGCACCACGACCACCACGACGAGCACACCGCCGGCCACGGCCGTCACGTCGCCGAGGGCACGAGCACCGAGGACACCGAGGGCGGCGAGTACACCTCGACGGAGGGCGTCTCGCACACCGCCGGCGAGGCCGAGGGCAGCTACGTCGACACCTCGGTGAACGAGCAGAGCACCGCCGACAAGGGCAGCTACGTCGACACCAGCGCCGCGGGCACCTCCGCCGAGGGCGAGGGCGAGTACACCGACCGCGACGAGTGACCCGCGCCCGGGCGCCGCGCGTCCCGCCGGGACACCGCGCTCCGGCCGGTGTCCCGGCGGGGAGCCGGCGCCTCGGCGGGACGCGGTGGTCCGCCGGCCCTTCAGGCGGGCTTCAGCGGGGCCGCGGCTAGCCTGGGCTCGCGCGGGGATCCCCGCGCGCCGAGCCCGGGGAGGCCGCCATCCGCATCCTGGTCGTCGACGACGAGATCAACCTGCTCCGCGCCCTCGAGACGGGCCTGGAGGCCGAGGCCTTCGCCGTGGACACCGCCACCACCGGCACCGACGCCCTCTGGTACGCGCAGGAGGCCGACTACGCCGCCATCGTCCTCGACCTGATGCTCCCGGACGTCAGCGGCTTCCGCGTCTGCGAGCGGCTGCGCGCCGCCGAGGACTGGACCCCGATCCTGATGCTCACCGCGAAGGACGGCGACCTCGACCAGGTCGAGGCCCTCGACACCGGGGCCGATGACTACCTCACCAAGCCGTTCTCGTTCCCGGTGCTCGTCGCGCGGCTGCGCGCCCTCATCCGCCGCGGAGCCGCCGAGCGGCCCACGGTGCGCGTCGTCGGCGATCTCGTGCTGGATCCGGCCTCCCGCACCGTCGAGCGGGGCGGAGTCGCCGTGCCGCTGACCGCGCGCGAGTTCAGCGTCCTCGAGTACTTCGTCTCGCGGGCGGGCGAGGTCGTCTCCAAACGCGACGTCCTCGGAGCCGTCTGGGACTTCGACTACGACGGCGACCCGAACATCGTCGAGGTCTACGTCCGCACCCTGCGCAACAAGATCGACCGGCCCTTCGGCCGCGACACCCTCCGCACCCGGCGCGGGGCGGGCTACACGCTGGTGGCCGGGTGAGCCGCCGGAGCCTGCGGACCCGCATCACCGCGGCCGCGACCGCCGTGGTGGCCGCCGCCGCGCTCCTCGGGAGCGTGCTCTTCGTCCTGGTCCTCTCCTCCGTGCTCGCCTCGAGCGCCGCCTCCGCCGCCGACGCCGAGGCGGAGCGGGTCGCGGCGCTGGTCGAGCAGGGCGGGCCGGAGGCCGTCCGCGGCTCGGAGGGACTGGTCCAGCTCGTGGTCGACGGGCGGGTGACCGCCGCGGGCGAGGACGCGGAGGACCTCCCTCCGCTCGCGCTGGCCGAGAGCGACGACCCGGTCACGGTCGACGTGGACGACGAGGGGGCGGTGGTGGTCGCCGCCCGCGAGCTCGACGACGACTCCCTCGTCGTGGTCGGCGTGCCCGACGAGGGCCGCGAGGAGGCGGTGTCCACGACGATCGGGCTGCTCGCGGTCGCCGTCCCGCTGCTGATCGCGCTGGTGGCGGTGGTGTGCGCCGTCGTCGTCGGCCGGGCGCTGCGCCCCGTGGAGCGGATGCGCGCGGAGGCCGAGGCGGTCACCTCCTCCGCCCTGGACCGCCGGATCGCCGCTCCCGGCTCCGGCGACGAGGTCGACCGGCTGGCGCACACCCTCAACCGGATGCTCGATCGGCTGCAGAGCGGGCAGGAGCGGCAGCGGCGCTTCGTCTCGGACGCCTCGCACGAGCTGCGCTCCCCCGTCGCGGCGCTGCGCCAGACCGCGGAGGTGGCGCTCGCGCACCCGGACCGGCTCGACTCCGCCCGGCTGGCGAGGACGGTCGCGGAGGAGTCGGTGCGGCTCGGCGGGCTGATCGAGGGCCTGCTGCTGCTCGCCCGGGCGGACGAGGCGCGCCTGGCCGTGGCGGCGGCTCCCGTGGACCTCGACGATCTCGCCCTCGGCGAGGTGCGGCGCCTGCGCGACTCCGGAGCCCGGGTCGACGCGAGCGGGATCTCGCCCGTGCAGGCGGTGGCCGACGAGGCCCTGCTCTCGCGGGCGCTGCGGAACCTGGTCGACAACGCGGTGCGGCACCGCTCCTCGCAGCTGGCGCTCTCGACCCGGATCGACGGAGCGGAGGCGGTGCTCGCGGTGGACGACGACGGGCCGGGGATCCCGGCGGCGGAGCGCGAGCGGGTGCTCGAGCGCTTCGTCCGCCTCGACGAGGGCCGGACGCGCGACGCCGGAGGGTCGGGCCTCGGCCTGGCGATCGTCGCCGGAATCGCGCGGGTCCACGGCGGACGGGTCGTCGTCGGCGACTCGGAGCTGGGCGGCGCCCGGGTCGAGGTGCGGGTGCCGCTCGTCCGCTGAGCGGGCGCTTCAGGCCTGCTTCAGCGCCCGACCGCGAGAGTGCTGGAGGCGTCGACGAGCGGCGCCGGGACGGAGCCATCGTGCAGAAGAAGACGAAGATCATCGCCGGGATCGCCGGAGCGGTCGTGCTGATCGGAGCCGGGACGGGCATCGCCTACGCCGCGACCGACGGCTTCGAGGGGTCCGACTCCCTCACCGGCAGCGACCTGGACCGCGCGAGCGAGGCCGCGCTCGCCGAGATCGGCGGCGGGACCGTCACCTCGGCCGAGCGCGACGACGACGGCGCCACCGGCTACGAGCTGGACCTGACCGACCGCGCCGGCCTCGAGTACGAGGTGCGCCTCGACGACTCCTTCGCCGTCCTGTCCGTCGACCCCGACGACCGCGCCCTCCAGGCCGGCTCCGACGATGACGGCGTGCCTGCCGGCGACCCGACCGCCGCCGCCGTGGACCCGGACGACCTCACCGGCGACGACCTCGCCCGCGCGAGCGAGGCGGCGCTGGGCGCCGTCGGCTCCGGGACCGTCACCGAGGCCGAGCGCAGCGACGACGCCGACCACGCCTTCGAGGTGGAGGTCACCCGCGAGGACGGCACGGACGTGGACGTCGAGCTCGACGCGGCGTTCGCCGTGCTCTCGACCCAGGAATAGCGCTCTAGCGGCCGCCGGGGCCCTTCGCGGCCCCGGGTGCGGCACCGCTGCCCGCGGGGGCGCCGACGCCGGTCGCCGCACCGCGAGCGCCCGGGCCGTTGCCGCCCGCGTTGCCGTTGCCGTTGCCGTTGCCGTTGCCGTTGCCGTTGCCGGGAGCGTTCCCGCTGTTGCCGGGTGCGCCACCGCTGTTCCCCGGAGCGTCGCCGCTGTTCCCCGGAGCGTCGTCGCCGGGAGCGGCCGGGGTCTCCTCCGCGGGCTCCTCCGGCTCGGTCGGCGTCTCCTCCGGCTCCGACTCCTCGGGCGAGGGGGCGGGGTCGTCCTCGGTCTCGACGGGGGCCGGCGTGTCCTCCGGCTCCTCCTCGACCGGGGTCGTCTCCTCGGGAGCCGGGGCGGTCGTCTCGGCCGGCGCCGGCTCCGGGGCTCCCGCGATCAGGGCCTCGAGGTCGGCGCGGACGACGTCGACCTGCGCCTGCACCGTCGCTGCGCGGTCGGAGCTGACGGAGCCCTCGGCGAGCGCGGCGTCGAGCGCCGACTGCAGCGAGGCGAGCTCGGTGAGAGCGCCCTGGTAGTCGTCGGCCGAGGCCTTCTCGGCGACGGCCACCACCGCGTCGTCGAGGGTCTGGGCGGTGCCCTCGTCGATGCCCTGCGGCGCGGAGGAGCATCCGCTCAGCAGCAGGACCGAGGCGAGCACGGCGCCGGCGGCGCGCAGTCGGAGGCCCCTCACGAGCGGATGCTCTCGCGCAGCTGACGGAGGTGGTCGCCCAGCTCGCCGTCCACCTGCGGCAGAGGCGATTGGGGACCGTCGATCAGGATGATCGCGAGCCCGACGGCGACCGCGACCAGCGCGAGCACCAGCACGATCAGCCACGGGCTCGGGCCGCGGCGCTGCGGAGGGGCGGCCGCGGGGCGGAGCGGAGCCGTGCGCGGCGCCGGAGCGGTCTGCGGCGCCGGAGCGGTCCGCGGTGCCGGTGCGATCCGCTCGGTCGCGGTGAAGCGCTGCGTCGGAGCGATCGCCTCCGTGGCCGGGTACGCGTCGGCCGCGAGCCGGCGGGTCGGATCGAGCGCCTCCGTCCGCGTGATCGGCTCGGTCTCGGCCAGCGGCTCCGTCGACATCACCCGGGTGGCGGGGACGTCGGGGACGACGATGGCCGCCGGCGGGGAGTCGCGCCGCGGATCGATCAGGCGGCGTGCCGACTCCGCCACCTGGAGCGCGGCGGGACGCTCGCCGGGCTCGCGCCGCGTCATCGAGGTCAGGAGCGAGGTCCAGCCGCTGCCGAGCGACTCCGAGACCTCGGGGTCGCGGAGCAGGCGGGCGAGCGTGACCTCGATCGCCGAGCCCGTGAACGGGCGGCGGCCGGTCAGCGACTCCAGGAGCACCAGGCCGAGGGAGTAGATGTCGCTCGCCGACGTGACCGGGTCGCCGTGCGCCTGCTCGGGGCTGAGGTAGGCGGCGGTGCCGATGAGGGTGCCCGGCGCGGTGATCCGCGTCGCGTCGATGAGGGAGGCGATGCCGAAGTCGGCCAGCTTCGGGCGGAACTCGCGGCTGGTCAGCGGGCTCGGGACGAGCAGCACGTTCGACGGCTTCACGTCGCGGTGCACGACTCCGGCCGCGTGGACCGTGTGCAGGGCCTCGCCGAGGTCGCCCGCCATCGAGGCGACGTCGTTCGGCGCGACCGGGCCCTCGGCGAGCCGCTCGGACAGGCTCGGGCCCTCGGCGAGCTCCATCACCATGTAGGCCTGGCCGTTGGTGTCGTCGCCGCCGTCGTGCGCGTCGTAGAGGGTGACGAGGGCGGGGTGGTTGAGGGCCGCGAGCAGCCGGATCTCGGACGCCTTGCGCTGCAGGTCCTGCGCGTCGTCGATGCCGGGGGCGAACATCTTCAGCGCGACGGAGCGGCCGAGGACGCCGTCTCGCGCCCGGTAGACCGTGGCCATGCCGCCGCGGCCGATGAGCTCCTCGATCGTGTACCGGCCGTCGACCGTCGTCCCGACGATGCGGGTGTCGCCTGTCCGGTGGGATGCCACGGGTCCTCCTCGCGGTCGGCGGCGGGTGTGCCGCGCCCCCCGGTGCGACCGTCGACCCAGGGTAGTACGTCGACCCTGCACGCCGCCCTCCCCCGGCCGGGCTGTCAAGCGGGTGCCCCCGCTCGCGCCCCGACGTAGCGTCGGAGGTCCCGACGAAAGGCGACGACATGGACCAGGACCGCACGGAGCAGGACGACCAGGGCTCGACCATCGGCAAGCCGGACGGGGCGGCGCCCGCCACCTCCTCCGAGAGCGAGACCATCGAGAAGGACATCTCGGAGTCGCCCGGCAGCGAGCGCGAGACCGAGGCCAAGCAGGACTCGGACCCGGCGGAGAGCCGGACCGAGGTCTCCGGCTCGGCCGAGGTGAAGGCCGTGCCCGGCACGGGCGGCCCGGACGACGTGGGCGACGTCGAGGTCGACCCCGACGAGGTCTCGCTGAACGGCAAGCCGTTCCCGGGTCACGCCGGCACGAAGTAGGACGCCGGGAGGACGGAGCGGACGTGCCGCGGATCGCCGTGCGCCCGGCCGGAGACGTCAGCCGACGAGTGGCGCGAGCAGGCCCGGGTCGCGGCGGTCGACGGCGCGGGAGTTGTTCACGCGGCGGTCGACCGGGTGGGCCGTGACGGTCGAGGCCATCGCGACGGACGCCCGGTCGAGTGTGGCGAGCATCTCCTCGGCGGAGGCGAGCGGAGCCGGGTCGAGCCAGGCGTCGCGCACGTCGGGCGTCAGGAACACGGGCATCCGGTCGTGCACCTCGCCGGAGGCGTCGCGCGCCTCGCGGGTGATGATCGTGAAGGAGACGCGCCAGTCGTCGCCCTCCTTCCGGGCCGTGTAGAGGCCGGCCGCGGCGAGGATCGGCTCCTCGCCCTGCAGGAACCAGGGCTGCTTGCCGTCGGCGCGGGCCTCCCACTCGTAGTACCCGCGCATCGGCACGATCGCGCGCTGCTTGGCGAACGCCCCGCGGAACAGGCCGTTCGTCGCGACCGACTCGAGTCGCGCGTTGATCGGCGAGGGCCCCCTGCCCTTCGACCAGGACGGGGTGAAGCCCCAGGACGCGAGCTCGAGCTCGCGCTCCCGCTCGCCGTCGTGGAGCCGCTCGCGCACGATCGGCGCGACGTCGGTGGGAGCGACGCTGTAGTCGGGCGCCCAGTCCTCGGCGCGCCCGCCCGCGGCGACGAACTCGCGGATCAGCTCATCGGTCTCGGAGTCCATCGCGAAGCGGCCGCACATGCGGGACAGGCTACGCCGCACCTCCGACGCCGCGCGAGGCGCCCGGTCCGACCACCCGGGACTTCGCGGACCAGAAGCGCATCAGCGCGCCGGCGAGGATCGAGCCCAGCGCGCCGGCGGCGAGGTCGCCGAGCGTGTCCTCGTAGCCGACGAAGATCGAGGAGTCGATGAAGCGGTGCCCCGCCCACTCGCCCCACTCCCACAGGACGCCCGCCGTCGTCCCGAAGCAGGCGCAGAGCACGACCGCCGGGAGCAGCGGTCCGCGATCGCCCGCGACCGCCGGCACGACTCCGGCCCGCGCGGCGACGATGTAGGCCACCGCGGCGATCAGCCCGTTGAGCACGCAGTGCACGACCAGGTCCCACTGCGGCCAGGCCTCGTAGAGGCCGAGGACGCTGCTCCAGGACGCCACGAGCAGCGCGAGCCCGAAGAGGGCGTCGAGCGCCGGACGGATGCCGAGGAAGCGCGGCAGCACCAGCCCGATCGCCGCGAGCGCGAGCACCGCCACGTCCACCAGGTCCCAGCCGATCGCGGCCGCCACGATGCTCGCCGCCCCGATCGCGCGGATGCCGTCGGCCGTCCACTCCCCGCGGGTGCGCGGGGGCTCGAGGAAGGTCTCGACGAGGGCGGTGCCGCTCACGGGTTCGTGAAGCGCAGCACGGCCTGGACCGGCTCGTGGTCGGAGGGCGCCGCTCCCCCGTAGCGGACCGCGTTGATCCCCGCGGAGACGACCTCGAAGGCCCCCTGGCTGACGAGCAGCCAGTCGATCCGCTTGCCCGGCGCGGGCGGACGGTAGTTCGAGAAGGTGCTCCAGGAGTGGGTGAGGTGCTTCCCGGCGGTCTCCCACGCGTCGACGAGGCAGCCGTCGTCGAGGATCGTCCGATAGGGGACGGTGTCGACGTCGGTGTTGGTGTCGCCCATCACGATCGCGGGGCGTCCGAGCTCGAGGACGCGGCGGGCGATCAGCTCGGCGGAGCGCTGGCGCGAGCGCCGCGAGATGTGGTCGAAGTGGGTCGAGATCACGGTGAGCTCGCGGCTGGTCGCGTGATCGGTCAGCTCCGCGATCACGGCCGTGCGCGGGATGCGGTTGCCCCAGCTGCGCGAGCCGGCGACGTCCGGGGTGTCCGACAGGGCGAGCTGGGTCCAGTGCCGGACGGCGTAGCGGCTGCGGTCGACGAAGAGCATCACGCGCTCGCCGCCGCGGTCCGCGTCCCGGCCGAAGCCCATCGCCTCGAAGGAGGAGCCCAGCGCCTCGTGCACGGCGGCCGACTGGTCCGGCAGCGCCTCCTGCACGGCGAGGATCGAGGGGCGCTCCTGCTCCAGCACCCGCTGGACGAGCGGGCGGCGGCGGTCCCACTGGTCGACGGCGCGGGAGGTGAGGCGCGGCATCCGCCGGCGGATGTTGTAGGTCATCACGTGCAGATCGGGCGCCTCGGTCGGGCCGATCAGAGGCGTCGCGTCGGTCATCACTCCACCCTACGGGGGCGGATCGAGGTGCCACGGAGGCTTGCGGTGACCGCTCCCGGCCGCTCTACTTCGGACATGCCCCTCTCCCAGGACCTCACCGCTCTCGCCGACGAGCGCTTCGTCTCGCTCACCACGTTCCGGAAGTCCGGGGACGCCGTCTCGACCCCGGTCTGGATCGCCCGCGACGGCGACGAGCTGATCGTCACCACTCCCCGCCGCAGCGGCAAGGTGAAGCGCCTCCGCAACGACGCGCGGGTGACCCTCGTCCCCTGCGACCGCCGCGGCCGCGTCTCCGACTACGCGGTGCCGGTCGAGGCCGCCGCGGAGATCGACGCCGACCCCGGCGAGGTCGATCGCCTGGGCCGCGTGTTCCTGGCGAAGTACCGGCTCGAGTACCGCGTGTTCCTCCTGATCGAGGGCCTGGTCACCCGCGCCGACCGCACCCGCGTGATGCTCCGCGTCTCCGACCGCTGACCCGGCACCGCCCTACACCCCCGGAGGCTCCCGCCGGAAGGCCTGGGGGCCGCCGGTCCCGGGGTCTACCGTGGGGCGATCGCCGGTGCCCCTGCGCGCTTCCCGCGCGCGCTCCGGCGGCAGTCAGAAGGAGCACGCAATGAGCATCGGAGCAGGGATCTTCCTCCTCGTCGTCGGCGCGGTCCTCGCCTTCGCGGTGGACGTGCAGGTGTCCGGGATCGACCTGAGGCTGGTCGGCTACATCCTCATGGCGGCCGGAGCGGTCGGCCTGATCCTCGGGCTGGTCCTGCTGACGCGCCGCCGCCAGGCCGTCTCGACCACGCGCTCGGCCGTCGACCCGGCCAGCGGCGAGCAGGTCACCCGCCGCTCGAGCGAGAGCGACGGCCCGCTGATCTGATCGGCGGAACGACGAAGGGCGGGACCTCGCGGTCCCGCCCTTCGTCGTTCACGGCCCTACTCGGCGGGCTCGTCCGGCTCGCCGCCGGAGACGGTGTCGGTGTCGCCGCCACCGGAGGAGGTGTCCGTCCCGGTGCCGTCGGGGAGGTCCTCGGTCTTCTCGGTGTCCTCACCCGTGGTGCGGTCGGTGCTCATGGCGCTCTCCCTTCGCGTCGGCGACCTGCCGACCCTCCCACTCTGCTCCGCCCGCGCCTCGCGGGGCAGGGGGTAGCGGAGGCGGAGGGCGGCGTGGAAGGCGCCTACTCCTCGACGACGATGGTGGTGATGACCGGGTTCCGGCGGTGGCGGCGGGTCAGCCAGCGGCCGAGGGTGCGCGTGATCAGCGCCTCCATGGCCTCGAGCTCGACCGGCTTGCCCGCGGCCTGCAGGACGGCGTCGTCGATCGCCTTGCTCGCGTTGGCCTTCCAGCCCGGCTCCTCGACGAAGCCGCGGGTGAAGAACTCGACCGGCTCGCCGAGCGTGCCGCGGTCGAGGTCGGCGATGGCGAGGACCGTGATGGCCCCCTCCTCGGCGAGGACGATGCGGTCGTTCATCGCGTCCTCGGTGGCGACGCCCATCGTGGTGCCGTCGACCAGGATCTGGTCGGCCGGGATGCGCCCGCTGATGCGCGAGCGGCCCTTCACCAGGTCGATCGAGACGCCGTCCTCGATGACGAAGACGTCCTTCTCGTCGATCCCGGTGCGCGTCGCGATCGCCGCGTTCGCGGTGAGGTGGCGCCACTCGCCGTGCACGGGGAGCACCGCGGTGGGGCGGAGGATGTTGTAGCAGTAGGCGAGCTCGCCCGCGCTGGCGTGACCCGAGACGTGCACCTTGGCGTTGCCCTTGTGCACGACGGTGGCGCCCCAGCGGGTGAAGGCGTTGATGATCCGGTAGATCGCGTTCTCGTTGCCGGGGATCAGCGAGCTGGCCAGCAGCACGGTGTCGCCGGGGCCGATGTCGATGATGTGGTCCTTGTTGGCCATGCGCGAGAGCGCCGCCATCGGCTCGCCCTGCGAACCGGTGCAGATCATCACGATCTCGGTCGCGGGGAGCTTCTCGAGCACCTTCATGTCGACGACGAGGCCGGCCGGGATCTTGAGGTAGCCCAGGTCGGCGGCGATGCCCATGTTGCGGACCATCGAGCGGCCGACGAAGGCGACCTTGCGGCCGTGGCGCTGCGCGGCGTCGAGGACCTGCTGGATGCGGTGCACGTGGCTCGCGAAGCTGGACACGACGATGCGGCGCGGCGCGGTGCGGAACACCTGGTCGATCGCGGGGGCGAGGTCGCCCTCCGAGATCGCGAAGCCGGGGACGTCGGCGTTCGTGGAGTCGACCAGGAACAGGTCGACGCCCTCGTCGCCGAGGCGCGCGAAGCCGGGGAGGTCGGTGGTGCGCCCGTCGAGCGGGAACTGGTCCATCTTGAAGTCGCCCGTGTGCAGCACGAGGCCGGCCTCGGTGCGGATCGCGACGGCGAGCCCGTCCGGGATGGAGTGGTTCACGGCGAGGAACTCGAGGTCGAAGACGCCGGCGTCGATCCGGTCGCCCTCCTTCACCGGGCGCGTGCGCGGCGTGATGCGGTGCTCCTGCAGCTTCGCGCTGATCAGCGCGAGGGTGAAGGTCGAGGCGATGATCGGGATGTCGCCGCGCTCCTTGAGGAGGTAGGGCACGCCGCCGATGTGGTCCTCGTGGCCGTGGGTGAGGACGATGGCCTCGATGTCCTTCAGGCGCGAGCGGATCGCGGCGAAGTCGGGGAGGATCACGTCGATGCCGGGCTGGTTCTCCTCGGGGAAGAGGACGCCGCAGTCGACGATGAGCAGCTTGCCCTTGTGCTCGAAGACGGTCATGTTGCGGCCGATCTCGCCGAGGCCGCCGAGCGGAGTGATCCGCATGGCGCCCTTCTCGAGGGGCTTGGGCTTGGGGAGCTCGAGGTGGTGGCGGGCGGGCTTGGCGGTTCTGGCGTTTCTCATGCGGTTCTTCCGGGAGGGAGTGGCTGGACGCGGGCGCGCGGCGCAGGGTCCGACCGCGCGCCCGGTCGGGCCGCGGTGACGTGTCGCTCCGGCGCTGTGAGCGCTGTCGGGAGCGGGTGGAGGTGTGCGGGACGGGGCCGGGCGGGGCCGCTCTCAGCGGGCGGTGCCGTCCGTGCGGCGCGCTCTCGCGCACCGACCGTCCCGTACATCCTGCCAGCGTTCCCTGGGTCGCGGGTCCAGGAGGCGGGATCCGGACCTCGCAGGCGCTCAGGCGCGTGCGTCCTCCGGGGTCTCGGCGGCCTCCTCCGCCGCGCGGAGCACGCGCAAAGTGTTGCGTCCGGCCAGGTCGAGCAGCTCCGCGTCGCTCCAGCCGCGGTCGGCCAGCTCGGCGAGCAGGCGCGGGTAGCCCGAGACGTCGCCGAGCCCCTCGGGCAGGTCGGCGACGCCGTCGAAGTCGCTGCCGAGGCCGACGTGCCGGGACCCGACGGCCGCGCGGGCGGCGTCGACGTGGTCGGCGACCTGCGCGACGGTGACGAGCGGCGCCGGATGCGCGCGGCACCAGTGCTCGAAGGCGGCGAGCGCGGCGGGGTCGGCCACCGGGAACGCGGCCCGGTTCGCCCGCGCGGCGTCCTCGGGCGCCTCGGCGGGGCGGGGGGCGCGGGGCCAGGGCATCGACGTGGTGATCCCGAGCCCGGCGCGGGCTGCGTCCGCCTCGGCCGACCAGTCGGCGAAGGCGCGCGAGACGAACTGCGCGACGAAGGCGATCTGCAGCACTCCTCCGTTCGCGGCGAGCGCCGCGAGAGCCCGGGCGGAGACGTTGCGCGGGTGGGCGGCGACGTCCGCGACTCCGGAGTGGGAGTAGAGGACGGGAGCGGAGGTGGCGGCGAGCGCGGCGAGCTGGGTGCGCTCGGAGGTGTGCGAGAGGTCGACGACGACGCCGAGCCGGTTCAGCTCGCGCACGACGGCCACCCCGTCCGCCGTGAGCCCGCCCTCGACCGGGGTGCCGGTGGCGGCTTCCGCCCAGTCGAGGGAGCTGTTGTGCGTGAGCGTCATCGTCCGCACGCCCAGCCGGGCGAGCATCCGGAGCACGCCGAGGGAGGAGGCGACGGAGTGGCCGCCCTCGATCCCGAGGAAGGAGGCGATCCGGCCGGAGGCGACCGCCTGCTCCGCCTCCCGCACCGTGGTCACGATGCGCAGGTCGCGCGGGTGGGCGGCGGCGAACCGGTACGCGGCGTCGATCTGCTCCAGCGTCGCGGCCACCGCGTCGCCCTCGCTCTGCAGCGCCGAGACGAAGACCGACCAGACCTGCGCCGAGACGCCTCCCGCGCGCAGCCGCGGCAGGTCGGTGTGGAACTCCGGGCGGGGCCGGTCGAAGCCCTCGACGCGGTACCCCTCGTAGCGCCGCAGCCCGCAGAGCAGGTCGTTGTGCGTGTCGAGCAGCACCTCGCCCTCGAGGAGCCGGCGGAGGCGCTCGGCGCTCACGCGTCGTCGTCGGTGGGGATCGGTCCGACGCCGCGCCAGCGGGAGAACACCAGGGTCGTGTAGGTGTCGGCGACCACCGGATCGGAGGTGACGCAGTCGAGGACGAAGTCGCTCAGCTCGTCGGGGCTCGCGGCGACCACCTCGATCAGGTAGTCGTCCTCGCCCGCGACCAGCCACAGGTTCACCACCTGGGGCAGCTTCGACATCGCCTCGGCGAAGCGGGCGTTCTCGGCCCGCGAGTGCTCGCGCAGCTGGACGCGGAGGATCGCGCGGATGCCCTTGCCGAGCAGGCGCGCGTCGACCTCGGCGTGGAAGCCCGAGATGACTCCGCTCTCGATCAGCGCCCGCACCCGGGCCAGTGAGGAGGAGGGCGCGAGGCCGATCCGGTCGGCCAGCTCCTTGTTCGGGATGCGCCCGTCCTGCACCAGGACGTTGATGATCGCGCGGTCGACCTCGTCGAGCCGGACCGGCCTAATTATGTTCGGCAAGGGAGACACCTTTCGCGGGCGTGAGCCGCTTCTGTGCGGCCAGAGTGGGAATCGCTGTACAGGATACAGACCGTTTGCCTCAACGGGCATCGACGTGCAGACTTTCTGCGAGATCACCGAACGCATGCGCCAGTCCCCTCGATGACGCCGCACCCTCCCGACTCCCCCGAGTCTCCCGATGCACCACACACGAAGGGGTACCTCCTCCCATGAAACGGCTCCCGAAGCTCCTGATGGCGGCGGTCGCGATGACCGCGGCCGTCGGCCTGCTGTCCGCCTGCGGCACCGACTCGACGTCGTCGAGCCAGGCCGGCACGTCCTCCCACGTCCTCACCGTCGGCAAGCTGCTCCCCCTGCAGGCCGTCGATCCGCACAAGGTGAACGACGGCATGTCGAACGAGGTGCTCACCGCCGTCTTCGACGGCCTCTACACGCTCGACGCCGACGGCCAGATCGACCCGCTGATGGCGGAGAGCGTCGAGAAGTCCGACGACGGCCTGACCTACACCTTCACGATCCGCGACGCGTCGTGGAGCAACGGGACGCCGGTCACCGCGCAGGACTTCGAGTACTCGTGGAAGCGCCTGGTGAACCCGGCCACCGCGGCCCCGAACAGCAACGAGGCGGTCGCCGCCGGCATCAAGAACGCGAACGAGATCGTCAACGAGGGGATGGACTACACCCAGCTCGGCGTCACGGCGCTCGACGACAAGACCCTGCAGGTGCAGCTCGCCGCAGACGTGCCCTACTTCCAGGCGCTGCTGGTGCGGCCGGCGTTCCTCCCGGTGAACCAGGCCTACCTGGAGAGCGTGGGCGACACCTACGGCCAGACCCCCGAGACGACGATCTACAACGGGCCCTTCGTCTGGGACTCGTGGGACTTCGCGAACAACTTCTCGGTCGCCAGGAACGCCGACTACTGGAACGCCTCCGGCATCGACCTGGACGCGATCAAGTGGCAGGTCGTGAAGGACTCGCAGACCGCGGCGCTCCTCCAGGAGAGCGGCGACCTCGACTTCACCGAGATCTCCGGAAGCCTGATCGACCGCTACACCGACTCCCCCGAGCTGACCACGGCGCTCGAGGTGCACATGTGGTACTTCTACCCCAACCTCCAGAACCCGGCGCTCGCGAACGAGGACATCCGCACCGCGCTGGCCACCTCCTTCGACAAGGAGGCGCTCGCCGACGAGGTGCTGAAGAACGGCGCCCAGCCGGCCGACTACTTCGTCGGTCAGAACCTGGCGGTCGGACCCGACGGGAAGCAGTTCCGCGACACGGGCGGCAGCTACCTCGCCTACGACCTCGACGCGGCGCAGGCCGCCTGGACGAAGGGACTCGCCGCCCTGGGCACCGACTCCGTGAGCCTCACGCTCTCGTACTGGGACGACGAGGCCTCGATCGCGCAGGCCGAGTACGTCGCCTCGCAGTGGGAGGCGAACCTGCCCGGTCTGAGCATCGAGCTCACCAGCCAGCCCAAGGCGACGGCGAACGAGCAGGCCACGGCCGGCGACTTCGACCTCTACCTCTTCCGCTGGGGCCCCGACTACAAGGACCCGATGGCGTTCCTGGAGCTGCTGTCCTCCACCTCCGCCCGCGACTTCGGCGGCTACGCGAACCCGGAGTACGACTCGATCATCGCCGCGGCCCGCACCGCCGACATGCTCTCCCAGCCGGAGGCGCGCTGGCAGAGCCTGCACGACGCGGAGGACATCCTGATGGGCGACGTGGCGGTGATCCCGACCGTGCAGAACGGAATCGCGATGCTGATCAACCCCGCCGTGCAGGGCATGGAGGTCCGCAACGTGAGCCTGACCTGGAACTACCGCCTCGTCACGAAGGACGACTGATGCGGACCACCCCCCGAGAGGAGACGGCACGATGACCGCGACGAGGACCCTGCGCGAGCTGATGGAGTCCGGGAGCGTCCTGGCCCCCTGCGTCTTCGACTGCTCCTCCGCCCGAGCGGTCGAGCTGGCCGGCTTCGAGGCGATGCTGCTGAGCGGATCGGAGGTGTCGATGTCGATGAAGGGCATCCCCGACCTCGGACTGCTCTCGCTGGAGGAGCTCCTCTGGGCGGTGGAGCGGATCGTCGACATGTCGCCGCTGCCGCTCGCGGTCGACATCGAGGACGGCTTCGGCGCGAGTCCCCTGCAGGTGTACGAGACCTGCAGGCGGGTGGCCAAGGCAGGCGCGATGGCGGTGCTGATGGAGGACGAGTTCGAGCCCGGCTACGCCCGGGACGTCTCGGCCGACAACATGATCCCCCGCGAGGAGTACTACGCGAAGGTGCGGGCCGCCGTCCGCGCCGTCGAGGGCACCGACTGCATGGTGATCGCGCGCAGCAACTACGGCAGCGCGAACCTGGAGGAGGGCATCCAGCGGATGATCGACTGCGTCGCCCTCGGAGCGCACGCGACGGTCGTGGTCAACGTCACGACCCTCGCGGACGCCGCCGAGGTGGCCCGCCGGGTGCCGGGGCTGAAGATGTTCGCCGACATCAACGCCAAGCGCGGCCTCGAGCAGATGTCGTTCGCGCAGCTGGCGGAGCTGGGCTTCCAGCTGGTCACGATGCACTTCACGATGAAGGCGTCCATGGCCGGGATGATCGAGGCCGGCCGGGCGAACCTCGCCGAGATGGGCAACACCTACTCGAACGAGCTGATGCCGGAGGAGTACCCGGGCCACAGCGGCATGGCGTTCTTCGCCGCGCAGGAGCTGCTCGACCTCGAGTCGGAGTTCTCGGGCCGCGTCCAGTCGTTCAACGACCCTCGGACCGTGCACGCGGCCCCGGCCGGCTGAGCGCGACCGCACCTCTGCAGGGCCGTCCGCCCGCGCCTCGAGCGCGGCGGGCGGCCCTTCGTCGTGCGCGGGGCGCGAGGGGCGCGGCGCCGAACATCGTTCGGCCGAGAGCCCTCACTGCCGCACGCAGCCGAATCCGCTTCGGCAGCAGCGTCGCATCGGCGCTTCTGTTCGGCTGACTTGCCGCTCGCCCGCGTTCTATGCAGACTTAAGCCACTACCACCGAACGACCGAGGCTCCGAAGCCGGATCAACGAAAGAGACTCACTCCCATGACTGAACTGGCACAGACGAGCGGAACCGCCTCGATCGGCTCCTCTC
Source organism: Rathayibacter sp. VKM Ac-2805 (assembly GCF_009834265.1). Taxonomy (NCBI): domain Bacteria; kingdom Bacillati; phylum Actinomycetota; class Actinomycetes; order Micrococcales; family Microbacteriaceae; genus Rathayibacter; species Rathayibacter sp. VKM Ac-2805. Next base: position 2,951,325 of record NZ_CP047185.1, read on the forward strand.
AGCCCGACTTCGTCGAGATCGACGGCTTCACGCTCACGATCGAGGACATCGCGCTCGTCGCCCGCGGGCTCTCGGACGGCACGTTCCCCGAGGTCGTCCTCAGCGACGAGGCCCGCCGGGTCACGAACGAGGCCCGCGCCTACGTCGACGAGCACTTCCTCGCCCCCGACGCCCCCGCCATCTACGGCATCAACACCGGGCTCGGCCGGCTGATGGACGTCCGCGTCCCCGCCGAGGACCAGGCCCGCTTCCAGCGCCTGGTCATCAACTCCCACTCCGCCGGAGTCGGCGAGCCGCTCCCCCTCGACGAGACCCGCGCGCTGCTGCTGCTGCGCACCAACGCGATCGCCAAGGGCATGTCGGGCGTGCGGATCGAGTGCATCGACCGCCTGATCGCGATGCTCAACGCCGACGTCCTCCCGGTCATCCCGGGCCAGGGCTCGGTCGGCGCCTCGGGCGACCTCGCCCCCCTCGCGCACATGGTCAGCGTGATGGTCGGCCACGAGAAGGCCGAGGCCTACCACCGCGGCGTGCGGATGCCCGCCGTCGAGGCCCTCACTGCGGCCGGACTCGCCACCGAGTTCGAGCTCAAGCCCAAGGACGTCCTCGCCCTGATCAACGGCTCCACCATCTCGCTCGCCACCGCCTGCCTCGCCCTGCACGACGCGTGGAGCCTCACCCGCCAGGCGGACGTGGCCCTCTCGCTCTCGCTCGAGGCGATCCGCGGCGAGCTCGACGCGTTCGACGAGCGCATCCACCTCGCCCGCAACGCCCCCGGCCAGGTCGACGTGGCCGCGAACGTCCGCGCCCTCACCGCGGGCAGCGAGCGCACCGTCGAGGAGGCGCGCCGCCTCCGCCTCCCGGACGAGCAGCGCGTCGGCGGCGTCTACAAGCCGCGCGTGCAGGACGCCTACTCGCTGCGCTGCGCGCCGCAGGTGCACGGCACGACCCGCGAGTCGCTCCTGTTCGCGCAGACGCTGCTGGTGCGCGAGGCCAACGCCGCGACCGACAACCCGCTGGTGCTCCCGGACGGCGAGGGCGGCTACGACGTCCTCTCCGGCGGCAACTTCCACGGCGAGCCGATCGGCGTCGCGGCCGACCTCATCGCGATCGCGGTCGCCGAGATCGGCGCCATCTCGGAGCGCCGCTCGTTCCGCCTCACCGACCCCAACCTCAGCTACGGCCTGCCGCTCAACCTCGTCGGCGGCCAGCTCGGCCTCAACACGGGCTTCTCGATCGTGCACTGCGCGGCGGCCGCCATCGCCTCCGAGAACAAGGTGCTGTGCTTCCCCTCCGTCGTCGACTCGATCCCGACGAAGGCGAACCAGGAGGACCACGTCTCGATGTGCACCTTCTCCTCGCGGAAGGCGCGCAGCATCATCCACAACACGCAGGTGATCCTCGGAGTGGAGTTCATCCTCGCCACCCAGGGCATCGACCTCGCGTCGCCGCACCTGGAGGACCGGGCGCTCGGCGAGGGCAGCACGGCCGCCTACGAGGCGGTCCGCTCGATCGTGCCGATGACCCGCGAGGACATCTACCAGTCGGAGCAGATGATCAACGCGCAGGCGATGGTCGTGCTCGGCACCGTCCTCACCGCCGTCGAGGCGCGCATCGGAGCCGTGCGGTGACCGCGGGCGGGACGGTCGTCCACGGCCGCGTCGTCACGCCGGGCGCCGTGATCGAGGACGGGGCGGTGGTCGTCGAGGACGGCCGCATCGCCGCCGTGCTCGGCGGACGCGAAGCGGCGCGCGCCCTCGCGGAGGCCTCGGTCGTGATCGGCGGCGCGGGGATGCTCGTCCTGCCCGGCGCGGTCGACGCGCACGTCCACGCCTTCTCGGAGCCGGCCGAGACGTTCACCGCCGCGACCTCGGCCGCCGCCGCGGGCGGGGTGACCACGATCCTCGACATGCCCTACGACGCGGGCAGCCCGGTGAACACGGCCGCCGCCGTCGTCGCCAAGCGCGAGCGCCTCGAGCGCGAGGCCGTCGTCGACGTCGCCCTGCACGGCACGGTCCGCCCCGGGGACGGCGCGCGGGACGTGGCCGGGATGATCGACGAGGGCGTCTGCGGATTCAAGGTCTCGCTGTTCGAGACCGACCCGATCCGCTTCCCCCGCATCCCCTCCGACCAGCTGCTCGAGGCCTTCGCGATCATGGCTGAGCGCGGCGTCCGCGTCGGCGTGCACGCGGAGGACGGCGAGATCATCGGCGCGCTCGTCGCGGCGGCGAGGGCCGCGGGCCGCACCGCCCCCCTCGACCACGTCCGCAGCCGCCCGCCCGTGTCCGAGACCTCCTCGGTGGCGCTCGGGCTCGAGCTCGCCTCGGCGGCCGGCGTGCCCTTCCACATCTTCCACGCGAGCCTCCCCGGCACCGTCGAGCTCGTGACGGCGAGCGCCGCCCGCGGGCTCGACGCGACGCTGGAGACCTGCCCGCACTACCTCGTCCTCACCGAGGACGACATGGAGCGGCTCGGCGCCCTCGGCAAGATCAACCCGCCGCTGCGCACCGCCGAGCACGCCCGCGGGATGTGGGAGGCGCTCGCCGACGGCCGGATCGGCCTGGTGACCTCCGACCATGCGCCGTGGCCGCTGGCGAAGAAGAGCGCCGACGTGATCTTCGACAACGCCTCCGGAGCGCCCGGCGTGCAGACCCTGCTGCCGATCGTGATCGGCGCCGGCTACCTCGGCGGCCGCCTCTCGCTGCTGCGCGCCGCCGAGGTCCTCGCGACGAACCCCGCCCGCGCGTTCGGCCTCGGGCACCGCAAGGGCGCGATCGAGATGGGCCTGGACGCGGACTTCGCCGTCGTCGACCCCTCCGGCACGACCGTGATCGACGACACCCCGATGCTCTCGACCGCCACCTGGAGCCCCTACGCCGGGATGTCCTTCCCCGGCCGCCTCGAGACCACCGTCGTCCGCGGCACCCCCGTCTTCAGCCGGGCCGAGGGCCTGCTCGCGGAGCCGGGCGACGGACGCTTCGTCGCGAGGGCCGCCTGATGGGCGAGCAGTCCCTCCGCGCCTTCGTCGACGCGCTGCCCGCCGACGAGCTCGTCACCGTCGAGCGCACCGTCGACGCCCGCTTCGAGCTGGCGAGCGTGCTCGCGCTGCTGGACCGCGGCCCGGCCGTGCGCCTGACCTCGGTCGCCGGCTCGGCCCACCCGGTCGTCGGCAACGTGCTCTCCAGCCGCGAGCGGATCGCCCGCGCCGTCGGCTGCCGCGTCGACGAGCTGCTCGACCGGCTCACCGCCGCGGTCGCCGACCGCACCCCGGTGCGCGTGGTCGAGGACGCTCCGGTGCAGGCCGTGCGCCTGCCCGCCGCGTCCGTGTGGGAGGAGGTCGTCGCTCCGGTCTGGTTCGAGAAGGACTCCGGCGGCTACCTCACCGCCGGGCTCATCGTGGCGTTCGACCCGGTGACCGGGCACCGCAACGCCTCCTACGCGCGGATCAAGCCGCTCGACGCGACCACCGGCTTCGTCGGGATCGCGCCGAACCACCACCTCACCGCGCTCTCGCGCTCGGCCGCGGCCGTCGGCGGGCTCCCCGTCGCCGTGGTCCTCGGCGCGCACCCGGCCGTGCAGCTCGCCGCCTGCTGCTACCTCGCCCTGGGCGACGACGAGCTGGAGCACGCCGCGCACCTGCTCGGCGAGGAGGTGCGGGTCGCGCGGGCCACGACGAGCGACGTGCTCGTCCCCGCCGACGCGGAGATCGTGATCGAGGGGATCCTGCACGCCGACCGGCCGGTGCACGAGGGCCTCGTGAACGAGTACCACGGCATGTACGAGGACTACGGCGACGGGATCACCCTCGAGGTCACCGCCGTGACCCGCCGCGAGTCCCCCGAGGTCCAGGTGATCCTGCCCGGCCTCTCCTCGGAGCACAGCTACATCGCGGCGCTGCCCATCGCCGCCGGCATCCGGCACGCGCTGCGGAACGTCGGCTGCGACATCGTCGACGTGGCGGTCACGCACTCCGGCGGCGGCCGGGTCGACGTGGTGGTCGCGATCGCGAACGGCCGTCCGGGCACCGCCAAGCGCGTGATGTTCGGCGCGTTCGCGGCCGTCAGCATGGTCAAGCAGGTCACCGTCGTCGACTCCGACGTGGACGCCTGGGACATGGAGCACGTGCACTGGGCCCGGACGAGCCGGATGCGGTGGGACCGCGACCTGATGCTGGTCGACGGGGTCGCCACCGACCGCAACGTGCCGATGCAGGTCGGAGGCACCGTGACGAAGATCGGGATGGACGCGACCCGCAAGGAGGGCGACCGCGCCCTCGGCGCCGAGCTGGCCGTCCCGCCCGGGGACGTCCTCCGCCGCGTGCGCGACGCCCTCGTCGCCGACGGAGTCGCCCTCCGCCCCGCCGTCGTCGTGCACGGCTCCCTGGCCGACGACGGGGAGGACCCGCGATGACCCCCGACGTGCGCTTCCCCGACACCGGGCGGCTGGCCCTCGACCTCGACGAGATCGCCGGCCTCGTCGACTCCTCGCGCCCCGGCTGGAGCCGCGTGGCGATGACCGAGGTCGACACCGACTCCCGGCACTGGGTCGCCGAGCGGATGCGCTCCGCGGGCCTGGAGGTCCGGATCGACGGGATCGGCAACGTGATCGGCACCCTCGCCGGCACGGGAGCCGCCCGCCGCGCGATCGTGATCGGCTCGCACACGGACACGGTGGACGGCGGCGGGCGCTACGACGGCGTCGTCGGCGTGCTGGGCGCGATCGAGGTGGCGCGCCTGCTGCAGGAGTCGGGGATCCGGCTCCACCACGACCTGCGCGTCGTCGACTTCTACAACGAGGAGGCCAACCGCTTCGAGCTCTCCTGCCTGGGCAGCCGCGCGCTGGCCGGCTCCCTCACGGCCGAGCACCTCTCGGCGACCGACGACACCGGGCGCACCCTCGGCGCCGCCCTCGAAGCCGCCGGCTGGTCCGACCCGCTCTCGGGCACCCGCTGGAGCCCCGACGAGGTGCTCGGCTTCCTCGAGCTGCACATCGAGCAGGGCCCGGTCCTCGAGCGCGAGGGGCTGCCGCTCGGAGTCGTCACCTCGATCGCGGGCATCTCGCGGTTCCGCACCCTCTTCTCGGGCCGCCGCGACCACGCGGGCACCATGCCGATGGCGCTGCGGCACGACGCCGGCTGCGCCGCGGCCGGAGTGGTCCTCGCGGTCGAGCGCATCGCCTCCCGGGCCGCGGAGGCGGTCGGCACCGTCGGCTCCGTCACCTTCACTCCGGAGGCGACCAGCGTCGTCACCGAGAGCGCCCTGGTCACCGCGGAGTTCCGCAGCCCCGACCCCGGCTGGTTCACCCTCGCCCGCGAGCAGATCGCGGAGGCCGCGGCCTTTGAGGCGGCGGCGCGCGGCCTCGGCCACGAGGTGACGTGGCTGCCCTGGGAGCGCCCGACGGCCATCGACCCCCGCCTCGCGGACGGCATCGGCCGCTCCATCGAGCGCCTCGGCCACCCCGCCGCCCGCCTCTACAGCGGAGCCGGGCACGACGGGGTGCAGATGGCGAGACTGGGACCCATCGGCATGATCTTCATCCCCTCGCAGGACGGCCGCAGCCACTGCCCGGAGGAGTACACCGGGATCACGGATATCGCGGTGGGCGTGCACGCGCTCGCGCAGTCCGTGCTCACCCTCGACAAGGAAGGCCTCGCATGAACCGCACCCGCCAGGAGCCCCCCGGCCGCGTGATCGTCGCCATCACCGGCGCCTCCGGAGTCGGGATCGGGGTCCGCATCCTCGAGCTGCTGCGGATGGATCCGGGGCTGCGCAGCGACGTCATCGTCTCGAAGGCGGGCGCGATGACGCTCGACCAGGAGTGCGGCCTCACCCAGAAGCAGGTGGAGGCGCTCGCCGACACGGCCCACCGGCCCGCGCACATCGGCGCCTCCATCGCGTCGGGGTCCACGCCCGCCACGGCGATGGTGATCGCGCCCTGCACGATCAAGACCCTGAGCGGCATCGCCTACGGCCTCGCCGACAACCTGATCACGCGGGCGGCCGACGTCTGCCTCAAGGAGGGCGTGCCGACGCTCCTGATGGTGCGGGAGTCGCCGCTGCACCGCGGCCACCTCGCCGCGATGGACGCGGTGGCCCGCTCGGGCGGCATCATCGCGCCGCCGGTCCCCGCCTTCTACACGCGGCCCGCCTCGGTGGAGGAGATCATCGACTCCCTCGCCCGCCGCGCCCTGGTGCGCGTGGGGCTGACCCAGTTCCACGCCCGCTCCTGGGCCGGCATCCCCGAGGACGGCGAGCGCGCCGTGCTCGCCGAGGGGTCGAGCCGGTGACGAAGTACGTCGCCACCCGGCTGCTCACCTCGGTCTTCACGATCATCGCGATCGCGATCGTGATGTTCGCGCTGCTGCAGCTGCTCCCGGGCTCGCCCTTCAACAGCGAGAAGCTCGACGCGGTGCAGAAGGCGCTCCTCACGCAGAAGTACGGGCTCGACGAGCCGGTGCTGCTGCGGCTGGGCACCTACCTGGTGAACCTCGCCCGCGGCGACTTCGGCATCTCGTACAACCTCATCCCGGACTTCCCCGTCTCGGAGATGCTCGGCAGCCGCCTGCCCGTCACGATCCGCATCGGCCTGCAGGCCCTCGTCCTCGGCGTGGTGCTGGGCCTGCTGATCGGCATCGTCTCGGCGATCCGCCCGCGCGGCTGGTTCGACAACCTTTCGACGTTCGTCTCGGTGATCGCCTTCAGCGTCCCGTCGTTCGTCATCGCGCTGCTGCTGGTCTACTTCGTCGGCTTCGAGTGGAAGCTGCTGCCGATCCGGTACTCCGAGTCGGACCCCTTCACCTCGAGCGTGCTGCCGACGATCTCGCTCGCCGCCTACGTGATGGCGGTGACCGCCCGCTACGCCCGCTCCGAGATGCTCGACTGCCTCGAGAGCGACTACATCCTCCTGGCGAAGGCGAAGGGCATCGGCCCCTCCAAGGTGATCGGCCGGCACGCGCTGCGCAACACCCTGGTCTCGATCATCACGGTGCTCTCGCCGCTGCTGATCGGCCTGATCACCGGCTCCGTCGTCATCGAGCAGATCTTCGGAGCGCCGGGCCTGGGCCAGCTGCTGCTCACGGCGATCCAGAACGTCGACTACAACATCGTCATCGCGATCAGCCTCGTCTACAGCATCATCTACATCCTCGTGATGCTGCTCGTCGACGTGCTCTACGGACTGATCGACCCCCGCATCCGACTGGCAGGACAGGCAGCATGAGCGACCGCGTCTCCCCCACGGCCGGCCTCGACGCCGGCGTCCCGCCCGAGGGCCTGCGCCTCGTCTCGCCGGGCAACCGGCCCGCCGGGCCGCCGACCACCTCCACCCGCATCATCCGCGGCGGCGGCCGCGACATCGCCCGGCGCTTCCGCGCCAACTGGCCGGCGATGGTCGGCCTGGTGCTGCTGGTGGTCATCGTCGTGCTGAGCCTGGTGGTCCCCTTCTTCCCCGCAGCCGGAGGAGGAGCGGACGTCGGCTCGCGCTTCCTCCCGCCGCGCGTGCCGCTGCTCGAGGGCCTCGGGATCCTCGACGGCACCCACGACGGCCAGGACGCGTACGCCGCGGCGGGCCTGCCGCCCGGCACCTACTTCCTCTTCGGCACCGACGAGCTGGGCCGCGACGTGTGGTCGCGGGTCTGGAGCGGCACCCGCGTCTCGCTCCTGATCGCCGTGATCGCCTTCGCGATCGACGTGGTCATCGGCATGACCTACGGCCTGGTCTCGGGCTACTTCGGCGGTCGCACCGACTCGGCGATGCAGCGCGTGGTCGAGGTGCTCTCCGGCATCCCGCAGCTGGTGATCGTGACGCTCTTCGTGGTCGCCGTCGGGCCGGGCATCGGCGCCATCGTCTTCGGCCTCCTGCTGAGCAACTGGCTCGCGATGAGCCGCGTCAGCCGCGCGCAGGCGCTGCGCCAGAAGACGGAGGAGTACGTGCTCGCCTCGCGCACCCTCGGAGCGCGGGACAGCCGGATCGTGTTCGTCGAGATCCTCCCGAACATCATCGGCCCGATCGTGACGATGAGCATGTTCTCGATCCCGTCGGCGATCTTCACCGAGTCGTACCTGTCGTTCGTGGGCCTGGGCGTCCAGGCGCCGATGGCCTCGCTCGGCTCGCTCGTCAGCGTCGGCTACAAGTCGTTCCTCTCCTATCCGTTCCTCGTGATCGTCCCCGTGGTCGTGCTGGGCCTGCTCATGGTGGCGTTCACGCTCGTCGCCGACGGGTTGAAAGAGGCCACCGATCCGCGACTGTCCCACTCGAGAGGCCACTGACATGACCGAGAGCAGCACGGGCACGACCCGTCAGGACACGGCCGGACCGGAGCGCGGCAGGGTCCTCCTGTCGGTGCGCGATCTGGCGATCTCGTTCGACAACGAGGGCGGCAGCGTCGAGGCGATCCGCGGACTGGGCTTCGACCTGCACGAGGGCGAGGTGGTCGCGATCGTCGGCGAGTCCGGCAGCGGCAAGTCGGTCACGGCGCGCGCGATCCTCGGCCTGATGGCCCGCAACCAGCGGATCACCGCGGGCAGCATCGAGTTCTCGCACCGGAGCGACGACGGCACGGTGACCGCGAAGGACATCGCGGCGATGCCCGAGTCGGCGATCCGCCGCGAGATCTGCGGGCGCCGCATCGCGATGGTGTTCCAGGACGCCCTGACCTGCCTCGACCCGACGATGTCGGTCGGCAAGCAGGTGATGGAGGGGATCCAGGAGCACTTCGGGCTCGGCCGTCGCGAGGCGCGCGCCCGTGCCGTGGAGCTGCTCGGCGAGGTCGGCATCGACGATCCGGAGCGGCGGTTCAAGCAGTACCCCCACCAGCTCTCCGGAGGCATGTGCCAGCGGGTCAACATCGCCATCGCGCTGTCGTGCAACCCGGACGTGCTGATCTGCGACGAGCCGACGACCGCGCTCGACGTGACGATCCAGCTGCGGATCCTCGAGCTGCTGAAGCGCCTGCAGGCGGACCGCGGGCTCTCGGTGATCTTCATCACCCACGACCTCGGCGTCGTCGCGACCGTCGCCGACCACGTCAGCGTGATGTACGCCGGACGGATCATCGAGCAGGGCACCGCCGAGCAGGTCTTCTACGACCCGCGGCACCCCTACACCTGGGGCCTGCTCTCGGCGATGCCGGACCTGACCACCGACTCCCCCGAGCTGTTCGCCATCCCCGGCAGCCCGGCGAGCCTGGTGAACCGCGCGCCGGGAGACCCCTTCGCTCCGAGGAACCCGTTCGCGCTCGAGATCGACTTCGTCGAGGAGCCGCCCCTCTTCGACGTCGGCGGCGGGCACCGGGTCGCCTCGTGGCTCTGCCATCCCTCCGCTCCCCCGGTCGAGATGCCGGCGCCGCTGCGCGCCAAGATCGACGCCATGCTCGTCCCCAGTGAAGGACCGACCCCGTGACCGCACTCGCTCCGACGCCCGACTCCGCGCCCGCCCTGCTCTCGGTGCGCGGTCTCACCCAGGTGTTCCGGCTGGGCCGGCGGCACCACGTGACCGCGATCGGCGGCGTCGACTTCGAGATCCGGCGCGGCGAGACCTTCGGGCTGGTCGGCGAGTCCGGCAGCGGCAAGTCCACGATCGGCCGCTCGATCATCCGGCTGATCGACCCGACCGACGGCCAGGTCGTGCTCGCGGGCCGCACGATCAGCGGCCGGCTCGACGCCGCCCAGCGCGACCACCTGCGCTCCAGCATCCAGATGATCTTCCAGAACCCGATGTCGAGCCTCAATCCGCGCAAGACCGTCTTCGACATCGTCGCGCAGGGACTCACCACCCAGCGCCGGTACTCCTCGGCGGCCGAGCGCGACGAGAAGGTCTACGCGATCCTCGAGAAGGTCGGCCTCGACCGCTCCCACGCCGACCGCTACCCGCACCAGTTCTCGGGCGGCCAGCGGCAGCGCATCGGCATCGCCCGCGCGCTCGTGATGCAGCCCGACCTCGTGATCGCGGACGAGTGCGTCTCGGCGCTCGACGTCTCGATCCAGGCGCAGGTCGTGAACCTGATGCGCGCGCTCCAGGAGGAGCTCGGCACCGCGTACCTCTTCATCGCCCACGACCTCGCGATGGTGAAGTACATCTCCGACCGGATCGGCGTCATGCACAAGGGCCACCTGGTCGAGACGGGCACGACCGCCGAGATCTTCTCCGGCCCCGTGCACCCCTACACCCGCTCGCTGCTGCGCGCCGTGCTCTCGGCGGACCCGCGCGCGATGCGCCGCCGCGCCCCCTCCGAGCCGTACGACCCGGTCGCGCTCGGGATCGACTACTCGGCCGGGAGCGTCCACGAGCTCTCGCCGACCCACCGCGTCCTGACGACCCCGGAGGAGCTGGCGGCCTGGCGCGCGTGACGGCCGCCCGGCGTCAGGACTCGTCGGCCTCGAACCGCAGGGGCCGGTCGGCCACCGGCAGCCCGGAGCCGCGCACGGCGGCCTCGATCGCGGCGTGCCCGCCGTCGGGCGCGACGATCCGCAGGCCGTCCTCGGTCGCCCAGTAGGCGGTGACGCCGTGCTCCTCGACGAGGGTCGTGAGCAGCGCGGCGGTCCGCTCCTGCTCGCCGGGACCGACGGTGATCGCGGCCCAGGGACCGGAGATCTCGACCGGGGCGCCCCGCTCCGCGCCCGCAGCGTCCCGCAGGTCCTCCGCCGCCCGGACGATCGGGAGCAGCTCGGGCAGCCCGCCGGAGACGTCCTCGAAGGAGTCGAGGGCGAAGGCCCCCTCGCGGAGCGACGCGTGCAGCTCCAGGCCGCGGCCGAGGCCGTCGATCCGGTCGAGCAGGCCCGACGCGTCGACAGCGGGAGCGGGGCACTCGCCGGTCGGCTCCTCCGCGCCCGCGAAGGAGAGGGCGTTCCCGCCTGCGGACGTCGCCCGGAACGACCACAGCACCGGATCCGCGTACTCGGTCGCGCAGGCCGTCGCGAGGGCGTCGGCGAGCGCCGGCTCCTCGACCGCGACCCCGACCCACGAGGTCGGCGGGCCGAACGCCGGCGCCTCGACCCAGCGCTCGGCGCCGTCGAGGGAGACTCCGGGCACCGCGGCGACCTCGCTCGTCAGACGGTCGAAGCCGGCGTCGGGCCGTGCGAACGGCGTCTCGTCGATCGTCCAGACGAGGAGCGTCAGCCCGCCGGCGGCGAGGGCCGCGGCGAGGACGCCGGCGACGGGGAGGAGGAGGCGACGGGACACGCCCCCATCCTCGCTCCCCTCCTCCGCGGCGTCACGTGGACATCGGGCGAACGGACGGTGCGCCGGCGACGACGGCGCCCGCCTCGATCGAGCGCATCATCCGCGTGTTCACGGGCGACGGGTGGATCGAGTCGACCCGGACGCCGGTGCCCGCGACCTCGAGGGCCGCGCTCTTGGTGAGCCCGGCGATCCCGTGCTTCGAGGCGACGGAGGGGCTGAGGCCCGGGGCGCCGTCGAGACCGGCGACGGAGGAGGTGGTGATCACGCTGCCCCGCCCCTGCTCGATCATCCGCGGCAGCACGGAGCGGAGCCGGTGCCGGCCCGCTCCCAGCACGCTGGGCGGCGGCCGGCCGCCTGCCACGGGGGTCGACCTCCGCTGGGGGCAGGGGCTACAGGCGCAGTCCCGAGACGAGCGCGAGGAGCCCGTCCATCGACTCGACGACGAGAGGCGGGAGGTCGCCGCGCTCGGCGACGAAGGCGACCGCGAGCACGCCCGCTCCGGACGCGTCGGACTGCTCCCGCTCCGGCACAAGGCCCAGCGCGCGGGCCGCCGTCTCCGCTTGACTGGGGGCGACGCGCCGACCCTCGGCGCACCCGGGAGGCGACATGGCGAACCACCGTTTCGAGCTGCGGTCCGGCCGCGGGATGGGCGTCTCGGCGGCGGGCGATCCCGTCGCCGACCGGCTGGTGGTGTTCTGCCACCCCACTCCCGGAGCGGGCGGCTTCGACCCCGACCCCACTGTCACCGGCCCGTGGGGCCTGCACCTGCTGATCCTCGACCGCCCCGGCTACGGCGCCTCGGACCCGGTCGACGCCGCTCACGGCCGCGTCGAGGACCGCGCGGACGACCTCGCCGAGTACCTGCGCCGCTCCGAGCGCACCGCCCGCATGGTCGAGGGCGCCCGCTTCGGCAGCGTCGGCGTGGTCGGCTGGGGCTCCGGCGGCGCGTTCGCGCTCTCGCTCGCGGCCCGGCACCCCGACCTCGTGGACCGCCTCGCGCTGGTCGGCACCCCCGCGCCCCCGCAGGCCGGCGTGATCGTGCACCCCACCAGCGCGTGGGAGCGGCGCGAGACCCTCCGCGGGGAGGACGCCGACGCGATCGCCGCCGCCCTCCCGCAGACGCAGCCGGGCCTGGACGCGCTCGGGATCGACTCCGACGACCCGGTGCTCGCCACCCACGGCGGACTGCGCAACCGGCTGGAGCGGATGCTCGCCGAGGGCTGGCGGCAGGGCCCGAGCGGCGCCGCGACCGACCTCGCAGCGCTCCGCGACGGCTCCTGGGCCGACGACCTCGACCGGGTGACCGCCGAGACGCTCCTGGTCCACGGCGACGCGGACCCGGTGGCGAGCGCCGAGGACGGCCGCTGGTACCGCGGCCGCCTCGCCCGGGCGCGCACCGTGACGGTCGACGGAGCCGGCCGGCTGGCGCTGGTGCGCGAGTGGCGCCGGATCCTCGACCACGTCGCTCCGCTCGAGCGCGGGGCGGAGGGCCGATGAGCCGGCTGGGCGCGGGACCGCTCGTGCTCGTGTCGGCGATGGCGGTCTCGGGAGTCGTCCACCTGGTGCACCCGCGGACCTTCGACGCGGTGGTCCCGCGCGGGATGCCCGGCTCGGCGCGCGGCTGGGTCCTCGTCTCGGGAGCGGCGGAGCTGGTCTGCGCGGCCGCGACGCTGCACCCGCGGACCCGCGCGGCCGGCGGTCTCGCCTCCGCCGCCCTGATGGCCGCCGTCCTCCCCGGCAACGTGCAGATGGCGCGGGACGCCCGTCGGCCTCGGACCCGGGTGATCACGCTGCTGCGCCTCCCGCTCCAGATCCCGCTCGTGCTCTGGGGTCTTCAGGCGGCACGCAGCCGCTGACGCAAGCCCGCGCGGGCGCGGATCGCCCGCTGCTACCGTCCAGGCATGACCGACCAGAGCGCGGACGACCGCCACGACCAGCTGACCAGCGCCCCGAAGGCGACGGAGGCCGACGCGGCCCCGCGCATCGAGGTCTCCACCACCGAGGCCGGCGACACCCGCATCGACATCCGCGAGGACGCCGCGGTGCGTCCGGGCCGTGTCGACGAGAACGGCGACGAGCTCGACGAGAGCCGCGACGATGCCTGAGCGCCGCCGTGCCGCCCTCGTCTACAACCCCGTCAAGGTCGACCTGGAGTCCGTGAAGGCCGCTGTGAAGCGCGCCGAGGAGGCCGCCGGCTGGGAGGAGACGCTCTGGTACGAGACCTCCGTCGAGGACCCCGGAGCCGGTCAGACGAAGGAGGCCCTCGCCGCGGGCGCCGACGTCGTGATCGCGGCCGGCGGCGACGGGACGGTCCGCGTCGTGGCGGAGGCCCTTCGCGGCTCCGACGCCTCGCTCGCGCTGCTGCCCTCCGGCACCGGCAACCTGCTCGCCCGCAACCTGAACCTCACGCTCGACGACATCGACAACTCCCTGACCGTCGCGTTCTCCGGACAGGACCGGGCGATCGACGTCGGGATGATCGACATCGAGACCTCCACGGGCCGCGACCGCCACGCCTACGTCGTGATGGCGGGCCTCGGGATCGACGCGAAGATGCTCGCCAACACCGACGACGACCTCAAGAAGCGGGCCGGCTGGCTCGCCTACGTGGACGCGCTGCGGAAGGCCCTGCTCGACAAGAACCAGCTCGAGTTCCGCTACCGCCTCGACGGCTCGAAGACCCGCAAGGTGCGCGCGCACACGATCATCGTGGGCAACTGCGGCGCCCTGCCTGCGAACATCCTCCTGCTGCCGGACGCGGCCGTCGACGACGGCGAGTTCGACATCGTCCTGCTGCGCCCCGAGGGCTTCTTCGGCTGGGTGCAGATCATCTTCAAGGTGGTGTGGGAGAACGGCGTGCTCCGCCGCAGCGGCGTCGTCGGCAAGAAGCTGATGGGCCTGACCAAGGAGGTGTCGGCCCTGCGGTACGTGAAGGGCCGCGACCTCACGGTCCGCCTCGAGCACGCGCAGGAGATCGAGCTCGACGGCGATCCGTTCGGCTCGACCTCGGCGTTCCGCACCTGGATCGAGCCCGGCGGGCTGACGGTGCGCGTCCCGGCGTAGCGACGGCGGCGGCCGGGCGGATCCGCCCGGTCCGCCTCCCGCCGGGAGAGAGGATCGTCATCCCTCCCGGCGGAGGCGTCTGCTCCGAGCAGGGCGGTGCAGTGCGGCTTCGGGTACCGCACCCCATGCACCTGCATGAACACGGCGACTGTAGTGCGGAATCCGTCGCCGACGCAACGATCCACGCGACCCCGGCGGCTCGCATGGGTAGTTCCACCGTGCGATGCTCCGCGGCCACGACGGATTCCGCAGCTGACTCGCCCCGGCAGGAGCGCGATCGCCCGTCCGTCGATCGACGGGGCTTCTCCTCGGCACGGTGCCGACACGCGCACGAAACGCCCGCCCGCTAGCGTGCGGACATGACATTCCGTGCGTCAGCCGCGCTCTGCGCGCTCGTGGCCTCCTCCCTCCTCCTCGCACCCGCCGCCATCGCCTCCCCCGCCGCCCGCGCGGGAGCCGTCGACGAGGGCACCAGCGCCGGCGATCCCTACTTCCCCGGCCTCGGCAGCAGCGGCTTCGACGCCCTCACCTACAGCCTCGTCCTGAAGTACGATCCGGCGACCCGGGCCCTCGGCGGCAGGGCCGTGGTCACCCTCGCGCCCCAGAAGGACCTGCGCTCGCTCTCCTTCGACCTGACCGGCCTCACCGTCTCGAAGGTCACCGTCAACGCCGGGGGCGCCCGGTTCTCCCAGTCGGGGGACGAGCTGACCGTCACGCCCGCCCGGACCCTCCGGAAGGGCCTGCCCGCGCTGGTGAGCATCGACTACGCCGGGACCACCGGGAACCCCGTCGACGGCACCGGGGCCCCCTTCGGCTGGTGGTCGACGGACGACGGCGCCCTGGTCGCCAGCGAGCCGGACGGCGCCTCGACCTGGTACCCCGTCAACGACTCGCCCGCCGACAAGGCGCGCTACACCTTCAGCATCACGGTCCCGGAGGGCCGGACGGTGGTCGCGAACGGCCTGCCGGTCGGCTCCCCCACCACGTCGAAGGGGTGGACGACCTCGCGCTGGGTCGAGACCAGCCCGATGGCGAGCTACCTCGCCATGGTGAACATCGGCGACTACGACCTGGTCCGCTCCACCCAGGGCGGCGTGACGACCATCGACGCGATCGACCGGGACATCACCGGCGACACCCGCGCCCGCACCGAGGCGGCGCTCGCGAAGCAGGGCGCGATCATCGACTACTTCTCCTCCGTCTTCGGCCCGTACCCGTTCCGCTCGGCCGGAGCCGTGGTCGACGACGAGCGGATCGGCTACGCCCTCGAGACCCAGGGCCGCTCGTTCTACTCCGGCGGCGCGGACGAGTCGACCGTCGCGCACGAGACCGCGCACCAGTGGTACGGCGACAGCGTCACTCCGGAGACCTGGTCCGACATCTGGCTGAACGAGGGCTTCGCGACCTACGCCGAGTGGCTCTGGGAGGAGCACACCGGCGGCGCGAGCGTCACCGAGTCCGCCGCCCGGGTCGCCGCCGCTCCCGCCGACGACCCGTTCTGGTCGACCGCCGTCGCCGACCCCGGAGCCGCAGGCCTCTTCGATGCGCCCGTCTACGCCCGCGGCGGCCTGACGCTCGTCGCCCTCCGCGACCGGATCGGCGCGGACGCGTTCGGCGTGCTGCTGAAGCGCTGGGCCTCCGAGAACCGCTACTCGAACGCGACGACCGCCGACTTCCAGGCCCTGGCCGAGAACGTCTCCGGCTCCGACCTGGCGGACTTCTTCGACACCTGGCTGCGCACGCCGGAGAAGCCCGCCGGTCTCTGACCCCCGCATCGCCGCCGCGCGGCCGGGGTGTCAAGGAGGGACGGCAGGTCGGCCCGAGCCGATACCGTCCCTCCATGGGCTTCTTCGACCGCAACGACTCCTCGACCAGCGCCGCAGCGCCGCCGCCGAGCGCACCCGATCCGCAGCGGCGGGTCTGGAGCGACGGCCTCGGCCGGTTCGCCACCCGCTGCCTCCAGGTGGTCATCGTCCTCCTGCTGGCCTCGGTGCTCGTCTTCGCGATGACGCAGCTCACGCTGGTGCTCATCCCCGTGATGATCGCGCTCATCCTCGCCGCGGCGATCCACCCGGTCCTGGCGTGGATGCGGCGCAAGGGCGTGCCGTCGATCCTCGCGACCTGGCTGGCGCTGATCGGGCTGCTCGCGATCCTCGGCGCGGTCGGCTGGCTGATCACGGTCGCGGTCCGCAACCAGTGGGACGAGCTGGTCAGCAGCGCCTCCGACGGCATCACCTCGCTGCAGGACTACGTGCAGCACCTGCCGTTCCAGATCACCGACGAGCAGATCGAGTCCGCCCGCCAGTCGGTCGTCGACTTCCTCACCTCCAGCTCGTTCGGCAACGGCGCGCTCGCGGGCGTCTCCGCGGCGGCGAACTTCATCACCGGCCTCGTGCTGATGATCGTGGTGCTGTTCTTCTTCATGAAGGACGGCCCGAAGATCTGGGAGTTCCTCCTGCGCCCCTTCACCGGCTCGGGCTACGAGCGCGCCAAGCGCGTCGGGCACAAGACGGTCGACGTACTGGGCGGCTACGTCCGCGGAACGGCGACCGTCGCGGCGGTCGACGCGATCGGCATCGGAGTCGCGCTGGCGATCATCCAGGTGCCGCTGGCGATCCCGCTGGCCGTCATCGTCTTCCTCACCGCGTTCATCCCGATCGTCGGAGCCACGGCCGCCGGCATCCTCGCCGCTCTCGTCGCGCTGGTGGCCAACGGCCCGGTCGCCGCGCTGATCGTGATCCTGGTCGTCATCGGGGTCAACCAGCTCGAGGGCAACTTCCTCCAGCCGGTCGTGATGGCGCGCTCGCTGAAGCTGCACCCGCTGATCGTCCTGATCGCCCTGACCGTGGGCACCGTCCTCGCCGGCATCGTCGGCGCCGTGCTGGCCGTGCCGATCGCGGCCGTCGTCTGGGGCATCGTCTCGATCTGGAACGGGCCCTCCGACCCCGCCGAGCCCGCGCGGCAGAAGCGCGCCGAGACGGTCTAGGCCCCCGGGATCGTCGAGCGCGCGCCTAGCGCTCGACGATCCCGTCGCGCAGAGCCTGCCGGCGGAGCGAGATCTTCGTGCCGACGGCCAGCCCCTCCGCCCGGTACTTGCCCCGGGCGCTGCGCAGCGAGCTCCGCGCGGCGTCCTGGGTGATGCCGAGGAGCGTGGCGACCTGCTTCAGCGGCATCCCGTCGACGAAGAGGCGGACGATCTCCCGCTCGCGGTGCGTCAGGGTGCCCGGGCGGTCGGCCCCGAGCAGCTCCCGCGTCTGCGCCGTCAGGAAGCGCTCGTCGCGCGCCGCCGCCCGGATCGCCGCGAGGATCGTCTCGGTCCGCTCGCTCTTGACCACGTAGCCGTGCGCCCCGGCCTCGAGCGCCCGGCTGATCGTCCCCGGCTCGGAGTGCGTGCTGATGATGATCGTGGCGGCGCCGGCGGCCGCGATGATCCGGATCTTCATGGCGAGGTCGAGCTCGTCGCCGAGGTCGATGTCGAGCAGCACCACGTCGGTCGGGAAGGCCGGATGCGCGAGCAGGTCCGTCCAGGTGCCGGCCGTCGCCGCCACGCGGATGTCCGTGCCCGAGCGGCGGATCCACTCCGCCAGCGCCGCCAGCAGGATCGGGTGGTCGTCGAGGATGGCCAGCGTGATCGCGGGCTCGTCGCTCATGTCGTCGTCCTCCTCCGGGGCCGGTGGGCGAGGAGGATCCTCGTCGCGCCGTGGTCGGTCGTCGTGCGGTGCTCGCCGAGCTCGCTGAGGATGCCCCAGACCGAGCGGTCGAGGTCGCGGGTGCGGATGCCCGCGGCGACCAGGGCGAGCTCCACCCCGCCGCCCTGGCCCGGCTCCAGGCGGACGGCGAGCGGGGTCCTCCCCGCGGGGGCGGTGAGCAGCCAGAGCACCGAGAGCAGCCGCGAGCGGTCGAGCGGGGCCAGCAGCGCCGCGGCCCCGCTCGGATCGTCGATCGCGACAGCGGAGGACAGCAGCGCCGACTCCTCCACCGCGATCCTCAGCCAGGTGCGGTCGTGGCTGCGGGCCAGCGCCTCGCGGAGCTCGTCTCCGAGCACCCGCGCCCGCTCGCCCAGCTCCTCGTCCAGCGACACCGGCGTCCGGACCCGCTCGAGGAGCTCCTCGATGCGGGCGTCCACCTGCGAGAACTCGTCGTCCGCGGCGGGGACGGTGCCGTCGGCCAGGCTGCGGTCGAGCGTGCGCCGCACGTACTGGTCGAGCGAGGTGAGCACGACGACGCACACGGCCGCGGGCGCGACGGCGAGGAGGACGTTGCTCACCGCGAGGGCGGCGCCTCCGTCGCCGAGCAGCGCCTGGCCGACGAGTCCGAGCGCCGCGAGCGCGACCAGGACCACGAGGGCGAGGAACGAGCGCGAGAGCGGCTGGAAGGTGATCAGCGCGATCACGCCCGCGCCCACTCCCACGCAGACCGACGGGTAGTACATCGGTGCCGGAGTGGGCAGCGCGTGGTCGGCGAACTCGAGCAGCAGCGCGATCACGTCGACGCCGAGGACGCCCGCGAAGGCCCAGCGCGGCAGCTCGCCGTGGCGGCGCAGGGCGATCGCGGCCCCCGCCGCGCTCGCGGCGATCACGAGCAGCCAGGAGAGACCGCTCACCCAGGTCGCGGACCGGGCGTCGAGGGACCAGAGGTACGAGATCAGTCCGCGGATGTCGAGCATCACCGCCATGGTGAGGAAGCCCAGCCCGAGGTAGCTCCCGCTCAGGCGGTTCGGCCGCGTCAGGCGCTCGCGGATGCTCCACAGCGCTCCGGGGCTCCGATCCGCCGCGCGGACCAGCTCGAGGAGCGTCCCGTCCTCCGGCCCCTCCTCCTGCCGCGTCCCGCTCACAGCGGCACGCTCAGCAGCGGCACGCTCAGCAGCACGGTCGCGCCGGATCCCGGCGCCGAGAAGACCCGGACCGTGCCGCCCACCGCCTCGACGCGGCCGACGACGGACTCCGCGAGGCCCAGGCGCCCCGGCGGCACCGCGGCCGGATCGAAGCCGCGCCCCTCGTCCGTGACGACGACGCGGAGCGAGCCCGCCTCCTCCGCGACGCTCACGTGCGCCAGCGCTGCCCCGGAGTGACGGCGCACGTTCTCGAGGCACTCCCCGGTCGCGCGCACCAGGGCGTCGAGCACCTCCGCACGGATCCGCGGCTGGGCACCGCCGTGCCAGCGCACCTCGACGCCGACCTCCGCCGACCGCCGACCGAGCGCGGCGAGCGGCTCGGGCAGCCGGACGCCGGAGGCCGGCTCCGGCTCGTCCACCGCCTCCACACCGCGCAGGAGCGCGAGGTCGGCCGCCGCCCGGTCGCGCAGCACCGGAGCCGGCACTCCCTCGCCCCGATGGGCCACGAGCGTCAGGGTCGCCAGGATGGTGTCGTGCATGAGCCGCGCGTCGGCGCGGTGCCGCGACTCGGTCTCGCTGGAGCGGCGCTCGGCGTCGTGGGCCCTCCGGAGACGGGCCGTGCCGACGTGGGCCCGCGCGACGCTGCCCTCGAGCCAGCGGGCGGCCGTCAGCAGCAGGGCCCAGCAGACGACGATCGAGAGGAGGACGAACGGCGCGCGCCCGGACGCCCCCGTCGTCGCCGCCCCGAGGACCAGGACCGGGAGCAGCGCCAGGACCGCGGCCCAGGGCAGGCCCCGCCAGGCGCCGACGGCGAGCATCGCGCACGGCAGCGCCATCGAGGTGAGCATCGTGATCCCGCTCAGGACGGCTCGGAGGGAGGCGTCGACGTCCGGCGAGAGGAACGCGACGAGCGCCGCGACGTCCAGCGCGAGCCCGAGGGCGACCGCCCTCGCCCCCGTCGCGACGGACCGGCTGGGCGCGAGCTGCACGAGCGCCGAGACGACGAGCAGCGCGGCGCTCGGCACCACCGTCAGCAGCTGGGCCGGAGTCAGGGCGAGCAGGTGCAGGGCTGAGGCGGCGGTGAGCACCCCGCCGGCCCGCCGAGCGCAGAGCACGCCGACCTCCCGCTGCTCGCGCAGCAGCACCGCGGCGTCGGCGGGCCGGGGAGGCAGGGGCACGGTGACCTCGGAAGGAGGGGCGGGGGCGAAGACGGGGAGGTGCGGTGGGGTCGGCGGTGGGGTCGGCGCGTTCCGAGTCGTATCGTGGCACACCGCGACCCACTCCAGCGGGCCTTCCGGCCGTCCAGCGCACGCGGATCGGCGCGCCGTATGACGCGGGCGGTCGCGCTCGGGGGCCGTGATCCCGTAGAGTCGAGACATCTCCTGGGCGATCGCCCGAATTCCACGGCTGAGAAGTCGCACGACGACGAAGAGACTCAGCCCCTGATAGAGACCGCACCGACCGAGAGCATCGTCCTCGGTCGTCCGGTTCGAACGCCCGCCTCGCACGCGGGTACCGCCCTTCACAGGACGCCGCGGAAGCCGCGCCGTTCCTCGTTCGACCCCCGCTCCACCGGCTCGCCCGGTCCGCGGGACGTTCTCCCCCGCAGAGCCGCCCTCCCCCGGAGGCGCGAGCTCAGCCCCTAGACGACCCGGACGACTCCGGCAGACGCGTGTTTCACCCGCGGAGGCCGAGTCGAGCGGGTACCGCACACTCGTGCGGACTCTGACGACGCCGGCCCCGGTCGGCGTCATTAACACATAAGGAAAAGAAATGCCTACTGGCACCGTTAAGTGGTTCAACTCCGAAAAGGGCTTCGGCTTCATCGCTCCCGACGACGGAGGCGCCGACGTGTTCGCGCACTTCTCCGCCATCGCGAAGCAGGGCTACCGCGAGCTCGTCGAGAACCAGCACGTCGAGTACGACGTCGAGCAGGGCCGCAAGGGCCCGCAGGCCGCGAACATCCGCGGCGTCGGCGAGTAATCTCCGACTTCCGACGCCCCGTCGACCAGGATCCCCGGATCCGGTCGGCGGGGCGTCCGTCGTTGACGGGGTGATTCCGCCCCCGGCCGGCGGAGGCGAGAGCCGTGTCACCCCTCCGGGTCGCAGGATCGGTATCCTCTCCGTGGCGGCTCCCGAGCTCACGGAGCCCGCGACGCCGTCCGGGACTCCGGCGCGTCGGCACGACTTCACGGCGGAGACAATGGGACGACTGATCTACGGACCGCAATCACTCGAGATCGACTTCGAGGACCGGCTCCTCGCGCACCTCAAGGTTGCGATGTTCACCAAGATGCGGCGGAACGAGTCGTTCAGCCTCTCCTGGAGCGAGCCGGAGTCGTCCGGCTACGGCCGCAGCTCCGTCTGGGTGCACCCGACGACTCCGCTGCACTTCCGGTTCCACGGCAGCAAGCGCCCGTCGCTGAACCGCCTGTGGATCGAGCAGTTCATCGCGAGCGCGAACAACACCGGCGAGATGACCGTGGTGCCGGAGCCGGCCGAGGGCTCCTGAGCCGCGACGCTCCTCAGACCACGAGCGGCCGGGCCGTGTGCACGAGCTCTTCGTGCGGCAGGGCCCGGAGGCGCTCGGCGATCTCGGCACGGGCCCCCGCGTCGACCGAGGCCCGGGCGTGCTCCTGCGGCCGCAGCGGCGTGAGGGTGACCAGGTCGGCGTGACCGGTCGCCAGGTCGAGCCGCTCGGGCAGGCCGGGGCTGCGCAGGCCCAGGAGGACACCGACGGTGCCCTGCTCATCGGTCCAGGCGGGCGGCGCCGCGACGTTCGCGAGCCGCGCCGTGTCGAGGGAGCTGCGGCAGCACACCCCCTGCAGGGCGGCCCGTCGGGCGGCCTCGTACAGCAGGCGGAAGTGCCAGTGGTTCCAGAGCTCGGCGGTGGGGACGCCGCGGACGGCGGACGTCTCGAGGCACAGCTCGAGGCCGAGACCGGTGCCGGGATGCGCGAGCCGGTCGAAGGGATCGCTCAGCCCGTCGGTAGCGAGCACCACGGAGGCGCCGCGGTCGACGCGCAGGAACGCACGGTGATCGGTGGGCCAGCGCGCGCCGCCGCGGACGCCCGGGTCCTCGGTCGAGACGACGACGGTGCGATCCAGCGCACCCACTCCGCGCCAGGCGTCGGCCCGGTCCTCCGCCACCGCCTCGGCCAGCGCCCGCCTCTCGTCCTCGGTCCATCGGACCTCACGAGTGCGGTTCAGGAACAACGACATGGGACTCCCCGTCCGCGCGACCGGCGTGCCGCGCTCCCGGAACGCTACGGCGCCCACCCCTGCTCCTCCTCCGAGCAACCGGAACGCCAGCTGTGTGCGGTGTTCACTCCCGCGGCGGTCCCCGCCCGCCGCGGCGCAGTCGGCTCCCAGGAGTGGCCGGGCAGGTGGAGCGGGTCGCGACCGGCTACGCCGAAACGCTGGAACGCGTTTCGACGGTTCGCCTCACGGCGCGCCGCCGTGGCCGTGGATGGAGGAGTCGATGGCCCGCGCGACCGGACGTCCACCGCCGCTGGGGTCCGCGAGGCGAACCGGCGGAACGCGTGTCAGCGTTCCGTCGTAGCTGGACGCAGGACGCTCCACCCGCCCGGCCATCCCGGGTAGCCGACTGCGCCGCGGCGGGCGGGGACCGCCGCGGAAGAAGGCTCACCCCAGCGGGTTGATGCCGTTGGTGCGCCAGCGCTCGTCGGCGAGCTGGCCGGGGGTGCCGGCGCTCGCGTTCTCGCCCAGGGGCTCGCCGCCCTCGACGGCGTCGGCGCCGAGTGCGGTGCCGGCTCCCTCGGCGGTGCTGCCGGGGGGCAGCAGGCCCTCCTCGTCCTCGCGGGGGCCGACCTCGTCCTCGGGGGCGTTCTCGGAGCCGCTCTCGCTCATCGGGTCGTAGCCGTGGTCCGGGTCGCGGCTCTCGTCGGCCGTCGTGTTCTCCTCGACCTCGGCGTCAGCGGGACGGACGTCGTCGGCCTTCTCCGCATCGGTGGAGGGGGTGGCCTCGAAGCCTGCGAACTCGGGACTGTCGTCTGCGCTCATGGCCGCCACGGTAGCACCGGCCCCGCGGGCACCGGAGGGGGTTCCGCCGGGCGCCCGCGACGCCTCCGCTCAGCGGCCACGCCCTAGGCTCGAGGGGCTGGCACGGACGACGGGAGCGACATGCGACGACTCGGGTACGACAGGTTCGGCGGGCCCGATCTGCTCTCGTGGCGGAAGGCGCCGGTGCCGATGCCGGGTCGCGGCGAGGTCCTGGTGCGCACGCGCGCGGCGAGCATCAACGCGACGGACGAGAAGATCCTGTCCGGCTCCGCGCGGATCATGGCCGTCGGCCGCTCCCGCCCCTACGGGTTCGGACTCGACATCGCCGGCACCGTCGAGGCGCTCGGCCCGGGGTCGCACTCCGTCGCGATCGGCGACCGCGTCGTGGGGATGACCCGCGACGGCGACGCCTTCGCCGACGCGTCCCTCGCCCGCAGCCGCTCGCTCGTCCCGCTCCCCGACTCCCTCGGCTTCGTCGAGGCCGTCACGCTCGCGATGTCGGGAGGCACCGCGGTGGGCCTGGTCGACGCGCTGCACGTGCGCGCCGGCGAGCGCGTCCTCGTCAGCGGCGGCTCGGGAGCGATCGGCGATCCGACGATCCAGCTGCTGGTGCGCGCCGGCTGCACCGTCGCGGCGACCGGCTCGGCCGCTTCCGCCGACCTCCTGCGCGAGATCGGCGCCGAGCCGCACGACTACCGCGCGCTCGACCTCGGGGTGCTGGGCGGCCGATTCGACGTGGTCGTCGACGTCTCCGGCCACCTGCCGGTCGACGACGCGGCGATCCTCCTGGCCGAGGGCGGGCGCATCGCGACGCTGGTGCCGAGCGGTTCGGCGCTGGTCTCGCAGGCGTCGGGCCTCGTCCGCCGCGACCGCCCGCGGGTGCGCAACCTGATCGTGGTGGCGACGGCGGAGCGGATCGGGCGCGCGGTCTCGCTGGCCACCTCCGGCGAGCTGCGGCCCCGGCCGGGCGCCGTGCATCCGCTGGGCGACGTCGTCGACGTCCTGTCGCGCCGTGCGACGGGCGCCGACCGCACGATCGGCAAGATCGTCTTCACCGCCGACGACTCGGCTCCGCTGAGCTGACCTCCGCCTCCGCCTCCTCGGCCGGGCGGCCGAGCGAGAGCGTGGCCAGGAAGCCGACGGCGAGGAATCCGGCGGCCGCGAAGGCCGCGTACCGGGTGCCGTCCGAGAACGCCTCCCCCGCCGCCCGGGCCGCGTCGGCGGTGGCCGGCGAGGCGGCCAGCCCCGCGATCGCGGCGCCGGAGGAGTCGACCACCGCGTCGACGGTGCTCGCGACCTGCTCCGCGGGGAGGCCCTGCTGCTCGAGCGAGGACGTGAGGACCCCCGCGGTCGAGGTGTAGAGGATCGTCCCGAGCACGGCGATGCCGAGGGCCGAGCCGATCTGCCGGGCGGTCGACTGCGTGCCCGAGCCCTGGCCGCTGAGCTCGACGGGCACGTCACGGAGCACGACCCCGGTCAGCTGCGCCGTCGCGAGACCGACGCCGAAGCCGTAGACGGCGAGGAACGGGACGAGGGCCCACCACGGAGTGGAGTCGGAGACGACCAGGCCGATGCCCGCGACGCCGACGATCTCGGCCGCGAGGCCCACCCGCACGATCAGCACCGGCGCGACCCGGTTGCCGAAGGCGCCGGCGAAGCCCGAGGCGACGAAGGAGCCGAGCGCGAGCGCGAGGAGCACCAGGCCGGTCTGCACGGCTGTGTAGCCGAGGACGCTCTGGAGCCAGATCGGCAGCGCCAGGATGATCCCGAACTCGCCGAGCGAGACGATCATCGCGGCGAGGTTGCCGTTGCGGAACGAGGCGAGGCGGAAGAGCCCGATCGCGAGCATCGCCGAGCGCCCGGCGCGCTCGCGGGCCCGCGCCCACAGGACGAAGGCGACCCCGGCGAGCACCGCGACGGCGAACGCGATCGGGACCGGCGAGAGGCCGAGCGGCCAGCTCCAGCCGCCGACGCTCAGCCGCTCGTCGACGCCCCACCAGCCGAGGGTGCGCCCCTCGATGAGGGCGAACACCAGGGAGGCGGAGGCGATGATGGAGAGCGCGGCGCCGACGAGGTCGACCCTCCGCCCGTCGGGCTGCCGCGACTCGTCGACGAACAGCAGCGCTCCGACCACGATGATCACGCCGAGCGGGATGTTGATGCCGAACGCCCAGCGCCAGGAGAAGTCGGTGGTGAGCCAGCCGCCGAGCAGCGGGCCGACCGCGGTCATGCCGCCGATGGTCGAGCCCCAGACGGCGAAGGCGATGGCGCGCTCGCGCCCGCGGAAGGTGGCGTTGATCAGCGAGAGGGTCGTCGGCAGCACCATCGCTCCTCCGACGCCCTGCACGACCCTGGAGAGGATCAGCAGGTCGCCGGTCGGAGCGAGGGCCGCCGCGACGGAGGAGAGCGCGAAGAGCGAGACGCCGACGATCAGCATGCGGCGCCGGCCCCAGCGGTCGGCGAGGGTGCCGAAGACCAGCAGGAGCGCGGCGAACACGAGCGTGTACGACTCCTGCACCCACTGCACCTGGGTCGAGGTGATCCCGAGATCGGCGACGATCGACGGGATGGCGACGTTGACGATGGTCGAGTCGACGATGATCGTCGCCACTCCGAGGCTGATGACGACCAGCCCGATCCACTTGCGGTTGCGCACGACGCTCTCCTCCGACGATTTAGTAAGCCAGCTGACTATATGCCCGCGGAGGGCGCCGTGTCGAAGGGAGGGCCTGGAAGATTAGCGGGAGGCGGGCGCGGCGACAAGGGCGCGAAGCTCCCGGAGCCGCCCGGTCAGGATGGACGCATGCCCGCATCCCCCCGTTCCTTCCCGTATCCCCTCGGCGTCTCCCTCCGCGGCGACGCCGGCGCCAACGTCGCCGTCTACTCCGAGACCGCGGACAGCGTCGAGGTCTGCCTCTTCGACGAGTCCGGAGCAGAGACCCGCGTCGCCCTCACCGAGCGGACCGGCCACGTCTTCCACGGCCTCGTCCCCGAGATGGGCATCGGCACCCGCTACGGACTGCGCGTCGACGGCCCCTGGGACCCCGCCAACGGCCTCCGCCACAACGCCGCCAAGCTCCTCCTCGACCCGCACGCCACCGCGATCGAGGGCTCGTACACCTGGTCCGAGGACGTCTTCGGCCAGTTCTACGAGGACGCCGACTCCCGCAATGACGCCGACTCCGCGCACGCGGTCCCCCGCTGCGTCGTCACCGACCCCGACTCCTTCGACTGGAGCGGCGACACCGCGCCGCGCATCCCACTCGAGGAGACCGTCGTCTACGAGGTGCACGTGAAGGGCTTCACGAAGCTGCACCCCGACGTGCCCGAGGACATCCGCGGCACCTACCGCGGCCTCGCGCACCCCGCCGCGATCAAGCACTTCACCGACCTGGGCGTGACCTCGGTCGAGCTGCTCCCCGTGCACCAGTTCGTGCAGGACTCGCACCTCGAGGAGAAGGGCCTGCGCAACTACTGGGGCTACAACTCCCTCGGCTTCTTCGCGCCGCACAACGAGTACTCGCACGCCGGGGACGACGGCTCGCAGGTCGACGAGTTCAAGGCCATGGTCAAGGCGTTCCACGAGGCCGGCCTCGAGGTCATCCTCGACGTGGTCTACAACCACACCGCCGAGGGCAACGACAAGGGCCCCACCCTCTCGTTCAAGGGCATCGACAACGGCTCCTACTACCGACTGGTGGAGGAGGACCGCGCGAACTACTTCGACACCACCGGCACCGGCAACAGCCTCAACGTCGCGCACCCGGCCGCGCTCGGCCTGATCATGGACTCGCTGCGCTACTGGGTGACCGAGATGCACATCGACGGCTTCCGCTTCGACCTCGCCACCACCCTCACCCGCCAGACCGGTGAGGCCGAGGTGCACAGCGCCTTCCTCGACCTGATCGCGCAGGACCCGGTGCTCGCGCCCGTCAAGATGATCGCCGAGCCGTGGGACACCGCCGGCTACCAGGTCGGCGGCTTCCCCGCGGACTGGTCGGAGTGGAACGGGAAGTTCCGCGACGACGTGCGCGACTTCTGGAACGGCGCCGACTCGGTGCTCGGCACGACCGCGCAGCGCGTCCTCGGCTCCCCCGACGTGTACGAGGCCGACCGCCGCTCGCCGGTCTCCAGCATCAACTTCGTCACCGCGCACGACGGCTTCACCCTCGCCGACCTCACCGCGTACTCGCGCAAGCACAACGCGGCCAACGGCGAGGACAACAACGACGGCGAGAGCGACAACCGCTCCTCCAACAACGGCGCCGAGGGCCCGACCGAGAACGAGGCGGTCAACGAGCGCCGCGACCGCATGCGCCGCAACTTCCTCGCGACGCTGCTGCTCTCGGCCGGCGTGCCGATGATCCTGGGCGGCGACGAGATCGCCCGCACGCAGGGCGGCAACAACAACGCCTACTGCCAGGACGACGAGATCTCGTGGTTCGACTGGGAGAACGCGGACCGCGAGCTGCTCGCCTTCACCCGCGAGCTGATCGCCCTCCGCGCCGCGGAGCCGGCGCTGCGCCCGAAGTGGTTCCGTCGCGCCCCCGGCGACGGCGGCCCTGACACGGTCGACATCCTCCGCTCCGACGCGCAGGGCTTCGCCGACGAGGACTGGGACAACCCCGACGCCCGCTCGATCACGTTCGTGTTCGAGCACGAGGGCAGCGCGAGCTTCGCCCTGCTGCTGAACGCGGCGGAGAACGGCGTCGAGTTCACCGTTCCCGAGGCGCCCGGCGCCGAGTGGACGCTGGCCGCCTCGAGCGACCCGGAGCAGGTCGTCGAGGGCGAGGTCACCACGCTGATCGTCCGCGACGGCTCGTTCACGCTGCTGCGCTCGGCCTCCTGATGACCGGCCGGACCCCGCGGCTCCTCCGCTTCGGCGGGCGCATCGCGGGGTTCGGCACGTCCTCGGGCACGAGGATCGTGCTGGGCCTCTGGGAGGACACCCCCTTCGGCCCGTTCGCCGACGCGATGGTCGAGGACGGCGACGGCCACCGCCTCCTGATCGCACCGACCCGCGAGGTCGCGGACTTCATCGGGTCGACGTACGCGTTCGACGAGGTGCGGATCGCGCCGGTGTCGTGGCGGAGGATCGCGGGCGGCCTGTCCGTCGCGGCCGGACCGCTCGCGGTGCGACTGGAGCTCGGCGGTCTCACTGCGCTCGGCCGGCTGCTGCGGATCGTTCCGCGACCGCTCGCCGAGCACCCGGCATGGCTGACCGCGATCTCGCCGGTCGCCTCCCTGCTCGTCCGCGGGGTCAGCACGGCCGGGTCGGCCGGGCACGGACGCCGCGAGTACTACGGCGTGCGGGCGATCCGCCGCGTCGAGGGCGTCCACGCGGTGCTGGCGGAGGAGGACCTCGGCCCGTTGCGCCCGCTCTCGCCGCCCGTGCGGTTCGGCTTCTCGTCGGCGCCCGCCGCTCCGGCGATCGTCGACGTCACCACCACCATCGCGCTTCCGCGCGAGGGGACCACCGCGCTCCGGCGCGACCGAGAGAGAGGAGCCGCCTCGTGAAGAAGGGCGACAAGATCAGCTGGAACACCCCGCAGGGCGAGACCCACGGCGAGCTGGTCGAGAAGAAGACGAAGGAGTTCCAGTTCGAGGGGCAGAAGTTCAACGCCTCGGACGACGAGCCCTACTGGATCGTGCAGAGCGACAAGACCGACGCGAAGGCCGCGCACAAGGAGTCCTCGCTGACGAAGAAGTGAGCGCGGGGGTCGTCGGAGCGCCGGTCGGACCGGCGCTCCGACGACTCACGCGATGCGGATGAGCTTCTTGTTCACGAACTCCTCGAGGGCGGGGCGGCCCATCTCGCGGCCGGTCCCCGAGCGCTTCACGCCGCCGAAGGGCAGCTCGGCCGCGTCGCCGAGGACGAGGTTGATCCAGACCATCCCCGCGTCGATCCGGTCCGCCAGGCGCAGGGCCTGCTCCTGGTCGGTCGTGTAGAGGTAGGAGCCGAGGCCGTAGGGGGTGTCGTTCGCGAGGGCGATCGCCTCGTCCTCGTCGCGGATGCGGTAGAGCGCGGCGACGGGGCCGAAGAACTCCTCGCGGTAGGCGTCCATCTCGGGCGTGACGCCCTCGAGCACGGCGGGCGGGAAGAAGTTGCCGGTCACCTCGCCGCTGGCGCGGACGGTGGCCCCCTGCTCGCGCGCGGCCGCCAGCTGCGCCTCGAGTCGCTCCGTCGCGGCGGAGGAGGAGAGCGGGCCGAGGAGGGTGCCCTCCGCGAACGGATCGGCCGGCTGGGCGCGGGTGAACGCCTC
The DNA here is from genome assembly GCF_009834265.1 of Rathayibacter sp. VKM Ac-2805. NCBI lineage: Bacteria > Bacillati > Actinomycetota > Actinomycetes > Micrococcales > Microbacteriaceae > Rathayibacter > Rathayibacter sp. VKM Ac-2805. The sequence goes on from NZ_CP047185.1 coordinate 2,980,685, forward strand.
CGTGAACTTCTCGGCGAACGCGTCGTACAGCTCGTCGATCACGATGAAGCGCTTCGCGGCGTTGCAGGACTGGCCGTTGTTGTCCAGGCGCGCGGCGACCGCGTCCTCGACCGCCTTGTCGAGGTCGTCGGTCGACAGGAGCACGAACGGGTCGGAGCCGCCGAGCTCGAGCACGACCTTCTTCAGGTGCCGGCCCGCGAGCTCCGCGACGGCCGCGCCGGCTCGCTCGGAACCGGTGACGGAGACGCCCTGGACCCGGGGGTCGGCGATGACGGTCGCGGCCTGCTCGTTCGTGGCGTAGAGGTTCACGTAGACGCCGGCGGGCGCACCCAGCTCCTCGGCCGCGGTGCGGAACATGTCGGCGATGGCGGCGGCCGACTCCGGGCACTGCGGCGCGTGCTTGAGCAGGATCGTGTTGCCCGCGACCACGTTCGGGCCGGCGAAGCGGGCCACCTGGTAGTAGGGGAAGTTCCACGGCATGATGCCCAGCAGCACGCCCAGCCCGGCACGGCGGATCAGCGCGGAGCCGGTGCCCTCGGCGAGCTCGATCGGCTCGTCGGCCAGGAAGGCCTCGCCGTTCTCGGCGTAGTAGCGGTAGATGTCGGCGGCGAAGCCGACCTCGCCCCGCGCCTGGTCGAGCGGCTTGCCCATCTCGCGGACGATGATCGCCGCGAGCTCGTCGGCGCGCTCGACGTGCAGCTCTGCCACCCGGGCGATCAGCGCCGCGCGGGTCGCAACGGGCACGGTCCGCGACCACGAGGAGTACGCGTCCTGCGCCGAGCCGATCGCCGCGGTCAGCTCGGCGTCGCCGAGGGTCGGGTACTCGCGGAGGGTCTCCCCCGTGGCCGGGTCGATCACGGCGTAGTGGGTGCTCATGCGGGCTGTGCTCCTTCGCGCTGGGGGGCCGGTGCGGTCGCGCCGTCCTCGTCGATGATCTCCTGTGCCAGGCGCCTGCCGACGCGGATGGCGCCGTCGACGTGCTGGTAGCCCTCGGCGGCGAGGTCGCTCGTGCCGAAGCGGAGCGGACCCACCGGCTCCAGCTGCAGCGCGCCGTACCGGGTCAGCCCGCCCAGGTCGAAGCTCGCGGCGTACGCGCCCTGCGTCCACTCCTCGGACGCCCAGTCGCTCTCGTAGTAGACGACCGGATCGAGTGCGGCCGGGCCGAAGTAGGCGGCGAGCGAGTCGAGGATCGCGGCCTTCCGCTCCGCCTCGTCGAGCGCGAGCACGCGGTCGGCCTTCTCGTCCGAGACGAAGCCGACCAGGGTGCCGCGCTCCTCCCCGTGGTTCGAGTTGTCGTAGGCCTCGTGCACGAGCGAGTGCGGGCTGAACGCGGTGCCGGAGAGGCCGTCGGCGCGCCAGAAGGGCGTGGCGTAGGTGGCGTGCACCTTGATCACGAGGCCGAGCGACTGGTGCTGCAGGGCCTGCTGCCGCAGGCGCGGGAGCGATGGATCGAACGAGATGCGGCCGACGAGGTTCGGCGGCACGGCGACGATCGCACGGCGAGCGCGGAGGACGACGCCGTCGGCGCGCACCTCGACCCCGTCGTCGCCGTAGCGGACGGAGCGGACCGGGTGCCCGAGCAGGACGCGCTCGGCGCCGAGGCGCTCGGCGAGCCGCTCCGGGACCTGCTGGAGGCCGCCGATCACGCGCTTGTCGAGGATGAAGTCGGCGTCGACCAGGTTGCTGAAGCTCCCCGCACTCGCGGCCATGAGGAGCGCCTGGAGGAGGGAGAAGGCGTGCGCCGGCTTGGTGAGCATGGCGTCGGCGAGGAAGAGGGCGATGTTGGCCCGCGCCTCCTCGTCGTCGCTCTGCTGCTCCAGCCAGGCGGCGAAGGTGACGCGGTCGTAGTCGCGGGCGAGCGGGTGCGTCCACGGCGCCGCCGGGTCCGTCTCGGCGACGAGGCGGTCGAGCACCTCGATCAGGCGGGAGATCTCGGACTCGGTGCGCTCGCTCCCCGGGAAGATGTCGCCGGTGAAGCGGCGGGCGGAGCCGTCGGCGCCGATGTAGACGCTCTCGCCCTCGCGGTAACGGGAGTAGGTGCCGAGGCCGAGCTCGTCGAGGGTCTCGAGGAGCGCCGTCTGGTCCGGCGAGACCCACTGGCCGCCGAGCTCGAGGAGCTGCCCGTCGACCACGCGGGTCTCGAGCCGCCCGCCCACGCGCTCGCGCGCCTCGACGACGACGACGTCGAGGCCGTGCTGCTGCAGCCGGCGCGCCGCGGTGAGTCCGGTGGCACCGGCTCCGATCACGACGACGTCGTGCTCGCTGGGGGACATGACTTCTCTTTCCGTCGGTGATCGCGGGAGTGGACGCGCGAATACGGATGATCCTGTCACAGAAGCGGAGGAGAACGTCAGTGAGTGCGCACGATGGAGGGTGGACTCGAAGCGCCCTCCACCAAACTACATAGGCGTGCTATATTGTTTCTCGTGCCCGATTCCAGCGCCCCCGTGCGTCTCGCCTCCGCCGCCACCGCCCTCACGCGGTTCGCGGGCCGGGCGAGCGGCGCGACCGGGCTCGGCGCGCAGTCCGGAGCCGTCTGGTCGACGCTCGCCGAGCTGCGCACCGCCTCCCCCTCCCGCCTCGGCGAGCTCGCCGAGCGGGTCCGCGTCACCCAGCCGACGATGACCGGCATCATCGCCCGTCTCGACGAGGCCGGCTGGATCCGCCGCGTCCACGACGCCGGCGACGGCCGCGCCTGGCTGATCGAGGGCACTCCCGCCGGCTTCGACGCCCTCGCCGAGCACCGTCTCCGCCTCGAGGCCGCCCTGGCCCCGCTGTTCGAGGACCTCGACGAGGACGACCGCCTCGCCCTCGAGCGCGCCGCGACCCTCGTCGAGGCCCGCGTCGCCCGCATCGCCGGCACCCCCGTCCCCTCCTCCCCCGAGAAAGGCTCCACGCCGTGACCACCTCCCCCCACTCGCCCGCCCAGGGCTCGATCCTGAAGCAGCCGCTGGCCGTCTGGGCCGTCGCCTTCGCCGCGGTGATCGCCTTCATGGGGATCGGCCTGGTCGACCCCATCCTCCCGGCCATCGCCGAGAGCCTGCAGGCGACTCCGACCGAGACCTCGCTGCTCTTCACGAGCTACCTCGTCATCACCGGCGTCGTGATGTTCTTCACCAGCTGGCTCTCCAGCCGCATCGGCGCCAAGAAGACCCTCATGATCGGCTTGGTGCTGATCGTGGTGTTCGCCGCGCTCGCCGGCACGGCGGGCAGCGTCGAGGGCGTCATCGGCTTCCGCGCGGGCTGGGGCTTCGGCAACGCGCTGTTCATCTCGACCGCCCTGTCGACCATCGTCGGCGCGGCGAGCGGAGGCTCCTCCGCGGCGATCGTGCTCTACGAGGCCGCGCTGGGCATCGGCATCGCCATCGGCCCGCTGCTCGGCGGGCTCCTCGGCAGCGTCTCGTGGCGCGGCCCGTTCTTCGGGACCGCCGTGCTGATGGCCGTCGGCTTCATCGCCATCGCGACGCTCCTGCGCGAGGACGGCCCGAAGCCCGCTCCGACTCCGCTCTCGGCGCCCTTCGCGGCCCTCAAGGTCCCGGCCATCCGCACGCTGGCGGGCGCCGCCCTGTTCTACAACATCGGCTTCTTCGTGCTGCTCGCCTACACGCCCTACCCGCTCGGGCTGGACGAGATGGGCCTCGGCTTCACGTTCTTCGGCTGGGGCCTGGGCGTGGCGATCACCTCCGTGTTCGTCGCTCCGCTGCTCACCCGGCGCCTCCCGCGCACCGTCGTGCTGCGCTCGGTGCTGCTGCTGCTCGCGCTCGACCTGATCGCCGGCGGCCTCGTGATCTCGTCGCGCGTCGGCCTGATCGTCTGCATCATCGTCGGCGGCCTGCTGCTCGGAGTCGTCAACACGGTGCTCACCGAGTGCGTGATGGAGGCGACCGACCTGCCCCGCTCCGTCGCCTCGTCCGCCTACTCCGGCGTCCGCTTCCTCGGCGGCGCGATCGCCCCGCCCGCCGCCTCCGCCCTGGCCGCCGCGATCTCGCCGGCCTTCCCGATGTACGCCGCGGCCGGAGCGGTCGCCGTCGCCGCGCTGATCGTGCTGCTCGGACGCCGCACCCTCGCCCGCGCCGACGCCCACGAGCCCGAGCCCGAGCTCGTCGAGGCGCAGGCGATCACGCTCGGCGAGTGACGCGCCCGGCGGGCTTCAGGGGCCCGCCGAGGGGTCGCGAACGGTCGTCATCCGAGCGGGATGACGGCCGTTCGTGACGCCTCACGGGAGGGCGCGCGCTCAGGAGTCAGGGCGCGACCTCGAAGAGGCGCGGGCGCAGCGCGGACGTGCGCGGGTCGGCGGCGCAGGCGGCGAGCGCCGCCGCGAGGACGCCGCGGGCCGGGTGCGGGTCGCGGACGTACACGTCGACGCCGGCGGGCGTGAACGGCGTCCGGGCGAAGCGGGTGAGCGCCCAGCCCGCCTCCTCGTCGGCGGCGACGAACGACCAGCGGCTGCGGGCGAGGAGGGTCAGCGGCTCGACGCCGCGCCAGCGGAAGCCGGACGGATCGTGCGGGTCGGGGGTGTCGATCCCGACCACGTAGTGCGAGCGCGTGCGGCCGCGCCAGCTGACGACGTCGCCGATCCCGCCGGTCGGGAGCGGCGCGTACGTGATCGCCACCCCCGACCGCGAGCGCCAGAGCGGCAGCGAGGAGCCCCGGACGAACCAGGTGCCGCTCGCGAGCGCCCGGGCGTCGATCATCGGAGAGCGTGCTTGATGTTGGTGCGGGCCAGCGCGACGGCCTCGCCCGCTCCTCCGTTCATCACGATCTTCGAGACCGCCAGCGCGAAGCCCTTCACCTGCGCGCCCGTGATCGTGGGCGGGAGCGAGAGGGCGAGCGGATCCGTCACCACGTCGACGAGGACCGGGCCGCCGTCGGCGAGAGCCGAGCGGAGGGCCTCCTCCACGTCGCGCGGGTCCTCGACGCGGATGCCGCGGATGCCGATCGCCTCCGCCACCTTCGCGTAGTCGACCATCGGCACGTCGACGGCGAAGTCCGGGAAGCCGTCGACCAGCATCTCGACCTTCACCAGCCCGAGCGTGGAGTTGTTGAACACGACGATCGTCACGGGCAGCCGGTAGGCGGCGACCGTGACCAGCTCGCCCATCAGCATGGAGAGCCCGCCGTCGCCGCTCAGCGAGACGACCTGGCGACCGGGGTGCGAGAGCTGCGCGCCGACCGCCTGCGGCAGCGCGTTCGCCATCGAGCCGTGCATGTACGAGCCGAGCAGGCGCCGCTTCCCGTTGGGGGTGATGTAGCGGGCCTGCCAGACGTTGCCCATGCCGGTGTCGGCGGTGACGATCGCGTCCTCGGAGAGCAGGCCGTCGAGCGTGGACGCGACGAGCTCGGGGTGGATCGGGCTGCGCGTGCCGACCTCGGTGTACTTCCCGACGACTCCGGTGACCAGCTTCTCGTGCTTCTTCAGCGTCTTGTCGAGGAAGCGGTGGTCCTTCCGCTGCACGAGCGGGGTCAGCGCGGTGAGGGTCGCCGCCACGTCGCCGTGGACGGGGTGCGCGACGCTGACGCGGCGCCCGAGCTTCGAGGCGTCGCTGTCGACCTGAGCGATCACGACCTTCGAGGCGTCGGGGAGGAACTGCTCGTAGGGGAAGTCGGTGCCGAGGAGGAGGAGCAGGTCGGCGTCGTGCATGCCGGCGTGAGCCGCTCCGTAGCCGAGGAGGCCCGTCATGCCGACGTCGTAGGGGTTGTCGTACTGGATCCACTCCTTGCCGCGCAGGCTGTGCCCGACGGGCGCGCCCACCAGCTCGGCGAAGGCGACGACCTCGTCGTGCGCGTTCTGCACTCCGGCGCCCGCGAAGATCGCGACGGTCCGCGCCTGGTCGATCGCGGCCGCGAGGGCGCGGACGTCGGCGTCGGCGGGGACCAGGACGGGTGTCGACGGCAGCACGAACGCGGGGAAGCCGTCGACCGCCTCCAGCTCGGCGATGTCGCCGGGGAGGGTGACCACGGCGACTCCGCGGAGCGCCACCGCGCTGCGCATCGCGGCGTTCACGACCCGCGGAGCCTGGGCGGCGGTCGAGATCAGCTCGCGGTAGTTCGAGCACTCGACGAAGAGCCTGTCCGGGTGCGTCTCCTGGAAGTAGGACGAGCCGATCTCGTTGCTGGGGATGTGGCTCGCGATGGCGAGCACCGGGGCGGAGGAGCGGTGCGCGTCGTAGAGGCCGTTGATGAGGTGCAGGTTGCCGGGGCCGCAGCTGCCGGCGCAGACGGCGAGGCGCCCGGTGAGCTGCGCCTCCGCGCCGGCGGCGAAGGCGGCCGCCTCCTCGTTGCGCACGTGGATCCAGTCGATGCCTCCCTTCTCGGATCCGCCGCTGCGGCGCACCGCGTCGACGATCGGATTCAGCGAGTCGCCGACGATCCCGTAGATGCGGGAGACGCCGGCGTCGATGAGCTGAGCGATGAGCTGGTCTGCGACCGTCTTCTGAGCCATGACCCCATTCGACCGGACCGGGCTGAGCGTCCGCTACTCCGGAAAGTGGAGATCCGGATCGAGTGCATCCCCCTCGGGACGGATGCCCTGCACCCCTAGCCTGGGAGCCGTCACAGGAACACCTCCGTGCAGCAGATCCCGGGAGTCGTCATGAACCGCCGCAGAACCGCCCTCGTCCTGGCCGCCGGCGCGGCCCTCGCCCTCGGCCTGACCGGCTGCTCGGGCCTGAACGGCCTGATGGGAGGCGAGACCCGCGACGACGAGACCGGGGAGATCACCGAGGGCGGGACGACCGACGTCTTCCAGCTGCGCGTGGGCGACTGCCTGAACGGCGAGCTCAGCGAGGAGGCGACCGAGGTCACCGACGTGCCGACCGTGCCCTGCACCGACCCGCACGTCTACGAGGTGTTCCAGAACCTGACGATGGCCGACGCCGACGAGTACCCGGGCGAGTCGGTCGCGACGGAGCAGGCCGAGACCGACTGCGTCACGGCCTTCGAGTCGTTCACCGGGATCGGCTACCAGGACTCGGCGTACGACTTCAGCTACTACTACCCGACCGCCGAGAGCTGGGGCACGGGCGACCGCACGATCAACTGCATGATCACCGACCCGAACGGGCCGAGCACGGGCACGCTGGCGGGCGTCGCGACCTGATCGCGATCCCCGCGCGCGGTGGTGCCGGTCCGGCCGAGCGCTCCGCGCGCGGCCGGGGTCAGTCGCGGTCGCGCGCGGGGAACAGGCGCAGCAGCAGGCCGGAGCCGATCCAGACCACGGCGATCCCCGCGACGAGCCAGGAGGCTCCGAGGCCGGACGCCGCTCCCGCCAGCACGGCGCCGACGGCCGCGGCGGCGGAGCGCAGCCCCGCGCCGATCGTGAACACCTGCGAGCGGACGGCGGCGGGGCTCTCCTGGTCGCGCAGCAGCAGCATCGCCGCGTTCGAGGGTGCCGTGAAGACGCCCGCGACCGCGAAGGCGGCGATCGCCACGACGACGCCCAGGTCGGGGACGGCGACCAGGAGGACGGCGCCGGTCGCGATGTAGGCGGCGCCCATGGTCCACGCCGGCGGACGGCGGGTCCAGCGGCGGGCCGCCACGGCGAGGGCGCCGAGCAGGCCGCCCACGGCGAAGGCGGTCAGGATCCACGCGGCGGCGTCGGTGCTGCCCAGCCGCTCCACCGAGAGGCTGATCGCCGCGACTCCCGCCGCTCCGCCCGCGACCTGGCTGAGGGTGCCCGCCGAGGTGACCACCGCGATCGGACGGTGCCGCACGAGGTGGGTGACGCCCGCGACGATCGTCCGCAGCACGCCGACGGTCGGCGCCGGACGCGCCTCCATCGCCAGGCCGAGCGATCCGACGACGCCGATGAGGGCGAGGACCGCCATGGCGAGCATCGCGGTCCGCGCTCTCCCGACTCCGACCGCGAGGCCCACGATCGCCGGCCCGCTGATCGAGGCGACCGTGTACGAGAGCGAGTCCTGCGCGTAGGCGCGGCGCGGCTCCGGGATGGCGCTCGTGACGAAGCTCGACATGCCGCCCATGTAGACGGGCGTCGCGAGCCCCGCGAGGAGCAGCAGCACCACGATGAGCGGCGTCGGCACCTCGCCGAGGAAGGCGGCGACCGCGAAGGCGACGGCGGTCGTGAGCGCGGCGCCGACCAGGAGCCGGCGGGGGCGGCGGACCCGGTCGAGCACCGTGCCGACGAGCGGTGCGGCGATCACGGCGGGGAAGAGCGCCGCTCCGGTCAGGGCGCCGCCGAGCGCGACGTCGCCGAGACGCTCGACGGCGAGGACGGGGAGGGCGACGACCATGCCGGCGCTGGCCAGGCGGAGGGGGATCGACGCGGCCTGGTAGCTGACCGCGCTCATGCGGGACCGGAGATCGACATCACCTCCGATGGTGTCACGGCTGCGGGACCGGGTCGGCCGGGGAGGCAGGCCACCGGCGTCCGAGCGGCCTGCGGAGCCTGCCCTAGGCGATCGGCGTCCGCGCCGCGAGCTCGGCCGCCGCCGCGACGCCCAGGCGCCAGGGCGCGCCGTGGCCGGGCAGGAGTGTCCGCGCCCCGGTCCCGGCGAGGACCCGCAGCGAGTCGAGGGACTGCGCCGTGTCGGCGGTGGCGGCGCGCGCGACCAGGTGCGGGCCGGTGCGCGCGGAGTAGGGGTCGAGCGTGACCAGCGCGTCTCCGCCGATCACCGCGTCGCGCTCGGGCAGGTGCAGCGAGACGTGCCCGTCGGTGTGCCCCGGAGTCGCGAGCACGCGGGGCGATCCGGGCACGTCGAGCACCGCTCCGGCGGTCAGCGGCAGGGTCCCGTGCACAGGCGGCACCGCGAGCGCGCCCGCACGGGCCATCGCTCCGAGCACCGGGATCGCGGAGGGGTGCAGCAGCGGGTACACGAACGGCGTGCGCTGGCGGCGGTAGGAGTAGGGCTGCGCGGCGAGCGGCTGGTCGGCCGCGTGCAGGTGGACGGGGACGCCCCGGCGGACGAGGCTGCGGGCGACGCCGAGGTGGTCGAAGTGCACGTGGGTCAGCACGAGGGCGTCGATGTCGCCGAGCGAGCGGCCGAGCACCTCCAGCGCGCGGACCAGGTGCGGCCACGTCCTCGGGAGACCGGCGTCGACGACGGTCAACCGGCCCGCCTCCTCGATCAGGTAGAGGTTCGTCCAGGCGTGCTCGAGCCGGTGCACCCCGGGTGCGACGTCCCGGTGCAGGCTCGCGCCGCCCCCTCGCCGCTGCTGCCGGTGCTGCTGATCGCGCTGCTGCTGCTGGTCCATCGTGCTCCCGCCCCTCCGGGCCCGCGCCCGATCGCGACGACGCTACGAGCGTCTGCGACGGATCGGACAGGGCGTTGACGGCGGGGGTCCGCGTCGTGCAGGGCTCAGCGGCGCCGCCCGCGGAGGGCGAGCTGCACCGCCGCGAGCAGGAGGAGGACCGCGAAGAGGATCCCGGACACGCGCGCCGGCAGGAGGAAGGAGAGCGCCACTCCGGCGAAGGAGAACGCCGTGGCGGTGAGTCCGACCACGAGGCCCGCGCGCACGTCGAGCAGGCCGCGCCGGGCGTTCGCGATCGAGCCGGTGACCGCCGTGGGGATCATCGCGGCGAGCGAGGTGCCCTTGGCCAGGAGGTCCGCGAGCCCGAAGGCGCCGACCAGGACCGGCACGGCGATCGCTCCGCCGCCGATGCCGAAGAGGCCGGAGGCGACGCCCATCCCTATGCCGAGCCCCGCGAATCCGGGCCACACGCCCCAGCCCTCGGCGACGTCGCCGGTGTCGTTCGAGCCGAACACGGCCATCCGCACCGCCGCGGCCACGAGCAGCGCCACGAACATCCAGCGCAGCACGCCCAGAGGCAGCCGCGCGAGCAGCCAGGATCCGGCCACCGCCCCGAGCATCGCCGCAGCCGCGATCACCGCCGCCGGGACCCAGGCGACCTGGCCGGCGAGGGCGTAGCCGAACGCTCCGGCGACCGAGGTCGGAGCGATCGCGAGCAGCGAGGTGGCGGAGGCGCGGCGCTGGTCCATCCCGGCCCACGCGATCAGCATCGGCACCATCACGATCCCGCCGCCGACGCCGAACGCGCCCGACAGGGTCCCGCCGACCGCGCCGATCAGGGCCAGGACGAGCAGGGCGCGCGGGCGCATGCGCTCGGCCGTCCGACCGGGGAGGGGCGCCTGCGGGGCGGTCGAGTCGGTCACGGCTCCATGCCACCACAGCACCGGGCCGAGGGCGAATCGACGAGCGTCGACCGCGTTCCTGAGAGGACCGGCCCGGCCCGCCTCTCTGGCAGTTGCCTGGGCGGGCCGGATCCGACCGTGACGTTCGGCGTCGACGGAGCGTCCTACCTGCATACCCCGCCTGATCGAGCGATCGGGCCCCGAGCGAAAGAGGAGACCATGGCCGAGACCACCGCGACCACCACCCGTCAGACCAGCACCGGATCCGGACGCACCGTGATCGAGGACGGCGTCATCGCCAAGGTCGCCGGCATCGCCGCGCGCGAGGTCCCGGGCGTCCACGCCCTCGGCGGAGGAGCGGCCCGAGCGATCGGCGCCATCCGCAACGCGATCGGCAACGACGACCGCGGCCAGGGCGTCAAGGTCGAGGTCGGCGAGCGCCAGGTCGCCGCCGACATCACCATCGTCGCCGAGTACCCCGCGCCGCTGCAGAAGGTCGCCGAGGACGTGCGCTCCGCCGTCGCCGACGCCATCCAGCACATCGCCGGCATGGAGGTCGCCGAGATCAACGTGACCGTCCAGGACGTCCACATCCCCGAGGACGACACCCAGGAGTCCGACCCGCGCGTCGTCTGACCCGTTCCCCCCGCACCGACGCCCCGGGCCGAACGGCACCGGGGCGTCGGCGTGTCGGCGACCCTGCGCCGACCCCCGGGGCGTCCCCCGCGCCCCTCCCCGACCGGGAACCCGGCCCCGCACCCCGACGCGGGGCCCCCGCCCCCGAACCCTGACCCGAACAGGAGCGATGACATGGAGAAGTCCTGCGTCCGCCCCCTCGACCTGGACGACGCCGTCGCCCTCGTCGGCATCCTCGCCGCCCTCCAGGCCCTCCTCGACAGCGGCGGCCTCCCCCCTGAGGAGGTCGAGGCCCTGCGCCACGGCCTCGAGCAGGGCGGAGCCCTCCTCCCCGGAAGCGACGAGAACGAGATCGCGACGGCTCTGGGTGGGCTGAACGCCCGCCTGCGTGGGACCATCGGGTGATCGCGCCGCGCTCGACGTTCCCGTAGCCTTCATCCGCGCTCGTGTCGACCCCGGAGACGCGCTCCCCCGACCACGGGTAGCGTCCGGTCCGGTCCCGCACTCCCACGGGGTCGCTGAACCCCGAGAGCCGGAGGAGATCCGATCGTGAACGGTGACCACTTCGTGCTCTCGACCGCGACGCCGTGGGACGACCGCACAGAGATCATCGGCGTGTACGCCTCCGAGGCGTGGGCCCGCGAGGCCGCCGCCGTATGGCTCGGCTCCCCGGACCGCGAGGCGTTCCCCCGGTGCGTCATCGAGGGCTGGAGCGGCGCGCACCTCCTCGGCCGCGAGGTCGTCGAGGCCCTCGGCTTCGACGACGAGGGCGGCGACGAGTCGCTGGGCGGCCCCCGCAGCCTCTGACCTGGCGGCCTAGCCGCCCCAGTGCGACGGGCGCTCGAAATGCGACGGCAGCGTGGTCGCCGCATCCCCTCGGGCGCTGTTCACCTGCGCCTGGGTGAGGTAGACCGCCTCGGCGAGCCGCGCACCGGACACGTCCGCATCACGAAGGTCCACCCCGAGCAGGTCGCACCGCTGCAGATCCGCACCCCGCAGATCCGCGGCGAGGAGGAGCGCGCCCCGCAGATCCGCCCCCCGCAGGTCCGCGTTCCGGAGCGATGCACCCGCCAGATCGGCACCCGGAGCGAGCCGACGGCCCCTCGACCGGCGGGCAGCCGGCGCCGCTCCTGCGCGAGCGGCTGCGCTCGCCGCGATCAGGAGCGGCCGGGACGCTCCGTACTCCGCGTCGACGTCGACCGCGACCACCTGCTCCGGCTCGCCGAGGGTGTGCGCGTGCACCGCGTCGAACCGCTCGCGCAGCTCATCGAGGAGCGGCGCGCCGACGCCGGGCAGCGCCAGAGCGGAGTCGAGGTACCAGAGCAGCTCGTGCAGGCGGCGCATCAGCGGGAACACCGCGAACATCCGCTCGCGCACGGCAGGGTCGGACCGCCAGGAGACGCCGCCGAACGTGTGCTGCGAGACCTTCTGGCCGGCGCCGAAGCAGTCGAAGACGGTGCAGCCGACGAAGCCCTGCGGCCGGAGCCGGCGGTGGATCGTGCACGCGTCCTCGCCGTCGAGGTTGACGCACGGGTCCCCGGCGTGCTTGTCGAACGGGAAGTCGGCGGAGCGGGCGAAGGCGAGGGCCACGCAGCACAGGCCGAAGCAGTTCGCGCAGTCGGCGCCGAGGTCCTCGCGGCGGCCGAGCTCGACCCTGGTGCGTGACGTCATCCGTCCGAGCCTACGCGCGGCGGCGCCTCCGGATCAGTGCGCGAGCGCGAGCACGCCGACGACCAGCACGCCGAGGCCCACGATCCCGAGCAGCGAGACGAGGCTCTCCTTCCAGGAGAGGCCCGCGCGCACGACGGCGATGAGGGCGATCCCCGCGAGCGTGGCGACGTAGACGCCCGCGCCGATCCGCAGCGCGACCGTCGCATCGATCCAGCCCAGCGCCGCGGCACCGAGCGCGAGGACCGGCAGCGACGCCGAGGCGAGCGCCCCGCCCGCGATCCGCAGCATCGTGCCCGACTCCGCTCGCGAGGGCGTCGCCGCGTGCACGACCTGGTGCGCGATCACCTCGGCGACGAAGCCCGCGGCCGAGATCCCGACGATCGAGATCACGAGGCTCTGGAGGGCGTGGACCGCGTCGGGGTGGTCGCCGACGAGGTAGATCATCACCACGGCCAGGCCCGTGAAGGTCGCGTAGACGCGCTCCTTGAGGGCGCGGGCGATCTCGTCGAGGGGGCGGCGGGTCCGCTCCGCCCACCGGCCGGCGCGGCCCGGGCGCAGGCGCACGGGCGTCATCCGGTCGGCGGGTGCGGTGCGGCCCTCGTCGGCCGCTCCGTCAGTAGGAGGCGGAGTCGACACGTGCCGCGGAGGAGTCGCCCGAGTGCCGCGCGGCGAGGTCGCCGAGGATGGTCGCGGAGCCGCTGGTGCCGAAGCGGGTGACGCCGAGGCCGCGGTAGGCGAGGAGCGTGTCGAGGTCGCGGACGCCGCCGGACGCCTTCACCTGGACGGCCTCCGAGACGGCGCCGCGCATGAGGCGGAGGTCGTGCTCGTTCGCGCCTCCGCCCGCGAAGCCGGTGGCGGTCTTCACGAAGTCCGCGCCGGCGCGCTCGGCGGCCCGGCTGCCCTCGACGACCTGCTCGTCGTCGAGGAGGCTCGTCTCGAGGATGACCTTGACGACGTGGCCCTCGGCGGCCTCGACCACGGCGCGGACGTCGTCCTCGACGTCCTGGAGCAGGCCGCTCCGGAGGCGGCCGATGTTGACGACCATGTCGAGCTCGGACGCGCCGTCGGCGAGCGCCTGACGCGACTCCGCGACCTTCGCCGCGGTCGAGGTGGTGCCATGGGGGAAGCCGATGACCGTGCCGACCAGGACGCCGGAGCCCTCGAGCCGAGCGACCGAGTGGGCGATGTCGGAGGGGCGGACGCAGACGCTGAACACGCCGGACGCGCGCGCCTCGTCGAGCTGGGCGTCGACCTCGGCGCGGGTGAGCTCGGGCTTCAGGATCGCGTGGTCGATGAGCGCCGCGATCTCGGCGACGGTGGGCAGGCTGGAGTCGGTCATCCGCACATTTTACGTCCGCCGGCGGGACGACGAAGGCCCGCGATCCGATGGATCACGGGCCTTCGGTCGTTCACGCCGCTAGCGGCGCTCGGTCACCAGCTGGACTTGGTGATACCGGGCAGCTCGCCGCGGTGCGCCATGTCACGGAAGCGGACACGCGAGATGCCGAACTTCGTGAGGTTGCCGCGGGGGCGGCCGTCGACGGCGTCGCGCGAGCGGACGCGGACGGGCGAGGCGTTGCGGGGGAGCTTCTGGAGGCCGACGCGGGCGGCCTCACGGGTCTCGTCGGTCCCGGCCGGGTCGACCAGAGCCTTCTTCAGCTCGAGGCGCTTGGCGGCGTAGCGGTCGACGATCACCTTGCGCTGCTCGTTGCGGGCGATCTTGCTCTTCTTGGCCATACTTAGCGCTCCTCGCGGAAGTCGACGTGCTTGCGCACTACGGGGTCGTACTTCTTGAGCACGAGACGGTCGGGGTCGTTGCGGCGGTTCTTCTTGGTCACGTAGGTGTAACCGGTGCCGGCCGTCGAACGGAGCTTGATGATCGGACGGACGTCCTGCTGCTTGGCCATTAGATCTTCACCCCGCGAGCGAGAACATCCTTGACGACGGACTCGATGCCACGGGCGTCGATGACCTTGATGCCCTTGGCCGAGAGGGTCAGGGTGACGTTACGGCGAAGCGACGGCACGTAGTACGTCTTCTTCTGCACGTTCGGGTCGAAGCGGCGCTTGGTGCGCCGGTGCGAGTGCGAGATGGCGTGCCCGAAGCCGGGGACGGCTCCGGTCACCTGGCAGACTGCTGCCATGGTTTCCTCCATGTGTGGTTACCGTGGATCACGCGCGGCACGAAGCCCCGCCCGACCCACCCAAGGTCACTTGTCGGCGCACCGCCCGCCTGTCCGGCCGGAGCCGGAGCTCCTGCCCGGTGGGCAGCACGCAAGCGCGTGCAGATGCACGCAACCTCGCTAGGCTACGCGACCCGGGCGGCGGCCGCAATAGGGCGGGGGCGCTACCCCGACAGGGTGGGGACACTCCCCCGACAGGGTGGGGACACTGCCCCGACAGGGTGGGGACGCTGCCCGGACGTGCACGGGGACTTCCTGGGAGGTTCCGGCAAAAGCGGCCTCCCGTACCCCCCGAGCAGGGCGTTCGTGTACCTTCCGCCTTCCTCGCGGGTCGACGACCGCCCTACTCTGAGCCGACCGCGGGCGCCCGCTCCCGGCAGCAGCCGGGAGTAGCAGCACATGCGCCAGTCCTTCCTCCGTTCCCTCGTCGCCGCGGCCGTGCTCGTAGCGGGCGCAGGACTCAGCGTCGTGGCCGCGCCGACGGCGTCGGCGGCGCCGGTCTTCAGCACCGCGTGCTTCACCTCCCCGAAGGTCTCGACGGTGTCGCAGTACACCGTTCCCGCGACCGGGGTCTCGACGGTCCGCGCCGTCCTCAGCGGACAGAACGGTGGGAAGGGTGCGAGCGGCCTCGGGACGGGCAACGCCGGCGGACGCGGCTCCAGCCTCGTCGTCGAGGTGCCCGTCACGCCCGGGCAGGTGCTGGAGATCGGGCGCCTCGCCGGCGCCCCGGCCGGAGCGGCAGGCGCCACGCGCTACGTGAACGGCGGCGTCTACGGGGGCGACTCCGGCGGCGCGGGCGGCGACGCCCAGTACCTCAGCACGGCCGGCTCGGACGGCTGTCAGCACGCCCTCGCCGTGGCGGCGGGCGGCGGAGGCGGCGGCGGGCGGTCCTCGGTCGGCGGCGACGCCGACGCCGGCAGCGGCGCGAGGGGCGGCGGAACGGCGGCAGGAACAACGCGGCCGACGGCGGCGGCGGCGGCGCGGCCGGGCAGAGCTCGGGCGGCTCGCCCGGCGCCCGCGGCTACAGCACCTTCGGCGAGTGCGCCGACGGCAACAACGGCCAGTGGGGCGTGTTCCTCAACGACGGCAAGGGCGCCGACGCCGGCGCCTCCCGCGGCGGCGGAGGCAACTGCTCGTTCCCCGGCCACAGCGGCGGCGGCGGCGGGGCAGGCTGGTGGTACGGCGGCGGCGGCGGATCGCCCTACGTGTTCGGCAGCATGAACGACACCCTCGGCGTCATGAACGACCCCGGCGCCGGCGGCGGCGGCTCGAGCTACGTGCACCCGAGCGCGACGAGGATCTCGCAGACGGCCGGCCCGACGGCGGCCGACCCCGTTGTCGCTCCGGTGTACGACACCGCCGTGACCGTGACGCGCACCCCCGACTTCTCGATGCTCGGGCAGGAGGTCACCGTCACCGCGAGGGTGACCATCCCGAGCCTGGGCCGGCCGGTGGCCGCCGGCGGCACCGTCGAGATCCTCACCGGCGCGGGCACCAGCAGGGTGACCCTCGACGCGGACGGCGTCGGCGTGCTGACCACGAGGGACATCCCGCAGGGCTGGAACGAGATCCGCGCGCACTACCCCGACACCATCACCCCCGCCGAGGCGGGACGCGGGAGCTGGTCGGCGCTCCCCGCTCTGCGCCACGAGGTGCGCGCGTGCGCCGCGGCACCCGTCATCACCCGGCAGCCCTCGGACATCGCGGGCGTCACCAACCAGATCTACACGCTGACGATGGGCGTGAGCGTCTCCGCCGTCTACGGCGGCATCCCCGCCGTGTCCTGGGAGAGGTCCACGGACGGCGGCGCCACGTGGAAGCCTGCGCTCGGCCGGGCGGGCGCCCGGGAGGACGGGACCGCGTTCCTCGAGGCCGGCCCCGATCCCACCGGCTCCTACCGCTACCGGGCGACCCTGACCACCTGCGGCGGCAGCGTCCGCAGCGAGCCGGCCACCGTGGCGGTGGGCGGCGTGCGCTTCGACCTGTCGACGCTCCCGCAGAAGGCCTACGGCGACTCCTTCGACGCGAGCCCCTACGCGCAGGCCGTCGACGTGCCCGGCCGCTCGATCGTCCTGAGCAGCAGGACCGCCGAGACCTGCTCCGTCAGCGGCATGAGGGTGACCGTGCTCCACGCCGGCGTCTGCACGCTCGCGGCGAGGCTCGACGCGCTCGCTCCTCTGGGCTGGGCGGGCGAGCCCCTGCAGAGCTTCACGGCGAAGCCGAAGGCGCTCACGGTCACCGCTCCGACGGTCGACTACCCGCGAGGCGCGCCGGCCCCCGACCTGCGCTGCACGGCCGCCTTCGTCGGCTCCGACACCTTCGGCGCCCCGCTCACGGCCGGCGTCTACCGGCCGATCGTCACGGCGGACGACGTCATCTACCGCCTGATCCCTAACTGGCCCACCTCCACCTTCACCACCTTCACCACGCGGTGCAGCGGCGCGAAGGTCAGCAGCGACTACACGATCGCGGGGTACAAGGACGGCGCGCTGCGCATCGTCGCGGCCGTCCCGATGGTGACCGCCTCCTCGCCCTCGTCGACCTACGGATCCACTCCCCCCGCGATCACCGCCTCCGTGACCGGCTCCCCCTCGGGGACCGTCTCCTGCGGCGCCTTCGCGGCGTCCGACACCGGATTCACGACGCCGCTGGCGCTCTCCGCGACGACCCCCGTCGGCCGCTACCCCACGCGCTGCTCCGGCCTGACGAACCCCTCGGGACAGCTGATCACCATCGACGGCGCGCTCACGATCTCGCCGGCGCCCCTCTTGGTGACCGCGTCGAGCCCCGGGACGCAGGCGCACGGCACCGCGACCGCCCCGACGGTCACCTGCACGGCCGACGGCTTCGCAGGAACCGACCGGTTCGTCACCGAGCCGACCGGCGCCTACTACACGGCGGACGGCACCGGGAAGGTCACGATCGGAGCGCGCACGCCCGTCGGCGACTACGTCACGCGGTGCGACGGAGGCGACGCCGGGCCGAACTACACCCTCCGGTCGATCCCCGGCACCTTCGCGCTGGCCGACCGCTCGGCCCCCGTCGTGACCGTGCCCGCCGCCGTCACGGCCGAGCCGGCCGACGTCTCCGGCGCCGTCGTCACCTTCGCGTCCTCCGCGCAGGACGCGGTCGACGGAGCCGTGGGCTCGACCTGCACGCCCGCCTCGGGGAGCGTCTTCCCGATCGGGGACACGACGGTCGACTGCACCGCGGACGACGAGGCCGGCAACACCGGCACGTCCTCGTTCCGGATCACGGTCCGGAAGTTCTCGCAGACGGTCGCCTTCACCTCCTCGCGGCCGACCGCGCCGACGGCGCTGGGCACCTTCACTCCGACGGCCACCGGCGGCGGCTCCGGGAGCCCCGTCTCGATCGGAGCGACCGGATCCTGCGCGATCGCCGACGGCGTCGTGACCTTCACCCGGAGCGGCACCTGCACCGTGACCGCGGATCAGGCCGGCGACGACCACTACACCGCGGGGCGCGCCTCCTTCGATCTCGAGGTCGCGAAGGCGTCGCAGACGCTGACGGTCGCGGTGCCGAAGACCGGCGTCCTGGAGTCGACCGGCGTCGCCACGGCGACCTCGAGCTCGGGACTGCCGGTGCTCGTCAGGACCTTCTTCGGCTGCACCGTCGCCCCCGACGCGACGGGTGCGCAGATCCTGACCTACACCGAGCCCTCGACCTGCGGCGTGCAGTTCGACCAGCCGGGCGACGAGGTGTACGCGGCCGCCGTCGGCCTGGTGCGCTTCGTCCCGATCTCGCGGATCCCCCAGACCGTCGTCGTCACCTCGACTCCGCCCGACCGGGTGTTCACCGACGACCGGTACACGGTCGAGGCGACCGGCGGCGGCTCGGGCAACCCGCTCGTGATCGCGGTGATCGAGAACGGCAACTGCACCATCGCGGACGACGTGGTGACGTTCTTCGGCGACGGCACCTGCACGGTGACGATCGACCAGGCCGCGGACGATCGGCACGACGCCGCTCCGCAGGTCCGGCAGGTCATCACGGTCGGGACTCCCGAGGGGAACCTCTCCTTCGGGAGCACCGCGCCCCCGCACGCGATGTCGCTCGAGACGTACCGGCCGACGATCGTGCCCGGCCCGTCGAAGGGCGTGCCCGTGCTCTCCGCGAGCCGAGACTGCTCGATCCTCCCGGACGGCGTGACTGTGCGGAACGACGGGGCCGGGCTCTGCGTGCTGTCCCTCGACCAGCCCGGAGACGGCTACTGGCCCGCGCGGCACGCCGAGCAGGAGTACTCGATCTACTTCCTCCCGCAGACGGTCCGGATCACGAGCGCGCCTCCGGTCGGCGCCGTCCTCGGGGACACGTACCGCCCCGTGATCGAGGGCGGCGCCTCGGGCATCGCTCCGTTCCTCCTCACCACCGCGTCGTGCTCGGCGAAGGACGGCGTGGTCACCTTCACCACGAAGGGCGTCTGCGGCGTCTTCGCCTACCAGAACGGCAACCGGCAGTACGACAGCGCCCGGCCCGCCGTGCAGGAGGTGGAGGTCGGCTACGCGCCCGGCTCCGTGGCGTTCACGACCGCCGTCCCGACCGACGCGGAGGTCGGCGGATCCTTCACTCCCGCCTTCACGCGCGGACCGTCCTCCGGCCCCTCGGTGCTCAGCGTCTCGGGCGCCTGCTCCGACGGCGAGAACGGCGCCGTCCGGTTCGACTCCGCGGGCACCTGCACGCTGACGGCGATCCACTACCGCGACGCCACCTACGGCACCGCGCGGGCGGTCCAGACCTTCGAGGTCACCGCGATCGCGCAGACCGTCGCCTTCACCTCGACCGCGCCGTCGACGGCCGCGGCCGGCGACACGCTCACTCCGACCGCGACGGGCGGCGCGTCCGGGCTCCCCGTGACGATCGGAGCGACCGGCGCCTGCACGCTCGCGGACGGCGTCGTCACCTTCGCCGGCAGCGGCACCTGCACCGTCACGGCGGACCAGGCGGGCGACGGGCGCTACGCCGCGGCGGCGCAGGCCTCGCAGACCGTCGCGGTCACGCAGCTCGCGGGCACCGTCGCGTTCGGCGGCGATGCTCCGGCCGAGGCCCGGGTCGGGGGCTCCTCGACGGCCGCGGTCGTCGCCGGCCCCTCCAGTGCTCCCCCGGTGCTGACGGCCTCCGGCGCCTGCTCCGTCGGGCCCTTCCGACTGGTCTCCTACGACTCCGCGGGCACCTGCACGCTGACCCTGGACCAGGCGGGCGACTCCCGCCACAGCGCAGCGCCGACGGCGGTGCGCAGATTCGAGATCACCCGGATCGCGCAGACCGTGGCCTTCACCTCGCAGGCGCCGGACTCGGCGCTCGCGGGCGGCACCTACCGCCCGACCGCGACCGGCGGGGCCTCGGGGCGGCCCGTGGTGCTCGGCGCCTCCGGGTCCTGCACGCTCACCAACGGGGTCGTCTCCTTCACCGGATCGGGCACCTGCACGGTGACCGCCGACCAGACGGGCGACACCCGGTACGACGCGGCGGAGCGGGCCTCGCAGGTGATCGCGGTCGGACTGCTCGCGGGCACCGTCTCCTTCGGCGGCAGCGCGCCGACCGGCGCGACGGTCGGCGGGACGACCACCCCGCGGATCATCGCCGGACCGTCCACGGCGCGTCCGGTGCTGACCGCCTCCGGAGCATGCTCGGCGGCCGCGGGAGTGGTGTCCTACGACTCCGTCGGCACCTGCACGCTGACGCTGGACCAGGCCGGCGACGACGCTCACGCGCCCGCGGAGCAGGTCGTCCGGACGTTCCCGATCGGCAGGGCGCTGCAGACGGTCGCCTTCACCTCCGCGGCTCCGAGCACGGCGACCGCGGGCGGCCGCTACACGCCGACCGCGGCGGGCGGCTCCTCCGACCTGCCGGTCACGATCGGCGCCACGGGCGCGTGCTCGCTCGCGAGCGGCGTCGTGACCTTCAGCGGATCCGGCACCTGCACGGTCACCGCGGATCAGGCCGGCGACGCCTCCCACGACGCGGCTCCCCGGGCGACCCAGTCGATCGCGGTCGCCGCGGTCGTCCCCCAGAAGAAGAAGGCGCAGAAGGTCGCCTTCTCGACCGCGATGCCGTCCTCGCCCGAGAAGGGGATCGCCTACCCGGTCGCGGCCACCGCCTCCTCCGGTCTGCCCGTGAAGCTGTACGCGAGCGGCAGCTGCACGCTGACCGCGACCGGCGCGGGCACGGCGACGGTGCGGCTGACGGGCGCGGCGAGCTGCACCGTCCGGGCCACGCAGGCGGGCGACTCGGCGTGGCTCGCCGCGACCTCGGTGACGCAGTCGCTGCAGGTGAGGTCCTCCACCCGCGCCGACCTCACACTGACGCTGGCGCCGGCGCCGGGACTGGCGGCGACGGCTCCCCTCTCGGGCACGATCACCGTCCGGAACACCGGCACCCGGGACGCGGCGACGACGACCACCCGGGTCGTCGTCAGCGGAACGGTGGCGAGTGCGCCCGGCGCCGTGCAGACGAAGGGCTCGGCCGCGGGCACGACGGTCCTCACCTGGACCGCGCCGAGCGTCTCCGCCGGGCGGAGCACCACCTACTCGGTGACGCTGGTCGACCGGCCGGCCGCCACGACGATCGACGCCAGGGTGTCGACCGCCGCCGCCGATCCCACGCCGGCGAACAACGCGGTCAGGCGCACCTTCCGGTAGAGGCTGCGGGGAGGGAGGGGTGTCGCGCCGCGTTGCCCGTTCCCTCCCCGACCGCTACGGTCGCGGGGACGCTCCGGGGGACGGGGCTCGCGAGGGGGGCCCGTGGACCGGTTGAGGCGACGCGCGCTGCTGCTGGGGATCGCCTCGTCGGCGGTCGCGCTGACGGGGTGCACGCCCGCCCGGCCCGCTCCCGCGGCGCTCCCGCCGAGCACGGCGCCGGCGGCGGTGCTGCCGTCCGCCGCTCCGACGGCCGTCCCGACCCCTCCCCGCCCCGTGCCGACCACCACCGCCGCGGCGACTCCGGTGCGGCGGAAGGCGCCGCTGCCCTCCGGCACGATCTCGGAGCTGCCCGGCGAGGGGAGCACGCTCGCCTGGACCGTCGACGACGGCGCGGACTCCGACGTGGTCGCCGCCTACGCGCAGTTCGCCCGCGATACCGGCACCCGGCTGACCTTCTTCCTCAACGGGAAGTACGACTCGTGGACCGTGAACGCGCCGCTGCTGGCTCCGCTCGTCGCCTCGGGGCAGGTGCAGCTCGCGAACCACACCTGGTCGCACGCCGACCTGACGAGCCTCTCGAGCGACGGCGTGCAGGAGGAGCTGGGCCGCAACGGCGACTTCATCCGCTCGACCTACGGGGTGGAGGCGGCGCCCTTCTACCGGCCGCCGTTCGGCTACACGGACGAGCGGAGCCGGGCCGCCGCGGCGGCGATCGGCTACACGGCGACGGTGCTCTGGTACGGCTCGCTCTCGGACTCCGGGCGGATCACGCCGGAGCAGGTGGTCGGCTTCGCGGACCAGTGGTTCCTGCCGCAGCACATCGTGATCGGGCACGCCAACTTCGATCCGGTGACGCAGGTCTACGCGCGGCTCGTCGACATCCTCCGCGAGCGCTCGCTCGAGACGGTGACCCTCCGCGACGTGTTCGCGGTCTGAGCGCCTCCCCGGCGGCGCAGGTCAGCGCGCGGGTCAGCGGAGCGCGGCGCGCGCGGCAGCGGAGACGGCCGCGGCGACCGCGTCGAGGGCGGGCGTGTGCAGGGCCCACTGCTGCCAGTAGAGGGGGACGTCGACGGGGTCGCCGCCCAGCTCGACGAGGCCCTCGCCGCCGACCGGGGCCTGCAGCTCGGGCAGCATCCCCCACCCCATGCCCAGGCGCACGGCTCGCTCGAAGTCGGTCGATCCGGGGACGCGGTGCTGCGGCGGGCGGTCCTCGACGCCGGCGGCTCGGAGGAAGTCGTCCTGCAGGCGGTCCTTCTCGTCGAAGACGACCAGCGGAGCGCTCGCGAGACCGGCCGTGCCGCCGTCCGGGAACCAGCGCTCGGCGAACGCGGGCGCGGCCATGGCGCGGTACCGCATCACTCCGAGCGGTGCGACGGTGCAGCCGAGCACCGCTTCCGACTCTCCGGTGACGGCCGCCAGCACGGTGCCGTCGCGGAGGAACGCGGTGGTGTGCGCCTGGTCCTCGCGGTGCAGCTCCACCACGACGTCGGGGACGGAGGCGAGCGCGGGCAGCACCCAGGTGGCCAGGGAGTCGGCGTTGACGGCGAGCGGGAGGACGACGGGGCCCGCCCCCTCCGCGTCCTCGCCGCCGAGCGAGCGGACGGCGTCGTCGGCGAGGAGCTCGATCTGGCGGGCGAGGCGGAGGAGCCCCGCACCGGCCTCGGTCGCGACGACCGGGCGCGAGCGCACCAGCAGGACGCGGCCTGCGGCGGTCTCGAGCGCCTTGATCCGCTGGCTGAGGGCGGAGGGGGTGATGTGCAGGGCCCGGGCGGCGGCGTCGAAGGAGCCGTACCGGACGGAGGCGGCGAGCGCGCGCAGGCGGGAGAGGTCGAGGTCGTCTGTCAGCATCAGTGCTGCTTACGGTACTGAAGGAGCATGAGCTGGTCTACAGATGCGCCCCGCCCTAACGTCGGAGCGTGTCCCCCCTCCTCGCCGCCCTCTCCGGCCTCGGCTTCGGCCTCTCGCTCATCATCGCGATCGGCGCGCAGAACGCCTTCGTGCTCCGCCAGGGCCTCCGCCGCGAGCACGTGCCCGCCGTCGTCGCGATCTGCGCGCTCTGCGACGCCGCGCTGATCGTGCTCGGGATCGCGGGGATCGGAGCGGTCCTGGAGTCGGCGCCGTGGCTGCTGGTGGTGATCCGCTGGGGCGGCATCGTCTTCCTCCTCGCCTACGCGGTGATGGCGGCGAGACGCGCACTGCGGCCGGGGACCCTCGACGGCGATCCGGCCGGCGCCTCGACGTCGCTCCGCACGGCGATCGGCACGTGCCTGGCGCTCACGCTGCTGAACCCGCACGTCTACCTCGACACGGTCGTGCTGCTCGGGTCGGTGGCGAACACGCACGGCGACGAGCGCTGGTGGTTCGGGGCGGGGGCGGCGGCCGGGAGCGTGCTGTGGTTCACCGCTCTCGGCTTCGGGGCGCGCGCGCTGCGGCCGCTGTTCCGGAGCCGCGGGGCCTGGCGGATCCTCGACGCGGCTGTGGCGGTCGTGATGGTGGTGCTGGCGGTGTCGCTCGCGCTGCACTGAGGGCCTGGTGGTGCACTGCTTGTTCTACTAACATTGTGAACATGTTGTTCCGGGTCGACCACTCCGCGGCGGGCTCGCTCGCCGACCAGCTGGAGTCGCAGGTGCGCTCGGCCGTCGCCCGGGGCGAGCTCTCGGCGGGCGACCGCCTGCCGCCCGCCCGCGAGCTCGCCGACTCGCTCGGCATCAACATGCACACCGTGCTGCGCGCGTACGCCGCCCTGCGCGACGACGGGATCCTCCAGATGCGCCGGGGCCGCGGCGCGTGGATCACGGAGTCGGCCGGGCCCGGGCTCGTGCGCGTCACCGCCCTGGTCGACGAGCTGCTCGCGGAGGCCCGTCGCAGCGGCATCACCCCGGCGGAGCTCGTCCGCCTGATCGAGAGGACCGGATCATGACCGCCACCGCCGACCGCCACCGCGAGCTCCTCGCCGCCGCGTCCCTCCTGCTCCCCGCCGCCGGAGTGCTCGTCTCGCGCCTCGTCCTGGACGACGCTCTGCCCGCGGAGCTCGCCTCGCACTGGTCGGGCACCGGGGCGGCCGATGCGACCGCGTCGACGGGCGCCCTGCTCGCGATCGCCCTCGTGCTCTCCGGGCTCCCGGCCGTCGCGGGCCTCGTGGCGGCGGCCGTCGGGCGCGCCGCGCGGCTCCTGCTGGCGACCCTCGGCCTCGTGGCCGGGCTGGGCGCCTCCGCCTGGGCGACCTCGGTCGGCACGACGCTCGCGGCCGGGCGCGCCGAGGGGCGGAGCTCGGCGGGTGGCTGCTCGCGCTGCTCGGAGGGATGCTCTTCGCCGTCGTGCCCGCGCTGATCGCTCCGCGCACCCGGCGCCTCCCGCCTGGCCGCCGGCCGCCTGCCGCTGGCGGCGGAGGAGGAGACCGGCGCCTGGTCGCAGACGCTGACGGGCCCGGTGTTCGCCGTCGCCGCGATCGCCACGGCGGCGGGCGCGGCCCTCTCCCTCGCGACGCTCGCCGCGGCGGGCGCCACCGGTCCGGCGATCGCGACGGCCGTCGTCCTCGGCGTCGTCGCGCTGGTGCTCCTCTCCTTCTCCCGCCTGAGGGTGACCGCCGACCGCCGCGGCCTCCGCGTCGTCACGACCGCCCTCGGCATCCCGCTGCGCCGCATCCCGCTCGACACCATCGCCTCGGCCGGCACGGCCCAGCTGCGGCCGTCGGAGTGGGGCGGCTGGGGGTACCGAGTGATGCCGGGCCGCTCGGCGGTCATCCTGCACGCCGGGCCGGGGCTGGTGGTGACGACGGACCGCTCGCGCGAGTTCGCGATCAGCCTCGACGACCCCGAGACCCCCGCGGCGCTGCTCGAGACCCTGCGCTCGCGGGCCTGAGGCGCCGACCCGTCAGTCGACCACGATCCGGACGAGCGTCGTGACGGCATCCACCGCGTTCACGTAGGAGTAGTGCCGCGAGGTCGGGAAGGCGAGGTGCCGTCCAGGCTCCAGCCGCACGGGCTCCTCGCCCTCCCGCTCCAGGAGGAGCGCGCCGGCGGTGACGAGCAGGATCTCGTGCCACCCCTCGGGGTCGGGCTGCGCGTCGTAGCGGTCCCCGGGGCCGAGCGTCCAGGTCCAGAGCTGGGCCTCCCGGCGCGCGGGGACGGAGGAGAGCAGGACGGCGACGCTCGCCTCGCCCGCTCCCCGCCAGGCGACCTGGTCGATCGCCGCGGGCGCGGATCCCGGGGCCGAGACGAGTGCCGTGAACGTGGTGCCGAGGGCGGTCGCGAGGCGGTCGACTCCGGTCAGCGAGATGTTGGCCTCGCCGGCCTCGGCCGCGACGATCGTCCGCCGGCTGATGCCCGAGCGCGCCGCCAGCGCGGACTGGCTCAGTCCGGCTCCGCGCCGCGCGAGACGGAGGTTGCCGCCCAGGTGGGCGAGGACGGGAGCCGACATGCGCACTATTCTGCACCGACATGCCCCTGATGCTCCTAGGATGTGCAGAATGATGCACATCTCGCCTCTCCGGGGCCTCCGCTTCACGCGTCCGGAGTGGGCGCTCATCGGCATCACCGCGATCTGGGGCGGGACCTTCCTCGCCGTTCACATCGCGATGGAGCACAGTGGGCCGCTGTTCTTCGTCGGGATGCGGTTCGCCATCGCGGGGCTGATCAGCGCGGTCGTGTTCCACCGGTCGCTCCGGGGGATGCGGCGGATCGACCTCGCGGCCGGCGTCGCGATCGGGGTGATGATCTTCGCGGGCTACGGCCTGCAGAGCTACGGGCTGCAGACGATCACGAGCAGCACCTCCGCGTTCCTGACCGCGCTGTACGTGCCGCTGGTGCCGCTGCTCCAGTGGGTCGTGTTCCGTCGCCGTCCGGGCGTGCTGACGCTGGTGGGCGTCGCGCTGGCGTTCGTCGGACTGCTCCTGATCGCGGGCCCGCAGCCGGGCGTCGCGCTCGGAGCGGGCGAGGTGGCGACGATCGCGAGCACGCTGCCGATCGCGGCGGAGATCATCCTGATCGGCCTCGTCGCCGGACGCGTCGACCTCGGCCGGGTGACCGTGGTGCAGCTGCTGGTCGCCGGCGCGCTCGGGTTCGCCTCGATGCCCCTCGCGGGCGAGGCGGTCCCGGCGTTCTCGGGGGCCTGGCTGATCCCCGCGCTCGCGCTCGGGGCGAGCAGCTGCCTGATCCAGCTGACGATGAACTGGGCTCAGCGCTCGGTCTCGCCGTCGCGCGCCACGATCATCTACTCCGCCGAGCCCGTCTGGGCCGGCCTGATCGGCCGCCTCGCCGGCGACCGGCTCCCCGCGCTCGCCCTGCTCGGGGCGGGGTTCATCGTCGCGGGCACGCTCGTCAGCGAGCTGAAGCCGCGCCGCGAGCCTGCGCCGCCGGCTCTCAGGTGACGGCGGGGAGGGCGGCCGAGGCGACGAGCGCTCCGCCGGCGTCGGTGACCTCGACGGCGGCGACGGACTCGCGCAGGACGGCCGCGTTCATCTCGCAGTCGAGCTCCGCGGAGCTGCCGAGGAAGGAGCCGGACGGGAGCCGCTCACCGGAGCCGGTGACCAGCACGAGGTCGTAGCTCTCGCCGAGCGTGAAGCCGGTCCCGCGGAGGATCGTCTCGGTGCCCCAGGTGTGCGCCACGAGCGAGCCGTCGAGCGTCACGCCCTCCGTCCGCTCCTCGAAGGCGATCGCCTCGACGGCGCCGAGCGTCCCGGGCGGTCCCGCGACGGGGCGCTCCTCGGCGGACCGCAGGGCCGCTCCGGCGACGCCGCCCACGACGAGGAGCGCGGCCGCCGCGGCGACGGCCAGGACGGCACGGCGGCGCGAGGCACGGCGGCGCGAGGCACGGCGGCGCGGGGCACCCACGCTCGCAGCGCGCTCGGACCGCTCCCCGGCGAGCGCCGCGATGCGCGACCGCAGCTCCGGCGACGGCTCCGCCTCCTCCCAGCGGCCCAGCGCGCCGACCCGGTCGACCACCGCACCGAACGACGCGAGCTCGGGGTCGATCGAGGGGTCGGCGGCGCGCAGGCTCTCGAACTCCCGCGTCTCCTCGGCGGAGAGGTCGCCGGCGAGGGCCGCGGCGAGGAGCTCCTCGCGGCGGCCGCCGGGCTCGTCTCCGTCGGGCTGGTCTCGGTCGATCACGATCTCTCCTCGTCGGTGGGTCCGGCGCCCGCGAGGTGACCGCGGAGCGCTCGGAGAGCGTAGAAGGCGCGGCTGCGCAAGGTGGCGACCGGCACGCTCGTGGCGGCCGACAGCTCGGCGTAGGTCTCGCCGTGCAGGTGGACGGCGACGACGACCTGCCGGTGCTCGGCGGAGAGCCGCGCGAGCGCCTCGGCGATCGCGAGCGGCTCGAGGGGGTCGCGGTCCTCCGCGGGCACCTCCTCCAGAATCTCGGCCTCGATCAGGCACGGCAGGCGCTGACGCGAGCGGTGGACGTCGATGACGACGTTGCGGGCGATGGCGAAGAGCCAGGTGCGGGTGCTGGCACGCTCGGCGGAGTAGCTCGCCCGCGAGCGCCAGGCGCGCAGGAACGTCTCCTGCACGCAGTCCTCGGCGAGGCCGCGGTCGCGCAGGGCGTTGAGCGCGAAGCCGAGCAGGGCGGACCCGTGCTCGTCGAAGGCGGCGGCCGGGTCGAACCCCGCCGTCCGGGGCTCGAGGCGCACCACCGGAGCCGGGACCTCCGAGTGCTCGCGCGGCATCGCGGGCCCTTCGTCTCGTCGTGCCGTCGCCGTGCGCGCCACACCGCCTCCTCGTCGGGACCGGTGGTCCGTCGGAAGGGGGTACGGCCGCGGCGGCGGCAGCGTTCATCGGAGGCGAGGACCGTCTCCGTGAAGATCTTCTCAGATGGAGTGAACGCGGCGCCGCTTCCGGCCGTACTCCCTGCATCGGGCCCGCTCGGCGCTCGCGATCGAAAGGCTCCACCATGACGAAGACGTCCCCCGCGCGGAACCGCGCCGGCCGCCGCCTGCTCTCCCTGGGCGGCATCACCGCCGTCGCCGCCGCCTCCTTCTTCGCCGCCGCGCCGGCCCAGGCCGAGACCGAGGTCGCCGAGCCGTCCTCCTTCACCAGCGCCTTCACGGTGATGGCGACGCCCGACCAGGTCGTGAACGCCGACTCCGCCGCGACCCCCGGCCAGCCCGGCGCCACGGGCGAGATGACCTTCCGGGTCAACAGCGACCTCGACATCATCTGCTACGACATCACCCTCACCGGCGTGACCGGCGACTACCAGAGCCCCGCGAAGACCGCGACGCACATCCACCAGGCGGCGCTGGGCAAGGCGGGCCCGCCGCGCATCGCGTTCCCGAACCCGGCGCCGGTCGGAGACGGCCCCCGCACCAGCAGCGGCTGCCTGCAGGGCCCCTTCACCACGGGCATCCAGGCGAACGGGGCCGACACCGGCGCCGGATTCACGCTGAAGGCCCTCGAGGCCGATCCCGCCGCCTTCGCGGGCGACTCCCACACGGCCTCGTATGCGGCTGGCGTCGTCCGCGGCCAGCTCTCGCAGGTGCCGGTCGGCGGCCTCCAGACCGGTGGCGGCGCGACCGCCGCCGGGAGCGACGCCACGGGCCCGTCCGGTCTCGCCGCGATGGCCGGCCTCGGAGCCGTCGCCGCCCTCGGCGCGGCCGGAGTGGTCGTCGCCCGCCGGCGCACCGCCTCCTGATCGTGGGCACCCGGTCGAGGAGCGGCGCGGCGGCACTGTGCGCCGTGCTGCTCCTCGCGGGGTGCGCCGCCGCGGACGGGAGCGGAGGAGCGGAGACGCCCGCGAGCGCGCCCGCGCCTCCGGCCCTCGCTACTGCTCCCCTGGTCACTCCTCCCCCGGTCCCCGCGCCCGACCCCGCCGCTGCGGCGCCCGCGCGCACCGTCGGCGTCGAGCCCGCCCGGCTGATCGTGCCCGCGATGGGCCTGGACGAGCCGCTGATCGCCCTGGGCATCCAGTCGGACGGGGCGATGGAGGTGCCGGCGGACTACGACGACGTCGGCTGGTTCTCGGGAGGCGGGCGCCCGGGCGGCAGCGGCCGCACCGTGATCGCGGCGCACGTCGATTCGCGGTCCGGTCCCGCGGTCTTCTTCCGCCTCGGCGAGCTCGCCCCGGGCGATGAGATCGCGGTGAGCGGAGTGGACGGCTCCGACCACCGCTACCGGGTGACGGCGGTCGAGTCCCACGCCAAGGCCGCGTTCCCCACCGCCCGCGTCTTCGGCGCGACCCTCGAGGAGGAGCTGATCCTCGTGACCTGCGGAGGCGAGTACGACGCGGCGATCGGCCGCTACCGGGACAACCTCGTGGTGTTCGCCGCTCCGGTCTGACGGAGGGGTGGGGGCGGCTGCACGAGGGGCCGGTTGCACGAGCGGGCCGTCGGCGCAAGGGGCCGGGCGCGCGGGCGCGGTGTGATCGGATGAAGGAGGCCGGTCTTCGCCGACTCCCCCCTCCCCGCCGTCTCCCGCTCCCCACTGCCGTGGCGCGGCCGATCCGACAGGACGCCCGTGTCCACCAGCCCCCGCCCCACCCTCTTCGCCCTGCCCGGACTCGGGCTCGACGGCCGCGCCTTCGACGCGCTCGGCCGCGAGCTCGCCGACGTCGCGGACCTCGTCGCGCTCGACCTGCCCGGTGGATCCGGGACCTCGCTCGAGGAGATGACCGCCGCCACGATCCGCCGGATCCGCGAGCACGGCTCCTCCCGCTGGCTGCTCCTCGGGCACAGCATGGGCGGGAAGATCGCCTCGCTCGTGGCCTCCCGCACGGTCACCGGCCGCTCGGGCCTGTTCGGGCTCGCGGGCGTCGTGCTCCTCGCCGGGTCGCCGCTCTCGCCCGAGCCGATGGAGGAGGAGCGCCGCTCGACCATGCTCGGCTGGGTCGACGACGGACCCCTCGACGAGGCGCAGGCGCGCGAGTTCGTCGACCAGAACGTCGGCTCGCCGCTGCCCGCCGACGCCGACGCGGAGGTGCTGGCCGAGCTGCGCCGCTACTCCCCCGAGGGCTGGCGCGACTGGCTCGAGCACGGCAGCCGCGAGGACCGCGCCGGCGAGGCCGCCCTCGGGCCTGTGCCCGCGCTGCTGATCGCGGGCGGAGAGGACGGCGACCTCGGCGCCGACGCGCAGCGCCGCCTGAACGGCTCCCTCTACTCCCGTGCCCGGCTGCTCACGCTCGCCGGGGCGGGCCACCTGCTGCCGTTCGAGCGCCCGGTCGAGGTGGCGGCGGCGATCCGCCGGTTCTGGGAGGAGGAGGCCGGCACGGCGCCGTCGGTCCCGGCCGACGTCGGCGCGGCCATCGCCTCCGCCCGGACCTCCACGCGGGTGCGCGGGCTCCTGGCCGTGCGCGCGCTCGCCGACGACCCGGAGTACGCGCCGCGCGCCCTGACCGTCGCCCAGCTCGCGGAGCTGCGGGCGATCGCCGACCGGGTCGTCCCTCAGGAGGGCGGCCGGATCGACCTGGCCGCGCGGGTGGACACGCAGCTCGCGAACGGCGAGGGCGACGGCTGGCGCAACGCCGACCTGCCGGCCGACCCGATCGCCTACGGTCTGGCGCTCGACACCCTCCGGGGCTTCGCCGGCCTCGGCCCCGCCGAGCAGGACGCGCGCCTCACCGCGATCGCCGACGGCTCCGCGGAGCCCGGCGACCGCTCGGCCGGCGGGCTCGGTGCAGATCAGCTGACCGCCTGGTTCGAGGACTGCCGCGTCGACCTCGTGAAGCAGTGGCTGGCGCACCCCGCGTCGATGGCGCGGATCGGCTACGACGGCTACGCCAGCGGCGGCGACACGCTGCCGCTCGTGACGGGCTTCCGCCTGCTCGGCGCCGACGACCGCGAGACCTGGGAACCGACGACGAGGAGTCACCGATGAACACGACCGGCATGCGCCGCTTCCCGCTCGACGAGACGGTCGACGCCGTCGTGATCGGCACCGGGGCCGGCGGAGCGCCCCTGCTCTCGGTGCTCGCCGCTCGCGGGCTGCGCGTCGTCGCCCTCGAGGCCGGGCCGCACTTCGATCCGCTGGGCCACACCGCCGACGAGACGGCGGCCGTGGAGATCAACTGGATGGAGGAGCGCCTCAGCGGAGGCGAGACCCCCACCGCCTTCGGGCAGAACAACAGCGGCCGCGGGGTCGGCGGCTCGACGCTGCACTGGGGCGCGTTCACGCCCCGCCCCGACCCGCGCGACCTGCGACTCCGGAGCGACTCCGGCGTCGGCCGCGACTGGCCGATCGAGCACGCCGAGCTCACCGCGTACATCGAGAAGGTGGAGGCGACGATCGGAGTGGCGGGTCCGGCCGAGTACCCGTGGGACCCGTCGCGCCGCTACCTGCAGGGCCCGCTCGCGCGGAACGCCTCGGCCGACATGATGCTGCGCGGCTGCGCGGCGATCGGGATGCGCGCGACCGATGCGCCCGCCGCCGTGCTCAGCGGCCCGCGGGACGACGGCCGCCCGTCCTGCGTCAACTGCGGCCAGTGCCATCAGGGCTGCCGGACCGGCGCGAAGACGAGCATGGACGTGACCTACCTGCCGGAGGCGGTGCGCGCCGGCGCCGAGATCCGGGCCGACTCGTTCGTGCACGGGATCGAGCTGGACGCCGCGGGCCGCGTGTGCGCCGTGGTCTACACGAGCGGCGGAGTGGAGCACCGGCAGCGCTGCTCCGCCCTGTTCCTCTGCGCGGGCGGCGTCGAGACGCCCCGGCTCCTCCTGCACACCGGCATCGCGAACAGCAGCGGCCAGGTGGGCCGCAACTTCCTGGCGCACGGGGCGACCCAGGTCTGGGGCACCTTCGAGAACGAGATGCGCGGCTACCGCGGCTACCCCTCCTCGGTGATCACCGAGGACACCGTCCGCCCGGCCGACGCGGACTTCGCGGGCGGCTACCTGATCCAGAGTCTCGGAGTGATGCCGCTGACCTACGCGACGACGCTCGCCCGCGGCGCGGGACTCTGGGGCTGCGATCTGATGGACGCGCTCGACGGCTACCGCTTCGCGGCGGGCGTCGGGATCAACGCGGAGTGCCTGCCCGCCGACGGCAACCGGCTGGAGCTGACCGACGAGCTGGACGAGCACGGGGTGCCGAAGGCGCGCATCACGTTCTCGGCGGGCGCCAACGAGGAGGCGATCGACCGGCACGCGATCCGGACGATGACCGCGATCGTGGAGGCGGCCGGCGCGACGAGCACGCGGGTGATGGCTCGCACGGCGCACACGCTCGGCACCGTGCGGATGGGCACCGACGCGGGCGACGCCGTGATCGACGCGGACGGCCGCAGCTTCGACGTGCCGAACCTCTGGGTGTGCGACAACTCGGTGTTCCCGAGCGCACTGATCGCGAACCCGGCGCTCGCGACGATGGCGCTCTCGCTGCGGACGGCGGACCGCTTCCTGGCGGCGTAGCGGCGAGCGGCGGAGTCGCGGGGCCGGACTTCCGGCGAGGGGCGCTGCACGGCAGGGCAGGGCAGGGCAGGAGGGTTTCGGAGCCTCGCGCGATCGCGCCGCCCTCGGCGAGTCCCGCTCCGGTGCTCGGCGCCATGTGCTCGTGCGTTCGTCGCCACGGCGTCTCGGAGGCGCGTCGATGCACGCGGCTCCTCGGATCCGCGGCAGCGTGCAGGGGTCAGAACGGCGGCGGGTCGTCGAACCTTGGGAGCGCACCCGATCCGGGCGGTCGTGCGGGGAGACTCGGCGGCCGCGTCGTGATGCGGCGCCCGGTGGGAGTGGTCCAGTCGGCGGTGCCGTCGGGATGGAGGACGTAGGTCCAGCGATCGCCGTGGCGGACGTGGTGGTGGGCGACGCAGAGGCTGGCGAGGTTGCCCGGGTCGGTGCCGCCTCCGTTGCGCCACTCGACGACGTGGTCGGCCTCGGCGGTCGTGGCCGAGCGCGTGCAGCCGGGGAACCGGCAGGTCACGTCGCGGAGCTGGAGGAGGAGCCGCAGCTCGCGGTGCGGGAGGCGGCGGGTGCGGCCGACCGACAGGACAGCGCCCGTGACCGGCTCGGTCAGGACCCGCGTGACGGTCGCGGGGAGCAGGCTCCGAGCGGCCTCGGCCGGGACGGGCCCGTAGCCCTCGAGCTCGACCGGGTCGTCGTCGCGGCCGGAGGCGGTGCTCGCGGCCAGGGTGATGCGCACGTCGGCACGGATGCCGGGCACGACGGTCGGCGCGAGACGGTCGGCGCGGGCGTCCTCGGGGACGGTGCCGATGATGTCGCCGTCGCAGAGGATGTCGGCCAGAGCGTCGGCGCGCAGCTGGGAGAGGGTGCGCCCGTCGCCCTCGCCGACAGTCGGCACGGACGGGCCCGGACTGTCCGACTCCCTGCCCTCGGCGCCGTCGCGGAGGCTCCGGGCGATCCGGTACAGGCGGCCGTACGCCCCCATCGCGACGTGCGCGGGCAGGAGGGCGCAGAGGGTCGCCATCCCGTCGACCTCGGGGCTCAACCAGACGGCGCGGTCCTCGCGAGCCCGCCGGTGGCGCTCGGCGAGGGGCTGCTCGTGGAGCTCCTCGCGCAATCGGGCCAGCGCCCGCCGCAGCTGCGTCGGCGTCGACCGGACGGCGAGCTCGGCCGCGCGCTCGTCGAAGGCGGCGCGGGAGCCCTCGGGCAGAGAGGCCGCGACCGCGCAGACCGCCTGCCCCGCCTCCCACCGCAGCCGCGCCTCGGCGAGCGCGGACCGGGTGCACGGCAGATCCTCGACCAGGAGGCGTGCGTGGTCGAGCTCGCGGGAGGCCACCCGCTCGGACACCCCGAGGGCTACCGCGAACTCCGCGCGGACCGACCGCTCGACGAGATCGCTCGACGCGTACGGCGCCGCACCTCGGGCGAACGACTCCGGGTGCTCCAGAGCCGCCCGGTGCCCGGCGTGCAGCTCCTCAGCGGCCGCCAGCAGCAGCGGGGACGCCGAGCGGGCGAGCTCGGCGGCGCGGTCGCCGCGCTCGCGCACCTCGCCGAGCACCGCCTCCGCCCCATCGGTCATCCCGTTCGATCTCATACGAGTATTGAATCAGGGACCACCGACACGCAGCGGCCGGACGGGCTCGATCGGGACGATCGGCCCTGATCCGCACCCTGTGGAGGAGCGTCGGCCGGTCGACCCTCCCGAGCCGAGCCGAACCGCGCCGCCCGCAGGCAGAGGACGACCCGCAGCCCGGGCGCCTCCGCACAGCCTCCGCCCGAGCAGCGAGCGCGCGCGCGAGCGCCGGCATCCCCTCGAACGCCCCGCCGCCCCTCGAGCCGCGCCCGCCCGGTATCGAGTACCGGCAGGCATCGCCCGACCGGAACGACAGGGCCGACCGGCCCCGATCCGCACCCTGTGGAGGAGCGTCGGCCGCTCGACTCTCCCGAACCGAACCGAACCGGACCGAACCGCGCCGCCCCGCCCGCGGAAGACGACCCGCAGCTCGGACGCCTCCGAACCGCCCCGCCCGCCCGAGCAGCGAACTCCCAGCGCACCGCGGAGACCCGAGCGCAGCAGCGAGCGTGCGCACCAGCGCCGGTGTCCCCTCGAACGCCCCGCCTCCCCTCGAGCCGAGCCCGCCCGGCGGAAGCGCCGAACCGGGACCGCCTCCCCCGCCGACACCTCACAGCCGCTCCCTACCGGCACCTCCGCGTGGCTCCGCTGCCGCGCCCGGCCGACACCTCCGACCGGCCCCCGTCCCCGCTCGGACCTCCGACACGCCGCCCCCGCTCCGCTAACAGCAGCCCCGCTACTCCCCGTCCGCGAAGTCGGTGCTGCGGCTCAGCCCCTCCCACTCGTCGGCATCCGCGCGGAGGGCGTCGAGCGCCGAGCGGAAGGCGTCGGAGGAGTCGTTGCCGAGCAGGAGCAGCGACGGGGTCGTCTCCGACTCGACGACCCGGATCAGCGCGTCCGCCGCGCGGGCCGGGTCGCCCTTCTGCGTGCCGTGGGCCGTGTCGTTCTCCTTGCGGCGCCGGCCGGCGGTGTCGGCGTAGTCGGCGATCGGAGTCGCGGACTGGGTGAGCGAGCGGCCCGCGAAGTCGGTGCGGAACCCGCCCGGCTCGACCGAGAACGCCCGGATGCCCAGCGGCGCGACCTCCTTGCGCAGGGACTCGGTGAGCGCCTCGATCGCGGCCTTCACGGCGGCGTAGTAGCCGGAGCCCTCCGGCGAGATGCGCGCGCCGATCGAGGACAGGTTCACGATCGTGCCCGAGCGGCGCTCGCGCATACCGGGCAGCACGGCCTTGATCGTGCGGACCGTTCCGGAGAAGTGCGTGTCGAACAGGCGGTGGACGGCGGCCTCCTCGCCCTCCTCGACGGCGGCGCGGTAGCCGTAGCCGGCGTTGTTGACGAGAACGTCGACTCCGCCGAAGCGCTCGTGGGCGGCGTCGACCGCGGCGGCGACCTGCCCGTCGTCGGTGACGTCGAGGGCGAGGGCCAGGGCCGTCTCGGGGTGGGCCCCGGTGATGTCGCGGACCGAGTCGACGTCGCGCGCGGTGACGACGGCCCGGTCGCCACGGGCGAGGACGGCGATCGCGAGGGCGCGACCGAGACCGGTCGAGCAGCCGGTGATGAGCCAGGTGGTCATGGTTCCTTCTTCCTCCGAGGTGACGCACCGCTCCTGGGGAGCGGCGCCCTCCAGTCCACCCCTCCACCCCGGCCGGCGGACAGGGGTGGACCGCTCACGCGAACCGCCCCGCCACCTCCGCCAGGCACTCCCGGAACACCCGCACGGCCGGCGACGCCAGCTGCGCCTCGCGCTGGGCGGTGAAGATCGTGCGGCGGGGCGTGCCGGGCAGCTCGAGGAGGCGGCAGTCCGGGGCCTCGCCCGCCCAGACCAGGTCGGGCATCAGGGCGACGGCGTGGCCGGAGGCGGCGAGTCGGATCTGCGCCTGCAGGTCGGCGGTCTCGAAGCGGACGTCCGGCTCGAAGCCCGCGACCCGGCAGGTCTGCTCGGCGAAGTGGCGGCTCGCGGTGCCGCGCGGCTCCATCACCCAGGCGGAGTCGCGGGCCGAGGCGAGGTCGACCACGGCGGAGTCGCGGCTCACGGCGAGGCGGATCGCGTCGGACGTCAGGTCGCTGCGCACCAGTCCGGGCAGCCAGGAGGTCGAGTGGCCGGGGTACTGCTCGGCGACGACGAGGTCGAACTCCCGCGCCCACGACGTCTCGTGCAGAGCGCCCTCCGGCTCGCGCTGCACCATCTCGACGCGCACCTCCGGGAAGCGGTCGGCGACGGCCCGGAGCGCGCCCGGCATGAGCGCGAGCGCGGCCGACTGGAACACCGCGACGCGCACCCGCCCGGTCACCGACTCCCCCGAGGCCGCGAGCGCCGCCTCCGCCCGCTCGAGCAGGGCCATCACCTCGCCGGCCGCCTCGACCAGGATCTCGGCCTGGGGTGTGAGCTGCACGCGCCGGCCCGCCTTCCGCAGCAGCTCGACGCCGGCCTCGCGCTCGAGCACGGCGAGCTGCTGCGAGACGGCGGAGGGACTGTAGGCGAGGGCGTCGGCCGCGGCCGCGAGAGTGCCGCGGATGGCCACCTCGCGGAGCAGGACCAGGCGGCGGACATCGAGCACGGCGTCTCTCCGATCGTTCAGCTGAGCTGACCGGTACCGGTAAGGAACGGTCGCTTCTGCTCAACGGTAGTCGGTCGAATACTGAAGGCACCCCCCTCAGAGCAGAAGGACCGCACCATGACGGATCTCGCCAGCCCCGCTCTCGCCACCGGCCCCGCCGCCGACGGCCCGTCCCCCGATTCGATCGACCCCCGCCTGGTCGACGAGAGCGTCGCCCTGGTGCGGCGCTGGCTGCGCGAGGCGTCCGCGATCCCGATCGACGCCTCCGGGGCGCAGCTGGCGGGCGTGCTGAAGGACCCGTCCGGCCTGGACTTCACGGTCGGCTTCGTCGACGGCGTCGTCCGCCCCGAGGACACCCGGGTCGCGGCGGCGGCGCTGAAGGCGATCGCGGGCGGCGTGCCGTCCTTCCTCCCGGCTCCGACGCGCGGCGCGGTCGCCCTCGGCGGCGTGATGGCGCCGCTCCTCCCGGACGTCGTGGTGCCGATCGCGCGCCGGGTGCTGCGGCGGATGGTCGGCCACCTGATCATCGACGCGACCGACTCGCGCCTGGGCCCGGCCATCGCCGCGATCCGCCGCGACGGCGTCCGGCTCAACATGAACCTGCTCGGCGAGGCCGTCCTCGGCCGCGAGGAGGCCCACCGCCGCCTGGAGGGGACCCACCGGCTCCTCGCCCGCGACGACGTCGACTACGTCTCGATCAAGGTCTCCTCGAGCACCGCCCCGCACAACCCGTGGGCCTTCGACGCCGCGGTCGACGACATCGTCGAGGAGCTGGCGCCGCTGTTCGCCCGGGCCGCCGCCTCCTCGCCGCAGAAGTTCATCAACCTCGACATGGAGGAGTACAAGGACCTCGACCTCACCATCGCGGTCTTCACCCGCATCCTCGACCGGCCGGAGTTCCTCGGCCTCGAGGCCGGCATCGTGCTGCAGGCCTACCTGCCGGACGCGCTCTCGGCGATGATCCGCCTGCAGGAGTGGAGCGCCGCCCGCCGGGCCCGCGGCGGCGCCGGCATCAAGGTGCGCCTGGTCAAGGGCGCGAACCTGCCGATGGAGCAGGTCGAGGCCTCGGTACACGGCTGGCCGCTGGCGACCTGGGGCAGCAAGCAGGACTCCGACACGAACTACAAGCGCGTCGTCGACTACGCGCTGCACCCGGAGCGGATCCGCAACGTGCGGGTCGGCGTCGCCGGGCACAACCTCTTCGACGTCGCGTACTCGTGGCTGCTCGCGGGCACCCGCGGCGTCCGCGAGGGCATCGAGTACGAGATGCTCCTCGGCATGGCCCAGGGCCAGGCGGAGGCGGTGCGCCGCACGGTCGGCTCGCTCCTGCTCTACACGCCGGTCGTCGCGCCGGCCGAGTTCGACGTGGCGATCGCCTACCTGATCCGCCGGCTGGAGGAGGGAGCGTCGAGCCAGAACTTCATGTCGGCCGTCTTCGAGCTCGAGGCCGACCCGGCGCTCTTCGCGCGGGAGGAGGAGCGGTTCCGCGCCTCCGTCGCCGCCCTCGACGGGGCCGTCCCCCCGGCGCACCGCGTGCCCGACCGGTTCGCCGCGAGCGGCCGTCCGGGACCGGGCGACTTCCGCAGCACCCCCGACACCGACCCGTCCGTCGCCGCGAACCGCGAGTGGGCGCAGGCGATCCTCGCGCGCGTCCCCTCCTCCCGGGCCGGCGCCGACGCGATCGAGGCCGCCACGATCGGCACCCTCGACGAGCTGGAGTCGGTGCTCTCCGGCGCCCGCGGCAGCGGCTGGAGCGACGTCCCGGCCGAGGAGCGTGCGCGCATCCTGCACCGCGCGGGCGACGAGCTGGAGGCGCGCCGCGCCGAGCTGCTCGAGGTCATGGCGGCCGAGGGCGGCAAGACCCTCGACCAGGGCGACCCCGAGGTCTCGGAGGCCGTGGACTTCGCCCACTACTACGCCGAGCGCGCCCTCGAGCTCGACGCGGTCGACGGCGCCCGCTTCCACCCGGCCGCGCTGACCCTGGTCGCTCCGCCGTGGAACTTCCCGGTCGCGATCCCGGCCGGCGGCGTCCTCGCGGCGCTCGCGGCCGGCTCCGCCGTGGTGCTCAAGCCCGCCGGTCCGACCGCGCGCTGCGGTGCCGTGGTGGCGGAGGCGCTGTGGGCGGCTGGCGTGCCCCGCGAGGCCCTGCGCCTGCTCCGCCTGCCGGAGGAGGAGCTGGGGCGCGACCTGATCGCCTCCCCGCAGGTCGACCGCGTGATCCTCACCGGCGCCTACGAGACGGCGGAGCTGTTCCGCTCCTTCCGGAACGACCTCCCGCTGCTCGCCGAGACGAGCGGCAAGAACGCGATCGTGGTCACCCCCTCGGCCGACCTCGACCTGGCGGTGAAGGACGTGGTGGCGAGCGCCTTCGGGCACGCGGGCCAGAAGTGCTCCGCCGCCTCGCTCGTGGTGCTGGTCGGCTCCGTCGCTCGCTCGAAGCGGTTCCGCGCGCAGCTGCTCGACGCGGTCTCCTCCCTCACGGTCGGCTACCCGACCGACCCCGCGACGCGGATGGGGCCGGTGATCGAACCCGCCGTGGGCAAGCTGCTGCGCGGCCTGACCGCGCTCGGCGCCGGTGAGACCTGGCTGCTGCAGCCGCGGAGCCTCGACGACTCCGGACGCCTGTGGAGCCCCGGCGTCCGCGACGGCGTGCGCCGCGGGTCCGAGTTCCACCGCACCGAGTACTTCGGGCCGATCCTCGGGATCATGACGGCGGCGACCCTCGACGAGGCGATCGCGATCGTCAACGAGGTCGACTACGGGCTCACCTCGGGCCTGCACGCGCTCGACCCGGAGGAGATCGGCACCTGGCTCGACGGGATCGAGGCCGGCAACCTCTACGTGAACCGCGGGATCACCGGGGCGATCGTGCAGCGCCAGCCGTTCGGCGGCTGGAAGAAGTCGGCGGTCGGCCCGGGCACCAAGGCGGGCGGGCCGGACTACCTGCTCGGCCTGGGCTCCTGGACCGCGGCGCCGTCGGAGGCGACCGCTCCGGTCGTCGGACCGGCCGCCCGCCTGCTCGCCGCGTCGCGTGCGGAGCTCCCGGCGGAGGAGCACGCCGCGGTGGAGCGGACGGCGCGCAGCTGCGCGGCGGCGTGGGCCGCGGGTGCTCCTCGCGACGTGACGGGGCTGGAGGCGGAGCGCAACGTCTTCCGCCGCCTGCCCTACGACTCCGCCGTGCTGGTGCGTTTGGCCGCCGGGGAGCCGCTGGGCTCGCTCGTGCGGGTGGCCGTCGCGGCGGCGACCGCGCAGGCACGGGTGGTCGTCTCGAGCGCCGCGGCGCTGCCTCCGCAGCTCGCCGCCGGTCTCGACGAGGCGGCCGGCGCCGTCGTGGTCGAGGACGACGCGGCGTGGGAGGCGCGGGTGCGCGCGCACGGCGCCGGACGGGTGCGCCTGCTGGGCGCGTCCGCCGCGACGGTGACGGCCGTGACGGGCGGGCGCCCCGACCTCGCGGTCTACGCGGGCGCGGCGACCGAGGCGGGCCGGCTGGAGCTGCTGCCGTTCCTCCGCGAGCAGGCCGTGTCGATCACGGCCCACCGCTTCGGCACGCCGGACCACCTCACGGACGGGCTGCTCTGACGACCCTCCCGCGAGATGCCACTTGAGTACGCCCGCCGCGGCGTGTCGCGTACTCAAGTGGCATCTCGCGCAGGGGCACGCAGGAGAGCGGGCGCCGCGGCGGGATCAGAACAGGCCGCGCGGGGGCTCGATCGAGGCGAGGACGCCGGGAGCGGCGATCACGCTGAGGCGGCCGACCTCCTCCGGGGTCAGCTCGGGCAGGCGCTGCGCGAGGTCGAGGAAGCGCTCGATCTCGGA
Organism: Rathayibacter sp. VKM Ac-2805; assembly: GCF_009834265.1. Lineage (NCBI taxonomy): Bacteria > Bacillati > Actinomycetota > Actinomycetes > Micrococcales > Microbacteriaceae > Rathayibacter > Rathayibacter sp. VKM Ac-2805. The sequence goes on from NZ_CP047185.1 coordinate 3,021,215, forward strand.
CTCCTCGAGCACGTCGGCGGCGAGCGTGCGGAACTTCGACACGTACTGCTCGCGGCTGAACGGATGCGCGCCCAGCGGATGCGCGTCCGCCACCGCGATCTCGTCGACGATCGTCGTGCCGTCCGTCATCAGGATCTCGACGCGCGCGCCGAACGCCTTCTCGCCCGGATCGGTGGAGTGGTAGCGGCGCGTCCACTCCGCGTCCTCCTGCGTGGTGACCCGGTGCCAGAGCGCGATCGTGTCGGCGCGGGCGGCCCGCTCGGGGGCGTAGCTGTGCACGTGGTGCCAGGCGCCGTCCTGCAGCGCCACCGTGAAGATGTACGGCACGGAGTGGTCCAGCGTCTCGCGGGACGCGGCCGGGTCGTACTTCTGCGGGTCGTTCGCGCCCGAGCCGATCACGAAGTGCGTGTGGTGCGAGGTGTGCAGGACGATCCGCTCGACGCGCTCGGGATCGGCGGCCTCGGGGTGCGTGCGGTGCAGGCGGCGGGCGAGGTCGATCAGCGCCTGCGCCTGGTACTCGGCCGAGTGCTCCTTCGTGTAGGTGTCGAGGATCGCGCGCTTGGCCTCGCCGCGGTCGGGCAGCGGGACGTCGTAGCTCGCGTCGGCGCCGTCGAGCATCCAGGCGATGACGCCGTCCTCGCCCTCGTAGATCGGCGACGGGCTGGTCTCGCCGCGCATCGCCCGGTCGACCGCCTCGATCGCCATCTTCCCCGCGAAGGCCGGCGCGTACGCCTTCCAGCTCGAGATCTCGCCCTTGCGCGACTGCCGCGTGGCGGTCGTCGTGTGCAGGGCCTGCGCGACGGCCTGCTCGATCGTCGCGACGTCGAGGCCGAGCAGCGTGCCGATCCCGGCGGCGGCCGAGGGGCCGAGGTGCGCGACGTGGTCGATCTTGTGCCGGTGCAGGCTGATCGCGCGCACCAGGTCGACCTGGACCTCGTATCCGGTGACGATGCCGCGGACGAGCTGCGCCCCGCCGATGCCCGCGTGCTGGGCGACGGCGATCAGCGGAGGGATGTTGTCGCCCGGGTGCGAGTACTCGGCCGCCAGGAACGTGTCGTGGTAGTCGAGCTCGCGCACGGCGACTCCGTTGGCCCAGGCCGCCCACTCGGGCGACACCCGGCGGGCCGGGTCGACGCCGAGGACGACCGAGCCCTGGCCGCCGATGGAGGCGGGGTGCGCGAGAGCCTGCGCGCGGGCGGCGACGACCGGGCGGCGCAGGAGCGACGCGGTGGCGACGGCGGCGTTGTCGATGACCCGGTTGACCACCATCTCGGCGACCTCGTCGTCGATCTCGACCGGATCGGCGGCGACCTCGGCGAGCGCGTGGGCGAGCTGCCCGTGTCGCGGGAGCTCCTCGTCGCTGCGGTGGACGCGGACGTGGTGTTCGTGCACGGGCGGCTCCTTCGTCTCTCCCCCCAGGCTATCGCCCGCCTCCGGCCCGGGCCGCGCGGGCAGAATGGGCGGATGTCCTCCCTCACGCGCGTCGCGGCGCTCGACTGCGGCACCAACTCCCTCCGCCTGCTGATCGCCGACGTGGAGGGCGGGCGCCTCCGGGACGTCCAGCGCCGCACCGAGCTCGTGCGGCTGGGCCGCGGGGTCGACCGCACCGGCCGCTTCGACCCGGCCGCGCTCGAGCGGACCCTCGCCGTCACCCGCGAGTACGCGGCCGCCGCGCAGGAGGCCGGCGCCGAGCACCTCCGCTTCGTCGCTACCTCGGCCACCCGCGACGCGGCCGACCGCGAGGACTTCCTCGCCGCCGTCGAGCGGATCCTCGGCGTCACCCCGGAGACGATCTCCGGCGAGGAGGAGGCGCGGCTCTCCTTCCGCGGCGCGGTCTCGGCCGTCGACTCCGCCCGGCCCGTGCTGGTCGTCGACCTCGGCGGCGGCTCGACCGAGCTCGTGCTCGGCGGAGCGGAGCCGGAGCAGGCGCATTCGATGGACGTCGGCAGCGTCCGCCTGACCGAGCGCCACCGCCGGGCCGCCGAACCGACGGAGGGCGAGCGCGCGGCGATGCGGGCGGACGTGGGCGCCGCGCTGGCCGCCTCCTCCGTCGACCTCTCGCAGGCCCGGAGCGTCGTCGGCGTCGCCGCGACCGTGCTCACGATCACCGCGCACGTCCTCCGCACCACCGACCGCGCCGCGCTCGAGACGTCCCTCCCCCTCTCCGACGTCCTCGCCGCCTGCGACGAGCTCGCCGCACTGTCTCCGGAGGGGACGGCGGCCCTCCCCTGGGTCCGCCCGGGGCGCGAGGACGTGCTGGCGGCCGGCGCGCTGGTCTGGGGCGAGGTCCTCCGCGCGGTCCACGAGGCGTCGCCGGGCGTCGACCGGGTCCACTCGACCGCGCACGACATCCTCGACGGCATCGCGCTCGGCCTCGCCTGACGCCCGCGCGGGTCAGGCGGTGAGGGCGCTCCCGGAGTCGCGCGGGAGCCGGGCGGCGGCGGCGAGCGGCACGAGGGTCAGCACCGCGAGGGCGAGGAAGGCGACGCGGTAGGGGACGAGGCCGGGCCCGATCGCGGTGCCGACGGCGAGCGCCACCGCGCCCACCGCGACCCCGAGGCCGGCCGCGATCTGCTGCGTGGTGGCGTTGAGGGTGTTGGCGCCCGACATCCCCTCCTGCGGGACCTCGGCGAACGTGACGGTGTTGTAGGCCGTGAAGCCCGCCGAGCGGGCCACTCCGCTCAGCACCAGCAGCGCCACCACGAGCGCCACCGGAGTCGCCGGCTCGAGGAACGCCATCGCCGCCATGCACGCCGCCCCGACCGCGCTCGCCGCGACCAGCACCCCGCGGAAGCCGAGGCGCCGCAGCAGCGGAGTCGTGGCCGGCTTGATCGCCAGGTTGCCGGCGAAGAGCGCCAGCACCACGGAGCCGGCCTGCACCGGGCTCCAGCCGAACGCGTCCTGGAACAGCAGCGGGAGCAGGAACGGCACCGCGTTCACGGTCGCCCGGTAGAGCGATCCGCTCGCGTTGGCGACCCGGAAGGTGCGGAAGCGGAAGGCGTCGAGCCGCACGAGCGGATGCTCGGCGCGGCGCAGGTGCCGCACGGCGAGCGCCGTCACGACCGCGCCGACGAGCATCGGCGCCACCGCCCGCCCGTCGAGCTCGGAGCCGGTGAGGAGCCCCGCCGCTCCGACCAGCGCGCCCAGCCCGACCGCGACGAGCACCAGCCCCGTGACGTCGAGCGGGGGCGGCGCGCTCTCGGAGGTGACGGGGACGATCCGGCGCGCGATCGCGAACGCGACGACCCCGAGGGGCAGGTTGATCAGGAAGATCCAGTGCCAGGAGGCGACGGTCGTGAGAAGGCCGCCGAGGAACGGCGCGATCACGGGGGCGACCAGTCCCGGCCAGACCAGGATCGCGATGGCGTGGATGATCCCCTCCCGCGGAGTCGCCCGCAGCACCGCGAGCCGGCCGACCGGCACCATCAGCGCGCCGCCGACGCCCTGCAGGACCCGGGCGCCGACCAGAAGCGGCAGCGTGGGGCTGAGCGCGCAGAGCAGGGAGGCGAGGGTGAAGACGGCGATCGCGGTGGTGAAGACGCGGCGCACGCCGAAGCGCTCGCTGAGCCAGCCCGAGGCCGGGATGAGGACGGCGACGGTGAGGAGGAACGCGGTGACGGTGATCGAGACCGCGGCGGAGTCGACGCCCAGGTCGGCGGCGATCGCGGGCGCGGCGGTCGTCACGATCGTGGCGTCGAGGTTCTCCATGAAGAAGCAGCCGGCGACGAGCAGCGCGAGGGAGCGGTGGCGGGGGTCCGTGCTGTCCTCCTCGGCGTGGGGCTGTCGGCGGCGAGCGTAGCGCGGCGACGGCGCGGCCGCCGGGCGGGTACCGTCGCAGCATGAGCGCTGCAGCCGAGACCAGGACGATCCAACTCCGACGCTACGAGCTGATGGACGGGGTGATGGACGACTTCCTCGCCTGGTTCCCCGAGCGGATCGTGCCGGCGCGCGAGGCCCACGGCTTCCGGATCGAGTTCGCCTACGCCGACCGCGAGGTGAACGAGTTCGTCTGGGCGGTCAGCACGGCCGGCGACGCCGACGCGTTCGCCGAGGTCGAGCGGGCGTACCTGGCCTCGCCCGAGCGCGACGCCGCCTTCGCGGGCGAGCCGAAGCGCGTCGCGGTGCAGCACGTGCGGCTGGTCGAGCGGATCGTCTGACCCGGGCGGCGTCCGAGCCGAGCGGCGTCCGACCCGGGCGCCGTCGTCTCCGGGGCGCCGCCGACTCCGGGCGCCGTCGGGTCCGGCCCGGTCAGCTCCGGGCGCGCCGCACGGCCGCGAGGACGCCGCGGACCACGAGCGTCCCGACCGCGATCGACCCGATCGCTCCGGTCAGGCGCGCCCAGACGTGCTTCGGCCGGTCGATCCCGGCGCGGTCGGCGGGCGAGGGGAGCGAGGCGGGCGCGAGCGTGCGGCCCGCGGCTCCCGCCTCGGCCATGTGGGCGAGCCGGCGCACGGCCTCGCGGTTGCGGATCCAGAGGAACGAGTGCATCAGCGGCTTCGGGACGAGCGTGCCCGGGCCCTTCACGGGCGCCTCGTGCATCCGCACCTTCGCGCCGCGCGCGTGCGGCTCGACCTCGACGCGCACCCGGGCCTCGCCGAGCGGCCAGCCGGCGGCCTGGATGACCGTCCGGCGCGGCGGGTCCCACTCGAGAACCGTCGTGTGGTCGTCGATCACGAGCGGCCAGAGGCCGAAGGAGTGGTGCAGCTGCGAGCCCACGTGCGGGAAGTCCGCGTCGACCTTCCGCATCCGCGACGCGCCGACGACCCAGCTCGGGAACAGCCAGCCGGAGGCGAGCACCGCGAAGACGGACTCGGGCGGGCAGTGGACGACGCGGGTGGTGCGGGACATCGCGGGCTCCTTCGAGTGGTGGTGGGGCGCGTGGGGGCGCCGTCCCTCAGCCTGGCAGGCCGGGGGCGGCGACGGGCGCAGCGCAACGGCGGCGGCTCAGGCCGGGTGCGCCTCCGGCGACAGGTCGGGCGACTCGCGCACCCCGAACTCGTGCCGCAGCGCGCTGCGGGCGGCGTGCCAGCCGGCCATGCCGTGCACGCCCGGCCCGGGCGGGGTGGACGAGGAGCAGAGGTAGAGCCCCTTCGCGGGCGTCCGCCACGGGTCGGTCGTGGGGACCGGGCGCGAGAGCAGCTGCGCGACGCTCGCGGCTCCGGCGGCGATGTCCCCGCCCAGGTAGTTCGGGTTGTAGGCCTGCATGTCGCGGGCGGTCATCGAGGAGGCGCCGATCACGCGGTCGCGGAACCCGGGGGCGAAGCGCTCGATCTGGGCGGTGATCGCCTCCTGCTGGTCGGCGGGCGAGTACCGGGGGACGTGCGTGTACGCCCAGAGGACGTGCTTGCCCTCGGGCGCCCGGGTCGGATCGGCGATCGAGGGCTGCGCCACCAGCACGTAGGGGCTGCGGCTGTGCCGGCCGCGCTTCACGTCGCGCTCGGCGGCCGCGATCTCGGCGCGGCTGCCTCCGACGTGCAGCGTGCCCGCGCCGGCGAGCTCCGGGTTCGTCCACGGCACCGGCCCGTCGAGGGCGAAGTCGACCTTGGCCACGCCGTTGCCGTAGCGGAAGCGCTGGAGGGCCGCGGCGTACGCCGGGGGCAGCCGGTCCCCCGCCATCGCGAGCAGCGCCGTCGGCGTGCCGTCGACGAGCACGGCGCGGGCCGGGGGCAGCTCGGAGAGGGAGGTCACCTCGACGCCGGTCTCGATGGTGCCGCCGTGCGCCCGGAGGTCGTCGGCGAGCGCGTCGACGATCGACTGGCTGCCTCCGATCGGCACCGGCCAGCCGCGCGCGTGGGCGTAGGCGCCGAGCGCCAGGGCGGCCGCGGCCGTCGACGGGCTCGGCATCGGGCGGATCGAGTGCGCGGCGACCCCGGAGAACATCGCCGGGGCGACGTCCTCGCGGAAGCGCAGGTTCCACACCGGGGTGCCCTGCTCGAGCACCCGCAGCCCGAAGCGGATCAGCACGCTCGGGTCCGTCGGGATCCGCAGCAGCGCGTCGTTGGTGAAGCCCGCGACGCGGTCGGCCCGCTCGGAGAGAGGTCCCATCAGGGCGCGCCACGCCGCTCCGTCGCGCCCCAGCGCCTCGACCGTGCGGTCGAGGTCGCGGTAGGCGATGCCCGCGCGGCCGCCGTCGAGCGGATGCGCGTACGAGATCTCGGGGACGACCAGCTCGATGCGCCGGTCGAGCCCGAAGGCGCGGAAGAAGCCGGACGCGAGCGCCATCGGGTGCACCGCCGAGCAGACGTCGTGGTGGAAGCCGGGCAGCGTCAGCTCCGCCGTGCGCGCGCCGCCGCCGATCGTCTCGTTGCGCTCGAGCACGGTGACCGAGAGCCCGGCCCGCGCGAGCGTGACCGCGGCGGCGAGGCCGTTGGGCCCCGCCCCGATGACGACGGCGTCGACCACGGTCACTTCCTCCGCAGGGCCGAGACGACGCCCGCGGCGCCGGCGGCGAGGGCCGCGGCGGCCCCCGCGTAGCTCAGGGCGCGGTGGCGGATCATCCAGATCTGGGGCGTCATGGTGTGCGCGCGGTCGCTGAAGAGGCCGCGGGCGCCGTGATCGCCGGGGACCGGCTCGTAGACGTTGTTCGGCAGCATCGGCTCCGCCTTGTCGGGGGCCTGCTGACCGTCGAAGGCGCTGCGGGCGAGGTACCAGTCCATGAAGCGCCCGGCGAAGCGGTCGCCGAGGATGGTGCCCGCGGTCGGCTCGCCGACCCAGGTGCGGCGGCGCGGCTTGTCGGCCACGTCGGCGATCGCGATCGCGCCCACCTCGGGCTCGTAGATCGGCGGCACGGGCTGCGGGTGGTGCGGCAGCTGCGACTTCACCCAGTTGAACTGGATGGTGTTGAGCGCCGGCATGTCGACCTCGGACAGGCGCACGCGGCTCTTCGCGTGCAGCAGCTCCGCGGTGACGGCCTCGGTGAAGCCTCGGGCGCCGAACTTGGAGGCGCAGTACGCGGCCTGCAGCGGGATGCCCCGGTGCGCGAGGGCGGAGCCGACCTGGATGACGTGCCCGCGGTCGCGCGGGGTCATCCGGGAGAGGGCTGCGCGGGTGCCGTTGACGAAGCCGAAGAAGTTGACGCCCACGGCGCGCTCGAAGTCGGCGGGCTCGGTCGAGAGGAACTCGCCGAAGACGCCGACCATCGCGTCGTTGACCCACAGCTCGATCGGGCCGAGCTCGGCCTCGACCCGGTCGGCCGCCGACTCGACGGCCTCGCGGTCGGCCACGTCGGTCGGGATGCCCAGCCCGCGCCGGCCCTTCTGCTCGATCTCGGCCACCGTGGCCGCCAGTCCGTCCTCGCCGCGCGCCAGCACGGCGACGTCCCAGCCGCGGGAGGCGAGCTCGCGGACCGTGGCGCGTCCGAGCCCGGCCGTGCCGCCCGTGACGACGGCGACTCCTCGGCTCATGCGCGGGCCTCGCGGGAGGAGGTCTCGAGGCGGGGGTGCTGCGTCATGGTGCGGGCTCCTTCGTGAGGGCGCGGTGTGCGTCGGGAGTCCCACGCTAGGCGGGAGCGGCGGCGCGGCGCGCGGGGTTGCGCCCGATCGGTGGAGAGCTCGGTGGATCCGCGCCCGGGGAGGAGAATCGCTCCCGACAGCTCCCGGCTCTCCTCCAGAGACCGCCGCCAGACTGACGCCCGCCCGAGCACCCTCCGACCGGATCGACGCATGACCTCTCTCCTCGACCTGAGCCTCGTCTCCGGCCCCCTCGTCGTCGCCGTCTACGTGCTCGCGATCGGAGCGCTCCTCCTCCTGCTCGCCGCCCACGTCCGCGCTCCCCGCCGCGGGCGCTCCCGACGCGGCGGGATCGCCGTCGCGGTCCTCCTCCTGGGCCTGATCGGCGGCGCCGCCCTGGCCGCCCTCGTCGACGGGCCCGACGGCCCGTTCGGCGTCGACTTCACGCCGGTCACCCGGGTCGCGATCGGCCTCGGGATCGGCGGGCTGGGCGTCGCCCTGATCGTCCTCGGGCACGCGATCGCCCGCCGGCGCGCGCGCGGGGTGCTCGCATCGCTCGCGGCCGGAGTGCTCGTCGTCGCGGCGGCCGCGATGACCGTCAACATCGACTTCGGCCAGTACCCCACGGTGCGCAGCGCGCTCGGGATCAGCGCGTACTCCGACTCCTCCGTGCCGGTCGCCGCCGCGGACGGACCGCACTCGGACCTCGCGACCTGGACGGCCCCGGCCGGGATGCCCGCCGTCGGCTCGGTCTCGACGGTCGCCATCCCCGCCACCGCGTCGGGCTTCCCGGCCCGCGACGCCGTGGTCTACCTCCCGCCCGCGGCCCTCACCGCGACCCCGCCGCTGCTGCCGGTGATGATCATGCTCTCGGGGCAGCCGGGGTCGCCCTCCGATCCGCTCTCGACCGAGAAGTTCCAGCAGACCCTCGACGCCTACGCCGCCGCGCACGCCGGCCTCGCGCCGATCGTCGTGTCGCCCGACCAGCTGGGCGATCCGGACAGGAACCCGATGTGCGTCGACTCGCCGCTCGGGAAGTCGGCCACCTACCTCACCGTCGACGTCCCGAACTGGATCCGCGCCAACCTGCCGGTGCTCGGCGACGCGCAGCACTGGGCGATCGGCGGCCTCTCGCAGGGCGGGACCTGCTCGATCCAGCTCGGCGCCGGCCACCCGTCGCTCTTCGGCAACATCGTCGACGCCTCGGGCGAGCTCGCGCCGACCCTCGGCAGCGAGGCGGCGACGGTCGCGCAGGGGTTCGGCGGCGACCAGGCCGCCTACGAGGCCGCGAAGCCGGTGAACGTCCTCGCGGCGAACGCCCCCTACACCGGCACCGTCGCGATCTTCGGAGTCGGCGCCGAGGACACCTCGTTCCTCCCCGGAGCGAAGACCGTCTACGCCGCGGCCGTCGCCGCCGGCATGAGCGCCACCTACCTCGAGGTGCCGGACAGCGCCCACGACGTCACGGCGTGGTCGGCGACCTTCGACAAGGGCCTCGAGATCCTCGCCGACCGCTGGAAGCTCGTCCCCGCCTCCTGAGCGGCTCCGGGCCTCAGGCGCTCTCGACCAGCCGGACCGCCGCCTCGATCCCGCCGCTCCACGGCGCTCCGTGGCCCGGCACCACCCAGCGCGCCCCGGTGGGCAGGAGCGCCCGGAGCGACGCGAGCGCCTGCTCCGGCTCGTCGGTGAAGGGCGCGGGCTGCGGACCCGTGCGGCCGGTGAGCACGTGGCGGGTGGTCAGCCCGTCGCCGACGAAGACCGCGTCGGCCAGCGGCACGTGCACGGCGATGCTCCCCGGGGAGTGACCCGGGAGCGCGATCACGCGGGGAGCGCCCGGCAGGTCGAGCGTCTGCCCGTCGTGCACTTCGACGACCTCGGTGAGCGGCGGGACCGTCGCGATGCCCTTCCGCAGCGCGTAGGCCGCGAAGCCGAGGAGCGGCAGGACGCGCAGCCGCGGTGTCGCGGTCCTCGGCTTCGCCCCGCCCTTCGCCCGCTCGGCGTCGGCGGCGTGCACGTGGACCGGCACGCCGTGGTCGCGGCGCAGGCGCTCGGCGAAGCCCACGTGGTCGGAGTCGCCGTGGGTCAGCACGACGCCGCGCACATCGTCGAGGGTGCGGCCCATTGCGCGCAGCTCGGCCAGGAGCTCCGGCCAGAGACCGGGCAGGCCGGCGTCGATGAGCGTGACGCCCTCGTCGGTGTGGACGAGGTGGACGGCGACGATGTCGGTGCCGATGCGGCGCAGGTGGGGTCCGAGTTCCATGATGGCTACGCTAGTTAGCCATCATGGCTACTGTCAATAGCTATACTCGGCCCATGCCCACTCCCGACCGCACCTCCCTCGAGGCGATCGTGCGCGCCGCCGGCGAGCTCCTCGAGCGCGACGGGCTCGCCGGGGTCACGATGCAGGCCGTCGCGCAGAGCGTCGGAGTCCGCGCCCCCTCCCTCTACAAGCGCGTCGAGGGACGCGAGACGCTGATCCGCCTCGTCGCCGCGGACGCCCTGACCGTGCTCGCCGACCGCCTCGCCGACGCCCCGGACGCCGCCGCGCTCGCCGACCGCCTCCGCGCCTTCGGCCACGAGCGGCCGGCCGCGTTCCTCCTCGTGATGGCCCCCGCTCCCGGCACGCCCGTCGCCGCCCAGGAGTACCGCGACGCGGCGAGCGCCCGCCTGCTGGACCTCACCGAGCAGCTGGCGGGCGAGGAGGACGCCCTCGAGGCGGCGCGCACGCTGACCGCCTGGGCGACGGGGTTCATCGGGATGGAGATCACCGGCGCCTTCACCCTCGGCGGCGACGTGGAGAGCGCCTGGCGCTTCGGGCTGGCGCGGATCGTCTCCGCGCTCGCTCCGGCCGCGTCGCGCTGAGCGCCACCGCTCAGGCCCGGCGGAGCGCCGCCTCGTCCTCGAGGAACCGCGGACGGCACGCGACGATCCCGCTGACCAGCAGCACCGCCACTCCGGCGAACAGCAGCGCGTACGCGCCGCTCCAGTCCCCCTGCGCCTCGTAGAGCACGCCGATCAGCAGCGGACCGAGGCAGGCGAGCCCGTAGCCGAGCCCCTGCGTGGCGCCGGAGAGGGTCGAGGAGCCGGTGGTCGTCCGCGTCCGCGCGTTCACGAGCGTCAGCGTCATCGGGAACGTGCTGACGCCGAGCCCGAGGCAGACCACCCACGCCACGGCTCCCTCCAGCGGAGCGACGACGAGGCCGGCGTAGCCGACCGCGAGCAGCGCGCAGCACACCACCACGACCACGACCGGGTTGCGCATCCCCAGCGTCAGCGGCGGCACCACGAAGGCGGCGGCGAGGCCGAACACCGAGAACAGCGCCAGCAGCGCCCCGCCCTGCGCCGGATCCGCGCCCGCGTCGACGAGGATCGTCGGCAGCCAAGTGATGATCCCGTAGGTGTGCAGACCGGTCATCCCGAGCATCAGCACCATCGCCCAGAGCAGCGGCGTGCGCCAGGCCCCGTCCACGCGGCCGCCGGCGGCGGCCGGAGCCGCCCCGCCTCCTCCGCGGGCCGCGAGCGCCGCCCAGAGCAGGCAGGCCGCGGCCGTCATCACGGCCCAGATCCCGATCGCCCAGCGCCACCCCGCCGTCGAGGCCAGCGGCACCGCGACCAGCGGAGCGACGAACTGGCCCACCTGCAGCAGCGCCAGGTAGAGCGAGCTGACCGTCTTGATCCGCTCGGCGAAGTACCGCTTCACGATCGGCACGATGAGCACGTTCGTGGTGCCCACGCCCGCGAAGGCGACGACGGTCGAGAGCACCAGCGCGACCGGGTTCGGGCTCAGCGCGCGGAGGGCGATGCCCAGCGTGGTCACCAGCGTCGCGATCGCGAGCGTGCGCTCCAGGCCGATCCGGCGCGAGACGGCCGCGGCGACGAAGCCGAAGACGGCGAAGGAGGCGGTGACGATCGTCCCCAGCGCCCCGTAGAGCGAGGGCCCGAAGCCGAGATCGGCGCCGATCGTGTCGAGCAGCGGGCTGAAGCCGGTGACGGCGGTGCGGAGGTTCAGCGCGGTGATCGCGATGGCGGCGAGGGCCAGGAGGGCGGTGGCGCGGAGCGTCGGTGCTGCGGTCATGGGGTCCCCGAGAGATAGGATGATGGGATGAATCCTGGCGAGTCTAGCCCCGCGGCGCCGTTCCAGCGCGAGAGCCTGATCGACCACGTCACGGCGCTGTTCCACGAGGAGATCCGCTCGGGCCGCTGGGCCGTCGGCGAGCGGATCCCGGTGGAGGCCGAGCTCGCCCGCTGGACCGGCGCCGGCCGCAACTCCGTCCGCGAGGCCGTCCAGGCCCTCGTGCAGGCGGGCCTCGTGCGGCGGGAGCAGGGGCGCGGCACGTTCGTCACCGCGCGCTCGCAGCTCGCCGAGTCGCTGCGCCGCCGCATCCCGAGCGCCGCCCGCCGGGAGGGCCTCGAGCTGCGGTTCGCGATCGACGGGGCGACGGCCGCGCTGGCGGCCGAGCGCCGCACCGGGGAGGACGTCGCCTCCCTCCGCGCCCTGCTGGCCCGCCGGGCCCGCTCGTGGGAGGCGCCGGAGCTCGCCGAGCGGATCGCCGCGGACACCGCGCTGCACCGGGCCGTCGTCGTCGCGACCCACAACGACCTGTTCGTCGAGCTCTACGACGGCCTCACCGGCATGTTCGAGTCGGTGCTGGAGGAGGACGTCGTCGGCGAGGAGGACGTGCACGCCCGCCAGCACGCCGAGCTGGTCGAGGCGATCGCCGCGGGCGACGCCGAGGGGGCGCGGCGCCGGATCGAGGAGCTGCTCGCGCCGCTGCTGGCCGAGGCGCAGCACGACGTCTGAAGGGAATCCTCCGCGGCCGGCGGCGGACGGCACGCGCTCGCGGCCGGTTCCGTGCCGCCCGCCGAGTGGGATCAGCCCCGCGGACGACGGGTCGACCAGAGTGCCCACGCCACCAGCAGCGGCTGGAACGCGAGGCGCACGGCGCGCTTGCGGTCGGTGTCGAGGCCGAAGGCGCTCGTCCGCGTCACCCACTGCGAGACGTTGCCCGGGAAGATCGCGGTGAAGAAGGCGGCGGCCACGGCTCCGACCAGCGGCGCCCGGCGGCGCGCGAGCACCAGGGAGGCGCCGAGCCCGATCTCGACCACGCCCGAGGCGAGCACGACCGCGTCCTTGTCCAGCGGCACCCACTCGGGCACCTGCGCCTGGAACTCCTCCCGCTTGCGGGTGAGGTGGCTCGCCCCCGCGAAGAGGAGGGCGGAGCCGAGGAGCACCTTGGCGCCGGTGCGGAGGAGGGACGGGGAGGAGGATGTCATGCGCTCCATCGTTCCCGATGCGGGCCGCCGCCGCCGCCGTGGCGCGGCCACTGCGCACGAACGTGCCGGTGTCGGAGGCGGCGCCTAGTCTGATCGCGTGACTGACCGCATCCTCGTCCTCACCACCGGTGGCACCGTCGACAAGGAGTACTCGCTCGCGGGCGAGCTCGAGATCGGCGCCCCGACGGTGCCGCGCCTGCTCGCCCCGGTGCTCACCACGCTCGAGTTCCGCGTCGAGGAGGTCCTCGCCAAGGACAGCCTCGAGCTCGACGACGCCGATCGGGCCCTCATCCGCGAGCGGGTGCTCGCCGCCGAGGAGGACCGGATCGTCCTCACCCACGGCACCGACACGATGACCGCGACGGCCGAGGCCCTCGGCGTCGTCCGCGATCGGGTGGTCGTCCTCACCGGCGCGATGCAGCCCGCACGGATGCTCGACAGCGACGCCGCGTTCAACCTCGGCACCGCGGTGGCCGCCGTGCAGCTGCTGCCGCCGGGCGTCTACCTCGCGATGAGCGGGCGGGTGCTGCCCGCCGGCTCCGTGGTGAAGGACCGGTCGATCGGGGTGTTCCTCCCGGCCTGAGCCGGACCAGGATCGAGGGGCGCCCGCGGACGGGCTCCCGGCCGGACCGGCGTCAGGCCTCGGCGAGCTCCGCGGTGCAGGCCGCGCAGAGCCCGAAGACGTCCACGACGTGGTGCGCGTCCGTGAAGCCGTTCTGCGACGCGACCGAGCGCGCCCACTCCTCGACCTCGTCGGCCGCGATCTCGACCGTCAGCCCGCAGCGGCGGCAGATCAGGTGGTGGTGGTGCGTCCCCGGCGTGCAGGCGCGGTAGAGGCTCTCGCCCTCGGGCGACTGCAGCGAGTCGGCCTCGCCCTCCACGGCCAGGTCCGAGAGCGCGCGGTAGACCGTCGCGAGCCCGATCGGCGAGCCGGAGGCGTGCAGCGCACTGTGCAGGCCCTGGGCGCTGACGAAGTCCTCGCGACGCCCGAGAGCCTCGCGCACCGCCTCGCGCTGCCACGTGTTGCGCTTGACCACTGGACCACCTCCACTCCGCACGACCCGGGCCACGCTACCGCCCCCCGCCGACGGCGAGCCGGGAGCGCCGGACGCCCTTGCGGCCGATGATCCGGCAGACCGCGTAGATCGCGAACGAGATCGTCGTCACGTAGGGGCTGATCGGGATCGATCCACCCAGCGCGAGCAGGATGCCGCCCACCAGCGCGCCGACGGCGAAGAGCACGCTCAGCAGCGGCACGACCACCGGCGAGGCGGAGAGGCGCAGCGCCGCGGCCGCCGGCGTCACCAGGATCGCGAGCACGAGCAGCGAGCCGACGATCTGCACCGAGACGGCGACCGCGAGGCCGAGCAGGAGCATGAACGCGATCGAGAGCGCCCGGGTGGGGATGCCGCGCGCGGCCGCCACGTCGGCGTCGACGCTCGCGAAGGTGAGGGGACGCCAGATCAGCGCGAGACCGACGAGGACGACCACCGAGATGCCGATCAGCCACCCGAGCTGCGGGTCGTCGACCGCGACGATCTGACCCGTGAGCAGGCCGAACTTGTTCGCGCTGCGGCCCGGGTAGAGGGCCAGGCAGAGGATGCCGATGCCGAGTCCGAACGGCATCAGCACCGCGATGATCGAGTTGCGGTCGCGAGCGCGCGAGCCGAGCACGCCGATCAGGACCGCCGCGATCAGCGAGCCGACGATCGATCCCTCGACGACGCCGACGCCCAGCAGCAGTCCCGCGGAGGCCCCCGCGAACGAGAGCTCGCTGATGCCGTGGACCGCGAAGGCCATGTCGCGCGACATCACGAAGACGCCGATGAGCCCGCCGACCACTCCGAGGACCGCGCCGGCGATCACCGAGTTCATCAGGAGCGACAGCAGCGCTCCGTAGTCCGAGAAGTCGAAGATCTGCGACCAGACGTCCGTCACGACTGCCCCTCCTCGTGCTCGTGCACGTGCGAGTGGTCGGGGGCGCCGACCACGATGACCCGGCCCCGGGCGCGGATCACGTCGACGGGTGCGTCGTAGAGCTCGCTGAGCACCTCCGAGCGCAGGACCTCGTCGGGGGTGCCGATCCGGAACCGGCCGCCGGCGAGGTAGAGCACGCGGTCCACCATGCCGAGCACCGGATTCACGTCGTGCGTGACGAAGAGGACGCCGAGGTTCCGCTCGCGGCGGTGCTGGTCGATCAGCTCGCTGACCGCTCGCTGGTGGGCGAGGTCGAGCGCGATCAGCGGCTCGTCGCAGAGCAGGAGCGCCGGGTCGCCCGCGAGCGCCTGGCCGACGCGGACGCGCTGCTGCTCGCCGCCGGACAGGCTGCCGATGGGGGCGTCGGCGAAGGCGGTGGCGCCGACGGCCTCGAGCAGCGCGTCGACGGCCGCGCGCCGGGAGCGGGAGGGCAGGGGCAGGCCGAACCGGTGGCCGTCGATCCCGAGCCCGAGCAGATCGCGGGCGCGCAGCGGAGTGCCCTCGTCGGCGAGCTTCTGCTGCGGGATGTAGCCGATGCGCCGGTTGCCGCGGTGCACGGGCTCGCCGAGCACCTGCAGCTCCCCCGCGCTCAGCTGCTGCTGGCCGAGCACCGCGCGCAGGAGGCTCGTCTTGCCGGAGCCGTTCGCGCCGAGCACCGCGACGAACTCGCCGGCGCGCACGTCGAGGTCGACGCCGCTCCACAGCTCGCGGTCGCCGAAGCGGAGGCCGGCGCCGCGCAGCCGCAGCACGGACGCCGAAGGGCCCGCCTCCGGGGAGACGGGCCTGGTCGGGGAGTCGTGGCTCACTGGGAGAGGGCTCCCTCGATCGCGTCGAGGTTGGCGGTCATCCAGCCGGTGTAGTCGTCGCCCTCGGGCAGCGTCTCGGTGACGGGGACGGCCGGGATCCCGGCGGCCTTCGCGGCGTCGAGCACCGCGTCCGTCTGCGCGCCCTCGGTCTGCTCGTTGTAGATCAGCGCGTCGACGGCCTCGCCGGAGAACAGCGCCAGCGTCTCCTGGAGCGTGGTCGCGGGGACGTCGGTGCCCTCCTCGACCGCCTCGCTGAAGGCCTCGGGAGTCGCGTCGGTCAGGCCGAGCGCATCGGTCATGTACAGCGGGACGGGCTCGGTGATCGCGATGGAGCGGCCGGAGAGCGTGCCCTTCAGCTCGCTCTCACGGGCGATCAGGGCGTCGAGCCCCTCGTCGAGCGTGGCGAGGTTGGCGGAGTAGGCGGAGGCGTTGTCGGGGTCGAGCGCGGCGAGCTCGTCGCCGATCCGCCCCGCGACCTCCTTCATCACCGAGAGGTCGTACCAGACGTGCTCGTTGAACTCCGCGTGCTCGTGCCCGCCCTCCGACTCCTCCTCCTCCGCGTGGTCGTGGACGTCCTCCAGGCCGGCGATCACGGTCGCCGTGATGACGGGGGCCTCGGTGCCGGCCGCGCCGATCATGGTGTCGAGGAAGTGGTCGTAGCCGCCGCCGTTCTCGATCACGAGGGTCGCGCCGGACACGGCGAGCTGGTCGCGGGCGGTGGCCTCGTACTCGTGCGGGTCCTTGTCCGGGCTGTCGATGATGCTGGTCACCTCGACCAGGTCGCCGCCGATGCTCGAGACGAGGTCGCCGTAGACGTTCGTCGACGCGACGACCTTCACGGGCCCGCCCGCGGCGGCGGCGGAGGAGCTGTCGGAGGCGCTGCCCGCTCCGGAGCAGCCGCTCAGGGCGAGCGCGGTGCCGCCGAGGAGGGCGGTGAAAGCGAGGAGGCGGGTCTTCACGGTGAGCCGATCTGGGTCAGGGGCCGGGCGGGTGCTCCCACGCTAACGGCTATTGATAACGATTGTCAAAATCGTGCAGAGGCGCCCGCCGGTCATCCGCGGACACACGCGGACACGGGGCGACACGCGCCTCGCTCCGAGCACCTCGCCCCTGGCACAGTCGCTGCACACCGCCCCCGACGAGACGAGGACACCGTGACCACCACCGCACCCACGACCACCGGCGCCGACGCCGCGACGCCGATCGGCGCCGCAGCCCAGCACTGGTCGGCCGCACCCCGGCCCGACTCCCCGGACGCCTGGCTCGTCCGCGCCGAGGAGGTCGCCGCCGTGCTCGCGACCGACGCCCTCGAGCGCGACCACGCCGGCGCCGCCCCCTTCGCCGAGGTCGCCCTGCTCAAGGCGGCCGGCCTCGTCACGCTGCTCGGGCCCGCCGAGCACGGCGGCGGTGCCCAGGAGTGGACCACCGCCCTCCGCGTCGTCCGCGCCGTCGCGCGCGGCGACGGCTCGATCGGCCAGCTGCTCGGCTACCACTACCTCTGGGCCTGGGCGGCCCGCCTCGTGGGGACCCCTGAGCAGATCATCGCGGTCGAGCAGCTCGCGACCGAGGGGGACCTCCTCTACGGAGGCGCGGTGAACCCCCGCGACTCCGACCTCACCGTGCGGGAGGAGGGCGACGAGCTGGTCTTCACCGGCCGCAAGTCGTTCTCGACCGGCGGCGTGGTCAGCGACCTGACCGTGCTCGAGGGGGTGCTCGAGGGGACGGACACCCACCTCTTCGCGATCGTCCCCACCGCTCAGGAGGGGATCGTCTTCGGCCGCGACTGGGACAGCCTCGGCCAGCGGCTCACCGAGTCCGGCTCCGTCGAGATCCGCGGCGTCCGCGTGCCGTGGGCGGCCGCGGCCGGCTTCGTCGACAGGGTCTACCG
The DNA here is from genome assembly GCF_009834265.1 of Rathayibacter sp. VKM Ac-2805. Lineage (NCBI taxonomy): Bacteria > Bacillati > Actinomycetota > Actinomycetes > Micrococcales > Microbacteriaceae > Rathayibacter > Rathayibacter sp. VKM Ac-2805. The sequence goes on from NZ_CP047185.1 coordinate 3,038,608, forward strand.
TCCGCTCGTCTACAACACCCTCAACGTGCCCGTCATCCAGCAGGTCTTCGCCGAGTTCTACCTCGGCATCGCGCAGGGAGCTCTCGAGCGCGCGGCGCAGTACACCCGCGAGCGCACCCGGGCCTGGCCGTACGGCGGCGACGACAAGGAGCGCGCCGGCGACGAGTGGTACGTGCTCGAGGGATACGGCGACCTGCAGTCCCGGCTCTGGGCCGACGAGGCGCTGATCGACGCGACGGGGGCCGCGCTCTCGGCCGCGCTGCACGCTCCGCGCGAGGAGCTGACGCCTCGGCGCCGCGGCGAGATCGCCGTGCGGATCGCCGCGGCCAAGGCGCGGATCGTGGAGGACGGCCTCGCGACGGCGACCCGCGTCTTCGAGCTGACCGGCGCCCGCGCCTCCGCGAGCTCGGTCGGACTCGACCTCTACTGGCGGAACCTCCGCACCCACTCCCTGCACGATCCGCTGCCCTACAAGCGCCGCGAGGTCGGCGTCTTCGCCCTGCTCGACACCGTCCCCGAGCCCAGCTGGTACACCTGATCGGCCGCGGGGCGCGTCCTGCTCCGGCGACGCGCCCCGCCCGCACGCCGCCCCGGCGTCGATCCGCGACAGGCCGGAGCGGAGCCCCGGGGTAGCGTGAGGGCCGAGCGGAGGGAGGACCGTGGCCGTCACGCTGCACGACGTCGCCCGCGCCGCCGACGTCTCGATCAAGACCGTCTCGAACGTGATCAACGACTATCCGCACGTGCGCCCGGCCACCCGCTCCCGGGTGCAGGCGGCCATCGCGCAGCTGGGCTACCGGCCCAACCTCTCCGCGCGGAGCCTGCGCCGCGGCCGTACCGGCGTGATCGGCCTCGCCCTGCCGGAGCTGAGCCTCCCCTACTTCGCCGAGCTCGCCGACAGCGTGATGCGCGCCGCCGACGAGCGCGGCCTGACGGTGCTGATCGAGCAGACCGGCGGCGACCCCGAGCGCGAGCGGAGCGTCCTGGCGAGCGAGCGCCGGCAGCTCACCGACGGCCTGCTCTTCAGCCCGCTGGGCCTCGCCGACGAGGACGCGCTCGCGGTCGACTTCCCCCTGGTGCTGCTCGGCGAGCGGATCTTCACCGGGCTGGTCGACCACGTCACCATGCAGAACACCGCGGCGGCGCACGCGGCCACCGCGCACCTGCTCGCCTCCGGAAGGCGCCGGATCGTGGCGCTCGGGACCCACCCCGACGCCGCCGTCAGCTCGGCGTCGCTCCGCCTCGAGGGCTACCGCGCCGCGCTCGCCGAGGCCGGCATCGCCTACGACGAGCGGATGATCGGCGTCTCGGGCCCGTGGCGGCGCTCCGGCGGCGCCGAGGCGATGCGCCGTGTGCTCGCCTCCGGGCTCGACTTCGACGCCGTGTTCGCGCTCAACGACACCCTCGCACTCGGCGCGGTCCGCGCGCTCCAGGAGGCGGGGGTCCGCGTGCCCGAGGAGGTGGCGGTGATCGGCTTCGACGACATCGACGAGGCGGGCTACTCCTCCCCCAGCCTCTCCAGTGTGGACTCGGGGCGCGACGAGATCGCGCGGACCGCGGTCGAGGTGCTGCAGGCCCGGATCGAGGGCACCCGCACCGGCCCGGGGACGCTCCACGAGGCGGCGTTCACCGTGGTCGCCCGGGAGTCGACCGCGGGCCGTCCGATCGCGGAGGACCCGTCGGTCGGCCGGGCGTCGGCCGGGGCCTAGGCGCAGGTCCCGCTGCCGCAGATCTCGCGGCGGATCCACGCGCCCGCGTCCGCGACGGCCAGCTCGCCGCGGCGGAGGAGCCGGCTCCACTCCACGGCCCGCGTCGTCAGCCGGTCGTCGGCCGAGCCGCGGACGTCGCCGCCGACGGTCCGGAGGAACAGGTGCGCGAGCGGGCCGCCGAGGTAGAGCGTGGCGCCCGCGACTCCGGCGAAGTGGCGGGCCTGGCCGCGGGTTCCGTCGTCGTAGGGGCGGCGGAAGCCTTTCCCCCGGACCCGGTTGCGGCCGCCGTGCGCCAGGTCGAGGGCGCCGAGCGGGGCGCTGCGGATGCCTGCGACCTCGCGTGCAAGAGCGCGGATCAGTGCGCGGGGCGCGGGACCCGAGGCGGCGAGCATCTCTGTCCGGTCGGCGAGGAGGCGGCACGCGTCGATCTCTTCCACTCCGCCACTCCAGCACAGCCGGCTGGGCGGACACCTCTCGTGCCGGTCGGGGACGGACCGGCCGCCACGACGGAGAGATCCCTCGACGACCGCGGCCGGCAGTCGTCGGCCGCCGCGGGGACCTCCGGCGACGCCGGACACGGGCCGCCCGTCCTCGCGTCGCCCGGAGCGGTCAGGCGAGGCCGTGCCGGACGGAGGCGAAGCGCCGCTCGAGGACGTCGCCGCTCTCGGTTCCGTCGAGGTAGGTGCGGAGGGCGCTGACGAGGCCCTTCATCTCGTGACCGTCGAGCATCGCGCGGGCGCCGTCATCCATGGCGCGGTCGATCTCGCGAAGCTGCGGAACGAGCTCGCGTCCCTCGTCGGTGAGCTGGAGCGCCACGGCACGGCGATCGCTGGCGTGCGCGGATCTCTCGACGAGGCCCCGGCGGACCAGGGTGTCCACGATGCGACTGGGGCTGGCGGTCTCGCAGACGATGAGCTCGCCGAGCTCTCGCAGAGTGATGGGCCCGTACTGGGACAGAACGAGGACGATCTCGAACTGCGACGCCGTCAGCCCGAGCCCGGACAGCTGCCGGTTGAGGGCGCGATTGCCCTCCCGTTGCGCCGCGAGGACCAGGTACCTCAGCTCGAACCGCGCGAGTGCGGGCGCGGCGTCCGCGTGGGGGTGTGCTGGAGTGGTCATCTGCGGTCCGGTCGTGACGGAGGCGCGGGTCGTCGCCTCCGCTTCATTCTGGCAGGTCCGCCCGGGGGCGACCCGGATCCCCCTGTCGAGGTCGGCGCGGCCGGCGTCAGCGCGGCCGGACGGCGACCGGGGAGGAGCCGAACGCCCGCGGACCGAGGGCCCGGAGGACGCTCGGCATCACGATCCTGCGGATGACGATCGCGTCGAGCGCGACGGCGATCGCGAGGCCGAGACCGATCTCGCGGACGATGCTGATCTGGGCGGTCATGAAGGACAGGAACACCGCGATCATGATCAGGGCCGCGCTGGTGATCATGCTCCGGGTGAGGCGGGCCCCGTCGAGGACCGCCCGCTGGTAGGGGACGCCGGCCCGGTGCAGCTCCCGCATCCGGGACATGATGATGACCATGTAGTCCATGCTGAGCCCGAACATCACGGCGAAGAGCAGGATCGGGGTGACGGAGTTCAGGGGGGCGTCGGAGGCCGCCTGCTGGATCACGGTCAGTGTGCCGACACTCGCTCCGACGACCAGCAGGTTGAAGAACAGTGCGAGCGCAGGCAGGACGGCGGAGCGCCATGCGAAGGCGAGCAGGACGAAGGTGAGCAGCAGCACGAGCGCGGCGATCAGCGGGATGCTCTGCACGATGGTGGCGTCGAAGTCGACGCCCTGAGCCGTGGCTCCGGTGACGGCGACGGTCGCGTCCGGGCCGAGTTGGGCGGGCAGATCCTTCCGGATCTCGCCGACGAGGGTGTGAGCGCTGACGGAGTCGGGGCCCTCGCTGGTGGTGGTCAGCAGTCGGGCCGTGAGGAGACCGTCGCCGGTGTGCCAGAGGGGGGCGAGATCTGCGGGATCGGCGCCCTGCTCGAGGAGCGCGGCGAGCTGCTCCGAGGCGATGCCGAGCGTCGTCACCGAGGTGACGGCGTCTGCCCCGGGCCGCCCCGCGAGCCAGGCGCCGGCGCGCTCGACGTCCTCGAGCGCCGAGGCGACCCCTGTGGCTGCGGGGAAGGCGAGGACCACGTCGATGGGGAAGAGCCCTTCGTGACCGATGCGCTCGTCGAGGATCTCGAGCCCCTGCCGGGCCGGATCGGACGGAGGGAGGACCGTCGCGCTCGCGACGGGCGATTGCAGGGACAGCCCGATGATCGGAAGCGCGCAGGCGGCGAGAGCGAGGATCCCGGCACCGCCGACGAGGCCGGGGCGTCCGATCTTCGTGGACGGAGTGCCGTCGCTCGCCGGTGTCCTCCGGCGCAGGAACGGCACGCGGAAGCGGTCGATTCGGGGCCCGAGGAGGGTGAGCGCGGCGGGCAGGACCAGCATCGTGAGGACGAGCGCGACGATCGAGACGACGATGCCTCCGAGGGCGATGCTCGTGAGCGCCATCACTCCCGGGATCAGGAGCGCGGCGAGGGCGAGGACGACCGCGATGCCGCTGAACAGCACAGAGCGGCCGGCTGTGGCCATCGCGGCCCGTACGGCGTCAGGGGTCGGCAGCCCCTCGGCGAGCTCTTCCCTGAACCGCTTGATGATGAAGAGCGAGTAGTCGACCGCGACGGCCAGACCGATCATCGACACGATGTTGGAGTACAGGTTCGACACTTCCGTCACCCGGGTCAGCAGGTAGCCGACGCCCAGCGCCATCCCGAGGGATGAGCCTGCGACGAGCAGAGGCAGGAGGGTCGCGACGAGCGACCCGAAGACGGCGAGCAGCACGACGATCAGGAGCGGGAACACGATCAGCTCGGCCCGCGTCGCGTCGGCCTTCGAGTGGGCGTTCAGCTGGAAGTCGAGCGCCGGCTGCCCCGTCACGAAGACCTCGTCCGCCAGACCCGCCTCATCGAGGTGCCGCTGCAGAGCCGGGACGAGGTTCTGGACCGTCGTGCCGTCGCCGTCGAAGCCTGCCATGAGGGCCGCCGTGCGGCCGTCGCCGGAGATCAGGCTCGGGTTCGTCGTCGAAGTCGTGACAGCGTCTGCGCCTCCGTCCTCGAGGATCCGCACCACGTCCGCGACGGTCTCGCTCGTCACCGCCTCATCACCGTCGAGGACGACGACCAGCTGATTCGGCGACTCAGCGAAGCGCTCCTCGACGACCGCCCGAGTCACGAGCGCTTCCGCTCTCGGGTCGGTGAACCCGCCGCCGGACAGAGCAGGATCCAGGTGCAGCGCCAGGATCCCTCCGGCAAGGAACAGCAGGAGCCAGGCCGCGATCGTCGTGCGTGGGAAGCGGATGGGGGCGTCGAGCAGGCGTCGCATGGGTCCTCCGATACTGCGTGATACCGCATGCATGCGGCATCATGTACCGTACCGCACTCGATGGTTTGCGACCCAGGGGCGGGCGCTGAACGGCACGCTTGACGTTGCAGTGAGATTTCCTCTAGTTTGGGTTGTACCAAATCGGTGTTGTCGCATGTATTGCAACAACATGCGTAGAGCCGTCGATGAGCGGCAGGACAACAGGGAGTGACGCCATGACTGCGACCATCGACACCACAGACCTCATGAGCGAGCAGCCGCTGCTTTACTCTGCGGAGACCGCGATCGCTGCGATCGGGCGAGGAGAGATCGTCGTGGTCGTCGACGACGAGGACCGTGAGAACGAGGGCGACCTGGTGATGGCGGCCGACCACGTGTCTCCGCAGGCGATCAACTTCATGATCACCCGCGGCCGCGGGCTGGTGTGCTTCTCGCTGACAGAAGAGCGCGCCGAGCAGCTTCAGCTGCCGCCGATGGTCCCTCGCAACGAGGACCACCTCGGCACGGCCTTCACCGTGAGCATCGACGCGACCCCTGCTCACGGCGTGACCACCGGGATCTCCGCGGCCGATCGGGCGACGACGATCACCGTGGCGATGTCGGGCGAGTCCGGAGACCTGCAGCGTCCCGGCCACATCTTCCCCCTCATCGCGCGGAAGGGCGGAGTTCTCACTCGTGCCGGTCACACCGAGGCGTCGGTCGACCTCGCCCGTGCCGCCGGCTGCCGCCCAGCAGGAGTGATCGTCGAGATCCTCGGCGAGGACGGAGCCATGCTGCGGCGGGACGGCCTGCGCGCATTCGCCACGCAGCACAGGCTGGTGATGACGAGCGTGGAGCTCCTCCGCGAGCACCTCCTCGCGGAAGGCGCGTGACATGCGCGGAGAGCGCACTGTCCGCACCGTCTCCCGCGCCTTCATCGCCCGCCGAGTGCGCCGACACCTGCTCTCAGTCCAGGGGCTCGAGCACCTGCCCACCGTCGGCGCTTTCGTCCTCGCACCCAACCATCGCAGTTACTTCGATCACTTCGTGATGGAGATCCTCGTCGGCAGCGCGACCGGTCGGCCGGTGTGGTTCCTCACCAAACGCGAGAGCTTCGAGAAGACCCTTACACGACTGTGGACGCTCGCGTGGTACGGGATCCCCGTCGACCGCGACTCCCCCGCGCCGGACACCCTCCGCACCGTGCAGCGCATCCTCGCTGCGGGCGATGTCCTCTGCATCTACCCAGAAGGCACCCGGAACGCCGATGTCGGGCTCCTGCCGTTCAGGAGCGGCGCGTTCCGATTCGCCCTCTCCGCCGAGGTCCCGGTGATCCCCGTCGCCATGACCGGCACCGACGACGTCCTCCCCAAAGGCGCGAAGTGGTTCCGACCGAAAGGACGCGTCCACGTCGTCTTCGGCCCGCCCATGGCGGTCGACAGGACCGTCGGGAAGCGGCGGGCCGCCGAGGCCATGTCTGTGCTCGCACGTCACTCGATCCTGGACCTCGGCCAGCAAGCCGCAGCAACTGCTATGACCGGGCCCTCCGGAGACGCCCGTGCAACAGCAGGAGGGGCCCTCGACCAGCGGATCACAGCAGCTCTTGACGGGCACCGCCGGCTCAGTCGGTCCGACAACCGCCGACTCCGACTGTTGGCGTCACTCCTCACCGCGATGGAGACACATCCAGACCACATCAGCATCCAACGGGCGCGCCTTCTCGGACTCCGAATCCTCCGACTCCCCTTAGCACTCCGGCCCCTCCCCGCAATTATCGTCCGCCGCACTGCGGAGGCCGTCCTCGAGCATGATCCCGACCATCGCGACGCCAACTACCTCCTCGGCCGCTGGCATCTGAGCATGCCCGCGCTTCTGGGCGGACGCGCGTTGCAGGCGGCCTCTGCGTTCCGCCGCAGCGCCGGCAGCGGTCCCTCTCACGACACGCGCGCTCTCGCGGGCCTCGCCGACGCCTACGCCGTCCTCGGCCGGACCGAGGATGCACTTCGTACCCTCCGCACCCTCAGCTCCCTGACGAGCGCCCCACGGTCTCGAGACGCGGCTCGCATCCAGCGAGCGAAAGCGGAACTCGCAGCACTCGACACCCAGGGAACGAGCAGCACTCGATGACGATCACCATGTCCGAGGACGGGCTCCTCCTCATCGGAGACGTCGCCGTCGTCTTCGACGACACGTCACGGATCCGCTGGCACCGCACCGCCACCGGGTGGACGCTCCGCGACTCCTGGCCCACGACAGCGGAACGTGACACTCTGCACCGCCACCTCGCCGCCGGAGGCACAGCGCTGGTCGTGACCGACAACGAGCCCATTCGGGTTCACGCCCTGGCCAGTGAGCTTCCTGGCGCACGACCCGGAGACCGACCGGGCTTCGAGCCCGTCGACATCAGCGCGGACCACTTCGACTGGCTGCCCGACGAGCCTCGCCTCCGCGGCGAGACGTTCGTCGCCGAGCAGAAGGACTACTGGTCCACTCGACCCGGGCTCCTGCGGCCTCCTCTCGTCCTCAGCGGCCTCGACCTCTCTTCGGATCTCCTCCGCCCCGGGCACATCACCTTCGGACTCATCGCCCCCGGGATCAGCAGAGGACACGTCGAGCGAGGGCTCGGGCACGCGATCATGTACCTCCGTTCCCCCGCAGCGACCGACGAGCGAGGACGTCACACGTGACCTTCACCGCTATTCGCATAGTCGACTGCGCGGCCCCGATCGTGCTCGAAGTCCTCCGCGATGCCCGCTCGCTCGCGGCTTGGAATCCCGCACTCGGCACCCTCCGCCCGTCTGACCGGCACGCCGTCGTCGGACGCTCCTACCGCACGGTCATCCGCGGCGTTCTGCCCGCCGTCGTGACCTTCACCCGGATCGACGAGATCATCGTCGACTACCGGATGAACGCCTTCGGAGCAGAAGAGTCAGGGAGCTGGATCGTCGAGCCCCTCGGCGAGGCCCGGGCCCGAGTGACCCATTCCTTCACGCACAAGGGAGCACTGCTCGACCTCTTCCGGCGCTCGTTCGCACCCGTCGCATCCCGGCGGCTCGATCGCCTCGTACGCGAATTCCTTGTCACATAGAGGCACTGCCGCATCGGACGCAGGGGGACCACGCCAGGAGGTCCACTCTTGACAGCGGCGACAGCGGCGCGGATCGTGTACAACGTTAGAAAGACTGCTCGCCGCCGAGCCCGCTGCGGGAGCCCGAAGCCCGAAAGGCCCTCATGACCGACGCCCCCGCCGCCACCGCGCGCATCAGCCTCGACCCCGCCGCGGTCGTCGCCCCCGTCACTCCGCGCCTCTTCGGCTCGTTCGTCGAGCACCTCGGCCGCTGCGTGTACGACGGCATCTACGAGCCCGGCCACCCCGCCTCGAACGAGGACGGGTTCCGCCTCGACGTGGTCGAGCTGGTCAAGGAGCTGGGCACCACGACGATCCGCTACCCCGGCGGCAACTTCGTCTCGGGCTACCGCTGGGAGGACGGCGTCGGCCCGCGCTCCGAGCGCCCCCGCCGCCGCGACCTGGCCTGGCACTCGCTCGAGACCAACGAGGTCGGGCTGGACGACTTCGCGAAGTGGGCGGAGCTGACCGGCAGCGAGATCATGTACGCCGTCAACCTCGGCACCCGCGGCGTCCTCGAGGCGCTCGACGTCCTCGAGTACGCCAACGGACCGGCCGGCACCGCTCTCGCCGACCAGCGCATCGCCAACGGCGGGACCGAGCCCTACGACATCCGCATGTGGTGCCTCGGGAACGAGATGGACGGCCCCTGGCAGGTCGGCCACATGAGCGCCGACGACTACGGCAAGCTCGCCTCCCGCACCGCCAAGGCCCTCAAGATCGCCGACCCCTCGCTCGAGCTGGTCGTCTGCGGCTCGTCGAGCTCGTCGATGCCGACCTTCGGCGAGTGGGAGCGCGTGGTCCTCGAGCACGCGTACGACGACGTCGAGTACGTCTCGTGCCACGCCTACTACCAGGAGTACGACGGCGACCTCGGCTCCTTCCTCGCCTCCTCCCTCGACATGGAGTACTTCATCGCCACCGTCGCGGCGACCGTGGACCACGTGAAGTTCAAGCTCAAGAAGACGAAGGACATCAAGCTCTCCTTCGACGAGTGGAACGTCTGGTACCTCGAGGAGTGGCAGGCCAAGGAGAAGGCCGACGCCGAGGGCGACCAGAGCACCCGCGAGTGGGCCTACGCCCCGCGCCTGCTCGAGGACGTCTACTCCGTCGCCGACGCCGTCGTCCTCGGCAACCTGATGATCACGCTGCTGAAGAACTCCGACCGGGTCACCTCCGCCTCCCTCGCGCAGCTCGTCAACGTGATCGCGCCGATCATGACCGAGCCGGGCGGAGCCGCCTGGCGCCAGACCACGTTCTTCCCGTTCTCGACCACTGCACGCCTGGCCTCCGGCTCGGTGCTGCGCCCCCGGATCGACGCGGGGACCTACTCGACCGCCCGCCACGGCGACGCTCCGCTCATCGACTCCGTCGCCACCGTCGACGAGGGCCGCGCGGCCGTCTTCCTGGTGAACCGTTCGCAGACGGAGCCGATCGAGGTCACCGTCGACGTCAGCGGCCTCGGAGTCTCGAGCATCGCGGAGGCGGTGGCCCTGTTCGACGAGGACCCCTACGCGAAGAACACGCGTGACGACCAGGACCGCGTGCGCCTGCGCGAGGCCCCGGCGACGCTCGAGGACGGCGTGCTGACGCTGACGCTCCCGCCCGTCTCGTGGACGGCGGTCGCCCTCACGGCGTAGCGGCGTCCGACCCGCGGGACCGCGTCCGGCCTCCCGGAGCCGCGCGGTCCCGTCGGCAACCGTCTCGGCTCAGGCCGCGGGCCACTGCACGGGCACCGGCAGGCGGCGGCGCTCGGGAGGGGCGTCGCGTCGGGCGAGGCGCTCGATGAGCAGCTCCGCGGCCGCCCGGCCCAGCTGCTCGCCGTCCACGTCGACCGCCGGCACCCCCACCAGCCCGAGCGCGTCGACGATCGACCGCTCCGAGCTCACCACGAGCCGCTCCGGGAGGCCGCCGGAGGCGAGCAGCGCGTACTGCACCCCGAGCCCGAGAGCGGTCGCGTAGGGCACGACCGCCGTCGCTCCGGACTCGCGCACCGCGGCCGCGGCCGAGACGCCGGCCGCGAAGGTGGCCGGGAAGGGCCCGAGCACCGTGAGCTCCGCTCCTCCGCTCGCCGCCGCCTCGTGCACGGCCGCGGTGCGCTGCCTGTCCTGCCACGAGCCCTCCGGCCCGCCGAGGTAGAGCACGCGCTCGTGCCCGTCGGCGGCGAAGCGCGCCACCAGCGACCCGAACGCGGCGGCCGTGTCGGCGACGACGGAGGCGAGACCGTCGACCTCGCGGTCCACCAGCACGGTCGGCTTGTGCGATCCGGCCGCCAGCAGGAGCTCGTCCCCGCCGCGGGGAGCGACGACGATGAAGCCGTCGACCTGCCGCGAGAGCCGGTCGAACGCGCCGAGCTCGCGCACGGCCTCGAGCGGGTGCACGGCGACGGTCAGCTGCAGGCCGTCCTCGTCTGCGCGGCGCTGCGCCCCTCCGATGATCGGGGTGAAGAAGGCGTTGTCGAGCGTGGGGACGACCAGGGCCACGACGCCGGTGCGGCCGCGGGCGAGCTGGCGTGCGGCGGAGTTCGGGATGAAGCCGAGCTTGGCGGCCGCGGTCAGCACGCGGGCGGCCGTCTCGGGCGAGACGACCTCCGGGCGCGAGAGTGTGCGCGAGGCGGTGGCCTTCGAGACGCCGGCGAGGGCGGCGACGTCGGCGAGCGTGGCCATCCGGCTCCTCCCTGCGGTCCTCCCGCGATCATAGGGGCCCGCCTGCAACCGGTCGCACCGGCGGCGCGAAGCGGTCCCGGATTTCGAAACACGGAATTTACACGGGCGACGCAGACCGGGTACCGCCGCACCCGTAGGGTCGATGCAACCGGTTACATCCGCAGCTGGCCACCACTCGCCCCGGAAGGAGCAACCCGTGAGGACACGATCCGCTCCCCTCCTGCTCCTGCCGGGACTCGGGTTCCTGCTGCTGTTCTTCGTGGTCCCGTCGCTCGTGATGCTGTTCGCGCCGCCCGGCGCCACCGCCGCCGACGTGATCGCGAGAGTCGGCCAGATGCTGACCGACCCGTACGAGCTGCGGATCATCGGCCGCACCGTCGGCATCGGCCTCGTCGTCACGCTGATCTGCGTCGTCCTCGGCTTCCCGATCGCCTACCTGCTGGCCCGCTCCACCTCGCGCTGGGCGGGCGTGCTGCTGGCCCTCGCGATCTTCCCGCTGCTGCTCAGCAACGTGGTGCGCACTTTCGGCTGGCTCGTGGTCCTCGGCTCGAACGGCGCGATCGGGCAGCTCCTCGTCGCCACCGGCCTGGTCGACGAGGCGCCCCAGCTGCTCTACACCGAGCTGGCGATCGTGCTCGGCCTCACGCAGCTGTTCCTCCCGCTCGCGATCATCTCCTGCTACTCCGCCGTCTCGCAGGTGGACGCCGGGCTCGACGACGCCGCCCGCGGCCTCGGCGCGAGCCCGACCCGGACCTTCTGGGACGTCGTGGTGCCGCTCTCGCTCCCCGGCGTCGTCGTCGCGGCGACCCTCGTCTTCGCGGGATCCGTGACCGCGTACACGACTCCGTACCTGCTCGGCGGGTCCTCGCAGCGGATGCTGAGCACGCAGCTGTTCTCGTACTCCAGCGTGACGATCGACTGGGCGGGCGCGTCGGCCACGGCGATCGTGATGACGATCTTGGTCTTCCTCGTCTCCGGGCTCTCCTCGCTCGTCGCCCGCCGGGGGGCCGTCTCGTGAGGACCCGCCGCCCCGTCGCCGCGACCCTGGCCGTCGCCGGCTACGTGATCATGATCGTGCCGATCCTGTTCGTCGTCGCCACGGCGTTCACGGCCGGATCCACTCTGCGCTTCCCGCCGGAGGGCTTCTCGTTCCGCTGGTTCGGCGAAGCGCTCTCGTACGACCCGTTCCTCGAGTCGCTCGCCACCAGCGCTCAGCTCGCCGTCCTCTCGACGGCGATCGCGCTCCTGCTCGGGATCCCGGCGACCCTCGCCATCCACCGCGGGCGCATCCCGGGGAAAGGGATCGTCGAGGGGCTCTTCCTCTCGCCGCTGATCGTGCCCGAGCTCGTCGTCGGGCTGGCCCTCTTCCAGCAGCTCGTCGTGACGCTCAAGGTCGACAACGCCGCCGTGCTCCTCGTCGGCCACACCGCGCTCCTGCTCCCCTACGCGGTGCGCGTCACCGGCGCCTCGCTCGCCACCAGCGACCCGGCGCTGGAGGAGGCCGCCCGCGGACTCGGGGCCGGACCGCTGCGCACCTTCTTCACGATCACGCTGCCGATCCTGCGCCCCGGCGTCTTCTCGGCCGCCCTGCTCGGCTTCGTGACGTCCTTCAACAACGTCCCCCTGTCGCTCCTGCTGCAGAGCCGCGACGCCAGGACCCTGCCCGTCACGATGCTCGACTACGTGCAGCAGAGCTACGACCCGATGGTCGCGGCCACCTCCACCCTCATCCTCGCGGCGACCGTCGTCATCGCGTTCCTCGCCGAGCGCAGCGTCGGCTTCGCCCAGATCTTCGGAGGCATCAACCGATGAGCGCCGCAGCGGAATTCGTCAACGTCAGCCAGGTCTTCGGGGACTTCACCGCCGTCGACCGCATCGATCTCGCGATCCCCGCGGGGCGGCTGACCACCCTGCTCGGCCCCAGCGGCTGCGGCAAGACCACCTCGCTCCGGATGCTCGCGGGCTACTCGGCCCCCAGCTCCGGCCGCATCCTCATCGACGGCCTGGACAGCACGAAGCTGCCCCCGGAGAAGCGCGGGCTCGGCATGGTGTTCCAGTCGTACGCGCTCTTCCCGCACCTCAGCGTCGCCGAGAACGTCGGCTACGGGCTGAAGCTGCGCGGAGTCGGGCGGGCGGAGCGGCAGGCCCGGGTCGTGGAGAGCCTCGAGATGGTGGGCCTGGCTCACCTCGCCGCCAGCCGGCCTCGGAAGCTCTCCGGCGGCCAGCAGCAGCGGGTCGCACTCGCCCGGGCCATCGCGATCCGGCCGCGGCTGCTCCTGCTCGACGAGCCGCTGTCCAACCTCGACGCCCGGCTGCGCGTGCAGATGCGCTCCGAGATCCGCCGCATCCAGGCGGAGACCGGGCTGACCGTGGTGCTCGTCACCCACGACCAGGACGAGGCGCTCGAGATGAGCGACGAGATGGTCCTGATGCGCGCCGGGCGGATCATGCAGCAGGGCGCCCCGAGCGCCGTCTTCGGCTCCCCCGCGAACCGCTTCGTCGCCGACTTCCTCGGCTACGAGAACTTCCTCGTCCTCGCGGACGGGTCGCTCGCGACGGTCCGGCCCGAGCACCTCGCGGTGTCGGCGACGGCCCCCGCCTCGCCCGGGCTCGCGCTCGACGGCGTGGTCGTTGACGTCGCCTACCGCGGCGTCGACGTGCTGGTCACCGTGGCCGCGACCGACCCCTCCGGCGCCCCGGTGCGCCTGGTGTCGGACGTCCGGGCCGACGGATCGGCCGCGCTCTCCCCCGGCGACGCCGTCGTGGTCTCGGCGCCGGCCGCGCGGCTGGTGCCGCTCGCCGCCGACGTCCCGGCCTGATCCGCGGTCCTCCCACCCCTCGCTCCGCCCGCTCCCTCCCGCCCCGCAGCGCTCCTCCGCACCGCCCCTCGAAAGGACCCGCCATGTCCCGCACCACCGCCCGGCGCACGCTCGCCCTCACCGCGGGAGCCGTCATCGGCGCCCTCGCCCTGGCCGGCTGCTCCGGCTCCGGCTCCTCCGACGAGTCCGACGCGCAGTCGCTCGTGGTCAGCACCTTCCCCTTCGGCGTGGAGGAGTTCCAGGAGGCCGTGATCGACCCGTTCACCGAGGCCACCGGCATCGAGGTCGAGGTCGAGACCGGCTCCAACTCCGACCGCCTCTCGCAGCTCCAGCTGGCCGGCGGGGACGACCCCGGCGTCGACGTGATGCTCATCAGCGACTACTACGCCGCGCTGGGCCAGAAGGACGACCTGTTCCAGCAGGTCGACGCGGCCTCGGTGCCCGCGCTCGCCGACGTCGCCGCCTTCGCCACCGAGGAGTCCTACCTCGGGCCCGCCTACAGCTACCAGCTCAACGGCACGCTCTACTCGACCGACGCCCTCACCGCCGACCAGGCGGCGCAGTGGTCGGTCTACTCCGACCCCGCGAACGCCGGGAAGGTCGCGCTGCCCGACATCTCCGTCACTGCGGGCCAGCTGATGGTCAGCGGAGTCGCCGCGACCGAGGGCTCCGGCCCGTACGACATCGACGCGGCCCTCAGCACCCTCGCCGACTGGGCCCCCGGAGTGCTGCAGTTCTACAGCTCCTCCACCGAGGTCACGAACCTGCTCACGCAGGGCGAGATCGTCGCCGCCGACGCCCTCAGCGGCTTCGCCACCGACCTGGTGGCCTCCGGCGAGCCGATCGGGTGGACCCCGCCCGCGACCGGCCGCTACATGGCGACCAACCGCGCGATGATCCCGACCGGAGCCGCGAACGTCGACGCCGCCGAGCAGTTCATCGACTACCTGCTCTCGGTCGAGGCGCAGACCTCCTCCGCCGCGATCGTCGGCGACCTGCCCGTGAACCTCTCCGCCGAGGTGCCCGACACCATCACGGCCGTCGTCGGCGACATCGCGGCCGACCCGACCGCCGCCGGCTACTCCACCCTCGACCCCGCCGAGCTCGTCCCCACCCGCTCGGAGTGGGTCGACCGCTTCGCCCGCGAGGTCACCGCCCAGTAGCGGCCCGCCCCGTGCACGACGCCCGCGCACGGGGCCCCGACCGTCCGATCCCGCACCTCCGGAGACCGCCATGAGCACCACCCCCACCGCCGCCGTGCCCGACGAGTGGATCCGCCGGATCCCGAAGGCCGATCTGCACTGCCACCTCATCGGGACCGTGCGGCCCGCGACCTTCGCCGAGCTCGCCCGCCGCGAGGGCCTCGCCCTGCCGGCCGAGCCGGAGCGGATCTTCGCCGACATCAACTCGCTGCCCCCGGACCCGGCGCTCTACCGGGACACCGTGATCCCGGTGCCCCAGGGCCGCTCCGCCGACGAGCCCGCGGTGTCGTACTCGCTCTTCCAGGTCTCGAACTGGGTGGTGCAGCTGCTCCGCACCCCGGAGGACCTGACCCGGATCGTGCACGAGGCGTTCGAGGACGCCCACCGCACGAGCGGCACCCGCCACCTGGAGCTGTTCTTCGACGCCGTCCCGGAGCACCTCGCCGGGCTCGGCTACCGCGGCAGCGTCGAGGCCTACGCCGAGGGCATCCGGATGGCCGAGCGCGACTTCGGCATGACGGGGCGGATGATCGCCGGCATCGACCGCAGCCGCAGCGGGGAGGAGGCGCTCGAGCTGGTCCGCGAGGTCGTCCGCCACCCCCACGAGTACGTGGCGGGGATCGGGCTCGACAACCTCGAGACGGCGGGTCCGCCCGAGCGCTTCGCCGATGCCTACCGCCTCGCCGGGGAGGCCGGCCTGGGCCGGACCGCCCACTCCTCCGAGCACGCCCCGACCGCGGCCAACACGACGACCTGCCTCGATCTGCTGGGCTGCGACCGGATCGACCACGGCTACTTCGTCCTCGAGGACCCCGCCGTCGTCCAGCGCGTCCGCGAGCAGGGCGTGGTGTTCACCGTCGCCTCGACGACCTCGCGCCGCTCCTGGCGGCCCTGGCGGCGCGCGTCCATCCGGGCGATGCTCGACGCGGGACTGCGGGTCGTGCCGTGCTCCGACGATCCCGGGATGTTCCCGACCACGCTCGCCGACGAGTACCGCCTCGCCGCCGGCCCGATCGGCGCGACCGCCGCTCAGCTGCGCGCGATGGCGCTCACCGGAGCGGAGGCCTCCTGGCTGCCCGCCGACGAGAAGGAGAGTCTCCGCGCGTCGTTCGCCGCGGAGCTGGACGCGCTGGACGCGGAGTTCGGGCTCGTCTGAGGCCCGGGACGCGACGGGCTCCCCGCCCTGACAGAGTGGACGGATGAGCCCCCTCCCCGATCCCCTGGCCTTCGACCTCGAGGCGCTGCGCCGGGAGGTGCTGCCGGACGACGGGGGCGAGGTCGACGACAGCATCCCCGCGCTCGCGAACGCCGACCCGGGTCTCTGCGCGATCGCGCTCGTCCTGCCCGACGGGTCCGTCCGCGCGACCGCCGACGCGGAGGAGCGGTTCAGCATCCAGTCGGCCGTGAAGCCGTTCCTGTTCGCGCTCGCGCTCCTCGACACCGGCGGCGACGCGCTCGACCGCGTCGGCATCGAGCCCACCGGCGAGGCCTTCGACGCCCTCAAGCTCGAGAGCGGCACCGGGCGCCCGCCGAACCCGATGGTCAACGCGGGAGCGCTGCTGACCGCCGCCCTGGTCGACGGGGGCGACGCCGACGGCCGGAGCGAGCGGATCCTCCGCGGCCTCTCCGCCTTCGCCGGCCGCCCGCTCTCCGTCGACGAGAGCGTCGCCGCCGACGAGCACCTCCTCGGCGACCGGAATCACGCCCTCGCGCACCTGATGCGCGCGGAGGGCACCCTGCACCGCAGCGCCGACGACGCCGTCTCCGCGTACGCCCGGGCGTGCGCTGTGCTGGTCGACGTCCGCGACCTGGCCGCGATGGGCGCGACGCTCGCGTTCGGCGGCGTGCACCCGGGGACCGGCGAGCGGGTCGTGCCGGCCTCGGTCGCGCGCGACGTGGTCGCGGTCATGGCGACGTGCGGCGTCTACGACGGCTCGGGCCGCTGGATGCGCGCGGTCGGCGTCCCCGCCAAGTCGAGCGTCTCGGGCGCCCTCGTCCTCTCCGCGCCCGGCCGCCTCGGCGCCGCCGTCGTCAGCGCGCCGCTGGACCCCCAGGGCACCAGCGTCCGCGGCGCCCGCGTCGCCGCCCGCCTGAGCGACGCCCTCGCCCTGCACTCCTTCGCCGTCTCCCCCCGCTGACCGCTGCCGTTCCCCCGCTCTCCCCGCTCTCCCCGCTCTCGCCGGCGCAGCCGCGGCCCGTGCCTCGCGCCGTCGCAGGCGCCGGCGCCCACCGCACCCTCAGCGGAGACCACCCGCCCTCCCGCGACAGCGAAGGGCCGAGCCGCATCCGTGCACGCTCGCCCTCAGGGCCGAGCCACGTCAGCGCACGCTCGCCCGCAGGGCCGAGCTGACCGCCGAATCGCGTTCCAGCGATTCGCCGTAGCGGTACGCTCCCCGCTCCACGACACGCCCCCACCTCGTACAGCCGACCGCGGAGCGGATGACACGAAGGAGGAATCCGCTCCATCGAGCACCGCCGAGCTCACCGCCGAATCGCGTTCCAGCGATTCGCCGTAGCGGTACGCTCCCCGCTCCACGAAACGCACCACCTCGGACAGCCGACCGCGGAGCGGATGACGACGAAGGAGGAATCCGCTCGATCGAGCACCGCCGAGCTCACCGCCGAATCGCGTTCCAGCGATTCGCCGTAGCGGTACGCTCCCCGCTCCACGACACGCCCCCACCTCGAACAGCCGACCGCGGAGCGGATGACGACGAAGGAGGAATCCGCTCAATCGAGCAGCAGCGCCGGTTCCTCCAGCACGCTGGCGACGTCGGCGACGAAGCGGCTGACGACGTCGCCGTCGACGACGCGGTGGTCGAAGGAGCCGCCGACCGTGGTGACGAAGCGGGGGCGGACCTCGCCGTCGACGACCCAGGGCTTCTGCTTGATCGTGCCGAGGGCGATGATCGCGACTTCGCCGGGGTTGAGGATGGGGGTGCCCGTGTCCATCCCGAACACGCCGATGTTGGTGATGGTGATGGTGCCGTTCTGCATGTCGGCGGCGGTGGTCTTGCCGTCGCGGGCGTCGAGGGTGAGCTTCTCGAGGGCCTGCGCCAGTTCGAGGAGGCTCATCGACTGGGCGTCCTTGACGTTGGGGACGAGCAGTCCGCGCGGGGTGGCCGCGGCGATGCCGAGGTTGACGTAGTGGCGGACGACGATCTCGGTGTCGGTCCAGGCGGAGTTGACGGTGGGGTTGCGGCGGACGGCCCAGATGATGGCCTTGGCCATGATGAGCAACGGCGAGACCTTGACGCCGGCGAAGTCGGGCGAGTTCTTGAGGCGCTTGACGAACTCCATGGTGCGGGTCGCGTCGACGTCGACGAAGACGCTGACGTGGGGCGCGGTGAACGCGCTCGTCGACATCGCGGCGGCGATCGCCTTGCGGACGCCGCGCACGGGGATGCGCTCCTCGCGGTCGTCGCCCCAGGCGGGGGTCTGGATGTTGCGGAAGACGCTGGCCTGGGAGGCGTGGCGGATGACGTCGTCGCGGGTGACCTCGCCGGCGAGGCCGGTGGCCTGCACCTCGAGGAGGTCGACGTCGAGGTCCTTCGCGAGCTTGCGGATCGGCGGCTTCGCGATGACGGGGAGCGCGGCGGCGGCCGGCACGGAGGCGGGCCGGGCCGGGGCCGTCGGGCGGGCGGCGGGCGCGGCGGCCGGGGCGGTGGCGCCCGGTCGGCGGCGGCGGGTCTGGACGTGTCCGCCGGCGGTGCCGTAGCCGACGAGCGCGGCTCCGGAGCCCTCGCCCGGCTCGGTGGTGGAGGGGGCGGGCGGGGCGGCGGCCTGCGCGGGGTGGGCCGGGATCGCGGGCACCTCGGAGCCGATCGAGCCGACTCCGGCCTGGACGGTGATGATCGCGGTGCCGACGTCGACCGTCTGGCCCTCGTCGACGAGCACGTCGACCACGGTGCCGCTGAACGGCGAGGGGAGCTCGACGAGCGACTTGGCGGTCTCGATCTCGACGAGGACCTGGTTGACGGCCACCTCGTCGCCGACCTTGACCTTCCAGGCCACGATCTCGGCCTCGGTGAGGCCCTCGCCGACGTCGGGGAGGAGGAACTGCTCTGTCATCGGGGGGACTCCTGTGGGCTCGTGCGGGCGGATGTCGCGCGCGTCAGTACGCGAGCGAGCGGTCGACGGCCTCGAGCACGCGGTCGACGTCGGGGAGGAAGAGCTTCTCGACCTTGGCGGGCGGGAACGGGGTGTCGAAGCCGGCGACCCGGAGGACCGGCGCCTCCAGCGAGAAGAAGGCGCGCTCGGTGACGGTCGCCGCGATCTCGGAGCCGAGGCTCACGTTCGCGGACGCCTCCTGCGCGACGACGAGCCGGCCGGTCCTGCGGACCGACGCGAGCAGCGGCTCCCAGTCGATCGGGGAGAGCGAGCGCAGGTCGACGACCTCGACGCTCGTGCCCTCCTCGCCCGCGAGCTCGGCGGCCTGGAGGAGGACCGCGACCATCGGGCCCCAGCCGACCAGCGTGACCTCCGTGCCCTGGCGGACGACGCGGCTGGCGTGCAGCGGCGCGGCGGACCCGCTGAGGTCGACGTCGCCCTTGGGCCAGTAGCGGCTCTTGGGCTCGAAGAACATGACGGGGTCGTCCGAGGCGATGGCCTCCTGGATCATCCAGTAGGCGTCGTTGGGAGTCGACGGGCTGACCGCGCGCAGGCCCGCGGTGTGCGCGAAGTACGCCTCGTTGCTCTCCTGGTGGTGCTCGACCGCTCCGATGTGCCCGCCATAGGGCACGCGGATGACGACGGGCATGGTGATCGCGCCCTCGTGGCGGTTGGTCATCTTGGCCAGCTGCGAGGTGATCTGGTCGAACGCCGGGTAGATGAACCCGTCGAACTGGATCTCGCAGACCGGGCGGAAGCCGCGCATCGCGAGCCCGATCGCGGTGCCGACGATGCCGGACTCGGCGAGCGGCGTGTCGAGCACGCGCTTCGCCCCGAACTCGGCGTGCAGGCCCTCGGTGATGCGGAAGACGCCGCCCAGGGGGCCGATGTCCTCGCCCATCAGGAGGACGCGGTCGTCCTGCGTCATCGCGCGGCGGAGGCCGGCGTTGAGCGCCTTGGCCATGGACATGGACTCGAGCTGCGACCCGGTGAGGGGCGGCTGCGCGGCCGTCGTGCTGGTGTCGATCGTCATCACTCGCCTCCGAACGATTCTTCGTAGCGCTGCAGCCACGCCTTCTGCTCCTCGACGAGCACGTGCGGCTCCGAGTAGACGTGGTCGAACATGACGCCCGTGGGCGGGACCTCGAGGGCGAGGAGGCGGCGGCGGATGTCGGACGCGAAGTCCTTCGCCTCCTCGTCGACCTCGTCGAAGAAGGACTGCTCCACGCCCTCGCTCCGCAGGAACGCGGCGAAGCGGGTGATCGGGTCCTTCGCGACCCACGAGGCGAGCTCGTCGTCGGTGCGGTACTTCGTCGGGTCGTCGCTCGAGGTGTGCGCGCCGATCCGGTAGGTCAGCGCCTCGATGAACTGGGGACCGCCGCCGGAGCGCGCGTCCTGCAGGTGCTTGGCGGTGACCGCGTAGCTCGCGAGCACGTCGTTGCCGTCGATCTGCACGCCGGGGATGCCGAAGCCGGAGGAGCGGAGGTAGAGGGGGCTGCGCGACTGCGTGGCCACGGGGACCGAGATCGCGTAGTGGTTGTTCTGGAGGAAGAAGACCTCGGGAGCCTGGTAGCTCGCGGCGAAGACCATCGCCTCGCTGACGTCGCCCTGGCTGGAGGCGCCGTCGCCGAAGTAGACGACGACGGCCGCGTCCTTCTCGGGGTCGCCCGTGCCGGTCGCTCCGTCGAGGGTGAGGCCCATCGCGTAGCCGGTCGCGTGCAGGGCCTGCGAGCCGAGCACCAGCGTGTAGAGGTGGAAGTTCCCGTTCGTCGGGTCGGTCGGGTCCCAGCCCCCGTGCGTCGTGCCGCGCAGGAGCGCGAGGACGCCGAGCAGGTCGATGCCGCGGATCTTGCCGACGACGTGCTCGCGGTAGGAGGGGAACACGTGGTCCTGCGGGCGCATCGCGAACGCGGAGCCGACCTGCGCCGCCTCCTGGCCGTGGCTCGGGACCCACAGTCCGAGCTGGCCCTGGCGCTGCAGGTTCGCGGCCTCGGTGTCGAAGCGGCGGACCACCGCCATCTCGCGGTAGAAGGAGCGGTGCTGCGCCTCGTCCACCCC
Source organism: Rathayibacter sp. VKM Ac-2805 (assembly GCF_009834265.1). Lineage (NCBI taxonomy): Bacteria > Bacillati > Actinomycetota > Actinomycetes > Micrococcales > Microbacteriaceae > Rathayibacter > Rathayibacter sp. VKM Ac-2805. Next base: position 3,059,648 of record NZ_CP047185.1, read on the forward strand.
GTCGAGGTAGGAGGCGTACTGCTCGGCCGCGGGGGTCGGCGAGAACCGCCCGTCCGCGGAGAGGAACTGGACAGTCGGCGACTCCGTGCTGGTGGCTACCACCCGACTAACCTATCCGTCTCGCGGGGTGGCCCTCGGGGAGGGAAGCCACAATCTCGGCCGCCGCGCTGAGGAGCTTGTCGACAGAGCGCGCCTCGCCGACGGAGACGCGGATCCCCTCCGGCGGGAACGCGCGGACCACGACTCCCGCGCGCTCGAAGACCTCGGCGGCCCGCGCCGTGTCCTCGCGGGTGTCGAACCAGAGGAAGTTCGCCTGCGACTCCGGGATCGTCCAGCCCTGGTCGAGCAGCGCCCGCCAGAGGTCGTCGCGGAGGCGGGTGATGCGGTGGACGCGCTCGAGGAGCTCCTCGCGGTGCTCGAGGGAGGCGACCGCCGCGGTCTCGGCGAACCGGGTGACCGAGAGCGGGATGGCGGTGGAGCGGGCGGCGTCGAGGATCCGCGCGTGGCCGATCGCGTAGCCGACGCGGAGGCCGGCGAGGCCGTACGCCTTGGAGAAGGTGCGGGCGATCACGAGGTTCGGGTAGCGGCCGAGCAGGCGGGTGCCGTCCACGGCCCGCTCGTCGTCGACGAACTCGGCGTACGCCTCGTCGAGGAGCACGAGGACGTCTCCCGGGACGCGCTCGAGGAGCGCCTCGACGTCGTCGGCGGTGGCGACGGTGCCGGTGGGGTTGTTGGGGCTGCAGACGATCAGCAGGCGGGTGCGCTCGGTGACGGCCTGCGCCATGGCGTCGAGGTCGTGAGTGTCGTCTGCGCGGAGCGGCACGCGCACGCTGGTGGCGCCCGCCGTCGTGACGAGCGAGGGGTACGCCTCGAACGAGCGCCAGGCGTAGACGACCTCGTCGCCCGGGCCCGCCGCCGCGGTGATGAGCTGGGCGATGACCGCGACGGAGCCGGCTCCGACGATCACCTCCTCGATCGTGACGCCGTACTCCGCGGCGAGCGCCGTCCGCAGGGCGGTCGCCGCCGCGTCCGGGTACCGGTTGAAGTCGTCCACCTCGCGGACCCGCGCGAGCACGGAGGGCAGCGGGTCGAACGGGTTCTCGTTGGAGGAGAGCTTGAAGGCGTCGGCGGCGGCCGCGCGGCCCTGCTTGTAGGCGGGGAGCGCCAGGATCTCGGGGCGGAGGCGGACGGGAGGCTCCTGCTGGTCGGTCACCCGCCCCATGCTAGGCGGCGCGGCGGCGGGCGCCCCGCCGTTCCGCGCGCGCCGTCCCCCGCCCTCGACGGGTGTGCGCCGGGCCCCCTTCCCACCGGTCGAGCGCCGTGGGTGCGGCCCGGAGGTGCGGCCGACCCGGGTCTCGGATGCGCGAACCGCCCCGCTGACCGGCGCCCACGGCGGCCGTCCCCCGATTAGGGTGCAGTGATGCGGAGTCGAGGGCGAGCCGAGCGGCGCGGGGGTGCGCGCCCGCTCCTCCGGGGCGCCACGGCCGCGATCGCCCTGCTCGTCGCCGCCGGCGCGCTCACCGGATGCACGCCCTCCGCGGAGGGCACGCAGGCGACCCCGACTCTCCGCGAGACGTCCATCGACGTCGCCGCGCCTCCGGCCTACACCGCCGCGCGCGAGGCCGGCCTCGCGCTGCGGGACGACTCGCTCGCGCTCCTCACCGCGACCGACGGCACCGTCGCGGGCGCGGCCCGCACCGATCTGCTGGTGGCGATCGGTTCCCTGAACGCAGCGCTCGAGGGAGTCTCGGCCGACGCCATCACCACCGCGACGACCGCGGCCGGGGAGCAGCGGACGGCGCTGGCCGAGCGAGTGCTCGGCCTCGCCACGTCGACCCTCGCCTCCGGTCGCGGATCGACGTCCCGGCGGGCGGTGCTGACCGACGCGGTCGAGCAGCTCCGGAGCGCCCTCGCCTCGGGAGCCGCGGTCGCTCCGGCCGCCGTCGCCGTGATCGAGGCGCGCGAGCCGCTCGTCCCGGAGCCGGGCAGCGGATTCGCTCCTCCCCCGCGCCCCGCGCCTCCCGCCGCTCCCCGGCCGACCACGGCGCCCGAGCCCACCCAGGAGCCGACGCCCGATCCCCCGGCTCCGGAGCCGGCACCCGCGCCCGCCCCCGAGCCGACCGAGGCCCCGCAGCCGACGGCGGAGCCCCTGCCGCAGCCCGAGCCCACCGCGGTGCTCCCTCCGCGGACCTGCGCCGACGACCCCCGCCTCTGCACTCCTGCGCCCGAACCGACCATCGGCGGGCCCCTCACCTGAGCCCCGGCTCGCGGCCCGCCCCGCCTGCGGGGATAGTGGAGGCATGAGCAGACTCCTCCTCGGCCTCCTGACCAACGCCGTCGCGATCTGGCTCACGACCCTGGTCGTGGCGGGCGTGCGCGTCGACCCGTACGAGGAGGGCCCCGCCGCGGCGGTCCTCACGTACCTGCTGGTCGCGGTGATCTTCGGCGTCGTCAACGCCGTCGTCGGCGGAGTGGTGCGGGTGGTCGCGTTCCCCCTGTACGTGCTGACGCTCGGCCTGGTCTCGTTCCTCGTCAACGGCCTCCTGCTGCTCCTGACCGCCTGGATCAGCGGCCTCTTCGGCTTCGGCCTCGTCGTGGACGGCTTCTGGTGGGGCGTGCTCGGCGCCCTCGTGCTCGCCCTGGTGAACTGGTTCATCGGCCTCCTCCTGCGCCCCTTCCTCCGCCGCCGTCAGGACTGACACCGCGGGCTCGGCAGTCAGCATCGGCCGCGCCGCCGCCGCCCGGGAGGCGTCGCGCGCCATCGGTGGACGGCGGCCGCGATCGGCCTGCTGTGGAGGAGCCGCGGTGCGCCATGATGGGCGGGTGACCCCCGACTCCCCTGCGCCCTCGGCCTTCGCCGTGTGCTTCGTCTGCACCGGCAACATCTGCCGGTCGCCGATGGCCGAGGTGGTGCTGCGCTCCCTGGCGGAGCAGGCGGGGCTCGGCTCCGCGATCGAGATCAGCTCGGCCGGCACCGGCGAGTGGCACCTCGGCGAGCACGCCGACAGCCGCGCCCTCGCGGCGCTGGAGCGTCACGGCTTCGACGGGGGCCGCCACCGCGCCCAGCTCTTCGACCCGTCCCGCTTCGCCGAGTTCGACCTGGTCGTCGCGCTCGACCACGGGCACGAGCGCGCGCTGCGCTCCTGGGCGCGCACCGAGGTCGACCGGCAGAAGATCCGCCGCCTGCTCGACTTCGAGCCCGGCCTCTCCCCGCAGGGCGACGTCCCCGACCCCTACTATTCCGATGCGGCGGCGTTCGACTCGGTGCTCGCGCTGATCGAGCGCGCCTGCCGGGCCCTCTTCGCCCAGATCGAACCAGGACTGCGCGGCAACCGCTCTGTCCGCCCCGACTCCACCGACGCGCGCGCCGCCCTCGCGCAGGACACCTGAGAACCGGAAGGCACCACCGCATGACCTCGCTCCCCACCCAGCCGCTGAGCCCCCTCGACGGCCGCTACAGCGGTGCCGTCTCGTCGCTCGGCGAGTACCTCTCGGAGGCGGGACTGAACCGCGCGCGGGTGCACGTCGAGGTCGAGTGGCTGCTGGCGCTGACCGACCGCCGCCTCTTCGGCTCCGAGCCCGTCGATGCGGCGACCGCCGAGGAGCTGCGCCGCCGCGCCCGCGACTTCGGCCAGCCCGAGATCGACGAGCTGGCCGCCCTCGAGGCCCGCACCCGCCACGACGTGAAGGCCGTGGAGTACCTCGTCCGCCAGTGGCTCGAGGAGCTCGGACTGCAGCGCATCGCCGAGCTCACCCACTTCGCCGCCACCAGCGAGGACATCAACAACCTCTCCTACGCGATCGTGGTCCGTCAGGCCGTCGGCGAGATCTGGCTGCCGAAGCTGCGCTCGGTCGTCGCGTCGCTCCGGGAGCTGGCCGTCCGCTACCGCGACGAGTCGATGCTCAGCCGCACCCACGGCCAGCCCGCGACCCCGACCACGATGGGCAAGGAGTTCGCCGTCTACGCCTACCGGCTCGAGCGGGTCGTCGCGCAGATCGAGGCGACGGAGTACCTGGGCAAGTTCAGCGGAGCGACGGGCACGTTCGCCGCCCACCTCGCCGCCGACCCCGGCACCGACTGGCCCGCCCTCGCGGAGGAGTTCGTCACCTCCCTCGGCCTCGTCTTCAACCCGCTGACCACCCAGATCGAGTCGCACGACTGGCAGGCCGAGCTCTACGGCAGGGCCGCGCACGCGAACCGCATCCTGCACAACATCTGCACCGATGTCTGGACCTACATCTCGCTCGGCTACTTCCGGCAGATCCCCCAGGCCGGGGCGACCGGCTCGTCCACGATGCCGCACAAGATCAACCCGATCCGCTTCGAGAACGCCGAGGCGAACCTCGAGCTCTCCAGCGCCCTGCTCGACTCGCTCGCGCAGACCCTGGTCACCTCGCGCCTCCAGCGCGACCTCACCGACTCGACCACGCAGCGCAACATCGGCGTCGCGTTCGGCCACTCCCTCCTCGCCCTCGACAACATCGCCCGCGGCCTGCTCGAGATCGACCTCGACCCGACCGCCCTCGCCGCCGACCTCGACGGCAACTGGGAGGTGCTGGCCGAGGCGATCCAGACCGTGATCCGCGCGGAGGTGGCGGCGGGCCGCTCCTCGATCACCGACCCGTACGCGCTGCTGAAGGACCTGACCCGCGGCAAGCGCCTCGGTGCCGACGACCTCGCCGTCTTCGTGCAGGGTCTCGACATCGGCGACGCGGCGAAGGAGCGCCTGCTGGCGCTGACGCCGGGCGGCTACACGGGCCTCGCCTCGTCGCTGGTCGACCGCCTGAGCTGATCCGCCGGGCCGCGATCGCGCGGATGCCGCCGTCCTCGAGCGCGAGCACTCCGACTCCTGCGTGCTCGCGGCGGCGCGGTCGACGGCGGCGCGATGTCGGGGGTCGCACCTAGCGTCGGCGGCATGGCAGCATGCGCGATCGGAGGGTGCGCCTCCTCGGCCGAGACGGGCGCCCCCCTCGCGCTCTGCGCGGCACACCTCGGGCTCGCGCACGACTGGGTCGCCCGCGAGGACGGGGTGATCGACGCCCTGCCCTCGCCGTGCGCGGCGTGCGGGTCCCGCCTGGGCGTCCGGCTCCCCTCCGCCTGGCTCTGCGCCGCCTGCGAGTGGCGGCTCGGCGACGCTCCCGACGGCGAGCTGCCGCCGCCCCGGGTCGACGTCGTCTACTACATCCGCTTCGGCGAGCGGATCAAGATCGGCACCAGCGGCAATCCCCGGCAGCGCCTCCACCGGCTCCGGCACGAGGAGCTCCTCGCGTTCGAGCGCGGCGGGCGGGCGCTCGAGCAGCATCGGCACGCCCAGTTCGCCGACGAGCGCCTGGAGCGCACCGAGTGGTTCGCGCGCAGCCCTGCGCTCGACGCCCACATCGAGACCGTGCGCGCCGGGGAGCCCGACCCCTGGGCGCTGCACCGCCGCTGGCGCAGCGAGGCGCTGGCCCTGCGGCTCTGACGCGTCGGCTGCGAGCCGGCGGCTGCGACTCGACCGCTCCGACTCGCCGGCTCCCACTCGACGGTTCCCACTCGCCGGCACTGCATCCACGGGTCCCGCTCCGCCGAGCAGGACACCGGGACGGAGCGACGGGGACGGAGCGACGGGGACGGGTCCCCGAGGACCGTCCCGCAGCCGCCGCACGACGCGCTCAGCGCGCCCAGGCGTCGACGAGCAGCGGACCGCGGACATCGCGGAGCCGGTCGACCAGGCGGTCCGCCAGCGCGGCCGTGACCCCCGTGGCGACCAGGTCGTGGGGGCCGAGCGGCAGCAGCTTTCCCGTGCGGATGCGCACCACCTCCCATCCGGCGGAGCGGAGCGCGCGGTCCTTCCGCCGGTCGGCCTCCTCGCGGTGCCCGACGTGCTCGAGTCCGTGACGGCCGGTGGAGTCGTACTCGATCGCGACGCGCAGCTCGCCGAGCACCAGGTCGGGCCACGCCTCGCAGTGCTCGAAGAACGGCCGCGCGAGACGCACCGCCGTGTGTGCCGGATCGAAGACGAGGCGCTCGGCGAGGAGTGCCCGGAGCCGGGCCTCGACGGCGGAGGCGGGAGGAGGCGCGCACCGGCTCGCGAAGGGCTCGCCGACGGGGAGGTCCGGCGTCTTCGGGCACACGCGGGCGGGCCGGGGTCGGGAGCGCGCCGGGCGGGCGGCGGGGTCGGCGGACGGGACCGCGGCCGGAACGGCGGAGGCAGCGGCGGGAGGGGCGGACGGGAGCGCGGCCGGAGCGGCGGCAGCTGGAGGGCTCGATCGAGCGGACGGAGGAGTCGACGACGCGGCGGGCGCGGATCCGCTCGGGTCGGCGGGTGACGCGGACCCGCGGCCGGTGGGCGACGCGGACGTCGGGAGCCCCCGCGCGATCACGGCGGGCGGCGCCAGGAGGACGAAGGAGCCGTCGTCGGGGGCGGACGTCGGCGCGAGCACCTCGGCGAGCCGACCGCCGATCATCGGCGCGGCCCGGGGCAGGCGCGGCGAGGCGAGCTCGGCGCAGTCGGGGCACCAGGAGGAGCGGCGCCGCTCCCGGCCGGGACGGTGGCGCTGCTCCTCGGGGGTGGCGACGAAGACATGCCCGGCGTCGCAGAGCCAGCACAGGTACACGTCGGCCGCGGGCGGGATCTGGCTGAGCACGATGCCCTCGTTGTACTCGGGCCGGTACTGCCGCACCAGGACGGGGTAGGACGCCCACGCCTCCCGGTAGGTGCCGACCGCGTAGGGGACGTCGGCGCCGCGCGAGAACCGCCGCCGCTGCCACCACCGCCCGATCGCCTCCGCCACCCTCCGCACGCTACGCGCGACCACCGACGCGGAAGCGGCGCCCGCGTGCGCAGGCGGGATCTCGAGACGCCCTGCGGGCTGCTCGATCAGCATGAACGGCGGGCACTCCGCGGAGGGGAGCCCGGAGCGGCCTCAGGCGGGAACGCGCTCGCGTGCGCGGCGGATCCCGAGACGCCCTGCGGGCTGCTCGATCAGCATGCGCGGCGGAAGGGACCCTCCACCCGCGATGCTGTGCTCCCGGCCGACTAGGTGACGGCGGAGCCGTCCCTTACCTAGTGAGCAGTGACGGCGGAGCCGTCCCTCGCCTAGTGAGCGGAGTCCTGCTCGTCGATGTCCGCGATCTCGGCCTCGTCCGGCTTGAAGGTCAGCGAGAACATGGCGATCGCGACGAGCACGACGATGAAGGCGACGCCGAACGAGATGAGCGCGACGACCGGCTCGCGGGTCGAGAGCATGACGACGAGGCCGACGAAGGCCGCCATCACCGCGGAGAAGCCGATGAGCTCGAGCGGGCGCAGGCGGTCCTTGCGGGTCGGCTGGAACGTGCGGGGCGTGAACTCGCCGGCGTCGCGCGCCGGGGCGGAGTCGGCCGCCGAGGCGCGGTCTGCGGGAGAGGCGGGGTCGGGCTGCTGGCCTTCGGCGGTCATCGGTCTCCTCCGGAGGTCGGTGTCGTGGGGGCGACGGGATCGTGTCCGGTGGCTGCGTCGGCGCCGGCGGCCCATTTGAGCGAGAACGCCGCGATGGCGAGGAACACGGCGACCATCACGGCGTAGGCGCCGAGGAGGCCGACGGTGACGACGGGGTGGGGCGGGAGGAGTCCGAAGGCGGCGCCGAGCAGCATCGTGCCGACGCCGACGATCACGGAGTCGCGGGCGGCGAGGCCCTGACCGCGGCGGCCGCTCGAGAACTCGAGGAAGCCGGAGAGCAGCGCCCAGCCGGCGACGAGGGCGACGAAGGAGAGCAGGTTGGCGACCGGGAGCGCGACGAGCGCCGCGACTCCGGCGACCAGGGTGAGCACCGCGGAGCCGAGGGCGAGCGGGCGGGCCCGGCCGCTCCAGCTGCGGAGCCCGAGGGCGAGCGAGACGGCGCCGGTCGCGATCGCGAAGCCGCCGAAGACGGCGAGGCCGAAGGCGGGCCCGTGGTCGGGCGAGAAGGTGACGACGCAGCCGGCGACCGCCGCGATCACGGCGCGCGCGAGGGGCAGGGTCCACAGGCGGCGGTCGGAGTCGGCGGCGATGGCCACGGTCGAGCCTCTCTGGGATGGAGGGAGAAGGCGTCCGGGAGCGGACGGATGGGCGCGCGACGGCACGGCGACGCGGACTCCACCGATTTTACGCTCCCGCGGCTCCGCCCAGGCCCGGAGCGGGGCCCGGGGCGCGATCCGGGGCGAAGTCGCAGGCGGCTCAGCCGAGCCAGACCTCCTCCACCCGCGGGAACACGGCGTCGGCGGAGAAGCGCTCACGGAAGCGCGCCCCGGCCTTCTCGACGACCTCGGCCCGGGCGTCCTCGTCGGTGATGAGCTCGGTCAGCGCGGCGGCGAGGCCCTCCACGTCTCCGGGCGCGACCACGCGGCCGCAGCCGTCGCCGAGGACCTCGGGGATGCCGCCGACCGCGGTCGAGACGACGGCGGCGTCGCGGGCGAGGGCTTCGAGGATGAAGATCGGCATCGCCTCGTCGCGCGAGGGCAGGACGGCGATGGACGCCTCGTCGAGCAGGGCGAGCAGGCGGGCGTTCTCGAGCGAGCCGAGGAACTCGATCCCCGGGACGCCGCGGTCGACGACCTCCGGCTCGCGGATCGGACCGGCGACCAGCAGGCGCCAGCCCTCCTTGCCCTCGACCTGCGCCCACGCCTTCTGCAGCACGTCGACGCCCTTGCGGTGGCTGACGACGCCGCCGAAGACGACCGTGCGGGTCTTCTCGCGCGGGGTGCCCTGCTCGAGCGCGTTCGGCACGAGGTGCACGCGCTCGGCGGGGACGTAGCGGCGGCAGATCGCCGAGGTCTCCTCCGAGAGCGAGATGATCTCGTCCGCGCTGCGCAGCACGTCCTTCACCAGGCGCGGGTGCGCGGCGGTGAAGGCGGCGAACTCGCTGCCGTGCAGGTGGGCGACCGTGCGCAGGCCCAGGCGGTGCGCGAGGCGGAGGAGGGACCCCTCGCGGAGGAACGAGCCGCGCTCCGAGAGGTGGACGACGATCACGGCGCCGGGCTCCCGGCGCGCGATCGCGACGATGCGGGCGGCGGCGCCGGCGGCCAGGCGGGCCGCGGCGACGTGCTCGCCCGGAGCGGTGCGGGAGGAGATCACCCGGACGTCCGAGCGCTCGAACGGCCAGCGCAGGTACCCGTTGACGACCTGCGTCATGCCTCCGGGGACCTCTCCGCTGCGGCCGACGTGGTACACCCGCGTCTTCGGGCCGGCAGGGGCTGCCGCGGCGGCCGGGCGGCTGCGGGGCGGCACGGCGAGCAGCGCCTGGATGTCGTCGCGGACGCCGCGGAGGCGCCCGCGGGCGACGAGCAGCTTCTCGAGCAGCTCGCTCCGGCGGGCGACCACGGCGGAGAAGGTCTCGACGCCGGCGGCCGGGGTCGTCCGGGACATGTCGACGGTGACGTCGTGGATCCCGATGGTCTCGAAGTGGCGCGAGGCCTTCGTCGATCCGTCCATCTGCAGGCTCACCGGGGCCGCGCCCTCGGTGAACGCCATGATGATCACGTGCAGCCGGTCGCTCATCGCGACGCGGGCCGTGCGGTAGAGCTCGCGCAGCAGGATCTCGTGCTCGTCGTGGGTGTGCGCCGGATCCCAGTCGAGGATGTCCGCGTCGAGGTCGGCGGCGAGACGGCGGGAGCGCTCGGCGTCGACGGCGACCTGCGTGACGACGACGATGTCGAGGTCCTCGCGCTCGGCGAAGCCCTTGATCGCGGCCAGCCACTCCTGCTCGGGGTACGGGCGGGCGTCCACCTCGTGGTCCTCGCGGAGGGAGAGGACCAGAACGCGCCGCTCCTCGTCGGGCTGCGCGGCGAACGCGGTCAGCTCCGCATCGCTCGAGCCCTCGCCGTAGCCGAGGTCGGGCATGGCGGCGCCGACGCGCATGTAGCCGGCCGTCTTGTCGTCGCGCCAGCGGGTGTAGCTCGAGAGCGCCATCGAGGGCCACATGATCGCGCGGGGCAGCGGGGCGAAGTTGCGGGTGCCCACGCCGGCGCGGATCACGCGGCCGCCGCCGAGGCGCACCAGGGCGATGCCCGGGAGCATCACGAGGTGCTCCTTCATCCCGATCAGGGTCAGCTGGATCTCTCCCGGCTTGAACACCGAGTTCGCCCGGCCGGCGAGGGCCTCGCGGGCGAGCGCCGCGTACCAGCGCAGGAGCGAGCGGTACACCGTGTCGTCCGGGCCCAGGCGCAGGCCGTCGTCGTAGCCCCACGGCGAGTGGCCCACGTAGACGTGGAGCGGACCCGACTCGCGGAGCCAGTCGAGGAGCTGGCGGCGCAGGATGATGTCGCCGATGTTCTCGTACTGGCCGCGGCCGACGGCGAAGATCGATCGGGCAGGTGTCACGGGCGGGCCTTTCGGAGGGGTTCGCGTGGGGGTGACCGGTGCGGAGCGGGGAGCGTCGCGGGTCTCCCCGGTCGATCCTCCTGCCGCGCTGCCGTCGTGGGCCGGGCCGGCCGGGCTCCGCAGGAGCGGGCTCGGGGCCGATGGCGCCCCGGGCAGACTAGCGCAGGCGGGCTCGGCGGCTCGAGGAGGAGTGCTCGCGTCAACAGCCGTTGGTGACCAGGAAGGCCTTGAGGAACGCGCCGGTCTGGTAGACGTACTGGTTCACCAGGTAGTCCAGGCCCATCGGCTCGCCCGAGGGCACCATCGAGAGCTCGCCGGAGTAGCAGCGCTCGATGATCATCTCGGCGCGCACGAGGTGGGAGGCGTTGGTGATCACGATGACGTGGTCCCAGCCGTGCTGCTCGGCCATGTCGCGCAGCTGCCGGGCCTCTCCCTGGGTCGTGAGCGGGTCGGCGGAGTAGCAGAGGACGTCGCCGCCGGGCTCGTTGCACTTCTTGTACTTCTTGGCCTCGTAGGGAGCGTTCATCTCGCCGGGGCCGACCGAGAGCACCATCGTGTCCGTCGCTCCGGAGGTGATGATCCGGCGGGCGAACTCGACGCGCGCCCTCGTGGACGGGCCGAGCACGAAGACCGCGTCCGCCTGCTCGGGGATCGGGTCGATCGGGGGCGTGACGTAGAGCGGGATCCCGGCGCCGAAGAGGGCGAGCACCACGAGGGGGACGAGCAGGAGCCGTCCGATCACGGTGCGAGCGCGGACCCGGGGGCGTCTCGGGCGCTCCCGGGACGGCGGGGTGGACGGGCGGTCGCCGGTCGCGGTCGTGGCCGTGTCCATCGCGTCCTCCCTCTCGTCGGGACCGCCGCTCGGCCCGCGGCGGGTGATCCGCGACGCGGGTGCGACGGCGATCACCAGTGGACAGCCCATCATCGCAGTGTTTCGGCGCGGGGTCGGCCCGGTGAACGCCCGGTCAATTCTCTCGCCCAGCGGCCCGGCCCGGGGCCGTGTCCAGAGTCGCCGGATAGGGTCGCCGTTCCTCGACCGAGCAGCACTCCCCCTCGTCCATTCCGCGGACGGGCATTCCCGGAGTCTCCTCCCGATCCGACATCCGCCCTCCGATCCGTCGTCGACAGCGCGTGTGACCGTTCCGTGTACACGCATGCGCGGCGGTTCGCCAGTCCTTCAGCGGAATCGCTGATATAAGCCCGACCACCACGCCCGAATGGGGTACTACAACCTGAATCCGTCTCATCCAGCCATCAGTCGCAAGGCCCGTCTATAGCGTCGGGAGGACCAGCACCACCCCCTTGAGCAGCCCCCTCGAACCGCCCCCGACGCCCCCTCGAAGACCCGGAGCCGATCGTGAATCCTCAGACGACGCCAGACCCGACCCGCCCTCGCCGACGACGCGCACGCCTCTCCCTCACCACCGCTCTGATCGCCGCTCTCGGCATCCTGGTCGCCCCCCTCACGGCACCCGCCGCCTCCGCGGCCACTCTCGACCCGGGCGCCGGGCAGAGCACGCGGATCCAGGAGACGAACTCCTCGCTGACCTACAGCGGCTCGTGGCGCACGATGACGGGCGGCGACAGCGGCGGCGGGATCAAGTTCCTCAACAGCACCGGCTCCGTCTCGTTCAGCTTCCGCGGCACCGGCTTCAGCTGGGTCAGCCGCACCACCGCCTCCGCCGGCATCGCCACCGTCACGGTCGACGGCGCGAGCACCTCGGTCGACCGGTACACGAAGACCACGGCGTACCAGGTCCCGGTGTTCACGAAGAAGGACCTCGCCGACACCGTCCACACGGTCAAGATCGCCTGGAGCGGCAAGGCCAACAGCTCCGCGAGCGACAAGAACCTGGTCATCGACGCGTTCGACATCACCCGCGCGACTCCCGCCACCGAGGAGCCGACCGACGAGACCGGCGGCGGCGAGGACGACGGCCCCGTGCTCGATCCCTCCGGAGCGACCAGCCTCCTCGTGCAGGAGACCGACCCCGCGCTGCAGTACACCGGCTCGTGGAGATCGATGGCGGGCGGCGACAGCGGCGGCGGGATGAAGTACCTGACCTCCGCCGGATCGGTGGAGTTCACCTTCGTCGGCACGTCGTGGCGCTGGATCAGCCGGAAGACCTCCTCCTCCGGCATCGCCGCGGTCTCGGTCGACGGCGGACCCGTCACCAAGGTCGACCGCTACAGCTCGACCGCGCAGTACCAGGTGCCGGTCTACGAGACGACCGACCTCGCCGAAGGCACGCACACCGTGACCATCTCCTACACGGGGACGAAGAACTCCAAGTCGACCGACAAGAACCTGATCATCGACGCGTTCGTCCTCGCCGAGGACGGCCTCGCGACCGACGCCGTGGAGCTCTCCCCCCTGACCGACGGCTACACCGTCGCCTGGGACGCGCCCTTCAGCTCGCGGGTCGTCTCGTACGACGTGCACCGCTCGAACGAGGACGGCTCCGGCGACACGGTCGTCGGCACCGTCGCCGACCCGGTGCGCCAGTACCGCGACGAGACCGCCGAGGCGGGACGCGCCTACACGTACACCGTCACGGCGACCGACGACGCCGGCCGCGACTCGCGGCTGAAGGAGTCGGCCACCACCTCGGCCGACATCCTCGCCTCCCGCGCCTCGCTGCTCGCGGCCTTCGACTGCCCCGCCGCCACCAAGACGGTGTCGACCTCGGCGCAGCTCGTCACGGCCCTGACCAACCCCTCCTCCGGCGACGTCATCCGCCTGGCCGACGGCGTCTACACCGGCAAGTTCGCCCTCCGCGGCACCGCCGCCCAGCCCGGCTCGATCTGGATCTGCGGCTCGCCCAACGCGGTCCTCACCTCCGGATCCACCTCGAGCGGCACCGCGCTCATCCTGAACACGGTGAGCGACGTGCACCTCGTGGGCTTCTCGGTCCGCAGCTCCTTCCAGGGCATCCAGGTGCTCGCCAGCAAGGGCGTCCAGATGGCCGGCCTGACGGTGAGCGAGATCGGCTACGAGGCGGTCCACTTCCGCAACCAGACCACCGACTCCCTGATCGTCGGCAGCACCATCCGCCGCACCGGCATCGTCTCCGCCAAGTACGGCGAGGGCGTCTACGTCGGCACCTCCGACCGCAACTGGTGCGAGTACAACAGCTGCAACCCTGACCGCACGGCCCGCATCGCGGTCGTGGACAACGCGATCAGCGACACCGGCGCCGAGCCGATCGAGGCCAAGGAGGGCACCCTCGACGGCGACATCATCGGGAACACGGTCCTCGGCGGATCGCGGCTCGCCTCGGACGTCGTCTCGCTGATCCTGGTCTCGGGCAACAGCTGGCTGGCCGCGGGGAACTCCGCCGCGGGCACCACCACCTACGGCTATCAGGTGATCACCCGCGCCGACGGCTCGGGCAACGACAACACCATCAGCGGCAACCTCGCGCTGAAGACCCGGGACGCCGTGGTCTACCTCCACCAGCCGTCCAACTGGTCCACCAGTGGCAACACGCTGAGCTGCTCCAACTCCGGGAAGGACCTGATCGGGAACGTGGCCTGCACGCCGTGACCTGATCCGCCCCCCGCGCGCAGAACCGCCGCCGTCGTCCCTCGACGGCGGCGGTTCTGCGTGTGCCCGCCTCCCGCCGACCAGGCGCGGACGGCGGGGTCGCGCGCGACGACCGCGACCACCGCGGACTCGCGAGGGCGCGGGCGGGCGCTCGGCGTCTCCGGGGCCGCAGGAGTGGGCCGGTCGGACGGTGACGCGATCAGAGCCCGGCTGACGCGCCCGCGCCTCTCCAGCACGCAGAAGTGGGCGGAGTCGCGCGCGGGTACCGCGACTTCTGCGGCCTCGCGGTGTCAGCGGGCTCCCGGGAGCCGGTGAGGCACCTGGTCCGGCCACGGCGGGCGCTGGAGAGGCCGGAGGAGGTCCGGAGGGGCCGGCCATGCCCTGGAGAGCCCGCACGGGCCCGCCCCGGAGAGCCCGCTGGCCTAGGACGGGGACGCCGCCTCCTCTCGAGTCCGCGGAAGTCGGCGTGCTCGCGCGCGACTACCGCGACTCGTGCGGACTCGCGGGGTGAGCGGGCTCGCGGGGGACGGAGAAGGGCCCGGTCCGGCCACGGCGGGCGTTGGAGAGGCTGGGAGGGCGGACGCGCCGGCCAGGCCTCGCAGAGCCCGCACGGGCCCGCCCCGGACAAGCGGCAGTCCCCGGACGCGGAAGAGCGCACCGCGGCCGGGGCCGGGGTGCGCTCTTCCGCAGCGTGCGAGGACGCGATCAGACGATCGCGGGGGCCTTCTGCAGCTTGTGGCGGGCCAGGACGACCGCGCCGACCACGGGGGTGCCGGCGGTCTCGATCCAGTGGACGTCGGCGGCGGCCTGGGGCGAGTCGACCTTGCCCTCGATCAGGACGAGGACGGCGCCGTCGGCCACGCCGCGGAAGGTCGGCGACTGCTCGGTCGCGCCGAGAGTGCCCGTGACGATCAGGACGATGTCGTAGACCTTCTCGAGCTCCTCGACCAGCGCGCGGAGGGCGTCGGTCGGCATCGGCGTACCGGCCTGGGCGCCGCCCGCGGGGAGCAGGTCGACGCGGTCGGTCGAGCGCTTGATGATCGCGTCGTCGAGCGAGGCGGCTCCGGCGAGCACCTCGCGCAGGCCCGGGCGTCCGCCCGAGGCGGAAGCGAGAGCCGAGCCCTCGGCGGTGCCGTCCACGATCACGACGGACGAGCCGAGCACGGCCAGCGCCTTGGCGAGCAGCACCGCGCTGGCGGTGTGCGGGGTCTTCTCGGACGCCGGGGCGATCGCGAAGGAGGAGTACGAGCGGGTGCGCGCGATGGCGGAGAGCTCGAACGCGACGGCCGAGTAGCGGGCCGGGATCTCGGTCGAGTTCAGCATCTCGTCGAGCTTGGTGGCCTTGACCGGGACGATGCCCAGCAGCGGCCGGTCGATCGCGGAGCGGACGTCGTCGCCGCTGCGGAGGCGGCGGTCGAGGGCGGTCAACACGATCGCCACTCCCACGCCGACCACGGCGCCGCCGAGGATGCCGAGCGCGAGCAGGACGAGGATGCCACCGGTGACCGGCAGCTCCGGCGGGAGCGCCTGGCTGAGCACCTGGAGCTGGATCTGCGGGACGGCGACGCCGTTCGTGGTGGTTGCCGGGTCGGCCCCCTTCACGGCCGCGTCGAGCTGGGCGGCGACCGCGTTGGCGATGACCGCGGCCTGCTCGGGCGAGGGGTCGGTGGCCGAGATCGTGATGACCACGGACTCCGGCTCGGCGAGGACGGTCACGCGCTTGGCGAAGTCCTCGATGGGCTCGTCGATGCCGAGGCCGTCGATGACGCCCTGCAGGACGGTGTCCGAGGTGCCGAGGGCGACGGAGGTGACCGTGGCCTGGGAGGCGGCGCTGTTGGCCGCGACCCGGTCCGCGGTCGAGAGGACCCCGGACGAGGAGACCGCGACGTACACGCGTGCGTCCGCCTTGTACTGCGGGAGGAGGACGGCGTTGAGTACCAGGGCCGCCACGGCGCCGAGCAGAGCGAAGGCGACGATGTAGACCCACCTCCGGCCGATGCCGGCGAACAGTCCGTTCAAGGTCATGGTGTGTGGTGTCCCTTTCGTCGACTGCACCGGAGTGCAGGGGGTCTGACTGTAGCGTCGTGATGTGTCGTCCGCGTTGCGCGGACCCGGCCGCGAGGTTTCGCGCGGGAGCGGTGGATCAGAGGTGGGCCTGCAGGAAGGCGAGGATCGCCTTCTTGTTGTTCGGGGTGTTGTTCTGGAGCCCGTGGTGGCCGGAGCCGTCCACGCCGACCTCGGACGCCACTCCGGCGTCCTGCAGGGCGACCTGCATCGCGTCGGCCTGCTCGACCGGGACGAGCTCGTCCTCGGAGGTCAGCCAGATCTGCGGGGCGTCCGTGGAGTCGACCGAGGTGATCGGCGACGCGGGGATGCTCTGCGGGCAGGTCGTCGAGTCGATCTCGTCGCAGTCCAGGTAGGAGAGGATCTGCTCCTTCGCCTCGGGCACCGGCGTGCCCAGCGACATCCCGGTCTCGGTCATGTCGGCGACCGCCGAGAAGGCGACGACCGTCTTGACCCGCGAGCCCTCGGTGAGGGAGCCCTCGCCGAGCGTGCCCATGGTCGCTCCGATGATCGCTCCGGCGGAGCTGCCCATCACGCCGATGCGGGCGGGGTCGAGGCCGAAGCGCGTGACCTGCGCGGGCTCGCGCAGCCACTCCACAGCGGCCTGCGCGTCCTCGATCTGGCCGGGGTACCGGCTGTCCTGGAGGAGGCGGTAGTCGACGGAGACCGAGACGAAGCCGCGCTCGGCGTAGTACTCGCAGAGCTCGGTCATCCCGCCCTCGTCGCGGGCGCCGTCGACGAACCCTCCGCCGTGCAGCATCAGCAGCGCGGGGCGGTCGGTGCCGCCCGCGGTGGGGAGGCAGGCGTCGGCCTTCAGCGAGACGCCGTCGACCGAGCGGTACTCGATCGCCTTCTCGGTCGTGAAGCCGTCGGGCGTGCGGACGGGCTCGGGCTGCGAGGAGCAGCCGGCGAGCCCGAGGGCGACGGCCACGACGGCCGCCAGGACTCCGGCTCTGCGTGCTCGTGTCGTCTTCACTCGTGGGACTCCGCTCTCTTCTTCTCGTGACTGGGGGAGGTGCCGGGCTCATCGGCCGGGACCGCGGCGGGATCGGAGACGACTCCGGGGCCGCGCGCAGGGACGGGCACGGGCTTGCGCCGCTTGCCGGGGCCGCCGAGGGCGGCCGGGGGGACGTAGATCCACTTGACCTTCGAGAGGTAGCGGGTCACGAAGAGCGAGAGGACGACCGCGAGCACCATCACGACAAGCAGCAGCGGCACCTCGAAGCCGCCGATCTCGGAGCGGTCCTCGGGGAGGATCACCCGCAGGATCGTGATGGCGATCACGATGAAGTAGAGGTGCAGCAGGTAGATGTGCAGGCTGCGCTCGCCGCAGATCGTGAAGAAGTTCAGGAATCGCACTCGGGAGAGGGCCCGCGACACGAGGATGCCCATCGCGACGGCGGCCATCTGGCCGGCGAGGGCGAGGAACGGCACCCAGCGGATCGGGAAGAGGAAGAGCACCGCGCTCAGCACGACGAAGACCGGAGTGACGTAGAGGAACGCGCGGCTCCCCTTCTGCTCGACGAAGTCGATGATCCTCTTCGAGTAGAGCGTGCCCACCAGGAAGAAGACGAACAGGGCGCCGATGCGGTTCCAGCCCACGTTGGTCGTGTTGAGGAGACCGGTGGTGAACATCGTCCCCATCACCGCGGCGAGGGCGACCTGCACGCGGTGGTCGACCTTGCGCAGGAGCCACGCGCCGAGCGTGAAGAGGACGAGGCCGTAGATGAACCAGTAGCTGCTGCTGGGCCAGAAGAACAGCAGGAGCAGGTTGAGCGGGTCGGTCGCGGGGAGCTCGCCGAGTCCGCCGTTCGCGAGCGGCACGACCAGGTAGAAGGCCATGCGGATCACGGACCAGACCACGTAGAGCCAGAGCAGCGGGTACAGCCTGCGGCGCCAGAGGTCGCCGAAGCTCCAGGTGCGGATGCGCGAGCCGAAGAGACCGGACACCAGGAAGAAGAGGGGCATCGGGAACAGCTCGAACACGACCTTGATGCGGCCGAGAGTGTTCTCGACCCCGATGTCACCGAGGTACAACGACGTGTGGTAGTACACGACCATCAGGATGGCGGCACCCTTGGCGAAATCCACCCATTCGCGTCGGGCCCCGCCCGCAGGCTTCAGCAGCTTCATTCTCTCCCCCTTGTGCCCGGTCGTACCGCTCGTGAATTCCATCCGAGGTGAACAAGGCTCAGAGAAGGACGCAGGCTCGGTCGCAGAATGCGACCGAGGATCAAGACTAAGGGTGTATCGTCCGCGCCGCACATTCGGCTGAATAGTGACGAGGACTCGATTGCCGGGAAGCGCACTCCGGCCTCTCCGCTCACCGGGGGGACGACGGTCACCGGCGTCCGTTCCCGGCGCTCATCGCCGCACGGTAGAGCGCGGGCGCCGCGGCGGCGAGCCCGAAGAGGACGGAGCGCTTCAGGTCGCGCCGGCGCACGAGCGCGACCAGGTGCCGGAGCCCCGCCTCGTCGTGCGCGGCCCGCCAGAGCCGGTCGGCCTCCTCGGGGCTGTGCGCGCCCGAGGTGGCGTCCTTGAAGCGGGAGAGCAGGGAGAAGCGCGCGCGGTAGTAGGAGTAGTCCTGCGAGTCGAGGAGGCGCGGGTCGAGCCCGCGGGCCGTCCGCTCGATCACGGCGGCGAGCCCGGCGAGCGAGTCGGCGCGCTTCGCGCCCGAGCGGATGATCGAGCCCGAGCGGAGGCGGTACTCGTAGACGGAGTCGGGGACGACGACGACCTCGTCGGCCGCGGCGAGCAGCTGCGCGACCTGCGCCTGGTCCGAGTGCTGGCGGATCCGCGTGAAGTCGATGCCGTCGAAGAGCTCGCGGCGGAACAGCTTGTTCCAGAGGTGCCCGGTCAGCTCCCCGACCAGGAGCGCGGTGAAGGCGCCCCGGCCCGAGAGCGCGAGCGGGCCGCGCAGGGAGCCGACGGGCGTGGATCCGGTGGCGTCGACCGTGACCGCCTGGGCGACCACCACGTCGGCGCGGCCCGCCTCCCCCGCGGTGAGCATGGCCTCGACCGCGGTCTCCGGCCACTCGTCGTCGGCGTCGACCAGCCAGACCCATTCGCCGGCGGCCTCGCCGACGGCGCGCTCGCGAGCGGCGGCGACGCCCTGGTTCTCGTCCCAGCGCAGGTAGCGGATCCGTTCGTGCTCCTCGGCGAACGCGCGGCCGATCGCCTCGGTCCCGTCGGTCGAGGCGTCGTCGACCACGAGGATCTCGAGCTCGGCGTGGGTCTGCCGCAGCAGGCGCTCCAGGGCCGAGGCGAGGTGCGCCTCCTCCTGGTGCGCCGGGACCACCACCGAGACGAGGGTCACTTCTGCCCCACGACCCGGCGGAGCACCGTCTCGAGGTCGCGGCCGCTCGACTCCAGCGAGAAGCGGTCGAGCCAGCGGTCGATGCCGGTGATCTCGAGCTCGCTCGCGCGGATCAGCGCGTCGGCGAGGTCGGAGGCGGAGGGGGTGAGCGCGAGCTCGCCGGTGAGGCCGGGGACGATCGCGTCCGCGACTCCGAGCGCCCCGGACACGGCGACCGAGGGGACGCCGGCGGCGGCCGCCTCGACCAGCACGTTGCCGAAGCCCTCGCGCAGCGACGGGAGCAGCACGACGGCGTTCTCGTCGAAGTGGTGGAACCAGTCCTCGACCCAGCCCATGTCCTGGAAGTCCACGCCGCGCGCGGTCGCCTCCGCCTTCATGCTGCCGAGCAGCGGGCCGCCGCCGAAGGAGACGACCTTCGCGGGGATGCCGCGGCGCTCCAGCTCCTCGGCCGCGAGGATCGCGAGCTCGGGGCGCTTCTGGACGACGAGGCGGCAGGGCAGCACGATCTGCAGGCCCGCCGCGGTGCCGGGGGTGCGCGAGACCTGGCGGGAGCGGTCGACCTTGGCGGTCGCCGGGTTCGGCACGACGGTGCAGCGCTCGCCCGAGACGCCGAAGCCGGCGACGAGCTCGCCCGCGACGGGGTGCGAGATCGCGATGACGTGGTCGGCGCGTCGGTAGAGCGTCTTGGCGAGCCCGAGCTGCACCTTCTGCGTCCTCGAGAAGCCCGGGATGCCGAGCGAGACGAGGTTGCGCTCGCTCACGATGGTCTTCGGGCGGTCCGCTTTCGCGGTCATCTCGGCCGAGGCCAGGAGCACGATGTTCGGGTAGCCCTGCAGGGCGACCGCGACGTCGGGGGTGCGGCGGCGGAACAGCTCCTTGAGCATCCGCGCCTTGCCGACGTGGCCCTTGCCCTCGCCGATGCGGTGCAGCACCGCGCCCTCGGGGAGGTACTCGTCGGTGCCCTTCACCGAGGTGGTGACGACGTCGACGTGGTGGCCCTGCTCGAGGAGCCAGCCCATCCAGGTGCGGGCGACGAACTCGGCCCCGCCGCCGTGCAGCGACGTGACGACGAACATGATCCGCATACGCGGTCCCTTCTCCTGCGCCGCGCTCATCGCACGACCTCCGCGCCGAGGCCGCGGGTGTTGAGCGCCGAGAGGCGGCGCACCTCGGGCATGGCCGCGTCGATGGTGGCGCGCACGCCGCCGTCGCCCGGCTCCGCGAGGATGCGGTCGATCACCGGGAGGACGCGGTCGGCGAAGCCGGGGACAGGCTCGACGCACAGCTGCGGCAGGCCGATGAGGCGCATGATGCCCTCGACCTTGCCCTGGGTGGCGAGGGTGATCGCGGGGACGCCGAGCGAGAGCGACATGATCGCGAGGTGCATGCGGCCGGTGACGGTCAGCAGGGCGTCCTCGGCGAGGCCGCGGATCTCGGCGGGCATGAGCACGCGGTCGACGACGGTGACGCCCTCGGATCCCACGCGCTCGGCGACCGCGCGGACGGCCACCTTGTCGTCGCCGATGGGGCGGGAGACGTGCGGGAGGAGCACGACGTGCACGCCGGCGGCGCGGAGGCGGTCGACGATGCGCTCGTACTCCGGCACCTGGTCGACCATGCCGGCGACGAGGGCGCTCGCGTTCACGAGCGCGAAGGGGACGCCCTCGGGCAGTCCCAGCCCCTCGCGGAAGCTGCGGTCGCGGGTGCGCGCCGAGAAGACGATGTCCGTGACCTCCTCGACGCGCTGCACGCCGATGCTCCGGGCGCGCTCCGCCGAGAGCGGATCGCGCAGCATCGGGACGACGCCGGCGCGGGAGGCGGCGATCAGGGAGCGGCGGGCGGCGAGGCGGGCCGCCGCGTTCCAGGAGAAGCCGAGGATGCGCGTGGGCACCCCTGCCTCGGCGGCCGCCTGCGCGAGCAGGGAGCGGCGGACCGAGCCGCGGAGGCTGTACTTGCCGTCCATCATGTCGGCGCCGACGACCGAGACCGAGCGGGCGCGGCGGATCAGCGCGGCGTAGGCGCGGAGGTCGGCGGCGTGCGCGTCGCCCACTCCGTAGACCAGGTGCGGGAGCTCGACGACCTCGACCCGGTCGGCCTGCTCCTCGGGGATCACGACGTCGCCGGCGTAGCGCTGGACGACCACGACAGGACCGGTGGTGTTCTCGAGGAACGCCTCCAGCATCGCCTGGTCGCCGATGTTGCCGCTGCCGGGAGCGGCGATCACGAGGTGCGACTCGGGCTCGGGTCGGAGGTCCGCGAGGGCGGCGCGGAGCACCGCCGCGTCGCGGCGGGCGGGCAGGCGGGTCGTCGTGACGAAGTCCTTCTTCCAGGACTTGACGACGCCGAGCTTGAGTTTCATCGATCTCTTTCGGTGGGGGGAACGGCGGCGGGAGGCCGCTCGGAGTCGGGAGTGTCGGCCGTGACGGCTCCGTCGACCAGCGCGCTGTCACCGGTGGGGCTGGTGGCGTCGACCGTGGCCGGGGCGGGAGCGGCGGCCGGGCGGCTGCGGCGGAAGTGGCGGCGCAGGTCGGCGAGGCCGAGGATCTGGCGGCGGAACGCGGGGAGGATCAGCATCCAGAGCCCGACCCCGACCAGGACGGCGGCACCGCCCACGAGGAGGCGGAGGACGGGCTGGTCGGCGGCGATCCAGACGGTGGAGAAGGAGGAGCCCACCGTGATCGAGCCGAACGCGATGCCGCTGCGGAGGCCGTTGGTGAACATCTCGCGGGCGGGGGCGTCGGAGGTGCGGCCGATCCAGATCAGCGCGATCGGCCAGGTGAGGGCGAGCGAGCCGGCGTACGCGACCGCGACGCCCGTCACTCCCCAGTTGGAGCCGAGCAGGATCAGGACGACCATCAGCGGGCGGGTCGCCAGGCTGTACCAGACGCTCTGGCGCACGAGGCCCTTGGAGAGGAACACCCACCAGGAGCAGTACGCCGTGGCCTGGAAGAACCCGGCCACGAGCAGGATCTGGAAGATCGGGACCGAGGCGAGCCAGCGCTCCCCCAGCAGGATCCGGATGACCGAGTCGGACTGGGAGCCGAGGACGGCGAGCACGAGGCCCATCACCGTCAGCATCGCCGACTGGCCGAAGAGGATGAACGTGCGGAACCGCTCGCGCTCGTCCTGCAGCTTGGAGAGCACGGGCAGGGCGACGCGCTGCGCCGGGGCGTTCAGCTGCTGCAGCGGCAGCATCATCAGCTGGAACGCGCGGTTGTAGAGGCCCAGGTCGACCGGGCCGAAGCGCGCGCCGATGATGACGGAGTCGACGTTCTTGCTCGCGTAGGTCAGCGCCTGGGTCGCGAAGACGCCGCCTCCGTAGCGGAGGAAGTGGCCCATCGCCTCGCCGCGGCGGTAGCGGCCGGGACGCCAGCCCGTGATGAAGACCAGCATCAGCACGCCGATGAGCGGCTGCACGACCTGGCTCGCGGCCAGCGCCCAGTAGCCGGCGCCGCCGAGCGCCATCAGCACGCCGACCACGAGGCCCAGCACCTGGCCGACGATGTCGACCAGGGTGAGCTTCACGAAGCGGAGGTGCCGGGCGAGGTCGGCGCGGAACTGCGTCGAGATCCCGTTGAGGAGGAAGGTCGAGGAGAGCACGACGGTCAGCAGCTGGAGCCGGTCGTCGCCGTAGAGGGCGGCGATCGGCCACGAGGCCGCGATGACCAGCAGGGTGAGGGTGAGGCCGATGCCCGCGTTCATCCAGAACAGATTGCTCTTCTGGCCCGGCGTGATCTCCTTCGCCTGGATGGCGGCGGAGGAGAGGCCGAAGTCGCGGAAGATCTCGCCGATGCCGATGATCGCCGTGACCATCGCGAGCAGGCCGTAGTCGGCCGGCGCGAGCAGGCGCGCGAGGACGACGATGCTGCCCAGCTGGACGGCGATGCGGATCGCCTGCCCGCCGATCGTGACGGCGGCGCCGCGGCTCGCGGAGCGGCCGAGGCTCGGAGACGGCTTCTGCGTGGTCCCGGTCATCGGGTCGAGCCCTTCTTGGTGGCGATCGCGCCCTCGTAGGCCTTCTTGAGCTGGAGTCCGAGCACGTCCCAGTCGCGACCGGAGAGGGCGGGGAGCCCCTCCGGCGGACGGGTGCGCGTGCGCTCGAGCGCGGAGGTGATCCGCTCGGGCGTGAGATCGCCGTCGTACTCGATCACCCAGTCGCTGCCGACCTCCTCGGCCAGGGCCGTGTTGGTGGGCGTGCGCGGCACCAGGATCGGCCGGCCGAGCGAGAGCGCGACCAGGATCGAGCCGGAGTTGTGCATCTCGCGGTAGGGCAGGACGATCAGCTCGGCCCGGCCGATCTCGTCGACCATCTCGGCGTCGTCGACCCGGCGGAGCGTGGTCCGCACCCGGGTGTCGCGGGCGGCCCGCTCCTCGACCAGCTCGCGCTGGCCCGTGCTGGGGCTGCCGACCACGTGCAGGGAGAGGGAGTCGTCCTCCACGCCGCGGAAGACGTCCATCAGCTCGACGACGCCCTTGTAGGGGCGGATGATGCCGAAGTAGAGGACGCGGCCGTGCTCGCGCTCGGGCAGCGGGTGCTGCGCGAACTGGTCGCGGTAGTGGCCGTGCAGCACCGTGACGGCGGGCGCCCGGCCGGGAGTGACGGTCGTGGGGTTCAGGCGGACGAACAGGTCGGTCGCGCGGTCGATCCGGGCCAGGGAGCGGCGCTCGGCGGCGGGACCGAGCTCGTGCGGGTGCAGGTTGTGCACCGTGCGCACGAGCGGGATGCGCTGGAGCGCGAGGCGCACCAGCAGCACGTCGAGAGCGCGGCGGCGCAGGAAGCGGTGCAGCGGGCTGCGGCCGCGGATCATCAGCTCGGGCCAGTGCACGTGCAGCACGTCGTAGTCGGCGAGCAGGGCGCTGCGCCAGGAGAAGAACAGCAGCTCGACGCCGGGCGCGAGGCCGTCGACGATCGAGTCGACGTACTGCGTGGTCGAGTCCGGCGGCGCGAGCGACTGCTGGACGACGAGCGCGGCCGGCGACGAGTCGTTCCTGCGGGAGCGGCGGCTCACCGCTCGCCCCGCATCCCGACGGCCATCGGCGCGTCGAAGATCCGCGCCCCGAGGGGCTGGCGCATCCGGATGCCCTTCGAGAAGTCGGGGACGTGCACCGGGTTCAGACAGATGATGACGAGGAAGCCCAGGAGCAGGTGGCTGGGGCGGACCGCGTCGATGGCGTTGTAGCCGGCGAGGCAGACCATGAAGCCGAGCAGGCCGGCCGCGGGGCCGACGTCGCGACGGCTGAGCGTGGCGCCGAACATCGCGGCCACCATGATCACGAAGAACAGCAGGCCGGGGATGCCGACGCTGATCAGCAGCTGCAGGAACGAGTTCTCGATGACCACGTCCGAGAACCGCCTGCCGCTGATGCCGGACGTCGCCGCTCCGGAGCCGAGCCAGTGCGTGAGCTCGGCCGCCTTCAGCGACACGGTCACCGCGAGGTCGCGGGCGCCGGCCGAGATGGAGGCGTCGAGGTTGTTGTTGCGGGCGGTGACGGGCTCGAAGTTCAGGACTCCGACGCCCGCGATGAGGCCGGCGATCAGGATCGAGCCGGGCCGGAGCAGCGAGCGGTCCGGGTTGAGGAAGCCGACGGCGACGAGCGCGACGACGACCGCGACGGCGATGGCCGCCATCGGTCCGCGCGAGACGGTCGCGACGACACCGCCCGAGGCCAGGATGCCCAGCAGCAGGTCCGACTTGCGGGAGCCCTGGAGCCAGGAGCCGAAGGCGAGCCCGGCGCCCACGGTGAGGAAGGTGCCGGCGAGCAGCGGGTGTCCGAAGGTGATCTCGGCGCGGTAGAGCGACCAGTGCTGGTCCTGCTCGTAGCCGAGGGCGCCGTAGACGGCACCGAGGATCGGGGAGCTCTGCGCGACCAGCTCGAGGGCGGCGTAGAGGGCGAGCAGCCCGGAGAGGATCACCCACGTCTTGCGCAGCAGCACGGCCTCGCGCTGGGCGTCGAAGACGAGCATCGGCACGCCCACGCAGATCGCGAAGCTGAACAGCCACGAGACGCCCTCGCTCGCGAAGGAGCCGCGCACCGTCGCCACGGCCGACCAGAGCATGAGGGCGATGAACGCGAGGATCACCACGGCCCGCCACGGGGAGAGCACGAGCTCGCGGGTCCACGCCTTGACGGGGGCGCGCCACAGCTCGGGAGCGAGCCCGCGCCGGATCGCCCAGATCACGAGGATGACCGCCCAGAGCGTCATGCGGAACGTCAGGGTCGAGGGGGTGAGCGGCGTCGGGACGAGCGCGAAGAACGCGAGCGCCATCGCCGGCAGCCAGTGCGCGGGGACCCGCAGCAGAACGTAGGCGCCGACGATGCCGCCGACTCCGGCGGCGATCACCAGGAGGCCGGTGGCCGGCTCCCGGGTCGAGAAGATGTACCCCATCCCGAGGACGATCACCAGGGCGACCGAGAAGAGCGCGCCGACGAGGAGTCGTCGCGGGAGGATGTCGATCACGTCAGGGAGTCCTTCTGGCGTCGGAGCGGAGTGGTGGAGGAGGGGGCGGGCGGTGCGGCGCTCACGGGAGTGGTCCCGTCGGCCTCGATGAGGATCGCGATGCCCTCGCGAGCCGCCTCTCGGCGGCTGGGACGCCTGCGATGCCGTGCCCTCCTCCTCCACTGCTCGACCCTGGCGCCGACCCCCGGGGAGGAGGGGTCGCGTCGGTCCTGCCGCGGATCAGGCGGGGCCCTCCTGGAGCCAGCGGCGGAAGGTCTCGACCGAGTCCTTGTTGGTGGTGGTCGGGACGATGTGGCCGCCCTGGTAGCCGTCGCTGCTGTGGTACGCGATCGTCGCCTCCTTGGCGACGGGCAGCGCCAGGCGGCGGAGACGTCCGCCGTGGAGCTCGGCGGGAGCGAGCTGGTCGGCCGTGCCGGCGCTGACGCGCAGGCGGATGCCCTTCCACGCGTCCTGCGGCAGCCGGGCGGGGTTGGTCGCGCGCATCAGCGCCCGGTCTCCGCCGTACACCGCGAGGACGCGGTTCGGCTGGGTGTCGTCGCGCGCCGCGAGGTCCTCGACGTCGAAGACGCTGCTGGCGTGGTACGCCCCGTAGATGTTCGGCACCATCTTCTTCGCGTAGGCCCAGCACATCATCGCTCCGCCGCCGGAGTTCGAACGGAGGAAGCTCGCGCGGACGTTCCAGAGGCTCTGCACCCAGGCCGTGGCCGCCGTCTGCACGGCGAGCGCGGTGGGGTTGGTGTAGTTGCTCGGGCCGCCGAAGTCGGGGCTGATGCTGACGAAGCCCAGGTCGACGAGCGGATCCGCCGAGTAGCTGTACGCGTTGTCGAGAGCTTTGTAGCTGCTGCCGCTGGCGTGGTAGAACCAGGCGACCGGCACCGAGGAGCCTGAATTCGGCTTCGCCGAGTGCGGGACGAAGAGACGGGTGGAGTCGTTGCCGATCTTGACGTCGATGATCTCGTACGGCTTCCTGCCGTTCCTCGAGATCGCGGTGTCGAGGCGCGAGACCTCGCCCGGGAGCCTCGGGATCACGCTGTAGTTCGGCGCGGCGAGCGCCGGGGTCGCTACGAGAGCGGAGGCGGTCGCGGCGGCTCCGACAGCGGAGGCGGCGAGCAGGAGGCGGCGCGAGAGGCCGCGCGGGGTGTCAGTCATATCGAGAATCCTTCGGAGCTTTCGCCATCAGTGTCGAGTCGGCCGACCATTCCGAATTCGACGCACATGAAGTGACGTCCGGCCCCCCAACCCATTCGAGAGTGTACGGGCCGCGGATGACGCGTGGATGTCGTTCTCATCACGTCTGGTCGCGCGGGCGGGGATCAGCGGGAGGAGGGGAAGAGTCGGCGGGAGAGGCCCGAGGACTTCTCGGCCGTCTCGTGCACCACGAAGGGCACGGCGGAATCGGCGGAGACGACCCGCCTCGCCGCGGCGAGTTCGAGCGTCTCGCGGGAGAGGCCCTCGATGTCGACGGTGACCGCGAGGCCGGAGTCGGCCAGGCGGGTGGCGATCTGCACCTGGTGGTCGTCGACGTGCTCGCCGAACGAGGCGCGGCGCGGGACCAGGATCGGCACCCGGCCCTGCTCGATGGCGCTGAGCGCGGTGCCCACTCCCCCGTGCGCGATGACGACGTCGGCCGCCTTCATCGCGGCGTTGAGCTCGTCGTGCGGCACGGAGTGGCGGCCGTCGATCCCGAGCCCGGAGACGTCGTTCGCCCCGGTCTGCCAGAGCACCTCCACGCCCTCGAGCAGCGGCGCGAGCGCGGCGAAGAATCGGGGGAACGGGTAGCCGTCCTGCGTGCCGACCGAGACCACGGCGCGGCGGATCGGCTGCGGGACGACGTCCTCGACGCGGTAGGTGTCGAAGATCGAGCCGCCGAAGCTCCAGCGGTCGTCGGCCCAGGAGCGGTACTGGGTGTAGGTCGAGACGGCGGGGACCCGGGCGAGGATCCGACCGGTCATCGACGGGCCGAGCACGCGGGCGGCGCTCTCGATGTAGTGCGCGGGGATGCCGCGCGAGGCCGCGAGCGGCAGGAAGGAGAGGGCGGGGCTGGCGCCGGTGCTGAAGACGGCGTCGAAGGACCCGCGGGCCAGCAGGGAGCGGCCGATCATCGCGTTGCGGAGCACCGGCACCACGGCGCGGGGCGGCGGATCGGCGAGGTGGGTCACGCGCCGGTCGGCGAGGAGGGTGCGGCTGAGGGCGCTGTCGACGGTCGCCCAATGCTGCTCCTCCGGGTCGACTCCGAGGAGTCCCGAGAGGGCGAACATCTCCTTGAGATGCCCGCCGCCGGAGCAGACGAAGAGATACGAAGCCATACGCGCCTTCACTGGTGATGATCGAGATAACAGGCGTGTGGATGATCGATCGTCCGCCGAGAACGACCCCCCGGTCCCTGGTGCAGAAGTCGCCCGATCATAGCAGGGAGGGTCTCCGAGGGGCACTTCTCTGAGAGAACTGTTCACCTCGCCGGAAAGCGATAGGGGCTCATTCGACAGGCGATATCCGCTCACTTCTCCGGAGGGCGGAGAGCGATATCCGCTCGATTCGAGGATGGCCGGGAACGTCGCTCGGCACCCCGATAGCGGACCGGCCGATTCCCGTCGATCACCTGCACCGCACGGGCCGCGCGCGTAGCGTCGGACCACCGGCGCAGAGGCCGGTCGACCCAGGAGGAGCGCCATGAGCGACAACGAGCAGAACAGCCCCGTGATGGACGGAGCCGAGGACGCCAGCAACGACGAGAAGCTCGGCGGCCTGATCGACCAGGTCGAGCACGACCACGGAGCCGAGGGCGCCGGCGCGATGGCCGACGCGCTCCGCGACCGCGCCGACGAGACCGACACCGAGATCACCGAGGAGTCGGACGCGTCCGGCCCGGTCGAGGACAGCGGCACCGCCCAGGTCTGAGCGACGGGGCCCGGAGGACGACTCCGGGCCCCGATCTCGGATCGCCGGGGTGAGCGAGAATCCCGGAAGCGCCGGTGGGCCCTCCGGATCGCTCGTCAGAGCGGCCCGGCGAGCGCCGCCCGATGTGCACCGGAGCGGCCCGGCGAGCGCCGCCCCACCCCCAAAGCCCTGTTTGACGGTGCGGGAGCCGCCGGTCACCATGGCCGCATGTCCTCTCTCGACGAGCTGCGCGCCACCGCGCATCCGATCCGCCTCCGCCTGCTGTCCCTGGTGACGGGAGCGGCGATGAGCGCCGCGGAGGCCGCCCGCGAGCTGCAGCTGTCACAGGCGACGGCGAGCTACCACTTCCGCGTGCTGGAGCGCGCCGGGCTCGTGGCCGTCGTCGAGACCGTGCGCCTGCGGGGCGGCGAGGCGAAGCGGTACCGGCACGAGGCCTCCGGAAGGCCCTTCGACGTGACCGCGTCAGTGGACGCCGGGCCGGAGGAGGAGCGGGACCTGCACCTCGAGGCCCTGATCGAGGAGCTCCGGCGGCGCTCGTCGAGCCGGGCGGACGGTCCTCAGCTCTCGACGGACGCGGAGCTCTGGGTCGACCCCGAGGTCTGGCGGCGGGTGGTGCGGCACGTCGGGGAGGCGTCCGCGCTGCTGCACGCGGCGGCCCGGCCGCCGAGGACGCCCGGTACCGCGCCGGTGTCGATGACGACCGCGATGTTCCCGCTCCGCCGGCCGTGACCCGCGACGGGCGCGGGCCGCTGGCGCACGGTCCTCTTGCGCACGGCCCCTTCCGCTGGCTCCTCGCCGCCCGCACGACCGGCGTCCTCGGCAACGCCGTCGCTCCGATCGCCCTGGCCTTCGCCGTGCTGGACCTGACGGGCTCGCCGACGGACCTCGGACTCGTCGTCGCCGCGCGCTCCCTCGCCAACGTCGCCGTCCTGCTGCTCGGCGGCGTCCTCGCCGACCGGCTCCCCCGCTCCGTGATCCTCGTCGGCACCTCGCTCGCGGCGGCGGCCACTCAGGCCGCGGTCGCCGTGACGGTGATCACGGGGACGGCGACCGTCGCGGCCCTGGTCGTGCTCAGCGTGCTCAACGGCGCCGTCGCGGCGATGAGCCTGCCCGCCGCGGCCGCCCTCGTCCCCGAGACGGTGCCGGTCGGCGAGCTCCGCCCGGCCAACGCCCTGCTCCGCCTGGGCCTGAACGCCGGGAGCATCGTCGGCGCCTCGGCCGGGGCCGCGCTCGTCGCACTGGTGGGTCCCGGGTGGGGGCTGGCGGTCGACGCCGCAGGCTTCGCCCTGGCCGCGGTCCTCTACTCCCGTGTGCGGCTGCCGCGGACGGTCCGCTCGGGCCCGGGCGCCTCCGTCCTCGCCGACCTCCGCGAGGGGTGGCGGGAGTTCACGAGCCGGCGCTGGGTGTGGATCGTCGTGGCGCAGTTCACAGCCGTCAACGCCGCGTTCGTCGGCGCGACCACGGTCCTCGGCCCGGTCGTCGCCGACCGGTCCTTCGGCCGAGCGGCGTGGGGCCTCGTGATCGCCGCACAGACCGTCGGTCTGGTGATCGGGGCCGTGATCGCGCTGCGCTGGCGGCCCCGGGCGCTGGGGGCGGGCGTCGCTCTCATGGCGGTGACGGCTGTCCCGGTCGCCGCCCTCGGGATCCTCCCGGCGCTCCCCGCCCTCCTCCTCGCCTTCGCCCTCGGCGGAGTCGCGCTCGAGATCTTCGCCATCGCCTGGGACCAGACGCTGCAGACCCACGTCCCCCGCGAGGCGCTCGCCCGGGTCTACTCCTACGACATGGTCGGCTCCTTCCTCGCCGTGCCGCTCGGGGAGGCGCTCGTGGGCCCGCTCGCCGACCTCGTCGGGCTCGACCGCACCCTGCTCGGCTGCGCCGCGGTCGTCCTCGTCGCCTCGCTCCTCGCGGCCTCCAGCAGGAGCGTCCGCGGGGTGGGCACGGTCCGTCCGCGGCCGGAGACGCTCTAGCGCGTCACCGGAGGCGCGGGTGCGCGGTCGACCGGTCGGAGGTGCCGGAGGATCGCGGCCGCGACCGCCCCGGGGGCCTCGCGCTGCACGAAGTGGCCGACGCCGTCGAGCTCGATCAGCTCCCGGCCTGCGGAGAAGTACCGGCCGTTCGCCCGTGCGAGGGCGGGCGTCTCGCAGCCGTCGGCCGTCCCGAGGAGGAAGGTCGTCGGCGCGTCGATGCGCGGCCAGGCGTCGAGGGCCTCCTGCGCGGCGCGGTACACGGCCCGGCCGGGCGCCTCCCCGGCGCCGTGCCGGTAGTAGTCGACGACCGTGTCGGCGAAGCCGCTGGTCGCCGTCGCCGCGAGGACCTCCTCCAGGGCCTCCGGCGGGAGGGAGCCCGGAGGCGACCACTCCCGCCAGGCCCAGCGGACGAGCTGCGCCGGGTCGCCCCGGAACGCCTCCGCTCCCGCGGCCGTGCAGAGCCAGTAGCGGTACCAGGCCGCGGCGGCGTCGTCGAGGACCTCGCCGCCGCTCAGCTCGCTCGACGGTCCGTACGCGGTGGCGAGGGTGACCAGTGCGCCGACCCGCTCGGGCGCGAGCGCCGCGACGGCGTGAGCGGTCCGCGCTCCCCAGTCGTGGCCGACGAGCACGACAGGCCCGAGGTCGAGCGCCTCGAGGAGATCGAGCAGGTCGGTGGCCAGCGCGGCCACCTGCCCGGACCGCGCCCCGGGGTCGACGACACGGGTCCGCCCGACCCCGCGCAGGAAGGGGCGCACCACCCGGAGCCCGGGGGGAAGCAGCTCCAGGACGCCGTCCCAGGTGGCGGGGACGTCGGGGAAGCCGTGCACGAGCACGAGCGGAGTGCCGTCCACCGGTCCCTCGTCGAGGTAGTGGACGTCGGTGAAGCGCGTGGACAGGACGCGCGCACCCGTCCCCTCCTGCTCCGGCCCGTCCGAACGGGAGTGCCGCGGCCCGCTCACGGGCGGTAGAGGGAGTCGACGGGGACCTCGCGGCTCGAGCCGTCCCGGGTGGTGATCGTGACCGTGCCGGCGGGCCCGGCGGCGAGACCGTCGGACGAGGGCCACCAGGCGGTCCAGGAGCCGCCCTCGAGGGTCGCGACGACCGGCTCGACGCCGGCCTCGTTCAGCACCACCGATTCCACGTCCGCGCCCGCGAAGCCGACCGCGTAGATCAGAGCGGCGTCCCCCTCTCCGAAGGTGCCGGCCGAGCTGAGCTGGACGGCGTCCGCGGCGAGGGGGCCGGCCGGTGCGGCGTCCGCCACCTCCCACATCCCCGCGCCGTTCCCGGCGCTGAGGCAGTAGTAGAGGGAGTCGTCGAAGCGGTAGATCATCGAGGCGGCGTCGCCGCGCGCGTCGAGGTGCGAGATTTCCGCCGGCCCGGCCTCGCCGTTGGGGCTCTGCAGGTTCGTCGCACACCACTGCGTCGCCGACTGCCCGAGCTCGGAGCTCGGCAGGATGCGCTCGGGGATCGCGGTCCAGGAGGCGAGCACCGCGCGGTTCAGCCCGACGGAGCCGGTGCCGGGGATGAGACCCGGGACCACGACGATCACCGCGGCTGCGGCTGCGGCGGCCAGGAGCACGGTCGCCGCGCCGGCGACGGCCCAGTCGCGGGGGCGGAAGAAACGGGGAGCGGCCGCGTCCTCGCTGACCAGGATCTCGCCGAGGAGCGCGTCCCGACGTGCGGCCTCGCCAGCGGTGAGGGGGGTGCGGGGCTCGGCGTCGTGGGCGCGGAGCAGGTCGAGGAGCTGGTCGGTCATGAGAGGGTCCGTTCTGCCGTGCCGGAGAGGAGCGTGGAGTCGAGGGGGGCGAGCAGCGCCGCCAGCCGCCGCTTCGCGCGGGTGAGCCGCATCGCGTAGGCGGCCCGGGAGCAGCCGAGCACCTGCGCCGCCTCGGCCTGCGGGAGGTCCTCCCACACGTGGAGGGCCAGAGCCTCCTGCTCGGCGAGGGGCAGCCGCTTCCACGCGCTCTCCAGGTCGAGGCGGTCGCCGACCGACGGGTCGGCCTGCTCCTCCGGAGCGAGGGTCCCGACCCGCACGGCCAGCGCCTGCCGGCGGTTCTCGCCGCGGGCGGCGTTGAGGATCACGTGCCGGGCCGTGCCGAACAGCCAGGGCCGCACGTTCTCCGGCAGGTCCTGCCTGCGACGCCAGGCGGCGAGGAAGGTCTCGCCGACGATGTCGTCGACCGTCGCGGCGGGAGCGCGGCGGCGGACGAAGCGGAGCAGGTCGTCGTAGTGGGCGCGGTACAGCTCGGAGAAGTCGTCTCGGGAGCGGATGCTCATGGTTCCCCTTTCGCGGAGTCACAGGTACATGTCCGGCTGCGGCGGCGATGAAACATCCGTGTCGGCGGGAGTCCCGATGGGGCGGTGGCCGCGGCGTCCTGCGCGGCGCTCCGTGTCCGGGCAGGATCCACCGCGCGGGGCAGGTCCTGCAAGCGGCAGGCGGCGATCCGCGTCGACCGCACGCCGGAGAGGAGGGACCCTCGGCGGGTGGCGGGCTGTCGGAGGGAGCAGCGGACGCGCGGTCATCCCCGAGGCGCACCGGACGCGACTCCCGGACGACGCACCGGACTCCTCCGGCCCGGGACTCTGGCAGAACGCCGCCGAGCCTCTGCTCCCGGCGCCCGTCCCGCCCCAGGAGACCCTCGTGAACCGCGCCCTCGCCGCCGC
Organism: Rathayibacter sp. VKM Ac-2805; assembly: GCF_009834265.1. Classification (NCBI taxonomy): domain Bacteria; kingdom Bacillati; phylum Actinomycetota; class Actinomycetes; order Micrococcales; family Microbacteriaceae; genus Rathayibacter; species Rathayibacter sp. VKM Ac-2805. Next base: position 3,092,883 of record NZ_CP047185.1, read on the forward strand.
CTCAGCCCTCGTCGTCGCCGCCGCCGACCAGCGCGCCGCTGACGCCCGATGACCGGCTCCGGGAAGCCGGCCGGCGATCAGGCTCCGCTCCGCCTCACGCTCGTGCACGTCGACTTCTGGTCGGCCGTCAAGCTCTCGTTCCTTCTCGGCCTCGCGCTCGCGGTGCTCGGCCTCGCCGCCGTCCTGGTCGCCCATCCGCTGCTCGTGCACCCGGAGCTCTTCACCCAGGCCGACACGCTCCTCGGGCAGGTCGTCGGCGATCAGGTCGACCTCGACGCGATCCTCTCGCTGCCGAACGTGCTGGGCTTCGCGCTCGTCGGAGCCGTGCTGAACACCGTCGTCGCCACCGCCCTGGGCGGGGTGGGGGCGCTGCTCTTCGGATCCGCCGCCGCCCTCGCGGGCGGGCTCCCGGTCGGCCTCGCCCGGCAGTGAGGGGCTCCGCTCCGACTAGGCCGCGAGCCCTCCCTCGGGAACAGGGGACGGACGGTCGTCACCGAGGATCGGCGCCTGCTCGGGCTCGGCGGCGACGACCATGTCGCGCCCGGACGCGGGGGTGAGGAGCTCGCGCAGCCAGAGGCGGTTCACGGCGTGCAGCCGGGGACGATCGAAGCGGTACTCCAGCACCGCGTTCGGCTGCACGAGGATCGCGTGCGAGCGCGACTCCGACTCCTGCAGCGTCCTCCAGGTCAAGCGGAACGGCTGTCCCTGCTCCATCCGCGCGCGCACCGCGATCCGCACGTGCGCGAGCGTCCGGTCCTCGAACTCGATCCGGCGCCGCCAGGCGCCGAAGATCAGCACTCCCACAGGGGCTCTCCTCATCGTGTCGGTCGAGCAGCCCGCAGAACGGCGGGGGCGGCGGGCGCGAGGCTCGCAGGGCCGGACCGCCATCGGACGGTCCGGTCGTGGGGACCGGAGTAGAGGTGGGTCCGAGGCTAGTCCCTTCCCGGAGGTGTGCGGACGGAGTGCGCTCCCGCGTCAGTCGGCGAAGATCGCGCCGACCGGCTCGCGCTTCTCGGCCTGGAAGCGGTCCTCGGCGCGGCCGAGAGCCCAGTAGGCCGAGAGCGAGAGCGCCCGGCGCTCCACGCCCCACTCGTCCTGCAGGAAAGCGCGCAGCTGCTTCATCGCGGTGCGCTCGCCGTGCGCGAAGACCTCGAGCACGCCCTCGGGCCTCCGCTCGGCCCGGACGGCCGCGACCAGCGCCCGGCCGGCCTCGAGACCGCCGCGGTGCAGCCAGCGCACCTCCACTCCGGCCGGAGCGGGAAGATCGAGCTCGTCGGCGGCCGAGTCCACCTCGATCAGGACCAGGCCGCGCGCGTGCGCGGACATCCCCTCGAGGGCGGAGGCGATCGCCGGCAGAGCGGAGTCGTCGCCGAGCAGCAGGTGCACGGCCTCGGGGTCGGCGCTCGGCGACCAGGCGCCGCCGGGCGCGGAGAGCGCGATCCGGTCACCGGGAGCCGCGGCGAGCGCCCACGGTCCCGCCACCCCTTCGTCGCCGTGCACGACGAAGTCGACGGCGATCGAGCGCCGCTCGAGGTCGACCGAGCGGACGGTGTAGGTGCGGCGCACGGGCAGCTGCTCGGGGGCGACGCTCGCCCGGAGCGCGTCGAGGTCGAAGGGCGGCTGGAGGTCGGAGCCGCGCGGCGGGAGCAGGAGCTTCACGTAGCGGTCGGTCGCGGCGAGGCGCTCGGGGTCGGACTCGGCGAGGAACGCGTCGAGCCCGTCGCCGCCGAGGTGCACGCGGACCAGGTGGCCGGTGAGGCGCTCGGTCCGCAGCACGGTGAGCACGTGCTGGCTGCGGGCACGGCGCGGGCGGTCGGGGGACGGGGCGGCGTCGGTCATCCGTCCAGCATGCCCGGTCGTGCTCGGTGCGGGCCGAGTGCAGGCCGCTCGCGGGCGGGCGGGCGTCGAGGGGTCACGAACGGTCGCTTCCGACGGGCGGAGGGGACCGTTCTCGACGCATCGGAGCAGGCCGGAGGCACGGCCGGGACATCCCGGCGCCGAGCGCGAGGCGGCGGCGCGGGCGCGCGTGCGGACGAACGGGCGCCGAGGGGTCACGAACGGTCGCTTCGGGAGGGAGAAAGGAGCCGTTCGTGACGCATCGGAGCAGGCCGAGGCGGGACCGGGACGTCGCGGCGGGGATCCGCGCGAGGCGGCGGCGCGGGCGGGCGCTGATCCGTCGCTCACGGCCCGCGGAGGAGCGCAGGACGGGCCGTCCGCGACGGATCGGAGCGGGCCGGGCGCGCCTGGGCGCCGCATGCGGAGCGAGCGCGGGCCTGCCGGAGGGCGCCGGGCGTCGATCCGTCACGAACGGCCCGTGCGGGGGGACGGAACGGGCCGTCAGCGACGGATCGGAGCGGGCGGCCGGAGGCCCCGGCCGACGGAGCGGAGCGGACAGCAGCGCCCGTCGGCGGGGCGGGCGGCGCCGCGGCCGACGGCCCGGCGGGCGGGCGGTGGCGCGAGGTGCGCTCGCGCGGGGCGCGGCGGCGGGGGCGCGCCTACTCTCGCGGGATGACTGCGACGGCTCCGCGACTCCGGCACGACCGACTGGTCGCCCCCGATGTGCTGCGCGGAGTGGCGGTGGCGGCCATGCTCGTCGCGCACGCGATGCCGCTCGTGCCGAGCGCGCGCACGGGGGTCGTCGGGTTCCTGGCGTGGAACGTCAACGATCTCGCGTCGCCGCTGTTCGCGCTGGTGATGGGGATGTCGGCGGCCCTGGTGCTCGCGCGGCCCGGTGCCTCGCCAGGGCGGGTGCTGCTGCGGAACGCGATCCGCGGCGCGGTGCTCGTGGCACTCGGGGTCTGGCTCGAGACCTGGGGCAGCTGGATCGCGATCGTGCTGCAGTACCTCGGCGTCGTGCTCGTGCTCGGCACGCCGCTGCTGCTCCTCCGCTCCCGGACGATCGCCGCGCTGGCCGCCGTGCTCGCGCTCGCCGCCGGGCCCGTGAACGCCGCGGTCGCCGCCGCCGCATCCGGCTCTCCGCTCGCCCTCTGGCTCTTCACCGGGCCGAGCTACCGCGCGACCAACCTGCTCCCCTTCTTCCTCCTCGGAGCCCTGCTGCTGCGGCACGGCGCGCAGCGCGACCGGCTGCTGCCGGTGCTCGCGGCGGTCGCGGTCGTCGCGTACCCGGTGCGGCCACTGGTCGCGCTCCTGCTCGGCGTGGAGTCGCCCTCCGGCAGCCTCCCGGACACCCTGCACGACCTCGGGCTCGTGCTCCTGGCCTACGTCGCGGTGGTGCTGCTGACCACGTCGCGCTCCACCGCGGTCCGACGGCTGCTGGTGCCGCTCCGGGCGATCGGCACGCTCGCGCTCTCGGTCTACGTGCTGCAGGTGGCTCTCGTCGCGGCGCTCGCGCGGGCGGGCCTCGGCTACTCCGCCGACACTCCGCTCGCCGCTCTCGCCCTCGTGCTCGGGCTGTGCGCGGCCGCCGTGCTGTGGTGGCGGCTCCTCGGTGCGGGCCCCGTCGAGCGGCTGACGGCGCGGCTCACCGGGCTCGTGCCGCGCTGAGCCCCCGGCCGCCCGGGGCCGGCGGCGAGGACCTGAGCCCGCTGCGGCAGGCGGCGAGCTCGCCCGAGCTCACAAGGTCCGCGGCGACCCCGGCTGATCCCTCAGAGCCCGGCAGCCCGCACACGAGCGCAGGCCGCCGGGCGTCCCCTCCCTCAGCGCGCGAGCGCCGACGCCTCCTTCGCGAGGGCCGGGCCGTGCGCCGCGAGCACCAGGTCGCGCACGGCGGTGGCCGGGAGCGACGCGGCTCCGGCCGGCAGCAGGTCCGCGTCCGAGGCCAGCACGAGCGGGGTGTCGGCCGATGAGGACGGCAGCCTCCCGTGCGTGCCGCGCACGAGCGACGCGTCCAGGGGCACCAGGTTCATCGCGTAGCGCAGCCCCAGCGCCTTCTTGGCGAGGTTGCCCGCCGCCTTCGCCTTCACCAGCGGGTCGGCCGGATCGAAGAAGAGCTCGGCCGGGTCGTAGCCGGGCTTGCGGTGGATGTCGACGCCGCGGGCGAAGTCGGGCGCGCGGTCGTCGTCGAGCCAGTAGTAGTAGGTGAACCACGCCCCCGGCCGGGCGACCACGACGAACTCCCCCGAGCGCTCGTGGTCGAGGCCGTAGCGGGCCTGCGCCTCCCGGTCGAGCACCTCGTCGACGCCGTCGAGCCCCTCGAGGATCGAGCGCACCCGCGGCAGGTCCGCCGCGTCCTGCACGTAGACGTGCGCGACCTGGTGGTCGGCGACGGCGAACGCGCGCGACGTCCACGGGTCCAGCTGCTCGCGGCCGTCCTGCACGTAGACCTCGAGCAGGCCCTCGCGGCGGAGCGCCCGGTTCACGTCGACCGGAGTGTCGGCGTCGGCGATCCCGTACTCGGCGACCACGATCACCGACGCGCCCAGCGCCTCCGCGTCGTCGAGCAGCGGAGCGAGCACCACGTCGAGCTCCGACGCGGCCCGGCGCGCCTCGGGCGAGTCCGGTCCGAAGCGCTGGAGGTCGTAGTCGAGGTGCGGCAGGTACGCCGTGGTCAGCTCGGGCGGTCCGGAGCCGTCTCCGGCCAGCACGTGCCGGGTCGCGTCGACCATCCACTGGGTCGAGCGGAGCGACGCGGTCGGCCCCCAGTACTGGAACAGCGGGAAGGCGCCGAAGCGCGAGACCAGCTCGTCGTGCAGCGCCGGCGGGCGCACGTACGCGTCCGGCGACTTGCGGCCGTCGGCGTGGTAGATCGGGCGCGGAGTGACGGTGACGTCGGTCGTCGCCCCCATCGCGTACCACCAGCCGATGTTGGCCGCGCGGTACGGCTCCCCGCTCAGCCGGCGCGCGGTCTCCCAGACCTTCTCCCCCGTGACCAGGCGGTTGTGCTGGCGCCACAGGTGCACCTCGCCGAGGTCGCGGAAGTACCAGCCGTTGCCGACGATCCCGTGCTGCGCGGGCATCGAGCCGGTGAGCATGGTCGACTGCACGCTGCAGGTGACCGCAGGCAGGACCGTGTCCAGCGGCAGGCGCCCGCCCCCGCGGGCCAGCCGCGAGAGGCGGGGCATGTCGGCGAGCGCCGTCGAGGTCAACCCGACCACGTCGAGCAGCAGCACGGGCCTCACAGTGCCGCCGCCTGCGGGAGGAGGGGCGCCAGCAGCGCCTCTCGGGAGGCGGGCGTGAGCAGGTGCGCGGCCGCCCAGGCGAGCTCGGCGCCGATGCCCGTCGAGAGGTCGCTCGGGGCGTCGGCGAGCACCGACCAGGTGTAGGTCTCGACGTCGAGGTGGATCTCGTCGTACGGCCAGGCGGCGTCGACCGCCGAGACCGCCTCCGCCAGGACGGCCGTGGTCGCCGAGAGCGGCGCCTCCGGCCGGTGGTGCAGCGGCACGTGGAAGTGCACGCGCCACGGGCCGGTGCCGGGGAGCGTGTCCAGCGCCTCGGGCAGGTCGTCGACGCGGAGCACTCCGTCGATCCCGTTCTCGCGGGTCTGGTGCAGGTAGCGCTTCTCGACGAACGGGGTGAGCGCGGCGCGGCCCGAGGGGTCCTCCAGGTGGAGCGCGGCGGAGGCCTGCACCTTGACCACGCGCAGGCCCGCGTCGCGGATGCGGCGGACGGCCGAGACCGGGTCGGCGAAGGAGACGGCGAGGTGGCAGGTGTCGAGGCACACGCCCACGTACGCCGGGTCGACCACTCCGATCCGCGGGTGCAGCCAGTCGACGACGTCGTCCACGGTGTCGAGGATGCAGCCGGGCTCGGGCTCGATCGCCAGGCGGATCGCGTGGCCGGTGGAGCGGCGCAGGTCGCGCAGCTCCTCGACGAGCCGGGCGAGGTTGCGGCAGGCGGCCTCGTCCTGCTCCCGCCCCCAGCCCTCGCGCCAGCCCAGAGGCAGCGTCGAGATGCTGCCGTCGGCGCCGGCGGGCAGCAGGTCGGCCAGGATGCGCGCGCAGTCGATCGTGTACTGCAGGCGCTCCGGCGTGGTCCAGTCGGGGCGGTAGACGTCGAGCTTCACGACCTCGGCGTGGAACGCGGCGTACGGGAAGGCGTTGAGCGTGCGCACCTCCAGGCCGTTGCGCTGCAGGGCCGCGCGGAGGACGGCGCGGTCCTCGGCGCTGGCGACCAGGCGGGCCGCGAGGTCGCGCGGGATCCACAGGCCGACTCCGACCAGGGCGAGCCCGGCGGCCACGCGCGCGGGTCCGGCGTAGACGTCGAGCTGGCGGACGACTCCGGCCAGGTCCTCGGCGGGATGGACGTTGGTGCAGTAGGAGAGGTGCATCACACGACCTCCGCCACGCGCGGGGCGCCCCGGAGCACGGAGTTGCCCTCGAAGGTGCGGCCGGCCGACTCCTGCACGTCGAAGCCCGCGACGGGCGAGAGGTCCAGGCGTCCGCTCTGCCCGTAGAACTCGACCGGGTTCTGCCAGAGCAGCCGGTCGACGTCGCCCGCGCTGAAGCCGGCGACGAGGAGGAGGCGGCCGGTCTTCGCGGTCGTGAGCGGGTCGGAGCGGCCCCAGTCGGCGGCGGAGTTGACCAGCACGCGGTCCAGCCCGATCCGCTCGACCAGCGTCACCAGGCGGGTCTCGTCCATCTTCGTGTCGGGGTAGATGGAGAAGCCCATCCAGCAGCCGGAGTCGCGGACCGCGTCGACGGTGACCTCGTTGAGGTGGTCGACGAGGACCCGCCCAGGCTCGAGCCCCGAGTCGGCGACGACCTCGAGGGTGCGGCGGGTGCCCGACTCCTTGTCGCGGTGCGGGGTGTGCACCATCGCGGGGAGGCCGTGCTCGCCGGCGAGCTCGAGCTGCTGGCGGAAGACCTGGTCCTCCTCGGGGGTGAGCGAGTCGTAGCCGGTCTCGCCGACCGCGACGACGCCGTCCTTGGCGAGGTAGCGGTCGAGCTCGGGCAGGACGGCCCGGCAGCGCGGGTCGTTCGCCTCCTTCGGGTTGAGCCCGATGGTGCAGTGGTGGCGGATGCCGAACTGCGCGGCGCGGAAGCGCTCCCAGCCGATCAGGGCGTCGAAGTAGTCCGTGAACGAGCCGACGTTCGTGCGCGGCTGTCCGAGCCAGAAGGAGGGTTCGACGACCGCGCGGACGCCGGCGTCGAACATCGCCTGGTAGTCGTCGGTGGTGCGGGAGGTCATGTGGATGTGCGGGTCGAAGATGCGCATCGTCGCGCCTTTCTCATCGGTGGTGGTGCCCCGCGGTCGGGGCGGCGTTCGGGGGCGGTCAGCTCGGCAGGAGCACCGCCAGATCGTCCGGGAGCGGGCGCCCGGCCGCGCGGCGCTCGTCCGCGAAGCGGCCGGCCATCGCGCGCAGCTCGGCGTCGCTGCGCTCCTCCAGCCCGGCGACCGCCGCGAGCGGGACGCCGAGGAAGACGAGCTTGAGCACCCCGTGCCGCCAGGCGTGCGCATCGAGGTGGCGGCGGGCGAAGGAGCCCATCGCCGCGGCGACGAGCCGGGTGTCGTTGGCGCGCAGGGCGTCGGCGGTCAGCTCGAGGCCGGCGAGGGTCGTCGCCGGTCCCGGGTCGCCGAGGGCGTTCAGCCCGGCCAGCACTCCGCGGCGCTCGGCGCCGTCCCCGCCGCGGTAGAGGCGGAGGAGGAGAGCGGCCAGGTCGTCGTCGCCGAGCGCCTGCGCCGCGGCCTGCACCAGGGCGGCGCGGGCCGCGTCGTCGTGCGTGCCGTGGACGAGGCCGTGCGGGTCCTCGGCGGGCCGGAGCGGCTCGCGTCCGGCCTCGCGGCCGGCGGCGGGGAAGAAGCGCTCGATCCGCGCCGGGCGCTCGAGGACGGCGGAGCGGGCGGCCGCGGTCCACGGGTGCTCGACGTGCGAGGAGGCGCCGCCGAGCGCCTCCTCCATCGCCGCGAGGCTCGCCACGGCCAGGCGGGGCGCGTCGTGCGAGTGCCGGGGCAGCTCGACGGCGGCGATCCCGCGGTAGCCGATCTCGGCGAGGGTCGCGAAGGCGGCCGCGAGGTCGAGCGATCCGGTGCCGAGCTCGAGGTGCTCGTGCCGCTCCGGGAGCATGTCGTCGACCTGCACGTTCAGAAGCAGGTCCCCGGCGCTGCGGAGGGCTCCGACCACGCCGTCCGGCTCCACCACGACGCAGTGGCCGAGGTCGACCGTCAGACCGACCGACTCCGGGTCGCCGAGCTCGCGGCGCAGCAGCAGCGCGTCGGCGACCGTCTCCACCAGCATCCCCGGCTCGGGCTCGACGGCCAGCCGCACGCCGTGGCGCTCGGCCGTCGCGACGACGCCGCGCATCCGCTCGACGAGCAGCCGCCAGGCCGCGGCCGCATCGGCGCCCGCCGGCACGACCCCCGACCAGAGGGAGACGGCGTCGGCGCCCAGCAGCGCGGCGATCTCGATCGCGCGCTCGAGGAAGCGGACCCGGGGACCGGCCTCCTCGTCGACCAGCGTGGGGCGGTGCTTCGCGAACGGGTCGAGCAGGTACCGCGCGCCCGTCTCGACGACCACGCGCAGGCCCAGCTCGTCGAGCCGCGACCGGAGCGCCAGCGTCCGCTCGCGCCAGTCGGCCGCGAAGGGATCGAGGTGCGGGTGCCCGAGGGTGAGCGCGACGGCGCGGTACCCCGCGGCGTGGATCACCGTGAGCGCGTCGTCGAGGGTGTGGTCGGCGAAGCCGTTGGTGCCGTAGCCGAGGACGGGTCCGGTGGCGCTCATGTGATGTCCGCCGTCCGCGGGCGGCGGAGCAGGAGGGAGCCGAGCGCGTCGAGCGCGAGCAGCGCCGCCCCCAGCTCGGGACGCTTCAGACCGGCGAGCGCGGCCTGCAGCGGGATCATCCCGGTGATGCCCGCGCGGGTCGCCGTCCGCGCGGCCGCGGCCGTCGGCGTCCGCACGGCCTGCAGCTGCGCGGTGAGCACGAGCAGGAGCCAGCGCCCGAGGCCCGCGGCGACGACCGCGGCGGGGGCGGCCCGGCGCTCGGCCAGAGCGCCGGCCGCGGTGGACAGCGCGATCGCCGCGGTGCCGGCCGAGACCGCTCCCGCCGCGACCGGGGTGGTGCCGTGCACCTCGCCGCGCGAGAGCACGGTGACGCCGAGCGTGTGCGCGGCCACAGCGGCGGAGGCGGGGGCCGCCGCGCGCACGCCGTCGACGCCCGCGCCGAGCAGCACGTCGAGACCGCGGCAGGCCGCCATCACGACCGGGCCCAGCGGAGTCGGCTTCGCGAGCAGGTCGTACGACCAGATCCCGGCCGCGAGCGGCAGCGAGAGCGCGAGCGAGCGCCGCCCGTCCACGACGGCCGCCACGGCGATCCCCGCCGCGGTCAGCGCCGCCGCCGTGCCCAGCGCCGCCGAGCGCCGGATGCGCCCCGAGGGGATCGGCCGCTCGGGCCGCTCCCGGGCGTCGAGCTCGGCGTCCGCGTAGTCGTTGAGCGCCATGCCCGCCGAGTAGAGCAGCGCCGAGGACAGCGGGAGCGCGACCGTGCGCGCTCCCACTCCGCGGCCCGCCCACGCTCCGCCCGCGACGGTGTCGCCGATCACGGTCAGCGCGGCCTTCGCGCGGACCAGCTCGAGGTAGTCGCGCAGCTCAGCCATCGCTCCGCGTCCCGCTCGTCACCGGGGTGCGGCGCTCGGCGACGAGGGCGCCGGTGCGGGCGGACCAGGCCACCAGCTCCGCCGTCTGCTCGGCGAAGCCGTGCACGTCGCTGCCCCACGGGTCCTTGAAGAAGAAGCCGAGCTCGCCGACCGGGCCCGAGACGCCGGCCTCGTCCGCGAGCGCCAGCAGGCGGGCGAGGTCGAGGATCAGCGGCGCCGCGAGGGCCGAGTCGTACGCCGACCAGATCGTCTGCACCGTGATCCGCGAGCCGAGGAAGCCCTCGGCGTGCACGTGGTCCCAGGCGGTCTTGACGTCGCCGAGGTCCGGGACGTTGTCGATGTGGAGCGGAGTGACGACGTCGTCGCCGAGGAGGCTGCGCAGTCCGCGGTTCTTCGAGACGAGCTTCGAGCGCACCGCCTCCGGGTCGGCGAGGGTCTGCCCGTCGCCGCCGCCGAGGAGGTTCGCCCCCGCCCACGAGAGCACGCGCATCCCGCGCGCCGTGAACATCGGCGCGAGCACGCTGCGGAGCAGGGTCTCCCCCGTCTTGCCGTCCTGGCCGGCGATCGGGATCCCGGCCTCGGCGGCCCACTCCTCCAGGGCCGGCAGAGCCAGCGCGGTCGAGGGAGTGAAGCAGGCGTAGGCCGCGCCCGCGACGACGGCCGAGAGGGCGGCGATCGAGCTCGGCGGCAGGAGGCGCTCGCCCGGACGCGCCAGGGCGGCGCGCAGAGCGGCGAGGTCGTGGAACTCGGGACGGTCGGCCGGCAGTACCTCGGTCGAGGCGACGTCGATCACGACGACCCGGGCGAGGCCGTGGCGCTCGCGGAAGGCGACGATGTCGGCGGCCCGGCGGTCGATCTCCTCCTGCTGCGACGCGGCGTCGGCGGGGGCGAGGCGGATCTCGGCGTCGGTCGCGTCGATCCGGTCGGCCACCTCGGCGACGACCGAGGTCGGGAACATGCCGCCGGCCGCGAGGCCCGTGGCCTTCTCGAGCAGCGGGGTCGGCGACACGTCGTGGCCGCCGATGACGATGTCGGCGAAACCGGCGAGCGGGACGTCCTCGAAGGCGGGGGTCGCGGTGGCGCAGCCCGAGCTGGGCGCGGCTCCGGCGGCGATGGCGTGCAGGCCCACGGCGGCCGTGGTGGCGACGCTGCCCCGGGCCCCGATCAGCCAGAGGCCGATGCGCCCGCTCGATCGGGGGGCGCCTGTGGTGGTGGTGTCGGACGAGGTCATCGTTCTCTCCTGTCTGGAAGGGCTGGCTGAGCGGCGATCGTCGGGGCGCACCCGGGCGATCGGAGTGGGGAGGGGCCGCGGACGGGCGCGCGACGCGCCTCCGCCTGGCCGTGTTGCGCACGACCCGCACGGGGGGCCCGCCGAGATTGCGCGACCGTGCGACGCCTGGTTTCCTCAGGTGTGCTGTCCCCCGAACCCGTCCTCCGGGCCGAGAGAAGGAGCTGAGCGTGGCCGAGCGCGCGGGTACCGCGACCGGCGACATGCTGAGGCTGTTCGCCGACGGTCGACCGCGCACCCGAGCCGAGCTGGTCGAGGAGACGGGCCTCGCGCGGACCGCGGTCATGACGCGCCTGGAGCAGTTCTTCGAGCTCGGCCTGATCGCGCACCTCGACCGCGCTCCGTCGACCGGCGGCCGCCCGTCCGCGCGCCTCGTCTTCGACCCGGCCGTCCGCTCGCTCCTGGCCATCGACCTGGGCGCGGCGCACTCGACCATCGCGCTGACCGACTTCGACGGCCGCATCATCGCCGAGCGCCGCGAGGAGCTCGACATCGCGCAGGGCCCCGTCGCGGTGCTCGGGCACGCGCTCGACGTCTGCGACGGGATCCTCGCCGCGGCCGGCGTCGACCGCTCCGCCCTCGCGGGCATCGGGGTCGGCGTGCCCGGCCCGGTGGAGCACGCGAGCGGCCGCCCGGTGCGCCCGCCGATCATGCCCGGCTGGGACGGCTTCGACATCCCCGCCTTCGTGCGCCGGCGCTACGACACCACGGTGCTCGTCGACAACGACGTGAACCTGCTGGCGCTCGGTGAGCGGGCCTCGCGCTTCCCGCACGCCCTCGACCTGATGTTCGTGAAGGTCGGCACCGGCATCGGCGCGGGCATCGTCTCCTCCGGGCTGCTCCAGCGCGGAGCCCTCGGCTCCGCGGGTGATCTCGGCCACGTCCAGGTGCCGCGCACGGCCCCGGCCGCGGCGGGCGGTCAGGAGGGGGACCTCGAGGCGGTCGCGGGCGGCTCCGCTCTGGCCGCCGGGCTCGCCCGGGCGGGCCGCGACGTGCAGTCGGTGCGCGAGCTGATCGACCTGCTGAAGGCGCGCGATCCCGAGGCCGTGGAGGCGGCGCGGATCGCGGGACTCCAGCTCGGCGAGGTGCTGGCCACCTGCGTGAGCCTGCTGAACCCCTCCGTCATCGTGCTGGGCGGCGCGGTCGCCCTCGCCAGCCCGGAGATCCTGACGGCCGTGCGCTCGGTGATCGACGAGCGCTCCCTCCCCCTCGCGACGCAGCGGCTCGACGTGGTGACCGCCGAGCTGGGCGGCAGCGGGGGCGTGCGCGGTGCCGCGCTGATGCTGCGCGGGCACCTGCTCAGCCCCGCCGTGGTGGACGGCTTCCTCGAGCAGCTGCGCGCCGAGGGGCGGGCGGTCCGCTAGAGCGGCGGCCGCGCGGCCGGAGGCGGCGGGCCGCGCCGGCGCGATCCCCCGTGGACCGCGTCGGCCGCACCCGGTCAGGAGCGGACCTCCGCGCGGTCGGCGTCCTCCGGCTGGGCGCCGAGAGCGGCGGCGACGGCGGCGTCGATGCGCGCCTGCTCCCCCGCGGCCCGGCGGCGGCGGCGGACGACGGTCAGCACGATGAGCCCGATGAGCAGGGCGAGGAGGAGCACGGCGCTCCACGGCACGGCCGCGGCCGAGGTCTCGGCGGTGGCGACCGGCACGTCGGGGACGACGACGGCGGAGTCGGCCTGCGCGGCCTGGTCGGCGGTGACGACGGTGCCCGAGAGCGCGGCGCGGGCGGTCGCGACGAAGAGCGGCCAGACTCCGGCGACGGTCACGGTGCGCGAGACGGAGGTTCCGGGGAGGAGCTCGGGCAGCGGCTCCGGGTCGGTCGCGGACACCGGCGCGAGGCCGAAGAGGCCGGCGACGCTGATCTCGGCGCCCGGCGCGATGCGGGTGTTGCCCGCGTTGGTCACGGTGTAGTCGACGGTCGCGGAGCCGGGGGCGAAGGGGTTCCAGCCGCCCTGGTACGAGACGGCGAGGCCGTCGATCGACAGGCGCGGGGCGAGCTCGCCGCCGACGCGGAGGTACATGCGCGAGCCCAGGCGCCGGTCGACCGAGACTCCGGTCTCGCCCTGCACCAGGATCGAGGAGACGACGCCCGCGGCGTAGTCGCCCGGGGTCACGTCCTCGGGGACGACGACCTCGAACGGGACCTGCACGCTCTCGCCGGCGGGAACGGTGACCTCGGGCTCGGGGAACGCGATCCAGCTGCCGAGCTGCGTCGAGGGCTCCGCAGCGGGGAGCAGGTCGAGCTGGCCGGCCTCGGTGATGAAGCCGTCGGAGCCGTAGACGCGGAACGTCTGCTCCTCGTCGTCGTAGTTGGAGACGATCAGGGCGTCGCTGAGGCGTCCGCCGGGATCGAGGGCGTACGCGTAGTTCGGCCGCTCGCTGCCCTGCTCGGTGTCGGCGGGGCGCACCCCCCAGGTGACCGGCGTGGAGGCGGGGTCCGCCTCCTGGGCACCCGCCTGAGCCGAGAGGCCGCCGGCTGCGAGGAGCGTCATCAGCAGCAGGGCGGCGGTGGTGCGGGAGGTGCGTGGCATGAGCGGCATCGATCAGGCTTCCGTTGCAAGGGGGGATGCCTCCCCGCGGGACGCCGCTCCGGTACACGGCACGCCGAGCGGGGCGTACCGGAGTGGCGTCCCGCGGGGAGACGGGGGGAGGGTGGGGCGGCCCGGAGGCCGCCCCACCGGTGCTAGCCGAGCGCGGTGAGCGTCAGCGTCGCGGTGTAGGTGCCGGTTCCGACCGAGAGCGGGAGCTTCAGGTCGAGGTCGGCGCCCAGGACCGAGGATCCGGTCGGGTGCTGCGCCGCGGCGGAGCCGAGGACGCGGGGCGTGGCGAGGCCGTTGCCCGAGTCGAACCCGGAGGGGACGGCTGCGCCGGCGACGGCACCGCCGGTGTTCTCCAGGACCTCGGGGGTCCAGCCGAGGTGCTTGCCCGAGAACGTCTTCTCGCCGGAGCGGAAGTCGCTCAGCTGGCCGGTGACCGACCAGGCCGGGCCGTTGAGGCGGGTGTCGGTCACGCGGACCGGCACGAGCTCACCGGAGGCGGCGAAGTGGTCGCCCTGCTCCTCGGCGACGCCGAGGTTCACCAGGTTGCTGGTGCCCTCGAGCGTCCAGGTCAGCTCGCCCTTGTTGGCCTCGGGGACGATGACGGCCACGGCCTGGTCGCCGGCCGCCGCAGCGCCCGCCGCCGTTCCCGTGAAGGTGCCGTCGACTCCGGCGGCGGTGTTGCCCGCGCCGAAGTTGACCGCCGGCGCGTTGTCGGCGAGCGCAATGCGCCCGCCGACCGTCGAGCCCGCGAGCTGGACGTTGCCGGAGTTGCCCGAGAGCGTGAGGTTCCCGCCCACCGTGTTGCCGAGGGCCGAGGCCGAGCCGTCCTCGTTCGCGCCCAGGAGGACGCCGCGCGAGGAGCCGGTGACGGCGAGCGAGCCGCCGACGATGGCGCCCTGCACGTTCACGCCGAAGTCGCTGCCGGCGAAGGTGGCGTCGCCGCCGACGCTGGTGCGGTCGACGTCGACGTAGTTCGCCGCGTCGGTGCTGACCGAGCCGTCGACCGAGAGGTCGCTGAACTCGACGTCGATCCCGCCGGCCTCGACCATGCCGCCGACCGTGAGGTCGCGCAGGTAGAGGAAGCCGTTGCGGCTGCCGTCCGAGAACGAGACGACGTCTCCGCCGACGCTGGTGCCGTCGATCGAGATGCCGTACGCGTCGGTGCCGATGACGTCGCCGCCGATGGTCGCCGAGGTGGCGTCCAGCCAGGCGTCGTCGCCGACGATGACGTTGCCGGTGACGGTCACGTTGCCGAGCACGCAGGTCTGGCCCGCGCCGACGTTGAGGTCTCCGGTGATCGTCTGGTTCCCGAGCTCGGTGGTGCAGTCCGTCGTCGCCGCGAAGGCGGACGGTGCGGCGACCATCGCGAGGGAGGCGGCCGCGAGGACCGCCGTGGGCGTCTTCCACTTCATGGGGGTTCTCCTCGGTGCGCTCGTGCGCGTCGTGCTGGTGGTGGTGCTGTCGGTGCGGCGCGCGCGGCGCGGGGTGCGCTCAGCCACGGAGCGCAGCGATCGCGGAGTAGCTGCGGGAAGCGGCCTCGAGGGAGTTCCCCGTGCTCGGCGGCGTCGCCAGCGTGGGAGCGGTGTCCTGCTCCCAGACGCCGAAGCGCTGGCCGCGGTCGCGCAGCTCCGAGAGGAACGCCTGGTAGGGCAGGTTGCCCGCGCCGAACTCGACGATGTCGTAGCCGTTGGTGTTGGCGTTGTTCGTCTTGCCGTCCTTGAGGTGCAGGATCGGGTAGCGGCGCGGGTTGCGCTTGATGTAGTCGAGCGGCTCGAAGCCCGGGTAGAGCTTCTTGCCGACGTACGCCCAGTAGACGTCCATCTCGAGGTACACGTGACGCGGGTCGGTGTTGTCGTAGAAGAGGTCGTACAGGCGGGTCTTGGGGTCGTCCGTGGCGAACCCGAACTCACCGGCGTGGTTGTGCTGGTAGAGCTTCATGCCCGCGGCCGAGACCTGCTGGCCCCACTTGTTCCACTCCTCCGCCGCGGCGAGGTAGCCCGCCTTGGTGTTGACGTTGGTTGGCGCGTTGCCGGTGCCGAGGTGCGGCGTGCCGAGGACCTGCGCGATCTCGATCTGCTTGCCCAGCTCCGAGCGGAGGAGGTTGGTGCCGACGTGCGAGCCGACGGCGCGGAGGCCGTTGTCGTCGAGCAGCTGGCGGATCTGCTGCGGGGTGATCGCCCCGACGTTGCCCTGGGTGTACCCGGCGAACTCGATCTCGCTGTAGCCGATGCGGCCGAGCTCCTCGAAGACGGCCCGGAAGCCGAGCGACGAGACCTTGTCGCGGACGCTGTAGAGCTGGATGCCGATGCGGTTGATCGGGACCAGGCGCGTGGATCCGGACGAGGGCGCGGGGGCGGCCGTGGCGGGCGCCGCGAGGGCTCCCGCTCCGACGCCGACCGCGACGGTCGATGCGGCCAGGGCCGTCATCAGCGAGCGCCGGCTCATCGGCTTGGCCGTGATGGATGCGTGGTGGTGGTGCATCATTTCTCCTTCGAAATGGCAGATGGTGCAGGGGGTGGGGGGCCGGCCGGCCCGGTCGAGCCGGCCGACCCCTGCGCGGGGGCTACTGCTGGACGGTGAGGTTCAGCAGCGCCGACGCGGCGTTGGTGTCCGCCGTGGCGGTGTGGGTGACGGTCAGCTTGTAGCTGCCCGCCGCGAGCTTCGGGAGCGTCACCACGACGTGCCCGTTCTCGTCGAGGGTCCCGGTGAGCATCGCGACGGTGGAGAGGTTCCTCTTCACCATCACGCTCACCTGACCGGTGCCGGCGACACCCGTCGAGGACTTCGCGTCGACCGTGACCTGCGCGCTGGCGCCCGGCTTGACCGGGTTGGGCGAGACGGTCGCGGTGAGCTCCGAGGCGGCCTTCGAGACGATCAGGCGGGCGGTGCCCTCCGAGGCCTTGAAGGTGGCGTCCGAGCCGTACGCCGCACGGAGGGTGTGGGTGCCGGCGCCGAGGGTCTTCGGCAGGGCGAAGGTCGCCTTGCCGTCCTTCAGCGTCGCGCGGCCCAGCTCGGTGGCGCCCTCGTAGAGGACGACCTCTCCGCCGGGGTTCCCACCCTGACCGGTGACCGTGACGGTCGCCTCGCCGGGTGCCCCGAAGGTCACGCGGGGAGCCGAGAGCGCCACGGTGGTGGTCGACGCGGCGGTCGGGGCGTTCGCCGCGGCCAGGTCGATCGTGAACTTCACCGTGCCGACCGCCGAGACGTTGCCGCCGGTGTCGGTGGCGCGGTACTGGATCGTCCGGGCGCCGTTCGTGGTGAACGGGACCGTGTACGCGCCGTTGACGGCGCGGACCGTGGTCCACGTCGTGCCGTTGTCGGCGGAGTACTGGACGGTGGAGAGCGCTCCGTTGTCCGTGGCGGTGAGGCCGAGGGTCACGGGCTTGTTGTAGACGCCGCCGACGCCCGCAGGCGCTGCCGGGTCGAGGGTCGCCGCGACGGTCGGAGCCGTCTTGTCACCGGCGCCGGCACCCTGGAAGGTGAGGGAGTCGAGCGACAGGCCGCTGGGCGAGGTCACGTAGAGCGAGCCGGTGCCGCGGGGGACGTTGGTGCCGAAGGGGACGAGGACGTCCTTCCAGCCGGCTCCCGCGGGGATGGTCGCCGTTCCGAAGGGCGCTGCGTCGGCAGCGTTCCAGCGGAGGTCGACGGTGCCCTCACCGGTGGCGCGGACCACGACGCCGGTCAGGTTGGCGAAGTTCACCGGGTCCCAGCGCAGGAAGGATCCCGCACCGAGTCCGCTGACGGCGTTGCCGCCGCTGGCGGTGGTGTCCGCGTAGGGCAGGACGCCCTCACGGGCGGCGTGCTCCGCCTCCTGCGTCTTCGGGTTCAGCCGCAGCGTCGCCTCGGCCGCAGCCGGGGGCAGGCCGTTGAAGCCGCCGTCCGTGTAGGTCACGACGACGGTGCCGTACAGCAGCGCGCCGGGGCCGTGCTCGGGCGAGTCCTTGGACGTCGGGAACGCTCCCTTGGCACCGGTGCCGGTGACCTCGGGGTGGGCGTGCTCGTCGTGGCCGAGGCCGTAGGTCCAGCCCACGCGGCTGCTGACGATCTGGTCGCCGTCCTCAGCGTCCTTGCCGGTCACCTGGTAGGGGATCGCGTCGCCCCAGTTGAAGAACGAGCCGTTGCCGGGCGTCTGGATCTGGATCTGCGGCGCCTGGTTGCCGACCGAGATGACCCGCGAGGTCAGGCTGAACTTGCCCTTGGCGTCGGTGACGCGCAGACGGGCCGTGAACTGTCCGAGCTCGGTGTAGGTCTTCTTGACGGTCACTCCGGTGGCGTCGAAGGTGCCGTCGCCGTCGAAGTCCCAGTCGTAGGTGAGCGCGTCGCCCTCGGGGTCGGTCGATCCCTTGGCGTCGAACGTGACCTCGAGCGGGGTCTGCGAGGCGGACAGGGGGGTCGCGGTGAAGCGGGCCTGCGGCGCCTTGTTGCCCTCGGCGTAGTCGATCCGGTACAGGCCCGCGTCGGGGTTGGCGCGGAAGAATCCGTCGCCGTACTCGATCACGTACATCGACCCGTCGGGGCCGAACTCCATGTCCATCGGGTTGTCGTGGATCGGCTGCGCGGCCTGGCTGAGCGCCGCGTTGGGGAGGAAGTCCTCGATGTGCGTGACCGCGCGGTCCTCATCGAGCGTGAACGCCGCGATGTAGTCCTGCGAGAACTCGCCGAAGAAGGTCTTCTTGTCCCAGTACTCCGGGAACTTCGACGTCGAGGTGTTGTCCGCGTCGAAGTGGTACACCGGTCCGCCCATGGGGCCCTGGCCGGTGCTGGTCCCGAAGTTGACGAGCTCGTCGAACGGCTGGTCGCCGGGGTTGTCGCCGTAGTAGACGGTCGCCGCCTTGGCGTCCGGGATGTCGACGAGGCCGGTGTTCCAGCGCGAGTTGTTCTTCAGGTTCTCCGGGTCGAAGAAGCCGCGGGGCGTCGACGTCTCGAAGTTCCACTCGTTGTACGGCGCGTTCGGTCCGTGGACGTAGGGCCAGCCGGAGTTGTGCGGCTCGTCCAGTCCGGTCGCGTTCCACTCGACGAGGCCCATCGGGCCGCGGACGCCGTCGGCCGCAGCGGCCTTCGTGGCGTCGGGGCCGTAGTCACCCCAGGAGAGGGTGTTCGTCTCGGCGTCGACGTCGATCTTGAACGGGTTGCGGACGCCCATCACGAAGATCTCGGGGCGGGTCTTCTCGGTTCCCACCGGGAAGAGGTTGCCGTCGGGGATCGTGTACGAGCCGTCCTCCTGCACGGTGATCCGGAGGATCTTGCCGCGGAGGTCGTTCGTGTTGCCGGCGCCGCGACGCGAGTCGAAGCCCGGGTTCATGCGGGGCGCGTCGTTGTTCGGCGCGAAGCCCGCGGCACCCGGAGCGCTCGCCGGCGTGTTGTCGCCGGTGGAGAGGTACAGGTTGCCGTCGGCGTCCCAGTCGAAGTCGGCACCCACGTGGCAGCACTGCCCGCGCTGGGTCTCGATGTCGATGATCTTCTGCTCGCTCGCGAGGTCGAGGCCCGAGCCGGTCCACTTGAACCGGGAGAGGCGGTTGATGCCCTTCCACTGGTCCCAGTAGCTGTCGGTCGCGCCCTCGGGCAGCATGTTCGGAGCCGCGCCGGTCGGGGTGTTCCCGGGGGGCGCGTAGACGAGGTAGACCCACTTGTTCTCGGCGAAGTCGGGGTCGATGCCGACGGACTGCAGTCCGTCCTCCGAGTTCTGGTACACGGGGATCGTGTTGACGACACGGGTGGTGCCGGTCTTGGGGTCGGTGTGGCGGATCTCGCCGTTCCGAGCGGTGTGGAGGACCGACTTGTCCGGGAGGACGGCCAGGTCGAGGGGCTCGCCGACGTTCTTCGTCAGCAGGACCTTCTCGTAGTTGCTCCAGTCGAGAGCGGATGCTCCGCCCTCGGAACCGTGGTCCACTCCGTCGTGGGCCGAGGCGGGCAGGCCGAGGGCGGTGAGTCCGGAGACCGTCACCATCCCGGCGATGCCGAGTGCGAGAAGACGCCTGATGCTTCTTCTCGAGGATCGCTTACCATTCATGCGTGATGTGATTCCTTCAATGAGGTGTTCATCGCAGAGGCCGGGTCCGTCGCTGTCCGCACGACTGAGCGGATCCGGTCTCCTCCTGTCCGGCCCTGGGGCCGGTGTCTTGCACTCCTCCTCCTCTCGCGGATGCCGGTGGCGCTGCGCTGCGGGTCGTCAGTGATCCCGGGGCGGCGCCGAGGTGGGGGCCGGCGCGGGATGGTTCCCGCGCCGACCCGGGCTGGTGGGGCCGATCAGGACTCGAAGGCCGAGGGCAGGTACTCGGAGACGTTGTCCTTGGTGACGACCGGCGCGAAGAGCTGGATCTGGCGCGGGACGCCGAGCGAGCTGGTGTCGGCCATCGACTTGTTCTGCTCGACGAGGCGGGCGAGCTTGATGCCGTCCGCGGCCTGGGTCGAGGGGTAGACGACCGTGGCCTTGACGACGGAGTCGTCGGCCTCGATCGCGCGCATCACGTTGGCCGAGCCGGCGCCGCCGACGAAGAGGAACTCGTCGCGTCCGGCCGTGTCGATCGCCGCGAGGACGCCGACGCCCTGGTCGTCGTCGTGGTTCCAGATGGCGTCGATCTTCGGCGCGGCCTGGAGGAGGTTGGCCGCGGCCTGCTCTCCGCCCTGGACGGTGAAGTCGGCGGCGACGCGGTTGTCCACGTCGAGTCCGCAGCCCTCGAGCGCGTCCGAGAAGCCCTGGCTGCGCTCCTGGGTCAGCGGGAGGGAGTCGATGCCGGCGATCTCGGCGACGACGGCGTCGGGGTTGTCGCCGAGCTCCTCGCAGATGTAGGTGCCGGCGCTGACGCCCATGCCGTAGTTGTCGCCGAGGATGGTCGACCGGGCGGCGAAGGGGCTGGAGAACTCGCGGTCCACGTTGATGACGGTGATGCCCGCCTCCATCGCCTGGGTGGCGACCTGCGTGAGCGCCGCTCCGTCGATCGGCAGGAGCACGATCGCGTCGACGCCGTCGTTGATGAAGGTCTCGACCTGGCTGATCTGGAGGTTGACGTCGTTGGTGCCCTCCGCGGTGCGGAGCTCCACGTCGTCGTACTTCTCGGCCTCGGCGATGGCGGCGCGGCTGACCGCGCCCATCCAGCCGTGGTCGGCGGCGGGAGCGGTGAAGCCGATGACGACGTTGTCGCCGGAGGCGTCGTTGTCCGAGGCGGCCACGGCGGCGGCGGTCCCGCCGGAGGCGGCGTTGCCGGTCTCGACCGGGGCGTTCGAGATGCAGCCGGTGAGCATCAGCGCGACGGCGCCGAAGGCGACGCCGGCCGAGCCGAGTCGGGCGGTGCGGGAGAGGCGGCTGCGGGTGAAGGGGCGTGCGGGCATGGAAGTGATCTCCTTCGATCGATCCGAGGGGTCCGAGGGCACACGTGTCCTGCGGAGAGGTGACCTGAGTGGTCGGGTGGGTTGCTGTGTGTGGAGGAGCGGGGCCGGAGCCCCGGGGTCAGGACTTCCTGCCGCGGGCGGCGAACCGCTGCTGCAGCAGGACGGCGGCGACGATGATCGCGCCCTTCGCGACGGCCTGAGTCGAGGTCGACATGTTGTTCTGCGTGAACACGTTGGTCAGGGTCGTGAAGATGAGGACGCCGAACACGGTGCCGACGATGGTGCCGCGGCCGCCGGCCAGCAGCGTGCCTCCGACGACGACCGCCGCGATGGCGTCGAGCTCGTAGAGGAGGCCGTTGGTCGAGCTTCCGGCGGTGGTGCGGGCGAGCATCATGACGGCGGCGATGCCGGCGGTGAGCCCGGCGAGGCCGTAGACGTACATGGTGTGGCGGCGGACCTTGATGCCGGCGAGGCGGGCCGCCTCGGGGTTGCCGCCGACCGCGATGGTGCGGCGGCCGAAGGTGGTGCGGTTGAGCAGGATCCAGCCGGCGACGGCGACGACCACGAAGATCAGCACGAGCACCGGGATGCCGAGCACGTCGGCGCGGAAGAAGTCGAGGAACGGCGTGACCGTGACGACCTGCGTCTGGCGGTTCGAGATCAGCTCGGCGAAGCCGCGGGCGGCGACGAGCATCGCCAGGGTCGCCATGAAGGCGACGACCCGGCCGTAGGCGATCAGCGCGCCGTTGATGAGGCCGCAGACGAGGCCGACGACGACCGCGGTGAGCACGATCACCAGCCAGGAGGTGTTGGCCGCGTAGTACTGGGTCGAGACCGTGCTCGCCCAGACCGTCGCGAGCCCCATCACGGAGCCGACCGAGAGGTCGATGCCGCCGGAGGTGATGACGAACGTCATGCCGATGCTCAGCACGCCGATGACGGCGGCGAGGCGGAGGATCGTGAGCACGTTGTCGACGCTGGCGAAGCGCTCCCCCGCGGTCGCGAATCCGACGATGCAGAGGATCACCAGCGCGAGCAGCAGCCCGACGTTGCGGCCGAGGGAGCCCTGCATGAGGCGGGCCATCCCGGAGCGGGAGTCCTTCGAGGGCACGCCCCCGGAGGAGCCTCCCGTCGCGGCCGACGCGTGACGGGCGGCGTCCTCCTGCGGACCGCCGATCGACGGCGACGCGGTGTCGAGCTGTCCGCTCACGCTGCACTTCCTTCCATGACGAGATCGAGCACGCGGTGCTCGTCGATCGAATCGGCCGGGCCCTCGTGGACCACGGCGCCGTCGGAGATCACGAGCACTCGGTCGGAGAGTCCGAGGACCTCGCCGATCTCGCTGGAGACCACGAGCACGGCGGCGCCGTTGGTCGCGAGGTCCCTGATCAGGGTGTAGATCTCGGCCCGTGCGCCGACGTCGACCCCGCGGGTCGGCTCGTCGAGCAGCAGGACGCGGCAGCCGCGCACGAGCCAGCGGGCGAGGAGCGCCTTCTGCTGGTTGCCTCCGGAGAGGGTGCGGGCGTCGCGGTCGACCCCGGAGGGCCGCAGGTCGAGGGAGACTGCCTGCTCGGCCGCCGCCGCGCGCTCGGAGCGCTCGTCGAGGAAGCCGCGCTTGGCGAAGCGGTCGAAGGTCGAGAGGGTGATGTTGCGGTAGACCGGCTCGTCCAGGAGCAGGCCCTGGCTCTTGCGCTCCTCCGGGCAGAGGCCGATGCCGGCGTCGACCGCTGAGGTGACGGAGCCGGCGCGCAGGCGCTTGCCCGCCACGCTGACCGTCCCGGTGCTGGCGCGGCGCGCCCCGTAGATGGTCTCGAGGATCTCGGAGCGGCCGGAGCCGACCAGCCCCGCGAGGCCGACGACCTCGCCGGCGCGGATCTCGAGGGAGACGTCCGAGAAGGAGCCCTGCAGGCCCAGCTTCTCGACCTTCAGCAGCGTCTCGGCCTCGACGTCGAGCTCCTGGCGGTCCGGGAAGACGTACTCGACGGCGCGGCCGGTCATCAGGGTGATGAGCTTCGAGGTGGGGGTGTCGGCGACCGCGAGGTTCTGCGCGACGGTCGCGCCGTCCTTGATCACGGTGATCCGGTCGCCGATGGCGCGGATCTCGTCGAGGCGGTGCGAGATGTAGACGATGGCGACGCCGGAGGCGGTGAGCTGGCGCACCACGTGGAAGAGGTTCTCCACCTCCTCGGAGTCGAGCACCGCGGAGGGCTCGTCCATGATGATGACCCGCGCGTCGTGCGAGAGGGCACGGGCCATCTGCACGATCTGCTTGCCGGCGGCGGAGAGCGTGCCGACCTCGCGGTTCGGCGAGATCTCGGAGTGCCCGAGGCGCTCCATCAGCTCGCGGGTGATCCTCGTGGCCTTCGCCCGGGCGGTGAAGCCGCCGCGGGAGAGCTCGTGGCCGAGGAAGATGTTCTCGGCGACGGAGAGGCCGTCGACGACGTCGAGCTCCTGGTACATCGTCGCGATGCCCAGGGCGAGGGCCGCCGTCGGGGACGGGATCGTGACGACGTTCCCGTCGACGAGGATCTCGCCCTCGGTGGGCTGGTGGGCCCCGGCGAGGGTCTTGATGAGGGTGGACTTGCCGGCGCCGTTCTGGCCGAGGAGGCAGTGCACCTCACCGGGTCGGACATCGAGGTCGACGCCGTCGAGAGCACGGGCGCCGGGGAAGACCTTCACGATGCCGCGCATCTGCAGAAGCAGCTGCTGAGACTCGTCGGAGGTGCGGGGAAGAGGCTGTGCAGCAGTGCTGCGGGGGTCTGCGGTGACCATGCGGATGAAGCTACTTCCACTTACGTCGCGGGTCAAGCAAAAGTTCTGAACCGATTCGAAGGCGGTTCGGGTGATCGCCCAGTCGCCCGGAGGGCTTCCTGCTATCGCGTCAGGGCAGGGATCCGCGGGATTACGCGACACCTGACGGCGGCGGTTGAGACATTCCGTCCGTGATAGAGCGCTCTCCGAACCCTATGAAGGCGCTCATGTCCGTGCAGCCCGGGCGCGTCGCCCCGGAGGCGGCCTCGCCGAGCGCGGTAGCGCCCGCGCCCCGACCCGTGGCAGGGTCGTACGGCCGACGAAAGGACGACGATGTCGAACGACCGAGCCCTGCGCGTCGCGATGGTGGGGACCGCCTTCATGGGCCGCACCCACTCGCACGCCTGGCGCACCGCCTCCCGCTTCTTCCCCCTCCCCCTCCGCCCCGAGCTCGCCGTGCTCGTGGGGAGCAACCCCGACTCGACCGCCGAGCGCGCCGAGCGGCTGGGCTGGAGCGAGGCCTCCACCGACTGGCGGGCCGTCATCGCCCGCGACGACATCGACCTCGTCGACATCTGCACCCCGGGCGACACCCACGCCGAGATCGCCATCGCGGCCCTCGAGGCCGGCAAGCACGTGCTGTGCGAGAAGCCCCTCGCCAACTCCGTCGAGGAGGCGGAGCGGATGGTCGCCGCGGCCGCCGCCTCCGGGAAGGTGGCGATGTGCGGCTTCAGCTACCGTCGCACCCCGGCTCTCGCCCTCGCGAAGCGCTTCATCGAGGAGGGCCGCCTCGGCGACATCCGCCACGTGCGCGCCCAGTACCTGCAGGACTGGCTGTCCGACTCCGAGGCGCCGCTGACCTGGCGCCTGCAGAAGGAGCGCGCCGGCTCGGGCGCCCTCGGCGACATCGGCGCGCACAGCATCGACACCGCCCAGTGGCTGACCGGCCGCGGCATCACCTCGGTCTCGGCGACGCTGCGCACCTTCACCACCGAGCGCCCCGTGCTCAGCGAGCAGGTCGGCCTCGGCGGCCGTGCCGGTGCCGACGCCCCGCGCGGCGCCGTGACCGTCGACGACGCCGCGGCCTTCACCGCCTCCTTCGAGGGCGGCGCCCTGGGCGTCTTCGAGGCGACCCGCGTCGCGACCGGCCGCCGCAACGCCAACCGGATCGAGGTGAACGGCGAGCTCGGCTCGATCGCCTTCGACTTCGAGCGGATGAACGAGCTCGAGTACTACGACGCCCGCGACCCCGAGGAGGCGCAGGGCTTCCGGCGCATCCAGGTCACCGAGCCGGCGCACCCGTACATGGCGGCCTGGTGGCCGACCGGGCACGGCATCGGCTACGAGCACCTCTTCACCCACCAGGTCGTCGATCTCGTCGAGGCGATCGCCGGCGGCACGGCGGTCACGCCCACCTTCGCCGACGCCCTCGACGTGCAGCGAGTCCTCGACGCGGTGGCCACCAGCGCGGGCGCGTCGTCCGTCTCCACGCCGGTCGCCCGCTGACCCGCCCGTCCCCTCCTCGCGAGATGCCACCTGTGACGCCCCGCCGCGGCGTGTCGTCGTTACAGGTGGCATCTCGCGGAGGGTGACCGCGGGTGGGTGCGGGAACGCGGTCGGCGCCGTGCGCCGATCCTGCGCCATAATGCGCCTATGAGCAAGAAGATTGACGCCGCGCATCGCGCGCTGGTAGACGCCCTCGACAAGCACGCCCGACTCGTCTCGGACAAGGAGTCGAAGCCGCGGAAGGTCGAACGGGCGGGAGCCGAGCTCCGCGCCGCGACGAAGGCGTACGCCGCGCTCGTGTCCGCGCGCACCGGCGCCGCGAGCCCCTTCGCCGACCTGGCCGACCCCCGCCTGGACAAGCCGACCATCGCGTCGCTCCGGGCCGAGCGCGACGCGATCGCGAAGCGGATCGCCAAGCACGAGGCGTCGGCGGGCGAGGACGGCGCGCTCGCGAGCTGAGCGTGCGGCGCGGCGCGGTCGCGGCGCTGAGCAGCCGTCACAGCGCGATCCCGCGCTGAGCGGCGCCGCGGCGCGCTCTCGAGCTGGCCGCGCTCCACGGCGCGACCCCGCGCCGAGCAGCCGCGACGGCGCGCTCGCGTGGTGAGCGCGCCTCCTCTGCCTCCGAGTCGCCGTGTTACGCGCGGGTTCCGCGCGGGTCCGACCGCCTTCGTAAGGTGATCCCCGGGATCCGCGCAGTCGCGGCGCCGAGCGACCGGAGGCCGGTCGCAGCGCCGGCGGTGACCAGCACCGCCCGGTCGGCGCCGAGTGCCCGGATCCTCTCCACGGAAGGATCCCCACAGCCATGACCCTGCGCACCCGACTCCTCGCGACCTCCGCGATCGCCGCCTCCGCCGCCCTCCTCCTCGCCGGCTGCTCCGGCGCGGGCGGCGGCGACGACACCGTCCGCATCGGCGTGGTCGGCGCGAGCGACCCCTACTGGGCCACCTACGAGAAGGCCGCCGCCGCCGCCGGGATCGACGTCGAGATCGTCGACTTCAGCGACTACAACCAGCCCAACCCCGCCCTCACCGAGGGCGAGATCGACCTCAACCAGTTCCAGCACATCGCCTACCTGGCGCAGTACAACACCTCGGCCGACGCCGACCTCGTGCCGATCGGCGCGACCGCGATCTACCCGCTCGGCCTCTACTCCTCGCAGTACGACGACGTCGCGGACATCCCCGCCGGTTCCACCGTCGCGATCCCCAACGACGAGACCAATCAGGCGCGCGCGCTGCTGGTGCTGCAGTCGGCCGGGCTCGTCGAGCTGAAGGACGGCGGCGGAGTGCTCTCGAACGTCGACGACGTCGAGTCCTCCTCGAAGGTGGAGGTCACCGCGCTCGAGGCCTCCCTCACCCCGACGTCGCTCCCGGACGTGGCCGCCGCGATCATCAACAACGACTTCATCGAGAACGCGGGCCTGAAGGCCTCGGACGCGATCGCCCAGGACGACCCGAGCGACCCCGCCTCCCTGCTCTACACGAACATCTTCGCCGCCCGGGCCGACGACGCCGAGAACGAGACCTACACGAAGCTCGTCTCGATCTACCAGGACAGCCAGGACGTGCTCGACGGCGTCTCGGAGCAGTCCGGCGGCACCGCGGTCTTCCTGAAGACCCCCGCCTCCGAGCTGGAGACCTCGCTCGAGTCCGCCGAGACCGACATCGCCGCCGCCTCCTGACTCCGGCACCCGCGGCACCGCGCCGGTCGGGTCCTCCGCTCGCGGAGCTCCCCACCGGCGCGGTCCCGCGCCTCCCCCGCAACAGAAAGGGCGCCCCGTGCCGCTCATCCGCATGACCGACGTGCGCAAGGTGTACCCCGGCGCAGGGCGCGGCGCCGCCCCGACCGCGGCCGTCGACGGCGTGAGCCTCGAGATCGAGGCGGGCGACGTCTACGGCGTGATCGGCTACTCCGGCGCCGGCAAGAGCACGCTCGCGCGCCTCGTCAACGCCCTCGAGCCCGCGACCAGCGGCAGCATCGAGATCGACGGCCGCGAGACCGTGGGCCTGCCCGAGCGCGAGCTGCGCCGGCTGCGCCTGGGGATCGGGATGATCTTCCAGCAGTTCAACCTGTTCGGCTCGAAGACCGTGGGGCAGAACGTCGCCTACCCGCTGCAGGTCGCGGGCGTCCCGCGCGCGGAGCAGCGCGCCCGCGTCGACGAGATGCTCCGCTTCGTCGGCCTGAGCGACAAGGCGCGCAGCCACCCGGAGCAGCTCTCGGGCGGGCAGAAGCAGCGCGTCGGCATCGCCCGCGCCCTCGCCGCCTCCCCGCGCATCCTGCTGGCCGACGAGGCCACCAGCGCGCTCGACCCGGACACCACCGGCGAGGTGCTCGCCCTCCTCCGCCGCATCAACGAGGAGCTGGGCGTCACCATCGTCGTGATCACCCACGAGATGGACGTGGTCCAGCAGCTCGCGACGAAGGTCGCGGTGATGGAGTCGGGCCGCATCGTGGAGCGCGGGCCCGTCTTCGACGTGTTCTCGGCCCCGCGCGAGCCGGTCACCCGCCGCTTCGTCTCCACGGTCGTCCGCTCGGTGCCCTCGCCCGCGGAGGCGGCCGTGCTGCGCGCGCGCCACCGCGGCCGGCTGGTCACGCTCTCGTTCTCGGACGACTCCGCCTCCCAGGGCGACGTCTTCGCCGAGGTCGCGGCCGCCGGCGTGCCGCTCGAACTCGTCTACGGCGGCATCACCGACGTCCGCGGGCGGGCCTTCGGCCACCTCACGGTCGCCCTCGACGCGCCGGACGGCGTCGTCGACCCCCTCCTCGCCCGCCTCGGCGAACGCGTCGCCCTCACGGAGGTGCCCCGATGAACGAGCTGATCCCGCTCCTGCCCAAGCTCGTCCAGGCGACCGGCGAGACGCTCTACATCGTCGCGCTGAGCCTCCTCTTCGGCGGGCTCGGCGGACTGCTGATCGGACTGGGCCTCGCGCTCACCCGCGGCGGCGCCCTCTACGCGAACCGGGCGGTCCACGGACTGCTCAACGTGATCGTGAACGTGTTCCGGCCGATCCCGTTCATCATCTTCATCGCCGCTGCCCAGCCGCTGGCCCGGCTGGTGGTCGGCTCCGGCATCGGCACGGACGCCATCGTCTTCACCCTCTCGCTCGGCGCCGCCTTCGGCATCGGGCGGATCGTGGAGCAGAACCTGCTGACCGTGCAGCCCGGCGTCATCGAGGCGGCGCGGTCGGTCGGAGCGAGCAGGTTCCGGATCGTCCGCACGGTGCTGCTGCCGGAGGCGCTCGGTCCGCTGATCCTCGGCTACACGTTCGTGTTCGTCGCCGTGATCGACATGTCGGCGGTCGCCGGCTACATCGGCGCCGGCGGGCTCGGCAACTTCGCGATCCAGTACGGCTACCGGCAGTTCGAGCCGGTCGTCACCTGGGCCGCGGTGCTCGTGATCATCGTGATCGTGCAGCTGGTGCAGCTGCTCGGCAACGTGCTGGCCCGGCGCGTCCTGCGCCGCTGAGCCCGCACCCGCACCTCCGCGAGATGCCACTTGAGTACGCGACACGCCGCTGTCGGCGTACCGAAGTGGCATCTCGCGAAGCGCCGGTCCTCCCAGGGGCGGCTGCTGCGACCGCACCCCGCACGAACGCGAGATGCCACTTCGGTACGCGACACGCGGGTGTCGCTGTACCGGAGTGGCATCTCGCGGAGGCCCGTCCGCCGGGGCGGGAGGCGTCAGTAGCGCGGCTTGCGCTCCGGGCGCTCGCTCGAGCGGCTCGGGCCGCTGGGGCGTGCGCCGCGGTCGGCGCCGGCGCGGCTCGGACGGCGGTCGGGCTTCAGCTCGATCAGCTGGCCGCTGATGCGGGTGTCGGCGAGGCGGTCGAGCACGTCCTGGGGCAGGTCTGCCGGCAGCTCCACGATCGAGAAGTCCGGGCGGATGTCGATGTGCCCGAAGTCGCCGCGGTTGAGGCCGCCCTCGTTCGCGAGCGCGCCCACGATCTGGCGGGGCTCGACGCGCTGGCGGCGGCCGACCTCGATCCGGTACGAGGCGAGGTTGCTGTTCGCCGGGCGCTGACGGCGCTCGGGACGCTCGCCCCGGTCGCCGCCGCGGTCGAAGCGGTCGCCGCGCTCGGGACGGTCGCCGCGGTCGGGCCGGGAGTCGCGGTCCTCGCGCTCGCGACGGGCGAAGCGGGGGTCGTCGGGCGAGAGCAGCAGCGGCTCCTCGCCCTGCGCGACGATGGCCAGCGCGGCGGCGACGTCCGACTCGACCACGTCGTGGTGCTCGACGTAGTGGCCGATGATGTCGCGGAAGCGCTGCAGGCGCTCGGTGTCGGCGAGCGCCGCGGTGATCGCGTCGTCGAAGCGCGAGAGGCGGGTGACGTTGACGTCCTCGACGCTCGGCATCCGCATCTCGGTCAGCGGCTGGCGGGTGGCCTTCTCGATGGCGGCGAGGAGGCGGCGCTCGCGCGGCGTGACGAAGCTGATCGCCGCTCCGCTACGCCCCGCGCGACCGGTGCGGCCGATGCGGTGGACGTACGACTCGGTGTCGATCGGGATGTCGTAGTTGACGACGTGGCTGATGCGCTCGACGTCGAGACCGCGGGCGGCGACGTCGGTCGCGACGAGGATGTCGAGCTTGCCGGACTTCAGCTGCTCGACGGTGCGCTCGCGCTGGGCCTGGGCCACGTCTCCGCTGATCGCCGCCGCGGTGTAGCCGCGGGCGCGCAGCTTCTCGGCCAGCGTCTCCGTCTCGCTCTTCGTGCGGACGAACACGATCATGCCCTCGAAGTTCTCGACCTCGAGGATGCGGGTGAGCGCATCGACCTTCTGCGGGTACGACACCATCAGGTAGCGCTGGGTGGTGTTGACGGAGGTCGTGGTCTTGTTCTTGACCGTGATCTCCTCCGGCTCCTTCAGGTACTTGCCGGAGATGCGGCGGATCTGCGCGGGCATCGTCGCCGAGAACAGCGCGATCTGCTTCTCGACGGGGGTGTCGGCGAGGATCGTCTCGACGTCCTCCGCGAAGCCCATCTTGAGCATCTCGTCGGCCTCGTCGAGAACCAGGAACTTCAGCTGCGAGAGGTCGAGGGTGCCCTTCTCGAGGTGGTCCATGATGCGGCCGGGCGTGCCGACGACGACGTGGACGCCGCGGCGGAGCGCGGAGAGCTGGGTGCCGTAGCCCTGGCCGCCGTAGACGGGGAGGACGTGGACGCCGCGGAGGCCGGACGCGTAGCGCTCGAACGCCTCGCACACCTGCAGCGCGAGCTCGCGGGTCGGGGCCAGCACGAGGGCCTGCGGCGTCTTCTGCGAGACGTCGAGGCGCGAGAGGATCGGCAGCGCGAACGCCGCGGTCTTGCCAGTGCCGGTCTGGGCGACGCCGAGGACGTCGCGGCCGGAGAGGAGGGACGGGATCGTCGCGGCCTGGATGGCCGAGGGCGTCTCGTAGCCGACCTCCTTGAGGGCCTTGAGGACCGGGTCGGAGAGACCGAGGTCGGAGAAGGTGAGCGTGGGGGCGCTCTCGGAAGCGGTGTCGGCTTCGGGGGCGGAATCGGGGGTATCGGTGGACGCCATGGTGCAACGGTAGTGCTCCGGCGGCACCGCCGTCCGAGGGAACCCCGAACGCTCGGGCGATCCCGACCCTCCGGAGGCGCCTCGAGCGCCCGTCACGGGGTGAAGTCGAGCAGCACCTTGCTCGAGCGCGAGGCGTCGCGGGCGAGCTCGAAGGCCTCGAGCGCGCGCTCCAGCGGCACCACCTGCGTGACCACCGGCGCCACCGCGAGGCTCCCGTCGGCGAGCGCCGCCAGCACCTTGTCGATCTCGTCGACGAAGCGGAAGGAGCCGATCAGGCGCAGCTCCCGGGTGATCGCGAGCGAGATCAGGGCCGGCTGCTCGCCCGAGGGGAGGAGTCCCACCATCACGACGGTGCCGCCGCGGGCGGCGCCCCGGACGGCCGAGGCGAGGCCGCGCGGGCTGCCCGAGGACTCGAAGACGACGTCGGCCGCGACCTCGGCGATCGCGACGGCGTCGGTCGCGCGGATCGTCCGGGTCGCGCCGACCGCCCGGGCGATCGCGAGGGGCTCCTCGGCCAGGTCGACGGCGACGATCTCGGCCGCCCCCGCCCGCTTCAGCACGGCGACGATCAGCGCTCCGATCGGGCCGCTGCCGATCACCAGCGCGCGCCGTCCCGACACTTCACCCGCGCGCGACACCGCGTGCCAGGCGACGCTCGCCGGCTCCGCGAGCGCCGCCTCCCGGAGCCCGAGACCGGCGGGCAGCTCGCGGAGCATGCGCGCCGGCAGCACCGCGTGGCGGGCGAACGCGCCCTGGGTGTGCGGCATCCGCGCGGCGCTGCCCAGATAGGTGCCCTCGGTCGCGAGGTTGGGGCGCCCGTCGGGCCACTCGCCGCGAGCGGTCGCGGGGTGCACGGCGACGGCCGCGCCGACCGGGGGTCCCGAGCCGTCCACCGCTGCCTCGACGACCGTGCCGACCACCTCGTGGCCGAGCGTCAGCGGCTCGCGGAGGATCGACTCGCCCGCGGCGCCGTGCGTCCAGTAGTGCAGATCGGAGCCGCAGATCCCGCCGTACGCGACGGCGACGAGGGCCTCGCCGGGGCCGCGCGGCGCGAGCGGCGCCTCCTCGACGCGGAGGTCGCCGGCGGCGTGGACGACGACGCGGGTGGTGGAGGCGGGGACGAGCGCGGTCATGCGGGTTCCGTTCGGTGGGTCGAGGGGTGGCTCAGACGACGACGGTCATGCCGCCGTCGATGAAGACGACCTGCCCGTTGACGTAGTCCGAGCCGTCGGAGGCGAGCCAGACGGCGGGGCCGATCAGGTCCTCGACGCGGCCCCAGCGCGCGGCGGGCGTGCGGCCGAGGATCCAGCTGTTGAACGCCTCGTCGTCGACGAGGCCCTGCGTCATCTCGGTGTGGATGTACCCCGGAGCGATCGCGTTGACCTGGATGCCGTGCTGCGCCCACTCCGCCGTCATCGCGCGGGTGAGGTTGCGGATCCCGCCCTTCGAGGCGGTGTAGGGCGCGATCGTCGGCCGCGCGAGATCGGCCTGCACCGAGGCGACGTTGACGATCTTCCCGGCGCCGCGCGGGATCATCCGCTTCGCCGCCGCCCGGCCGACCACGAAAGCGCTGGTGAGGTTCGTGCGCAGCACCCGCTCCCAGTCGGCGACCTCGAGCTCGAGCAGGGGCACGCGGTGCTGGACGCCGGCGTTGTTGACCAGGATGCGCAACGGACCCACCGCCTCCTCGATCCAGGCGACGCCCGCCTCGGCGGCCGCGTCGTCGGTGACGTCGAAGGCGCGGGCGTGGATCCGCGGGCGGTCGTCCGTGCCGGGGAACCGCTCCGCGAGCTCGGCGCGGGCGGCCTCGAGGCGCTCGGGGTCGAGGCCGTTCAGGACGACGGTGGCGCCCGCCTCGGCGAGGCCGGTGGCGACGGCGCGGCCGATGCCGCGGCTGGATCCGGTGACGAGCGCCACGCGGTCGGTCAGGTCGAAGAGCACGGTTCCTCCAGAGGGTCGGAGCGGGTGTCAGGGCTGCGGAGGCGCCGCGCGCGGAGGGCCCGGGACGGTGCGGCTCGCGAGCGCGCCGATCCCGTCGAGGGCGATCAGCACCTCCTGGCCGGGCTCGACCTCGACGGCTGTGCCGGGCGAGCCGGTGAGGACGACGTCTCCCGGGTGGAGCGTGAGGTGGGAGGTGAGGTGCACCAGGATCTCGGCGGCGCGCCAGCCGAGGCGCGCAGTGGAGGAGACGGCCCGCACGTCCCCGTCGACGCTCACCGTGATGCCGACCGCGTCGACGTCGACTCCGGTCTCGATCCACGGTCCGAGCGGCGTCCAGCCGTCGCCGTTCTTGCCCTGGAGGAAGAGGCCGTCGGCGGCGATCATCCCGGGAGCGGTGACGTCGTTCGCGACCGTCGCTCCGAGCACGTGCGCGAGCGCGTCCTCGGGCGTGAGGTGCCGCGCGGTGCGGCCGATGACCAGGGCGAGCTCGCCCTCGACGACCACCGGGCCGATGCCCTCGTCGAGGACGATCGGGTCGCCGGGCCCGGCCAGCGTGTGCGCGGTCTTGTGGAAGGCCTGCGGGGGCAGCAGCCGGTCGACCGCGGAGCCGTTGTGCGCCATGCCGAGGATGACGCGGGGCTCCACCGGGGCCAGCAGCTGCGCGCCCTCGACGGGCCAGCGGCGGCCCGTCTCGATCGGCTCCGCGGCGAAGGCGTCCTCGATCTCGCGCCACTCCCCCGCGACCTGGAGGACGACGGCCGGTCCGCCATCGGCCCGGATCCGCGCGAGGCGCATCAGCGGACGCCCCTCGGCTGGACGCCGCCGGTGCTGCTGGTGCTGCTGCTGCTGGTCGCCACGGTGCCTCGCTCACTCCGGCCCGCGCGGGCGGGACGGACCGAGCGTAACAGCCCACTGAACGGCATTCAACAGGATGGACGGTGTCAGGCGTGTCCTCCGGCCACGAGGGGCGGGCGGCCGAGCGCCGCGGCGGCCTCGCGGAGGGCCGCGACGACCTCCTCCTGATCGTCGGCGACCGGCCGGACCAGCGAGACGCCGACCGCGACCGAGAGATCGGAGCGGGTGGCGGCCGGGACCGCGACGGCGACGCCCAGGACGCTGGGGTGCAGCTCGCCGTCGTCGATCGCGTAGCCGCGCACGCGCGCCGCGGCGACCTTGCGGAGCAGCTCGCGGGTCGAGGACGTGGACCGGTCGGTGAAGACGACGATGTCACGGTCGTCGGCGAAGCGCTCGGCGATCTCGCTGTCGTCGAGCTCGGCCAGAAGCGCCGTTCCGACGGCCGTGGCGGAGGCGGGGTACCGGTCGCCGACGCTCGCGGACAGCGCGAACCGCTCCCGCCCCTCGTGCACCGCCAGGTAGAGGACCCGCGTGCCGTCGAGCAGCGCGATCTGCACCAGCTGACGCGAGAGCACCGGCGACTCCTCGCAGAGCCGGTAGAACTCGCGCACCGGGTCGAAGCCGGCGAGGTAGTGGCTGCCGAGCTCGACGGTGCGCCGGCCGAGGAGGAAGCCGGAGCCGACGCGGCGGATGAGCCGGCCCTCCTCGAGCGCGACGCAGAGGTTCGACGTCGACGACTTGGCGATCCCGAGCTCGCGGGCGATGTCGGTCAGCGTGCGCGGGCCGCCCGCGTCGGCGAGGAGGTCGAGGATCCGCATCGCGCGCGACACGGCCGGGGCGCCCGAGCCCCTGTCGGAGTCGACCGTCGTCGGGGGCGCATCGGGGCGGGCCATGTCGTCCTCTCGCGGGGGCGGTGTCAGTAGAACTCCACCGTATCGACTCGGTTGATCAGGGGCTCCCCGTCGAGGAAGCGGGTGGCGTTGCGCGCGAAGAGCTCGGCGATCAGGCGGTCCTCCGCGACGTTCAGCGCCGCGGTGTGGGGGCTGATCAGGACGCTCGGGTGGCTCCAGAGCGGGCTGCTCTGCTCGAGCGGCTCCTCCGCCACCACGTCGAGCGCGGCGAAGCCGACGCGGCCGTCGTCGAGCGCGGCGAGCAGCGCCTCCTCGTCGACGACCGTCCCGCGGCCGACGCTGACGAACGAGGCGCCGGGGCGCAGTGCGGCGAAGAACTCGGAGCCGACCAGCTTCTCGGTGGCGGCGGTGCCGGGGAGCGTGACGACGACCCCGTCGATCCGGCCCGCCACCTCCGCGATCGCGTCGGGGGCGACGATCTCGTCGACGTGCTCGACCTCGGTCTCGTGGCGGCTCGTGCCGATCACGCGGGCGCCGAGCTGCTGGAGCTTGCGGGCCGTCGCGCGCCCGATCGTGCCGAGCCCCACGATCAGGACCGTCTGCTCCGAGATCAGCCCCATCGTCCACCGGCCGCCCCAGACGCGCTCGCGCTGGAGGGACTGGAGGCGCGGGAGGGACTTGGCACCGGCCAGGAGTCCGAAGACCCCGAACTCGGCGAGCGGCTCGGAGTGGACTCCCGCCGAGGTCGAGAACGCGATGCGCTCGAGCTGCGCGTCGTCGAGCCCCGCGGCCCGCACCTGCGCGCCTCCGCCCGCGGGCATCGTCTGCACCCAGCGGAGGCGCGGATTCGCGGACGCCGTGCGCGCGAGGGCGGCGGGGGTCTCGTCCGGCACGCCGTAGAGCACGTCGGCGGAGTCGACCAGCTCGTCGAAGGCGCGCTGCTGCTCCGGGGTGCGCTGGAAGGAGGGGTCTCCGCCGTGATCGCCGGGGTGGCGCATCGGAGGGAGGAGGCTCTGGTCGGCGACGACGTCGAGGCGCGGCTCGAGCTCGACGATGCGGGCGATCAGCTCGGGGCTGAGCGGCGAGGCGATGACGACGCGGAGGCGATCGGTCACGGGTGTCCCTTCGCGGGACGGTGCGGGAGGCTCTCCCCCGAATCGGCCCGCGCCCACCCTACTTCACTCCTGTGAACCCTGTTCGATATGCTGGGCGCATGCCGGACACCACGACCGTCGCCCTCCCGCCCGCGCGCACCGGCTTCGTCGGGCTCGGGAGCATGGGCGCCCCGATGGCCCAACGCCTCGTCGCCGCCGGCGTCCCGCTCGGGATCACCGCGCGCCCCGCCTCCGCCGACCGCGCCAGACGCGCCGTCCCCGAGGCGCAGTGGCACGACTCCGCCCGCTCGCTCGCCGCCGCCTCGGACGTGCTGATCGTGATGGTGCCGGACCTGCCGCAGCTCGAGGAGGTGCTCGAGGGAGAGGAGGGCGTGCTCGCGGCCGGGGCGGACCTCGTGCTCGTCGTCTGCTCCAGCGTGTCCGCCTCCGGCCTGCGCGAGCTGGCGGGACGCCACCCAGGGCTCCGCCTCATCGACGCCCCCGTCAGCGGCGGAACCGAGGGCGCCGAGGCGGGGACCCTCTCGATCATGGTCGGCGGGGCGGAGGAGGACGTCGCCCGGGTGCTGCCCGTCCTGTCCGCCTGCGGGACCGCCGTCCGCCTCGGACCGCTCGGCGCCGGCGAGGTGGCCAAGGCCTGCAACCAGCTCGTCGTCGCCGCGACCATGACCGCGATCGCGGAGGCCGCCGTGATCGCCGAGCGCTCCGGCCTCGACCTCGACACGCTGCTCGCCCTGCTGCAGGGCGGCTACGCGGGCAGCCGCGTGCTCGAGACCAAGCGGGCCGCCCTGGTCGCCCGCGACTACACCCCGACCGGTGTCGCCTCCTTCATGGACAAGGACCTGCGGGCCGCGGCCGACGAGGCGGAGGCGACGGGCACCTCCGCTCCGCTGCTCGGCACGCTCCGCACCGTGTTCCGCGACCTGGTGGACGCCGGCCTCGGCGACGAGGACCTCGCGGTGGTGCACCGCTTCGTCGCCGAGCGCTGAGGCGGGGGGGGGGCGCACGCGCGCGGAGGCCGGGCCGAGACGTCCCGCTGCGCGCCGGGACGCCGGCGAGGGGCGGTGTCTCGGCACTGACGGGCAGCGGGAAGCCGGCGCCTCACCGCTGCCGGGCGCGTGAGCACGGCAGCTCGGCGGAGAGGCGCCCGCGCGAGAGCAGCCTCCGCGCGTCGGCGCAAGGGCCCCCGCTCCGGGCGTCCCCGACCTAGCGTGGGAGGAACGGCATCATCGAGCGAAGGAGCACGACATGGCATCAGGAGTCGCAACGGTCTGGGTCCCCGTCACGGACATGGAGCGGGCGGTCGCGTTCTACCGCGACACGCTCGGCCTCGAGGTCAAGGACACCTCGGACGACTGGTCGGAGCTGGACGCCGGCGGGCTGATGATCGGCCTGAACGCCCGCGAGTCGGCCACGGTCGCCGAGCAGGGCGGGGCGGTCATCTCGTTCCAGCCCGACGGCTCGATCGAGGACGAGCTGGAGCGCCTCACGGCGCGCGGTGCGTCGATCGAGGGCGAGATCAGCGACCACGAGTGGGGCCGCATCCTCCCCTTCAAGGACTCGGAGGGCAACGACCTCCAGTTCTACTCGCCGCCGCAGAGCTGAGCGGAGGGCCGCCGTCGAGGCGGCCTCGACGAGCGGCGGGCGGGCCGGAGCCGGAGGGCTGCGGTCCGCCCGCCGCTGTGCGTCGCGCGGCCCGTCGGTCCTCGCGCAGGTGCGTCACCCGGCCGGTCCGATCCTCGGATCGTCTCTCCGCCGCACGTGAGGCCCTCCTCCCAGCTCGCCTCCGCACCTGAGGTCCTAGGATCAGCTGTCCGCCGCATCTGCGGACTTCAGATCCGGAGGTCCCCGTGCATCGTCGCCTGCTCCCCCTCGTCCCGGCCGCTGCCGCGCTCCTCCTGCTCGCGGGCTGCTCCGCTCCGTCGACCCCCGCCGGCGACGCGGCCAGCGACGGCGCGACATCCTCGGCCGGCGGCTCCGTCACCGTCTTCGCCGCCGCCTCGCTGAAGGCCGCGTTCACCGAGCTCGCCACGGGGTTCGAGGCCGCCGAGCCCGGCGCGCGGGTCGAGCTCTCCTTCGCCGGCTCCTCCGACCTCGCGACGCAGATCGTCAACGGCGCCCCGGCCGACGTCTTCGCCTCCGCCGACGAGCGCACGATGTCCACCGTCGCCGAGGCCGGGCTCGTCGACGGGAACCCGGTCGACATCGCCACGAACACGCTCGAGATCGCCGTGCCTCCCGGCAACCCGGCGCAGGTCGCCTCGCTCGCCGACCTCGCCCGGCCCGGGACCGCCACCGTCGTCTGCGCGCCGCAGGTGCCGTGCGGAGCAGCGGCCGTCGCGGTCGAGCAGGCCGCCGGGGTCGACATCTTTCCCGTGAGCGAGGAGTCGTCGGTCACCGACGTGCTCGGCAAGGTGTCCTCGGGCGAAGCGGACGCCGGGCTCGTCTACGCGACCGACGTCCGCGGGGCCGCGGGCTCGGTCACCGGCATCCCCTTCGCCGAGGCCTCGCAGGCGGTGAACACGTACCCGATCGCGGCGCTGACCGGAGCGGGCGACCCGGCCACGGCGGCGGCCTTCGTCGCGTACGTCGCCTCCGACGCCGGGCGCGCGGTGCTCGCGGCGGCCGGGTTCGGAGCACCGTGAGAGGCGTCGCGGCGTCGGAGGAGGCCTGCAGGGCGGTCGGCAGGGCGGTCGGCAGGTCGGTCATAGGAGGGTCGTAGGACGGTCATCGAAGGCGCAGAGCCTCGGCCGCCAGGGTTGCTCGCGACGGACACCACGACCGACGAGGAGCACGACCATGACCCGCATCCCGGAGCCCCGCAGCACGCCCGACGGACCGGCCTACGAGGGCCGCCGGCTCGACCGCCCCGAGGAGGAGGTGGTCGACCAGGGCCTCCCGTTCGACGTGGGGACCCTCTTCTCGCGGCGCGGCGTGCTGACGCTGGTCGGCGCGGGGGCGGCGACCCTCGGGCTCGCAGCATGCGCCACCGGAGGATCGGGATCCGCCTCCTCCGCCGCCGCGACCGCCACCGCGACTCCCACCGCGATCGCCACGGCCGGGGCCGGCACCGCGGTCGCCGGCGAGATCCCCGACGAGACGGCCGGCCCCTACCCGGGCGACGGCTCGAACGGGGTCGACGTCCTCGAGCGCTCCGGGATCGTCCGCAGCGACCTGCGGACCAGCATCGGCGGCGGCGCGACGGCCGACGGGGTCCCCCTGGCGCTCACTCTGACGATCCTCGACGCGGCGAACGGGGGCGTGCCGTTCGCCGGAGCCGCCGTGTACGTCTGGCACTGCGACGCGCACGGGGACTACTCGATGTACTCCAGCGGCGTCGAGGACGAGACGTACCTCCGCGGCGTGCAGGTCGCCGACGCGTCGGGCGTCGTCTCCTTCGCCTCGATCGCCCCGGCCTGCTACTCCGGCCGCTGGCCGCACATCCACTTCGAGGTGTACCCGGGAGTGGACTCGATCACCGACGCGTCGAACGCGATCGCGACCTCGCAGGTCGCCCTCCAGGAGGAGGCGTGCACCGCGGTCTACGCCCTCGACGCGTACGCGGGCTCGGCCGCGAACCTCGCCCGGGTCGGCCTGGACACCGACTCCGTCTTCGGCGACGACGGCGGAGCCCTGCAGCTCGCGACGATGTCCGGCAGCCCGGCGTCCGGCTACTCCGCGGAGCTCACCGCGAGTGTCGACACCCGCACCGCGCCGACGGCCGGCGCCGCCCCCCGCAGCCGCTGACCCCCCGTCCCTCTCCGCGAGATGCCACTTGGGTACGCGACACGCCGTGCGAGGCGTACCGAACTGGCATCTCGCGGAGAGGGGACGGGCGGGGCGCGGGCGTGCGCGAGGGCGAGATGCCACTTGGGTACG
Source organism: Rathayibacter sp. VKM Ac-2805 (assembly GCF_009834265.1). NCBI lineage: Bacteria > Bacillati > Actinomycetota > Actinomycetes > Micrococcales > Microbacteriaceae > Rathayibacter > Rathayibacter sp. VKM Ac-2805. The sequence continues at coordinate 3,131,937 of NZ_CP047185.1, forward strand.
CGACACGCCGCGCGAGGCGTACCGAACTGGCATCTCGCGGGGAGGGGATGGGCGGGGAGCGGCGCAGGCGCGGACGTAGGATCGACGGCATGCCGCAGATACGGATCAAGGACGCCGCCGCAGCGCTGGGAGTGAGCGACGACACGCTGCGGCGCTGGATCGAGAACGGGACGCTCGAGAGCGCGAGAGACTCCTCCGGGCGGCGGGTCGTCGACGGCCTCGAGGTCGCCCGGCTCGCCCGCGCGAACGCCGTGCTGCCGGAGGATCCGTCCCCGGTCGCGCGCTCGGCCCGCAACCGCTTCGTCGGGATCGTCACCGGCATCGTGATGGACACCGTGATGGCGCAGGTCGAGCTGCAGTGCGGTCCGCACCGCGTGGTCTCGCTGATGAGCAGCGAGGCGGTCCGCGAGCTCGGGCTCGAGCCCGGGTCTCCCGCGGTGGCGGTGGTCAAGGCGACCACGGTCATCGTCGAGACGCCGCTCGCCCGCGGCTGATGCGCACCGGGTCCGGCCTGCCGCGCTGGGTCGTGGCCGTCGCCGCGCTCGGCGCCCTGCTGGTGCTGCTCCCGCTCGCCGCGATCCTCGCCCGCGTCGACTGGCCGCAGTTCCTGCCGCTGATCACCTCCGACTCCTCCGTCGCCGCGCTCCTGCTGAGCCTGCGCACCTCCGCCGTCGCGACCCTGCTGTGCCTGCTGCTCGGTACCCCGATGGCCCTCGTGCTCGCCCGCACGGCCTTCCCCGGCCAGCGCCTGCTCCGCTCGCTGGTGCTGCTGCCGCTGGTGCTGCCGCCGGTGGTCGGCGGGCTGGCGCTGCTCTTCACCTTCGGGCGGATGGGCCTCCTCGGCGGCGCGCTGGAGGCCCTCGGCGTCCGAATCGCGTTCTCGACCACCGCCGTCGTGATCGCGCAGACCTTCGTGGCCCTGCCGTTCCTGGTGCTGACGCTCGAGGGCGCGCTGCGCAGCGCCGGCGCGCGGTACGAGTCGGTCGCCGCGACGCTCGGCGCCTCGCCCGGGACGGTGCTCCGGCGGATCACGCTGCCGCTGATCCTGCCGGGCCTCGCCTCGGGCGCGATCCTCTCGTTCGCGCGGGCGCTCGGCGAGTTCGGGGCGACGCTGACCTTCGCCGGCAGCCTCGAGGGCACGACGCGCACCCTCCCGCTCGAGATCTACCTGCAGCGCGAGAGCGATCCGGACGCGGCGGTCGCCCTCGCGCTGGTGCTCGTGGTGGTCGCGGTGCTCGTGATCGGTCTCGCGCACGGCCGCTCCGCCCGGGGGGTGCCGCGATGAGCCTGCTGCTGGAGGCGCGGCTCGCGGCGCGCGGGATCGATGTGCGGATCGACGTGGCCGAGGGCGAGACGATCGCGCTGCTCGGGCCCAACGGCGCGGGCAAGTCGACCGTGCTCGAGTTGATCGCCGGCCTCGTCCGCGCCGACTCCGGGCGGGCGACCGTCGGCGGCGACCTGCTCTTCGAAGACCGCCGGTGGACTCCTCCGCACCGCCGCCCCGTCGCCCTGCTGGCGCAGGACCCGCTGCTGTTCCCGCACCTCAGCGTGCGCGAGAACGCGGCGTTCGGTCCGCGCAGCGCCGGCGCCGGACGGGCGCGGTCCCTCGAGCGGGCGGAGCGCGAGCTGGCCGCCGCGGGCGTGGCCGACCTGGCCGACCGGCGCCCGGGGAGCCTCTCCGGCGGCCAGGCGCAGCGGGTCGCCCTCGCCCGGGCCCTCGCGACCGACCCGCGCCTTCTGCTGCTCGACGAGCCGCTGGCCGCGGTCGACGCCCGGACCGCCCCGGTCCTCCGCCGGATGCTCCGCGAGGTGCTCGCCGACCGCTCGGCGATCGTGGTCACCCACGACGTGCTCGACGCCTGGACCCTCGCCGACCGGGTTCTGGTGCTGCACGGCGGCCGGGTGGTCGAGGAGGGGCCGACCGCCCGCGTCCTCACGCGCCCGCGCACCGCATTCACCGCCGAGCTCGCCGGGCTCGAGCTGCTCGAGGGCGTCCGCACCGCGACGGGTCTGCGCACCGCCGACGGGCACGAGCTGTCCGGAGTCGCGGCCGAGCCGGTCGCGGTCGGCGCCGCGGTGCTCGCCGCGGTCCGTCCCTCCGCCGTCTCCGTCGGAGAGGGAGGCCTCCGCGCCGTGATCACCGACGTGGAGCAGCGGGGAGACGCGGTGCGGGTGCGCAGCGCGCTCCTGACCGCCGACGTCCCGGCGGCCGACGCGGCGCGCCTCGACCTCGCGCCCGGCCGCGAGGCAGGCTTCACCGTCGCTCCGCAGGATCTGCTGGTCTACCCGGCGTGAGGGGCGGGCACGAGGAGACGGCTCGCCATCCGGCGTGAATCCGCCCCTCGGACCGCCCTGTGCTCGACGCGAGGGACGGCGCGAGCGCCCGTCCCGCTACTCCGTCCGTCCGCCGTCCCCGCCGGGCGCAGCGCCGGGCAGCGGGAGCCGAGCCCGCAGCCGCGCCCCCGCCAGCACGGGCGAGTCCGAGAGCTCCAACGAGCCCCCGTAGACCGCGAGCTGCCGCTCCAGCCGCGCCAGGCCCGAGCGCGTCGACCCCTCGACGAGTCCGCGGCCGTCGTCGTCGAGGGTGAGCACCACGACGCCCGCCTCCTCGTCGCCGCGCACCCGCAGCGAGGAGGCGCCGCCGTGCTTCAGCGCGTTGGTGACCGCCTCCTCCAGGAACCGGACCAGGAGCATCCGCTGGTCGAGCGGCGGCTCGGCACCCTCGGCGGCGAGCGCCGGGATGCGGCCGAGGTCGAGGTCGACGGCGATCTCGGGAGGGAGGCGCGCGACGAGGTCGCGGACGGCGGGGACCAGGCCGTGGTCGATCTCGACCGGGTAGAGGGCGTGGCCGACCGCGCGCACCTCGTCCTCGCGGAGCCGGTCGAGCCGGGCGGCGATGGCGAGCAGCCGCTCCGAGGCCGCCTCGTCGGATGTGCTCGCGACCGCGTGCAGCTCGGCGGTCAGCACCACGAGTCCGTTCTGGAGGCCGCCGTGCAGGCTCTGCGCGACGTCGCGCCGCACCCGCAGCTCCTCCCGCTGCAGGGCCTGCACCGCCTCGAGCGCCTGCACGGAGGCGCGGGCGTGCTCCCGCTCCTTCTCGCGCACCCGCCGCGCCGCGCGCACGAGCAGGTAGCCGTAGGCCGTGATCAGCGCGATCACCGTGGATCCGACGACCAGCTCGACCGCGAGAGCGGGGAGGGCCGAGAGCGGGTAGACGCCGGTCAGCACCTGGAGGCAGCAGCGGACCAGGCCCATCCCCACGGCGATGACCGCCGTCCGGGCCACGCGGCCGCCGCCGGTCGAGCGCTCGGGACGCAGCACCGCGACCAGGGCGATCGCGAGCCCGATCGTCGACACGTTGACCAGGACGCGCGTCGTCACGTCGAGCAGCGGCCCCGGATCGACGCCCCGCAGCGTCCGCGACAGCATCCCGAGCGCGAAGACGGCCTGGAGCGCGGCCAGCAGCGAGAGGACGCCGCCCAGGAGGGCCATCGCTCCGAGGACGATGCGGTTGTCCTCGCGCGCGTCGCGCGGGCCGGCGCTCATCCGGTGTGCTCGAGGAAGAGGAGCGTCGCGTCGACCCGCGGGTTGCGCTCGCCGTCCGAGCGGACGCCGAGGGACGCGTAGACGGCGTTGACGTGGTTGTCGACCGAGCGGACCGCGATGCCGAGGCGCTCGCCGATCGCGGCGTTGGTCAGCCCCGATGCGAGGCCCGAGAGCACCTCGTACTGGCGCGGGCTCAGCGCGGCGACCGGGGAGTCGCGGCGGGCCGCGCGGGCGGCGACCAGCGCCGGATCGAGCACGGTGCGGCCGTCCGCCGTCGCGCGGACGGAGGCGAGCAGCGCGGGGGCGGAGAGGGAGGAGGTCTTCGAGAGGTAGCTCCAGCCGCGGGCCTCGGCGCGGTCGAGGCGGAGGAAGCGGTGCATCGCGTCGACGGCCGAGAGCAGGACGATGCCCAGCCCCGGCGCGGTGGACCGCAGCCGGCGCCCGAGCTCGATGCCGTCCCCGTCGCCGAGCTCGATGTCGAGGATCGCCACGTCGAGCTCCGCGGGCCGCAGCACCGACCGCGCCTCTGTGGCGGATCCGGCCTCCACGACGCTCCGCACGCCCGGCACCGCGCGCAGCAGCGACGACAGCATGTGCCGGTAGAGGGGCTGGTCGTCGACGACGGCCAGCCTGAGCTCCGGAACGCCCCCCACGGATGTCATCCGCCCATCTTCACCCATGCTCCGGAGGTCGAGGCGTCCCTCGACCGGGGGTCACCGCGCGAGGATCCGCGTCGGCTCGCGGGCGGCGGCGGGCGCCTGCCCCGTGAGCGGGGGGATCAGGAGTGACGGGGCGGGGTCGATGAGGCGGGCGCGGAGGGGCGTGGGGTGGGCTCCGGGAAGGGCGGTGAGGAGCAGAGCCGCACGCCGCTCCGGCTCGCCCGCCGCGCCGCGTCGGAGTGCCCACCGCGCCGCTCAGGACAGCCGGACGCCCGTCAGCGCGAGGCCCGCGGCCGCCGCCGCGACGGCGAGCGCCGCCGTGCCGACGCCGTACCCCAGGCCGGCCGCCCAGCGCCGGTCGAGCAAGAGCCGCGCGGTCTCGACGCTCGCCGTGCTGAACGTGGTGAAGCCGCCGAGCACGCCCGTGCCGAGCACGGCCCGCCACACCGGGTCGAGGACGCCGGCCAGCACGAGCCCGGTGACGACTCCGAGCAGCAGCGACCCGCTGACGTTGATCAGCGCGGTGCCGACCGGCCAGCGCGCCGGCACGAGCGACCGCGCGACCCCGTCGACGACGAGCCGTGCGGCCGCTCCGACTCCGCCCGCGAGAGCGACCGCGAGCAGCAGGCCGGGCGTCACGCCGCCGCCCTCCGCCGCCCCGCGACAGCGATGCCCAGCGCCGCCGCAAGCACGCCCAGCACGAGCGTGCCGCCGGCGTAGAGCAGGTACTCCACGACGTGGCCGCCCTCGAGCAGCGCGACCGTGTCGAGCGAGAAGGTGCTGTAGGTCGTGAATCCGCCCAGCACGCCGGTGCCGAGCAGGAGGCGCAGGGTGCGGCGCCCGCCCTCATCCGGCCCGCGCCGCGCCAGCGCCTCGAGCAGGAGGCCCAGGAGGAACGCGCCCGGCAGGTTCACGGCGAGCGTCGCGACCGGCACGACGCCCAACGGGGGCAGTGCGGCGCCGATCGCGGCGCGGGCAGCCGTGCCGACGGCTCCGCCCGCCGCGACGAGGAGGATCGCGGAGGGGCGCAGGTGGAGGGGTCGCGTCACTCCGCGAGGTCCCAGGGCGCCGGGCGCGACGGGTCGCGGTCGGCGCGCGGGACGACGAGCACGGGGCGGTGCTGACGGTGCGCGAGGTGGGCGGCGACGCTCCCGCTGAGGAACTCGGCGATGCTCGCGAGCACGCCCGCGTCGCGGGTGCCGACCACGATCATCCGCGCGTCGACCTCCTCGGCGACCTCGGCGAGCGCCAGGGCGGGCTCGCCCCGCGCCGCGCGCAGCGACCACTGCACGGTGCTGCCGTCCAGCTCGTGCTCGACCGTCTCGCGGAGCCCGGGCGGGAGGAACGGGCCCTCGCCGCGGTCGGCCGCGGCGCCGACGAAGCCGAGCGGGATGCCGCCGGTCATCGGATCGACGTACTCACCGACGAGGTACGGATCGGCCGAGACCGACACGAGCAGCAGGGCGGCTCCGGCGTCGGCGGCGACGCGGGCGGCGGTGCGCAGGACCTCGGGTCGCTGGCCGTCGACGATGCCGACGAGGACGGGCCCGGTGGGGGTGGGTGCGGTCATGAGGAGCTCCTTCCCGGTTGCGCCCCATCCTGGCACCGCACGGGCGCGAGCGGTCGGAGCATCCGTGCCGGATCCGTCGTGATCGTTCCGTTATGCGCGGGCCTCGGGCTAGAGTGGCTCGTCGCCGGATCCCCACCGGCCCCCGACCCCCCGTCACCACCGTCATCCGAGGAGAACGCACGCGTGTCGAAGCCAGGCATTCCCACCCCTGAGGAGAGTGCCGGCACCCCGACCACTGCATCCCTGACCCGGCGCGAGGCCCGCGAGGCCGAGCGACGTGCGGCCCGGGCCGAGACGGAGACGGGCGCGGCGACCGCCGGTGGTGCGGTCGAGAGCAGCGGATCGGACGAGACGATCGCCTCTGCGGAGAACGGCGACTCCGCCGGAACTGCGCCCACCGCCGTCGACGCCGCAACGGCCGTGGCGACCGCTCCGACCGTCTCGGTCGAGGTCCCCGCCGTCGCCTCCCCCGCCTCCCGGTCGATCCCGGCCTCACCGCGCCGCGCGTCCGCCTCCCGCCCCGTCGCTCCCCGCACCGCCGCGCCCGTCCGGGCCCGCGGCCTCAGCCGCCGCGCCCTGGCCTTCGGCACCTTCTCGGTGGTCGGCGGCCTCTTCGCCACGGCCGCGATCCCCGCGTACGGCGCCCGCAGCTCCTCCGCCACCGCGACCGGCCGCGCCGCCGCGAACCGGGTCGGCCTCCAGAACCTCACCGTCTCCTCCGACGCCGCCGGCCAGACCGCCGTCCGTGACGCCTTCGCCGCACCGACCCAGGCGCAGCTCGACGAGGCCAGCCGCCAGGCGGCCGTGCTCTCCGGTTCCAACGGCGGCGAGTTCTCGACCGTGCAGACCCGCGCGGTCGGCGACGACTACCCGTGGCCCTACGAGACCATCGACGACGACGGCGGCGGACTCTCGCCGCTCGGCTACTACTACCGCGAGTGCGTCGACTTCGTGGCCTGGCGCCTCAACCGCGACGCCGGCCGCACCTCCGCGCCGTGGAAGTACACGTGGGGCAACATCACCCCGCTCGGCGGCAGCGCCTACGAGTGGCCGGACAACTGGGCCGCGAAGGGCTGGGCGACCAGCAGCGTCCCGATCGTCGGCTGCGTCGCGTGGTGGACCTACAACCACGTCTCCTACGTGCAGAAGGTCAACGACGACGGCACCGTGCTCCTCGAGGAGTACAACTACGGCGGCAAGCACAGCTACGTCACCCGCACCTTCCCCACCGCGCAGGTCCCGCTCTTCCTGTACCCGCCGGTCCTGTAGGGGGCATGTTCCCGTCGCGCCTCGGCGGGCGGAGCGTCGCAGTCCCGCTCCCGGCGCGCGTCAGCCGAGCGCGGCGAGGAGGATCGCGAAGGCGGGCGTCGTCGGATCGACGAGCGCCATGTGGTCGGCGTCGGCGAGCTCGTGCAGCTGCACGGCGAGATGCCGGTCGGCGTATCGGCGGCTGTAGGCGACGGGGACGTCCTCGTCGAGCACGCCGTGGATCAGCGTGGTCGGCTGCGGCGGCGCGGGCAGCTGCGCGGGGTCGGCGCCCGGGAGCAGCGCGAGGTCACCGCCGAGGAGCTCGCCCACGGCGTCGTCGCTGAGGCGGTCGGCGGAGGCGGCGGCCAGGTCGAGCACGCCCGCCAGCGCCACCACGGCCGCGACGAGCGGCGACGGACGGGCGGCCTGCGACCAGACGGCGAGGTGGCCGCCGGCGGAGTGGCCGACGAGGGTGACCGGTCCGGCGCCGGGCAGCAGCGCCGCGAGCGCCGCGAGCACGGCCAGGACGTCGTCGCCGGTGCCCGGCCAGCCGCCTCCCGTGTCGCCCGTGCGCCGGTACTCGGGGAGGAGCACGTCGTGCCCGCGGTCGGCCAGCGCCGCCGCGAGCGGCCGGGCGTGCCGCCGGTCCCACCGCGCCCGCCAGAATCCGCCGTGCACGAGCACGACCGGCCGGCGCGCCCCGCCGGGCGCCCCGCGGAAGACGTCCGCGATCTGCTCCGGCGCCTTCCCGTACCGGCGCACCTCGTCCGGCTCGCGCCCCTCCGTCTGCTGCATCCCCCCAGTACCTCCCCGCGGGACGCCACGTCGGTGCGCCCGGCACGGCGTGTCGCGTACCGGAGCGGCATGCCGCGGAGAGGGAGGGGCCCGCGTCAGGACTCGAACCAGCCCCGGGGGTGGTGGTCGGCCGTGAGGGGCGTGCGCGGCCGGGTCGGGCGGGCCCAGCGGACGGCGTTCGCCAGCACGCGCCGGATGTCCGGGTGGTGGTAGACGGGGTAGTCCTGGTCGCCGGGCGAGAAGTAGAAGACCTTCCCGAGACCGCGGGTGTAGGTCACGCCGGAGCGGAACACCTCGCCGCCGGTGAACGTCGACAGGAACACCGTCTCCTCCGGCACCGGGATGTCGAAGTACTCGCCGTACATCTCCTGCTCGGGGATGATCAGCGGGCTGGGCACGCCCTCGGCGATGGGATGCGTGGGCGCGATCGTCCAGACCAGCTCGCGGTCGCGGTCGTTGCGCCACTTCAGCGAGCAGGTCGTGCCCATGAGCGCCTTGAAGATCGACGAGTAGTGGCCCGAGTGCAGGACCAGGATCCCCATCCCCTCCTGCACGTGCCGCAGGACCCGCTGGACGACCTCCTCCGACACCTCCTCGTGCGCGATGTGCCCCCACCACAGCAGCACGTCCGCCGTCGCGAGCGCCTCCTCGGTGAGCCCGTGCTCGGGCTCGGGGAGCGTCGCGGTGCGCACCGAGACGGCGTCGCCGAGCGACTCCGCGAGCCCGTCCGCGATGACGCGGTGGATGCCGTCCGGGTAGTGGCGCAGCACGGTCTCGTCGCCGCGGGTCTCGTGGCGGAACTCGTTCCAGACGAGGACCTCGATCGGGGCGCTCATGCGACCGCCACCTCCTGCTTCTCGGCGGCGGAGCGGTAGATCGCGTCGACCACCCGGCTGCGGTGCAGCGCGTACTCGCCGTAGTGGCCGGAGTAGCGGGGGCCGCCCGCGGGCGCGTCGGCTCCCGAGGCGATCGCCTCCAGGAACTCGGCGATGACCGAGCGGTGGTGCCCGGCGGGGACCTTCACGTCGGGGTGCGAGACGGTCGGCGCTCCGGCGACCTCGGAGTAGAGCGTCAGAGTCCCCTCCGTGGCGTAGTCGGCGATGTGGAGGCGCGCGCCCCCGGCCGAGCCGAGCAGCTCGACCTCGATGTCCTCGTCGACCTTCGAGTAGCTGGCCCAGGAGGCGTCGAGCTGGAGCGAGCGGCCGTTGTCGAGGCGCAGCAGGGCGCTCGAGAAGTCCTCCACCTCGAACGCGTGCGTGCCGGTGGCGGCGACGCCGTGCGGGCGCCCGCCGCGGCCGGAGCGGCCGATCTCGCCGTAGGCGACCGCCGAGACGCTGGTCACGCGCGGCTCGTCGAGCAGGTGCAGCGCGATGTCGAGCACGTGGGAGCCGAGGTCGATGAGCGGGCCGCCGCCGGCGAGCTCCTTGCTGGTGAACCAGGAGCCGATGCCGGGGATGCCGGTGCGCCGCTGCCAGCTCGCGCGGGCGTGGTAGACGTCGCCCAGCGGCGCGTCGTCGAGGTAGTCGCGGAGGAAGGCGACGTCGGCGCGGCGGCGGTGGTTGTAGGCGATCTCGAGCACCCGGTCGTTCGTGCGGGCGGCCTCGACCATCTCGGCCGCCAGCTCGGCGGTGGTGGCGAGCGGCTTCTCGCAGAAGACGTGCTTGCCGCTCGCGAGCGCGGCCACGGCGATCGGGTGGTGCAGGTGGTTCGGGACGCCGATGGAGACGACGTCGAGGTCGTCGCGGGCGACGAGCTCCTCCCAGTCGGCGTAGAGGTCGGGGACGCCGCGGGTCGCGCCGAGTTCGTGCACGCGCGCCTCCTCCTGGCCGGCGAGCGCGACGACGCGGGCACCGGGCAGGGATTGGAAGGCGTCGAGGTGGGTGGTGCCGGCGAAGCCGAGGCCGACGACCCCCACGCGCAGCTCAGTGGTGTTCTCTGTCATGCGCCGAGCCTACTCGAATCGATTCGAGCACTCCATGGGCGGTGCGGCTTCCCGGAGCATCCGGCAGGCCGGCTTCAGGCCGCGAGGCGCGCCTCGAGCGCGGCGAGCGACGCGCGCAGGGCCGGCGCCTCGAGGGCGTCGCCGTCGGCGGCGGCGTGCGCGGCGGCGAACGCCTGGACCTGGCGGTGCAGCTCGACGCGGGTCCCGCCGCGGGCGACGACCGCGAGCCGCTCGGCGAGGCGCACGCCGGCGCGGACGACGAGCGGCTGCTCCATCGCGTACGAGCGCAGCGCGAGGAACACGTCGGCCAGCAGCTCGCCCGCTCGGGGCCACGGGACGACCAGGCGGACGACTCCGTCGGCGTCGGAGTAGCGGCCGCGCGCCTCCGGCCGGCCGCAGAGGTCGACGAGCGCGCTGGTCAGGGCCTCGACGGCGCCGACCGCGGTGTACGGGTCGTTCGTGCCGGTCGCGAGCCCGCGGACTCCGATCTCGACCACCTGCTGGACGGCGTACCGGAGGTCCTGGTGCGGGGTGCGCGCGTCGGCGACGACGACCGCGGCGACCGCCTCCTCCTGGGCGACCGACCCCTCGAGGACCTCGAGCACCGGGTCGCCGACGAGGACGTGGTCGCCGGGCAGCGCGAGCACCCGGAGCCGCGCGTCGCCGCGGCGGGCGAGCGCGACCAGCCGCTCGATCTCGAGCTGCTCGACGTAGCCGCCCCGCACCGCCCGCAGCACGACCGGCTCCCGCCCCGCCGGCGGCAGAGCCTCCTCCGCGAGCAGGGCCCCCTCCGCGAGCAGGGCCCCCTCCGCGAGCAGGGCCCCCTCCGCGTCCGCCGGCTCCTCCCCGCCCTCCGGATGCAGTCGCTCGATCACGTCGACGAGCTCGCCGAGCACCCGCTGCTGCAGCGTCGTCACCTGCACCGACAGCGCGATGTGGTGGATGAAGTAGACGAGCACCGCGACGTCGCCCACCGCGAGCAGCACCGAGAACGAGACGGCCACCACCGGCACGAACGTCAGCGACGCGTCCTCCTCCGTATGCACCGCGCGCAGCACGATCAGCGAGTAGAGGAACGTGGAGGTGAGCACCGCCAGGACGACCTGGTTGCCGCGGTCGGCCATGAAGTTGCGGACCAGCCGGGGCCCGTAGGCGGAGGACGTGGTCGCCAGCACCGAGATCGTGATCGAGAACGAGGTCGCGGCGACGCCGAGCATCGTCCCGCCGATCGCCGAGAGGATCGCCCGGCCGCCGGTCGGCGACAGGTCCTCGATCAGCGGGATGTCGCTGACGCCGGCGCGGACCAGCAGGTGGTCGACCTCGACCAGACCCAGCGCCAGCCCGACGGCGAGGACGCCGAACAGGGCCGGGAGGAACCAGAAGGATTCGCGGAGGTGGAGGAGCCGGGAGCGCATCCTCGAAGGCTAGAGCGGCGCCTCCTCACGGGACGTGCCGCCGCGGAGGCTTGCGGACAGGGCCGCGACGTGCCGAGGTGGCCGGTGCGGAGGGGCGACGCGTCCAGGACACGACGGCATCGGAGGCGGGGCCCGGTGCGGAGGCGTCGTCTCATCGGAGTCGCCCGCCCACCGAGGTCCGTCCTCCTGCCGGACGCACCGGAGGCGCCGACCCGGCGGGGATCGGCGCCTCCACCGGGCGTCAGGTGACGTTGATCAGCGTGCGCTGCCAGCCGGAGGAGCCGTCGGGCGCGACCGGTGCGCGGTCCTCGATCTGGACCATCCCGTTCTTGTCGACCGCGCGGACAGCGACGTAGTGCGAGCCGGGCTGGGCGTCCCAGTCGACGAACCACTGCACCCAGGTGTCGAGGTTGACCGGGGTCGAGAGCGTCGCCTCCTGCCAGTCGCCGTTGTCGATGCTCACCTCGACCTTCTCGATGCCGATGCTCTGCGCCCAGGCGACGCCCGCGATCTTGAGAGCGCCCGAGGTGACGGGGACGCCGATCCGCGGGGTGTCGATCCGCGAGGACATCTTGATGGGGGCCTCGGCGGAGTAGCCGCGCGGGGTCCAGTAGGCCTGGTCGGCCTCGAAGGTGGTGACCTTGAGCTCGGTGAGCCACTTGGTAGCCGAGACGTAGCCGTAGAGGCCGGGCACGATCATCCGCACCGGGAAGCCGTGCTCGAACGGGAGGGGCTCGCCGTTCATGCCGACGGCGAGGATCGCGTCGAGGTTCTCGTCCGTGACCGCGGTGATCGGGGTGGACGCCGTGTAGCCGTCGCTGCTGGTGGAGAGGAGCATGTCGGCTCCGCTCTGCACGCCGGCCATCTTCAGCACGTCGCGGAGGGGGACGCCGAGCCACTTGGCGTTGCCGACGAGATTGCCGCCGACCTGGTTCGAGACGCAGGTGAGGGTGATGCCGTACTCGTCGAGGCCCATGTCGAAGATCTGCTGGAGGTTCAGCGTCACCTCGCGGTCGACCATGCCGGTGATCTTCAGCGACCAGGCCGACGGGTCCAGGTTGGGCACGGTGAGGGCGGTGTCGACGCGGTAGAAGTCGGCGTTCGGCGTGTAGAGCGGGGTGATGCCCTCGATGTCGAGCTCGGCGCCCGCGGGGACCGAGACGGTGCTGCGCGGGGACGGCAGGCGCAGGGCGTCGCGGACACCGGCGAGGGAGGAGGTCGCCGCGTTGACCAGGCGGGCACCGGTGCCGACGACGGCCGCGCCGACGGCGGAGATCAGCGCGATGCGGAAGAAGCCGCGGCGCTCGAGGGCGCCCGGACGGGCCTCGGAGGATGTTCCCCTGGCCTCCGAGGCCCGGGCCGCACGCCAGCCGCGCAGGCGCGTGAAGAGGAGGTGCATGACGACGACGGCGACGACGAGTCCGACCAGCGTGGGCACCGCAGCGAGCGGCGACGCTCCGGTGCGGGTCACGATGGCGGCGATCGAGAGGCCGCCGGCGATCACGAGCAGCACCTGGCCGAGCGGCGGGCGGACCAGCTGGAGCACTCCGGCGATCGCGGCGGCGACGACGACCGCGGCGCCCACGCTGCCGAGCAGGAAGGTCTTGTCGTTCTCGCCGAACGTCTCGATCGCGAACTCCTTGAGCGGGCGCGGGACGATGTCGACGATGAAGGCGCCGAGGGCGAGCACGGGGCTCGCGGTGCGGGCGACCGCGAGGGCGATGAGCTCGGCGACGGCGAGGAGGACTCCGCCCGTGACGATGCCCGCGAGGGCGGCGAGCAGGAAGTAGAGAGCTCGATGCTCGCGCACGGGTGCCGCTGTCTGGTTCATGGAGGAGAGTTTTCTCCCGCGACCTGCCGTTTCCCAGGGTGTCCCTGGTTTGGTCGTGTAAGTGCCTTTTTCATAACGAACAGGTAACGCACAGCGGCGGGACCGCGGCCGGGTCGATTGAGGGGCCGACCCGGAAGGTCGGCCCGGCGTCGGCCCGGATCCGTCTCGAGATCGCCGACGGTGAGGATCGTCGACGGTGAGGATCGTCGACGCCGGTCCCGTGCGGTGGGCTCGGTGCAGGCGCGCTCGGACCCACGCGACGGACTCGCGTCCCGCTCCCCCTCCGCGGTCGGGAGTGACGGTGCCGCGGACCGCTCGGGTCGGCTGCTCGCCGCCGCGCCTCCTCTTCCAGCGGCCCCCCTCGAGGGCCGGTCCGTCAGAGCGCCCCGAGGACCGGGCCGCCGAGGATCGCCTCCGCCTCGTGCCAGAGCCGCGCGCCCAGCGCCGCGTCGGTCGAGCTGGGCACGGGAGTCGCGAGCACCGGCTCTCCCGCGGCTCCGCGGCGCGGGCCGATGTAGGCGTTCCGCGGCAGTGTCGGTGCGGCGACGGCGGCGACGGCGGGTCGCGCCGCGGAGTCCTTCCCCTGCACCAGGCGCGAGACCAGCGGCGCGAGGGCGGGTGCGAGGAGCCGCACGGGCAGCGGCCGCTCGTGGAGCGGCGGCCGCTCGGGGGTGAGGGCGTCGATGGCGCCGCCGGGGTGGGCGACGACGGAGCGGATCCGAGACCCCGCCTCGAGGAGGCGCCGGTCGAGCTCGAACCCCAGGATCTCCGCGGCGTGCTTGGACATCGCGTAGGCGACGCGGGGGCGGTAGGACTTCTGCGAGAGCCAGTCGTCGGGGTCGAAGGGAATCCGCCGGGTGAGCATGCTGCCGGTGCTGACGATCCGCGCGGCCGGCGCCTCCTCGAGCGCCGGCAGTGCGGAGCGCAGGAGCTCGAGGTGCGCGAGGACGTTCACGCCGACCGTCGACTCGACGCCGAAAGCGCCCGTCGCAGCGGTCCTCGGCGCGGCGATGATCCCCGCGTTGAGGACGATGCCGTCGAGGGTGCCGAGGCGCCGGAGGGCGTCCCCCGCCGACAGGATCGACTCCCGGTCGGAGAGGTCCAGCGGCAGGTGGCGGTGCAGGCCCGGCTCGGGGAGCAACCCGATGGCCGAGTGCGCCCGGGCCGCCGAGCGGGCGGCGACGACGACCCGTGCGCCGAGGCGGGCGAGTCCCTCCGCGACGAAGAAGCCGATGCCGCCGGCGGCCCCGGTGACGACGACGGTGCGCCCGTCGAGTCGTGCGATCTCCACGGCGATCTCCCTTCGGCGCCCGAGAAGGGGCGCGGTGGTCTCGGAAGGGCTCTGATTCCCTTCAATCCTTGAAGCTTCACGGTACATGCTTCAGGACTTGAAGCGATATTCTGCTCGCATGGCGACGCGACGGGACGAGCGGCTGGCGGACGCACTGGCCGCGGTCTACGACGTGGTGGCGCGCACCGACGAGGCGCTCGCTCCGGCACTGCGCGAGTACGGCATCACCGCCACGACCGCCCACCTCCTCTGGAGCATCGACCCCGACGAGCCCGCGCCGTCCATGAGTGAGGCGGCCGCCCGAGCGCACTGCACCCCTCAGAACGTCACCTTCCTCTGCCGGCAGCTCGAGGCGCGGGGACTGGTCGAGCGCCGCGTGTCGCCGACGGACCAGCGGCAGCGCGTCATCGGGATCACGCCGCTCGGCCGCGTCGCCCGCGAGCGGATCAGCGCGCTCGTCTCCGCCGACTCCCCCCTGGCGCGGAGGACCGATGCGGTGCTCGATGCCGTCGTCGAGCTGCTCGGCCCGCCGCCGGGCCTCACCGCCCGCGACGCCCCCGCCGGAGGACCGCCGCGTTCGCGATGACGATGAGGGCGATCCCGATCCATCCGGCCGCGCCGACGTCCTGCCCGAGCACGACCGCGCCGATGAGGGCGGCCAGGACGGGGTTGACGCTCATGAGCATCCCGAACACGCTCGCCGGGAGCCTCCGGAGCGCGATCACGTCCGCCACGAACGGGACGGCCGTCGCGAGGACGCCGGCGCCGACCGCCAGGAGCACGGTGCCCGCGTCGGGGCGCGTCGTGACGAGCGTCCAGACGGCGACAGGCAGGAAGACGGCGGCGGAGATCCCGGTCGCCGTGGCGGTCCCCTGCGCTCCGGGCAGCCGGAGTCCGATGATCCGGTTGAGCAGGATGTACGCGGCCCAGCAGCACGCGGCCGCGAGACCGAGCGCGATCCCCAGCTGGTCGGACGAGGGCCTCGGCCCGGCGATCGCGACGACGCCCGCTCCGGCGACGAGGGCGCAGAGCGCGCTGGTCCTGCTCCGGGAGCCGAGGAGCGCGACCGCCAGCGGCCCGCAGAACTCCAGGGTCACCGCCAGCCCCAGCCCGATGCGGTCGATGGCCGCGTAGAGCGTGAGGTTCATCGCTCCGAACACCACGGCGAGGAGCAGGACGGGCCACCACTGCGCGCGGGTCAGGTCGCGGATCCGCGGTCGCACGACCGGCAGGAGGATCAGCGCGGCGACGATCTGCCGGACGGCGACCACTCCGACGGATCCCAGGACCGGGAAGGCCAGAGTCCCGGAGGCCGCCCCGAGCTGATTCGAGAGGGCGCTCGCGAGGGCGGTCGCGACGCCGACGGTCCGGCCGTCGCCGGGGAGCTGCTTCGTCATGCCGGAAGTCTGCGAGCGGTCCGGTCCCGGCTCACAATGCGCCATCGGCCTGATCGATGCGCGATCCGCATGAATAGGATGCGGTCATGGATCTGGAACTGCGCCACCTCCGGTCGTTCGTCGGCGTCGTGGACGCCGGGACCTTCACCGACGCGGGGATCGAGCTCGGCATCTCCCAGACGGCGGTCTCCCGCAACGTCGCGGCGCTCGAGTCCGTCCTCGGACGAAGGCTCCTCCACCGGACGACCCGCAGCGTCGAGCTCGCGCCGGCGGGCGAGCGGGTGCTGCGGCACGCCCGCCGCGTCCTGGCCGTCGTCGACGACCTGCGCGAGGAGGCGGCGGCCGGGACGGACACGATCCGGATCGGCTACGCCTGGTCGGCTCTCGGCGAGCACACCCAGGAGTTCCAGCGCCGCTGGGCCGCGGCGCTCCCCCGCCACGAGCTGCGGCTGATCCGCTCCAACACCCCCACCGCGGGGCTCGCTGAGGGCCTCAGCGATCTGGCGATCCTCCGGCGCGGATCCCCGGCTGCGGACGTCGAGTCGGCTCTGATCGGCACCGAGAAGCGCTACTGCGCGCTGTCCGTCGACGACCCGCTCGCCGCGAAGCGCACGGTCACCCTCGCCCAGGTGGCGACCGCTCCGCTCGCGCTCGACGACCGGACCGGGAGCACCCGGCTCGACCTCTGGCCCGAGCACGACCGGCCGCGGATCACCGTCCCGACGACCGACGTCGACGACTGGCTCACGGTGATCAGCAGCGGCTCCGCCCGCGGAGTGACCGCGGAATCGACGGTGAGCCAGTACCGACGGCAGGGCCTCGCCTACCGGGTCGTCCGCGACGCCCCGCCGGTCCCCGTGCACGCCGCGTGGATCCGGAGCGACCCGCCGCCCGTCCTGGGCGACGTCATCGGGCTGCTCCAGGGCCTCTACCGCACCTCCGACTGACGACGACGGCCGCCGGGGGCGATCCCCGGCGGCCGTCGTCGTCACGTCACCTGCAGGTGAGAGCGGAGTACGCGGCCTGCTTCGTGGTCGTCACCGCGGCTCCGTCCAGGGTGGCCGTCGCGGTCACCGTCGCCGAGCCCGCGGCCACCGAGGCGGCGCGGGTGGTGAAGGCGTGGGACGCGCTCGACCCCGGAGCGATCCCGGTGAACGACTTCGAGCCCCAGGAGGACGCGATGGTGATCGCCGCCGGGACCTTCGCGTCGTTCCGAGCGGAGACCGTCACCACGACCTTGCCCGCCACGCAGCGGCTGGTGGCCGTCACGGTGGTCGGCACCGTCGCCGCGGAGGCGCGGACGATAGAGAGACGGTAGGTCGCGGTGGTCGTGTGGTCCTGCGCCGACGACTCGACGACCACGCTCGTCGTGCCCGACGCCGCGAGCGGCACCGTGCGGCGGAGGGTGTCGTCGATCAGCACGCCGTCGACCTTCACCAGACCGCTGGGCACGGCCGGGTCGAGGTCGAGCGAGACGCTGGTCGTGCCGGCCGGCACCGTCAGGGTGTGGTCCCGCACCCCGGCGGCGAGCGCCGGCGAGAGCGTCCCGACGTCGGAGGAGAGCTTCGTCAGCTCCGGGTCCACCGCGTAGGTGGTCGACTCCGTGGTGTAGACCCCGAAGACGCCGCCGACGTAGCTGGACCCGGTGCCCTGGAAGCGCACCGTGACGACGGGGATCTTCCGTCCCTGCGCGTCGAGCACGTACTTCCCGCTCTGGTCGCGCTTGTAGCTGTCCTTCGCGGCGAGGCCGCTGAGGACGGACGCCGGGATCCGGTCGTACTGGACGTACCAGCTCGTCGCTCCGGCCGCTCCCGAGACCACCTCGGTCTTGAGCTTCACGTCGTTGAGGTAGACGTCGAAGGTGCGTCCCGCGTCGCCGCCGTAGTAGCGGACGCCGAGGTAGTTGGCCGGCAGGGTCGGGTCGACGATCATGTCGTACTGGAAGTACGCCTCCGCCGAACGCTCGCCGTCGCGGTAGCCCTCCCCGCGCCAGGTGCCGACTCCGGACCGGGCGGTCTTGTAGTTCTTGTCGGCCTCGCTGTTGTTGTTGTCGAACGAGGTGAGGGAGTCGATGGTCGTCTCGTCGACGCGCAGCTGCTCCTTCTGGGTCCGGATCAGCGCCTGCGCCGCGGCCGAGTCGGGCTCGATCAGGGTCATGTACGTCGCGTAGCGGGCGTTGTAGAGGCTGTAGTACGGGGTGAAGACCCGGGCGGCGGAGGCGGCGTCGACGTTCTTCATGCCGAAGCGCATCGTGGTGCGGCCGTTGCCGTCCGCGCCGTCGGGCAGGCGCACCAGGTTGTCGCGGATCGCCGAGGTCCAGGCCGCGGAGTCGCCCACGACGATGTTCGAGTTCACGGACTTGTCGGCCGTGCCCATCCGCACCAGGACGCCGGCGACGTAGGACGCCTCGACGTTCGAGCGGTTGAGCTCGGTCGCCAGCAGCACCGGTCCGTAGCGGAACGCGGTCCAGTCGGCGCTCTCGGTGTCCGCGACGGCGGTGACCGCGGCGGGCAGCTTCCAGGTGAGGAGGTCACCGGCGGCGACGGCGACGGAGACGTAGCCGGCCTCGGCCGTGACCGTGCGGGTCGCGCCGTTCACGGTCAGCGTCGGTGCTCCGTCGATCCAGGACGGGACGCGCAGCTTCAGGGTCGTGCCCTCGGCCACGGCTCCTCCCGCCAGCGCCTCGACCCGCAGGGTCGCGGTGTCGGTGGCGGGGATGTCCGCCGTCTGGCTCAGCCTCAGGTTGTTCGCCGAGGAGCGGAGCACGGAGGAGCGGAACTGGTTCACGAAGACGGTCTTCGGCTTCTCGAAGTAGATCGAGTCGCCGAGCTTGGTGAAGCTCTCGATGCCGGTGCCGTGGTCGCACCAGAACTCGTCGTGCTCGTGCCCGAAGACCTTCGCGTAGCCCGCGGTCTGCGGCTGGAAGTAGGTCACCATGCCCGTGTCCGGGTTCTGCACCGAGAGGACGCCGTTGATGAACGCCTCCTCGTAGAAGTCGGCGTACTTCACGTCCTCCGTCACCTGGAACAGCGACCGGGTGAGCTTGAGCATGTTGTAGATGTTGCAGCCCTCGGAGGTGGAGTTCTCGCCGTAGCCGGTGGTCTGGCCGTTGGTCGCGTACTCGTGGAGGGTGCCGGGGGCGTGGAAGTGCTCGGACTGGCTGTTGCCGCCGTTGGCGTAGGTGTGGGTCTCGTCGACCATGCGCCAGAAGTTCTCGGCGGCGCGGCGGTACATGTCGAGGTCCGACTTCTCGGCGTCGGTCAGCGTCGCGTAGAGCGCCGGGTCGTCGGTGAAGACGCGGTAGCGCTTCAGCGCGCCGATCAGCTTCGGGATCGTGGTGTTCGCGTGCAGCCCGTTGAGGACGTCCTCGTTGTTCGCCAGCTTGCGGAACAGCGCCGTCTCGTCGAAGTACTCCGCCGCGCGCTTGTGCGCCGGGTCGTGCGTGGTCTCGTAGAGGCGGTAGAGCGCCTCGTTCATCCCGCCGTACTCGGTGTTGAGGAGCTGACCGGGGTTCGCCTGACGGCCCGCCCAGGCGGTGATCCAGCTGCCGAAGCCGCCGGCGACGACGAGCGCCTTCTGCGAGACGGCGTCGGGGGCGTGCTCGTGGGCGTCGAGGAGGCCCGCGAGCACCTTGTGCAGGTTGTAGAAGGGGACGAGCAGGCCGTCGCCGCCCGAGGGGAGGTAGCGGGTCGGGAACGGCGAGACGTAGCCGGCGTTCGCGGGGTCCTTCAGCGCGTAGGCGTCCTGGACCTTCTTCAGCCCGTCGACGGAGGCGGTGAGCTTCGCGAGCAGGGCGGCCTTCGTGGTCGGGTCCTCGGTGGTGGCGTAGGCCTGCGAGAGCGCGGACACGTAGTGGCCGAAGAAGTGGCCCTGGAACCGGGTGCCGTTCTCGCGCTCCCAGCCCCCGTATCCGCCGCTCGTGGTCGGGGCGAGCCCGGCCTCGCGGTAGAAGGAGTAGAGGAACATCTCGGGATCGAGGCTCAGCAGGTACTCGACGGTCTGCTGCTCCCCGTTCTCGAGGTACGGGTCCTGCACGGAGACGTCGGACAGGCCGGCCTCCAGAAGGTAGTTCGACGTCTTCACTCCCCGGGGCTGCACCTGGAGAGTGTAGGTCTTCGTGACCGCGGTGCTGCCCCCGTAGGTGGCGGAGCCGGTGAGGACGACCTGCGTCGCGGAGCCGGTGGGCGGCGTGACCGCGGCCGTGCCTCCGCTGATCGCGACGGTCGCCGGGTCGGAGGAGGTCCAGCTGAGGGCGGACCCCTTCGCGCCGACGGTGGGCAGGGTGAAGCCGGTGCTGGTGCTCGCGGGCGGGGCGACCAGCTCGAGGTCGGCCCGGGCGATGCTCGCGGGGTCGAAGGAGGGGTTGCCGGCCTTCGTCAGGGCGACGACGTCGGTGGTGGTCGCGACGCCGTTGTAGAGCGCGTAGTCGTCGAGCAGGCCGCGCAGGTGCGCGCCGTTGTACTGGGGGCCGTTGAAGCCGAGGGTCTTCGTCGAGGTGCTCTCGGAGCCGAGGACGCCGGATGCGGAGGAGGACGGCGCGGTCTTGACGACGGCGGTCTGCTTCACCCCGTTGCGGTAGAAGGCGACGGCCTTGGTGCTCTTGTCGTACGTGGCGACCACGTGCGTCCACTCCCCCGCGGGGAAGAAGCCGGAGCGGGCGGTCTCGACGGCGACCTTGTACGGCTGGCCGCCGGACGGGCCGATCGAGAGGGCGAGCGGAGTGCCGTCGCCCTCGGAGGTGAGGTACCAGCCGTCGGAGTTGTAGGCGGTCTTGTTCCAGGTGAAGACCTGCTCACCGGTCATCGCGCTGGTCGGCTTGTACCAGAACGAGACGGTGAGGTCGGCGGGCTGCAGCGCCGCCGCAGTGCCGAGCGAGATCGCGTTCGATCCGGTGAACTCGAACGCCCGGCCGTTCAGGCCGGTGCCGTAGGAGGCGGTGCCCTTCTGCATCCCGAGGGCGGTACCACGACCGCTGGTGTCGGCGAGCGACCCGTCGAACGGGAGCTCGAGCACCTTCGCTGAGTCGAGCGAGGTGGTGGGGGCGGCCTGGGCCGTGGGGCCGACCGACAGGAGACCTGCCGTCAGCGCCATCACCGCCACGGTGGCCAGGGGGAGTCGTCGTCTCATTCGTGAGGCCTCTCATCGTTGAGAAATCCGGCCCAGGGGGGCGGGCCGCCTCGAATGTTACCGTTAACAATAGTTTTCGGTGAGGTTTCGGTGAGAGGACTGACAGGCTCCCCGGGCGCTCAGCGGCGCCGGTCCAGGGCCGCCCGGAGGTACGGAGCGGTGCGGCTGCCCGCGGCCTCGGCGACCTCCTCCGGAGTGCCCGTGGCGACCACCGAGCCTCCCGCGCGGCCCGCCCCCGGACCGAGGTCCACGACCCAGTCCGCGTCGGCGACGACGCGCATGTCGTGCTCGACCACGATCACCGTGTTGCCCGCGTCGACCAGGTGCTGCAGGTGCTCGAGCAGGCGGTCGGCGTCGGCGGGGTGCAGGCCCGAGGTCGGCTCGTCGAGCAGGTAGAGCGTGTCCCCGCGCTGGGCGCGGCGCAGCTCCGAGGCGAGCTTCACCCGCTGCGCCTCTCCCCCGGACAGCTCGGGCGCCGGCTGCCCGAGCGAGACGTAGCCGAGCCCTACGTCCACCAGCGCGTCGAGGTGGCGCGCGACCTCGCGGTCCTCGGCGAAGGCCTCGCGCGCCTCGGCGACGCTCAGCGCGAGGACGTCGGCGATCGTCCGGCCGCCCAGGGTGACCTCGAGGGTCTCGTCGTTGTACCGCGTCCCGCCGCACGCCGTGCAGGGCGCCTCGACGGTCGGGAGGAACAGCAGCTCCACCTCGACGGAGCCCTCGCCCTTGCAGACGGGGCAGCGCCCGCTGGGCAGGTTGAAGGAGAAGCGGCTCGCGGAGAAGCGGCGGCGCTTCGCCTCCGGGGTCGCCGCGAAGAGCGTCCGCACCCGGTCGAACAGGCCTGTGTAGGTCGCGACGTTCGAGCGCGAGGTCCGGCCGATCGGGGTCTGGGTCACCTGCACCACGCGGCGCAGGCGGTCCGCGGGCCCGGAGGCGGTGCCGCGGGTCGGCGCCGCGGCCGCGTCCAGCAGCGGGTCCGCCTCCCCGCCCTCCTCCGCCGGCGCGTCCTCGGCGACGTCGGCGCGGAGCGAGGCGCGCAGCAGATCGGGCAGCGCCTGGTTCACGAGCGTCGACTTGCCCGATCCGGAGACACCGGTGACCGCGGTGAGCACCCCGACCGGGAACGCGACGGAGAGGTCGTCGAGGGTGTGCCGCGAGACTCCGGCGAGCTCGATCCACTGCTCCGCGGTGCGGCGGGAGCGCAGCGGCGCCGGGTCGCCCTCGGGGAAGAGGTAGCGGCGGGTGACGGAGCCGCGGGCGCCCGGCAGGCCGTCGAGCGGGCCGGAGTAGACGACGGTGCCGCCCCCCGACCCCGCGCCCGGGCCGATGTCGACGATCCAGTCGGCCTCGCGGATGACGTCGAGGGAGTGCTCGACGAAGAAGACGGTGTTGCCGGTCGCGCGCAGGGTCCGCAGGATGCCGAGCAGCGCCTCCGTGTCGGCGGGGTGCAGGCCCGTGGACGGCTCGTCGAGCACGAAGACGACGCCGAAGAGGCGCGAGAGCACCTGCGTCGCGAGGCGCATCCGCTGGAGCTCCCCCGAGGAGAGCGTCGGCGTGGAGCGGTCGAGCGAGAGGTGGCCGAGGCCCAGGTCGACGATCGGCGCGAGGCGGGCGACGAGGTCCTCGACCAGCCGCTGCGCGGCCAGGCGGGTCTGCGGAGCGCCGTCGGCCGGGGTCCAGCCGGGCTCCAGCACGCGCCGCGCGACGACGACCAGCTCCTCGAGCGGGAGCGCTGACAGCTCGGTGATGTCGAGCCCCTCGAAGGTGACGGCGAGCGCGTCGGGCTTCAGCCTCCGGCCGCCGCACACCGGGCAGGCGACGCTGACGACGAACGAGGCCGCGCGCTCGCGCATCCGGGCGCTCTTCGAGCCGGCGAAGGTGTCGAGCACGTAGCGGCGCACCCCGAGGAACGTGCTCATGTAGCGCGGCTCGTCACCGGCGGCCACGGCCGCGCGCACCTCCGCGGGAGAGCGGTCGGTCCACACGGGAACCTGCGGGGAGTCAGGAGTGTGCAGGATCCAGTCGCGGTCCTCCGCGGGCAGGTCGCGCCACGGAGCGTCGATGTCGTGTCCGAGCGAGATCAGGCTGTCGCGCAGCTGCTTGCCGTGCCAGGCGGTCGGCCAGGCGGCGAGCGCCCCGTCGCGGATCGAGAGCGAGTCGTCCGGCACCATCAGCTCGTCGGGGACGTCGTAGACCCGGCCGATGCCGTGGCAGCTCGGGCAGGCGCCCTGCACGGTGTTGGCCGAGAAGTCCTCCGCGAGCAGCATCGGCGCGCCCTCGGGGTAGGCGCCGATGCGCGAGAACACCATCCGCACCACGCTCGAGAGCGTCGTCGCACTGCCGACCGTGGAGCGGGCCGAGCCTCCGGAGCGCCGCTGCGGGAGGGCGACGGCCGGCGGCAGGCCCTCGATCGAGTCGACGTCCGGCACGCCGACCTGGTCGATCAGCCGCCGCGCGTAGGGGGCGACCGACTCGAAGTAGCGGCGCTGCGCCTCCGCGTAGAGCGTGCCGAAGGCGAGCGAGCTCTTGCCCGATCCCGAGACCCCCGTGAAGGCGACGAGGGCGTCGCGCGGCACGTCGACGTCGATGCTCCGGAGGTTGTTCTCGCGGGCGCCGCGCACGCGGACGCGGTCGAGGGGGTCGGTGGTTCCAGGCGCGCTCATCCGTACAGCCTGCCGTGCCCCGGATGTGGGACGGCCCGGGCGGGTCGGCGCCGCGGGGGCGTCTCGACGGAGCCGCGCACCGGCGGCCGGCGAGACAGCCCCGTATCCGCCGAGACACCTCCGTGTCAGCGGCGTCTCGACGGAGGGGGCGGCGCCTCGACGCTAGGACGAACCGGCGGCGGATCGAGACAGCCCTGCCTTCAGCGAAACACCACAGGGCGGAGGCGCCTCGACCCCGGGCACCTCAGCGGAGGAGGCGCCGCGGTTCAGGCCAGGCCGTGGCGGTGCGCGAAGGCGACGAGCTGCAGTCTGGAGGCGAGACCGAGCTTCGCGAGGATGCTCGAGACATGGCTCTTGACGGTGGACTCGCTGAGGTGGGCCGCGGCCGCGATCTCGGCGATGCTCCGCCCCTGCGCTGCCGAGGTGAACACCTCCTTTTCGCGAGCCGAGAGCACGTCGAGCACCTCCGGACGGGCGGGCACCGCCGACGCCGTGTAGTCGCGGAGCTGGGCGTGCCGGCCACCGCCGGCCACCACCGTCCGCCCCGCGGCGACCGCGCGCACGGTGCCCAGCAGCAGCTCGGTCGTCGCGTCCTTCATCAGGAAACCCGCCGCTCCGGCCGCCAGCGACTCGGCGACGGCGCTGTCGTGCTGATGCGTGGTCAGGATGATCACCCTCGTAGCGACGTCGGGATCGCGGGCGATCCTCCGCATCGCCGAGATGCCGTCGAGCAGCGGCATGCGCACGTCGAGCAGGAGCACGTCGGGAGCCTCGCGCCGCACGAGCTCGACGGCCGCCTCGCCGTCGTGCGCGGCTCCGGCGAACTCGAGCCCCGGCTCCGCGTCGAGGAGCATCCGGAGCCCGGAGCAGAACAGGACGTGGTCGTCCGCGACAGCGACGCGGATCACGCTGCACCCTCGAGCACGCGCGCCGGGATCGACGCGGTGACGCGGAATCCGCCGCCGTCCTCCTCCGCGGTCAGCCAGCCGCCGGCGAGCTCGGCCCGCTCCCGCATGCCGACGACCCCGCGGCCCGACCCGCTCGACTCCGCTCCGGAGCGACCGTGCGACGCGACCTCGAGCAGCAGCGCGCACTCCTCCCAGACGAGGCGCACC
The DNA here is from genome assembly GCF_009834265.1 of Rathayibacter sp. VKM Ac-2805. Taxonomy (NCBI): domain Bacteria; kingdom Bacillati; phylum Actinomycetota; class Actinomycetes; order Micrococcales; family Microbacteriaceae; genus Rathayibacter; species Rathayibacter sp. VKM Ac-2805. The sequence goes on from NZ_CP047185.1 coordinate 3,156,533, forward strand.
TCCGCATTCGGGGCGGCGCCGCTGTGGCGGAGCGCATTGGTGAGCGCCTCCTGCAGGATCCGGTACACCGCGAGCTGCTGAGCCGGCGAGAGCACGGCACGATCGCCCTGCTCGTCGAGCGCCGCGGCGAGCCCGGCGGAGCGGAATCGGCCGACGAGCTGCGGGAGGGAGTCGAGGCCGGGCTGATCGATCGCGTCGGGGCCGGTGCCGAGCGATTCGATCACGAGGCGCACCTCGACCAGCGACGTGCGGGCCACCTCCGCGATCGCCCGCAGCGACTCCTGCGCCCGGTCGGGCTCGGCGCGCACGAGCCGCTCGGCACCGTTCGCCTGGGCCAGGACGATCGAGAGCGATTGCGCCATCACGTCGTGCACGTCCCGGGCGATGCGCGCCCGCTCGGAGGCGACGGCGAGCTCGCGGTCCGCGTCGGCGAGCCCGTCCTCCAGCACCCGCCGCTCGAGGAGAAGGATCGAGCGGACGCGGGTTACCCGCAGGAGCCGGCCCACGAGCAGGCCGGAGCCCACGACGAGCGCACCGATGATCGCGGACGCGGTCCCGTCCGCCCCGGTCGCAGCGTGCACGGCGAACGAGGCGCCCGCACCGACCAGGGCGACGACGAGGACCGTCCGGCCGACCGCCTTCCGCCTCAGCGAGACTCGCGCGGCGGCGACGGCGAGCCCGGGAACGACGAAGGGGTCCGTGGAGAGCACGTCCGGCAGGAGGAAGGGCACCAGCGCCAGTGCGCCCGCGACGACCACGGCGGGCCACGGCAGCAGCGGCCCCAGAGCGATCAGCGCGCCGACGGCGTACAGGAGCGCGAAGGCGAGAGGTCCCTCCGACCACGGCAGCCGCCCGGCCTCGCTCAGGATCCACACCAGGAGGAACAGCAGTGCATTGGCGACGTCGAGAACGATCGGGGGCAGGCGGCGCAGGACTCGGATCATGCGCCGACCGTAGCGAGCCGCCGCGGGCTCGGCGCGGGCCGACAGCGACTTTCGTCCGAACGAACGAGGGATGCGGGCCGTCCCGCGGAGGTGACGAGAGACAGGAGCGGATTCCCTGGTGATCGGGCCGGAACCGCGCGGCAGGACCCTGCGCGCAGCCTGGAGCCCACGATCGACTCCTGCACTGCCGAACCACTCCCGGGCTCCTCCTGCACGGCTACCTATCAGAACCGCGAGAAGCCCGGCGTCGAGGAGACAACGCCGGACGAGTGACGCGTCGGAGGCGGATCGCGGACGACGGAGGGGTGGAAGTGCAGTGCCGATTCGCGCCAGTTCTCCCGCAGGCAACCGAAGATGTCGAGAATCGATCATGTTGGATCGCGCCGCTCCCGCCAGGAGTGCCTTGGTCCACCGGCCCGAGGATCACTTCGAGCTGCCCATCAGGAAGGAACTCACCATGAAGAAGATCGCCACTGGCGTGGCCGTCAGCGCCCTCGCCGTCGGACTCTCGATGGCTGGCGCACAGGCCGCGAGCGCCGCGACCATCCACGAGCACGAGAACTACGTCGGCCGAACGTTCAGCGGAGACAATGCAGCCAACGTCGGAGACATGAACGACGCCGGAACGTCGATCAGGAACGGCGGGCGTCTGCACTACTTCGAGGACTCGGGACACCTCGGACGCTCCGTCTGGCTGACAGGCAACTACAACGCCTTGCAGGCAGTCGGGGACAACCTGCACTTCGGCGAGACGTGGAACGACCGAATCAGCAGCTGGAAGTAGAGATCCGGTCGGGGTGCGCTTCGCACCCCGACCACTCTCGGCGGAAAGCGGAACTCCGAATCACATAAGAGAACGAAAGAAGGACTCCTCATGATTCAACCCGACACCGAAGCACGGAACGGTATGAAGTCACGGGGGCATCTCGCCCTCTCCTCCTTCCTCGGTCTCGGTCTGGCGCTCGCCCTGGGTTCCTGTTCATCGATGCCGGTGGAGCGGGAGCAGGACGTGACCGCCCGGGCACTCCTCGACCACACGACCGGCGAGATCGTGCTGCCTCTCGATGAGTACGACCCTTTCGACTCGGACAGCGTGGGGCTCCTCGTCGACCGCGCTTTCGACATCAGCACAGCGAAGTGCATGAGTCGACGAGGTCTGCAGTACACGGCTGCTGCCGTCGAAGAGGACCCCCAGCACGGGACCGGTGATCGAACGTACGGACTGTGGGACGAGGACCGAGCTCGCGCATACGGCTACGGCTACGCCCCCTCCCTCGTCGACGCTGCGAAGAAAGCCGACGCGCAGGCCGGAGGACCCGGCTGGGAGTCGGCGGTCGATGACTGCTCGACCGACGAAGACGACGAACTCGCTGCACTGATCCCGACGAACGAGGAGTCGGTCGATTCGCTCGTCGCCCGCATCCGGACCGATTCGTACAACGCGGCCGCATCGGATGCCGGATGGCAGAATGCTCGGGACGAATGGTCGCAGTGCCTTCGAAGCCTCGGCCTGTCTCCGCGTACGAGTGGCGGCGGCTGGAACTCGGAACAGGGTGAGGGACTCGTCACCAGCATAAGACCGGACGGCTCTTCTCCTGACAGAGAGGAGGAGATACGCGTCGCATCGCTTGAGGCGCAGTGCAACACCGAAACCGGACTCTCGCAGATCCTCGGCGATCTCGAGGCGTCGTACCAGGCGCCACTCATCAAGCAGAACCAGGCCGCACTGAACCGGATCAAGACACGGAACCAGGACCGGCTCGCCGGGCTTCGAGCCTACGTAGCCGCACATGGCTGACGCGACGACAACACTCCGACGGTTCCGGCATCCCTGGCGGATCGCCGTCCTCGCAGCAGTACTGACCCTCGCATCAGGCGCGTCGTTCGCTGCTGGACTGTCCGTTCACGCGCCCGAGCGGGACGCCCTTGTCTCGACACAGGAGCGGATCGAGGTGACGGCGATGGTCGAGCGGCGGGTCGTCGACTCCCGCTCCTCCTTCCCGGGAACGATCGTCGAGAGCCCTGCGGTTCCGGTCATCGCCCGATCACTGCCCGGTGTTCCTGTCGTCACTCGCCAGGCACTGACCACGGGCGAGCCTGTGTCCTCGGGCGACCTGGTCGCGCTCGTCGCCGGCGTGCCCTACTTCGTTCTGACCGGGCCGCTGCCGCTCTACCGGGATCTTCGCGCCGACGACCGAGGGGACGACGTCATTGCTCTGCAGCGCGCCCTGAACACGACGGGCGCCGATATCGAGGAGAGCGGATCGATCGACTGGGCCACGCTCGACGCTGTGAGTGGCCTCTTCGACGAACACGACCTCGTCCTCCCGGAGGCCGTCGCTTCGGATGGGAAGAAGACGTCGTTCATTCCCGCGAACCAGATCCTCGGCACCGGTTCCGCTGAGGGCACTGTCGTGTCGGCAGCCGGGGTGGGAACGGTGCTCGGTTCAGACACGCCGCTCATCAGCATCCGCACCGGACCGAAGACGATCACTCTCCGCGCCGACGTCGCGAATGCGGCGCGATTCACCGTCGGCGCCTCGATGACGGCTCGAGCTGGTAGCCAGGACCTTCCGGTGACAGTAGCGTCCATCGGCGCGTTCAGTGATGCCGGCGAAGGCAAGCTGGCTGGTCGTGATGTCGTCCTGGCCTGCACCGACCCGGCTCTCACCGATCTCGGCCCGGGGACCTCGGTCTCCGTGCTCAGCGGCGGCGTCGATGAGGAAGCATTGGCCGTGCCGCTGATCGCTGTCCGGCGCGATGCAGAGGGCGACTACGTGCAACGCCGCTCCGACGGCGCCCCTGCTCCGGAACGCGTGCCGATCACGGTGCAGCGCTCCGGCGGCGGCTGGGCTGCTGTGGCGGACGGGGAGCTCGAGGTCGGCGACCCCGTGCTGCTGTCGTGAGTGATCCGGTTCCCCTGCTCAGCCTCCGCGACGTCTCTCGCACCTTCGGCAGATCTTCGACAGGAGGCGTGCGCGGGATCACCTTCGACGTCCGCCGCGGCGAGTTCGTCGCCGTCGTCGGCCCATCGGGGGCAGGCAAGAGCACGCTCCTCGACATCCTGGGTCTCCTCGATCGTCCCACCGACGGCAGCTACCTGATCGATGGCGTCGCCACGAACGAACTCCGCGAGGGGCGTCGCAACACTCTCCGCTCCCGTCTCATCGGATTCGTCTTCCAGTCGTCGTTCGTCCTCGGTCATCAGAGCGTGGGAGAGAACGCGGCGACCGGGCTGCGGATCCAGGGCCGTCCGCTGAAAGACCGCCGTCGTTTGACCTCGAACGCGCTCGCTTCGGTCGGCATCGGCCACCGTGCGGACCTCGACGCGCGTCTTCTCTCCGGTGGCGAGCGCCAGCGGCTGGCTATCGCCCGGGCCGTCGCGACGAGACCTGACCTCATCCTCGCCGACGAGCCGACGGGCAACCTCGACTCGGCCAACGGCGAGAGCGTGCTCGATCAGCTGCTGGACCTGAACGCGACCGGGACCACCGTGGTACTCATCACCCACGATCCCACCATTGCAGCCCGAGCGGAGCGCCGCATCCGGATCGCCGACGGTCGCGTCATCGAGGACACGGGAGCGAGACCGACCAGCGCGCTGCCCTCCCCGCCTCCTCGACCGGAGACGGCCCCGCGCCGCTCCTTCATCACATCCGCGGCGGACGTGCTCGGCGACTCCCTCGGCGCCCTCGCCGCTCGCCCGCTCCGCACAGCCCTCCTCGTCCTCGCGTTCGCGCTCGGAGTCGGTGGTCTCATCGCCGCGCTCGGAGTCAGCGAGAGCGCCTCGGCGCAGGTCTCGGAGCGGCTCACAGCTGCCGCGCTGGACGAGGTCCGCGTCACCGTGCCGGGCGGCGCGGAACTCCTGGCTGCTGAGGACGGGCGCCTCGATTCCTGGCTCGCCGCGACAAGAGCGGTGCCTCATGTGGTCGACGCCGGCTTCGTCGCGCAGACCGGAGCGGAGGCCGCGCGCATCCGGCGCCTCGCCTCGACCGACCCGGAGCCGGCCGCACCGCTGCAGCTGATCAGCGCGGACCCCACGTACCTCCGCCTGGTCGGCGCCTCTGCCGTCGGACCCGACACCCGGGGTCTTCTCGCGACCCCCGGAGCCGACGCCATTGCGCTGCTCGGGTCGGGCGCGGCCTCGACCCTTGCCGCCGCCGCCCCGGGACCCGGCTCCACCGTCGAGGTCCTCGGCATCCGGGCCGCCGTGGCGGGCACCCTCATCGCGGGCGAGCGGGCGCCCGGAATCGACGGATCGGTCGTCGTCTCCCGGGAAATCCTGGCGCGAGCACCGTCCGTCGCCGTCACCATCCTCGTCCGGACCGATCCCGGCTTCCCCGCTCCGCTCGCCGAGGCGCTTCCCCTGGCGCTCGACCCGGGCGATCCAGGGCGCTTCACCGTCGAGACGGTCGCCGATCTGCGGGCCCTCCGCTACGGCGTCGCGACCGACCTCGGCGCGCTCATCGGCTTGATCGGGGTCGTGCTCCTCGTCTTGGCGACCATCAGCGCCTCGACGACGATGTACGTGTCCGTCCAGGCTCGGGCGGCCGAGATCGCTCTGAGGCGAGCGATCGGAGCGAGCCGCGGTGCGGTCGCACGGCTGTTCGTCGGCGAGGGGCTCGTGGTCGGAGTCATCGGTGGTGTGACGGGCGCCGTCCTCGGTACCGCCGCGACGCTGGCCACCGCCGCGGTGCAGGGATGGTCGCCGCTGCTGCCGCCCGCTCTCACTCCGCTGAGCATCGCGCTCGGAGCCGTGACCGGGGTCGTGAGCGCGATCGTGCCCGCGTGGGCGGCGGGGCGGCAGGAGCCTGCGAGCGCGCTCCGCGCCTGACGCCGAGACGGCCCGCTCCTGGCCGAGGCGCCGCCGTCAGGGCGGTGTCTCGGACGGGGCGGGCCGTCTCGGCGTCAGCGGCGCGCGTGCGTCAGCAGGTGCGCGCCGGGTAGGCCGCGGTCAGGGCGCCCGCGGTGAGCGCGGCGGCCGGGACCGAGGCCTGGCGGGTGGTGAAGGCGGCCGAGGCGCTGGCGCCGGGGGCGGCGGTCAGCGTCTGCGAGGCGCCGAACGGCGAGCGGATGACGACCGAGAGGGGCGTCGTGCCCGTGTTCTTCACCACTCCGGTGAGGACCACCCTGCCCGCGACGCAGCGGGAGGAGGCGGTGAGCGTCGCGGTCGGCGCCGTCACCACCACGGTCGCGGTGACCGTGACGGCCGTGGAGCTCGAGAGCCGGCGGTCGGCGGCGTTGTAGACCGTCGATCCGTTCGCGCCGATCCACTGGTTGTCGTTCGCGCCGATCGTGCGGACGACTCCGGTGACGGAGTAGCGGCCGGGCGCCGTCGCCACCGCGGAGGTGTTCCAGGTGACCGGCTGCGAGGCGGTGCCGCGGTTGTAGGCGAGCACCACGTCGGCACGGGCGGGCAGAGCCGCCGCGGCGTCGGCGCCGGAGGCGACCGTCACCTCGCCGAGGTCCGAGCGCACCGCGGAGGCCGCGTCGGCCGAGCGGACCTCGGCGTACTGCCCCGCGGTCAGCGAGACGATGCCGCCGTGCTTGGTCGAGGGGGCGAGCGAGAAGCCCGGGTCGGTCAGCTGGGTCCAGCCCGCGTCGAGGTCGTTCGTGACCATCGGCCGGTAGCCGGTCGAGGGGATCACGTCGACGTAGAGGTACCAGGTGTCCTCGCCGTGGTTCTTGAACACCGCGGGGCCCTCGACTCCTCCGGCGTTGCCGCCGGCCCACACCGCGCCGATGCGCGACTGGATCGGGGTCCACGACGTCGTCGGCAGCCACCAGGTCGGCGAGGTGGTCGACTCCATGTAGATGCCCTTGCCGGTGCCGTTGTCCTTCGAGATCCGGTAGGTCGTGCCCGAGTCCTGGATCAGCGTGGTGTCGATCGTGTCGGCCCCGGTGTCGATGAAGGTTCCGCCGTAGGAGTACGTTGCCTGCGTGAAGTCCGTGGTCGCTCCCCAGAGCACGCGGGAGGATCCGGTGCCCGGCGTGTGCGCCGCGGTCGGGTAGACCGTCGAGGACCAGTAGACGACGAACGAGCCCTTGCCGGGCCCTGCGTAGTCCGGCACCCAGGTGGCCTCGGGGGCCCACATCATGCCGGCCTCGAGGGCCTTCTTCCCGGCTCCGTCGAGCGCGACGTCGAACTGGCGCAGGTCGCTCCACGACACGAGGTCGCTCGACTCCCAGACGTTCATCTTCGTGCTGCCCTGCGTGGTCCAGTAGCACCAGGTGGTGCAGGAGCCGGTGCCGGAGTCGCCGCCGAAGACGCGGAGGTCGGTGGCGATGATGAAGTACTTCTTCGTCTCGGGGTTGTAGGTCAGGTACGGGTCGCGGACGCCGGTGGTGCCGAGGTCGGAGGCCAGGATCGGCTTCCCGCCGTTCAGCGGGTCCCACTTCTCCGGGTCGTCGCCGCGGGAGACGTCGAGGTAGATCTTCTCGGCGTAGCCCTGGGCGTCCTCGACGAAGTGGACCATCAGGTAGCCGTAGGGGGTGTCGACACCGACCTGCGGCTCCACGGTCACGGCGATCGAGCGGGTCTGCACGACTCCGCGGATCGACGCCGTCGCGGTGAGCGACGAGGTGCGCGCGGCCTGGCCCGCGGCGGGGCGGTCGGCGCTGAGGGTGCGGCCGTCGGCCGAGACGCGCAGGGTCGGGTCGCTGGAGGACCAGGTCACCGCTCCCCCGTAGTCGGGCAGGTTCGTGGTCGAGTCGTCGACGGCGAGCGGGGCGACCCCGGCCAGCACGGCGGCGGCGATCGGGGAGAACGTGGAGGCGTGCGGCTTCGCATCGACGGTCGACACGGCCGCCACCTCCGCCCCGGTGAGCGCGCGGTCGTAGACGCGGAACGCCGAGACCTCGCCGGTGTAGAACGGGTCGGGGTACGGCGCGCGGCCGATCGTGTTGAGCGACTGGTCGGCCACCGACGAGGGGCGCAGCGCGGTGGGAGCCGAGGCGACCCGGACGCCGTCGACGAAGAACGAGATCGTCCCGGCACTGCCGTCGATCACGGACGTGAGGCTGTACCAGCGGTCGGCGGTGAGGGCGGAGCCGCTGCGGGCGTTGTTCTCGCCGCCGCCGCCGTTCGTGGTGATCGCGGTGCGCACCCGGTCGCGGACGGACGCGAACCAGTACTGGTTCGTGCTGTCGCTGCCGATGTTCCACAGGAAGTGGAAGTTCGAGAGCATCGACGCGTCGGCGCGGGTCTCGATCGTGACGGTGGCCGATGAGCGGCCGGCCAGCAGGTTCGCGGGCAGCTGCACCCACGGGGCGGTGGTGCTGCTCTTGGGTCCGCCGGTGAGGCGGAGCGACGTGCCGGTCCAGAGCGCGTCGGTCGCGTTGCGGACGGTGGCGGCTCCCACGCCTCCGCTCACGGCGTTCGGGACCGAGCTGCCGGTGGTCTGCGTGAAGCGGTAGTCGGCGAGGAGGCCCTGCTGCGGGATCACGGCATCGGCCGCCTGCGCGGCGGGAGCCGGGGCGACGAGGCCCGAGAGCAGCACTGCTCCGAGGCCGAGCGCGGCGAGCGCTGCGCGCAGCGGCGCTCGCCGCGCGGGGGTGGTGGTGGGCATGGTGCTCCTTCAGTGGAGTGGTGCGGTTCGTGGGGAGGGTCTCGGGGTGCCCGACCCGTGCCGGTCGAGCAGCCCCGCCAGGGGCGTATCGAGACCCGTGCACGACGCAGGGTGGTCTCGATACGCCGCTGCGCGGCTGCTCGACCGGCGGAGGTCGCCGCTGCGAGGCTGCTCGACCGGCAGGAGGGGTCAGCCGCAGGTGAGGGCGGGGTGGCTCGCGGTGACGGTCGCGGTGCGGCCGGCGTCGTCGGCGCCCGCGACGGCGACCGTCGTGGATCCTGCGGGGACGCTCGCCTGGCGGGTCGTCACGGCGGTCGACGTGCTCACTCCGCCGGCGAGCGCGGTGACCCGCTTCGCCGCGGTGCCGGTGCCGATCGTGACGTCGACGGGCAGGTCGTCCGCGTTCCTCACGACCGTGGTGACGACGACCTTGCCGGCGACGCAGCGCGCGGCCGAGGTCGCCACCGGCTGCAGCGGCACCGTCGACGCCGGGGCGCCGAGCGAGACGCGGAAGCGCTGGCAGTCGTTGTTCAGGACGCTCCACTGCCCGATCCGGGTGCCGTTCTGCGCGGAGCAGTTCGACAGGTCGAGCGCCTTGCCGCTGTGCGCGGCCCGCAGCTCGACGGTGCCGTCGTTGCCCGGGCGGAGGCGCCAGCTGCTGCCCGCGACGCCGCACGCGCCCTGGGTGACGGTCGCGCCGTCGGCGGTGGAGCCTCCGGTGACCGCGAGGCACTTGGCGGCGGCCGAGACGGGGTGCATCTCGAGCGCGCCGTCGGCGGCGGAGCCGAAGGTGACGCGCTGGCAGGGCGAGCCGAGCCAGTCCTGCTGCTGGAGCAGGGCGCCGTCGGCCGTGGAGCAGTTCGGCAGGTCGAAGGACTTGCCGGTGACGAAGGACGTGACGGCGACGGGCCCGGCGGGACGCAGCACCCACTCCTGAGCCGCGGCGGAGGTGGCGGCCGCCTGGCGGACGGTCGAGCCGGACGCTTCCAGCAGCTTGCCGCTGGTGCGGTTCGTCAGGGTCGAGTAGCCGCCGGTGGCCGGGGCGACCGTCCACTGCTGGCAGCTCGTGGTGAGCCACGCGGACTGCTGGAGCCCGGCGGTGCCGGTGGCGCAGCCGACCGGGCCGAGCGCCTTGCCGCTCGAGGCGTTCATCACGCGGAGGGTGCCCTCGCCGGTGGCGTCGAGCATCCAGTTCGCGCGCGGAGTCGAGCAGGAGCCCTGCACGACGCCGGCGCCGTCGCCGCTCTGCGCGGAGGAGACGGTGGCGCAGAGGCCGGTGCTGCGGCTGACCAGCTGCCACGGGGCGCCCTCGACGCGAGCGGTGATCGGGGCGTTCTCGCCGCTGGGGACGGGGATGCGGGCCGCCGTGCCGAGCGGGGCGCCGAAGTCGGGCTCGCCGGTCGCGGTCCAGTCCACGATGTGCGCGCGGGCCGAGCGCTGACGGCCGCAGCCGTCGTTCGGGCCGGGGTTCGCGTGGTACAGGTTCCAGGTCTCGGTGCCGTCGGGCGAGTCGAAGAAGTCGTTGTGGCCGGTGCCGTACTCGCCGTTCGCCTTCGAGAAGACGGGCCCGTCGCTCTTGGTCCAGGAGGAGGCGAGCACCGGGTCGCCGGTGCCGTCGTACTCGAGGGTTCCCAGCTGGTAGTCCTCGGTGCCGCAGAAGCTCGCCGAGTAGACGATCCAGGTGCGGCCGTCCTTCTGCAGCGGTATCGGTCCCTCGTTGACGGGCATGCCGATGGTCTCCCACGGCTCGACCGGCTCCGAGAGGACGTTGCCGGTGCTGGTCGCCGTCCACGGGTCCGACATCCGGGCGATGTAGTTGCTCTGCAGGCCGTTCCCGGGCTGGAACTCGGACCAGGTCATGAACAGCTCGCCGTTCAGCTCGAGGTACGCGCCGTCGATGTTCCACCGGTCGGTCGGCACCGGGCGCCCCTTGTAGGTGTACGGCCCCATCGGGTCGTCCCCGGCGCTCTCGATCACCTGCAGGTGCTGGCCGTCGAAGTTCCCCGCGGCCCCCATCGTGTACATGAGGTACCAGCGCCAGCCGTTCGGGCCCTGGAGCCGCTGCAGCTCGGGCGCCCACATGTTGGCGTTCCGGCCGGGGTTCGTGTCGGTGTAGACCGTGGTCGGAGCGGTGGTGCCGAGCGCCGCGAGGGTGGGCGCCTTCCGCATCACGACGCGGTTGTCCCAGGTCGTCGCGACCATGTAGTAGTTGCCGTCGTGGAACTCGATCGTCGGGTCGGCGGTGTCCGGCGCGATCGGGTTGGTGAAGGTCGGCTCGCCGAGCGCGACGGCAGGGGAGGCGGCGGTGAAGGGCAGTGCCACCACCGCGGCGAGCAGGATCAGCAGGCCCGCCGTGAGGCGGCGCCGGAGCCCCGCGGATCGGGGGCGCTCGGCGTCGGCGGGCGTCGGTGCGGTCGTCATCGTGACTCCATCGTCAGGGGGCGGCGTGGGGCCCGGAGGCGCACCGTGGAGCGGCGCGCCCCCGGGGGCGAAGGGGCTCCGGAGGGACGCCGGAGGGCGCCGCGGAGAGAGGCCCGGTGGGCCTCGGAGAGGGACTGGCCGTGCCTCGCAGGATCCGGCGCGACCTCCACCTCGAGGTCTCCGACGCCGCCTGCCGCACGGTTTGTTCACGGTAACAGGGCACTTGCGCAAACTCAACGGCCCCCGTTAGCGGGGGGGCATCGCCTCACGGCGCCTACGGCCCCCGGTCGCGTTCGCAGCGGAGGAAGGATTCGCGGCGCCCGCGGAACGGCGCGGGCGGAGAGGGCCGGATCGGACGTTCTTCCTCCGTTCTGAACACCACCGTCGCCTCGAGCCGCCGCCCCGGCCCCCCACCGCCGCTGTCAAGAGGGGAGAGACGGGCCGCGCCCCTCGCCTAGGGTGCCGGGATGCCCCGCACCCGGACGTCCCGCACCGCCCTCGCCTGGCGGGAGGCGCTCACCGGCGCGCGCCTGATGCTCGCGCTCAAGACGGCGCTGGCGGTGGGCATCGCCTGGGCCGTCGCGCCGCTCGCCCCCGGAGTCGCGGAGCAGTACCCGTACTACGCGCCGCTGGGCGCCCTCGTCAGCATGTACCCGACGCTGATGGGCTCGGTCCGGACCGGGATGCAGACCCTGCTCGGACTCGCGGCGGGGATCGGGCTCGCCGCCCTCGTGGTGGCCACAGTCGGCCCGACCTGGTGGACGATCCCGCTCGTCGTGGGGATCGGCGTGGTCCTCTCGGGGACCGGCTGGTTCGGCGCGGGCCGCGAGTACGTGCCGATGGCGGCGCTCTTCGTGCTGATCATCGGCGGGGCCGACGCCGAGGACTACTCCCTCGGCTACCTCGTGCAGATGGCGGTCGGCGTGCTGGTGGGACTGCTGGTGAACGTGGTCGTCGCCCCCGGGCTCACCGTCGAGGCGGCCTCCGCCCGGGTCGACGCGTTCCAGCGCGAGCTCGCGGAGCACCTGCGCCAGCTGGCCGCCGCGCTCGAGGAGACGTGGCCGCCCGAGCACGAGGCCTGGGCGCGCAACGGCGAGGAGCTGGCCCGGACGGCGGAGGAGGTCCGCGCGGCCCTCGCGGACGCGGACGAGAGCCGCAAGGGCAACCCGCGCGCGCTGCTGCACCGGCGCGACTCCCGGCCCGACCACCTCCGCCTCGAGACGCTCGACGCGATCCTCTTCCACGTCCGCGATCTGAGCGGCGCCCTCGCGGACACCATCTGGGAGCGGCCGGGCGCGCTCCCGTTCGATCCGGCGCTCGGCCCGCCGCTGAGCGAGGCCTGCCGGGCGGTCGCCGACGCGATCGACCGCGACGACGCCGGCTCCCCCGCCGCGCACCGGGCGATCGGAGGCGCGGCCCGCGCGGTCCGGCACCTCGTGCAGGTCGTCGACGAGCGGACCGCCGCGACCTCTCGGACCCTCGGGCCCGGCGTCCTCGCGGCGATGCACCTCCGCCGTGTCCTCGTGCGCCTGCAGCACGACAGCGCGGAGCCGCAGGAGGCGTGAGCCATCGGCTCGGCCTGTGACGACGCCCGCGGGGCGCGTCCCCCGACCTCAGCCCTGGTCGGTCGGAGGGGTCCCGAGCCGCTTCGCGTAGCAGCGGGCGTTCGGCTCGTCGCCCCAGTAGCCGTAGCCCGCGATGGGCTCGTAGCCGGCGCTCGCGTAGAGGGCCATCGCCTCCGGCTGCTCCGTGCCGGTGACCAGCCGGAGCAGCTCCACGCCCTCGCGCGCCGCCAGCCGCTCGACGCCGGCGAGCAGCACGCGGCTGAGCCCGCGGCCCCGCGCGGCGCTCACCACGAACATCCGCTTGATCTCGCCGATGCCGTCCTCGACCGCGAGCGCCACGCAGCCGACGAGCCCGCCGTCGCCCTCGAGCAGCAGGGTCGGGGCCTCCGCCGGGGGACGCGGACCGGTGTCGTCGCCGCCGTAGCGGGCGAGGAGGTCGGCCTCCTGCAGGGCGAAGAGCTCCGTGGCTGCCGGGTCTCCGGCCGTGGTCTCGATCAGGCGGGGCACGGCTCGATGCTACGGCGCGGCGGCGAGACCCGCGGCGATCCCGGTCAACTGCTCGAGCACGACCCGCACGGCCGAGCGCTCCAGCGTCTCGGGTCGGGCGAGGCAGTCGATGTGGCGGCCGAGCCCCGGGATCCCGAGCGGCCGCAGCACCACCTCCGGCGTGCGCCGCAGGTCGGTCGTGTACCGCGGCAGCAGCGCGACGCCTTTGCCCGCCGCCACGACGGCCGCCGCGACCAGGAAGTCGTTGATCCGGTGCGGGATCCGCGCGTCGCCGCCCGCGAGGACCGCGATGGCGTCGATCGCCCGCTCCAGGGGGAAGCCCTCGTGCACCGCGACCCACTCCTCGTCGCGGAGGTCGGCGGGGCGGATCACGTCCTTCGCGGCGAGCGGATGGTCGCGCCGCAGCGCGAGGTCGAGCGGCTCGAAGAGGAGGGGCGTCGACCGCACGGTCCCGGGCCACTCGGCGCTGCCGGCGAGCCGGTGGGCGACGACCAGGTCGTGGTCCGCGGTGAGCCCGGCGAAGGCGCTCTGCGCCACGTCGAAGTCGGCGAGCGCGACGCCCGGCCGCCCGGGTGGGCGCAGCGCCTCCAGCAGCGGGCCGAACATCGCCAGCCCCGCGCTGTGGAACGCGGCGACCGAGACCGTGCCGCTCGGCTCCCCCTCGAAATCAGCGACAGCCCGGGCCGCGCGCTCGAGCGCCACCTCCACCTCGACCACCGCCGCGGCGAGAGCGCGGCCGGCGGGGGTCAGCGCGGTCCGGCGCCCGTCGCGGAAGGTCAGCGCTGTCGGCGTGCGGCGCTGCAGCGCGCTGATCTGCTGCGAGACGGAGGAGGGGGACACCCGCATCGCGGCGGCGACGGCGGCGATGCTCCCGCGCTCGCCGAGCTCCCGCAGGGCTCTGAGCTGTCCGAGTTCCATGAGTTCCAACTTACGCGTCGGCGAAGAAGATGCAGTCTTGTCCTGCGGGTCTTCGTGCCGCCACCATGAGCCGTGCGCGCTCTCCTCTCCCGCTTCCGGGTCGACCTCCTCCTGCTCGTGGTCGCCGCTTCCTGGGGCTCGACCTACTTCGCGGCGAAGGAGCTCGTCACCGACTCCAGCGTGATGGCGCTGCTCGGCTCCCGGATGACCCTCGCCGCCCTGTGCCTGGCCGTGATCGTCGCGGCGCGGCGGCACCGGATCACCGCGGCGGAATGGCGGGTCGGCGTGACCATCGGGGCGCTGCTCGCGACGATCTTCGCCCTCGAGACCTACGGCATCGCCGGCACCTCCGCCACCAACGCGGGCCTGATCATCAGCCTGACGATCGTGATCACGCCGATCCTCGACTCCGCCGTCTCGAAGCGCCGGCTCCCGGGCCGCTTCCTGCTCGCGTGCCTCGTCGGGGTCGTCGGAGTCGCGCTGCTCGCGGGCAACGGCGCCCTCCGCCCGCTCTCCCCCGGCGACCTGCTGATCCTCGGCGCCGCCGTCGTGCGGGCCGTGCACGTCACGTCGATGCACCGCCTCTCGGCGCGGGCGCCGATGGACTCCCTCCGCCTGACCACGGTGCAGCTCGGCACCTGCGCCGTCGTGTTCAGCGCGGCCTCGCTCATCGTCGGCGTGCCGATGCCCGAGTACGTCGCGGGGCTCGATCCCGTGGGCGCCGGCCTGTTCCTCTACCTCGTCCTGGTCTGCACCGTCTTCGGCTTCCTCGTGCAGACCTGGGCGGTCCGCCGCACCTCGCCCTCACGGGTCAGCCTGCTGCTGGGCACCGAGCCGGTGTGGGCCGCGGTCGTCGGAGTCGCGCTCGCCCGCGACCCGATCGCGCCGGTCGGCTTCCTCGGCATCGCGCTGATCCTCGCGGGCACCGCCTGGGGCCGCTCCCTCGAGCAGCGGATGCCCGCCGACGTGCCGACCGTGGCCGCCGCCCCGGAGGCGCTGCTCGCCCCCGCGCCGGAGGACGAGCAGCGGCGTCCCGTCGAGCGGTAGCCGGGTCAAGGGACTCGCGCGCGGCGCCCCGATGTGGGGGAATCGGGTCGGAAGGCGTCCGCCGCGGGCGCCGCCGGAGGAGGATCCATGTCGCTCAGCGTGCTGTTCATCGGCGGGACGGGCATCATCAGCGCCGCCTGCGTCCGCGAGGCGCTGCGGCTCGGCCACGACGTGACCGTGCTGAACCGGGGGCGGACGTCGCTCCGCCCGCTGCCCGAGGGCGTCCGCGAGGTGCAGGCCGACGGCCGCGACCGCGACTCCGTCACCGGCGCCCTCGGCGACCGGAGCTTCGACGCCGTGATCGACTTCGTCGCCTTCACCCCCGAGCACGTGCAGCAGGACATCGACCTGTTCGCCGGCCGCACGGGCCAGTACGTCTTCATCAGCTCGGCCTCGGCCTACCAGAAGCCGCCGCGCAGCCTCCCGGTCACCGAGTCGACTCCGCTCCGGAACCCCTACTGGCAGTACTCCCGCGACAAGATCGCGTGCGAGGACCTGCTGATGGCCGAGTACCGCGCGAGCGGCTTCCCGGTCACGATCGTCCGCCCCTCGCACACCTACGACCGCACCGCGCTGCCCGTCGACGGAGGCTGGACCGTCGTCGACCGGATGCGCCGCGGCCAGGAGGTGGTCGTCCTCGGCGACGGCACCTCGCTCTGGACGCTCACGCACGCGGACGACGTGGCGGTCGGCCTGGTCGGCCTGCTCGGCGCCTCCGCGGCGATCGGCGAGGCCTTCCACATCACCGGCGACGAGACGCCGACCTGGGACCAGATCCACCGCGACCTCGCCGCGGCGGCCGGAGTCGAGCCGCGCCTCGTGCACGTCGCCTCCGACGCGATCGCCGCGGCCGACCCCGAGCTCGGCGCCGGGATCATCGGCGACAAGGCGCACTCGATGGTGTTCGACAACGCGAAGATCCGCCGACTCGTGCCCGCCTACTCCCCCTCCGTGCGCTTCAGCGACGGCGCCCGCGAGATCGTGGAGTGGTACGACGCCGACGAGTCGCGCCGCGTGGTCGACGAGCGGATGAACGGCCTGTTCGACGCGCTGATCGAGCGGTACCGGCCGCGCCCGCTGTGAGGGTCGGGCGGAGGGGGTGCGCGAGTCCGCCGGCTCCGCCCCTCCCGGCCGCTGCACCCCGCTCGGCTCCTCCACCTGCGCCGGCGCCCCCGCTCAGCCGATCGGCTCGAGCCGCACCAGGAACCCGCCCGGCACTCCCGGCTGCAGCTCCTGGTACTCGGACGGCACGCGGTAGGAGCCCTCGCCGACCGCGGTCACGGTGAACGCGTCGTCCGTGCGGGTCCCCGCGAGGAAGACGGTGTAGACGTCGGTGCCGTCCTCGGTGGTGCGCTTCCCGGCCGCCGCGCCGACCCAGCGGTGCCCGCCCGGATCGGCCGTCGCCGTCTCCCCGAGGGTCGCGTCGATCGCGGCCGGGTCGACGCCCACAGTGCGGATCCCGTCCTGGCACTCGCGCCAGACGCCCGTGAATCCCGGGTCGGGGTCGGAGTAGCAGAACATCATCGACCCGTCGGGCGCGACGTGCAGGTCGCCGTAGCCGCCGACCACCTGCCCGGAGACGGGGGCGGCCGTGGGCCCGGTCGTCGGCTCGGGGTCGGCCGGCGCGGTGCACCCGGCGAGCGCGAGGACGAGCACCGCCACCGCTCCTGCTCGCCACCTCATGTGCGCAACCTACTGGAGCCGCGCCCCCGCCCGTCCGTGTGCCGAGCCGAGCGTCGGCCGAGCGTCCGCCGGGAGGCGGCCCGCCCTCAGACCAGCCGGCGGCCGCTGAAGCGGTCGACGGGGGCGTCGTGGCGCATCGCCCGCTCGTACATCCGCCGGAACGGCTCGGTGAGCACGCCGTTCGTGCGGTCCAGCGAGTCCTGCCAGGCCACGATCTCCCCCAGCTGCGCGGCGAGATCCGCGCGGAGGGCCGCCTCGTCGACGGTGGTCGAGACGCCCTTCGAGACGACGATCCGGCCCGCGACGATCACGGTGTCGATCGACGAGCCGTTCTCGGAGTAGACGAGCTGGTTCTCGAGCCGCTGGCGCGGGGTGAAGTTCAGCGTCTCGAGGTCGTAGACGACGAGGTCGGCCTGCTTGCCGACCTCGATGCTGCCGGTGACGTCGTCGAGCACGGCGCTGCGCGCGCCTCCGATCGTGCCGGCGGTGAGCACCTCGGACACGGTCGGCCAGGTGGCGATGTCCGGATCCGTGACCTTGTGCAGGAGCGCCGCGGCCTTCACGACGTCGAGCATGCGCGGCGAGTCGCTGCTCGAGCAGCCGTCGGTGCCGAGGCCGAGGTTCACGCCCGCGTCGTGCAGCGCGCGCCACGGGGCGATGCCCGAGCCGAGCTTGAGGTTCGAGATCGGGTTGTGCGAGACGGACGTGCCGGCGGCGGCGATCCGCTCCATGTCGGAGTCGGTGAGCCAGATCCCGTGGGCGAAGGTCGTGTTCGGCGAGAGCGCGCCGATCCGCTCCATGTACTCGACCAGGGTCGAGCCGTAGGACAGCTCGCCGGTCACCAGCTGCGTCTTCGTCTCGACGACGTGGATGTGGCACTCCGCCCCGTGCTCGAGCGCCAGCTCGGTCGCCCCCACGAGCAGCTCGGGCCCGCACCGCTGAGGAGCGGACGGGGCGACCATGTAGCGCAGCCGCCCGCCTCCCCTCCCGTGCTGGGTCGCGAACGCCTCGCGGCTGAAGGCGAGGTAGCCCTCCGTCGTCGGGCGCGACGCCGACCGCGCCTGGTCGAGGATCTCCGCGGGCACGTACTCCTCGAGGAACGGCATCGTCTCGTGGAAGGGCCTGCTGATCACGTGGCCCGAGATGTTGGCGCGGACTCCGATCTCGTCGTACGCGTCGAAGACCGCGGCGAGCTGCTCCGCGTCCTGGTCCGGGTTCTCGAGCACGTCGTCGACCAGGGTCGTGACCCCGGCCTTCAGCGATTCGAGGGCGAAGAGCGACGAGCGCAGCCGCACCAGATCCGGAGCGACGCGGCTGTTCCCGAGGATCGGGTACGACAGCAGCATCCACAGCTCGAGCGGCAGGTTGTCGTAGCGGCCCTTGTAGAGGTACTCCCACGAGTGGGTGTGGGCGTTGACGAAGCCGGGGACGACCAGGCGGTCGCGCCCGTCGATCACCTCGTCGCCCGGCTCGGGGACGAGGCCCGGGCCGATCGCGACGATCAGCTCGTCGACGATGCGGATGCTCGCCGTGATCGGGACGGCGCCCGAGACCGGGTCCATGGTGATCACGGCGGCGTCGGAGAGGAAGAGGGGCATGGCGGTTCCGTTCGTGGTGCTGGAGGGGACGGGGCGGGCCGGCTCGCGGACGAGCCGACCCGCGGACGGGCGGGCGGGGTCAGCCGCGGACGGGCTCGGGCTGCGCGGCGCGCGGAGCCGCCTCCGCCTCCCTGCGCTCGACCCAGCCGGGGGCGTCCCGCCCGAGGAGGAGGTACGCGACGCCGGCCGAGACGCCGCCCGCGAGCCACGAGACGTCGATCCCGCCGAGTGCGGTCGCGGCTGGACCCTGCAGGGCGGGCACCGAGCCGTTCATGAACAGCCAGGTCAGGGTCGCGCCGATCGCGAAGGAGAGCAGCGCCCGCCAGCGGACGTCCGGCAGCAGCGGCGAGCCGACCGGGGCGAAGAGGTGGCCGAACGAGCGGACCCGCGGCTCGAACACCGTGTAGTGGACCAGGACGATCGCGCCCCAGGGGGCGACCCAGCCGACGAGGCCGACGAGCCACGCGTCGAGGGTGGTGGCGAGGTCGTCCTGGAAGACGAAGAACACCGAGGCGGCGAACGCCAGCACTCCGACGATCAGGCTGAGCGTGCGGCGCCCGAGCCGGATGTCGAGGGCCTGCGTGGCCATCCCGAACGAGTAGATGTTCAGCACGTTGGTCGCGATGGGTCCGTGCACCACGAGCAGCAGCACCGGGATCGCCAGCGCGCCGAAGTTCTCGACGATCAGCTGCCCGGGGTCGACCGAGCCGTTCTTCGTCGCGAGGGTCGCGCCGAGAACGCCCAGCCAGACGACCGGGATGAACTGGCCGAGGACGCTCGCGAAGTAGAGCTTCCGCTTCGAGGATCGGGGGCCGACGAAGCGGGAGTAGTCGCCGGCGTAGGCGAGCCAGGTGAGTCCCCAGCCGATGCCGATCGCGGTCATCACGATGGACATGGCCGCGAGGCGGTCGGCTCCGGTGAGCGCCCCCTCCGCGGGACCGGCGTAGGACCAGTCGATGTCGAGGAAGAACCAGGCGACGATCGACATGATCGCCAGCACGAGGAGGGTCGGCGGCACGGTCCACCGCTCGAAGGCGGCGATCGCGCGGTAGCCGAGGAAGGAGATCGCGACCTGCACCGCCATGATCACCGCCGCCACCGCGATCTTCCAGCCGACGTTCGCCTGCTCCGGGTCGACGACGCCGACGGAGCCGAGGAGCGCGATGACCAGGTCGAGGACGATCCAGGTGTTGATGGCGCACCAGCCGATCACGACCACGGCCTGGATCGCGGCCGGGACGTAGTTGCCGCGCCGGCCGAAGATCGCCCGTCCCACGAGCATCCCGGTCGCCCCCGTCCGCTGGCCGAGGAGGACGAAGAAGCCGAACACCGCCATCCCGACCACGTTGCCGAGCACGAGGACGGTGACGGTGTCCGCCAGGCCGAGGCCCATGTTAACGCCGAGGGCGCCGAGCACCCAGTTGATGGGGGCGATGTTGGCGCCGGCCCAGATCCAGAACTGCCCGTCGAGCCGGGCGGTGCGCCGGGAGTCGGGCAGGGGACTCAGCGCGTCCTCGGCGTCGGCGGTGCCGTGCAGGGTGTCGGTGCTCATGGCGGATCCTCTCGGGGAGGGGGATGGCGGGGAGGGCGGGGCGCCCGGTGAGGCTCCACTCTCGTGCGGACCCGTTTCGGGCGGCGCGTCCGCGTGTAAATTCGCCGTGACGCGAGAGGACGTTCTGTATGGCCTACCTGCTGTCGGACGCGATGCGGGATCCGCGCCTCGCCGCCATGCTCCCGGTGGTGGCCGCCGGGCACGCGGCCGCCGAGCGCGCCGTGATCCGCTGGGCCCACACGAGCGAGCAGCTCGACATCGCGCCCCTCCTCCTCGGAGGCGAGCTGCTCCTGATGGAGGGCGCGCTCCTCTCGACCGACCAGGACCCGGCGGAGTGCCGCGAGTACGTGCGGTCTCTGGTCGACGCGGGAGTCGGCGCCCTCGCTCTCGAGCTCTCGCCGCGCCTGCCCGCGGTGCCGCCGGCGATCGTCGCGGCGGCGGACGAGCTCGGGCTGCCGGTGCTCGCCCTGCCGCGCCGGGTCCCCTTCGTGCAGGTGTGCGAGAGCATCAACACCCACCTCACCGAGCAGAAGTTCCGGAGCATCCGCCTGGCGGACAGAGTGTCCGGCCTCCTCGCCGACGCGGCCTCCTCGGACGCGGGTATCGACGAGCTCCTGCAGGTCGTCGCCACCGCGACCGGCGCCTCCGCCTCACTCGTCTCGCTCACGGGCGACGAGATCGCCCGCGCGTCGCCCGGGCCGGAGATCGACACGGAGCCGACGGCCGGGACGTTCTCGAACGTGCTGCACGCGGGCGACTCTCTGCTGGGGACCCTGCACCTGCGGGCCCACGCCGACGCCGACCTCCACGCCGTCGCCGTCGCGCTCGACCGGGCGCCGGACGTCCTCGCGATCGCGGTGCTCCGGCACCGTCCGCCGTCGGTCACCGAGCGGCTGACCGCCCAGCTCTTCGCGATCGCATCTGTCGAGCGCGCGGACCCGGCGGCCGACCTCCAGATCGACGCCTTCCTCGGCCGCCTCGGCGCCGGCTCCCGGGAGCGCTACCTCGGCGTCCGGGCCGACACCGGTCACGACGACCGGCGGCTCCGCGCTCTGCTCCGCCTCCTGACGGGCGCAGGAGCGGATCCCGGCCCGGTGCTCTGCGTGGTCGGCTCCGAGCTGCTGGCGCTGCTGCCGTTCGCCACCGCCGCCGCGATGGAGGAGGGCCGCGCGGAGCTGCTGCGCCTCGGCGCCGCCCTCGACTCGGACGCTCTGCTCTGCGTCGGAAGCGGGCTCGGCGGGCAGGAGCGGGTGCCCCGGGAGCTGGCGGAGGTGCGCGGCGCGCTCGAGTGGGCGCCCGCGGGCGGAGTCGTCGACTCGCGCCAGTACCGCCTGGAGCGGTTCGCGAGCTCCCTGCAGGACGACGCGGAGGCGGACGACCTCGTCGAGGAGGTGCTCGGGCCCCTGCGCGCCCAGCGCGGCGAGCTGCTCGCCACCCTCGAGGCCTTCGCGTCGCTGTGGGGGAGCAAGACGGCGACGGCGTCCGCGCTCGGCATCGGCCGGCAGACCCTCTACGACCGGCTCGCGCGGATCGAGGAGCTGATCGGCCCGCTCGACTCGTCGCCGGCCCGCGCCCGGGTCGTCATGACCGCCGTCTTCCTGCACCGGGCGCGAGCGGCGCTGCCGGCGGGCTCGCCACCGGTCGGGCGGGCGTTCCCGCCTCCCGCCGATCGCTGACGCGGCCGGACCGATCAGGCGGGCAGCAGCTCCGCGACGAGCGCCTGCACGCGGGCCCTGATGTCGTCGCGGATCGAGCGGACCTCCTCGAGCGGTCGGCCCTTCGGGTCGGCGAGGTCCCAGTCCTCGTAGCGCTTGCCGGGGAAGACGGGGCAGACGTCGCCGCAGCCCATCGTGATCACGACGTCGGAGGCCTGGACCTGCTCGGTGGTCATCAGCTGCGGGACGGCCTGCGAGATGTCGATGCCCTCCTCCGCCATCGCCTCGATCGCGATCGGGTTGATGCTGTCGCCGGGCTCGGAGCCGCCGGAGCGGACCTCGACGGCGCCGCCGGAGAGGGCGCGGAGGTAGCCGGCGGCCATCTGCGAGCGGCCGGCGTTGTGGATGCAGACGAAGAGGACGGTGGGGGCGGCCATCGGGGCTCCTGGTGTCGAGGGGCGGTGCTCGGAGGAGCACGGGGCGAGGGTAGCGCGCCCGGGCGAACGGCTCGCGCGCCTGCGGAGCCGCAGGAGACTCCGACGGCCGGGTCGGGAATATACCCCCCGGGGGTATGTTGCACTCCCCTGGACCGAACCGGAGGAGACACCATGACCGACCACGCCCACCACCACCCGACCACCTGGCGCGCCGCCGCCCTCGCGACCCTGCACTGCCTGACCGGCTGCGCGATCGGCGAGGTCCTCGGCATGGTGATCGGCTCCGCCCTGGGTCTGCCCGCCCTGGCGACGGTCGCCCTCTCGATCGTCCTCGCGTTCGTGTTCGGCTACGCGCTCACGCTGAGGGGCGTGCTCCGCTCCGGAGTGACGTGGCGCGCCGCCGTCGGCATCGCTCTGGCGGCCGACACCGTCTCGATCGCCGTGATGGAGGTCGTCGACAACACGGCGGTGCTCGCGATCCCCGGAGCGATGGACGCGGGCCTCTCGTCCGGCCTCTTCTGGGGCTCGCTCGCCGGCGCCCTGGCCCTGGCCTTCGTCGTCACGACCCCGGTGAACCGCCTGCTCATCTCCCGCGGCCGCGGCCACGCGGTCGTCCACGGCCTGCACGGCTGAGCCGCGCGGGTCTCGACAGGGCGCCTGCGGCGGCTGCTCGACCAGCAGGAGGCGCGTGCCGATCGAGCCGCCCGGGCCGCGGGCGCCGCGAGATCCCGTCGGCCGTCAGTCCTGCAGGCGGCGGTAGTGGCGGTTGCGGACCGAGAGGATCGCGCCTCCGATCACCGCCGCGAGGAACGAGCCGGCCAGGACGCCGACCTTCACGTGGTCGTCGGACTCGCTGCCCGCGCCGAACGAGAGCTCGCCGACGAGCAGCGACACCGTGAATCCGATGCCGGCCACGAACGCCATGCCGATCACGTCCACCCAGCGCAGCGACGGATCCAGGCCGATGCCGCGGAACCGGGTCAGGAGGAAAGTGCTCCCGGCGATGCCGAGCGGCTTGCCGAGCACGAGGCCCGCGATGATGCCCACGGCGATCGAGTCCTGGAACGAGTCGACCAGGCCCGCGACTCCGCCGACCGTCACTCCGGCCGAGAAGAACGCGAAGACCGGCACCGCGACCGCGGTCGAGAGGACGCTCCAGCGATCGGCGAAGTGCGCGGCGAGGCCGTCGTAGACCGGGCGCCCCTCCGCATCCGACCCCACCTGCACCCGGGCGCGCTTCGTCGCGACGACCGGCACGGTGAAGCCGAGCAGCACGCCCGCGACCGTGGCGTGGATCCCCGAGGCGTGCACGAGCGCCCACGTCGCCACTCCGAGCGGGATCAGCACCCACCAGGCGCGCACGCCGCGCTGCACGCAGACCGCGAAGGCCGCCAGCGGCACCAGCGCGAGCAGGAGCATCACCACGTCGATGCCGGCGGTGTAGAAGACGGCGATGATCGTGATCGCGATGAGGTCGTCCACCACGGCGAGCGTGAGGAGGAACGTCCGCAGCGCCGGCGGGAGGAACCGGCCGACCACGGCGATCACCGCGACTGCGAAGGCGATGTCGGTGGCGGCGGGGATCGCCCAGCCGTCCAGCGCGGCTCCTCCGCGGGGCAGGTTCACCGCGGTGAAGATCAGGGCGGGGACGGCCACGCCGCCGACGGCCGCGACGATCGGCACGAGCGCCGTCTTCGGGTCGCGGAGCTTGCCGGCGACGAACTCCTCCTTGAGCTCGAGCCCGACGACGAAGAAGAAGATCGCGAGCAGGCCGTCGGCCGCCCACGACCCGACGCTCAGCTCGAGGTGCAGGGCCTCGGGGCCGAAGCGGAAGTCGCGGACCGCGCTGTAGAGCGCGGACGCGGGGCTGTTGGCGACGATCAGGGCGAGGAGGGTCGCGGTGAGCAGGAACGCTCCGCCGACCGTGTCCTTCTGGAGGGTCTGGCGGAGTCCCCGCCAGATCGAGTGGGGGGCCTGATCGGCGGGCAGGGGCTGGTGCGGCATGAGGGGTTCCGTCCGGAGGGGTGGGCGTGCGCGGGGACGCGGCCGCGGGCTCCGGAGGAGGGGCGGTCGCGGGTCAGCCGCGCGGCGGCGGGCAGCCGGCGATCTCGCCGTGCGCGTTCGTCCCCCACGAGCTGAGCCATCCGTTCGTGCCCGAGGCGCGCTTGGTCAGCAGCAGCCGGGCCGGGTACGCCGCGGCGGCGCGCGCGCGGGCGCGGCTCAGCGGAGGGAGGGTCAGGGGCACCGGACCAGGGTACCGGTGGCACCCGCGAGGGGGCCGGGTGTGCACGAGCGCTCGGAGGAGGAGCCGCCCCTCCCGCAGCCGAGCCACCCCGCCCCGTCCGCTCAGGGGACCTCGTGCCCCGGGCCCGGCTGCCCGCCGAGCAGCGGGCGCAGCGCGGTCGCGACGGCGTCGGCGCGCTCCTCGCCGCCGAACCACGCGTTGCCGGCCCGCACGAGCGGGTAGGCGGCCGCGAGGAGGTCGCGCCCCGCCGGGGTCAGGGCGATCCGGGAGTGACGGCCGCGGCCGCGCTCGGCGCCCCGGTCGAGCAGGCCCCGCTCCGCCAGCCCGGCGACCAGGGCGGTCATGCTCTGCGGGCGGACGCCGACGGCGCGGGCGAGGTCGGCCTGCGTCAGCCCGTCGGCCGCCGAGAGCTGCGCCAGCACGCCGAACTCGACCGGGCTGAGCCCGACCGGCGCGAGCGCGTCGCCGACCCGCCTCGCCAGGTCGCGGGCGGCGCGGATGACCGTCCAGGCGGCGATCGCGTCGACGTCGTCGCGGGTCAGGGAGAACTCCGAGGACATGGACCGAGCGTAGCGGCGTAGTCTTCGAGTATCAGTTAGGTGATACCTGGGAGGAATCATGAGCGACGTGATCGCGATCACCGGAGTCACCGGCGACGTCGGCGGAAAGACCTTCGAGCGGCTCGTGGCGGCCGGCGCGCCCGTCCGGGCGATCGTCCGCCGGCCGGAGCAGGCGGCGGCCCTCGCGGCCCGCGGCCTCGACGCGCGGATCGCCGACCTCGGCGACGGGGCCGCACTGACCGCCGCCCTCCGGGGCGCCGACCAGCTCTTCCTGGTCACCGCCGCCACCCCGCGCCAGGCCGAGCACGGCGCCACCGCCGTCCGCGCCGCCCAGGAGGCGGGCGTCCGCGCGCTCGTGCAGCTCTCCGGCGGCGACGCGGCCGAGCACTCGCCGCTCCCCTGGGGCCGCGCGATCTGGCGGACCGACGAGCGGGTGCGCGCCTCCGGGCTGCCCGCGACGATCCTCCACGCCTCGGGCTTCCTGACGAACCTCGAGCCCTCGGCACCCGCGATCTCGCGCGGTCTGCTCCCGCAGACGATGGGGCGCGGCGTCATCCCGTGGATCGACACCGCCGACATCGCCCGGGTCGCCGCGCGCGTCCTCGAGGCGGGAGGGCACACCGGCGCCGAGCCCGTCCTCACCGGACCGGCCCTGCTCGACGGGCCCGGCGCCGCCCGCGAGCTGACCGCGGGCCTCGGGCGGCGCGTCCGCTACCTGCACCTGCCCAGCCGCGTGTTCGCCGGTGTCCTGCGCCTCACCGGCATGTCCGCGTGGCAGGCGGAGGGGCTCCGCCGGCAGTTCGGAGTCGTCGCCCGCCGCGGCCTGGACGGCGTCGACGTGCTCACCGACGAGGTCGAGCGGATCACGGGGACGCCGGCCCGCTCGACGGCCGACTGGGCGCGGTCCCGCTGCTCCGTGCTCCTCGGGCGGGAGCAGCCGCGACCCCTGCACGCTCCACCCGGCACCGGTACCCCTACCCGTGGATCCGCCGCAGGCGCATCGTAGGGCTGTGAAGCAGATCCAGTACGCCGGCGCGACCTTCCAGGTGGGGGACGCGGTCGCCGACGCACTCGTCTCCTACGCCTCCGGGCTCGCCGCCCACGGCCGCACCGACAGTGTCGAGCTCCCCGTGCTCGGCGGCGACGGCCACGCGACGGTCGTGACGCTGCTGCTCAACTCCGCGACGAGCCTCTTCGTCTCCGGCGCCGCAGGCCTCCTGCCCGGGCTCGACGAGAAGGCCGTCGCCGCCGACCTCCGCCAGCGGACGCAGTGGCTGGACGCGGTCCCGGCGGTCACCGCCGTGGAGCCGAGCGCTCCGGAGGACCTGATCTGGCTCGAGTTCCCGGAGGTCGCGGCCCTGATGGACCCCGAGACCGGCGCCCACTCCCCCGCGACGCTCCACCTCGTCGAGCACTCGCCGCGGCGCGACTCCCTCGTCTTCACCGTCGTCTACGTCAGCACCCTCGACCGCGACCTGGGCTCGGGGGAGATCCGCCGGCTGCTCGAGACGAGCCGCCGCAACAACGTCGAGCACGGCGTCTCGGGGATGCTCGTCTTCCGCGGCCGCCGCGTGATGCAGCTGCTCGAGGGCGAGGAGTCCGACGTGCGCTCGCTCTACGCGCGGATCCTCGCCGACCCGCGGCACGAGGGAGTGGTCACCGTCTGGACCAGCGTGCACGAGCAGCGCCGGTTCCCGGACTGGTCGATGGGCTTCGACGAGCTCGACCTGCCCGTCGAGCGGCCCGCCTCCTGGCCCGAGCCGGACCTCCCCGAGCAGTCGATCGACGCCGTGGCGGACGACTACCTCCGCCGCCGGTCGGAGGCGCTGCGGAGCGCGCTGGTGAGCAGCGACCCCCTCGTCGCGAGCCTCGCCGTCATCCTGCACGGGCACCGCCCCGAGCGCGTCCTCGAGGGCGGCGCCGGAGTGCGGCTGCGCTGCGCCGAGTGCCGCGCCTTCGACGCCCACGACGGGTACGACTCCTACCCCTGCGCGACCGCGAGGACCGCGATCCAGGCGCTCGAGGCGGCCTGACGCGAGCCGGGCGGCCGTGCGGGATCACCGTCCCGGGGCGCTCCGAGCGCACCCCCTTCCGGGTCTGCGCAAGCCCGTCCGCTCGCCCCGGCGCGCCCCTAGGGTGAGGCCATGACCGATCCCGGCGCGGCCCGCCACGACGTCCTCATCATCGGCGGCGGCAACGCCGGACTCTCGACCGCGGGGCGGCTGCGGCGCTCCGGAGTGGACGACGTCGCGGTGATCGAGCCCCGGTCGACCCACGTCTACCAGCCGATGCTCTCCCACGTCGCGGGCGGCACCGCACCCGCCTCCGCGGCGACCCGGCCCCAGGGCTCGGTGACGCCGAAGGGGGTCGTCTGGATCCAGGACCGCGTCGAGACGCTCGACCCGGTCGCGCACACGGTCACCCTCCTCTCCGGCCGCACCGTCGGCTACGGGCAGCTCGTCGTCTGCCCCGGGATCCAGAAGGACTGGGCCGCGGTCCCCGGGCTCCAGGAGGCGATGGACTCGCCGTTCGGAGTGTCCAACTACGAGTACGAGTACGCCCGCAAGGCGTCGCAGGTGCTCCGCGAGGTCCGCTCCGGCACCGTCGTCTTCACGCAGCCCGGCGGCCCCGGCACCTGCTCCGGCGCCTCGCAGAAGCCGATGTACCTCGCCTGCGACTACTGGCGCGCGACCGGCGTCCTCGACCGCATCCGCGTCGTGCTCGTCGTGCCGACCCCCACCCTGTTCGGGATGCCGCTGATCGACTCCGAGCTCGAGCGGAAGGTGGCGGAGTACGGGATCGAGGTCCGCTACGGCCGCGAGCTGGTCGAGGTCGACGCGGCCGAGCGGCGGGTCGTCCTCGCCGTCGACGAGCGCGCGACCGCCCTCCCCGGCCCCGACCGCGCGCGGCGCTCGACCGACGGCCCGCGCGAGACGCTGTCGTACGACGTGCTGCACGCCGTGCCCCCGCAGTCGGCCCCCGACTGGCTGGCCGGCACCGGACTGGCCGCCGAGGGCGACGAGGGCGGCTTCGTCGAGGTCGACCCGCTGACCCTGCGGCACCCGCGGTTCCCCGACGTGTGGGCGCTCGGCGACGCGGCAGCCACGGTCAACTCGAAGTCCGGAGGAGCGCTGCGCCAGCAGACCACCACGCTCGCGAAGAACCTCGTCGCCGCGCAGAAGGGGCGCCCGCTCCCCCGCGTGTACAACGGCTACTCCGTCTGCCCCTTCGTGGTCTCGCGCTCGAGCGTGGTGTTCGCCGAGTTCGACGACCGCTACCGCCCGAAGCCGACCGTCCCCTTCTGGACGGGCCTGGCGAAGGAGCGGCGCCTCACCTACCTCGCCGACCGCCGCGTCCTGCCGTGGGTGTACTGGAACCTGATCCTGCAGGGACGGGCCTGAGCGTCCTCTTCCGGACATGTCCGGAAGAGGCGCTTGCCGCTGCCGGAGGCGCTCCCGAGACTGAGGGGTCGGAACCATCGTCCGACGTGCCCCCTCGTCTCCTGGAGGACCCGATGCGGCCCAGCCCGACTCCCGACCGCTCCGGCACCGCGCGATGACGACCGCGCAGGACTGGGGGCCCTCGACCGACGCGGACTCCGCCGGCGGTCCGCCCGCGTCGCGGAGGCAGCGCGTGCGCGCCTGGATGCGCGGCGGCTCCTTCGGGCCGACCGGCCTCACCCGGCGCGGCTGCCTCCTGGTGCTGGCGTCGGTGCTCGTGGTGGCGGTGCCGATCGTCGCGCTGACGCTCGCGCATGTCGATCCGCACGCGTCGCTCAAGGTCTGGATCCTGGCGATCACGCTGATCGCGCTGGTCGGAGCGCTGCTCCGGGTCGTCGCCGACGCCGGTCCGGACCCGCAGGCCGACCTCGACCGCGCGGGCAAGGCGGTCGGAGCAGTGGCCGCGGCCTACACGGCGCTGGCCGTGATCATCGACTGGGGGATGCTGCACCTCTGAGGCGCGGTCAGCGGGCCTCGTCGCGCGGGTCGTCCGTGCCGTCGGGAGCGCTGCCGATCACGTCCGGTGTGCCGCCGGTGCCGCCCTGCGCGCTCCCGGTCCCGCCCTGCGCCGCTCGCTCGTCCTCGCGCCGGCTGAGCCAGCCCGGGCCCTCGCGCCGCAGCCGCTCCGCCTCCGGACTCGGGACGGGCGGCGCCGCCGGCCGCCGCAGGAGCCGCACCTGCCGGACCGCGCCGAGCACCACTCCGGCGCCGAACAGCGGCAGGCCGAGCAGGAGCACCAGCCACAGCGGCGCGTGCCGGCGTCCGCCGCCGACGACCGCGCCGAGATCCCAGCCCGCGTCCGCCGCCAGCCAGAGCATCCCCGCCACGAAGACGGCGCTCACCAGCGAGAGCGCCCAGGGCTGCGCGAGGAGGAGCGCCTGCGTGCGCTCCGTGCGGAAACCCTTCGCCATGCGCCGATCCTAGGCGGGCGTCAGCCGGCGAGGATCCGGTCGACCAGCCCCTGCGCGTCGCCCTCCGCGGGAACGATCTGCACGGTGTCGCCCTCGATCGGCTGCATCACGGAGAGCGCCGACTCGACCCGGTCGCCCACGCGGAGGAGGAGCCGGGCGTCGGCCCCCTCGTCGATGGCCGCCTGCGAGCCGCGGCGCAGGAGGGCGGCGCCCGCCTCGTCGAACCGGACGTCGACGACTCCCGTGCTCGGATCGGCCTCGACCGCGGCGACGCCCGCGCGGGTGAAGTCCTCGGGATCGACGAGGACGTCCTGCCCGCCGACCGGGACGCACTGCGGATCGGAGCCGGGCTCGCAGAGCGCCGAGACGGCGACCCCGAGGCCGCCGACGGGCTCCGGAGTGGCGGACGGGGACGCCGCGGGCGACGACCCGTCGGAGCAGCCGGTCAGGGCGAGCAGGAGGAGCGCGGCGGCTCCGGGGGCGGTGCGGCGGATCACGGGATCTCCTCGGGTCGCGTCGGAGCGCGCCACGATACCGAGGCTCCGGCGCTGCGGCCACTCGGCGGCACGGCTCGGGCGGAGCGGCTGCGGCGGGCGGCGGCGGACCGGAGGAACCCGGCCGGATCCCCGGGCTGGTCGCTCGGGGCCGGACCCCGCTCGATCCCTCCGCACGGGTCCGGTCGGAGCCCGGCCTCCCGGAGCCCGCCCCTCAGAGGCGGACGACCAGCTTCACCGCCGACACACCCTCGTGCAGCCGGTCGAGGGCGGGCTGCAGCGCGGCGAGCCCCTCACCCACCACCTCGGGCGCCGGGGCGCAGACGTGACGGCCCTCGGCGAGCGCCGCCGGCAGGTGGTCGCGCCACAGCATCGGCCCCACCTCGTTCGTCATCAGCGAGCCGCCCCAGACGAAGCGGGCGCGGATGCCGCGGCGCCGGGCCGCGATCTGCAGCGCCGCGGTGCCGCCGGCCACGCGCAGCATCGTCCGCACGAAGGCGGCGCTGACACCGCGCCGACGCGGGAGCGAGCCGAACGAGACGGAGGGGCTGGCCAGGGCGACGCGTCGCGCTCCGGTGCCCGCGGCCACCGCCACCGACGGGGCACCGGAGCCCGTCCCGATCGCGAGCACCCCCGCGACCTCGTGGCCCGCGAGCGCCGCCACCAGGTCGGCGACGACGGTGGGGCTGCGGTAGTCGAGCACGATCTCGGCGCCCAGCTCGCGCATCCGCTCGTGGTTGCGGGGCGACGCGGTCGTCGCCACGCGGTGCCCGGAGGCGACGGCGAGCTGGATCGCGTTGCTCCCCACGCTCGTCGTCCCGCCCCAGACCACGACCGTCCTGCCCGTCGGCCGGACCGGGACGCTCGGGTGCGGCAGGGCGAGGTGGTCCCGCTGGAACAGCGCCGTCGCCGCCGTCGAGACCGCGAGCGGCAGCACCGCCGCCTCCTCGAAGCCCAGCCGGTCGGGGATCGGCGCCGCCAGGTCCTCGCGCACGACCGTGTACTCCTGGAAGGCGCCCTCGTCGCGGTTCCGCCGCCCGCGCTCCATCCCGACCGCGTAGGCGACGACCCGGTCGCCGACGGCGAAGCGCGTCACTCCAGGGCCGACCGCCTCGACCACTCCCGCCACGTCCTCCCCGAGCACCGCCGGGTACGGCACCCATCGGAACATCAGATCGCCCGTCCACTGCTTCATCTCGTCGACCGGATTCACGGCCAGGGCGCGGTTGCGCAGCAGGACCTCCCCCGGACCGGGGACGGGCATCGGAGCGGGGCGGACGACGAGGTCGGCGCGCGGGGCGGTCAGCAGGGCGGCGGCGTTCTCGGGCACGGGCGGCTCCAGTCGGAAGTGATGGCAGGACGTGTCGTCACTCTACTCCTGATGACACGTCGTGTCGTCAGCTATCCTGGGCGGATGTCACGCTGGGCTCCCGACGCCGCCCTCCGCCTCGAGCAGGCGGCGATGGAGCTCTTCGCCGAGCACGGCTACGCGGGCACCACCGTCCCCGCGATCGCGGAGCGCGCCGGGCTCACCACCCGCACCTTCTTCCGCCACTTCGCCGACAAGCGCGACGTCCTCTTCCTCCGCGAGCGCGAGCTCCCCGAGGTCGTCGGCCGCCTGCTCGCCGGCGCCCCCGCCGGCCTCGCGCCGATGGACCTCGTGATGCACGGCCTCGAGGCGGCCGCCTCGGGCGACCTCCAGACCTGGCGCGCTCCGATCGCCGCCCGCCGTGCCGTCGTGCGCTCCGAGCCGCAGCTCCGCGAGCGCGAGCTCCTGAAGTCGGCCGCCCTCGCCGAGAGCATGCGCGCCGCCCTCGTCGACGCCGGAGTCGCGCCGGAGGACGCGGCCCTCGCCGCCCTCGCGGCCTCCGCCCTCTTCGACCTCGCCCTGGAGCGCTGGCTCGCCGCGCCCGAGGGGTCCCTCCTGGTCGACGTCCTCCGCGCCGAGCGCGCACGCCTCGGCGCGCTGCTCGCGCGCTGACCCGCACGACGCTGTCGAGGCGTCGCGAACGGTCGTCCTCCGCGGCGGGAGGCGGCCGTTCGCGACGCCTCGGACCGGCGAGCGGGGGACGATCCGCTCAGAGCGCCCAGGGGAACGCGGGGGCGTTCGAGCGGGCGCCCTGCGCGGCCTTCGAGCGGCCGGGCTCGCCGAGCTCGGCGAGCAGCGACTCCGACTCGCCGACGAGGACCGCGAGCGCGCCGGGCGTGAACCAGTCGGGGCGCAGGGCGAACAGGAGGTCCTCGGTCGCCGTGTTGCCGCTCGCACCCGGCGCGAAGGGGCAGCCGCCGAGGCCGCCGAGCGCGCCGTCGACCACCGCGGCCCCGGCCTGCACGGCCGCGATCGCGTTCGCGACGCCCGAGCCCCAGGTGTCGTGCCCGTGGAACACGATCTCGCGGGGCGGGGTCTCCGCCGCCACACGCGAGACGAGCGACGCCACCTGGCCGGCGTGCGCCTGCCCGAGCGTGTCGCAGACGACCACGTCGGCCGCTCCCTCCGCCCGCGGGTCGCGCGCGATCGCGAGCACGCGCTCCGGGTCGACCGGGCCCTCGAACGGGCAGGTGAAGGAGGTGGCGATGCACAGCTGGATCCGCCCGCCGACGCTCTCGGCGAGCGCGACCGCCTCCGGCATCGCGGCCAGGCTCGCCTCGGTCGGCCTGCCGACGTTGGCGAGGTTGTGCGAGTCGGACGCCGAGAAGCAGTACTGGAAGCGGCGCGCCCCCGCGGCGGCCGCACGCTCGACGTGGCGCGGAGTCGCGACCCACACCCAGCACCGCTCCAGCTCCTCGGGAGTGAGCGCGGCGATCACGTCGAGGGTGTCGGCCATCGGAGGGACGAGGTCGCCGCGCGCGAGCGAGCCGATCTCGAGCTCGGGCACTCCCGCGGCGAGCAGCGTGCGCGCGAGGTCGACCTTGCGCTCGGTCGTCAGGAGCTTGCCGGTGAGCTGCAGGCCGTCGCGGAGGGTGACGTCTCGCAGGCGCGCGGAGGCGAGCGCGGTCACCGGCCGGCCTCCTCGGCAGCGGCGGCGGAGGGAGGAGCAGCAGGAGCCCCGGCGGCGGAGGGAGCAGCAGCAGCGGCCGGAGCTGCAGCAGCAGCCCCGCCGGCGGAGGGAGCAGCGGGACCGGTGCGCCGGAGCATCCCCAGCACCTCCTCGGTGTCCTGGCCCAGGTCGGGCGCGAGCGAGCGGATGGGGAGGGAGCGGCCGCCGAGCACCGGCACGATCCCCGGGAAGCCCACGCCGCGCAGAGTGCCGCCGGCGTCCTCGACGTCGAAGGGCTGGATCATGTCGCGCGCCGCGTACTGCTCGCTCGCGCTGATGTCGGCGGCCGTGTAGATCGGGCCGGAGGGGACGCCCTCGTCGTCGAGGACCGCGAGCGCCTCGGCGGCGGTGCGGCCCGCCGTCCACGCGCCGATCGCCGCGTCCAGCTCGTCGCGCCGGGCCCAGCGCTGCTCGTTCGAGGCGAGCGCCGGGTCCCCGCCCAGGTCGGCGCGGCCGATCACCGCCATCAGCCGCTGGAAGATCGCGTCCGCGTTCCCCGCGATCACGATGCTCGCCCCGTCGGCGCAGGTGTAGGCGTTGGTCGGGGCGATGCCCTCCATCCGCCCGCCGACGCGCTCCCGGACGATGCCGTGCGCCTGGAAGTCGGGGATCAGCGACTCCGTCATCGAGAACATCGCCTCGTGCAGCGCCACGTCGACGACCCGCTCCGCCAGCGGTGCCGGATCCAGCCCGGCGGAGCGGCGGGTCTCGCGCTGGAACAGCGCCATCATCACTCCGTAGCCCGCGTACAGCCCGGCGATCGAGTCGCCGATCGAGACGCCGACGCGCACGGGCGGCCGGTCCGGGTCGCCGACCAGCTCGCGGAACCCGCCCATCGCCTCCGCGACCGCCGCGAACCCGGGCCGGGCCGACAGCGGGCCGGTCTGCCCGAAGGCGGAGATGCGGCCGATCACGATGCCGGGCCGGGCCTCGTCGAGCACGTCCGGCCCGATCCCCCAGCGCTCGAGCGTGCCGGGCCGGAAGTTCTCGAGCACTACGTCGCACTCGGCGACCAGGCGGCGGACGGCGTCGCGCCCCTCGTCCGTGCGCAGGTCGAGCGCGATCGAGCGCTTGTTGCGGTTGATCGTGTGGAACAGGAGCGAGGTCTCGGACCCCTCGTGCAGCCGCCAGCGGCGCAGCTCGTCCCCCGTGCCGGGCCGCTCCACCTTGATCACCTCGGCGCCGAAGTCGGCGAGCAGCCGGCCAGCCGTGGGCGCCGCGATGAAGTTGCCGAGCTCGAGGACGCGGACGCCCGCGAGCGGGAGGGGTGCGGTCATGGCACGGCCTTTCGCTCCCGTCGAGGCTAGCGCGGAGGACGGCGCCACCCCCTGCCCTCACGCGGACGCCCGACCTACACTTGCCGGACATCATGCGCAGACACACCCTCACTCCGCGACCGGACTGGCGAGCCCGCTGCGACGAGATCGGCTTCAGCTTCTACGACCTCCCCTCCGAGGGCGGCCGCCCCTACTGGAACGAGTCCGCGGCGTACTCCTTCGAGCCCGCCGAGATCGACCTGCTCGAGCGCACGACCTCGGAGCTCTTCGACCTCTGCATGGAGGCGTGCGAGCTCGTGGTGCGGAAGGGCCGCTTCGCCGAGTTCGGCATCCCGCCCCGCTTCCACGACCTGGTGCGCACCTCGTGGGACGAGGACGACCCCACGGTCTACGGCCGCTTCGACCTCGCCTACGACGGCGCGGGCGCGGTGAAGCTGCTCGAGTTCAACGCCGACACCCCGACCTCGCTGGTCGAGACGGCCGCGGCCCAGTGGCAGTGGCTCGTCGAGACGAAGGGGCCCGACGCCGACCAGTTCAACAGCCTGCACGAGCAGCTCGTCGAGCAGTGGCGCCACCTCCGCCTCGAGCGCTGGAGCCTCGACGAGGGCGCCCGCCTGCACCTCGCGTCGCTGCACGACTCCGGAGACGGCGAGCTGATCGTCGAGGACGCCGACACCGTCGCCTACATGGCCGAGACCGCGGCGCAGGCCGGCTTCGACCCCAAGCTGATCTTCGTCGAGGACATCCGCTACGAGCTCGACGGCGCCGGCTTCCTCGACGGCGACGGCGAGCCGATCCGCCACGTCTTCAAGCTGTACCCGTGGGAGTGGATGCTCGGCGAGCAGTTCGGCGGCCTCCTCCTCGACCGGCGCGAGCGCACCCGCTGGGTCGAGCCGGCGTGGAAGCTCCTGCTCAGCAACAAGCAGCTGCTGGTGGTGCTGTGGGAGATGTTCCGCGGCCACCCGAACCTGCTGCCCGCCTCCGTGCATCCGCTGCCCGGCACCGCGCAGGTGCGCAAGCCGCGCCTGGGCCGGGAGGGCGCCAACGTGACGGTCCTCGACGCCGACGGCTCGGTCGTCGCCGAGAACGGCGGGAGCTACGGCGCCGAGGGCTTCATCCACCAGGAGCGCGCCGAGCTGGCCCGGGTCGACGGGAAGACCGTCGTCATCGGCAGCTGGATCGTCGGCGAGACCCCGGCCGGCATCGACGTGCGCGAGACGAGCGGCCTGATCACCGGCGACCTGGCGGAGTTCGTCCCCCACTACATCGAGGGCGGACGGAGCGACGGGGCCGCGACGGACGCGGACGCCGCGTCGGCCGCCTCCCACCCCGAGCACGGCGCCGCCCCCGCCTACGGCGCTCCCGCGCCCGGCACCCCCGCGCCTGAGTACGGCGCCCCCGAGCACGACCGGCCGCAGGACACCCGCGCGGCCCGCCCGCAGGACGAGGAGACCCGATGACGGACGACGACCGCACCCCCGGCGATTCGGGGACGCCGAGCTCCGGGAACGACTGGGGCAGCCGCGAGCCCGGGGCGGGCCCCGGCACGTCGAGCGGCGGCTCGAGCGGCGGTACCGGCCGCGGCGACGGCTCAACCCGCACCGCTCCCCACCGCTCCCGGAGCGTCGGCATCAGCGGCATCGCGAAGAACCGTCGCGGCCTGCTCATCGGCGGCGCGGTCGCGGTCGGCGCGGTCGGCCTCGCCGTCGCCCTCGCGAACGGCGGCCCCTCGACCGACGGCGTCGTCGCCACGGGAGCCGACGGCCAGGACTACGTCATCCCCGAGAACGCCGAGCGCCCCGTCTACGCGAGCCGCGAGGACTGCCTCGCCGACGTGCGGGAGCAGATCGCCCAGCTCCAGGCGCAGGGCGAGGAGGTCGGCGACGACCCCGAGCAGCTGTGCGAGGCCACCGACGAGTACCGCGGGCACTACGCCGGCGGCTTCTGGCTCGGCCCGCTGATCTTCGCGTCCTCGCGCTGGAACTCGACGCGGGCGACCAGCTGGGCGCCCGTCGCGTCCGGCGGCTTCGCGGCCCGCGGAGCGACCCAGCCCGACGTCGTGCAGCGCGCGCCGGCCGGCTCGACCGTCGGCTCGAAGGCGACCCTCTCCGGCGGCTTCGGCTCCTCCGGCAAGTCCGGCTTCGGCTCCACCGTCGGCGGCTGACCCCGCCGCACCTCCGCCCTCGCGCCCGCGACGCGCGGCGAGGCGTCCGCCTGCCGCCGGGACACCGCTCGCAAGCCGGCGTCTCGACGATCACCGGGACGGCTCGCCGCCGCTCCCGCTCTCAGGAGGAGGGCGTCGCGCTCGGGAAGAAGTGCCGCTCGACGGGATCGCCGTCGGCGTGGGTCAGCGCCGCCGCGCGGATCTCGCGGTCGCGGCCGGTCAGCCGCTGGGTCTCCTGCCGCCGGAACTCGCCCCACGAGGGCACCATGAACGTCTCCAGCTGCACGTCGGCCTCCTCCCCGCTCCGGTAGAGCGCCCACCGCGAGGCGCCGGTCCGGCGGCGGGAGCTCTCCAGCAGCCGCATGGCCGATCGGAAGTCCGCGAGGGAGTCGGGGCGGACCGTCCACGAGATCTGCACCATCACCGGCCCGTCCGTCGGCTCCGGCTCGAACACCAGCGTGGGCGTGGGCCACGACATCGAGATGCTGCGGTCGACGGTGCCCGTCCCCGGCAGCAGGGGCAGCACCCGCACGCTGGCCGCCACGAGGAGGAGCAGAGCGGCCGCCGCGGCGTACGCGGGCGCGGTGCCGAGCACCTGCGCGGCCAGGCCCCAGCCGATCGAGCCGACCGCCATGGTCCCCATGAAGACCAGGATGTAGATCGAGGCTCCGCGGGACCGCACCCACTGCGGCAGTGTGAGCTGCAGCGCCGCGTTCAGCACGGTGAGGGTGCCGATCCAGGCCAGCCCCGCGAGGACCAGCAGCAGCAGCGCCGGGACGAGGGGCAGGAAGGCCGCCGCGAGCGTCCCCGCCGCGAACAGCACGGCGCTCGCCCCGATGACGACGTCGTCCGAGAGCTTCCGGCGGGCGAGCGGCAGGGCGAACACGCCGAGCACGGCACCGGCCCCGAGGGCCCCGAGGAGGAAGCCGTAGCCGCTGGAGTCGAGCTGGAGGCGCTTCGCGGTGAGCGGCAGCAGCGCCCAGAGCGCACTGGCGGGCAGGGCGAAGAGCGCGGAGCGGAGGAGGATCCGGCGGACGAGGTGCGCGGAGGCGACGTACCGGATCCCTCCCTTCAGCGCGGCGCCGAACTGCTCGCGGTCGTCGAGGCCGGTCTGCGCCGGCCGCTTCCACCAGAGCAGGGCGAGCACGGCGCCGATGAAGCTCAGGGCGTTGATGCCGAAGACCACCGGAGCGCCGAACGCCGAGAGGACGACTCCCGCCAGGGCCGGGCCGACCGCGCGGGCGCCGTTCACCGTCACCCCTCCGAGGGCCGACGACGCCGCGATCAGGTTCCGGGGCACGAGCTCCGGCTGGATCGCCTGCCAGGCGGGCGAGGTCAGGGTGGAGGTGATGCCGAGGAGGAAGGTGAAGGCCAGGATCGTCCACGGCGTCAGCGCGCCGACCGCCGCCACGACCGTCAGAGCGGCCGCCAGCAGGGCGCTGGCCGACGACCCCCAGATGAGCAGCCGCCGCCGGTCGAGCGAGTCGGCCAGCACGCCCGCGGGGAGGGCGACGAGGATCGAGGGCGCCAGGCTCGCCGTCTGCACGAGCGCGACGACCGCCGCGCCCGCGGCCGCCTCGACCAGGTACCACTGGGCTCCGACGGTCTGCATCCAGGTGCCGATGTTGCTGCCCAGCTGGGCGAACCACAGCACGCGGAAGGCGGTGATCGCCATGGGCGCCCAGGCCGACGGCTGCGCCGGCGCGGACGTCTGCGCCGGGGCGGCGGGAGCGGGAGCCGGAGCGACGTCCTCAGTCACGGGGCACGGCCTGCCGCACGGAGAAGAGGTTGCCGAACGGGTCCAGCAGCTGGCACAGCCGCTCCCCCGTGAACACCGTCTTCGGACCGCGGTGGGCGACGGCGCCGTTCGCCGTCCAGTCGGCGACGACGGCGTCGACGTCGGGGACCGTCCAGTACGGGCTCGTGCCGTCGGGTCCGGGCCGGTTCAGCTCGTCCCGCTCGTGCAGCGTCAGGCGGGTGCCGTCCAGGTCGTAGGCCACGAGCGCCCCGCCGCGGACGACGGGCTCGCGCCCGAGCCGCGCCGAGTACCAGGCGATCGCGGCGTCGAGGTCGTCGACGAAGTAGAAGACGTTTCCGACTCCGGCGAACTCCGTCGTCGTCATGCTCGGGCCGGCGGGAGGGCGTCGCGGAGGAAGGCGAGCGAGGGGCCGATGGCCGCCTCCGTGTACCCCTCGGCGTGACGGGTGCCCGGGATCAGCTGCAGCGTGCTGGCGACTCCGACCGCGGAGAGCGCCGCCTGCATGGCCTGCGCGTCGCTCACGGGGACGAACTCGCCGAGCGAGTTGGCCAGGAACACCGGCCCGCCGTCCGGGGAGGCGTGGCGCGTCGTGGAGGCGGCGGTGAGCAGCCCGCGGTCGCCCCCGACCTCGTTGAGGATCGTCCAGCGCAGGAAGGCGTCGTTCCGGCCGGTCTGGTTGATGTCGGCGCTCTTCATGGCGTCGAGGTCCTGCGTCGTCGGCGTGGCCGGGAGGTCGTCGGTCGCCTCGACGATGCCGAGGAGGTCGAACATCCCCGACCAGCTGACGGCGGGCCGACCGGTGGCGATCGCGGCCTCCACGACCAGGTTCCCGCCCGCCGATCCGCCGAAGAACGCCAGCCTGCTCCGGTCGAACGCCCACTCGGACGCGACCGCCCACCGCTCCGCGGCGAGCACGTCGTCCCTGCTGGCCGGGAAGACCGAGTCCGGAGCCTCGCGGTAGTCCGCCGCGAACACGAGGTAGCCGGCGTCGACCAGCATCGTCGCGAGCGCCCGCTCCTTGCTCTTGTCCCCCCGGAACCACCCGCCGCCGTGGATCAGCACGACGGCCGGCCGAGCAGCGTTCTCGGCCGGGGACACCGACCTGCTGTACACGTCCAGCACCTGTGGCGACGACCCCCCTTCGACGTACGGAACCCCGATGCTCACTGACGGCTCGTCCGACACGGTGACCCCCTCCGGTCCGGATTCTCGACTGCAGTCAGACCGTAGGAGCCGGGGGCGGCGCGAGCCAGGCCCTGCCGGGGTCACCCAGGAGGGCGGGCGCAGGCCCGCCCGCCGCGGCTGGGCGGATCGCGACTAGCCTCGGAGGGTGTTCCTGACCGAGCCGTACGGCTTCCGCGACCGCTCCGCCCTCGACGAGCGCCGGGCCCTGCTCGAGGACGAGCCCTCGGTGCAGCCCCTCCGGGCGTTCCGCGAGGAGCTCCTCGCCCGGCGCACCCGCAGGCATCCGGGTGCCGTGGTGCCCGACTTCGACCCGGCCGAGGCCGGCGTCGAGGCGCGTGCGCTCATCGTGCTGGAGGCCCCGGGACCGATGTCGACCGGCCCCGACGGCTCCGGCTTCGTCTCGGTCGACAACGACGACGCGACGGCCGCTTCGACCTGGACCCTCCGCGACGAGGTCGGACTGCACGCCCGCACCCTGATCTGGAACATCGTGCCGTGGCAGCTCGACGGCGCCCCCGACGCGGACGAGGTGCGGCAGGGCGCGATGGAGCTGCGCCGGCTCCTGCCGCTGCTCCCCGACCTGCGGGTCGTCGTCAACGCCGGGACCGCGCCGACCAGCGGCTGGAAGAAGAACATCGAGCCGTACCTGGTCGACGGCCCGACGGTCATCGACTCCTGGAGCCCCGGCCAGCGGGCGATGAGCCAGCCTCGCAAGCGCGACGAGCTGAAGCGCGCCTTCGAGCGCGCGACGCACCTGGTCGGCTGAGCCCCCGGGGCTCCGAGGCGTCACGAACGGTCGTCATCGGAGCCGGGAGGCGGCCCTTCGCGACGCCTCGACCGCCGGCGGGCGGTCCGCTCAGGCCGAGCGGGCGTCCCGCAGCGCGTCGGCCGACTGCTGCGCGGCGCGGCGGACGTCGCGGTCCGGGTTGCGGAGCATGCCCGTCAGGACGGCCTCGACGCTCGCCGCGAACTCGCCCTTCGCGTCGCGACCGGAGGAGATCCCCGCCAGAGCGGCCGCCACGAGAGCGCGCGCTCCGGCCGCGCGGACCCGGGGGTGCTCGTCGGTGGTCAGGCGGGACAGCTTCTTCTGC
Source organism: Rathayibacter sp. VKM Ac-2805 (assembly GCF_009834265.1). Lineage (NCBI taxonomy): Bacteria > Bacillati > Actinomycetota > Actinomycetes > Micrococcales > Microbacteriaceae > Rathayibacter > Rathayibacter sp. VKM Ac-2805. The sequence continues at coordinate 3,196,652 of NZ_CP047185.1, forward strand.
CCGCCCAGCACGCGCTCGGCGCAGACGCGGGCGCACATCTCGCGGACGCGCCAGGAGGGGTTCGCGAGTCCGGCGGTCACCGCGTCGGCGGCGGCGTCGTCCCAGACGTAGAGGAGCGCGCGGGCGCCCCAGAGCTCGGGCCAGTAGAGGGAGGGCGCTCCCTTGAGGATCCCGTCGGCGTGCTCGCCGCCCACGGTGAGGAGGAAGGACTCGCCCTCGTACCCGCCGGTGAGCAGGGCCGCGGATCGCAGAGCGACGTTGCGCTCCCCCTCCCGGGCGACCTGCGCGCGCAGGCGCTCCTCGAGCGGATCGGTGAGGGTGACGGTCGGTTCGTTGTCGCGTGCCATGAGGCTCCCGAGAGTACTCGCCCGCCCCGCGCCTTCGAAGACCCGCAGCGTTCGGCGCCGCGGCGGTCGGCCCTCTCCGTCCTGCGGCGATGGTCCGATCAGCACTCGTGCCACCTGCTGGTCGAGTGGCGCCGCAGGGACCACGGCTGAGGGACGCCTGGTAAATTCGATCCGATCGACCCCCTCCCAAGCCTCTCCGCGATGCTCACATGGGAGGGGCCTTTTTCTTCGGCACCGAGGTACTGCGATGGCACGGAAACCGAGCCTGTCGTGGAAGCAGCAGGTCCAGCTCCTCCGTGACCGCGGGCTCGGCATCGCCGACGGGGAGGCCTGCACGAGCTACCTGGCCGCGCAGAACTACTACCGCTTCTCCGGGTACGCCCGCTACTTCCAGCGGGCTCCGCACGACGGGGACGACTCGTTCGCGGACGGAGTCTCGTTCGAGGACGTCCGAGCGGTCTGCGACGCAGATGAAGCGCTGCGGCAGAGCCTGCGTGCTCGACTGGCCCGTGCCGAGATCCTTCTCCGCAGCCGTACGGCTCATGTCATCGCTCGTGAGCACGGCCCGTACGAGTGCTATCTCGAGAAGAGCTTCTACTCCGAGTCTCCGAACGCGGAGTCGACAGTCGATTCGTGCCTCCGCGACATCGAGCGCAGCAGGGAACGGCATGTCCTTCGCTTCACGGAGCTCCCCGGCGGCAGGGGCGCGGCCGCCTTCGGCGAGCTACCGGTGTGGTCGGCCGTCGAGGCCTGGTCCTTCGGAACTCTGTCGAGATGCATCGAGCGAGGGGCACGAGGATCGCTTGCGGGGGACGTCGCGTCCGGTCTGGGAGGCGCCCGAGCCGGTTTCGCCTACCGGGTCCGCGCACTCGTCTACCTGCGCGACCGGTGCGCTCACCACAGCCGGCTCTGGAACCACTCCGTGATCGATGCGGGCCCCACGCCCAACAACGTCCGCGCGAAGGCGAAACGTCTCGCCGGGCAGTTCACTCCGCGCTCGGTCGTGGACGTCATCGCTTCGTTGGACGACATCCTCCTACGAGGAGCGGACGCGGCCCCGATCCTTCCGGAGCTCGTCGCCGAGCATTCCCTGCACGACGTGTTCTGGCGAGGGCTCACGACGCTCCGGAGCCCCCTCGATCATCGAGGACCGCAGTGAGAGCGACGCGACCGGGACGGTCCCGCCCGCCCCGCGCCACGGCGGATCCCGCAGCGGAACGGACGATGCCCGCCCGCTCAGGAGGCGCCCACCGGGAGGTCGGCCCCGCCTGACTATGCTGGTGCCACCCCCGGCAGCCGAGCCCTCTGAGCCTCGTCCGCGCCGGGGTGGCGCGGCTCACCCGCCCGGGGAGCGGAGGAGGTCCTCTCATGGCCGATCGGCCGAACCTCCGCCATGTCGCGGCGGTCGCGGGCGTCTCGCACATGACCGTGTCGCGTGTGCTCAGCGGGCACCCCAACATCAAGGAGTCGACCCGCCAGAAGGTCCTCGAGGCGGTCGACGAGCTCAACTACCGGCCGAACATCGCCGCCCGCTCCCTCGTCACGCAGCGCACCGACCGCATCGGCGTGATGATCGAGAGCGGCGCCGAGTACGGGCCGTCGAGCACCCTCCGCGCGATCGAGCGCGCCGCCCGCGAGAAGGGGTACTCGATCACCTCCGTCGCGCTGCGGCCGGACCTCGAGATGACCCCCACCGACGCGATCGACCACCTGATGGGCCTCGGGATCGACGCGCTCTGCGTGATCGCGCCGCGCTCCTCCTCGGTGGCGACCCTCCGCACCGTCGAGATCGGCGTGCCGACGCTCGTGGTGAAGAGCGACAAGGACCCGAGCTTCCTCACCGTCTCGGTCGACCAGCAGGCCGGCATGTTCCAGGCCGTCGACCACCTGGGCAACCTCGGCCACCGCGACGTGCTGCACCTCTCCGGCCCCCTCGACTGGCTCGACGCACGGGCCCGCGAGCGCGCCTTCCACAGCCGCGCGAAGTCGTGGGGGATGCACGAGCGCCCGATCGTCATCGGCGACTGGACCCCGGATTCCGGGTACGACTTCGCCGCGAGCCTGCAGTCGGTCCCCGACTTCACCGCGATGGTCGTCGCGAACGACGAGATGGCGCTCGGAGTGATCCACGGCCTCGTCGAGCGGGGGATCCGCGTGCCCGAGGACGTGAGCATCGTCGGCTTCGACGACCTGCCCACCGCGCGCCACTTCCTCCCGCCGCTGACGACGGTCCGCCAGGACTTCGACAAGCTCGGGACCACGGTCGCCGAGGTGATCCACGCGCGGATCCGCGGCCAGGAGATCCCGCAGCGCACCCGGATCCCCACGGAGCTGGTGATCCGCTCCTCCACGGCCGCTCCCCGATCGTGACCCTCCTGTTCCCGTCCCGCCGCACGCGCTCGCGTATCATCGGCGGCAGCCCCTGGCACGCCGGACCCTGACGGCGCGCCGCACACGAACCGAGGACGGCACGTGGCGATCTCATCGAGGACGACCCGGAGTTCCGCGGCACCCGTCGTCGAGATGACCGGCATCCGCGTCTCCTTCGCCTCCGGACCCGCTCTGAAGGACGGGAACCTGCGGCTGGTGCCGGGCGAGATCCACGGGCTGATGGGCGAGAACGGCGCGGGCAAGTCCACGCTGATCAAGACGCTCACCGGCATCCACCAGCCCGACGCGGGCGAGATCCTCGTCGACGGCGTCGCCCGGCGCTTCAGCGGCCCGGCGGAGGCGAAGGCAGCGGGCATCACGGCCGTGTTCCAGGACGAGCGCCTCACCGACAACCTCAGCATCGGCGAGAACGTGATGCTCGGCCACGAGGTCCGCGGCCGCTTCGGCATCTCCTGGTCGCGCACCCACCACCGCGCGGCCGAGATGCTCGCCGAGCTGGGCCTGGAGGACCTCGACTCCCACCTGCCGCTGCGCTCGCTCTCGCCGGCGATCCGCCAGCTGGTCGCGATCAGCCGGGCGATGGTGGACCGGCCGCGCGTGCTGGTGCTCGACGAGCCCACCTCGAGCCTCGACCTCAGCGACGTGGCCCGCCTCTTCACCGTGCTGCGGAGGCTCCGCGACCAGGGTGTGGCGATCCTGTTCGTCTCGCACTTCCTCGAGCAGGTCCTCACCCTCAGCGACCGGCTGACCGTTCTGCGCGACGGCGGCACCGTGGGCGAGTACCCGGCCCACACCATGGACCGCGCCGAGCTGATCGCGAAGATGATCGGGAAGGACATCGACGCGCTGAGGCAGATCGGCTCCGACCGCCGCGAGCACCGCCGCCAGCCCGTCGGCCCGGCGATCTACCGCGCGCACGGCATCGGCCGCCGCGGCGCCGTGGGCCCGACGGATCTGGAGCTGCACCGCGGCGAGATCGTGGGCTTCGCGGGCCTGCGCGGCTCGGGGCGCACCGAGCTGGCGTCCCTGGTGAGCGGAGTGGAGAAGCCGGACACCGGTGAGGTGCTGATCGACGGCGAGCCCGCCCACATCTCCGATCCGGTGTCGGGCCTGCGCCACCGCATCGCGCACTCGAGCGAGAACCGGCGCGAGGACGGGATCATCGGCGACCTCTCCCTCCGCGAGAACCTCGTGCTCGGCCTGCAGGCGCTGCGCGGCTGGGCGCACCCGCTCTCGGCCGCCGAGACGGACACGCTGGTGCGCACCTACGTCGAGGCGCTGAACATCTCGCCGGCCGACCCGGACATCCCGGTGAAGTACCTCTCCGGGGGCAACCAGCAGAAGGTGGTGCTCGCGCGGTGGCTCGCGACCCGTCCGCGGCTGCTCGTGCTCGACGAGCCGGCGCGCGGGATCGACGTGGCGTCGAAGGTCGAGATCCAGGCGCACATCGCGCAGCTCGCGAAGGAGGGGGTGACCGTCGTCTACATCTCGTCCGAGCTGGAGGAGGTGGTGCGCCTCAGCGACCGCATCGTCGTCTTCAAGGACCGCGAGAAGATCGGCGAGGTCAGCAACGGCCCCTGGCTCACCGTCGACACCATCGTCGAGATGATCGCCGCCGACCGCGACGACGACCTCGACGACGACGAGGACTGACCTCCCCCGCGGATCGAGCGGGTCCCGCTCGGGCGCCGGGCCTGCGAGGATCCGGGGGTGGACGATCAGCGACCGGACGAGCTCGCGGAGCTGCAGCGGCGCGCGTACGGCCGCGGCTCCGACATCGAGCGGGACCCCGGCGCGCTCGCCAGGCTCGCCGCGCTCGAGGCCCGCGCGGATTCCGCCCCGGACGCCGTGCAACCGGACGAGGCGGCTCCCGAGGAGACCGCACTTCCCGCGGACGCCCCCGCCGATGATGCGTCCGACCCCCTCGACCACGTCCCGCCCTGCCGCTCCCGTCGGCGCGGCCTCCTCCTCCTCGCCGCGCTGGCCGCGACGGCCGCCGTCGCCGCGGGGGCCACCCTCCTCGCCACCGCCGAGGACGGACAGCCCGGCCGCGAGGTCGCCGTGCTGCCGCTGTCGAACGGCACCGACCTCCCCGGCTGGGAGGGACTGGAATTCGACGGCTCGGTGACCACCGAGGACTTCGGCGGGCTCACCGTCGTGAGGCAGAGCAGACCCGCCGACACGGGGCTCACCGTCGTCCGCCAGCGCCGATCCGCGAGCGACGGCTCGTGCCTGTACATCGTCCGCACCGCCGAGCCGCAGGACGGCCTGTTCTTCCAGGGGTGCACGGCCGGCGTGTTCCCCGCCGTCGCGCAGTTCACCGTCACCTCGACGGCGCCGGAGGCCCTGCGGGAGCGCTTCGCGGTCGGCACGTCGCTGCGCTTCACCCTCGAGGGCGACGAGATCCGCGTCCGATCCGACGCCCCCTGAGAGCCCCGCGACCGGATCGTTACCGAAGCACCGTGCCGCGCTGTTGCGTGACAAGAATTGTTCACGGTAACATTTCGACGCGGCGCTGCTTCGGCCGGCGCCCACTGCACATCCTGCACTCACCGCACCTCGGGCCGCTAGGCCCGCATTCGAGGCCCTTCGGGGTCCACCATCTCGGGCGCGCTCTTCGTGCCCGCGATCTCAAGGAGGAGATCTATGTCCAAGACGAGGCGTATCGGCCAGTTCCTGGGTTTCGCAGCAGTCGGCGCACTCGCGTTCGGGCTCGCGGGCTGCTCGGGCGGTTCCGGCTCCGATTCGGGCTCCGGCTCGAGCGGTGACCTCACCACCGTCGGCTTCGTGGCCGTCGGCCCCGAGGGCGCGTGGCGCCAGGCGAACGAGACCAACATCGAGGACACGTTCACCAAGGACGCCGGCTTCGACCTGAAGTACGCACCCGCCACCAACGGAGACCAGAAGTCGCAGATCGACTCCTTCACCTCCTTCGTGGACGAGGGCGTCGACATCATCCTGCTCTCCGCCACGGAGGGCTCCGGCTGGGAGGACTCGCTCGAGCGCGCCCAGGAGGCCGAGATCCCGGTCATCCTGATCGACCGCGGCATCGAGCCGGACAACACCGACCTCTACGTGACCCGCATCGCGCCCGACAACATCGCGGTCAGCACCTCGGTCGCCGACTGGGCCAAGACCACCTTCCCGAGCGGCGCGAAGTACTTCACGCTCGAGGGCCCCGCGGGCGTCTCGGTCGTCAACGAGCGCAACGAGGGCTGGGACGAGGTCATCGGCGCCGACTCGAAGTTCACCAAGATCGGCGCGCAGACCGCGAACTGGTCCACCGAGGAGGCCAAGAGCGTCTTCGAGACCGTCCTGAAGTCGAACAACAACGACGTCCAGCTGGTCTTCGCCCAGAACGACGAGATGGGCCTCGGCGCCGTCCAGGCCGTCCAGGAGGCCGGCCTCACCCCCGGCACCGACGTCAAGATCGCCACGATCGACGGCACCAAGAACGCCCTGCAGGCGCTGGCCGACGGCGAGCTGAGCTTCGTCGCCGAGTACAACCCGCTGTTCGGCGAGACCGCCCTCGACGCGGTCGAGAAGACCCTGGCCGGCGAGACGGTCGAGTCCTCGATCGTCGTCCCGAGCGAGACCTTCGACTCGCCCGAGGCCGCCGCCACCGCGCTGCCCGACCGCAAGTTCTAGTCGCTCAGCACCACCGGTCGCCCGGCGTCGTCCTCGACGCGGCACCACTCCCCCGGAGCGACCGGGGCCGGCCCTCCCGCCGGTCCCGGTCGCTCCGACCCTTCGGCGCACCTGTTCGGCTGCGCCCCGCTCGAGAACGGAACGACGCGACATGACAGGTTCGCCTCCGATCGTCGAGATGAAGAACATCTCGATCAGCTTCCCCGGCGTGAAAGCCCTCGACGGCGTCGACTTCCGCCTGTTCCCGGGCGAGGTCCACACCCTCATGGGTGAGAACGGCGCCGGCAAGTCCACGCTCATCAAGGCCCTCACCGGCGTCTACCGCATCGACAGCGGCGACATCGTGATCGACGGGGAGACCCGTCGCCTGACCGGCACCGCCGACTCGCAGGCCGCGGGCATCTCCACCGTGTACCAGGAGGTCAACCTGGTCACGAACCTCTCCATCGGAGAGAACGTGATGCTCGGCTACGAGGTCCGCGGACCCTTCGGCATCAACTGGAAGGCCACCCACCAGGCCGCGAAGGTCGCGCTCGAGAAGCTCGGCCTCGGCCACCTCAACACGCGCCAGTCGCTCGCCTCGCTCTCGATCGCGATGCAGCAGCTGGTCGCGATCAGCCGCTCGACGGTGAGCGACTCCAAGGTGCTCATCCTCGACGAGCCGACCTCGAGCCTGGACGCGAACGAGGTCGAGAACCTCTTCGTCGTCATCCGCCGCCTCCGTGCGGAGGGCGTCGCGATCCTCTTCGTCTCGCACTTCCTCGACCAGGTCTACGCGATCAGCGACCGCCTGACGGTGCTGCGCAACGGCACCTTCGTCGGCGAGTACCTGACCCACGAGCTCGACCGCACCTCGCTGATCTCGAAGATGATCGGCAAGGACATCGCGGCGCTGCGCTCCCTCGACTCCGAGCGCGAGAGCCAGGACCACCTCTACCGCGACGCCCCGCTCTACACCGCGAAGGGCATCGGCAAGAAGGGCTCCATCGAGAGCACCGACCTGACGCTGCACCGCGGCGAGGTCGTCGGCTTCGCCGGGCTCCTCGGCTCCGGCCGCACCGAGCTCGCGCGCCTGATCTACGGCGTCGACAAGCCCGACACCGGCGAGATCACGATGCACGGCAAGAAGATCGACGTCCCGACGCCGACCGCCGGTCTCGCCCACAAGATCGCGTTCTCGAGCGAGAACCGCCGCGACGAGGGCATCATCCGCGACCTCTCGGTCCGCGAGAACCTCATCCTCGGCGTGCAGGCCAAGCGCGGCTGGGCCCGCCCCCTCTCCAAGAAGGAGAAGGACGAGATCGTCGGCAAGTACCTCGTCGAGCTCAACGTGCGCCCGGCCGACCCCGACCGCCCGATCAGCAAGCTCTCCGGCGGCAACCAGCAGAAGGTCCTCCTCGGCCGCTGGCTCGCCACCGCCCCCGAGATCCTCATCCTCGACGAGCCGACCCGCGGCATCGACGTCGGAGCGAAGGCCGAGATCCAGGAGAAGGTCGTCGCCCTCGCCGGCGAGGGCGTCGCCGTGGTCTTCATCTCGTCCGAGCTCGACGAGGTCGTCCGCCTCAGCGACCGCATCATCGTCCTGAAGGACCACCGCGTGATCGCGGAGATCCTCAACGGTCCCGCTGTCACTGCGGAGTCGATCGTCACTACCATCGCCGCAGAGGGAGTCGTCGACGAGGACGTCGTCGTCCTCGAGAGCGCCACGCAGGAGGCCGCATCATGAGCAGCGACACCCGACCCGCCCGGGGATCCGTCCTCGGCGGGATCATCCGCCGCCAGTACTTCTGGGGAGTCGTGGCGATCGCCCTGCTCCTCCTCGTCAACGTCGTCAAGGACCCGGGCTACCTGGCCGTCTCGGTCAGCCCGACCACCGGCTACCTCGTCGGCAACGTCATCGACATCGCCCGCGCCGCCGCTCCGATCCTGATGATCGCCGTCGGCATGTGCCTGGTCGTCGCGACCGGGGGCATCGACCTCTCGGTCGGCTCGATCATGGTCGTCGCCGGCGCCGTCTCGATGGAGTTCCTCAACTCCGCGGGAGCGCCCGACTCGCTCGGCGCCGCAGCGGGAGCCTTCGCACTCGCCCTCCTGGTGGCCGCCGTGCTCGGAGCCGTGAACGGCGTCCTGGTCTCGGTGGTGGGCCTCCAGCCCTTCATCAGCACGCTGGTCGTGATGCTCGCGGGCCGCGGCCTGGCGAAGGTCATCACCGGCGGCCAGAACACCGCCGCCACCAACGAGCCCTTCCGCTGGCTCGCGAACGGGTACGTCTTCGGGCTCCCGGTCGTGTTCCTCCTCGCCATCGCCATCGTCGTGGTCGTCGGAGTCCTGGTGCGCCGCAGCGCCCTCGGCCTGATGATCGAGGCCATCGGCATGGACCCGAAGGCGGCCCGCCTCGCGGGCATCAACCGCCGGGGCCTGCTGATGACCGCCTACATCGGCAGCGGCATCCTCGCCGGAGTCGCGGGCGTGTTCGCCACGGCGAGCGTGATGACGGTCGACGTCTCGCGCACCGGCTACCAGCTCGAGCTCGACGCGATCCTCGCGGTCGTCATCGGCGGCACCTCGCTCGCCGGCGGCAAGTTCAACATCACCGGTGCCGCCGTGGGCGCGATCCTGATCGCCACCCTCGACAAGACCGTCGTGTTCCTCGGAGTCTCGTCCTCCGCGACGCCCGCCTTCAAGGCGATCGTCATCGTCGCGCTCTGCCTCCTGCAGTCCGAGCGCGTCCGCTCCGCCTTCAAGTCCCGTCGCGAGGCGCGCCGCAGCGTCCCGCAGAAAGAGGCGATCCCCGCATGAGTGCCGTGATGACCCGCTCCGCCCCTCCGGCGAGCACCAAGCGCACCTCCGGGGCGCGCGGCTGGCTGAGCCAGCACCTGGACAAGCTGCCCACCCTGGCCGCGCTGATCATCTTCTTCGGGATGATCGTCTACGGCGAGGCCGCCTACGGCCGCATCCTGCAGGCGAGCACGATCTCGAACCTGCTGGTCAACAACGCGCACCTGATCATCCTCGCCGTGGGCCTCACCTTCGTGATCCTCACCGGCGGCATCGACCTCTCGGTCGGCGCGGTGATCGCGTTCAGCAGCGTGAGCGGCGTGCTCCTGATCAACGCCGGCTGGAACCCCTGGCTCGTGATGGTCCTCATGGTCGTCATCGGCGCCCTGTTCGGCGTGATCTCCGGCGTCCTGATCCAGTACTTCAACGTGCAGCCGTTCATCGCGACGCTCGCGATGATGTTCCTGGCCCGCGGTCTGGCCTCGATGCTGAGCACCGTCCCGGAGCGCCTCCCCGAGGACTCGGCCGTGCTGAGCCTGGCCACCCCGATCAAGCTGATCGACGGCCCGAAGGTGAACGACTTCGTCATCAGCCCCGGCGTGATCATCGCGATCCTCGTCGTGGCCGGCGCGTTCTTCGTGCTGCACCGCACCCGCCTGGGCCGCACGGTGTACGCGATGGGCGGCTCCGAGCAGTCGGCGGCCCTGATGGGCCTCCCGGTCGTGCGGACCAAGCTGTTCATCTACATCATCAGCGGCACCCTCGCCGGTCTCGCCGGCGTGGTCTACACGGCCCGCCTCGGCAGCGCGCAGAACATCACCGGCACCGGCTGGGAGCTCGACGCCATCGCGGCGACCGTCATCGGCGGCACGCTGCTCACGGGCGGCGTCGGCTTCGTCCTCGGCTCGGTGGTCGGCGCCCTGGTGCTCGGCCTGATGAACGTCCTGATCACTCGCGACGGCGGCATCCCGCCGGAGGCGACCACGATCATCACCGGAGGCATCCTCCTGGTCTTCGTCCTCCTCCAGCGCGCCGTCATGGCCCGCAGCAAGACCTGACCGGGCTCGCGCCCGAGCACCCGACGCCCCCTCGTCCCCCGCGGACGAGGGGGCGTCGTCGCGCTCGGACCGTCGGGCCGTGTCAGCGGGCCCCGGCGAGCCGGTCGAGCGCGCGCACGGCCTGCCCGACCGACGCGAAGCCCGACTCCTCGGCGAGCCGCGCCAGGTCCGCGGCGGTGCGCGGCCGCGAGCCGATCCGGCGCCGGAGGGTCCCGGCCCGGCGCGTCTCGATCTCCGCGCAGGGCTCGCGGCCGAGGACCGCGAAGGCCTCCCGGAGTGCGCCCGCCGACACCTGCAGCTCGCGTTCCAGCAGGTCGGCGGTGAAGCCGGGATCCCGATGGCGCTCCTCGATCACCGCCAGGGCGTCGGCGTAGACGTGATCCGGACGGCGGCCCGAGCGCCGCGGAGCGCTGTGCTCGACGATCGCCTCGAGCATCAGCTCGCCCGCCCGCATCGCGCTCGGGGAGGCGTCGGCGCCGAGGCCGCTCTCGAGCAGACTGTTCGCGAAGGCGCGCAACGGGGACCAGACCGGCTTCGGCACCGGCACCACCTCTCCGAGGCGGTCGCAGACCCACTGGCTCCGCCGGGCGGACCCGTCGAGGTCCCAGACGTACGCGAGGGTCGACCGGGTGAAGTCGACCCGTCCGGGTGACCGGGCGTCGAGGACGACGACGGTGTCAGGCCCGAGATCGAGGCTCTCACCCCTGTGCTCGACGGAGGCTCCACCCTCGACGATCAGGACCGCGTGCACACCGGCCGAGGCGCCCGAGTGCTCGGCGCGCTCCGGGTCGAGACGGAGCCCCCTCGGCGCCCACACCCTCGTCAGGCTGCGTCCGGGCCACCCTGCGACAGCGATCCGCAGCCCCGACGCCCCCGCCGCGTGCTCCTTCCACGCCTCGACGACCTGCTCGCGAACCGCCTCCGACCGACCAGCCATCACTCCCCCTGAATTCCGAACGACAGCTTGCTTCGGGGCGTTGCGCCCCGCAGGCATGCCGACCGATCTCCCAGGAGCGGGATCGAACCGGTTCGTTCCACGGCCGAGCGGTGTCACCGCGTCAGGGACGCAGCGGAGCCCGCGGCTCGGGCGGTGCGTCAGCGGCCGTCCGCCAACCTGCGGAGCGCCCGTTGCGCGGCCTCGACGGAGGTGAACCCCGCTTCCTCCGCCTCGCGCGCGAACTCGGAAGACGCCTGCAGCCGGAGGCCCGTCCGGAGGCGGAGCGCTCCCGCCCGGCGCCGGTCGAGCTCCTCCCGGGCGGTCCTGCCCAGGAAGGAGAACGCCCGGGCGACCGTCCGCTCGGACACGAGCAGCTCCCGAGCGAGCTGCCCTGCGCTGAAGGCGGGATCGCCGTACCGGTCCTCGATCAGCGCCATCGCCTCGCCGTAGACCTGGTCGGCACCGCGACGCGTCCACGGGGCACTGCTCTCGACGACCGCCTTCAGGAGGGCCTCGCCTGCCCGCGCGATCGCCGGCTGGTCGGTGAGAGCGGGATCGCCGTCGAGGAGCCCGTTGGTCAGGCCGCGCGCCGGCGACCAGATCGCCTCCCGCACCGGCAGCACCTCGCCCAGCCGCTCCCTGATCCAGCGGCTCCCGAGCACGCTCCCGCCCAGTGACCACGCGTAGGTGACGCTCGGGCGGGGGAAGTCGATCCGCGTCTCGAGCTCCGCGTCGAGGATCACCACATGATTGCGGCGCGCCTCGAGCACCCGCCCCTCCTGGTGGACCCGCCCTCCGCCCTCGACGACCAGGAGCAGATGCGCGCCGGGACCCCGCTCGGCGTGCGGCGACGGATCGAGGCGGCAGCCCTTCGGCGCCCAGATCCGCGCGACCGCTCGACCGGGCGCGCCCGCGCCCTCCATCCGCAGCCCCGGAGCCCCGGTGCCGGCGTCCGGCCACTGGTCGTGGAGGTACTCGTACATCTCTGCTGTCCTCGACCCCATCGAGCGCCCCCCTCCGCGTGGGCACCCTGACGCCGCACCACGTGAAGGATTCGCAGACGTCGCACGCTCCGTTTGTCACGGAACCGGTCACAGCGGGCGTCGACGCTCCCATCGACCGCACCGGCGGAGTCCCTGCGGAACGGGCGATGGCCAGGACCACCTGATCAGGGCTACTTTCGCCTCCTCCCCGTCTCTCGGGACGGCGGTGGAGTCCACCCTCCCCTCCTCACCGGGACGCCACTTCCTCCTCACCTGGCCCCGACCGCTTGGGTCGACCGAGTGCCCGCGGGAAGACTCCCCCACGGTGCGGCGCCCGTCGCACCCGCCGAAGCAGCCGAGCTGACGATCCCCGTCCTCCGAGCAGGCCGCCGGCGAGAAGACAGACCGAGGAGCTTCACCGTGACTTCCGACACCACCCCCGCTGGACAGGGTCCGCTGACGCGACGCACCGTCGTCGCCGGCGCCACCTGGTCCCTGCCCGTGATCGCGGCAGCGACGGCCACCCCGGCCGCCGCCGCTTCGACCACCCAGACACTCGCCTTCAGCTCCGTCCCGTCGAACAGCATCGCCTGCACGGCCACCACGGCGCCGATCACGATGACGCTCAGCGGCGGCACCGTCTCGAACGTGCCCGTGCGGGTGACGCTCCCGGCCGGCTTCCGGTTCCGATCGGGCGCGACCGGCACCTACCTGACCGATGGGAGCGGAGTCGCCACCATCCCGGCGGGCGACGTCATCGCCGGCCCCTCGACCGGCACCGTCACCGCCGCCGGCGGCTCCGCGCAGACGAGCACCTCGCTCCCGGTCCGGCAGACCGGCGTGCTGCAGTACGGCCAGGGACTCGCCTCCGTCCCGGAGAACTCCGGATTCGTGCGCACCTACTCGCAGGGCGCGGGCGGCAACGTCTCGATCAAGGCGAACGGCGATGTCTGGCAGTACACGAGGGCCAAGTCGTGGGAGAAGATCGGCACGGGCGCCTCGTCGGAGCCCGACACCGCCGGGATGACCCAGCAGAATTCGGACGGGTCCTTCAACGCCCACTGGATCAAGAACGGGGTCCTGCAGTACTACAAGGGCGCCGCGACGGTCCCGAGCAACTCCGGCTTCGTCCGCACCTACAGCAAGGGCGCGGACGGGAACGTCTCCGTGAAGGCGAACGGCGACATCTGGCAGTACGACGGGAGGAACTGGAACCCGATCGGCACCGGCGCCAGCACCGAGCCCAGTGCCGCCGGCATCACCCGGGACCCTGCGGGAGTCCTGAAAGCCGTCTGGATCAAGAACGGAGTGGTCCAGCTGGGTGACGGTCCCGCTGCAGTGGCGGGCAACTCCGGATTCGTCCGCGTCTACGCCCTGGGAGAGCGAGGCGCCGTCGCCGTGAAGTCGAACGGCGACATCTGGCAGTACACGCCCCGGAGGGACACTCCGTGGGTCCGGATCGGAACGGGCGCCAGCACCGAGCCGAGCGCAGCCGGCTTCACGCAGCAGCAGGACGGCACGTTCAACGTCCACTGGATCAAGAACGGGGTCCTGCAGTACAGCACCGGACTCGCGTCCGTCGAGCAGAACTCCGGGTTCGTCCGCACCTACGGCCAGGGCGCCGATGGGAACGTCTCTGTGAAGGCGAACGGCGACGTCTGGTACTTCGACCGCCCGGCGAACCGATGGCGCCGGATCGGCACCGGCGCCAGCACCGAGCCCAGCGCCGCCGGACTCACCCTGGCGCAGGACGGGACGGTGAGCGCCCACTGGATCAAGACGACGACCGCCTGCGCCTGATCCGCGCCCGGCGGCCCTCTCCGCCCGCGTCCCGCCGGACCGCGGGCGGGAGGGCCGCCTCCGCCCTTCCGCCACGTACGGGCGCCTCGTCCGCCGAGGAACGCGCCGCCCCGCACCGGCACCCCCTTTCCCTGCCTAGCGTGGTTCCCGCCCGCCCATCCCGTCCCCGCTGCGAAGGAGCCCGGTGACCGCTTCCGAGCAGCCGGCCGCCCTGCGCGGTCTCGTCGAGACGCTGCAGCTGAGCGGCCCCCGCGTGGAGGCCTGGCTGAGGAGCATCCGGTGGTCGGCCGATGGAGCTCCGCCCCTGCACCTCGCCGGAGACGTGCTCGCCGTCGACGGCTTCCGGCTGAGCCGCCTCTGGCACACGCCCGGCACCCTCCGGACGGATCCGCCCCTCCTCCCCCGCGACCGGGCCGAGGTCGACCTGATCGTGCCGGTCGCGGGCGAGGTCGTCGTCGACGGCCCTCTCGACTCCGCTCGCCTGCGGCCCGGCGGGCTCGCCCTCCTCCGGCGCGACGACTCCGCGCGGTTCCAGGCGGAGGAGGACTCCGCCTGGCTGGCGCTGAGGACGTCCTGGGGCAGACTCGGCCTCACGAGCGCGCTCGCGGACGAGCCGTCCTGCACGCTGCCCGCCGCCGACAGCTACAGCGGGGCCTTCGTCTCCCTCATCAATGCGACCCTCAACGCGGATCTCTCGGCGGGCGACCCCGGATTCGGCGAGCTGCGCCGGGCGCTCGAGGCGGCCGCATCGGCCCTCGTCAAGCAGAGCCTGCACCCCTCCCTCCCCGAGGACGGACTCGAGGGCGTGCTGCTCCGCGCGATCGCCGTCATCGAAGCGGAGGCGGGTGACGCGGACTTCACCGCGAGCGAGCTCACGAGGCGGCTCGGCGTCTCGCGGGCGACACTGGACCGCGCCTTCCACCGCTGGGGCACGACCGTGGCCGCGACCCTCCGCGAGCGGCGCGTGCACCTCGCCGCGTCGCTGCTCGCCGCGAGTCCGTCGCTCTCGCCGTCGGCCCGCGCGGCCGTGGCCGAGCAGGCCGGCTTCCGGACGCTGAGGGCGATGGACCGCGCCCTGAGCCGTTCGCGCGACGACCATCGCGACTGAGCCGGCCGGACACCGCCGACTGCTCCGCTCAGAGTTGCGCGCGAGATCGTCGAACCGGTTCGCTTCCATCGGGAGTGTCGGGAAATGTTCCGGTTAGGCTCTTCACGTTGACGTCAACATAGTGTTACCGTGAACATCGCCGCGTACGAAGCCGGCACACTCCCTCCCTCAGCAATGGTGCCGACCCTGGAGCAAAGCGCGATGAAGCCTTTCCTACGACCACTCGTCCTCGTGACGGCCGTGGCCCTCACCGTCCCCCTTCTGACGGCCCAGTCGGCGAGCGCCGCTCCCTCCGACAGCCTCGTCCTGCGCTACGCGCTCGACGAGACGAGCGGCACGACCGTCGCCGACAGCTCGGGCAAGGGCCGCACCGGCACGCTCGTCAACGGAGCCGCTCCGCGCGGAGCCGCGGGCGTCGCCCTCGACGGGACCGACGACTACGTCAAGCTGCCCGACGATCTGCTCGCGGGCCTGAACTCGATCACGGTCAGCACCGAGGTCCTGGTGAACGCGAACCAGGGCACGCCCTACTTCATCTGGGGCCTCGGCAACACGACGAACGGCGCGGGGAACGGCTACCTCTACACGACGGGCAACGGCTACAAGGCTTCGATCGCCACCGGCAACTGGACCACCGAGCAGACCGTCAACTCCAACGCGAACCTCGCGCGCAGCGTCTGGAAGACCCTCACCTACACGCTCGACGACGCGAGCGACACCGCACGCCTCTACCTCGACGGCACCCAGGTCGCGCAGCAGACAGGAGTGACCATCACTCCCGCCGCGATCGGCAACGGCACCACCACAGCGAACGCGATCGGCCGCTCCGTCTACACGGCGGACAAGACCCTCGCCGGCTCGGTCCGCGACTTCCGCGTCTACAGCACGGCGCTCAGCGCGGCCGACGTCGCGACCCTCCAGGCCCCGGACAGCACGCGCGTCTCCCGCGACTCCGCCGCCCTGGACCTCGGGAGCCTCTCCTCGGTCTCCGCGAACCTCACCCTCCCGACGACCGGCCCCAACGGCTCCGCCATCGCCTGGGCCTCGAGCAACTCCGCGGTCGTCTCGACCAGCGGAGTCGTCACGCCGCCCGCGACCGGGGTCGCCTCGGTCGAGCTGACCGCCACGACCACCCGCGGCTCGGCCACGGCCACCCGCACCTTCACCGCCACCGTGCCCGCCAAGGACGTGAACGCCGACGCCCAGAAGGCGCTCGACGCCCTCTCGATCGTCAACTCCGGCGACGTCCGCGGCAACGTGACGCTGCCCGCGAAGGCCGGCTCCTACGACGTCGCCTGGTCCTCCTCGAACACGGCCGTGCTCAGCACGACCGGCGTCGTGAAGCGCCGGTCCGCCGCCACGCCCGTCACGCTCACCGCGACGATCGCCGGCACGACCGCGACCCGGCAGCTGCCCGTCACGGTGACCGCGGCTCCCGCGGACCTCGACACCGAGTACGACGCGGGCTACCTCTGGACCCACTTCGCCTCGACCGACTACGAGAAGATCTACTTCGGCTCCAGCACCGACGGTCTGCACTGGTCGAAGCTCAACAACGACAAGGCCGTGCTCGCCAACCTCGGCGGCACCCTCGGCGTCCGCGATCCGCACCTCGTGCGCTCCCCCACCGGCGACGAGTACTGGATCATCGGCACCGACCTGCACGCCGAGGGCACCGCTCCCGGCGGCACCTGGGACCAGACCAACGCGAGCAAGAACCTCGTCGTCTGGCGCTCGACGGACCTCGTGAACTGGAGCGATCAGAGCATCGTCTTCGCCGGCTTCCCCGACGCGGGCAACGTCTGGGCTCCCGAGGCGATCTGGGACGACACGACCGGCCAGTACTACGTCTACTGGGCCGCCCGCGACAAGACGCTGACCGGCGGAGCCTCCGCCCAGCGCGTCTACGTCTCGACCACGCGCGACTTCGTCGGCTTCTCCACCCCGAAGGTCTGGCTGGACGAGAACCCCGCCGCCGGCGGCGGGAGCCGCGGCAGCATCATCGACACGACCATCGCGAAGGAGGGGGACACGTACTACCGCTTCTCCACCGCCGACTGGCGCACGGTCGTCGACAAGGCCCCGAGCCTCGCCGGCCCGTGGACCCGCGTGATCGGCTTCGGCGAGGAGAAGTCCCGCGGCCTCTCCGACCACCTCGAGGGCCTCACCGTCTACCAGCTGCCCGACGGCCGCTGGGTCGTCATGGGCGACTCGTTCGGCTACTCCGCCTACGTCACCGACACCCTCGCGGACATGCGGTTCACGGCCCTGCCCGTCGGCACCACCGGCGCGAACACGTACTCGTTCTCGAAGCCCTTCCGCCACGGCTCGGTGCTCCGCCTCTCGAGCGCCGAGGAGGCGCGACTGACGGCCGCCTACGGCACCAGCAGCACCGGCCCCGCCGCGAAGCCGGTCAACGCGGCGGGTGAGATCCTCCGCTACACCTTCGACGGCGGCTCGGGCACCACGGTGCGCGACAGCTCGGGCAACAACCAGAACGGCACGCTGCCCTCGGGCGGCACCTGGAAGGACGGCGCCCTGCAGCTCGACGGCACCGACGACTACATCAAGCTGCCGAACGACCTGCTCGCCGGAGTGACGGACCTCACGATCCAGTCCGACGTCTGGATCGACCCCGCGCAGGGCGGCGCCTACTTCCTCTACGGCCTGGGCAACACCACGAACGGCGCCGGCGACGGCTACCTCTTCACCTCGGGCAACAACTACCGCACCAGCATCGCGACCGGGAACTACACCACCGAGCAGACCGTCGCCGGCGGCTCGGCACTCCCCCGCGGCACCTGGGCGCACCTGACGTACACGCTCTCCGGCACCACCGGCACGATCTACCTCGACGGAGTGAAGGTCGCCAGCGGCACCGTCACGACCGACCCGAAGGACATCGGCGGCGGCTCCACCTCGGCGAACTACATCGGGCGCTCGAACTACGACGCCGACAACCGCTTCCGCGGCCAGATCCGCGAGTTCTCGGTCTACAACCGGGCCCTCAGCGCCTCCGAGGTGCTCGCCGCCTCCGGCAACACGTCGGCCCTGGTCGACCTGTCGCTCAGCGGCGACGTCCTGAAGACGGCCCCGATCGTCGACTCGGCGAGCAGGACGGTCACCTTCCCCGTGAAGCCGGGGACCGACCTGACGAAGCTCACCCCGACCTTCTCCACCGCGGCCGGCGTCACGGCGAGCCCCGCCTCCGGCACCGTCCGCGACCTCTCCACCCCGCAGACGGTCGTGCTCACGCCGGCCGCCGGCGGCACCGCGACCACCTGGACCCTGAAGGCCGTCGTCATGAAGTCCCCCGTCCTCGCAGGCCTGAACGCCGACCCGAACATCGCGGTCTTCGGCGACACCTACTACCTGTACGCGACCTCGGACGGCTTCGCCGGCTGGGGCGGCAAGACCTTCTACGCCTGGTCCTCGAAGAACCTCATCGACTGGACCCGCTCGGAGCAGCCCTTCCTGACGCTGGACGGCGCGAACGGCAACGTGCCGTGGGCGACCGGCAACGCCTGGGCGCCGACGATCATCGAGAAGAACGGGAAGTACTACTTCTACTTCTCCGGCGAGAACTCCTCGCTGAACCGCAAGACGATCGGAGTCGCCGTCGCGGACAGCCCGATGGGCCCGTTCACGGCGCAGCCGACCGCGATGATCACCAACGGCGAGTCCGTGCGGTCCGGCCAGGCGATCGACCCCGCCGCGTTCACCGACCCGAAGACCGGCAAGAGCTACCTCTTCTGGGGCAACGGCGACCCGCTCTACGGGGAGCTGTCCGACGACATGCTCTCGATCAAGACCGGCACGATCAAGAAGATCAGCGGTCTGACCGACTTCCGCGAGGGCTCGTTCCTCAACTACCGCGACGGTCTGTACCACCTCACCTACTCGATCGACGACACCGGCTCCGAGAACTACAAGGTCGGCTATGCGACCTCGACCAGCGTCGACGGACCGTGGACCTACCGCGGCGTGGTCCTCGAGAAGGACCCGTCGCAGGGCATCCTCGCCACGGGCCACAACTCGATCGTCAACGTGCCCGGCACGGACGACTGGTACATCGCCTACCACCGCTTCGCCATCCCCGGCGGAGACGGCCAGCACCGCGAGACGACGATCGACCGGGTGACCTTCGACAAGACGACCGGTCTCATGCAGAAGGTCGTCCCGACCCTCACCAGCGTCGCGGCGCAGACGATCGTCGACACCGCGCCGCTCGCGGCCTCGATCACGGGGAAGGCGACGGTGGGCAGCACGCTGACCGCCTCCGCCTCCTCCCCGTGGACGGCGACCGGCTTCCAGTGGAAGCGCGGCGGGACCGCGATCAGCGGGGCGACGGCGTCGAGCTACACGCTCACCGCCGCCGACCGCGGAGCGACGATCTCGGTGGCCGTGACCGCCGCGAAGCCGCAGTGGACGCCGGCGACGGCCTCCGCCTCCGTCGGGCCCGTGACCGACTCGGCACCCGCGATCGCCGTGACCACGACCTCCACGACGCGCTGCGTCGCCGGGAGGATCGTCGTCACCGCGACCGCCACGAACCCGAACGCCTTCGCTGCGAAGATCGTGATCGGCACGACGTGGGGCTCCAAGAGCTTCGCCGACGTCGCTCCCGGCGCCACCGTCTCGGCCGCCTTCACCACCCGGGCGACGAGCGTGACCGACGGATCCGCGACCGCCACGGCGACCGCGTTCGTCAACGGGAAGCCGGCCACGGCCTCCTCGACCGCCCCCTACTCCGCGGCCGGCTGCAGCTGACCCGCGGGCACGACCCACACCCACTGAGATCGAGCCGGCGACGACGCCGGCCGGAGAACGGAGAACACCCGACATGAACACCCGATCCCTTCTGATCCGCGGAGCCGCCGGACTGGCCGGAGGCGTCCTCCTGCTCGGAGTCGCCGGAACGGCCTTCGCCGCCGACACCAACTACGGCAGCGACGACGTCGACGTCAACGTCGACATCGCCGACCTCCCCGGGACCGGCGCCCTCTCGATGACCGTCGCCGGCGACTCGACGACCCTGGCCGAGGACGGCTCGGACAACGTCCGCCGCCAGTTCACCGGCACCCTGCCGACCGTCACGGTCACCGACACCCGTGACGCCGAGGACGTCTCCCCCGACTCCGCCTGGTACGTCCTCGGCACCGCCGACGACTTCACCTCGGCCGACGGCTCCATCATCGGCGCCGAGAACCTGGGCTGGGCCCCGGCTCTCGTCGACGGCGGCGAGCTGGGCGAGGTCGCCGCGGGCCAGGTCGTCGACACCGCCATCGACGGCGGCGCCAACGGCCAGGGCCTGAAGGGCGAGGAGCTGCTCGCGATCGTCGCCAGCAACTCCCAGCAGGTCAACCCCGAGGGCTCCTGGAGCGCCGACGCCGACCTCTTCCTCCGCACCCCCGTGAACGTGGACGCCGGCGCGTACTCGTCCACCATCACCCTGTCGCTCTTCGAGTGACCCGTCGCGGCCGGGGGACGCACTCCCTCGGCCGCGATCCCACCACGGCCGACGCGGCCGGGCCCGCCCGCCCGGCCGCGTCGTGCTTCCCCCGTGCGACCATGAGGTTCTGATGACTGCTCCGCGCCGCTCCGCCGCTCCCCGCCGCCCGCTCCTCCCCGCGCTGCTCGCGCTGATCGTCGCCCTCCTCGGCGCGGGCGTCGCCCCGCAGGCCGTCGCGGCCGACGGAGCGATCACCTGGGCGGTCAGCCCCTCCACCGACGGCGTCCCCGACAAGCGCGCGTGGGTCGAGCTCGAGCTCGCCCCCGGCGCGAGCGCCTCGGACGAGGCGGTCGTGCGGAACCTCAGCGACCAGCCCGTGACCTTCAGCATCACCAGCGCCGACGGCTACTTCACCGACACCGGCCGCTTCAACATGCTGAACTCCGACCAGGAGTCGGTCGACGCCGGGCTGTGGATCTCCGCCCCCGAGACCGTGACCGTCGATCCGGGCAGCAGCGGCGTGGTGCCGTTCACCGTGACGGTCCCCGACAACGCCACCCCCGGCGACCACGCCGCCGGCATCGCCGCCTCCGTGCTCTCGCAGGGCACCGAGGCGGGAGGCGCGAACGTCGGAGTGGAGAGCCGCATCGGCTTCCGCGTGATGACCCGCGTGACCGGCGAGGTGACCCCCTCCTTCTCCGTCGAGGACCTGGCCAGCGACTACCGCCTCTCCTGGAACCCGTTCCAGCCCGGCTCCCTCTCGCTCGTCGCCGACGTGGTGAACACCGGCAACGTGCGCCTGCTGCTCGACGGCACGGCGAGCGCCCAGGGCGCCACCGCCCCCGTCGTCGCGGCCGACGCGCCCCAGCAGGAGCTGCTGCCCGGCGACCGGCGCAGCGTCTCGGTGCAGCTCGACGGCATCTGGCCCCTCTTCGGAGTCGGCGCCGACCTGACCATCGCACCGACCGTCGCCGCCGCCGATCAGGAGCCGGTCGCCACCGCTCCCGTGACGGAGTCGATCACGGTCGCCGCCGTGCCGGTCCCGCAGCTGCTCGTGATCCTCGGCGTCGCCCTCATCCTCGCGGCGCTGCTCGCCGGGCGCTCGCGCTCGCGCCGCCGCATCGCCGCCCTGGTGCAGCAGGCCAAGGAGGAGGGCCTGCGCGAGGGCGCGCGCGTCTCCTCCTGAGCACCCCCTCCGCTCGCTCCCTCCCCCTCCGTGCCGCCGAGGGGACGCCGGGCCGTCGGGGGGACCCGCTACACCGGGTTCCCCCGACGGTCCAGGGTTCGCTCACCGCGCGGCCATGCGTCAGAGTGAGCGGATGACCACCACCTCCCTGGAGGCGCCGACTCGGCGTCTCGGCCTCATCGCGCTCATCGCGACCCTCGGCGGCCTCCTCTTCGGCTACGACACCGGCGTCATCAACGGCGCCCTCGAGCCGATGTCGGCCGAGCTGGGCCTCACCGCGCTGACCGAGGGGGTCGTCACCAGCTCGCTCCTCTTCGCCGCCGCGATCGGCGCGATCTCGGGCGGACGCCTCGCCGACGCCCTCGGGAGGCGGACCACGATCCGCCTGCTCGCCGTGCTCTTCCTCGTCGGCGCCCTGGTCTGCGTGGTGGCGCCGGGCTTCGGCGTGATGGTCCTCGGGCGGGCGGTCCTCGGGCTGGCCGTCGGCGGCGCCTCGGTGGTCGTGCCGATCTACCTCTCCGAGATCTCCCCCTCCGAGATCCGCGGCTCGCTCGCCGGCCGCAACGAGCTGATGATCGTGATCGGCCAGCTCGCCGCCTTCGTGGCCAACGCCGTCATCGGCACCGTCTGGGGCGAGCTGCCCGGCGTCTGGCGGATCATGCTCGCCGTCGCCGCGCTCCCCGCCGCAGCGCTCCTGCTGGGCATGACCCGGGTCCCGGAGTCGCCGCGCTGGCTGATCGCGCACGGCCGCCGCGACGAGGCGCTCGGCGTGCTCACCACCATCCGGACGCCCGACCGGGCCCACGCGGAGGCGGAGACCATCGCCCGCTCGATCGGCGCGAAGGACGGCCCGAGGATCCCCCTGCTGCAGGCGCTGCGCGAGCGCTGGGCGGTGCGCATCCTGCTGGTGGGCATCGGGATCGGAGTCGCCCAGCAGCTCACCGGCATCAACTCGATCATGTACTACGGCCAGTCGGTGCTGAAGGAGGCGGGCTTCGACCACGACGGCGCTCTCGTCGCCAACATCGCGCCCGGGGCGATCGCCGTGATCGGCGGCCTGATCGGGCTGCGGCTCATGCAGACGATGAACCGCCGCACGACCCTCCTGCTCGGCTACTCCCTGACCACCGCGATGCACTTCCTGATCGGCATCGCCTCCGTCGCGCTCCCCGTGGGGAACCCGGCGCGGCCGTACGTGATCCTGGTGCTGGTCGTCGCGTTCGTGGGGAGCATGCAGACGTTCCTCAACATCGTCACCTGGGTGATGCTGTCCGAGATCTTCCCGCTGCGGATCCGCGGAGTCGGCGTCGGCATCGCGATCTTCTGCCACTGGATCACGAACGCGGTGCTCGGCCTGTTCTTCCCCACCCTCGTCTCCGGGGTCGGCATCACCGGCACGTTCTTCCTGTTCGGCGCCGTCGGCCTGCTCGCGCTCGTCTTCATCTGGAAGCGCGTGCCCGAGACCCGCGGCCGTGCCCTCGAGGAGGTCGAGGCGGGCGTCGTCTCCGGCGAGCTCCTGCGCCGCTGACGCCCGCCCCGGGATCCGCCTACTGGTAGGTGACGAGGTCGGGGAGGGGGCGGACCTCGGCCATGGTCTCGGCGGGGGTGAGCATGGGCGCGTCCTCGTCGTAGAAGTTCTTCCAGCCCCAGCCGATGCCCTCGGGGGCGCCCTCGTGCAGCGCGTCCCAGGTCGCCTGCTTGTCGGGCTGCGAGCCCTGGCCGTCGACGTGGATGAGGAACTCCAGCTCGGGCCGGTCGCGGCGGATGCTGTCGCGGTCCTGCAGCATCGACAGCCGGAACTGGTGCAGCACGAACATCTTCGGCGGCAGCCCCTCGCTCTGCACCAGGTCGGCCAGCCACTCCGACACGCTGTCGACCTCGGCGGCCGAGACGCGCCCGATCTGCTCCAGCGGCTTCTGGCCGGGCAGCAGGCGCCACTCCGGGTCGAGCGCGAGGCCGACGTTGGGCAGCGTCAGCAGATCCGCGTACTGCTTCGCCTGGGTGAGGAAGTCGGTCAGCCCCGACTGCAGGTCGAGCACCACGTACATCCCCGCCGCCTGCGCCGCGTCGATGTAGGGGCGGATGTCGGCGGCGTCGAGCTCGTTGGAGTAGTCGCCGTCCTTGCCGGGGTCGCCCGCCGCGACCGTGGTGATGATCTCGAGGCTCGGCACGACCTGCTTGTCGGTGAGCGCCCGGTACGGCTCGGCCACCGCCTCCGCCCGCGCGACCGTGGGCTCGAGGCCCTGCTCCCCCAGCACGCCGAGGACGGGAGCGCCCGGAGTGCCGTAGATCGCGACGAAGAGGTGCCCGCCGAACATCCGCTGCCCGCCGCCCGGCAGCTGCCAGCCGCTCGCGGCCGCGCGCACGGCCCACTCGGGCTCGGGCTGGGCGGCGAGCACGGGGCCGAGCAGCAGCGTGCAGGAGGCGTCGGCCTCGGCGATCGCGGTCACGGCTCCGCCCGAGGCGAGCAGGTCGTCGCCGTCGATCACGGTGACGGGGACGCCGGCCGCGCGGGCGGTCGCCAGAGCGGCGACGTCGGCGTCCTGCGCGCGGGCGAGGGCGTGCAGGCCGGTCAGGGCGTCGGCTCGGGCCGGGAGGGCGCCGAAGGGGGCGTCGGAGGCGGTGGACGGCGCGGCGGCGGCGAGGTCGGCGAGCGCCAGGTCGGTCACGGTCAGGCCGGACGCGGTGCTGAGGGCGGCCGCGTCGGAGGCGGAGGCGACGACGTCGACGCCCTCGGGCGCGGTGACGTCGCCGATCGCGAGCACGCGGGTCACGCCGAGGCGGGCGAACTCGGCGGCGAGGGCGTCGGAGGTCGGAGCGGTGGAGGACGGAGCGACGGACGGGGTCGCGGATCCGGTCACGGAGTCGGACGGGATCGCCGAATCGGACGGCGTCTCGGAAGCCGTGGATCCCACGGCCGCGGCGTCCGCGGTCGGGGCGGCCGTCGCTCCGGATCCCGCCGAGCCGACCAGCAGCGGCACGCCCCAGGCGATGCTCACCTGGGCGGCGCGCAGGCGCGACTCGGCGACGTCCTCGACCAGGACGACCAGCGGAGCCGCAGCGAACAGGGCCGCACTCGCGGCGAGCGCGTCCGGGGCGAGCGCCACCGGCCCGCTCGGAGCCGCAGTGCGGGTGCGGGGCGCCTCCTGCTGGGCGTCGTCCGGAGCGGAGGAGTCGGGCGTGCAGGCGCTGAGCAGCGGGAGCACCGCGAGACCGCCGATCACGACGCTGCGGCGCGAGAGCCCGGAGCGGGAGGGGACGGAGCGGGGTGTCGAGGGCATGGCAGGCCTCTCCTCTCGGAGCCCGATCGGGGCTCTCTGGTGCGTGGCTGGTCCTCTCGACTATCGCAGGCTCGGCGGCGGTGAGCGCCGAGGGGGCCGTCCCGGGCGCGCCTCCGAGGCCGTCCGGACAGGCAGAAGGGGAGCGGCGCCGCAGCACCGCTCCCCTCCGAGAGGCTGGATCAGACCGTGCGGGGAGCCTTCGCGAGGTTGGCCTCGAGCTCCTCGCGGTTCTGCCGCACCACGTAGGCGGGGCGGTCGCGCTCGACCCGCCACGACTCGCTCAGCGGCGTGATCGCGACGGTGTCGAAGCCGATCCGGTCGTAGAGGTCGGTCACGAAGTGGATCGCCTCGGGGTAGTCGCTCGACGTCGCGAGAGCGCGGCGGTCGGGCGTGCCGGCCGGGGTGCCGTCGGTGGTGATGTCGGCGGCCATGATGTGGTTGAACGCCTTGACGACCTTCGACTCCGGGAGGTGCTGCTGGAGCATCTCGCTGGTCGTGGTCTCGCCCTTGTCGAGCGCCTCGATGCGGCCGTCGCGCTCGAAGTAGTAGTTGTTCGTGTCGAGGACGATCTTGCCGGCGAGCGGGGCGACCGGCACCTCCTCGAGGTTCTTCAGCGGCACCGTCACCACGGCGATCTCGGCGGCCTCGGCCGCCTCCTGTGCCGTGGCGGCGCGGGCCTTCGGGCCGAGCTCCGCGATGAGGTCGGCGAGGGTCTCGGGGCCGCGCGAGTTCGCGATGACCACCTCGTCCCCGAGGGCGATGACCGCCCGTGCGACCTGGCTGCCGATGTTGCCTGCTCCGATGATTCCGTACGTCGTCATGCTGAGGAGAACGCGGAGGGTGCCCCGGCATTCCGCTCTGCGGTGTTCTCCCACGCCGCACACAGGTGGGCCCGTCCCTCCAGTAGCCTCGGTCCTCGGGCGCCGCTGCCCGAGAAGGAGTCCGTGATGCCGCAGTACGACCTCCCGCTCGACCTCCTCGAGCAGTACGCCCCCGAGATCGCCGAGCCCGCCGGGTTCGCCGAGTTCTGGCGCGACACGATCGCCGAGGCGAGGGCCGTCGCGACCGAGCCGCGCCTCGAGCGGGTCGACGCCGGCTTCGGACTGCTCGACACCTTCGACGTCACCTACTCCGGCTTCGGCGGCCACCCGATCCGCGCGTGGCTGATCCTCCCCCGCGGCGTCGAGGGCCCCCTCCCCGGGCTCGTGACCTACATCGGCTACGGAGGCGGCCGCGGGCAGCTCGCGGAGTGGACCGCGATGTCGGCCGCCGGCTACGCGCACCTGGTCATGGACACCCGCGGCCAGGGGTCCGGGCACCGCTCCGGAGCCACGCCCGACCCAGTGGGCAGCGGGCCGCACGTCTCCGGCTTCATGACGCAGGGCATCGAGTCGCCCGCGGAGCACTTCTACCGCCGCGTCTTCACCGACGCCGTCCGCGCGCTCGACGTGCTGCGCGCGCACCCCGCGGTCGACGCCTCCCGCGTGGCCGTCTCGGGCGGCAGCCAGGGAGGCGGGATCGCTCTCGCCGTCACCGGGATCCTGGGCCTGCTCGGCGAGTCGGAGGCGGCGCGCGCCGCGATCGTCGACGTGCCGTTCCTCTCCCACATCCCGCACGCCGTGCGGCTGGTCGACACGATGCCGTACGGCGAGATCGTGCAGTACCTGCACACCCACCGCGGCGCCGAAGCGCGCGTGTTCGACACCCTCTCGTACTTCGACGGCACCTCCTTCGCCCCCTACGCGCAGTCCCCCGCGCTGTTCTCGGTGGCGCTCCGCGACGACATCTGCCCGCCGTCCACCGTCTACGCCTCCTACAACCGCTACGCCGGACCCCGCGAGATCCGGGTCTACCCCTTCAACGGCCACGAGGGCGGCGAGGCGTTCCAGATCGGCGAGCACGTGCGCTTCCTGGGGCGTGAGCTGGCGTAGGAGGAGGAGCCGCTCGGTCTGCGGACGGGGGCGGTGCTCCCCGGCGCATCACCCGTTCCGACTCTCGATCATCGCGCTGCCGATGCGGTCCTCGAGGTCGACCAGCTCGTCGAGGACGTCGCCGACCACCCAGACCTGCCGGGCGCCTCGACGGGCGCCGCTTTGTGACGCCGTGCGTCGCGCTCGGTACCCGTTCGCGGCTCCGCTGGGCACTATCGACTCCATGACCCGCCAGATCCGCTTCAACGCCTTCGACATGAACTGCGTCGCCCACCAGTCCTCGGGCATGTGGCGCCACCCCCAGGACCAGTCCTGGCGGTACAAGGACCTCTCGTACTGGACCGACCTGGCGAAGCTGCTCGAGCGCGGCACGTTCGACGGCATCTTCATCGCCGACGTGCTCGGCACCTACGACGTCTACGGCGGCTCGAACGAGGCGGCGATCCGCCACGGCGCGCAGGTCCCCGTCAACGACCCGATCCTCCTCGTCTCGGCGATGGCCGCCGCGACCGAGCACCTCGGCTTCGGCATCACCGCCGGCACCGCCTACGAGCACCCGTACCCGTTCGCGCGGCGCATGTCGACGCTCGACCACCTGACGAAGGGCCGCGTGGGCTGGAACGTCGTCACCGGCTACCTCCCCAGCGCCGCCCGCAACATGGGCCACGAGGACCAGCTCGAGCACGACGACCGCTACGACGTCGCCGACGAGTACCTCGAGGTGCTCTACAAGCTGTGGGAGGGGTCGTGGGAGGACGACGCGGTCGTCCGCGACCGCGAGTCCGGCGTGTTCACCGACCCGGCGAAGGTGCACGAGATCGGGCACCGCGGCAAGAACTTCACCGTCCCCGGCATCCACCTCTCGGAGCCGTCGGTGCAGCGGACCCCCGTCATCTACCAGGCGGGAGCGTCGCCGCGCGGCATCCGCTTCGCGGCGGGCAACGCGGAGGCGATCTTCGTCGCGTCCTCGACGAAGGCCGGCCTGAAGGCGACCGTCTCGCGCATCCGCGACGCCCTCGAGGCGGCAGGCCGCGACCGCTACTCCGCGAAGATCTACACGCTGCTGACGATCATCACCGCCGAGACCAGCGAGGCCGCGCACGAGAAGCACCGCGACTACCTCTCCTACGGGAGCGAGGAGGGGGCGCTGGTCTTCATGTCGGGCTGGATGGGCATCGACCTGTCGCAGTACGACCTCGACGAGCCGATCGGCAACGTGAAGAGCAACGCGATCCAGTCGGCCGTCGCCAACTTCCAGGAGGCGAACGAGGACGGCTCGGAGTGGAAGGTCCGCGACATCGCCAAGCTCAGCGTGATCGGCGGGCTCGGCCCGTTCGTCGTCGGCTCGCCCGCGGAGGTCGCCGACCACCTCCAGGAGTGGGTCGAGGAGACCGACGTGGACGGGTTCAACCTCGCCTACGCGATCACGCCCGGCACCTTCGAGGACGTGGTGGAGTTCATCGTGCCGGAGCTGCGAAGCCGCGGCGCGTACCCGGAGGAGTACGTCGAGGGGAGCCTCCGCCAGAAGCTGCACGGCCGCGGCGACCGGCTGCCGGAGGAGCACCTCGGCGCCGGCTTCCGCTACGCGCCGGCGGCGGTCTGACGACAGGGGGCGCCGGGCGGCCGGTGGGGGGCAGGGGTCTCGATACGCCGCTCCGCGGCCGCGCCGGACGCACGAGCACCCCGCCGCGATGCGCGACGGGGTGCTCGTGACGTGCGGAGGGGCTCAGCCCTCGAAGGTGGCGTCGAGCGTGATGTCGACTCCGGTGAGCGCCTTGCTGACGGGGCAGGTCTCCTTGGCCTCGTCGGCGGCCTTGAGGAAGGCGGCCTCGTCGATGCCGGAGACCTCGCCGCTCACGACGAGCTTGATGCCGGTGAGCTTGAATCCGCCGGCCGAGTCCGGGCCGAGCGAGACGTCGGCGCGGACGTCGAGCGCCTCGACGGTGCCGCCGGCCTGGCCGAGGACGGCCGAGAACTGCATCGCGTAGCAGGCGGAGTGGGCGGCCGCGAGGAGCTCCTCGGGGCTGGTCGAGCCGTTGGCGTCGTCGGCGGCGCGCTTGGGGAACGAGACGTCGTAGGTGCCGATCTTCGAGCTCGAGAGCTCGACCTGGCCCTCGCCGGTCTCGAGCGAGCCGTTCCAGGCGGTGCGTGCGGTACGAGTGGGCATGAGTCCTCCTTGGGGGGGCGGGGAGAACCGTAGAACGATCGTTCTCCCCTGATGAGCCGAGCCTAGGTGGAACGCGCGGCGTCCTGCAACCACCGGCCTCGGACCCTCGGCGAGATGCCAGTCCGCGCGCCTCCGTCGGCGTGTCGCGTACGGGAGCGGCCTCGCGGAGGAGAGGACGGGGCCTCGGTTCAGTGCACGAGCTTCAGGCCGACGACGCAGCCGACGATCCCGAGGACCAGCAGCGTGCGCACGAGCGAGAAGCCCTCGCCGCCGAAGAACATGCCGTAGAGCACGGTCAGCGAAGCGCCGATCCCGACCCAGACCGCGTACGCGGTGCCGGTGGGCAGCTCGCGCATCGCGTAGGCGAGGCCGGCCATGCTCGCGACGACGCCGACGCCGAAGACGACCGACGGGCCGAGCCGCGTGAACCCCTCCGACTTGCCGAGGGCGGTGGCCCACACGGCCTCGAGGACACCGGAGAGGATGAGGACGATCCAGGACATGACAGCTCCTACGAGTCAGTCTTGTCGCGTTCCGGGTACTGCTCCCTCGTCCGGTCGCCGTCATCGGCTCCGGACAGTCTGCCCGTGCGCGCTGAGCAGGCCCTGGGCAGCGCGCGGCGGGAGCGGAGCCGCCGCGACCGCGACTCCGCCCGCCGCCGTCAGCGCGGCTGAGCCGGGTTCGTCGGCACTCCGTGCGAGGGCGGATTGATCGGCGGACCGGACGTCGCCGGCGAGACCGGCGATCCGGACGACGAGCGGGACACCTCGGGCAGCGACTCCGGCACGGTGCCCGCCGGCTCCGCTCCCCCGCGCAGCTGCTCGAGTCGCGAGTGCAGGATCGTCGTCACCGGCAGGCGGTGCCCGTGCGCCTCCTCGTAGGCGAGCAGAGCGCCGAGGCCGGCCTCGTCGAGCGGGCGGATGCGCTCCGCGAGCGTGCCGAGCGGGATGTCGTTCCAGTCGGGGAGCGGCAGCTCCTCGCGGGAGGGTGTGTCGGTCATTCGTGCTCCTTCCGTTCCCCCCATCCCACGCCCCGGACGGCCGTCCGCCCAGGGGCTTGACCGGTCGCGGGGCGAACGGGGCGGTCGGGAGGGACGGTCCGGCGGAGCGGCGGCCCCGCCGGGACCGTCAGCGGATCAGGCGGTGCGGCGGGACGAACGACGGGTCGCCAGGTGCACGAGGACTCCGACCACGAGGAGGATCCCCGCGTAGAGCCAGACGATCGGGTCCTGCTGGCTGAGGAGCAGCACGCACGAGGCGACGCCGAGCACGGGGATCGCCGTCCACACGCGGAAGTGGTCGTGCTCGACCTTGTCGCGCCGCAGCACGAGCACCGAGACGTTCGTGCTGATGAACACCAGCAGGAGGAGCAGCACCACGGTCTCGGCGAGGGTCGCCAGATCGCCGACCAGGGTCAGGAGGCACGCCGCCAGCGTGGTCACCGCGATGGCCACCCACGGCGTCCGGCGCTTCGGCAGGACGCGGCCGAGCACGTCCGGGAGGAGGCCGTCCTTCGCCATGCCGTAGGTGACACGGCTCGCCATGATCATGGTCAGCAGCGCTCCGTTGGCGACCGCGACGAGCGCGATCAGGCTGAACAGCCATGCCGGCACCCCGGCTCCGCTCGCCGTCACGACGTCGAGCAGCGGGGCGGAGGATCCGGACAGCTCGTCGGCGGGCAGCGCGATCGAGCTCGCGAGGCCGACCAGGACGTACACCGCACCGGCCGTCAGCAGCGAGCCGAACAGCGCGCGCGGGTAGACGCGGCTGGGGTCGCGGATCTCCTCGGCGATGTTGGCCGAGGTCTCGAAGCCGACGAAGGAGTAGTACGCGATGATCGCCGCGCCGAGCACCGCCAGCGCCGGCGCCTGCTCGGAGCTGAGCTCGACCGTGCGGGCGAGGTCGCCGCCTCCGCCCGCCACCAGCAGCGCGACGCATCCGATCACGATCAGCAGGCCGCCGACCTCGATCACGGTCATCACCGTGTTGCTGAGCAGCGACTCCGCGACGCCCCGCGCGTTGAGGCACGCGACGAGGATCAGGAAGACGATGGCCGTCGGCCCGGTCGGCACGTCGAGGAAGGTGCCGAGGTAGTCGCCGGCGAACGCGAGCGACAGACCGGCCGCGCTGGTCACTCCGGCCGCGAGCATGGCGAAGCCGACCAGGAACGAGACGATCGGGCGCTGGAAGGCCCGCTGCGCGAACACCGCCGCGCCTCCCGCCTTCGGGTACTTGGTCACCAGCTCGGCGTAGGAGCCGGCGGTCAGCAGCGCGAGGCCGAGCGCGAGCAGGAGGGGCATCCAGACGGCTCCGCCGACCTCCGCCGAGAGCGTGCCCATGAGGGCGTAGATGCCCGCGCCGAGGACGTCGCCGAGGATGAAGAAGTAGAGCAGCGGGCCGGTGATGCGGCGGCGCAGGGAGGTGCCGCCGGCCTCTCCTGTCGCGGGGGCGTCGCTCGTGGTGGCCATGTCGTCCTCTCGTCGCGCGCTCGGGAGCGAGCACGACGGGCCACGCTAGGGAGGAGGGGGCCGGGAGGTCGAGAAGGTTGACCGGGTGGGGCCGAGGGCGCTACACGCGCGGGGCGTCTGCGGAGCGGGCGCCTGCGGGCCGGGGCGTCTGCGGAGCGGGCGCCTGCGGGCCGGGCGCGAATTGCGGGCCGGGCGCGAATTGCGGGCCGGGCGCGTTCCGCGGGCCGGCGGCGTTCCCCGATCGGGCACCGCATGCCGCGCCCCGCGCCGGCCGCTAGCCGAGGACGACGTGCTCCCCGCCGCGCTGCTCGGCGATCTCCTCGCCGACCTCCTCCGCCTCCTGGCGCGACTCGTGGTGGCTCAGCGGGACCCGGGCGTGGGCGATGCGGTTGTGCCAGCCCTGCTCGTCGGAGTAGGTCTCGATGGGGAGGACGGTCGTGGTGCTCATGGTGCTCCTTCGTGGTGGTTCCTCCATGGCACCTCGCGCCCCCGCCGCTCGGGAGAGGGTTGACGCGAGTCCGTGTCTCGAGCAGGACGGAGGCGTCTCGGCGGCACACCAGCGAGCGGCGGCGGCGCGGCGTGTCAGGGCGAGACCATGCCGCCGTTCACGTTGAGGGTCTCGCCGGCGACGAAGCTCGACTCGGCGGACGCCAGGAACACGTAGGCCGGGGCCTGCTCGGCGGGCTGCGCGGCACGGCCCATCGGCGACTCGCTGGAGCCGAAGTCGGGCAGGCTCTCGGGGTCGACGCCGCCGCTCACCTGCAGGGCGGTCCACGTCGGGCCGGGCGCCACGACGTTCACGCGGATGCCCTTCGCGGCGAGCTGCTGCGCCAGGCCCTTCGAGAGGTTGTTGATCGCGCCCTTCGTCATCGCGTAGTCGAGGCGGTCGGGGGCGGGCTTGTGCGCCTCCGCCGACGCCGTGTTGATGATGGTGGCGCCCGCGGGCAGGTGCGGGAGGGCCGCGCGGATGATCCGGAACGGAGCGAAGACGTTGACCGCGAAGGTCGCCTCGAACTGCTCGTCGGTGATGTCGAGCAGGTCCTCCTTCCAGATCTGCTTGCCGGCCACATTGACCACCGCGTCGAGCCCGCCGAGGCCCTCGACCGCCTCCGCCACGAGCCGCGTGCAGTACTCGGCACTCGTGAGATCGCCGGGGATCGGCACGGCGGTGCGCCCCTCCGCGCGGATCAGCCCGATCACGTGCTGCGCGTCCTCCTCCTCGCTCGGGAGGTAGGCGAGGGCGACGTCGGCCCCCTCGCGGGCGAAGGCGATGGCCACGGCTGCGCCGATCCCGGAGTCGGCTCCCGTGATGAGCGCGCGGCGGCCCGCGAGCCTGCCGGTACCGCGGTAGCTCTCCTCGCCGAGGTCCGGCACCGGGGTCATCCGCGACTGCAGCCCGGGCTCGGGCTGCTGCTGGACCGGCGGAGTCACGTCCGGGTACCGGGTGGCGGGGTTCGTGAACGTGTACTGGTCGGGCATTGCTCCTCCGTCCGCGGCACCCGGATCGGGCCGCTCCCCTCCATCCCAGGCGAGCCGCGCCTCCGGGGCCACCCCGTGCACGGGCGGGCGGCGCTGTGGTAGCCGGCGCCGCGCCTGCGCTGAGGACCGGCACGGCGACCCGGACGTGCCGGTGCTCCGCTCCGCGGATGAACACCGGACGACAGTGGGCTCCCCCGCGCGCCGACGCCGCGCGGGCGTGCGAGGCTTGATGGTCGTCCCCCTCCCGCCCGCCCCCGACCTCAGGACACCGTGAACCCTCAGGACACCGCGAAAGCCCCCGCCTTCCCCTGGATCGGCCTGCTCACGCTCGCCGGCGCCGTCTTCGTCTCCGTGACGAGCGAGTTCCTCCCGACCGGGCTCATCCCCGACATGTCGCGCGACCTCGGGGTGAGCATCTCGCTCACCGGCCAGCTCGTCACGATCTTCGCCGCGACCGTCGTCGTCGCGACGACTCCGCTGACCCTGGTGACCCAGCGCTTCTCGCGCAAGAGCCTCCTCCTCGTGGCGCTGTGCACCATCGCGGTCGCCAACGTCCTCGCCGCGCTCGCCCCCACCTTCGGGCTGCTCATCGGCGCGCGCATCCTCGGCGGGCTCGCCCACGGCCTCTTCTGGGCGATCGTCGCCGCCTACTCCGCGCACCTCGTCGCTCCGGAGCAGCTCGGCCGCGCGACCGCGATCACGGCGGGCGGCGGATCCGCGGCCTTCGTCCTCGGCGTCCCCCTGGGCACGGCGCTCGGGCACGCGTTCGGCTGGCGGCCCACCTTCGCGATCCTCGGCGGCGTCGTGCTCGTGCTCGCGCTGATCGTGGTGAAGTTCCTGCCCGCGGTCGACCACCACATCCCGCTGCGGACCGGCGAGATCCGCCTGCCGGCGCGGAAGGACCGGACGCTCCCCCGCATCATCGGCGTCTGCGTCGTCATCCTGCTGGTGCTGATCGGCCAGAACACCCTCTCCACCTACATCACGCCCTGGCTCGAGAACGCCTCCTTCGCCCCCGACACGGTGCCGCTCGTGCTCTTCGCGTTCGGCGGCGCAGGGGCGGTCGGACTCGTCCTGGCCGGCTTCGCGACCGACCGGTTCCCCCGCTCGGGCTTCGTGGTCGCCGCGATCGCGGTCGTGCTGGCGCTCGCGGGCCTGGCCGTCGCCGCGGGCACCGGCGCCGCCACGGCCGTGGTCGTCGCCGCGGTGATCTGGAACATCGCGTTCGGCGGCATTCCGGCGATGCTGCAGACCCGGATGCTGCGCACCTCCTCCTTCCAGCTGCGGAGCCTCGCCGCGGCGCTCCAGACGACGGCGTTCAACATCGGCATCGGCGGCGGCGCGGTCGTCGGCGGGCTGGCGATCGACGCGAGCGGGCTCGACGTGCTGCCGTGGGTCGCGATCGTCATCGTCGCTGTGGGGCTCGTCGTCAGCCTGATCGTCGACGCCCGGGCGACGGCGGCGGTGCGGGCGGAGGCGGTTCCTACTCGCTGATCCTGTTCACAACGAAGGTAGAACGTGCTCCGGCGCGCGCCGATCCGCGTGTTCACGCTCGAGCTGGAACGTTCTTCCTCCGTTGTGAGCACGGCGACCCTCCTCCGCCGCGAACACAGCGGCGTTCCTCCGGCGCGAGAACGACGCCTTCCTCCATTCCGTCACGGCGACGTTCCTGCGTCGTGAACGCCGGCATTCCTCCGGCGCGAACACCGGGATGTCGTCCGCACGGCCGACGCGGCGCCGCTGGGAGCACGGGATACGGTCGAGGGATGAGAGACGGAACCCGATGAGCTCGAGCACCCTCGAGCCGCCGCTGGCCCTCCCCTACTACGGGGCTCCGCCGATGGCGGCGCTCCGCCGCTTCTTCGGCAACTACCTCCGCTTCCGCGGGAGGGCGAGCCGGGCCGAGTACTGGTGGATCATCCTCCTCGGCAGCGTCCTCACAGGGCTGATGCAGCTGGCCGACGGCGGTCCGTGGCGCCTCGACTTCACGCTGACCCCGTACCCGAGCGGCGCGCCGTTCCAGACCTTCTGGGTGTCGCTCGCCGCGGGCGCGATCGCCCTGGCGACGTTCCTCCCGTCGCTCTCGCTGATCTGGCGGCGACTGCACGACGTGAACCGCAGCGGGCTGTGGATCCTCGCGATCCTCGTGCCGATCGCCGGCTACGTGTTCCTGCTGATCCTGTTCGTGCTGCCGCCGCGGCCGGAGGGCGCGCGGTTCGACTGAGCGGCGGACGCGTCGGCGGTGGGGTGCCGGACCCGGTCGCCGAGTCGGCAGCCGGCTGCCAGGCCGGCACCTCGGCAGTCAGGTCGACGAGCCGGTCGTCAGACCGGCCCCCTACGCGCACCAGTCGCGCGACCGCCCGTTGACGCTGCGCGCGGTGTCGCCGGTGCCGAGGTCGACGAGCACGGTCGAGGTCGCGCTGAAGCCCGGCTCGCCCGGGTAGTCGTCCGGCCGGCCCTCCACCGAAACGGTCTCGACGGCGAGGTACTGCCCGTTCGGCGAGAGGCAGACGCCGCGTATGCGCCCCGTCGGCGAGGTGCGGAACACCTCCGAGGTGCCGGACGCGTCGACGCGGACGACGGAGTACTGGGTCGCGCCCGTCTCCGGTGCGTACTCGGCCTCGAGCTCGACGTAGCTCCCGGAGTCGAGGAGCAGGATCTGCACGGGCGACGCGGTCGCGCTCACGTCCGCCGGGGGGAGGGCGAGCGTCTCGACCGAGCCGTCGGCCAGGTCGATCAGCGAGCCCGACTCCGGATCGGCGACCACGAGCCGGTTCGCGCCGGGCACGAATCCGCGCAGCTCCGCGTGCTGCCCGAGCGGGCTGATCGAGCCGGGCGTCAGCAGGTCGAGCAGGAGCACCGTGTCGTCGAGCGAGTGGGTGACGACCGAGGTGGTGCCGGGCACGAACATCCAGTCGCGCGCCCGCAGCGGCCCGCCGTCGATCCCGAGCACGGGGACCGCCTCGGCCTTCTGGTCGGTGAGGTCGTAGGAGTAGAGGGCGCGGTCGAGCGGGCCCGACGGCGCCTGCCCGGTGAAGGTCCAGCCGAGCACGCCCTTCTCGGGCGAGGAGTGCAGCTCGCGCACGGTCCCGGGGCCGGGCAGCGGAATGACGCCCTCGGAGCCGGTGTCGAGCGTGACCGTGCGGAGGAGGTTCGTGTCGTCCGGCTCGATGGTCACGACGACCAGCACCGGGCCGACGACGGCGTAGTCCTGGATCCGGTCGGCCGCGACGAGGACCCGGGCGTCGCCTCCGGAGAGCGGGCGGACGCGGACGGCGTCGGGCTGCGAGGGGTCGTCGGCGGTGCGATCGAGGGTGAAGAGGTCGGGGTCCTTCGTGGTGAAGGAGGCGGAGACGTCGGCGGCCGAGCCGGTCGCGGCGCTGCGGGCGTCGTCGATCCCGATCTCGTAGCGGGTGGCGTAGCGGAGGGTGTCGGTGAAGGTGACGGTGAGCACGCCGCCGTCGAGCTCGGCGGTGTGCGGGGCGTCCGGAACGACGCGGACGCGGTCGAGCGCGTCGGGCTCGAGCGCCTGGTCGAGGTGCAGGCGGGCTCGGGAGCCGTCGCGCTCGACCACGCCGTCGGTGCTGACCTCGAGGGAGGCGACCCGGGGCCCCTTGGCGACGGTGGCGGCGGTCAGGCCTCCGACCGCGAGGACGAGCACCGCGACGACCGCCCAGAACAGGCGGGGGAAGCGGGAGGCGCCTGCGGAGTCGAGGCCGGGAGCCCGCCGCGCGCCGCCTCCGGCCCGTCGCCCGCTCTGCGCCGACGTGCCGCCGCCGGGAGACGCGCCGCGCTCGGGAGTCGCGCCGCGCTCAGTAGACATACGGCATCGCCGGCTCGTCGATCGGAGTGAGCGCCTCCGGCTCCAGCACGACCGCCTCGGCGCTGGTGACGCTCGGGTTCGCGCCGAAGCCCCCGCTCGCCTCCAGCCACTGCCCCTCCGACCAGGTGTCGGCCCAGCCGGCCTGGTAGACCGGCACGCCCACCGGCTGCGCGTCCACCGCGCAGCAGGTGACGACGAAGCGGGCGATGTAGAAGACGTTCTCGGGGTCGGAGGCGTCGGGGGTCACGAATCCGCTCACCGTCGCCGTGCGGCCGGCGAGGAACTGCTCGCTCGCGCCCTGACGCAGCAGGGTCGCCCAGTCGCGCACGCTGAAGGAGGCCGTGTCGCCGGTGGGCGCCGCGGCGGTCACGGAGGCGTCGACGGCGCTGGTGTTGACCTCGCGCTGCGTCGCGGTCGAGGCGGTGAGGGCGGCCGGCGGGAGCACGAGCAGGGCGACGGCGGCGGAGGCGATCACCGCGACTCCGGCCGCGACCGCGACCACCCGGCGCCAGGGGCGGGCGGGCACGGGGGCGTGGAGGTGCTCGACGTCGTCCTCGTGCTCGTGGGCGTCCTCCTCGGCGCCCGGCACGACCGCGAACGCCGCGATCAGCAGCACTCCGGCGATCACCGCGAGCACCACCGAGAACTCGAAGTAGCGGGGGTGGATGTAGAGGCCGAGTCGGCCGGTCGCCGCGAGCCACAAAGTCGAGACGACGCCGATCAGGCTGAGGACGACGCCCTTCCAGCGAGCGAGGAGGCGCTCAGAGCGCATAGTTCACCGCCAGTCCCAGCACGGCCGCGGCGAGGGCGACCAGCACGGTGACGCGCACCAGCGTCGCGGCCGAGAACGTGGTGCGGAGCAGCGCGAGCATCTTGACGTCGATCATCGGGCCGAAGACGAGGAACGCGATGATGCCTCCCGGCAGGAACGTGGAGCCGAACGAGAGCACGAAGAACGCGTCGACGTTCGAGCAGATCGAGATGACGAAGGCGAGCACCATCAGCGCCAGCACCGACCAGAGCGGGTCGCCGCCGAGCGTGGTCAGCACGTCGCGCGAGACGCCGACCTGGATCAGCCCCGCGATGGCGGCGCCGACGAACAGCGCCGGCATCATCGCCCCGGTCTCCTCGGCGAACAGCAGCACGCTGCGCCGGGAGCGGTCGCGGAGGGAGCGGGAGGGCCGCTCGCCCGCCTCGCAGGCAGCGCGGAAGCGGTCGGTGAGCAGGCTCATCGGCTCGGAGTGGCGGCTGAAGATCCAGCCGACGAGGTTCGCGATCGCGAAGCCGCCGACGATGCGCCAGACGAGGATCCCGTCGGCCCAGCCGAAGGCCTGGTAGGTCGTGACGATGGTGATCGGATTCACGATCGGCGCGGCCAGGAGGAACGTCATCGACTCCGACACCGAGAGGCCCTTGACGATCAGCCCGCGCGCGAGCGGCACGTTGCCGCACTCGCAGACCGGGAGGAGCACGCCGAGCAGCGAGATCACGAGGCGCCGCGGGAGCGCCCGCTTCGGCAGGATCCTCAGCAGCACGGCCTCGGGCACCCACAGCTGCACCGCGATCGAGAGGACGATGCCGAGGAACACGAACGGCAGCGACTCGATGACGACGCTGATCGAGAGGGTGAGGAAGTCGCGCACCGCGTCCGAGAGGGCGTCGCCCGCCGCGTCCGGGGCGAGCAGGCGCGTCGCCACGAGGACGGCGACCAGGGCGAGCCCGAGGAGCGGCCCGCGCCGCGACCGCCGGGCGCCCGGGGACGCGCGGGTCGGTGCGGCGAGCGCGGATTCGGGGGACATCCCGACCCATCGTAGGCGGGGTGCGGGCGCGGGCCCCGGGCAGGCGTGCGGCGCTGCCGGGTACGCGGACAGAGGGTCAGCGCACGACTGTCCAGAAGTTGTCGCACTCGAGGGGCGAGTGCGACAACTCGTGGACACTCGCGGGAGCAGGCACGTCCGGGGCGGGGCGGCCGGCGGGTGCAGGATGAGCGCATGCCCGCCTCCCCCGCGCACCCCCTCCGCGTGCGGATGCAGCCGCGCGCGATCGACGAGGCGCACCGCGTCTCGAGTCCGCTCGAGCTGCTCGTCGACCTGACCTTCGTCGTCGCGATCGCACAGATCGCCCAGCAGCTCGCCCATGCGACCGAGGAGGGGCACCTCGCCGAGGGGCTCCTCCCCTTCGGCATGGTGTTCTTCGCGATCTGGTGGGCGTGGATGAACTTCACCTGGTTCGCCTCCGGGTACGACACCGACGACGTGCCCTACCGGCTGCTGACCCTCGCTCAGATGGGCGGCGTCCTGGTGCTCGCGGCCGGAGTCCCCGCCGGCTTCGAGGAGGGCGACTACCGCGCGATCACCATCGGCTACGCGATCATGCGTTTCGCGCTGGTGAGCCAGTGGATCCGCGTCGCCGTGTCGACTCCGGAGCACCGCACCTCCGCCGTGCGCAACGCCGTCGGCTTCTCGATCGTGCAGGTCGGCTGGCTGCTGAGGCTGCTCCTGCCCGAGGAGGTCGGGGTGGTGAGCTTCCTGCTCCTGGTCGCCTGCGAGCTGGCGGTGCCCCTCTGGGCGCAGCGGGCGGGCGACGCGAACTGGCATCCGCACCACGTCGCCGAGCGGTACGGGCTGTTCACGATCATCCTGCTCGGCGAGGGCGTCCTCGCGGCGGTGATGGGCGTGCAGCGGGCGGTGACGGAGTCGGGCGTCAGCACCTCGCTCGTGCTGGTCGCGGCCTGCGGGCTGGTGATCGTGTTCGCGCTGTGGTGGCTGTCGTTCTCGCATCCCTCCGGCGAGCTGCTGGAGCGGCGGCGCGGGCTCTCCTACCGCTGGGGCTACGCGCACTTCGCGGCGTTCGCGGCCCTCGCGGCGCTGGGATCCGGGCTGGAGGCGGCCGTCGCCGCGACCGCGGGCCACCTCGAGGCGTCCGACACGGTGATCGGCGCGGCCGTCGCGGTGCCGGTCGCCGCCTTCGTGCTGACCCTGTGGGCGGTGCACGCACCGCTCGGCGAGCACCAGCCGATGCCCGCGCGCCTGGCGCTCCCCGGTGTCGCGCTGGCGCTCGCGACTCCGCTCGTGGCGGGACTGCTCGGCGTGGGCGGGGTGCTGGTCGCGCTGGCCGCGGTGTCGGCGGGGCTGGTCGCCGCGGTGGTGGGGCGCGGGCGCACCGCGGAGTGACGGGGTCGGCGGGCGAGGCGCGGAGCCGTCGCGAGAGGCGCGTCCGTCACCTCGAGACACCGCCCTCGTCGGCGAGACGCCGGCCTGGCGGCGGTGTCCCGGCGGGGGCGGAACGCCTCGGCGAGCGCACCGCGGCAGCGGCTACCCCCGGCGCGGCAGCGGCTCCGGGCGGCGGGGCACCCAGCAGCGGACGCGCGAGCGGTAGCGCTCGAAGTCGGCTCCGAAGCGGGCGGCGAGGTCCGCCTCCTCCAGCGGGCGCACGGCCTGGTTCCAGACGACGGCGCCGAGGAGCGCGTACAGCACGACAAGCCACGACGAGAGCAGCAGCCCGACCGCCACTCCCTGCACGATGCCGGCGACCGCCATCGGGTTGCGGACCCAGCGGTAGGGGCCGGCGATCACCAGCCGGTTGGTCATCGCGATCGGCAGCGGCGTGCCGTCGCCGAGGAGCGACATCGTGAGCCCCGACCAGATCCCGAGCGCGCTCGCCGCGACCAGCAGCAGGACGCCGACGCCGACGACCGCGGGCGGCGCCACTCCGAGGCCCACGCCCCAGCGCTCCTCCAGCGCGGCGATCACCAGCGGGACGACGACCAGCGCGCCACCCCAGAACACCGCGATCTGCCCGAGGGTCGCGGCGAGGTGCGATCCGGGTCGGCGGCCCGCGGTCGCGACCCGGAAGGAGAAGGGACCGGAGGCGATCCAGCGCGTGGGCACCCGGCCGAGCAGGAGCAGGCACGCCGCGACGACGGAGCCGCCCGCCGCGGCGAGCATCGCGACGACGCCCCAGCCCGCCTCCCCCGTCGGGGTGGCCCAGACGGCCAGGGCGACCGCGACGAGGAGCGTCCAGGCCGTCGCGGTGACGGCCGCCCAGCGGATGCCCGTGGCGGCGAGAGCGGAGGCGCCGACGAACAGCGGGAGGTCGAGAGCCGCGACAGGGACGGGATCGAGGCTGCCGAGCGTCGCGATCCGCACGGCGGGGACGAGCGCCACGGCGACCCACCAGGCCGCGCCGCCGAGGGCCTGCACGGCGAAGTAGAGGCGTCCCCAGGGCATGGCTGCACGGTACTTCATAGCTGAACCCAAGGAACGACCCAGGGCGTTGACGGGCTCGGCGCCCTAGGCTCGGAACCAGTTCCCGCCGCCTCCACGAGAAGCGGCCCACCACGACGCCAAGGACGACGCCGATGAACCGCACGACCGTGATCACCGCACTCGCCTGCGGGCTCCTCCTCACCGCCGCCGCAGCCACTCCCGCTGTCGCCGCGACCTCGGACACCGCCGGGGACTCCACCCGCTCCGTCGACGAGTTCGGCGTTCTCGCCGCGACCGACGGCGACACGCTGCTGATCAACGGGCGCGCCTTCCTCCTCGAGTAGGCCCTCCGCGCCGGGCACGGCCGCGAGGACGCCACTCGCGACGCCTGCCTCCTGATCCGCCACTGCGTCGACGTCGACGCCACCCCGGCCGTCGTCCCGTCGGCCGTCACCGAGGCCACCGACGCCGACTTCCTGCCCGTGTTCCCACCGGCCGTCACCGAGCCCGCCGATACCGCGCCCCGATGGCCGGTGGGCGAAGCCTCGAGCCGGGCGACCCCGGATCGTCATCCACCCCCACTAGGGTGACGCTACTCATGCCCGGTCCTCCGGCCGTGGACCGGATCCGACACGGATCCCGCGAGGGGTGCCGCCCGGCAGTCGTCTCGCCCGTTCGCGGACCGCCCTCCCCGGGAAGGCTCCGCCTCCCCGCGGCTGGAGTCAGCATGGAGTCCCCCTTCCCCCTCGCGCACCGGCGATCCGGCACCACCGTCGGACTGCTGTCGACCTTCCCGCCCACGCGGTGCGGGCTCGCGACCTTCACCGAGGCCCTCGGCGGAGCACTGGCCGACGACCACGGCGCCGGCATCCGCACCGTCCGCGTGATGGACGAGCTCGCCGTGCCCGGATCGACGCCCGGTACGAGCGTCGTGGCCGAGCTCGTCGCGGGCGACCCGGCGAGCACCGCCCGCGCGGCCGCCGAGCTCGACTCCTGCGACGTCGCGATCATCCAGCACGAGTACGGCATCTACGGCGGACCCGACGGCGACGAGGTGATCGCGCTGATGGAGCGGCTCGCCGTGCCCGTGATCGTGGTCCTGCACACGGTGCTGGAGACGCCCACCCCCTCGCAGCGCCTCGTGCTGGAGCGGGTCGCCTCCCTCGCCGACGCGGTCGTGGTGATGACGGCCGTCGCGGCCGAGATCCTCGAGCGCCGGTACGACGTGGACGCCTCGCGCGTCGTCGTCATCGCGCACGGCGTCCCCGTCTGGAACGCGGCCGCCCGCCCCGCCGCCGCCGCGGATCCGCAGATCATCACCTGGGGCCTGATCGGCCCGGGCAAGGGCATCGAGTGGGGGATCCGCGCGATGGCCGTCCTGCGCGACGCCGGCGTCTCCGCCCACTACACCGTCTACGGGCAGACGCACCCCAAGGTCGTCGCGCACGCCGGCGAGGCCTACCGGGAGTCGCTGGCCGTCCTGATCGCCGAGCTGCGGCTCGAGGACCGGGTCGTGCTCGACGGCCGCTATTTGGATCCCTCCCAGCTCGCCGCGGCGGTCGCCGACGCCGACGCCGTCCTGCTGCCCTACGACTCCCGCAACCAGGTCACCTCGGGCGTGCTCGTGGAGGCGCTGGCCGCCGGACGACGGGTCGTCGCGACGGAGTTCCCCCACGCTCTCGAGCTGCTCGGGAACGGCCGCGGCCGCACGGTCGCGCACGAGGACCCCGCCGCGATGGCCGCGGCGCTGCGCGAGGTGCTCGCCGACTCCGCCCCCGCAGCCGCTCCGGCCGCCCTCTCCTGGCCCGCGGCCGCCGGCCTCTACCTCGATCTCGTCGAGCGCCTCCGCATCGAGCACGCGGCGTGACCGCGGGGCCCGCCCTCGCGACGGCACTCCCCTACGAGCACCTCGACGCCCTCACCGACGAGCGCGGGCTGCACGAGCACGCGCTGCTCGACGCGCCCCGTCCCGAGCACGGCTACTGCGTCGACGACGTCTCGCGCGCCCTGATCGTGGTGGCGCAGGAGCCGGAGCAGACGTTCCGGACCCGACGCCTCACGGAGCAGTACCTCCGCTTCCTCGAGGCGGCCGCCGAGCCGGACGGCACCGTGCACAACCGGCTGTCGCCCGACGGCGAGTGGGCCGACGCCTCCTCGCTCGGCGACTGGTGGGGCCGCAGCGTCTGGGCCGCGGGGGTCGTCGCC
This sequence comes from Rathayibacter sp. VKM Ac-2805, assembly GCF_009834265.1. Classification (NCBI taxonomy): domain Bacteria; kingdom Bacillati; phylum Actinomycetota; class Actinomycetes; order Micrococcales; family Microbacteriaceae; genus Rathayibacter; species Rathayibacter sp. VKM Ac-2805. The sequence continues at coordinate 3,239,901 of NZ_CP047185.1, forward strand.
GCGCACGCCGAGCTGCCGCTGACCCGCCGCCGCGCGATGCGGCTCTTCCTCCACCTCGCGGAGGAGCGCTCGCCGGACCTGCGCGCCATGACGTTCGCGGTGCTCGGCGCGGTCGAGGTCGTCGCCGTCCGCCCGCACTCGCTGGTCGCGGTCCAGCTGCTGCACGACGCCGCGCCGATGCTCCTCTCCTGCACGGATCAGGCCTGGCCCTGGCCGGAGGCGCGCCTGCGCTACGCCAACGGCTGCGTCCCCGAGGCGCTCCTGGCGGCCGGCGAGGCCCTGCAGGATCCGCCGCTGCTCGCGCGCGGTTTCGCCGCTCTCGCCTTCCTGCTGGGCCTCGAATCGCGCGACGGCCGCCTCTCGGTGACGGGCGTGGCCGGCCGCGGGCCCGACGAGCTCGGAGTGCTCTTCGATCAGCAGCCGATCGAGGTCGCCGCCATCGCCGCCGCGTGCGCCCGCGCCCTGACGCTCGACGAGGATCCGCTCTGGCGCGAGGGCCTCGCCTCCTGCTGGGCCTGGTTCCACGGGGTCAACGACTCCGCGACCGTGATGGTCGATCCGCTCTCCGGCGCCGGGTACGACGGGCTGGAGCCGCAGGGGCGCAACGAGAACCGGGGCGCGGAGTCGACGATCGCCGCCCTGCACACCTCGCTCGTCGTGCGGCGGGCCGGCCTGCAGCCGACGCGGCCGAGCGTCCCGGCGGCCCCCGCGGCCGTCGCCGCCCGATGACCGCAGGACCCGGGGACCCGGCGGCCGGGCTGCGGATCGCGATGCTCGCGCCGGTCGCGTGGCGCACGCCGCCGCGCCACTACGGGCCGTGGGAGCAGGTCGCGAGCCTCCTGACCGAGGGGCTGGTCCGCCGCGGAGTCGACGTGACGCTCTTCGCGACCGGCGACTCCGTCACGACGGCCGCGCTCGAGTCGGTCACTCCGACGGGCTACGCCGAGTCGGGCCGCGACGGCCGCGTCTGGGAGGCGCTGCACATCGCGGCGGTCCTCGACCGCGCCCGCGAGTTCGACCTGGTGCACAACCACCTCGACTGGCTGCCGCTCGCCCTGTCGGCGCAGTGGCCCGTGCCACTCGTGACGACGGTGCACGGCTTCTCGGGGCCCGAGATCCTGCCCGCCTACCGCGAGGCGCTGCGGCATCCGCGCACCGCGCACCTGGTGTCGATCTCGGACAGCGACCGCTCCCCCGAGCTCGACTACGCGGCGACGGTGCACCACGGGATCGACGTGGACGGCTTCCCCGCCGGATCCGGAGGCGAGGACCTCGTGATCCTCGGCCGGATCCACCCCGACAAGGGCACGGCGGAGGCGATCCGGATCGCCGCCGCGGCCGGGCGCCGACTCCTCCTCTGCGGCATCGTGCAGGACGAGCGCTACTGGCGCGAGGAGGTCGAGCCGCTCGTCGACGGGACGCGCGTCGTCTACCGCGGCTCGGTCGGGCCGGAGGAGCGTGCCCTCGTGCTCGGCGGAGCGCTCGCGCTCCTGCATCCGATCGGCTTCGACGAGCCGTTCGGCCTCTCCGTCGTCGAGGCGATGGCGTGCGGGACGCCGGTGATCGCGTACCGCCGCGGATCCATGGCCGAGATCATCGACGAGGGCGTCACCGGGTACGCGGTGGGCTCCCTGTCGGAGGCGGTCGCCGCGGTCGAGCGGGTCGGACTCCTCGACCGCGCGGCCGTTCGGGAGACGGCGCGCCGCCGCTTCGCCGTGGACCGGATGGTCGACGAGTACCTGGCGGTGTACGCGGGAGTGCTGGGGCGCTGAGGCGGGCGGGGTGCGCGGCGTCGTGACGGGGGCCGGGCGTGTGCCGGGCTCGCGTGGTTCCGCTGACGCCGGGAGTCCTGCCCCGCGCTGACAGCTTTTCTCGCGTGGATCCCAGGACCGCCGTAACGAGTGACGGAGCAATCCTTCGTGAGCCGACAGTCATCTTCCGCCCGCGCCGTGGCCCACTTCTCCTCCGATCCGAGCACATGGTGGGATGAGCATCATGTGTTCCCAGAGGAGCGCGATCGAACCGACAGGAGCCGACTATGGACGACGACATTCAGCTGATCGAGGACGCTGACGGCATAGCCGTGATCGGAGAGCCTTCGGCTGTGGACCGATTTCTGCATTCGGAGGGTCTCGAATCGAAGGACCTCGGACTCGAGCGCCTCCGACCGGCAGCCGGCGCGGCGGCGGGCGTAGTGCAGGCAGCGGCCGCGATCTCGGCCGGTTCCGGTCGGTGGGTGAAACTGACCGAGCAATCCGCCACTGCGCTCCGGAAGCACGGCCACATGGTGAACTCCAAGAGCGGACTCGCGATGGGTGTCGTGCAGGGCAAGGACGGCCGGATCAAGAGCATCGTCCAGTTCGCGCAGACCGGCCCCGGGGCGCTCCTGACCAACCCGGCAGCGTTGTCGAGCGTGGCGGGGATGATGGCGCAAGCTTCCATGCAGCAGTCGATCGACGAGATAAACGACTATCTCGCGACGATCGACGAGAAGGTGGACGATCTTCTCCGCAACCAGAAGGACGCCGTACTGGCCGACATGATCGGCGTCGACCTCGTGATCGAGGAGGCGATGACCATTCGCGAGCGGACTCGTCGGGTGTCCGAGGTCACGTGGTCCAAAGTGCAGTCGACCACTTTGACCCTCGCACGCACTCAGGCCTACGCCCTGCGACAGCTCGACGCCCTGGCCGAGAAGCTCGAGCGGACGACGAAACTGGGAGACATCGCGAAGGCGACCCGGGAGGCCGAGCCGAAGGTCCGCGAGTGGCTCGCCGTGCTCGCCCGATGCATACAGCTGCAGGAATCGACCGCGATTCTCGAGATCGATCGAGTCCTGGATTCGGCTGCGGACGATCTCGATGAGCACCGCATCGGCCTGCAGACTGCTCGGAAGAACCGGCTCGACACGATCGCTCGCAGCACGGAGCGCCTGATCGCTCGTATGGACTCGGCTGCGGGCAGTGCAAATGCGCGAGTTCTGTTGAATCCGCTCGGCGCCCGTGCTGTTGTCGAATCGAGCGACCGCCTCGCGAGCGGTGTGGTCGACTTCCACCTCCACGTCGGCCTTGAACGTCTCCGCGACTCGATGAAGGCCAGGGGCTGGTTCGCCGCTGTGGCCGACGCCCGCGACAAGGTCCTCGAGACGGGCGCTGAAGGATTCGATGCAGCCCGTCGCTTCGGCGACGAGGCGGTGACTCGTGGCAGAGCAGCGACAGACGACCTCTCCATCCGCCTCGCAGAAGGCGCCTTGCGTCGTCGCGCGAATGGATCGCAGGGCGAAGACGATGCGGCTCAGACCGCGCCTTTCGACGCGCCGTCGCGAAGGAGCGACCCAGCCGAGCGGGACGAGTGACCACGGATGGGGGCTACCCCGCTCGACCCGGTCGTCCTAGGGGGGACAGGCGAGCGGGGTCGACGTCGTCGTGTCGAGACCATCTCGCGTCACCGCGTCGAGCCGGTGCGGATCGATGTCACGAGGCCGCCGGGCGAGATGCTCGCTCAGCTGGCCCGCATCGGGCGAGCGGCTGTCTGGCGGGCACGAAGCGAAACTTCTTCCGCGCTCTGACCGAGGTACCCCGTCACCGGGCTGGTCTCTCCATCGATCGACTCAACCCCGTCGGCCCCCGCCCCGCACCCCACTCCCCCAGCAGCTCCCGCTCCCGCTCCTCCCCCAGCCCGGCGCCGCGTCCCGGCACGTGCGCGGCCGCCGCGTCCCTCAGCGTCTCGGCGAGCTCGCGGCGCTCGAAGCCCGCGGCCTCGGCCCGTACCGTCGAGCGGGTGTTCATGCCGCGCCAGTCCGGGTCCGCGATCCACAGCGGGAGCGAGTCGGGGCCCGCCCACTGGCCGACGCCGCGCTCGAGCAGCCACTCCTCCGGCACCGCGACCGCCTCGGCGGACGATCCGCCGCGCGCCAGGGCCAGGTGCTCGCCGAACGGCACGGGGGTCCCGCAGACGTTCATCACGCCCTCCACCCGCGCCTCGGCGGACGCCACCAGCCAGGCGGCGAGGTCCCGCACGTCGACCACGGACGTCGGCAGCTCGGGCGCATCCGGCACCAGCACGGGCCCGGACCGCGCGCTGAAGCGCCAGGGCCAGTAGGAGGAGCGGCTCGTCGGGTCGCCGGGGCCGCCGATCAGGCCGGCGCGCGCGATCAGGGACGGCGCGGATCCGGCCAGCACGGCCTGCTCGCAGGCGGCCTTCGCGGCGCCGTACGAGGCGGAGTCGTCAGAGGGAGGGAGCAGCTCGGCGTCCTCGTCCGCTCCGACGACCGCGTTCTCGGCGTAGACGCTCGTGGTCGAGACGAGGACGAAGGCGCTGCAGCGCAGGTCGCGGACGGATCGGCGGACGTGCTGCGGGGTCGACGACACGTCGATCACCGCGTCCCACGATGCCGCAGCCACGGCGTCGAGGGCGTCCTCGCGGTCGCGGTCGGCCCGGACGAGGGACACCCCCGCGGGCACAGCCGTCCCCCGCGCGAGGCAGGTCACGTCGTGGCCGCGCCGCAGCGCCTCCGCCGCGAGGTGCCCGCCGAGCCAGCCCGTTCCTCCGAGGATCAGCGTTCTCATCCCCGCATGCTCGCACGGGCCTCCCCGCGCGAGGCCCGCTGAGGTGCCCGAGACGGTTCCGAGAACGCTGAAACAGCTTCATCCTCGGGCGACTCGACGCGGTGCGCGCCGAGCGAGCGCCTCAGCGACAAGGGCCCCCTCCACGAGCCCCCGCACACCCGACCACCCGAGCCCGCCCGCGTCCTCTGTCCGGAATCAGGCGGGCGGCTCGGGCGCCCGAGCGGCTCACACGACGACGAAGGCGTCCAGGATCAGCGAGTTGCCCGTGGAGGCGGCGTTGCGCTTGCTGCCGCGGCGGATGGTGATGGTGTGCTCGCCGGCGCTGAGGGTGCTGCTGGTGAACACGGTGCGGGCCGAGCGGTTCGTGGCGCTGTAGCGGTCGACGGAGGCCACGAGGACGCCGTCGATCAGGACCTCGTTGATGCCGGAGGTCGGGGTGACCCGGCTCACCCAGCTGACCTTCGTGCCCCGGAAGCGGAGGGTCGCCGAGGCCGTGGAGGTGCTGGAGTACGAGATGCTGCCGCCGCTGTCGGCGGTGCTCGAGAGCGTCGCCCAGGTGCCGACGGTCGCGATGACGGCGGCTCCGTTCTGGTACGTCCCCGCCGCCGGCAGCGTCGAGGTCGGGGTGGGCGTGGACGTGGCCGTCGGGGTCTCGGTCGGAGTGGGGGTGTCGGTGGGGGTCGGCGTGTCCGTCGGCGTCGGCGTGCTGGTCGGAGACGCCGTCGCGGTGGGGGTGGGGGTCGACGTGGAGACGGTGCCCGCGGTCACGACGAAGGCGTCGAGGATCAGCGTGGATCCGGTGGACGCCGGGTTGCGCGTCGTCCCCCGGCGGATCGTGACCGTGTGGGTGCCGGCGGCGATCGGCCCGCTCGTCCACACCGTCTGACCCGAGCGGGTCGTGGGGCTGTAGCGGTCGACGGTGGCGACGAGGACGCCGTCGAGCAGCACCTCGTTGATGCCGGAGGTCGCCGTCATCCGGCTCACCCAGCTGACGCCCGTGCCCGAGAAGCGGAAGCTCGCGGACGCTCCGGCCGAGCTGGAGTAGCTGATGCTCCCACCACTGTCGGCGGAGGAGGAGATCGTGCTCCAGGTGCCCGCGGTCGTGATGAGCGGCGAGGAGTTCTGGTAGGTGCCCTCGCCGGGGATCGACGAGGCGGGCTCGTCGGGCAGCGGAACGACCGGCTGCTCCGCGAGCCAGCGGTCGAACGTGTCGAGCATGTCCTTGTTCGTCAGGCTCGGCACGTTGTGGCCGTTCGGAGCGCCGTCGGTCGGCGTGTAGAGGACCACAGCCTCCTTCGCGACGGGCTTCGCGAGCGCGACCCAGGCCCCTCCGTGCACGGCGATCGGGACGAGGACGTCCTCCGTCGAGCCGGTCGTGCGGATCCGCGCCCCCGCCCACGAGGCCTGCGGCAGCAGCGCGGGGTCGGTCGCCGGGATCGTCGAGGGGTCGTTGTCGTAGTCCGGCAGGACCCGCTCCGGGTCGCGGCGGGCCATGTCGGCCATGTCGTAGACGCCGGCCGCGTGGTACGCGCCGCGGATCTCGGGGACCAGCTTGTTGCCGTACGCCCAGCAGAGCAGTGCGCCACCGCCGGAGTTCGAGCGGAGGAAGCTCGCCCCGATCCGCCACGTCTTCTGGAACCAGGCGACCGCGTCCACCTGCAGGGCGACGGCCCGCTTGTTCGTGTAGATGCTGCCGCCGTAGTTCGGGCAGATCGAGATGACGCCCTTGTCGACGGCCTGGTCGGCGCTGTACTGGTAGGCGCCGGACAGGGCCGCGTAGGTGCTCCCGTTGGCGTGGTAGTACCAGTAGACGACCCGGCCGATCCGCTGCGACGGGACCGCGGTGTGCGGGACGAAGAGCCGCGCACGGTCGGTGCCGATCATCACGTCGATGATCTGGTACGGCTTCTTCCCCACGCGCGAGATCGCCGTGTCGCTGCGCCCGAGCTCGTTGGGCAGCGGCGGGATCACGCTGTAGTCGGGCGCCGCGGACGCGGTCATCGCGTAGGCGAAGGCGGATCCGACGCCGAGGGCGGCTCCGGTGAGGACGAGACGGCGGCTGTGGCGCGCAGGAGAGGACATGGGATCCCGATGTGGATAGGGCTGCTCGGTCGGCGGAGCCTGACCGGAAGGAGTGAGGGGGGTGCTGCGGTCCGGATCGGACCACCGTGGAGGGGGCGCAGTGCGGTCCTTCGGGGGACCGTGCGGGCGGGCAGGCGCGAGTGCATCCTCCCGCGTCCGCCGCGCGACCACCAGACCCGCTTCAGGGACACCCGCGGCGGCGCTCCCACCTGGCGTCGAGCGGCGGAGCGATCCGGAGAAGGTCCTGGTGAGAGCGCTATCTCGCGCCACTGCTCTGGAGATGCCCGCCACGGGGGCGGAACTGCAACGTCCCGGTGGCGGGACTCCGGGGCGGCACGGGGCTGGCACGGATCCGGGCCGCGTTGCGCCCGGAGCGAGGGCCATGCGCACGTCAACACTCTCGCGGGAGACCCCCGGATGAGTCTCGTTATCTGAGCACGACCTGATCGCTGGTTCAGCGCCTGCTCTCCCCCTTCTGAGTGCCGACCGGATCGAGGGTCCGTCGTCCGCCGCCCACGTCCCGTCTCAGGGGGACAGGGCGACTCCGAGCCGCGACCTATCGTGATCCCGCTCCATCCGGAAGGCCCGGCGAGGCGCCCCGGGGGGAGGTCGATCCGTGTCGAACGCGCATGCCCGACCGAGCCAGGACCGCTCGATCGCCCTCGGCCTCGTCCTGCTCCTGCTCGCCGCCGTCCTCGTGGTCCTGCCCGCGTCGAGGGCCGCGGCGGCCACGGTCCTCCTCCAGGAGGGGTTCGGCGGCACCAGCGTCGCGGACTCGGCCTGGCAGCCGCTCGACGCCGCGTGCCTCACCCGGGCGACCGCGACTCCGCCGACCGGCAGCTCCCGGCTGGGCACGTGCGTGACCCCGAAGAACGCGGCGCCGGCGACCTCGACGGATCCGGGCTTCCTGCAGCTGACGGACAGCCGCGGATCCTCGAAGGGAGGCGCGGTCTTCAACCGGCCGATCCCGGCCACCGGCGGACTCGATGTGCAGTTCGACCAGTACCAGTACCAGGGCACGCTCGACGTCACCGGCGGTGACGGGATCGGGTTCTTCCTGACGGACGGCTCCCGCAGCCTCACCGCGGCGGGAGCCTCCGGCGCCTCTCTCGGATACGGGCAGTCCTCGACCAGCGACGGTGTCAGCGGCGGCTACCTCGGGATCGGACTGGACGCCTACGGGAACTTCTCGAGCACGGCGAACGGGCTGGGAGCGGGCTGCCCCACCGCTCCTCCCGGGGCGCTCGCCAACCGGATCGTCGCGCGCGGACCCGGCGACGGGAGGACCGGCTACTGCTTCATCCAGAGAGCGTCGCCCGGAACTCTGCAGTCCCTGCGCCCGACCGTCAACCTGGGGGACCCGACGAATCCGCCGGCGTCGAACGGACGCACCATCCGCATCACGGTGTCGGCAGCGGCCACGCCGGTGGTGACTGTCTACTACGGCTCCACCGCAGGCCTGGCGGCCGCCTCACTCGCGCAGGTGATGCAGTTCACGATGCCGACCGCAGCTCCGTCCACGTACAAGCTCGGCTTCACCGCCTCCACGGGAGGTTCGTTCGACACCCACCTGATCCGGAACGTCTCCGTCTCGTCCATCAACACGCTCGACGACATCACCCTCGTCAAGCAGATCGACCGCACCACCGCGCAGCCCTCCGCCTACACCGAGGGCGCTGCGATCCCCTACCAGTTCGTCGTGACGAACGGCTCGATCAAGGCGTCCCTCAGCGGGATCGTCGTCACCGATCCGAAGGTCGCGACGATCACCTGCGCGGCCACGACGCTCGCTCCGCTCGCCTCCACGATCTGCACGGGATCCCATACGGTCACGGCCGCAGAGGCGGTGGCCGGCTCCCTCGTCAACACGGCGACGGCCTCGGCCACACGGACCGCGACCGGCGAGACGACGACGACCGTCACCAGCAGGACCGCCACCGTCACCGCCCCCATCGCCGCCCCGGCTCCCGCTCTGACCCTCACCAAGACCGCCCTGCTCACCGACACGAACGGCAACGCCCAGGCCGACGCCGGAGAGCAGATCCGCTACTCCTTCCTCGCCCTCAACTCCGGCAACGTCACACTGCAGACGGTCGCCGTCGCCGACCTCAAGGTCTCCGGCATCACGCCCGCCTCGACGCAGCTGGCCCCCGGAGCGAGCGCCACCTTCACCTCGGCGGCGTACACGGTGCTGCAGACCGACATCGACAAGAACACGGCCGTCACCAACACGGCCACCGTCTCCGGCCGCACCCTGGCCGCCACTCCCGCGACGGTCACCGCGACGTCCACAGCCACCACGCCGATCCGCTACGCGCCCTCGATCTCGCTGACGAAGAACGGCACGGTCCCGACCGGGGCCGGTGCCGGCTCGACCGTCTCCTACAGCTTCACGGCCACCAACACCGGCAACACCGGGCTGGACTCCGTCGCCGTCAGCGACCCCAAGAGCGGGCTCTCCGCGCTCGCCTACTCCTGGCCGGGGACCGCCGGGCGCCTGGAGATCGGCCAGTCGGTCACCGCGACCGCCTCGTACACGCTCACGCAGGCCGACGTCGACGCGGGCCAGGTCCTCAACACCGCGACCGCGACCGGCACCCCTCCGACGGGCGCCGCCGTCACGGCCACCGCCTCGCGGACGGTGACGATCGCCCGCACGAACGACCTCGCGCTCACCAAGACCGCGAACCCCGCCTTCATCAGCGCCGCCGGCACCGTGGTGACCTACACCTTCCGCGCGTCCAACACCGGCACCACCACCCTCACCGCGGTCGCGATCAGCGACCCCAAGAGCGGGCTCTCCGCTCTCACCTACTCCTGGCCGGGCACTTCCGGACGACTGCTGCCCGGCCAGGTCGTCACCGCGACCGCCGCCTACACGACCACCGCCGCCGACGTCACCGCCGGCACGATCGCCAACACCGCCACGGCGACGGCGACCGGCCCGACCGGCGGGGCGTTCACCCGCACCGCCTCGGTGAGCATCTCGGTGATCCCCGATCCTGCCGCCGACGCCGCGACGGTCGTGCAGGGCGGATCGGTCGTGATCGACGTGCTCGCGAACGACGGGCCCGCCGCGACCGGCGCGACCTTCTCGCGCGCTCAGCTCTCGGCGACCCCGAAGGCGATCGGAGGCGCGGCGACCCCCGCCCCCGCCACTCCCGTGCAGGGGTCCGTCTCCTGCGTCGCGAGCGGAGCGACCCGCGGCCAGTGCACCTACCGCCCGATCGCCGCCTTCGTCGGCACCGACGTCTTCGACTACTCCCTCTCGGGCCAGTACGGCACCTGGAACGTGCGGGTCACGGTCACCGTCACCGCGCTGAACCGCGCGCCGGTCGCCCGACCCGACCGTGTGGTCGCGACAGCCGGCGGCCCCGCCGTCACCGTCGCTCCGCTCGCGAACGACACCGACGAGGACCCGGGCACGACCCTCGCCCTGGTCGGCACGAGCGTCTCGGCCGGGCTGCGCGGCACCTTCTCCTGCTCCGGATCCACGTGCACCTACACGCCCGCGGCCGACGGCTGGACCGGGAGCGCGACGATCGCGTACACGGTCACGGACGGCGCGCTCACAGCGGGCGGCACGATCACGGTCTGGGTCGATCCCGCTCCCCTCGTCCGGCGCGGATTCTCCGGCACCGGCAGCACGAGCGGAGCGGTCGGGCTCGGCGCCTGGACCAGCTCCTCCGTGGTCGCCACGCCCGTCGCGAGCTGCACGGCCGGTCGGCCGAGCACCCTCGTGAGCTGGTCGGCCGCCGCCGGAGCGACCGGCTGGACCCTCGAGCGCCGCCTCGCGGGGACGACGCCCGGCCCCTGGACCGTGATCGCGGCGCCCGCCGCCTCCGCGACGAGCTTCACCGACGACCGCGTCGGCGAGGGCCGCAGCTACCAGTGGCGGGTCCGCCCGGACCTGCAGCGCTGGCTCGGAGTCGCGTCCGCCGCCTCGATCGCCGTCGCCCAGCCGGCCGTCACCACCGCCGGAGGCTGCTGATGCCTCCCCGCCGACACCCCTCTCGTCCTGCACGTGTCCTCGTGAGGGAGACCACGCCCGCACCGGGCACCACCCACCAGAAAGGAACGGTCGCCATGACCACCACAGCACCCACCCGTCGCAGCCCCTGGAAGAAGATCGCCCTCACCGGCGGCGTCCTCCTCGCCGCGGGAGCCCTCGCCGGCGCCGGCGCCTTCGCCGTGTTCACCGACTCCGGGACCGCCGTCGGCAACGTCGACGCCGGCCAGACCGACATCTCGGTGACCGGAGCGTTCACGGTCGCGAACATCGCGCCCGGCGACACCGTCCAGCGCCCGATCAGCCTCGTGCTGCCGAACGCGACCAACGACGGGGACCTCGTCTCGTCGGTGCGCTTCTACCAGGACGTCACCAACGACGTCGTCGGCACGGACGCCACCGACCCGGGCCGCCAGGGCGCGTCTCTCGTCACCGGCACGAACGGCCTCGACTACCGCCTGCTGACCTGCTCCACCGCCTGGGTCCCCGCCGCCGCTCCCGCGGAGGCCGGCCCCTACACCTGCGCGGGCACGCAGACCGTCACCGGCACCGGCAAGCTCTCGACCATCGGCGGAGTCGCCAACGCGGCGAACTTCACCCCGGCGAACTTCGGCATCACCCCCACCGCGACCGGGACCTTCCCCTCGGACGCCGGTGACGTGACGCTGAACACGCTGATCGAGCTCGTCCTGCCGACCGCGGCCGACAACGCGTACGAGAACGCCTCCGCCACGGTCACCTTCACCGCCGCCGCGATCCAGCGCGCCGGCATCCAGAAGTAGACCGTCCCCCACCGCCTCCGCCCTGCCCGGCCGCCACCGGCGCGGGGCGGAGGCATCCCCCTTTCCTCCCGGAGTCGTCCCCATGCCCCACGCCCGTGCGCTCGTCGCCGTCCTCGCGGCGGTGCTCCTCGCGCCCGCGGCGAGCGCCGAGCCCGTCGGCGTGCTCGACGTGCGCGAGCTCTCGGCACCCGGATCCCTCACCGACCTCGCTCCGGGCGACCGCGCCGAGTGGGCGGTCGAGGTGACCAGCACCGGCCTGTCGCCGCAGGGGGTCTCCGTGGCCTTCGCGGTCGACGGAGGGACGCTGGCGCAGGACCCGCGCGACGGCCTCCAGCTGTCCGTCGAGCTCTGCGACTCGGCGTTCACCGTCGCCGAGGTCGTCGACGGGGGGCGCACGGTCGAGCGCTACCTCTGCCCCGACGACGCTGTGCCGCTCGGATCCGGGCCCGCGGCGACGCTCGGACGGCTCGACGGTGTCCGTCCGCTCGAGCGCGGGGCCACCGCGGGGGTGCGCGTCCGCGTCCTGTTCCCGGAGTCGGCCGGCAACGGGACCGAGCTCGCGGCGGCGTCGCTGCGGGTGCTCGTGGGCACGACGGAGGAGGATCCCTCCGCGACGCCCGGCCCCGGCTCCTTCCCCGGAGCGGCGGGCGGCGGGCTGGCCGTCACCGGCCGCGACCTGGGCGCTGCGCTCCTGGGCGGGATGCTCGCCCTCGGCTCGGGCGCCCTGCTCGCCGCGGCCGCGCGCCGTCGTCACCGGAGGGAGCAGGCGTGAAGGCCCTCCGCGCTCTCCTCGGCGGACTGGTCACGATCGTGGCCGTCGCCGGCATCGCCGTCTTCGTCCTCTCCGCGCTCGGTCTCGTGCGGCTCGTGCCGGTGCTGTCGAACTCGATGGCGCCCGGGATGCCCGTCGGCTCCCTCGCCGTCACCCTGCCCGTCGACCAGGCCGCGATCCGCGCCGGCGACGTGATCGTCTTCACCGACCCGGACGATCCGGGCCGCCGCGTCATCCACCGCGTCACCCTCGTCTACTCCGAGGAGGAGGCTGCGGCCCTCCGCGGCCGCGAGCCCGGCCAGCTGGCGCTCACCACCAAGGGCGACAACAACGAGTCGGCCGACCCGTGGATCGTGACGATCGCGGACGAGCGGATCTGGCGCGAGAGCTCGGTGGTGCCGCTGCTGGGCTGGCCGAGCATCGGCCTCGCCCACCCGGAGGCGCGGTTCGCGCTCTTCGCCGCGGGCGGCGCGGTCATCGTGGGCGCGCTCCTGATCGCCATCTGGCGCCGCCCCGCGGAGGTCGCCCCATGAGCGGCGCGCACCGCTCGTCGGACGGCACGCCGCCCCCGGAGCCCCTGCGTCCGCCCGCTGAGCACGGGCGGCACAGCGCCCGGCCGTCCTCCCGCGACCGCGGAGCCCCGCGCCACTCCCCCGAGGTCCGCCGCCGCGTGGTCTCCCGCGCCGGCCTCGCCGGACTCGTCGCCGGCGCGCTCGTCCTCGGCGCCGCCGCCACCGCGACCGCCGTGCTCCTGGACCGGGGCTCCGTGAGCGCGCGGGTCGCTTCCGGCACCGTCATCGCGACGTTCACCGGCACCGGAGCGACGACCGTGCCGGTCCCCGTCGCGGGACTCGTCCCCGGCGGCACGGCCCGGCGCCTCCTCGACCTGACGAACGCCGGGACCCTGCCGATGTCGGCCCTCCAGCTGCAGACGGCCACCGGCACCGACCTCTCGGACGGCCTGCAGCTCGCGATCGAGCGCTGCTCGCTGTCCTGGTCGGCCGACGCCGCGACCTGCCCCGGCACCGTCACCACCGTGTCGGCCGACCGCCCCGCCGCCTCCCGCCTCGACCTGCCCGGCTCCCCAGCTCTGGCCGTCGGAGCGACCGACCACCTCCGCCTGACCGTGCGCCTGTCGGAGTCCGCGCCGTCCGCCGCGCAGAGCACCTCCGCGACCCTCACCGTCACCGTCGTGGGCCTGCAGCGCCCGGGCCGCCAGCTGTAGGGCGCGAGCGGCTCACTCGGCGGCGGCGAGCCCGACGGAGTCGCACATCACGTCCGAGTCGCTCGCCTCACCGGGCAGCACCACCGCCAGGCCGTCACCCTGACGGCAGGCCACCAGCGGCGGAACGGGCCTGCGCACCCCCTGCTCCGCAGCCGCGTTCGCCGCGGCGCGGTCGAGCTCGAAGCCGCCGTCCTCCCAGACGCCGGCGCAGAGACCGACCGCGGTCTCCGCCGACAGGGGTGCACCCTCCTCCAGGGGCCGCCCGTCCTGGTCGAGGAGGGACTCGGACACCTCCCCCACCAGGCCGGTGTCCACCGGTCCTCCAGCGCCTCGGACACCTGCCTCGAGGGAGGCGGTCGGATAGCACCGCGCCCCGATCTGCGTGAGAGCAGGGGGAGTGAGCACCGCGGCAGCCGCTGCGAGGAGCACGCCCCCGGCGAGGGTGCCGGTCACCGCGACCACGGTGCGGCGACGACGGATCGCTCGGCGGTGGTCCCGCACTCTCCCGAGCACACGCTCTCGGACGAGCAGCGCGCGATCGCGTCCGGGGTAGTCGTCCGTGTTCACAGGGCACCTCTCACGTAGTCGTCGTCCCGGATCCTCCGGCGGAGGCGGGAGAGTCTGTTGCGGACAACCGAGGTGGTCACGTCCAGTTCGGCGGCGGCCTCGTCGTAGCCCAGCCCGCGCTCGAGGCATGCCGCGTAGACCCTCCGGTCGAGCTCGGGGAGCGTGGCCACGACGGCGTCGACCGATCGGAGCAGCGCGGCCACCTCGGCCGCTCGCTCCGGCCCGTCGACAGTGGGCCCGTCGAGCACGTCCGCCCCGCTCGCGAGCGGCCTCCGAGAGCCCGCTCGGATCTCGTTCATGGTCAGGTTCCGTGCGGTCACCATCAGCCACGGCAGAAGCGAGTCGCCCGCGATCCTCACCAGGTCGCGTTTCCTCCAGAGCACGACGAACGCCTCCTGCACCACGTCGTCGACGGCCGCGGCATCCGTCACCCGGCTGCCCACCAGCCGGAACACCGCCGGCGCGTGGCGGTCGTACAGCGCCCGCATCGCGGCCTCCCCTCCGCTGCCGGCGAGCCGTCGGAGCAGCTCTCGATCCTCGACCTCGTCCGTCATGTGCGCCCGTCCTGCTCCCTCGTGCCCTGCCCGGCTCGGTCCGCCGGCGGCCGGTCGGCGACTCACCCTGCCGCGGCCCTCGCTGAGAAGTCTCCGGAGGCGAGGATTCGTCTCGAAACAGTGACCTCGTCGACGAGGAGGCCTTCGTGAGCGCGCTGACGCAGCGCTGGGGTGCCCGAGACGGTCGGCGACACGCCGGAGCGGGCGACCATCTCGGGCACCTCAGCGCGAGGGCGCAGGCGGGGCTACTCCCAGAAGCCGAGGTGCGCGCTGGAGGCCTCCTCCTCGAGGTGCGGACCCGAGACGACGATGGAGCGCTGCCCGCGGGCGAACACCTCGCGGCACGGGAGCGAGAAGGTCGGGTTCTCGGGGTGGTCGCCCGTGAGCCCCAGGAGGCGGTGCTCCGAGAGGGCGTAGACCACGCGGTCCACGCCGGTCCAGTAGACGGCGCCCGAGCACATCGCGCAGGGCTCCGCGCTCGTGTAGAGGGTGCTGCCCGGCATCCCCTCGGCCCCGAGCTCGCGGAACGCGGCGGCGACCGCGCGCAGCTCGGCGTGCTGCGTGGGATCGCCCTCCGGCGGGAGGGAGTTGTTGCCGGCCTCGGCGACGACGCGGCCGGCGGCGTCGACCACCAGGGCGGCGAAGGGGTGCCTGCCCTCGGCACGGGAGCGCTCGGCGGCGGAGATGCTCCGGCGCAGGAACGCGAGGTCGTCGGTGCTGAGCTCGGTCATCGTGTCCTCCGCCTGTGTACAAGTCGTCGATCCGACGTCGAGGGGGAGCCTACTCGAGCCGCCGTGTCGCGGATTGTTACGCCGTCATTACAGGCTTCGAACTTCTCCGGACACACTTGTTCACAACTGGCCGGCGTTCCGTAACGTGCTCACCACGTCCCCTGCGGACCGACCCGCCCCCTCGCCGACCGGAGCCAGCATGCCCTCCTCCCTCACCGCTCCCCCCGCCTCCGTCCCCGCGGGGACCGGCCGGGAGCAGCGGGTCGACGAGGAGGCCGTCCGCCTGCTGCCGAAGGCGGAGGTGCACGTGCACCTCGAGGGCACGTTCGGCCTGGGCGAGATCCTCTCCCTGGCCAAGGAGAGCGGAGTGCCGCTGCCGGGACCTGCGGCCACCCTGTTCGACATCGGCACTCACGACTCGTTCGAGCGCCCCGAGGTCACCACAGGAGGAACCGCGGGCGGAGTCGGCGGCGCCGGGCTCAGCGGGTTCCTCCGCTACCTCGACTGGCAGTGCGGCCTGGTGCGCACCGCCGAGCAGGCCGCCCGCGTCGCCTACTCCTTCGCCGCCCGGCAGACCGCGTCCGGCATCCGCTACTCCGACGTCATCGTGAACCCGACGCACTGGAACGCCTGGCGGGGGCGCGAGACCGAGCTGCTCGCGGCCCTCGCGTCCGGCCTGGACGAGGCGGAGCAGGACGGGCTCTGCGTGGTGAGCATCGCGTGCTCGCTCCTGCGCTCGCAGACTGCGCTCGAGGCGGAGGCGCTCGTCGACGCACTGCGGCGGGCGCGCCCCGCCCGAGTCGTCGCGCTGAGCATCGACGGCGACGAGAAGGTCACCGGGCTCACCGGCGAGAAGTTCCGGCCCGCGTTCCGCGCAGCCGAGGCGGCCGGCCTCCGCCGGACCGTCCACGCGGGAGAGTCCAGCGGGCCGGAGGGGGTCTGGGACGCGCTCGACCAGCTGCACGCCGAGCGGATCGACCACGGTGTGCGCTCGATCGAGGATCCGGTGCTCGTGCAGCGCCTCGTCGACGAGGGCATCGCGCTCGATCTCTGCCCGCGCTCGAACGTGACGCTCGGCCTCTACCCCGACTGGGAGTCGCACCCGCTGCCGCGCCTGGTCGAGGCCGGGGTGCGCGTCACCGTCAACACCGACGACCCCGCGCCCCTCGCGAGCACCCTCGACCAGGACTGGGCGGTGACCGCCGCCGTCTTCGGCTTCGACCACGCCCGCCTGGTCGGCTTCGCGGCCGACTCGATCCACGCCTCCTTCGCCGAGGACGACCTGAAGCGCTCCCTCCTCGCCGAGCTCGACGCCCTCGTCGCCGCTCCCGACGAGGGCGGACCGTCGTGAGGCGCCGGACGCCGCTGGGCGCGGGCCTGCTCGCCGGGATCTGCGTGCTCGCCGTGGCGGGCACCGCGCCCGCCTCCCCCGCGGAGCCGGAGTGGAGCGACGGCGCCCCGGTCGCGCTCGCACCGCTCGTCGCCGCCTGGCCCGACTCCTACTCCGTCTCCGGCACCAAGTCCGAGCCGCTCTACGTCGAGCACATCACCTCCACGCGCGTCGGCCGCGACTTCGCCCTCACGATCGAGGTCGTCGCCCAGGGCGACAGCGCTCTGGGCACCCAGCGGAGCGCGGTGGAGCTCGCCGGCGACGGCAGGATCCGCTGGATCGAGGGCTGCCCCGGCTCGGCGCAGTGCTCGGACGACACCGGGCTCCGCGGCTTCCTGTCGCAGGCGGCTCTGCTCGCGACCGCTGCGCGCGGGGGTCTGCCCGACACTGGCACCGGCCGGACGCTCCACGGCCACCGCGTGGTGTGCCTCCCGGACGAGGTGCTCCACCCCGACCATCCGCCGGTCGTCCCCGGCCTCAGCCCCTGCTTCTCGATCGCGACCGGCGCCCTGCTCGGGCACTGGTCCGAGGACAGCAGCGCCTTCGTCGGCGCGACGCTCGCCGCCGGCCTGACCGACAGCGCCGGCTGACCCCGACGGCGTCGGCCGACCCCGACGACCCCACCCCGCCTCACCCCACCCCCTCCTCCGAAAGGCCCCGCCATGACCAGACGAACCGCCGGCCCTCTCCGCTCCCTCCTCGCCCTCACCGCCGCGACGCTCACCCTCGCGGGCTGCTCCTCCGCCGCCTCGTCCGGCTCCGACGCCGCGGGCTCCTCCGACGGCCCCCGGGTGATCAAGGTGGGGGCCCTCACCCCCGGCACGACCACCGACGGCGCCTTCAACCAGGCGCTCAGCGATGCGCTCGCGAAGCTGCAGAGCGAGGGCCTGATCGAGTACGAGCTGCGCGACCAGATGTCGGACCCCGCGGCGAGCGAGCCCGTGATCGCCGACTTCGCGAGCCAGGGCTACGACCTGATCATCGGCCACGGCATCGAGCTCGGCGACGCCGTCTTCTCGGTGGCCGAGCAGTTCCCCGACGTGCACTTCACCGCCTCGGGCGGCACCGACATCCTCGACAAGCACACCGCGAACGTCGAGACCTGGACCTACAGCACCCCCCAGGTCGGCTACCTCTCGGGCTACATCGCAGGACTGACCGGCGCCTCCTCGATCGGCCGCGTCGAGAGCCTGGAGCTCGACTTCGTCACGGCGACCGACTCCTACTTCCAGAAGGGGGTCGCCGCGGCGAACCCCTCGGCCACCCTCCTCCCCGTGGTCTACGCCGGCAGCTTCGACGACGCCCAGGCGGCGGCCGCCGCGACCACCGGTCTGATCGGGCAGGGCGCGGACCTCGTCTACACGACGGGCGACGGCATCGCGACCGGCGTCGGCTCCGCGGCCTCGGAGGCCGGCGTGCTCAGCGTGGGCGTCTCGCCCGCCGCCGGCGACGCCGCCCTCGCGACCAACGTCTCGACCGTCGACCTCGACATGTACCCCATCGTCAAGGCCTGGGTGGAAGAGGTCGCCGCGGGCGGCTTCGGGGACAAGGGCGTGACCTCCACGGTCGAGAACGGCGGCATCTCGTACCAGGACGTCAACACCGTCGACGGCGAGGTCCCCGCCGACACCGGCGACAAGGTCGAGCAGCTGATCGCGGGTCTGTCCGACGGCTCCGTGAGCATCGACGGCTGAGGACGGACCGGCCATGAGCAGCGGCGTCCTGGAGGCGCGGGGCGTCTCGAAGAGCTTCGGGCGCGTCCGGGCCTTGACCGACGTGGGCATCACGGTGCGGCCGGGCGCCGTGCACGCCCTCGTCGGCGAGAACGGCGCGGGCAAGTCGACGCTCGCCCGCGTCCTCGCGGGACTCGAACGCCCGGACTCGGGCACCCTCCTGCTCGACGGCGCGCCCTACGCCCCCCGCGATCGCGCCGGCGCGAAAGCGCGCGGCGTGGACCTCGTGCCGCAGCAGCTGAGCCTCGTCGGCGAGCTGAGCCTGGTCGAGAACTACCTCGTGGTGGGGCGCCGAGCGCTCGTGCGCCGGCGCTCGGCCCGGGCCCTTCTCGCCGCGACGCTCGAGCGCGCCGGAGTGCAGGTCGATCTCGACGCGCCGACCGGCTCGCTGCCGCAGGCGCACCGGCAGCTCGGGGAGATCGTCGTCGCCCTCGCGGAGGGAGCGCACACCCTGATCCTCGACGAGCCGACCGCGAGCCTGGGCCCGCTCGAGGTCGGCGGGCTGATCGCGCATCTGCGCTCCCTCTGCGCTCTCGGCACCGCGATCGTGCTGATCACCCACCGGCTCGAGGAGGTGCGGGACGTGGCGGACGACATCACGGTCCTCTCGCACGGCGCGCTCGTGCACCGCGGCAGCGCCGAGGGACTCGACGCCCCGCAGATCGCACGCCTGATGGTCGGCGACCTCCCGGCTCCCGCGCCCCGCGCCCGCCGCGCGCCGGGGGACCCGGTCCTCGAGTGCTCCGGCCTCGTGGCCACCTCGACGAGGGATGCGGATCTCGACCGAGTGACCCTCTCCGTGCGTGCGGGGGAGGTCGTCGGGATCGCGGGCGTCGCCGGCAGCGGCCAGAACCTCCTCCTGGACGTCCTCAGCGGCGTCGTCCGACCCGACGAGGGCACGGTGCGGATGGCCGGTGCGGCGCCCGGCGCCTCCGCCGTCGACCTGCTGAACGCCGGGCTCGCCTGGATGCCCGAGGAGCGCGGCGACGCGATCGTGCCCCGGATGACCCTGGCGGAGAACCTCGCCGTCTACCGCAGCGCGGTCGGCGCCCCGCGCTCCGGCGACGCACCGGCCGCCGCCGACCTCCTGGAGGCCTTCGACGTCCGCCCCGCCGACCCGCGGCTGCCCGCCGGGGGCCTCTCCGGAGGCAACCAGCAGAAGCTGCTCGCGGCCCGCGAGCTCGGCGGCTCGCCCCGGGCCGTCCTCGCGCACGGCCCGACGCAGGGGCTCGACCTCCGCGCGTCGCAGGCGATCCGCTCCCGCCTGACCGGGCTCGCCGACGGCGGGGCCGCCGTGATCGTCGCCTCCCACGACCTGGAGGAGGTGCTCGCCGTGGCCGACCGGGTCCTGGTGATGTTCGCGGGCCGCGTCGTCGCCGATCTGCCGGTCGCCGAGGCCGACACCGCCCGTCTCGGCCGCGCGATGGCCGGCCTCTCGACCACCTCCGAAGGAGACCCCCGATGACCGACCGCTCCGACCTCCTCCCGACCGCCGCCGAGCTCGGCCGGCTGCGCGCCGTGGCCGTGGGCGCCGAGCGCCCCGATCTGATCGTGCGCGGCGGGCTCGTGCAGTCCCCCGGCACCGAGGAGTGGCTGGAGTGCGACGTGCTCGTGGCGGGCCGGCACATCGCGGCACTGACCCCGTGGGGCCACGTCGCCGAGGGCGGCGAGGAGATCGACGCGCGGGGCGCCCACGTCGTCCCCGCGTTCCTCGACGCGCACCTGCACATCGAGTACACCAACCTCACTCCGGGAGAGCTCGCGCGCCTCAGCGTGGCGCGCGGCACCGGGACGGTCCTGACGGATCCGAACGGCGCCGCCAACGTCTGGGGACCGCCTGGCATGGATCTGCTCACGCGGACGACGACGCCGCTGCGGATCTTCCAGCAGGTCTCCCCGACCACCCCCGCCTCGCAGGTGCTCGAGCGCGGCGGCGCCGTCATCCCCGAGGAGACCGTCCACGCCCGGCTCCTGGACGACGTGACCACGAGTCTCGGCGAGGGCAACCCCTTCGACTACGGCGAGGTGTCGACCGCGCGCTTCGCCGCCGCGCTCGCGGCCGGTCGGAGGATCACCGGCCACACCGCAGCGCAGACGCAGGAGTCGCTGTGGGGCTACCTCGCGGCGGGGGTCGGCGACGACCACAACTCCGCCACCGTCGAGGAGGTGCTCGAGCGCGTGCGTCTCGGAGCGATGATCACCGTGATGGGCGCCTCCCTCACCGACAACACCGTCCCTCTCTTCTCCGATCTCGACCGGATCGCGCCCGCCCTGCGGAGCCTGTGCTTCTGCGCGGACGACAAGCACGTCCTCGACCTGCACGAGGAAGGGCACATCGACCACCACGTGCGCCAGGCGATCCGCTTCGGGGTCGACCCGCAGCTGGCCTACCGGATGGCGACGACGCAGCCCGCCGGGTACTACCGGCTCGACCAGATCCTCGGCCTGATCGCTCCGTCGCGTCTGGCGGATCTGCAGGTGATCCCCGACCTCGCCGAGGTGCGCCCGAGCGTCGTCGTGATGGGGGGCCGCGTGGCCGCGCGGGACGGAGTCGCTCTGTTCGAGAACACTGACACGGTCCCCGACTGGACCGCCGGCACCGTCCGGCTCCCCGAGGTCCTCGATCCCGGGCTCCTGGCCCTGCCCGCGCCCGAGGAAGGTCCTGAGCGCGTGCGGGTGCGGGCGATGGAGATGCACAAGGGCTACTTCAAGCGGGCGTTCGATGCGGAGCTGCCCGTCTCGGACGGCCTGGTGCAGTCCGACACCGCGCAGGACGTGCTCAAGGTCGCCGTGATCGACCGCCACCACGGCGAGGCCCTGGCCGGCATCGGCTTCGTGAAGGGGTTCGGGCTGCGCCGCGGTGCGATCGCGATCACGATGAACTGCCCGAACATGAACGTCGCGGTCGTCGGCGCGAACGACGCCGACATGCTGGCGGCCGTCGAGGAGCTGCGGCGGATGCACGGAGGCTTCGTCACCGTCGCCGACGGGGAGGTCCTCGCGCGGGTCCCCCTGGAGGTCGGCGGCATGATGAGCGCCGCGCCCTTCGAGGAGACCGCCGAGGCCCTGCGCCGCGGACACGCCGCGACGCACGCGCTGGGCTGCACGATCCCGTCCCCCTACATCGTCCTGTCCTTCGTCGGCCTCTACGTCGTCCCCGATCTCGGCATCACCGAGCTCGGGCTCATCGACACTCCGACCCAGGCCTTCGTCGACGTGCTGCTGCCCGGGCCCGCCGACCGCTGCGCCCACGAGGGCGGGCACCGGTGAACGGCCTGGACCGCCGGCGCTGGCTGCTCGGCGCGATCGTCGTGCTGGCCGTCGTCGCGGTGGCCGCGGCGCTCATCCTGTTCGCGGGAGCAGACCCGCTGGTCGGCCTGCGGGGACTCGTCGAGGGCGTCTCCTCCTCCCCGTACCGCGTCGGCGAGGTGCTCGTCGGCGCCGTCCCGGTCGGCGTGGTCGCCCTGACGCTCGTCCCGGCCCTCCGGGCCGGCGTCTTCTCGGTCGGCGCCGAGGGGCAGATCGTGATGGGAGCGATCGCGGCGACGGCGGCGACCCTCGGCGTCGACTCCCTCACCGGCGGAGCAGCGCCCGGGCCGGTGCTCTGGCTCGCCGGCCTGCTCGCGGGAGCGGCAGGAGGCGCCGCGACCGCGCTCCTCCCCGCGTTCCTCGCCGTGCGCTGGCGCGTCAACGAGATCCTCAGCACTCTGCTGCTCAACTACATCGCGGCCGGCTTCCTCGGCTTCACCCTGCGGACCTGGCTCTCCAGCGGAGAGGCCACGGCGACGCCGCAGAGCGCGAAGCTGCCGGAGGCGGCGGCCCTGCCGATCCTCCTGCCGGGCACCCGCGCGCACTGGGGGCTGGTGATCGTCCTCGTCGTCGCAGTCCTCCTGATGCTGTGGCTCCGTACCGCGAGCAGCGCACGCCTGCGCGTGTTCGCGGAGCGGCCGACCCTGGCGCTGAGGCTGGGCTCCTCGCGGGCGCGGACCCTCTACTCGACGATGCTCGTCTCGGGAGCGGGGGCCGGAGCGGTCGGCTGGATCCAGGTCGCGGGAGTCAACGAGCGCCTGCTGAACTCCGTGTCCGGCGGAGTCGGCTTCTCGGGGCTCGCGGTCGCGCTGCTCGGCGGCCTCGCCCCGGTCGGCGTCGTCGTCGCGGCGCTCTTCTTCTCGGCGCTGACCGCCGGTGCGGTCGGCATGCAGTCCGCGACCGGCACCGTGCCGTCCTCGATCGCCGAGGTCGTCAAGGGAGTCCTTCTGATCGGAGTCGCCTGCATCGCGGCCTACCAGCGCCGCCCGGTCGTGGCGCCCGCCGAGCCGGAGTCCGGGATCGTCGAGCCGCCCGGCGAGGGGATCGCCGGCACCGTCGTCGAGGCCGAGCGAGAGGGGAGCGGGCGATGAGCGTCGACCTGTGGCTGTCGATCCTCGCCGGGACTCTCGTCCTGGCCTCTCCGCTCGTGCTCGCGGGCATCGGCGAGGGCGTCGTGGAGCGCGCCGGGCGGATCAACCTCGGCATCGAGGGGATGATGATCCTCGGCGCGTTCGCGGGGGTCTGGGCGGGCAGTGCCGCCGGGCCGGTCGCCGGGCTCGCCGCGGGGGCGGGGGTCGGCCTCCTCCTCGCCGCCGTGATGAACGTCGTCGTGCTCCGGCTGCGCGCGA
The DNA here is from genome assembly GCF_009834265.1 of Rathayibacter sp. VKM Ac-2805. Lineage (NCBI taxonomy): Bacteria > Bacillati > Actinomycetota > Actinomycetes > Micrococcales > Microbacteriaceae > Rathayibacter > Rathayibacter sp. VKM Ac-2805. The sequence continues at coordinate 3,262,972 of NZ_CP047185.1, forward strand.
ACGAGCTGGTCATCGGGCTCGCCGTCACGATGCTCGGCCTCGGGCTCAGCACGTACCTCTTCCAGCTCTGGGTGCCGGCCGGCACGACGAACGTGACCGTCGAGACCCTGCCCCGAGTCCCCCTCGGGCCGCTCGCGGACCTCCCGCTCGTGGGCCCGGCGCTCTTCGTGCAGAGCCCCCTGGTCTACCTCGCGGCGGTCCTCCTCGTGGTCGCCTGGTGGGTGATGCGCTCGACCCGCTTCGGGCTCGCCGTGCGCGCCGTCGGCGCCGACCCCGCCTCGGCGGCGCTGCGCGGGGTGCGGGTGCAGCGGACCGGTGCCGCGGCGTTCCTCGTCGGAGGGACTCTCGCAGGGCTCGGCGGTGCGGCGATCACGGTCGGCACCATCGGCTCCTTCGCCCCGGACATCACGGCCGGACGCGGGTACATCGTCCTGGCCGTGGTGATCATGGGCCGCAGCCGTCCGCTCGGGATCGCTCTGGGCGCGCTGCTGTTCGCGTTCCTCCAGAGCTTCGCCCTGCTCGCGCAGTCCACCGCCCTGACCCTGCCGAGCGAGGTCTACCAGTCGCTGCCCTACGTCGTGACCCTCCTCGTCCTCGTCGTGACGTCGCGGCGCCGGCTGCGGCACCTCGGCCGCGCACGGCCCGCGCCCGCGAGTCCCCAGGAGCGGGCAGAATCGTCCGCGGAGAAGGCGGGGACGGGATGACGACCGACAACAGGAGGGTGCTCGCGGGCGTCCTGAGGTTCGTCCGCGACGCGGCGGCGGCGGGGGCGACCCTGCGCGGAGAGGTCGAGATCGCCGAGACGCTCGGCGTGAGCCGCAAGCAGGTGCGCGATGTGCTGGCCTCGCTGGAGCAGCAGGGCATCGTCCTGCGACGCCAGGGTGCGGCGACCGAGGTGGATCCCGTCGCGACGCGGTTGAGCGTGCGCTTCGAGGACCAGCTCGAGTACAGCCTCCTGCTCCAGCAGCACGGCTACGACAGCAGCGTCGAGGTCCTGGAGGTGTCGACCGTCGCCCTGCCCAAGCCGAGCGCGGATCTGCTGCGCACTCCGGCCGAGCAGCCCGCCGCCCGGATCGTGAAGCGGTGGCGCGCCGACGGCGAGGTGGCCATGCTCTCCTTCGGCACCATGCCGCTCCCCTACCCCCGCGCGGACGTCGACCTCGGGGACTCGATCTACAGCGCGGTCAAGCAGATGTGGGGCGAGGCGATCGCCTGGGAGGTGACGACGCCCTCCGCCGAGGTCCTCGGCGAGGCCGAGTCCGAGCTCTTCGAGCACCCCGCGGGCACCGCCGTCCTGACCCTCGACATCGTGGGCGTCGGCCTCAGCGGCCGCCGCCTGTTCCACGCGCGCGAGCTCCACCATCCCGGGCTGGTCTCGTACTCGATCATGCGCACCGTCCGGCCCCCGCAGGTCTTCTCGACCGCGCGGTACCAGTTCTGACCCCTCCCCCACGAACGGAGTCGCGATGCACGCTCGACCCTCCCCCTTCGCTCCGCCCGAGTCCGAACGGCGGTGGCTGGAGGTCGCGGCGACGATCGCGGCCGAGTGCGGGGCGACCGCGGAGTCGGACGACGCCTCGGGCGAGCTGCCGCTGCAGCACCTGCGCGCACTCTCCGCGAGCGGGCTCGACGCGGCCTTCCTCCCACGCGAGCACGGCGGCGAGGCCCTCTCCTACGCGGCGCTGGCGCACACCGTCCGGCTGCTCGCCTCCGCTCACCCCGCCGTCGCGGCCGTGTGGCTGATGCACCTCGGGGCGGCGCACGCCCTGGTGATGCAGTCCTCGCCCGAGGAGGCGTCCTTCTTCGCCGCGGAGCTGCGCCGGGGAGCGCGCTTCGCGAACGCGCTGTCCGAGGCGGCCGGCGGCAACCACTTCCTGAACTCGCACCAGGACGCGCCGTCCGTGGACGGCGGCTGGTCCCTCACCGGCCGGAAGCTGTTCGTCTCCGGTGCGGAGGCGGCCGAGCACTTCCTCGTGAACGTGCGGATCGACGGGGGGCCGGCCTTCTTCGGCGTCACCCGCGACGAGACCGTGTCCCTCCCTCCGCTGGATGCGACGATGGGGATGCGGGCGACCCGCAGCCGTGCCGTCGCGTTCGAGGGCACGCTCCTGTCCGCCTCGCGTCGCTGCGGGCCGCCGCCGGCCGACTACGCGAACCTGATCACCATCGGCTTCCCCGCGCTCTCGATCGGCATCGCGGAGGCGGCGCTCGATGCGCTGGTGGCCGGAGCACAGCGCGTGCGGACTCCCGGCGCCGCGCCGCTCGCCGAGGCTCCGTGGGTGCGCTCGGAGACCGGCGCGGTCGCCGCCGAGCTGCGAGCAGGACGACTCCTCGCCGAGAGCACCGCGTGGCTCGCCGATCAGAGGGACCCGTCGGCGCGCGACGCGGCGACCGAGGCCAAGATGCTCGCCAACGAGCTCGCGAAGAAGGCCGCCGCGCTCGCGCTCTCGGTCGGCGGCGGAGGCGCCTACCTCGCGCGCTCCCCCGTGCAGCGGATCTTCCGCGACGCGCAGGCCGGCGCCCTGATGGCCTACTCCGTGCCCTTCAGCCGGGAGGCCGTGGGAGCCGCGCTGCTCGACACCTGACCGGGCGGGGGCGCTGCGCCGAGGTGCCCGGGACGGTCGTCGACACGCCCGAACGGGTGCGGGCACGTCAGCGCCCGCTACTCGCGCAGGGCCTCCACGGCCTCGTGGAAGCTCGTCACGTCCGCCCGCACCCCGTCCGGCCCCAGCACCGTCCAGGTCGTGCCCGTGCGGATCAGGACGCCCAGCTCCTCGGCGGGCCGGCGGCGGGTGCGGCGCAGCTCGAGCACGAAGACTCCGGGACGCGCCTCTCTGATCTCGGGAGTGCGCCGGTCGGGCAGCATCACGAGTCCTCCCCGAGGGTCAGCGGTAGACGCTCCACTCCTTCTTCACGATCCGGCGCTCCTCGCCGTCGACCGCGACGATCCACTCGCCGTCCTTCTTGGCCACGACCCGCCCGCGCAGGTACTGCGGCTCCCAGCCGTCGGCCTTGTTGACCCACTTCACGAACCGCGCGAACCGCCCCGGTGCCACGTCGTCTCTGGACATCTCTCGACTCCCCTCGTCGTCACCGGCACGTCCATCGCCCTCCGTCAGGAGAGCACCTCGCCCAGCGCGAGGGGGACCTCTCCTGTGAGGTCTCGAAGCCGGTTCACCGACGGTAGAACGCGCTCCTCACTACGGACGAGACCGTTGACTGATCGACGATCGTCTGGCAGTGGGGTCAGGATGCGGCAGCGGAATCAGGAGTCGAACAGCACGTGCGGCCGTCCGGCGTCGACGATCACGCGGGCGCGCACCCCGTAGACGTCCGCGATCAGCGCCGGGGTGAGCACCTCCTCCGGGGTGCCGCCCGCGACCACGCGCCCCTCGCGCAGCACCAGCAGCGCGTCGCAGAAGAGGGCCGCGAGGTTGAGGTCGTGCAGCGCGACGACCGTGGTCACCGGCAGCGCCCGCACCAGGGCCAGCAGCTCCAGCTGATGGCGGATGTCGAGGTGGTTGGTCGGCTCGTCCAGCAGCAGCTCGCGCGGCTCCTGCGCGAGCGCCCGGGCGATGTGCGCGCGCTGCCGCTCGCCGCCCGAGAGGGTGTGCCAGAGGTCGTCGGCCTTCGCCTCGAGGCCCACCTGCTCGAGGGCGCGATCGATCGCGCTCAGGTCCTCGGCCGTGTCCCCGCCCAGGAGGGAGCGGTGCGGGGTGCGCCCCAGCCGGACGACGTCGCGGACGGGGAGGTCCGCCTCCGTCTCGGCCTGCTGCGTCACCGTGGCCACGGCCCGGGCGACCTCGCGGCGGCGGAGCGAGCGGAGCGGCGCGCCGTCGAGGGTGACGACGCCGGCGTCCGGAGCCGCGGTGCCCTGCAGCAGCCGCAGCAGCGACGACTTGCCCGAGCCGTTGGGCCCGAGCAGTCCCACGGTCGAGCCGGGAGCGGGGCGGAGCGAGACCCCGTCGACCACCAGGCGGCCGCCCCGGCGCCACGAGACCCGGTCGGCCTCGAGCGTCACGAGCGGCCCCTCCGCCGCAGGAGCAGCAGCATGAACACCGGCACGCCGACGAGTGCCGTGCCGACCCCCACCGGCAGCGGAGTCGGCGCGAACGCCACCCGCGACCCTGCGTCGACCCACACCAGGAACACCGCGCCGAGCAGGATCGTCGCCGGGATCACCCGCGAGTGCCGCTGCCCGAACACGAGTCGCGCGGCGTGCGGCAGCACCAGCCCCACGAAGCCGATCGCGCCGGCGATGCTCACCAGGGTCGCCGTCAGCAGGGCCGTCACCACCAGCAGGAGGAGGCGGGTGCGGCCCACGTGCACGCCGAGCGACGCGGCCACGTCCTCCCCGAAGGCGAACGCGTCGAGCGTGCGCGCCGCGGCGAGGCAGACCACGGAGCCGAGCAGCACGACGCCCCCGCTCAGCGCCGCGTCGTCCCAGCGCATGCCCTCGAGGGAGCCGAGCAGCCAGAACATCACGCCGCGCGTCTCGTCCGAGTCGGCGAGCGCGAACACGATCAGCGAGGTCAGCGCCGAGAACAGCTGCGTGCTCGCCACCCCCGCCAGGATCACGCCGGAGGTGCCGCCCGCCGAGAACCGCGTGAGCAGCAGCACGAAGCCGAAGGCGACCAGCGCGCCGACGAAGGCGCCTCCGGAGAGCCCGACCACTCCTCCGCCGACCCCGAGCACGCCGACGAGCACCGCGCCCGTGGACGCTCCGGAGGAGACGCCCAGCACGAACGGGTCGGCGAGTGGATTGCGCAGCAGCGACTGCAGGATCACTCCGCACACGCCGAGCCCCGCCCCGCAGGCCGCGGCCACGAGTGCGCGCGGGAGGCGCTCCTGCCAGACGATCGCGTCCTCGGCCGCACGCACCGGGACGGAGGCGAGCCCGAGGTGGTTGAGGAGGATGTCGCGCACGTTCACGAGCGAGACGTCGGCCGGGCCGAGGGTCACCGCGACGCCGACCGAGAGCGCCAGCGCGAGCAGCCCGCCGACGACCAGCGCCGCGGCGACCAGGCCCCGCGGCACCCGGCGGACGAGGACCGTGCTCGTGCCCGTGCCCGTGCTCAGAGCGAGGCCCCGTTCTCGTCCCACCAGGCGCGGATCTTCTCGAGCCCGTCGACGAAGCGGATCGACGGGTTCATCTCGGCGCCGTGGAGCGCGATGAAGCGGCCGCCCTGCACCGCGGGCAGGCTGCTCGTCAGCGGGTCGGAGCGGAGGAATGCGGTCTTGTCGTCGAGGCGGTCACCGGGGAAGCGGTCGCGCTGCAGGTCGCCGAGGACCAGGACGTCCGGGTCGGCCGCGACGACGCTCTCCCAGCCGACGGCGGGCCAGTCCTCCGTGCGGTCGGCGAAGACGTTGGTCATGCCGGTCGTGGTGCCGAGCATCGAGGCGAAGTTGTAGCCGCCGGCCATGTAGGGCGTCTTGGTGTCGGCGAACCAGAAGGCGACGCTCCGGCCGCCGAGGTCGACCCCCTCGGTGGCGGCGGCGGCGCGCTCCTGCAGCTGCGCGACCAGGGCGTCACCGCGCTGCTGCACGTCGAAGACCTCGGCCAGCTCGTGGATCTCCTGATAGAGGACGTCGACGGTCAGCGGGACGGTGCGCGTGCCGCTCCCGCCGTTGACGCTCGCTCCGTTGTCGCAGTCGGAGGGGGCGAGGTAGGAGCCGATCCCCGTCTCGGCGAGGCGGTCGCGCGAGGCGACGCCCTCGGGCGCGTAGTGCCGGCCGAAGGAGGCCGTGACGAAGTCCGGGTCGGCGCCGAGCAGCACCTCGTAGGTGGGCGCGTTGTCGGCCAGGCGCGGCACGCTCTCGTTCGCGGAGGCGAGGGTCGCGAGCACGGGGTCGGTCCAGGAGGCGGTGCCGACCATCCGGTCCTCGAGGCCGAGGGACAGCAGGATCTCGGTCGAGTTCTGGTCGAGGGAGACGACCCGCTGCGGAGGGGCGGTGACGGTGGTCGTGGTGCCGCAGTCGTCCAGCGTGAGCGGGTACGAGGTCGTGCCCTCCCCCGCGGCGGCCGTGCTCTCGGGCTCGATCTGCTCGGAGGCGCCGCAGCCGGTGAGGGCGAGCAGGGTCAGGGCGGCGAGGGCGAGGGCGGCGGGGCGCCGTCGGTGCGTGGACATGGATCTCCCGTGGTTCGTGGGCGTCGGTCGTCGGCCCGGTGCGCGGGCCTTGTTCGTGGGCCCGGCGCGGAGCCGGGGTAAGCATAGCCTTACCTCACTTCGACCCGTCCATTCGCGCCAGTCGATCCGCGCCACCGACCCTCGGCCGCCCTCGGCCCGGCCCGCCGGCGACTCCGGAGGAGTCGCCGTGGTCGCGCGCGAGGACGGCGGCTGCCGAGTCCTCACCGCGCTCAGAAGGCCCGGAACAGCCGAGTAAGCGGACACCTGTCGCGCACCTCGCCTCCGCAGCCCCCAACCAGGTGGACAGCACCCCGGACACGGTTCCCCTGGGGGCGGGAGAGCGCGATCCTGGACAGCGACGCTCGACGGCGCCCGCCCCACCGCCCTCCGACCGTCACAGAAGGATCCTGTTGCCCCGCCACTCCGCCCGCACCGCCCCCTCCGGCCGGTCCGCGCTGGTGCGCAAGGCCGATGCGTCCGGCTACCGGCCCGAGATCGAGGGACTGCGCGCCGTCGCGTCCCTCCTGGTCGCGACGTTCCACATCTGGCTGGGCCGCGTCTCCGGAGGCGTCGACGTCTTCTTCGTGATCGCCGGGTTCCTCACCACCCTCACCCTCCTCGGCCAGATCCGCCGGTTCGGGCGCGTGCGTCCGATCGCCTTCCTCCGGAGGCTCGCCTCGCGGCTCTTCCCGGCGGCCGCGGTGGTGCTGGTCGTCGTCGCGGCGCTCGCTCCGCTCCTCCTGCGCCCCTCGCAGCTGCTGCAGACCTTCACCGAGGTGCTCGCCTCGACCTTCTACGTCGAGAACGTCGCGCTCGCGCGGGCCGGAGTGGACTACCTCGCGCAGGACGACTTCCACTCGCCGGTGCAGAACTTCTGGGCGATGTCGGTGCAGGGGCAGTTCTACCTGGTCTGGCTCGCCCTGGTGCTCGTCGCGACCCTCGCCGCCGTGCTGCTGCGACGACGCGCGCAGCTGCCGCGGTTCCTGCTGGCGCTCGTCGCGGCGCTCACCGTCCTCTCGTTCGCGTTCTCGGTCGTGCTGGTCGGGATCGACCAGCCGACCGCGTACTACAGCACCCTCGCCCGCTCGTGGGAGTTCGGGCTCGGCTCGCTCGCGGCCCTCGTGCTCCCGGGACTGGCGATCCCGGCGACCCTGCGGACGGTCGCCGGGTGGTTGGGGCTGATCGGAGTCGTCTCCTGCGGGTTCGTGCTCCAGGTCTCGAGTGCGTTCCCCGGCACCGCCGCGCTCTGGCCGACCCTCTCGGCGGTGCTCGTGCTCGTCGCCGGGACCGGCCCCGCCCCGGAGCGCGGCGTCGGCCGACTGCTGGCCCTGCGCCCGCTCGTGTGGCTGGGCGGCCTGAGCTACGGGATCTACCTCTGGCACTGGCCACTCCTGGTCTTCTGGCGCGAGAGCACCAGCGAGGACCCGACCGCCCTCGCGGGCCTGGGCGTCATCGCCGCCGCGATCCTCCTGGCCGCCGCCTCGAAGCGCTTCCTCGAGGACCCCCTCCACCGCCGCGCCCCCGCCGAGCGCCCGCACCGCCTCCGCGCGCTCGCCCCGGCGGCCCTGCTGGCCGTCGCCGCCCTGGTCGGAGCGACGGGCCTCACCGGAACGAACGCCGCGATCGCCGCCGACCTCACCCGCGCGCACGCCCTCCCCGTCTCGACCGAGGGCTGCGTCGGAGCCGCGGCGCTCGCGAACGCCTGCCCCGACTCCTGGACCACGAGCCTGCCCGCCGTCGACGCCTCGGAGGACGGCTCCGCCCTGAACACCGACGAGTGCAGCACGGGCAACTCCGGCACCGCGCTCAAGGAGTGCCGCTTCGGCGATCCCGACGGCCTCCGCGTGCTGCTCATCGGCAACTCGCACGCGGCGTCGTTCTTCCCGGCGCTGCGCGGCGTCGCGGAGGAGCGCGGCTGGGACCTGCACACCTACTACAAGACGGGCTGCGTCTTCTCGACCGCGGAGCGGCGCGACGACTCCGCCTCCTCCCGCCGCTCCTGCGACGTCTGGAACGGGAAGCTGCAGGAGGAGCTCGCGGGCCAGGAGCCGTACGCGCTCGTCGTCACCGCCTACTCCGCGAAGAAGTCCGTGTTCGTCGACGCGTCCGGCACCCCCGACGAGCAGGCCGGCATCGACGGGTTCCACGAGTCGTGGGCGCCGCTGATCGCCCGCGGATCCACGGTGGTCGCGATCCGCGACAATCCGGTGCTGCCCTCGCTCTCCCTGCTGGCCTGCGCCGAGGAGCCGGGCTCCGCGGCCGACTGCAGCGTGCCGCTCGACGAGGCCTTCGCCGACCGCGAGCTGATGGCCGCCGCCGCCGAGGACTGGCCGGGCGCCGCCGCCGTCGACCTCACCCGCTGGTTCTGCGACGACCGCGGCTGCCCCCTCGTGATCGGCGGAGTGAAGGTGTACCGCGACCTCGGGCACCTCACCGAGTCCTACGCCCGGACCCTGGCGCCCTACCTCGGCGAGGCGCTGGACCCGCTGGTCGGCTGAGGGCCCTCGCGCTCGCCTCCGGACGCATGCAAGACTGTTTATACGAACAGGGATCGGAGGAGCCGATGGGCCACTCTCACGGCGTTCCGGCCGGCTCCGCCGCCGCGCGGCACCGGCGTCCGCTCGTGGCCGCCTTCGTGCTGACCGCGGCGTTCATGGTCGTCGAGTTCGCGGTCGGAGTCGCGACGGGCTCGCTCGCGCTGCTCTCGGACGCCGCGCACATGGGCACCGATGTGCTGGCGCTCGGGATGTCGATCGCCGCGATCTCGCTCGCCGCCCGCCCCGCCGCGAAGGGCCGCACCTACGGCTCCTACCGCCTCGAAGTGCTGGCCGCCCTCGCCAACGGCCTGCTGCTGTTCGCTGTCGCCGCGTTCGTGATCGTCGAGGCCGTCCGCCGCTTCGCCGAGCCGCCCGCGGTGCCCGGCGGCCCCCTCCTGATCACCGCCGTCGTGGGCCTGGCGGTCAACCTCGTGAGCCTGCGCCTGCTGTCGGCCGGGGCGAAGGAGAGCATCACCCTCCGCGGAGCCTCCCTCGAGGTGCTCGGCGACGCACTCGGCTCGATCGGCGTGATCGTCGCGGCGATCGTGCTGCTCACCACCGGTTGGGCGTGGGCGGATCCGATCGTCGGCGTGCTGATCGGGCTGCTGATCCTTCCCCGCACCTGGTCGCTGACGCGGCAGGCGCTGGGGATCCTGATGGAGTCGGCCCCCGCGCACGTCGACCTCGCAGCGCTCGAGCGCGACGTCTGCGCCGTCCCCGGCGTGCTCGCGCTGCACGACCTGCACGTGTGGACGATCACCTCGGGCATGGAGAGCGCCACCGGCCACGTGGTCGTCGCCCCCGACGCCGACTACCGCACCGCGCTCTCGCGGGTGCTCGCCGTCCTCCGCGAGCGCCACGGCATCGACCACGCGACCATCCAGTGCGAGCCCGAGGCCTTCCCGGAGACGACGCACCGCGTCTGAGCGCGGGGGTGTCGCGGCGCGCGGCCGCACGCCTCCGCATGCCCACGACACTCCAGGAGTCGTCGCACCCGTCGCCGACTGCGACGACTCCCGGCTTCTCGACGCTGCGGGGCCCCGCCCACCTCTGAGCACCTTCCGATTGTTGACGTGAACATGTACAGTCGGCCGTCAGGGCGCGTTCACGTGAACATGCCCGCATTTCGATGGCGAAAGAGAGACCGCATCAATGTCGATGTCCTTCAGAAGGGTCGCCGCGCTCGCCACGAGCGCCGCCCTGGCCACAGGAGCACTGCTGGCGATCCCCGCCGCAGCGGCCCCCGCTCAGGCCGCGGACGCGTTCCGCATCACGCCGAACCCCGCCGCCGCCGGTGAGGCGTTCGAGGGCTGGGGCACCAGCCTCGTCTGGTTCGCGAACGCGACGGGCAACTACCCCGAGGCCCTCCGCGAAGACCTCTACCAGAAGGTCTTCGGCGACAGCGGCCTCGACCTCAACATCGCCCGCTACAACATCGGCGGCGGCAACGCCTCCGATGTGAAGGACTACCTCCGCCCGGGCGGCGCCGTCGAGGGCTGGTGGAAGCCGAACCCGGCCGGCGACGCGTCGACCTACGGCGGCACCTCCACGAAGCTCGCCGACCGCGACGCGCTCCTGGCCAAGTGGAACGCGGACGACCCCGCCGGCTACGACTGGACCGCCGACGAGACGCAGCGCTGGTGGGTCGAGAGGCTCGCCGAGGAGAAGCAGATCTCGCACTGGGAGGCGTTCTCCAACTCCGCCCCGTACTTCATGACCGAGAGCGGCTACGTCTCGGGCGGCTTCGACGCGAACAGCGAGCAGCTGAAGCCCGCCGCCGAGGAGCAGTTCGCGAAGTACCTCGTGAAGGTCACCGAGCACATGGAGGACGAGTACGGCATCGAGTTCGACACGCTCGACCCCTTCAACGAGCCGAACACGAACTACTGGGGCACGCAGCTCTCCAACGGCGTCCCGACCGGCGGACGCCAGGAGGGAATGCACGTCGGACCGACGCGCCAAGCGGGTCTGATCCCCGACGTCGCCGCCGCGCTGGACGCCTCGACCACCGACGCCGGCCTCGCCGCGATGGACGAGACCAACCCCGACATCTTCGCCACGAACTGGGCCGCCTACTCCGCCGCGATCCGCGCCGAGGTCGACCGGATGAACGTCCACACCTACGGCACCTCGGGCCGCCTCAAGGTCCGCGACCTCGCGAAGCAGGCCGACACCGACCTGTGGATGAGCGAGATCGAGGGCAACTGGGTCACCGGCTTCGACCCCACCAACATGGAGAACGGCCTCGGCATCGCCGGCCGCATCAACGACGACCTGCGCGAGCTCGAGCCGAAGGCGTGGGTGCTCTGGCAGCCCGTCGAGGACTACTACAACATGCAGCAGCCCAAGCCCAAGGGCGAGAACCTCAACTGGGGCTCCGTCTACATCGACCTGGACTGCAAGCCGTACCAGGAGAACGGGACCGAGGTCTGGAAGTCGGTCCGCCGCGTCGCCGACGCCGGTGGCGACTCCACCAAGGCCCCGGTCTGCGGCGTCGAGACGAACTCGAAGTTCAACACCATCCGGAACTTCACCAAGTTCATCCACGAGGGCGACCACCTGATGCCCTCGAACGACACCTCCTCCACCGCCGCCGTCCGCGGCGACGGCTCGGGCGCGACCGTCGTGCACACCAACAGCACCGCGACCGAGAAGACCGTCGTGCTCGACCTCTCCCGCTTCGGCACCATCGCCGACACCGCGACGGTCACCCCCTACGTCACCACGAAGGCCTCCTCGGCCGCCGCTCCCACGAGCAACGCCCTGGTCGCGAAGACGCCGGTGAGCGTCGACCGCATCTCGCGCACCGCCACGATCACCGTGCCCGCCAAGTCGGTCACGAGCTTCTCGATCGACGGAGTCTCGGGAGTCGCCGACTCCGCCCCCGCCCTGCGCGACGGCCACCGCTACCAGCTGGTCGGCACCCAGAGCGGCAAGGCCCTGACCGGCAACCCCTCGGGCGCCGCGACCACGATCACCGGCCTCGCCACCGACTCCGCCACGGCCGCCAAGCAGACCTGGACGGTCCGCGAGGTCGCCGCCGGCGAGCGCGAGGCCACCCGCCGCGTCGTCCTCGTCAACGGCGACGGACGCGTGCTCGGAGCCACGACCGCCGGCACCGACCTGCGCTCGCTGTCCGTCGACGCGGCGAAGACGACCGCCGCGACCCGCTGGATCGTCAACACCACCGACGGCGTGAACTTCTCGCTCGTCAACGAGTCGATCGCCCAGTCGCTCGACGTGAACGGCGGCTCCAGCGCCGACAACGCGTCGGTCGGCGTCTACACCTCCAACGGCGGAGCGAACCAGTCGTGGTCCCTCCGCGACCTCGCCCCGGCCGCCGGCCAGACGATCGCGATCCGCACCACCGCGGGCGTCGCCCCGACCCTGCCCGCGAGCATCACCCCGCAGTACTCCTGGGGAGCCGGCGCACCGCTCGCCGTCACCTGGCAGCGCCCCGCGGACTCGGCGTACGGCGCGGCCGGCCGCGTCGAGGTGCCCGGCACCGCGACCGACCTCTACGGCCAGACGATCACGGTCACCGCGCTCGTCGACATCGGCGGGCTGACCGCGACCGACCCCGTGTCGGTCACGGCCGCCGCGGGCGCCTCGGTCGCCGGAGTGAAGGCCTCGGCCCCGACCACGGTCCCCGCCCGCGTGGGCGCCTCGGCCAGCACCTTCCCGGTGCCGGTCGTCTGGGACTGGACGCCGCTCACCGCCGCCTCCCTCGCCCAGCCCGGGCAGGTGACGGTGTCGGGAACGGCGACCGCCGACGGCGCGACGCTCCCCGCCACGCTCACGGTGCTCGTCACCCAGGGCACGCTCCGCAACTTCAACCCGGACGCCGGCATCGTCGCGACCGCGTCGTCGTCGGAGTCGGGCTACGGACCGGAGCGCACCCGCAACGGCGTCGACGGCGACAAGGGCTGGTCGAACTGGACCAGCGGCACCAAGGCCGCGCAGAGCTCGCTGACCTACACCTTCCCCTCGACCCACCAGGTCGAGAAGGTGTCGGTGCAGTTCCTGGCCGACGGCGGCACCAGCTGGGCGCAGACCTACCAGCTGCAGTACCAGGCCGCTGACAGCACGACCTGGACCGCGGTCCCCGGCTACGAGTCGGCCGTGGCCCTCGCGTCGCCGGCCGGCGGAACGGCTCCGACCCTGGTCGCGTCGTTCGCGCCCGTCACGGCCAAGGCCTTCCGCGTCGTGATGAACGCCTACGACAACACGCACCTGATCGTGGCCGAGACCAAGCTCTACGAGTCGGTCGCCTCGCCCGCCGCGGTCGCCACCCTGGGCGCCCTGCGCGTCGGAGGAGCAGGCATCGCCGGATTCGACCCGGCCCGCACCTCCTACGCGGTCACCGTCGAGGGCACGGCGATGCCGGTGATCGGAGCAGTGGCGACCGACTCGGCGGCCACCGTGCGGATCACCCAGCCGACGACGGCGAACGGCGGAGTCGCGACCATCGCGGTCCGCGCGGCCGACGGCTCCGTCACCTCGACCACGACGGTGACGGTGACCCTGAAGGCGCCCGCCGCCCTCGCGGTCGCGGTCACGGCGACCACCCGCTGCATCGCCGGCAAGGTGACGCTCACCGTCGCGGCGAAGAACGAGTCCGGCGTGCCGGTCTCGATGACCATCGCGACGCCCTCCGGGTCGAAGCAGGTCACCGGAGTCGCGCCCGGCGCGAGCGGCAGCGCCGCGTTCACCACGCGCGCGGCCTCGGTGCCGGCCGGCCAGGCCACCGTCACCGCGACGGGCACGGTCGACGGTGAGCAGGTCACCTCGGTGGCGACGGGAGCGTACGCGGCCCGCAGCTGCTGACGCCCCCTCCGACACGGACCGCCTCCGCCCCTCCGGGGACGGGGGCGGTCCGTCGTTCATCGAGAGCGGCGCTGCGGGGGCGGCGCGTCGCGGGATCCCGATACGACCGCGGCGCGGGCTACTCGATCAGCGTGGATCCGTGCCGGTCGGGCAGCCGCACACCTCCGCGCCGGTGGAGCGACCGCGCACCCCCATGCCGGTCGACCGGCCGCCGCACGCGGAGTACCGAGACCCCGCTCAGTGCCCCGCGGCCGCCTCGTCGCGGGTGCGCAGGCGCGAGACGCCCAATACGACGGCCGCGATGACCAGGCCCAGCACGAGGCCGAAGATCATCGACACGAAGGTGTCCGCCAGCCACACGACGACCGGGCCCGCGCCCTCGACCGCGTGGGTGACGACGTGCACGAGGTCGTACGGACCGTGCCACACCGTCTCGGCGAGGTTCGCGACGACCAGGTGCCCGCCGACCCAGAGCATGGCGAGCGTCCCGATGATGCTGATCGCGCGGAACACGACCGGCATCGACGCGACGATCCTCGCTCCGGTGCGCCGCACGCCGCGGGCCGCGTTCTTCATCAGGCGCAGGCCCACGTCGTCGATCTTCACGAGCAGCGCGACGGCGCCGTACACGAGCACGGTCATCCCGAGCCCGACGACCAGGAGCGCGCCGAGCGTGGGCCAGATGCCGAAGTCGGGGTCGAGGCCGTCGAGCGCGATCAGCATGATCTCGGTGCTCAGGATGAGGTCGGTGCGGATGGCGCCGAAGACGAGCTTCTTCTCGTCGCGCGCCTCCGTCTCGTGGCCGCCGTGCGAGACGCCGAACCACTCGAGCACCTTCTCCGCCCCCTCGAAGCAGAGGAACGCGCCGCCGAGGATCAGCAGGTACGGCAGCACCTGCGGCGCGAACGCCGAGAGCAGCAGCGCCAGCGGGATGATGATGACGAACTTGTTGAACAGGCTCCCCAGCGCGATCCGCCCGACCACCGGGAGCTCCCGCGCGGGCGTGAGCCCCTGCACGTACTGCGGGGTGACGGCCGCGTCGTCGATCACGACGCCCGCCGTCTTGGCGCTCGCCTTCAGGGCGGCGGTGAGGATGTCATCGACAACCGCGAGCAGGCCGACCGACATGTGCGTCTCCTTGGCTGGGGTGGGGCGCCCCGCCGAGACGGCGATGAGCGGATTCACAGTATCGCGGCCTAGGCGCGCGGCTCCTCCGTGGCCTCGTCGTAGACGGCGAGCAGCCGGTCGAGGAACGACAGCACCGCGGCGCTCTCGGCCGGATCGAGGCTCGCGACGAGCTCCTCCACGCCCGCGATCAGCGGAGCGACGCGGGCCTGGGCGCGGGCCGCCGAGCGGTCGGTCGCGGTCACGATCAGCTTGCGCCCGTCGGAGGGGTGCCGGTCGCGGCGGACGTGCCCGGCCGCCTCCAGCCGGTTCAGCACGAGCGTCGTGGCGGCCGTCGAGATCCCGAGGCGGCGGGCGAGCTCGGTCGGCGTGAGCGGACCCGCGGCGAGCAGATGCGTCATGGCCGAGAGGCCGGGCGCGTCGACCGACAACGAGCGGCTCAGCGACTGCTCGAAGAGGCGCTGCCGCTCCGTCACCTGGCGCACGCGGGTGCGGATGCCGAGGTCGCCGTCCCGGGATTCCGCTGCCATCCCCACAGGATACCGGTGTAGTTTGCCAATCTCATTGATAATCAACGATTGGAGCGACATGCGCGTCCTCATCTCCGGAGCGAGCATCGCTGGCCCGGCGCTCGCCTTCTGGCTGCACCGCTACGGCTGGGAGACCACGATCGTCGAGCGCGCCCCCGCCCTGCGCCTCGGCGGCCAGAACATCGACGTCCGCGGCGCGGGCCGCGAGGTGGCCCGCCGCATGGGTCTCGAGGACGACATCCGCGCCGCGACGACGGGCGAGGTCGGCACCCGCTTCATCGGGCGCGGCGGACGGACGCTGGCGGAGTTCCCCGCGGGCACCTCCGACTCCGGAGGCGCCACCGCCGAGCTCGAGATCCTGCGGGGCGACCTGGCAGAGCTGCTCGTCGCCCGCACGGCGGAGCACACCGAGTACCGCTTCGGCGACACGATCACCGGCCTGGACCAGACCCGGGGAGGCGTCGTCGCATCCTTCGCGCACGCCTCCGACGAGCGCTTCGATCTGGTCGTCGCCGCCGACGGCATCGGCTCGAGCACCCGCCGACTCGTCGTCGGAGACGAGCCCGAGATCCGCTCGCTCGGCCTGGAGACCTCCTGGGCGACCATCCCGCGCACCGCTGCGGACGACGACTGGTGGCGCTGGTACGTCGCCGGGCGCGGCCGCAGCATCACCCTCCGCCCCGATCCGCACGGCACTCTGCGGGTGGCGTTCTCGTACCTGAGCGATCGGACGGTGCGCCGCGGCGTCGACGAGCAGCGGGCGCGGCTGCGCGAGGTCTTCGGCGACGCCGGCTGGGAGGCGCAGCGCGCGCTCGACGGGATCGACGCCGCCGACGACCTCTACTCCGAGGCCGTCGGGCAGGTGCGCGCCCCCCGCTGGTCGAGCGGCCGAGCAGTGCTCGTCGGCGACGCCGCCTACTGCGCGTCACCGGTGAGCGGGATGGGCACGAGCCTCTCGCTCACCGGCGCCTACGTCCTCGCCGGCGAGCTGGCGGCCCACGTCGATCCGCGCGACGGCCTCGCCGGCTACGAGCGCCGCCTCCGCCCGTACGTCGACCAGGCGCAGAGCCTCCCGCCGGGCACCCCGCGACTGGCCCACCCCCGCACGCGCGCCGGAGTCGCCGTGCTCGGAGCCGGCGTGCGCCTCGCAGCGACCCCTCTCGCCGGCCGGCTCGCGGGCCGCTTCTTCACGCCCCCCGCCGAGGCGATCGACCTGCCCGACTACGGCCATCTCGAACAGGCCTGACGCCGCAGGATCAGGCCGGCGCCGGTCCGGTGCTCTCGCGGACGATGAGTCGGGTCGGCACGAGCGAGACGCCGGTGCGCTCGCCCGACTCGAGCTCGCGCAGGAGGATGTCGACCGAGCGGCGGCCCGTGTCGCCGAAGAACTGGCGCACCGTCGTCAGCGGCGGCCAGAAGCTCGCCGACTCCTGCATGTCGTCGAAGCCGACGACGCTCACCTCGCCCGGCACGGCGCGTCCGGCCTCGTGCAGCGCGCGCAGCACGCCGAGCGCCATCTGGTCGTTGGCGGCGAAGATCGCGGTGACCTCCGGATCGGCGGCCAGGCGCTTGCCGAGCCGGTAGCCGGAGTCGGTGGACCAGTCTCCGACCAGCACCTCCGGCACCGGGGCGCCGCGCTCGATCAGGGTCGACTCCCACGCCTCGTGGCGGCGCTCGGCGGAGTAGGAGCGGTCCGGGCCGGCGATGTGGTGCACGGTCCGGTGGCCGAGTCCGAGCAGGTGCTCGACGGCCTGGCGGGCGCCCGACATCTGGTCGGTGTCGACCACCGGGTACTTGTCGCCCCCGGCGGAGTCGACGACCACCACGGGCAGGTCCGGAGGGAGGACGATGTCGGCCTCGTCGAGCAGGTGCGCCTCGACGATGATGATGACGCCGTCGACCGCCTCCTCGCTCAGCCGGTGGAATGCGACCGACACCTCGCCCTGGGTGGGGTGGGAGACGGGGATGAGGGTGATCGAGTAGCCCGCATCGGCGGCCGCGATCGCGATGGCGTCGAGGGTGCGCATGTTGCCGAACGAGGACAGTGTGAACATGATCACCCCGATGCTGTGGAAGCGGCCCGTCCGCAGCGCCCGCGCCGCGCTGTTGGGCCGGTAGCCGAGGGCCCGCATCGCCTCGAGGACCCGCTCGCGCGTCTCGCCGTCGACGTTCTGCTTGCCGTTCGACACCCGCGAGACCGTCTGGCCCGAGACGTTCGCGCGCCGGGCCACGTCGGCCATCGAGACGCCGCGTCGCGGCCGGGTGGACGGGGACGGGCGGTCGGTCTCGAGTGACATGGGCTTCCCTTTATAGCGCGCCGCCCGTCAACCGTGGTGCATCGTGCGCCGGATCGTGACGCAGGATCAGTCGCGGGTGGCGACGTGAACATGCTACGGTGACGCTCTGCCATGTTGACGTGAACATGACGGACCCGCACTACTCCCCCGAACGGAATCCCATGACGACGACGTCTCCCCCCGTCCCGCTGAGCGAGGTCGCCCCTCCGGCGTCCCCCCTCGCGGCCCCGAAGTCGCGGGCGAAGAGCGAGTGGAAGGGCCTGGCGTTCGTCACCCCCTTCCTCGTCGTCTTCCTCCTGGTCTTCATCGCCCCGGTCGTCTACTCGATCTACCTCAGCCTCTTCCGCGAGCAGCTGGTGGGCGGCAACTCCTTCGTCGGCTTCGCGAACTACGCCGCGATCTTCACCGACCCGAACTTCTGGGAGGGCTTCGGCCGCGTCCTGCTGTTCCTGGTCGTGCAGGTCCCCGTGATGCTCGTGCTGGCCCTCGTCGCGGCCCTTGCGATCGACAGCGGGCGCCTCCACGGCACCGGCTTCTTCCGCATCGTGGTCTTCCTCCCCTACGCCGTCCCCGCGGTCGTCGCGGTGCTGATGTGGGGCTTCATCTACGGCGACAACTTCGGCCTGGCCGCGAACGTCAACGACCTGCTCGGCTCCGACGTCGTCCAGCCCTTCTCGCGCGACTGGATCCTCGCCTCGATCGGCAACATCGTCACGTGGGAGTTCGTGGGCTACAACATGCTCATCTTCTACTCCGCGCTGAAGACGATCCCCGGCGAGCTCTACGAGGCGGCCGAGATCGACGGCGCCGGCCCGATGCGCGTCATCCGCTCGATCAAGCTGCCCGCCCTGCGCGGCGCGATCGTCATCGCCACGATCTTCTCGATCATCGGCAGCTTCCAGCTGTTCAACGAGCCGAACATCCTCCGGACGCTGGCGCCGAACATCATCACCACCTACTTCACCCCGAACATGTACGCCTACAACCTGTCCTTCGCCGGTCAGCAGTACAACGCGTCGGCCACGGTCGCCATCGTCATGGGCGTGATCACCGCGGTGATCGCCTACGTCGTGCAGCTCCGCGGCGCGCGGAAGGAGAACTGATGGCCCTCGCGACCGCTCCCCGGACGCCCGCCCGCGCCCCGAAGCGCCCGGCCGCCCGCCGCGGCTCCTCGGTGCAGCCCAAGAAGTCGATCGCCTTCACCCTGCTGATGTCGGTCTTCATCCTCTACAGCCTCGTGCCGCTGGCCTGGCTGGTCATCAACGCGACGAAGACGCAGGCCGGCCTGCTCTCGAGCTTCGGCCTCTGGTTCGACGGCGACTTCGTCTTCTTCCAGAACATCGCCGACACCCTCAGCTACCGCGACGGGATCTTCCTCCGCTGGCTCGGCAACACCCTGCTCTACGTCGTCGTCGGCGCCGGAGGAGCGACGCTCCTGGCCACGCTCGCCGGCTACGGCCTCGCGAAGTTCCGCTTCACGGGCCGCAAGGCGGTCTTCGCCGTGGTGCTCGGAGCGATCGCGGTCCCCGGCACGGCCCTCGCCGTCCCGACGTTCCTCATGTTCAGCCAGCTCGGCCTGACCAACACCCCGTGGGCGATCATCATCCCCTCGTTGATCAGCCCGTTCGGCCTGTACCTGGTGTGGGTCTACGCGGTGGAGTCGGTGCCCACCGAGCTGCTCGAAGCGGCGCGGATGGACGGGGCGGGCGAGTTCCGCACCTTCTTCACCATCTCCATCCGCCTCCTCGCCCCCGGCATCGTGACCGTGCTGCTGTTCTCGGTCGTCGCGACCTGGAACAACTACTTCCTCCCGCTGATCATGCTGAGCGACCCCACCTGGTACCCGCTCACCGTCGGCCTCAACCAGTGGAACGCGCAGGCCACCGGCGTCAGCGCGCAGCCGATCTACAACCTCGTGATCACGGGCTCGCTCCTCACGATCATCCCCATCGTCGTCGCCTTCCTCGGACTCCAGCGCTTCTGGCAGTCCGGTCTGAGCGCCGGCAGCGTCAAGGGCTGAGCCCTCCCCCTACCCATCCCCCGGCCGGAGCGTCCTGCCCCGTCCACAGCACCCGCAGCACGAAGAAGTGAAGGGAAACACCACCATGAAGATCGCCCGTTCCGCCCTCAGGCGGACCCTGACGGTCGCGGCCGTCGCGGCCCTGGCCGCCGGCTCCCTCGCGGCCTGCTCGTCCACCTCCGGTGGCGGCACGACCACGAGCGCCGGCTCCGCCGCCGACCTCGACTCCGCCCTCGAGGCCGGTGGCAAGATCACGTACTGGAGCTGGACCCCCAGCGCCGAGGCGCAGGTCGCCGCGTTCGAGAAGGCCTACCCGAAGGTCGACGTCGAGCTCGTCAACGCCGGCACCAACAAGGACGAGTACACCAAGCTCGAGAACGCGATCAAGGCCGGCTCGGGCGCCCCCGACGTCGTCCAGATCGAGTACTACGCCATGCCGCAGTTCGCGCTGTCGGACTCGCTCCTCGACCTGTCGCAGTACGGCATGGGCGACCTCGAGGACAAGTACTCCGCCTCCACCTGGGGCAGCGTCAACATCGACGGCAAGCTCGTCGGCCTCCCGCAGGACTCGGGCCCCATGGCGCTGTTCTACAACAAGACCGTCTTCGACCAGTACGGCATCGCCGTCCCCGCCACCTGGGACGAGTACGTCGCCGCGGCCGAGAAGCTGCACACCGCCGACCCGTCGAAGTACATCACCGCCGACACCGGCGACGCCGGCTTCGCGACCAGCATGATCTGGCAGGCGGGCGGCGAGCCGTTCACCACCGACGGCACGGACGTGAAGATCGACCTCGCCGACGAGGGCACCGCCAAGTGGACCGGCGTCTGGAACCAGCTCGTCGAGAAGAAGCTGCTCTCGGACACCCCCGCCTGGGGCGACGAGTGGTACAAGGGTCTCGCCGACGGCTCCATCGCCTCCCTGGTGACCGGCGCCTGGATGCCCGGCGTGCTGGAGTCCAGCGTCCCCGACGCCTCCGGCGACTGGGCCGTCGCGCCGATCCCGACCTACGACGGCACCGCCGTCAGCGCCGAGAACGGCGGTGGCGGCCAGTCCGTCACCAAGCAGAGCGAGAACCCGGCGCTGGCCGCCGCGTTCCTGCGCTGGCTGAACAGCGACCAGGCCTCGGTCGACGTCTTCCTGCAGAGCGGCGGATTCCCGTCGACCACGGCCGACCTCGACAGCTCGGACTTCACCGGTCAGGAGTCGGAGTACTTCGGCGGCCAGAAGATCAACGAGGTGCTGACCCAGGCCTCGAAGGACGTCCGCTCCGGCTGGTCGTACCTGCCCTACCAGGTCTACGCGAACAGCGTCTTCGGCGACACCGTCGGCCAGGCGTACGCCAACGGCACCAGCCTCGACCAGGGCCTCGCCGACTGGCAGAGCAAGCTCGTCCAGTACGGCAACGCGCAGGGCTTCACCGTCTCGGAGTAGCACCACTGCTCGACGAGGGGCCGGCCGGATCGCTCCGGTCGGCCCCGCGTCGTTCTCACGCTCGGACACACCGGGCACCGATCCTGAGGGGGATCCAGATGACCACCGCTCCCGAGAGCCGCTTCGCCATCGGCACCGCCGACTTCGAGCTCGACGGCCGCCCGCACCGCATCCTGTCGGGGGCGCTGCACTACTTCCGCATCCACCCGGACCTCTGGGCCGACCGGATCCGCAAGGCCCGCCTGATGGGCCTGAACACCATCGAGACCTACGTCGCCTGGAACGCGCACGAGCCGCGCCGCGGCGAGTGGCGCGAGGACGCCGGGCTCGACCTGGGCCGCTTCCTCGACCTGATCGCCGCCGAGGGCATGCACGCGATCGTGCGCCCCGGCCCCTACATCTGCGCGGAGTGGGACAACGGCGCCCTCCCGGCCTGGCTCTTCCGCGACCCCGAGGTGGGCGTGCGCCGCTCGGAGCCGAACTACCTCGCCGCGGTCAGCGACTACCTGCGCCGCGTGTACTCGATCGTGGCCCCGCGCCAGATCGACGACGGCGGGCCCGTGGTCCTCGTGCAGATCGAGAACGAGTACGGCGCGTACGGCTCCGACAAGGAGTACCTCGCCGAGCTCGTGCAGGTGACCCGCGACTCCGGCATCACAGTGCCGCTGACCACCATCGACCAGCCCACTCCGCAGATGCTCGCCGACGGCAGCCTGCCGGGCCTGCACCTCACCGGCTCGTTCGGCTCGCGGACCACGGAGCGCCTCGCGACGCTGCGCGAGTTCCAGCCCACCGGGCCGCTGATGTGCATGGAGTTCTGGTGCGGCTGGTTCGACGACTGGGGCACCCAGCACCACACGACGGACGCCGACGCCTCCGCGCAGGAGCTCGACACCCTGCTCGCGGCCGGCGGCTCGGTCAACATCTACATGTTCCACGGCGGCACCAACTTCGGCCTGACCAGCGGGGCGAACGACAAGGGCCGCTACGCCGCGATCACGACGAGCTACGACTACGACGCTCCGCTCGACGAGGGCGGCGACCCGACCGCGAAGTTCTGGGCGTTCCGCGACGTCATCGCGCGCTACGCGCCGGTGCCGGAGGAGGTGCCCGCGGTGCGCCCGCCGGCCCCCGCCCTGACCGCTCCGCTCGTCCCCGGCCCGGCGCTGCTCGGCCTCGGCCAGGCGTTCGGACCGGCCGCGCACCTCGACGCGATGGCCAGCTTCGACGACCTCGGCCACGACGACGGCTTCGTGCTCTTCACGACGACGCTCGACGGCTCCTCCGCTCCGGTCCGCCTCGTGGTGGGCGAGGAGGTGCGCGACCGCGCCTGGGTGCTGCTGGACGGCGTGCCGGTGGGCGTGCTGGCGCGCGACCACCACGAGCGGGCGCTGACGCTGCCGAGCGGACGCGGCGAGCTCGCGATCCTTGTCGAGAACCAGGGCCGGGTGAACTACGGCACGCGCATCGGCGAGCACAAGGGCCTGATCGGAGGCGTGACGCTCGACGGCGCCCCGCTGACCGGCTGGGCGGCGCGCGCCCTCGCGCTCGAGTGCCTCCCCGACCTGGCCGTCGCGGCACCGGCGTTCTCGGCCGGGCCGCAGCTCGCCTCCGGCTCGTTCGACCTCGACGAGCAGGCCGACCTGTACGTGGACACGCTGCACTGGGGCAAAGGCCTGGTCTGGGTGAACGGCTTCCTCCTCGGACGCTACTGGCGCCGCGGACCGCAGCGGACGCTGATCGTCCCCTCGCCGGTCACCCGCGCCGGCCGCAACCGCGTCGTGGTGCTGGAGCTGGAGGGCATCGCCGAGCCGGAGATCCGCCTGCTCGCGGGAGCCGAGCTCGGGCACACCGAGATCTGAGCTGCGGAGCGGAGGCGGCGGGAACGGCCGTCGAAGGCGCGGGTTCGGGGTTCCGGGCTCCGTTGTGCGGGAGGGGCCGGGCCGACTCCGATCTGCACGCGCTGTCGGACCGCCTCCGGTCTGCGGGTGCCACCGGGCCGCCTCCGTCCTGCGGGCGGTGCCGGGCCGCCTCCGGGACGCTGGGCTCTGCTAGCCTCAGGCGCCCCGGTGCGGCGCCGGCGGGCGAAGGGGGAGACATGATGTCCAAGGCACTGCTGCGCACGACTCTGATCGGAGGCGCGCTGCTGCTCGCCCTCTCGGGCTGCGCAGGGACCGCGACGAGCGGATCGACCCTCCGCCCGTTCACTCCGACGCTCCCCTCGTCTTCGGCCGCCCCGTCCGCCACCGCGACGGCCGCCGCCCCTGCCGCCGACACCGCTCAGAAGACCGGCGAGCAGGTGGCCGCCGTGCTGACCGGCGTGCAGTTCGTGCCCGGCGAGTACGCGAGCATCCAGGAGATGCTCGACTCCATCTACCCCGGCCTCACCGCGACCGACGCGAGCTGCCTCTCGCCGTTCGGCCTGGGCTGGGACACCGCGCAGCCCGCCGCCGGACTCTCGTACGGCACCAGCGCCGACCGCTCCATGACCGCCGTCGTGTCGAGCACCGGCACCGCCGACGCGGCCGCCTCACTCCTCGCGAGCGCCACCGACGCGACATCGCGCTGCGCCTCCGGCTCGACGCTCTTCGCGATGCAGGGTGTGCCGGTCGAGACGACCGTCGAGCGCACCGAGCAGACGCTGACCGGCGCCGACGAGACGCTCGGCTGGAAGGTGTCCGGAGCCGTGGGCGGCAAGCCGTTCTCGCTCGTGGGCATCACCGCGCGCGTCGGCGGCGACGCGGTCGCGCTCGTGGGCTGGGACCCGACGACGAACACCTCGTACGTCCCGCGCGCGACGCAGCTCGTCGTCGACGGACTGTAGGGCGCTGGGAGCTGGGCGCTGGACGCTGGACGCTCTGAGCTCTGGCTCTGAGCTCTGAGTCCTGCGCTCGACCGTCCTCCCCTCCGCGAGAGTCCAGGAGTCGTCGCACTCGACGCCGAGTGCGACAACTCTTGAACAGTGGGCGCGGGTCGAGCGCCGGGACTCCGAGCTCTGAGCACTCAGCGCTGCACTTCGACGCCCTCTCCTTCGCGACTGTCCAGGAGTTGTCGCACTCGACGCTGAGTGCGACAACTCGTGAACAGTGGGCGGACGATCGGGCCGAGCGCCTGAGCTCAGAGCGCTGGTCGCTGCGCGTTGGGCTTCGGGCTTCGGGCTTCGGGCTTCGACGCTCGCTCCTCCGCGAGAGTCCAGGAGTTGTCGCACTCGACGCTGAGTGCGACAACTCTTGAACAGTGGGCGCGGGTCGAGCGCCGGGGCGGAGCGGGCACCGGGCGCCGGGCACCTCGCGAGCTTCGGGCAGCCCGCACACGGCGCGGGAGCGCGGCTCAGGCCAGCCAGGAGAGGGTGCCGCCGTGGGCGGCCGCGCTCGCGAGCGGGACGCCGTCGGCGGCGAGCAGGAACGGCGTCGGCTCGGGGGCCGTGCGGTCCCCGCGCGCGGCGACGAGGTGCGGGAGCAGCGCCTCCGCCTCGAGCGTCACCAGGCTCGCGCCGCGATCGGCGACCGTCGCCAGGACGCTCTCGCGCGCGGCCCACGGCAGGTAGACCAGGGTCCCGAGCGAGACGACGACCGTCCGCAGACCCGGCGGCACCGCGTCGAGCAGGGCGGGCAGCTCGGCGGCCGCATCGCCCGCGACGATCGTGGGCGGGTCGTCCTGCAGAGTCTCCACGGCCGAGCGGAGCCGCGCGGTCCGCTCCGGGCGGTCGGGCGGGAGCAGCGCTTCCAGCCAGGCGACGTCCTCGGGCGAGCGGACGTCGAGCGGCGCCAGGTCGAGCCCCCGGCGCCACGCGACGACCGGCAGCCGTGCCGGCGCCGCGCCTCCGCTCACCGCGCACCGCAGCAGAGGCGCGCCCGACCCGAGCCGCGTCTCGCCGTCGCTCGCCGTGAAGGCGTAGGAGTACCGCTCCGGCGCCAGGCAGAGCCCCGCGGAGGCGCCGATCTCGACGAGCGCCACCGGCTCGCCGGGCTCCGTGATCCGCTCCAGCGCCGCGACCAGGGGCGCGCACCGCAGCGCCTCGTTGGTCTGCGTCCTCCGCTCGGCGGCGATCGGCGCCACCCGCGCCCATTCGCTCCGGAGCCACGCGGCGAATCCGGCGCCGTCGACGTCGGGCACGCCGAGCAGCCGCGCGACCGAGAAGAGCAGGGACGGCTGCCGGTGCTGCGCGGGCAGCTCGTCGATCAGGGCGAGGAGGCGCGCATCCTCCGCGACGGCGAGCGCCCACTCGACCTGCCGCTCGGAGGTCTGCGCGAGCTCGACGGCGGCGCGGCGGAAGCGGTCGGCGGAGGAGGGCATGCCTCCATCCTGAGGGAGCGGCGCCACGGTGCCTGCAGCCGGGCGGAGGACCTGCGCGCCGGGCGACGGCCCCGTCCCCGCGGATGTCGGTGGTCGCCGGTAGAACGGACTCATGTCCGACACCGCTCCGAACCCCGCGTCCGCGCCGGTCCGCGAGCGGCGCCTGCTCGACATCCGGCGGATCTACGCCGAGCCGGCCGCGCTCGAGCTGCCCCGCGGGCAGGATGTCGTGGCGCGCTGGCCGGGCGCCGAGATCGTGCCCGTCGAGTCGCACTGGCTGATCCCGGAGGTGCACGGCGACGAGGCGAACGTCGCGCGCTGGGTGCGCATCAAGACGGAGGCGCTCGTGCTCGGGGTGAAGAAGTCGCTCGTCACGCGCCCGAACGGCCGCTCGGCCGACTTCATCGCCCCCTCCACCGCCAACGGCTGCGCCATGGCGTGCGTCTACTGCTACGTGCCGCGGAGGAAGGGCTACAGCAACCCGATCACGCTCTTCACGAACATCGAGCAGATCCAGCGCCACCTCGCCCGGCACATCGGCAAGCAGGGCCCCAAGGCCGAGGCGAACCAGTGCGACCCGGAGGCCTGGGTCTACGACATCGGCGAGAACAGCGACTGCTCCGTCGACGCGCTGCTCAGCGAGAACGTCCGCGACCTCTGCGAGCTGTTCCGGATGTCGCCCACCGCCAAGGCGTCCTTCGCGACCAAGTACGTCAACCGCGAGCTCCTCGAGTGGGACCCGCTCGGGCGCACGCGCATCCGGTTCTCGCTGATGCCCGCCGAGACGGCGAAGGTCACCGACATCCGCACCTCGCCGATGGCCGAGCGGATCGCGGCGATCAACGACTTCGTCGACGCCGGCTACGAGGTGCACGTCAACTTCTCGCCCGTGATCCTCACCGAGACCTGGCAGCAGGACTGGACCGAGCTCTTCGACCAGCTGGACGCCGCCCTCCACCCGCGGGCGAAGGCGCAGCTCGCGGCCGAGGTGATCCTCCTCACCCACAACGAGGGCCTGCACGAGGTGAACCTCGGCTGGCACCCGAAGGCGGAGTCGCTGCTCTGGCAGCCGGGACGCCAGGAGCAGAAGGTCTCCGAGAACGGCGCCGTCAACATCCGCTACCGACGCGACCTCAAGCGCGCGGCCCTCGACCGCTTCCGCGCCCTCCTCGCCGAGCGCCTCCCCTACTGCCGCGTCCGCTACGCCTTCTGAGCGTCGGCACCCCCGCCGAGCGGTGGCGCGACGACTCGCGGAGGAGCGCACCCTCCCGCGCACGCCGAGTTACCGCCGCGGAGGCGGCGTCTCGACGGAGCCGCACGCCCTGTCCAGTGAGCGCACCGTCACGCCTCCTCCCGCTCCACACGCCCCGCCGAGACACCGCCGGCCCGCCCGACACACCGCCGTCGAGACGGCGTCTCGCGCACGAGCGCGCCGTCTCGACGCAGCCGCACCGCCCACCGGCGGCACCCCGCAACTGAGCCTCGGAGTCGCCCGGCTGGGAGTCCGCCCGGCGGCCGGGGCCACTGCTTCGCATTCCGGATAGCGGCACGTGCCCTCCGAACGAGGGGCGTACTTTCGGAGAACAGCCGGAGGGACGGCCCGACCGCCCGACTCCACGGGCCTGCAGAGCAGGCGTCAGCGGGGCTCGGCGCGACGGCATCCGGGCTCGACATCCCGGAGCCCGGCACCCCCGGATCGACACTCCGGACACTCGACTCGGCGGCACAGCACACCCCGGGTCCTGCTCCCCACGAACACCCCCACCATCTCGCACTCCCCCTCCCGGCGGCACTCGCCGGGGCACCCCACCGTCGCGGCCGGCACCCGCGACACAGCACAGAACGGCGGCACGCACCATGGGCGCTCTCCTCTACGGCACTCCCCCCACCTCGCACGAGATCGACGACCGCGCGCTCGCGCACCTCCAGATCGTCATGATCAACAAGTTCCGTCGCGACGAGGCGTTCGCCTTCCAGCTCGACGCCTCGAGCGCGCACGGCACCGGACGCCAGACGCTCTGGCTGCACCCGACCATCCCTCTCCAGTTCTCGTTCCACGGAAGCCGCATGCCGGCGATCAACGCCACCTGGGTGCGCGCACTGATGGAGGAGGCCAACAGCGGCCGGGGCCTGCGGATCGTCACCGAGCCGGCGCAGCAGCCCGAGTCCTCCGGGCTCACGCACGCTGCCTGAGCGCGCCGTGTCCAGGCGCGACGACGACGAGCCGATGGAGGTCACCGACTTCGTCGAGCTCGCCGGTGCGGTGCACGACGACGCGGGCTTCGAGTGCTCCTCCACTGTCGACGGTGTGACGGGCGCGCTCTGCGTGCTGCCCGACTCCCTGGTGCTGCGGAGCGCCGGCACCGGCGACTCGACCCGCGTCGGCACCCGCGACATCCGCTCCTGGCGGGCCACTCCGGCCGGCGCCACCTTCTCGCTCGCCGTGGAAGCCGGAGCGCGGCACACCGTGGTGCTGCTCACGCAGTTCCAGGCGGCGACCGTCCAGGCCATGACCCGCGCCGCCGGACCCGCGACTGGTTTATCCGCTTAACGAATTCCCCGTTCGGGGCACGCGGTGAGGAGCGCTCCTCGTGCGACCCTGATCGGGATGAACGAGAAGGACGAGGTCATGCGCTCCGACATCGGCGGGCGTGACATCGAGCAGGCGCGGGCCCTCTTCGAGCAGTCGTACAACGGGCACCGCTTCGTCGTCGAGCCCGGCGAGGACTTCTCGTACCGCTACACCTCCGTCGGCGACGGCGATGTGACGCTCCGCGGCAGCCAGTTCGCCGGCTCCGTGCAGGGCTCGATCCAGACCGAGGGCGAGTACGTCGTCTCGTGGCTGACCGCCGGCGCGGGCGTCACCGATCTCGACGGCGACGCGGTGACCCTCGGATTCGGGCAGCCGGCGATCTTCGTCAACGACCGCCCCAGCCGGTTCGAGTTCCACGACTACCGCCAGAACCTCATCCACTTCGACGGCGCGTACCTCGAGGGCATCGCGGAGGAGGTCGAGGGCACCCGCGGCCCCCTCCTCTTCGACACGACCTCACGGCCCGAGGGCGCGGCGCTGCGGCGCTGGTCGGCGACCGTCGCGACGGTCGCCCGGGTGATCTACGACGCCGACAGCTCGCCGCTCCTGCGCCGCGAGGCCGACCGAGCGGTCGCCGTCGCCCTGCTCGAGACCTTCCCGCACGCGACGCTGGACACCCCCGGCGACCTCGGAGTGCCCCGCTCGGGGCGCCTCCGCCAGGCGGTCGAGTACATGTACGAGCACGCCCACGAGCCGCTCCGGACCGAGCAGATCGCCGACGCGGCGGGCATGGGCCTGCGGACGCTGCAGACCGAGTTCCGGCGCGAGTTCGGCTTCACCGCGGTCGACTACCTGCGGCGGATCCGGCTGGACGGCGTGCAGAAGGAGCTGCGGGCGGGCGAGTCCGGAGTCGTCAGCGTCAGCGAGGTCGCACGGCGCTGGGGCTTCGCGCACCTCGGCCGGTTCTCGGCCTCGTACGCCCACCGCTTCGGCGAGCGCCCCAGCACCACGCTCGACACCTGAGGCGTCAGAGGTAGTCGGTCCCGCCGTCGTCCTCGCTGTCGTCGCCCTCGCCGCGCGGCTGCACGGTCGGCCGCGCGGGCTGGAGCCGTCGGGTCTTCTCGCGCATCGACTCCACCGCCTCCGGGTCGTCGAGGTCGACGCCGCGGTCGAGCGCCGGGCTGGTGAAGAGCTGGCTGGCCGGTCCGACCAGGAGACGGGTCTCGCCGCGCAGCCCCTCGTCCGAGAGCGACGGCACCACGACCAGGTCCGACTTCCCCACGTTCGCCAGCGCCTGCGCGTACTCGACGACCGCCGAGCACACCTCGTCGCCCAGCAGCACGAATCCGCTCGCGTAGTACAGCTTCTGCATCTCGCCCTCCCCTGGATCCCGGACCGCCCCTCCGGTCGGCCCGTCCCCCGACGCTAGGACGGCGCCGACCGGGCGCCCCACCCCTTGACGGGGGTGGGGAGGAGGGGTCAGAGTCCGCGCGGAGCGGGCAGTCGCAGCGCGGTCGCGAGCGCCTCGACGACCCGGGTCGCGCGCACGTCGCCGACCCCCTCCATCCGGTTGGTGAGGAACGCGAAGCCGACTCCCGCGTCCGGGTCGGCGAAGGCGACCTGTCCGCCCGCGCCGTCGTGCCCGAAGCCGCTCGGCGTGAGGTACCGGCGCGCGTCCGTGCCGAGCTGGAAGCCGCAGCCCCAGGCCGGCCACGGGCCCGGCACCGGCCACACCGGCGGGCCGCTGCTGAGCGGAGCGGTGGCCCGCTCGATCGTCGCGTCCTCGAGCAGCCGCACGCCGTCCGTCTCGGTGAACGCCGCCGACCAGATCGCGGCGAGCGCCCGGGCCGAGCCGATGCCGCCCGCTCCGGGGATCTCGGCGGCCTGCAGCACGGGGTCGTTGAAGCCCGTGCCCGGTCCGACGAGCTCGACGGGCAGCGCACCGCCGAGAGTCATCGCCCGCTCGCCCCAGTCGACGACTCCGGGGGTGCGCGCCGCGGCCTGCGCCGCCGTGAGCTCGGCGAGGGTGGGGCCGACGAGCATCGTCGCGACGCGGCCCTGCTCGGAGGCGGGCAGCCCGATCCACGCCTCCGCGCCGACCGGTCCGGCGATCCGCTCCTGGAACGCGGCGCCGACGCTCCGCCCGGTCACCCGGCGGATCACCTCGCCGATCAGCCAGCCGTGCGTGATCGGGTGGTAGGCGTACCCCGTGCCCGGCTCCCACAGGGGCTCCTGCTCGGCGAGGCGTCCGGCGACGAGGTCCCAGTCGGCGAGGTCGGCGGTCGTGAGCGGGAGGCGGGGGGCCGAGAGCCCGGCCCGGTGGGCGAGCAGGTCCTGCACGCGCACGTCGGCCTTGCCCGCCGCGGCGAACTCGGGCCAGTAGTCGGCCACCCGGGCGTCGTAGTCGAGCAGCCCCTCCTGCACGAGACGTGCGGCGAGGAGGGAGACGAGGCCCTTCGTGCACGAGAAGACGACGCTGAGGGTGTCCTCCCGCCACGGCTCCTCCGCCCCCGCCTCTCCCGCCCAGAGGTCGACGATCGGCCGGCCGTGCAGCCGCACCGCGACCGCCGCTCCCGAGCCGGGCCGGACGGCCTCGCCGAAGGCGTCTCGGACCCCCTCGAACCCGGGCTCCACGACTCCGTGCACCGCGGTCACCCCTTCACCGCGCCCTGCAGCAGAGCGGTGATGAACTGCCGCTGGAAGATCACGAAGACCAGGATCGTCGGCACGATGATCAGCAGCGCGCCCGCGTTGAGCAGCGGGATGCTGTTGCTGTACTGCCCCTGGAAGAAGGTGAGCGCTCCGGCGACGGTGCGGTCCAGCGGATCGGAGACGAGCACCACCGGCAGGAGGAACTGGTTCCAGGTCCAGAGGAACAGCAGGATCGCGAGCGCCGACAGGGCCGGGCGCGCGAGCGGCAGCTGGATCCGGCGGAACTCCTGCCAGGTCGTCGCGCCGTCCACGCGCGCCGCCTCCGAGAGCTCGGACGGGATCCGGACGAAGTGCGCGCGCATCCAGACCACGCTGAAGGGCATGTAGAGCCCGATCAGCGGCAGGATGATCGCCCACTGCGTGTTCAGCAGGCCCAGCGACTGGATCTCGTAGTACAGCGGGATGATCAGCGACTCGAACGGGATCGTGAGCCCGAGGATGAGGAACACGAAGACGAACCCGCCGCCGCGGATGCGCAGGTTGCCGAGCGCGTAGCCGGCGAGGGTCGCGAAGAGCAGGCTGATCGGGACGACTCCGAGCACGATCAGGGCGCTCGACCCCATGAGCTGCAGGACGTGCCCGGTCTCGAAGGCCTGGGCGAAGTTGCCCCACTGCGGGTCCGTCGGCCAGGCGAGGCCGGTCGGATTCACGTCCGCCGGCTGCAGCGCCGCCGAGAGCATGTTGACCAGCGGGATGACGGTCAGCACGAGCACGACGATCAGGACGACGCGGCCGATGACGACCTCGGACTTGGTGACGATCATCGGTCGCTCACTCTCGAGAGGCGCTGGAGGGGGAGGACGCAGGCGAGCACGAGCACCATCAGCACGATCCCGAAGGCGGAGGCGAGACCCACGTCGCTCTGGGTGAAGCCGATCCGGTAGATCGAGATGCCGGGCACCAGGGTCGAGCGGCCGGGGCCGCCGAGCGTGGTCGTGTAGATGATGTCGAAGCTGCTCAGCGCCGCGATCACGGTGATCGTGGTGAGCACCGAGATCTCCTGGCGCAGGCCCGGGACCGTGATGGTGAAGAACTCCCGCAGCCACGTGCCCCCGTCGAGACGGATGGCCTCGTAGAGCGAGACGTCGATCTTGCCGATGCCGGTGAGGAAGAGGACCGTGCAGAGCCCGGTGAGCACCCACGAGCCGATCAATCCGACGGCGGGGAGGGCGGTCTGGAAGTCGCCCAGCCACGGCCGCGCGAGCGAGCCGAGCCCGACGGCCTGCAGGATCTGGTTGACCGCTCCGGTCTGCGAGTACATCCACGACCAGGCGATGCCGGCCGCGGCGAGCGGGATGATCTGCGGCAGGAACAGGATCGTCTGCGACACGCTCGAGAAGACGCCGGGGCGCATCGAGCGCAGCAGGCTCGCGAGGACCAGGCCCGCCGAGACCGGGATCACCGTGAAGTAGAGGATCAGCACGAAGGCGTTGCCGATCGAGCCGAGCAGGTCGGGATCGGTGAACACGCGGAGGTAGTTCGAGAAGCCGACCCACTCGGAGGGGCCGACGCCGTTCCACTTGTAGAACGAGTACTGCACCCCGGTGATCAGCGGGTAGATGACGAACGCGATGTAGACGAGCAGGGCCGGCACGACGAAGAGCCAGCCGACGAGGGTCGCCCGCCGCGCCGCAGTGCTCCTGCGGCGCGGCGTCCCGCTCCGGCCCCCGCGGTCGACGGCGCTCGAGACGAGAGGGCCGGCCGCGGTCATCCGGCGAGTTCCTTCGCGTAGAACTCCTGCACGGCCGTGACGAAGTCCTGGCCGGAGATCTGGCTGGTCACCAGCAGCTGCGACTCCGGGATGATCGCGCCCGCGTAGATGCCGGCGGTCGCGTTCGACATGAAGTCGACCTGGCCGTCCTCCGCGCCGATCTGCGCCGACATGGCGAGCGCCTGCTCGAGCAGCGAGCCCGACTCGACCTCGGGGAGCGCCTGGGCCGGGTCGCCGCCGGGAGCGGCACCGGTCACGTCGACGACGATCTGGCGCGCGGCCTCGTTCGTGTGGATCCAGTTGAGGAAGAAGACGATCTCGTTGAGGTGCGACGACTTCGCGGCGACCGAGAACGAGTTGGCGGCGCCCATGGCCACGTGGTTCCCGCCCTCCTCGGCCGGGGGCACCAGGAAGAAGTCGACGCCGTCGCCCATCTTGGTCTGCGTGTCGGCGGCCGCCCAGTTGCCGTTGAAGGCGAACAGGCCCTCGCCGCCCTGGAAGCGGCTGACGAAGGAGGAGTAGTCGATCGCGTTGATGTCCGAGGGGAAGTAGCCCGCGTCGGCCCAGGTGCGGACGAGCTCCGCACCCTTCACGTTGCCGTCGGTCTCGTAGGTGGCGCCGGGGACCGTGAAGATCCAGTCGGCCATCTCCTGCTTGTCGGCGTACTGGTTCATCGCCGCCTGCACGACGAAGTTGACCACTCCGTCCTTGTCGCCGGCCATGATCGGCAGGACGCCGCCGGCCTTCGCCTTCGCGAGGTCCTCCTCGAACTCGGCGAGCGTGGTCGGCGGGGCGTCGATCCCGAGCTGCTTCGCGAGCTCGAGGTTCATGTAGATGCCGGTGACGCTGTAGCCCAGGCCCAGCTGGTAGAGCGAGCCCTTCCCGCGGACGCCGTCGGAGTCGACGCGGAGCGGGGCGAGCTGCGAGGCCGACCAGGCGTCCCAGCCGTAGGCGTCGAACCACGGGTCGAGGTCGGCGAGGAGGCCGTCCTTGACGGTGTCGCCGATGGTGGGCAGGCGGATGAGGTCCGGCGGGGTGTCGCTCGCGAGCAGCTTCGGCGAGTTGGCGGTGAGGTTCGCGAAGGTGTCGCGGTTGATGGTGAAGGTGACGTTCGGGAACTGCTTCGTGAACTCCTCCGTCAGCTTGTCGGTGACGGGGAAGCCGGTCTCGTCGGCGATGACGAGCTCGACGGTGTCGCTGGTGAGCTCGGTGCTCACGTCGACCGAGGAGCTCGCTGCCGGAGCGCTCGAGCCTCCGGGCGCGCAGGCGGCGAGGGTGAACAGGGCCGCGACCGAGCCGGCGCCGACCAGGACGGTCCTGCGGCCGATCGGCGTGCCGGGGGTGGGGAAAGACATGCGGTGACTCCTTCGTCGTGGGTGCAGGTGCTGCTGGTGCCCGGCCGCCCGGAGGGGCTCGAGCCGCGGCTCCGGACGGCCGCCTGAAACCTTTGAGCGGGGGACTAAAAGGTTTCAGGTGTGGATATAGTCTGTGCACACGGAAGACTTGTCAAGGGCGACGGCAGGAGGCGACGGGCATGGCGAAGAAGCGCGTGACGCTCGCTGACGTGGCCCGCGAGGCGGGGCTGTCGATCTCGGCCGCGTCGATGATCCTCAACGGGAAGCCCGAGACCGGGCTGTCGAAGGACGCCCACGAGCGCGTGTTCGCCGCCGCCGAGGCGCTGCACTACCGGCCCAACGTCGCCGCCCGCGGGCTCCGCACCGACAAGACCCGCACGATCGGCTTCATCTCGGACCAGATCGCGACCACGCGCTTCGCCGGCGGCCTGATCAAGGGTGCGCTCACGGCGGCCGAGGCGGCACGGCACGTCGTCCTGCTCCTCGAGACCGGCGGCGATCCGGCGCGCGAGGCCGAGGCCGTCGACGCGGTGCTCGACCGCCAGGTCGACGGCATCATCTTCGCCTCGATGCGCTCCCGCGAGTTCTACGTGCCGGAGCTGCCCGCCTCCACCTCCGTGGTGATGCTCAACGCGACGAACTCGCAGCACCCGGCGTCGATCCTGCCCGACGAGTACGCGGGCGGACGTGCCGCGGTGGAGCTGCTGCACGCGCACGGCTACCGCGACGGGATCGCGCTGATCGGGCAGAACGACGAGGTCGAGCGCGACCGCTTCCGCTCGGCGACGGTGGCCGAGCGCGTCGCCGGAATCCGCGACGCCATGACCGAGAAGGGGCTCGCGTTCGTCGCCGAGGAGTCGATCCCCGACTGGGAGCCCGAGCACGGCCACCGCGCGGTCGCCGACCTGCTGGCCCGGCGCGACGACATCCGCCTCCTGCTCTGCCTCAACGACCGGATGGCGTTCGGCGCGTATCAGGCGGTCGCGGAGGCGGGGCTCTCGATCCCGGGCGACGTCGCCGTGGTGTCGTTCGACGACGACGAGCTGGCCGCCTACCTCCGCCCCGGGCTGACGACCGTGGCGCTGCCGCACGAGGAGATGGGCCGCCGGGCGGTCGAGCTGCTGCTGAGCGGCGCTCCGGGAGAGCGGGTGCTGGTGCCGATGCCGCTGGTGGAGCGGGCGTCGACGCGGCGGGTCTGACGGGCGGGGCCTGGGGCGGGGCTGATCGGGGACGGCGGGCGGGCCGGGTCGAGTCGGGCCAGCCGCCTCAGCCGGCCGAGCGGATCCCTCCGGTCGGACCCCAGGCGACTCCGGTGCCGCCCGCGTCGCCCTGGTAGTCGTCGGGCGAGAGGGTCATGCCGCTCGCGACGAAGTCCGCGGTCGCCGCGCAGTCCGTGACGACGACGTCGCCGTCGGAGCGCGCGAGCCCGTAGAGGCAGACGGACTCGTCGGCGAGCTCCGCGGCCGAGAAGGAGTCGAGGCTGAGGGTGGCGAAGTAGTCGACTCCGGCGATGCTGCCCAGGTAGCGCGTCGGGCCCCAGTGGAAGACGCGGAGGCTCGCGAGGGTCGACAGCGGGCGCGTGGCGACGTCGTCCGGGACGGCCCAGGGCTCGGTGAAGACCTCCAGCGACGGGCGAGGGGCCAGCGCGACGGAGGCGGCCGTGCCGAGGGCGGCGAGCCCGAGCACGGCGACGAGCGCAGCGATCACCCCGAGGCGGCGGCGCGGTCGGGACGTGGCGGAGGTGCGGGAGTCGGCGTCGTCGCCTCCGGTGGTCTCGCCGTTCTCGTCCCCACCGGTCCGGCCGCTCGCCGTCCCGCGGCCGATCCGGCCCTGGGCCGCTGCGGGCCCGACGGACGCGGCCAGTCCCGCGACCGCGGCGTCGAGCGCCTCCTCCCGCTCGCGGCGCTGCGCCCGCAGCAGTGCCAGCTCCTCGAGCGCCGCGGGGTCCGCCTCCGCGCTGAACGCCCGGCGCTCGAGCGCGGCCCGCTGCCTCCGCTCCTCCGGCGACGCCCCGTCGCGGCGCCGCTGCAAGGCGGCCCGGCCCCGACCGCGACCGCCCAGGGCCACGTCGAGCGCCGCCTCCGTCGCGGCATCGAGCTCGTCGAGCAGCCGCGCCGCGCGGGCCGGCGTGACCGCGGTGCCGACGGACGCCGGCACGTCAGCCCCGGTCGCGGACGGCGCGCGCCAGCGACTCGAGGCGCTCCCGGTACTCCGGCCACCACTTTTCCGGCACCGGCGGGAGGTTGTCGCCGGGCGTCCGGAGCCCGACCCGCCCGTCGATCAACTCGCGGACGATGTCGGCGTGGCCGGCGTGCCGGTGCGTCTCCGCGGTGATGTGGACGAGGATCCGGTGCAGCGTCACGTCGCGGTTCGTCCACCAGGGGACCTGCCCGGGAGCGTCGAGCGGGAGGGCCGCGACCGTCGCGTCGGAGTGGGCCCACACACGGCGGTACAGCGCGACGACGTCGGCCGTCGACTCGTCGGCCGTCGCCCACATGTCCGAGTTCGGCTCCGACTCGTCCTCCATCCACGGCATCGGCTCCGGGAACGGCCGCCCGAACACGGCGCCGAGGTAGCCCGCCTCGGTGCCCGCCACGTGCTTCACCAGGCCGAGCAGGTTCGTGCCCGTCGCGACCAGCGGCCGCCGCACGTCGTACTCGTCGAGCCCGTCGAGCTTCTGCAGCAGGGCGTCGCGCCCCTCCTGCAGGTAGCGGAGGAGGGTCTGCTTCGCGTCGTCGCTCATCCCCCCAGCCTGCCGCGCCCGTCCGAGCCGCGCCAGAGCGGTGCCGGAGCCGCGCCGTGCTCAGACCGCAGGAAGGAGCGCCCCGCGGGCACCGGGATCCGCGGATCCACGGCCCGCCGGAGCGATCCTTCCAGCGTTGTGCACGGGTCAGGCCGGGACGCCCGCTCCCGCCCGCTGGACCCGCGTGCCGACGAGGCGCTGCGAGGAGGCGTCGACAGCGGCGGCCGGGCCGACCAGCTCGAGCGCCGTCTCCGTCTCGCGCGTCGCGCAGTCCGGGCCCACCCACAGTTCGACGCTGCCGGGCTCGACGATCCGCACGCCCTCGCGTCCGGTGAAGGCCAGGCGCGCGGCCGGGACCTCGAACCGGACCTCCGCCTCCTCGCCGGGCTCGAGCGCGACCCGCGCGTAGCCGAGCAGCTGCGCCACCGGCCGGGTCACGCTCGCGAAGACGTCGCGGGCGTACAGCTGCACCAGGTCGGTGCCCGCCCGCTCGCCCGTGTTGCGCACGCGCACGGTCGCCGTGAAGGAGCCGTCCGTCGGGGCGGACTCGTCGACCGCCAGCTCCGTCCGGGCGAAGGCCGTGTACGAGAGGCCGTGGCCGAACGGCCGCACCGGCGTGCTGTCGGCGGAGGTCACGTCCGACGGCCCGCCGAGGATCGGGTGCAGGTACGAGAACGGCTGCGCTCCGGCGGAGCGCGGCAGCGAGACCGGCAGGTGGCCGGAGGGGTCGACCCGTCCCGAGACGACGCCCGCGATCGCGCCGGCGCCCTCCTCCCCCGGGAAGAACGCCTGCAGCACGGCGGCGGGAGCCGACGGCCCGTCGAGCGCCCAGCCCACGGCGTAGGGGCGGCCGGTCAGCAGCACGAGCACGACCGGGGTCCCCGTCGCCACGACGGCCTCGACCAGCTCGCGCTGGCGGCCCGGGAGCTCGAGGCTCTCGACGTCGTTGCCCTCGCCGACCGTGCCGCGGCCGAACAGGCCCGCCCGGTCGCCGACGACCACGATCGCCACGTCGGAGTCGGCGGCCGCCCGGACCGCCTCGGCGATCCCGGAGGCGTCGTCCCCCTCGACCGAGCAGCCCTCGGCGAGCAGCAGCTCGGCCGAGCCGAACTCGTCCGCCAGCGCGTCCGCGACCGTCGGGATCTCGAAGCCCAGCGGCACGCCCGGGTGGTGCGCCAGCACGTGGTTGGCGAAGGAGTAGCAGCCCATGAGCGCCGGCGCGCTGTCGGCGTTGGGGCCGATCAGCGCGAGGCGGCGCGGCGCAGCGAGCGGCAGGACGCCGTCGTTCGCGAGCAGCACCACCGACTCCTCGGCCAGCCGGCGGGCGATGTCGCGGTGGGCCGGCGAGTCGAGGTCGATCGACTCGGGGGCGTCGTCGAAGCGCGCGTCGAGCAGGCCGAGCCGCTCCTTCTGCGCGAGCACCCGCAGCACGGCCCGGTCGACGAGCGCCTCGTCGGCCTCCCCGGCCCGGATCCGCGCGGCCAGCGGCGCGAGGAACGCGTCGCCCGTGGGAAGCTCCACGTCGATCCCCGCGGCGAGCGCCAGCTCGGCCGCCTCGCCCAGATCGGCGGCGACAGCGTGCATGAGGTGGAGGAACGCGACCGAGAAGTAGTCGGCGACGACCACGCCGTCGAAGCCCCAGCGCTCGCGCAGCACGCCCGTGAGGTAGGCGGGCGTCGCTCCGACCGGGTCCCCGTCGATCTCGGCGTAGGAGTTCATCACCGAGCGGGCGCCCCCGTCGCGGATCGCCATCTCGAACGGCGGCAGCAGCACGTCCGCGATCTCGCGCGGTCCGGCGTGCACCGGCGCGTGGTTGCGGCCGCCGCGGGAGGCGGAGTAGCCGATGAAGTGCTTCAGCGTCGCGTCGACGCCGGTGGACTGCAGTCCCTGCACGTACGCGGTGCCGATCGTGCCGACCACGTACGGGTCCTCAGCGATGCACTCGTCGACCCGGCCCCAGCGGGGGTCGCGGATCACGTCGAGCACGGGCGCCAGGCCCTGGTGGATCCCGAGCTCGCGCATCGAGCCGCCGATCACGGCGCCGAGCTCGGCCACGAGCTCCGGGTCGAAGGAGGCGCCCCAGGCGAGCGGAGTCGGGAACGTCGCGGCCTGCCAGGCGGCGAGCCCGGTCAGGCACTCCTCGTGGACGATCGCCGGGATGCCCAGCCGCGTCTCCTCGACGAGCCGGCGCTGCTCCGCCCACAGCCACTGAGCGCGCTCGAGCGGATCGACGGGGCGCGTGCCGTAGACGCGGGTCAGCTGGCCGATCCCCTCGCGGGTCGCCTCGGCGTACCCGGTCGAGGTGGCCATCTCGCCGGCGAGCGGGGCGACGACCTCGCCGCCCTGGTCGACCCAGTATCCGACCAGCTGGGAGAGCTTCTCCTCCAGCGTCATCCGGCCCAGCAGCTCGGTGGTGCGGGCGGACGGGGCCTGGGGGTCCTCTGGTGCGTGCGGTGCGGTCACGGTGCGACCCTCTCTGCGGGTGGGGCGACGGGTGCGGACGGGACGGGGGACGCGGCGGACGGGCGGAGCGATCCGCTCATCCCTTCACCGCCCCCGTCAGCCCGCCGACGATGCGGCGCTCGAAGACGCTGAAGAAGATCAGCGCCGGGATCATCGACAGCGACACGAAGGCCAGCACCTTCGCCGTGTCGACCGAGTACTGCGACGAGAACGCCTGCACTCCGAGCGGGAGCGTGAAGGTGGACTCGTTGTTGAGGATGAACAGGGGCAGCAGGTAGCTGTTCCAGCTCGCGATGAACGCGAGGATCCCCGTGGTGATCACGCCGGGCATCGCCAGGCGCACGACCATCCGGAAGAAGAAGCCGATCCGGCTGCAGCCGTCGATGAAGGCCGCCTCCTGGATCTCGTCCGGGATCGCGCGGAGGAACGGCACCAGGATGATGATCGTGGTCGGCAGGCCGAACGCGATCTGCGGCAGCACCACTCCGGCGAGCGAGTTCATCAGGCCGAGGCTCTTGATCACCAGGTAGAGAGGAGTGATCGCCACGGTCATCGGGAACATCAGGCCGGCGGCGAAGAGCGCGTAGAACACGCCGCGCCCGGTGAAGTCGTAGCGGGCCAGGACGTAGCTCGCCATCAGGCCGAGCACGACCACGCCGAGCGTCGTCGCGAGGCCGGCGATGGTGGAGTTGCCCACCTCCTGCCAGAAGACGCCGCCGGTGATCACGTCGAGGTAGTTCTGCACGTTCCACGGCGAGGGCAGGCCCGCCGGGTCGGTGGTGATCTGCGCGTTCGTGCGGAAGCCGCCGAGGATGATGTACGCCACCGGGGCGAGCATCAGCGCGATCACGACGATCGCCACGACGTAGGCGATCGTGGTGCCGCGGCCCAGGGGCTGCCGGCGCCGCTTCACCGCGAGAGGCCGAGGGGTCTCCGGAGTGATCGGCGGGGCCGTCATCGTCGTGCCGGTCATCGCTTGTCTCCCGTCAGTGCGCCCGCCGTGTCGCGCCGGAGCACGAAGCGCTGGTAGAGCAGCGCCACCACGAGCGAGATCAGGAACAGGACCACCGCGACGGCGTTCCCGTACCCGTAGTTGCCGGCGTTGCGGCCGTTGGTGACCAGGTAGATCGCCATGGTCGAGGTGCCCGCGGTCGAGGACACGTACTGGCCCCAGATGATGTAGACGAGGTCGAACAGCTGCAGTGCGCCGATGATCGACAGGAACGCCCAGATCCGCAGGGTCGGCGCGAGCAGGGGCAGGGTGATCCGCCGCTGCACCTGCCAGTAGGAGGCGCCGTCGATGGCCGCGGCCTCGGACAGCTCCTCGGGGATGCCCTGCAGACCCGCGAGGAAGAGGATCACGGCGAAGCCGATGTACTTCCACGTGATGATCAGCATCAGCGTCCAGATCGCGATCGCCGGATCCGAGAGCCAGTCCTGCTTCAGCGCGCCGAGGCCGACCTTCTCGAGCAGGCCGTTGACCGCGCCGCTGGTCTGGAGCATCAGGCTCCAGCCGGTGCCGACGACGACCTCCGAGATCACGTACGGCACGAAGATCAGGACGCGGATGATCGACTGCCCGCGCAGCTTGCGGTTCAGCAGCAGCGCCAGGAGGATCGCGACCGGCCCCTGGAGCACGAGCGAGAGCACCACGATGATGCCGTTGTGCGCGAGGGCGTCGTGGAAGGTGGAGTCCTGCAGGATCGTCAGGTAGTTGCGGAAGCCGACGAAGTCCGTCGGCACTCCGTAGCCCTGCCAGCTGAAGAAGCCGTAGTAGGCCGCCATCACGACCGGGAAGATAACGAAGGCGAGGAAGACGATCAGCGCCGGGCCGACCAGGAGCGCGATCTCGAAGCGCCCCGCCCAGCCCACGCTGCGGCGGCGCCGGCGCACCGGAGGCGTCGAGGTGACGCCTCCGGTGCGCGCGGTCCCGCGGGGCTCATCCACTCCGAGGAGCGGGCTCTCGCGGAGTGCCATGGTGGCTAGGCCTTCGCCGCGGCGGCGTTGACGGCCTCGACCAGCTGCTCGGGGTCGCTCTTGCCGGCCAGCAGGTCGACGACTCCGACGTTCAGCGCGTTGCCGACGTTGAGGCCGTAGACGGTGTCGAGCCACTGCGAGACGTACGGGGCCGAGTTGTAGGCCTCGAGGATCTGCTGCAGGTACGGCTCGGTGACCGCCTCCTGCGCCACGGTGTTCACCGGGGGCGCGTTGAAGGCCGCGTAGTACTCCTTCTGCACGTCGGAGGTGGCCAGGTAGTTGAGGAAGTCGACGCACTCGTCGGGAGCGCCCGCGGAGCAGGAGTAGCCGTCG
Organism: Rathayibacter sp. VKM Ac-2805; assembly: GCF_009834265.1. Lineage (NCBI taxonomy): Bacteria > Bacillati > Actinomycetota > Actinomycetes > Micrococcales > Microbacteriaceae > Rathayibacter > Rathayibacter sp. VKM Ac-2805. Next base: position 3,303,994 of record NZ_CP047185.1, read on the forward strand.
ACGCCGCCCATGATCGCGCCGGCCTCGCCGTCGCCGCCGTCGATCTCGGGGAACGGGAACCAGCCCAGGTCGGGCAGCGGCTTCTCGTCGGGGGTGAGGGAGGCGATCACGCCCGGGTCCCACGCGCCCATGAGCTCCATCGACGCCTGGTGGTTGGCGAGGAGCCCGGCCGAGCTGCCCGCGCCCTGCTGGGCGGCGGTGGTGAGGAAGCCCTCGTTGAACGGCTCGGTCGCCGCGAAGTCCTGCAGGTCCTCGCCCGCGCGGACCCAGCAGTCGTCCGAGAAGTCCTTGGTGTCGGCCGCCTCGGCCATGGTGTCGGCGCTGCACTCGCGCAGCGCGAAGAAGTAGTACCAGTGCGCGGCGGGCCAGGCGTCCTTCGCGCCGAGCGCGACGGCCTGGGCTCCGCTGCCCTTGATCTTCGTGATCGCCGAGTCGAGCTCGTCGATGGTCTTCGGCGTCTCGGTGACTCCCGCCGCCGTGAAGACGTCCTGGCTGTAGAACAGGCCGCCCGGGAGGACGGCGACCGGCATCGCCCAGACCTTGTCGTCGAGCGTGTTCGCCGAGAACGAGCCCTCGGGGATCTCGCTGCGCGCCTGGTCCGAGATGCCGCCGGTGAGGTCCTTCAGCTGTCCGCCCGCGACCATGGCGGCGAGCTTGCCGCCTCCGCGCTGGAGGAAGACGTCGGGGGCGTCGCCCGAGTTGAGCGCCGTCTGGAGCTTGCCGTCGAGGTCCTCGTTCTGGATGGCCTGCGACTCGATGGTCACTCCGGGGTTCGCGGCCTCGAAGTCCGCGATCGTCTTGTCCCAGAACTCCTGGCCGGGGCCCGTGGTCGAGTTCTGCCAGAGGGTCATCGCGACGGTGCCGTCGCTCGATCCCGAGTCCTGGGCCGAGCAGCCGGTGAGGGCCGCGACCGTGCCGAGCAGGGCTGCTGTCGCCACTGCGATCTTCCTGAACTTCATCGTCCAACCGTTCTCTTCATCGAGGGCGCCGCCTGGTGCACCGGCGCCGTGGGGGTTCCCGCCTTCGCGGGTGGAGTCAGTGTCCGCAGTGCTTGCGAAAGTGGTCAAACGTTTTCGAAATGGTTTTCGAAGCACGGGTTACAGTCGGCCACATGACCACCCGACCGACCATCCACGACGTCGCCGCTGCCGCCGGCGTCTCGGTGGCGACGGTGTCCAAGGCCGTGAACGGCCGCTACGGCATCGCCCCCTCCACCGCCACCCGCGTGCTCGAGGTCGTGCGCGAGCTCGGCTACGAGTCGAGCCTCGTCGCGAGCAGCATGCGCTCCCGGCGCACGGGCGTGATCGGCGTGCTCGTCGCGGGGTTCGAGCCGTTCAGCGCCGAGATCCTGAAGGGCGTGGGGTCGGTGCTGGCGGAGTCGCGGTTCGACCTGCTCGCCTACTCGGGCTCCCACGAGGGCGAGCAGGAGGACTGGGAGCGGCGCTCGCTCAGCCGGCTCAGCGGCACCCTCATCGACGGGGCGATCATGGTCACGCCGAGCGTGGTGAGCGCGCCCTCCGACATCCCGCTCGTCGCCGTGGACCCGCACACCGGCCGCGCCGACCTGCCGACCGTCGAGTCCGACAACTTCGGCGGCGCCCTGCTCGCCACCCGCCACCTCGTCGCCCTCGGGCACCGCCGCATCGGCTTCGTCGCGGGTCGCGGCGACCTGCGCTCGGCGCGGCTGCGCGAGGCCGGCTACCGGGCGGCGCTGGCGGAGGCCGGCATCGCCTTCGACGAGCGCCTGCTGCGGGTGGGCAACTACCACCGCGACACCGCCCGGCGGCCCGCCTCCTCGCTCCTGTCGCTGCCCGACCGGCCGACCGCGGTCTTCGCCGCCAACGACGTCTCGGCGCTGGCGATCATCGAGACCGCCGCGCACCTTGGCCTCGCCGTGCCCCACGACCTGTCGGTGATCGGCTTCGACGACGTGCCCGAGGCCGCTCGCTTCGATCCGCCGCTGACCACCGTCCGCCAGCCGATGCAGACGCTCGGAGCGACCGCCGCCGAGATGCTGATCGCCCTGATGGCCGGGCGCGAGCCGCGCTCGCTGCACGTGCAGCTGCCGACGCAGCTCGTCCGCCGCGCGACGACGGGACCGCCGGCATGAGCGGCGACGGGACCGCCGGCAGGGGCGACGAGCTGGAGGACGACGGCCCGACCGCGGTGCACGCCGCCCTCTTCGACGCGCTGGAGCTGGTGGACCTGCCCGCGCTCGAGGCGCTGCTCGACGAGCGCTTCGTGATCGAGCACCCGACGGGCATGGTGCAGTCGCGGGAGGAGTGGCTCGCCGACATCGACGAGGCGCGCAAGGAGTACCACGAGATCGACCACGTCGAGAGCGCCCTCTCGGGCGGCGCCGCGCACCCGGTGCTCACCTCCCGCACCATCACCGAGGCGACCATCGGCCGCCTGCACGCGACCTGGCGGCTCCAGCTGACGAGCCGCCTCGTCCGCCGCGACGAGGGCTGGGTGATCACGCGGACCGTGGTGACGAGCTGGTGAGGCGGGCGGACCGGCGCGTCCGCGGCCGGCTGCAGGCGCGGCGGGCAGGATCGACACCGTGCTCCTCCAGGTCGTGACCCGCTCCGCCCGCCCGGCCGCCGAGATGTTCGACCGGGCGCGCGACATCGACCTGCACACCGCCTCGCAGGCCGGCGCTCGCGAGCGCGCGGTGTCCGGGACGACCACCGGGCTGATCGGGCTCGGCGAGCACGTGACCTGGAGCGCCCGGCACTTCGGCGTCCCGCTCCGGCTGACCAGCACCGTCGCCGCGCTCGACGCCCCGCACTCCTTCGTCGACGAGCAGACCCGCGGGCCCTTCGCGACCTTCCGGCACGAGCACCGCTTCGAGTCCGACGGCTCCGGCTCCGGCTCCGTGATGATCGACCGGCTCGAGTACTCCGCCCCGCTCGGCGTCCTCGGGCGGATCGCGGAGCGGCTGGTGCTCGACCGGCACCTGCGGCTGCTGCTGGAGGAGCGCGGCGCGTTCCTCGCCGGACGCGACCGGTGAGGCTCCTGATCCGGACCCTGCTGACGCTCGTCGCCGTCGCCGGCGTCCTCTCGCTCGCGACGACCTCGGTCCTGTTCGCCCTGTCCTCCCTCGACACCGGCCGGGACGCCGGCGATCTGCTCCTCCCGCTGGCCCGAGCGCTTCTGGCGACCGCCGTGACGGCGGCCGTCGGCGGGCTCCCCTACTCCGCGGGACGGGGTCGCGCGCCCTGGCCGGTCCTCTGGACCGCTTCTACGGTCTGCATCCTCGCGATCGCCTGGATCGTGGTCTCGATCGCGGCGTGGACTGACGCGGGCGACGGGACGGACGCCGTCGTCACGCTGCTGACCGTGGTGCCCGCGGCCTGCTGCTCGATCGCCGCGGTGCCGGTGACCGAGCTCGTCCTCCGGGTGGGAACGCGCAGGATCGGCGCCCGTTAGCGGATCCGTCCCCGCCGCTTGACGTTGACGTCGCGTCAACCCGTACCGTCGCTTCCATCGCCGCCGGAGTCCCCGGCGACGCGGAGACGGAGGGCGCTGTGGAGCAGGAGTGGACCGTGCACCAGGTGGCGCGGCTGGCCGGCACGACCAGCAGGACGCTGCGGCATTACGGGGCCGAGGGGCTGCTGCCGCCGAGCCGGGTGGGCGCGAACGGCTACCGCTACTACGACGGCGCCGCGCTCGTGACGCTGCAGCGGATCCTGCTGCTGCGCGACCTCGGTCTCGGGCTGCCCGAGATCGGGCGGATCCTGCGGCGCGACGCGGAGCCGGTGGCCGCTCTCGAGCGGCACCTCGACGTGCTCCAGGAGGAGAGCCGACGGCTCGACCGCCGCATCCGGGCGGTCGCCGGGACGATCACCACGATGAGAGAAGGGAACGGGCCGATGGCCGAGGAGATGTTCGACGGGTTCGACCACGCGGAGCACCGCGAGGAGGTGGAGCGCCGCTGGGGTGCCCCGGCGTACGCCGTCGGCGACCGCTGGTGGCGCTCGATGAGCGCGGAGGACCGCGAGCAGTGGCAGCGGCGGCAGGCGGACCTCGCCGACGCGTGGATCGCCGCGGCGGCGAGCGGGGCGGATCCGACCGGGGAGGAGGCGCTCGCGCTGGCCGAGCGGCACCGCGCCTGGCTCGCCGAGGTGCCGGGCACGCCCCGCGACGCGACCGGCGGCCCGAGCGACGAGTACCTGCTCGGGCTCGGCGAGATGTACGTCGACGACGAGCGGTTCGCGGCGCACTACGGCGGAGTCGCCGGCGCCCGGTTCGTCCGCGACGCGCTGCGGGCACTGGTCGAACGGCGGGGATGACGGAGGTTCCGTCGGCCGGGCCGGGGCCCCGCTCCGGAACGGCATGATCGCCTCATGGGACGCATCCGATTCAGCAGTCCGGGCTGGGACGAGGACACTGATCGGGGGCCTGCGCCCGACCCCGACCGTGCCCGGTACTCCCGGGACGACGGGGCGAGGTTCACCGCGATCACGCTCACCTGCCTGTCGGTCCTCCCCGCGATCGTCCTCACGGCCACGCTCCTCCTCGTGCGGCTCCCCCCGCTCGACCGCGACGACCAGCCCGACTGGACGGCGTCAGGCGCGGAGGTCCTGGCTCCGTGGCTGCTGCTGTTCCTGCTCCCGCCGCTGGTCACGGGGTTGCTCGCCCGTCTGGTCGGTGGGCGGGACTCCTCCCACGGGTTCGGTCGCTCCGCCGCGGTCTGCCTCGTGGTGATGGCGCCGTTCCTCGGGCTCTCGGCCCTCTCGCTCCTCGGCTAGGCGCCGCCGCTCACGCCTGCAGGACCACCGCGCCGTAGTGCGTGCCCGCGCCCGTGCCCACCAGCAGCACCGACTCCCCCGGCCGCACGCGCGAGCGGTGCAGGGCCAGCGGGATCGCGCTGCCGATCGTGTTGCCGACCTCGCCGAGCGTGATCGTCATCCGGTCGCGACCCCAGAGGCGGGCCATGCCCTCGAGCCCGGCCGCGCTGGTCTGGTGCGGGACCACCCGGTCGATGCCGGGGAGCCCGCTCGAGAGGCCCGGCCGCACCTCCTCGAGGAACGCCGGGAAGTGCCGCAGCGCGTCGACGAGCAGCGCCTTGCCCTGCATGTCGAAGCGGAAGTCGGCGAGCCGGTCGGGCGCCTCCTCGATGCGGATCCGCGAGCCGAAGCCGCGCAGCTCCGCGTGGCGCACACCGCTCGGGCGGGTGCGGAAGTGCGTGGTGACCAGGCCCTGGCCCGGAGTCTCGGCGCGCCCGATCACGACGGCGGCGGCCGCGTCGCCGAAGAGCAGGGCGCTCTCGGGCTGGCCCGGGTCGATGCCGCGGCTGCCGCAGTCGGTCGAGACGATGAGCACGGTGTCGGCGCGACCCGTGGCGAGGAGGAACCCCGCCTCCTGCAGAGCGAAGAGGAACGACAGGCAGGTGGCGCCGACGCTGTACGCCGAGACGTCGTCGAGGCCGAGTCCCGCCGCGAGCAGCGCGCCTCCGTCCGGGATCGCCTGCAGCTGAGTGCCCGAGGCGTTGAGCACCACGTCGACCGTGTCGAGCCCGGCCGCCGCGAGCGCCCGGCGGGCGGCGAGCAGGCCGAGCTCCAGCGGGTCCTCGTCGTCGGTGACCCAGTGGCGGGTGCGCACGCCGGAGCGGCGCTCGGCCTCGTCGGCGGGCAGGCCGCAGAGCGCGGCGACCTCGGCGGTCGTGACGATCCGCTCGGGCAGCGCTTCACCCGTGCCGAGGATGCGGAGCGGGAGGAGGTCGGGCACGCGGGCCCCTTCCTGCCCCGGGACGTGCGGAGCGAATCCCTGTATAGCGCGCCTCTGCACTTCTTCGTGCCGTGTCGGCGCGGTTTGACGGCACGGGCCCCCGCCGACACCATGGTCCCGGAGCGGGGGACGGATGGACGCGCGCGGTTTCTGGGTGGTCGTGCCCTTCCTCGACGAGGAGAAGCTGCTCGGCGGCGCCCTCGACGCGCTCGCCCGCCAGACCGATCCTGACTTCACCCTCCTGCTCGTCGACAACGGCAGCACCGACGGCTCGCGCGCCGTGATCGAGGAGTTCCGCCGTCGGCGCCCGGAGCGCCAGGTCGCCGTGATCGACGAGGCGCAGAAGGGCACGGGAGCCGCCTCCGACACCGGCTTCCGCCACGCGATCGCCGAGGGCGCGTCGGCCGTCGCCCGCACCGACGCCGACTGCCTGCCGAACGCCGACTGGGTGGCGCGCCTGAAGGCCGACCTCCGCGGCGGCGCCCGCTTCGTCGGCGGCCGCCTGTCCCCGCGGCGGGACGAAGCCGTCTACCGCTGGTACGACGGCGTGCTCGGCACCGCGCTGATCCGCCTGATGGAGCACGCGCCGGCCGTCTTCTACCGCCGCCGCGGCCAGCGGTACCGGATGTTCATGGCCGCCGGGTGCAACCTCGCGATCGACGCCGCGCTGTACCTCCAGGTCGACGGCTTCCCGCGCTCGAGCATCGACGACACCGACGAGGACCTGGAGCTGCACCTCAAGGTCTGCCAGGTGATCGGGCGGAGCGAGGCGGTGCTCGACACGCGCGCGGTCGTGCTGATGTCGATCCGGAAGGGCAAGGCGCTCGGATACCTCGGGATCCTGCTCTGGTACTGGGGCCGCAAGCGCGGGCTGGAGGTCGTCGATGTCCGCTGAGCGCCGGCGCCGCGTGCTGATCACCGGGGCGACGGGCTTCCTCGGCGGCTACGCGGTGCGCGAGTTCCTGGCCGCGGGCGACGACGTGCTCGCCACCGGTCGCGCCCCCGAGGCGCTGGCGCGGCTGGAGGAGGAGGGCGCCACGGTCCTCCGCGCCGACCTCGCCGAGCTGGGCGCGACGGACGTCGACGCCGACGTGCTCGTGCACGCCGCGGCGCTCTCGAGCCCGTGGGGCACGTGGAGCGAGTTCGAGCGCGCGAACGTCGCGGGGACGGAGGCGATGATCGCGCTGGCCGAGCGCTGCGGGATCCGCCGCTTCGTCTTCGTCTCCTCGCCGAGCATCTACTCCGCCCGGCGCCACCAGTACCTGGTGCGGGAGGAGGAGGTCGACACCGGCAGCCGGATGAGCCTCTACATCCGCAGCAAGATCGAGGCCGAGCGGCTGCTGCAGGAGGCGCACCGCTCCGGCCGGATCCCCGAGCTCGTGATCCTGCGCCCCCGCGGCCTGATCGGCGTCGGCGACCCCAGCCTCCTCCCCCGCTTCGTCGCCGCGAGCCGCCGCCGCGGCATCCCCCTCTTCGACGGCGGCCGGAACCCCGTCGACATCACCTGCGTCGAGAACGCCGCGCACGCGCTGGTCCTCGCGGCCGACGCTCCCGTGGCCGACGGCGGCGTCTACAACATCACCAACGGCGAGCCCGCTCCGCTCGGCGACCTGCTCGAGCGCTTCTTCGCCGCGATGGGCGAGGAGCCGCGCTTCATCCGGGTGGACCTGCGCGTGCTGACCGCGCTCGCCGAGATCCTGGAGCGCGTGTACCGGCTGCTGCCCGGCCGCGAGCCGCCGTTCACCCGCTACACCGTGGCGACCCTCGCCTACGCGCAGACCCTCGACATCTCGCGGGCGCGGACCGAGCTCGGCTACGAGCCGACCGTGCCGCTGGCCGAGGGCATCCGCCGGGTCGGCGAGCACCTGAGGGGGACGCGTGGCTGAGTCGTCGCTGCAGGTGATGGCGTGCGGGAGCACCGTCTTCCCGCTGTCCCGGGTGTTCCGCGGGAAGGGGCTCCCCCGCCGCGTCTTCCCCTCGAACGTCTTCCTCTACACGCACGCGAGCGGCCGGCGGGTGCTCGTGGACACGGGCTACCCGCCGACGTTCCGCGGAACGGGCCTCGTCGGACGGCTGTACGAGCGCATCCTGCCCGCGACGGTGCCGGACGACGAGACCGTCGACCAGCGGCTGCTCGCCCTCGGCCTGACCCCGGCCGACGTGGAGTTCGTGGTGCTCACGCACCTGCACCCGGACCACGTGGGCGGCGTGCGCTGGTTCCCGGACGCGACGTTCGTGCTGTCGTCGGGCCAGGTCGCCTCCGTGCGGCGGAACCGGGTGCGCGAGGGCATCTTCCGCGCGCTGCTGCCGCCGTGGTTCGGGGCCGGGATCGTGGCGGACGAGCAGCCCGTGACGACGATCAAGGGGCTGACCGGATTGGACCTGTTCGGCGACGGATCGCTGCTCGTGGTGCCGCTCCCGGGGCACGCACGCGGTCACCTGGGGGCGCTCGTCGAGGGTCGCGTACTGGTCGCGGGGGACGCGGCCTGGGGACGGGAGTTCCTGGGCTGGTCGGCGCGGCTGCGCCGGCTGCCGCGGTTCATCAGCGACGACGCGCGGGCGCACGAGCGGACGTCCGCGATGCTCGAGCGGGTGGAGGCGGCGGGCGTGCGGCTGTGCTTCTCGCACGATGCGTATCCGGAGGGGGATGTCGAGCTGGGTGGGGCGGCGGCGAGTGGCGGACAGGACCTCATCGACCTCGACGGTGAGAGCTCCCGTCTCCGCTAGACGGGAGGCGACTCAGGTTCACGCGGTCCTCGGCGGATCAGCCGTTCGGCCGTCCCGCGAGAGGGCCTGTCACCGGGCCTGTCGTCGGGCAGGTCTTTCGGGGCGCTGCGGGCCGCGAGATCTCGAGTTCCGAGGCTCGACCAGCCGGCGGTCGTCAGCGGGGCAGGTGCTCGTAGGGGACGCGGCGGCTCAGCCAGGCGAGCAGCCCGGCGGCGAGCGCCGCGATCGCCGCCGGGATGAGCAGCAGCCAGAGGGCCGATGTCACGGCGACGAGGACGAGCGCCGCCGTGGCGACGCCGGCGCCGATCGCGAAGTTCCAGCGCACATCCGTCGCCACTCCGCCCTCAGGACGCGCCCACAGCACGACGAGGGCCGTCGCGATCGGCCCGAGCAGCAGCCCCAGCACGAACCAGCGCCAGCGCGAGCGGCCCTTCTGCTCGGCGAGACCGGCGGTGACGATCGCGAGTCCGAACCAGATCCAACCGGAGTCCTCGGTGAGTGTCATGCGTGGAGCCTAGGGCGCCGACAGGATCGCCCCGGAGAGGTCGCCGGTCGGGAGCGTGGGCCTGTCGCCCGCGTCTCCCGCCCAGCGGTCCACGGCGCGGCCGCTGACCCCCACCGCTACCCGGGCACCACCACGAAGGCGACTCCGACGACGACGCCCAGCACGAGAGCCACCGAGCCGAACCCGATCAGGAGGGCGAACGTCAGCGGACGGGTCTCGCGGAAGCTCATCGTCCCGGGGATCAGCTCGTTGATCTCGGAGGGGCTGAGCGTCTTCTCCGCGGCGGGCGGCGCCTCGATCTCCTGCCGACGAGCGGCTCCGGTCAGGCGCGCCCACACGCTCCGGCTACCGGTGTGCACGCCACGCGCCGCCGGCAAGAGCGGCGTCGTCACGGCGGCGACGACGGCCCGCAGATCCTCGATCTCCCAGTCCGCCCCGCGGAGCCGCAGCGACCGGCTCCCGTCCGACAGGAACAGGATCAGCGACGGGGGGAGATTGATCCCCTCACTGTTGGGGCCGGCGGGCACCCACGCGAGCAGCGCCTTCACCGACGGGTCGGCGCGCTCGAAAGTCACGACCCTGCCTCGAGCGTCTGTGCACTCGATCGCCCGGTCCGAGATCCGGAGCGACGCGGTGGCGAGGAACCGCCGGTTGCGAAGCGCCAGCACTCCGACGATCACCAGAGCCACCACGGTGGCGAAGCCGAACAGCCCGAGGTAGACGGCCAGCGCGGCACCGCGGTCGTCGGCGACGACGACTCCCCAGACGCTCCCCGCCAGCAGGACCAGCGCGGGGAGGACGGCGACGGGCCTCAGCCGTCGCGACTCGTTCTTCTGCCGGGCCCTCGAGGGCCGGAACTCGCGAACCGGCTCCGAGCGGTCCGTCCGTCGCCGCTCCATCAGGCGGACGCGACGGACGGAGAGCCGGTGCGGACGCGGTTCCGAAGAGGGTCGTCGAGGCTGCGGCGCATGGCGTCAGGGTAGCGGTGGCGCATCGTCGGGCCGCGCTCGCGACCCAGCATTCGCGTGGTTCCGGCTTCGCGCGATCCACGTCGTGTCCTCTCCCTCCTTCGACGCCCCTCGCCCAGTCACCGGAGGGTGAGCGGACGCGGCGCGCCTGTCGATCCGCGGGACGTCACCGCACGACAGGTCGACCTCTCCCGAGGTGCTGCCGCCGAGCACGATCATCCGAGCGAGGGCGCGTCCGGGTCGACAGACTGGGCTGGTGTCCTCACCGACGACGATCCGAGCAGTGCCGACCTCGGCCCAGCGTGAGGAGATGCACCTCAGGCTCCGTCGCACGGAGATCAGCCCCGCGCGAGGCCTCGCGGCATTCCCCGGCGATCGGCCTCCTCAGGACGTCGCGTGCAGGACCGCGCACTCGACGCACGCGCGACGCCGGGCGCGGCGGCAGCCCGCCGGGGGCCGAGCGCCCTGACGCGACTCCCGCGCCGCCGGCGACACGACGCCCCCACTCGACGCACGCACCTACCCACTCCAGACAGGACCCGCCATGACCTCCTCCCTCTCCCACCCGGCGAGCCGCTGGGCTCTCGACCACATGCCCCTCACCGCGCAGGCCGTCCGGGAGCTTGCTCCGGTGCTCTCCAGGAAGAAGCTGGCGATCTGCCTCCACGTCGAGCCCAAGACCGCTGCCCTCGTGTCGCTCCTCGTCGAGGCCGGGATGGACATCGCTCTGACGGGCTCGCCCGGAACCACGAAGGACGACGTCGCCGACGACCTCCGCGCCCTCGGCGTGCACGTGCACACGAAGCAGAGCGACGGCGAGGCGGAGCACCTCCGCAACATCGAGGAGGTGCTCGAGCACGACCCCGACCTCACCCTCGACAACGGCGCCGACCTCACCCTCCGCCTGATCAAGTCGGGCGTCCCGGACCACTACCTCGGCGGCACCGAGGAGACCACCACCGGCGGCATCCGCCTGCGGGAGAACAGCGCGACCCTCTCGCGACCGGTCGTCGTCATCAACGACTCGCCCCTCAAGCTGATCGTCGAGAACGAGTACGGGGTCGGCCAGAGCGTCGTCCAGGGCTTCATGAACGCCACGAACCTCATGATCCCGGGCACCCGCGCCGCGGTCGTCGGCTACGGCCCGTGCGGACGCGGAGTCGCCGACACCCTCGCGCAGCTCGGAGCCCGGGTCTCCGTCGCCGACGTCGACCCGATCCGCTCGCTGCAGGCGATCCTCCGCGGCCACCGCGTCGGACCCGTCGCCGACGTCCTCTCGGACGCGCAGTTCGTCTTCACCGCCACCGGCGCACCCGGCGTCATCGGCGCGGCGGAGATCGACGCGTTCGCCGACGGCGCCGTGATCGCCGGCGTCGGCCACTTCCCGTGGGAGATCGACGAGGACGCCCTCGCGGCCGCCACGGAGTCGACCACCGAGTTCGCCGACGGACAGCGCCGGCAGGGCATCCGCCTGAAGAACGGCAAGCAGATCGTCCGCCTCGAGAACGGCCGGATGATCAACCTCACCGCGGCCGGCGGCAACCCGATCCAGGCGATGGACCTCGGCCTGACCCTGCAGGCCCGGAGCCTCGCCGCTGTCGTCACCGCGGACCTCGACGCCGCCGTGCAGCCCGTCCCGGCCGACGTCGAGCACCGCATCGCGACCGACCTCGTCGCCCTCCTCAGCCGCTGAGGGGCGCCGGGCAGGAGGGGCTCGCCGGGCGCAGCGGGTCGGGATCGCGACCCGGCTGCGCCGACGTCGGCGCGGTTGCCGGCAGCAGGAGCAGGCGTCCGTGGCCGCTCCCGCGAGGCCGAACCAGCGGGCCCGCCCGGCTCACGGGACCGTCACTCGCGGCCGAGCCAGTCCGTGATCGCACCGACGACGCGGTCGAGGTGGGACTCGAGCAGGAAGTGACCGCCGTCGACGAGCTCGATGCGCGCGTGAGGGGCGTCGCGGAGGAACGCCTGGGCGCCGGCGGGGGCGAAGATCTCGTCGTTCCGGCCCCAGACGGCGAGGACGGGGACTCCGGACTCGCGGATCCAGGCGTGCACGGCGGGATAGAGCTCGCGGTTCGTGGCGTAGTCGCGGAAGAGCGCCAGCTGCACGTCGTCCTGGCCGGGGCGGGCGAGGAGCGCGAGGTCGTGCTCCCAGGCGTCCGGATCGACGGTGGTGGTGTCGGGGACACCGTGGGTGTACTGCCATTCGACGGCCTCCCGGCCGAGAGCCGGCCGGAGGGCGTCGCGCGTCCCGGCGGTCCGCTCGGCGGCGTCGGCCCAGATCGGGTCCCAGAAGCCGGGCACGAAGCCCTCCTCGTAGGCGTTGCCGTTCTGCGAGATCACGGCGACGACCGCGGACGGATCGGTGAGGGCGAGGCGCCAGCCGACGGGGGCGCCGTAGTCCTGGACGTAGATCGTGTACCGGGTCACCCCGATGGTCTCGAGGAAGCGGCCGGTCACCGCGGTCAGGGCGGCGAACGTGTAGTCGAAGTCCTCGATGGAGGGCGCGGACGAGCGCCCGAAGCCGATGTGGTCGGGGGCGATGACGCGGTAGTGGCCGGCGAGGGCGGGGAGGAGGTGGCGGAACATGTGCGAGCTGCTCGGGTACCCGTGCAGCAGCAGGAGGACGGGCGCGTCGACGGGCCCGGCCTCGCGCCAGAAGACGTCGAGTCCGTCGACGGACACGGTGCGGTGATGGACGACGACCATGGCTAACCCCTTAAAGTAGATTTACTGGTTAGTCGGACGCTAGCATGGATCGAACGGGCCGCACGGCGCGGGAGGACGGGGAACGATGGATCGGGACGAGGAGCTGCTCCTGGCGGTGCTGAACAGCGCGCCCGTGGTGGACGGACGGCCGACGGACGACCTCGGCGACGCGGCCGGTCGCGAGCTCGCCCGGCGGTGGGGCGGAGTCGGCACCGAGGACGAGCTCGAGCAGCTGCGCCGTGCCCGCGACGCGCTCCAAGCGGTCGTGCGCTCGGGCGCGCCCGAATCCGTCGCGGAGCTCGCGGACCTGGTCGCGCACGCCGTGCGCACCCCGCGCGTCACCGGTGAAGGCGTCGTGTGGGAGCTGAGCGCTCCCGAGCCGGATCGCCTCGCGGTGCAGGCGGTCCTCGCCTGGTCCGCTGTGAACGCCCGGTTCCCCGGGCGGCTCCACGCCTGTGCGAACGACGAGTGCAACCTCTTCCTCCTCGACCGCAGCCGCCCCGGCACCGCCAAGTGGTGCTCGATGGCGACGTGCGGCAACCGGATGAAGGCCCGCGCGCACGCGAGCCGGTCGCGGGACTGAGCGCGGCCGGGAGGCGGACGCCGTCGATCTAGCGGGGTCGCACGTCGTAGGTGACCCGGAGGAGCCCGTCCCCCTCGCTGCTGTGATGGCCTCGGAGAGTGAGGAGCACGTCGCCGGTGAGGTCGCCGAAGAGGCGGTGACCCTGTCCGATCAGCACGGGAGCGATCGAGACGGTCAGCTCGTCGACGAGGCCCGCCCTCAGGAACGCCTGGATGGTGCGGCCTCCGTCGATGTAGACGCGGTCTGCCGCTCCGGCGTCGAGCAGCAGCGCCGCCTCCTCGACGGAGTGAGCCACCTCCACTCTGCCGTCCGCCTCGATCGTGGTGCTCAGCACGACGACCCGCTTCCCCTCGAACGGCCAGGCGTCGAAGCCGAGGACCGTCTCGTAGGTGGAGCGCCCCATGACGAGGGTGTCGATCGTCGGGAAGAACGTTTCCCAGATGAGCGCGGGGTGGGCCGTCGCCTCCGCGGTGTGAGGTCGCGGGGCGGGATCGGTGAGCCAGTCGAGGTCTCCGCCCGGTCGCGCGATGAAGCCGTCGAGACTCGTGCCGATGAACACGCATCCCGTCCACGATCGGTTCTCTGCCATGTCCAGCCTTTCCGAAGAGCGTCGAGTGCGAGGGCAATGATGGCAGGGGAGGCGTCGCGACCGGACGGCCATCGGGGTCCCGGCGCGGCATCGGCGGTCGGCCGTCCGAGACGCTCGGCCGCGCGCGGATCCGCTGAGTACGCTCGGGCCATGCAGCGCACGGTGGGCGGAGTCGTCACCGAGGTCGTCCACTCGAGGACCGGTGACGCGACCCGGACTCCCGACGGCCCGATCCAGCTGTGGAGGATCACCCTCTCCGGAGCAGGCATCGATCACACCGCGACGGTCGCCGTCGCCGGCACGTCGACGGAGCCGGACGACGACGTGCTCGCCACCGTCCTCGAGGTGGCCGTCGTGGAGTACGTCCCCGTATCCGAGGATTCGAGCACGACTCCGGCGTTCCGCGAGTGGAAGCGGGACCACGCGTCTGAACTGCGGCAGCTCGTGGCGGCACTTCGATCGGGCAGCTGACTCCTGCCGGGCGCGCGACGGATGCTAGGCGCCGCGCAGCCGGGCCGTCGATGCGGACGCCTGCGCTCGAGCGCGCCGCAGGGCCTCCTCGCGTACGGCCGCGTCGAGGCGGGCGGGACCGTAGGTGACCACCGGGGGCAGGACGTCGTACCCGACGAACTCGAGCATCCCGCGATGGATGTGGAAGAGGAACGACTGCAGGTCGCCGTAGCCGTCGGCGGCGCCGGGCGCGAAGGCCGCTTCGCCGCCGCCCGTCGTCAGCAGGAGCATCGCGCTCCTGCCGCGCAGGCCGCCCTCGGCGAAGACGCCGTGCTCGCCTCCGAACGTCGCGCCCATCACGAAGACCCGGTCGATCCAGCCCTTCATGATCGCCGGCATCGAGAACCACCACAGGGGGAACGAGAGCACCAGGAGATCCGCCTGCAGCAGCTCGTCGAGATCGCTCGCGACGGGCTCCCCGAGCGTCTTCTCGAGGACCGCGGTCATCTGCTGCGCCTGCGGCTTGAAGTAGCCGGAGCCGGACGCGAACTGGTCGCGGTGCAGCACCGGGTCCCGGCCCTCGGCGTACAAGTCGAGCCGACGCACCTCCATGCCGTCGGCCCTCAGCTGCTCGAGGACCGCGTCCGCCTGCGCCGAGGAGAAGGACCGCTCCTCGGGATGGGCGTGGACGAGCAGAGCACGGCGAGCGGGAGCGGCCTCGAAAGCATCGGTCATGCGGCCGATCATATCGACGATTCGCGATATGTCGCTAGATCGAGGCTCCGAGCCGCTTCAGGAGCCCGTCGACGTCGGGGTCGCTCCTCCGGTAGTGGGTGTACTTCCCGACGCGCGTCGAGCGGACGAGGCCCGCGCGCTCCAGGGATCCCATGTACGACGAGATGGTCGACTGCGCGAGACCGCTCTTCGCGGCGAGATGCGTGACGCAGACCCCGAACTCGGCGCGGTCGGCGATCGGCTCGAACTCGCTGAACGACGCCTCGGGAGAGCGGAGCCACTCCATGATCTGCAGTCGCGTGGGATTGCCCAGCGCCTTCAGCACCTCGACCAGTCCCGTGTCCACCGCGCCATTCTCCCCTGCTCGCCGCCCGGGCGCCTCCGCGCCGGAATCACCCTCCGCCCGGACGCACCCCGCTCATGGCAGCAGGATCACCTTGCCGTCGAGCGTCCGGGACTCGGCGAGCTCCATCGCCTCGACGATCCCGGTGAGCGGGAAGCGGGCGGCGATGTTGGCCGTCAGCGAGCCGTCGGCGAGGAGTCCGAGCACGCGGCCGAGGTCCTCCTCGAGCCGCGCACGGAAGCGCGCGGGGCGCATCGAGTGGCCCGCCCAGAGGTCGTAGAAGGCCGCGCGCCGGCCGTTGGGGGCCAGCTGGTAGGCCTGGATCCGCGCGAGCTGGCGGAGGAACGGGGGCCAGATGCTCCCGGTGCTCGCGCTGACGATCGCGTACGCGACGAGGGTGCCGCCGGGCGCGAGCAGCGACCACGCCAGCCGGGTCGTCCCTCCGCCGACGTTGTCGAAGACGGCCTGCACTCCGCCGGGAGTGAGCTCGCGCACGCGAGCGGCGAGGTCGGGATCGGCGTAGTCGACGGGCTCCACTCCGGCCGCTCGGAGGGCCTCGTGGTGGCGGGGCGAGGCGGCGCCGATCACGCGGATCCCCTCGAGGCGGGCGAGGCGGTGCACGAGGCCGCCGACTCCGCCGTTCGCGCCGAACAGGAGGATCGTGTCGCCGCGGGAGACCCGGGCCGAGCGGTGCAGCATCTGCCACGCCGTCACTCCGTTGACCACGACGGCCTCGGCGTCCTCGGACGCGACTCCGTCGGGGACGAGAACGCAGTCGCGGGCGGCGACGCGGGCGTGACCCGTCCAACCGCCGGTCTTGGTGAGGGCGGCGACCCGGCGGCCCTCGAGCGACGCGTCGCCGCCGGGGCCGACCGCGAGGACCCGGCCGACGAGGTCGTAGCCGGGCGTGAAGGGGAACGGCGGCTGGGCGAAGTAGCGGCCGCGGCGCATCGACTGCTCGGCGAACGAGATGCCGGTGGCCTCGACGGCGACGAGCAGCTCGCCGGCCGTCGGCGGCTCGACCGGTGCCTGCTCGAGGAGCAGTCCGGACGGCTCGACGATCCCGGGGAGGACGACGCGGGTGGTGGTGCGGGGAAGGGTGGTGGACATGAGGGGCTCCTGGAGGTTGTCGTGAGTGACTGGACAGTCACAAACGCGGACATGAAAGGGGAGGGTGGTGAAGAGGAGGAGAAGGAGGAGGGGAAGGAGAAGAGGGCAGACGAGAGGACCGCGGACTCAGTCGCGGTGCCGGATGCCGTCGGAGACGATGCGGGCCCACTCGGAGTCGACGCCGCCGAGGTCGGTCTGCACGATCAGGTGGCAGAGCTGCCCGTAGGCGACGAAGCGCTGCACGGCCGGGCCGTCGGCTCCGGAGACGACGGTGACCGTTCGGACGACCGAGGAGATCCCGCGGCGCACTGCCTCGCGGATCTCGGGGACCTCGCACGCGCTCTGCGCCTGCGACTGCAGCATGATCAGGTCACGGTCGGCGATCAGGTCGATGTAGGCGACGGTCATCGCCTCGAGCCGGTCGGCCGGGTCCGAGGAGGGCGAAGCCTCCCCCGCCGCCGCGAGCGTGGACGCCACCTGCTCGTAGCAGCGGTCGACCGCGGCGACGAAGACGCCGAGCTTGCCCGGGAACAGGCGGAAGACGTAGGCGGGCGAGACGCCGGCCTCGGCCGCGACCTCGGTGATCGGAGTCGCGGCGTAGCCGGTGCGCGCGAACACGTGGAGCGCCGCCGCGGTGATCCGCTCGCGCTGCGCCTCGGCGGTGGAGCGGGAGGAGAGTGAAGGCATGTGACTGATCGAACACTTACTTCGCTCGACTGTCAAGAGGGGGACGGTCTGATCGAGGCGACGAGCCGACCGATGATCATCCCGCACCACCTCATAATCCGATCGACATCGCCGTCGACTGGGATACACCGCGCCATCGGCCTGCCCAGCGACGGCAGTCGCGATGTCCGCGTCGCACCTCGCATCCTCGCGCAGGCCCCGACGTGCCGTCGGCGCCCTTGGGGAGGCCGGGTCGCCATCCTCCGCCTGCGATGCCGGTCTCCGCAGCGAGTCCTGTCAGAGAAATAGATAGCACACCCCCGCGGCAGCGAAGCTGCAGCCGGTCAAGATCCTGAAAGAGAGGATCCACCTGTCCGGGATCTTGGCATAAAGGCTCACGAGGACCGCCGACAGCCAAGCCAGCCACAAGACGCCCATTACGACCGCGATTCCAGGATGACGCGGGAATGCTCCCGTCTGGTGATACCCGAACGTCAGAATCGCAACACCGAACAAGCCCGCCGAAGAAAGGATCCGCAGCCTCTTCGATGCGTTTCGAGGTGCACGTTGCTCGTTCATCGCAGATGACTTCGTTTCGGTGGCTTCGGAGTCAGTTGGAGCAGCATGCGTAGACCCAGCCGCGACAGTTCTGCGACATGCACACTGAACAGAAGATCATTGCACAAGCCACGAAGGCGGGAAGATTCCCTGTGAAGACACAGGGTCCGCAGCAAGTGAAGACCTTCCCTACGTCGAATTCTCGACACGTGCGGCAGGAATGAGTTCCAGATCCGCAAGCAGCACGCACAACACCACTTTCAGTGGCGGTGTAAGCGGTCTTTCCAGACGCGGCGATCACAGCAGTGCTGTCGGCCGTGACCACATCCACGATGGTGACAGCCGACTGCGCAATCCGGCCTCGCCCTGATATCCGAGCATGTTGCACATAGACCCGATCACGCTCGGGGATCACTCAGCGCGATCACGGCGTTCGGACCATCGGTGATCGACATATTGGTGACACCATCCGCACGCCTCCCGAATCGAGCTTCCGCCTCTTGGAGGTCGCTTTCGAAGTAGCGCGAGTATTCGGCGCGCTCTTCTGTTGTCATCTGGCGGGCCGCATCAGGCTGCCACTGCCAGGCTTCCCTTCCGGCCACCGACAGGGGCGAGGTGGTGCTGTCAGCGCGAGCAATCTCTGGAAACAGAGTCGCGATGATCGCCCCCGCGCCGGCATCGAAAATCGTACGTCGATTGATCTTCACACTCACATCTCTTCTCTTCACTGATGAATTAGGGGACTATCGGACCGGGCTTCTGTAGCTGTCGTTGTCAGTCACCGCTCGACCGACACGCACGAGCCGCCAACCGCACGACGCGATGATGCATGCGATCATCGCTAAATTCAATGACATGCTATTCACACTCGCACCCCACCAGAGACTGGGTGCTAGCAGCGCCATGAAGACCGCGTTGCGCACAACAAGAGCGGGGCTCGATCTGCGCCGCATAACGGCCCCGAAGCAACCACAGTCGTTCGTCATCCGTCGCGCCAGAGCTGCGATAATCGCCAACGTGTACGCCGCGAGGAGGCCGAGGCCGGCGGTTGTCCACATGACGCCCAGGCCGAAGATGATTGCCACGCCTACGACGACCTCGAGTGGCGGGAGGACCGCCGAGGCCACGGGCAGGAGATGTGACGGCAATATTTTGAAAGAGTCGATGGACGCCTGGAGTCGTCCGCTCCCCTCCCGATACTTGATGATTCCCGCGACAACGATAAGGGCACCGACGAGCACTCGAGCAATGTCGACATATAACACGATTGATCTCCAAAGCCGTTGATCCACCTTGAGACGTCTCTGCGACCGAAGTCATGTGGACGCACTTCTTCAACGTATAGATTCATCGGCGGAATTGCACCCCTTCTCAACGTGTTGGCGCGCTACAGCCATCACACGGCGCACCTACCGTTCTTCAGCGGGAGCCGTCGGCGACGAGAACGAATAAAGATGGTTCATCTCTCGGCATGGCGGTTTTCACGACGACTCGCTGGGTTTTTCGACAGATGGCCTTTCCATTGCAAACAGGCCCATGCACGCAGCTACCGCCGCGAACACTCAGGGGCGCGTCTCCTTTACGGCTGCGTCCTTCCGCAGAGCGCGCTACGGCCGGTAGTGGCGCCCTCCTGCTTCCGCATACACCCCCTACCCCGCACCCCCATCCCGCCCCTAGGTTGGGGGGACCCGCATCGCCGACCGCGCACCACTGAGTTCCGATGGAGGAACGCCATGGCCACGACACCCGTGCTTCGCAGGATCGCGATCGCGCTGGTCGCGGTCGTCGCAGTGGGAGTGGCGGGTGCCGCACCGGCGTCCGCTCTCGACAGGCCCGTCTCCGGATACCTGAAGGACAGCGGGCTCACGCCCGAGAAGATCCGCGACTTCCTCGGCGGACCCCTCATCTCGCCCTCGACGCAGGTGGGCTACGGCGGAGCGGTCTCGAGCGTCGACGCGAACGCGAGCCGCGTGGGAATGGAGGTGCTGAAGCGCGGCGGCAACGCCGCCGACGCCGCCGTCGCCACGGCCGCCGCCCTCGGCGTGAGCGAGCCCTACAGCGCCGGCATCGGCGGCGGCGGGTACTTCGTCTACTTCGACAAGGCCTCCGGCGAGGTCAGCACCATCGACGGACGCGAGACAGCGCCGGCCGGCATCACCTCGGACGCGTTCCTCGACCCCGCGACCGGAGCCCCGTACCCGTTCACCCCGGACCTCGTCTCCTCCGGCGTCGCGGTCGGCGTGCCCGGCACGGTGGCGACCTGGGACACCGCGGTCGACCGCTTCGGAACCCTGCCGCTCCCCGTCGTGCTGGCGCCCTCTATCGCGCTCGCGGCGAAGGGCTTCCGGGTGGACGAGACCTTCCGCAACCAGACGCTCGACAACCTCGAGCGGTTCCAGGCGTTCCCCGACACGGCCGAGCTCTTCCTCCCCGGTGGGGACGCGCCGAAGGTGGGCAGCACCTTCCGCAACCTCGACCTCGCGAAGACGCTGACCTCCATCGCCGTCCACGGGCCGGACGCGTTCTACGAGGGCGCGCTGGCCGCCGAGATCGCCGACACGGTCCAGAACCCGCGGATCGCCGAGGGGTCGGACCTCCCCGCCCCGGCCGGCACGATGACCGCCGCCGACCTCGCGGCGTACTCGGTCGCCGAGCAGGCGCCGACCCGCGTCTCCTACCGCGGACTCGACGTCTACGGGATGGCACCCTCCTCCTCCGGCGGGATCGCGGTCGGCGAGACCCTCAACATCCTCGAGAACCACGACCTCGCGGCCGAGGACACGGGCAGCGCCCTGCACCTCTACCTCGAGGCGTCCGCCCGCGCCTTCGCCGACCGCGGCGCCTACGTCGGCGACCCGGCCTTCGTCGACGTGCCCACCGAGACGCTCCTCAGCCAGGAGTTCGCGGACTCGCGGGACTGCACGATCGACCCGGCGACCGCCTCCGTCCGCCCGGTCGCGCCCGGCGCTCTCGACGGCTCCGGATGCGCGACCGCCCCCGCCGCGGAGGAGTCGGACACCGAGAACCTCTCCACCACCCACCTCTCGGTCGTCGACAAGTGGGGCAACGCGGCCTCCTACACGCTGACGATCGAGCAGACCGGCGGCTCGGCGATGACCGTCCCCGGACGCGGCTTCCTCCTCAACAACGAGATGACCGACTTCTCCCCCACCTTCGTCGACGGGGACCCGAACCGGATCGAGCCGGGCAAGCGCCCGCGCTCGTCGATGTCGCCGACGATCGTGCTCGACGGCGGGGACGTGCGGTTCGTCGTCGGCTCGCCGGGCGGATCCACGATCATCACAACGGTCCTGCAGACCCTGGTCAACCGCATCGACCTCGGCATGACGCTCCCCGAGGCGGTCGCGGCGCCCCGCGCCTCCCAGCGCAACGGCGCGACGACCTCGGCCGAGCCCGAGTTCATCGAGGCGTACGCCGACGACCTCGCTCCCTTCGGCCAGCAGCTGGTCCCCTCGGGCGACACCTTCACCTCGGCCGCGCAGATCGGGGCGGTGGCCGCCATCGAGGTCGACCCCTCCGGCCGGATGACCGCGGTCGCCGAACCGGTGCGGCGCGGCGGCGGCGTCGGGCTGGTGGTCCGGCCCGAGAAGTGACGCCCCGGAGCCTCCGCGGCCCGCTGAGAGGAACCGTCGCCCGGCCGCTCCTCTCGCCCGGGAGCGGTCCTCCGGGAAGGAGGCTTCTGCGACACTGGGGAGATGTCGTCGTCGCGCCCGCTGCGCACCCTCCGGGGTGTCGTCGCGGCGACGGTGGCGACGCTCGTCGCACTGTTCTCGCACGTGGCCGGCGGCGGCCAGATCCCGGGTCCGCTCGGTGTCGCGATGCCGCTCGTCCTGTCGGTCCTGGTGTGCGTGGCGCTCGCCGGGCGCAGGCTCTCCCTGGTCCGCCTGGCGGTCTCGGTGGGAGTCAGCCAGTTCCTGTTCCACACGCTCTTCACGATCGGGACCTTCACGGGGCCGGTCGATGCGCCGATGGTGCACGCGCACCACGGTGCCGTGATCGACGTCAGCGCGGCGATGACGCACAGCGGGATGACCGGCTCCTCGATGTGGGCGGCGCACCTCGTCGCCGCCGTCGCGACGACCGCGGCGCTCCACCGCGGCGAGTCCCTCCTCGTCAGGGTCGCCGCGACGACGAGCCACCTCGTCACCCGCCTGGTGCGGGTCCTGCCGACTCCGGTGGCCGCTCCTCGACCCGCGCGACGCTCCTCCTTCGAGCTGCGCGACGTGCTCCCCCTCGCCTCGGGCGTCTTCCCCCAGGCGGCGCTGCGGCGCGGCCCCCCTCTGCAGCCCGCCTCCTGATCATCGACGCGAGCCGCGGCGAGGACCTCCCCGGAGGTCTCCGCGGCGTCTGACCGACCCGTCTCCTCCCCCGCAGGGGTCTCCGAGGGACGCCGGCCGGTCGGCGTCTCGGCGACTCCTCCCGGACGGATCGTCCTGGCCCGGCGCTCCTGCGCGCCGGCGGAGGGGTCAGTGGAGCGTCCCCTCGGGGACGCCCGTGAAGGGAGCCACGCCTGTGGCACAAGCATCGACACCGGTCGACGACGACCTCCTCCCGCCTCAGCGGCCGCTCGCCGCTCCTCTCCGCGGGGCGGAGGCGTCCCTCCTGCTCGCGATACCGGCGGCGGTCGCCGTCGCCCTGCTGGGCCTGTCGTACACCGGGGCGTTCTCGGTGGAGACGCGGCTGATCGACCCCGGCGACCTGGTGACGCGGGGCCTGCCGATCGCGCGGGTCCTGCACGACTCCGCCGCGTCTCTGACCATCGGCCTGCTCACCGCGGCCACCTTCCTGCTGCCCGGGCAGCGCATCGCGCCGGGCGTCGTCTCGTACTCGCAGAACCGCGCCCTGCGCTGGGCGACCTGGTCGGCCGCGGTCTGGGTGGCGTCCGCGATCGCTGTCCTCGTGTTCACGGCGGCGAACACGATCGGGCAGCCGCTGGACGCGCCGGGCTTCCGGACGCAGCTCGTGTTCTACGCCACGCAGATCGAGCTGGGGCAGACGCTCGTGGCCTCGACGGCGTGCGCGACGGCCGTCCTCCTCCTCACCCTGTTCTCGCGGCGGCTGGCCTGGGTGGCGGCGGCGACCGCGATCGCGGTGCTGGCGCTGCTCCCCCTCTCGCTCTCCGGGCACGCCGCCGGCGCCGACGAGCACGCGAACGCGGTGAACAGCCTGGCCGTGCACCTGATCGGAGTGACGGCCTGGGCCGGCGGGCTCGCCGCGGTGATCCTGCTGCGGCGGACCGTCGGCGCCCAGCTCGGCGTGGTCGTCGCGCGCTACTCGGTGCTGGCCGGCTGGGCGTTCGGGGCGGTCGCCTTCTCGGGTCTGGTGAACGCGTCGCTCCGGATCGAGGACCTCGACGACCTGGGCACGCCCTACGGGCAGCTGCTGATCGTCAAGGCCGTCGCGCTGCTCGCCCTCGGCGGCGCGGGCCTCGGGCACCGGCTGCGGCTGATCCCGCGGCTGCGCGCCGACCCGGCCGACCGCCGCGCGTTCGTCGCGATCGCGGTCGGCGAGGTGGTGGTGATGGCGCTGACCATCGGCGTCTCGGTGGCGCTCTCGAACAGCGCGCCGCCGGTCTCGCAGGACCCGATCAGCGGAGACGTCCGGCGCAGTCTGCTCGGCTTCCGCTACCCGCCCGAGGTCACGCCCGAGCGGATGCTCGACCAGTGGCACCTCGACGCCGTCTGGCTCGGGATCGCGGTCGTCGGCGCCGCCCTCTACGTGTCGGCGGTCCTGAGGCTGCGGCGCCGCGGCGACGCCTGGCCGCTCGGGCGCACCGTCGCCTGGGTGGCCGGCTGCGCGGCCCTCGCCTACACGACCAGCGGCGGCCCGGCCGTGTACGGGCAGGTGCACTTCAGCACCCACATGATCCAGCACATGCTGCTGATGATGGTCGTGCCGCCGCTGCTCGTGCTCGGCGGACCGGTGCTGCTCGCTCTGCGGGTGCTGCCGGTGCGCCGCGACGGCGGGCGCGGGCTGCGCGAGTGGATCCTCGCCGTCGTGCACTCCCGCTACCTCGCCGTGCTGTCGCGGGCGCCCGTCGCCGCCGTTCTCTTCGCCGGCAGCCTGGTCGTCTTCTACTACACCGGCTGGTTCGAGTGGGCGATGTTCAGCCACCAGGGCCACGTCCTGATGACCCTGCACTTCCTCGCCACGGGCTACCTCTTCTTCTGGGTCCTGATCGGCGTCGACCCCGGCCCGAACCGGCCCGGCCACGTGCTGAGGCTGCTGGTGATGCTCGCGACGCTGGCGTTCCACGCCTTCTTCGGCCTGGCGATCATGTCGCAGACCACCGTGCTGGCCGCGTCCTGGTGGACCGCGCTCGGGTTCACCGACACGGAGGCGCTGATCGCCGACCAGGGCGTCGGCGGCGGGATCGCCTGGTCGGCGGGCGAGATCCCGATGGTGCTGATCGCCCTGGTCGTGGTCGCGCAGTGGGTGCGCTCCGAGGAGCGGACCGCGAAGCGCTACGACCGGCGCGCCGACCGCGACGGCGAGTCCGAGCTCACCGCCTACAACGACCACCTGAACCGGCTCGACAGCCGGAGCACTCCCCGTCCGACCACCACGAAGGAGACCGACCGATGACCTCTCGACCCCTGCGACGGCTTCCCGCCGCGCTGGCAGCCCTCGCCCTGGCGGGCGTCCTGATCGGGACGGCCGGGCCCGTCCAGGCGCACGACCAGCTGATCAGCAGCACTCCCGGCTCCGGTGAGCACTTCACGAACTCGCCCGCGGAGGTGACGCTGACGTACTCCGAGGACGTCCTCACGATCGGCGCGCTGGTCCTCGTCACCGACATGGACGGCATCGACCACGTGTCCGGCCCGGTCGAGCTGACCGACTCGACGGTCACCGCTCCGCTCGAGGCGGCGCTTCCGGGCGGCTCCTACGACCTCAAGTGGCGGGTGGTCTCCGCCGACGGCCACCCGATCGCGGGCGTCGTCCCCTTCACCGTCGGCGACGGCGCCTCGGCGCAGGCCGCGGCCGTGGCGGAATCGACCCCGACCGTCGAGCCGACCGTCGTCGCAGCCGCCTCCTCGCAGGCCCCGCCGGACGTCCTCCGACCGGTCCTCATCGGTCTGACCGGCGCGGTCCTCGCCGTCGCTGCCTTCCTCCTCATCACCCGCCGCCGCGGGCGGCCCTCGACCACCACCGAAGACCGGACGTCGTCGTGACCGCCGACGTCCTCCACCCACCGCACCACCTCACAGGAAGGCGCCACACCATGCGCACTCGACACATCACCGCCCTCTCCGCCCTCTCGACCGCAGCCCTGCTCGCCCTGACCGGCTGCAGTGCCGGAGCCTCCGGCAGCACCTCCGCCGAGGTCGCGCCCGCTGCGACCGAGGTGAGCATCACCGACGGCTGGGTGAAGGCCGCCGACTCCGGCATGTCCGCCGCGTTCGGTGAGCTGGAGAACTCCGGCACCGAGGACGTCACCGTCGTGTCCGCCACCTCCGCCGCGTCCTCCGAGCTGGAGCTGCACGAGACCGTGGCGAACGAGTCGGGCGAGATGGTGATGCGCGCCAAGGAGAGCGGCTTCACGATCCCCGCCGGCGGCAGCCTCGAGCTCGCCCCCGGCGGGAACCACATCATGCTGATGGACCTCGCCGCGCCGATCGTCGCCGGAGACGAGGTCACCGTCACCCTCACCTTCTCGGACGACTCCACGACGGAGTTCACCGTCCCGGCGCGCGACTACGCCGGCGCGAACGAGGACTACGAGGGCGGCGACATGGACATGGACATGGGCGGAGAGGGCTGATGAGCGAGGACCGCGAGACCGGCCACGGCGCCGACGAGCGCCCGCGCAGCGCCGTCAGCCGGCGACGGCTCCTCCTCGGCGGAGCAGTCGCCGGCATCGGCGCGGCCGGTGCGATCGGAGCGGACCAGCTGCTCGGCCGCGGCGGCGCTGCGCCGGCAGCGGCCGCGGCGCTGAACGGCGACGAGACGATCCCCTTCCACGGTGCGCACCAGGCGGGGATCGCCGCGACACCGCAGGCGCACGCGACCTTCGTCGCCCTCGATCTGCGCGAGAGCACCGACCGGGACGGGCTGCGGCGGATGCTGCGCATCCTGTCCGACGACGCCGCGCGCCTCACCCAGGGGCAGCCGGCCCTGGCCGACTCCGAGCCCGAGCTCGGCGTGGTCCCCGCCCGCCTCACCGTGACCTTCGGGTTCGGGCCGAGGCTCGTGTCCCTCGCGGCCGGCGAGGCGGCGAAGCCGGCCTGGCTGGCACCGCTGCCCGCGTTCGGGATCGACCGGCTCGAGGAGCAGTGGAACGACGGGGACCTGCTGCTGCAGTTCCACGCCGACGACGCGTTCACGATCGCGCACGCGCTGCGGATGCTGCTGAAGAACACCCGCACCTTCGCGACCGTCCGCTGGACCCAGACCGGGTTCCGCCGGGCGCACGGCTCCGAGAAGGCCGGCACCACGATGCGGAACCTGTTCGGCCAGGTCGACGGGACCGTCAATCCGCGCCCCGAGGACGTCGACTTCGACGAACTGGTCTGGGTCCGCGACGGCTGGCTCGCCGGCGGCACCGGGCTGGTGCTGCGCCGGATCCGGATGGACCTCGACAAGTGGGACCGCCTGGACCGCGGCGGCCGGGAGCAGTCCGTCGGGCGGACCCTCGCGAACGGCGCGCCCCTCACCGGGACGGCGGAGGCCGACGAGCCCGACTTCGAGGCGACGACGACCATCGGCTTCCCGGTGATCCCCGAGTTCTCGCATATGAGGCGCGCCCGCTCGGAGAACACCGCCGAGCGCTTCCACCGCCGCGCCTACAACTACGACGACACCCCGACGGGCGAGGACATCTCGAACTCCGGGCTGATCTTCGCGGCGTACCAGGCCGACGTCACCGCGCAGTTCGTGCCGATCCAGAAGCGCCTGGACGAGCTGGACCTGCTCAACGAGTGGACGACGCCGATCGGCTCCGCCGTCTTCGCGATCCCGCCGGGCTGCGTCGAGGGCGGCTACATCGGCGACACCCTCCTCTGACCCTCACCGGCACCCGCCACAGCACCGAAGGACCAGAAGCATGACCACCACCGCCACGAGACCCCGCGACTCCGCCGACACCCCGCCCCCGCCGCGCAGAAGCAGCACAGGCTGGCTCGGACAGCTGCTGCTGCGCCTGCACTTCTCCGCCGCCCTGTTCGTCGGGCCGTTCATCCTCGTCGCCGCGACCAGCGGAGCGCTCTACGCACTCACCCCGCAGCTCGAGCAGGTCGTCTACGCGCAGGAGCTGCACGCCCCCGAAGCGGACACCTACCTGCCGCTGGCCGACCAGATCGACGCCGCCGACGCGTACACCGGAGGCGGGCAGAGCATCGTCGCCGTCCGCCCCGCACCGAACCCCGGCGACACCACCCGGGTGATGTACGCGGACCCGTCGCTCGGCGCCAGCGAGACCCGCGCGGTCTTCATCGACCCGGCCACCGCCGACGTCCGCGGCGAGCTCACCGCCTACGGCACCAGCGGCGCCCTGCCGTTGCGGACCTGGGTCAGCGACCTGCACCGGACGCTGCACCTCGGGGACGTGGGCCGCTACTACAGCGAGCTCGCCGCCTCCTGGCTGGGGATCGTCGCCCTCGCCGGCCTGGGCCTCTGGATCATCCGCCTCCGCCGAGCCCGCGTGAAGAGGGACCTGCTGCGCCCCGCGCCGAGGACCACCGGCTACAAGCGCCTGTTCTCCTGGCACGCCTCCACCGGCGTCTGGCTGCTCGTCGGCGCCCTGTTCCTCTCGACCACCGGCATCACCTGGTCGCTCTACGGAGGCGGGAACTTCGAGACCCTCCGCTCCGCAGTCGGCTGGACCACGCCCTCGCTGGGGACGACGCTCGGCGACCGGACCGGCGAGGTGGCCGACGAGCACGCCGGGCACGCCGGACACGGCGCGGCCACCGGCGACGCCGTCGAGTCGACGGCGGGCTACTCGCCGGCCGCCTACGACTCGGTGCTCTCGGTCGCCCGCGAGGTCAACGTGAACACGGGACTGGTCGAGATCCGGCCACCCGCGGCGGAGGGCTCGGCCTGGGTCGTGCAGGAGATCCAGCGCAGCTTCCCGACCGAGGTCGACGGCGTCGCGATCGACGGGAGCACGATGCAGGTCGTCGACCGGGTCGACTTCGCCGACTTCGGCCTCGTCGCCAAGCTCTCCCGCTGGGGCATCGACACGCACATGGGCTCGATGTTCGGGCTGCCCAACCAGCTGCTGCTGTTCGTCACCGCGGCCGGCATCGCCACGATGGTCGTGCTCGGGTACCTGATGTGGTGGAAGCGCCGCCCCACCCGCGGCCCCCGACGGCTCGGCGGCACCCCGCCGGCCCGGGGAGCGCTCCGGCGCGCGCCGTGGTGGGGAGTCGCGTCCGTCCTGGTCGTCGCCGCCGCGGTCGGGCTGTTCCTCCCGCTCCTGGGGGCGAGCCTCGCGGCCTTCGTGGTCGTCGACACGCTGCTGGGGCTCCGACCCGCGCACCGCTGAGCGCGCGGGCGCCGGCCCGGTGAGGTGCACCGGGCCGGCGTCACAGCCCCTTCGGGAAGCCGAGGGAGCGCAGCGCGGGGGCGAGGCCCTCCCACTGGTGACGCCGCTCCGCGTCCCGGTCGGCGTCGCTCCCCCGGAGTCCGACCGCCTTCGCGGCGTACACGGCGGCGTGCGAGCAGTGATCGACCATGTGCGCGACGGCTGCGGCCTGCCCGGCCGCCCGCGCGGCAGCGGTGGCGGCCCGCTCGCCCGCCTGCGTCGCGGCACGGGCTGCGGCGTGCGCCGCGAAGGCCGCCGTGCGGCACTCCGTCATCGGAGCCTCGCCCCGCCCCCAGGCGAGGAGGACGTCGAGCGCGCGCCGGGGCCGGGGATCGTCCGGGTCCCACTCCTCGAACGCCGGGAGGGCGCGCTCCGCGCACTCCGCCGCCCACCGCGCGAGCGCCCGGTGGACCTCCGGCTCCGGATCCGCCCAGGCCGGCTCCTCCGCTCCGCTCACCTGTCTTCCTCCGGTTCCAGCGCTCAGCTCAGGCGCTCGGTCAGGTGGACGGTGACGACGTCGCCGAGGTCCTTGCCGATCGTCTTCCGCAGTTTCGCGCTGATCGACAGCATGTGACCGCCGGCGCCGGTCGGCAGCAGGCCCGCGGTCACCGGCTCGCCGTCGACGGTGGCGACCACCTTCACGGACCTCCCTGTGCCGAGCATCTCGACGGAGCCGGGCACCTCGACGCACGACCAGAGGTCGCCCTTGACGGTGACGCCGATCGGAGCGGTGAAGGCGAGGTCCAGGGGGCCGGCGCTCATGCGCTCTCCTCCGCGGACGCCGCGCTCTCGCCGGAGGAGCCCTGCCCGCTGTACCGGTCGAGGATCTCGTCGTACATCGCGTCGTCGAGCAGACCATGGGACAGGGCCCGGCGGACCTCCTCGAACTCCCCCGGGTCGAGGGTCGTCCAGTCGAAGCCGTCGCTCGGCGATCCGGGCCGGTAGCGCCGGCGGCCGAGCTCGTCGACGGCCTGCTCCCGCGTCAGCTCCCCCGCGGCGAAGCGCTGCGCGATCCCGTACGGTGTCGCGCCGGAGAAGCCGGAGCGCACGTGCGGCAGCGCGGCGGCGGCCTCGATCCCGTCGGACACCTCGTCGATCGACATGCGGACCCCTCCCGTCCGAGGGTCCACCGACCCTCCCGTCGACCCTACGACGAGACGTCGCATCCCGGTCGGGCCGGGCGACGCGCACTGCCCTCGACTTGCGGCTACCGTTCCTCCATGACCGGACGCGCCGCTACGTCCCGGCACGAGTTCCGCGTCGACTCGCGCACGCTCGTCGCCCACGACCTCCCCGGCACTCGAGCCCCCCGCGCTGTCGTCGTCTGGTGCGGAGGGACACCGCACACCGGCGCACTCCTCGCTCCCCACGTCGACGCCGCTGCGGCGCGCGGCATCCGGCTCGTCTCCGTCGCCCGTCCCGGCTTCGGCGGCTCGATGCGGGCTCCCGGACGGAGCATCGCGGACGCGGCCGCCGATGTGCTCCGCGTCGCCGACCTGCTCGGGATCGAGCGCTTCGCAGTGACGGGCTACTCCGGCGGCGGCCCGCACGCGCTGGCCGTCGGGGCTCTCGGAGGTGATCGCGTCCGGGGCGTCGCGACGTTCGGCAGCCCGGCGCCCTTCAGCGACGACGGAGCGTGGTTCGAGGGCATGCAGGATCCGGGCGCTCTTCTCAGCGCGCGCGACGGCCGGGCTGCGCGCGAGGAGTGGGGGGCGACTGCCCGCTTCGATCCGGAGCAGTTCACCGGTGACGACTACTCGGCCCTCGACGGCCCGCTGACTGCGCTCGGCGCAGAGGCCGGACGCGCCTCGGAGCTCGAACAGGGCGGGAGCGTCGACGACGACCTCGCTCTCGTCATGCCCTGGGGAGTCGACCTCTCGCGCCTCGCGGCGCCGGTCCTCCTCCACCACGGCGCGGCGGACAGGGTGGTCCCGGTCGCGCACGCGGAGCGGATCCGCCGCCTCCACCCGGCCGCGGAGCTCACGATCCGGCCCGGTCGAGGCCACATCGGCGTCCTGCTCGACTGGCCGGACGTCCTCGACCGCCTCCTCGCGGACGGGTTCCCCGGGGACCGCTCCGGCAGCGGAGGCTGAGCGTCTCATCGCGGCCGGCAGCGGATCCGACGCGCAAGGTGGGCCTGGAAGGGCCACGCTTCGGGAGGGCTCCCTCCGCGAGGATCACGGCATGGCCCCCCACACGGATCCCCGCCGATGACTCTGCAGGACCTCGCCGACGAGCTCGCCCAGGCTCTCGACCGCCCGGTGACGATCGAGGACGCCTCGAGCCGGGTGCTGGCCGCGACGCGCGCGCGCGAGGAGGCTCCTCACGACGGCGTGTTCCCCGTCCAGGATCCGCGGGGCCGGCTCGCGACCCTCCTCCTCCCCCGGGAGCGGCCCGCGCCGCTCACTCCGGCCGAGTACTCGCTCATCGACGCGGCCGTCGGAGCGATCCGCCGCCTCCTCGGCCCCTCGACGCGGGCGGGCGGCAGCTCCCGGCGCGCGGACGTCCTCGCGGCGCTCCTGTCGGGCGACGGCGGCACCCGGCGCGCCTCCTTCGCCGAGGCGGTCGAGCGCCGCTGGCTGCGCCGGGACGCCCAGACCGTGGTCCGCGCGGTGCGGCTGACCGGCCCGACCGGCTCCCTGCAGCGGACGGCGCTGGCGCGGCGGATCGACGCGAGCGCCGCCTCCGGCCTGACGTTCCTCGGCGACCAGGAGGGTGTGCTGTTCTTCGTGAGCGTGGAGGCGCCCGAGGCCGCTGCGGAGGCGGACGACGTCCTGCGGGCGGAGGCGCGCGGCCGCGGCACGGCCGTCGACGCGATCGGCTCGGCCCGCTTCGACGTCCGCGACGACGACCTCCTGCCGACCGCCGAGCGGGCCGCTCTCGCGGCGACCATCGTCGGCTCCCTGCCCGACAGCCGTAGCCGGGCCGACATCGCCGAGCTCGGGGCCTGGGTGCTCCTCGCCTCGATCGGGGCGGACAGCTCGCAGCTCGCCATGCTCTCGCCGGCCGCGGCGACGCTGCTCGAGCGGGGCGACGAGGTGCAGCGGCGGACCGTGGAGGCCTACCTCGACGTGCGCGGCAGCGTGCGGGAGGCGTGCGGGCTCCTCCACATCCACCGCACCACGCTCTACTACCGCCTCGACAACCTGCCCGAGGCGGTCCGGGACGCGCTCGACGACGGCCTCGCCCGCAGCACGCTGCACCTCTGCCTCAAGCTGATGAAGTTCCGCGACGGGCTCGAGCGGCGGCGTGCCTCGTGACCGTGCCCGGGGACCTCCCGCAGGTCCGCCTCTACGGGCGGCGCGAGAGCCGCGACGCGTGGGAGATCCGCGACCTCCTCTCGCGCAGCGTCGTCTCGTTCTCGTGGACGCCGATCGACACGGACGAGCAGTGCCTCGCCGTCGCCGGGCACCCGCTCGCCACCGCGTCACTCCCCCTCGTGGTGTTCCCGGACGGCAGCCGCGCCTCCGATCCGACGCTCGCCGAGGTCGCGGCCCGGCTCGGCTGGGTCGGCTCGCCGCGGCTCGCGGAGTACGACCTCTCCATCTACGGAGCCGGCCCGGCCGGGCTCTCGGCCGCCGTGTACGCCGCCTCGGAGGGGCTGAAGGTCGTGGTCCTCGAGCGCTCGGCCATCGGCGGGCAGGCCGGCTCCAGCAGCCTGATCGAGAACTACCTCGGCTTCCCGCACGGGATAGCGGGAGCCGATCTGGCCGAGCGCGCGCGGCAGCAGGCCGTCTCGTTCGGCGCCGAGCTGCTGCGGATGCGCGAGGGGATCCGCGGGCGCTTCTCCGACGACCGGATCCACGCGCTGCTCGCCGACGGGACGACCGTCGTCGCCCGCACCAACATCTGCGCCACGGGCATCCAGTGGCGCCGGCTCGGCCTCGAGCGCGAGGACGAGCTGCTCGGCGTCGGCCTCTACTACGGCGCCGGCACGAGCGAGGCGCCGCTCTGCGAGGGCGAGGACGTCGTGGTCGTCGGAGGCGGCAACTCGGCCGGGCAGGCCGTGATGAACCTCTCGGCGCACGCTCGGCACGTGACCATGCTGGTCCGCGGCCCGGATCTGGCCGACAGCCTCTCCTCCTACCTCGCGGAGCGCGTCGTCCGGCAGCCGAACGTGACGATCCTGCTCGACTCCCGCGTCACCCGCCTGCACGGCGCCGACGCCCTCGAGTCGATCGAGGTCGAGAACTCGGCGACCGGCGCGCACGGGGCGCTGGCCACCTCCCACCTCTTCGTCTGCATCGGCGGCGAGCCGGACACCACGTGGGCGGCGGAGACCGCGATCGTCCGCGACACCGGCGGCTACCTCGTGACCGGACCGGATCTCGCCGGCGAGCACGCGGCTCGCGACTGGCCGCTCGAGCGGGCGCCGTTCTACCTCGAGACCAGCGTCCCCGGCTCCTTCGCCGCGGGGGACGTGCGCCGCAGCTCGGTCAAGCGCGTCGCCTCCGCCGTCGGCGAGGGCGCGATGGCCGTCACCTTCGCCCACCGCCACCTGCAGGAGACCTCGTGAGCCGCCGGCTGCCGACGGTGCGCCACGGCGTCGGCTTCTGGATCGTCGCCGCGACCTTCCTGCTCGTGATGGCCTACTCGACGGTGCCGACTCCGCTCTACCCGCTCTACCAGCAGCTCGACGGCTTCCCGCCGTTCGTGATCACCGTCGTCTTCGCCGCCTACGCGGTCGGAGTGATCGTGAGCCTGTGCCTCGCCGGTCACGTCAGCGACTGGCTCGGCCGCCGCCGAGTGCTGCTGATCGCGGTGCTCGTCTCGGCGATCTCGGCCGTGCTCTTCTCGCTGACGACGGAGGTGCCGGGGCTGATCGTCGCCCGCTTCGTCAACGGCGTCAGCATCGGGATGCTCACCGCCACCGCGACCGCCCATCTGGGCGAGCTGCGCGCCCGCGCCCGGCCGGACGAGAACACGATCGTCGCCGCGTCGATCTCGGGCGCGGTGAACCTCGGCGGACTCTCGCTGGGCCCGCTGCTCGGAGGGGTCTTCGCCGAGTTCCTGCCCGATCCGCTCCTCCTGCCGCACCAGGTGTTCCTGGTCGCGCTGCTCGTGGCGGGCCTCGCGCTGCTCCTCGTGCCCGAGACGGTCGACGTGCCGGAGACGGCGCCCGCCTACCGGCCGCAGCGGCTCTCGGTGCCGGCGGACGCGCGCAGGGCGTTCCTGCTCGCGGCGTTCGGAGCGTTCTCGGCCTTCTCCGTCCTCGGCCTCTTCACCTCGCTCGCACCGACGTTCCTGGTGCAGACCTTCCAGGTGCGCGACCACCTGCTGGCCGGCGCGACGTCCTTCGCCGTGTTCGCCTCCGCGGCCCTCGGCCAGCTGCTGCTCGTGAAGGTGGGGACGCGCCTGCAGCTCTCGATCGCGGTGGCGGGCTGCGCGGTCGGGCTCGCGGCGGTCGCGGCCGGAGCGATCGCTCCGCAGCTGGGGGTGTTCCTCGCCGGCGCCGTCGTCTCGGGCTTCGGGGTGGGGCTGCTCTTCAAGGGGTCGATCGGCACAGCGGTCGCGCTCGCGGATCCGGCCCGCCGGGGCGAGACCCTGGCGGTGGTGTTCCTGGTCGCGTACACGGGGCTCGCGGTGCCCGCACTGGCAGCGGGAGCGGCGCTCGACCTCGTCGCCGCGACGACGGTGCTGACGGTGTTCGCGGCGCTCGTGCTGGCGGCGACCGCGACGGCCGGCGTGCTGCTGCGCGCCCGCAGCGCGGCGGCCGGGCGATGAGCGGCGGAGCGGGGTGGCGCTGCGGGGTGCGGGCCGGCGGCCGTCCGGGTGCCGGCCGCGTGCACCCCGGACGGCCGCCCGCCGCGTCAGAAGTCCTCGCGCCGCTCCTGCTCGGCCTCGGCGGCCGGCTCGAGCGCGGCGAGATCCCCGAGCGCGAGGCGCAGCTGGCGCAGCAGCCACTCCTCGGTCAGCGCACCCGCGTCGAGCGCGTCCAGCCGGCGGAGGCGCTCGGCCGCCGACCCGGTGAGGTCGGCGGGCGTCCCGGCGCTCATGCGCCGTACCCCGCTCCGCGGAGCAGGCGGCGCAGGTCGACGAGCTGCTGCTCGTCCACGTCCTTGCGGTGCGGCCGGTGGAGGGTCTCGGTCGTCGAGCCGACCGTCACCGAGAAGGCGCCGTCGTGCTTCTCGTGGACGGTGCCGACGGCCTCGAGCAGCGTCAGCACGTCCGCCCAGAGGACGTTGTGGCTCGGCGAGTCCTCGAGCAGCCGCTCGAGGGTGTCTCGCTGGTTCGAGTGGAGGTGGCGGGTGTCGGTCATGAACGGCCCTTCGGTGTCTGCGCACGCGCCCTGGTGGCGGTGCTCGGCGTCGCGTCCGACGGTAGGCGCGCGGGTGGAGCCGGTGCGCGAGTCGGATGACTCGAAGAGCGGACGCCGCGGGGCGGCCCCGCGAGAGGTGCGGCCGTGAATCCGGAGCCGGGCGACCGCCTCGACGAGGAGGACTCTCCCCGCACGCCCGCGCTGCCCGAGGCCGCCGTCTCCGCCGCGTCGCTCCCCGACCGTCCGGCCGCGTTCCTCAACGCCCTGCTGACCGAGCACTTCGTGCTGGAGTCGGCGCGCGGCATCACCGTGACGGAGTCGAGCAGCCGCGCCTCGCTCTACCTGACGATGCTCTCCAGCTCGCTCGTGGCCTTCGGCTTCCTCGCCCCGACCCGGTACGCGATGGGGTTCCTCGCGGTGATCATCCCGGTCGTCGTGCTGCTGGGGGTGTTCACCTACGAGCGGCTGGTGCAGACCTCGATGGAGGACGTCGCCGCGCTGACGGCCATCCAGCGCATCCGTCGCTACTACGGGACCCTGCTGCCGGGCGCGGGCGCCTACTTCGCGGTGCCGCGCGGCCGCCACGCGCCGAACGAGCTGCTCGAGATCGGCCGGCGGCAGAGCTGGCGGGGCATCTTCTTCACGATGTCCTCGGCGATCGCGGTGGTCAACTCGATCGTGGCGGGCGCCGGAGTCGCGCTCGCGCTGACGCAGAGCGGCGCGGACGAGGTCCCCGCGATCGCGTGCGGGATGGCGGCCGCCGTCGTCCTCGCGGTGCTGCACGGGGTGTACCAGTTCCACCGCTATCGGCAGATGCGGCTGCGGATCGCCGAGGCGGAGGCGCTGGACGGGGTCGAGAGGGGGTGACGGGGCGGGGCTCGGCCGGCGGGGTCCGGAGCTGACGAACGCCGATCAGGCGCGGCGTCGGCCGCCGGCTGGTCAGCTGGCTCCGACCTGCTCCCGCGACTGCTCCCGCGACTGCTCAAGAGTTGTCGCACTCGACGCCCAGTGCGACAACTCCTGGACTCTCGTGGCGATCGCTCGTCGGCGGGCCGCCGCGAACATCCAGAAGTCGCCGTGGTCGGTCGCGAGCACGGCGACTCCTGGCTACTCGCCGTCTGCGGACGAGCGTTGGGTGTCGGCGGCTCCGACGGCCGCGACTGCTCGAGAGTTGTCGCAGTCGACGCCCAGTGCGACAACTTCTGGACTCTCGTGGCGATCGCTCCTGGGCGGGCCGCCGCGACCATCCAGAAGTAGCCGTCGTCGGTCTCGAGCACGGCGACTTCTGTCTGCACGCCGCCTGCGGACGTGCGCAGGGAGCCGGCGGCCGGCGACTGTCCAGGAGTTGTCGCAGTCGATGCCGAGTGCGACAACTCCTGGACTCTCGCGAAAGTCCTGCGCTCTCGCGGAGGCGCGCGGCTCAGCCGCGCTCGGCGCGCTCGGCGAGGAGGTACTGCCAGTCGCGCGGCACGCGGTCCTTGGGCCCCGGGGTGGTCTGGCTCGCCGGGTGGCTCTGCGGATCGGCCAGGGCGGGGCCGTCGGCGTAGTCGTCGGTCCGGTAGTCCCAGAACCAGTCCTCGCCGGGCTCGAAGCTGCGGATGACCGCGTGGCCGGTCGAGTGGTAGTGGGCCGTCGCGTGGCGGTTCAGCGAGTCGTCGCAGCAGCCGATGTGCCCGCAGAGCGCGCAGCGGCGCAGGTGCAGCCACCACGAGCCGGACTGCTCGCACTCGACGCAGCCGGGGCCGCTCGGCGGGACGGAGGGGTCGATCATCTGCTGCGACGTCATGCGCTCAGCATGCGCCTCCCGCGGCGGCAGGCACCAGGTCGGATGACTCGATCCTGCGGCTCCGTCACGCGCTCCGGGCGTCCTCGAGGCTGAGGAGCGCGTCGCGGAGCCCGGCCCGCGAGGTCACCCCGAGCTTGGGGAAGATCCGGTACAGGTGCCCGCTGACGGTGCGGGGCGAGACGAAGAGCTGCTGGGCGATCTGCTTGTTCGACAGGCCGGCAGCGGCCAGGGAGACCACGCGCCGCTCCTGCTCGCTGAGGTCGGCGGCGACCGGCGCCTCCCCCGCTCCGCCCGCCGCCCGCAGCTCGTGCCGGGCGCGGGCGAGCCAGAGCTCGGCCCCCACCGCGGCGAACCCCGCGGCGGCCTGGCGGAACCGGGTGCGCGCCTCCAGCGGGCGCATCCGGCGGCGCAGCCACTCGCCGTGGCAGAGCTGGACGCGCGCCCGCTCGAACGGCCACTCCTCGGAGGCCGGGTCGAGGGAGCGCTCGAAGAGGGCGTCCGCGCCGCCGGTCGGATCGAGGACCGCGGTCGCCGCGAGGGCGAGCATCCGCCCGCGGGGAGCGAGGGGCCGCGCGGCGAGGTCCGCCGCGGCCGCCGCCAGCTCGGCGCAGTGCTCGGGCAGGCGGAGGCGCGAGGCGGCCTCGGCTGCGTCGAGGAGCTCCAGCGGATCGCCGCCGAGGCGGAAGGAGGAGCGGGCGTGCGCCTCCTCGAAACGGCCGCCGCCGAGGTCGAGCGAGCACAGGGCGTGATCGGCGGCGCGCGCGACCGACGCCGCTCCGTGCCGCAGCGCCCAGGCCGTCGCGCGCTCGGCGCACTCGAGGGTGCGTTCCCGGTCGCCCTGCACGGCGTGGACCCGGGCGCGAGTCGCGTCGATCAGCGCGCGCACGGCGGGCAGGTCGTCGGCGCGGGCGGCCGCGCGGTCGAGGTCGGCCGAGGCGTCGTCGAGGCGACCGCCGTCGAGGGCGGTGGTGCCGCGGCGGAGGAGGGCGAGGGCGCCGGGCAGGCCGTCCGCCTCCTCCCCGCCGTCGAGGAGCCCGGCGAGGCGGTCGCGGCGCTCGTCCGAGACCTCGAGCAGCGACCAGGCGAGGTGCAGCGCGACCGTCTTCCACGGGTCGCCCGTGACCACGGAGTCCTCGGCGAGCCGCAGGCGACCCTCCCACTCCTCGCCAGGGACCGGCCGCACGCAGGCCTCCACCAGGCGCAGGACGGGATCGAGGGGGTGCTCCTCGCCGACGGCGAGCGCCTCCTGCCACCACGCGGGATCGCCGCGGAGCGTGCAGGCGATGTGGAGGACGGTCGCCAGCAGGTCGACGGCGGCGTCGTGAGGGGCTGCGTGGTCGGCGGAGATGCTGCCGGCGTCGTCGCGGGAGGCGTCGGTCTCGGAGGGAGAGGCACCACCGACAGGAGAGGCACCACAGACAGGAGAGGCACCACCGACTCCCGAGTCCCCTCGCCCCACCCGAGCGCCGAGCCCCCGGAGGGCCGCGCGGCGGACCCCGCTCACGTCCCCCGTGCGGAGCAGCGCATCGGCCAGCCGCGCCGCCTCGACGCCGGTCCCGGGAACCCCGCCGTCCTCCCGCGAGCGCTCGACCACCCGCTCGAGGGCCGCCGCGTCGCCGGTGAAGGCCGCGACGGCGGCCGCGCGCGTCTCGAGCTCCTCCCGCAGAGCAGCACCGCGCGCACTCGAGCGCGCCTCGGCGAGGAGGAGCAGCGCCTCCTGCGGCCGACCCGCGCGGAGTCGCTCCTCCGCCGCGTCCCTCAGCAGCCGCGCCCGCTCCTCCGGCCCGGCCGCGTCGTCCGCCGCGAGCAGCAGGCGGAGGTGCGGGGCCGACTCCGGGCGCTCGGCGAGCCGCCTCCGTGCCGCCCGCAGCGCTCGGGGCATCGCCGTCGAGAGCACCACGGCGCGGACCACCGGGTCGCGGAACGCACGGCCGCCCGCCGTCAGGATCCCCGCCTGCACCAGGGCGCTGTCCCCGTCTCCGCGGGCCGACCCGATGCTCTCCGGGAACTCGGCGCCCGCCACCGCGGCGACCAGGAGCGCCTCCCGGCTCGGCTCCGACAGCGGAGCCAGCAGATCGAGCACCCGGGTCTCGGCCTGCTCGAGCCGCGGGTAGACCGGGAAGGGCGAGGGAGCGTCCTCGTCGGCCCAGGCCCGCCCGAGGACGTCGAGGAGCAGCGGATTCCCCTCCGCGACCCGCAGCAGGCGCGCCTCGACGGCGAGCGGCCGCCGGCCGCCGTGGGCGCGCAGGAAGCCGCGGGCCGCCTCCGCGTCGAGGGGCTCGGTGCGACGGTGCCGGAGGCCCTCCCAGCCGGCGAGGACGCGACGGTCGCTGGTGGCGAGGAGGCAGGCGGCACCGACCTCGTCGACCAGCCGGGTCACCAGGGCCTGGAGGGTCTCGCGGGCGGCGACGTCGAACCGCTCCCAGTCGTCGACGACGATCAGGAAGCCGGGGTCGCAGGGCGAGGCGGAGGAGTCGCGCACCCGCTGCAGACGGCCGATCAGCGTGGCGAACAGCGCGAGCGAGGACGCGCCGATCACGGCGTCGCCCCGGTCCGGCCGCACCTCCACGACCTCGCAGCCGGCGGCGCGAGCGGTGGCCGCGGCGGAGCGCAGCATGTGCGTCCGGCCCGAGCCGATCCCGCCCTCGACCACCAGGAGCCGCTCCCGCGCGGGCGACGCCGAGCTCAGCATCCGGACCACCACGTCCTCGGGTGCGCTCGGGTGCGCGGGCGGCGAGGAGAGTGCACTGATCGTCATAGCGACTCCTGAGGGACGGGTTCCGAGGACCCCATGCTGACCGCCGGGCGCGGCCGCGCTCTCCTCCCTCTGTCGGAACCCTCCGGAGCGCTCCCTCTGTCGAACCGTCCCGACCGCCCGGCCCCCGGTGGGCGCCGGGCAGGAGGCACAGGAGGGCAGTGGGCCCCGCGAGCGCCCGACGGTACTCTGTGTCCCACCGGACGACCGGTACGGCCCCACCCCCGCACGACCGCCGCTCGACCCGGCGGGTGATCCGATGGAGTCGCACGATGAGCTCTCGCAGCCCCCTCGCGGAGTTCCTCCGCGCTCGCCGGGCGGCGCTGCGGCCGGAGCAGGTCGGCGTGGCGACCGCGGGCACCCGGCGGCGGGTGCCGGGCCTGCGCCGCGAGGAGGTCGCCGACCGCGCCCGGATCAGCCGCGACTACTACCTCCGCGTCGAGCAGGGGCACGCGGTCGCCCCGTCCGACCAGGTGCTGAACGCCCTCGCCGAGGCGCTCGCCTTCGACGAGTTCGAGCGCGCCTACCTCTTCCGGCTGGCCCGGCTGCGCCCCGGCCCGCGCGATCCCGACTCCCCTCCGCCGGGCCAGGGCGTGAAGTCGCTGCTCGCCCACTGGCCGAGGACCCCGGCGTACGCGTTCGACCGCAACCTCGACGTCCTCGGCGCGAACGACCTGATGAGCCGTCTCGCCCCCGACAAGGGCGTGCCCGGCGCCAACATGCTGCTCTCCACGTCCCGCGGCTACGTGCGCGCCGTGGCGAACGGCGACCCGCCGGACCAGCTGCAGGCGTGGGGCCAGGTCTTCCGTGAGCTGATCGCCGCGCTGCGGTTCTACAGCGACCCCGACGATCCGCGGCTGCACGAGATCGTCGGCGAGTGCTCGGTCGAGAATCCGCTGTTCCGGTCGATCTGGGCCGAGTACCAGGTCCGCCCCTTCACCCACCGGTGGATCCGCGTCCACGTCGAGCCGTTCGGCTGGCTCGACCTCGAGATGCAGACCCTGGAGCTCGCCGGCGCTCCGGGCCGGTACGTCGTGACCTACCTCGCGGCAGCGGGGACTCCGGCGGCCGCGGCCGTCGACGTCCTCGCCTCGCTGCGGCCCGCTCCGGAGGCGGGCACCGCGCTGGCCGCCCCGGCCGGCGCCTGACGCGTGCCCGCGAGCCGGGCGAGAGCCTCGCGATCCGTCGCGTCACCCGCCTCGAACAGGAGCAGGAGGCGCGCGCCGTCCCGGACCAGCCGGTAGTCCATCGGAACAGAGCCGACCACGGTGTCGAGGAACACGACCGAGCCGCGCGCCCCGGCCTCCGCCCCGGCCGCCCACGAGTCCGCGAACCGCGGGCTCCTCGCCGAGAGCTCCCCGACGACCGTCAGGAACTCCCGGTCCCCCCTGTGCCGGTCGAGCGAGTCCCGGAGCATAGCCGCGACCTGGTCGGCGGCGGAGCCCCAGCAGGGCAGGTCCTCGACCTCGGACGAGTCCAGGAAGGTGAAGCGGGCGATGCTCACTCCCGCGGCGAAGGCGGGCGAGAGCGCCTGCGCGAGCGGAGTCGCGGCCAGCACCCGCAGGTGCCGGTCCAGCAGCACCGCCGCCCTCCCCGCCCACGGCGCCGGCGCCGCCTCGTGATCCTCGGCCATGTCCCCCTCCGTCCGACCCGCCCGTTCCTCCGTCAGCGCAGCGGAGTGATCCCCTGCGTCCCGGGCGGGAAGGTCGCCAGCACCTCCTCCGGGATGTTCAGGTGCTGCGCGACCAGCGACGGCGGCAGGTGGCTCAGCCACTGGGCGAGCGACACCTCCTCGTAGCGGGAGCTCTTGAAGGTCTCGATGTAGACGAGCGTGTCGTCGCCGGTGTTCTCCACGTAGTGGCCGAAGTTGCGGCGCACGACGCCCACGTCTCCGGCGTGGAAGTCGGTCGTGTTGGCGTGCGGGCCGGTGTTGAAGACGGTCATCCGAGCGGATCCGCGGAGGTAGTACTGCCACTCGTCGGCGTTGGGGTGCCAGTGCAGCTCGCGCATCGAGCCGGGCTCGACGGTCGTCAGCGCGGCCGAGACCGTGCGCGAGGCCGGGAAGTTCGTGCTGTCGGCGATCTGGATCCGGCCGCCGCTGTTCTGGTACACGGGCTCGGAGCGGGAGAGCCGGAAGATCACCGCCTCGTCGCCGTCCTGCACCCCGGCCGCGGCCCGGTCGGCCTGGAGGTCGCCGGGCACGTCGCCCGGGAAGATCCAGAGGTCGTGCAGCGGGATGTCGCGGAAGACCTCCTGCGCGACGCCGAAGTTCTTCGCCAGCACGTCAGGCGGCGTGTGCGCGAACCAGTCGGTGAGCAGGAGCGTGTTGCTCTCGGACTGCTCGCCGTCGTCGAACGCGAGCACGAACTCCGCCCCGTCCGGGCCGAGGCCCTGCAGGGAGTGCGGCAGGCCGGGCGGGAAGTACCAGAGATCCCCCTCCTGCACATCGTCGACGCTGGGCCGGCCGGTGCGGCTGAGCGTGGTGATGCGGCAGTTCCCCTTGGTCATCAGCGCCCACTCGGCGCTCTGGTGCCAGTGCAGCTCGCGGATCCCGCCGGCCTCGAGGTACATGTTCACGCCGGCGATCTCGTTCGAGATCGCGAAGTCGGCCTGCGTGAGCTCGCGCGCCCAGCCTCCCCGCTGCACCCGCCGCGGCGAGATGTTGAAGGAGGACCAGAAGAACGGCTG
This sequence comes from Rathayibacter sp. VKM Ac-2805, assembly GCF_009834265.1. Taxonomy (NCBI): domain Bacteria; kingdom Bacillati; phylum Actinomycetota; class Actinomycetes; order Micrococcales; family Microbacteriaceae; genus Rathayibacter; species Rathayibacter sp. VKM Ac-2805. The sequence goes on from NZ_CP047185.1 coordinate 3,345,704, forward strand.
CGTGCTGATGTCCGTCGCGGGCGCGGCGATCTGGTTCGGGAACAGTCCCTCCAGGACGCGGTTCTGCGGGCCGGTCATCGTGTTCGCCGAGGGATCGCCCTCGGTGTTCACGATCCCCTCCTGGGGGAGGTCCGGGTCTCCGAAACCGGGGGTCTCGTGGTGCGGAGCGGTGCTGTCGTCGGGTTCCACGGCGTTCTCCCTGCTGATCGTCCTGCGCGCCTGCGCTGCTCCGATCCCACCGCTCCGGCCCGGGCGGCACCACGGTCATCCGACTCGATCCGCCCCCCGACGACCGGCCGCGCTCAGCCGCCCAGGCCCTCGAGCACGTCCCGCGAGGGCACGAAGTAGACCCCGCCGGTCGTCGCGGTCGAGAAGTCGAGGAGGCGGTCGTGCCGGCCTGCGGGCACGCCGACGAACATCCGCGTCAGCATCGTCTCGATCACCGACAGGTCGGCGGCCAGGCCGAGGAAGTAGGTGCCGAACTCGCCCCTGCCGGGTCGGCCGAAGGGCATGTTGTCGCGGAGGATGTCGTGCTCGGTCCCGCCGGCGTCGACCACGGTCGCGAGCCCCTTGTGCGAGAGCTGCGCCGGATCGTCCTCGCGCTCGACGTTGTCGGCCCTGCTCCGGCCGATGACCCGCTCCTGCTGCTCGGTGGTGAGCGCGTGCCAGGCCGTCAGGTCGTGCAGGTACTTCTGCACGACCAGGTAGCTGCCGCCCGCGAACGCCGCGTCCTCCGCGCCGATCAGCGCGACGCGGGGCAGCGCCTCCCCGGTCGGGTTCTCGGTGCCGTCGACGAAGCCCAGCAGGTCGCGGTTGTCGAAGTAACGGAAGCCGACCACCTCGTCGCGGACGACGACGTCCTCGCCGAGCGCGTCGAGCAGGAGTCGCTCGAACTCGAAGCAGGCGTCGTCGCGCTCCGCCCGGATGTGGAACAGGAGGTCGGTCTGCGTCGAGACGGCCGTGTGCGCCGCGCCCACCACCTCCCTGAACGGGTGCAGCTGCGCGGGGCGCCCCTCCCCGCCGAAGCGGTCCCACGCGTCGCTCCCGATCCCGACCAGGCAGGAGAGGCGCAGGCCCAGGTCGCGGAAGCCGACCGCGCGGAGGATCCCGCCCACGTCGGCGACGACGTCCCGCACGCGGTCCGCGGCGTCCTGCCCGCCGACGATGTCGAGCGAGAGGAAGACGGCGGACCGGCTGAGCGGAGCGACGACCGCCTGCGGCTCGATCGGGACGCGGTCCTCGACGGTCACCGGAGCACCGCCGGCCGGGGCGTCGTCGTCCTGGGCGTCGGCAGGGCCGTCGTCGTGGGCGTCGTCGTGGGCATCGCGACCTCCGATCCGCGCGCCGAGGGAGGGCGCGTCCGCCGCGATCCTGTCAGCGTCCGCGGTGCGGGTCACGAGTCATCCGACCCCACACGGCGTGCGCGGCCGGCGGCCTCGCCACCGCCCATGCGACCAGGTCTGGACGATCGTCGGAACATCTCCCCGCGCTCTTCAGGGAGCGCTCCCACGCGCCTATCGTGGAGCCGCTCCCCACCCTCATCCGGGGAGGCACCACCTTGGACACGACCCGGGCCGGGCTCGGGATCGACACGAGCACGGAGGTTCGAAGATGCCGTTTGTGACCACGGACGACGACGTCGAGATCTACTACAAGGACTGGGGCAGCACCGACGCGCAGCCCATCGTCTTCCACCACGGCTGGCCGCTGTCGTCCGACGACTGGGACGCGCAGATGCTGTTCTTCCACGCGCACGGCTACCGCGTCATCGCGACCGACCGCCGCGGGCACGGACGCTCGACCCAGGTCGGCACCGGACACGACATGGACCACTACGCCAGCGACGTGAACGCGGTCGTCGAGCACCTCGACCTGCGGAACGCGATCCACATCGGCCACTCCACCGGAGGCGGTCAGGTCGCGCGCTACGTCGCGAAGTACGGCGAGCCCCAGGGCCGCGTGGCCAAGGCCGTCCTCGTCTCGTCGGTCCCGCCGCTGATGGTGCAGACCGAGGCTAACCCCGAGGGCACGCCGATCTCGGTGTTCGACGGCTTCCGCGACGCTCTCGCGGCGAACCGCGCCGAGTTCTACCAGGCCGTGGCCTCCGGGCCCTTCTACGGCTTCAACCGCGAGGGCGTCGAGCTCTCGCAGCCCGTGGTCGACAACTGGTGGCGCCAGGGCATGACCGGATCCGCGCTCGCGCACTACGAGGGCATCAAGGCCTTCTCGGAGACGGACCAGACCGAGGACCTGAAGGCGATCACCGTCCCCGTCCTCGTCACCCAGGGCGACGACGACCAGGTCGTCCCCTACAAGGACGCCGCGCTCAAGCAGCACGAGCTGCTGCAGAACTCGACGCTCAAGATCTACGAGGGCTACCCGCACGGCATGCTGACCGTCCACGCCGACGTCATCAACCCCGACCTGCTGGCCTTCATCCAGGAGTAGCGCGGCACGCTCGCAGGCGCGTCCCGGCCGTTCCGGGGCGCGCCTGCGCGTCTGCGCTCGAACGGGGGCCGGGTGCCCCTGCGAGCGGAGTCCGGCCTCAGGCGTCGGCGCCCGCGTCCCTCCCGAGCACCGCGGCGAGCTCGCCCCGCCCGCCGATCCCGAGCTTGCGGTACGCCGCGTACAGGTGCGCGCCGACCGTGCGCGGCGAGAGGAACAGGTTCTGCGCGATCGCGCGGTTCGACAGCCCCGTGCTCGCGAGAGCGCAGATGCGCAGCTCCTGCGGGGTCAGCGTGGCAGCGGCCGGCGACGGCGCGTCCGCGATCCTCCCTCCGGCGGCCCGGAGCGCGTCACGGGCCCGATCGGCCCAGGCGTGGATCGGCAGCTCCTCGAGCATCGCCAGTGCCTCGCGGAGGAGGGGCCGCGCCTCCGCCGCCCGACCGGCCCGGTGCAGCCCGTCGCCCACGAGCAGCAGCGCCCGCGCCCGCACGTACGGGAGCGGCGGCGGAGTCCGGCGGAGCAGCCCGGCCGCGGCGTCCGGCGCTCCATCGGCGAGCGCCACCGCGACCTGCGCGTAGCGCACCGCCGCCTCGATCATCGGCTGGTGCCAGCGCTCGAAGAGCGATTCCAGCCTCGCGGCGTGCAGGCGCACGACTCCGACGTCCCCGGTCGCGAGAGCCGCGTCGACGAGATCGGGCGTGGTCAGGATCGCGAAGCCGGGGTTCAGGGAGTCGTCGTCCGTGTCGAGGAGGGGCAGGAGCTCCGGCACGGCGTCGCCCGGTCGAGACTCGAGGACCGCCACCGCCGCTCTCGATCCGCGGAGAGTCGCCCGCATCACGCTCGAGCAGAGGACGGCCGCGCCGATCGCGCTCCCTGCGCTGATCGCCTCGGGATCGGGCGCGACGCCCTCCATCGCGTCGAACCAGGCCAGGCAGGCCCGGGAGGCGGTCTCGAAGCCGACGTCCCCCAGGTCGCTCCCGAGGACGAGCGCCTCCTCGGCGAAGGAGCGGGCGCGCGAGAAGCGGCCGGCGAGCGACGTGGTCATCGAGGCGGCGAGGAGCGCCTGCGGGAGGATCCGGATGTCGCCGCGCGCGCGCAGCCCGGTGATCGCCTCCTCCAGGAGCTCCCGGGCGACCTCGACCTCGCCCGCCGTGTTCAGCGCGTAGCCGAGCCACCACGCCTCCTCCGGACCGCTCGCCCCGCCGGCCGCCGCGAGCGCCCGGCGGACGACCTCGTCGCCGCGGGCGATCGGCTCGGTGACCGCCGCGAGCAGGACGGCGCGCGGGTCGGAGTCGTCGAGGGCGAGCGCGCGCACCGCCTGGATCATCGGCTCGCCCGGCGACGCCTCTCGGTTGTGGTCCCAGGCGATGGCGGCGAGGTGCAGGAGCGCGGCGGTCGCGGCGTCGACGGCTCCGTGGCTCTGCAGCGCGGTCACCGCGGCGAGCGCGGGCGAGAGGTCTCCCCGCGAGAGGGCCGTGCGCCCGGTCGGCAGCGTCTCGCGCGTCCAGGCGGCGCGGGCGGTGAGCACCGGATCGACGGTCTCGCCCGCCGCGCGGTGCACGAGCAGCGCCGCCTCCGCGGTCCGGCCGGCGAGTCCGGAGTACTCGGCCGCGTCGATCAGGCGCGAGACGCGCAGCGGCCCCGCGGGGGTCAGCTCCGCCGCCCGCTCCATCGCCTGAGCCGCAAGGACGACGTCGCCCGTCGCGAGGCCGGACGCCGCGAGACCGGCGAGCTCCTCGCCGACCGGCCCGTCCGAGCCGGTCGCGAGCTCCGACCGCCACCAGAGCGTCCGGCTCGGGTCGTCGCGGTGCTCCTGGACGAGCGTGCGGAGCACGGCGGCGCGCTCGGAGGGTCGGCTCACGCTCGTCACCGCGGACTGCACGAGAGGGTGCCGGAAGCGGAGTCCGCTCCCCGGCGTCCAGCTGAGCAGCGACGCGGCGACGGCCCTGTCGATCCAGGAGGGGTCGGGGTGGCGGCCGATCGCCAGGTTCGCCAGCCGGCTCGCCTCCTCCGCCGTCGCGACGTCGCCCAGCGCCACGGCCAGCACGGCGAGCCGCGAGGGCTGGTCGAGCTCCGCGAAGCGCTCGGCGAAGGCCGACTCGAGGCGTCCGGTCACCGCGCGGTCCTCCGCCTCGTCGGCGGACGGGTCGCGCCCGGTCAGCTCCACCAGGGCGAGCGGATTCCCGCGGGCGAGGTCGAGCAGAGCGCGCCGGGCGGCGCCGCGAGGAGGATGCGGGAGCGTGTCGAGGAGGGCGGCCGAGTCGGCGGCCGACAGCGGCCCGAGGTGGAGGTGCTCGAGGCCGGAGTCCTCCTCGGGCCGGTCCCGCGTCGTCATCACGACGACGACGCGGTCCTCGCCGATGCGCCGGGCGAGCATCCGCAGCGCCCACGCCGACTCCGGGTCGATCCGGTGCAGGTCCTCGACGACGACCAGCAGGGGCCGATCGGCGGCGGCGTCGCTCAGGAGGGTCAGGGCCGAGAGGCCCGCCAGGAGCGGCGTCGGCTGCACTCCGTCCGCCAGGTGGAAGGCCACGCGGAGCGCGTCCCGCTGCGGCAGGGGCAGGCCGTCGAGGCCCGGGCGGAGCGGGTGCAGGAGGAGCTGCAGCGCCGCGTACTGGTCGCCCGACTCCGCTGCGGAGCCCGCGGTCCGCAGCACCCGCACGTCGCGTGCGCGGGCGTAGGCGACGACCTCCTCGACCAGGGTGGTCTTGCCGACCCCGGCGTCCCCGTCGATGACGAGCGCCGACCCGTGGGCGGCGATGCCGTCGACCATCAGACGGAGCCGCGCGAGCTCCGATCCCCGACCGACGACGAGCGCGTCCCGCTTCACGCGTCGAGTATCGCACCCTCGCGCAGACACTCCTCGACCCGGTGGCGGGCCCGGATGAAATCGATCGCGGCGGCCGCGGCGCTGCCGGGGGCGCCGAAGAAGGAGGTCAGGAAGTGGTCGCCTCCGTGCACCTCCAGGGTCTGCCAGCGGAAGGCGATGAAGCCGAAGGGGTCGACGCGCACCGGCGACGAGCCCTCGCGGAGCGGATACGCCTCCTGGCTCGCCCAGACGCGGCGGAAGACCCGCGAGCGGCCGCCGAGCGAGGCGACCAGGACCCGCAGGCGCGGGTCCGCCGGGTCGGAGTGGAAGCGGAGGGCGGCCGCCATCACGGCGATCGTGCGGTCCCAGTCCTCGTGCCGCTCGGCGTCGGTCTCGAGCGCCGCGGCGTCGATGACGGCCTCGATCATGTTGGTCCCCTGCTCGCAGGCCAAGGGCAGGAACAGGCGGCCGAGCTCGTTCACGGCGACGAGGTCCTGGTAGCGGTCGACCACGTAGGCGGGCGTCGTGGTCCAGGACGAGACCATGCTCGTCAGGCTGCCGACCTGCGCCGGCGTCGGCCCGGCCTGTGCCCAGCCCGGCGAGCGGCGCGGCGCGGCGTGCCCGCCGAGCCGGAAGAGGTAGTCCCGCCCGTCCGCGTCGAGACGGAACGCGCGGGCCAGAGCGTCCAGGACCTGCGCCGAGGGGCGGCGGTCCTTGCCCTGCTCGAGCCGCAGGTAGTAGTCCGGGCTGATCCCCGCGAGCACCGCGACCTCCTGCCGGCGCAGCCCGCTGACCCGGCGACGTCCGTCGGTCCCCAGGCCGACCTCGTCGGGGCGCAGCCGGTCGCGGTGCCCCCGGAGGTAGGCGCCGAGCCGTGCGGTGTCCGTGTCCACGATCCCGCCCTTCTCTCCCTTCGAGGCTAGGGAGGCGGCGGGCCAGGCTCCACGCGACGCCGACCTAGATCCGCGGCGGGAGTACCTAGATCGGCGGGGCGTGCTTCAGGGTGGGGGTGGTGCGCGGCGGGGTGCGGAGGAGCGCACCGGAACGCAGCGCACCCCTCCGCGATCGGTAAGACTCCGCGGTCAGCTCAGCTCCGCCGCGGCGTCGGTGATGACCCGCGCGACCTCCTCCGGGTGCGAGCGCATCACCAGGTGCGGCGCGTCGAGCTCGACGACCGAGCGCACGCCCGCCCGCCGGTAGCCGAACCGCTCGACGTCCGGGTTGATCGTCCGGTCCGCGGCCGCGACGACGCCCCAGCTCGGCCGGGTCCGCCAGGCGGCGACGGGAGCGGCCTCACCGAAGGCCAGAGCGGCGAGCGGGCGCTGGCCGACCGCGAGCACGGCCGCCTCGGCCGGATCGATCCCGGCCGCGAACACCTCCGGGAACGCCGACACCGCGACCGACACGTCCGTGCCCGGCTCCGCTCCGTCGATCGGGAACGGTGTGTAGACGAGGTTCGCCGGGAGGTCGGAGTCGGGGAAGGCGCCCTGCAGCTGCCCGAGGCTCTCCCCCTCCTCGAGCGCGTAGGCCGCGAGATAGACGAGGCCGACCACGTTCTCGGCGGCGCCCGCCACCGTGATCACGGCGCCGCCGTAGGAGTGGCCCGCCAGCAGGACCGGCCCGTCGAGCTGCTCCACGAAGGAGCGGAGGTACTCCGCGTCGCCCAGCAGGCTGCGGTTCGGCACGGCCGGGACGCGCACGGCGTGGCCGGCGTCGAGCAGGATCCGCGTGACCGGGGCGAAGCTCGCGGCGTCGGCGAACGCTCCGTGGACGAGGACGATGGTGGGTGCGGTCATGGGGCTGTCCTTCCGGTCGGGCGGCGGTCCGGCAGCCGGCTGCGCAGCCGATCCGGACCCGGACCGAACCTAGGACGGCGCACGGCGCGCGTCGTGACCCCGCGACTCCCCTGCCGACCGGGCGGCCGCCTGTCGCCCGCCCGAGGACACGCTCCAGCGCTCGTCCCGCCCGCTCACGGCGGGCCCGGCCCGCCGCTGCGTCCGCGTCCTGGTCCCGGCGGGGTCACCCTTCGACGGCTGGACCGCCCGGGATCGCGGCGCGGTCGGCCAGCGGCCTCTCCGGCCGGATCGCCGGCGACAGCGGCGGATCGGCTCGCGGACTCCTGCGGCTCGAGATCCGGGCCGCGGTGCGTCAGCTCGCGAACTCCTCCGGCCAGCCCAGCGCGGCCAGCGACCGGCGCACGCGCTCGATGTCCTCCTCCGAGGGCAGCTCCGAGGTCACTCCGGCGATCGCGGTGCCGACGTCCGCGCGGGAGGCGGGCGCGTCGGCGGCGAGACCGGCGGCCACCTCGGCCACCTCCTCGTCGCTCAGACGGCGGCGGAGGAGCGCCAGCAGCGGCACGAAGTCCTGCTCGGGCAGCCCGGCCGGATAGCCGGCGCGCAGCCAGCGGACGATGCGCGCGACCAGGCCCTCGCGGGTGTCCGGCTCGGCCAGCGACTCCGGGCCCGCCAGCGGCCAGCCCGCGCTCGCGAGCCGCGAGGAGACGCGGGCGACGTCCTCGGGCATCGCCGGTCCGAGCAGCAGCTGCTCGATCCGCTCGCGGACCACGGCCCGTGAGACGACCGTCTCGGCCCGCTCCGACTCCGACAGGAGCCGCGCGACGACCTGCTCGACCTCGTCCGTCGTGAGGCTGCGGCGCAGCAGGCCCAGCAGCGGCAGGTAGTCCTGCTCCGGCACGCCGGACGGGTAGCCCGCGCGCAGCCAGCCGACCACGCGGGCGACGATCCCCTCCCGCGCCGCGATCGGATCGGTCGAGGCCATGCTCAGCCCTTGGGCACGAAGGTCGGGATCACGTGCTCGAAGCTCACCGACTGGCCGAGGCCCGTCGCGATGATGACGCTCAGGCCGATCACGACGGAGCCGACGACGAGGGCGAAGCAGAGCACGCCGATCCCGCGCAGCACCGGGGCGGGCAGACCGCTCGGGACCGCGGGCGCGTCGGACCCGCCCGAGGCGGGAGCACCGGCGGCGACGGCGAAGGAGCGGACGCCGACGGCGAACAGCACGGGCAGGCCTGCTCCGAGGAGCACGGCGACGAGGGCCACCTGGCCGGCGGCGGAGAGGAAGAGGGAGAGCACGGTGCGGATCCTTTCGCTCAGACGCCGGCGGTCTCGGGTGCGGGGCGTGCCGCCGCGTCCTGCCACTCGTCGTTGACGTTGTGCGCGCCGATGCTGTCGCGGCGCGAGCGGATGTAGATGAGGGAGGCGACGGCGACGAGGATCGCGGCCATCAGGAGGCCGCCTGCCGCGCCTCCGACGAGGTGGCCGATCCACCACATCACGGCGCCGACGAGAGCGGCGGCCGGGAGCGTGATGACCCAGGCGATCACCATGCGCAGCGCCACGCGCCAGCGCACCTGCGCGCCGGGGCGGCCGACTCCGGAGCCGAGGATCGAGCCGGTCGCGACGTGGGTGGTCGAGAGGGCGAAGCCGAGGTGGCTGGAGGCGAGGATGACCGCGGCGGAGGCGCTCTCGGCGGCCATGCCCTGCGGGGTGTCGATCTCGACGAGGCCCTTGCCGACGGTGCGGATGATCCGCCAGCCGCCGATGTAGGTGCCGAGCGAGATGGCCAGCGCGCAGCTGAGCTTGACCCAGAAGGGGACCGACTCGGTGTCGCTCCAGCCGCCGGCGGCGATCAGCGCAAGCGTGATCACTCCCATCGTCTTCTGCGCGTCGTTGGTGCCGTGCGCGAGCGAGACGAGGGAGGCGCTGCCGATCTGGCCGAAGCGGAAGCCGCGGTGGAGGCTCTTCTCGGCGAGGTTGCCGATCACCCGGAAGACGAGCCAGGTGCCGATCGCCGCGACCGCGCCGGCGAGCACGGGCGACATCAGCGCCGGGAGGATCACCTTGCCGACGACGCCGTCGAGCTTCGTGCCGTCGCCGGCCCAGTTCACGCCGTTGAGGCCGAGGCCCGCGAGAGCGGAGCCGATCAGGCCGCCGAAGAGGGCGTGCGACGAGCTCGAGGGAAGGCCGAGCAGCCAGGTCAGCAGGTTCCAGACGATGCCGCCGATGAGGCCGGCCAGCACGATCAGCAGCAGAGCGGATCCGCCGTCCTCGAGCAGCGCCGGATCGGGTGCGCCCGAGGAGTCCTGGATCTTCACGACCGCGTTGGTGACGGTCAGCGCCACCTCGATGCTGAGGAACGCACCGACGAGGTTCAGCGACGCCGAGAGGGCCACGGCGGTGCGGGGCTTCAGGGCACCGGTCGCGATGGACGTGGCCATCGCGTTCGCCGTGTCATGGAAGCCGTTGGTGAAGTCGAAGGCGAGAGCCGTGACGACGACGAGCGCGAGCAGGATGAAGGGATCCACGCAGACATGATGCTCCCGCGGCGGGAGGCGTTCCGGCGTGGTCGCGAGGCTTCACCTGCTGTTCACCTCGCGGGGCACGCCCGCCCGAGTAGTCTGTGCGGATTCTCAGGCGGGCGGCGCTTCTGAGGGTGCGATCCACCCGAGCCCGCACTGACGTGCGGCGCTCAGACGGGTGCGCTCAGGAGGCCGAGCGCGGCATCGGCGGGGTGAGGTCCGGGGTGTGCGCGGGGTCGGAGTCGGGGGCCGGCTCCTGCTGGGCGGTGGACTCGGCCGCGGCGCCGGCGTCCTCGGCGGACTCCTGATCCTCGGCGGGCTCCTGCGAGCCGGGCAGCGGCGGGGTGAGGTCGAGGGCGCCGACCGCCGGCTCGGCGGCGTGCTTCGGCGTGGTCGGGCGGTTCTCGGCCGCGGCCGCCTTCTTCGCCGCCTTCTCCTGGGTCCGCTTGAGCTTCTCGGTCTGCTCGGCCAGCTTGCGGGCCTTCTTGCGCAGCTTCTTGCTGGAGTCGCGGACCGCCTCGTGCGCCGCGCGCACCGACTTCTCGGCCTTCTTCAGCGCCTTCTTCGCGCGCTTCTGCGCCGCCTTGTCGCGTGCGTCCTTGTCCTTGCCGGTCCCGGCCATGTCCGCTCCTCCGCTCGTCGACCGCTCCGGCCGACTCCCCCACGCTACCGAGCGGCACCCGCCCCGCGAACCCGCTGGCGAGCGCGCCCGGGCCGCGCTAGGCGCGCGGCCGGCCCCGCGAGATGCCCCCCCCGCCGCGAGATGCCACCCCCGTTCCGCGAGATGCCACCCCGCGTGCCGCGAGATGCCACTTGTGCGGGCGACACGCCGAGCCGAGCGGACCCAAGTGGCATCTCGCGGGGAGCCGGGTGGCATCTCGCGGGGAGAAGCGCGCACCGGAGGGGGCAGCGCCGTGGAGGGGGCGGCGCCATTCGCGGCTGGGAGTCGCGGGCGAGTCGGCCCCGAGAGGAGCGCGGGTTCGGCAGGCTGGGCGGATGGTCTTCCAGCACGATCCCGGCGGCTACCAGGGCCGCGCCGGCCTCCGGCGTCCCATGCGCGGACCCAGGCGCGACAAGTGGATGTGGTGGCGCCTGGGCTCCGGAGTCGCGGCGACGGTCGCCGGCGTGATCGCCCTGCTCGTCTTCACCGCCAACCGCTGAGCACGCCTACCGCTGAGCACGCCCACCGCCGATCCCGCGCACTCCCGTCGCCGCTCGTCGAGCGCTCCCGCCTCGCCCGCGCCGAAGCACCGCCGAACGCACCGAGACGCCGGCGAGAGGGCGGCGTCTCGGCGGTCGGCGGCGTCTCGGCGGCAACCGTTGCGCCTCCCGTGGCCGCTCGCTCCTGACGCGCGGGGTCGAGATCCGATCGTTCGCGCGCACCCGGAAACGGCGACGCCGAAGTACCGCCGAACGCACCGGGACACCTGCGAGTGGGCGGCGTCTCGACACGTCGACGGCGTCTCGTCGGCAGCCGAAGTGTCGCCCCGCGCGACCGCCCCGCCCAGCACCCTGCACCGCCGCGCCGACCCGGCCACCACGGATCGAGAGCCGATCGATGCGCTCAACCGCTTGACTCCGGAGGTTTCTCTCAGGTCGGATCCGGCGGAACGCGGGTAGCTTGGAGGGTCGCATCGGCTCAGCCGTGCGATCAGCCCCACTGCCCCACCCGGCGCTCGCCTCCCCCCTCGAGCGTCGGCAGACCTGGAACCTCCTCTGCATGCACCGTTCGTCACGCGCCTCGACTCCCACCCCCGCAGGAGCCGAGACCGGCAGTCCGTCCGCCCTCCCGACCCGTCGCTCGCTCCGTGACCAGGAGTCCCGCAGCCGCCGCGCCTCCCGCCGCCCGTCGCGCCCCCGCGTCTCCGCCGTCGCCGCGATGACCCTCGTGGCCGGCATCGCGATCACGTCGACGATGCCCGCGTTCGCCGTGGGCGGCACCGCCGACTCCGAGCTGACCCGCGACACGGCCACCGCCGTCGCTGCGGCCCGCCCGCAGAGCTTCGTGGCGGCCGGAGTCGTGCAGCAGAGCGTCACCCGCGACGCCTTCGCCGCCGAGGCCAAGCCCGAGGTCCTCGTGCCCACCGCGTCCCTCGACGCGATCACGGCCACCTCCGGCGAGTCGACCGCGGCCGCCGCCGGAGCGTCCGGAGCGTGGGTCGTCCCGATCTCCGGTCACATCAGCAGCAGCTACGGCCCCCGCCCCGACGCGCCGGTCGCCGGCGTGAACCTGTTCCACAAGGGCACCGATCTCGCCGGCGCCTGCGGCACGCCCGTCCTCGCGGCCTCCAGCGGCACCGTCGAGGAGGCGTCGTACCAGGGCAGCTACGGCAACTGGATCCTGCTCGACAACGGCGGCGGCATCGAGACCGGCTACGCCCACAACAGCGAGCTGATGGTGTCGGTCGGCGAGACCGTCACCGTCGGCCAGGTCATCGCGCTGCGCGGCTCGACCGGCGCCTCCACCGGCTGCCACCTGCACTTCGAGACGCGGGTCGACGGCGAGGCGGTCGACGCCGTGCCGTTCATGGCCGAGCTCGGCGTCCCGATCGGCTGACGCCCCGGGCGACTCGAGAACCCGGACGTCGCGGTGGCCGCTCTCGACCACCGCGACTTATCTGTTCTCGTGAGCGCGCAGGCCGGCGTCAGGGCCCGGGGACGGCCCGCGCCCCGGTCGAGACGGCGGCCGACCAGTGCGCGTCGTCCGGCACCGTCGTCACCCTGATCTCGGCGTCCTGCTCGACGGCGATCTGCATGGTGCCCGTGTTGCCGCCTCCGGTGCCGGTGCGGGTCGTGCTCGGGCTGTAGACGCACGACGATCCGCTCGTCATCAGGCCGACGACCTCGATCGTCACCTCGGCGTCCTCGGTGTCGCAGGCGACCGAGACGGTGATGTGCAGCGGGTCGCCGCTGAGGTACACGCTCTGCGGATCGACGGGGCCGACCTGGTCGGTCCAGCGCACGGCGGCGGTCGCGCCCTCGGGCAGCGTCACGGGCCCGAGCGGAGCCTCGGTGGGCGTCGCGGTCGGAGCGGCGGTCGTCGGAGCAGCGGTGCCGGGAACGGCGGGTGTCGCCTCCTCCGCCTGGTCGGCGCCGCTCGTGCAGCCGCTCAGAGCGAGCGCCGCGAGCAGTGCCGAGGCGCCCAGCACGGTCGCGCGCCGTCCGGCCCGGAGTCCCGTCGCCCGGCGCGGAGCGGTCGTTCTCGTGGTGTCCATGGTGGTTCCCCCTGTCCACTGGCGTCCCTCCGGTCTACCCGAGCCCGCGCGGCCGCGGATCGCACTCTGCGGCGGTTGCCAGGGTCGGGAGCCGTGCTGCGGATCGATGTGGAGCTCCTCCGTACCGGCGCGGCGGCCCGTCGATCCACTCGGGTGCCGCGGATGATCGGCACCGGGCGGATCCGACGCCCGCCGCACCCGGCGCACCCCGCCGAGCCGCCCCTCTGCACCCGGCGCACCCCGCCGAGCCGCCCCTCTGCACCCGGAAGGCACCGCCATGATCGCCTCGAACACCTACCCCTTCGCCGGACGCACCGTCCTGATCACCGGAGCCGGCTCCGGTATCGGCCGCTCCATCGCACGCGCCTTCCTCGAGCAGGGCGCGAGCGTCGCGGTCGCCGGGCGCACCCCCGCCACGCTCGAGGAGACCGTCGCCGGCTTCCCGGCCGAGCGCGTCCTGGTCGTGCCCACCGACGTCTCGGTCCGAGCCGAGGTCGACGCGCTCGTCGAGGGCACCGTCGCGAGGTTCGGCGGGATCGACGTCCTCGTGAACAACGCGGCCGGCCACCTCGGCGGCCCGATCGAGGAGGTGGAGGACGACGCCTGGCGCTCGCTCTTCGCCACGAACGTCGACGCCCTCTTCTACGCGGTGAAGGCGGCGCTCCCGCACCTCAAGGCGAGCCGCGGCAACATCGTCGTCGTCTCCTCCGTGTCGGGCATCCGCGGCGACTGGGGCCAGGCCGCCTACAACGCGACCAAGGGCGCGATCACGACCTTCGTGCAGTCGCTGGCCCTCGACTTCGGCGCGCACGGTGTGCGGGTCAACGCCGTCGCGCCCGCCTTCACGCAGACGCCGCTGACCGAGTCGATGGCCTCGACCCCCGAGGAGCTCGCGCCCTTCATCGACCGCATCGCCCTCGGACGCCCCGGGCAGCCGGACGACATCGCCCCGCCGGTGCTGTTCCTCGCCAGCGCGGACGCGGCGTACATCACCGGCGCGATCCTCGCCGTGGACGGCGGAACGAGCGCCTCGACGGGGCAGCCGCACCTGTAGGCGGGCGTGCGGCGGATCGGGGTCGGGGGGGGCGGGGCCGGGGGCTCTGCCCAGAACCCGAGTGCTCGCATCGGATCCTGCGGCCCCGCTCGCGAGGGTCCACGGGCTCGACTGCGGGCGCCCACAGCCCGGATCGCTCCCTCCCTGACCGCGCACTCAGACTCAACCGACACCTGTGGCGTATCGTGGAGTCAATTGCATGCAGACGCATGGATACGGACTCGCCGACCGCACGGCCTCCGAGCCCATCCCTCTTCGAGCAGGAGTCGTCATGACCACCACCAGCACCCGCTTCACCGACCGCGTCGTCCTCATCACCGGAGGTGGATCCGGCCTGGGCCGCGCCGCCGCCGTCCGCCTCGCCCAGGAGGGCGCGAAGCTCGCCCTCGTCGACATCTCCGAGCAGGGCCTCGCCGCCACGGTCGACGTTCTGCCCGAGGGCACCGAGTCGATCACCGTCCTCGCCGACGTGTCGAAGGAGGCGGACGTCGACGCCTACGTCGCGCGCACCCTCGAAGCGTTCGGCCGCATCGACGGCTTCTTCAACAACGCCGGCATCGAGGGCCGCCAGAACCTCACCGAGGACTTCACGGCCGACGAGTTCGACAAGGTCGTCGCGATCAACCTGCGCGGCGTGTTCCTCGGCCTCGAGAAGGTGCTGAAGGTGATGCGCGAGCAGGGCTCGGGCATGGTCGTCAACACCGCGAGCGTCGGCGGCATCACCGCGATCGGCAACCAGTCCGGCTACGCGGCCGCCAAGCACGGCGTCGTCGGCCTCACCCGCAACTCCGCGATCGAGTACGGCGAGTTCGGCATCCGCATCAACGCGATCGCGCCCGGGGCCATCTGGACCCCGATGGTCGAGAACTCGATGAAGCAGCTCGACCCGCAGAACCCGCGCAAGGCGGCCGAGGAGTTCATCCAGGTCAACCCGACCAAGCGCTACGGCGAGGCCGACGAGATCGCCTCGGTCGTCGCGTTCCTCCTCTCGGACGACGCCTCCTACGTGAACGCGACCGTCCTCCCCATCGACGGCGGGCAGTCGATCAAGTACTGAGGCCTGCTCCGCGGAGGGAGCGCCTGCCCCGGCGGGCGGCCCCCTCCGCTCCCGCTGCCTCTCCCGTGGGACCCGGCCCGACGGCTCCTCCACACGGCGCTTCCCGCTCGGGGGTCTCCTCGAGCGGCACGTGCCGCGCATCGCCCGTCGCGCGGCGGGAGCAGAATGGGGTCGGTCCCGCCGGACCTCGACCGCTACGGAGACATGCATGAACCCCACCGGGAGCTTCCGCGCCGCCCGCGACACCCTCCTGCAGCACCGCACCGATGCGGTCGCCGCGAACGAGGCCTTCCAGTGGCCGGACGTCGGGCCCCGCTTCAACTGGGCGGTGGACTGGTTCGACGCGATCGCCATCGGCAACGAGCGCCCCGCCCTCTGGATCGTGGAGGAGGACGGCTCCGAGGAGAAGTACTCCTTCGACCGGATGCGCTGGCGCTCCGACGAGGTCGCCGCCTGGCTTCACTCGGTCGGCGTCGAGCAGGGCGATCACGTGATGCTCATGCTCGGCAACCGCCTCGAGCTGTGGGAGTCGATGCTCGCGATCATGAAGCTCGGCGCGGTCATCCTCCCCACGACGACCCTGCTCTCACCCGCCGACCTGGCCGACCGCCTCGAGCGCGGCGAGGTCGCGCACGTCATCGCGGACGCCTCCGAGACAGCCAAGTTCGACGAGATGGAGGGCGGCTTCGGCCGCATCGCGGTCGGCGGCGCCGTCGAGGGCTGGCTCGACTACGCCGACTCGCTCGAGCCCTTCGGCATCAGCCCGACGGTGGTCGTCGAGAGCTCCGATCCGTGCCTGATCTACTTCACCTCCGGCACCACCTCGAAGCCCAAGATGGTCGTGCACACGCACGAGTCGTACCCCGTGGGGCACCTCAGCACGATGTACTGGCTCGGCGTGCAGCCGGGCGACGTGCACATGGCGATCAGCTCGCCGGGCTGGGGCAAGCACGCGTGGAGCTGCTTCTTCGCGCCGTGGAACGCCGAGGCGACGGTGTTCGTCTACAACTACAGCCGCTTCTCCCCCACCGCTCTGCACCAGCAGCTCGACCGGGCCGAGGTCACCACGTTCTGCGCGCCGCCGACCGTGTGGCGGATGCTGATCCAGTCGGCGCTCGGAGCGAAGCCGCGCGCGCTGACCGAGATCCTCTCGGCGGGCGAGCCGCTCAACCCCGAGGTCATCGCGACCGTCGAGCGGGAGTGGGGACTCACCATCCGCGACGGCTACGGCCAGACCGAGACCACCGCGATCATCGCGAACCCGCCCGGCGCTCCCGTGGTCCCCGGAGCGATGGGCCGCGCGCTGCCCGGCGTCGCCATCGCCCTCGTCGATCCGCTGACCGGCGAGCCCGCCTCCACCGGTGAGATCTGCCTCGACCTCTCCGTCGAGCCCGTCAACCTGATGTCCGGCTACCTCGGCGACGAGGACCGCACCGAGCGCGCCCGTGCCGACGGCTACTT
Organism: Rathayibacter sp. VKM Ac-2805; assembly: GCF_009834265.1. Lineage (NCBI taxonomy): Bacteria > Bacillati > Actinomycetota > Actinomycetes > Micrococcales > Microbacteriaceae > Rathayibacter > Rathayibacter sp. VKM Ac-2805. The sequence continues at coordinate 3,362,066 of NZ_CP047185.1, forward strand.
CCACACCGGCGACGTGGCGGTCCGCGCGGTCGACGGCACGATCACCTTCGTGGGCCGCACCGACGACATCTTCAAGTCCTCCGACTTCAAGATCTCGCCGTTCGAGGTCGAGAGCGTGCTGCTGCAGCACCCCGCCGTCGCCGAGTCCGCGGTGGTGCCGGCTCCGGACGAGGTGCGCCACAGCGTGGTGAAGGCGTACGTCACCCTCGCCGAGGGCTGGGAGCCGACCGCCGAGACGGCGAGCGCGATCTTCGCCCACACCCGCGAGCTGCTCTCCTCCTTCGAGCGGGTGCGGCGCCTCGAGTTCCACCCCCTGCCCAAGACGATCTCGGGCAAGATCCGCCGCGTCGAGCTGCGCGAGCGCGAGGAGGAGGCGTTCCGCCGCGGCGAGGAGATCCCCACGGAGTGGCGCGCCGACCGCCTCTAGGCGCGGCGGCCCTCGTCCGCCGGGACACCGCCGAAGCACCGCCGAGACGGCGGCGTCTCGGCGAGGCGGTGGTGTCTCGGCGGGATGCGGTCGGCCGGGACGTCGGCCGCCGGTGACCAGCAGGAGCGGGTGCCGTCAGCGCGGAACCAGCGCGGTGTCGGCGGCGTCCGGATCAGAGGCCGGCGATCAGCTCGGCGTCAGCGCGGGAGTACAGCGATCAGCTCGCCGTGGTCGCGGACGCCGGGGGCGCTGCGGCGGAGGGAGTGGGTCACCTCGAGGCCGGCCTGCTCGGCGAGCGCGCGCATCTCGGCGAGCGGGTGAAACCACGCCGGTGCGACGGCGTGCGCGAACGCCTCCGTGCGCGGCCCTTCGAAGAAGCCGATCAGCAGGCTTCCGCCCGGTCGGAGGTGCGCGGCGAGCGCCGCGACCGCGCCGCGCAGCTCCGCCGGCGGCAGGTGGATGAGCGAGTACCACGCGAGAACGCCCCCCAGGCCGTCGACGTCGAGTTCGAGCGCCGAGCCGAGCCGGAACGGGACGTCCGGGAACCGCGCTCGAGCCAGCGCGACGAACTCCGGCACCGGGTCGACGCCGACCGCGGCGGCTCCGCGGCGCTGGAGGAACTCCGTCCAGTGCCCGGGCCCGCAGCCCACGTCGGTGACCGTGCCCTCCAGCCCGTCGGCCCACGACCCGATCAGCTCGCGATCGGCCGCGGGCCCCGCGTCGACCGATCCGAGCAGCGCCGCGTACTCCTCCGCCCGCGCGCCGTACGCGTCCCGCACCTCGTCCATCCGGTGAGCGTAGGCCGTCTCGAAACGGCGCGCAGCGGGCACTCGGAGGCGCGTGGCACGTTCCGCGGTGCCGTTGGCACGGCTCTGCGGCACGGTCCGCTGGCGCGTTCTGACGTTCTGGCGCGCCTGCCTCGTGAGCGTTCGCGCCCGGCGTCCCGAGGCGCTTCGCGAGGACGGATCATCGAGGTGCCGCGCGCCCCGTCCCCGCCCCGAAGGAGACCCGATGACCCCTGCCGACGCCGCCCCCGCCCTGCCCGCCGCCGCCCTCGTCTTCCCTCTGCTCGTCGGCGTCGCGCTGCTCGCCTCGGGCGCGACCGCCCTGCTCCGCGCCGCTGGTCCTCATGGCGTCCGGAGGCGCCTCGAGGAGTCCCGCGCCCGCGCCGCGGCCCTCGGCGGAGGTCCGGGCGCGCGCGGATGCAGCGCTCCCGGCGTCCTCCCGGCCTGCCTGCGGGTCGTCGTCGGCGCCCTCCTCCTCCTGGCCGCCGGCCCGGCCTACACCGCGGCCGCCCTCGTCGCCGCAGCCCTCTGCGCACTCGCCCTCGCGCACGCCGTCCGCCGCTTCGCCCAGGACTCGGAGGGCGACCCGCCCACCCCGGCCGCGGTCGCCGCCACGGCCGCGATGCTCGCCTTCGCCACCGTCGCCGCGGCCCAGGGGATCCTCGGATTCACTGGCGTCCCGGCGCACCTCCGGGAGTTCGACCAGCAGGACCTGAGCTGGGCGGCCGCCCTCGTCGGAGTGGTCGCCGCGTGCGGCCTCCTGCAGTTGGCGGGACGCGCAGCGCAACCGGTGGCCGCACCGGCGGCGGGCGTCAGGCGGCGCGGCTGATGCTCGGAGCTCCGACGCTCGATGCGCCCCCGCACCTCGTCCTCGACGGCAGCGCGGTGCGGCTCGCGCCCGCCCGCGGGTCCGTCGCCGTGATCACCTTCTGGATGCAGTTCCACAACTCCGGCACCGCCGCCCTGCACGATCTCGCCCTGTTCTGCGGCTCCTTCACCGACGGCTCGGGCGTCGAGCTCGACTACGACGAGGCCCCGGTCACCGTCGTCGGCCGGCCCGAGCGGGTCGCCCCGGGAGCGGGATTCGTGGCCGTCGCGCACTACACGATCGCGCCGCTGCGGGCGCCCCGGACGCTCCGCCACTCCATCGTGCTGCGGGGCCGCACGAGCGACGACCGGCCCTTCACCGACGTCGCCGCGCTCGAGGTCCACGTCGATCCGAGGCGCACCCCGGAGGTGCGGTTCCGTCCCCCGATGGCGGGATCCGACACCTTGCGGTGGAGGTGAGCGACGATGCGATCGCATGAAGACTTCTCACCACCGGACCGGATCGGCCAGGGTAGAGGGATCGCGTCGTACGGAGGACGCGCCAGAGGAAAGGACTCCGCCGTGAGGGGAATCGCAGAAGGCAGCCGACCGATCGTCGATCGCGGGGTGTCCCGCCGGGACACCGCGGCGGCCGCGTGGCTGGCCCAGAGCGGCGTCGACGTCCGCGCGAACGGCGCGTTCCGCATCGTGGCCGACACCCTCTGCAGCGACGGCGTCGACGTGCTCCGGATCTGGCACTCGCCGGCCCGCCTGCACCGCACCTCCGCCATCGGCCCGGGCGTCCGCCTGATCATCCCGCTCGAGGGCGCGCTCGTGATCCAGCCGGACGATCCGGCGGCGCTCGAGGTCCGCGTCGCGCCGGGCGACATCGCCTTCCTCCACTGCGACTCCCCGTTCACGATCGTGACCGACACCCCGAGCGCCCGCACCGAGATCGCCCTCGACCGCCCGCTGCTGGGCCTGGTCGACTCGGCCGACCGTGGCGCCGTCGTCACCGAGGCCGACCCGGCCAGCCGCGGCATCCTGCTCTCGACCGTCAACGCGACCTTCGGCTCCACCCTCGACGCCGACTCCCCCGCCTTCCCCCTGGTGCGGGCCGCCGTCGAGCAGCTGGCGGGCGCTGTGCTGGCGACCTCGCTGCCGCGCGAGAGCAGCGAGGACGTCTACACGCGCGCCCTCGCCCTGATCGCCGCGATGTCCACCGACCCCCGCCTCTCGGTCCAGGAGATCTGCGAGCGCCTCGGCGTCCCGAAGCGGACGCTGCAGCGCACCTTCGCGCGGAACGGCACCACGGTGTTCGACGAGATCCGCCGCGCACGCCTCACGACCGCGCGCGCCCTCCTCGGCGGGAGTGACTCCCCGCCCTCGCCCGAGCACGTGCTGAGCAGCTACGTCCGCTCGCAGCGCCTGCGCCGCGACCTGCTCCACCTCGAGACGGTGCCCGCCTCGAAGCTGGGCTGACCCCGGGGCCGCAGCGCTCGCCGCGTCGACAGCCCCGTCGGCGGCGGAGGTCACCGCGCGGGCGCACGCCCCCGGTCCGGACGCTCCGGCTCGGAGGCACCGTCGCCGCCCCCGCGCTCAGCCCGGGTACGGCACCGACGCCGCCGGCCACCCCGACGCCGCGAGCTCCGCGCGCAGCCGATGGTGGTGCTGCACGGCGCCGAGGGAGTCGGTGCGGAAGGCGATGGCGAGGGCCGCGTCGGCCCAGTAGGCGTCCCAGCCGGAGTAGCGCTCGAAGACGCGGTCGCCGACCGCGGCCAGCAGCTCCCAGGCCCGCGCCGCCGGGAGGTAGCCGGCGACGTAGGCGTAGCGGATCGCGCCGATCGTGCGCTCGGCGTCGCCCGCGAGCAGGAGGAGCGGCGGACGCCCGTCGACCGCCTGGGCGAGCTCGAGGAGGTGGAACTCGCTGCCGCCCGTGAGCGCGGCGACTCGGGAGCGCATCCGCTCGGCGTCGGCGGAGGCCGAGACCTCGGCGAAGCGGGTCGAGAGCGGCCCGCGGGTGAGCACGTCGGCGACCAGCAGCTCGACGTCGTCGGCCGAGGCGATGCGGAAGTCGCGGTCGAGCGCGACCCGGTGCTCGACGAGCGGATGCAGCGGCAGCTGCTGCCACGGCGCTCCCTTCGCTCCGTCGGCGTATCGGCGCCGCAGCTCCTCCGGGAGCTCGGCCCACGAGGGCTGGAACGCGAGGGAGGAGTTCCAGCCGGCGAACGAGAAGTCGCTGACCGCGTCGAGCGCGAGCAGCTGCTGCTGGCGGAGGGACGGGGTCGGCGAGCCGGCCGCGCCGAGGTACGCGAGCTGCTCGCGGCGCGGCGCGCGCGCATCCCACTGCTGGAAGCCGACCGTGGCGGCGAGCAGCCCGAAGGCCAGAGCGAACGCGAACGCTGTGAACGCGACGACGCTCTCGCCGCCGCCGAGCGCGAGCCCCCATGCGAAGCCGACCAGGCCCACCGGAGCCGCGAAGGCGGTCACCAGAAGCGCGCGGCGTCCGGCGCCCTGACCGCGCCGGTGGGCATCGGCCGCCCGCGCGTAGCGCAGCCGGGGTCGGACGGGGAACTCGACGTCTCCGGGATGGTTCTGCAGCGGCACGGTCGCAGCCTAGGGGCGCGGGTCGCGTCGATGTGTGCTTGCCTGGTCGCATGACTCTCGCCGAAGCACTCCTCGAGCGGGCCGACCTGCAGAAGCGGATCGAGGCCCTCCAGTCGCGGATCGTCGCGAACGCCTCCTACCAGGAGGGAGAGGAGCCGACCGAGGACCCGGCCGAGCTGCTCGCCGACTGCACGCGCGCACTGGGCGAGCTCGAGCGGCTGGTCACGGCGATCAACCTCACCAACGCGACGGCGACCACTCCCACCGGAGAGGTGCTGACCGCGGCGCTCGCCCGGCGCGAGGCCCTGCGCGCCCGGCACAGCCTCCTGACCCGCGCGGCCGACGCGGCCGCCGGCGAGCGCGGCTACCGCCAGCTCCGGAGCGAGCTGCGCCGCCTGCCCGCGCTGCCGGTGCGGGAGCTGCGCGAGCAGGCCGACGCCGTGGCGCGCGAGCTGCGCGGGCTCGACGCCGACGTCCAGAGGACGAACTGGGGGGTCGAGCTGCAGAGCTGACACGAGACGCGGTGAGTCGGTAGGCGCACCGGAGCGAGCACGCACCGTCGGGCCGGCGGTTCATCCGGCCCTCTGTCACGCGGTGGGCAGCGTCCCGGCTCCGGCCGTCACTCACAGCCCAGCACCGAGGACCGGTGACCGCGCAGACAGGACACCTCATCACCATGTGCTGGCCGGTGCGCCGAGGGCGGGTTCGGGGACCTCACCGCGTCTCGGGCGTGCGCGGACGCACGTCGAGTCGGGCCGGGACCTTCCCGAACGGGCGCGTGGGCGCACGCCGGGCTCGGGGCTGCGGCTCCTCGAACGGACAAGTGGACGCCCGCCGGGTCCGGGCCGGCGTCCGGCCGCCTCCGCCCGGCCGCGCCCGCCCGCCCCACCGCTCAGTACTCGATGCGCCCGCGCCGGTCGTGGAACTCGCCCGTCGGCCCGTCGGAGCCGAGCAGAGCCAGCGCGACGGTCGCGTCCGTGCCCTCGGTGACGGTCTGGTGGCCGCCGTGTCCGTTGAAGTCGGTCGCGGTGTAGCCGGGGTCGCTCGCGTTGATCCGCATCGCCGGCAGGTTCTTCGCGTACTGCACGGTGAGCGCGACGACCGCCGCCTTCGAGGCCGCGTAGGGGATCGCGGTGACGGGGAACTCGTCGTGGCCCTCGGTGCTCAGCCAGCGCGGCCAGCCGACTCCGGACGCCACGTTCACGACGACCGGGGCCGCGGAGGCCTGCAGCAGCGGGAGCGCGGCCTGTGTGACGCGGACGATGCCGACGACGTTCGTCTCGAGGACGCCCGCCATCGCCTCCGGGGTGAGGTCGTCGACGCCGAACGAGGTGCCCAGCACTCCGGCGTTGTTGACGAGCACGTCGAGCCCGGGCAGGGAGGCGATCGCGGAGTCGACGCTCGCCTGATCGGTGACGTCGAGGCGGACGGGGTGGGCGCCGAGCGCGCGGGCGGCGTCGCCGTCGGCGGTGTCGCGCATGCCGGCGTAGACGGTGTGGCCCGCCTCGAGGAGTCGGCGGGCGGTCTCGAGGCCGAGGGAGCGGTTCGCTCCGGTGATGAGTGTCGTGGTCATGCGCCCATCCTGCGCGGGTGGTCGAGCCTCGACCAGGCCGCGCTCGACGGGGGGACCGGCAGTACCTGGCTCGGCGATGGCGGGCGGAGGAGGATGGGCGGCATGGAGGAGTTCGCCACGGTGCTGCGCTCGTGGCGCGACCGCATCCGTCCCGCCGACGTCGGCCTGCCCGCGGGCTCGGGCCGCCGAGCCACGGGCCTGCGCCGCGAGGAGCTGGCGGCGCTCTCGGGCGTGAGCGTCGACTACCTGGTGCGGCTCGAGCAGGGACGCGCGCGGAACCCCTCGCCGTCGATGCTCCGCTCGCTCGCAGTCGCGCTCCGGCTCACGGACAGCGAGCGCGACCACCTCTACCGGGTCGCCGGTGCCGCCGTCCCCTCGCCGGGCGTCGTGCCGCAGCACGTGAGCCCGGGCGTGCAGCGGATCGTCGACCGCCTGGGCGACGTGCCGCTCGCGGTGTTCACGGCGGCCCACGACATCCTGCTGTGGAACCCGCTCTGGGCCGCCTTGAACGGCGACCCCTCGGTGTACACCGGGCTGGAGCGGAACCTCGTCTGGCGGCACTTCACCTCCGGACACGCGGGCACCGAGTTCGACGCGCAGCACGAGGAGGACTTCGCGAGCGACCTCGCGGCCGACCTGCGCGCGGCGACCGGGCGCTACCCGCGCGATCCGGCGCTCGCCGCCCTCGTCGCCCGGCTGCGGGAGGAGTCGCCCGAGTTCGAGCGGCGCTGGGCGGAGGCGCGCATCGCCGAGCACCGCGCGAGCCGGAAGACGGTGACGCGGACGCCCGTCGGACCGGTCACGATCGACTGCGACGTGCTCACGGCTCCGGGCACCGACCTGCGGATCGTCGTCTACACGGTGGCGCCGGGCAGCGAGGACGAGGCGCGGCTCGACCTGCTGCGGGTGACGGGGCTGCAGGCGCTGAGCACGGCGCCGGCGTGAAGCGGACGGGCGCGGCTGGGGCGCGCACAGCGGAGCGGGGCGCTGAACCGGGCTGAGCTGAGTCGAGCGGGCTGAGCCGAGCCGAGCCGGGCGGGGCAGGCCGGGCTCGTCCCACGGCGGGCGGGACCGGCTCGGCGCGGCCGACGGCGCAACCTGCCGATGCGGGCGAGCGGCGGCGAGTGACGGCCGAGGTGCACGGCGAGGCGCGTCTGCGGGGACGTCCGCACCCCCGGACCCCCGCCTCCCCGCTCAGGACGCGCAGTACGCGGTGATGAACGCGTAGAGCTCGCCCTTCTGCTCGGGGGTCGCGGCGACGACGACGGTGCCCTGCCGGCCCGCGGTCTCGACGGTGACCGGCAGGCGCGTGCCGACCTTGTCCTCGGCGAGCGCGTGGGTGTCGCAGCGGGTGGGGACGGCGTCCAGGACCACGGAGTCGAGGGTCCCGGCGGGCACGGAGCGGTCGAGGGTCCAGGCGTCGGCGGCGTCGGGCGGCTGCAGCAGGATCGTGGCGTCGACGCTGCGGAGCACGACGGGGGTGCCCCGTACGTCGGCGGTGATGGTGAGGCGCGCCGGCTCGTGCGCGGCGCCTCCGGACGTGTCGATCCGCAGGGCGAGGTCGGCGTCGACGGTGCGGGCGAAGCAGCCGGACCGGGCGAGAGCGTCGACGAACGAGAACGGGTCGTCGGCGGGGTACGCGTGCTCGCCGTGGCCGTCGATGGCGAGGACGACCTCGAGCGCAGTGGGCGCCTCCGCGACCGGGCAGGCGGGCTCGGGCACGTCGACGCGGAGGTCGCGCGAGGTCCCGTCGGGGACGCCCGTGCCGCCGGTCCAGGTGAGCGGGACGGCGAGGCGCGGGTCCGTGAGGCGGGCCGCCGTGACCTCGATCGGGGCGCCGCTGCCGTTGTGGACCTCGAAGGCCATGGTGCCGCCGGCGATGTCGGAGCGGTTCTGCTGGACGGAGACGGTGACCCCGGGAGCCGGGGCGGACGAGGCGGAGGAGCGGGCCGGGTCGGGGGCGGCCTGAGACGGGGTGGCGGTGGTCGGAGCCACGGTGGCCGCCGGGGTGCCGCTCGGGGCGCCTGTCGCGCCTGCCGGCGCGCAGGCCGCGAGGGCGGGCAGGAGGAGCAGCGCGGCGGCGAGGGCGCGGAGGCTTCGCATCGTGCCTCCCTCCGCTCGCCGTCAGTCTGGCGCCCCGGCCCCCTCTCCGCGAGCGCCGCCACCGGAGTCTCGACGTCAGTCCCAGACCGATCGATGCGTCACGAACGGTCGGCACGGCGGCCGGATGACGGCCGCTCGTGACGACTGAGACGTCGGACGGGGGAGAGAGGGGCGCGACGCCGCTCCGCTCGATCGCTGCCGCGGGGGCGGGGCACTGCGTCAGGCGGCGCCGCCCTGTTCCGCGGCGCCCGCCCACGGACCCTTCGTGTCCCGCGGCTGCGCGGCGACCGGAGCGAGGACGGCGCGGACGGATCCGCCCGACTCCGAGGTCCGCACGGGCCGGCCGAGCTCACGGGCCGCAGAGCGCGCGATCCAGCGCCAGTCCTCGACCGAGACGGTCAGCGCCGCGATCGAGGCCTCGGCGGACTCGGCGAGCGCGTAGGCGGCGAGGATCGAGCGGCGGAGGTCGCGGCGGGCCTGCACGGACGATTCGCCGCGCATCGGCGGTCGGGGGCCGGGCAGGAGGGCGGGGACGGCCGCCATCGGCACCACCCGACCCGGTCGTGCAGGCGCGCCGCTCATGGGATCAGCCCTCCTGGTTGTAGTAGGGCCAGGGCAGGAAGCGCCGCTCGCCCCTGCGGTCGGGACCCGTCAGAGTGACCTCGCCGGTCGCCGCCCACTCGACACCGCGGGGGAGCATCCGGATGAACTCGATGCGGCGGAAGGTGTCGATGTCGTGTCCGATCGTGATCGTGAACGAGCGGCCCGCGCCGTACTCGTTGATCCAGGCCAGGGGCTGGTCCGTGTTCATGCCGGGGAGGTCCGCGAGGCCGGTCTCGGGGATCGCGACCGGGTAGTGCGACATCGGCCACATCGGGGCCCGCTGGTACGACTTCAGATCGTCGAAGGTCGTGATCAGCACCTCGGCACCGTCGTACATCTCGACTCCGGTCAGGATGTCGTCGCCGGTGACGGTCCAGGTGGCGCTGATCCCCTCGGTGATCGCGTGACGCGGCTCCGCTGTCGAGAGGAGCGCCTCGCCCCATGGGCGCGGCCGAATGCCGGTGGGCACGCTGAGCTTCGCGCCGCGCATGACGTTGTACTCCTCCGGGTACCCCCAGTCGTCCTCCTGCACGGCCGAGCCGTGGAACCAGACGATCCCCTTGCCCTCGTCGTGGATGAAGCGCAGGATCGCGGCGTCGGTCTCGGGGCCGAAGCCGGTGGCCCTGTCGCGGTAGCCGTCCCGTCCCTCGTACACCACGATCAGGACGTCGTAGCGGTCGATGACGGCGGAGGTGAGACCGCGCGGATCCTCGGTGACGCGGACCCGGAAGCGCCCAGTGTCCTCGAGGAGGGTCGTGAGCCACTGGTTGTGCGCACGGAAGCTGCGGAACTCGTTGTCGTGCTCCACCGTCATGTGGCCGGAGAGGATGAGCACGTCGAGGGTGTCGGGCATGGAGGCCTCCAGAGGTGAGGTGCGCGGGCGGGTCCGTCTCGTCGGTGAGCGGCCTGTCGACCTCTAGTCCATTTACTACAGACTATTGTCTGAAACCAGCAGAACGAAGGAAGCGCCTACAACGATCCGTGATGCGCGGCATCGCCGTTCACTATTCGGGGCCGCTTCTGACGAATTCAGACATAAGCTGGCGTGACCGCCGCGATCGCGAGCGGCCACCGAACCGAGGACTCCCATGGCGACGCACAACATCCTGATCGACGACCACAGCCTGCGCGTCCACCCCGAGGGGGCCGTGCTCCTGCTCCACCTGCCCTGGTACCGCAGTCTCTGGCTGTCGTCCGTGGACGGCCTCGAGGTCTCGATCGACGGGACGACGGTGCCGGGCGACCGCCTCCGGTTCGAGCTCGGCGGCTCCGTCTTCCGCGTGGACCAGCTCCGCGAGCAGTGGGACGTGCTCTGGTTCCTCTCGGACGCGGCGGTACTGGTCGTCGCCCTCGACGAGCCGCTCGCCGCGGGCTCGGTCCACCGCGTCGTCGCCTCCGCCCGGCTGAGCCTGCCCTACATGCAGATCAAGCCCGAGACCTACGTGCCCCAGGTGGTCCACCAGACACGCGACCTCGTCGTCCGCACCGCCGATGAGCCGGTGCGCGACGAGCTGCGGCTGGAGACGACGACGGTCGAGGCGGTCGAGGCGCAGCCCGGTGAGCCGTTCAAGCTCGGCCTCACGCTCTACTCGGCGACGTCCGAGCTCAACGCGGGGCAGTACGACCTCGAGTCCCTCCTCGACCGCGTGGCCGCCGAGGGGGTGGGGCCGGGGATCGAGATCGTCGCCTCGCAGACCCTCCGGCAGTACCCGGTGGTGACCCCCGACTTCGTCTCGACCTGGCGCGCCGCGTTCGACCGCCACGGGTTCGAAGCCAGCGCGTTCGGCGCGAACCTCGACATGGGGCGCCTGCGCACGCGCGACATGGACGACGACGAGGAGTACGAGTTCTCGGCGGAGCTGCTCCGGGGCGCGCACCGCCTCGGGTTCCCGCTGATGCGGATCCAGAGCGCTCGCCGGACGCTGCTCCAGCGGCTGCTCCCCCTCGCGGAGTCGCTCGACGTCGCGCTCGGCTACGAGATCCACGCCCCGTCCGGCCCCAACGCGCCGGCCGTGCAGGAGATCCGCGAGCTCTACGCCGAGCTCGACTCGCCGCTGCTCGGCTTCGTCGCCGACTTCTCCTCGACGATGCACGCGATGTCGCCGGCCCTCCTCCGGACCATGCGGCGCATGGGGCTCGACGCCGAGGCGACGGCGGAGCTGCAGCGGATCTGGGCGCAGGACGCCCCGGGCCGGGAGCGGCAGGGCGAGTTCCTCGCCTACCTGGGATCGCGGGGCATCGACCCGGGCGACTTCGGCTCGTTCGCGTTCCTCGCCTTCAACATGCACGGACACGTCCCCGTCGAGGAGTGGGCCGACATCATGCCGCAGATCCTGCACGTGCACGCGAAGTTCTACGACATCGACGACGAGGGCCAGGAGCCCGCGATCGACTACCCGGCGATCGTCGACGTGTTCGTACGCGGCGGCTTCCGCGGGTACATGTCGAGCGAGTGGGAGGGCCACGCCTTCCTCGATCTCGGCGAGGTCGACCCGATCGCCCTCGTGCGCCGTCAGCACAACCTGATCCGGCGGTCGATGCACGCGAGCCTCGCAGCGGTCTGAGGGACGCGGCGGCCTGAGCCCCACGGGCGGTCCGGGCGGACGCGGACCGCCCGGCCGGCTGAACGGCGCCCGGACGGGCGCCACGTCGAGCACGAGCGCACTCCTGCTGGCGACCCCACCTCGCCGGCCGGGTCCACCCGTAGGCCGTCTCTCCCCCGCGGGCGGCCCCGGCTTGCAGGCGGCCCCTCCCCCGCGCCGTCCTTCCTCCGCAGCGGCTCCTATTCGCAGGCGGCCCAGACCGCCGCGAGCCCCTGGCCGCCGCCGATGCACATGGTCTCGAGGAGGTGGCGGCCGCCGGTGCGCACGAGGTGCCGGGAGCCGGTGGCGAGCATCCGCGCCCCGGTCGCGCCGACCGGGTGGCCGAGCGAGATGCCGGAGCCGAGCGGGTTGGTCCGCTCCCAGTCGTCCTCGGTGAAGCCCCACTCGCGGCTCACCGCGAGGACCTGGGCGGCGAAGGCCTCGTTGAGCTCGATCAGGTCCATGTCGGCGAGCGAGAGGCCGGCGCGCTGGAGGGCCCGCGCCGTCGCGGCGACGGGGGCGATCCCCATCCGCTCCGGCTCGACGCCCGCGCGCGCCCACGAGACCAGCCGGACGAGGGGGCGCAGGCCCAGCTCGGCGGCGCGCTCGGGGGTGGTGACGATGCACGCCGCGGCCGCGTCGTTCTGGCCGGAGGCGTTGCCCGCGGTGACGGTGGCCTCGGGATCGACGTCGCGCCGCACGGGCGAGAGCCGGGCCAGCGCCTCGAGCGTCGTGTCGGCGCGGGGCCCCTCGTCGTGGTCGACGACGGTGACGGCGCCCCGGCGGCCCGGGACGGAGACGGAGACGATCTCCTCGGCGGAGTAGCCCGCCTCCGCCGCCGCGACCGCCCGGCGGTGCGAGCGCAGCGCGAGGGCGTCCTGCTCGTCGCGGGGGATGCGGTACTCGCGGCGGAGGTTCTCCGCCGTCTCGATCATGCCGCCGGGGATCGGGTGGTGGCGCCCGCCCGCGGTCTCGCGGCCGCGGCCGAGCGCGTCCCGGAGGAGCAGCCCGTTCGTGCCCGGCACGCCCCACCGGGCGTCGACCGAGTACAGCGGCGCCGAGCTCATGGAGTCGACCCCGCCCGCGAGGCAGAGGTCGCTGACGCCCGTCTGGATCTGCATGGCCGCATCCAGCACCGCCTGGAGGCCGGAGCCGCAGCGCCGGTCGACCTGCGACCCGCCGACCGTCACCGGCAGCCCCGCGTCGAGAGCGGCGACCCGGCCGATCGGCGGCGCCTCGGCCGTCGGGTAGCCCTGGCCGAGGATCACGTCGTCGACGTCCCCGCCGTCGAGCCCGGCCCGCTCGACGATCGCCAGGAGAACGGTCGCGGCGAGCTCCGCCGGCGCGACCGAGCGCAGTGCCCCGCCGAAGCGGCCGATGGGCGTGCGCAGCGGCTCGCAGACCACGACCTCGCGCAGCAGCGTCATCGTGCCGCCTCCGCGAGGGCGACGATCAGCGGTGCCCCGGTCGCGGCCTCGACCTCGGCGACGCTCACTCCGGGGGCGGTCTCGCGCAGGACGAGCCCCTCCTCGGTGACGTCGATCACGGCGAGATCCGTGATGATCCGGTCGACGACCCTCCGCCCGGTGAGCGGGAGGAGGCACTCGGGCACGATCTTGTGCTCGCCCGTCTTCGTCACGTGCTCCATCAGCACGATGACGCGGTCGGCGCCGTGGACGAGGTCCATCGCCCCGCCCATGCCCTTGACCATCCGGCCGGGCACGGCCCAGTTGGCGATGTCGCCGTGCGCCGAGACCTGCATGGCGCCGAGGACGGCGACGTCCACGCGGCCGCTCCGGATCATGGCGAAGCTCTGCGCGGAGTCGAAGTAGGCGGCGCCGGGCTCGACCGTGATCGTCTCCTTGCCCGCGTTGATGAGGGTCGGATCCTCCTCGCCCTCCCACGGGTAGGGGCCCACGCCCAGCACGCCGTTCTCGGAGTGCAGGGTCACCGTGACTCCGGCGGGGATGTGGTTCGGGATGAGCGTGGGCAGCCCGATGCCGAGGTTGACGTACGCGCCGTCGGTGAGCTCGAGGGCCGCGCGGGCGGCCGTCTCGTCGCGGGTGAGCGGGGTCATGCGCGGTCCTCCTCTCGCGAGGCGCGGGGCCTCACGGTGCGCTTCTCGATCGGCAGGTCGGCGGCCTCCTCGGGCGAGAGCTCGACGATGCGGTCGACGTAGATGCCGGGCAGGTGGATGTCGTCGGGGTCGAGCTCGCCCGGCTCGACGAGCTCGCCGACCTCGGCGATCGTGATCCGCCCCGCCATCGCGGCCGGCGGGTTGAAGTTGCGGGCCGACTTCGAGAAGACGAGGTTGCCGTGGCGGTCGCCGCGGGCGGCGCGGACGAGGGCGAAGTCGGTGACGATGGCCTCCTCGAGCACGTACTGCGTCGGCTTCCCGAGCGACTCGAAGACGCGGACCTCCTTGGGGTCGCTGCGCACGAGCACGCTCCCGTCGGCGGCGTAGCGCCAGGGGAGCCCGCCCTCGGCGACCATCGTGCCGACGCCGCTAGCGGTGTAGAACGCGGGGATGCCGCTGCCGCCCGCCCGGAGGCGCTCGGCGAGCGTGCCCTGCGGGGTCAGCTCGACCTCGAGCTCGCCGCCGAGGTAGCGCCGCGCGAAGTCCTTGTTCTCGCCGATGTAGGAGGCGGTGACGCGGTCGATCCGGCCCGCGGAGAGCAGCTCGCCGAGTCCCCAGCCGTCGACGCCGCAGTTGTTCGAGACGACCGAGAGCCCGCGCGTGCCCTGGGCGAGCAGCGCGCGGATCAGCACGATCGGCACGCCGACCAGGCCGAAGCCGCCCACGGCGATCGAGGCCCCGTCGGGGATGTCGGCGACGGCCTCCGCCGCGCTCGTCCTGCCCTTGTCCAGCGTCATCGTCGGTCCTCTGCTTCGTCGTCGGTGGTCGTGGCGGCGGCCGGCTCGTCCGGTCCTCCGTCGGCGTCGAGGTCGGCCAGGACCGCCCGGAGCCGCGCGAACGCGGCGTTGGCGGCCGGCAGTCCCGCGTAGAGCGCGGTGTGCAGCAGCACCTCCGCGATCTCGGCGCGGGTGACGCCGTTGCGGAGGGCTCCGCGCAGGTGCATCGGGATCTCGTCCTCGGCGCGGAGGGAGACCAGCGCGGCGAGCGTGATCATGCTGCGCTCGCGGCGGCCGAGCCCGGGCCTCGTCCAGACCTCGCCCCAGGCGTACCGGGTGAGGAACTCCTGGAAGTCGGCGGTCTCGGGGGTGATGCGGGCGGCGGCCGCGTCGACGTGCGCGTCGCCGAGCACCGCCCGCCGGGTCGTGCCGCCGAGGGAGGCGCGGCGGGAGACGATCGCCGCCAGCCGCTCGGGCGCCTCGTAGCCGGGGAGGTGGCCGACGCCGTCGAGCACCTCGACGCGGGCGCCGGGCATCGCCTCGGCCTGCTCCCGGATGCTCGCGAGCGGCAGGGCGGCGTCGAGTGCGCCGGCCACCAGGAGCACGTCGCGGGCGGCGGCGAGGCCCGACGGGTGGGCGAGGGCCTCGCAGCAGAGGGCGTACGACTCGTCGTCGACGTCCACCAGCTCGCCCAGAGCGGCGCCGACGGTGTCCGGGGAGGACCGGACGAACGCGGGCGCGAACCAGCGCTCGGCGCTGAGCGTCACCAGGGACGCGGTGCCGCTCCGTCGCGCTGTCCCGGCCCGGTCCGCCCAGCCGTCGGGCGTTCCGATGCGCGGCGCCGAGCAGATCGCGGTGACGGAGGCGAGCCGCTCGGGGGCGTCGACCGCGAGCCCGAGGCCGATCGCGCCGCCGAGCGAGATGCCCGCGTAGTGGAAGGCGCCGCCGCCGGCCGCGTCGACGAGGCCGAGGACCGCCTCCGCCAGCTCGGCGATCGAGAACGGCGCGGTCGCGGCGGGGCTCCGGCCGTGGCCGGGGAGGTCGAAGCGGAGGATCCGGAACGAGCGGGCGAGCTCGGGGAGCGCCGCCTCCCAGAGCCGGGTGGTCGTGCCCAGCGAGGGGCCGAGCACGAGCAGGGGCGCGTCGCTGCGGAGGGACGTGGTGGCCGTGGTGAGGCCGGAGAGCACGGGGACGGTCATGGTGCGGTCTCTCCCTCGGGGGCGGCCGCGGAGTCGCGGACCGTGGCGAAGCCGGCGATCGCCGCGTCGATCCAGGCGCCGGTGACGCCCGGCGAGGAGGAGGGCTCGAAGGCCCGGGCGACGCGCTCCTGGAGGGCCTCGTCCGGGCCGAGCAGGCCCGAGACGACGACGCGGAGCGGGCGGCCGGTCGCGGCGCTCTCCCGCGAGGCCCGTCCGAGAAGGGCGAACGCCTCCGCCCGCCCGAGGCGCTCGCCGAGCAGCGTCGCGACGTCCTCGCTGAACACGGAGCCGTCGCCGGAGACGAGGTGCTCGCGCATGGCGTCGGCGCGCACCTCGAGCGAGGCGACCAGGTCCGCGGCGCCCGTGACCGCGCCGAGCGCCGCCTCCTGGAGCTGCTGCAGCGGACGCCACTCGGCGTGCCACGCGCCGCTCGGCCGCTGGTCCTCGGCGGCGAGCGCCGCGAAGAGCGAGCCGACGAGCCCGGGGGCCTGCCGGGCTGCGGCGACGACCAGGACCGCGCCGATCGGGTTGCGCTTGTGCGGCATGGCCGAGGAGCCGCCCTCGCCCGCTCCGAGGCTCTCGCCGAGCTCGGCGGTCTCGGTGCGGGCGAGCAGGGTGACGTCGAGGGCCACGGCGCCCGCGGCTCCGGCGGCGAGCCCGAGTGCGGAGGCCAGCTCGACGACGGGGGTGCGGTCGGTGTGCCAGACGGCGGCCGGTGCGCGGAGTCCGAGGCGGTCGGCGTATCCGGCGACCACGCGGAGGGTCCGCTCGACGGCGTCGGCGGGGGAGGTGCGCTCGCCGACGATCGCCACGATCGCCACGAGCGCCGCGAGGGTTCCGACCGCTCCGCCGAGCTGGGCGGGCAGGGCGGCCCGGGTGCGCCGGACGGCGGCGAGGGCCGAGGTGACCGCGCCGAGGCGTTCGGCGGAGACGGCTCCGAAGACGGTGGGGGCGGCGTGCTGACCGAGCGTGCGGCCGACCATCGGCGTCGCCCGGTGCCGGTCGGCGAGCGCCGCCAGAGCGTCGCCCAGCCGGACGAGCTCCTCGTCGATCCGCTCGAGGACGGCCGCGGCGCGGACCATCACGGCCGTGTCGACGACGTCCTGGCTGGTAGCGCCCAGGTGGAGCGAGGCGCCGGAGCCGGGGGAGGCGGCCTCGGCGGCGGCGCGGAGGCGCGGCACGAGGGGGATGACCGGGTTGCCGCCCGCTCGGGCCTCCTCGGCGACGGCGTCGAGCTGCTCCAGCACCGCGGATCGGATCTCCTCCGCGTGCGGAGAGAGGTCGGCGTCGACCACTCCCTCCTCCCGGAGGGCGGCCGCGAGGGCGAGCTCGGCGTCGATCATCGCGCCGAGCAGCGCCTCGTCGCCGGTCAGCTCACGGATCGCGGGCGAGGCCAGCGGGTCGACGAGGCTCCGACGCTCAGCCATCGAGTCCTCCCGAGAGGTCGAGGAAGACGGTCTCGCCCTCGCCCTGCAGCCGGATGTCGAACCGCACGACCGGCAGGCCGGTCGCCGCGCCCTCCTCGACGACGAGCAGGGTGCGCCGGCGGGCCGGCTCGAGCGCGCGGAGGAGCGCGTCCTCGCCCGCGAAGTAGGCGCGGGTCCCGAGGTGGTGGGTGACGCCGCGGGCGAAGACGGTGACGACGACGAAGGACGCGCCTCCCTCCGCTGCCCCCGGTCGGAGCGTGGTGAAGGCGTACTCGCCGGCGCGGGTGGTGGCCGTGCGGCCGAATCCCGTGAAGGCGATCCCGTCGCGCAGGAGGCTGCCGCGCTCGCGGGGGATGCGGCCCTCCGCGTCGCGCTGCCAGATCTCGACGACCGCGTCGGGGACGGGCTCGCCCGCGCCGTCGGTGATCGTGCCGCGCAGGCGGATCGCTCCGGGGTGCGTCGCCGCGACGAGCTCCGGCCCGCCGTCGTAGGGCAGCGCGTAGCCGAAGAAGGGGCCGACCGTCTGCGACGGCGTGGGTGCGAGCTCAGGCATCGTCGTCCTCCGCTTCGAGGGGGGTCGACCGCGCCCCGGTGAGCACGACGTCCCAGCGGTAGCCGAGCGAGGACTCGGGCGTGCTCGCCTCGTGGTCGTAGCTGCCGACGAGCCGCTCGCGCGCCGCCGGGTCGGTGATCGACTGCAGGATCGGGTCGAGCGGGAAGAGCGGATCGCCGGGGAAGTACATCTGCGTGATCAGGCGCTGCGTGAACGCGGTGCCGAAGAAGGAGAAGTGGATGTGCGCGGGCCGCCAGGCGTTCCGGTGGTTGCGCCACGGGTAGGCGCCGGGCTTGATCGTCGTGAAGCGGTAGCCGCCGTCCGGCCCGGTGATGAGCCTGCCGACCCCGGTGAAGTTCGGGTCGAGCGGCGCCGGGTGCTGGTCGCGCTTGTGCACGTAGCGGCCCGAGGAGTTGGCCTGCCAGAGCTCGACGAGCTGCCCGGCCACCGGCCGCCCGTCGCCGTCGAGCACACGGCCCGACACGGTGATCCGCTCGCCGAGGGGCTCGCCCGTGTGCTGGATCGTCAGGTCGCTCTCGTACTCGTCGACGTCGGTGTGGCCGAACGCCGGCGAGGTGAGCTCGATCTCCTCCGGATCGGCGCGCACCAGCTCGTGCGTCGGGTGCCGGAGGGCGGTGCTCCGGTACGGCGGGTAGTCGCGGCGCGGGTGCACCTCGGCGGCGCCGCCCGAGCGGACGCGGTCGCGCGCCTCCTGCTCGATCGCGGCGATCTCAGCCGAGACGGCGGCCTGGCCGAGCGGCTCCGGCGCGCTCACAGCGGCAGTCCCGTGTACTGCTCCGCGAGCGAGCGCTGGGCGTGCACCGAGCCGATCACGTAGTCGAGGCGCCCGAGCTGCGCGCGGAAGTCGAACTCGCCGCCCGCCTCGAGGGTCGGCCGGTGCAGCAGCTCGGTCATCCACACCGAGAACTGCTGGACCCGCCACTGGCGGGCGAGGGCGGCCGCCTCGTAGCCCTCCAGCAGCGTCTCGTCGCCCCCGTCGGCCGCGATCAGGCCGCGCACCAGCAGGACGACGTCGGCGATGGCCGAGTTCAGACCCTTGGCTCCCGTCGGCGGGACGATGTGGCCCGCGTCCCCGACGAGGAACAGGCGGCCGTGGGCGAGGCGGGACGAGACGAAGCTCCGCATCGGAGTGATCGACTTCTCGGTGATCGGCCCCTCCTGCAGGGTCCAGCCCTCGACGCCCAGGCGCTCCTGCAGCGCCGCCCAGATGCGCTCGTCCGGCCAGGCCGCGATGTCGTCGTCGGGGTCGACCTGGAGGTAGAGGCGCGAGACCGAGGGGCTGCGCATCGAGTGCATGGCGAAGCCGTCGGGGTGCAGCGCGTAGATGAGCTCGTCGGTCGACGGCGCGACGTCGGCGAGGACGCCGAGCCAGGCGTAGGGATAGGCGCGGTCGAGCTCGGCGCGCTCGGCCGCCGGGATGCTGGGGCGGCTGATCCCGTGGAAGCCGTCGGCCCCCACGATGTACGCCGCCTCGAGCCGGTGCTCCTCGCCGTCGTGCGTGAAGGTCACGGACGGCCGATCGCTCTCGAGGTCGTGCAGCGCCACGTCGGAGACGCCGTAGCGGACGTCCGAGCCCTCGGCCTCGTGCGCGGCGACGAGGTCCTTGACCACCTCCTGCTGGCCGTAGACCGTGACGGTCCGGCCGATCAGCTCGTCGAAGTCGACGTGGTGGCGCCGGCTGACGCCCTGCGCATCCGGGCCCTGGAGGTAGATGCCGCTGTGCTGCATCCCCTCGCGCGCCAGGCGCTCGCCGAGGCCGAGACCGGTGAGCACGTCGACCGAGCTCTGCTCGAGCACGCCGGCGCGGATGCGCGAGAGGACGTAGTCGCGCGAGCGGTTCTCGAGGACGACGGAGTCGATGCCGGCGCGCCGGAGCGCCCAGCTGAGCAGCAGGCCCGCGGGCCCGGCGCCGATGACGGCGACGCGTGTGGTGGGAGTGGGCACGGGGTTCCTCGCGACGGTAACAGGGACACCACGATGCTCGGGGCCGGACCGGTCGCGGGGAGCGGGGTTTCCATCCAGTGGAAGGAACGTGCTCGAGCCCGCCTGGGGAGGAGCCTCGCCGGACGCGCTCACGCGACCACCGAGCGCCGGTAGCCGAGCGCCCGGCTCACTCCGGCCGCAGCGGCGCGCACCTCGCGCTCGAGGAGGTCGTCCGGCCGCGGATCCGAGCCCGTGACCACCGAGAGCGCGGCGACGACGCGGGAGGCGCGGTCGCGGATGGGAGCAGCCACCGAGCTCGTCCCCGCCGTCATCTCCTCGGAGGAGAGCGCGACGCCGCAGTGCCGGATCTCGGCCAGCCGCCGGCGCAGCGTCTCGGGCGAGGTCACCGTGCGCGGGAGGAAGCGCGGGAGGTCGCGGGCGACGTACTCCTCGAGGTCCTCGGCCGGGGCGTGCGCGAGGAGCACCAGTCCGACTCCGGTCGCGTGCAGGGGCAGGCGCGCCCCGACGCTCGAGACCACGGGCACCGCGCGGTGCGCCGACAGCTTCTCGATGTAGAGCGCCTCGGCGCCGTCGAGCACGGCGAGGTGGACGTGCTGGTGGGTCGCCTCGTACAGGTCCTCGAGGAACGGCAGGGCGATCGCGCGGAGCGACCGGGTCGCGGGAACGCGGGTCCCGAGCTCCCACAGGCGCAGGCCCAGCGTGTACCGGCCGTCGTCGCGGCGCGCGAGCCCGCCCCACTCCACGAGCTCGGCGAGCATCCGGTGCACGGTCGACAGCGGCAGGCCCGTCCGCTGGGCGATCTCCGAGAGGCTGAGCGAGGCCCGCGCCACGGGCTCGGCGAACACGTCGAGGATGGACAGCAGCCTCGACGCCACCGACACCGGCGCGGTCACGGCCTCAGTCCACGGCCGAGAGGACGAGCGCGGAGCCCTGGCCGCCGCCGCCGCAGATGCCCGCGGCGCCGATCGAGCCGGGTCCGAGCGCGGCGAGCCGGCGGGCGAGGTGGCCGACGATCCGGGCGCCGGACGCGCCGATGGGATGTCCGAGAGCGATCGCGCCGCCGTGCGGGTTCACCAGGGCGGGATCCACGCCGAGGTCGGCGGTCGACTGCACGGCCACCGCGGCGAAGGCCTCGTTGATCTCGACCGCGGCGAGGTCCGCGACGCTCCACGGCGTCCGCTCGAGGGCGCGGAGGATCGCCGCGGAGGGCTGCGAGTGCAGGGTGAGCCGGGGGCCGGCGACCATCGCGGCCGCCTCCACGCGGGCGAGCGGGACGAGGCCGCGGCGTCGCGCCTCCGACTCCTCCATCAGCACGAGGGCGGCGGCGCCGTCGGTGATCTGCGAGGAGTTGCCCGCCGTGATCGTGCCGCCGGCGGCGAACGCGGGGCGGAGGGCGCCGAGCGTCTCGACCGTGCTGTCGGGGCGCACGCCGTCGTCCGCCGACACGACCGCTCCGTCGCGGCCGTGCGTGGTGAGCGGAGCGATCTCCTCGGCCAGCACGTCGGCCGCGGCCGCCGCCCGGGCGTGCGAGGAGGCGGCGAACGCGTCCTGCTCGGCGCGGCCGAGGCCGAGCCGTCCGTTCTCCTCCTCGGTCGACGCTCCCATCGAGCGGCGCTCGAACGCGTCGCTCAGGCCGTCGACCTCCATCGTGTCCAGCATCGCCACCTCGCCGAAGCGGCGGCCGCGGCGAGAGCCCGGCCAGACGTGCGGGGCGAGCGACATCGACTCCTGGCCCCCGGCGACCGCGACGTCGACCTCGCCGAGCACGATGCGGCGCGCCGCGTCGGCGACCGCCTCCGCCCCCGAGAGGCAGACGGCGTTCAGCGTCAGGGCCGGGACGTGCAGCGGGACGCCCGCACCCCGGGCGGTCTGCCGTGCCGGGTTCTGGCCGGCCCCGGCCTGCAGCACCTGGCCCATCAGCACGATCTCGACGTCGTCGGGCGAGACGCCCGAGCGCGAGAGGGCCGCGGCGACGGCGTGGGCGCCGAGCTCCGTGGCGGGAAGGGAGGCGAAGCGGCCGAGGTACCGCGCGAACGGGGTCCGGGCGTAGCCGACGACGACGGCGCGGCGGGTGGGCGTGGTGATCATCGGCGATCCTCCGGTCGAGCAGGGCTGCCTTCATCCTCGCCGTGCGGATCGCGCCTGCGAAGACGCGATCGGTGATGCCGCGCTTCGTCCCCGTGGATGCGCTCGAGCCACTTCTGTTCTTCTTCGTCATGGTGTTGTCTGTTTCCTGCACAAGTGCGATTCCGCACGACCCGACGGAGAGGACGACGATGTTCCTGGAAAGAGAGCTCATCCAATCGGTGGGCTTCGCGAACGTCCGCGAGGGCGACGAGGTGACGGGCTTCCGCCTCCATCTGCGCATGCCCTCGTACCGCGGCCTGGCCGCCAGCCTGATCGACGGGGTCTCGGTGCGCGTCGACGACGTGGTCGACGTCGGCCACGACACTCCGCTCTGGCGGTTCGACGGCCGGGACATCGGCATCGACGAGCTCCGGCGGAGCGACGGCCTGCGCTGGCAGCTCGAGGAGCCCGGCGTCGTGACCGTGCCGCACCCCGGCGGTCTCGCCCCCGGCGTCCACGAGGTCGAGGTGGAGCTGCTCCTCCGCGCCTCCTACATCCCGATCGAGCACCAGCCGTCGCGGTACCGCAGCACCAGGAAGGTGACGATCGTCCGATGAGCGCAGACACTCCCGGCTTCCAGTACGGAGTCAGCCTCTACAGCTTCATGGGCGACTACGGCACCGTCCTCGGCCTCGAGGAGGCGCTCACCGTCGTCGCCGACCTCGGCGCGACCGGCGTCGAGATCCTCGGCGAGGGCCACGTCCCCGGCTACCCCGAGCCCACCACTGCCTGGATCGACGCGTGGTTCGCGTCCCTCGAGCGGCACCGCCTCGAGCCGACCAACTACGGCTCCTGGATCGACACCCGGCTCCACCGCGACCGTGACATGACGGTCGAGGAGGGGACCGCGATCCTCACGCGCGATCTGCGGCTCGCGTCGAGGCTCGGCTTCCGCTTCGTCCGCCCCAAGATCGGGGTCGTCTCGAGCGATCTCGTCCCCCACCCGATCTGGACCGAGGTCGTCGAGCGCAGCCTGTCCACGGCCGAGGAGCTCGACGTCGTGATCTGCCCCGAGATCCACTCGCCGACCCCGATCAAGCACCCCGTCGTCGACGACTACCTGGCCTTCATCGAGCGCACCGGCACGAAGCACTTCGGCCTGCTCATCGACACCGGGATCTTCCAGGACCGGCCGATCCCCCTCCGCCCGGGCGAAACCCGCGAGACGCGTCCCGCCTTCCTCGACGGGATCGGCGTGGATCCGCGCGACCTGCTCGACGTCATCGACCACGTCGTCTTCGTGCAGGCCAAGTTCCACGACATCGACGACGACCTCGTCGATCAGAACATCCCCTGGCGCCCCGTGCTCCAGGCGCTCAAGGACGGCGGCTACACGGGCTACCTCTCGAGCGAGTACGAGGGAGACCGGGACCCGTGGCGCTCGATCGAGCAGCTGCGCCGACAGCACGCGCTGATGCGCGGGATCGAGGCGACGCTGGAGGGATGACGCCGCGCTACCGTGGGGGCGGCGCATCGACGCGCCCCGAGGAGGAACCATGAGCACCCGATCAGGGGCACAGGACGTCCGGGCATGAGCACCGGGCGGATGAGTCCGCGACCCGACATGAACCTCCTCGTGGTGCTCGACGCCCTCCTCGCGGAGCGCAGCGTCACCCGCGCCGCGCAGAGCCTGGGCCTCAGCCAGCCGGCGGTGAGCGCCTCCCTCGCGCGGCTGCGGATCCACTTCGACGACCAGATCCTCACCCGTGACGGCAACACCTACCGCCTCACGCCCCTCGCCATCCGGCTGATCGATCAGACCAGCTCGGCCCTCGAGGCGACGCGAATGGTCTTCTCGACCGCCGCGCTCTTCGACCCCGCCACGTCGCCGCGCGAGTTCCACCTCTACGGCTCGGACTACTCGTTCGGAATCGTCGGCAGCCGCGTCTCGATCGCGGTGCGCGACGCGGCTCCGCACGTGCGGTTCCGCTTCTCCCTGCACAACCCCTCGATCGTCGAGGACCCGATGAACACACTCCGCAACGTCGACGGGATGCTCCTCCCCCGCGGCTTCGCGAGCGACCTGCCGTCGATGGACCTCTACGAGGACGACTGGCTCGCCGTGGTCTGGGCGGGCAACGACTCCGTCGGCGACGCGCTGACCCTGGAGGACCTGCACCGGCTGCCGTGGGTGTTCACCTACAAGACCCGCAGCGCCTTCACCGCCGCGTCCCGCCAGCTCGAGACGATCGGCATCGAGCCGCGGGTCGACGTCGTGGTCGAGGGGTTCCTGGCGCTGCCCTATTTCATCGTCGGGACGGACCGGATCGGGATCGTGCAGAAGCGCCTCGCCGACCGCATGCTCTCGGCCGGTGACCTCCGCGTGCTGCCGCTGCCGTTCGAGGCGCTCCGGCTCTCGGGAGCGCTGTGGTGGCATCCGATGCACAACGACGACCCGGGTCACCAGTGGATGCGGCAGCAGTTCCGCCGGCACGGGCGGGTGCTCGAGGAGGAGTGACGCGGGGTCGCGACCCCGGTCGCGCCGGGTCACTCCACCCGCGGCCACCCGCTCGTGAGGGAGGCCTCGATCGCCCGGTGCCGGAAGGAGTACAGCGTTCCGCGGTCGACGATCCCCCGCACGGTGTCGAGGCGCTGCGCCGTCGTCCCGAGCTCCGCGGCCTTCGCCAGTCCGAGGGCGCGCGCGATCCGGGTGAGCGTCCTCTGCTCCGGGGGGAGCGCCGCCATCGCCTCGAGGAACGCGCGCTCCCGCGGAGGGAGGCGGCCGAGGATCCTCTCGACGTGAGCGGAGGCCTCGCGCTGCGCCCCGCGCCAGCCGGAGACGACCTGCTCCCGCGTGATCAGGGTGCCGCTGCCGGCGTACCAGGCGCTCTCGCCGGCGAGCTGGAACAGGAAGGGCTCGCCGCGGCAGAGGTCGACGATCGCCGCGACCGCCTCCGCATCCATGCGGATCCGGTCCGATCCCCCGCGGCCGTCCGGCACAGCCCACCCGGGCAGGACGAAGTCCTGCAGGGCCGCCACGATGTCCTCGTCGTCGATCGCGGTGAGCACCGTGGTCTTGAAGCGGCGCGCGAAGGTTGCGCCCTTCTGCGCGCCCGCCCTGTCCTCGAAGTCCGGCAGACCGGTGAGGTACACGGCGAGGGGGAGGGAGCGCGTCGCCGTGACGCCTCCGGGCAGCTCGACGGACACCTCGTGGGTGACGGCGTCGCCGAGGGCGATGAGGAGCTGCGACAGGGCGCCCTCGTCAGCGATGTTCTGCACCTCGTCGAGGTGGATCAGGACGACGACCTCGCGCGCGATCGCGGCCCGTCCCACCTCCACGAGCAGATCGGTCAGTGCGCGGTGCGGCTCCGGCCCCTCCTGACCGCGGAGGGTGAGGGAGAGGCCCGACGCGGCGACGGACTGCACCCGCTCGAGGATCGTCGCGATGCGCTTCTCGCGAGCGGTGGGCAGACCGGCGGCGTCGGCCAGCTCGAGCAGTGCCGCCGCGGTGAGCTTCAGCGGGTCGGCGCCCGACGGGATCCGGAGCTGCGGAGTCACCCAGTCGCCGCGCTCGGCGGCGTCCTGGGCGATGCGGCGGACGAGGGAGGACTTGCCGAGACCCGGCTCGCCGAGCACGGTGCGGCCGCGCTCGGGCAGGCCGCGGAGCAGGCGCGGTCGGAGGATGTCGCGCCAGTCGCTCAGCTGGGCCGTCCGGCCGGCCCAGATCTCGGGGACGGTGTCGGCACCGGGGCTGAACGGATTGTCGAGGGAGTCGCGCACGGCGGTAACATTACCAGCGTGGCTGGCGTCGATAATGTTACCAACCGGTCTGATGACGCCTCCGGAACCCTCCGCGGATCAGCCCGCGGATCAGCCCGCGGAGCGCGCCCGAGCCGCGGGGGACCCCGGCCGGCGCCGGGCCCGCGCCAGCGGCGGCACCGGCTGAGCCGCTCCGACCACGGTCGTGATCGTCCCGAGCCGGTCCACGGTCATCGTCACCTTGTCTCCCGCCCGCAGCGGAGGCGGCGTCAACGATCCCGCCCGGCCCCACAGCTCCGCCAGGCAGCCAGTGCCCGCCGTCCCCGACCCGAGCACGTCGCCCGCCGCGAGCCGCGAGTCGCGGGACGCGTAGGCGACCAGCTCCGCGAACGGCCAGCCCATGTCGGCGAGCGTGTCGCGGCCGATCTCGACGCCGTTGACCGAGACGGTCATCGTCAGATCGAGGAACCCCTCCGCGTCGTGCCGCTCCGCCACCTCGTCGGCGGTCGTGATCCACGGGCCGAGCGTGCTGCCGAAGTCCTTGCCCTTGCAGGGCCCCAGGCGCACCTTCATCTCGCGGGCCTGGACGTCGCGGGCCGACCAGTCGTTGAAGACCGCGTAGCCGAAGATCCGCTCGTGGGCGGCGGCCGCGTCGAGCGAGCGCGACGGCCCGGTGCCCCCGATGACGGCCGCGACCTCGAGCTCGAAGTCGAGGCGCTCGGAGGCGGGCGGCACGAGCTCCTCGCCGGTCGCGAGCAGAGTGTGCGGATTGGTGAAGTAGAAGGTCGGCGCCTCGTACCACTCGGGGACCACGCCCTCGGAGGAGTCGATGCTCCGGACGACGCCCTCGACGTGCTCCTCGAAGGCCACGAAGTCGCGGACGCTCGGCGGGTCCAGCGGAGTCCGCAGGCGCACGGCCGACAGC
The DNA here is from genome assembly GCF_009834265.1 of Rathayibacter sp. VKM Ac-2805. Taxonomy (NCBI): domain Bacteria; kingdom Bacillati; phylum Actinomycetota; class Actinomycetes; order Micrococcales; family Microbacteriaceae; genus Rathayibacter; species Rathayibacter sp. VKM Ac-2805. The sequence goes on from NZ_CP047185.1 coordinate 3,388,301, forward strand.
GGCTCGCCGTCGCCGGAGACCAGCGAGGCGCCGCGGCGCAGCGCCTCCGGGAGACCGCCGCGGACGACGTCGAGCACGGTGAGCCCGTCCGCGAAGGCGATCACGCGGTCGTCGACGACGAGCCCCTCGGCGGAAGCGCCGTCGGACCCGATCCAGCGCGCGAGCCTCATCGCGGCACCGCGGGACCGGAGAGCAGCGCCTCCGCGTTCCCGCCGAGCACCGCCTCGAGCGTCGGCGAGTCGAGCGCTTCCCGCGCCGCCCCGACCGGGTCCTCGACGCCCATGTCGAACGGGTAGTCCGATCCGAGCAGCACCCGGTCGGCTCCGGCGACCTCGACGAGGGCGCGCAGCTGCGAGGGCGAGTGGGTCAGCGAGTCGAACCAGAGGCGGCGCAGGTAGCTGGACGGCGGGTGCTCGCACGAGCGGGCCTCGGGGCGCACGCGCCAGCCGTGGTCGCTCCGGCCGATCGAGGTGGGGAGGTAGCCGCCCGCGTGGGCCGCGACGATCCGCAGGTCCGGGAACCGGTCGAGGACGCCTCCGAAGATCAGGTGCGACAGCGCGATCGCGTTCTCGGCGGGCTGGCCGACGATGTTCGAGAGGTAGTGCTCGTCGATCCGCTCGTCGAGGGTGCAGCCGAAGGGGTGCAGGAACAGCACGGCGCCCGTCTCGGACGCGCGGGCCCAGAACGGGTCGAGTCGCGGATCCGAGAGCTCGACGCCGTTCGCGGTGGAGGAGATCTCGACGCCGGCGAGCCCGCGTCCGAGCGCGTCGTCCAGCAGGTCGACGCAGAGCTCCGGGTGCTGCGCGGCGACCAGCCCGAGTCCGCGGAGCCGGGTGGGCGCCTGCGCGACCAGCTCGGCCACGAGGCGGTTCGCCTCCCGCGCCGACCAGTCGGCCAGCGCCGCGTCCGCCCAGGGGTAGTAGTGGGAGGGCGACGGGGAGACGACCTGCACGTCGACTCCGGTCTCGTCCATGTCGGCGAGGCGGCGCTCGAGCACGGTGAGACGCCCGAAGCGGGAGCGGATCATGCCGCCCGAGACGGCGAGCGACTCCGGTCCCTGGCGGCGCGCGTCGAGCGCCTGCGCGGCGGCGATGCCGTCGGGGTCGCGCGCGGCGACCGCGGCCTGGAGCCCGGGGAGCAGGACGTGCGCGTGGACGTCGACGACGCTCATGCCGGCTGCCCCACGACGGCGGCGACGCGGCGCATCAGCCCGGGGACGTCGGCTCCGCGGTCGTGCGCGAAGAGCCAGTCGCACAGCTGCACCGAGGCCTCGACGACCTGGCGGGCGCGGTCGAGGCGGCGGGCGGTGAAGGCCTGGAAGACCGACTCGTCGACGGTGTCCGCGGCGAGCAGCAGCTCCGAGAGCACCAGGGCGTCCTCGAGGGCCATCGCGGCGCCCTGGGCGACGGTGGGCGGGCAGGAGTGGGCGGCGTCGCCGATGACCACGACGCGGCCGCGGTTCCACGGCCCGTCGATGAGGTGGCTGGTGAACCAGGTGTAGTTGACCCGGGAGCTGTCGTCGATGCTCTCGCGCACCTCGTCCCAGGGCCCGTGGTACGCCCGGGCGAGCTCCTTCATCGTCGCGACCTGCTCCTCCGCGGAGAGCAGCTGGCGCTCCTGCGCGTCCTCGACGAGGTAGGCGTACATCCGGTCCTCGCTCGTCGGGCAGTAGCCGGCGATGTAGCAGGGGCCGCCGTACACGAGGTCGGTGTGGGTGACCTCGGCGGGGCGCGGCACGAAGGCGCGCCAGATGCCCATGCCGTTGCGCTGCGGAGTCGTCTCGATGCCGATCATCGAGCGGACCGCGGAGTGCAGGCCGTCGGCGCCGATCACGAGGTCGTAGCGGTCGCTGACGCGCTCCCCGCCGACGGTGGAGTGGAGGGTGACGGCGTCGCCGTGGTCGTCGAGCGCGTCCACGCGGGTCGACCAGCGGACGCGGGCGCCGAGCTCCTCGGCCCGCGCGAGCAGGATCCGCGCCAGCTCGGGGCGGTACATCCCGATCGTCGCGGGGAATTCCGGGCCGCCGGTCTTCGCGTCCGGGATCAGCGCGACCACCGTGGCCTGCGGATCGGGTGCGCGCAGGCCCAGCACGTCGGCCGGGTAGGAGCGCTCGAGCACCTCGTCCCAGACGCCCAGCCGGGCGAGGGTGCGGCAGGCGTTGCCCTGGATCGTGATGCCCGACCCGGTGTCGGAGAGGCCGTCGCGCGAGTCGAGGAGGTCGACGTCGACCCCTCCCTCGCGCAGGAGGATCGCGGCGGCGAGACCGGCGAAGCCGGCCCCGACGATGCCGACGGAGGAGAGTGCTGGCATGACCGGCTCCTTCAGAGTGGTGGTGCGGAGGCGACGAGCGCCGGGGAGGTGGGGCTACTTCAGGGCGATCGGGTTGACCGGGGCTCCGACGGCGCCCGTGAACGGGATAGGGGCGGCGACGAGGAGGAACTCCCAGACTCCATCCGCGCGGCAGTCGGCCGCGAGTGCGTCGAGGTCCCACATCTCGCCGATGGTGAGGCCCATGTTCGGGATGGCGACCTGGTGCAGCGGCTGGAAGGCCTCGTCGAACTCGTTCGGGCGGACCTCGAAGCCCCAGGTGTCGGTGGCGACCGCGGCGACGTCGCGCTCGCGCAGCCAGCCCGCGGTGGTGAAGGAGAGGCCGGCGCTCGGGCCGCCCGCGTACCCGTTCCAGCCCTCGCGCCTGGCGCGGGCGAGGCGTCCGGTGCGGACGAGCAGCAGGTCGCCCTCGCCGACGCGGGAGCTCGCTCCCTGCGCGGCGATCGTGCGCTCGAGGTCGGCGACGGTGATCGCGTAGCCGTCGGGCAGCTCGCCGCCCTCGCCGATCGCGCTGCCGACGTCGAGGAGCACGCCGCGGCCGTTGAGCAGGGCGCTCACGTGCTCGATCCCGGTCACTGCGTCGCCCTCGCTCGTGACGACCCGGCCGGCGGCGCGGCCGTTCCAGGCCTTCCCGCGGTCGAAGATGTGGCCGAGGCCGTCCCACTGGGTGGAGGCCTGGAGCGGCATGGCGACCACGTCGTCCGCTCCGCCGATGCCGTGCGGGAAGCCCTGGTCGCCGAACTCGGCGTCCAGGCCCGTGTCGAGCATCGTGTGCACGGGGTTCGTGCGGCGGCGCCAGCCGTTCTGCGGTCCCTCGGAGTCGAAGCGCTGCGAGAGGCTGAACGCCGCGCCGCGAGTGACGAGGCGGGCCGCGGCCAGGCGGCGCTCGTCGGTGATGAGGTTCGCGGTGCCGACGCGGTCGTCCTCGCCCCAGCGGCCCCAGTTGCGGTGGGCCTCGGCGGAGCGGCGGACCTCCTCGGCGGGGTCGCTGCGGTCGAGATCCGCCGGGTCGCGGGTCGGCGGGGTCGTCATCGGGGCTGCTCCGCCACGCAGGTGAAGCGCTGCGTGCCGAGACCGGTCACCGAGCCCTCGAGGCGGTCGCCGGCCTTGAGGAAGATCCCGCGCGCCTGGCCGTTGCCGGCCGGGCTGCCCGTGAGCAGTAGGTCGCCGGGGAGGAGGGGGATCGTCTGCGAGGCGGCCGAGATCAGCCGCGGGATGTCGAAGAGGAGGTCGCTCGTGTCGGCGTCCTGCATCGTCTCGCCGTTGAGGTCGAGCCGCAGCTCGAAGGGGGCGTCCGCGAACTCGGAGGCGGGCACGGCGAACGGGCCGGTCGGATTGAAGCCGGGCGAGTTCTTCGCGCGGAACCAGTCGGTGCCGATCTCGGGCATGTCCTTGCGGAAGATCAGGTCGCGGGTGCTCACGTCGTTCACGATCGTGTAGCCCCAGACGTGGTCCATGGCGTCCTCGGGGGAGACGTGGAACGCCTCCGTGCCGATGATCACGGCGAGCTCGAGCTCCCAATCGTGGCGCTCGCTCGCGGCGGGCAGCACCAGGTCGGAGTCGGCGGCGACCACGGTCTGCGGCAGCCCGATGAAGAAGTAGGGCTCGCCGTGCGCGGCGCGGGCGTCCATCATCGCAGCGGCCTCGGCGCGGACCTGCTCCACGGGACGGGGATCGTCGGGCGAGCGGTGGCCGACGACCAGCCCGATGACGTGGGTGCGGTAGTTGGCGCCGGTCTGCAGCAGCTGGCGCGGGGCGACGGGGGCGAGGAGCTCGACCTCGTCGAGGGCGAGGCCCTCGGAGTGCCCGGGAATCGCGCGGACCGCCTGCTCGAGTTCGGCCCAGCGGGCGAAGACGTCGTTCACGTCGGCCGCACCCAGCTGAGCCAGGTCGACGCGGTGCACCCGCCCCTCGGAGACGACGCCCAGATCGGTGGAGCCGCCGGCGGCGGCAGGGCCGCCGGGAGCGCGGTAGCGCACCAGGCCGAATCGGACGTGGGCGTCCTCGGGTCGCAGCGTCATCGGTGACGGTCCTTCCGGTCCTGCGGCGTCGTCGCCGCTTCCTCACTCTGACGCCGGCCGGGGGGATCCGCCAGATCGATTCGACGATGCCGCCCATCGATCGGACGGATGCGCGACGGCATCGGCGCGACTGATGCGGACGATAGCCAACTGCGGGTTCCCTGATGCGCTCGGACGTCGCGAGAGTGAGGTCACGCCGCGTCGACGCTCGTCCCGGCCGCCGACGACGCTCACCAGCTCAGGAAAGGATCAACGATGATCAAGCTGCTCTCCCATCTCTCGTTCGTGACCATCACCGCCCCCGACGTCGAGGCGAGCGTGCGCTTCTACGAGGAGCAGGTCGGCCTCACGGTCGTCGACCGCACCGACGACGCCGTCTACCTCCGCTGCTGGGGCGACTACTACCGCTACAGCGTCGTGATCGTCGCCGGCGACGAGCCCTCGCTCGAGACCATGGCGTGGCGCACCTCCAGCGCCGAGGCCCTCGAGGAGGCTGCTCGTCGCATCGAGGAGGCCGGCTCCGCGGGCGAGTGGTTCGAGGGCGCCGGCATCGGCCGCGCCTACCGCTTCACCGGCCCCTACGGCCACTCGATGACCCTGCACTGGGACGTCGAGCACTTCCACGCCGAGGGCGACGCCGGCTCGATCTATCCCGACCGCCCGTCGCGCCGCAGCCGCCACCTCGGCGCGCCCCGCCAGCTCGACCACGTCACGATCGCCTCGCGCGACGTCGACGGTTTCGCGAAGTGGTACAACGACGTGCTCGGCTTCCGCATCATGGCGCGCACCGTCCTCGACGAGGCGCCGATCTCGGTCTTCTCGGTGCTGACCACCAACGAGAAGTCGCACGACCTGGGCGTCGTGCTGGACGGCTCCTCGCGCCCCGGCCGCGTCAACCACTACGCCTTCTGGGTCGACCAGCGCGAGGACCTCCTCCAGGCCGCCGACATCCTGATGGAGAACGGCGTGCCGATGGAGTACGGCCCCTCGATCCACGGCATCGGCGAGCAGAACTTCCTCTACTTCCGCGACCCGTCCACGCTCCGCATCGAGATGAACACGGGCGGCTACCGCAACTACGTGCCGGACTGGACGCCCAACACCTGGAAGCCCTCGCTCGGCTCGAACAACTTCTACCGCAACAGCGCCATGCCGATGTCGATGACGGAGTCGTTCCCGCCGGCCGACGGCCCGAGCGCGACCGAGGAGGGCGTGCCGGACGAGATCAAGGACGCGCTGCTCAACCCCTACAAGGTGCAGGGCCGCGGCTGATCCGCCTGCGCTGATCCGCCTGCGCTGAGCCACGCGCTGATTCGTCGGCTCCGAGCCGCGCGGCCGCCGAGCCTCAGGAGCGCCGCACCGCCGGGAGGGGGTGCGGCGCTCCTGCGCGTCGCCCGCCCGGGACGACGGCCGCCCGAGCACTCCGCGGAGCGCTCCCTCAGCGCTCGACCCGGACCGACCCACCGCTGTCGGCGGACCGGCGAGCGGCGTGCAGCACGTCGAGGCCGTGCACCGCGTCGTCGAGGGGCACGGGCGCGGGGCCGCCGTTCAGGTGCTCGGCGAGGCCGACGTAGAACGCCCGCCACTCCCCCGGCAGCGTCTCGACCGGCCGCGCCCCGTCCGCCGTGTGGAGGGAGCCCCACAGCTCGGCCCGCTCGATGCCGTAGCGCGCGTCGAGCGGATCCTCGCCCCGCCGCACCAGCGCGTCCTGCTGCCCGTCGAAGCCGTGCTTCTCGAGCGCACCGGCGAGCCCCTGCAGGCGGAACCGCGGCTGCTCGACACTGCTCACCATCGTCATCCGCAGGTGCGAGCGCATCCCGCCCGCATGCCGCAGCATCAGCAGCGCGTCGTCCGGCACGGCGCTCGCAGCCCGGCGGCGGCCGACCTCGGCGTACACGCGGTCGACCGGACCGAACAGCGCCACCGCCTGGTCGACGAGGTGGCTGCCGAATCCGCCGAGCACCCCGTCCACCCCGCTGGCCAGGGCCTCACCGCGCCACCCGGGGGCGGCTCCCTCGATCCACCGCGCGATCGTCGACTCGAAGAGCACCGGCTCGCCGACGAGGCCCTGCTCGAGGACCGAGCGGAGCGTCAGGAAGTCGCCGTCCCAGCGCCGGTTCAGGAAGGCGATCAGCGGGAGCCCGGTCTCCACCGCGCGAGCCGCGAGCAGGCGCGCACGCTCGGGGGTGTCGGCGAGCGGCTTCTCGACGACAGCGCCGATGCCGGCATCCAGCAGCGCGCTGACGTGCTCCACGTGCAGCCGGTCGGGCGTCGCCACGACGGCGACCGCGGGGCGGGGCCGGACGTCCGCCAGATCCTCGATCGAGCCGACGAGCGGCACACCGGTCGGGGCGGTGCGCTCCCGCCCCGGCGCCGAGTGGGCGACGACCGCCACGAGCTCGAGCCCGGGCACCGAGCGGATCAGCGGGAGGTGGATGCCGAGCCCGCTCATCCCCGCACCGACGACGGCGATCGGCACGCGTCCCCGGGCCCCTGCGACGGTCATCGCGTCAGCTGCTCACGCTCATGGCCTCGACGCTCGGGCGGCCGTCGGCGATCCAGCGCGGGAAGGACACGTCGAACAGCTGCTCGCGCACCATCTCCGCCCCGCCTGTGAGCGGCTCGTCCTCGTCGCCGATCGAGCGCACCATCTGCAGGTCCCGGGTGGCGAGCGGCAGGGACAGCTCGTAGACGCGCTGACGGACGCCGGCCAGGAACATCTCACCGGACGCGGCGACGGCCCCGCCGAGGACGATCGCGGTGGGATTGAAGACGTTGACCAGGGTGGCGATCGACTCGCCGGCCAGTCGCGCCGAGAGCCGGATGAGCTCGATCGAGACGGGATCGCCGTTCTGCGCGGCGATCGAGATGTCGACGGGAGTGATGTCGCCCGACTCCTCGAGCCTCGCCGCCAGAGCGTCGCTCCGCCCCTCCGCGACGGCGGCGCGGGCGTCGCGGACGAGGGCCCAGCCGCCCGCCTCCGCCTCGAGGCAGCCGACCTTGCCGCACCGGCAGAGGTGCGTGCCGTCGGTGACGCGGACGTGCCCGATGTCGCCCGCCGCTCCGGACGCCCCGCGGTGCAGGACGCCGCGGGTGAGCAGCGCCGCGCCGATGCCGGTGCCGACCTTGAAGTAGATCAGGTCGGCGCGGGCACCCCAGCGCTGGCGGCGCCGCTCGCTCAACGCCAGGAGGTTCGAGTCGTTGTCGACCCAGACGGGGGCTCCGTAGTGGTCGACGAACGGGGTCCGCACGTCGTAGCCGTTCCAGCCCGGCATGATCGGCGGCGCGACCGGCCGGCCACTGTCGAACTCGACCGGGCCGGGCAGCCCGACGCCGACGCCCCACACGGGCACGTCGTCGTCCCGCTCGGCGAGCAGGGCGTCGAGCATGGCCGTTCCGGCTGCGATGGTCGCCTCCGGACCCGATGAGATGTCCCAGTCGCGATGCGCCCGCGCCAGCACGACACCGTCGAGGTCGGCGATGCCGACCCGCAGGTGCAGTCCCCCGGCCGCGCAGACGAGGATCAGGCCGCGCTCGGCCCGGAACCTCAGGGTGCGCGGCGCGCGTCCACCGCTGGAGGGACCGAAGGTCGACTCCTCCAGGTAGCCCATCTCGGTCGCCTGGTCGAGACGCTGGGTGATCACGCCGCGGCCCAGCCCGGTGGCTCGGCCGAGCTCGGGCTTGGTGCGCGCGGCACCGGTGCGGACGAGGTCGACGATCGCCAGGAGACTCGTGGTCGAGTCGGTCTGGGCGGCGAACCGCAGTGCTGAGGAGGTGGCCATGATCGATGATAGGTCTGCGGTACAAGTACTTCCGTCCCGGATGGCGGAGTCAGCGTCGTTCTGCTACAGAAGCGGAGGCGGACAGGCGGGCCGCCGCGGCCCGGGCTCCCCGGACGGCGAGCGCCACGCTCATCAGCGTCGGGTTCATCGACGTCGCGGTCGGGATGACCCCGTTGCCGCCGACGATGAGGTTCGTGTGGCCCCAGACGCGCGAGTCCGGATCGACGACGGAGGTCCCGTCGTCGGCGGCGCCCATCCTGGTCGTCCCCATGTAGTGCAGGCTCGATCCCGGCGGGAGCAGCCGCGGCTCCGCGATGAAGGTGCCCAGCGCCTCTCCCGCACGGCGGAGGTGCTCGGTCGCGTCGGCGATCTCGGCTTCCTCCTGCTCCCCGAGCGCGTAGTCGACGGTCATGTTCGGGAACCCCCGGTAGTCGAGCTCGTCATCGTCGAACGAGACGCCGTCCTCGACGCGGGGCTGCTTGCGCATGCCATAGCCCATGTTCACGTACCCCCACTCGTTGCCGTGCTCGGGATGGTCGGGCGAGAGCGGGAACGGCGGGCTCTCGGCGTACATCACCTGCAGCGAGAACGGGTGGCCGGGCTCCGAGAACGGGATGCGGTTGACCGCCGAGATCGGGTCGGCCGGATTCACCGCGCGCGCCGCCTTCTCGCGGGCGAGGTCGTCGCGGGTGGCGAAGCGCCCCATCGAGTCGCCGTCGAGCGACACCGTCGAGATGACGACCGGGTGCTCGGTCAGGTAGCGGCCCAGCGCGGCGGGCCGCACACCGGAGGCCCAGAGCAGCTGCGGCGTGCGGAAGGCGTCCGCGGCCACCACGACGAGATCGGCGGGCAGGTCCTCGACCTCGCCGGTGCGCAGGTCCTCGACCCGGACGCCGACCGCCGTCGTGCCCTCGAGCAGGATCCGGCGGACCAGGTGCAGGTCGCGCAGCTCGAAGCGCTGCGACAGCGGCGACGCGGGATCGATCAGCGGGCCCAGCACGACGTCCGCACCGGCCCAGCGCATGGTGCCGTCCGGCTGCGGGTCCCCCGCGACGGGCAGGGTCCCGACACCGGCACCGTCGGGCAGCTCGGCTGCGAACTCCTCCTCGAGCAGCGAGCGCAGGGCGGCGCCGATCCCGGAGTCCGCGAAGGCGGCCGCCTGCGCGTGCAGCAGGTGCTCGGCCGTCTCGACCAGCCCGTCCCACTCCGCGTCGTCGAGGAACGGGACGCGCTCGGAGCCTGCGGGCCGCGGAATCGCGCAGGTCCAGTGGGCGCCCATCCCGCCGACGTTCGTCGACTCGGCGGCGGCCGGGAACGTGTCGGTATGGGCCGAGCCCGCCCCGCCGAAGTCGAGGAGGTGGGTCCCCTGCCGGGCCGTGAACATCCCCTCGACCACGGCGGCCGCCGGGATGCCCAGCGACTCCCGGTGCTCGCCCGCCTGGGGCCCCTGCGAGCGCTCGCGGGCCCGCTCCTTCTCCCCCGGGTCCGCGATGTTGCGGACGCTCTCGCCGGGGGTCGGTGTGACCTGCGGTCCCGCCTCGAGCATCACGACGCGCGCATCGTCGGTCGATTCGAGGAGGATTCGCGCGTAGGCGGAGCCGATGGGACCGCTGCCGACGACGACGACGACAGGGCCGCTGGTGCTGGTGCTGGTGCTGGTGCTGGTGCTGGTCACGGGATGCTCCTGGTGGTGGGGCCGGCGGCGGACTGCGGTGTCACGCCGAGCGGGAGTCGGACGGGGACGAGGACGAGGACGAGGACGGCACCGGGGACGGCGTCGAGGCCGGCGCCGCCTCCGCGAGGGGAGCCGCCGAGGGCGGGGGCTGCTCGTCCGAGAGGCGGGCGGCCGGGAGGAGCGCAGCGACGACGATCCCGAGGGCGTAGACGCCCGCCAGCACGAGGAAGATCGGCGCCATCACGTCGGCGTAGGCGGACGCGACCGCCTCCTGGGTCGCCGCATCGGCCGAGCGGACGGCGGCGGGAGTCGCCCGCGCGGCGTCGACGCCCGCTGGGAGCAGCGCGGCGACTCCGGCTCCGAGCGAACCGCCGATGGCGGCCGTGCCGATCGTGGATCCCATCTGGCGCACGAGATTCGACGTCGCGGTGATCGCCCCGATCTCGCCGGGCGCGACCCCGCTCTGGGCCAGCACGACGATGAGGCTCATGAAGCAGCCGGTGCCGATGCCGACGACCGCCATCAGCGCCATCGGCACGACGAGCGGGGACCCGTGCGGGACGACGGCCATCGCGGCGAGCCCGAGCGTGGCGAGCGACGTGCCGACGACGGGGAACGCCCGGTACCGCCCGGAGCGGCTGATGATCCAGCCCGAGGCGATGTTGGCGACGAGCATCCCGAACACGGTCGCGATCGGCACGAGCCCCGAGACGGTGGCGGAGGTGCGGTAGGCCATCTGGATGAAGGTCGGCACGTACGAGACGATCGAGAAGAGTCCGACGCCGATGATCGCCGAGAGGGCGATCGCGCAGGCGACGGTGCGGTCGCGCAGCAGGTGCAGCGGCAGGATCGGGACGTCCGAGCGGCGCTCGACGACGACCAGCACGGCGGCGCCGACCACCGCCGCCGCGAACGCGGACACCGTGGTCGCGTCGAGGCCGGCGCCGAGGCGGGTCACTCCGACCACAAGGCCGACCAGCGCGACGGTCAGCGCGACCGCGCCCGCTCCGTCGAAGCTGCGCCGGCCGCGGGGCGGGAGGGCGGGGACGGCCCAGAGCGCGAGGACGAGCGCCGCGGTGCCGACCGGCAGGTTGATCCAGAAGATCCAGGGCCAGCCGACGGTGTCGGTGATGAGGCCGCCGAGCACGGGGCCGATGAGGATCGCGAGCGGGAAGGCCGCGCCCACGATGCTCATCACGCGCGGCCGGTCGCGCAGCGTCGTGACGGTCGCCACGATCGTCTGCGACATCAGCTGCAGCCCGGCCGAGCTCATCCCCTGCACGACGCGAGCGGCGATCAGCTGCGGCAGGTCGGAGGCGAAGCCGCACACGAGCGAGGCGAGCAGGAAGAGCACGAGGGACGCGAGGAAGACCCGGCGCGGGCCGACCTGATCGCCGATCCGGCCGAGGACGGGCAGGAGCACCGTGCTCGCGAGCGTGTACGCGACGATGACCCAGCTCATCTGGTCGAGCGCGCCGATGTCGCCGGCGATCGTCGCGAGCGAGGTCGAGACGACCGTGTGGTCGAGGGCGCCGAGGAAGGACACCGCGAGGAGCGAGCCGACGAGCAGGCGGAGCCGGAGCGGCGACAGCGCAGCCGGGTCGCGGCGGGCGGCGGAGGGAGCGGAGGAGTCGGAGCGTGTCATGAGGGGCATCCGATCGATCGGATGATCGACGCGACCGTGTGTGCCGCAGCCTCCGTCAGAGGCGGCGAACGGGTCGTGCAGACCCCGGCGTCCCCGTCAGCATACCGCTTCCGCTCCATCGTGGCACTCTTTTGTAGTATTCAGACCTTGAGAAGCCCGGACACCCGGACGGGGACGATGAGCGGCTGGTCGCCGCCGGCCGTGAGGTAGGGGACGAGGAGCTCCAGGGCGACCTCGACCCGGTGCTCTCCCGGCGCGAGCGGACGGGGCGCGGCGAGCAGCAGCCGATCCTGGAGGAACCACCAGCCCGACTCCCCCCCGAGCGCCACCGGTGCGACCGGCCGGCCGTCGAGGATCACGGACAGCGCACCCACCGGCTCGCCGTCGATGACGAGCTCCAGGGAGAGGACGCAGTCCAGGGCGAGGGAGCGGATCCACGGCAGGCCGACGTCGAGCTCGAGTCCGGCCGTCGTGGTCCGGAGCGCATCGGGGCGCAGGGCGGTCGTCATCGAGAGCTCTCCTCCTGGCGGCGCCGAGAACGCCTCCGGTGCGATTCTTTTTTCGGAAGTCGACAGAAGTATGACAGGGACGATACAAAGAGCCCATGACCGATGCACCTCTCCCCGCCGGCTGGACCTTCGCCGCGAGCACGTTCAACTGGACCGTCGACCTCCAGCGCGCCGATCGGAGCGCCGCCGAGATCGTCGCCGGCATCGGCACGGCGGGGATCGTCGACGTCGTGGAGCTCGAGGCCGGCCAGGTGCTGCGGAGCTTCCCCGCGCCCACGCGCGCGGAGTCGGAGGGACTCGCCGAGCGGCTCGCGGAGGCGGGCGTGCGGGTCGATGTCTTCGGCGCGAGCCTCGACGACTTCGTGACGCCCTCGCGCCGGCGCACGCACGACGAGCGACTCGCCTTCCTCCTTCCCCAGTTGCGCGCGGCCCGATGGCTCGGCGCGCGCTCGGTTCGCCTCCCGCTCGGGCAGGCCGGGCGACCTCTCCTGGAGGCGCTGCTCCCCCACCTGCACGAGCTCGATCTGGTCCTGCAGGAGGAGATCCAGGGGCAGCAGGCGCCCGCGCGGCCCGATGTCGCGGCAGCGCTCGAGACGATCGCCGCGCTCGACGATCCGCGCCTCCGGCTCGCCGTCGACGTCAGTCTCCTGATGCCGGCCCTGCCCACCAGCTACCTCGCGCGCCTCGCGGAGGCGGGGCTGCCTGCGGACTTCGTCTCGCGCCTCGCCGACGACTGGACCGGCCACGGGACCGGGGACGAAGTCGTCCGGCTGCTGCGCTCGGGCGCCGTCCCGCCGCACGTGCACGTCCTCTACATGGACCTGCTGATCCGCTTCGGGCGCACCTCGCCCGGCGAGCTGATCCCCCTGCTGCCGCTGGCCACGGGCGTGCACCTCAAGTTCTGGGACCTCGACGACCGCGACGGACGCGTCACCGCTCCGCTCGAGTCTCTGGCGCCCCTCCTGCTCGAAGCGGACTTCCAGGGCACCCTCACCAGCGAGTGGGGCGGTCACGAGTGGCTCCCGGAGAAGGATCCCGACGCGATGACCCGTGAGCACCTGCGCCTGGCCGCCGCCGCACTCACCCGCGGCCTGCGATGAAGCCGACGGCCCCACTCGCCCGAGAAGACCCGTTCTCGGGGTGGAGAACGGGCCTTCTCGGCCGACCGAGGTGATCGTCTAGGCGAGCACCGTCTCCCGCGCCACGGTCACCCGATTGGTGACGTAGCGCTGCGGGGCGATCTGCATGTAGAGCAGGCGCATCGTGAGGACGATCTCGACCTGGACCGCGGCGCCGGGGGCCGGCGGGTCGTCGAGCGTGATGACGACGTCGGGCCGGTCGGCGACGAACCAGAGCGTCTCCCACTGCTCCTTCAGGTCGTCGATGCGGTAGCTCGTGCCCTGGAGCTCGAAGCGGAGGCGGTCGCGGGGGATTTCGACCCCGTCGACGCTCGCGCCGACGTCGTCGACCGCGGAGAGCCAGAGGCTGCGGTACCAGGGGAGCTGGACCGAGACGGCGAGGCCGTCGTCGGTGCGGCGGACGTCCTCGGGCGCGAAGAGGGAGTTGTGGGTGGCCATGGCGGTTCCTTACTGCTCTCGGGAGGACGGGGCGCTCGAGGACGCGGCGACGGCGTCCTCGATCGCGGTGCGCATGAGCGCGTGCTGCTTCTTGACCAGGTCGATCGGGTCGGCCTCGCCCAGGTCGGAGAAGGCGTGGCCCTCCCACTCGCTGGAGAGGTAACCGGTGTAGCCGCCGTCGACGAACTGCTTGACGATGCGAGGGATGTCCATGGCCGGCTCCTGGCCGTCGGCGCCGATGTCGTAGAACTTCGCGTGCACGTGGAAGATCTGCGGCATGATGTCGAGCCACTCCTCCGGCGGCACGAGGCCGTGCATGTTGAAGGCGAGACGGGTGAACGGGCCGAAGCGGAGGAAGTCGACGCCCTCGCCCGAGAGGTAGTCCTCGAACTTCTGGTTGCGCACGTGCATCGGCGTCGGCTCGTGCCAGATCTCGTCCATGACGGGGAAGTGCTTCTCATCCATCCCCATCTGCGACAGCGTGCGCAGGAGGGTCGGCGAGAGGCTGTGCATCGTCGAGGAGAAGTCGGCGGTGAAGCCGAGCCGGTCGGACTGCAGCTCGTCGTACATCTCGCGCATCTGGAGCACCTGCGGGTTGTTGGGGCCCGACGGAGCGTGGATCTCGTAGCCGAGCTTGAGGTCGTACTTCTCGGCGAGGGGCAGGAGGCTGCGCAGCAGCTCCTTGCCGTGCGAGCGGATGACGACCTTCGAGAAGCCGAGCGTGTGCGCGGTCTCGAGCTGGCGGGCGAGGAAGTCGTGCTCCTCGTCCGGGCTCATGTCCCGCTCCTTGCGGCGGCCCATGTCGAGGTTCGTGCCGACGGCGCTGGCCTCGAGTCCGTACTTCTCGAGCGAGTCGAACCAGAGCTTCACGAACTCGTCGTCGACGTCGGGATAGGTGCGCAGCAGCTGCGCGATGTTGAACTCGACGCCCGGGCCGATGCCCTCGTCGTGCACAGCCCTGATCAGCGTCTCGGGCGTGTACTGGCCGGCCGCGAACTCGCTCGTCATCGAGTAGAGGGTGGTGCCGAGCTTGATGCCGGTGCCGGCGATGCCGTCGGCACTCGTGGTCGTGGTCTGCGTGTCCGTCATGAGCGGTCTCCTTGGTCGGTGGGGGTCGGGGCCGGTCGCACGGTCATGCGCGGACGGGAGCGGCGAGGTGCTGCGCGAGCTGACGTCGCGCCGCCTCGGCATCGGTGGTCATGCGCGAGCCCGAGGCCTCAGCGGCCGAGCGCTGCACGGCCTGCTCGTCGCGGATGATCTCGAACGGGTCCTGCCAGGAGTTCCAGTGCCAGCCCTCGTACTCGCTCGAGATCGCGCCGGTGTAGCCCTGCTCGACGAGCAGGCGGACGAGGTCGCGGACGGGCACGGAGGGCTCCTCAGCGTTCTCGTCGATGCCGAAGAACTTGCCGTGGACGTGGCGGACGAACGGCATGATCTCGAGCCAGTCCTCGACCCGGGCGGGCCCGAAGAGCCCGGTGCCGTTGATCGCGAAGTCGATGCCCAGGTCCGGTCGGCCGAAGCGGTGCGCGAGGCCGATGAACGCGCCGAAGCGCTGCCCGTGCACCTCCTGGTCGGCGGGCGGGCCCTCGGCGTAGAAGCCGTTCCAGAGGTCGACGATCGCATGCAGCAGCTCCTCGCTCGCCCCGCGGCGGCGGTAGGCCTCCAGCAGCGAAGGGGCGAAGGCCGAGACGGTCGCCCCCCAGTCGGCGGTGAAGCCGAGGAGGGGGGAGTCGAGCTCCGCGAAGCGGTCGCGGAGCGCGAGGATGCGCGGGTGCGACGCGTACTGGTCGGCATGCACCTCGAGCGCGAGCGTCACGCCGTACTTCTCCGCGACGGGGAGCAGCGCCTCCATCGAGTCGGGCGTCAGCGAGATCTGGACGCGCGCGATCGGGAAGCCGAGGGTCGCCGCGGCGACGATCTGGCGCTCCATGTAGGCGATCAGCTCGTCCTGGTCGAGCAGGCGGTCGCGGCGCAGACCGACGTCGGCGTTGACCGCGAGGGACGTCTGCACCAGCCCGGTCTCGGCCACGAGGTCCTTGAACCAGCCGGCGAACGAGTCCTCGATCTCGGGGAAGCCGCGGAAGCTCGAGAAGCCGATGATCTCGAGCCCCGGGCCGTAACCGTCGGTCGCGACCTTCCGGATGAGCTGCTCGAGGTCGTACTCACGGGCGTGGAAGGCGCGGGTGAAGCTGTAGAGGGTCACTCCCTGGATCGGAGTGCCGAGGGTGGTGCTCATCGCTGGTCCGCCTTCATGGTCGCGGTTCCGTGCTCCTCGATGTGGAGCACGCCGTGGTCGGTGACGATGTACGGGATGTACAGCGTCAAGTCGACGGCGACCTCGTGGTCGGCGCCGGGGTCGGCGAGCGCCAGGTCGCCGGACAGGACGGCGGAGTCGAGCGGGAACCACCACTCGTCCGTGGCGTCGACGAGCTCCTCGAAGCGGAACTCGCGGCCGTTCATGCTCCAGCGCAGCGACTCCTCCGGGGCCGCGACGCCGTCGACGGTGAGGCCGGCGCCCGCGATGCACGAGCCCGGGAGGGCGCGGTACCAGGGGATGCGGACCTCGACGGCGACGCGGCCGTCCTCGCTGGTGAGCGTCCCTCGCTCGATGATGCGGTCGGGTATCACGGGAGTACCTCCATCTCGCCGGGCTGTCGCCCGGCGTCGTCGTCTGGTGCGGGGAGTCGGGTCAGCCGGCGAGCAGGGCGGCGATGCGCCGGGCGCCGCGGACGGCGAGGCCGACCGAGGTGAGCGTCGGGTTGCAGGCGGTCGCCGTCGGGATGACGCCGTTGCCGCCGAGGAAGAGGCCGGGGACGTCCCAGACCTCGCTGTCGGAGTCGACGACGCTCTCGCCGTCGTCGGTCTCGCCCATCCGGGTCGTGCCCTGGTAGTGCAGCGAGGACCCGAGCGGCATCACGAAGGCGCGGTCGTCGAGCGGTTCGCCGATCGCCCGGCCCAGCCGCACGATCTCCTCCCGTGCGCGGTCGATCGTCTCGTGGTCGCGCGGAGTGAGCGTGTAGTGGATCACCGGTGTGGGCATCCCGGTCCCGTCGAGCTCGTCGTCCGAGAACTCGACGCGGTCGCTGGACTGCAGGTCCTTGGCGCAGAAGAGGCCGAGGCCCACGATGGAGCCCGGCGCGGCCGGATCGTCCTCGGCGATCGGCACCGGCGAGGCGTCCAACTGCATGATCTGCCCGTGGAAGGGCAGCTCGTCCACGAAGGGCACCCAGGTGACGCCGCTCTGCTCGCTCAGACCGATGGCCGCGTCGGAGTCGACCTGCTGAACGGCGTCGGCGGCGTCGCGGATGCGCACCGCGAAGACGATCTGGGCCTGGTCGTTCAGCGTGCGGCCCAGGGCCGGCGGGCGGATGCCCGACGCCCAGAGCAGCTGCGGGGTGCGCAACGCATCGGCAGCGACCACCACGGCCCGGGCCGACACCGTCTGCACCTCACCGGAACGGACGTCGCGGACCTCGACGCCGACCGCCCGGCCGTCCTCGGCCAGGACGACGCGGACGACCTGCGACTCGTCGAAGAGGGTGAAGCGCGGGTTCGCGCGCGTCTCGTCGCCGAGCACCACGTCCGAGCCCGACCAGACCAGGCGCCCGTCGTCTCGACGGTGCGCGGCGAGTGGCATCGGCTGCACGGACGTCTCGGCGACGCGGCCCCGGTCGACGGCCTCGGCGAGGCGGCCCCGGTCGACGGCCTCGGCGAGGCGCGCGCGAACCAGGTCCCCGAAGGGCGCGCCGTCGAAGGCGTGCGTGGTGACGCCGAGCAGGCGCTCCGCCTCGCCGAGCAGCTCGTCGAGGTCGGGGAGGAACGCGATGCGCTCCGATCCGCCGGGTCGCGGGCAGGCGCCGGTCCAGTGCGCGGCCATCCCGCCGACGTTGGTCGACATCGCGACCGCGGGCAGGCCGTCCTCGCCGTCGACCCGGTAGTGCTCCTCGAGGAGGAAGGTCCCGGCCCGGGCCGCGCGCATGCCTGCCTTCACGCCTCCCGGGTCGCTGATCGTCGGCGCACCGGCGGCCGAGCCCTCGGAGAGGCGCTGCGCGCGGGTCCGTGCGTCGCGGTCCTGGATGTTCTTGACGTGCGCTCCGGCGGGAGAGGTGACGGTCGGGCCGAGCTCGAACATCGCGATCGTTGTCCCGGGCGAGGTCTCGGTCAGGATGCGGGCGTAGGCCGCGCCGGTCGGACCGCTGCCGACGATCGCGACGTCGACGGCCTCCGGGTACCGGCTGGTCATGCCTGCTCCGCCCAGCCCTTGATGCGGGCGACGGAGGCGACGGACTCGGTCTGCGGGTAGTACTCGAGGCCGATCGGGCCGTCGTAGCCGGAGGCGCGCAGGTCGGCCAGGCGGGCCGGCCAGTCGATGTCGCCGGTGCCCGGCTCGCCGCGTCCCGGCGCGTCCGCGATCTGCACGTAGCGGATGACGTCGGCGGCGGCGGTCATCTCGGTCGCCGGGTCCTCCCCCTCGACGGTCGAGTGGTAGAGGTCGTAGAGGACGCCGAAGAAGGGCGAGTCGACCTCGCGCGCGACGTACGCGGCCTCGGCCGTGCGGTCCAGGAGCGATCCGGGGTGGTCGACCCGGACGTTCACCGGCTCGAGCACGAGGGTGATGCCCGAACCCTCGATCTGCGCGATCGCGCGGCGGTAGATCTCGGCGAGCTTGTCGAGCTGCACCTGGCGCTTGCTCCCGCCGAACCCTGTACCGCTGCCGACCACCATGCGGGTGCACTTCAGCTGCTGGGCGATCGCCACCCCGCCGTCGAGGGCGGCGAAGAACGGCGAGTCGTCGAAGGGAGGGATCATGAACTGGGTGCGCGGCTCCGAGAGCTGAGCGGTCAGGACCACGCCCGTCTCCTCGAGCGCGGCGGCCAGGGCCGGCACGTCCTTGGGCTTCGCGGGGGCATCGACGCCCGTCGGCCCCCACATCTCGACGGCGGTGAAACCCGCCGCGGCGGCCGCACGGACGCGGTCGGCGTAGTCGGCTCCCGCCTCGGTGAAGAGGAGCTCGATGTTCGGGGCTAGCTGGTACATGGGATCTCCTGATGGACGGAACGGTCGGTTCGGATCGCGGGGCGTCAGAACATGGGGTGGTCGTGGACCGGCGACTCCGGGACGGCCTGCAGCACGTCCCAGTGCTCGACGATCCGGTCGCCGTCGAAGCGGTAGAAGTCGGCGACCGCGGCGTCGGGCGCTCCGGGCCGCGTGGCCCGGACGTGGACGACCGCGAGGTCGCCGTCGACGAGAGTGCGCTGCACCTCGAAGCGGGCGTCGGGCGAGCCGTCGAACTTCGGGGTGAGCATCGCGACAGCGGTCGCCGGCCCATCGGGGATGGTCGGGTTGTGCTGCCGGTAGTCCTTCGAGACGAGGAAGGCGAACGCCTCCGCGACCCGCTTGCGCGTGTAGAACAGCTCGACGAAGCGGGCGAAGTCCGCCCGGCGGTCACCCGTAGGGGCGGGCGCCTCCGCGGCGCTCATCCCTTCAGGCCGCCGGCGAAGCCCTGGATGAAGCGCTTCTGGGCGAAGAGGTAGAAGGCGAGGATCGGGATCATCGAGATGATGACGATCGCGAAGATCTGGTTCCACTGCGAGACCAGGGAGCCGATGTAGTAGTACATCGCGACGGGGAGCGTCTGGCTGGTCGAGCCGCCGAGGAAGATCAGCGACGTGAAGAAGTCGTTCCAGACGATGAGGCCGGCGAGGATCGCCACCGTCCCGGTCGCCGGCGACATCAGCGGCAGCACGACCCGGAAGAAGATCTGGGTGCGGGTCGCCCCGTCGATCGACGCGGCCTCCTCGTACTCGGTGCCGAGCCCGCGGAAGAAGCCGGCGTAGAGGAAGATCGCGAGCGGCAGGAGCATCCCGCTGTAGAGGATGATCATGCCCCAGACCGAGCCGGTGAGGCCGATCGTCCTGGCGCCGATGTAGAGGGGCACGGTGCCCAGCTGGGTCGGCAGCACGATCGCGATCAGGAACAGCAGGTAGGCCCCACGGCTCCAGCGGCGGGTGCTGCGCGAGATCACGTAGCCCGTCAGCGAGCCCAGCAGCACCATCACGAGGATGCTGCCCGCGGTGATGATCGCGCTGTTCAGCAGGCCGAGCAGCACGTTCGACTGCCCCGTCGCCGAGAGCACGTCGACGAAGTTCTGGATCGTGGGCGAGGCGGGCGGCGCGAGCCGGGAGGTGCTGAACACCTCCTCGTCAGGCTTCAACGAGATCGCGATGAGGAAGTAGAAGGGGAGCAGGTAGACCAGCGCGACGACCCAGAGCGAGACCTCGCGGACGGCGGTCCATCTCGTGTAGCGGAACATGTCACTCCTTGCCGGTGCGGTCCTGCGTGACCCGCTGCTGGACCACCGCGAAGAACAGGATGATGAGGGTGAGGATCAGCGCCAGTGCGGCGCCGTTGCCGAACTGGCCGAGGCTGAACGCCTGCTTGTAGACCTCGGTGGCGAGGGTCGAGGTCGCGTTGGCCGGGCCTCCGCCGGTGAGGGCCATGATCTGGTCGAAGATGCGCAGGCCGTTCACCAGGCCGAGGGTCGTCGCGATCGCGATCGACGGGCGGATCGAGGGCAGCGTGACGTGGACGAAGCGCGACCAGAGGTTCGCGCCGTCGATCGCGGCCGCCTCCTCGACCTCCACGGGGACCGAGGCGAGGCCGGCGGCGTAGATCACCATGGCGAAGCCGATGTTCTGCCAGACGACGACCACCAGAACCGCCCAGATGGCGAAGACGGGGTCGGCGAGCCAGGAGCGGGCCATCGAGCCGAGGCCGACGCCCTGCAGCACCACGTTGAGCGGCCCGTCGAACTGGAAGATGAACTTCCAGATGTAGGAGGTGGCGAGCGGGCTCAGCACCACCGGCATGAAGAAGAGCGTGCGGAGGATGTAGCGGGTCTTGAGGAGGCGGTTGAGCCCCACGGCGAGGCCGAGGCCGGCGAGGTTCGAGAGGATCACCGAGGCGAAGGCGAGGAAGAGCGTGTTGACCAGCGCCCCGACCTTGCTCGGATCGGCGAAGATCTTCGCGAAGTTGTCGAAGCCGACCAGGTCGAAGCCGCCGATGCCCGTCCAGTTGGTGAAGGCGAAGAAGGCGCCGACGCTGGTCGAGACGTAGTGGATGGCGATCACCATCAGGATGCCGGGCAGCGCCCACCACCAGTGGCCGAGCTGGAGCAGGCCCTTCTTGCGGCGGGGCGGATGGGTGACCCGGTCGAGGGGACCCTTCGGCTTCCGGGGCGGAACGACGAGCCCTGTGGTCGCGTCTCGTACGGTCGATGTCATCGGGTCCTCGCTACGTCGTCGTGAGCAGGTGGTGAGCGGAGCGTCCCGCCCGGCCGCCGAGCGGCCGGGCGGGACCGGGATTCACTGATCCCAGGCGGTGTCCATCGAGGCGAGGACCTGGTCGATGCTCGACTGGCCCGTGAGCAGTCCCTGCACGCCGGTCGCCATGGCGTCGTAGACCGAGGCGTTGGCCCAGGCCTGGTTGGGCAGCGGGGTGTAGTCGCCGTTCTTCAGCAGGTCGGAGACGCCCTCGTAGGTGCCGCCGGTGAAGTCCATGTCGGCGAGGCCGGAGACGGGGAGGCCTCCGGACGCGTCGGCGAAGGCGGTCGCCTGCGCGGGGTCGGCGAGCCAGTCGAGGAAGTCGCCGGCCGCCTCCTTGTTGGCGGACTTCGCGTTGATCGACAGCGAGTAGGTCGGGCTCGCGACGCCGTAGGGCTTGTCGCCCGAGGTGGCGGGCGGGAACGCCTGCGCCACGAAGGTCTGGTCGGGCGAGGCCTTGGCCAGCTCGGAGGCCGAGCCGAGGGGCCCGAAGAAGGAGAGAGAGGCGCCGGAGGTCATGTTGTTGGTGATGGCGTCGAAGCCGGCACCCTCGACTCCGCCCTGGAAGCACCCCGCCTCGTTGAGATCGACGACGGTCTGCAGGGTGTCCTTCCAGCCCTCGCTGTCGGCGAAGGTGACGTCGCCCGCGGCGCGCTGCTCGTTCCAGTCGGGCGTCTCGGCGAAGACGCGGGTGGCGGAGACGATGAGAGCGGTGATCCCGGCGTTGGGAGCGGCGCCGCCCGCGACGACGAACATCGACTTCCCGGCGTCCGCGGCCGTCGCGCAGGCCTTCTCGACCGAGGCGAAGTCTGTCGGGAAGTCCGCGAGGCCCACCGAGTCTGCGGTCGTCTTGTTGAGGATGAGGCCCGCGTAGGAGACGCCGAGGGGGAGGCCGTAGATCGAGTCGTCGACGGAGTAGCTGCTCTCGCTGCCGGGCGGGATGACCTCGGCGGCGTCGGGGATGGCCTCGAGGAAGCCCGCCTCCGCGAGGGGGATGACGCTGCGGCTCTGGCCGGAGCCGGCCTCGGTCTCCATCACGTCGGGGGCGTTGCCCGCCTGGAGCTGGGTGCGGATCGCGTCGCCGTAGGTGTCGTTGGGCTGGGGCGAGAGGGTGATGGTGACGCCGGGGTGGCTGTCCATGTAGTCCTGCGCCAGCGTCTCGAACGGGCTGGCGATGGTGTTCGACTTCGCGTAGGTCAGCGAGAACGAGGTGGAGCCGTCGGAGCTCTCACCCGAGGGAGATCCCGAGCAGCCGGCGAGGAGCACGGCTGCCACGGCGGGGAGGGCGAGGTAAGCGGATCTGCGGACAGGGAAGCGACGCTGCTCTGACATGTCCAACCTTTCTGACGTCGATGTCACGGTGGGGAGCCGGGGGCGGCTTCGCTTCAGTATCACAGCGATGCGTCTGAAACACACATAAGACTTCGCGATGATCGACATAAGTACGGGCGCGGGCGCCTGGCGAGCCCGCGGCGTCCCGCGCGCGGTCCGGGCCGGGCGGAGGGGGTCGCCACCCGGCGAGGCCGACCGCACACTGCCCGCCGCGAGGACTGGCCCTGCGGCGCGATCGATGCGTCACGAACGGTCGCCACGGCGGCCGGATGACGACCGTTCGTG
Organism: Rathayibacter sp. VKM Ac-2805; assembly: GCF_009834265.1. Lineage (NCBI taxonomy): Bacteria > Bacillati > Actinomycetota > Actinomycetes > Micrococcales > Microbacteriaceae > Rathayibacter > Rathayibacter sp. VKM Ac-2805. Next base: position 3,410,777 of record NZ_CP047185.1, read on the forward strand.
ACGCATCGCCGGAGCGACGGGGGTGAGGACCCGGGGACGCGCACCCATCCGGGTGTGCGCCCGCTCCGAAGAGAGGCGGGGACTTCAGGAGGAGACAGATGGCACGCGGCAGATGGCACGTCGGCACGATCGTCGCGCGAGTGCGCGCATCCGCAGCGATCGGGGCCTCCGGGCTCGACGCGGTGGAGAGGGCGGAGCGCCGGGCCGAGGTCCTGCGCATCGCCGGAGGAGTCGACTCCGGTCGTCTCGGCGACGACCAGGCGATCGCGGCGTTCGGCCGGATCGTCGACGGCCTGCAGAGCGACCTGCCCGGCTCGGCGCTCGGCGCCTAGCCCGCGAGGCCGGCGTCCCGGCACCCGCCCGGAGCGGACGCCCGCCGGGCCGACATCCCGAGCCTCCGCGCGGCGCTGAAATCCGGGGCGAGCGTGCCGACGGCCCACTGGGCGCGGAGACCAGGCACCCCGAGCACCCTCGCGTCGCAGAGCCCCGCTATCCCAGCGTCCCGAGCGCGATCCGCGGCAGCAGCCGCTGGATCGCGACGGCCGCCGCGCCGCGCGCCCACTCCACGAGCCCGCCGTCGTCGACGAGCAGCGCCAGGGGCGGAGCGTCCGGGTCGCGCGTGGCCGCGATCGCGGCGTCCACCACCGCGGCCTGCTCCGAGTAGAGGGCGACACCCTCCCCGGCCAGGATCACCGTGCCGGACATCGAGAGGTTGCCGATCGCGGCGATCATCGTCCCGAGCGCGTTGCCGGAGTCGGCGAGGATGCGCTCGGCACCGGGGTCGCCCGCGCGAGCGGCGGCGAAGCCCTCGGCCAGGGTCAGCTCGCGGCCGGTGGCGACGAAGAGCTGGCGGAGGAGCGAGGGCAGGCTGAGCATCGCGGTCGAGCAGCCGCGGTGGCCGGCCTCGCAGACGGGGCCGGTGGGATCCAGCGGGTAGTGGCCGCCCAGGCCGAGCCCCGCCTCCGGGGGCGCGACCACCCGGTCGTGCACCACCAGTCCGTAGCCGACGCCCGCGCCGACCGTGAGCACCGCGAAGTGCGGGATGCCGCGGCCGCGCCCGAACCAGTGCTCGGCGCCCGTGAGCGCGACCACGTCGTTCTCGAGGGCGACCGGCAGCCCGAGGGCGGCGGAGAGCGGAGCGGCGAGGTCGACGTCGCGCCAGCCGAGGAACGGCGCGCGGCTCACCCGGCCGTCGGCGCCGATGCTCCCGCCGAGCGTCACGCCCAGGCCGGCGAAGGCGGAGGGGCCGCCGAGCTCGTCGACGACCGAGACGATCGCGGCGATCACGTCGGCGGGCTCCGTGCCGGGCAGCGGGCGGACCAGCTCCCGCTCGGTCCGCGCGCGCAGGTCGGTGCGGACGGCGAGGACCTCGGTGCCGGTGATCTTCACGCCCGCGAAGCTCAGCGCGTCGGCGCGGATGTCGAGCGGGCGGGCGGGGCGGCCGACTCCGGTGCTCTGCTCGGGGCCCTCGACGACCAGGCCGCCGTCGAGGAACGGGCGCGCGAGCCGGGTCAGGCTGGCGGGCGAGAGGCCGAGGCGGCGGCCGAGCTCGGCCCGCGAGACGGGACCGTGGATCAGGACCTCGCGCGCCAGGAGCTCGGAGGAGCTCCCGGAGGCGTCCTCGGCGACGATGGTGTCGGTCACGGGGCTCCTTCTTTCCGGCCTGGTAGAAAGCTACCGGCAGTGCGCCGCTCCAGGAACGGATCCGGTCACCCTCACCACTCTTGACACCCCTATTACTTCTGCTCTAGAAATAAGCCATGCACCGCAGCATCGCCCCCACGAACGACGCCGTGACCCTCTCCGGCCGGGAATCGCGCCTCTTCCACTTGCAGGACGGGGGCACCAGCGTCGTCGTCGACGCCCGCCTCGTCACCTTCCCCACGATCGTGCACTGGGGCGCCGCGCTCGGAGATCTTTCCGCCGCCGAACTATCCGCCCTCGCCGACGCCGCCCTCCCCCAGCGCGTCTCGGGCGGACTCGACGCCTTCGCGCCGTTCGGCCTCGTCGCCGTCGAGGCCGACGGCTGGCAGCACGCCCCCACCTTCGAGGGCACCCACGAGCGCGCGGCCGCGTCGGAGCGGTTCGAGGTCGAGAGCATCGAGGCGCTCGGCTCCGCCCTCCGGACCGTCGCCACCGGCGCGGGCGTCCGGCTGACGGTGGACCTCGAGGTCGATGCGGCCGGCCTGCTCACCCAGCGCGCCCGGGTCGAGAACCTCGACGCCCGCCCGTTCCGCCTCGAGCGCTTCGAGCTCGGCTTCCCGCTCCCCGCGACCGCGCGCGAGATCCTCGACACCACCGGGCACCACCTCCGCGAGCGCCACCCCCAGCGCCGCCCGCTGACCATCGGCGAGCACACCCGCCGCACCCGCCGCGGCCGCCCCGGCGCCGACGCGACCCTCCTCCTCGCCGCGGGCATGCCCGGCTTCGGCTGGGAGCGCGGGCTCGTGCACGGCGTCCACCTCGGCTGGAGCGGCGACAGCTCGCTCCGCGCCGAGCGCACCGTCGAGGGCGTCTCGCTCCTCGCGGCCGGCGAGCTGCTGCGGCCCGCCGAGATCGAGCTCGCGCAGGGCGAGAGCTACGAGACCCCGGTCGCCTACGGCTCCTGGGGCGACGGGCTCAGCGCTCTGCAGGCCCGGTTCCACGCGTCGCTCCGCGCCCGCCCGCAGCACCCCGTCGCTCCGCGGCCCGTCACCCTCAACACCTGGGAGGCCGTCTACTTCGACCACGACCTCGCTCGCCTCACCGCCCTCGCCGAGCGGGCCGCGCGGATCGGGGTCGAGCGCTTCGTGCTCGACGACGGCTGGTTCCTCGGCCGCCGCGACGACACCGCGGCGCTCGGCGACTGGACCGTCGACCCTTCGGTCTGGCCGGAGGGCCTCACTCCGCTGACGGACGTCGTCACCGGCCTGGGCATGCAGTTCGGCCTCTGGGTGGAGCCCGAGATGATCAGCCCCGACTCCGACCTGGCCCGCGCGCACCCGGAGTGGATCCTCGGCCCGGCCGGCCATCTGCCGGCCTCGGGGCGGCAGCAGCAGGTGCTCGACCTCTCGCAGCGCGGCGCGTTCGAGCACGTGCGCGACGCCCTCGACGCGCTGCTGACCGAGTACCCGATCGCGTACCTCAAGTGGGACCACAACCGCGACGTGATCGAGGCGGTCTCGCCCGCCACCGGCCGCTCCGCCGTCCACGAGAACGTGCTCGCGCTCTACCGCCTGCTCGACGAGCTGCGCTCCCGGCATCCCGGCGTCGAGATCGAGTCGTGCGCCTCCGGGGGCGCCCGCGTCGACCTCGGGATCCTCGCCCGCACCGATCGCATCTGGACGAGCGACTGCATCGACCCGCTCGAGCGGCAGACCATCCAGCCCTTCACCCAGCTGGTGGTGCCGCCCGAGCTGATGGGGCAGCACATCGGAGGGCCGCGGTCGCACTCGACGCAGCGCACCCACTCGCTCGCCTTCCGCGCCGGCACCGCGCTGCCCGGCCACCTCGGCATCGAGTGGGACGTCTCGGATCTCGCCCCCGCCGTCGAGGAGGAGCTGACCGCCTGGGTCGCCTTCCACCGCGAGCACCGGGCGCTGCTGCACACCGGGACGGTCGTGCGCGCCGACCTCGCCGACGACGCCGCCTCGCTCTCCGGAGTCGTCGCCGCCGACCGCTCCGCCGCCCTCTTCACCTTCGCCCAGCTGCGCACCGGCGAGACCTACCCGCCCGGCCGGATCACGCTCCCGGGCCTGGACCCGGAGCGCACCTACTCCGTGGCGCTCGCCCCGGTCACGTCGCCGCTCGGCGGCCCCGGGCAGTCGCCGCTCGGCTGGGCCGAGCACGGGACCGCGCTCCGCGGCCGCGTGCTGGGCACTGTCGGGCTCCAGGCCCCCGTCCTCGATCCGGAGCAGCTCGTCGTGCTCGTGCTCACCGCCCTCTGACCCGCCCTCCCGGCTCCGGAGCCGACCCGCTCCACGGCCGCCGCACCTGCTCTCGCACCGCCCTCCGCGGTCGAGCGCGCCCTGAGACCTGTCCCCACGCGCAAGGAGGCGCCGCATGTCCGCTCATCCGCATCCCCCCGGGTTCTCCCGGCGGCTGTTCCTCTCGGTGCCGCTCGCCGCGGCGTCCGCCGCCGCCCTCGCCTCGTGCGCCTCCCCCGGCGCCGGCGACGGAGTGACCACGCTCGACTTCTTCCAGTTCAAGGCGGAGGCGGTGGAGGACTTCGCGCGGATCATCCGCGAGTTCGAGGCGGCCAACCCGGACATCCGGGTCATCGCCAACAACGTGCCCGACCCCGACACGGCCATCCGCACCCTGCTCGTCAAGGACAAGGTGCCGGACGTGCTGACCCTGAACGGCAGCGGCTACTACGCCGACCTCGCGAAGGCCGGCGTGTTCCACGACTTCACCGGCGACGAGCTCGTCGAGCGGGTGAACCCGGCGGCCCTCGACATCCTCGCCGCCCTCGGCAGCTTCGAGGGGAACGAGGTGAACGCGCTCGCCTTCGCGAACAACGCGGACGGGATCCTCTACAACCGCACGATCTTCGCCGAGAACGGGATCGAGGTGCCGACCACCTGGGACGAGCTGATCGCCGTCTGCGAGACGCTCACCGCCGCCGGGATCACTCCCTTCTACGGCGCCCTGCTCGACAACTGGACCGGCGCCCCCGCCTTCAACGCGCTCGGCGGGCAGCTGCAGCCGGACGGCTTCTTCGACGCGATGCGCGAGGAGGGAGCGGCGCTCGGCCCCGACTCCCCCGTCTCGTTCACGAAGGACTACGCGACGACGATGGAGCGGCTCGGGCAGCTCTTCTCGTACACGCAGGAGGGCTCGTTCGGCCGCGGCTACGACGACGGCAACCAGGCCTTCGCCGCGGGCGAGGCGGCCATGTACCCGCAGGGCATCTGGGCGATCAACCCGGTGCGCACGAACAACCCGGACATCGATCTCGGCGTCTTCCCCTACCCGGTGCTCGACGACCCCGCGGACACGCGGGTCACCTCGGGCGTCGACGTGGCCGTCGCCATCGGCCGCGGCACTCCGAAGCTCGACGCGGCCCGCCGCTTCGTCGACTTCCTGCTGACCCCCGGAGTCGTCGAGCCGTACGTCGAGAGCCAGGCCGCCTTCTCGCCGCTGGTCGGCGCCGCACCCAACTCGGACCCCACGCTGGCCGAGCTGCAGCCCTACTTCGAGCAGGGACGGCTGATCGGCTTCGTCGACCACCAGATCCCCGCGAGCATCCCGCTCAACCCCACGCTCCAGGCGTTCCTCGCCAGCGGGGACGCCGACGCGGCGCTCCGGACCCTCGACAGTGAGTGGCGCAAAGTCGCGGCACGCACGACCAGGAAGTGACCCCATGACCACGACCACGACGGCCGCCGCGCAGGCGGTGGCGACCACTCCTCCGCCGCCCGCGCGCCGCAAGCGCACCATCGGCCGCACCTCGAAGACCTTCTACTGGATGACGGTCCCCGCCGTCCTGCTCTTCTTCGTGCTCCACACGGTCCCGGTCCTCACCGGAATCTTCTTCAGCTTCACGGACTACGCGGGCTACGGCTCCTGGGACCTGATCGGCGCCTCGAACTACCTCGCGCTCCTCCAGGACGACCGCGTCTGGAAGGCCTACGGGTTCACCTTCGGCTTCGCGATCGTGGCGACCGTGCTGGTGAACGTGATCTCGCTCGCCATCGCCGTCGCCCTCAACGCGCGGATCAAGTTCCAGACGGCGTTCCGCGGGATCTACTTCATCCCCTACGTGCTCTCGACCCTGGTCATCGGCTACGTGTTCCAGTACCTCTTCGCGAACTCGCTGCCGCAGATCCTCGGCGCGATCCCGGTGATCGGCGAGAACATCCTCGCGAACGCCGACTGGGCGTGGGTGGCGATCGTGGTGCTGGCGGTCTGGCAGGCCTCGGCCTTCTCGATCATCATCTACCTCGCCGGACTCCAGACCATCCCGGGCGAGCTCTACGAGGCGACCTCGCTCGACGGAGCGGGGAGGTGGCGGCAGTTCACCTCGATCACGTTCCCGCTGATCGCCTCCTTCTTCACGATCAACATGGTCATCTCGATGAAGAACTTCCTCCAGGTGTTCGACCACATCATCGCCCTCACCAACGGCGGTCCCGGCACCTCGACGGAGTCGATCACTCTGCTGATCTACCGCGGCGGCTTCCAGGGCGGCGAGTACGCCTATCAGACGGCCAACGCCGTCCTCTACTTCCTCATCATCATCGTGGTCTCGCTGATCCAGTTCCGAGTCCTCAGCCGCAGAGAGGCGTCGTTCTGATGACATCGACCATCACCCCCACGACCGCGATCGCCCTCGGCGAGCCCGAGGGGCGGCGCCGGCCCTCCCGCGACACCTACCGGATCAACTGGTGGGCGACCGCGCTCATCGCGGTCTGCTCGCTGACGATCCTCCTGCCGCTCTACTTCGCCGTCGTGACCGCGCTGAAGACGCCCGACCAGCTCGGCGGCACCGGGTTCGAGCTGCCGACTTCGATCTCGTGGGGCAACTTCGCCGAGGCGTGGACGGCGACCCGCTTCCCGCAGGCCTTCGTGAACACCGCGCTGATCACGGTCGGAGCCGTCGTGCTGACGCTGTTCTCGAACTCGATGGTCGCCTACGCGGTCGCCCGGAACATGCACAGGCCGTTCTTCAAGGGCGTCTACTTCTACCTGCTCGCCGCGGTCTTCGTGCCGTTCCCGATCATCATGCTGCCGGTGGTGAAGGAGACGGCCCTGCTGGGCCTGGACAACCAGGCCGGGCTGATCCTGCTCTACGCCGTGTTCGGGCTCTCGATCAACACGTTCATCTACACCGCCTTCATCCGCTCGATCCCCATCGAGCTCGAGGAGGCGGCGCGCACCGACGGCGCCTCGACCTGGCGGACCTACTGGCAGGTGATCTTCCCGCTGCTCGGCCCGATGAACGCGACCGTCGGGATCCTGACCTGCGTGTGGGCGTGGAACGACTTCATCCTGCCGCTCGTGGTGCTCTCGGACCCGTCCGCCCGCACCCTGCCGCTGGCCGAGTACGTCTTCCAGGGGCAGTTCAACACGAACTACACCGTCGCCTTCGCGTCCTACCTGATGGCGATGGCGCCGCTGCTGATCGTGTACCTCTTCGCGCAGCGCTGGGTGGTCAGCGGAGTGATGCGCGGGTCGATCAAGTAGCGGTCGCGGCGAGCGCCGCCTCGAGCAGATCGGTGAGCACGGTGCCGTGCGAGCCCGCGTCCTCCGGGTGCCACTGCACGCACCAGAGCGGCGCGGACTCGTGCTCGAGGGCCTCGACGGTGCCGTCGTCGGCGCGGCCGACCACGACGAGGCCCTCGCCGGGACGGTCGACGGCCTGGTGGTGGGAGCTGCGGACGTCGAGCTCGGCGGCGCCGAGGATGCGAGCGAGGGCGCTGCCCGGCTCGAGCGCCACGCGGTGGTCGACCATCCCGGACAGGTGCTCGCCGGGGACCGACCGGCCGACGTGACCGGCGCCGGGCAGGTGCTGCACGAGGTCGCCGCCGAGGGCGACGTTGACCAGCTGCATCCCGCGGCAGATCCCGACCAGCGGGGTCCGCGTCTCGACGGCACGGCGGACGAGCGCGATCTGCGCGCGGTCGGCGGCGGGGAAGGACTGGCCGCGGTGCGGGTCGTCGGGCCGGCCGCCGTAGAGGGACGGGTCGACGTCCTCGCCCCCGGTGACCACGACGGCGTCGGCGGCGGCGAGCCGGCGCTCGAGCTCGGCGGCGCCGGCCTGCTCGGCCGGGACGCGGTCGACCACGAAGCCCGCGGCGGTGGCGGCCGAGACGACGCTCGCGGTCAGCAGCTGCAGCTCGATCTCGAACTCGGGGTCCTCGCGGCCGCCGTCGGCGACGTCGACGACGAGCAGGACGGGGCGGTCGGAGGCCATGCGGACATCGTGCCACCCGGCCGGCTCCTGCAGAACGTCGGCGGAGAGGAGGCCCCCTCGGTCGAGAGGCGAGGAACCGCGCTCTCGGCGGGCGTTCTGCACGAGCCCGCAGACCTCTCCCGGGGTCTGGTCAGGATCCGGTACCGCGATCTAGGATGTTCACGTTCACATTCCGTGCGAAGACGCACACCTCCGCGGCCCTGCGGATCGTGCCTCGACGCCGCACCCGATCACGAGGGCCATCTGCATGAGACGATCACGATCGGCGGTGAGGACCGCTCTGGCGGTCGCGACCGTCGCCGCCACGGCGCTGCTCGGCGCCACGGTCCCCAGCTCCGCCTTCGGAGCCACCGAGACCCCGCTCCTCCACTACACGTTCGACACCGCCCCCACCGGCACCACGGTCGCCGACACCAGCGGCAACGGCTACAGCGCGACGCTGCGCGGCTCCGGGGCCCAGTTCCGCAACGGGCTCATCAGCCTCCCCGGCGGATCCGCCGCGGCCGCCCCCTACCTCGAGATCCCCACCGCCGGCCTCGTCGGCAAGAAGGACCTGACCTTCTCGACCTGGCTCGCCCACAAGGGCGGGACCGGCAACGTCGCCGCCGCGTTCGTCGGAGCGCCCGTCGCCTCCGGCGCCTCGTTCTCCTCCGGCTACTGGCTGCTCAACCCGAGCAACCTCTCCGGCTACACCAAGTCGGTCGTCACCAACTCGGTCAACGCGGGCGCTCCCTACAACACCGAGGTCGGCGCCGGAGCGACGGGCACCCCGACCGTCGGCGCGCGCACCCCCTCGGGCCTCTCGCTCTACACGACCGTCGTCGACGGCTCGACCGGCAAGCTCACCGTGTACGTCAACGGCGCGCAGATCTCGCAGAGCACGATCGCCCGCGACGTCTCCTCGTTCGGCCCGTCGCTCGTCGCGTACATCGCGCGCTCGACCTACAACGACCCGGGCTGGAACGGCGAGATGGACGACTTCGCCGTCTACGACAGCGCCCTCAGCAGCAGCTCCGTGCAGGCGCTCTACTCCTCGCAGGCCCTCGACCGCGCCGTCGCGTCGGTCACGGTGCCCACGGAGGCGACCGCCGGCTTCACGGTGCCCACCACCGCCAGCGGCGTCGGCATCACCTGGACGTCGAACAGCGCGGCCGTGGCCATCACCGGCGGCACCGCGACCGTCACGCGCCCCGCCGCGGGGCAGGCGGACGCCACCGCCACCCTCACCGCCACCTACAGGGTCGGCACCGAGACCCGCTCGGTCGACTACACGGTGCGCGTCGCCGCGCAGCTGGACGACGCGACGAAGGTCCAGCGCGACCTCGCCGCGATCGCCATCCCGAACGTCGGCGACATCCGGACGAACGTCTCGGTGCCCACCACCGGCACGCTCGGCTCGAGCATCGCCTGGAGCGTCGTCAGCCCGAGCGGAGCGACCGTCCGCGACGGCAGCGCCGCCGGCACCCGCACCATCGACGTCGACCGCCCCGCGACCGGGAGCCCCGCGATCGACGTGGTCGTCCGCGCGACCGCGACCAGCGGATCCACCACCCGGACCCGCGACTTCACCCTCCGGGTGCAGCCGCTCCCCGCCGGCACCGACGACACCGAGGCGTACGTCTGGGCGTTCTTCACCGGAGAGGGCGACGGCGCCGAGCGCATCAGCCTCGCCGCCTCGAAGGGCAACGACGCGCTGAGCTGGAACACGCTGAACGGCGGCAAGCCGGTCTTCACCTCGAACCTGGGGACGATGGGCCTGCGCGACCCGTTCATCATCCGCTCGCACGAGGGCGACAAGTTCTTCATGCTCGCCACCGACCTGAAGATCGACGGGCTCCCCGGCGGCTTCGACACCGCGCAGAAGTCGGGCTCGAAGTACATCGAGGTCTGGGAGTCGACCGACCTGGTGAACTGGTCCGCCCAGCGCCACGTCAAGGTCTCCACCGACTTCGCCGGCAACACCTGGGCCCCCGAGGCGTACTGGGACGACGAGCTCCAGACCTACGTCGTGTTCTGGGCCTCGAACATGTACCCGACCACGAACACGGCCGACCGCGCCTCCGTCACCTACAACCAGATGATGTACGCGACGACCGAGGACTTCACCTCCTTCTCGGAGGCGAAGCCGTGGATCGACGTCAAGCGCGGCGCCGGCAAGGGCACCATCGACTCGACGGTCGCGAAGGACGGCGACACCTACTACCGCTTCACCAAGGACGAGGCGTCGATGACCCTCCGCGAGGAGAAGAGCACCGACCTGCTGGCCACCGTCTCGGGCTCGCTGCCCGGCACCGGCGGACCGGCGGACGAGTGGTCGCTGGTCAAGGAGAAGGTGGCCTCGGGCCTGCCCAACGGCGAGCCCGGCAAGACCTTCACCAGCGGTGAGGGCCCCAACGTCTTCCCCGCCAACGAGGGCGACGTGAACGGCCTCGACTGGTTCCTCTTCATCGACCAGCCGAACTACCACGACGGGCCGAACCACTACATCCCGTTCGGCACCGACGACCTCGCGAACGGCGACTCCTGGCAGCCGCTCGGAGCGAAGCTCCGCACGGGCCTGCCGCAGAACGCCGACGGCGGCAAGCCGCGCCACGGCACGGTCATCCCGGTGACGCGCTCCGAGTACCAGAAGGTGCTCGAGGGTTACGCCCCCGGCCTGGCCGTCGCCTCGGTCGCTCCGCTGACCGCGACGACCACGGCCGGCACCGCGCCGGTCCTGCCCCGCGCCACGATCACGACCGCCGCCGGCACCACCAGCACGGTCGACGTGGCCTGGGACGCCGTCGCGCCCGCCGCCTACGCCACGGCCGGGACCTTCACGGTCTCGGGCGTCGCGCAGGACGCGTCGCGCATGCCGGTGCAGGTCACGGTCACCGTGCAGTCCTCGCTGAAGGTGAGCGCGACCGCCACGTCGCGCTGCGTCGCCGGCAAGGTCGTGCTGACGGTCGTCGGCAGGAACGGCGACACGGTGCCCATGGACGTCTCGATCAGCACCCCCGAGGGCGTGAAGACGATCGCCGGCGTGAAGCCCGGCGCCTCCGGCTCCGCCGCGTTCACGGTGCGCTCGACGCAGCTCGCCGCGGGCGAGGCGACGGTCACCGGCACGGCCACGGTCGGCGGCAAGACCGTCACAGCCACGGCCACCGCGCCCTACAGCGCGCGCAGCTGCGGCTGACGCACGGCACTCCCCGGGAGCCCGTCGCACCTCACCGGTACGGCGGGCTCCCGTCGTCGTGCGGGGGGAGCCGGGAAACCGCCCTGACGCCGAGACGCCGCTCCCTCGGCTGCGCTTCGACGGACGGCGCGGCGCCTCGGTACGCGGGCGGGGGCCCGGGACGGCCCGCCCGGCGTCATCCGGCGACGGCTGCCTGCCCGGCTTCGAGCAGGTCGCGGACGTTGCGCGGCTCGCGTCCGAGGAGGCGCCCGAGCTCGGGGCCGGTGCCCGCGAAGAAGCCGTGCTCGGCCGCCTGGTGCATCCCGAGGGTGAAGCGCACGAGGAACTCGGGCTGACCCGCCGCGACGCGCGCGGCGACCCACTCGTCGTCGCCGAGGACGCGCAGCTCGACGGGTCGCCCGCCGACCTCGGCCGCGATCCCGGCGATCTCCTCGAACGTCGGAGCCTCCGTCGCGGTCAGCATGATCGGCCCGTCCTGCGGGCTCCCCGAGAGGAGGAGCCGGGCGGCCGCCTCCGACTCGTCCTCGCGGGCCGTCCACGAGACGCGACCGTCCGAGGGGACCTCGATCACTCCGGTCTCCCGCCACGGTCCGAGGAAGAGGCCCAGGCTGTGCGCGTAGAAGCCGTTGCGGAGCGACGTCCAGGCGAGCCCGGACTCGGCGAGCAGGCGCTCGGTCGCCGCGTGGTCCCGGCCCGGGCCGAAGGGGGTGTCGGCGGCGGCGCCCTGGTGGCTCGTGTAGAGGACCCGTCCGACTCCGGCCGCGACGGCCGCCTCGACGGCGGTGCGGTGCAGGGCGACGGCGTCGGCCCGCGGATCGCTCGAGGAGACGAGGAGCAGCTGATCCGCTCCGTCGAAGGCGCCCGGGAGGGAGGCGGGGTCGGCGTAGTCGCCGACGCGCACCTCCACTCCGCGCTCCGCGAAACGGGCGGCCTTCGAGGCGTCGCGGGCGACGACGGCGATCCCGGAGGCGGGGACGGAGTCGAGGAGGTGGTCGACGGTGGCGCCGTTCAGAGCGCCGGTGGCACCGGTCACGATGATCATGGGGAGAGCCTTCCGATGAGGGGTATCAGCGATACCACGAGGAAGATAACCACGGAATTCCACTGATAGCAACAGTGCGCTACCGTCGATACGTGACCAGTCCCACCCCTCCAACCGACACGCGCCTGCGCATCGTCGAGGCAGCCGCCGGCCTCCTCCGCGACGACGGCCCCGCCGCCGTCACCACGCGAGCGGTCGCCCAGGCGGCCGGGCTGCAGGCCCCGGCGATCTACCGCCTCTTCGGCGACAAGGACGGCCTGCTCGAGGCGGTCGCGGAGCACGTGCTGGCCACCTGGGTCGACTCCAAGGCGCGGACGGTCGAAGCGGCCGTCGCCGGCGGCGTCGACCCGGTCGAGGACCTGCGCTCGGGCTGGGCCGCGCAGGTGGAGTTCGGCCTGGCCAACCCCGCGCTCTTCCGCCTCCTCAGCGATCCGGGTCGCGCCTCCGGATCGCCGGCCGCCCTCTCCGGGCGGCGGGTCCTCGCCGCGCGCGTGCAGCGTGTGGCCGCCGAGGGCCGCCTCCGCGTGCCGGAGGAGCGCGCCGTCGGCCTCATCCAGGCGGCGGGCACCGGCGTGGTCACCACCCTGCTCTCCACCCCCGCCGCCGACCGCGACCCCGGTCTCGCCGACGCCGCGCTCGACAGCGTGCTCGCGGGGATCCTCACCGACCCGCCCTCCCCCGGCGACGGCGGGCGGCTCACCGCCCTCGTCGGCGTCCGTGCCCTCGCACCGGAGCTCGCCGGCCTCACGCCCGCGGAGCGCCTGCTGCTCGCGGACTGGCTCGACCGCGCCCTCGCGGCGGCCGAGCAGGAGTGACGGGCGCGCAGGAGTGACGGGCGCGCTTCCACCACAGGAGTGATGGGCGCCGTCCCGCCGCGGGAACGACGGCGCCTCCGTCCCGCAGAGGCGCGGGCTTCGCGGCTAGGCGCGCCTGCCGTCGGGCGGGAGGATCGACGCCTGGATGAGCGGCACGGGGAAGTGCGACGCCCGCAGCGGGTCGAGCAGGCTGTCGGTGATCCCCGCGGTGAAGTCCTCCGTGCCGAAGACCTTGAACAGCGCCTCCCGCCCGAACTTCGAGCTGTCGGCGACGAAGAACGCCTCGCGCGCGGACGCCATCATCAGCCGCTTGAGCTCGAGCTCGTAGCTGGTGGTGCTGTAGATGCCGTCGTCGCCCACGGTGTCGGCGCCGAAGATCGCGACGTCCACCCGCAGGTTCGAGAGCTGCTGCACCGAGGTCGGCCCCCACATCGAGAAGGCGTTCGGCAGGAGCTCGCCCCCGATGAAGACGAGGTGGATCGTCTGCTTGCGGGCGACGGCGAGGGCGACCCGCAGGTCGCCGGTCACGACGGTGAGGCGCTGGTTCTCGAGGTGCCGCGCGACCTCGAGCGTCGTGGTGCCCCCGTCGAGGAGGATCGTCTGCCCCTCGAGGACGCGCTCGGCCATCGCCCGCCCGATCGCCGCCTTCTCGCTGCGGTGCAGCTCCTCCTTGAAGTGGTGCGGAGTCTCGGACTGCTTCACCGGGATCGCGCCTCCGTGCGTGCGCTTGACCAGGTCCATCGCCTCGAGCCGCTCGAGGTCGCGCCGGATGGTCGACGGAGTGACGTCGAACCGCTCCGCGAGGTCTCGCACCGACTGGAAGCCGCCGTCCTGGAGGGCGTCGACGATCTCTGCTTGACGGGACATCCCACACCTCGATCCTGGTCTCGCCTCCGTCGAGGCTACGGGGCGGAGCGGGGAGGAGGCGCAGACGGCGCGCGGAAACGCGCAGATTGCGCGCATGCGCGGGCGGTTGCGCGTCTCAATTGCCGGGTGCGCGGCGAGCCTGCGCGGTCCAACGCGCCGTTTGCGCCCGGGATGCGCGATTCGCGCGCTTCTCCCGTCTGATGCGCGAAAGAGTGCAGCCATCTGCGCGTTATCGCTTGACGCAGTGCTCGATCAGCGATTAGCGTCGGGCTCCTGCGACGGATTCCGACACAGCAGCGTCAGAACACCGCACCGGATGAGGGCCGAACGGCCGCCATCCTCTCGTTCACGAAGGAGTCAACGAATGGACCGCTCTCGACTTTTCCGAGGCATGACGCTCGCAGCGGGCGCCGCAATCCTCCTCACCGGATGCACGACCGTCGGCGCCGGCTCCGACACCGCCGCCGGCAGCGGAGGCTCGGCCGCCGCGGGCGAGATGGTCATGGTGACCGTCGTCAAGGCGCAGACCATCCCGTGGTTCCAGCGCATGGCCGTCGGCGTGCAGGACTTCGCCGACGAGACCGGGATCGACGCCCGCCAGGAGGGCGCCGACGACGTCAGCCCCGAGAAGCAGACCGCGATCGTGCAGGACCTGATCGCGCAGCGCCCGACGGCCATCACGGTCGTCCCGAACTCGCCCGAGTCGCTCAGCAACGTACTCGCCCAGGCCCGCCAGCAGGGCATCATCGTCGTCTCGCACGAGGCGTCCGGCATCGAGAACGTCGACGTCGACATCGAGGCCTTCGACAACGCGTCCTACGGCTCCGAGATCATGGACAACCTCTCGGAGTGCATGGGCGGCGAGGGGAAGTACGTCCAGTTCGTCGGCGGCCTGACCGCGAAGACGCACATGGAGTGGGTCGAGGCGGCGTACGAGACGCAGCAGGCCGACTCCCCCGGCATGACGCGCGTCGAGACCCCCATCGAGAGCACCGACAACCAGGAGACGGCGTACGAGCGCGCGAAGGAGATCCTCGCGAAGTACCCCGACATCGCGGGCTTCCAGGGCTCCGCCGGCAACGACGTCCCCGGCATCGCGCGCGCGGTGCAGGAGGCGGGCCTCCAGGACCAGGTGTGCGTGATGGGCACCTCGATCCCGTCGGTGGCCAACCAGTACCTGGCCGACGGCTCCATCGACAAGATCTTCTTCTGGGACCCGGCCCTCGCCGGTGAGGCCCAGCTGTCGATCGCGAAGATCCTCGCCGACGGCGGCGAGATCACCGAGGGCACCGACCTCGGCGTCGAGGGCTACGACTCGCTCAAGAAGCTCGACGGGTTCGACAACGTCTTCGTCGGGAACGCGTCCGTCGCGGCCGACGCGGAGACCGCCGCGCAGTACGACTTCTGATCCCCCTCCACCCCCCGCTCCGGGGCGCGCCGCCCGCGCGCCCCGGAGCACCCTCAGGAAGGTCGACGATGACCGACGCTCCCCCCGGCACCACCGCCCCGATCCTCAGCGCCCGCGGCATCACCAAGCGATTCGGCGGCGTCACCGCCCTCGACGGCGTCTCGCTCGACCTGATCCCCGGCGAGGTGCACTGCCTCGCCGGCGAGAACGGCTGCGGCAAGTCCACCCTGATCAAGATCATCTCCGGGGCCGAGCGCCCCGACGCGGGCGAGATCTCCATCGACGGGGACACCCGCTCCCGGATGGACACCACCTCCGCGATCACGAGCGGGATCCAGGTCATCTACCAGGACTTCTCGCTCTTCCCCAACCTCACGGTCGCCGAGAACATCGTGCTGACCTCGGCCGTCGCGGCGAAGCACCGCCTCTACCGCGCCGGCACCGCGCGCCCCCGGGCGAAGGCCATCGTCGACGAGCTGCAGCTCGACCTGGACCTCGACGCCGACGTCGCCGACCTCTCGGTCGCCGACAAGCAGCTCACCGCGATCTGCCGCGCCCTCGTCAACGACGCGCGCGTCATCATCATGGACGAGCCCACCACCGCGCTGACGCACACCGAGGTGGCGCGGCTGTTCACGATCGTGGAGCGGCTGCGCAGCCGCGGCGTCGCGCTCGCGTTCGTCTCGCACAAGCTCGAGGAGGTCCTCGAGATCTCGCAGCGGGTGACGATCATGCGCTCCGGCCGCGTGGTCACCAGCGGCCCCGTCGCCGACTTCGACCGCCGCTCCATCGCCGAGCACATGACCGGCCGCGAGCTCGACGAGTCGCGGATCGTGAGCACGCTCGACGAGTCGGCGCCCCCGATGCTCGAGGTCGTCGGCCTCTCCCGCCCCGGCGCCTTCCACGACGTCTCGTTCTCGGTGCGCCCGGGCGAGATCCTCGGCATCACCGGACTCCTGGGCTCGGGCCGCACCGAGATCGCGGAGGCCGTCTTCGGCTCCCAGCCCGCCGCCTCCGGGATCATCGCCGTGGACGGAGCGCCCACCGCGGTGCGCAGCATCCGCGACGCCGTCCGCGCCGGGATCGGCTACGTGCCGGAGGACCGCCTCTCGCAGGGCCTCTTCCTGGAGAAGCCGATCGCGGACAACATCATCGCGGGCTCCCTCGACGCGCACCGCACGCCGTGGCGCTCGCTCGACAAGCGGCGGATCCGCGCGACCATCGACCGGCTCTTCGCCGAGCTGTCCATCAAGGCCCCGAACCCCCAGGCGCCCGTCCGCTCCCTCTCGGGAGGGAACGCGCAGCGCGTGGTGATCGCGAAGTGGCTGGCGACCGACCCGAAGGTGCTGATCCTCAACGGCCCCACGGTCGGAGTCGACGTCGGCTCGAAGTCGCAGATCCTCGAGCTGCTGCGGCGCGAGGCCGCCCGCGGGATGGCCGTCGTCGTGATCTCGGACGACGCCCCCGAGCTGGTCGCCTGCTGCCACCGCGTGCTGGTGGTCGCCCGCGGCCGCATCGCCCACGAGCTCCGCGGCGACGAGATCACCGCCGAGAACCTCCAGAACAGAATGGCGGTCTGACGTGTCCACGCTCCGATCCCTCCGAGGCGCGAACAACGAGGGCGTCCTCGCCCTGGTCCTGGTCGCCCTCGTGATCGTCATGACGGCCGTGAACCCGGTCTTCTTCAGCGCGACGACGGGTCTGTCGATCCTCCGCAGCGCCACCGTGCCGCTGATCTTCGCGCTCGCGGTCCTGATCGTCATCGTCTCCGGAGGCATCGACGTCTCGTTCGCGGCCGTCGCGATCTTCTCGGCCTACACGGCGGTCAGCGTCACACTCGCCACCGGGCAGGACCTCCCCGCGCTCGCGATCATCGCGATGGCCGTGGTGATCGGCGCGGTGCTCGGCCTGGTCAACGGCTTCGTGATCGCGAGGTTCCGGCTTCCCACACTGATCGTCACGCTCGGCACGCAGGGCGTGTTCGTCGGTGTGATGTACACCTTCGTCGGCGCCCAGTACTACGCGCAGCTGCCCCCGTCGCTCGCGGCGCTCTCCTCGGTCAACGTCGTCGACGTGGCGACCTCGGGCGGCCGCGCGGCCCTCCACCTGATGACGCTGCTCGCCGTCGTGCTCGCGGTCGTGGTCTGGCTGATGCTGACGCGCACGATGTTCGGACGCTCGCTCTACGCGATCGGCGGCGACATCGAGGCCGCCCGCCGGGCGGGCTTCCGCGTGGTCAGGACCCAGCTCTCGGTCTACGTCCTCGTCGGCGTCCTCGCCGCCCTGGCCGGGATCGCGCACATGGTCCTCGGCCGCAGCGCGAACCCGCAGGACCTGGTGGGCGACGAGCTCGACATCATCGCCGCGGTCGTCCTCGGCGGCGCGTCGATCTTCGGCGGCCGCGGGTCGGTGCTCGGCACGGTGCTGGGCGTCGTCCTGATCCAGGTGATCAACAACAGCCTGCTGCTCGCCGGCGTCCCCAGCGCCTGGCTGCGCGCCGCGGTCGGAGTCCTGCTGATCGTCGGAGTCGGCGTGCAGGCGATCGCCGCGCGCCGCAAAGCGAAGCGGGTCCGGCCCGTCGACGACGACGTGAGCCACGAACGAGAGAGCGCGAGGGTCGCATCATGACCGACGGATCCCGGACCACCTCCGAGCACCCGGCTCGGCGCATGAACGACCGCCTCGACGCGTTCACCCGCGGTGTCGTCGGACGCGCCGCGGGCAACCGCGGGACGGGCCGGATGCTCATCGCGCTCGTCGTCGCGGTCGCGATCTTCGCGATCGCCAATCCCCGCGTGTTCCTCAGCCCGCTCAACCTGCAGAACATCGGCGTCGCGGCTCCCGAGATCGGCGTGATCGCCATCGCGATGATGCTCGCCATGCTCACGGGCGGCATCGACCTCTCCCTCGTGGCGATCGCCAACCTGTCGGCGGTGACGATGGCGACGATCTACTCCCAGGTCGCCGCCGCCGACCCCGCCGCCGCGGAGGCGATGACCGTGCCGATCGTCCTCGCGGGCCTGGTCGTCGGAGTCCTCTGCGGCGCCCTCAACGGATTCCTCGTGAGCGTCGTCGGGATCACCCCGATCCTGGCGACCCTCGGCACCATGCAGATCCTCAACGGCATCGCGGTGGTGTGGACCGGCGGGACCACGCTCTACGGAGCGCCGTCGGCCCTGACGACCTTCGGCATGATGGCCGTCGGGCCCGTCCCGGTGCTGTTCCTGGTGCTGCTCGTGGTGGCCGTCGCGGTCGCCCTGCTGATCAACACGACCTCCCTCGGCCGCAAGGTGCAGCTGGAGGGAGCGAACCCCGAGGCCGCGCGCTTCTCGGGCATCCGCAGCGTCAGCGTCCTCTCGCGCAGCTACATGATCGGCGGGCTGCTCGCCGGCGGCGCCGGAGTGCTGTTCCTCGCCCGCAACCCCACCGCGTCCGCCGACTACGGCTCCTCGTACGTGCTGCTCGTCATCGTCATCGCGGTGCTGGGAGGGACGAACCCCTCGGGCGGCTTCGCCTCGGTCGCCGGAGTCGTGCTCGCCACTCTCACCCTCCAGGTCGTCTCGAGCGGATTCACCGCTCTGCGGCTGACCTCCTACGAGTACGCCATCGCCCAGGGCGTCCTCCTCATCGCCGTCATGGTCCTCGACTCCGTCACCGCGAACCGGCCGCGCCGGCAGCGGGCGACGGCCCCGACCCCTCCCGCGCCCGCGCGGCCCACCGTGGACGCGTCCACCAGAACGGAGCACCAGTGAAGAAGATCATCAACGAGCCGAAGGACTTCGTCGACGAGTTCGTCGAGGGCATCCTGCTCGCCCACCCGACCCTGGTGAAGACGCCGGGCAACGACCTGCGGATCCTCGCCCGCGCCGACGCCCCCGTCGCGGGGAAGGTCGGGATCGTCACGGGCGGCGGCTCCGGCCACCTGCCGCTGTTCAAGGGCTACGTCGGCACGGGGCTGTGCGACGCGGTCGCCATCGGCAACGTGTTCTCCTCGCCGTCGTCCGCGCAGATCCTGGAGGCGACCAAGGCCGTCGACGGCGGCGCCGGCGTCCTCTACCTGTACGGCAACTACGGCGGCGACGTCTTCAACTTCGACCTCTCGGTCGACATGGCCGAGCTCGAGGGGATCCGCACGCTGACCGCCCTCGGACGCGACGACGTCGCCAGCCAGCCGAAGGAGCGGGCCGCGGACCGCCGCGGAGTCGCCGGGATCTTCTTCGCGTTCAAGGCGGCCGGCGCCGCCGCCGAGCGCGGGGACTCGCTCGACGAGGTCGCGGCCGTCGCCGAGGACGTCATCGAGCACACGGCGACCATGGGAGTGGGCCTCTCCCCGACGATCCTCCCGATGACGGCCAAGCCGAGCTTCGAGCTGGCCGAGGACGAGATGGAGATCGGGATCGGGATCCACGGCGAGCCCGGCATCCACCGCGGCGCCCTCGAGTCGGCGGACAGCATCGCCGAGCACCTCACCGAGCGGCTCGTCGCCGACCTCGGCATCGGCGAGGGCGACCGCGTGGCCGTGCTCGTCAACGGCATGGGCGCCACTCCCCTCGAGGAGCTGTACCTGCTCTACCGGCGGGTCCACGGGCTCCTCGCCGGGCGCGGCGTCACCGTCGCGAAGAACTACATCGGCGAGTACGCGACCAGCCTCGAGATGGCCGGAGCGTCGATCTCGCTCCTCGCCCTCGACGACGCGCGTCTCGAGCTGCTGAACGCCCCCGCCCAGTCCCCCTTCTTCCGAGAGGTCTGATCACGATGAACGGAACCGAACTCAGCTCCGCGATCGCGAAGTGCCTGGTCGTCTTCCCCGAGCACGCCGACGAGCTCGGCGACCTGGACCAGGCGCTCGGCGACGGCGACCTGGGCATCACGGTGTCGCTCGGCGCCAAGGCCGCCCGCGAGGCGCTCGCGCTGCTCCCGGACACGGCGACGCCGACCGAGGTCGTGCTCGCCTGCGCCAAGGCCTTCGCCAACGCGAACCCGTCGACGATGGCCGCGCTCGTCGCGGGCGCGCTGCTCGCCGGCTCCCGCGTCTGGGGCGACGCCGCCACCATCGGCTCCGGCGACGTCAGCGCCTTCGCGCTCGCGGCCGCCGAGTCGATCAGCCAGCGGGGCAAGTCGCAGGTGGGCGACAAGACGATCCTCGACGCGATGTTCCCCGCGGCCGAGGCGCTGCGCACGTCGGAGCCCGGCCCCGCCGCCCTCGACGCGGCGATCGCGGCCGCCGAGCAGGGCGTGATCAGCTCGAAGGAGCTGCAGTCCCGCCGCGGCCGTGCGTCGTGGCTGCAGGACCGCAGCATCGGCCTGCAGGACCCCGGAGCCACCGCCTACCTGCGGTTCCTCCAGTCCTGGAAGGCCGCCACTTCCGACCAGGGGGCGGAGCTCCCCGCGGAGACGACCTCCGACACAGAGATGAAGGTGCACTGAGATGGCGAGAATCGGATTCCTCGGACTGGGGACCATGGGACGCGGCATGGCGGACAACCTCGTGAAGGCGGGGCACGACGTCACCGTCTGGAACCGCAGCGCGGTCCCCGAGGTCGCGGGAGCGGCGACGGCCGGGTCCGTCGCCGACGCGGCGAAGGGCGCGGACTTCGTCCTCTCCTGCTTCGCCGACGACACGGCCGTGCGCGAGGTCGTGCTCGCCGAGGGCGGGCTCGCCGGCCTCGTCGATCCGTCGACGATCGTCGTCGACCTGTCCACGATCAGCCCCGAGGCCAGCGACGAGGAGCGCGCGGCGTTCGACGCCCGCGGCGTCCGCTTCCTGGACGCCCCGGTGTTCGGCTCGAAGGGCGAGGCCGCGGCGGGCGGGCTCTGGGTCGTCGTCGGAGGTGACGCCGAGGTCTTCGCCGAGGCGCGGCCCGTGCTCGAGGCGATCAGCGAGACCGTCCACCACATCGGCCCCGGCGGCTCCGGTGCGCGGATGAAGCTGGTCGGCAACCTGATCGTCGCGTCGCAGCTGCTCGCGCTCGGCCAGGCGCTCACCCTCGCCGAGAAGGGCGGGCTCGACCTGCACAAGGTGCTGGAGGTGCTCGCCGTCACCGACTTCAAGTCGCCGATCTTCGACGGCGTCGGTCCCTCCGTCCTCGCCGGCGACTACTCGCCGTCCTTCGCCCTCGCGCTGATGCAGAAGGACGCGGGGCTGATCCAGGCCTACGCGGACAGCGTCGGTGCGCCCGTCCCCGGCGTCGCGACGGCCCGCCACTACATCGACGAGGCGATGGCCGCCGGCTTCGGCGGGGAGAACGCCTCGGCGCTGATCAAGGCGATCGCCGCCGAGGCCGACGTCGACCTGACCCGGCGCTGACCCTCCGCCCCGGGGTGCCCCTGCCCGGCCGTGACGGCCGCCGCAGGGGCTCCCCCGGCACCCTCCCCGTCCCGGCCGCGCCGCGTGCTTCACTGGAGGGATGACCACGCGTGACGACCACATCGCCGACTTCGCCGAGTTCCTGACCGCCTCCCCCTCCTCGTACCACGCGGCCGCCGAGGCGGCACGGCGCCTCGAGGGAGCCGGATTCACGGGGCTGGACGAGACGCAGGCGTGGCCCGCGGAGCCCGGCCGGTACTACGTCGTCCGCGACGGCGCGATCATCGCCTGGCACCTGCCCGAGGGCTCCGGGGCGACCACGCCCTTCCGCATCCTGGGCGCCCACACCGACTCCCCGGGCTTCATGCTCAAGCCCCGGCCGACGATCGGCTCGAAGGGCTGGCTGCAGGCCGGTGTCGAGATCTACGGCGGCCCGCTGCTCAACTCCTGGCTCGACCGCGAGCTCGAGCTGGCCGGGCGCGTGGTCACCCGCGACGGCTCGACGCGCCTGCTCCGGACCGGCCCGCTGCTGCGCATCCCGCAGCTCGCGATCCACCTCGACCGCACGGCGAACGAGGGCCTCACCCTCGACCGCCAGAAGCACACCGTCCCCGTGTTCGGCATCGGCGACGCCTCCGAGGTCGACCTGCTCCAGCTGCTCGCCGCGCACGCCGGGCTCGACGAGGCCTCCGACATCGCCGGCTACGACCTGCTCACCGCCGACACGCAGGAGCCGCGCCGCTTCGGCCTCGACGAGATGTTCCTCGCCGCCGGGCGGATGGACGATCTCAGCTCCGTGCACGCCGGCCTCGTCGCGCTCCTCGCGGCGAGCGCCGATCCCGCGGCGCCGCCCGCGCACATCAGCGTGCTCGCCGCCTTCGACCACGAGGAGCTCGGCTCGGCGAGCCGGTCCGGAGCGAGCGGGCCGTTCCTCGAGGACGTCCTCTCGCGCATCGGCACGGCCCTCGGCGCCGGTGTCGACGAGCGCGCCCGGGCGATCGCCGCCTCCTGGTGCCTCTCGGCCGACGCCGGCCACTCCGTGCACCCCAACTTCTCCGAGAAGCACGATCCCGCGAACCAGCCGGTGGCCGGGAAGGGGCCGCTGCTCAAGATCAACGCGACGCAGCGCTACGCGACGGATGCGCGCGGCGCGGCGCTGTGGGCGGGCGTCTGCGAGCGCGCCGGGGTCGGGTACCAGGAGTTCGTCTCGAACAACTCGGTGCCGTGCGGATCCACGATCGGCCCGCTGACCGCGACCCGGCTCGGCATCTCCACGGTCGACGTGGGAGTGCCGCTGCTCTCGATGCACTCGGCGCGCGAGCTCGCCCACGTGGACGACCTGGTCGCCCTGACCGCGGCGATCGAGGCGTTCTTCACTCCCTGAGCGGGGTCCGGGGCGACCGGGGCCCGTGGCTCCGCGCAGCCTGTGGGCGGACCCTGCGACTCCGCGCAACCGCCAGGCGGGCCCCGCGGCTCCGCTCAGTCGCCGGGCGGCCGCCGGCGCTGCTGCTTCGTCTCGGAGCGCCGCTGCTTCGCGGCGAGCCGCCGGCGGGTGGAGCCGCGCGTGGGCCGGGTCGGGCGCCGCGGGGCGGAGGGAGGCGCGAGGGCCGCGGTGATGATCCCGCGGAGGATCTCGAGGGCCGTCTCGCGGTTGCGCAGCTGCGAGCGCTCCTGCGCCACCGTGACGGTGACCGCCCCGGAGACGAGCCGCCTCCCGAGGCGCTCGAGCAGGCGCGAGCGCTGCTCGTCCGAGAGAGCCGTCGACTCCTCGACGTTCCAGGTGAGCTGCACGCGGCTGTCGGAGGTGTTCACGTGCTGCCCGCCGGGCCCGGAGGAGCGCGAGAACCGCCACTGCAGGTCCGATGCGGGGACGACGAGCCCCGGCCGCACCTCGAGATCCATGCGGCAAGCCTGGCACGCGCCCACCCCGGAGCGGGAGCGCCGGCGATCCGCTCCCGGGTGCGGTGTCCTCTTCCGGACGTGTCCGCTACAGGCTCTTGTCCCCTCCGTGGTCACGTCCGGACACTGGAGAGGTGCCCGGGCGGGCGCATCGGCCGACTCCTCAGGGCCACCCGAAGGCGTCGAGGGGTCGGCCGCACGGCTCGGTCCCGCGGGAGCTCAATCGCGCGGCACCGTCTCGGCGAGGTCGATCTCGCCGTCGCCCAGCGCTCCCGGCTCGAGTGCCTCCGGATCGTCGAGCACCGATTCGCCCACACCGGCGTCGCCGTCGCGGGTGCGCGAGTCCGCCGCCCACGCCGTGCCGAGCGCGAAGAGCGTCGCCACTCCGTAGTGCTCCATCGCGGCGGCCACGCGGCGGCGGCCGGTCCGAGGGTTCATGCCGAGCCGGTGCGACGCGGTCTCGAGCGTGACGCCCTGGCGCATCAGCCGGAGCAGCGGCAGCCAGCTCTGGTCGACGGCTCCGATCGGAGCGGCCTGCCGCCACAGGACCTCGAAGTACGACTCGACCAGCCCCGCCAGCGCCGCATGGCGCACGCCGAGCACGCTGGTCGGCTTCGTCTCGCCCCGCTCGAACGGGACGGCGAGGTGGTCGCCGTCGACCCAGAACCAGCTCGGCGGGCTCTCGAGGAGCCGGTACTCGACGCCCGCCGCCTGGTACGCCTCCACCCGGGCGAGCACCCGGGGGTCGCGCGCGCCGGCGGCCGGCATGATGACGCGCACCCGGTCCTTCGCCGCGAGCGCGTGCCCGAAGCGGACCGCCCGCTCCGTCGGCGGGTCGAGGAACCGCTCCACGTTCGGGAGCACCGCCACGAGCGAGCCGCAGTCGCGGCGGATGAGGTCGAACCAGAGGTCCTCGGACGCGTGCGGCCCGTGGCGGAGGAGCATCGGCACGGGATCCGTCGTGTCCTCGCCGACCCGCCAGGCGCCGAGCAGCATCGGCAGGCCCGCGACCACGCTCTCGATCCCGTCCAGCGACTCCCTGCTCGCCCGCCGCGCCGACTCGGTGTGCCGGGCGATGGCCGCGGCCGCCCACTCCATCGGCGCCGGAAAGTCGAGCTGCTCGCCCTCGCCGCCCATGAGCCCCCGGCCGCGGAGCCGCTCGATCGCCGCGGCGACCTCGGCCTCGTCGATGTGCGTCAGCTCCGCCGCGTCGGCCAGCGTCGCCGGCCGCCCCCGCAGCAGCGCGGCCAGGAGTCCGTCGTCGTCCATGCGTCTCCTTCGCTGTGGGCCGTCACCCGAGGGTGCCGTCTCCGGGGTCCGGGGAGCAAGAGACGCGCGGCGGACGGCGGGGAGCGGCCAGGCGGGGGCGGGGGATGAACTCGTGACGAGCACGGACCTCGGCTCACCTGAGGACGTCCAGCGGAATCCTTCTTCTCCGCTCTCGATCGCGATCTCTCGCAGTGGCGCCTCGTCACCGGGAAGGCGGTGGTCACTGCGGACGTCCGGGATCGATCAGGAGCGCGGTACTGCGGTCACTCGGACAGCAGCGGGATCGAGCGGCCCAGGCGCCTGCCGTACTCGGCGATGGCGCGGCCGACGGGGAGCCGCTCGGCCTCGTAGCGCTCGAGTGCCTCGTCGACCGGGTGCCGCGCGAGGGAGGCGGCGAGGGCCAGCGCGTCGCCCGCCGCCTTGGCCGCGCCCATGGCCGTGTGCGGCCGCACCGTCACGGCGGCGTCACCGAGGAGGGCGACCCGGCCGCGGACCGTCCGCGGCGGGACGTAGTCGACGATCGCCTGCAGGAAGGGCTGCGACTCGGCCAGGACGGCAGCCGCGAAGGGCGGCGGCAGGCGGTCGACCGCGTCCTCCTCGAGCCGGCGGCGGAGATCGGGAGCGAGGTCGCCGGGCGCGAGGGACACGCTCTCCGGCGGACGGCCGGACGCCGTCATCACTCCGCGGAGGGCGTCCTCCGCGAGGGGCCGGTACCAGACCCAGTTGTAGCGCCGGCGGCCGGGCTCCACCTCGCCGGCTGGTCCGGGGACGAGGTAGCCGAGCATGTGCTCGCCGGGCGCGGTGTAGAAGACGAAGCGTCCGAGCAGAGTCGCCGCGGCCCCGGCGGGGAGCGCCGACTCCGGGATCAGCCCGCGCCAGGTCGAGTAGCCGGCGTAGCGGTTGCCCGGCGCCTCGGGCGCGACCGCCGCGCGCACGACGGATCCGAGGCCGTCGGCTCCGATGACGACGTCGAACTCCAGGCCGCTCCCGTCGCGCAGCTCGACGACGACCGGGTCCGTCCCGACCGAGGGGCGCACCCCGGCGACGGCGTGGCCGAGGAGGTAGCAGTCGGCGGGGATCTGCGCGCGGAGCGTGTCGTAGAGGTGGTCCCACGACACCTGCGTCTGCGGGGAGGGGTCGCGGCCGATCACGCGCCCGGAGCGGTCGAGGGTGATCCGCTCGTGCGCGACGACGCCGACCCGCGCCTCGTCGTCGCGGCCGATCGCGTGCAGGAGGTCGATCAGGTCCTGCTGGGCCACCAGCCCGGCGCCCCGCCGCGACAGGCCCGTCGCCGACCGCTCGAGGACCGTCACGCGGTGCCCGTCGCGGACGAGCAGGGCCGCGGCGAACAGTCCGCCGATCGAGCCGCCGACGATCCCGACGTCGAGCGGGCGCACCGCTCCTCCTGCTGCCATGAGCGCGACCGTACCGGCGAGCGGGCGGCCCTCGTTCCTACAGACGGCGGAACGGCGCCCCTCAGGCGCGGTCGTCCGCCCGGAGCGACCGGATCATCCCGCGGAGCAGGCGCGCCGCCGCCTGCCGCTCCTCCTCCGCGAGCCCCTCCAGCATCCGCAGCTCCACCCCGCGGACGGCGGCGGACGCCTCGGCGAGGCTGCGGCGTCCGCGCTCGGTGAGCCTGGCGGGGAGCGCCTTGCCGACCGGAGCAGCGTCGGGGCGGGTGACGACGCCGTCGCGCTCCAGAGTCTGCAGCAGGACGTTCATCGACTGCCGGGTGACGAAGGCGCCCCGCGCGAGCTCCGAGTTCGAGAGGCCCGGCCGCTGGGCGAGGAGCTCGAGGCAGGAGTAGTGGGTGACCGTCATCCCGAGCGGGCGGAGCACGGCCTCCATCGCCGCGCGCAGGGCGCTCGACGCCTCCTTGAGGAGGTAGCCGAGCGAGGTCTCGAGGTCGATGCCGTCTTGACTCATGTCAGTATTCTGACATACGCTCCTGTGTGTCAGAAATCTGACACAACCGAGGAGGAACCCCATGCCCGTCACCGGCCCCGACTTCGTCTCGCTCCAGGTCCGCGACCTCGCGGCGTCCCAGGCGTTCTACGAGCAGTACCTCGGCCTGGTCCGCTCGCCCGCCGGCCCGCCGCACGCCGTCGTCTTCACGACGACTCCGATCGCCTTCGCCCTGCGCGACCTCGCGCCCGGCACCGACCTCGACTCCGCCTCCCGCCCCGGTGTGGGCGCCGCGATCTGGCTGCACGCGACCGGCGTGCAGGAGATCCACGACGCGCTCGTCGCGGACGGGCACCCCGTCGTCGCGGCTCCGATCGACGGCCCGTTCGGGCGCACCTTCACCTTCGCCGACCCGGACGGGTACCACGTCACCCTGCACGACCGCGCCTGAGCGGAGTGGGACGGGGCGGGGCCGACCGCGCCTGAGCTCAGCGGGGCGGAGCGGACGGGACGAGGCCGGGCGCCTCAGCCCATCGCGCGCAGCTGAGCGGCGAAGAGGTGCAGCGAGCGGTCGACCTCGGGCAGCGCCGGCGTCCGGTTCAGGTGCCCGTGGGGCATGCCGGCGGCCAGGTGCCCGGTCACGGCGACGCCCGCCTCCGCGAGCTGGCGCAGGAGCAGCTCAGCCGACCCGCGCAGCTCGTCGTACTCGTTCACGAGGACCGTGACCGGAGGCAGACCCGCCAGCGGCGCGGAGCCGGGCAGCGCCTCGACGGGGAGGTCGGAGATCCGGCCGAGGTAGGTGCGCACCATGCCCTCGATGCTCGACGGAGGGAAGCGGAGGACCGGCGGCAGCTCCCGCAGCTCGGCCGCGATCGCGTCGTCGACGGCGGGGTTGGGGAAGTGCGCGAAGGGGTAGGCCAGGAGCACGTGCTCCGGCAGCCGCGCGCCGGCATCGCGCTCGCGGAGGACCGCGCCGAGGGCCAGGGCGGCCCCCGCGCTCGCGCCGCCGATCGCGACCGGTGTCGATCCGGCCTGCGTGCTGCGGAGGTGCCGCCAGGCGGCGTGCACGTCGTCGAGGGGGACGGGGTAGCGGACGTCGGGGCCGGCGAGCCGGTAGTCGACGGAGACGACCCGGGCCCGCGCCCGGTCGGCGAGCTCCGCCGCGACGACGTGCGACTCGCGCATGTCGACGCTGCCGGCGGCGAATCCTCCTCCGTGCACCCAGAGCAGAGCGCGCTCGGGCGCGGCGGGCGAGTACACGCGCAGCGGGACCGGTCCGTGCGGGCCGGACGCCGTCTCCGCGACGACGTCGATCCCCTCCGGCAGCGACCAGGGCCCCGGATCCTCCTCGAACGCGGCCATGCGGGCGGCCTGCTCGGCGTCGAGCGGATACGCGAGGCCGTCCAGGAGGGGCAGCCGATCGGCGAGGTACGGATCGAGCGGCATCGGCGCCTCCTGCGGGGTCGGGGTCGCGGACCACGCTAGCCCGACCGCGGCGCCCAGGTCCTCGAGCGGTGCCGGCTCAGCCGCGGCGCTGCAGCAGCAGCACGCCGTCCAGGAGCACTGCGGCCGTGCCGTCGGGGGCGGTCACGGCGCGCTCCCGCGTCTCGACGAGCAGGGCGGTCCACTCGGCCGGGTCGAGGGCGAGCTCGGCGAGCTCCTCCTCGGGGGCGACGAGGTGCGCGGCTCCGTGCCGGTGCTCGTCGGCGCTCGCCCACGGCGGAGGCGCGACGTGCGAGACGACGGCGAGGCGCCCGCCCGGAGCGACGACGGAGGCCGCCCGCCGCAGCACCTCGATCCGCGGGAACTCCGCCATCGAGTGCAGGAAGCTCGCCGTCACCAGATCGAACTCCCCGACGACCGGCCAGCCCTCGGCGAGGTCGGCCTGCACGAACTCCACCTCGGCGCCGTGCTCGACCGCGGCTGCGCGCGCCCGGCTCAGCGCCGTCTCGGAGAGGTCGAGCCCGGTCACGCGCCAGCCGAGCGACGCCAGCCACAGCGCGTCCGCCCCCTCGCCGGCGCCGAGGTCGAGGGCGCGGCCCGGCGGCAGCGAGCCGACCACCCCGACCAGCGTCGCGTTCGGGCGGCCCGACCAGATCCGATCGGAGTCGGCGTAGCGCGCCTCCCACTGCTCGCGTGCGGTGCTCATGCTGCTCCTCGTCCCCGGGCGCAGGGGCACCCGGGTCGAGGATGCCGCGCCGCCGGTCCGGCCGCCACCGGTCGTGCCGAAGCGGCACGGGCGCCCGCACCCGCGGATCGGACGGCCGGACGGAGTCGCGGCGCCGCGCGGACCCGCCGGACGCACTTCCCCGACACGCCCCGCGCCGATTAGCGTCGGTGCATGGCCCTCCGACTCGAAGAGATCATCGTCGACTGCACCGACTTCCGCACCCTCGGCCACTGGTGGCAGGAGGCGCTCGGCTGGGACGTCGTCGACGAGGACGAGGACGGCATCGAGCTGCTCGCCCCGTCGGGCCGCGGGCCGAGCCTCCTCTTCCTCGACGTACCCGAGCGCAAGACCGTGAAGAACCGCCTGCACCTGGATTTCGTGCCGGACGACCAGGAGGCGGAGGTCGCGCGGCTGGTCGGCCTGGGGGCGACGCGGTCCGATGTCGGGCAGGGCGAGCAGTCCTGGGTCGTGCTCGCCGACCCGGAGGGCAACGAGTTCTGCATCCTCTCGGCGCGGGAGTGAGAGCGCTTCCACTTTCCGGGACGGTTGTCGGGAAAGCGCTTCCATGCGCATGCATCGAAAAAGATTCTGAAATGTCAAGGGTAGAACGATCGTTCTCGACTCCCTAGCATCGCCTCCGACGCGTTTCCCGACCGGGAGCGCGCGGAGCCGAGGAGTCACCGTGACCACCTACGACAGACCCGTCGCCGCCGTCGGCATGACGCAGTCGCAGCAGCAGGGCGAGCTGCTCGCCGGCCGCGCCCTCGAGAACCGCGCCCTCGGCCTCTACGCGTACGCCTACCGCCTCACGCTGTCGGACTCCGCGGCGAGCGCCGCCCTCCGCCACGCGGCGGTCACCGTCCGCAGCGGACGGCCGCAGGGACTCGACGACACGGGCGCCCTCGACCTGATGCGCTCCGAGGTCGGACGCGCGAGCGTGCAGCGCGGCGGCTCCGCGATGGAGCGCGCCGAGCAGGCCCCGCCGGCGATCCGCGAGGACGACCTGCTGCGCTCGGGCTTCCACCGCCGCCTGCACGCCCTGCCGACGCTCGAGCGCCAGGCCTGGCTGCTCCGGCACACCGGCGGCCACGACGTCGACGCGATCGCGGCGATGCTGCAGGAGCCGGCGGAGCGCATCCGCTCGGCCCTCGCCTCGGCCGCCCGCACGCTGGTCGAGGGCGAGCTGGCCGAGAGCGAGTCCGCGGAGTAGCGCGGCACGAGGTGCCCGAGAGACGCCGGGTCCAGCCGGCGGCGCCCCTCAGGCGTCTGGGACCCGGCCGCGACTCGGCGCGACCGGGAGGACGGGGTCAGTCGAGGTAGTCGATGTCGTCCCACGGCTGGTGGACGTCACCGGTGTCGCGGTCGTCGTCCGGCACCTCGAGCTCCTCGAAGATCACCGGAACACCCGTCGAGATCAGGACGCTGACCTGGCGGTTGCCCACGATCACGAAGTCGACGAGGCCTCCTCCGGCCTGCGTCGCCTCGGTCGCCGACCGCTTCAGCTCGGCGACGTCGGTCCCCTGGGACAGCCCGTAGGTCTTGCCCTCGATGGTGACGGTGGTGCGGATCATGTGGCGCTGCTGCTCCTCGGCTCGATGGGTTCAGCGTACGAATCGAGACAGAGCGCTGCCAGGCCTTGCGGTGGACGCCCGCGGCTGCCACGGGTGAAGGGGCCGGCCGAGGCGAGCGGCGTCCGGAGCCGCGGCCGGAAGCAGCGTGACGGGCCGCCCGGGCGGATCCGCCGCTCCTGACCTCGGTTCCGGACGTCGGGCGGCGGAGTCAACCGGGCGCGCTCCACGGAGCTCCCGCCGTAGCGTGGAATCTGTCCGCACGTTCCGCATCCAGCGACAAGGAGGATCCGATGACCGAGAAGAACACTCCCGAGGACCCGCAGACCACCGACCCCGAGCACGTCGACCCCGAGACGGCCACCGACCCCGAGGGCGACCCGGTCGAGAACCCGTCGGGCTGACGCCCGCACCGGAACGGCTGCGGCCACCGGGACCCCGCTGAGAAGGCGGAGTCCCGGAGGTCGCGGGCCGTTCCCGTGTCCGGCGCCGCCATACTGACGGAGTGCAGGCCGAGGACGACGAGCGCAGGGATCTCGAGCGGATCCTGTCGGCCCGACCCCGCGACGACGGCGCCGACCGGGACGAGCGGCGCGAGGCGCTGCGACGGCTCGGCGAGCTGGAGGCGGAGGACGCTCCTCCCGGAGTGACGGGGTCCAGCGCTCAGACCGGCGCCGCGCCGTCCGTGGCGCAGCCGGGTACGGCGCATCCCGGGACGGCGACCGACTCGCGCGCCCCCCTGCCGGCGACCGCACTCCCGCTGTCGGCGACCGCCGGCTCCGAGACTGCGGAGTCGCCCGCCGAGCACCCCGACGGGCCGGCCCCGCGGACGCCGCACCCGCGCCGCCGCCGCCTCGTGCTCGCCGCCGCGATCGTCGGCGGTGCCGCGGTCGGCGCGATCGTCCCCACCGCGCTCCTCCTCCCTCCGCCCGCGGACCCCGTCGCCGCGCCGACCGCCTCCGCGGATCCCGCCGACCGCTTCGCCGCGCTCGTCGAGGGCTGGGAGCCGACCGCCGACGTCCCGCCGGGCCTCGCCCTTCTCGCCGGGGAGGCCGTCGTCTACGGCTCCGGGTTCGACACCGCCGAGAACGACCGCCTGCTGATCACCGAGCCGAACGGCACCACGGTGTGCCTCGCCGTGCAGCGCCCGGACGCGTCCTTCTTCGCCGGCTGCACCGGCTCGGAGGCGTTCTTCGCCGGGGAGCCCCTCCGGGTCAGCGGCACGACGCTCCGCAGCGGCGCCCCGGTGTACACGCAGATCCTGCTCCGCCCGGACGGGACGATCGAGGGCGGCTACCAGCTGGTGCCGGAGTCGCCGCAGCCCGAGGCGGAGGACCCCGGAACGGTGGAGTCCGGGTCGGTGGAGCCTGCGACCAGCGAGCCCTGAGCCGCCGGGGCCGCGACCAGCGAGCCGTGAGCCTGCGACCAGCGAGCCGCTAGGCGCGCGTCGCCTCCGCCGCGTCCGCGATCACCTCGGCCGCGGACGCCGTCCGCTCCCACACCGCGCGCTGCCGCTCGGCGCCCGTGCCCCGCGCCAGGACCCGCTCGACACCGCACGCCGCGACCTCCTCGTCGCCCGACTCCGCCAGCGCCCGACCCGCGTGGTCGAGCAGGCGCGCCAGTACCGCGGAGGCGGGGGCCGGGCAGCCGTCGACCGGATCGACGAGGTCGCCGGTCGTGCCGTGGCGGCTCGCCAGCCAGGAGGAGACGGCGATCACCGGAGTCGGCAGCGGCACGGGCGGGACCCCGGCGCTCGCGTCGCGGACGGCGGTCTCGGCGAGCGCCCGGATCAGGACGGCGATCAGCGCGGAGTCCTCGGCGTGCAGCGGGACGTCGGAGATGCGCACCTCGACGGTCGGATGCGCGCGCGAGAGGCGGGCGTCGAAGTAGAGCATCCCCTCGTCCAGCAGCACGCCGCACGAGGTGAGGGAGGCGACGACGCGGCGGTACTGGGCCAGGTCGCCCCAGATGCCGACCGGGCCGGCGGTGGGCCAGCGCCCCCACGACTGGTAGCGCCAGCTGGCGAAGCCGGTGTCGACGCCGGCGCTCAGCGGGGAGTTGGTGCTCAGGGCGAGGAGGGCGGGCAGCCAGCCGCGCAGCCGGTCGAGGACCGCGATCCCCTCCTCCGGCGACCCGATCCCGACATGGACGTGCAGGCCGCAGGTGAACTGCTCGCGGGCGACGAGGCCGAAGCGCTCGGCCATCCGGTCGTAGCGCTCGTCGGCCGAGAGGTGCGGCTCGAACGCGGCGGGGCTGGTCGCGACCGCGACGGCGCGGGCACCGACCTCGCGGGCGGAGTCGTCGGCCAGGCGGCGACCCTCGCGCAGTCCGGCCAGCAGCGCGTCGTGCGTGCGGGCGGGCGAGCCGACCGCCTCGATCTGCTCCGCCTTGAGCTCGGCGGCCAGGGCGACCGCAGCGGAGCCGCGCACGGAGCCGAGCAGCAGCGGCGCCGCGGGCGTCGGGAGGAACGTGCCGGCGTCGACGAGGAGGTACTCCTCCTCCACCCCGAAGGTGCGGGCGCTCATCGGAGCGCCTTCCGCCCGAGTCCCCCGCCGCAGCCCACCCGGTCATCCCACCGTGCCGGGCGCCCGCCGGGCAACCGTCCTCGGCCGATGTTCAGCGTCGGGACGCCCGCGACGCCGGTCCGCGGGCGGGCTGTCAAGGCCGGGTGCTGCCGAGTGCGGAGCGGCAGGATCGGAGCACACCCAGAACCGGAGGTCCCCGTGCCCGACAGCACTCCCGAGCAGGCCGAGTACGACGTCGCCGTCATCGGCGCAGGACCCGCGGGGACGGCCGCCGCCCTCCGCGCCGCTGAGCTGGGAGCGCGCGTCGTCGTGCTCGAGGCCGCGCGCGTCGGCGGCACCTGCGTCAACACCGGCTGCGTGCCCACCCGCGTCCTCGCGAAGACGGCGCGGATGATGCGCGAGACCCGCTCCGCCGGCGACTACGGGATCGAGATCGGCACTCCCGTCCTCGACTGGGCCGCGACCGTGCGCCACGTGCACGAGCGCGTCGACCGGGTGCGCTCGATCAAGCGCGAGGCGCAGCGGTTCGAGGAGGCGGGGGTCGACCTGATCCACGAGGGCCGCGCCCGCTTCGTCGACGAGAGCACCCTCGTGCTCGACAGCGGGCGGCGGATCCGCGCGCGCTCGATCATGGTCTGCGTCGGCGGGCACTCGCGGCGGCTGCCGATCCCGGGCGCCGAGCTCGCGACCGTGCCGGAGGACGTGCTCGGGCTGACCGAGCTGCCGCGCCGCGTCGCCGTGATCGGCGGCGGCAACACGGGCGCCCAGCTCGTCACCGTCTTCAACTCCTTCGGCTCGGAGGTGACGCTCCTCGACGTCGCCCCGCGGATCCTGATGACCTCCGACTCCAGCATCTCCGAGCACGTCGGCGCCGCCTTCGAGCGCCAGGGCGTCCGCGTCCGCACCGGGATCGAGACGGTGTCGGGCATCGAGCGGCAGGACGACGGCTCGCTCGCGATCGCGTGGCGCGAGGGCGGCGAGGACCGCACGGCCGAGGTCGACGAGGTGATCATGGCCACCGGCTGGCCCGCCGACGTCGAGGACCTCGGACTCGAGAACGCGGGCATCGAGGTCGTCCGCTCGGCGATCCCCGCCGATCAGTACTTCCGCACGGTGGTGCCGCACATCTTCGCGGTCGGCGACGCGAACGGGCGCGACATGCTCGTGCAGGCGGCGCAGTTCGAGGCGGAGGCCGCCGCCGAGAACGCGGTGCTCGGCGCGAACCGGCGCACGCCTCAGTTCCTCCTGCCCGCGGGCGGATTCACGGACCCTGACTACGCGGGCGTCGGCTTCACGCAGGAGCAGGCCCGCGAGCGCGACCCGCAGTGCGTCGTCGCCTCGGTGCCGTTCTCCAATTTGGACCGCGCCGTCATCGACGACCGCGAGAACGGGTTCCTCACGCTGATCGCCGACCGGCGCCGCGAGCTGCTGCTCGGCGCGCACGCGGTCGGCGAGAACGCGATCGAGGTCGTCCAGTCGGTGACCACGGCGATGGCGGCCGGAGTCGACCTCGCGACCCTCGCGAACGTCCGCTTCGCCTACCCCACCTACAGCGCGGTGATCGGGATGGCGGCGCGCGCCCTGCTGGCCGAGCCGGCGCGCCCGACCGAGCTGGACTGACGCACTACCCGATCCCCGGAGGCGGCGCCAGCCCCGAACCGGCGGCCCGCCGCCTCCGAACCACTGGAGACGGGCACTCCGCCCGCCCCGCCGAGAGGAACCCCCGTGCCGATCCCCGCTGTCGACTACAACCACGTCCGACTCACCGTCCGCGACATCGCCGTCTCGCGCCCCTTCTACGACTCCGTCTTCGGCTTCGACGTCGCCTTCGAGGCGCCGCCGGCCGACGCGTCGCCGGAGGAGAAGGAGCAGCTGGCGTTCGTGTTCGGCGGGGTGATCTACCAGTTCCCGGGCGGACTGCTCGGCCTGCGCCCCGTCGCGCCCGGCGACGACCGCTTCGACGAGGACCGGGTCGGACTCGACCACGTCAGCTTCACCGTCCCCGACCTCGACGCGTTGAAGGCCGCCGCGGCCGTGCTCGACGACCTCGGCATCGCCCACGAGCCGATCAAGGACGCCGGCGGCATGAGCCTCCTCGAGTTCCGCGACCCCGACAACATCGCGCTCGAGATCACGTCCCCGAGCTGATCGGAGCAGCGCGCGCACGATCGGGCGGGTCTCACCAGGCCTCCACGCTGATCAAGTAGCGCGCGTATCGAGATCCCCCACGCTCGAGGGGGCGGGTCTCGATCCGCCGTTGCGCCGCTACTCGACCAGCGAGGGTCCCCGCCGTGCTGATCGAGTAGCGCGCTCAGCGCGCGTCTCGGGATCCCCGCGAACCCACGGAGCGCGGACTACGGACGACGGCGACGGTACGGAGTCGTCGTCGACACCCGGACCAGGCCCGCGCGCTCCAGGATGGGCCGCGAGTACTCGGTCGAGTCGCTGTGCACGAGGGTCTTCCCGAGTGCCTGTGCGGAGGCGGCGCGGGCGGCCGTGACCAGGCCGTAGAGCCCGCGTCCGCGGTACTCCGGCAGCGTCGCTCCGCCCCAGATACCGGCGAAGGCGGTGCCCGGGACGGGCTCGAGCCGGCCGCCGGACGCCATCCGCCCGTCGACCTCGGCGACCCACAGCTCCATGCCGTCGCCGCGCGCCAGGCGGGCGACGAGCGAGTCGGCGATCGACACGTCGATCTCCTCCTCGAAGGCGGCGTCGATCATGGCGCTGAACGCGCGGACGTCCGGCTCGTCGACGACCCGCCGCAGCACGACCCCCTCCGGGACCGGCCGGTCCGAGAGCAGCGCCTCGACCGGGCCGATCATGATCGACTCGGCCTCGTCCGGCGCGAAGCCGTTCGCGACGAGCTCGTCGTGCAGGCCGGGGGCCTCGTCGTGGCCGCGGGTCTTCCACTCGACGCGGGTGATGCCGGGATCGGCGTCGAAGTGCGCGCAGGCCGCGGCGACCAGGCGGGCGATCTCCGCGGAGGAGGCGCCGGCGAGGTCGCGGTAGGTGACGAAGCCGCGTCCGCCGGCGAAGGTCACCAGACGCAGAGGCCCCTCGCGCGTCACGGAGACGGCGCTCGGGGTCTCGGCGTCGGAGCGGAGCTGGTCGTCGTAGGCGCGGAGGTAGTCGGAGCTCATCGCCCCGACGCTACCCCCGGACCCGGGCGATCAGGTCCTGGATGAAGGGGATGACGTCCTTCGCCTGGTCGACGCTGGCGAATCCGGTCGCGACGAGCGGCCAGATCGAGCCGATGAGCGTCGCGATCACGGCGGCCACCGCGGCGACCCAGGCGAGGGCCGCGTTGCGGGAGAGGAACGCGACCGCGAGGCAGGCCAGGCCGACCGCGTAGCTGAGGACGATCGAGAGGACGATCGCGCCGACCGGGACGTCGAGCGCCCCGGCCGTGGTGCCGTCGGCCGCGCCGATCAGCCCGAGGACGGGCAGCAGCACGGCGACGACGACCACGAACGAGAGCACGACGCCCGTGCCGAGC
Organism: Rathayibacter sp. VKM Ac-2805; assembly: GCF_009834265.1. Classification (NCBI taxonomy): domain Bacteria; kingdom Bacillati; phylum Actinomycetota; class Actinomycetes; order Micrococcales; family Microbacteriaceae; genus Rathayibacter; species Rathayibacter sp. VKM Ac-2805. The sequence goes on from NZ_CP047185.1 coordinate 3,447,120, forward strand.
GCGATCCAGGCCGCACGCGGCTTGCGTCGCGCGCCGTACGAGCGGGTGCGCACGGGACTACTCCCGACCGGCGGCGGACGACGCGCGGTCGTCCTCGGAGCGGTGGGCGTCGGTGTCGTCGGACGCGGCGTCGCGATCGGCCGCGGCCTCGTCGCGCTCGACGTGCTCGGACTCCTCCGCCGGAGCGACCTCGACGGTCGCGGTGCGGGGGTCGCCGTCGTCGTCGACCGGCTCGACCTCGACGCGGACCACGAACTCCGCGGTCTCGACGACGGCCGGGGCCGCGTGCGTCTCGACGCGGGGGTCGTCCTCGTCGCGCTCGGCGGCGCGCTCGTCGTCGGCCGTCTTCTGGGCGGCTGCGCGCTCGTCGCGCTCGTCGGCCGCGCGGTCCATCGCGTCAGCGGCGTCGTCGGCGGCGTCCGCCAGGCGTCCGCGGGCGGAGTCGACGGCACCGGAGACGGCGTCGCGGGCGTTCCCGGCGGCCTCCTTGGCGGAGTCGCGGGCGTCGGACGCGGCGCGCTTGGCGGTGTCGACGAGCGGCTCCTTGTCCTCCTCCGGCTTCTCGATCGGGTCGAACGGGCCGTGGACGTCGGTCGCCTCGACGTTGACGACGACGTGGCCGCCGGCGACCGGCTCCGCCACGCGCTGCACCTGATCGCGCACGGCGTCCAGGACCTCGCGGACGGGGTGGGGGTACTCGACGACGAGGTCGATGTCGACGGTGGTGACGCCGTCGGCCTTCGAGACCGTGACTCCGGGGACGGTGCTGGTGCCCAGCACGCGGCGGGAGGCGCGGTCGAGGCCGCGGGCGACGGCTCCGCCGAGGTGGTGGACGCCGGACACGCGCTGGGCGCTCTCGCCGGCGGCGGTCGCGACCCGGCTCTCGGTCGTCGCGGGCTCGGACGGCGTCGCGACGCGGCGAGCGGACTCGCGCCGGCTCTGCTCGTTCGGGGTCGACTGCTCGTCGGTGCGGATGCGCTCGACGGTGCCGGGCTCCATCGGATCGGACATGGGGTGCTCCTTCAGAAAGACTTCCATCCCGCCTGAGCGGGGCTCTCCGGCCCTCCCGATCGGGAGGGCCGGACGGTGGTGCCGGCGGCTACTGCACGCGGGCGGTGCCGCTCATCTTCGTCCGCAGACCGCTGACGATCTGAATGACGACGGGCGTCTCCTCGCCGAGGAGGGCGTCCCACTGGCGGACGGCCTGGTCGACCGTCTGCCGGGTGCGGGCGGGCGAGGCGCCGCGGCGGGTGTGCGCGGTGACGCGCAGCACCTTCTGGTGCTTGATCTCGAACGCGGTCACGTCGACCGCGACGATGGTCGGCTCCTGCGACAGAGCCTCCTCGAGGACCTGCTCGGCGACCTTCGCGTCGATGGTGACGGAGCCGCCCGTGGGCGTCCCCGCTCCCTCTCCGGAGCCGACGCGCAGCAGCGTGGAGGTGCGGCCGCGGCCCTGGCGCACGATGAAGCGCACCAGCAGCAGGATGAGGACGAGCGCGACGACCGCGATGACCCAGAGGATCCACGGGGTGCCGCCCGAGAGAGCCTGGCTCGTGGGGTCGGCCGCGTCCTGCGCGGCGGTGGACACGTTCTCCTGGACCTGCGGGAGCAGCGACCCCACCGCGACGGCGCCGCCGGCGAGAAGGAGGACGAGGCCCACGACGAACAGGAGCAGCCGGTTGAGGAATCGGTTCGTGGTGGTCATCAGCGGACCGTTCCCTTCTCGGACAGGCGCACCTTGGAGCGCAGGCGCGGGGTGCAGTCGAACGTGGCGAGCTCGGCGTCGACGGCCTCGCGGATCGGCGTGACGTCGATGCTGCGGCCGGAGGTGCGGGAGACCGTCACGTCGACGACGCGGGATCCGACCGACACCGACACGTTGTCGGGGTCGACGTCACCGGCGTAGCCGGCGGTGCGGGCGACGGCCTGCGCGATGACGCGGTCGTCGACGATCGCCGCGGTGCGGTCGGTGCTGACGGCGCGACGGCCGCGACGGCCGGGCTTGAGCGACACGACGATCAGGACGAGCCCGATCAGCGCGAGCACGGCGCCGGCGGCGGCGGTCAGCGCGATGGGCGCTGCGGCCGCGTTCAGCAGCGAGGACGCTCCGTCCTGGGGGGCCACGAGCAACGCGGGCTGCCCGAGGACGGCGAGGACCGCCTCCGTGCCCAGCCACGCGAACAGGAGGATGAGCAGCACGGCGAGGACGATCGCCGATCCGGAGCGGGACGAGTGCGTCTCGCGCCGCACCAGGCGCGGGTAGAGCGCCCGGCCGGCAGTGGTGGGAGTCGTCACGACACCCTCCTTCGTTCTCGGAGGTCGGCACCGGTGATCCGGAGGTCGACCCGGCCGATCGTGGAGCCCGTCAGTTCGAGGCAGCGCGAGCGGATGGTCGTCTGCGCCCGGCTGAGTCGGTCCAGCAGCGTCCCGGAGGAGCGGCGGCCCGTCCCGCCCAGGGGCGTGACGTGGATAGGAGCGTGCGCGACGACGTGGAGGCGTCCTCCCTCGTCGTCGAGCTCGACGGAGACGTCGGACGAGTCCACGTCCAGCGCCTCCGCGGTGACGGCCGACACGACTCGGCGCACGGCGCGCGAGCTGATCGTCGTGCGGCCGTGGCTGGCCTCGTCGGCCATCACCGCCGCGGTCACGAGGACCGCCGCCCGCGGAGGGTGCCGCCGAGGGAGCGCAGGTCGAGCTTGCCCTCGACGACCCGCCCGACGCCGTAGCCGATCGCCATGGCGAGCGCGACCCAGAGGAGCGCCCAGAAGCCGAAGACGAGGGCGGTCAGCGCGAGGACCGCGCCGAGGACCAGGCCGATGTGGGACGGAGTCACTTGACGCGGCTCTCGGTCTCGTCGTCCTTGTCGTCCGAGGGGATGAAGACGTCGGAGATGGTGACGTTCACCTCGGCGACCTCCATGCCGACGACCGAGGAGATCGCCTCGGACACGGCGGAGCGGATGCTGTCGGCGAGCTTCTGCAGCGCGACGGGGTACTCGGCGACGACGGTGATGTCGGCGGCGACCTGCTTCTCGCCGACCTCGACGGAGATGCCCTGGCCGCGGTCCTGCGCGTTGATCGCGTTGCGGATGGCGCCGATGGCGCGGGCGGCGCCGTTGCCCAGGTCGTGCACGCCGGGGACCTCGCGGGCCGCGATGCCGGCGACCTTCTCGACGACGCCGTCGGCGATCGTGTTCTTGCCGGCCGAGGTGGCGGTGCCGTGCTTGGCCGAGGAGGCGTTGGCGAGGCTGGTGGGGGTGACGTTGGTCATGATCTTCTCCAGATGGTCAGAGGTCGTGGCCGGGGCCGCGGTGCTCACGATCCGTGGCACATGATGAGGACGTGGCCCGGGGCCCGGACGTCCCGGTGGCTCAGCCAAGGTGCAGGAAACGTCGAGCGCGGATGCGTTTCGCGGCCAGCGGGCTGCACAGGCCCCCGCGGAGCACTCGCGGAGCGGCCAGCCGAGTGCACAAGAGGTGGAGCACAAGGGGTTCGCGCGAGACGGGTGAGCGGAGTTCGCGGAGCCGGATTGCTCGGTACTCGCCGTGGGCACGCCGCCGCCAGCTAGAAGGCGCCTCCGCAACCGCCACCCGCGCCGAATTTGAGCCGGGAGCGTCCCAAGCACGTAGGGTCTCATCCGAGCGATGCTCAACAGAGCGGAACTTATGCCGGTAATTCAGAGGAATTCGCGACGAATGAAGCGCGGAGCCGTTCTCGTTACCCTGCTGCTCTCAATCGTGACGGGTTGCTTCGTTCCAACCGCGACAGCTGCCGCGGCCGACGGAAGCACAATCGTCTTCCAGTGGAAGAATACCGAGAAGCGATCCCTGTTCGTCCGGTCAGGGGCTTGGAACGGAAACAAGGGCTTCGGTTGAGTAAAGATCCAGACCAAGCACAACATTCACAAATTTCAAACGCTCCGCTTCATCTCGAACAACCCAAAAGGTGCGACCTTCCAGGGGTCGGATGCTCTCTACGAGGCATACGCCAATAAGAAGGTCTGTACAGACGGGAAGTGCACCTACACGGACAGCATCCCCGTCAGGCTCGTCATGGCGTTTGAATATGTGTCCAATTACTACGGCGTCGACATCAACGGGACTCTCGGCGTGAAGACGAGCTACTGTATTGCGGACGATCGGTCAGGCGACTGCCCTGACTGGGTGGATCTAGCCTTCGCCGGTACCGTCTTTTCCACCAGTTCGGACAAATACCCTTCGGCGATTACCACCACCGTCGAAATGAGCTATTCGCCTCGAACTCGATTAAGCGACTGAAGGAAGGCAAGGAGAAGCAGGTGACTTCTTCCGACGTCGCCCGGTTCCTCAAGCACTTGCGGGCGCGAGTCGTAGACGTTCGCGATCCGCGCTCTGCAGCCCTCGTGTGGGTACTTGGAGTCGAGGACACGGAGGGTGATGCAGTCGTCCTCTACCGCGAGAGAGCGGGAGGTCCACTACTCGGGCGCCGCTACCGACTTCCTGAGTACGCGGCTCTGTTCGATATCGGGTCCTCGCCGGAGCGATTGGCCGACATTGCCTTCACCGACGATGTTTCCGACCCTACCGGCGGAGGAGTCGAGGATGCGGCCGCAGAAGAGCGAGCCGGGCTAGAGCCGGGCAGCGGGGTCCAGTGGGTATAAAGAACGAGAGTCATGACGTAACCGACGGACGAAACCAAACCGACACTATGCAAGACGGCTCGTAGACGGCGGACGATCAGAACCCGATAAGCGTAGAAGATCCAACTGAGGTGCCACAAGATATGGCGCTGTGCTCTGGTCTTCGCGGCAGACATACCCGGTTGCCGGACAAGTACATTGTATCGGTTGACTTCGGTAGACGGCTCAGGGTTATTTCGCCGTGACGGATGGTGGGGAAGAAGTTGCGAATCAAGAGGAGGTCGAACTCGAAGCCCTCGTGAACGGCATCGAGGTCATGTCGGTCTGCTGTGCGGAGGATGCGCGGACGGGATCCCCTGCTACGAGTCCGCGAGTGAGACGTTCTCGACGGAGTGAACGCCTCCTGCCGCGCCGTTCTTGCGTGGAGGCGCGCCGACACGATGCCCCCACCGGCGCCGGAGAGGCGTCGCGCTCCTCGATGAGCGAGAGGACATAAGCTCCCACACGTGGCAGCCGGCGCAGTGATGTACAACTTCGCGATACAGCTGGCTGATGTGGACCGCGGCGTCTACGAGGACATCACGTTGCGAGCCGCTCGGCACCCCTCCGAGACCGACGTGTACATGATGACGCGCGTGCTCGCGTACTGCCTCGAATACGTGGAGGGGATCACCTTCAGCGAGGGGATCTCGTCGACGGCGACCGAGCCGGCGGTGCTGGTCCGCGATCTCACCGGCAGGCTGACCACGTGGATCGAGGTGGGCGCGCCGGATGCCGAGCGACTGCACTTCGGGAGCAGGCTGGCCGACCGCACGACGGTCTACACGCATCGCAACCCGGAGAAGGTGATCGCGGCGTGGTCGGGCAAGCGCGTCCACCAGCTCGAGCAGATCACCGTCCAGAGCTTCGACCAGGGGTTTGTGGATGCCGCGGTCGCGGTACTCGAGCGCCGCAACACGCTGACCGTGTCGGTCGTCGAGGGGCAGCTGTATCTCGAGTTCAACGGCGTGACGTCGAGCAGCGGCATCCACGTGCATCAGCCGGGCTGAGCCGGCGCCGAGTGTCACGAGGTCCGTGTCCGGAAGACCGGTCGGAGGACACGATGGAGCGTCCTCCGAGACGGTCCCTCGGGACGCACCCGGAGACGACGAGGGCCCGGCACCGTCCCGAGACGGTCCGGGCCCTCGGGCTCGCAGGGCTGCGCGTCAGCGGCGCAGCGTGTGGCTCGGCTTCTCGTCGAAGCGCACCTGGTAGGCGCTCGCGAAGCGGCCGAGGTTGCCGAAGCCCCACTCGCGGGCGACCGCGGCGACCGTCGTCGAGCAGGGATCGCCGGCGATCAGGTCGGAGTGGGCGCGATCCAGCCGCACGTCGCGCAGGTAGACCGAGGGCGACACTCCGAGGTGCCGCTTCGTCGCCTGCTGCAGCGTGCGGGTGTGCAGGCCGGCCGCGCGGGCGGCGTCGGCCGGGGTGATCGGCTCGTGGGCGTGGTGCTGGAGGAAGTCCAGCGCGACCCGGGTCTTGGACGCGGACGGACGGCGCAGCACGGCCGGCACGTCCCACGCGCGCCACGGGAACAGCAGCAGCAGCACGCGGGCGAGGTCGAGCTCGGCGGTGAAGCGCACGAGCGGAGTGATCGCGGCCGTCGCGAGCGCGGCGCTCGCCTCGGTCACCGCGGCGCGCCAGCGGGCGAGGACGCCGGGGTCGGCGTCCGCCCCGTGGTCGAAGGAGACGGGCTGGCGGGGGCCGGCGTGCGTCTCGGTCGCGACGTCCTCGAGGAACCCGGGGGCGAAGTGGATGAGGTTCTGCCGGTGCGGCTCGAACTCGAGCCCGAAGTGCCGCTCCGCCGGGAACAGGAACGGGGCCGAGAGCGTGCCGGTCCGGGTGAACGGCGGGAGGTTCAGGCGTCCGCCGCCGGCGCGGAACCAGCCGACGACGTACTCCTTCAGGTGGGGGACCTGGCCGGTGAGGGCGCCGGAGCAGTCGGAGGTGCGCAGGGTCACCCGGTCGCTGCCGCGGACGGCGTAGCGGTAGGAGAAGCCGCGCTGCGACGGAGCGACGCGGAACTCGCCTCCGCCGTACGCCTCGGAGTAGACGGCGGACGCGGCGGACGGATCGTCGCCGGAGGCTTCGTAGCGCCGGTCGGCCCGCTCGTCGCCCGCGAACGGGCTGCCGAGGGTGAAGGTCGACTCGCTCATGACGTCCGCCCGGGGCGGCGGCGGAGGGAGCAGTGCATGGGGGACTTCTTCCGGGTTCGGGGTCCGTGCGCTCGGGGGGACGCACGAGGGGTACGGAATCAAGACGTGTCGAGGAGCCGGAATGTCACGAATCCCGTCTCGTGACGTCCCCCATCGGCGGCACTCGCAATCCGGCCAGCGGATTCGGCGGCCCGTTGTCAAGGCTGGTAGTCATGCCGGACGGCGCCCCACACTGAGGGCATCGGCGCGCGGGCACACCGCGGGCGGGACCGCGGAGGAGGCGCTCATCGACGACGACCCCCTCCTGAACGCGTCCGACGCGACCCTCGCCGCGCGCGCCGTCGACGGCGACGTGCAGGCGTTCGAGCAGCTCGCCCGCCGCCACGGCGCGCTCATGCGCGTCTACGCCGCGAAGCTCCTCGGCTCCGAGGCGGAGTCCGAGGACGTGGTGCAGGAGGCGTTCCTCACAGGTTGGCGGCGTCTGGCCGATCTCGACAGCCCGGCGCACATCCGCAACTGGCTGATGCGCATCGTCACCCACAAGGCGATCGACCGGATCCGCGTCCGCCGCCGCCACGACGACATCGACGACTGGGATCCGCCCGCGCCGCCCGAGCACTCCCCCGAGCGCATCGTGGAGGCACGACTCCAGCTGGACGCGGTCTGGGAAGCGCTGGACCGATTGCCTGCTGATCAGCGACGCTGTTGGCTACTCCGCGAGACCGCCGGCTACAGCTACCAGGAGATCGCCGACGCTCTCGAACTCCCCGTCTCGACGGTCCGCGGCCTCCTCGCCCGGGCCCGTCGATTCCTGCTCCACGAATTGGAGGCATGGCGATGACCGACGACGCCGCCGTGCCCGAGGACGACCTCGACGGCCACACGCTCGAGGAGCTGGGCGAGTACCTCGACCGCGGCCGCGAGCCGCGCGACCCCTCGATCGAGAACTCCGCCGCGTGCCGGCTCGCTCTCGCGAACCTCACCCGCCTCACCGAGCTCTCGGCGCGGGCGCTGCGCCAGGAGGCCGACCGCGAGCCCGACCGCGACGAGGTCTGGATCGCAGGCCTGCTCGACGCGATCCGCTCCGAGGTGCGCTCCGGCCGCGACATCCCCGTCCGCCACCCCGACCCGACCCTCCGCCTGGCGCTCACAGAGGCGGCCGTGCGCGGCATGATCCGCCGCGCCGGCGACACCATGGGCGGCGTGATCATGGGCCGGTGCACCCTCGACGGCGAGATCTCGGTACCCGGGGCCGTGATCCGGATCGACGTGACCTGCGCTCTCGAGTTCGGCCTGCCGGTCGCCGTGGCCGCCGACAGCCTGCGCGAGCGCATCCGCTACGCCCTGGAGCGCCACACCGAGCTGACCGTCGGCGACATCGACGTCACCGTCGACGACGTCTACCCCCCGAGGGACGAGGAGCGACCGTGATCGCCGGGCACGAGGACGCCGGCACCGCCGGCTATGACGACACCGCCCTCTCCCAGCGGCTGACCGCCGGGATCCGCGACACCGAGGGGGTCGCCGGCGTCTACCCGGCGCAGCCGATCGTGGAGGCGGCGGCCGACGCGCTGGCCGTCAAGCTCGCGCTGCGCAGCCCCGACGTGCTGGTCGACATCGACCGGTCGGAGGGGTTCACGACCGTGACCGCGCACATCGCCGCCTCCGCCTCCCTCCCGGCCCCCGAGACCCTGCGCGCGGTCGGCGAGAGGATGCTGGCGCTGCTCAGGGCGGACCCCTCCGTCTCCGGCCCCTTCGCGGTGAACGTGAAGGTGCGCCTCGTCGAGGACTCGGGCCGAGCCGAGCGCTGAGCCCCGGCCGGAGGCGTGCCGCGAGGCGAGCAGCAGGGCCCGGTGCAGGTCAGCGGGCCGGCGGCTGCCGCCCCGACGGGGCGACGCCGGTCGGCTCGGTCTCGGAGGGGACCACCACGACGGCCGAGCCGTCCGATCGCGGATCGCTGGCCGCGTCCCAGCCGTGCTCGGTCGCCACGATCAGGTTGCTGTGACCGAGGAGCTCATCGCGCGGCGGCACGACGCGGACCTGGAAGCCCTCCTCGGCGATGGCGTCGCGCGCCGCGCGGGGGACGTCGGCCTCGACCGTCACGGTCTCCTCCACATCGCCGTCGTCCTGAATCCCGACGACCCACCGCGGTGCGGAAGTCGCCTCGAGTGCGGAGGATCCGGCGACGAGGCGCAGGAGGAGGTGCGTGTGGATCTGAGCCTGCGCCTGGCCTCCCATCGTCGCACCGGCGTAGGCGAGCGAGCCGCTCCGCTCGACCAGCACGGGCATCAGCGTGTGCGGTGGCCGGCGCGAGGGCGAGTAGGCGGCGGGATGCTGCGGGTCCAGGGAGAACGAGGTGCCGCGGTTCTGGAACAGGATCCCCGTCTCCTGCTCGAGGACGCACGCGCCGAACGCCCAGAACACCGACTGGACGAGGGAGACCGCCCACCCGTCGTCGTCGACCGCGACCAGTCCGACGGTGTCGCCCGTCGCCGGCGCGAGCGGGGTCCCGGGCAGGGACGCCGGTTCCGCCATCGCGATCAGCGCGTCGGCGTCGTGGTGGGCCGTGTCGGGATCGGAGAGCCAGCGACGGCGGACGCTGTTGCTCGCGAGGAAGGTCCGCGCGAGCAGGCCCGCGTCGGCGCCGAGCGGGTCCGGCCAGGCCGCGGCCTCAGCGGTCAGGGCGTTGCGCAGGAAGGCGAAGCCCTGCGAGTTGGGGCGGCCGGTGTGCAGATCGAGGCCGAAGACGCGTCGGGTGAGCGGTTCGGACACCGTCGGGCGGTACTCGGCGGCGTCGTCGACGTCGAGAGCCGAGCCGAGAGCACTCAGTCCGGCGATCCAGCGCTCGGCGAGGGGGCCGCTGTAGAAGGCCGCGGTGCCGTGCTCCTGCAGCGTCTCGAGCGTGCGGGCGAGCTGCGGCTGGCGCAGGGTGTCGCCGTCGACGAGGCCCCGGCCGTGCGGGAGGAAGAGCGCGGCGCAGCCGGGGTCGGCCGCAAGAGCCTCGCGGTCCACGCGGATCGCCGCACCGACCGAGCGGGAGACCGGAGCGGACTCCGCCAGCATCCGCGCCGGCTCGAGCAGCTCGCCCAGGGGGAGTCGCGCGCCCGCGTCGTGCAGGACGCCCCAGCCGGCGACGCCGCCGGGAAGGGTGACGGTGTCGATGCCGCGGGAGGGGAGCCGGTCCTCGTAGCGCGCGCGCATCGTCTCGAGGCTGCTCCGGCGCGCCGAGGTCCCCGTCGCGTTGATGAAGCGGATGCGGCCGTCGGGGCTGCGGACGAGCGCGACGAGGTCGCCGCCGAGAGCGACGTTGTTCGGGTACACGACGCAGAGCGCCGCCGCGGCGGCGATGGCCGCATCGACGGCGGAGCCGCCGGCGCGCAGTGCCCGCTCGCCGGCGGAGGTCGCCAGGTAGTGCGACGTCGAGACGGCCCCGCTCATCACTCGTCCCCCGAGACGGTCGTGCGCTCGGCCGAGGCGAGCAGGATCTGCTCGAACACGGTCCGGACGTGCTGGCGCGCGGCTTCCTCCGCGAGTGCGCCGTCCTTCTCCGCGATGGCCTCGTAGATCCGGCGATGCCCCGCGTTCGACGTGTGCAGCCGCGCGACCGACTGCAGGGTGCTGCGGCGGCTGGGCGCGATCCGGGTCGAGATGAGGTCGGTCAGCTGCGCCAGGAGCGGATTGTGGCTGTACACCGAGATCGTCTGGTGGAACAGTCGATCCAGTTCCGAGTACCGGGCGAGGTCGGTCTCGGCCTCCATCTCGTGGACGAGGGTCCTCAGCTGCTCGATGTCGCGGGCGGAGACGCGCTCGGCCGCGAGAGCGGCGATGGGCGGTTCGATGAGGGTGCGCAGTTCCATGATCTCGGTGAGCTCCGTGCCCTGTCTCGTGGCCGCCGGCAGCATCGCGGCGAGGGAGTGCGCAGTCGTTCCCGACTGCGAGGAGGGGGCGCGCACCGTGGTGCCGCGTCCCGGCTTGCGATCGATCAGACCGCGCTGCTCCAGCTCGTGCAGGGCCTGTCGGACCGAGACGCGCGACACTCCGAGCTGCTGGGCGAGGGCCTGCTCGGTGGGGAGGCGCTCACCCGGCTTCAGAGTGCCGTCGAGGATCGTCCGCTCGATGTCGAGGGAGAGCTGGTCCGGGAGGGAGAGGGTGGGCGAGCGTCGGAGCGCAGACCATTCCATGGGATCCCCTTCGGTGTGACGTGAGTCCACATTGACGGTTGGTCCTACGAACTGTCAAACTCCGTCTTGGACGATCGTTCAACTGATGCACCACGAGAGGAAGCGACATGATGCGCACTCGACTCGCCGCTCTGTCCGGCATGGGAGCCCTCGCTCTGCTGCTCGCCGGCTGTGCCACTTCAGCCGGCGGCTCCGACGCCGAGAGCGGCGGAGGTGACGCGCTCGGCCTGATCGAGCCGGGCACCCTCACCGTGTGCGTCAACCTCGAGTCCCCGCCGAACGTGTACGCCGAGGCCGACGGGACGCCGGTCGGCGTCGAGGTCGACCTCGCGAAGGACATGGCCGAGCAGATGGACCTCGACATCGCGTTCAGCGAGCTGTCCTTCGCGGGACTGATCCCGGCCCTGCAGGCGCAGCAGTGCGACACGATCATCTCGTCGCTCTACATCAAGCCCGAGCGCGAGGAGATCGCGAGCTTCGTCCCCTACCTCCTCTCCGGCTCCGGCATCCTCGTGGCGAAGGACAACCCCGCGGGCGTCGAGGGCTACGACGACTCCCTGTGCGGCACCAAAGCGATCGGCATCAACGGCGCGACCGGCGCCGGCCTGCTCGAGGAGCAGTCCACGGCGTGCACCGCCGCGGGCGAGCCCGGCATCGACGTGACGCTGACCGACAAGGCGGCGGACGCGCTCCAGCAGGTCATCGCGGGGCAGCAGGACGTCTACCTCGACACCGCCGAGGGCGCCGCCTACTTCGCGAAGCAGTCGGAGGGCCGGCTGGTCCCCGTCGGCGAGACCGTCGGGGAGATCCAGATCGGCGCCGCGTCGCTGAAGTCGAACGCGGCTCTGCACGACGCGCTCACGGCGTCCTTCGCCGCACTCCAGGAGGACGGCACCTACCAGAGCGTCCTCGACACGTGGGGCTTCGACGCCCTCGACATCGCGAACGCCTCGTCCTGATCACCTCGGGGGGCGCTGTCCGACAGCGCCCCCTCCTGGCAAGGAGACATGATGACCTTCGACTGGTCCTACTTCTGGGAGAGCCTGCTCGCTCCCAGTCCGCGATTCCTCAGCGGACTCGCGCTGACGGTCCTGATCTCCGTGACGGCGATGCTCCTCGCGCTGATCGTCGGACTGGGGATCGCGCTGCTCGGCCGCAGCCGCTTCCTCCTGTTCCGCCTCTTCGCGAGCTTCTACGTGTGGATCATCCGCGGGACGCCCCTTCTCGTCCAGCTGGTCATCCTCTACACGGGCTTCGCCGCGATCGGGCTGTTCCGATTCGAGGACCAGGACCTCGCCGGAGTCCTCGTGAAGGGCGCCGTCCAGGCCGCCGTCGTCGGCCTGATGCTCAACGAGAGCGCCTACATCTCGGAGATCGTCCGCTCCGGACTGGAGTCGGTGGATCGCGGACAGAGCGAGGCGGCGCTCTCGCTGGGGATGACCCCCGGCGCCGCCATGCGCCGGATCATCGTGCCCCAGGCGATCCGCATCATGGTGCCGCCGCTCGGCAACTCCTTCAACGGCCTGATGAAGCAGACCTCCGTCCTCTCCGTCATCGGCGTGGCGGAGATGTTCCAGGCCGGGGCGACCATGAGTGCGGCGACCTTCAAGGTCTTCGAGATCTACCTCGTCGTCGCCTTCTACTACCTGGCGCTCACCACGGTCTGGACAGCGGTGCAGACCTGGATCGAGAACACGCTGAACGCCCGAGCGGGCCTCCCGCCCGCTGAATCGCTCTGGAAGCGCCTGTTCGGCCTGCGCACCCGCCGCCGGACGATCGCCCCGCAGCCCGTCCCCGTCGAAGCCGCGTGAGGGCATCATGACCACTCCATACACCACCCCGGTCCAGACCGTCCAGGCGGGTCCGCTCGTCCGCGCCGAGAAGATCACGAAGTCCTTCGGCGACAAGCGCATCCTGAACGAGGTCGATCTGGCGGTCGACGCCGGCGAGGTCGTCGTCCTCGTCGGGCCGTCGGGCGCGGGCAAGACGACGTTCCTGCGCACCCTCAACCGGCTGGAGCCCATCGACTCGGGCGAGATCTTCATCAACGGCGAGCGGCTGGGCTGCCGCGAGAGCGCGAACGGGCGCCTCGTCGAGCTCTCGGCCCGCGAGCTCGCCCGGCAGCGCGCCGACATCGGCTTCGTCTTCCAGCACTTCAACCTCTTCCCGCACATGAGCGTGCTGGAGAACATCTGGAGCGCCCCCGTCAGCGTCAAGCGCGAGACGAAGGCGGTCGCCGTCGCTCACGCGAAGGAGCTTCTCGCCCGCGTCGGCCTCGCGGACAAGGCCGATGTGCGGCCCCGATCGCTCTCAGGCGGTCAGCAGCAGCGCGTGGCGATCGCCCGGGCGCTCGCGATGCGACCGGCCCTGCTCCTCTTCGACGAGCCCACCAGCGCCCTCGACCCGGAGATGGTAGGCGAGGTGCTCGCCGTCATGAAGGACCTCGCCGTCGCGGGGATGACAATGATCATCGTCAGCCACGAGATGGGCTTCGCTCGCGAGGTGGCCGATCGGGTGATCGTGATGGACGCGGGCAGCATCATCGAGTCGGGCCCCCCGTCGCAGGTGTTCACCGCTCCTCGGAACGAGCGCACCCGCCAGTTCCTCTCGAAGGTGCTGTGATCCCGGTGAGCACGTCGGACGCCTGCGAGCAGCTGTACTGCCTGACCCTGGCCTGGGACGAGATCCCGGAGTGGATCTCGATCGAGGGAGGGTCCGACGAGATCCTCCTCGAGCCCGTCTGCGCCGTCCTCGTCAAGAGCTCGATCGGCTGGGTCCTGCTCGACACCGGGACCGACGCGCGCCGGTTCCGCGGCCCGGACGCGGATCGCGAGCTGTACGCGCCAGGAGGGCTGCCCGTCTTCCCCACCGACGGCGACCCTCTCCTGGACGCCCTCGCCGAGCACGGCCTGACGCCCGCCGACATCGCCCTTGCGGCCGTCTCGCACCTCCACTTCGACCATTCCGGAGGGCTCCGGCATCTGGCCGCAGCGGGCGTCGAGGTCTGCGTCCAGCGCCGCGAGCTCGAGTTCGCGACGACGACGGCGGGCCGCGAGGACGCCTATCTGCGCGACGACTACGACCTCGGCGGCCTGACGTGGCGCGTGCTCGACGGAGACGCGGTCCTCGCCCCCGGGATCGAGGCGGTCTCCACTCCCGGCCACACTCCCGGGCACATGTCCTACCGGGTGCGGATGGCCGAGTCGGGAACCTGGCTGTTCGCCATGGACGCCATCGACCTCCAGGCCGGCATCGACCGCGACCGCGTCGTCGGGACGCACGCGCTCCCGGAGGACGCACCCCTCGTGCGCACCTCCCACGACCGGCTGACGGCGCTGGCCGCGGCGGAGGACGCGCGCCTGATCGCCGGGCACTGCCCGGTCAGCTGGCCGGCCGTGAACGGAGCCGACGGCCACCGCTGACGGAGCCCCGGCCCGATCACGCCGACGCCGAGGACCGGCATCGGCGAGGCGGTGCTCGCGCCCCTCGACGGCGGCTCCGTGCACGCTTGAGACAATCGGAAGGGGCTCCGCGGGGTGGATCCGCGGCGCCCGGAAGGAGACCTGATGGCTGCAGCAGCGATCGCGCCCCCGAGTCGCAAGGGCGCGGAGCGGAAGGAGAAGATCCTCGAGACCGCGCTCGGCATCATCGGGCGGGACGGGCTGGCGGCCCTCTCCATGCGGACCCTCGCCGCAGAGGCCGCCCTTCCGCTCGGCGCGGTGAGCTACTACTTCGGGAACAAGCAGCAGCTGATCGTCGAGACGTTCGATCTGCACGCCCAGCGCGAGCTGCGCCGGGTCATCCGCACGATCTCCTCGATCGGGACGGCCGGTTCGGCAGCCGACCTCGCGCGGGTGCTCTCCGACTTCCTCATCGAGGGCCTCGAGAATCCCGACAACGCGATCGTCGCCGAGTACGAGTTCCTCATCGAGGCCTCGCGGGGCGCCGAGCTCGCCCGTGCGTCGACCGCCTGGCAGCAGTCGCTCCACGCTCAGCTGTCCAACGTGCTGCAGGAACGCGGGGCTCTCGATCCCGACGACGACGCCGGACTCGTCATGGCGGTGCTCGCCGGCCTCGAGATCGACAACCTCACCCGGGGCGCGCTCGCGAAGTCGCAGGCTGCCGCGATCCGGAGGTCTCTCGACCGCTTGTTCGAGGTGATGGATCAGTCGTGGAGGCGGTCCGCTCCGCAGACAGGCGCCTGAGGTCGCGGGTGACGGAGGACTCCGTCGGCGTCAGCTGCTCGGGATGAGGGTGTACTTCGTCGAGAGGTACTCGTGGATGCCCTCGGCGCCGCCCTCGCGGCCGATGCCCGACTGCTTGACGCCGCCGAACGGAGCGGCCGCGTTGGAGAGGACGCCCACGTTGAGGCCCATCATCCCGGTGTCGAGAGCGTCGATCATCCGGTCGCCCCGGGCGAGCGACTCGGTGAAGACGTAGGAGACGAGTCCGTACTCCGTGTCGTTGGCGAGGCGCACCGCCTCCGCCTCGTCGTCGAACTCCACCATCGAGACGACCGGTCCGAAGATCTCCTCCCGGAGGATGTCGCTGCCGGGCTGCACCCCGGTCACGATGGTGGGCTCGTAGAAGCTGCCCGGGCCCTCGAGAGCGCGCCCGCCGGTGACCAGAGTGGCGCCACGGGTGACGGCGTCCCTGACCAGAGCATCGGCCTTCTGCACCGCGGAGTCGTCGATGAGGGGTCCGATGGCGACCCCCTCCTCGGTGCCCCGGCCGACGCGCATGCTCATCACCGCGGAGGCGAGTCGCGAGGCGAACTCGCCCGCGACGGCGCTGTGGACGAGGAAGCGGTTCGCGGCCGTGCAGGCCTGGCCGGTGTTGCGGAACTTGGCCGCGAGGGCGCCGGCCACCGCCTTGTCCAGGTCGGCGTCCTCGAACACCACGAACGGGGCGTTGCCGCCGAGCTCCATCGAGGTGCGCAGCACGTTCTCGGACGCCTGCTTGATCAGCGTGCGACCCACCGGCGTGGACCCGGTGAAGGAGAGCTTGCGCAGGCGCGGGTCGGCGATGATCGGCTCCGACACGGCCGCCGAGGCGGACGTCGTGATGACGTTGAGCACGCCGGCAGGCAGTCCCGCCTCCTGGAGGAGGGCGGCGAGGAGCAGCGTCGTGAGGGGCGTGAGCGTGGCCGGCTTCACGACGACGGTGCAGCCGGCGGCGAGTGCCGGAGCGATCTTCCGCGTGGCCATCGCGAGGGGGAAGTTCCACGGGGTGATGAGGTAGGACGGGCCGACGGGGCGCTGCGAGACGACCATGCGCCCGGTCCCCTCGGGGTTGCCGCCGAACCGGCCGGAGATGCGCACGGCCTCCTCGCTGAACCAGCGGAGGAACTCACCGCCGTAGGTGACCTCGCCCTGCGCCTCGCCGAGGGGCTTTCCCATCTCGAGCGTCATCAGGAGCGCCACGTCGTCGCGGCGCTGCTGCAGCAGGTCGAAGGTGCGGCGCAGGATCTCGCCGCGCATCCGCGGTGCCGTCCGCGCCCAGGACTCCTGGGCGTCGACGGCGGCATCGAGGGCCCGGAGCCCGTCGGCCGGGCTCGCGTCGGCGATCGCGGCCAGGCGGGCCCCGGTCGCCGGATCGTGCACCGGCACGGTCCTCGATCCGGAGGCATCAACCCACTCCCCACCGATGAAGAGGCGTGTGGGGACGCTGTCGAGGAGCTCGCGCTCCGTCAGTGCTGTCATCGTGATGAGCTCTCTCGCGGATCGGTCGGGGTGGTGGGAGGGGATGACGCGTCGGCTAGTCGGTCTCGGAGCCGCGGCAGTACGGGCAGTCCGCTTCGTCGCAGTCCCACTCCAGTACGGGGAGGCCCATCGCTCAGGGGTAGAGGCCGCGGAGGCGGTGAGCGTCGGTGACCCGCTTGACGGCCAGAGCCGTGGCGGCCGCCCGTAGGGTCAGGTCGTGGAGGGAGGCGAAGGCGGTGACGTCGTTCCATCCGGAGCGCATGCGCTCCGCCAGTCGGCTCTCGACCTCGTCGAGACTCCACCGGTAGGCCTGATTCGACTGCACCCACTCGAAGTACGAGACGATCACTCCCCCGGCGTTGGCGAGGATGTCGGGGACGACGAGCACTCCGGCGGCGGCGAGGACGCGGTCGGCGTCGCGGGTGGTGGGGCCGTTGGCGCCCTCGACCACGATGCGGGCCCTCACCCGGGAGGCGTTCCCCGCGTGGAGGACCCCCTCGACCGCGGCCGGCACGAGCAGATCGACGTCCAGCTCGAGCAGCGCGGAGCTCTCGAGCGCCTCCGCGCCGGGGAAGCCCACGACGCTCCCGTCGGCGTCGACGTGGCGGCCGAGCGCCTCGACGTCGATCCCGGCCGGAGAGTGCACGGCGCCGTACTGGTCGGAGACGGCGACGACGGCGACGCCGGCCTGGTGCAGGAAGCGGGCGGCGTCGCGGCCGACCTTGCCGAACCCCTGGACCGCGGCCGTGGACGAGGAGGCGTCGATCCCGGCGGTGTCGAGGGCCGCGAGGGCGACGTGCACGACCCCGCGGGAGGTGGCGCTCGCGCGGCCGAGCGAGCCACCGAGGCTGAGGGGCTTGCCCGTCACGACTCCCGGGACGGTGTGGCCCTGGCTCACGGAGTAGGTGTCCATCATCCACGCCATCACCCGCTCGTCGGTGCCGATGTCCGGGGCCGGGATGTCGTGCTGGGGGCCGATGATCGGCAGGATCTCGGTCGTGTACCGCCGGGTCACCCGCTCCAGCTCGGCACTGGAGTACCGGCGCGGGTCGATCGCGATCCCGCCCTTCGCGCCGCCGTACGGCACGTCGAGCAGAGCGCACTTCCAGGTCATCCACATGGCGAGCGCGCGGACCTCGTCGACGTCGACGGAGGCGCTGTAGCGCAGGCCCCCCTTGGCGGGGCCGCGGGAGATGTTGTGCTGGATCCGGTAGCCGGTCAGCACCTCCACGGTGCCGTCGTCGCGTCGGAGCGGGATGCTGACGGTGAGCTCGCGCCGGCTCGCGGCGAGCATCGCGTGAGTGCCCTCGTCGTAGCCGTGGAAGGCGACCGCCTCCGCGAGCTGTGCGTGGGCATCGGCCAGGGCCTGGCTGCCGCCTCCGTGCGCTTCCGGGGAGGGCCCCGGCTCGCGGGAAGGGGTCGAGGCCGCCGCGGCCTGCTGCGGTGCGGCGGCCATCAGCCGGCCGCCAGAGCGTCGCGCAGGACGTCGAGTCCGTCGTGCGCCAGCTCGTCGGAGATCGCGAGCGGAGGGAGGAAGCGGATGACGTTGCCGAAGGTGCCGCAGGTGAGGAGCACCAGTCCGGCCGCGTGCGCAGCCGCAGCGATGCGACCGGTGAGTGCCGCGTCAGGGTCGCCCGTAGCGGGGTCGACGAGCTCGATCGCGAGCATGGCGCCCCGGCCGCGGATGTCGCCGATGCGGGGGTCCGCGCCGCGCATCTCCTCGAGCCGACCGCGGAACAGGATCTCGAGCTCGCGGGCCCGCTCGACGAGGTCCTCGCGCTCGTAGGTCTCGATCGTGGCGAGCGCCGCCGCGCAGGCGAGGGGGTTGCCGGCGTAGGTGCCGCCGAGGCCGCCGACGTGCGCCGAGTCCATGATCTCCGCCCGGCCGGTCACGGCGGAGAGCGGGAGGCCGCCGGCGATGCCCTTGGCCGTGACGAGGAGGTCGGGGTCGATGCCCTCGTGCTCGCTGGCGAACAGGGCGCCGGTGCGGGCGAAGCCGGTCTGCACCTCGTCGGCGATGAACACGACGCCGTGGGCGCGGGCCCACTCGAGCAGGGCCGGGAGGAAACCGGGGGCCGGGACGATGAAGCCGCCCTCGCCCTGGATGGGCTCGATGATGACGGCGGCGACGTTCGCCGCGCCGATCTGCTTCTCGATCATCGTGACGGCGCGCGCGGCGGCCTCGGCGCCGGAGAGGCCGCCGTCGCGGAAGGGGTAGGAGAGGGGAGCGCGGTACACCTCGGGCGCGAACGGGCCGAAGCCGGACTTGTAGGGCATGGCCTTCGCCGTGAGCGCCATCGTGAGGTTGGTGCGGCCGTGGTACGCGTGGTCGAAGGCCACGACGGCCTGCCTGCCGGTGTGGTGGCGCGCGATCTTGACCGCGTTCTCCACCGCTTCGGCGCCCGAGTTGAACAGGGCGGTGCGCTTGTCGAACCGGCCCGGCGTGATCGCGTTGAGCTTCTCCGCGACCTCGACGTAGCCCTCGTACCCGGTGACGGTGAAGCAGGTGTGCGTGAACGCGGCGGCCTGGCGCTGCACCGCCTCGACGACCGCGGGAGCCGAGTTGCCGACTCCGGTGACGGCGATGCCGGACCCGAAGTCGATCAGCGTGTTGCCGTCGATGTCGCGGAGGACGCCGCCGCCGGCCGCCTCGACGTAGATCGGGAGCGCGATCCCGACGCCCGCCGCGACGGCGGCCGTCTTCCGGGCGTGGAGCTCGCGGGAGCGCGGGCCGGGGATCTCCGTGAGCAGCTCGCGCCTCTGGGCGAGCGTCGGGCCGCCGACGACGGTTGCAGATGCGGGCGATGCGGTCATCCGGAGTCCTCCTGATCAGGGCGAGTGGCCTCCACGCTAGGACGGCGAGCCGCTCCGGCCGGTGAGCCGGAGCGGCAGAGGTAGCGGGCAGCAATGCCGTCGCGGCAGAGGGATTCCGTCGGCTCTGCCGCTAGCCGACGTCCTGTCCGCGGCCGTGGGCGACCTGGTGGCCGCCGAGCACGGTGTCGTCGGCCTCGGCCGCGGCCTGCTCAGCCGGACAAGCGCTCCAGGCGCACTCGCAGGCCTGTCAGCATCGCGTCGAGGCCCGCCTCGAACGACGCCAGGGCGGGTCGGTCTCCCCGCGACGAGCGGCGGTTCGCAGCGGTGACGCGGCTCAGGGTCGGCGCGTCGTCGGGGCTGCGGAGCTCGAACATGTCGTCGGGCGCGACGGCGTCCAGGGCTGCACCGAGGATGAAGTCCTCCAGCGCGACGAGCGCGACCACCACGTCGTCCTCGGGCCACCCTGCGCTCAGGAAGGCGCCGACGACCCGTTCGTACATCTCCGTCGTCCGCCCGGCTCCGCCCAGGGCAGTGGTCGCGAAGACCGCGATCGTCGCGGGGTGGCGCGCGAAGGCCTCGCGGTACGAGCGCGCCCAGACCCGCAGCGCGTCGAACAGGGGGGTCGAGTCGAAGATCTTGACGTCGATCCGGTCGCTGACCAGCTCGCGGACCCGAGCGAGCACTTCCTCCTTGCCGGCGACGTGGTTGTAGAGCGCCGACGCACCGACGCCCAGGCGACGCGCCAGCTGCGTCATCGTGAAATCGCCCACCTCGTCGAGCAGCTCGACGGCGGCCTCGGCGATGCTGTCGGCGGTGATGAGGGGCGCGGCGGGGCGACCCGCACGTCGCGCGGAGCGCTGGGGTGCTCGTCTCTCGCGCTCGGCCTCGGGAGTCATCGGAGCCCGATCGTACTGCCCGCCCGCCCCCTCGCCAGCTGGGCGAGCGATGGATCTCGCCGGTGAAGTAAATGAACGGCATTCGTTTGATGCGGACATCTCGCGCGGGCCGAGCCGGAAACACGACCGTAACGAGTTGGTAATCCTTCGGAAAATCGTTGTTGTGGCGGGCGCCGAGCGCGTCTACTATCAGTTTTCACCAAATGAACCGCCTTCATTTGCGGCACCGGCGATCGTCGACGAAGACGTCCCGCCCGGACCGCCCGTTCGAACTGCACCTCACGCACCGCCACGCTGACGCTCTTCCAGCACCACGCCGGTCGAGTCACATCCGTTCCCGTCTAGAAGGTCTGCACATGCGCACATCCCTCCGTCTCACGTCCGCCCTCGTCCTCGCGTCGGCGCTCGCCCTGACCGGCTGCACCTCCCTCGCCCCCACCGCCGACTCGGCACCCGACACCGCCGCAGGCGATTCGACGGAGAAGGGGGCTGTGGCGATGAGCTTCGCCGGACTGGACATCCAGGTCTGGAACACCCTCCTCGAGAAGATCGGCCCGCAGGTGGAGGACGCCGGGTACGAGTTCCTCAGCGACGACCCGCAGTGGGATCTCCAGACGCAGATCTCCGACTGGGAGTCGTGGATCACGCGCGGCGACGTCAAGGCGATCATGGGCTACCCCGTGCAGTCGGACTCCATGGTGACGGTGACCCAGCAGGCCCAGCAGTCCGGCGTGGAGGTGCTCGGCTACGCCAGCCAGTGGGAAGGCACGAGCGCAGCCGTGCTCATCGACAACCGCACCGACGGCATCAACCTGGGCGAGGCGATGGGCGAGTGGATCAACGACAAGTACGGCAAGGGGACCGAAGTGCCGGTGGCTCTGCTCGGCTACTGGGACACCGACCTCGGGCGTGAGCGCTCGGAGGGCATCGTGGAGGGGCTGGAGAACGTCGACGCCGCCGTGTCGCTGACCGAGCACTCCGTCGTCTCGCTCGACGACGGCTACAAGGCCGCTCAGAATCAGCTCGCCGCTGTCCCCGACACCAAGGTCTGGGTGTCGATGGGTCCCGACCCCGCCACGGGCGCGTACCAGGCGCTGCTCGACTCCGGGGTGGACCCGGCCGACCCCTCCGTGGCTCTGGGAAGCATCGACGCCACCGATGAGATCCTCGACATCTTCACGAAGCAGGACTCGCTCTGGCGTGTGCTCTACTCGCCGCGACTGGACGATCTGGCCGACCAGATGGCCGACCTCCTCATCGCCTCCGCGAGCGGCGCGGAACTGGAGACGTCGACCCTCGGCTCCGAGCGCGTGACCGCGGACAACGCCGACTCCTTCTACGTCGGATGAGCGGCGTGGAGACGTCGACGGCGGTCCGCTCAGCACCTGAGCCGACTCCGCGACTGGAGCTGCGCGACATCGGCGTGCAGTTCGGTGCCACCGCCGCACTCGAGGACGTCGATCTGCGGGTTCCCGCAGGTCAGATCGTCGGTCTGCTCGGGCACAACGGAGCCGGCAAGACCACGCTCTTCAACGTCGTCTCCGGTGTCATCGCCGCCTCATCGGGAAGCTTCAGCATCGACGGTCGTGAGACCGGCAGGCGCCTCACCCCGCGGGACGCGAGCGATCTGGGGATCACTGTCATCCATCAGGAACCGGCACTCGCCCAGAACCTCTCGGTGCTGGACAACCTGTTCCTCGGCCGCCCCGCCCGCCCGTCCGCCGACCGCGCAGCGGCCGCCCGTGCGGCACTGGACCGGGTCGGCTCCTCGGTCACGCTGGAGACCCCTGTCGGAGCGCTCGGCCTCGGTGACCGCCAGCTGGTCGACCTCGCCCGCGGGCTCCTGGCGGGCGACATGAAGATCCTCCTCCTGGACGAGCCCACCGCCGCCCTCGGTCGCGCCGAGACGGACTACCTCCACGCCCTCATACGCTCGCTCGCCGCCGAGGGCGTCACCGTGATGTACGTCTCCCATCGTCTGCCCGACATCCTCACCGTCTGCGACCGCATCGTGGTGCTGCGCGGCGGCCGCATCGTGGAGGACGACGACGCGTCCTCCTTCACTCCCTCGCTCCTCGCCTCCGCGCTGGTCCCCGACATCCTCCAGCACGTCTTCTCCGACGCGCACGTCGGCGAGCGGATGCTGGAGACCACGCAGGGGCCGACGATCACAGCCCACGCGGGCGAGGTCGTGGGGCTGTTCGGCATGGCCGCGGGTGAGCAGTTCGCACTGCTCAGTGCGCTCGGCGGGCAGGACGGCCGCTACGCGGCGCTGCTCGGGGGTGCACCCACTGTGGTGACGAGTCCAGCGGACGCCATCACGAAGGGCGTCTTCCTCGTGCCCGCGGACCGTGAGCTCGACGGCCTCGTGCAGGGGCAGACCGCGCTCGAGAGCGTGATGCTGCCGTGGTACTCGCAGCCCTGGTGGCGCGGTTTCTGGGTCAGCCGCTCCACCGGACTCGACGCCTACCGCCGCGCGCGCGAGGACTTCGGCATCACCGGCCCGGACCACACGGCGGCGGTGTCGTCCTTCAGCGGCGGGAACCGGCAGAAGCACCTGCTGGCGCGGTGGACGCATCCGCGCACGCCGCGGCTGCTCCTCCTCGCCCAGCCGACCCAGGGCGTGGACGTCGGCGCGAAGGTCGACATCGTCCGAGTGGTCCGGGAGACGGCCGCGCGCGGCGTCTGCGTCCTCGTCGCCTCTGCCGAGTCGGACGAGATCGCGTCGATGTGCGACCGCTCCTACGTCATGGTCGCCGGCCGCGTCGCCGAGCTCTCCCGTTCCGACCGCTTCGACGAAGACCTTCTCGGCGAACTCCTCGCCCTCGCCGCCCCGGCGGCGTGACAACGATTCCCCGTACAGGAGACCCGTACCCATGAACAGCTCCCACGCCAAGCTCTTCCTCGCGAAGAACGGCATCTTCATCGCGCTCCTCGCGCTCATCGCGCTCTTCGGCGCCCTCAACCCGAACTTCCTCACCCTGGGCAGCGCCACGAACGTGCTCATGCAGGCCTCGGAGCTCGCGATCATCGCCCTCCCGCTCGCGTTCCTGATCATGTCGGGCACGATCGACCTCTCCGTCGGCTCGGTCGCCTCGCTCGCCGGCGTGAGCGCGGGCCTCACGATGGTCTCGACGGGATCCACCGTGACCGGCCTGCTCGTCGGACTCCTCGTCGGGCTCGGTGCGGGAGCGCTCAACGGCCTGCTCATCGCCTATCTCGGTCTGAACTCCTTCGTCGTCACTCTCGGCGCCCTGAGCGTCTGGGGAGGCCTGGCCCTGCTCATCACCGGAGGGAAGACGGTGACGCGCACCGACCTGCCCGAGGACTTCCGCAGCATCGGCACCAGCGGGCTCGGCCCCGTCCCCGTCCAGATCGTCATCCTCGTGCTGCTCGTCGTCGCCGGCTGGTACGTGCTGACTCACACGCAGTTCGGCAAGCAGGTGCTCGCCATCGGCGGCAATCGCCGCGCCGCACGGCTGATGGGCGTGCGGGTGGCGCGCACCCAGTTCATCCTGTTCGCCGTCAGCGGCCTCTTCGCCGCGTTCGCGGGCATCATGCTCGCAGCCAAGGTGCAGTCGGCCAGCCCGACGATCGGCACCGGCATGGAGCTGAACGCCCTCACGGTCGTCCTGCTGGGTGGAGTGGCCTTCGAGGGCGGTCTCGGGCGCATCTCCAACGTCGTCGCAGGTCTGCTGTTCTTCCGAGTGCTCAACAACGGGCTCATCTACCTGCAGGCATCGCCCTTCCTGCAGACGGTCCTGATCGGCGTGATGCTGATCGTCGCGGTCGGGCTCGACTCGACGATCCAGCGGATCGTCCGATCCTCCTGGGTCCAGATCGGCAAGAGGCCGACGTCCGCGCCCCCTGCGCTGGCCACGACGGCAGCTGAGTGAGGACCCGGTCATGAGCGCACCCGACCTCGTCCTGATCGCGGACGCGATCATCACCCTCGACCCGGCCACGCCGGATGCACAAGCCCTCGCCGTCGCCGACGGCGTGGTCGTCGCGGTCGGCAGCGCCGACGAGATGCGGAGGCTCGCTGACGCGGACACCCGCGTGGAGACGGTCGACGGCGTGCTCACGCCCGGGCTCACCGACAGTCACACCCACGTGGTGTGGGGTCTCGAGCTCACTCGCGGAGAGCAGCTGACCGACCTCGACCTCTCCACGGTGCGCAGCCGAGTGAAGGCTGCGGCGGAGGCGTCCGCCGAGGGTGCGTGGGTGCACGGCTGGGGCCTGGATCCCAACCTCTTCACCGACACCGGGTTCATAGGACGCGCCTTCGACGACGTGACCGGCGACGTGCCGATGTTCCTGCGGATGCGCGACGGCCACTCGGCGATGGTGAACTCGGCGGCGATCCGCGCTGCGGGCCTCACCGGCGCCGAGAGCTTCCCGGACGAGTCGCGCATCGGCGTCGCGGACGACGGTGCGCCCAGTGGCTACGTACTCGAGATCCGCGCCATGGACCTCGTGCTCTCCCACGCGCCGGAGGAGTCCCTCGACGTGATGGCGGTGCGTCTGCGGGAGCTGCTGTCCGACATGGCGGCCTCGGGCATCGTGACGACCTACGTGATGGACTACCACCGCTCCACTCCGCCACTCATGGAGATGCTCGAGGGCGAGGGCGATCTGCCCGTGCGTCTGAAGTTCTCCCCGTTCGTGTATCCGGGCGCGTCCGCTGCCGACTTCGAGGAGATCCGAGGGCTGCAGGGCACCGGCGGCCGGCGATGGCAGGTGGAGGGTGCGAAGTTCTTCATCGACGGCACCATCGACAACGGCTCCGCCTGGCTCGATCGGCCGGACGCGTACGGGCAGGGGACGAAGTCGATCTGGTCCGACCCCGACGCCTACCGCGAGGCCCTGGCCTTCTTCGTGCACAACGGCATCCCCACTGCGACCCACGCGATCGGCGACCGGGGCGTGGCCTTCGTGCTGGACGCGTTCGAGGCGCTCGGCCCCGAGGTGGCTGCGGGCGCACATCGCATCGAGCACATCGAGACGATCCCGGACGAGGTCGTTCCGCGCTTCGCGCAGCTCGGCGTCATCGTCAGCATGCAGCCCACCGCCGGCACCCACCACACGCGCGCCGACCTCACCGACAACTGGTCGACGCGGCTGGGACCCGAACGTGCAGGTCACGGCTGGCGCTGTCGCGACCTGCACGATGCCGGCGCCGTCATCGCGCTCGGATCGGACTGGCCGATCGTCCCGTTCGACCCGCGGGTCGTGATGGCCGACACGATCCTCCGCCGCCCCGTCGAGCGCCCGGAGGTGGAGCCCATCCGCGCGGAGCAGGCGCTCAGCCCGCTCGAGGCGCTGGAGGGGTACACCGTGAACGCGGCGCGCGCGGCCGGCTGGCAGGACCGTGCCGGAACCATCGCGGCCGGGAGACGCGCCGACTTCACCGCCTGGAGGACGAACCCGCTCTCGACCGCTCCCGAGCTGCTGCCCGATATCGCCATCGTCGCTACCTGGATCGACGGCGAACGCGTGAAGTGACGCCGGCGACGAACGCCCGGCCGGCGCGGACCGCGCCCGCGCACACCCCGAGAGACCGCCCGAGAGGGCAGCAGGAGGTTCCCTTGACTGTCACCGTGTTCCGTGGCGGCACCGTCCGCATCGACGGCTCATCGCCGGACGCCGATCAGCTCATCGTCATCGACGGCGTCGTCGCGCCCGACGGCAGCGCCGTGCCCGACGACGCCGACTACGTCGACCTCGAGGGCGGACTCCTGCTGCCCGCCTTCGGCGAGGGCCACGCCCATCCGCTGCTGGCCGGGCGCGAGCGGGTCGGCCCGGAGCTGCGGGACGCGACGACCGTCGAGACCGTCGCCGCGCGCGTGCACGCGTGGGCCGCCGTCTCGGATGCTCCGTGGCTCGTCGGCGGCAGCTACGACGCCACGATCGTGGAGGGAGGGATGTTCGACGCCCGCTGGCTCGACGCGGTCGACCGGCCCGTCGTGCTGCACGCCTGGGACTACCACACCGCCTGGGTCAACAGCGCCGCGCTCCGGGCGGCCGGGATCGATGCGACGACCCCGGATCCGGAGCTGGGCCGCATCGCACGGCGCTCCGACGGCTCGCCCCTGGGAACGCTCATCGAGCGTCCGGCCATCGACCTCGTGCTCGACCACGCGCCGCGGCCCACGATCGCCGCCGACATCGACGCCTTGGGGTGGGCAGGCGAGCACCTCGCTGCACACGGGGTGACCTGGGTGCAGGAGGCCTGGTGCGAGGTCGAGGACGTGGCTGCCTGGCGCGCGGCCGCCGCATCGGGCCGGCTCGTCGTCGATGCCGACCTCGCCCTGCGCGCCGACCCGATCCGCTGGCCCGCACAGCTCGACGAACTGCGACGCATCTCCGATGAGATCGACGGCACCCCGGGCCTGACGTGCCGCACCGTCAAGTTCTTCGTCGACGGCATCCTCGAGAACCGCACGGCGCACCTGCTCGAGTGCTACCACGACGCTCGCACTCGGGGCCTGGCCAACTGGTCGCCCGAGCGGCTCGTCGACGCCGTCGCGGCGTGCGACGCCGCCGGATTCGACGTCCACCTGCACGCCATTGGCGACGCAGCGATGCGCGCCGCCCTCGATGCCGCGGAGAACATCCACGAGAGCCTCCGCCGCGGCCGGCGCCTCACGATCGCGCACGCGCAGGTCATCGACCCCACCGATCTGCCGCGGCTCGCCGGCCTCGACGTGACGATCTGCTTCCAGCCCCAGTGGGCGCTCGAGGACGCCGTCATGACTGATCTCACGCTGCCCCGACTCGGCCCGCAGCGCGAACGGCAGTACCGCATGCACTCCGCTCGGAAGGCCGGTGCCCGCCTCAGCTTCGGCAGCGACTGGCCCGTCGCCGCTCCCGACGTGCTCGCCGGCATCCGCACCGCGATCACCCGTCAGGATGCGGACGGCCACCCCGACGGAGGATGGCAGCCGCAGGAGCGGCTCACCGTGGACGACGCCATCGACGCCGCCACGAGCGGCGTCGCCTGGCAGAGCGGCGACCAGGACCGCCGCGGCACCCTGCGCCCCGGCATGCTCGCCGACCTCGTCCTGCTCTCCGACGACATCCGGGCCATCCGGCCCGTCGCCATCGCCGACGTGCGTGTCCGCGGCACGTGGCGGCGCGGCATCCGCACCTACACAGCGACGGCTCCCGTCGTCGTCGCACTCTGAGCCGGACAGGACCGCCATGACCTCCACCGACACCTCCCTCAAGCGTGCGATGGGAGTCCCCTCCCTCGTCGTCTTCGGCCTCGCCTATATGGTGCCCCTGGCCGTGTTCACGACCTACGGCCTGGTCGCCGTCACCACGAACGGTCATGTGCCGACCGCGTACCTCGTGACGCTGATCGCCATGCTCGTCACCGCGTTCAGCTACGCCGCTCTGGTGCCCGTGTTCCCTCGTGCAGGAAGCGCTTACACCTACGCCCGGAAAGCGTTCGGCGGACACGTCGGATTCCTCACGGGATGGGCGCTCATGCTCGACTACCTCCTGCTCCCGCTGATCAACTACGTCCTCATCGGCATCTACCTCCACGCGCAGGTGCCCGGGATCCCGCCGTGGATCTTCGCGCTCGTGGCCGTCGTGGTCATCACGGGGCTCACTGTCGTCGGCATCTCGGTCCTCCGCAACGCCAACCTCGTGCTCGTCGGGCTGCAGCTCCTCTTCGCCGCCGTCTTCCTGTTCTGCGCGATCGGCTACGCCGTGCAGCACCCCACGGCTTCACTCCTGCAGCCCCTGTACGACGCCGGGTTGACCTTCCCCGGCCTGCTCGCGGGCGGGGCGATCCTCGCTCTGTCCTTCCTCGGCTTCGACGCCATCTCGACCATGTCGGAGGAGGCGCGCGACCCCGGCCGCACCGTGCCGCGCGCGATCATCCTCACCACGATCATCGGCGGGCTCATCTTCACGGCCATCGCGTACGCGTCCGCTCTCGTGATCCCTTCGGTCGCGGACATCGCGGACCCCGACGCGGCGGCGAACCAGATCATGGACGTCGCCGCAGGCAAGTGGCTCGAGATCTTCTTCCTCGTCGCGTACATCTCCGGCTGCTTCGCCGCGGCTCTGGCCGCGCAGGCGTCCGTCGCCCGCATCCTGTTCGCGATGGGTCGCGACGGCGTGCTGCCGCGCCGGCTCTTCGGCTCGATCAGCCGGCGCTGGCGGACACCGGTCGGTGCAGCGCTGTTCGTCGGCGTGGTGTCGCTAGCGGCCCTCGTCGCCGATCTCAACACCGTCGCGTCGATGATCAGCTTCGGCGCGCTGGCCGCGTTCTCGCTGGTCAACCTCGCGGTGATCAAGCACTTCCTCATCGATGAGCGGCGGCGAGGCGGTTCCGCCCTCCTCCGCTTCGGGGTGCTGCCGGGGCTCGGCTTCCTGTTCACCGCGTGGCTGTGGCTCAGCCTGTCCGGCGTCGCGCTCGTGGCCGGTCTCGTCTGGGTCGCTCTGGGCGCCGTCTGGCTCGCCGTCATCACCCGCGGCTTCCGACGGCAGCCGCCGGAAGTGGAATTCGACGACGTCGACGCGGACTCCGGGACCGTGACCGTTTCAGAGGTCCGGGAACCGGGTGTCCGGGCCTGAGAGCCCGAAGGCTCCGTCGAGCACTCCTCGGCCGCGGTACAGGCGACGGGGCGGACGAATCACGATCGCGAAGGAGCGACACCATGACGACACCTCACGACATCGAGACCTTCACGGCCGAGGGCAGCCTCTTCCCACCACCGCCCGGATTCTCCCGAGCAGCGATCGCGACCGGGCGGTTGCACGACGAGGCGTCGGGCCGACCGCAGGAGTTCTGGGCGGAGCAGGCTCGAGACCTGCTGCACTGGCACACCCCCTTCACCCGGACGCTGGACTGGTCGGATCCACCGTTCGCGCGCTGGTTCCACGACGGCACTCTGAACGTGGCCTACAACTGCCTCGATCGGCACGTGCTCGCCGGGAACGGGGACCGCGTCGCTCTGCAGTGGGAAGGCGAGCCGGGGGATTCCCGGACGATCACCTACGCGGAGCTCACCGCTGAGGTGAAGAAGGCGGCCAACGTCCTGCTCGCGCTCGGTGTGCAGCAGGGCGATCGGGTCGTGATCTACCTCCCGCTCATCCCCGAAGCCGTGATCGCGATGCTCGCCGTCGCCCGCATCGGCGCCATCCACTCGGTCGTCTTCGGCGGATTCAGCGCCGAGAGCCTCCGAGCACGGATCGACGACGCGGACGCGACGCTCGTCATCACCGCCGACGGCGGATACCGCAAGGGCGCAGTGTCGCCGTTGAAGCCCGCCGTGGACGCCGCGCTGGACCTCGTCACTCAGCGGCCGCACCGCGTCGGCTCCGTGCTCGTCGTCCGTCGCTGCGGCAACGACGTCGCCTGGACTCGGGAGCGGGACCTGTGGTGGCACGAGGAGGTCACTCGCGCCGACTCGGAGCACGACGCGGAGGCGTTCCCCGCCGAGAACCCCCTGTTCATCCTCTACACCTCCGGGACGACAGGGACGCCCAAGGGGATCCTGCACACGAGCGGCGGCTACCTGACCCAGACCGCGTTCACCCACAAGAACCTGTTCGACCTGAACCCCGAGACCGACGTCTACTGGTCCACCGCCGACATCGGCTGGATCACCGGGCACTCGTACGTCGTCTACGGGCCACTCGCCAACGGCGCCACCCAGGTCGTCTACGAGGGCACTCCCGACAGCCCCCACCCCGGGCGCTGGTGGGAGATCGTGCAGAAGCACAAGGTCTCGATCCTCTACACCGCGCCGACCGCGATCCGCACGTTCATGAAGCTCGGGCGGTGGATCCCCGAGCAGTTCGACCTCTCCAGCCTGCGCCTGCTCGGCTCGGTCGGCGAGCCCATCAATCCGGAGGCGTGGATCTGGTACCGGGACGTCATCGGTGCCGGCCGCACCCCGATCGTGGACACCTGGTGGCAGACCGAGACCGGTGCCATCATGATCTCCGCCCTTCCCGGAGTGACCACGCTCAAGCCCGGCAGCGCCCAGGTCCCTGTCCCGGGGATCTCCATCGCCGTCGTCGACGACGACGGGAACCCTGTCGGCGTCGACCAGGGCGGGCTGCTCGCGGTGACCGGCCCCTGGCCCGCGATGGCGCGGGGCATCTGGAACGACCCCCGTCGATTCGTCGAGACCTACTGGTCCCGGTTCGGCAGCGGCGTCTACGTCGCCGGCGACGGAGCAAGACAGGACGGGGACGGGGACATCTGGCTGCTCGGCCGCGTGGACGACGTCATGAACGTGTCCGGCCACCGCCTCTCCACTGCGGAGATCGAGTCCGCCCTGGTCGCGCATCCGGCAGTCGCGGAAGCCGCGGTCGTCGGCGCCTCCGACGCCACCACCGGCCAGGCGGTCGTCGCGTTCGTCGTCATCAAGGATTCGCAGCAGGAGCCGGCTCGCACCGAGAACGCGACGCAGGAGCTGCGATCGCACGTGGCGGCGCGGATCGGGGCGATCGCCCGGCCCAGAGACGTCCACATCGTCGACGAGCTCCCGAAGACCCGCTCCGGGAAGATCATGCGCCGTCTGCTCCGCGACCTCGCCGAGGGCCGTGACGTCGGGGACACCACCACCCTCGCCGATCCGCGGTCGATCGATCGGATCGCCGACGGCATCCGGAGCCGGGCTTCGTGACC
This sequence comes from Rathayibacter sp. VKM Ac-2805, assembly GCF_009834265.1. NCBI lineage: Bacteria > Bacillati > Actinomycetota > Actinomycetes > Micrococcales > Microbacteriaceae > Rathayibacter > Rathayibacter sp. VKM Ac-2805. The sequence continues at coordinate 3,478,182 of NZ_CP047185.1, forward strand.
GGATCGATCCTGCTCGAGCCGGTCTCCGCGAGCGGACGTCCCGGTGGAGTCGGCGGAGACCGGCCCCTGCTCCGCGTCGTCCGATCGACCGCGCGCGATCGCCTGCCTGAGCGGCAGCGATCCCGGCCGGTACTGCCTCCACGGCGGACCGTTCCCGGACGATCTGTGATGAGCTGATCCCATGACAGCGACTGTCCGCGATCTCGTCGCGCACGAGCCTCTCGGGCTGACGCTGCTGACGTCGGGCTTCGACGGGCTCGAGATCGGCTGGTCGCACTCCTCCGACCTGGCGGACCCCAGCCCGTTCCTGGAGCCGGGGCAGCTGCTGCTGACGACCGGCCGCCAGTTCGCGACGTTCGCCGATCGCTCCTCGTACGACGCCTATGTCGGCCGCCTGGCTCGCGCCGGAGCGGTGGCGATCGGGTTCGGGACCGAAGTCGTCGAGGCGGGAACGCCGCGTCACCTCGTCGACGCGTGCGAAGCCGCAGCCCTCGCCCTGATCGAAGTGCCGTACGCGACTCCGTTCATCGCCGTCAGCAGGTTCATCGCCGATCGCCACGCCGCCGAATCGCGGCGGCGGATCGAGTGGGCCCTGCAGGCGCAGGAAGCCGTCTCGAAAGCCGTCCTCAGCTCGGGCGGCCTCCGCGCGGCGGTGGCCACGGCGGCGGAGGCGCTGCAGGGCGATGTCGCGGTCCTCGACTCCGAGGGCCTGGTCGTGCACGGAGCGGCGCCGCACTCGCTCCGCGAGCGGGCGCGCGTCCTGCTGAAGCACGGCACCCGGGCTCGGGACGAGGGACGCGACGACTCCGGCCACTGGGTCGTCAACACGCTCGGCCGCACGGGTGCGCTGGTCGGAGCGACCGTCATCGGCCGGCCCGGCCCCCAGGGCACCGCCGACCGCTCCGTCGAGACGCTGCTGACCGCTCTGACGGAGCTCTCGCTCGAGCACGCCGAGGATCAGCGCCTGGGCTTCCGCTCCATCGCTCCCCACCTCCTCCGGCTGCTCCTGGACGGGCGGATCGACTCCGTCGGGGAGGCGCTCGGCCACTACTCGATCGCGCTGCCGAGGACTCCCGTCGTCGTCTTCGCCCTCCCTCTCGACGGTGTCCCCTCCGCGCTGAGGGACTCTCTGGAGCGGATGTCCGCCTCGCCCGGCGTCCGCCTCTTCGCGGTCCAGTCCGACGACGGCCTCCTCGTCCTCACCGACCAGAGAAGCCGCCGCACGGTCGCCGATCGCATCACCGAGGACCGGGTGAGCGCGGGGATCGCGACGGCCGATCGCTGGGCCGACCTCGCCGATGCGACGAAGCAGTCGCGCGCGGCCCTGAACGGAGCGAGGGCAGGGGAGATCCGCTCGTTCGACGATCTGCGCCGAGGGTCCGTGCTCGGACTGCTCGCCGAGAACCGCGTCGCCGAGCTCGCCCGGCTGAGGACGGCCGCACTCCTCCGCTCCGACGACGGGCCCGCGCTGCTGCGGGAAGCCGCAGTGTGGCTCCGGCACGACGCCTCGTGGGAGCGAGCCGCCCGCGATCTGAATCTGCACCGGCACACCCTCAAGCAGCGCATGACCGCACTCGGGCAGGAGCTCGGGCTGCCCGTGGACGAGTTCAGGGGCCGAGCGGAGCTGTGGGCGCTGCTCGTGGCACTCGATCTCGCTCGATCGTGACGAACCCCGAGCGGGACGACGGCCCGTCGCCGAGACCCTCGCCAGCATCGACCAACGAACCAGGAGACAGTGAATGAGCAGCTACACAGTCGTCGACCCCGCAACGGGGCGGACCCTCGCGGAGTACCCCCTCCTCTCCGACCGCGAGGTGGAGGAAGCGATCACCTCGACAGCCGAGGCGTACACCGGCTGGGCGCGGCGGTCGACCGTGGCCGATCGGGCCGCGCTGATCGCACGCGTCGCCGCACTGCACCTCGAGCGCCGCGAGCAGCTCGCCGAGATCGCCGTGCGCGAGATGGGCAAGCCCCTCGATCAGGCTCTCGGAGAGGTCGATTTCGCCGCCGCGATCTACCAGTACTACGCCGACAACGGCGCCGCGTTCCTCGCCGACGAGGACATCCGACTGGCGGAGGGATCGGGCTCGGCCTTCGTCAGACGCTCCGGTCTCGGCGTGCTGCTGGGCATCATGCCGTGGAACTTCCCCTACTACCAGGTCGCCCGCTTCGCCGGCCCGAACATCGTGCTGGGCAACAGCATCCTGTTGAAGCACGCCCCGCAGTGCCCGGAGTCGTCCGCCACCGTGCAGCGGATCTTCGACGATGCCGCCGCCGAGTCGAACGTGCACGTCAGCGTCTACCGGAACATCTATGCGTCCAACGAGCAGGTCGCCGGCATCATCGCCGACCCGCGCGTGCAGGGCGTGTCGGTCACAGGGTCCGAGCGTGCAGGCGCCGCCGTCGCCGAGCTGGCGGGACGGCATTTGAAGAAGGTCGTGCTCGAGCTCGGCGGCTCCGACCCCTTCGTCCTGCTGTCCACCGACGACCTCGACGCCACCGTCCAGGACGCCGTGAACGCCCGCCTCGACAACAACGGCCAGGCCTGCAACGCCGCCAAGCGCTTCATCGTGATCGACGAGCTCTACGAGGAGTTCGCCGCGAGGTTCACCGCCCTCCTCACCGCGGCGCAGCCGGCCGACCCCCTGACGGACGGGACCCTGCTGGGTCCGCTGGCATCGGCCGCCGCGACCGAGCGCCTCACCGAGCAGCTCGAGCGCGCGGAGAAGCAGGGTGCCACCGTGCTGGCCTCGGGAACCCCGTCGGGCAACTTCTTCCCGCCCGCCGTGCTCGCCGACGTGACCGAGGGGATGGACGCTCACCACGAGGAGTTCTTCGGTCCCGTCGCGGTCCTCTACCGCGCGACCTCCGAGGAGGACGCCGTGCGGCTCGCCAACGACACCCCCTACGGCCTCGGCAGCTACGTCTACACCGCCGACCGGGAGCAGGCCCTGCGGGTGGCCGACGGCATCGACGCCGGCATGGTGTGGATCAACCTGGTGCTGGGCGACTCCGCAGAGCTGCCGTTCGGCGGCGTGAAGCGCTCCGGCTCGGGACGCGAGCTGGGCCGGTACGCCATGGAGGAGTTCGCGAACAAGAAGCTCATCCGCATCCGGTGAGCCCGGGCGGGGACGCGGTGCCGCGTCCCCGCCCGGCACGGCCTAGAGCGCCGGCAGGGGGAAGCCGTCGCTCCGGTGGGTGACGCGCCCGCCCAGGAGGGTCAGGACCACGGTGTTGCCGAGCAGACCGTCCGGGTGCCCGGGATCGAGCTCGAGCACGGCCAGGTCGGCGGCGTATCCGGGCGTGAGGCGGCCGACGTCTCCGTCGCCTCCGTAGGACGCCGCCGCGTCGCTGGTCGCGTGCCGGAGAGCCGCACCGAGCGTGACGGCCGACTGCGGCGTGTTCGCCGGGAGGTCGGGCTGGAGGACGGACCTCCGCGTGGTGGCGACGTAGAGGTGCAGCAGCGTCTCGTGGGGAGCGGTGGGGGCGTCCGTGCCGAAGGCGATCCGAGCGCCCGCGTCGCTGAAGGAGGACCACGGGTATCCGCCCTCGACGCGCTCGTCGCCGAGCTGGGCCCGCCAGTTCGCCTGGATGGCCGGGTCGGCGTGCGCGGGCTGGATCGAGGCGGTGACTCCCAGGGCGGCGAGGCGAGCGGGCGTCCCCTCCGAGACGACTTCGAGGTGCTCGATCCGGGGCCGCCGATCCCAGTCCGCGTTGACGGCGACGACGTGCTCGAGGATGTCGAGCGCCACGTCGCTGGCCCGGTCTCCGATCGCGTGGAGGGCGAGGCGCAGCCGGAGCGCGTCGGCCTCGACCGCGATCGCGGTCAGGCGGTCGACGTCCCACATGAGGTCGGCGTTCGCGCCGGACGAGTAGGGGTGCCGCATCGCCGCCGTGCAGGCGTCGATGACGCCGTCGAGGACGAGCTTGATCCCGATCACCCGGAGCCACTCCGTGCTGCCGGCGCGAGCGTTCTCGGCGTCGCGGAGCTGGGCGAGGTTGCCGTCCTCGTCGCCGGCGTCGGCGATGAGCCAGTGCGCGGCCACCCGCACGGGGAGCCGGCCGCCGTCCTCGGCGGCGATCGTCTGCAGCGCGCGCCAGCCGTCGTGATCCATGCCCATGTCGACGACGGAGGTCACGCCGGCGGCGGCGAAGGCCTGCAGCGCCCGCCTCGCCGACTCGACACGATCCGCGTCGGTCGTCAGCCGGGCGAGGTGCGCCCAGCCGATCTCGTGCGCTGCCCGCTCGGAGAGCACTCCCGCGGGCTCCCCCGACGGCAGACGCGAGAGGCGTCCGGCCGGCGGGTCCGGCGTCGTCGCATCGACGCCCATCGCTCGCAGCGCGGCGGTGTTCACCCACACCGAGTGCATGTCGTTCGAGTCGAGGAACACGGGGATGTCGGAGACGACGGCGTCGATCATGGCGGCGGTCGGCTCGCCGTCCACGGCGTCGTAGAGCCACCCCTTGCCCCGGAGAACGCGGGCGTCCTCGCCCAGACGAGCGCGCTCGGCGGCGAGCCGGCGCTGGATCTCGGAGAGGTCGGCCGCATCGGTGAGCGGCACGTTCCCGAGGCTCTCCCCCGTCCAGACGAGGTGCACGTGCGTGTCGATGAGACCCGGCACCACCACCCGACCGCCGATGTCGATCACCGTCGTCCCGGCGGCGAGGGAGTCGGCTCCCCCGTCGACGATGCGGCCGTCCGCGATGAGGACGGTCGCCTCGGTGGACGTGGGCCTCTCCACGGAGAGGTCGAGGGTTCGTGCGCGGGTCAGGGCAAGACGGGTCATCGGACGACCTCTCGTTCGTTCTCGGATGCCGCTTCTCGCTGTCGATCGCGACGCTCGATGCGGGTGGACAGTGCGGCGATGACCACGACAGGGACGATCAGGACCCAGCTCGTGAGCGCGATGGCCCAGCCGAAGCCGGAGTAGCCGAACGACTCGGCCAGCCACGCGCCGACCAGGGGCGAGAAGCTGGAGCCGAAGAGGTAGACGCCGATGCACGGGCCGGAGAAGCGGCCGTTCGCGTCGAGAGCCGCCGCCGTGGCGATGAAGAGGAGGAAAGCAGCCAGGTAGACGGTGTTCCAGGCGATCAGGACGACGGTGTACACCGTCGGATCGTCGGTGAGGGAGGCGGTCAGCTTCAGCGCTCCCCCGGCGACGAGCAGCACCGCCAGGGGGACCGCGCGGCCGAGCCTGTCGCCGACGGCCATCAGGGCCAGTGCCGCCACGAAGCCGCCGGCGCTGGAGACGCTGAGCACGACGCTGAGGCCGGCGTCGGTCAGGCCGGTCTGGTCAGCGCCCATGGTGCCCGCCAGCGCCCAGACGGAATCCTCGCTGATCGCCCAGAGCGCGAACATCGCCAGCAACGCGATCCCGGCGAGGGTGACTGCGCGACTCCGCGTCTCGGGGACGGTCGCGCTCACCGGGGAGGGAGTGGCGGCGACGGGTGCGCGGGGGAGCCACGTCGCCGTGAACAGCAGGACGAGCGAGATCGCCGCGACGCACCCGAACGCGCTGCCGGTCGTGATGCCGATGAGAGGGATCACGGCCAGCACCGCGGTCACGACCGCGCGGTTCACCAGCCCGTTCAGCGCGGACGTGCGGTTGGCGTTCTTCAGCGCGGCCAGGGCGGCGCCACTGGCCGCGAGTGCTCCGCCCGCACCCGCGCCGCCGACGATCACGGCGGTGACGGTGGCGGCGACGCCGAGGTCCACCGCTGCGATGCCGAAGGCGACGGCGGAGACGGCGAGACCGACCTGAGCCACTCGGACGCGACCCGCGCCCTCCGCCCACCGCGTCGCCGCCGTGCAGGCGACGGCCGTCGCCAGCAGCGAGCCGGTCAGCACGCCTCCCGCCTGCGTGATCGTCAGACCGAGGGACTGCTCGAGCGCGATCAGCATCAGAGGCAGCAGATTGGCTGTCAGCAGCCCCAGCATCGACATCGCGAACGTGGAGACGGCTCGTCGCGGTGTCAGAGGCAGACGGATGGAGTCGGTGACGGTCATCGTCATCCATTTCTCTGGCATCGGCGCCAGCTCAGGAATCCGAGCCCTGACGGGGCGGAGGACGGGCCGTCCGGAAGCTCGGCCTGGAGGATCGGGTCAGCGCTGCGAGTCGGTCGTCCGTGCCTGCCCGAGAAGGTCTCACGGTGGGCAAAACATACATCGTTTGTTTACGAGCGGCTAGACGGATCCGCGAAGACGTGGAGGCGGAGGACCGGTCGGGGGCGTCGGATCAGCGCGGCCGCGCCGAGGCGACGAGCAGGTCGAGCCCCAGCTCGAAGGACCGCGTGGCGACCGGGTCGGCGGGATCCTCGCCGGCGAGCGTCTCGAAGGCCGCGGAGAAGCGGGGGAAGTCGCCCTCCTGCCCGGTGGGGTCGAACACGACGGTGGGCCCCGACATGTCGAGGACGCTGCCGAGGATGAACGACTCGAAGGCCGTCAGCAGCGGGATCACGTCGCGGGGCGCCCATCCGGCCACCTCCGCGGCGGCCGCGAAGTCCTCGTACTGCGCGAGGAGGACGGGCGCCGAGACGCGCTCGGTCATCAGCAGCGGGACGGCCCGTGCATGCCGGGCGAAGGCTCTCCGGTACGAGCGCGCCCACGCGCGGAGCGCCTCCTCCCACGGGAGCTCCCGCAGCGGTGTCGAGTCGATGTTCGCGGAGACGAGCGCGCGCACGTCCTCGACCATCGCCGCCCGGTTGGGGACGTGGTTGTAGAGGGAGGCGGGATTCACGCCCAGGCGTGCGGCGACGCGACGGATGCTGGCTCCGTCGGGGCCCTGCCGGTCGACCAGCGCGAGAGCCGTCCGCGCGATGAGGTCGCGGCTGAGCAGCGGCGTGCGCGGTCGAGCGATGAGGGCCTCCAGAGGTCGGTACGAGCCTAGGCGCGAGCCGCGGAATCCCGTTCCGGCACCTATAAACAAACGGTGTATGTTTACGGCCATGACCTCCAGGGCCTTCACCGTCGTCGACGCCGGCATCGCCGGCCTGAGCGCCGCGCTCGACTCCGGCGCAGCCACCAGCGTCGAGCTCGTGGCGCGCTACCTCAACCGCATCGCGGCCTACGACCGGACGGGGATCCGCCTCAACGCCGTGCCGGTCCTGAACCCCCGGGCCTTCTCGGAGGCGCGAGCCGCGGACCGGCGCCGCGCCCGCGGCGAGTCGCTCGGCCCGCTCGACGGCATCCCCTTCACCGTCAAGGACAGCTACCGCGTCTCCGGGCTGACGGTCGCCTCGGGATCCCCCGCCTTCGCCGATCTGATCGCCGGTGACGACGCCTTCGCGGTCGAGCGGCTGCGCGCGGTCGGCGCGGTCCTCCTGGGTCTGACGAACATGCCGCCGATGGCCGCGGGCGGCATGCAGCGAGGCGTCTACGGACGCGCCGAGTCGCCCTACAACGCCGACTACCTCACCTCGGCGTTCGGCTCGGGCTCGTCGAACGGCTCGGGCACGGCCACGGCCGCGAGCTTCGCAGCGTTCGGGCTCGGTGAGGAGACGTGGTCGTCCGGTCGCGCCCCCGCCTCGCACAACGCCCTCGTGGCCTACACCCCCTCGCGCGGGCTCATCTCGGTGCGGGGCAACTGGCCGCTCGTCCCGACGATGGACGTCGTCGTGCCCCACACCCGGTCGATGGACGACCTCCGGTCCGTGCTCGACGCCGTCGTGGTCGACGACCCGGTGACCGACGGCGATCTGTGGCGGACGCAGCCGTGGATCGCCCTGCCGCGCCCGTCGGAGGTGCGCCCCGACTCCTTCGCCGCGCTCGAGCCGCTCCCGCTCGCGGGTCTCCGGATGGCGATCCCGCGCATCTACATCAACGGAGACCCCGGCAACGCCTCGCCCATCGTCACGCGCGACAGCGTCATGCGCTTGTGGACAGCCCTGCGCGCCGACCTCGAAGCCGCGGGAGCGGAGGTGGTCGAGACCGACTTCCCCGTCGTCGACCGCTACGAGAAGCTGCATCCCGGCGACGAGGACTTCCTCGACCGCGGCTTCGTCACCCGCGAGTTCCTCGACGACGAGGTGGGAGACCTGGCGGTGTGGGCGATGGACGCCTTCCTCCGCCAGAACGGCGACCCGGCGCTCGACCGCCTCGCCGACGCCGACGCCTCGCGCATCTTCCCCCACCCTCCCGGCGCTCTCCGGGACCGCTACGGCGCCTGGCACTACGACATCGCCTACGACATCGGCGACTACGTGGCCCGGGCGCAGGAGTGGGAGCCCGACTGGCGCGAGGTGCCGAGCCTGGAAGCCGGTCTGCGCGGTCTCGAGCACACGCGCCGGGTCGACTTCGAGGAGTGGCTGACCGCCGAGGGCTTCGACGCGGTGATCTTCCCCACGCAGTCCGACGTGGGCCCCGCCGATGCGGATGTGAACCCCGACTCGGCCGACATCGCCTGGCGGAACGGCGTCTGGGTCTCGAACGGCAATCTCGTGCCCCGCCACCTCGGCATCCCGACGGTCACCGTCCCGATGGGCACGATGGACGACACCGGGATCCCGGTGGGCCTGACCATCGCCGGTCCCGCCTACAGCGACGCCCGGCTCGTGCAGCTGGGGTCGGCCGTGGCCGCTCTCGGCGACCGCCGCACGACACCCCCGCGCACCCCCGCACTCCCCGACGAGGCCGTCTTCGCCTCCGCACGGGCGGCCGGCGACGGCGAGCTCCGCGTGACCGTCACCGACCTCGACGTCGAGGACGGCGAGGACGGCGCCGTCGTGCGCTTCGCTGCGACCGTCAGCGGCGGAGCGGCGCAGGATCACGCCGCGTACGTCGACGGCGTGCGGGTCGAGACCCGCCTCGACGGCGACCGCGTGCGGGGGACCGCCCGCACCGACGCCGTCCACTCGACCGCGGCGGGCGAAGGGGTCGCCCCCTACGGCCCCCTCGTCGTGGTGGTCGTCCGCGACGACGCCGGCGCTGTCGCCGGTACCCTCGCGACCACCGCCGCCTCCACCCTCTGACACCCCGAGGAACAGCCATGACCGAGGTCTTCGACTACTTCACGCAGGTCGACCTGCCCACTCCCACCCTCGGCGACGAGGAGGTCCGCCGGCTCGTCGCCGAGACGTTCGGCGTCGCGGTCGACCTGCGCTCGCTCGGCAGCCAGCAGGACCAGAACTTCCGCGTCTTCGCCCACGGCTCGACCGAGCCCCTGGGTGTGCTGAAGCTCAGCAACCCGGTGTTCAGCGGGGCCGAGATCGACATGCAGGACGCGGCGGCCGCCGTCGTGGCCGAGCGCAGCCCCGGTCTCCGCATCCCGAAGCTGGTCGAGGGGCCGCGCGGAGCGATGTCGACCTGGTGGGACTCCTCGCAGGGGCGCATCCACGCCCGCGTGATCGAGAACATCGCCGGCCGCACCCTCATGGGGTCCGGCTACCTCTCGCCGTCCGCGGTCGAGGCGATGGGTGCTCTCTCCGGTGCCGTGAGCGCGTCGCTCGCCGACTTCACCCACCCGGCGAGCGGCCGGGTGCTGCAGTGGGACCTCCGCCACGCGGGTCGGGTCATCGACACCCTCCTCCCGGCCGAGCCCGACGCCGAGGTGCGCGCGATCGTGCAGCGCGCCTCCGACGCCGCCCGCGCGGTCCTCGCGACGGTGCAGGACTCCCTCCCCCTCCAGGCCGGGCACTTCGACGTGACCGACGACAACGTGCTCTGCGCCGAGGGGGCGCTCGTGCCCGACGCCGTCATCGACTTCGGCGATGTGTGCTCCTCGTGGCGCGTCGGCGAGATCGCGACGACCGTCTCCTCCGTGCTCCACCACGACGGCGCGTCCCCCGAGACCGCGCTCCCCGCCGTCCGGGCCTTCGACCGCCTGCGCGACCTCGGCGACGACGAGATCACGGCGCTCTGGCCCCTCGTCGTCCTGCGCGGCGCTGTGCTCGTCCTCAGCGGACGAGCCCAGGTCCGCCTCGACGAGGAGAACGACTACGCCGCCGTCGCGCTCGATCGGGAGTTCCGCATCCTGACGCAGGCGGCCTCCGTGCCGATCCCCGTCATCACCGCCGCCACCCGCGCCGCTCTCGGCCGGCCCGCCGCAGCCGAGCCCGCGTGGACGGGTGCCGCTGTCCTCCCCGCGCTCCACCCGCACGTCGAGCTCGATGCCACGACCGAGTCGCCGCTGAACGACGCGGGCGCGTGGCTCGACGCCTCGACGCTCGACGAGGCCGCTCTCGCCGCACTCGACCGGGGAGCGGCCCTGGTGACGGTCCCCGCCTGGCGGGCCCGGCTCACCGGGACGACGGACCCGCTGCCCTCGACCGCCGACTCGGTGCCGACCGGAGTGATCGTCTGGCTCGCGGAGCCGGTCTCCCTCGCCTCCGCCGGCACGCGTCGCGACGGCGGGAGCACGGTCCTGGCAGCAGGCGGGACGGAGGTGACGATCACGGGCGACGTCGACCTCGACTCCGCCGTCCTGCCCGCTCGCACGCGCCTGGTCCTCCGGCGCGGGGCCGGCGGGACGGTGCCGCCGGAGCGCGTCACGCCCGCTCTCGCCGCCGCCTGGCGCGAGGTCGTCGGAGACCCGGGTGCCGCGATCGGGGTCCCGGCCGCCGTCCCCGTGGCCGACGACGTGCTCGCCCGGCGGCACGAGTCGGTCGCCGAGGTGCAGGAGCACTACTACGCCGCGCCTCCCCTCATGGAGCGCGGCTGGCGCGAGCACCTGATCGACGTGAACGGCCGCGTCTACCTCGACATGGTGAACAACGTCGCGTCGGTGGGTCACGCGCACCCGCACGTGGTCGAAGCCGGCGCGCGGCAGATGCACCTGCTGAACACGAACTCGCGCTTCCACTACCGGGCGATCGCCGACTACGCCGACCGGATCGCGGCGACTCTGCCCGACGGCTTCGACACGGTGTTCTTCGTGAACTCCGGATCGGAGGCCACCGATCTCGCGATCCGCTTGGCCATGGCGGCGACCGGTCGCCCCGACATCCTCGCGATGCGCGAGGCGTACCACGGGTGGACCTACGCCAGCGATGCGGTGTCCACCTCGATCGCCGACAACCCCAACGCACTCGCGTCGCGCCCCGACTGGGTGCACACCGTCGATGCGGCGAACTCCTACCGCGGCGTGCACCGCGGGGCGGATGCCGTGAACTACGCGCCCGAGGCCGTCGCGGTCATCGACGCGCTGGCGGCGTCCGGCCGGCCTGCCGCGGGGATGATCGCGGAGACCTTCTTCGGCAACGCCGGCGGGGTGGCCCTGCCCGACGGGTACCTCAGCCAGGTGTACGCCGCGATCCGCCGCCACGGCGGGCTCGCGATCGCCGACGAGGTGCAGGTCGGCTACGGCCGGCTCGGCGAGTGGTTCTGGGGCTTCCAGCAGCAGGACGCCGTGCCCGACATCGTCGCCGTCGCGAAATCCATCGGCGGCGGGCACCCGCTCGGGGCCGTCATCACGAGCCGCGCGATCGCCGACCGCTACCGCACCGGCGGGTACTTCTTCTCCTCCACCGGAGGCTCCCCGGTCTCGGCCGTCATCGGCACGGCCGTGCTCGACGTCATCGAGAACGAGGGCCTGCAGCAGAACGCGCGCGTCGTCGGACACCACCTCAAGAGGCGCCTCGAGGAGCTCCGCGACAAGCACGCACTCATCGGCGCCGTGCACGGGTCGGGGCTGTACCTGGGCGTCGAGTTCGTCCGCGACCGCGAGACGCTCCAGCCCGCCACCGCCGAGACCGCCGCGATCTGCGACCGCCTCCTCGAGCTCGGCGTGATCATGCAGCCCACCGGCGACCACCAGAACGTCCTCAAGATCAAGCCGCCGCTCGTGATCACACGCGCCTCGGCCGACGTCTTCGTCGACGCCCTCGACCGCACCCTCACCACGGGCTACTGACCCGTCCCGACCTGGAAAAGGAGCACGCCATGTGGCGCATGCCCGCAGAGACCGCCCCGCACGAACGCACCTGGATGGCGTTCCCCCGCGAGGGGATCACCCTCGGCGACGACGCGGAGGGCCGCGAGGAGGGCTACCGCGCGTGGACCGACGTCGCTCACGCGGTCGAGGAGTTCGAGCCGGTCACCATGGTCGTCGACCCCACCGAGACGGCCCGCGCCCGGCGCATGCTCGCCTCGACGATCGAGATCATCGAGGCTCCGATCGACGAGTTCTGGATGCGCGACATGGGCCCCACCTTCGTGGTCGATCCCGAGCGGCCCGGAGTCCTCGGCGCCGTCGACTGGATCTTCAACGGCTGGGGGGCGCCCGCCTGGGCCGAGTGGCAGAAGTCGGCCGGCATCGCCCGCACGGTCGCCGAGCACCTGGGCATCGAGCGCGTCGACTCCCTCCTCGTGGCCGAGGGCGGCGGTCTCCACGTCGACGGCACGGGGACCGTCCTTCTCACCGACACGGTGCAGCTCGACCCGCGGCGCAACCCCTTCGCCGATCGCAGCCGCGTCGAAGCGGAGATGGCCCGCACGGTCGGAGCGACCGACGCGATCTGGCTCTCACGCGGCCTGACCCGCGACTACGAGGACCTCGGCACCAAGGGCCACGTCGACATGGTCGCCACCTTCGCCACGCCGGAGCACATCCTCCTGCACGAGCAGACCGACCCCGGCCACCCCGACCACGAGGTGTCGCGGCTCGTCCGCGCCGAGCTCGAATCCGCCTTCGCGGCCCGCGGCCGGACCGTGACGATCACCGGGATCCCCGCTCCCACGGCGCTCCGCGACGAGGAGGGCTGGCTGGACTGGAGCTACATCAACCACCTCGTCACCAACGACGGAGTCGTGCTGTGCGGCTTCGGAGACGAGACCGCCGACGCTCGTGCCCGCGAGATGATCGCCGACGCCTACCCCGGTCGCCGCGTCGTGACGATCGACGCCCGCCCGATCTTCGACCGCGGCGGCGGGATCCACTGCATCACCCAGCAGCAGCCGCGACTCGACTGAGGCCGGCGGCCGGGCGGGTCCGGCCGCCGGTCCGCCCCGTCACCGCACGAGCAGGCGGGGCGGGACCGGCGCAGGACTCAGGCCCCGCGCTCCTCGTTGATCGAGTTCGCTCCGTCGACGACGAGCAGCTGGCCCGTGATGTAGGACGCGCTGCGACCGGCGAGGAACGCCACGGCGGCCGCGACCTCGGCGGGGGTCCCCGAGCGCCCCACGGGGGTGGCCGCCCCCATCGCGATCTCGTGCTCGCTCGCGGACGACGTGGCGATCCACCCGGGCGCGACAGCGTTGACGGTGACGCCGGCCGCGGCGACGTCGACCGCGGCGCCCCGGGTCAGCCCGAGCATCCCGGCCTTGGCGGCGTGGTAGGCGACGTCGCCGGTGTAGGCCATCACGGGACCGGAGATCGACGCCACGTTCACGATGCGGCCGTATCCGGCGGCTCTCATCGCGGGCACCACGGCTCGCGTCATCCGCATCGCGGTGGTGAGGTTGCGGTCCAGGGACATGGCCCACTGGTCGATGGTGATGTCGTCGATCGAGGCGGGGGAGTCGGCCGTGGACACCGAGGTCATGCCGGCGTTGTTGACCAGGACGGTCGGCTCGCCGAACGCGCGGCGTGCGGCCTCGAGCACCGCCTCCACCCCGGGCTGCCCCGTCAGGTCGGCCGCCACCCCGTGGGCGTCGACGCCGGCCCGTCGGAGCTCGGCGACGCGCTCCTGGATGCGCTCGGTCGTCGAGGTGACGACCACGCGCATGCCGGCGCGTCCGAGCAGGAGTGCTGTCGCGGCGCCGATCCCCTCGGGGCTTCCCGCTCCGGTGACGATGGCGATGTCGTTCGAGTCGGTCATGGGTTCTCTCTCTTCAGGCGGGGGTGGATCTCGGAGGCGTTCGGGCGGTCGTCAGTCGGCGGACTCGGCGGAGGCCTCGTCGCGCGCGTCCAGCATGAGGAACTGCGTGCCCTTCCGGGGCCGGAGGTACAGGGCGTAGTAGATGTAGCCGGCGACGACGATCCCCGCCGCGACACCGAGGCTGATCCACTGTGCGGGGTCGAAGAGCCCGATCCCCACGACGGCCACGATGACGACGAGCGCGACGAGCGCGGGCAGCGGCCACAGCGGCATGCGGAACAGCCCCGCCTCCTGAGCGCCGGGGCGGCGCCGCACCACGATGGCGGCGACGGCGATGAAGGCGAAGCCGGTGACCACGAGGGAGCCGGAAGCGTTGGCGAGCACGGTCATCGGGATGAGGCAGCAGACGCCGGAGACGACGCCCATCACGATCGTCGCGATGCGCGGCATGTGCGCCGACCCGGAGACACGGGACAGCGGTTTGGCGAGGAGCGGCGGCATCGCCCCGTCGCGTGCGGCGACGTAGAGCAGCCGGCCCGCCTGCAGGCTGAGGGCGATGTTGGCGTTCAGGATCGCGAGGGCCATCGACAGGAGCACGAAGACCGCGACAGCGTGCCCGGCTCGCTGCTCGAGGAAGGCGTGGACGGGCAGGTCGGAACCGACGAGCCCCTCGATGGACTGCGCCCCGAGCATGACGGCGGTGAGAGGGATCACCTCGAGGACGACGGTGATGACGGCCGACCACAGCACCGCCCGCGGGATGCTCAGCCGCGGGTTCCGGGTCTCCTCGGCGAAGTAGACCGCACCGCCGAAGCCGAACTGGGCGAAGACGCCCTGCGTCACCACGAGGACGAGGCCCGCGATCCCCACGGGCGCGAGCGCGCCGCTGTCGTTCATCGCCTGCGGACTCAGCAGGTCGGTGAGCGGCCGCTCGATGTGGAGGAGGCCGAGTGCCGTCAGCAGCACCAGAGCGACGACCTCGACGAGCAGGAACGTGCCGGTCACCCACGCGTTGGTGCGGATGTTCAGGCAGGACACGACGGTGGCGACGAGCGTCACGGCGAGTGCGGTGACGATCGGGTCCATCCCGGCGACCGTGACGCCCATGTAGTCGGCGACGCCGAGAGCGAAGACGGCCTGCGACAGCGGAAGGGCGATCAGGCCCAGGAAGAAGACGGCGCTTCCGGAAGCCGGTCCGAGCGTCCGGCTGACCAGGGCGTAGTCGCCGCCGGCGATGGGGTGGCGGGAGCCCAGCTCGGCGTAGCAGAGGGCCACGAGCAGGCTGATCACTCCGCCGACCAGGAATCCCCAGAAGACACCCGTGCCGTAGGTGGCCAGGGCGGCACCGCCGAGGATGAACACGCTCGCTGCCGGCGAGATCGACGAGAGCGTCAGCAGCACGTTGCCGCTCACCCCGAGAGAGCGCTCGAGCGCCTTCGGCGGGATCGGGGCCTCGCCCAGGACGGGGACGATAGGGGTCTGGGACATGTGCGACCTTCTTCTCGGCGGGGCGCCAGGATTCTTTGACATCTGCGTCAAAGAATCAGGAGCGACAGTGACACGGCGCGCCGGTACTGTCAACAGGTGGCTCGTCATCGTGATCAGGCGGCGCGGCGGAACGCCCTCATCGAGGCGACCTACGCCGCTGGTCTCGAACGCGGCCTGCGCTCGCTCTCGCTGACCGACGTCGCGAAGCAGGCGGGCCTGACCCGAGGCGCGGTGCTGTACTACTACGACGATCTCGACTCGCTCCTGGTCGAGGCGCACGCGGCAGGTGTCGCCCGCTTCTGCGACGACCGCGACGCACGCGTCGCCGCCGAGTCGGACCCGCGGGCCAAGCTCGGGGTCGCGATCCGCTCCGGCCTGCCGTCGGGCCCGGACGATGCGCTGATGCGGCTGCTCCTCGAACTCGACGTCCTCGCCGGCAGCTCCGACCTGCACGAGGAGCTGATGCAGGAGCTCAACCGCCGGCAGTCCGCGACGTACTTGAGCATCGTGACGGCCGGCGTCGAGAACGGCGCATTCACTCCGACCCTCGGAGCGGAGCTCGTCGCCCAGACCTTCGTCGCCCTCGAGGACGGCTACGGGATCCACATCGTCGCCGACCGCGTCACCACGCACGAGGAGGCTCTGCGGGCGATGACCGCCGTCGCCGCGCAACTGGGATGCCCCACCGGGTGACACCGGTGCCGGCCGCGGCGCCGGTTGTCGGAGCGCGAGCGGATGTGCTTCACTCTCCCCCGCATGCGGGGAAGGTCCGGGACTGCATCGCCCCGCCCCCGCCTGCTCCCCTGCGGCTCCGGCCCGCGCTGGCACGACGACGTGACGAGAGGCCCCCGATGACGACACGAGCATCCGAGAACCCGAGATCCGACGAGCCGGCGGAGGGGATCGCCTGCGCGAATCGGGACCGGCTCCCCGAGCGCGTCCCGCTCGACCGCGGGAGCGACCGCGCATGACGTACGTCCGCATCCTGCCCAAGAACGAGGCCGCCGAGTCGCGCATGACCGAGAGCGGCGACGCCGTCATGGACCTGCTGTTCGCTGCGGCGAAGGAGATCCTCGGGATCCCGGACGACGACATCATCGTGGAGTCGAACCGGAGCACCACGATCTCGTTCAACCGGTCGGCTGTGCAGGCGGACGTCGCGCCCGACGTCGTCCTCACCTTCGCGACCAGCGACCACCACCTCGAGCCGCTCTTCCCGGCCCTCTGCGACCGGGTGGTGAGCGACTGGAACGACCTGTTCGAGGACGTCAAGCTCGAGGTCTGGGTGAGCCTGATCGGCGCGTCGGGAACGAACATCGACGTGGGATGACCGCGACCTGAGCGGAACCGCGGTGTCGACGCGATCCTGCACTGCGCGCGAGACGGTCGGCGCGCGGCGAGCGGAGGCTCCGCTCGCTCGCCGCCGTCGAGGCGGGCTCCTCGGGGGTCGGCGGCGCTCTTGTGCGCCGAGCCGCCGGGGTCCACCATCGAGCGACGGCCCCCGCCCGGGGCGGCCGCACCCGACGGGTCAGGGGCGCCATGCGGTCGCGAGGTCTGCTCTTCTGCCTGATCCCGCCGATCCTCTGGGGCGGCATGCTCCCGGTCGCGGACAGCATCGCGGCGACGGTCGACTCCTTCTTCATGACCCTCATCCGCTACACGGCCGCCGCGGTCGTCCTCGCCCTTCTGCTCGCCCGGGCGGAGGGGCTCCGCGCCTTCCGGCTCGACGGCCGCGGGTGGCGGCTGGCGCTGCTCGGCGCCTCCGGATTCGCCGGCTTCGGCCTGCTCGCCTTCACGGCTCTGCGGTTCACCTCGGCCCCGAACGTCAGCCTGATGATGGGGATGATGCCCGCGATCGGCGCAGTGCTCGCGAGCATCGGCGCGCGTCGCCTGCCGCCGGCCGCCACCGTCGGCTGCATCCTGCTCGCGCTCGCCGGAGTCGCGCTCGTCGTCACCCGCGGCGACGTCGCCCTCCTCCTCGACGGCGAGCTGGGGTTCGGCGAGCTGCTCGCCCTGCTCGGCGCGATCTGCTGGGTCGTCTACACGCGCGGAGCCGCGGCGTTCCCCGGCTGGTCGGCGCTGCGGTACTCGACGCTCACCACCGCGCTCGGCTGCCCCTCGATCGCCGTCGCGGTCGCCGTGGCGACGGCCACCGGCTCCGCGCACCCGCCGACCGGAGCCGAGGTGCTCGCGGCCTGGCCGCAGCTGGCCTACCTGATCCTCCTGGCCGGCGTCGTCGCCGTGCTGCTGTGGAACGCCGGCATCAAGCTGCTCGGCGCCCTCAACGGCACGCTCTTCCAGAACCTCGTCCCGGTCACGACCTTCGCGATCAGCATGGCGGGCGGCTACCGGCCGGGGCCCGTCGCCCTGCTCGGCGCGGCCATCGTCGTGACGGCGCTGCTGCTCAACAACTGGGCGACGCGGCGCGCGGCCGCGGTCGCCGCGCGTCCCGCGGCGGTGCCGGCTCCGGTGCGCTGAGCGCACCGCGGGAGCCTCCCGCTCGGGGCGGTCACTGGTCGGAGTTGCCGGCCCAGCGGACGGAGCCCTGCGCCTCCTCCTTGCTGATCGGGGACACGGTGCCGCAGTGCGAGCACTCGAGCAGGTAGCGGGTCGAGACGGTCAGGACGGGGACGAAGAAGAGCGAGAGGCGCGTCCGGCGGCGAAGGATCCGCTGCTCGTCGCGCTGCCCGCAGACGCGGCAGACGAAGACGAGCGTCCGGAGGAGGTCCTCGACGGCTCGAGTCCCGAAGATGAGGAGCATGCGTCCGAGCGTAGGGAGCAGGGCGCGCTCGGCGGAGGGGGTTGCCGGGGCGCCGTCGCCGCGTAGCGCCGGGCGCAGACGACCACGGCGAGCGCCGTCTCGAGCAGGTCGCCTCCGTAGAACAGCAGGAGCGCCGCCTGGCGTCCGGTCTCGTCCGGCGCCTCCGCGTAGAGCACGGTCGCGAGCAGCGCGTGCGCGGCGATGCCCGCTCCGAGCACGCCCAGGCGCAGGCCGAACGGGGCGCGGTGCGGGTTCGGATCGACTCCGGCGAGCGCCGCCGTCAGCAGGCAGCCGCTGAGGAGGAAGTGCAGGCCGAGTGCGAGGTGCAGCAGCGGGTCGGCGTGCGCGGCGGCGAGCAGTCCGGTCGCGTGCACGAGCCAGAGGGAGCCCGTCGAGAGCAGGAGCGCCGTCACGGGGTGGGCGAGGAGACGGGCCGGGCGGCTCCGGAGCAGCCGCGAGAGCCGCCGGGCAGCCGTGACGTCGAGCGCGCGCAGGGCCAGGGTGACGGGGGCCGAGAGCACCAGGAGGAGCGGCGCGAGCATCCCGAGGACCAGGTGCGTCAGCATCGCCCCGCGCGGATCCGCGTGCGACCACTCCGCGAGCGGACCCGCGAAGCAGAGCGCCGCGGTCGCGAGCCCGCCGAGGAGCAGGGCGGTGCGGTGGAGCGGCCACGGCCGTCCGCTCCGCCGCTCGAGTGCCGCGGCGCCCCCTCCGAGTGCCGCCGCCGCGGCCAGCGGGACCAGGAGCAGCAGGCCCGGGTCGAGCAGGGAGTGGTCGGCGTGCGGGGTCACGCCGTCGCGCGCCGTCGCCGAGGCAGGAGGAGGAGCCCCGCCGCGAGCAGCACCGCTCCCGAGGCGATCCAGGCGGAGTCGTAGAGGAGCAGGTCGACGTCGTAGCGCACCTGGTGAACGCGGAGCAGCTTGTGGTCGACGACTCCGTCCCACAGCTGGAACAGCCCGGCCCCGGTGAGCCCCGCGGCCCACGCCGTGCGCGGACGCAGAGCGGATCGGCGCCGGGCGTCGGCGAGCAGGAAGCCGCCGCCGACGAGCGCGAGGAGCTCGGCCGCGTGCAGCAGCCCGTCCGAGAGCAGGCCGATCACCGGGGTGGAGCGGTCGTAGAAGTGGTGCCAGGCGAGGATCTGGTGGAAGACGATCTCGTCGACGGCCGCCATGAGGCCGACTCCGATCAGGAAGGCGCCCTGGAACGCCCTGTCGCCGCGGAGTCCCCGACGACGCATCCGGTCCCCTCCCGATCGAGTGCCGGGGCCCCGGGATCCCGAGACCCCCGCGCCTCCTCCCGAGGCCCCGCCTTCAGGGAAGCGGACGCGCGGATCGCGGCCTAGAGGGTTGACTCCTCGCGCCCGCGCCGGTCGTGCTCCCCCTTTGCTACGGGCTTAGCCGACGAGGCGCAACCCCGCGCGAGGGGCGCTCCCGTTCGGGAGAGTGGAGGCATGCAGCAGCTGACCTACGCCTCCAAGAGCTTCGTGACGACCGACGCCGTGACCGAGGCCCTCCTCGACCTGGTGACCGCGATCGACCGCCAGGAGCACTCCGAAGCGGTCACGGTCCCGGCGTTCACCGAGGACGGCGAGCTCATCGAGGCGAAGATGACGCTCGACGCGAGCAGCGAGCTCGTCGCCGTCCCCGTCGAGGTCTCCATCAAGGACGAGGAGTCGACCACCGGCGCCGTCGAGGCCGCCGTCGAGGACATCCGCTCCCGCATCAAGAGCAACCGCGCCACGATCGCGCGCCCCGTGATCGACGAGGACCCGGAGCCCTACAACTACGAGGAGTTCTGAGCAGCGCCTGCGGGCCTCAGCATCTCCGCACCTCCGCACTGAGGTGCCCGGATGTGCTCACGACACGTCGGAACTGTCGGCCGATCCGAGCACCTCAGCGCCGGTCCTCGCCCTGCGCCTCTTGACCGGCGGCACCGCAGGGAGTCGGATGAGGGCGTGCGCGCGCTGGTCCCCGTCTCCGATCCGTGGTCCGTCGACGGGAGCGGGCG
Source organism: Rathayibacter sp. VKM Ac-2805 (assembly GCF_009834265.1). Taxonomy (NCBI): domain Bacteria; kingdom Bacillati; phylum Actinomycetota; class Actinomycetes; order Micrococcales; family Microbacteriaceae; genus Rathayibacter; species Rathayibacter sp. VKM Ac-2805. The sequence goes on from NZ_CP047185.1 coordinate 3,498,190, forward strand.
GACGGACGACGGGCCCGTCGACGACCTCTCGGTCCGCGCCGAGCGGGACGGCGGCTCGTACTCGGTCCGCACGCTGCGGCTGACCGGTGTCCGCCTCGGGCCGCGCGGCTCGGTGCACGGAGTGGTCACCGACCCGGTCGCGACGGCCGCGCTGGCGATCGGCTCGCTCCTCCTCTCGGCCATCCCCGCCGGCCTGCCCGGGGACCGGACGCGAGCGGCGATGGTGGCGGCGGAGGCGCGGGCCCAGGAGCTGGCCGCCGACCGGCCCGCGTGGGACGTGAGCGCCCTCCCCCTCGACGGGATCGACTACGCCCTGTTCACCCGGACCCTGCCCGAGGGCGCCGTCGCGCACGCCGACCTCGGCTGGGCCGTCGTCGCGCTGTGGAGCACAGGTCCGCTCCCCCGGGGTCCCTTCCACCTGCTCGACATCCCCGACGAGGCCGCCCAGCGCTGAGTCGCCCGGATCGGCTCGCGACACACCGCAGCGGGGGGGCCGATCCGGGCGACTCAGCGAGCGGATCCGCGCAGGACGGCGCAGGGTCACGCGCCCGCGACCGTGGAGCCGCGCACCAGCAGCTCGGTCGGCAGCAGCGTCACGCGCTGCACCTCCTCGCCGGCCAGGAGGCGCACCAGCACGTCCGCCATCGCCTCGCCGAGGCCCGTGGAGGGCTGGCGCACCGTGGTGAGGCGCGGCTCGCTCGCCTCGGCGAAGTAGTCGCCGTCGAATCCCGCGAGCGCGATGTCGCCCGGCACCGTGAGGCCGCGCTCGCGCAGCGCCGTCAGGGCGCCCGCCGCCATCTGGTCGTTGGAGGCGAAGACCGCGTCGATCGGCCGGCCGGAGTCGAGCAGGCGGCGCATCGCGGTCGCGCCGTCCTCGGGCGAGTAGTCGCCGTACTCGACGAGCGAGTCGTCGAGGCCCGCGGCGGTGACGGCCGAGCGCCAGCCGGACAGGCGGTCGATCGCGGCGGGCATGTCCTGGCGGCTCGCGATCATCGCGGGGGCCGTGCGGCCGAGGCCCAGGAGGTGCTCGGTGACCGTGCGCGCCGCTCCGGTGTTGTCGACGTCGACGAAGTAGCTGCCGCCCTCCTCCGTCAGCGGCCGCCCGCCGAAGACCACGGGGAGCGAGGCGCCGAGCTGCGCGTAGGAGTGGTCGCCGCTGTGGTGCGAGACGACGAGCGCGCCGTCGACGTTGCCGCCGAGCAGGTAGCGCCGCGTCTTCTCGGGCGCCGCCTCCGACGCGATCACGATGGTGAGCGTGTACTCGGTGCCGGCGAAGGCCATCGCGGCCCCCTGCACCACCGAGGCGAGGAACGGATCCGCGAACACCTTCGCCGCCGACTCCGGCACCACGAGCGCGACGGTCTGCGTGCGGCGGCTGGCGAGGGAGCGCGCGGCGCGGTTGGGCACGTAGCCGAGCTGCTCGATCGCGGCGAGCACGGCCGTCCGGGCGCCGTCCTTCACGCGCGGGGAGTCGTTGACGACCCGGCTGACCGTCGCGCGGGAGACTCCGGCCAGCGCGGCGACGGCTTCGAGGGTCGGGGCGGCCGAGGCGGTGTCGTGGGTCATGCAGGCCTTCCTCGCGGGTGCCTCCGAGGCTAGCCGAGCGCCGGAGGAGCGGGCTCGTGCGGGGCGTCCGCGGCGCGAAGGGGCGCGGATCGCGGCCATTCGGGGGTGATGCGGGCCGCCGGACCGGGCCGATGGAGCGAGTCCGCGGCGTGAGAGGGCGCGGATCGCGACCGTTCGGGGTGGCGTAGCGCGGTCGGGGGCGCCGCCTCGGCGATGGCCGACACGACCGGCGCGCAGCGATCGATCGCCCGCCGCCGGCAGCAAGCCGCCCCCGTGACGGTCAGCGCCCGCGACGGAAGCGCGCGAGGAGTCTCCGGAGCCGCTCGGCCTGCCGGTCGGTGAAGTCGTTCGACAGCCGGAACGCCTCGCTCGTCGGATCCGCCCCGTTCGCGACGTCGCGGATGGCGCGCAGCGCCTGCTCCGACGGCGTCGGCCCGTCCTCCGGACGCGGCTGCGCCGGCCCGCTCGAGGGATGCTCGTCGCGCCGGTCCTTCGGCTCCATGTCGCCTCCTCCGCGCCAGCCTAGGCGGCGGGAGGTCGGGCCAGGAGGCCCGAACGGGGCGTGATCGTCGGGATCCTGCGCGGCAGCGGTCGGGATGCGCCGAGCACGACGACCGTCCGGGTCGCGAACCCGCCGGCCGCTCAGTCCACGGCCCTATCTTTCCCCACAGCCCCCGACCCCCGGACCCGGAGCGCCACGGCCCCGGGCCCGAGGCCCCCGTCCCGCGGTCCGATGTCCCCCGACCCGGTCCCGCGGGAGTCTCCGGGCGTCAGCCCTTCACCGCTCCGCTCATGATGCCCGCGATGAGCTGGCGTCCGGCGAGCAGGAACAGCACCAGCAGCGGGATCACCGAGAGCACGGCGCCGGCCAGCACGATCGAGTAGTCGACGTAGTAGCCCGACTGCAGCTGCGCGAGCGCCGTCTGCAGGGTGGGATTCGTGGGGCTGAGGACGATCAGCGGCCAGAGGAAGTCGGTCCAGGCCATCATGAACGTGAAGAGCCCGAGGATCGCCATCGCCGGTCGCGCGGCAGGGACGGCGACGGTGAGGAACGTCCGGAACTGGTTCGCTCCGTCCACGCGCGCCGCCTCGATCAGCTCGTCCGGGATCACGTCGACCAGGTACTGCCGCATGAAGAACACGCCGAACGCGGTGACCAGCGTCGGCACGATCACGGCGCCGAGCGAGCCGGTCCAGCCGAGCTGCCGCATCAGGATGAACAACGGGATGATGCCCAGCTGCGTCGGGATCGCCATGGTCGCGACCACTCCGATCATCAGGCCGTCGCGCCCGCGGAACCGCAGCTTCGCGAAGGCGTAGCCGGCGAGCGTCGAGAACGACACGACCGAGAGCGTGATGATCCCCGAGACGATGATGCTGTTCAGCAGCGCCGTCCAGAACGGGATCGCGGTCAGCACCTGCGAGGCGTTGGCGAGGAAGTTGCCGCCGGGGACGAGCGGCAGGGTCTCGCTGCGGGTCGCGTTCGAGCCGCTCGCCACGACGAACGACCACCACAGCGGGTAGGTCGAGCCGAGGATGAAGGCGCTCAGCAGCCCGTAGGTGAGGAAGCCGGGCCGGTCGACGCGGCCGGCGCGGGAGGCGCGGACGCGGCGCACCGGGAAGGCGGCGGAGGTGGCGGGGGCGGTCATCGCTCGCTCTCGTTCTGGCCGAGGCCGGTGGTGGTGAGCAGGGGGTCCGCGGCGGCGATCTCGTCGGCGGTCGCGGGGCGGGCGGAGCGGCGCTTCGAGCGCTGCGAGATCCGGTTCTCGACGGAGGCGATCCGCCGCGAGATCGCGAAGTTCAGCAGGCCGATCAGCACGATCAGGAGGAACAGCAGCCACGCGATCGCGGCCGCCTCGCCGAAGTTCTGGCGGAAGAACGCCATCTCCCAGAGGTAGAGGACGGTGGTCTGGAACTGCCGGTCCGAGCCGCCGATGCCGCCCGCGTTCGACACGTCGAACAGGCGCGGCTCCGCGAAGATCTGCAAGCCGCCGATGGTGGCGGTGATGATCACGAAGATCAGGGTCGGCCGGATGCTGGGGATCGTGATCGAGCGGAAGCGGCGGAACGCGTTCGCCCCGTCGATCGCGGCCGACTCGTGCAGCTCGCGCGGCACGGCCTGCATGGCGGCGAGGAGGATGAGGGCGTTGTAGCCGGTCCAGCGCCAGTTGACCATCATCGCGATCGCGACGTGGCTGGCGAGGCGGTCGTTGGTCCACTCGATCGGGCTGATGCCCACGAGGCCGATCAGATTGTTGATCAGGCCCTCCTGGTCGCTGAAGACGCTCGAGAAGATCAGCGCGACCGCGACCGGCGAGACGATGTACGGCAGCAGGACGCTCATCCGCCAGAAGGTGCTGGCCCGCAGCGCCTGGTCGAGGGCGGCCGCGAGCAGCAGCGCGACGGCGAGCTGCGGGATCGTGGAGAGCAGGAAGATGCTCAGCGTGTTGACGATCGAGTTCCAGAAGAAGCGGTCGCCGAGCACGGCCGCGAAGTTGGCGAACCCGACGAAGTCGCCCTGGCCCTGCAGCAGCTGCCAGTCGTAGAGCGACACGACGAGCGTGTAGACCAGCGGGAACGCTCCGGTGAGCGCGAAGAGCAGGAAGAACGGCGAGATGTAGAGGTAGGGCGAGGCCTTCACGTCGAAGCGGCTCGCGCGCTGGCGGAAGGTCAGCGGGAGTCGGGGCGCCGGGCGCCGCTTCCCCGCGGGGGGCGTCGCCGTGGTCGGCGGGGTGAGTGTGCTCGTCATGGCGCTCTCTTCGAGGTCGAGTCGGAGTCGGAGGGGATGCGGCGGGGCCGGAGTCTCTCGTGCGGCGGGGCCGGCCGGGAGGAGTCGCGGGCGGCGGGGCCGGAGAGGCCTCGGCCGGCGGGCGGCAGCGTTTCTCCCGTGCGGCGAGGCGGCCCGGGATGCGGGCGGCCCGGCCGCACGGGGACCGGGAGGTCCGGTGGCGGCCGGACCTCCCGGATCGGGTGGGCGTCGTCCCGGAGGCGTCAGCCCCCGGGCGTCGGCCCGACCGGATCAGTCGACGAGCTCACCGAGGAGCTGGAGCGCCTCGTTCCAGCCCTCCTTGCCGTCGATCTCGCCGCGGTCGACCTTCTGCAGGACCGGTCCGAAGACGTTCTCCTGGATCAGCGAGTCGTCCGGGCCCTTGTACTGGGCGACGACGCCCTCGGCGCGCTGCGCGAGGATCGCGCCGGTCGGGGAGTCGTTCATGCCGGGGTCGGGAGCGGCCGCCGAGGCGAGCTCCTCCTGCGCGTCGAGGGTGCTCGGGAACGGTCCTGCCGCCTCGAACGCCTTCAGCTGCTGCTCCGGCTCGCTGAGCCACGACGCGAGCGCGGCGGCCTCAGCGGGGTGCTTCGACTGGGTCGGGACCGAGAGGAACGAGCCGCCCCAGTTGGCGGGGCCGCCGGGGAAGACGTCGGCGAAGTCCCAGCCGGTGGCCTCGGCGTTCCCGCCGCCGGCCTCGACGTTGCTCTTCAGCGTGCCGAACATCCAGCCCGGGCAGACGAAGGTGGCGAAGGTCTGGTCGGTGAACGACTTGCCCTTGTTCCAGTCCCACGCCTTCTGCGCGGCCGAGAGGCCGGAGGCGGTGGCGTCGGTCAGCTGGCCCCAGCGCTCCTCGAGCTCCGGGTTGCCCTCGATGTTCAGCTCGCCGTCGGAGGTGTAGTACCCCTCGGGCAGCTGGTTGACCATGGCGTTCCAGACGAATCCGGAGTGGTCGAACCAGGCCTTGCCGGTGGCGTCGTGGTACTTCTGGCCGGCGGCGAAGTAGTCGTCCCAGGTCGCGTCCGGTCCGCCGAGCATCTCGGCGACGGCGGCGCGGTCGGTGGGCATGCCGGCGGCCTCGAAGGCGGCCGTGTTGTAGCAGAGGCCCTCGGGTCCGATGTCGGTGCCGTAGCCGATGACGCGTCCCTCGGGGTCGGTCGCCTGCTCGTACTTCCAGTCGACCCAGTCGGCCTTGCGGTCCTCGATGCCGTGGTCGCGCAGGTCGACGAACTGGTCCGAGACCTCCATGACGGAGCCGAGCCAGCCCTCCTCGATGGCGACGACGTCGGCGAGCCCGGAGCCGGCGGCGAGCTTGGTGAACGCGTCGGTCCGCGCGTTGCCGCCGGTGTCGATGTTGTTCGGGACGATGGTGATCCCCGGGTTGGCGTCCTCGTACTCGTCGTAGAGCTCGTCGAAGCCCATGGCGTTGAACGTGGTGACGGTCAGCTCGATCTCGCCGCCCTCGGAGGCGTCGGATCCCGACGAGCATCCGGTGACGATCAGGGCGAGGGCCGAGGCGCCGGCGATCGCCGCGGCGATCCTGGTGCGTCGTGAATAGGGCACGGTCACTCCTTCGTGATGGTGGTGGGGCACCCCTGAGAGCGCTCTCACGCGTGCTGTTCCGCGTATGTGAGAGCGCTCTCACGAGGTGTGCGGCGAGCTTACGCACGCCCCCGCGGAGAGGTCAAGCGTTTTCGAGAGAGCGCTCTCATCCACTTGTTGGTCCCCGCCCAGCCGCGCGCCTCCCCGCCGCCCTCGCCCCGCGAGAACGCAGAAGTCGCGGTACTCGAACGCGAGTACCGCGACTTCCGTGGATTCACCGCCCTCTGCCGATCGAGTAGCGGCTACTCGACCAGCAGGGACGCCCTCAGCCCAGCAGCACCGCGAAGCCCTGCGCGGGCAGCTGCACGGAGACGGCTCCGGACGGCGACGTCTCGCTCACGAGCGCGCCGTCCTGCGAGTAGACGCGCAGCGTGCCGGAGCCGCCCGAGACGCCGATCGCCGTGGTGCGCACACCGTCGGTGGAGTTGCGGATCAGCTCGGTGCGGCCGCCCTCGCCTCCGACGACGAGGCGCGACACCAGCGGGCGCACCAGCAGTGCGTCCAGGCGCGTCTCACCGCTCAGGGGGCGGACCTCGACGCTCGAGGAGCCTGCCGGCACGGTGCGGCGGAGCTTCTGCGGCAGCAGCGCGCCCGACGCCTCCGTGACCCCCTGCGCCCCGACGGTCGAGCGGAGCAGGTCGAGCGGGCGCGTGCCCGACGTCCAGACGCTCAGCGGCGTGCGCTCCGTGCCGCGCTGCGGCTGGTCGATGACGGCCTCCACCACGCGGTCCTGCGAGGACGAACCGATCGGGATCGACACCGAGCGGCGCGGGTCGGTGAGCGAGAGGTACGAGCCGCTCCAGCCCGCCTCCCCGGTCCAGGACGACTCCGGGGTGACGACGGTGCCGCCGCGTGCACTCTCGGCCTCGACCAGCGTCAGCCCGTCGCGCGAGCGCTCGGTGGCGACGGAGCGGGCGCGGTCGGCGAGGTCGGGCCGCTCGTCGAGCGCGAGCATCGCGAGCAGGCCGTGGATGGTGCTCTCGGCGCCGCTGTTGCGGTTGACGGAGCCGTCGGCCTGCACGCCGTCGAAGACGACTCCGGTCGCCGGGTCGTAGACCGGCGCCCCGCTGCGGTTCAGGCCGAAGAACCAGGCGCCCTGCACGGCCGCGAGGTCGGTGAAGGCGCTGGAGCCGGTGGCGTCGGCCAGGGCGAGCGAGTTCTGCAGGCGGGAGTCAGCTCCGTACGCGATCTGCACGCGGTCGGTCGGAGTCGGGTTCCAGCCGTTGTCCGGGCCGCCGGCGGTGAGCAGCTCCGGAGCGAAGCGGGCTCCGTCGACGATCGCGGGCTCGAGGAGCGAGGAGTCGTCGAGCGCCGCGGACGAGGCGGCGAGTCCGCCGGCCATCTGCGACGACCAGGAGTGCCAGAGCGTGCGCGACTTCGTCCACGGGAGGATCGCGCCGTACGGCCACGCGGTGGTGTCCGCCTCTGTGGTCGTGGTGCGGGCGTAGGCGGCGACGCCCTCTGCGAGCTCGGCCGTGCTCGTGCGGACCGCGGAGTCGTCGGGAGCGGCCTCGAGGTAGGCGGACAGGCCGAGCAGCGCCTCCGAGGTGGCGTCGGCGCCGTCGACGATCAGCCAGGCCGGCACCTTCACGCCGTCGGCCTGCGCGTACTCCCCGTAGCGCGTGAGCACCTCGCGGTCGACCGCCGCGACGCCGAGCCGCAGCCGCTCCTGCAGGAAGGCGGCGAACTCCGGATCCGTGTCGCGGAACGCCGCGTAGCCCTCGCCGAGCGCCCAGAGCGTGCGGGCGAGCCAGTAGCTGTCCTCGGAGTCGCTCGGATCCGGCAGCTCGACCGGCTCGGCGCTCGCATTGAGCTCCCCGTCGGTCTGCATCCAGAGCACCACGTTCCCGGCGTCGTCGCCCTCGGTGGTCTGGAAGTAGGCGAGGGCGCGGAGCGTCTCGAAAGCCTTCTCGCGGCTCTCGGTCGAGCCGGTCTGCTGCCAGTGGCGGAGGTAGACGACCGCGGCACGCGAGATGTCGTCGGTGTTGAACGCGCCCTGCTCGTAGTCGCCGGTCGCCGGATCGAGGCGGCCGCCGCCCACGCGCTCGAAGGTGCCGCCGTCGCGGGCGTCGGCGTAGGTCCACGGCATCACCAGGGTCGGCTCCTCGTCGAGCCGGTAGGTGGTGTGACCGGGCTCGGGCACCGGAGTGGCGGTGTCGAGGAGGAAGTCGAGGTGCGCCGTGTTCGTCAGCGGCTCGGCCGCCTGCGCGGGGGTCGCGCCGAGGGCGAGGCCCCCGACGGTGAGGGCGGCGGCGGCCAGGACGGCCGCCGATCTGGTGAGCGTGTTCGTCATCGAACTCTCCTTGGGTGGGGGATGTGGGGGGCGGATCTCGATACGCGATGCGCTGCTACTCGATCAGCACGAGGCGCGGGCGGACTCGATCCGGGGAGTCAGCCGTCCGTGCGGACGAGGCGGGCCGCGCCGATCTTCGAGTCGGCCATGCCGTAGAAGACGTAGTGCTGTCCGTCGATCTCCTCGATCGCCGTCGGGAAGACGACGTTCGGGACGATCCCGCTGCGCTCCTCCTCCGTCTCGGCCTCGAGCAGCGGCTCGGCGGTGCGCGCGATCACCCGCGAGGGGTCGTCGCCGTCGAGGAGGATCGCTCCGGCCGAGTAGTTCACGTGCTGCTGCTGCGCGAAGGCGCTGTCGATCACTCCGGTCACCCCGTGGTGGATGAGCAGCCACCCCTCGGGTACGCGCAGCGGCGCGGGTCCACCGCCGACCTTCAGCTCCTCGAACGGGAACTCCGGGCCGGCGAGGAACCGGTGCCGGGTCCAACGCGTGAGGTTCGCCAGATCCCGGTCGACCTCGTCCACCGGCACGTAGCTGATCCAGATGCTCTGCCGCGGGTCCTCGATCCCGGCCGGGAGGCGCACGCCCTCGCCCGGCCGCGTCTCGCCGAGGTCCCACATCGGCCGGTGCAGCACCGCGAACGAGCGGGTGCCGTCGGGCGCCTCGACGATCTCGGGGAAGAACACGCAGTCCTTGTTGTGGAACAGGCCCAGGTCGATGTCCAGCGCGTCGTCGTAGGCGAAGGTCACCGGGCCGAGCCGCCGCCAGTCGCGCAGGTCCTCCGACACGGCGAGCGCCGTCCGGGGCCCGAGCGGCCCGTAGGCGACGTAGGTCATCACGTGCAGGCCGAGCGCCTCGATGAAGGTGATCCGCGGATCCTCGACGCCGGCGTTGTGCGCGCCGCGCTCGAAGCCGCGGTCGGGCGCGAGCACGACGCCCTCGCGCTCGACGCCGACGGGCACGCCGTCCTCGACGATCACGCGGGCGAGACCCACGCGGGAGACGTTGCCGGCGGCGACCATCCGGGGCAGGAGGTACAGCTCGCCGTCGGGTCCGCGGCCGCTGCCGGGGTTGAGCACCCCCTCGGCTTCGAGCTCGTCGCCCGGGGCGGGCTCCATCACGACGCCGACGCGCTCGAGACGGTAGGGGACAGTGGTGAGGGTGGGAGACATGGTCAGCCTTTCACTCCGGATCCGAGATCGGTCGAGACGAAGTAGCGCTGGAACACGATGAACAGCACCACGACGGGCGCGGCGAGCACGACGGCTCCCGCGAGGATCGCCCCGAACGGGTTGTCGGTCGACGACGCCACGTTCGAGATGTAGTTGGCCAGGGACACGGCGAGCGGCTGCAGCGACGCGTCCTTGGTGATGAGGAACGGCCAGAGGAACTCGTTCCAGGGTCCGATGAAGGTCAGCAGCACGGCGGTCACCAGCGCGGGCCGCACCAGCGGGAGCGCGATGGTCCACAGCAGCTTCAGCTCGCCGGCGCCGTCGATCCGGGCCGCCTCGAACAGCTCCTTGGGGAGCTGCAGGAAGTACTGCCGGAAGATGATCACCGCCGTCGAGTTGATGGCGAACGGCAGGATCATCCCGAGGTGGCTGTCCGCGAGGCCGTAGTCGCGCGCGATCAGCACGTAGAGCGGGATCTGCAGCAGCTGGAACGGGATGACCTGCACCAGCAGGGCCAGCGCGAACACGGCGTTGCGCCCCCGCCACTGCAGCATCGCGAGCGCGTAGCCGGCGAGGACGCCGAAGAACACCGTGCACAGCAGCACGCCGCCGGTGAAGATCCCGGAGTTGACCAGGCCGGTGAGCAGGCTGATCCGCTCGTTCACGTTGACGTAGTTGTCGAGCGTGAGGTTGCCCGGCTCCGGGATCGCTCCCGCGAGGGTGGGGTCGGGATCGGTCTGCAGGGAGCCGACGATCATGTAGTAGAAGGGGAACAGGAAGACGATCGCGCCGATCGCGAGCACGACTCCGCGCAGGATCACGGCTCCGCGGCTGGAGCCGACGGGGCGCCTCCGCGGCGACTTCTCGGGGGCTGCGGCGGCGGGCACGGCCGAGGCGGCGCCTCCGGCACTGGACAGGGTGCTCATGAGTTCCTCTCCCCCGCGAAGCGGTTCTGCAGATAGGCGATGACCAGCACCAGCAGCACCAGCACCACGCCGATGGCCGAGGCCACGTCGGGCTGCCCCTGCTGGATCCCGAGCTGGTACATCAGCAGCACGGGTGAGGCGGACGCGCCGTTGGGGCCGCCTCCGCCGGTGAGGAGATAGGGCTCGGTGAAGAGGTTCGCGCCGGTGACGGTCGAGACCAGCAGCACCAGGAGGGTCGCCGGCCGCACGCTCGGCACGGTCACCGACCAGAACTGGCGGATGCGGCCCGCGCCGTCGGTCGACGCCGACTCGTAGAGCTCCTTCGGCACGTTCTGCAGCGCCGCCAGGTACAGCAGGATGTAGAACCCGAGCTGCTTCCAGGTGACGTAGAGCGCGATGATCGGCATCGCGAGCTGCTCGTTGATCAGCCACGACGGGTTCGGCGCGAGCGGCCCGAGGAGGCTGTTGACCAGCCCGTTCCCGTTGAAGAGGAACAGCCACACACCGACGACCGCGACGCTCGCCGTGACGTACGGCACGTAGAAGCTGACGCGGAGGAACGTCCGCAGGTGCACGACCTTGTCGAGCGCCGCGGCGAGCAGGAGCGAGAGCACCACCGTCAGCGGCACGTTGATCACCAGGAAGATCCCGATGTTGCCGAAGGAGCGGATGACCTGCGGGCTCGAGAAGGCCGTGACGAAGTTGTCGAGGCCGACGAACGGCCGCTCCACCTGCACGCCGGGAGCCGCGAAGAAGAAGTCGTGGAACGCGATCCAGACCGAGTAGACGACCGGGAACGCGAAGACCGCGAGCACGAAGAGGAGGTAGGGGCTGCCGAACAGCAGCCCGAGGGGCTGGGGCCCGAGGACGCGGTGCAGGAGGCTCCGCTTCCCCGGTGCCCCGGCCGGCGCGGGCCGGCGGGTGAGGGTGGTCACGGCCGGGTCACTGCTGGCCGGCGAGCCCGGTGACGGTCTCGGCCGCTCCGTCGAGCGCCGTCTTCACGTCGCCCTCGCCGAAGATGACCGTCTTGCCCCACGCGTCGCGGATCGCCTGCAGCATCTGCACCGTGTTCGGTCCCGACGGCACCTCGATGGTGCGGCTCGCCTGGTCGCCGAAGCGCTGGTAGGCCGGGTTCGCCTCGAAGTAGTCGGCGTAGGTGGTCTGCAGGTCGGTGCGCAGCGGCATCTGGCCGGTGGTCTCGAGGAGCGAGCGGTCCTGCTCCTCGCTGGTCGCGAACTTCAGCACCTCCCAGGCCGTGCCCTTGTTGGCGCAGGCGGAGTAGAGGCCGACGTTCTTCGCGTCGCTGAAGGTCCAGGTCTCCTCCGCGGGCGTGCCGTCGGGGGTGGGCACCGACACGGAGCCCCAGTTCAGGTCGTCGTAGACCGAGACCGCCCACGGGCCGACGATCGACATCGCGGCCTGGCCATCGGCGAAGGCGTCGCCCTGGTACTGCTCGCGGCCGGCGAGGCCCTGGTCGTAGAGGCTCTTCCAGAAGTCGGCGACCTCGTAGCCGGCGTCGTCGGCGAAGGTGGCCTTCCCGTCCTCGACGAGGCTCGTGCCTCCGGTGGCCGCGGCGTAGAGCGGCATGAAGTCGAACTGGGTCTGGAAGAACTCGCTGGTGGGCGCGGGCTGAATGGCGGCGGGAGCGGCACCCGACTCGACCAGCGTCTTCGAGGTGGCGAGGAAGTCGTCGTAGGTCGACAGCGACGGGTTCTCGGGGTCGAGGCCCGCCTTGGCGAAGACGTCCTTGTTGTAGAAGATGACGACCGGGTTGCTCTTCCACGGCATCTGGAAGTACTCGCCGTCGGCGTTCTGGTACTGCTCGGCGAGGTCGCCGCTGCGGGTCTCGATGTAGTCGGCGCCGCCCTCGAAGGTGGAGAGGTCGACGAGGCCGCCCTGGCGCTCGAACTGGCCGACCGCGCTGGGGGCCGTGTTGAAGACGAGGCACGGCGCGTTGCCGGCGGTGATCGCGGCTCCGATGACCTCCTCGCTGCTCTTGCCCGCGGGGATCTCCTGCCCGGTGATCTCCTCGTCCGGGTGGTCGGCGTTCCACGCCTCGACCATCGCCTTGCCCCACATCACCTCCTGCTCGTTGTTCGAGTACCAGATGGTGATCGGGCCGGTGGCGGTGAGGTCGGTCGACGCTCCGCCGCCACCGCTGCACGCGGTGAGGGCGAGGGTCGCGAGGGAGGCGGTGGCGATCCCGGTCAGCCAGCGTCTCGTCGTCGAGGGGGCCATGGTGTTCTCCTTGTCCGGCGGGCGCGACGGTGCGCCCGCGTCTTCAGTGGGTCGACGGCCGCGGAGGAGCGGTCGAGTGGCGCACCACGAGCCCGGCGGGCTCGAGGTCGACGTCGGGGGCGCTGCCGGACTCGATGAGATCGAGCAGCGTGCGGGCGGCCTCCTCGCCCCAGCGCGCGGGGCGCGTGCGGGCCGAGGTCAGCGACGGGTAGACGTGGGCGGCGATCTCGGAGTCGTCGAAGCCGGTCACCGAGAGGTCGTCGGGGAGGCGCAGCCCGCGGGTGTGCGCGACGCCGAGGCCGGCGATGGCCATCGGGTCGTTGGCGTAGACGATCGCGGTGGGCGGGGTCGGGCTGTCGAGGAGCCGCTCCGTGGCCGCCGCGCCCTGCTGCGGGCTGAAGTCGGTGGCGACGAGCGCGATGGGCTCGAGCCCCGCGTCGGTGCAGGCCCGCGTGAAGGCCTCGCGGCGGCGGGAGGAGTGGAGCAGGTGGTCCGGCCCGGCGACGTGGGCGATGCGGCGATGGCCGAGCTCCGCCAGGTGCCGGACGGCGTCGGCGATGCCGGCGGAGTCGTCCATCACGACGGCCGGTGAGGAGGAGCCCTCGAGCCGCCCGAGGGTGACGGCCGGGATCTGCAGCTCGGCGAGCAGCGCAGGCCGGGAGTCGTCCTGCCGGAGGTCGGTGAGGAACACGCCGTCGACGCGGCGGTCGGCCGCGAGCGTGCGGTAGACGGCCTCCTCGGAGGCGCCCGGGTCGACGACGCTGAGCACCAGCACCCGGCCGCGCTCGGCGAGCACCCGCTCCACCCCCGAGATGAAGGAGGGGAAGAACGGGTCGGCCGCGATGACCGCCGGGTCGCGCGCCACCACGAGGCCCACCGCGAACGAGACGCTGGTGGAGAGGGAGCGGGCGGTGAGGCTGGGCCGGTAGCCGAGCTCGGCGGCGACGCGGAGGATCCGCTCGCGGGAGTCGGGCGAGACACCGGGGCGGTCGTTGAGCGCGAACGAGACGAGCGCCTTGCTCACGCCGGCCTCACGCGCGACGTCGAGGATCGTCGGTCTGCCCGCCATGGGAGCTCCTTCACTCGTCGCCGCATCTGAACCGGTTTTGTAAACCGGTTCAGAGCACCGTAGCAGGGAGGCGGGCGGAGGAGAAGAGGGCGCGTGGCCGGGTGTCGGGCTGGGTTCGTCGGCCGTTCTGTCGCGCCATCCGGGCGGTGGTTCCCGCCTGTCCCCTCGGCGGGGACATCGCTTGTGCGGCAGGTCGCTACCGTGGCCGTCGGCCGCGTCAGGCCTTTCGCCCGCCTCCACGAGGAGCACGGGGCTCGCCGGAAACCCGCTCGTGTCGCGTCGACGGAAGGAGGAGCTAGTGGTTCCAGGCTTCTTCGGTGGACCACCCCGGCCGAGCAGTCCCGGGCGCAGTGCCGAATGGCTGGCCTTCCACGGCACTCGCGAGGATCAGTGGTGGTTCGCCGTCGTGGATGAGGACCTGTCCGACGAGGCCTTCGCCCACCTCGCGTCTCTCGGCGACCCGGGGATTGCTGGCGGCCTGTTGTCGAACCATTCGACACCGACGGCAGTCCTCCTGACCATCGCGCGGACGCACCCCGAGCTGCAGGAGATGGTGCGCATTCACGGCAATGCGCCCTTCGAGCTGATGCGGGAGGCGCCTCTGGGGCATCTGAACCAGACGGCGCTGAATCGATTCCTCCAGCACGAGCGAGCCGACGAGGAGCAGCGACGTGCGCTCTTCGCGGCGAAGGACGCGGAGGCCGGCGTGGGCGGAGAGAGCCTGAAGTCCGTCTGGAACCGGATCAGGGATCACTCCTAGGAATCGATGGGGCCCTCTCACGTGGCTCTCGCCCGCGGCGGCTGCGTCCGCAATGGCCCGGTGCTTCAGCTCGGAGCCGTTCCGCGTCGATCCTCTCGCCGTGCCAGGTGGGCGGAGCTTCACGCCTGTCCCCGACACGAGGACGTGCCGGCCGCCGTCCGCCGCTACGGTGACTGGCATCTGCGTATGGGCGCCTCCACCCGTGGCCGCGGAGCGAGTGCTCGCAGGCCGCTCACGGAACCGAGTGGCCGCGGAGCCTGAGAGCACTCCGCGACCCGGCTCCGGCTCCGCCGCGTGGTGCTGGAGTATCCCGGTGCCCGGCGACCCCGCGGTACTTCCCCGACCCGAGAGAGAGAACGATCATGGCCCGCCCCCACACCGCCAGCCGCACCACGAGCGAGCAGCGCACCGAGCACGCCGAGCAGTACTCGGCCGGAGCGCGCTACGCGTCGGAGGCGTTCGGCACCTTCCTCCTGGTCGCCGGCGGCGTCGGCACCGCGGTCTTCGCCTCCGCCTTCCCCGACTCCGGCAACGCGCTCGGAGTCGGCTTCCTCGGCGTCGCCCTCGCCTTCGGCCTCACCGTGATGGCCGGCATCTACGCCGTCGGCCACATCTCGGGCGGCCACTTCAACCCCGCCGTCAGCATCGGCCTCGCCATCGCCGGCCGCACCGAGTGGAAGCACATCCCCGGCTACATCGTCAGCCAGATCCTCGGCGGACTCGTCGGCGCCGCAGTGGTCTTCCTCGTCGCCGCCGACGGCCCCGCCGGCTACCTCGCCGCCGCCCGCGACTCCGGCTTCGCCTCCAACGGCTACGGCGCCGCCTCCCCCGGCGGCTTCGGCCTCGGCGCGGTCCTGCTGACCGAGATCGTCCTGACCGCCGTCTTCGTCGCCGTCATCCTCTCCGTCACCGCCAAGAGCGAATACAAGGCCGTCGCGCCGCTCGCCATCGGCTTCACGCTGACACTCGTCCACCTGATCAGCATCCCCGTGAGCAACACGTCGGTGAACCCGGCGCGGTCGATCGCTGCCGCGGTGTTCGCGGGGCCGGATGCGCTGGGGCAGGTGTGGGTGTTCCTGGTCGCGCCGATCTTGGGTGCTGCGATCGCGGGGGTGGGGACGAAGGCGCTGAACCGGCGGAAGTAGGGGCGCGGACGGCTGACGCCGCGGATGGGCGGGAGGCGCAACGACTTCGATGACGCTTGGGGCACACTCATCCCGCGCCCTCCAGGTATCGCCCGAGCCGTGAGTCGGCTTTAGGCCGCGGACATGGAGACAGCAGATCAGGATGGGCAGCTGGCGGCGCACTCGGCCTGCTCGTCCATGGCGACTCAGTGCCGCTGACGCTCGCAGGCGTCGAATCGCAAGCGGTCAGTCGCAGTCAGAGGCGGGTTGCGGATCCTGAACCGCTCTGGAGCGCCATCGTTGCGCGAGCCCTGGCGGTCAGCGTCGACAGGATGAACCACACCGTCGCAAGCACAGCGACCGCTATCGCCGATGCAACTCCTGTAACGATTGCCTGAGAGCTGGCCTCGTCAGCATCTAAACTCACCGCCATCGCATTACCGAGAGCTCTGGCATTGTCCTCGCGCACCTCAGCGAGGTGCCGTTCAGCGGAGTCCGCGACCTCCGTCGCCAGGATGAACGGCTCTCGCGCTGCCGCGTCTGCAGCATCCATCTTCGCCTTCAGCTCTGCGTCGTAGCTGTACCTCGCCGGCCAGACCGGAGCGGCGATCGTTCCGTTCTCGACACCGCGAGCCACCTCGAGCTCGTACGTCTGAGCGTTCCGCTGGATCGTCCCTTCCATGTTCTCTCGCTCGATGATCTCCCGGTTCTGGGCACCCTTGTGCTTGCTCTCGGCGTCGGACAAGGCATCCGACGACTGTGCGAGCGCGACATCAGCCGCTTCGGACTGGGCGGACACGTCTGCTGCGCGGACCGCGAAGACGGAGGTCAAGACGACGCCGGCGATGACCACGAGGAGGACGACAGCAAGTGCGACACGCGGAATCAAGGAGGACCTTTTCAAGTACCTGCCTACCGCGTCGTCCCGGGAGGGGTAGGAGGACACGACGACATTCTAGGCAGCCCTCGTCCCAGCGTCCCGTTGAACGACCGATGCAACGTTGCGAAGCGTCAGAGAGCACCTACCGCGTTTCGGCCGAGGTGGGTGCCGCAATGAGACCCGCAGGCTAATGGCTGTGTCGCAATGGTCAAGCGGCGCCGGACCCTTTCCTCGTTCGGCTCCCGGAACGGTCCAACGACCTTTGGAGGAACAACACTGCAGACGCCCAGGTTCTAGGGGAACCAAGATCCTGCCGATCTCACCCTTCGTGCGAAGCGTTGCGCGGGATCGTCAGTCGCTCGGGGAGGACAGAGGTGGAATCGGAGTCGATCACAAGCTTGCGCGGTGAGGTCCAGGCTTTCACCGGGAAGGTCCTCGTCGACGGCGAGTGGACCGTCCGCGAGGGGTGAATCCTGATGGCCGAGCGCGGGCGCTCTCGGCTGGAAGACCGACATGTCCAGCAAGGCCACGCTCCTGGTCTACGGAAACCTAGCCAGTTCGGTCGTGACCGACAAGACACGCCCGTACAGCAAAAGGCCGTTGTACCTCTCACCATCACCATCCCCTTCAAATTGACGCTCGTCCACCTCGTCAGCATCCCGGTGAGCAACACGTCGGCGAACCCGGCACGCTCCATCCCCGCCGAGTATTCGCGGGGCCGGACGCGCTATGGCAGGGGTGCGTGTTCCTGGTGGCGCCGATCGTGGGTGGTGCTCGCGAAGCTATTGCAGAAGTTGACGTCGAGCCGTTCACCGTAAACGCGAACGGAGTGGCCACTGGCCGCCACCATGGGGCCGCCAGGTTGCAACGTGTCCGCGTCGGCGCCAGCGAGGATCACCGTGACTTCCGTGCCCGCCAGGACGGTCACTGTTACGCGCACCTGCCGACCCTCGAGTACCCACCGACGACAGCCTCGCCGAATGCCATCGCTAGTGGCCGGTAGGGGCGGTATCCGGGACATCAGCAGGTCCGTCAATGACGACGAGCCAGGCGGGTCCGGCGGCGCGGATGCCGGCGATTTCCTCGTCGACCCAGCGGACGGACATGCCGAGCGAGTCGAGATCTCGGGACGTGGTCGGGTTGCCGTTGGCGTCGTGGCCAGCCCTGGACTCCCACATCGTGGTCGCTCTCTGAACGACCTGGCCGAGCCTGGAAGGCGGTGTCCGCTGGAGGCGTTTTCGGTGCCGTCACCGCAAGGCCGGATGTGCTAACAGCCGTGCCTCGACTCCACCGCCAAAACGTAAACATGGACGAGCGAGAGCAGCAGAACGCACGAGCGTGCGCAGTAAGTGCAACCGGCATTGATGTTCAGCACGAGAACGCGAGGGGGCTCTTCCGTCGATGCACGAGCGACCACCGGGTACAGATTCAGACGCGCGGACGCGCCCGCGCGCGGACGCGCCCCCAAGGGACCGCGACAGACGATGCGGCGAGCGCCCGCCTCGTTCCTGTGGAGACGTCGCAAGATGCGGCAAGATTGATCCGTGCCTCAAATCTTCGACAACCTGACGCCGACGTCTCGACTGGGCGCCAACATCAGAGCGACCTTCAATGACCACTTTGAGCGCGTCGACGTAGCGACCGGCTATATCGACCTTCGAGGCTGGGACCACTTGGGCCCGTCTATTCAAGAGAAGGCCTTACCGACCGATGGTTCTCCTGTCGCACGGATACTCGTCGGCATGATCACGCCCTCAGATGCCGCCGCGATCCTTGCCGAATTACAGTATCAGGTTCAAGAACCGGCGATTGGCGCAGGAATTCCAGATATCGGAAAAGCGATTGAACAGCGATCACGCTTGGTGAAGCATCTTCGAACCCAATTGATGCGGGGTCTGCCCACCCAATCAGGACTTCAAGCGCTACAACTCTTGAAGGACCAACTTGTGGAGGGCCGCGTGCAAATAAAGGTCTACACTCGCCGTCCGCTGCATGGAAAAACTTACATATTGAGCGAGGGTATTCATCAAAATTCAACATGGGGCTACGTTGGGTCATCAAATCTGACAGCCGCCGGCCTGAGCACGAACCTTGAACTAAACATCGACGTTCCCGACAACGACGCAACGGCCAAACTCTCGCAATGGTTCGAAGAACAGTGGGTAGACAAATTCTCTCTTGACATCACAAATGAAATCATTGATCTAATTGCCGAGTCTTGGGGGGATCCCGACCAACCCACACCATATGAGGTCTATCTCAAAGTGTGTCATGCACTCTCGCAGGATGCACGCGACGGGATGGGATACGTCCTTCCAAAATCTATGGAAGACCTTCTTCTTAACTATCAAGCAACTGCGGTCAAAACACTTGCCCGACGCATTGTTCGTAGAGGCGGTACCATGCTTGGCGACGTCGTAGGCTTGGGCAAAACCCTGACTGCTGTAGCGACCTCCCTCATGCTTCAATCAGCCGAGGATTACACGACCTTGATTCTCTGCCCAAAGAATCTGGTCGACATGTGGCAACGTCACATCGACGCATACGAAATGGACGGGGCACGAGTTGTACCGTACTCAATGGCACACAAGCTTTTGCCCGATTTGAAACTGTTTAAGCTTGTAGTATGTGACGAGTCGCACAACCTTCGAAACGAAAGCACCCGCGCATATGAGGCTGTTCACTCGTACATAAAACGGAACAACTCTAAGGTGCTTTTACTTACAGCAACGCCGTACAATCTCGCTTTCACTGACGTCGCAAATCAACTTGCACTGTACATTGAGGAGGACGAAGACCTCGGGATTGTCCCGTCTGCAGCTCTCGCCAAAGATCCCAAGCTAGCCGACAAAGTTGACGGAAAAACAAACACGTTGGATGCCTTCAAACTATCCGATGAAGCAGACGACTGGCGGCGCCTTATGTCAGACCACCTCGTCCGTCGTACAAGAAGCTTTGTTAAGCGGACTGCCCAGCGAGTCACGGAAACCCTCGAAGACGGAACGACCCGCACTCGCGACTACCTCAAGTTC
Organism: Rathayibacter sp. VKM Ac-2805; assembly: GCF_009834265.1. Lineage (NCBI taxonomy): Bacteria > Bacillati > Actinomycetota > Actinomycetes > Micrococcales > Microbacteriaceae > Rathayibacter > Rathayibacter sp. VKM Ac-2805. The sequence continues at coordinate 3,517,619 of NZ_CP047185.1, forward strand.
TCAGATGGAACAAACTTCTTTTTCCCGACACGCATTCCGCACCATCTCCCTCTTGATTTTAGCCCCGACGACCCCGCCACGAAGATGCAGGATGATACGACCCTAAACGCTGTATCGTCCCTGAACCTGCCACGCTATCGCCTGGCCGACTATGAGAATCGGCGGGCCGCAAAGAGTCCGGATGACGCTCGATACATTGAGGACATTCGGTCCGGTCAGGGTAACGTTAGTGGATTTGTCCGAACCGGTCTCTTTAAGAGGCTATCGTCGTCAGGGCATTCATTCATCTTATCCCTCGAGCGCCAAAGAGCCCGAAATGAGATTTTCCTCTACGCAATCGAGAACGAATTACCACTTCCACTTGGCAGCTTCAATGAATCTCTTATCACACTGAGCGATAAGGACATCGAGTTTGCAGAAACCGCGACCGGCACAGCCGAGCAACGATACTCCCAGATCCGTCTAAATGCACCTAAAAACACCAAATGGATTAGCAGCACAATATTTACCAGTTCGCTTCGCGCGGATCTTAAAGCAGACAATAGAACGATATCGGAGTTGTTAGCTCGATTTGGGACTTGGAGTCATTCAACCGATTCTAAGATGACAAGACTTATCGAGTTGATTCAACAGAGCCACCCGAATCAAAAGGTGCTGATTTTCAGCGAGTATCTAGACACAGCAAGGTACGTGTCGGAATCGCTTGTCTCGGCGGGTCTGGAGCGTGTCGGTCTCGCATCGGGCGAATCTACCGATCCTTCAGAAATTGCACGAAGATTTGCACCAGTAGCGAACCGCCTTCCCGGGCAGCCAGTTCATTCGGTAACCGTACCGACGGACTCGATCGATATCCTCGTGGCGACTGACGTGCTGTCTGAAGGCCAAAATCTTCAAGATGCTCACGTCGTAGTGAACTACGACCTTCCATGGGCGATCATTCGTCTCATTCAACGAGCCGGACGTGTCGACCGGGTCGGACAGCAGTCCGACGAGGTTGACGTCTACATCTTTAGCCACGACAAAATCGAAGATGAGATTAACCTCAGGAACCGCATCAAGGATCGGCTCAACGCTTCCGCTGAGGCGTTCGGATCCGACGAGCAGTTCTTCGGGACAGAACGTGAGGTGAGAATCCTGGATGATTTCTACAATGGCCGAATGAACGACGATGAGGACGAACTCGACGGCGAGGCCGATGCCGTAAGCGAAGCCTGGTTGGTCTGGACTAAAGCGCAACTAGAAAGTCCCGACGCAGCCAACCGCGCTTTGAGCTTGCCCGATCTTGTCCAAAGTACTCGTTTCGAATACGCGAATGAGAGCCATGGCGGAGTCACCTGTTTCGTACGCACCGAAGGCGGAACGGAGGCCTTCGCCACCTACAACGATTCTGACGGCACCCAAAATCTTCTGACGCAATCTGAGGCACTTCGGAGTTTCTACGCGGAACCGATAACACCGTCGACACAACGTCGTGCAGATCACTTCGAGCGGCAGACCGCCCTGGTGCGAGGTCCCCTTGCAATCGAGGCCGCCGCGATGGGCAACTTGAAGGGGATCCGGAAATGGGCTTGGAACCGATTTGGTGGCTCGCTTGGGTCGGAGTCTGCGCAGGACGCATTGGGCGCGCTACACGCGCGCTCCCTGACAGCGTATGCAACAAATCAGTTGTCTCTTGCTCGCCGCAACAGGTACTCCGACAGCGATGTACTTGATCTGCTGAACCGGCTCCATTCGGAGGACCGGCTTGTCATCGGCACAACCGAAACCGACGAGATGCGAGTAGTTTGCTCAATCGGCGTAGTGAAGGCGGACCAATGAAACTGATAGAACGCGTCAATTCTTTCCATTTTCAGACCTTATTTCTAGAAGATCTCAATTGGCACGCGCCCGATCGCAAGCCAGTAACCCTGCAGCTTGAAGACGGCTCCTTTCTAATTGCTCAGAACATATCATCGTATCTTGGATTGCGAGTTTGGGTATGTGATCAACTTCCGTCGGCAACAGCACAAGCTCTATTGGACCGCCAGATCGGTCGAGAATCCACGGACCGCCTGGTCATATTCCATAACGAGATGGATCAGATATGGCGGTGGCCATCTCGTCGCGTCCTCGACAACAGCGTCGCCTCGAAATTAACGTCCCATCGCCATCGGATCGGCGAGGTGAACAACCGCTTTGAAGCGCGACTAGAAATGATTCGTCTTCCCTCAAATGAAATACTGGACGTGAACACTGTTCTGTCGAGATTGCGTCAGGCTTTCGACATTGAATCGAGAAACGAATCAAAGCAAGCGTCAAAGCTTATGGTCGATATGTACGACGCGCTTGAACGAGCGTATCCGACCGAATACAATCGCCGCATTCGGGATCATGAAATATCGGTCACGCTCGCGCGAATACTATTCCTAATGTTTGGTGACGATACGGAAATGTGGGAGCCGAACGCATTTCGCGATTACATTAGACACCAAACGGCTTCCCAGCAGGAATTCGGACTCTCCCTCACTCGACTTTTCTCGGAGTTGAACAGGGAATATTCACATTTGTCCAGCCACGGTCTGCGCTACATCAACGGAGGCCTTTTTAAAGAGGCGATTATCCTCCCAGCTCTAGGGAACGACTTACGCGAAGCGATACTTCGCGCTTGTGCCGTTGATTGGTCAACCATTAGCCCTGCAATTTTCGGATCGATGTTTCAATCGGTCCGCGACGCAGAGACAAGAAGTCAGCTTGGGGAACACTATACGTCGGAGGAGAACATTCTCCGAACTTTGAATCCACTCTTTCTAGATGAATTAAGGGCAGAACTGGGCGCTGCTCTCTCCCGAAATACCACGATAACGAGAGTAAACTCGTTGCGCCGACTGTGGACGCGTTTGGGCAAGATTCGTTTTCTTGACCCTGCGTGTGGGTGCGGAAACTTTATCATCGTGGCGTATCGCGAGTTGCGGGACATAGAGCTTCAGGTCCTAGATGCACTCTCGGTCGAAGAGGTCGGCGAGTCGGGGATCGCCTTGGACACCGACTGGACTAGCACTCTAATGGTTCGGCTCGACCACTTCTTTGGCATAGAGGTCGACGAATGGCCGGCGCGCATTGCGGAAACGGCCATGTTCATGGTCGATCGCCAAAGCGACCTGCTTTTAAAGGACCGCTTCGGAAAGGCTCCCGAACGTCTACCTCTCAAGACCCGAGCTGAGATCTTGGTTGGTCGTTCGCTGGACGCAGATTGGGGAAAGATTGTAGGTGACGGCGAAGTTATCGTCGCCGGCAACCCACCTTATAAAGGCGGCCTAAAGCTTCTACCCGACCAACAGGCAGAGCGCACTCGTCTTTACGATTCTCTTCCCGAGAGTGCTGGGTTACGCGTCGGCCGAATCGATTACGTCTGCGCATGGTTTGCCAAGGCGGCCGATTTCAGTCGACAGGTCGGAGCCCGTGTCGCGTTCGTCTCCACGAACAGCATTACACAAGGCGAGCAGGCAAGGGTTATGGGCCCGCTTATGACACGCCTGGGTGCCAGAATCGTCTTTGCGCGCCGCTCATTTCTGTGGAGCTCCGAAGCACAAAATCCGGCTGGCGTTCACGTCGTCATCATTGGGTTCTCAGCTATGCATTCGGGTCGGGCCGCGCTTTTCGTGGGCAACGAAGTAACGCCAACGCGGCACGTTGAAATAAATTGGTGGCTTACGCCAGCTCCACATGTCGAAATTCGACCTAGACGCAGCCCGTTCATCAGCGGTCTACCTCGAATGACGGTCGGCTCACAGCCGACGGATGGCGGCTTGCTGTTGTTCAACGAAGAAGAGGCCGCTCCATTCAAGGCCGATCCAATCGCGTCAAAATATATTCGACGCTACATGGGTGCCAAAGAGCTGCTCTCTGGCAGAGTCATCTGGTGCTTGTACATGGAAGGAGCAGACCCTGCCGAGCTAGTAAGGTCCTCCTTAGTCGAAGAGCGCGTGGACGCCGTAAAGAAAGAGCGCCAAAAGTCTCCGACGCCCGCTTTCCGCGCCACGCCTGGTCACTTATTCACGCACAGAAAGCATCCCAACGTCAATTACATTGCGTTGCCCCAGAATTCGACGGATAGTCGGCGATGGATCCCTGCTGAGATCTTCGGTGTGGATGTTGTGGCATCGAATAAGGCCACGATCGTTTACCCAGCAGAGTTATGGATGCTGGGGTTTCTCCAATCTCAGATGTATCAAACATGGATCAGAGCGGTCGGCGGCCGCCTCCGGGAGGATCCGACAATCACTGCCGACCTCGCGTACAACTCATTCCCATGGCCAGAGTTGCCAACATCGAAACGTTCTCACCTCGAATCCGTAACTCGAGAGATGCTGGCAATTCGCGAACCGCTACGAGGGACCTATAGCCTCAGCGAGCTTTATAAACCATCGGATACTCCCGCAGAGCTGCTCAAGGCGCATGAGGCTATCGACCGCGTGGTTGATCAGTTATATGGACTACGTAGCCCAACAGCAGCAACTCGGGAGGCCGCGCTTTTTGTCCGGTATTCTGAGCTTGCGCAGCAATCGGGCGGCGCCTGAGGGGTATGGCCTAAGAGAAGGAGTTCTTAAAAATCCGCAGCCGCCCGTACGAGGGAGAGGAGTTTCACGGGCAGCCCAAGAACATTCTCGCATGTGGCGTTGATTATATGAGTCCGCGATGATGCTACCGTTCTTCCTCTCCAAAGGGCACACAGAGCTCCGCGGCGATGATCTGCTGCTTAGGGTTAGCCAGTCGTTCCAGGAGTGCGAGTCCCTCCTTGCTGGGCGCTCAGGTGCCGTGCCACGGCGTGCGCGCCCGTGTCGACGGCCTCGGCGAGGTCGTTATAGCTGATCCGGCACCCCGGGGAGGGCATCGAGGATGGAGTGCGCTTGCAACCGGTCGAATCGTCGGGAGTCGCTAAACGGTTCGGGGAGCTGAGCGAGGAGCCACTCCTCAAGCGCAGGAACGGCTCAGATGGCTACCGCTGGCGCGGCCAGCGAGGCAGCGCCCTACTCGATGTGCAATTCTCCGCTGGTGCGAACCGCGCTGTCTGCGAACGGGATGGTGTGGTTTGGGGCGTCGGTGGAGTTCTACGCGATTGCCGACGAGCAGACCTCTCCGGCGATCGCCGGTGAGCGGTTCAGCGTCCTCGACTAGGCGCTGATCCGGGCCGTGGCTGTGGGGTTGGCTGTCTTGGGTGTGATCGAGAACCGGAAGATTTGGGCGCGGAAGACATAGAAGTCGCGGCCTCGCCGCTCGAGCGCTGGGGGCCATTCCACGCGTGCAACCGTGGGTCTTCAGGCCTCCCCCCTCGTGCGTGCCGGCTCATCTCGGGTCGGCACGCACCTACGTTCAGAGCGCGAGCTTGCGGAGCGCGAAGACGGCGGAGCCGATGGGAGGTCCGAACTCGGTGAAGTCCTGGGACGCTCGCCGGTTGGTGACGAAGTCGAGGGCGACCAACCCCTCCTCGGTCTCGTCGATCAACCGGTCGGGGCGTTGTCTTCGATTCGGACAACGGTCCGGTCTGGCTCGAGGACTCGCCAGCGTGCCTAGACTGCGGCGGCGGGGCCGATCCTCTCCTACTTGAGGACGAGGGCGGTCGCGGTAGGCCTGTCGTTCGCGGCCGCGGCAAGGATCAGCGAACTCGCGGCCCTCATTAGGGTCGTGGCCTTGGTTCCGGTGCGCTCGACGATTGCTGCAACGTTGACTCCCTCGAAGGACAGTCGCTCCCACGCGGCGGTGCGGTCCACGGTCGAGAGTTCGGCGCGCTGGTCGCCCTCGTTGATCTGCTGAACGATCGGGTTAGCCGTCGTCTCTTTAGAGGCGTAGACCGGGGTGGTGGCGTCTCTGGCCCTGTGGGCGGCGAGAGTGCCTCGCCGTCGGCGCCGACGATGACGTCCGGAACGGTGCGCTGGTCCATCTAGATCGTTGACATGGAGGCAACAGGAATGATCCTGTGACTAGGCATAGAGACGCAGGTCGCTTTCGGGTAATGGCTCCTTTTTAAGTGCGTCAATAAGCGCTCGAAGCGCGTTCAACGCAATAGTTTCCGCGTCGTCAAAATCACCAGAACTTGCGGCCTTGTGCGCGGCCCACAAGACCGCATTGTGTCTCGCATGAATGTCATTTTCCCCAAGAACGACTTCGAGCAGATCAGCGAAATCTGAATAATAGCGGTAAACCGTGCCAATGCCAACGCCAGCGCGAGCAGCAACAAGGGCTGTCGTCGCTCTCTCTCGGCCGACCTCGACGACGATCTGCCGCGCCGAAGCGAGGATGATGGCCCGCGTGCGTCGAGCGCGATCTTGCTGTGGTTCTACCGAGGTACTGCGATTGATGGAGCCTGTCATGCTCACTATTTTCTCGACAGGTCTACGATACCTGACACATACTCATGTGAGGAATTTGGGCATCCTCAGCAGAGCCGCCCGGAGCCCAGCGGGCGTCGCTGCCGACGAACACGCCGATCGTCGTGCACGCGCTCCAGGCCCGACTATGCCCTTGACGACACCCACGGCAGTCACGTCGCTGCCGCGGAAAACCGGCGGTGAGGGTTCGGTCCTCCGCAGCAGCGCAGCGAGGAGCCGGCCCGACGCTGGATCCTCGGTTGACTCAAACGGAGTGAGAGCCGTAATCACTCCCTCGGCCCTCAGCGCACGGCGCCTCCCAGTGGTGCAGCCGTTCTCGCGGCGCGACGGCATGATGCGGATGGTGTGCAATATCAGGTGGTCGAGAATCAGGAGACACTCCGCGAGCACCTTGGTCGCCGCCTCGACACTGGCGCTGAGATCATCCGCGTTAAGGCCGATCTCACCGATCCCCACGTCCTCCTCGGGCAGGTCGAGCGCGACCTCGAGAGAAAGACCGTCGCCGAGTTCCTCAAGGAGTGGCGCCCCGCTCCAGCGGGCCTGCTCAGTTGCGATCCGGGTGGCGGGTACGGTATGGCGCCGAGGCGGTCAGAGCAGGACTGCGGAGATCCGCACGCCTCGCCTCACCGACCCGCATGCACCCTGTCGCTCTCCTCACCAGCGACCACCGCCGGCACCCACGCCGTCGACAGCGAGGCTCCCCTTCCGGCGCACCTTCGCAGAAGCCTTTCCTGCCAGATTTCCCAGGCCAGCGCGGGTGAAAAGGTCGTGACGGGGGGCCTGCACACTGGTGGACAGCGGGACCCCGGCTTGACCGCGGACCGAATACAAGCGTATAACGACCCGCCGTGTTCCATCGGCGAGAAGCGGCTTACTCGAAGTAATGAGCGGACTCCGGCTGAACCAAGAGCGGCCTGTCGCGGTCGAGCATGCCGATCGCGGTCTCGTACGCGTCCGTGGACGACATTTCGCTCTGCGCGACGAGGACTTGAAGGATTTCGCAGGTGTGCTTCGTGACAATCCCTCTGCGTCGCGCCAACTGGTAAGCGGAACGATCTTCAGTTAGCCAGACAGAGTCGGAGTATCCCGGGAAATTTCCGATGACGTGAAGGGTCTGGCTCTCGCCAAGATGCTTGGTCGGCTCATCCTTTCGGCCGCCGAATCGAGCGACGCGCGTCTGTTCGACTGCACGCACGTCCGTGGGCGCATCAATGCGGATCTCCTGCCCGAACCACTGCGGCAGATCGATCTGTCGAAGATTGGGCACGAAGCGCGTCGAGTGATCGATTTCGCGGGCGACTGCTTCGACGACGCGAGCACGCGCGGACAGGAAGGTCTCCAAGAGACGCAATTGGTCGACTGCTGCGAAATTGATGAGCACCGACGTGTCGGGAAAAAATTGCGCCGGCATCCCGAGGTCAGGCCTCGATAGAGGCGGACTCGGCGGAGTCGTCCTCGAGAAGGGCGCGGGCCTGTTCGACGTCCTGATGCATGAGGTCAGCGGCCGCCTGGAGGGTCATCTCGCCCTCGAGGTATGCGTTGATGCAACGCTGGACGAGAAGCATCGGGCTACGAGGTGTTGAAGAACGGCCCGTACGAGTCAGGAGGGAAGCCCCCCGACCCAATGCCATGCCCACAGCTCGCATGGTCCGACTACCCAGACGAGCTCGTGTCGTGTCGTCGATGATGCCGAGGTTCAGTAGTCGCCACGACATCGCGCTAGGCGTCATCCGGAACGACCAACACAGATCGTTGAAGGCCTCCTCCACCTCACGAGAGCCAAGGAAGGCCCGAACATCTGAATCGCACGCTAGGAACGTGGCAGCAAATCGATCGGCGCGCTTCTCCGACTGACTGTCTGGATGCGGACTGGCGTGATCGGGTCTGTACTCCTCGATCACCTCCGTAGCGTCGCCCCAGAGGATGTGTCCGAGCTCGTGCGCGAGCGTGAATCGCTGTCGGGCGAACAACGGAGTCGTTCCCAGCACGATGATCCGGAACGGACCGTCCTGGTAAGACATGCCATCGCAGCCCGACGGAAGATCCGTCAAGACAACGTTGATCCCGAGCTTCTGCTCGATCGTGTCGATGACTTCAGGAGTCGACTGGAGAGAGATGCTGTCGCCCAGGAGGCTCTGCGCCTGTGCTGCCAGCGCGTCCGCCTGCTGCACGTACGATCGCGCAGGCCCGTGGGCAGGAAGGGCCGCCACGTCCGCGTGCAGCCCTAACGCCTCGAGAGCGTCGAAACGCTCGGCTACGGCACTGATCAATTCTGTACCGCTCGCCTGCAGCTCGCTCAGCGACTTCGGCTCCGCGCGAGCGGCGATTTGCCACGACCGCGATGGAGCGCCGGTCAGCAGCCAGTCGACGCTCTGACGTCCCTCCTGCGCGATGGCGGCAAGCTCACTGGAAGAAAAGTTGCGCTGCCCACTCAGGCTCTTCGAAAGTTTCGGCCCGTCGATCCCGACTCGCTCAGCGAACTCGGCACGTGACAGTCCGGTCATGTCCACAACCTGTCGGACACGATCCGTCAGCGAATTGGTCATGAATCGAAACTACGCGTGCTTGCGAAAATCGCAAGTCGACGCGCGCACAGACATCGACTGCTCAGCAAAGTTTAGCTTCCGGGGCGACCGCAGGTTCGAGGAGCAGATCGAGGTCCACGCGTCGGAAACTTGGACTCAGCTGGTTTGGGGGGCACCCCCAACGTCACATGCCAGAGCTGCTCTGAAGGCGTGGCACTAGGGTCCCCGACGCCTGCTGCGACCGATCCGCGTCAGGGTCTAGATCCACAACCGCACAGGGGCAGGTCCTGGCGCGGAGACCACCGCATGGCTTCCCTCCTTCAGCTCACTCGCACCCTCACGGCGCCGCCAAGCTCTCCCGGACGCGTACACCTCGCCCAGCTTTGATGAAAACGCCAGCTGCGTGCCGCCCTGCATCGTGGTTGAGAGCAGGCCGAAGCCGCGGCAACGGACGCCTGGCAAGACGGCGAAGAGCGGTCGTCTTGGCGGGCGCCCGATCCGCTTGAGCGGGTGGTCGTCGCGGCCGACGACACTGAAGTCCTCATGCACGCGCCGTCCACCCTTCGTGATGCCCTTCCGGGCCCTTAGGGCGACCTCGTCTTGGCAACAGAGGAAGGCGATGACGGTCGGGTCCTTGGCCCGCCGCGCGGCGAGGCGCTGGCCGGGCTCGGGCTCCCTCTGGGCTTCGGACGAAGCGGAAGCCATCACCGATTTCGGCGCATGGAGGCACGCCTCCGAGACGTGTGGCTTGACGTCGCCGAGGCGGACGACTTGATCCGATGACTCTGCTGATCCCGATGACCGAGGTCGGCGTCGCGGTCGGAGACTGGTTGACCTCAGGGCCGAGCTTCGCTCCGATCGTCCTGGCGGTGCGAGCCGTCGCCTCGGTCGTCACTCTGCGCCGGCACGACGCGACGTCCTACCTCTCCGCTGCGGCGGCGAAGAACCTGATCGAGGCGCCGGAGAGCCGGGCGGTGACGGTCGGCCTGCGGGACTGACCGCTTCACAGCGGCTCCCGTCATGACTCCGCCGACCGCGGGCCCGGCCAGGGGTCTGCCACCCCCGCTTCGGTACCGTCTGCCCCATGCCCGACCCCACTCCCGACACCCCCGAGGTCGCCGCCGAGCACCTCCGCGCCGAGCTGCAGCTGCGGCGCTTCGGCCGGCTCCGCCTCACGATCGACATGGCGCTCGGGAGCGGAGTCCTCGCGCCCTACGACCTCGTCGTCCTCCGCCTCGACACCGGCGCGGAGATCATCCGCGTGAAGGCCGATCTCACCGATCCCCACTATCTCCTCGGGCAGGTCGAGCTCGACCTCGAGACGAAGACGGTCGCGGAGTTCCTCGAGGAGTGGCGTCCCGCCTGACCGGGCCGGCGCAGCCGCGATCCCGACGACGGGGACAGGACGGCGCCGAAGCGACCTGAGCAGGACTGCGGAGATCCGCACCCCCTCGCCTCACAGCCCCGCAGGAACCCTGTCCCGCTCCTCCGCGGCGACCACCACCGGCACCCACGCGCCGCGCGCCGGCCGCCCCGCCAACCAGACGTACACTCCAGCGGCGACCACCGCGCCTCCGGCCGCGACCGCCCACCACGGGAACCCTGCGACGTCGGGCGACTCCCCCGCCGCGTCCACGTCCGACTGCGGCGTCGGGATCACCCTCTCGCCCGTGACGAGGATGCGGTGGGTGTTGATCCCGAGCGGGGTGCAGGTGACGAGGGTCAGGAGGTCCTGGCCGGGCTGCACGAGGAGGCTCTGCGTGTCCTCCGGCTCGACAACGAGCGTCTCGCGCACGCGGTAGGTGACCACCTCGCCGTAGACCTCGATGGTGAAGGTGTCGCCGACGTCGACGCGGTCGAGGTGGGTGAAGAGCTCGGCCGAGGCGAGGCCGCGGTGTCCGGTGAGCACCGAGTGGGTGGAGGGGCCGCCGACCGGCAGGGCGGTGCCCTCCAGGTGGCCGACGCCGCGCTCGAGGACGGGGTCGCTCGTGCCGTGGAAGATCGGCAGGTCCACGTCGATGGCGGGGATCCGGATCCGGGCCATCAGTCCCTCGGCGTCGCCGCGCAGGAGGGAGGAGTAGCGCTCGCGGTCGGCGACCTGCTCGTCGTCGGCGAGGGGAAGGCGCTCGTTCGCGGCGACGGCGGCGCCGCCGCCGCTGAGGCTCTGGTTGTAGGCGCGGGCCTCGACGAGGTTCTGCCGGAGGGTCTCGGCGCCGAGGTCGGTGATGTCCTGCGTGAGGGAGTCGATCTCGCGCGCCTGCTCGACGGCGCTGAGCCAGCTGGCGGCGACGGGGTACAGCAGCAGCGCCACTCCCGAGAGGCTGATGAGCGCGATGACCAGCGGGGCGATCGGGAGCCGCCAGCGCGGCCGGCGGTGGATCCGCCTCCGCGGAGGAAAAGGGCTGGAGACAGAGGAATGCGGGGCACCCGACGGGTGCCCCGCATTCGACTTCGTCATGGTGCGACGTTACTCGGCGGTCTGAGCAGCCAGCGCGGTGCGGCGGCGCGAGGCGATCAGGCCCGAACCGATCGCGAGGGCGAGGAGCGCGCCTCCACCGAGGGTGAACCACTGCGCGCCGCCACCGGTGAGGGGCAGGGCGAACGCCGGCACCTGGGTGTGGAGGAACTCGACGTAGTTCTGGATCGGCGCGGTGGCCGAGCTCGGTCCGGCGACGACCTGCGTCAGCACCTGGGCCGGGGTGGGCAGACGGAATCCGGCGGGCGGGGTCAGCTCGCGGACGTAGTAGTTGCCCGGCGTGATGATCGGGATCTCGACGATGCCGTTCGCTCCGGTCGTCCAGTTCTGGTTGCCGTTGATGAACACCGGGTTCTGGCCGAGGTTGGCGTCGTTCTCGGTGAGGAACACCTGGTAGACGGCACCCGCGAGCGGCACGCGGTTGGCGCCGTTGTTCTGGTAGGCGTACACGGTCAGCTGACCGATCGGGGTGCTGCCGGTGACCGTCTCCGTGGCCCCGTTCACGACGCTCGTCGCCGAGTTGGTGATGATGCCGTTGGCCGGGATGGCGGTGGCGCGGGTGAGCACCGTGAGGGTGACGACGCCGCCCTGCAGACCCTGGAGCTTGGTGAGGCCGGACTGCAAGAAGTTCAGCGTCACGTTCCGGGTCGCGGCGTCGTAGCCGAGCGTGTAGTCGGTGTTCGCGATGAACGCCGGTGCGGGCGCGGTGCCCGCGGCGCTGGTCACCGTGATGCCGGTGGGCGCGACGCCGGCCGGGCCGGTCGGCAGGTAGGTCAGCTCGGCGGGGAGCGTGTCGGTGAGGGTGAACGTGTCGAGCGTGTCACCGGCGGCGAGCACCGGGACGTCCGAGGCGATGGCCCAGCGGATGAGGTCGGGGTTGCGCGCCTCGACCGAGTTCGCCGCCGCGGGGACGCGCGTCTTGGTGAGCTCCGTGACCGCGTTCTTGGGGTAGACGTGGACGTCGTAGATCCACTGGTTCGCCGGCGCACCGGTCGGGCCCGTCGGGAACGGCAGGGTGACGAGGAACGGCGCCGCGCCGTTGGTGGCTCCGGCGGGGAGCTGGGTCTCGGTCACGAGGTAGAGGCCGAGCGGCATGCTCGCGCCGTTGTTGAACACGGCCTCGCCGTCCGTGCCGCTGGTGGCGGTGAAGGTGTCGGCGGCGGTGACGCGGGTCGCGGCGGTGCCCGGGGTCAGGTTCGCGACCTGGTTCCAGCCGTCGGGCGTGGTGAGGTCGACGCCCTGGACGCGCGCGGCGGTGAACACGGCGCCGGGCAGCGCGTCGCCGGGAACCGTGATCTCCTGGCCGGTGCCGATCGCCTGGCCGTTGTTGGAGCCCAGCGCGAGCTTGTGCACGGTGAGGGTGCGGCTGATGGTGGGGTCGATGTTGCCGGGCAGCGTGACCGCTGACGCCGGCGCGACGGCGGTGAAGACCGCCGCAGCGCTCAGCGCGAGGACGCCGGCTGCGGCGGCGAGCCGCCTGGTGAGTGAGCGGGACATGTGATCTCTCCTACTGAGGTCGTGAGTGCTGGTGTCGTGGAGTCGAAGGTGTGCGGGAAGGGGTCTGCGGGAGAGCGCCGGGGCTCTCGGTCGGGGCGTCACCGGGAGGGGCCTCGCAGCCTCCGGCGCCGCTCCCAGAGGAGGAGGCCGAGTGCGAGAGTGAGCACCGACCCCCCGCCCAGGAGGAACGCGTCGGTGCTGGCGCCACCGGTCAGCGGCAGGCGTGTGGGGTCCACGGGGGCGTTGACGAAGCGGTAGACCGCCGTCTGACCGGCCGTGGGGGCCGTGATCGTCCGCGAGGCGACCGGGGACCACGTCGTCCCGGTCAGGCGCTCGAGACGCAGTTCCTGGTAGGCGAGGCGGCGGGTCGGATCCGTCGCCGCCTCGGACAGCGTGTAGCCGTGGCCCGGTCGCACCTCGAAGGTGCTCGCCGGGTTGCCCGCGGCGACGTACTCCGCGCCGGCCCGGGTCTCCGTCGGGAGCGTCGCTCCGGCCAGTGCGGCGGGCGTCGCGGTGACGCGCCAGTCGGCGGCCTGGAAGCCGGTCTGGGGGCGCAGGACCTGCTTGACCAGGGTGATCGTCGCGCTGGCGTTGTCCACGGTGCAGGTGACGGCGGCGCCGTTCGTCGGGGTCACGTCTCCGGCCGCGCTCACGGTGAGGGCGGCGCCGGTGTCGGTGCGGCACTGCCAGGGCCCGGTCTGCACGGAGGTGGCGGGGCCCCCGGTCTCGGCGAGCCGGTAGGTCACACCCGGGGTGACGGGGATCGCCGACACGCCAGCGGAGCCTGCGCGGCCGGTCGGGCCGGGCAGGGCGCCGGTCGGGCCGGTGGCGCTGAGCGTGAAGTCGCTGGGCAGCGCGCTGCCGGAGCTCACCGTCTTCACGAGGGTGAGGGAGGCCGTGGGCCGGTTCACGATCGAGCACTCGACGACCGCCGCGGAGGCGATGCCGGTGAGGCTCGCGCTGATGACGGTCCCCGACTGCGAGAACGTGGCCGCCCGGGCGGTGCCGTTGACTGTGCAGGCGCCGCTGACGAACGCGAAGCCCGTCTGCTGCACCTCCGAGACGGTGAGCGTCGCCCGCGACGCCTCCGTGCCGAACAGGACGGTCCAGGCGGCCTGGCCTGCGGCGTCCGTCTGCTGGCGGGGCGACTGCTCCGGCAGCAGAGCGACGGTGCCCGCGGTGGCCGTCGCGGTCGTGCCCACGGTCCAGTCCACGCCGGGGCGGGTCGTACCGGAGGCGTCCCGGATCGTCTTGGTGATGCGCACCGTCGAGGCGGGGCGCGGGGAGTTGAAGAAGGTGCAGGTGACGTTGACGCCGAGCCGGTTCGGGAGGGTGACCGTCCCGGTCGGGTTCGAGCCCGTGCTCACCCGCACGCCGTCCGCGTAGCACTCGTAGATGCTCGTGTAGGCGGTGATCGGGGAGGCGGAGCCCGCGGCCATCGCCTCCGAGACCGTCACCGTGCTGTTGATCGGCGTGGGGAAGGGGCCGATCTGCGCGGTCTGGCGGCCGGTGGTGGCGCCGGTGGTGGTGGCCGTGGCGAAGGGCGACGCCGGAGAGCCGGCGGCCGCCGTGAGCTGGAACTGGTCCGCCGCGGCCAGGCGCCCGACCACGCTCTTCTGCACGGTGATCGTGGCCGGCGAGGAGCAGCCGGAGAGGTCGACGGCGTTGACGCTCACGCGCGGCGTGCCGCTGACGCGGGTCCAGGTGGTGGCGTCGAACTCGTAGGCGCTGCCGGGGATGGCGGGGACACCGTTCGCGGCGGCGACGTCGCCGTTGGCGAGGTAGACGGTTCCGCGCGGCGAGAAGGCGATGCCGTTGATGTTGGCGAAGGCGGCGTCGGTCCCCGTCACGGCCTTCGCGATCGAGGTGTTCACCGGGAGGGTGCCGCCGGTCGCCGCAGCCAGGGCGTCGGCCGGCACGGTGAAGATCGCGGCGCTGCTGGCGTTGTTGACCGAGCCCGCTCCGACGACGTAGAGGTTGCCGCGAGCGTCGAACGCCATGTCGCCGTTGCCGTTGGGGGTTCCGGAGGTGGGGAAGGAGCCGACGAGGGCGAACCGGGTGGCGACGGGGTTCGCCTCGGTGAAGCTCCAGATGTAGAACTGGCCGCTCGCGAAGCTGCCGAACAGGTACCGGCCCGTCCGGAGGTCGACCGCGCCGGCGACGATGCTGCCGGTCACCTGCGCTCCGCCGGCCACGGTCGTGTACGCGCTGTTCGCGATCCTCTGGAAGCCCGCCTCCGGCGTCCACTTGAGGACGGCGTCGACGTCCGTCGCGTCGGACGAGCGGTCCAGCGCGTACGCGAAGGCGCCGTTCGCGCCGACGCCGAGCGCGTTCGCCTCGGCGGTCCCCGACCAGCTGCCGATCGAGGTCAGGGATCCCGTGACGATGTCGGCCTGCTGCAGGGCGCCGGCCGCCGTGAGGGAGTAGAAGCGGCCGGTGTCGCAGAACAGGCGGGGCGTCTGCACGGTGTTCGTGAAGGTGCAGAGCACCTCCGCCCCCGCCTCGCTGGGGATCGTGATCGACCCGGCGGCGGAGGCTCCGGAGGCGATGACCGTGCCGCCGCGCGAGCACTCGTAGCTGTTGGAGTACCCCAGGCCCGCGCCCGCGGTCTGCGCCTCGGCGATCGTGTACGTCGCTCCGGACTGCACGGTGAGGCGGCTGATCTGCGCGGCCTGGATCCCGGTGGCGGTGCCCGTGGTGGTCGCCGACGCGAGGACGGTCGTGCCGCTGCGCACCGAGAGCGTGAACTGGTCGCCCGTGGCGCTGCGCACCGGCAGGTTCTTCCGGACGGTGAGGGTCGTCGCGGCCTGGACCGTCACCGAGGTGGGGGCGGAGGCGATGAGGCCGGTGGGAGTCGTGGTCCCGGTGCTGTACGTCCCGGCGGCGGCGGCCACCACGTCCACCGAGATCGTGCAGGAGGTCGCGCCCGCGGCGAGGTCGCCGCCGACCGTCGAGACGGAGGAGGATCCGGCGGCCGCGGTCACGGCGAACGCCGTTCCGGTGACGTCGGTGCAGGACCCGCCGACGGCAGGCGTCGGGGCCACGACGAGGCCGGCCGGGAGAGCGGTCGAGAAGCGCCAGTCCGCCTTCGCGAGGAGGTCGCTGGTGTTGGTGACCGTGTAGGTCAGCGTGGTCGGCACCGTCGCGGTCGGCACCGCCTGCGTGAAGGCCGCGTCGAGAGCGGGAGTGACGTCGAGCACGCGGAGGTCGTCGACGGCGAAGGCGCTTCCCGTGCCGGTGACCGTGTTCACGAGCTGCACCTGGGCCGCCGCGATCTGCGCCGGAGTGAGGAGCGCGGTGCTCGTGCCGGTGTAGGCGGCGGCGCGGGCGGAGGCGGGGAGCGCGGGATCGACGATCGCGCCGAGCCCGCCGACCAGCGGGAGGGTCGGGGACGTGTAGAACACGCTGCCGGTCGCGGCGCAGGGCACGACCGGTGCGGCGAATCCGGTGAGGACGGTGGACCCGCCCGACACCAGGTTGAGGGAGAGGGACGCGTTGTTCGTCCCGCACTGCCCGCCGGCGGCGTTCATGCCGACGGCGTAGTAGCGGGCGGCGGGGGCGGAGACGCCGATCCCCGCGGCGCTCTGGGCGACGGTCGTGCCGCCGGTGACGGTGGCGTAGGGGTACTCGACCAGGGCGTGGTTCGCCTGCGTGCCGGTGTTCGAGCCGTTGGCCGGTGCGGTGCTGGAGGTGGACCCCGGCACTCCGGCCGCCACCTGGCCGAGGACGTCCGCCATGCGGCGGGTCTCGCGTGCGGCCGACGATCCCGTGCCGACGGTGAGGAGGGGCCGGGTCGGGCAGAAGGCGGCGTTGGGGTACGGCGCCGTGTAGTTGACCAGGACGCCGGTGCAGTTCGTGGCGGTCGACCAGCCGGTGGCGGCCGTGTAGCGGCCGTTCGCGTAGGCGGTGAGCGCGCTCGGTGCGGTCGTCAGACCCTGCTCGAAGGTCTCCGTCCACACCTGTCGCGGGGCCTCGGCGACGCCGGCCGCGAGCGTGGAGAAGCCTCCCGCTGCTCGCGCCGTCGCGGGCGGGCCGCGGTCCGACTCCTGATCGTCGTCCGAGGCCGCCGTGGGAGCGGGCGCCGACCCGGCGGGCGCCGTCTCGACGGGCTGCTCCGTCCCTGCGGCGCCGCGGGGTGCTGCGGGATCGGGCTCGTCCTGAGCGGGCTCCTCCGCCGTCGCACTCGGCGACTCCGCGGCCTCGGCGGGCGCGGGAGAAGCGGAGGTCGACGGGGCGGACGCCGAGGGCGCGGGTGCCGAGGGGGCGGGTGCCGACGGGGCGGGTGCCGGATCGGCCTCGGGGGCTGCCGGCGGTGTCGGTGCGACCGGCGTCGGGAGAGGAGCGGGGGCGTCGCCGGCGACCGGATCCGCCTGGTTCGCGGCCTGAGCGGGAGACGAGGCGGAGACGTCGCCGAGCCCCCACGAGCCGACGAGGAGAGCGCCGATCGTCGCGAAGACGACGGCCCGCATTCCGAGGCGCGACGGCGATCGGTGCCGTGAGTGGCGGCGCCGCCGGGTCGTGAAAGCCATGGTTCTGCTTCTCAGTCGTGTTGTCGATCGTGGAGATGAGCGAAACGTCGACACGACGAACGACACGGATGTCGCAGCGAGTGCGGAGGCCCCAGACTCCGGAGGGGAGCACGCATTCCCCGCGGGCTTCCGAAGATGAACGTATAGGTCGGCCTCCCTCTCGCCATAGAGAAGTGAGCCCCCCTTGTCGGGGCCATAACCGATGAGAAAAGGACCGGGGTGAAGCCGAATACGGCGCCTTTCGACGGGTCCTCGCGAAGGAGTTCTAAGAAGTGAGCGCGCGCGACCGGCTCGGCTCACTCCTCCCGTCAGGTCCCGTGCAACGCTCGGGCCCCACCCGGCCACGTACTCGGTAGACGCCCGACCGACGAAGGATGGACCCGATGACGCGACGCACACTCGACGACCTGCTCTCCCGCAGCGACCCCGCGACCGACGACCGGGCGCCCGGCGTCCGCACCGCCCTGCACAGCGTGATCGCCGAGACCCGCGAACGCGCGCCCCGCCGTCCCGCGCGGTCGAGGGCGTGGTGGCTGGCGGCTCCCGTCCTCCTCGTCCCGGGTCTCGTGCTGGCGACCAGCGCCGGCACCGACGTCCGCTCGGTCCCCGACTTCACGATCCCGATCAGCTACACCACCGACTCCGGCGCAGCGGTGTCGTGCTCGATCGACTACTTCAACGGAGAGATCGACTACCGCGAGGTCACCACCTCCGCGACCGCCTACCTCCGCGCGCAGGACTGGAGCGGCGTCGGCCAGCGGATCCACGACGACGCGGTCGCCTACACGACCGACCCCGTATGGCTGGCCTCGGACATGAACAGCGACGGCCCCGGCCTCTCGGAGGAGACGATCCGCTGGCGGGCCTGGATCACGGCGGCGGACGACCACATCCTCGACACGATCCCCGAGGGTGTGATCGTCGAGGGCGACGGCGGCCTGGGCGGCAGCACCGACTGCACGGGAGAGCTGTGATGAGCGCCGGCGAGGCGGCGCCGTCCATGGCGCGCAGCGTCGTCCGCTCCCCCGCGCGCGACCGGGAGGCCGAGATCACGGCCCTGGTCGAGCGGGAGGCGCCGGACCTGCTCCGCTACTTCGCGCGGCGGACGGCGAGCCCCGAGGACGCCGCGGACCTCCTCAGCGACACCCTCCTGATCCTCTGGCGGAAGGAGCGGTCGATCCCCGAGGACGAGACGCGCGCGCGGATGTGGGCGTTCGGCGTCGCGCGACGGGTGCTCTCGGGCCAGCGCCGCACCGCGACCCGGAGGAGCGCGCTCGTCGAGCGGCTGGCGGAGGAGCTCCGCATCACCCCACCCGCACCCGCCGACGACGCCGCGGAGGACGTCCGCGCCGCGATCGCGCAGCTGAAGCCCGTCGACCAGGAGATCATCACCCTCGTCTACTGGGACGGCTTCTCCCTCGCCGAAGCGGCCGAGATCCTGTCCCTCCGCGCCGCGACCGTGCGGAGCCGGCACGCGCGGGCGCGGGCGACGCTGCGGGACGCGCTGGGGGCGGCGATGTGAGGAGGGGTGCGAGGCGGGCGTGCCGGCAGCACCATCCGGAACACGTGGGGCCAGGCCGGCACAACGCCCCCGCCACGAACGACGTCCGGCCCCGCCCCGCGGGCACCTAGTCGAGGAAGTACGCGTTCACCTTCTCGTCGGTGTCCAGGATCTCCTCCGAGGGCACGCCGACTCGGGCCGCGAGGTCGATCGCCCCGAGAAGTGCGACCTCGATGTCGGGAGAGAACGCCCGGTCGAGGATGTCGATGAAGTGCAGCATGCTCGTCTCGAGCTTCGCCAGGAGATCGGCGTAGTCGGCGGCCAGCTGTTGATCGAGTGAGCGCTGGTCCTCGAGATATCCGGCGATGAGCGCTTCTTCCCGGGCGGAGAGCGAGGACGACGCGACGCTGAACATGACGGAGCCGACGGTGTTGCCGATGACGGCGCCGAGGACGGGGACCGGGATGAGCACCTGCCCGACGACCGAGGACAGCGCGCTGATGCCGGCCTGGAGGCAGAGGATCTCGGAGTTCTCTATGAACTCGATCTCGGAGATGTCGCCCGCTCGCAGCCTGCTCGCCTGGCCCGCGATCCCCAGCGCGGCGGTCGTGACCGTGTTCGCCGTGGCGGCCGACGTCGCAGTGAGATTGGTGAGTGAGTAGATCGTGAGACCGCGGACACCGCCCTTCACCGCGCCGAGACCGGAGACGATCGCGATGTCCTTCCAGTCGTCGGTCGAGAACTCCTTGAGCTTCGTGCCTTCGCGGCGCTTGTCGAGGACCGCGGAGACGAACGCGGTCCCACCTTCGATCCCGGCGGCGACGACGGTGGCCTGAGCGCCCTGGCGCACCGTCGCCCGGTTCTCCCGAACGGCAGCCGTGCGGGCGGCCTCGTCGGTCGCCGTGATCCTTCTCTCCTCCGCGGCGAACGTGTCGGTGTACGCACCGAGCTGCACGTCCCGGTACTCCAGCCGGGAGGGCTCGAGTGCCGCGATGTCGATCGTCTCACTCGAGAAGAACGCCTTCACCCGGTTCCAGTCGCGGAGGGACGGGCCGTCCCCACTGCGGGAGAGCGCCTTCGCCGCATCCTCGGCGGACATAGCATGCAGCTTCTGGATGACCTCGAAGTGGTCGCTCGGGATCTGGTACCTGCCGCCGTTCCTCACGAAGTCCGGGTACCTCTCGAGGTGCTCCGTGATCGCGCCGAGGCCGAACCGCCCGCCGGCGGCGGAGAACTTCTGCTGGATCAGCAGGCCGTTCCGCATCAGATCGACAGGGCCGTTGTCGTTCACCCAGGCGTTGCCGCCGGTCTCCCCGAGCACAGCGGCACGGGCGTTGCCGATGCCGACCTCGGCGACCTCGGCGATGAATCCGTGCGCGCCCTTCACTCCACCGCGGTTCGACGAGACCACGTCGCCTATGTGCAGGAGGGCCGTATCCAGATGGTCGAGAGCCGTCGAGAGGTTCTGGTCCTGCCTGCTCAGGGCGCCCATGAGTCGATCGACGCGGACCTGGTTCAGGTAGCCCACCCAGGCGGCGACGGCCTGCTCGTGAGTGCTTCGGGCGACGTCGGCGAGATCAGGCATCGTCGGCGGCCTGCTCCACACGGGCGCTCAGCAGTGCCGCACTCGCTTTCGCGATGTTCACCAGCGCGCCGAGCTGCGACTGCTGAGCGGGAGCCAGGGTCGCGAAGTCCGCCCCGAAGAACGGCAGCGCCTCGCCGTAGACCTTCAGAAGCAGCTCTCGGGTAGAGGCGGTGCGCTGGAGGAGGTCGTCGATCTGCGCGTCCATCGCCTGCACCTGCGCGATGTTCCGCATCACGGCGGTGAGCATCTCGTGCTTCGTCTCGCGGTTCTCGAACTTCTTCTTCGTGAACAGAACGACCGAGGTGAGGACGGCGGCGCCTGCGAGGCTCCAGCCGACCGGGCCGGCCAGCGCGAGCAGCGCTCCTCCCGCGACGGTCCCTCCGCCACCGGCAGCGACGGCTCCGCCGCCGAGCCATGCCAGGGCGGCCTGGCTCGCAGCGGCACCGGACAGGGTCGAGATCGCGGTCCCGGTCGACGCGGTGCCGAACGTTGTGGCGACCCACATGGCGGCGGTCGGCGCGACGCTCGCGATCGCCGCTCCGGCGGTGACACCGGCGCCCGCTCCCGCCGCGGACTTCCGTGCAGCGACAAGATCAGCGCGGGCGATCTCCTCGGCGTCCAGGAACCGGGCTCTGTCGAGCTCGATCTGCTCGAAGTCCCTGCTGAAGGACTTGGGCGTGTTGGCGATGCTGTTCACCACGAGCTCGACGAGAGCGATCAGGTCGGTGGAGCGCTCGCGTTGCCGGAGGAGGGAGAGCCCGTCGTCGCTCATCGCCGTGAAGGCGCGGTTGTATTCGGCCGTGACCTCCTCGTACGACTGGAGGCTCCGCGGGCCGAACTTCTCGGCGGCTGCTTCGCGGAGATCGCCGGCCTGCTCCATCACCTGCGTCGTAGCGCTCCGCGCACGCTTGCTCAGATCGCCGGCAGCTCGTGCGACTCTCTCCTTCGCCCTGTCCAACTCCGGTCGCTCGACCATCACCCGTACCTGTTCCCCGTAGACGCCTTTTCCCGGCTCGACACTATCCAGCCGCGTATCGAAACGTGATCGGGAACACCGCTGCCCACGCTTCTCGGACACCCCCACCGGATGAGTTGCCCCCGCCGCTGTTCCTCCGGCTCGCGGCCCTCCGCCCCCCTTCACCCGGCACCCCGCCTGAGTAGCATCCCCCGCATGAGCAGGCTCGTCGTCTCCGTCCTCACCTCGCTCGACGGCCGCTTCGAGGGGCCGGGGCACGACCTGTCGGCGCTGCCGTTCGAGGACGCGTTCAACGATCACAATCTCGAGCTGCTCCGCCGTGCGGGCACGCTCGTCTACGGCGGCCGCTGGTTCCGCGACAACTGGGACAGCTGGAGCGCCGTCGCCGCGGACGAGACGGCGGGCGAGCGGGAGCACGAGACCGCGCGGCTCGTCACGTCGCTCGACGCGCTGGTGATCAGCGACTCCCTGGCTCCCGATCCGGAGGCGCCGTGGGCCGCCACCACCCGGATCGTGCCGCGGGAGCAGGGTCCGGCCGAGATCGAGCTGCTCAAGCAGGGCGACCGGGGTGACCTGCTGATGTTCGGCAGCGGCACGACCTGGAATCCGCTCCTCGAGCAGGGCCTGGTGGACGAGCTGATCGTCCTCGTCGGCGCAGGCCTCGCTGGCGGCGGGACGCCGCTCTACTCCGGGGCGCCGCAGCACGGCCTGCGCCTCCTCGACGCGACGGTTCTGCCGGGCTCGGAGCTGGTGCGGCTCCGCTACGACGCGAGCGGGGCCGGCGAGCGGCCGCACAACCTCCGCTGAGACAGGGCGGCCTCCCTCAGGAGCCCACGCCCCTCCTCTCAGCCGACGTCGTGCGCGCCCGAGGCCGGGGCAGCTGGTGAGAGCGAGCCTCCAGCGGACTCCTCCGGCCGGCGGAGTGCCCGAGCGCACAGTCGGACCCCCAGAAGCGCAGTCGCCGCGCCTCCCGCCAGCATCCCGGCACCCACCGCCGTCCACGTCGTCAGGCTGGAGCTCGGCGCGCCGAGCAGACCGTAGAAGAGCCCGACCCCGCTGCCGACCAGAGCGGCCGCGACCAGCGGGATCGCCAACGCCGATCCCTTCTCGGACCGCGTCCACGCCGAGCTGCAGAGAACGGCGACGGCGCCGATCAGCCAGCCGACGCCGGGGATCACCAGCCAGCCGAAGGCGAAGACCAGGGAGGCCGCGACCGCGAACCACGGGCGGTCGAGGACCGTCCGCTCGTCACCGCGATGGACTCCGGCCTCGACTCCGCTCGTCATGCGTCGGAGCCTACGGAGACGGCCCGGACCGCGGCACGAAGTGGCGCGGGATCAGCCGGACGGCGCCGCTCCCTCCTCCGCTCGGTGCTGAGGAGCCGGTCCTGCCGAGCCGGTCCTCGAGCGCTGACACTCGGCCCACCTGAGGCGCCTCCCGCCCTCCGCTCACCCCGCGACTGTCAGCGACACCTCGACCGCCACGTCCTCCGGCCCCTCCCCCAGCACCGTCTGCCGCACCTCGACCCCGTCGAGCCGGAGGCCGCGGTCTCCGGCGGCGTCGAAGAGCGCGACGATCGCCGGATGCAGGGTCCCCTCGGGCAGTTCCTCCCCGTCGCGAGGCCGCCAGGTGGCGACCAGCTCGGTGCGCGCCGGGAGGACCGCGGCGAGATCAGCGAGGTCGCCCTCCGCCTCCGCCGACGTCGGCCAGCAGCAGACGAGCTCCGCCGAACCCCGCTCGCCCGCCCGGAGCGCCGTCCAGAAACGTCCCGTCGGCCCGAGCCCTGCCGCGTGCACTCGGGTGGCGAGCGCGCCGAGGATCTCGTTCGCCTCGTCGTCGCCCGGCCCGTCGGCCTCGTCCAGGGCGATCGTGAGGACCTGGCCGACGTACGGCTGCGCCGGCATCGTCCGCTCGGCGACCTCGACCGGCACGGCGAGCGCCCGCAGCGCCACCTCGGCGGCCTCGAACGCCCGGTCCTCCTGCTCCCGCTCCGCGAGCACGCGCTCCCGATGCGCCTGCAGCGCCTCCGCCGCGGTGCCGGCTCGAGTCGCCGCCGCGACCTCGGGCAGCGGGACCCCCGCGCTCCGGAGCGCGCCGATCACGACTCCGACCCGGACCTGCGCGTCGGCGTACCGGCGGTACGACGACCGCTCGTCGACATCCGCCGGGACCAGCACGCCCTTCTCGTCGTAGTGCCGGAGCGCCTTCACGCTCAGACCCGTGATGCCTGCGTACTCCCCGATGCCCACCATGCCTCCAGCATCCCGTCTCCCCCGGCGGGAGGGTCAACGGGCGGGAGGGTCAACGGGCGGGAGGGTCGACCGACCGGCCGGTCGACCGGCGGAACGGGTCGACCAGCGGGACGGCCAGCAGCGGAGCCGGGCGGGAGGCGACGCGACCGGCGTCGGCGGACCCGACCCCGCATCACGCCACGCGCCGACGCCTCAGCCCGCGCGCCTCACCGCGAGCTCACCAGCCCTCGGGCCCCGCGCTCCCCGCCTCGTACTCGTCCAGCGGAGCGTCGCCCGCGGCCCAGGCGGAGAGCACCGGAGTGATGATGCGCCAGCACTGCTCGGCCACGTCGCCCGGGACCGAGAGCAGGGTGTCGCCCTGCAGGATCCCGGCGAGGACCTGCGCGTAGGGGTCGAGCGTGGCCGCGCCGGGCTGCGCCGTCAGGGTGGTGCGCTCGAGATCGGTCAGCTCGTCGGCGCTGTTCACGACCAGGTCGAGGCTGACGTCGCCGCCCTTGAGGCCGATCCGGAGGACCGTCCCGGCGTCGCCCTCGGCCGCCTGCAGGCCGCGCGGGGGCGTGGCGGCGCGGAAGTGGATCGTCACCTCTCGGCGCGGGTCGCCGATCGCCTTGCCGGAGCGGAGGACGAAGGGGACGCCCGCCCAGCGCGGGGTGTCGACCTGGAGCAGCAGCTGCGCGAGGGTCTCGGTGCCGGTCTCGGGGTCGACGTCGGGCTCGTCGACGTAGGAGGGGAAGAAGCGGCCGTCGACGCGGCCCTCGGTGTAGCGGGCGCGGCGGGCGGAGGAGGGGTCGTCGCGCCAGAGCCGCACGGCGCCGAGCACCTCGGCCATGCGCGCGTGGACCTCGTCGGGCGCGACCTCGTCGGGGCGCTCCATCGTGGTCAGCGCGAGCACCATCAGGAGGTGGCTCTGCAGCATGTCGCGCAGCGCGCCGGTCTTCTCGTAGAAGGCCGCGCGGCCCTCGATGCCGAGCGTCTCGTCGTAGACGATCTCGACCTTCTCGATCCACTCGGCGCTCCAGCTCGCCTCGAGCAGGCTGTTGCCGAAGCGCAGGCCCAGCATCCCCAGCACGGTCGCGTTGCCGAGGAAGTGGTCGATGCGCCAGAGGCGGCTCTCGGGGAGGACCTTCGCGAACGCCGCGTTGAGGGCGATCGCGTCGTCGAGGTCCTCGCCGAACGGCTTCTCGATGGCGACGACCAGCTCCTCGGGGAGGTCGAGCTCGGCGAGCGAGGCGGCGACCTTGTGCCCCATCGCCGGCGGCAGGGCGACGTAGAGCACCGGAGTCGACGGGCAGGCGTCGAGGAGGGCCTTCAGCTGCTCCGGGTCGGAGGCGTCGGTGGCGACGAAGCGCGCGCGCGACGCGAGCGCCTCGACCGTGTGCGCGGCGACTCCGGCCGCCTCGAGGCTGCGGCGGACGAGGCCCTGCCACTCCTCGTCGGTCTGCGGCGTGCGCGCCGCGCCGATCAGCGTGAGCTCGAGGTCGCGCGCGAGCTCGGCCACCCGGCCCAGGCCCGGCAGCAGCAGCCGCTCGGTGAGGTCGCCGCCCGCTCCGAGGATCGCGATGCTCCGCTGCTCGCTCCCCAGCGCCGCGGCCTCGGGGATTCCGATCTGCTCCGTCATGGTGTCTCCCTCGTAGCCGTCGTGAGTCAGCGGCCACAGTACGCGCCGGGCCCTGGCGCGAGGCCGGGAGCCGGGAGGGGTTGAGGAAGCGGGCGCGGAGTGGCAGGGCGGCGCGGTCGGGAGCGAGAGAGCTGGACAACCTCCGCTGAGACGCGGCCTGCCGTGTCGGGGCAGGGACCCCCCTTCTCAGCCGACGTCGGGCCGCGACCCACGACGCCCGGCCCGCCGCAGCCGTCCCGCACAGCACGTGATCCCCCCTCCACTGCTTGTCCGGCGGTACCCTGCCCGCATGCGCCTGCGCCAGGTCGTCCTCGACGCGGAGGACGCCCGCGCCCTCTCCGCCTTCTACCTCGCCCTGCTCGGCGGCGAGTACCGCCCCGGCGACGAGCCGCCCGCGGACGGCTCGGACGACGAGGCGGAGTGGGTCGCGATCGTCACCGCCGACGGCGCGAAGCTCACGTTCCAGCGGGTGGCCGCCCTGCCGCGCGCGACCTGGCCGGAGGGGCCCGTCCCGCAGCAGCTGCACCTCGACTTCATGGTCGCGGACGCCGACGAGCTCGACCGGCAGAAGACCCGGGCGCTCGCCCTCGGCGCCGAGCTGATCGAGGACAGGAGCGACGACCCGGAGGAGGCGCTCCACGTCCTCGCCGATCCGGCCGGCCACCCGTTCTGCGTCTTCGTCGCGCCCGACTACCCGGCGGAGTAGGGGCGCACGGCTTCAGCGAGTCGCACGCGTCGGATCACATGCCGGTGATCGTGACCGTCGTCGTCGCCGCGATCACCGCGGCTCCCGTGACGCTCGCGGCGGTTCCCGCGAGGACGGCGGCGGCCGCCGGCCCCGCCCAGTGCTGCGCCGCGAGCGACCGGATCGCCTGCCGGTCCGGGATGCCGGGCCTCGGCGAGAGCGCTCCGGCCGCGTCGAGCAGGCCGATGAGCGCCGCGTCCGACGGAAGGGGCGCCGTCCGAGCCGCGAGGACCTCGGCGACCCGGATCCGCAGCCGCTCGTCCTCTGCCGGCTCCACGGCGGCGACCCGCTCGAGGAGGGCGGCATGCAGCTCCCTCCGCGTGAGGCGGGCGATCCACCAGGAGACGCTGCGCGGCGCTCGCTCCGCTGCGATCCACCCGAGTGCCCCGTCGAGCACGGCGTCCCCGAGCGCGGACCGCTCCGGCCCGAGGGCGACGGCTCCGGCGTCCACCTCGACGCGCCGCTGGAGGGAGAGCTCCGCGAGGACGGAGGCGGCTAGCACAGTGTCAAGGGCGCCCGACGAAGCCGCGGGCCGCCCGTCGCTCCGCCGCAGCAGGAGGAGGAGAGCAACGGGGAGGGGCGGCTGCCCGGCTCCGGGAGGCGCAGCGGCCGGCGGGGCAATGGTAGCAGGCTGTTCCGAGGAGTTCCGTGTCGAGTCGTCCATCCCTCGAGCCTGACACCGACCCGTCGAGACCGCATCCGCCGGGCGACGGGTCCTCCGTCGTCCGACCGATCGACCGGCCGGACCCGCGACAGTGTCCGAGAGGACCGGGGCCGGCCGGACCCGCTCGGCGTCTGATTGACTGCCACGGGCGCCGGGGGGCGATCGGCGGGGAAGGCACGTCGTCACCGCCGCGCCGCCGAGGAGGACGATGTCGAACGACGACTACAGCGGGCGGATCACCGAGATCTACGGCCTGCTCTACCCGATGCCGGCCGAGGAGCACGACGCCCTGCACTCGCTGCTGCGGCGCTTCGCTCCGGGGAACCGCGTCATGGAGTACGGGATCGGCGAGGGTCGCACCGCCCTGCCTCTCGCCTCGGCGGGCTTCGACGTCGCCGGGATCGACATCTCGGCGCCGATGCTCCGTCTGCTCGCCGGCGCCGACTCCGACGGCCGGATCGACGCGCGGCACGGATCCTTCACCGAGCCGGGCCGCACGGGCGACTACGACGCCGTGCTCCTGATGATCAACACGATCTTCTTCGCGAAGAGCCTCGAGGAGCAGCGGGCGGTCTTCGCCAACGCCTTCGGCGAGCTGCGGCCCGGCGGCGTCTTCGTCGTGGAGACCTTCAATCCGATCCACTACCACTCGAGGACCAGCCCGTCCTCCTCGCTGCGCCACCTCGACCCGGGCACCGTCCTGATCGAGCAGTACACGGTCGAGCCGGTCCGCCAGCTCCTCGTCGCCGAGAACACGGTGATCGGGAGGGGCGACCTTTCGGCCTCGCGGCCGGATCGGCCCGTTCCCGGGGCACGGCCGCCGGACGAGGACCGCGTACCACTCCGCGGACGGGAGCCGGAGGCCGAGGGAGCGCGACAGCCCCTCGGCCCGACCGGCGTCAGACCACCCCCGCCGCCGTCCCCGACACGATCAGGTCGGCGCGGTCGCGAGTGGCCTCGATCAGCAGCGCGTTCCGCCCGTCGACCTCGGAGGCCCAGGCGGAGGCCGCCTCGGGGGCGCGGCCGAAGGAGACGTGGCGGTCGACCAGGCGCTCGAAGCGCTCGGTCTCGGGAGTCGCGCAGAACCAGGCCTCGTCGAACTCGGCGCGCAGCAGCGCCCACGGGCCCTCGTCGACGAGGAGGTAGTTGCCCTCCAGCACGACGAGCGACGCGGAGGGGTGCACGGCCAGCGCGCCGGCCACTCCCTCGTCGACGGTGCGCTCGAAGGTGGGCGCGTAGACGACGTGGTCGGTCTCGGCGCGCAGCCTCCGCACCAGGGCGAGGAAGCCCCAGCCGTCGAACGTGTCGAGGGCGCCCTTGCGGTCGTGGCGGCCGAGCTCGTCGAGCGTGGCGTTGGCGAGGTGGAAGCCGTCCATCGGCACGAAGGCGGCGGTCCCCTCCCCCGCGAGCTCGTTCGCGCGGGCGACCACGGCCCGGGCGAGCGTGGTCTTGCCGGCCCCGGGGCTGCCGGCGATCGCGACGATCGCGCGGCGGCCCGGCGAGGTCAGCGCGAGCGCGCGCCCGGCCAGCTCGTCGAGGCCGGGCCGCACCGCGTCGGGCGCGACCTCGGTCTCAGGCCTCGCCACGGCTGCTCTCCAGCGCGTTCACCAGGAAGCCGTGGGCGTGGCGAGCGAGCGCGGGGCCGTCGTTCCAGAGGTTCCGCCACACGGCCAGGTCGTTCGAGAGGGTCGGCGAGACCACGGCCGACGAGAACGACTCGAAGGTGATGGGTCCGCGGTAGTCGATCGCGGCGAGGGCGTGGAAGAACGTCGTGAAGTCGAGGTGGCCGCTGCCGAGGTAGCCGCGGTGGTTCTCGCCGATGTGGACATACCCGAGACGATCCCCGACCAGCAGCACCGGGCGGAAGAAGTCGTCCTCCTCGATGTTCATGTGGTACGTGTCCAGGTGGATCAGGACGTTGTCGGCGCCGATGTCGTCGGCGAGGCGCAGGGCGTCCGCGGCGGTGTTGATGACGTTGGTCTCGTAGCGGTTGCAGATCTCGAGGCCGAGGGTCATGCCCTTCGTCGAGGCCTCGGCGGCGAGATCGGTCAGCACCGAGACGACGTTCGCGCGGCCCGCGGCCGAGAGGGGCGCGCTGTACTTCCCGAGCGCGCTGTAGAGGGCGCCGGTGAAGTGGGTGCCGCCGAGCGCGTGGGTGGTCTCGAGGGAGTCGGCGAGCAGCTTCGCGCCGCGGGCCACCACCTCCGGGTCGTCGCTGGAGACGTCGGCCGAGAAGGCGAGGCCGCGCGAGCAGACGATGCCGAGGTCGTTCGCCTCGAGGGCGGCGCGGGCGGAGGCGGTGTCGAGGTTCTGCACGTCGTGCAGCGAGAGCTCCAGCAGGTCGAATCCGGCCGCCTTGGTCTGCTCGATCGTCGCGGTCACTTCGTCGGGGGTGGTGCCGCCGGCGAAGACGAGGGCGTGCACTCCGAGAGGGTTCGTGGTCATGGTGGTGCTCCTTGGTTCGAGAGGTTCAGGGGCGGCGTCGGGCCGCGGGGTCGGTGTCGAGCAGGTCCGCGAGGAATGCGTGGCCGGAGGTCGCGAGGGCGACGGGGTCGTGCCAGAGCTCGCGCCAGAGACCCATGCCCTCGGCCGAGGCCGGGGGCTGGACGGCGGGCGAGAAGCTCTCGAGGGTGAGCGGACCGCGGTAGCCGGAGTCGGCGAGCGCCGCCGCGAGCCCGGTCCAGTCGGTGCTCCCGGTGCCCAGCTCTCCGCGGTGGTTCTCGGAGGCGTGGAGGTAGCCGAGCAGGTCGCCGGCGTCGCGGACGGCGCTCGCGAGGTCGACCTCCTCGAGGTGGGCGTGGAAGGTGTCGAGGTGCAGGAGCACGTTCGGCGCGTCGAGCTCGCGGAGGAACGCGGCGGTCTGGGCGGCCGTGTTCAGCAGGTTGCTCTCGTAGCGGTTCACGTACTCCGCTCCGACGACGACGCCGGCCGGAGCGGCGGCCGCGGCGACCCTCCGCAGCACGTCGAGCGAGCGCGAGCGGGCAGCCGCGTCGGCCGCGTGCTCGTACTTGCGCATGGCCGAGTAGGTGACTCCGCCGACGTACCGCGCGCCGATCGCCTCGGCGAACCGCACGGCCGCCAGCAGCCGCTCCTCGCCGCGGCCGGCCGTGGCCTGGTCGGTGATGTCGGAGTCGGCGTCCAGCGCGAGCGAGACGACCGCGTCGATCCCGTGCTCGTCGAGCAGGTCGGCGGTCCACGCGGAGGCGTCGGGGTCGGCGGGAGCCGGGATCTCGATCAGGTCGAAGCCGATCGAGGCGGCGGCGCCGATCGCGCGGCGCCCCGACTCCGGCGTCCAGTCGCCGACGAGCAGACCCGCGTGGACCCCGATCGGCGACGAGCGCTCCGTGCTCCCGCGGTGCAGGAACTCGGGGTGCATCAGGCGGCCTTCGCGCCCGTGATCAGCGAGACGAGCTCGTCGCCGCTGGTCTCGGCGGTGCGGCGGCCGGCGACGGCGAGGCCCGCGCGCATCACCCACACCTGGTCGCTCAGGCGCATCACCTGGTCGAAGTTGTGGCTGATCAGCAGCACGGCCACTCCGGCGTCGCGCAGCTTGAGGATGATCTTCTCGACGCGCGCCGTCTCCTGGACGCCGAGCGCCGCGGTCGGCTCGTCCATGATCACGATCTTGCTGCCCCAGCCCGCGGCCCGGGCGATCGCGACCGCCTGGCGCTGGCCGCCCGAGAGGCGGCGGACCTTGCTGGTGACCGGCGGGACGTTCACGGCGAGGTCGCCGAGAAGCTCCTGGGCCGTCTTCTTCATCTGCGTCCGGTCGAGGAACCGCACCCCGGGCACGCCCTTGGTGAGCTCCCGGCCGAGGAAGAAGTTCTGCCACACGGTCAGGTCCTCGACCAGGGCGAGGGTCTGGTGCACCGTCTCGATGCCGCCGTCCCGGGCGCCGAGCGGAGTGGTGAAGTGCACCACGTCGCCGTCGAGGGTGATGGTGCCGGAGTCGGCGGGGTGCACCCCGGAGAGGCAGCGGACGAGCGTGGACTTGCCCGCGCCGTTGTCGCCGATCAGGGCGGTGATCTCGCCGCGGCGCATCGACATCGACGCTCCCTTGAGAGCGTGGACGCCGCCGAAGGACTTCTTGATGTCCCGCGCTTCGAGCAGGATGTCGCTGGTCATGGCTGGGCTCACTTCTTCTGGTAGCGGGTGATGAGGGCGGCGAGCACGACCACCAGGCCGACGGCGAGGGGCTGGTAGAACTGCGAGACGCCGAGCAGGGTCAGGCCGTTGGTCAGCGCGGTCAGGAGGAACGCTCCGATGATCGGGCCGACGATCTTGGCCTTGCCGCCGGTGAGGCTCACTCCGCCGAGCACGACGGCCGCGATGGAGTTGAGCAGGTACTGCGTGTTGATGGCCGGCTCCGCGGCGCCGACGCGGGCGACGAGGAGGAGCGAGCCGACTCCTGCGAGGACGGCGGCGATGATGTATACCGCGATGCGCACGCGTCCGGCCTTGATGCCGTTGGCGACCGCGCTCTCCTCGTTGCCGCCGACCGCCTGCACGTGCAGGCCGAAGCGGGTGCGGAACATGACGACCCAGGCGACGACTCCGATGACCGCGGCCAGGATGATCGGGTAGCCGATGATCCCGATCGAGCCGGTGGTGAGGCGGAGCAGCTCGGGGCTGCCGACCGTGATCGGCTTGCCGTCGGAGACGATCAGCGCGAGGCCGGTCGCCACCGAGAGCGTGCCCAGTGTCGCGATGAAGTCGGTGACCTTGCCCTTCGCGATCAGGAAGCCGTTGATCACTCCGATCAGCCCCGCGAAGAGCAGGGCCGCGAGCGCCGAGAGCCAGAAGCCCCAGCCGGCGCTCCAGCCGATGCCGAAGCCGACCGCTCCGACGGTCATCGTCGCCGAGATCGAGAGGTCGATGCCGCCGGTGGTGATGACGAAGGACTGGCCGATCGAGAGGATGACCAGGATCGCGGCGGCGACGAGCATCGCCTTGATGTTGCCGAGGCTGAGGAACGTCGGCGTCGCGATCGAGAACACGATCACCAGGGCGACCAGCCCGATCGGTGCGGCGTTCTCGGCCCAGAAGCTGAGCTGACGGAGGTTCGACAGCAGCGGGGAGGCGCTGGCCGGGGGTCGGGCGGTGACTGAGGTCATGGTCGCTTCCTGGGTTGCCATGGGCGGGAGGTCCTACTTGCCGGGGACGAGCGCGGCGAGCGGGTTGTCGAACTCCTCGAACGGCTGGGGGAAGGCGCCGAGGGCCTGCTCCGCGGTCTCGGAGGTCACGAGCGCGGTGGGCGACTCGATCTCGGCGGGGATCTCCTCGCCGGCGCCGACGGCCTCGCACGCCTGCACGCCGAGCTGGCCGATCGCGTAGGGGTACTGGGCGACGGTGGCGGTGAGGCCGCCGTCCTTGACGGACTGCAGCGCGTCCTCGTTGCCGTCGACGCTGACCACCTGGACGGAGCCGGTGAGGCCCGCGTTCTCGACGGCCTTGACGATGCCGAGGCCCATGTCGTCGTTCGCGGCGAAGAACGCCTTCACGTCGGGGTTGGCGGCGAGGATGTCGGTCGCCTTGGTCAGCGCGACCTCGCGCTTCCAGTCGGCCGCGGCCTCCTGGACGACGGTGAGGTCGGAGCCGATCGCGGCGGTGAAGCCGTCGACGCGGGCGGCGCTGGTGACGTCTCCCGAGACTCCGCCGATGACGGCGACCTCGGAGCCGGCGGGCAGCTGCTGCAGGAGGAAGTCGCCGGCCTTGCCGCCGGCGGCCTCGTTGTCGGTGCCGATGTAGGTGGTCACGTCGAGGTTCGCGGCCTCGACCGCGTCGGGGTCGAGCGGGCTGTCGATGTTGACGATCGTCTTGCCGGTGGCGGAGGCGAGGGCCTGCACCAGGTTCGTGCCGCTGATCGGGTTGACGATGAGGCAGCCGAAGTCCTGGCCGGCGACGGTGGTGAGCTTGTCGGCCTGGCCGGTGGTGTCGCCGATGTCGGCGGCGGCCTGCACCGAGACGTCCACGGAGTCGTCCTTCGCGGTGTCCTCGATGCCGTTCTCCATCGCCTGGAAGAAGGGGTTGTCGAGGCCCTTGATGACCGCGGCGACCTTGGTCGATCCGGAGCCGCCGGCGGCCGTGTCGCCACCCGAGGCGCAGCCGGTGAGGAGGAGTGCGAGGGCGCCGACCGGTGCGAGAACCGGGAGGAGGCGGCGTGCTGTGCGGTTCATCGTCATCCTTGAGGATCAGTGGCACCACTGCGTGCCGGTGTGTGAAAACTACCGGGGCTTTCGCGTTATCGCAATACGAAAGTCGGGGAACTTCAGGTTTCCCGTCGGCAGGCATGTACGCTGACCGTGACAAGAGGGGGAGCGATGACGGGGTACTCCACCGGCGAGGCCGGTTCGCACGTGGCCGACGTCCTCGCGCTGTTCCGCGAGCAGGGCGAGGTCTCGCGCAACGCGGTGATGGAGCAGACGGGGCTCTCCCGCTCCACCGTCAACCAGCGCCTCGCGACCCTCGTGGAGCTCGGCCTGATCGCCCCCACCACCGGCGGCGAGTCGACCGGCGGGCGCCCCTCGAGCATGTTCGCGATGAACCTGGTCGGCACGGTCTTCCTCACCGCCGACATCGGAGCGAGCGGATTCGTCGCCGCCGCCTGCGACCTGCGCGGCACCCCCCTCCGGCACGAGAGCGGCGTCGTCGACGTCTGGGAGGGACCGGACGCCGTGCTCTCGCTGGTGATCGCCGCGTTCGAGCGGCTGCAGCAGGGCGACGCGGTCGCCGGCATCGGCGTCGGAGTGCCGGGGCCGGTCGAGTTCGCCGCCGGGCGCGTGCGCAACCCGCCGATCATGACCGGCTGGGACGACTTCGACATCGCCGGCTACTTCGCCGAGCCGTACAAGGGCGTGCAGGTCGTCATCGAGAACGACGCGAACGCCCGCGCCCTCGCCGAGTCGCGCCACCACGGCTCCGACAACCTGATCAGCCTGAAGCTCGGCACCGGCATCGGCTCGGGCCTCGTCTTCAACGGAGCGACGATCCGCGGAGCCGTCGGCGCGGCCGGCGACATCGGCCACACCCGCGCGGTCACGGGCACGGTCGACGCGGATCCGCTGCCCTGCCGCTGCGGCAACGCCGGCTGCGTGGAGGCGTACGCGAGCGGCTGGGCCCTCGTCCGCGACCTCTCGGCCGACGACCCCTCGATCAAGCACGTCGCCGACGTCACGGCCCGCGTGCTCCGCGGCGACATGCGCGCGACGCAGGCCGTGCGCCAGGCCGGCCGCGTCCTCGGCGAGGCGGTCGCCGACCTCGTCAACATCCTCAACCCGCGGACCATCGTGATCTCGGGCCAGCTCGGCGACTGCGGCGAGGTGCTGATGTCGGGCCTGCGCGAGCGCGTCTACCTGCGCACCCACCCGCTCGCCACGCGGCACCTGACCATCCACACATCGGACCTGGGCGAGCTGGCCGGCGTGATCGGCCTCGCCCTGACGACAGCCGACCAGGTCTTCAGCCGCGAGCGCTTCGACCGCGAGGCGAGCGCCGAGAGCCCCCGCGCGGCGGCCGCCGCGAGCTGAGCGGGAGCGCCCTGCCGCGCCCGGCAGCGGCGGGACCGGCGTGAGCGACCCCCTCCGCCCCGCGCACTGTTACGCCCGGCGACGAAGGGTTACGCCGGGCGACGCGGGCCGGGACGGGCGGGCCCGCGGTGCTCCATCATCGTGTCCGGGACGACGCGGAGAGGCCGCGGCCGCCCGACCCGTCCGAAGGAACGCGATGATCCGGCTCGAGCAGCTCAGCAAGTCGTACGGTCCGGCGACCGTGCTCGACCGCCTCGACTTCTCGGTCGCGACCGGCGAGATCTTCGCCGTCGTCGGCCCGAGCGGCGCGGGCAAGAGCACGCTCGCCGCCTGCGTGAACCTCCTGGAGCGGCCCACCTCGGGCACGGTCGTCGTCAACGGGGAGGCGCTCTCGCAGCTCTCGGAGGAGCGGCTGCGCGTCGCCCGCCGCCGCATCGGCACCGTCTTCCAGTCCGACGGACTCTTCAGCCGCCGCACGGCAGAGCAGAACGTGGCCCTGCCGCTGGAGTACCTCGGCGTCACCGCCGCCGAGACGAAGCGCCGCGTCGCGGAGCTGCTCGAGCGCGTCGGCCTCTCGGACCGCGCCCGCTACTACCCGCACCAGCTCTCCGGCGGTCAGCGCCAGCGCGTCGGCATCGCCCGCGCGCTCGCCCTCCGCCCCTCGGTGCTGCTCTCGGACGAGGCCACCTCGGGCCTCGACCCCGCCTCGACCACCGCGATCACCACGCTCCTGAAGGAGCTGCGCGACGACCTGGGCCTCTCGATCCTCTTCATCACCCACGAGATGGAGACGGTGCGCCAGGTGGCCGACTCCGTCGCCCGCCTCGACCACGGCCGCATCGTGGAGTCAGGCCGTCTCGTCGACCTGCTGCGCGACCCCGCGTCCCCGCTCGGCCTCGCCCTCAACCCGGTGCGCCCCGCCGTCGCGCCCGGCCCGGGCCTCGGCGAATGGGTGGTGGGCTACTCCCGCTCCGGAGTGCCGACCGACTGGGTCACCCGGCTCGCGGAGGCGGTCGGCCCGGTCGCGCTGCTCGGCGCGGCGATCGAGACGGTGGACGGGCAGGCGGTCGGCCACGCGACGATCGGGCTCGGCCCGGTCGACGAGGCGCGGCTCACCCGTGCGGCGGCCGAGCTCGGCCTGTCGGTCCGGCCCGCCGGCGTGCGCGTCCTCGCCGAGGAGGTGGCGGCGTGATCCTCCACCTCGACAACAAGGTCCCGCTCGAGCAGATCCCCGCGCTGGTGCTGCCGGCGCTCGGCGAGACGCTGATCATGGTCGGCATCGTCATGGCGATCGTGGTGCTGGTCGGCGTGCCGCTGGGCGCTCTCGTGCACAACCTCGCTCCGGGCGGCCTGGCCGAGAACCGGGCCGCCCACCAGGTGCTCAGCGCCGTCATCAGCGTCGGCCGCTCGCTGCCGTTCCTCATCCTGATGGCGTCGATCATGCCGTTCACGCGCCTGATCACCGGCACCAACATCGGGATCGCGGCCGCCGTCGTGCCGATGTCGATCGCGGGGATCGCCTTCTTCACCCGGATCGTCGAGAACGCGCTGCGCAGCGTGCCGCTCTCGCTCACCCGCGTCGCCCGCGCCTCCGGAGCGTCGCGGCTGCAGGTGGTGCGGACCGCCCAGCTGAGCGAGGCGGTGCCGCAGATCATCGGCGGCCTGACGATCAACACGATCGCGATGATCGAGTACTCGGCGATCGCCGGCACGATCGGCGCCGGCGGCATCGGCTACGTCGCGGTGACCTACGGCTACCAGCGCTTCGACACCACCGTCATGCTCGCCACCATCGTGATCCTGGTCGCCACCGTCGCGACCGTGCAGCTCACCGGCGACGCCCTCGTCCGCGCGACCACGCCCGGCGCCTCCCGCTCGCGGCGAGCGCCCCGGGTCGCGGCCGCCGTCTAGAACCACCACTCCTCCTCCTGCGCCCTCGGGCGCCCCTCCCGCGCGGCCGCGCACCCCCTCTTCGAAAGGCACCGCCATGTCCACTCCCGACGACCTCGGATTCGATCTCACGAAGAAGCGCCGCTGGCCCTGGATCGCCGGAGCGGCCGTCGTCGTGGTCGGCGTCGCCTCCGCGATCGCCGTCCCGCTCCTCTCCCCCGCCGTCTCGGCCAACGAGCAGGAGGGAGCGACGCTCTATGTCGCGACCGCCGAGGGCAACGCCTCCGAGCAGGCCCTGGTCGACTTCGTCGCGAAGGAGGTGGCGCCGCGCTACGGCATCACCGTCGCCTTCAAGGGGCTCTCGGACAGCAACACCATCAACCGCGCGGTGAGCGAGGGCGAGGTCGCGGCCACGGTCTACCAGCACAAACTCTGGCTGGGACAGGTGCTCGAGGCCAACCCCGACTTCGAGGAGGAGGCGGCCACCCCCGTCTTCCGCTGGGGCTTCGGGCTCTGGAGCGACAAGTACTCCGACGTCTCCCAGATCCCTGACGGCGGCACGGTCTCGCTCTACTCCGACCCCGCCAACGAGGCGCAGGGCCTCTGGCTGCTGCAGAACGCCGGCCTGATCACGCTGAAGCCGGGCACGGAGCCGGGCACCGCGACCCAGGACGACATCGCCGAGAACCCGAAGAACCTGCAGTTCACGCTGCTCGACTTCGCCGCCCAGTCGCGCGCGCTGCCGGACCTCGACGCGGCCGTCGGCTACACCGAGTACTACCTCGCCGCCGGCATCCCGATCGAGCAGCAGATCTTCGCCCCGCAGGCCCCCGACGACTTCGCCGGGCAGCTCACCATCGGCTCGAAGTACCGCGACACCGAGAACGTGAGGAAGCTCGTCCAGGCCTTCCAGGACCCGGCCGTGCAGGAGTTCCTCGCCACGGACGAGACGGTGAAGGGGATCCTGCTGCCGATCGACGGCTGAACAGGGCCGGAGCGACGGGGTCGCCTGAGGAGTCGCGCGCGGCTTCTCGGGCGACTCGGCGTCTGCGGACGTAGCGTGGGCTCATGAACACGTTCACTCTCCACAACGGTGTCGAGATCCCCGCCCTCGGACTCGGCGTCTTCCAGACTCCGCCCGACGAGACCCGCGCCGCCGTCGCCGCCGCGCTCGACGCGGGGTACCGGCACATCGACACGGCGGCGGCCTACGGCAACGAGCGCGAGGTGGGCGAGGCGATCGCCGGCCGCGACGACGTCTTCCTCGAGACGAAGGTGTGGATCAGCGACTACGGCTACGACGAGACGCTGCACGCCTTCGACAAGAGCGCGGGCAAGCTCGGCGTCGAGCGGATCGACCTGCTGATCCTGCACCAGGCCCTGCCCGAGGCCTTCGACCGCACCCTCGACGCCTACCGGGCGCTCGAGCGGCTGCTCGCCGACGGGAGGGTGCGGGCGATCGGCGTGAGCAACTTCATGGTCGAGCACCTCACCCGCCTGCTCGCCGAGACCGACGTCGTCCCCGCGGTGAACCAGCTCGAGGTGCACCCGTACTTCCAGCAGCGGCGGGTCGAGCGCTTCGGCTGCGAGAACGACATCCTCACCCAGGCCTGGTCGCCGATCGGCGGCATCACCGCCTACCGCGACTCCCCGCGCCGCAGCTTCGACGACCCGGTGCTCCTCGAGCTCGGCGCCAAGTACGGGAAGACGGCCGCGCAGGTGATGCTCCGCTGGCACCTGCAGGAGGGCCGCCAGGTCATCCCGAAGTCGACCCGCCCCGAGCGCATCGCCGAGAACATCGACGTGTTCGACTTCGCGCTCTCCGGCTCGGAGCTCGCCCGCATCGACGCCCTCGAGGCCGGCGTGCGCGGCGGACCGGAGCCCGAGGCCGTGACGCTGGAGGCGTACGGCCGCGACATCCCCGAGGCGTGAGGAAGGCGCCCGCGACGGGAACACCGGAGCCGTCGCGGGCGTTGCCCTCACCATGAGCGTTCCCCTCTCCATCCTCGACCTCGCCCCCATCGCCCCCGGTGAGACCGCTCGCGACAGCTTCGCCGCCTCCGTCGCCCTGGCCCAGGAGGCCGAGCGGAACGGCTACCGCCGCGTCTGGTACGCCGAGCACCACAACATGGCGAGCATCGCCTCCAGCGCGACCTCGGTGCTCATCGCGCACGTCGCCTCGCAGACCTCCACGATCCGCCTCGGCTCCGGCGGCGTCATGCTGCCGAACCACTCCCCGCTCACCATCGCCGAGCAGTTCGGCACCCTCGAGACGCTGCACCCGGGCCGGATCGACCTCGGACTCGGCCGCGCCCCCGGCAGCGACCAGGCGACCTTCCGCGCGCTCCGCCGCGACCCCGACTCCTCCGAGCGCTTCCCGCAGGACGTGCTGGAGCTGCAGGCGTTCCTCGCCGGCGAGTCCCGCATCCCCGGAGTGAGCGCGACGCCGGGCGCCGGCACCCGCGTCCCCCTCTACATCCTCGGCTCCTCGCTCTTCGGCGCGCAGCTCGCGGCCGCTCTGGGCCTGCCGTACGCGTTCGCCTCGCACTTCGCTCCGGACGCGCTGCACCAGGCCGTCGCGGAGTACCGCCGCGGCTTCCGCCCCTCCGAGCAGCTCGACGCGCCCTACGTGATCGCCGGGATGAACGCCATCGCCTCCGACACCGAGGAGGACGCGCAGGAGCAGTTCGCGCAGATGAAGCGCGCCCGCCTGATGATGCTGCTGCGCCAGAGCGGGCAGATCCCCGTCGGCCAGACCTTCGACGATGAGGAGCTCGACGCCCTGCTCAGCGCCCCGATCGGCGCCCACGTCGCGAGCATGACCACCTACACCGGTGTCGGCACCGGCGACCGGGTGGCCGACTACGCCGCCGACTTCGCGCGCTCCGCCGACGCCGACGAGGTCATCGTCGCCCATGCGTCGCTGCAGACGGAGGCGCGCCTGCGCTCGGTCGCGCTCCTCGCGCAGTCGAACGCGCGCGTCGCCGTCTGACGGGCGGGCGGCCCAGTCCGTCGACGCCGCCGCACGGGCCCCGTGCGCGACCGGGGCCGCGCATCGGCGGGCGTGCGGCGCGCATCGGCGGACTCCTGTGAAAGTGAGCCTCTAACGGGGGCCACCTCACAGGGGGCGACCTCGGGAGGAGCGCGTCCGCGGTGCCAGGCTGAGCCCTGTGTCGACGATGACGGGCAAGCGGCGTGAGCCCGGGGACAGCCCTGCGCGGTCAGCGGCCCTGCTGCTGCGGGTCTGCGCGGGCGACCGGACCGCCTTCCGGCAGCTCTACTCGCTCACCGCGGGCCGGGTCGTCTCCGTCGCGGACGCCGTGCTCGACGACCGCGCCGCCGCCGAGGAGGTCGCGCAGGAGGTCTACCTCGAGCTCTGGCGCACCGCGCGCTCGCTCGACCCGGGACGTCCCGTGCTCGCCTTCCTGGCCCAGGTCGCGCACCGCCGTGCCGTGGACCGCGCCCGGGCGGACCGGTCGGCGCGGCGCCGGGAGCTGCAGTACACGGTCCTCGACCGGCCTCGCGATCACGAGTGGGAGCGCTCGGACGTCCGGCTGGCCCTGGCGCCCGCGGCCGGCGCGATCCGGCAGCTCGCCGCGATCCACCACGACGTCCTCTACCTCGCCTACGTCCGCGGGTACAGCCACTCCGAGATCGCGGAGGAGCTGTCGATCCCGCTCGGCACCGTCAAGACCCGGCTGCGCGACACCCTCATCCGCCTGCACACCCACCTGCAGTCCGCCGGCCCGGCGGACCCGGACGGCGGACCGGGACGGCGCATCCGGCACTGACCGATGGCGCGGACGCCTCTGCGCCACCGGGGTCGCACGCTTCCGGACCGTGCCCGGCCCGCTCAGCCCGCCCGCGTCGCGCCCGAGACCGCGAGCCCGACGATCACCGTCAGCACCGTCGTCCACAGTGCGATCGCGACGCCCTGCCAGAGCAGGATCCGCCCGCGGCCGACTCCGGCGCCCGCCAGCATCACCGCGGTGAAGTGCGTCGGGAGCAGCAGCGGCCCCAGCAGGCTCACGCCCGGGACGCCGTAGCGGGTGAAGGCCCGCTGGAACTTCTCGCGCCGCGGAGTCGTCCGCTTCGCCTCCGAGCGGCCCGTGATCGCCGAGCGGACGCCGGTGCCCAGCAGCACGAGCAGCGCCACGCAGACGAAGTTGCCGATCGCCCCCGCAAGCCCGGCGACGACCGGGTGGATGCCGCCGATGATCCCGATGCTCGCCGCTCCCTCGCCCTCGATGAAGGGGACGGCCCCGGCCGCGGCGACGACGAGGGGCTGCACGAGCTCGGGAACGCGGCCGATCAGGTCCTGGAATCCGAGGATCGCGTCGCTGATGATCGTCATGGTCGTGCCTTCCGGTACGTGGCCCCGGCTCTCGGGACTCCTCCATCCGACCGTGTCCGCGCCCGCTGCGGCAGTGCCGCCGGGTCACCGCGTCCCGGGAGGATCGACGGCCCGAGGGGTGACAAGTGTCATGGTCGTAGCCTGGGCCGCATGGTGAACTCGACCGAGGCGGATCCGCCCGTGCGCGCGGGCCGCGGCGTCGCCGTGACCTGGTGGTACACGCTCGCGTCGGCCGCCTCCTTCGTGGTGATCGTCCTGGCCGTCTGGTCCGTGGCGGTGCTGAGCGCCGAGGCCGAGGAGTGGCGGAAGGGCGCCTACTTCCTGGGCGCGGCCGCCTGGGTCGCGGTGTTCTCGCCGACCGCGCTCGCGTACCGGCGCGCCGACCGCGAGGGCCCGGTGCGCCTCCGGGCTGCGCCGACCCTGGTCTTCTGCCTCGGAGTGGCGGCCGCGGCGCTCACCGGCACGGCCGCCGGGAGCCTCGCGCTCGGACTCTCGCTCGCCGCGACCCTGGTCGCCGTGCTGCCCTGGCAGAGCGGGGTGCGGCTCCGGGTGATGGTGCTCTGCACGATCGTCCTCGCGGTCGCGGCGGTGCTCGAGCAGACGCGCGCGGCGCCGGACACGTCGGCCGCGCTCTCGACCCTCCTGCTGTTCGCGACGCTGCTGCCCCTGACGGTCGTCAGCGCGCTGTGGTGGTGGGACATCGTCCGCGAGCTCGACCGGGCGCGCGCCGCCGAGGGCCGGCTCGCCGCGGCCCAGGAGCGCCTGCTGCTCGCCGGCGACGTGCACGACCTCCAGGGCCACCACCTCCAGGTGATCGCGCTGCAGCTCGAGCTCGCCGAGCGCCTCCTCGGCAGCGACCCGGACGCCGCGCTCGAGCAGCTGCGCGCCGCCCAGCGCTCGGTCGACGGTGCCCGCACCGGCACCCGCGAGCTGGCGACGCGCTTCCGCAGCGTCCCGCTCGTCGACGAGCTGGCCAATGCCGCCGACCTGCTCCGCTCGGCCGGGCTCCGCGTCGAGCTCGAGGTCGACCCGGCGGCGTCCCACGCGCCGGCGGAGACGCTCGGGCCGGTGGTCCGCGAGACGACGACCAACATCCTCAAGCACGGCGGCGGCTCCAGCGCGCGGCTGCGGCTCGCGCGGGAGCGGGACGAGTGGCGGTTCGAGGCGGTGAACGACCTGGCACCGGACGCGGAGGAGGCGGACGGGACCGGCTCGGGCGTCCTCGGCATGGCGGAGCGGGTCGAGCGCGCGGGCGGGACGCTGCGCGCCGGGGCGGTCCGCCGCTCCTTCGAGCTGGACGCGCGCCTGCCGGTGGGGAGCGACTCGTGATCCGGGTGCTGATCGCCGACGACGAGGACATGATCCGCACGGCGCTGGCCGCGCTCCTCCGCCTCGAGGAGGACCTCGAGATCGTGGGCGAGTGCCGCGACGGCGAGCAGGCGGTCGCGGAGGCGCTGCGCCTGCAGCCCGACGTGTGCCTGTTCGACGTCGAGATGCCCGGGCTCGACGGGATCGAGGCGGCGGAGCGGCTGCGCCGGGTCTCGGCGACGCGCGTCGTGGTCGTCACCCGGCACGCGCGGCCGGGGGTCCTGCGGCGAGCGCTCGGAGCGGGCGTCAGCGGCTTCCTGCCGAAGTCGCGCCGGGTCGAGGACGTCGCCGAGGTGATCCGCAAGGTCGCGAGCGGACGCCGCTACGTCGATCCGGAGATCGCCGCCGACGCCCTGGCGAACACGCGCAGCCCGCTGACCGACCGGGAGCTCGACGTGCTCAGCGCCGGCTCCCGCGGCGAGACGATCGGCGAGATCGGCGCGGCTCTGCACCTCTCCTCCGGCACCGTCCGCAACCACGTCTCGTCGATCCTCCGCAAGCTCGACGTCGACACCCGCCAGCGCGCGGTCATCGAGGCCCGCGAGCGCGGCTGGATCTGAGCGAGGCGCCGCAACGGTAGCCACTACGCAGGAGTCGTCGCACTCGCGCTCGAGTGCGACGACTCCTGCGTTCTCGCGAGCGGTGCCCGTCAGGCCGTCGGCGTCCAGATCCGCATCGTCGACGGTCCGCGGTTCGCCCAGCGATGATACGGCCGGAACTCCGCCTCGAAGCGGCGCCCCTCCTCCACAGGTACGGAGCCGTAGGGCCAGCCGGGAGCCGCCTCGCGCGCCACGAGGGACACGCGCGCTCCCTCCGCCGTCACGACGGGCGGCACCGACGCGTCGACCGCGATGTGCTCGGTGTCCAGGCCCTCGGGCAGGTCGAGCGACTCGATCGCCAGCACGAACGGCCCGCGCTCGAGGGCGACCTGGCCGCGCACCGCGTCGATCCGGGGGTGCGGGGCGACGAAGCGGGCCGTCATCGGCAGCGAGAGCCGCACGGTGTCGCCGGCGGAGAACGCCCGGCGGACGGTGACGGTCGGCGTCGAGACCGGCTCGCCGTCGAGCAGCGCCGAGCCCCGCGCGAACGGCGGGACCCGCAGCGTCAGCGCGAACTCCGCGTCCTCGAGGATCCGCACGACGATCTCGCCGTCGGCCGGGTACTCCGTCTCGACGCGCAGCGCGACGGCTCCGGTGCGCACCTCGTACGCGCCGTACTGGTGGAGTTGCACCCCGTCGTCGGTGGCGGTCGCGAAGCCGAGCTCGACGCTCGCGAGGGTGCGGGCGGTGTTGGTCGGGCAGCACGAGACCCAGAACCACGGCGCGCGGAGGCTGGACTGCGCGCGGTCGGTCTCGCGCGACTCGTCCGGCGCCACTCCGTCGACGCGCTGCTGCAGCGTGTTCGTGTAGAAGAAGGCGCGGCCGTCCTCGCGGGTGGCGGGGAGCACCG
The DNA here is from genome assembly GCF_009834265.1 of Rathayibacter sp. VKM Ac-2805. NCBI lineage: Bacteria > Bacillati > Actinomycetota > Actinomycetes > Micrococcales > Microbacteriaceae > Rathayibacter > Rathayibacter sp. VKM Ac-2805. The sequence continues at coordinate 3,560,939 of NZ_CP047185.1, forward strand.
CGTTCAGCAGCGTCCGCTCCATCAGGTCCGCGTAGCGGTGCTCGTTCGAGCCGAGCAGGAGCCGCCAGCTGAGCATCGTGGAGCCGATCGCCGCGCAGGTCTCGGCATAGGCGCGATCCGGCGGCAGCTCGTAGTCGGCGCCGAACGCCTCGTCCTGGTGGTGCGAGCCCATCCCGCCCGTGACGTAGGTGCGCCGCTCGACGGTCGCCTCCCACTGGCGGCGGACCGCCTCCTCCAGCTCGGCGTCGCCGGTCTCGACCGCGACATCGAGAGCCCCGGAGGCGAGGTAGAGCGCCCGCACCGCGTGGCCGCGCAGCACCTCCGCGTCGCGCACGGGCACGTCGTCCTGGAAGTACTCGGCGCCGAACGCGATCGGCTTCAGCGTCCCCGTCCCGCGCCGCTCCACGAACAGGCGGGCCAGCTCGAGGTAGCGCTCCTCCCCCGTCGCCCGCGCCAGCTCGGCGAGCGCCGGCTCGATCTCGGGGTGGCCGCACACGGCGACCCTCCCCTCGGGCCCGAACTCGCGGTGCACGTGGTCGGCGAGGCGCCGGGCGACCTGCGGCAGGAGGTCGTCGTGCCCGGTGCGCAGCCGCGCCACGGCGGCCTGGATCAGGTGCCCGAAGCTGTACAGCTCGTGGCCCCACTCCAGGTCGGAGTAGCGCGCGCGCTGGCCGGGCCGGCCGAAGCTCGTGTGCAGGTACCCGTCCGGGTCCTGGGCGGAGGCGACCCGCGCGACGAGGTCGTCGTACCGCTCCTGCAGCTCGGCGTCGTCGCTCCGGCCGAGCTCCCAGGCCATGGCCTCGAGGAGCTTGTAGACCTCCGAGTCGACGAACTCGATGCCCGCGTGCGCGTCGCCGCCCTCGGCGGACGAGATCGAGCCGTCGGCCGCGCGGTCGAAGTTGCCGGCCCAGCCGACGCGCTCGATCCACGAGCGGCAGTGCTCGATGACGGCGGAGGAGTTGAGGTCCTGGTAGTGCTTCCAGAAGCCGCCGGTGAGGCGGATCTCGTCCTGACGGAGCGGCCGGAGCACGCTCCGCGAGGGGGCGACCGGGCCGCCGAGGGCGGTGGCGGTGGGGGCGGTGAGGGTCACGGTGTCTCCTTGGAGGGACGGGTCAGTCCTTGACGGCGCCGGCGGTGACTCCCGCCGAGACGTACCGCTGCGCGACGACGAGGAGGACGGCGGCCGGGAGCGAGGCGACCACGGCGGTCGCCATGATCGAGTTCCACTCCTGGTTGTTGTTGCCGATGTACTTGTAGATGCCGAGGGTGATCGGCTGGAGCTTCCCGCCGCTGTCGAGCGTCGAGGCGAAGATGAAGTCCGACCAGGCCCAGAGGAACGCGAACAGCGAGACGGTGACCACGGAGTTGCGGCTGATCGGCATGATCACCGAGGTGAAGGTGCGCCAGGCGCTCGCTCCGTCCATCCGGGCGGCCTGGGTGAGCTCGTCGGGGATCCCCGACATGAAGGCCGTGAAGATCAGCACGCCGAACGGCACCGCGATGGTGGAGTCGGCCACGATCAGGCCCGGGATCGAGTTGAGCAGCCCCAGGTTGAGGTAGATGGCGTAGAAGCCCATCGCCATGATGATCGCCGGGATCATCTGCGCGATCAGCAGCACGAACGAGAGGGCCTGCCCGCCGCGGGGCCGCAGCTTCGCCAGCGAGTAGGCGGCGGGAGCGGCGATCGCCACGGTCAGCAGCACCGTGCCGAGGCCGACGACGAGACTGGTGCCCAGATAGGGCAGCTGCTCGCTCAGCACCGCCTGGTAGCCGGTGAACGTGGGCGAGAACGGGAACCAGTCCGGCGGATCCTTCCGCATCGAGCCGGTCGGAGTGAGGGAGACGTTGATCATCCAGTAGACGGGGAACAGCATGACCGCCGTGAGGGCGATCCCGACCACCGTCAGGTACCAGGGGCGGCGGGCGGTCACGAGTCGGCCTGCTTCCGCTGGACCCGGATGTACACGAGGCCGAAGACGAGGGCCAGGATGATCAGCAGGTTGCCGACGGCCGCGGCCGGTCCGAAGTCGGGCAGCATCGAGCCGAAGCCGAGCTGGTACGTCCAGGTGGCGAGCGTGGTCGAGGAGTCGGCGGGGCCGCCCTTCGTCATGATCCAGATGATGTCGAACACCTTCAGCGTGTAGACGAGGCCGAGCAGGATCGTGATCGCCGACACCGGCCGCAGCAGCGGCAGCGTGATCCGCCAGAACTGCTGGGCGCCGGTCGCGCCGTCGAGCGAGGCCGCCTCGTAGAGGTCCTGCGAGATGTTCTGCAGGCCGGAGTAGAGGATCACCAGGTTGAACGGGATGCCGATCCAGATGTTCGCGATCAGGACCGCGATCAGCGAGGTGGTCGGCGAAGTGAGCCAGTTGATCTGGCCGATCCCGAACGACTCCAGGAAAGCGTTCACGATGCCGGAGTCGCTGTTGAGCATCCACGACCAGGTCGACGCCGAGACGATCAGCGGCAGGAGCCACGGCACCAGGAACAGCGCCCGGAGCGTGCTCGCCAGCGGGAAGCGGCGGTAGAAGAACACGGCGAGCGCCAGCCCCAGCGTGAACTGGAAGAGGAGCGAGACGCCGGTGAAGACCGCCGTGTGCAGCAGCGCCGGGCCGAAGGTCGCGTCCTGGAACACCTGGACGTAGTTGTCGAACCAGACGAAGGGCGCGTTCCCCTGCACGAACGAGCGGACCGTGTAGTCCTTCAGGCTCAGCTCGAGGTTGCGGTAGAGCGGGAACGCGTAGAAGACGAGCAGGTAGGCGACGAGCGGGGCGAGGAACGCCCACGCGACCAGGCGGCCGCCTTCGGGTCGCCAGCGGCGCCGACGGCTCTCGGCGGCCGGGGCGGGCGGGGCCGGCGGCTCGGTGCCGCGCCGCAGGAGGCGGGCGGTCTCGGTGGCAGTGGTCATGGTCTCTCCCGTCCCCCCGGCCGGTGCGCGGAGCACCGGCCGGGGGGACCTCGTTCGGGGAGCGGGAGCCCCCGGTCGTCCTACTTCGTGGCGGATTCGGCGGCCGACTGGGCGGCCTTCAGGGCGTCCTCGGGAGACTGCGAGCCGCTGAGCACGGTCTGCACCGCGCCCCACAGCTGCTCCGAGATCTTCGGGTACTTCGTGCCGAGGTCGTCCGAGGTGCGGCCCTTCGCGGCCTGCACAGCGGTGACCCACGGCTCGAGGTCGGCGTTGCCGGCGACCTGCTCCTGCTGCGCCTCGGCCGTCGGCGCGATGTACGAGAGCGTGTTGTCGGTCGTGACCAGGCTCTCCGTCGGGGTCAGGCACTCGGCGATCTGCTTCGAGGTCTCGTAGCGCGCCGTGTCCGACTGCACCGGGAGGGTGAGGAACTCGCCTCCGGTCGGTGCGGGGGCCGCTCCGCCGTCCTTCGACGGGATGGTCAGGACGCCGTAGTCGATGCCCGAGGCCTTCGCGTTGGCCAGCTGCCAGGTGCCGTTCTCGCCGAAGGCGTACTCGCCGGTCTCGAACTCCTGCCAGCTCGTGGTCTGCGTGTTGCCGATCACGGAGTTGGGCGCGTAGCCCTTCTCGAGCCAGTCGCTCCAGAGCGAGACGGCGTCGACCGCGGCGGGCGAGTCGAGGTCGGTCAGCTCGGCGCCGGAGCCCCAGAACCACGGCAGGAACTGGAAGGTCCCCTCCTCCGTGCCGATGCCGGAGAACGTGATGCCCTTGCCACCGGAGGCGGTGACCTTCTCGAGCGCGTCGGTCAGCCCGGCCCAGTCGGTGATGGAGGCGGCGTCCACGCCGGCCTTCTCGAGCACGGCCTTGTTGTAGTACAGCGCGAGCGTGTTGGCGCCGATCGGCACGCCGAAGGTGTCGCTGCCGGTCTGGCCGGCCGCGAGGATGTTCGCGTCGATCCCCTCGGTGGAGAGCCCGGACTCGGCGGTCGTGGTCAGGATGCCCGACTCCGCGAGCGTCGAGACCACGGGGTTGTCGACGAGCAGGAGGTCGGGCGAGTTGCCCTGCTGACCGGCGAGCAGCGCCTTGTTGGTCAGGTCGGTGGTGTCGTAGCCGGTGCGCTCGACGGTGACGCCGGCCTCGGTCCCGCAGGAGTCGATGAGCTTCGCCCAGTCGGACGACTCGTCGAACTGGGGGTACGGGTCCCAGAACGTGTAGCTGCCTCCCGCTGCGGAGCCGGAGTCTCCCCCGGAGCCGCTCGCGCAGCCGGTCAGTGCGGCCGCGGCCGTTCCCAGCAGGACGGCGGCGGCGAGGCCCCGAGCGTGCTTCCTCGTCTTCACGGATGATCCCTTCGTCGTTGACGGATTCCTCGGCAGTCGTCCCGATCGTCTACGCCGGGCCGAAACTACTTTCTGTCGGGTAAACCTAGGCAGGGGCGGTCAGCGCGTCAAGAGATGCGACCTTTTCGGTCTTTTCGGTTTTTCGCCGGAGTCGTGCGAGGATCGACGCGGCGGCCCGCCGGGCCCGGAACGGAGGCGCGGTGCCACCACGCAAGCCCACCGGCACCATCACGCTCACCGACGTGGCGGCCGCCGCCGGCGTCTCGATCGCCACCGCCTCCAAGGCGCTCAACGGCCGCGACCAGGTGCGCGCCGAGACCCGCCAGCGCGTGCTGGACGCCGCCGAGGCCCTCTCCTTCACCCCGAACCCGTTCGCGCAGGCCCTGAACTCCCGGCGCACGGGCACCATCGGGATGCTCACCAACGATCTCGACAACCGCTTCGTGCTCCCCGTGCTGCTCGGCGCCGAGGACGCGTTCGGCGCAGGATCGACGTCGGTGCTCCTCTGCGACGCCCGCGGCGACTCGATCCGCGAGCAGCACCACATCAAGAACCTGCTCGCCAAGCGCGTCGACGGGATCGTGGTGCTCGGCCGGACGACGAACCCGCGCCCCTCGATCACCCGCACCATCCCGGTGCCGGTCGTCTACGCCTACGCGCCCTCGGAGGATCCGCGCGACTCCTCCTTCACGCCCGACAACGTGCAGGCCGGCGTCCTCGCCGCCCGCCACCTGATCGAGCGCGGACGGACGAGGATCGCCCTCGTCAACGGCGAGCCGAGCTACACCGCCGCGCACGACCGTGCCCGGGGCGTCGAGCAGGCGCTGACGGAGGCGGGGCTGCCGCTGGTCGGCGGCGGCGTCCTCTTCGGGCAGTGGTCCGAGAGCTGGGGCCGCCAGTGCGCCGAGACGCTGCTGCGCGCGCATCCGGACCTCGACGCGATCATCTGCGCGAGCGACCAGATCGCCCGCGGCACGCTCGACCACCTGCGCGAGACCGGCCGGCGGGTGCCGCAGGACGTGGCCGTCGTCGGCTTCGACAACTGGGACCTCCTCGTCGAGGCCGCCCGCCCGCCGCTCTCGAGCATCGACATGATGCTCGACACACTCGGCCGCGCCGCCGCGGAGGAGCTCTCGAACGCGATCCACGGACGTCCGACCGCGGGCGTGCAGGCCATGCCCGTCCGCCTCGTGCCGCGGGAGTCCTCCGGCTGACGCCCCCTCCTCCGCGAGAACGCGGACGTCGTCGCACTCGAGCTCCGGAACGACGACTCCTGCGTTCTCGCGACCTGCCGACCGGGGCTCGCGGAATCGGATGTTGACGCCGCGCTCTCGGATGTGTACTTTCCAGTTATACGAATAACCAAGACCACGAGGAGGTGGGTCATGGCCGGACGGACGGCGACGATGAGGCAGGTCGCGGAGCGCGCCGGCGTCTCCCAGGCCACCGTGTCCCTCGTGCTCAACAACGCTCCCGGCAACCGCGTCACCGAGGCCACCCGAGCCCGTGTGATGGAGGCGGTCGAGGATCTCGGCTACCGCACCAACGCCTTCGCGAAGTCGCTCCGCAGCGGGCAGTCGGGCATGATCGGCTTCGTCTCGGACGAGGTCGCCAGCTCCCCCTTCGCCGGCCGCCTGCTGAAGGGCGCGCAGATGCGGGCCTGGGAGAGCGGCCACATCATCCTCAGCGTCGACACCTTCGGCGAGCGCGCCCTCGAGGAGTCGGCGATCGACATGATGCTGTCGTACCGCGTGCTCGGCGTCATCTACGCCTCGATGTACCACCGCGTCGTCGAGGTACCGGAGGCGCTGGGCGACGTGCCCACCGTGGTCGTGAACGCGCAGTCCGCCGGCGGGCGCTTCTCGAGCGTCTTCCCGGACGAGGAGGAGGGCGGGTACACCGCCACCCGCCAGCTGACCGGCGCCGGCCACCGCCGCATCGCCTACATCGACATCCAGCCCGCCGACAGCGACCTCCCTGCGGGTGTCGGACGGCGGGCGGGCTACCGCCGCGCCCTCGAGGAGGCGGGCCTCACCGTGGACCCACGCCTCGTCCGGCACGGCTCCGGCGGCACCGTCGAGGACGGCCTCGCGCTCACCGCGGAGCTCCTCGACGAGGCCGATCCCCCCACCGCGATCTTCTGCGGCAACGACCGCACCGCCTGGGGCGCCTACCGGGCTCTCGAGGCGCGCGGCCTCCGCGTGCCCGAGGACTGCTCCATCGTCGGCTTCGACGACCAGGAGACCCTCGCCTCCTACCTCGACCCCGGCCTCACGACCGTCGCGCTCCCCCACGAGCGCATGGCCCGCGACGCCGTCTCCCTCCTCCTCGCGGAACCGCGCGAGGAGCCCCGACCCCATCCCATCCATTGCTCACCGGTCCTCCGCGGATCGGTGACGAGTGCAGAGGTGCGCGCATGACGACGATGAAGTCCGCCCCCGGGATCCCCCGGCCACGGCGCCTCCTGAGCCCGAGGCAGCGCCTCGGCTCCGCTGCGAGGCGCGCCCTGCGCTCCTGGCAGTTATACGTACTACTGACCCCGGCGCTCGTCTTCGTGGCGCTGTTCAAGTACTGGCCGATGTACGGCGCCCAGATCGCCTTCCGCGACTACAACCCGTCGCTCGGCTTCTCGGGCAGCCCGTGGGTGGGCCTGGACAACTTCACCCGCTTCGTCTCGTCGTTCCAGTTCGGGCGCCTGATCGAGAACACCCTGACGGTGAACGCCCTGGGGCTGCTCATCGCCTTCCCGGTGCCGATCGTGCTCGCGCTGATCGTCAACCAGCTGCAGAGCGAGCGGTTCAAGAAGTTCACGCAGACGGTGCTCTACTCGCCGTCCTTCATCTCGGTCGTCGTGGTCGTGGGCATGATCCACCTGCTCTTCTCGCCGCGGTCCGGGATCGTGAACAGCGCGATCGTCGCCCTCGGGGGAGAGCCGGTGTTCTTCATGGGCTCGCCGGACTGGTTCCGGCCCCTCTACATCGGCTCCGACATCTGGCAGAACGCCGGATTCTCGATGATCGTCTACCTCGCCGCCCTCACCGCGATCGACCCGGCTCTGCACGAGGCCGCCCGCGTCGACGGAGCGAGCAAATGGCAGCGGATCCGCCACATCGACATCCCGGGCATCCTGCCGGTGATCACGATCCTGTTCATCCTGGCGATCGGCAATCTCTTCAACCTCGGATTCGAGAAGGTCCTGCTCATGCAGACCGACCTCAACCTCCCGACCTCCGAGGTGATCCAGACCTACGTCTACAAGGCGGGGCTGCAGCAGGCGCAGTTCAGCTACTCGGCCGCCATCGGCCTCTTCAACTCCCTGATCAACCTCGTCCTGCTGGCGACCTTCAACCAGGTCGCCCGCCGTGCGGGCCAATCGAGCCTCTGGTGACGACGCCATGACACAGACCATCCACCCCGACCGCGCCGTCCGCGAGCCGTCGGCACCGACTCCCCCTCGCCGCACCGCGCCGGCGAAGCGCACCGGACGGTACGCGGACCCCGTGTTCAACACGATCGCGATCGCCGTCCTGCTCCTGGCGATCGTCGCGATCGTCTACCCGATGTACTTCATCGTGATCGCCTCGTTCAGCGAGCCGTCGCAGATCCTCAACGGGAACGTCTGGCTCTGGCCGGCCGGCTTCACGCTCGAGGGCTACGGGCGCATCTTCTCGGACGGCGCGATCTGGCAGGGCTTCGGCAACTCGGTCCTGTACACGGTCGTCGGCACCGCGATCAGCGTCAGCACGATCCTCTGCGCGGCCTACGCCCTGTCGAGGAAGGACCTCTACGGGCGGACCGTCTTCCTCCTGATCTTCATCCTCACGATGTTCATCGACGGAGGCCTGATCGCCCGCTACCTGGTGGTGCGCGACCTCGGGATGCTGGACACGATCTGGGCCGTGGTCCTGCCCGGCGCGGTCGGGGTCTGGAACCTGATCATCGCCCGCGCCTTCTTCGAGAACAACGTGCCGGGCGAGCTGCGCGACGCCGCTCAGATGGACGGCGCGAGCGACTTCCGCTTCTTCTTCAGCATCGTCCTGCCGCTGTCGAAGCCGCTGATCTTCCTCATGATCATGATCCACCTCGTGGCCAACTGGAACGCCTTCTTCGACGCCCTGATCTACCTCGACGACGAGAGCAAGTACCCGCTCCAGCTGGTGCTGCGCAACGTCCTGATCCAGTCCGAGGTCACCTCCGCAGGCGGCTCCGGAGCGATGGACTCCTACGCCGCCGCCCAGCGCCTGGGCGAGCTGATCAAGTACGGAATGATCGTCGTCTCGACGATCCCCCTCTTGATCGTCCTGCCCTTCATGCAGAAGCACTTCACCAAGGGCGCCCTTCTCGGCGCCGTGAAGAGCTGACCCTCCACCCCTCCCGCACCACCCTTTCGACAAGAGGAACACGAACGATGAGACACCGCAGTTTCTTCACCACCACCGCACTCGCCCTCTCCGGCGGACTGCTCCTGGCCGGCTGCACGACCGACGGCGGGAACGACCCCGTCCAGGACCGCTCGAGCGAGGTCGGCTTCAACGAGACCGGCCTGCCGATCGTCGACGACACGCTGTCGCTGACCTTCGGCGGCACCAAGTCCGCCCTGTCCCCCGACTACTCCTCGATGCAGCTCGTGCAGCAGTGGGAGGAGGACACCAACATCTCGATCGACTGGAAGAACCTCCCGGAGCAGGTCTACGCCGAGAAGAAGAACCTCCTCCTCGCCAGCGACGACGTGCCGAACGTGCTGTTCAACTCGGGCCTCACCGACGCCGAGATCGTGCAGTACGGCGAGAACGGCACGCTCCTCCCGCTCGAGGACCTGATCGAGGAGCACGCGCCGACCCTCTCCGCGATCCTCGAGGACCGGCCCGACATCCGCGCCGCGCTCACCGCCTCGGACGGCCACATCTACACGCTGCCCTCGGTCGAGGAGCTCGGGATCCTCCAGTACCCGAACTTCCTCTTCATCAACACCGCCTGGCTCGACGCGCTCGGCCTCCCGATGCCGACGACGATCGAGGAGTACCGGGCCGCGCTCGAGGCCTTCAGAACCGGCGACCCCAACGGCAACGGCAAGGCCGACGAGATCCCGCTGTCCTTCCGCACCGACTCCTTCTGCGGCAACCCGCACGACCTGATCGCGGCGCTCGGCGGCCAGCCGGAGAACAACGACCACCGCATCGTGGTCGACGGGAAGGTGCAGTTCACGGCCGACACCGACGGCTACAAGCAGGGCGTCGAGGCGCTCTCCGACTGGTACGCCGACGGGCTCATCGACCCCGAGTCGTTCTCGCAGGACGACGTCGCCTTCCTCTCCAAGGGCAAGGCCGACACCCCGGTCCTCGGCTCCTTCTTCTGGTGGGAGGCGAAGGAGATGGTCGGCGAGGACCGCCTCGGCGACTACGCGATCCTCGGCGTGCTCGAGGGCGTCGACGGCGAGAAGCGCGCCAGCGTCACCAGCAACCAGGAGATCAACCGCGGCGCGATGGCGATCACCCGCTCCAACGAGTACCCCGCCGCCACGATGCGCTGGGCCGACCGCCTCTTCGACCCCGAGATGAGCGCCCAGAGCAGCTGGGGACCCCTCGGCGTGACCCTCCAGAAGGACGAGGCCACCGGCCTCCTCGTGCAGATCCCCGCCGCCGCCGGCGAGGCCGAGGGCGAGCGCCGCCAGAAGGTCGCCCCGGGCGGCCCGAAGATCACCACCGAGAAGGACTTCGAGACCGTCGTGGCCCCCGAGCCGCGCGCGAAGGAGCGCCAGGACCTGGTGAACGAGTACTACCTCCCCTACAAGGCGAACGACGCCTACCCGCCGGTGATGCTCTCGAACGACGAGCTCGACCGCGTCTCGTACGCGCTGACCGACATCAACACCCTGGTGAAGGAGAAGTTCGCCGCCTGGATCGTCAACGGCACCGTCGACAGCGAGTGGGACTCCTACGTCTCGCAGCTGGAGTCGATGGGCGCCTCCGACGTGACCGCGACGTACCAGCAGGCCTACGACCGCTTCCAGAACGGCGGCGAGTAGTCCCCGGGGGCGCGGGCGGCAGCCGCCCGCGCCCCTCGTCCGGCCGCACCGAACCCCTCTCCTCAGGAGCCCTTGTGACCATCACCACGACGACCGACGCCTGGCGTCCGTCCGCCCACTTCACCGCCCGATCCACCTGGCTGAACGACCCGAACGGGCTCCTCTTCCACAACGGCACCTACCACCTCTTCTTCCAGAACAACCCGACCGGCAGCACCTGGGGCAACATGTCCTGGGGCCACGCGACCTCGACCGATCTGGTGTCGTGGAGCGAGCAGCCCGTCGCGATCCCCGTCCTCGACGGCGAGATGGCCTTCTCCGGCAGCGCGGTCGCCGACGTCCGCAACACGGCGGGCTTCGCCGGCCCCGGCGAGACGGCCCTCGTCGCGGTCTACACGGCCGCCCGCGACGCCCTCCCGGACGGCACCGGGGCCTCGCAGGCCCAGGCACTGGCCTACAGCGTCGACGACGGCGCCACCTGGACCCGGTACGCGGGCAACCCCGTCCTCGACATCGGCTCCGCGGAGTTCCGTGATCCGAAGGTCTTCTGGTTCGGCGGGGACGACGGCCACTGGGTGATGGTCGCCGTCGAGGCGGTCGACCGCCGCGTCGCGGTCTACACCTCGCCCGACCTGATCGCGTGGACCCGGCGCTCCCACTTCGGCCCCGCCCACGCCACGGGCGGCGTCTGGGAGTGCCCGGACCTCTTCCCGTTGCGCGTGCGCGGCACCGACGAGGTCCGCTGGATGATGATCGTGAGCCTCAACCCGGGCGGCATCGCCGGCGGCTCCGGCAGCCAGTACTTCCTCGGCGACTTCGACGGAGCCGAGTTCACCGCCGACCGGATCAGCGCGTCCGAGGACCCCGCCGACTACGACTGGCTCGACTACGGCCGGGACTACTACGCGGCCGTCTCCTTCAACGACGCTCCCGAGGGCCGCCGCCTCACGATCGCGTGGGCCAGCAACTGGGACTACGCGAACGAGACGCCCACCGGCCCGTGGCGCTCGTCGATGTCGCTCGTGCGCGAGCTCGACCTCGTCCGCGGGGCCGACGGCCGTCTCCGCCTCGCGCAGCGGGCGGTCCTCCCGACAGGGCCCGCGTCCCGCGACGTCCGCGTCTTCGACGTCGACGTGTCCCGCCTCCCCGGCGACCGCACCGAGCTGCGCCTGCTCACCGGCACGACCGACGACGAAGTGGTGCTCACGGTCGACGGCGACGAGGGAGTGCTGACCTGCGACCGCACGCGCAGCGGCGCGGTGGACTTCGCGGCGTCCTTCCCCTCGGTCGACTGGGCTCCGCTGCCCGGGCCGGACGAGTCGGGGCGGATCCCGGTCCGCATCGTCGTCGACGCCTCGGTGGTCGAGGTGTTCCTCGGCGGGGGTCTCAGCACCCTCACCCAGCTCGTCTTCCCGTCGGCGCCGTTCACGACGCTGCAGGTCCGCGCGGCGGCGGAGTGAGCGGGCCCGGCGCGGGCTCCGGCAGCGGCCCCGGCTCGGGCTCCGGCTCTCGCGTCCTCGTCGTCGGCGAGACCGTCGTCGACGTCGTCGAGCGGGACGGGAGCCGGTCGGAGCACGTCGGCGGCTCGCCCGCGACCGTCGCCGTCGCCCTCTCCCGGCTCGGCCGCTCCGTCCGCTTCGCCACCGCCCTGGGCGACGACGAGCGCGGACGCCGGGCCCGGGCGCACCTGGAGGAGTCCGGAGTCGCGGTGTCGGCGCCCGCGCGCGGCACCACGTCGACCGCGGCGGCGGTCATCGGCGCCGACGGGTCGGCCCGGTACGAGTTCGACCTCAGCTGGGACCCGGACCGCATCGATCCCGACGGAGCCGTGCACCTCCACACCGGGTCGATCGCCGCCTTCCTGCACCCCGGCGCCGACGCGGTCGCGGATCTGCTGGACCGTCTGCCGCCCGGGACCTCCGTCAGCCTCGACCCCAACATCCGGCCCGAGGTGCTCCCTCCGCGCGCCGAGGTCCACCGCGTCCTCGAGCGGCTCCTCCGGCGCTGCGATCTGGTGAAGCTGAGCGACGAGGACGCCGAGTGGCTCCACCCCGGCGACTCCGTCGACGCCGTCCTCGACCGCCTCCTGGCCGCCGGCCCTTCGCTGGCGGTCGTCACGCGGGGCGGCGAGGGGATGGTCCTCGCGTCCCGCCGGGCCCGGGTCGTCGTCCCCGCCTCCCGCATCGCCGTCGCGGACACCATCGGCGCGGGCGACACGGCGATGGCCGGGCTGATCGACACCCTCCTCGACAGCGGGACCACCGCTCTCGACGAGGACGCCCTCCTCGCGGCGGGCCGGTGGGCGGCCCGGGCGGCGGGAGTCACCGCCTCCCGCATCGGCGCGGACCCGCCCTTCCGCGCCGAGCTGGCCGGGGTCTGACGACCGGGCGGAGCGGACCCGGCATCGAGCGGACGCCCGCGTTTCGAGCAGAACGGTCGCGCACTCGTCGCATGCCGCCTTCCGCCCCGAGGCACTGCCCCTACCGCGATGTCCCGGCGATCGGAGCGGCGTCTCGACGCACGAGCGGGCCCGACGGCACCGGGATACACCCGTGTCACGAGCAGTGCGTGCTCACCAGGACGCGCACCCGCCTCCTGCCCGGACACCGCGCCACGTCCGAGACACCGCCTGCTCAGCGGTGCCCCGACGCTCGGAGCGGCGTCTCGACCCACGAGCGGGCCTGCACGCATCGGCGAGGACACCGGAGAGACGGGCGGAACGCGATCGTGGACGCAGACGTGCGCCGGACCCCTCGGGAGTCCGGCGCACGGCCTGGCGATGATCAGCTGCCGGTGATCAGCCGGGATCAGCTCCCGGTGCGTTCACCGCGGCGTCGGAGGGTGAGGAGCATCAGACCGCCGCCGAGCAGGGCGAGCAGGCCCAGCACTCCGGCGGTCGCCGTCGCTGCGGCGTCCACTCCGGTCGAGGCGAGAGCCGGACCGCGGGGACCGTTCGACCCGGACACGGGAACGACCGCGGCGTGGGAGGGCGCCGGTCGCGGCGCTGTGGTCGCGGTCGGAGTGGGCGAGGCCGTGGGCGTCGCGGTCGGCGTGGTGGTGGGAGTCACCGTCGGCGTGGTCGTCGGCGTGACCGTCGGAGCCACGGTGGGCGCGATCGTCGGGGTCACCGTCGGAGTGATGGTGGGCGTGACCGTCGGAGTCACCGTCGGAGTGATGGTGGGCGTGACCGTCGGAGTCACCGTCGGCGTCACAGTCGGCACGACGGTGGGAGTCACCGTCGGGGTGACGGTGGGAGTCACGGTCGGCGTGACGGTCGGGGTGATAGTGGGCGTGACCGTCGGCGTCACGGTCGGAGTGACTGTCGGCGTGACCGTCGGCGTGACCGTCGGCGTCACTGTCGGCGTGACGGTGGGGGTCACCGTCGGAGTGACCGTGGGCGTCACGGTCGGAGTGACCGTCGGTGTCACGGTGGGCGTGACCGTCGGGGTCACGGTCGGCGTGACCGTCGGAGTCACGGTCGGCGTCACGGTCGGCGTGACCGTCGGAGTCACGGTCGGCGTCACGGTCGGCGTGACCGTCGGGGTCACGGTCGGCGTCACGGTCGGCGTGACCGTCGGGGTCACGGTGGGCGTGACCGTCGGCGTCACGGTCGGCGTGATGGTCGGAGTCGCCGTCGGCGACGATCCGCCGTCGGAGGGCTCGCAGCCCGGCTCGGTGAAGTCATTGGAATCGAGCGTGACCGCTCCCGTGCGGGCCAGTGCGCGGCCCTCGACGGAGACGCCCGTCGTCACCGTGATCGAGACCGAGGCGAGCACGGAGCCCACGAAGTCCGAGTCGGTGCCGAGAGTCGCGGAGCTGCCGATCTGCCAGTAGACGTTGCAGGCCTGCGCTCCGTTGATCAGGGCCACCGTGCTCGACGAGGCCGTCGTCAGCGTCGACGCGGCGCGGATCACGAAGACCGCCTCGTTGACGCCCTCGGCGTCGAGCGTGAGCGTCCCCGTCACTCCGACCGGTCCGGCCGCGGTGTAGACCCCGGGCTTCAGCGTGCTGCCGCCGATCTCGGTGCCGATCTGCGCGGTCGTCGCCTGCGAGGCGAGCTGTCCGTAGGCGGTGCCCACGTCGGCCTGGGCCTGAGCCGCCTCCGCGTCTCCGCGGTGGATCACTCCGTCCGTCCGTCCGGGCGGGAACCCGGTGACGGCGGTCAGCGGGCTGACCCCGACGCTCTGGTCGAGGACGCTCGACCCCGTGTTCGTCACGGTCGACGCGGCCAGGACGGAGTAGTCCTCCGCCGTGCCGAGGTCGGGAGCAGTGGCCGCCTGCGCCGAGACGCCGGCGAAGAGCGCGGCGCCCACGACGGCGAGGACGACACCCGTCCCGATCGCCCCTCTTCTGCGGTTCTGCCGATGACGGCGGAGCGAGGTGCGAGAGGACACGTGCGGCATGAGGCCAGCGATCTGCCCACGTCAGCGTGAGCTCAATAACCCGAGGTGGGAGGCTCGAACCGTAGGTCGCGCTCCTCGCCCGCGTCTACGCCGCGACCCTGACGGGGGGCAGGATCCGCCGACGGCGTCCCCCGACCCGGGACATGGCCGCCACCGGAGTCCTCGCGCCGGTGACGGCGAACCCGGCCGGCGGAGCGGATCAGCGGTGACGCCCGCGGCACCGGCGCCGGTCCGGGTACCGTGCGTCCCGGGAGCCCTCAGCCGAGAGCCGCCACCCGCTCGATCACGCCCTCGCCCAGCCGGGCGACGTACCCCTCCGGATCCGGCCCGGCCGGCGCCAGCTGCACGTGGTCGATCCCCAGCGCCGCGTACTCCTCCATCGCGCGGACGAAGCCGTCGGGGTCGCCGATCGGATCGCCGCCCCCGGTGATGGTCTTCGTGATCGTCGCGTAGTCGCGCCCGAGGTCGTCGCAGTGCCGCTTCAGCACGTCGAGCTTGTGCGCCACGTCGTCCGCGCCGGTGCCGAACAGGTTGCAGGCGTCGCCGTACTGCGCGACCAGCCGCAGCGTCTTCCTCTCTCCGCCGCCGCCGATGAGGATGGGCGGGCCGGGCTGCTGGATCGGCGCCGGGTGGTTCAGCGTCTCGGCCAGCCGGTAGTGCGTCCCCTCGAACGGCCCGTCGTCGTCGCTCCACATCTGACGGCAGATCCGCAGCGTCTCCTCCAGCCGCTCGAACCGCTCCTTCAGCGGCGGGTACGGCACGCCGAGCCCGAGGTGCTCGCGCTCGTACCAGGCGGCGCCGATGCCGAGCATCGCGCGCCCGCCGGAGAGCACGTCGAGGGTGGTGACGATCTTCGCGAGCAGTCCCGGATGGCGGTACGTCACGCCGGTGACGAGGAGCCCCAGCCGCATCCGCTCCGTCCGGCCGGCGACGAAGCCGAGCGAGGTGTATCCCTCGAGCATCGGATCCTCGCTCGTCGCGAAGTGCTCCATCTGGAAGTAGTGGTCCATCAGCGTGAACCAGGCGCAGCCGACGTCCTCGGCCGTCCGCGCGGTCGCTCCGAGGATCGGCGCGATCTGCGCGCTCCCCCCGGGCAGAGTGAAGTTCATGAAGTGAATGCCGAGCTGCACGCGCGTCTCCTGTCGTCCCGGGATGTCCAGGAGCCAGTGTGCGCCGAGCCACCGCTCAACACGCCGACGCGCCCGCCTCTGAGCGGCGTCTCATCCGTTCCGCGGTGTCTCGGCCGATCGCACCCGTCGACGCGCGGCCGTGCTCACTCGCAGACGCGGAAGCGGTTCCGGTCGAACCCGACGACGTCGCCGACGACGAGCTGGCGCCCGCGGCGCAGATCGACTTCGCCGTTGACGGTCACCATCCCCTCGGCGACCGCCTCCTTGGCCTCGCCGCCCGAGAGGATCCCCGCGAACTTGAGGAACTGGCCCAGGCGGATCGACCCGCCGCCCAGCGGGACGTCGACGGGCTCGGGGACGGCAGCAGCACCTGTCACGTCAGACCGCCGGGATGTCGGCGAAGCGCGAGAAGTGGCCGTGGAAGCCCACGGTCACCGTGCGGGTCGGGCCGTTGCGGTGCTTGGCGACGATGAGGTCGGCCTCGCCCGCGCGCGGGTTGTCCTTCTCGTAGGCGCTCTCGCGATGCAGGAGGATCACCATGTCGGCGTCCTGCTCGATCGAGCCGGACTCGCGGAGGTCCGAGATCGCGGGGAGCTTGTCGGCGCGCTGCTCGGGGCCTCGGTTCAGCTGCGAGAGCGCGATGACCGGCACCTGCAGCTCCTTCGCGAGGAGCTTGAGGGCACGCGAGAACTCCGAGACCTCCTGCTGGCGGCTCTCGACCTTCTTGCCGGAGGTCATCAGCTGCAGGTAGTCGATGACGACCATCTTGAGCCCGACCCGCTGCTTGAGCCGGCGGCACTTCGCCCGGATCTCGACGAGGGTCATGTTGGGCGAGTCGTCGATGTAGAGCGGCGCGTCGTTGATCCGGCCACGGGTCGAGGCGATGGTCGTCCAGTCGCGCTGGTCGACCGTGCCCTTGCGCATGTGCTGCAGCGGCACGGACGCCTCGGCCGAGAGGAGGCGCATCGCGATCTCGCTGCGCCCCATCTCGAGGGAGAAGAAGATCGTGGCCATGTTGTGCTTGATCGCGGCGGCGCGGGCGAAGTCGAGCGCCAGCGTCGACTTTCCGAGCGCGGGGCGCGCGGCGACGATGATCATCTGCCCGGCGTGGAAGCCGTTGGTCAGGTCGTCGAGGTCGGCGAAGCCGGTGGGGACGCCGGTGAAGCTGCCGTCCTTGTGAGCGGCCGCCTCGATCTCGTCGATCGCGACGGTCACCGCGTCGGTCAGCGGGACGTAGTCCTCCGCCGTCTCGGAGCCGGTGACGTTGTAGATCTCGGCCTGCGCCGTGTTGACCAGGTCGAGCACCTCGCCCTCGCCCTGGTAGCCCATCTGCGCGATGCGGGTGCCCGCCTCGACGAGGCGGCGCAGCAGAGCGCGCTCGGCGACGATGGAGGCGTAGTACCCGGCGTTGGCCGCGGTGGGGACCATCGAGGTGAGCGTGTGCAGGTAGTCGGCGCCGCCGGCCCGCTGCAGCTCGCCCTGCTTCGTGAGCTCGTCGGTGACCGCGATGACGTCGGTCGGCTCGCCGTGCGAGTAGAGGGCGAGGATCGCGTCGAAGACGATCTCGTGCTTGGGGATGTAGAAGTCGGTGCCCTTGACGCTCTCGACGACGTCGGCGACCGCGTCCTTCGAGAGCAGCATGCCGCCCAGCGCCGACTGCTCGGCGAGGAGGTCGTGCGGAGGGGTCCGCTCGTTCCCGCGCGACTCGCTGCGGTCTCCGCGACCGTCCCGTCCGTCCGAGCCGGGTACCGCCAGGTGCGCGATCGTCATGCCTTCGCCTCCTCCTGTCGGGTGCTGCGCGTCCGGTCGAGCCGGTGCCGGGATCCGGTCTACCAGCGACCTCCGACAGCGGCGCACGGGCGCCTGCCCGCACCCCTCGCGGGGCGCTGCGCCACCCTACGGACCGCCGCCCGCGGCACGCAAACCGCCCTGTGGAGAGAGCTGTGCAGAACCGAGGGGAAACGCCGGGCCCACTGTGGGCAACGTGTGGACAACCCTGTGGGATCAGCGGCCCTCAGCAAGTTTTTTCCGGCTCCTGACCAGGCATTTCCTGCTTTCCACAGGTGTGTGGGGAAAAGAGTCTCAAGACCACAGTGAAGGTTGGTCCCGCCGGAGGGTGTATGTGGATGGAGCTGTGGAGAACGGGAACGACGAAGGGCGGTGCGAGGGGACTCGGAAGTCCCGTCGCACCGCCCTCCGCGGCGTTCTCGCGGCCTTACTTGGCCGCGACCACCTGCAGCTTCACAGTGGCCTGGATGTCGTCGCGCAGCCGCACCACGGCCTCGTGCTCGCCGACGTGCTTGATCGCGTTCGAGATGACGATCTTGCGCTTGTCGAGCTCGCCGAATCCGGCCGCCGCCACCGCATTCGCGATGTCGGAGGTCTTCACCGAGCCGAACAGGCGGCCGTCCTTGCCGGCCTTGACCGTCAGCTTCACGCGGTTGGCCTCGAGGACCTGCTTGGTGTGCTGGGCCTCTTCGATGGTCTTGTGCTCACGAGCGGCTCGCGCCGACTTGATCTGCTCGACCTGCTTCTCGCCACCGCGGGTCCACGCGACGCCGAAGCCCTGCGGGATGAGGTAGTTGCGGGCGAACCCGTTCTTCACGTCGACGACGTCGCCGGCCGAGCCGAGTCCGTCGACCTCGTGGGTCAGGATGACCTTGGACATACCGTTACCTACCTTCCGCTGCCGGCGTAGGGCAGGAGCGCCATCTCGCGGGCGTTCTTGACGGCACGGGCGATGAGGCGCTGCTCCTGAACGGAGACGCCGGTGATACGACGGGCGCGGATCTTCCCGCGCTCCGAGATGAACTTGCGGAGGGTCGCGACGTCCTTGTAGTCGATGACACCCACGCGGACCGACTTCGCGGGGGCCGCGTTCTTCGCGCCCTTGCCGCGGATCGGCTTGCGGCGGTCGCCGCTGCTCTTTCCAGCCATAGTGGTTTCCTTAGATTCTGGTTCGCCCCTGCCCCGCCGCGAGCGATCGCGGTGCGGGGGAGGCGTGATTCAGGTGAGGAGAGCGTCCGAGCCGAGGCTCAGAACGGCGTCTCGTCGTTGTAGCTGCCCGGCGTGCTCCACACGTCGCCACCGGCGGGAGCGCTCGGCGCCCACGGCTCCTCGGCCTGACCGCCACGGTTGCCGCCGGCGTTGCCGGAGCCCCCCTGACCGCCGCCGCCGAAGCCGCCCTGGCCGCCGCCGATCTGACCGCCGTTGCCCTGGCCGCCACCGGCCTGGCCGCGTCCGCCTCCACCGGAGGCGCGCGTGACCTGCGCGGTCGCGTAGCGCAGCGAGGGCCCGATCTCGTCGATCTCGAGCTCGATGCTGGTGCGCTTCTCGCCTTCCTTCGTCTCGTAGGAGCGCTGCTTCAGGCGGCCGGTCGCGATGACGCGGCTGCCCTTGGTCAGCGTTCCTGCGACGTTCTCGGCGAACTCGCGCCAGACGGAGGCGCGGAGGAACAGCGCTTCGCCGTCCTTCCAGTCGTTCGCCTGACGGTCGAAGGTGCGCGGCGTGGAGGCGATGGTGAAGTTCGCGACCGCGAGCCCGCCCTGCGTGTAGCGCAGCTCGGGGTCGGCGGTGAGGTTCCCCACCACGGTGATGATCGTCTCGCCGGCCATGAGCGCTACGCCTTGGGAGCGGCCGAGGCCTTGGCAGCCTTGCGGGCGGCCTTCTCGTCGGCGAGCTTCGCGGCGGCCGCGACCTGGGCGATGCCCTCTTCGGCCCGCAGCACCTTGGTGCGCATGACGGCCTCGGACAGCTTCAGCTGACGGTCGAGCTCGTTCGCTGCGGCGGAGGTCGACGTGAAGTCGACGACGGCGTAGATGCCCTCGGACTTCTTGTTGATCTCGTACGCCAGACGACGGCGGCCCCAGACGTCGACCTTGTCGATGGATCCACCATCGGTGCGGATGACGTTGAGGAACTTGTCGAGACTCGGAGCGACGGTGCGCTCATCGATCTCGGGGTCCAGGATGACCATGATCTCGTACTGATGCGTCACTAACCCACCTCCTTCGGACTGAACGGCCACGGTATTTCCGTGACAGGAGGGTATGTAGCATCTGCCCACTCCCGCGGACGCGAGTGCGTCTGGTCGTGGACAACCTGTACAGACTACAACAGGACCGCCGCGACGCGCCGGACGGATCCGCTCGATGCGCACCATCCCGGGCGCAGGGCGAGGCGAGCACGGGGCCCGGCTCAGCGCCTCAGCGCGACGCCCACCACTCGCGGAGCCGCTGCGTCGCGACCTCCTCGCCGAGCGGACCCTCCTCGAGCCGCAGCTCCAGCAGGAACCGGTACGCCTGCCCGACCTCGGGGCCCGGGGCGAGGCCGAGGATCTCCATGATCCGCGTGCCGTCGAGGTCGGGGCGCTTGGAGGCGAGCTCCTCCTTCTCGGCGAGCTCCGCGATGCGCGCCTCGAGGTCGTCGTAGGCGTGCGCGAGCCGGTCGGCCTTGCGGCGGTTGCGCGTGGTCACGTCGGCGCGGGTGAGGATGTGCAGCCGCTCGAGCAGGGGCCCGGCGTCGGTCACGTAGCGGCGCACCGCGGAGTCGGTCCACGCGCCGTCCGTGTACCCGAAGAAGCGCAGGTGCAGCTCGATGAGGCGGGCCACGTCCTTCGTCGTCTGGTTGTCGAACTTCAGCGCGCGCATCCGCTTGATCGCGAGCTTGGAGCCGACCAGGTCGTGGTGGTGGAAGCTCACCGCTCCGGCCGGCTCGAGCCGCCGCGTGGCCGGCTTGCCGATGTCGTGCAGGAGAGCGGCGAGCCGCAGCACCACGTCGGGCGCGGCTCCGGGGTGCCGCGACTCCTCCAGCGCGATCGCCTGCTCCAGCACGGTGAGGCTGTGGGTGTAGACGTCCTTGTGGTGGTGGTGCTCGTCCTGCTCCAGGCGCAGCGCGGGCAGCTCCGGGAGGAAGCGACCGGCCAGACCGGTGTCGACGAGCAGCTCCAGGCCGGCACGGGGCGTGGCGGTCGCGAGGAGCTTCCGCAGCTCCTCCTGCACGCGCTCCGCCGAGACGTCGTCGATCCGTCCGGCGAGCTCGGCCATCGCCCACTCGACCTCGTCGGTGGTGCGGAAGCCGAGCTGCGAGGTGAAGCGCGCGCCGCGGAGCATGCGGAGCGGATCGTCGCCGAAGGAGAGGTCGGCGGGGGAGGGGGTGCGCAGCCGGCCGGCGAGCAGGTCCTCCACTCCTCCCGAGGGGTCGACGAGGACGACCTCCGGGAGCCGCAGCGCCATCGCGTTGACCGTGAAGTCGCGCCGCACCAGGTCGCCCTCGAGCGAGTCGCCGAACTCGACCTCGGGCTTGCGGCTCACCCCGTCGTAGCTGTCGCTGCGGTAGGTCGTGATCTCGACCGTCTCGCCGGCGACGCGGGCGCCGATCGTGCCGAAGGCCCGGCCGATGTCCCAGTGCGCCTCGGCGATCGGAGCGACGACCCGCACGATGTCGTCGGGGCGCGCGGAGGTGGTGAAGTCGAGGTCGTGCACGCCGTGGCCGAGGAAGGCGTCGCGGACCGGGCCGCCGACCAGCGCGAGCTCGTGGCCCTGGGCCGCGAACGCCTCCGCCAGCCGCGTCACCGTGGGCGTCCCCGCGAGCGCGCGGAGGGTCTCGAGAGCGGTCTGGACGCTGTGCATTCGCACGATCCTAGTGGCGGGGGGTGTCCCGGCAGCGGGTGACCGTGCCAGGGGGTTACGGGGGGAACCGCGTGCACAGCGGACGCACCGCCTGCCCCGAGGAGGGCTGCCCGTAGAATCACCCGCATGGAGGCCGAGTGAGTCCGATGCATCGGCGCGACCCCTCCCTCCGCTCCCGCCGCTCGCGGGCGGCCCTCCTCCTGCTCCGCTCGGCAGGTGCCGCCGCTCTCGCGCTCGGCCTGACCGGCGTGGCCTCCCCCGCGCTGGCGGCCCCGATCTCCGCCGCGACGGCGACCTCGACGCCCGCTCCCGGCACCGTCACCACGACCGCGGGGGCCGGCAGCGACGGCGTCCTGCGGCCCGGCCAGGACCTCGAGCTCTCGATCGCCGTGCGCAACGGCACCACCGAGGCGATCGACAGCGCCGACGTGACGGTCGCCCTCTCCTACGCCACCCTCGACACCCGCGCGGAGCTGCACGACTGGCTCGACGCCGAGGCCGACAACGACACCGACCCGGTCCGTGCGACCGCCCAGCTGCGCCTGCTGCCCTCCAGCACCGCCGAGGCCGGCCTCACCGTGCCGGTCGACCAGATCCCCTTCTCCAACGACCGGACCGCGCTCGGCACCCACGCCGTCCTCGTCACGGTCACCGGTCCGGGTGGTGTCGTCTCGACCGCCCGCACGGCCGTCGAGCTGACCGACGACGCGGCGGCCCCGGAGCGCGAGACCGGCGTCAGCGTCCTCGTCCCGCTCACCGTCCCGGACACGGCCGACGGCCTGCTCTCGGCCGAGGCCCTCGCCGACTACACCGACGGCACGGGGACCCTCACCCGGCAGCTCGACGCGGTCGCGGGGAAGGGCGTCACGATCGGGGTCGACCCGCGCATCCTCGCCTCGATCCGGATCCTCGGCAGCGCCGCTCCGGAGTCGGCGCTCGACTGGCTCGACCGGCTGCAGTCCGTGCCGAACGAGCGCTTCGCCCTGCCGTACGCCGACGCCGACGTCTCGGCCCAGGCGCAGGCCGGGCTCTCCGCGCTCCTCTCTCCCACCTCCTTCGAGTACGCGATCGACGACACCCGCTTCGCCGCGGTCCCCGGCACCGCCAGCCCGGCGCCCACGGTCGCCGTCGACTCCGACCAGCCGGCCGAGGACCTGCCGGCGCGTCCGAGCACCGAGTCGCTGCTCGCCTCCGACTGGAGCACCTCCCTCGGCAGCGTCGCCTGGCCCGACGAGGGCACCCTCCGCGGGTCGGACCTCGACGTCTACGCGGCCAGCGGCATGAACCGCACGGTCGTCCCCTCCTCCGGTCTCCTGCTGCCGGAGGAGGTGACCACGACCTCGCGCGCCACCGTCGGCGACTCGGACCTGGTCGTGGCCGACTCGCGCCTCACCGAGGCGTTCGACGCGGCCGCCACCGCCACCGACGACACCGAGTGGCGCGCCCGCATGTCCGAGATCGCCACCGATCTCGCCGAGGTGCAGGAGGAGGGGACCGCGCCGGACGTCGTGCTCACCCTCGGCCGCGGCTCGGCGATCGGCGCCGCGCGCCTCTCCGAGACCCTCGACGCGATCGAGTCGCTGCCCTGGGCCCGCGGAGTCGCCCTCTCCACCGCCCTCGCCGTCCCCGCGACCGAGGGCGCGAGCGTCGTCGACTCGCCGGAGTCGGAGTCGCGGCTCGACCGGGTGCGCGACCTGCTCGACGCCGGCTCCGAGGTCGAGGCGTTCTCCTCCGTGCTGCAGGAGCCGGAGCTGCTGTCGGGCAAGAGCCGCAACGACGTGCTGGCGCTGCTCTCGGTGACCTGGCGCGGAGACGGCAGCGGCTGGGGCGACGCCGTCGGCGCGGCCATGACCGAGGCCGACCGGACGCTCTCGCTGGTGTCGATCGACGCGACCGGCAGCATCCTGCAGGTCTCCCGCGACTCGAGCATCCCCGTGTACGTCCGCAACGAGCTCCCCTGGCCGATCGCCGTCCGCATCCAGGCCTCGACCTCGAACGCCGTCCTCGACATCGACGAGGAGGCGATCGAGACCACCGAGATCGACGCCCGCTCGCAGGGCCGCGTCCTCATCCCCGTGAAGGCCCGGGTCGGCAACGGCGAGACGAGCCTCGGCCTGCAGCTGACCTCGGCGCAGGGCGTCCCCATCGGCACCCCCACGGGCATGACGACCAGCGTCCGCGCCGACTGGGAGACCGTCGGCACCCTGGTCATCGGGATCGCGCTCGTCGTCGTCTTCGGAGCCGGCATCCTCCGCAACATCCGCCGTCGCCGTCGAGGCGACACCCCTGAGGACGAGGAGGACCCGAACGCCGTGCTCGAGGTCCAGCCCGATCTCGACGACCAGCGATCGGACCCGCGTGGCTAGCTTCTCCCTCGGACGCGCGAGCGCCGTCCTCGCCTCCGGCACGATGGTCTCGCGGATCCTCGGCTTCATCATGTCGATCGTCATGGCGAACACGATCGGAGCCGCGGTCGCGCCGGGCGCGGACGCCTTCACGACGGCGAACCTGCTCCCCAACACGATCTACTCGATCATCGCGGGCGGCGCTCTGAACGCCGTCCTCGTCCCGCAGATCGTGCGGGCGGGCCTCGACGCCGACGGCGGCCGCGGCTACATCAACCGCCTGCTGACCCTGGCGCTCGGCCTGCTCCTGGTGACCACGATCGCCGCCACGGTCCTCGCTCCCCTGCTCGTGCGCCTCTACGCGCCCGGCTACGGACCGGAGCAGTACCAGCTGGCCGTCGCCTTCGCGTTCTGGTGCCTGCCGCAGGTCTTCTTCTACGGCCTGTTCACGATCCTCGGCGAGGTGCTCAACGCCCGCGGCTCGTTCGGCCCCTTCACCTGGGCGCCCGTGCTGAACAACGTCGTGGTGATCGCCGGGCTCGTCGCCTTCATGGTGGTGTTCGGCGCCGATCCGGAGGGGAACCGGCCGGTCGACTCGTGGTCCCCGGCGATGGTGACCCTGCTCGGCGGGAGCGCGACGCTGGGCATCGTCGTCCAGTCGCTGTTCCTGATGCTCTTCTGGCGGAGGGTCGGCCTCAGCTACCGCCCCGACTTCCGCTTCCGGGGCGTCGGCCTCGGCACGGCCGGGCGGATGTCGCTGTGGTCGTTCGCCACGGTGCTGCTGACCATCGTCGCCGGCATCGTCGAGAGCCAGGTCTCCTCCACCGCGTCCGGCGAGGGGCCCTCGGCCGCGGCGCTGCAGAAGGCGTGGCTGATCTTCATGCTGCCCCACTCGGTCATCGCGATCTCGATCGCCATGGCGTACTTCACCAAGATGAGCGGCCACACCGCACGGGGCGAGATGAAGGAGTTCCGCTCGGACGTCTCCACTTCGCTCCGCCTGGTGCTGATGATGCTCGTCTTCGCCGCCGCCGCGATCGTCGTGGTCGCGGTGCCGTTCGGCTCCGTCTTCACCGACTCGTTCGCGGACGCGCAGGCCATCGGAGCGATCGCCATGGCTTACGTGATCGCCCTGCCGCTGTTCTCCTCGATCGCCATCATGCAGCGCGCGTTCTACGCCCTGAGCGACGGAGCGCGGCCGTTCCTGTTCACCCTGGTGCAGGTCGTCGTGGCGGTCGCCGGGTACCTGATGGTGCTCCGGCTCCCCGCCGAC
This sequence comes from Rathayibacter sp. VKM Ac-2805, assembly GCF_009834265.1. Taxonomy (NCBI): domain Bacteria; kingdom Bacillati; phylum Actinomycetota; class Actinomycetes; order Micrococcales; family Microbacteriaceae; genus Rathayibacter; species Rathayibacter sp. VKM Ac-2805. The sequence goes on from NZ_CP047185.1 coordinate 3,585,987, forward strand.
CGCACCGCCGTCGGCATCGCCGCTGCGACCTCGCTCGGCATCTGCGTGCAGGCCCTCGTGGCGGCCCTCCTCCTGCGCCGCCGGCTCGGCGGCCGCGGAGGCAGGCGGATCCTCGTCAGGCTCGCGCAGTTCGTCCTCGCCGCGGTGCCCTCCGCCGCCGCCGGCTACGGCGTCCTGGTCGCCCTCGGCGGCACGCGCGCGGGCGGTTTCGCCGTCTCGAACTACGTGGAGCCGCTGCTCTCGATGGCCGCGATCGGCACCGTGATGGCGCTCGTCTACTTCGCGGTCCTCTGGTTCCTCCGGGTGCCGGAGCTGCGCGCCGTCCTCGCTCCGGTGCTCCGCCGACTGGGCCGCTGATGCTGCTCCGGTAAAAACCCGGTCAGAGGCCCTTTCCGGTTCTGCTGAGTCGACCGGACCGTAGCACTGCCCACGCTACCGGGCCCGCGGAATAGTGCCCGCCTAGGATGTGTTGTAGCCCACGGAGCCGCGGAACGATTCGAGCGACCGGCTCCGGGTGCTCGGCTCCCGCCCCACCCGTCACCGCTCGTACAGACCCCGAGGAGTTGCCGTGCGCGACATCGTCATCATCGGATCCGGCCCCGCCGGCTGGACCGCCGCCATCTACGCGGCGCGCGCCGAACTGCACCCGGTGGTCGTGGCCTCGTCGGTCGAGATCGGCGGCGACCTGATGAACACGACGGACGTCGAGAACTTCCCCGGCTTCCCCGACGGCGTCCTCGGCCCCGAGCTGATGACCTCGATGCAGGCGCAGGCCGAGAAGTTCGGCGCCGAGACCTTCTACGACGACGTCACCTCCCTCGATCTCGAGGGCGAGGTCAAGACCGTCCACCTCGGCTCCGGCGAGAGCATCGAGGCGAAGACCGTCGTCGTCGCGACCGGATCCGCGTACCGCAAGCTGGGCCTCCACGACGAGGACCGCCTGTCGGGACACGGTGTCTCGTGGTGTGCCACCTGCGACGGCTTCTTCTTCAAGGGCAAGACCATCGCCGTCGTCGGCGGTGGCGACTCCGCCATGGAGGAGGCGACCTTCCTCACCAAGCACGCCGCGAAGGTCTACGTGATCCACCGCAAGGACTCGCTCCGCGCCTCGAAGGTCATGCAGAAGCGCGCCTTCGACAACGAGAGGATCGAGTTCATCTGGAACGCCGAGGTCACCGGCATCACCGGTGAGAACCACGTCGACGGCGTGAAGCTGCGCGACACGGTCGACGGCACCGAGTCCCACCTCGACCTCGACGGCCTGTTCATCGCGATCGGCAACGACCCGCGCACGCACGTCGTGCACGGCAAGCTCGACCTCACCACCGAGGGCACCATCTCGGTGGTCGGCCGCTCCTCCCAGACCTCCGTTCCCGGCGTCTTCGCCGCCGGCGACGTGATCGACCCGACCTACCGTCAGGCCGTCACCGCCGCGGCATCCGGAACGGTCGCCGCCCTCGACGCGGAGCACTACCTCGCTTCGCTCGCCGATGGCACCGCCCACACCGAAGGCTCACCCCGGGCCGAGCTCATCACCCGCTGACCGTCCGGTCATCGCACATCGGAGCCGGCAGCCCGCCGACTCGTGAAGGAGAGAACACCATGTCCACCGCGAAGAGCGTCACCGACGCATCGTTCCAGTCCGACGTCCTCGACTCCGAGAAGACCGTCCTGGTCGACTTCTGGGCCGAGTGGTGCGGCCCCTGCCGCATGGTCGCGCCGATCCTCGACCAGATCTCGGCCGAGCACGGCGACAAGATCGAGATCGTCAAGCTGAACGTCGACGAGAACCCGCAGACCGCCGCGAAGTACCAGATCACGTCGATCCCGGCGATGAAGGTCTACCAGAAGGGCGAGGTCGTGAAGACCGTCATCGGCGCCAAGCCGAAGCCGGCCCTCGAGGCCGACCTGGCCGCGTTCCTCTGAGTTCGCACCCCTGACCGCCCCGTGCGGTCTCCGAGAGCCCCTGTCACGTCATGACGGGGGCTCTCCTCGTTCCTGGGCTGTTTCACGTGAAACAGCCCTGCCGGGGCGCAGGCCACGATCCCTGCGGTGGCGCCCGACCGCCCCGCCGCAGTACAGGACCGGCCGGTACTGTGGATCCACCCGGCTCCGGCCGGAGAGACCCTGTCCACCGAGCGAAGCGGAACCATCGTGACCAACCGCGGCACCAACCTCGACCCCTGGTACAACTCCTATGCGGAGCGCACGGCCGGTCTGGCCGCCAGCGAGGTCCGAGCCCTGTTCGCCGTCGCGTCACGCCCCGAAGTGGTCTCGCTCGCCGGCGGCATGCCGTTCGTGTCCGCGCTCCCCCAGGACCTGGTGACCGGCGCCATCGACACCGTGATGCGGGAGCAGGGACCCGTCGCGCTGCAGTACGGGTCGGGCCAGGGCGTCCCCGTCCTGCGCGAGCAGATCCTCGACGTCATGGCCCTCGAGGGCATCTCCGCCAGCGCGGACGACATCGTGGTCACCACGGGCTCTCAGCACGCCCTGGAGCTCGTCTCCAAGCTGTTCCTGGACCCGGGGGACGTCGTCCTCTCCGAGGGCCCCAGCTACGTCACGGCGATGGTCATCTTCCGGTCGTACCAGGCCGAGGTCGAGCACGTCCCGATGGACGAGCACGGGCTCATCCCCGCCGCCCTCCGCGAGCACATCGCCCGCGTGCGCGCCGCCGGCAAGACGATCAAGTTCCTGTACACGATCCCCACCTTCCACAACCCCGCGGGCGTGACCCTCAGCTGGGAGCGCCGGGTCGAGATCCTCGAGATCTGCAAGTCCGAGGGAATCCTCGTGCTCGAGGACAACCCGTACGGCCTCCTCTACTTCGAGGACGTCCCGCCGAAGGCGATGCGCTCGCTGGAGGAGGACGGGGTGATCTACCTCGGCACGTTCTCGAAGACGCTCGCTCCCGGCTTCCGGGTGGGCTGGGCTCTCGCTCCGCACGCGATCCGCGAGCGGCTGATCCTCGCCAACGAGGCGGCCGTCCTCAGCCCGTCGTCCTTCAGCCAGCTGGTCATCTCGAAGTACCTCGAGACGGCCGACTGGCGCGGACAGATCGACACCTTCCGGGGCGTCTACCGCGAACGGAAGGAGGCGATGCTGAAGGGCCTGCAAACCCATCTGCCCGGCCTCAGCTGGACGAACCCGAACGGCGGCTTCTACGTCTGGGTCACGCTGCCCGAGGAGCTCGACTCCAAGGCGATGCTGCCGCGCGCGGTGAAGGAGCTCGTCGCCTACACGCCGGGCACCGCGTTCTACGGCAACGGGGACGGACGTCAGAACATCCGCCTCTCGTTCTGCTACCCGACGCCGGAGCGCATCGGAGACGGCATCCGCCGCCTCGCCACGGTCATCAACGGAGAGCTCGATCTGCTGTCGACCTTCGCGGGTACGGGCCGGCTGAGCAGCGCCGACGCGGGCAAGCGCGACGCCGTCCTGCCGCCGAACGTCTCCTGACACCGCTCCTTCGATAAGAAAGCCCTGGTCATGACCGATTTCTCTGTGCTCGACCGTACACTCGACATCGTCGTTATCAGCGGTGGCATCAGCCACGAGCGCGACGTCTCCCTGCGGTCGGGCCGTCGTGTGGCGGACCGTCTGTCCGCCATGGGCCACCGCGTCTCCCTGCACGAACCGGACGCCGGCCTCCTCTCGACGCTCCTGCAGAAGCGTCCCGACGTCGTCTGGCCCGCAGTGCACGGAGCGAGCGGCGAGGACGGTGCACTCCTCGGGCTCCTCGAGGCGGCGGGCTTCGCCTACGTCGGCTCGCAGACGGACGCGGCGCGCCTGGCCTGGTTCAAGCCGACCGCGAAGACGCTCGTCGCTCGCGCCGGCTTCTCGACCCCGCGCTCCGTCACCCTCCCCCGCGAGACCTTCCGCGAGCTCGGAGCCGCCGGGATCCTGGAGCAGGTGGAAGCGCACCTGCCCGGCTCTCTCGTGGTGAAGCCCGCTCAGGGCGGATCAGCCCAGGGCGTCAGCATCGTGACGGAGTCGTCGCAGCTCCCGCGAGCGATGGTCGAGGCGTACACCTACGGCGACGTCGTGCTCATCGAGCAGCAGATCCAGGGAACCGAGGTCTCCGTCGGTGTTCTCGACCTCGGTGACGGACCTTTCGCACTGCCGCCCGTCGAGATCGCACCCGTCGCGGGCCAGTACACCTTCGAAGCGCGCTACAACGCGGGGGAGACGCACTTCTACACGCCGGCCAGGATCTCGCCGGAGATCACGGAGGAAGTGTCCCGCGTGGCCGTTGCGATCCACGAGCTGCTGGGGCTCCGCCATCTGTCGCGCCTCGACTTCATCATCGACGAGGCCGGACTCCCCTGGTTCTTCGACGCGAATGTCCTTCCCGGGATGACCGAGACCTCACTCGTTCCTCAGGCCATCGAGGCATCCGGCCGCTACCTCGGCGACGTCTACTCCACCCTCGCGAAGCTCGCCGCCTCCTGACCTTCACCGTTTCACGTGAAACGGTCCGCTGCGCGTCCGCTCCTGGTCGCGAGGCTGCAGCGTTTTGAACAAGTGCGCGAAACCATGCCAGACGAGTAGCCGGATCGCGGCATATCGAGACCCGCGATCGCCCCCTTCTCCTATGACATGGGTCGAGTAGCCGCCGAACAACGTGTCCTGGTCTTCATCAACAGACCAGTAGTGCCGACTCAAGGGAAGCCGAGGCCGCGTCTCGACCCCCACAACGTCAGACACCCATCGCCGCGCCGGTCGAGTATCCGTAGATCGGCGTGGTGAAGCCCCCCTCGTCCCCCTAAACCCACCAGGAATCGACCCGGCCCAAGGGCTTCGATCGGCACCTGGTCCTCATCGTCATGCTGGTCGAGGAATCGCATTGCTGCGTATCGAGACCCGGAGACCCTCGGCGGGTACCAGGTGAGGCATTGCCTGGTGCAAGATGTCCACCCCAATCGTTTCGCTATCTCCGCAGACATACCGGCGAAGAGCAGTAGTGCGTCGAATCGAGGCTCACCACAATCGCCACCCGCGCCATCTTTAGGAAACGACCTGTTCTATCGACGCTGATCGACGCCAGCACCCGTCGCCATGCTGGTCGAGTAGCCACAACGCGACGTATCGAGACCCACGGGCCGAAGGGACCCCTCTCGCTTGGTTCTCCGACCTCAATTCCGCCTCGGGGGGGTGGTGTTTGGTCAGGCGAGCGATCTCTTTCGAGCATTGCGGTCGAAGCCGGTCCCACGGTGATCCGCATGGGCGTCCAGTCTTCTCGGCAGGGGCGTTTCACGTGAAACGCTTCCGCGGCCGTTGAGCAATTTCGATCAGAAAAGTTGAGCCTGTTGGAGCGAGTCGAGCCGACGAGTGCCTCCTCTCCTACCTGACTAGCTCGTAGCTCTTCAATGGCTAGGCCGCCCTAGAGCGCACCGTTTCACGTGAAACGGCCCTTCCATCGTCTCTTTCAGTGCTCTCCGGGGGCGGCCGTCGACGAGGTCCTCCTTCAAATCTCAACGAACCCACTCATCGCATCCGCGTCGATCCGCGAGAACGAAGCGATACTGCACATCGTCTAACTTGCGCCCCCCGCCGGCCAATTTCTGGAGGCCCAGGAAGCGCTCCTCACCGGCGACTTGGGATGCACGGACAGCCGAGGGGGCCCCATCTCAGCGGCCAACGTAGGAATGTTTCACGTGAAACATTGCGCACGGGAACATCGGCGACCTTGACGTCGCCCTGGGCAGCGGAGAGCGCCACCGAGTACGACCCGCCCAGGCACCCGTCCTGCGCCCGCCAGCGAGTCACCGAAAGCGACACGAACTCCGGAGGTCAACGAGGTCTGAACTCAGCCAATCCTCGATCCGGCGCTCCACGCCTACTCAACCGCCATATAGGCGCATCGTGAGCTGCTCTATCCAGAGATCAATGCCCCAGATACCCGGCGATCGTCACCGTTCGGCAATACCAGCCGTATTCTCGACCAGGACCGGAGTCAGCAGGGCCCCGCAGAACCTGGGACCACTTCATCGGACTGTACCGGTCAGAAGGGCCTATCAATCAGAGAGAGGACGACAACCGAGAAATCTCAGCTCACAAGGCATCTCGAAGATCGCCCCAAGCGTGCTGATCTGCGATCGCGGTGCCGACGAGGGGAGCGGATACCGCCACATCGGCGATTGCGGCCAAGAACACAGCGCGAGCACGCGCACGCCAGCCGCACGGCGAATCAGTGGCGGCCGCTAGGCCGGCCACTACGGGGCGAGCGACACCTCGGTCGGCTCCCCGATCTCGGCGAGGATGCGGTTCAAGTCCTGGATGGTGGCGAAGTCGATGACCATCTGGCCCTTACGTGCGCCCAGGGTGACCTTGACGCGCGTGTTCAACCGGTCGCCGAGGTGATCCGCGATCGACGAGAGGTGTCCGGAGTGGCCGCCCTGCTCCTCCACCACAGGACGCGTGGTCGTCCGCGGCGCCTTCATCTGCGCCGCGGCAGCCTCGGCGGCGCGGACGGACAGGTCCTCGTCGACGATCTTGTCGGCCAGGCGGCGCATCATCTCGACGTCGTCGAGCGACAGAACCGCACGCGCGTGTCCCGCGGTCAGGACGCCGGCAGCGACACGGGCCTGCACATCGGCCGGGAGGCGCAGAAGACGGAGTGTGTTCGAGATCTGCGGCCGAGACCGTCCGAGCCGCGTGGCCAGGGCCTCCTGGGTGATCCCGAAGTCGCTGAGGAGCTGCTGGTAGGCGGACGCCTCCTCGAGCGGGTTGAGGTCGGCGCGGTGCAGGTTCTCCAGCAGCGCGTCGCGAAGCATGTTCTCGTCGGCCGTGTCCTTGACGACCGCGGGGATGGTGGTCAGTCCCGCGGCCTTCGAGGCGCGGAACCGGCGCTCACCCATGACGAGCTCGTACTTCGCTCCGCCGCGAGCCGTCACGGGCCGGACGACGATCGGCTGCAGCACTCCGAACTCGCGGATGCTGTGGACGAGTTCCGCGAGGTCGTCCTCGTCGAACACCGACCGCGGCTGCGCCGTGTTGGGGGTGATGTCGGCGAGGGGGAGTCGCGCCAAGCGCGCTCCGGGGACCTCGAGGAGCTCCTCGGCACGGGCCGAATCGCCGACCTGATCAGGGAAGAAGACGTCGACGGGCCGGGAGCGCGACTCGTCGCTGGTCGGGATGAGCGAGCCGATCCCCCGGCCGAGTCCCGTGCGCTTGGTCGCCATCAGCGTGCCTCTCCTTCGTGTGCCGTCTCGGGTGTCTTCCGGGCTCCGCGTCGTGCGATCTCCGCGGCCGCCTCCAGATACGCCAGCGAACCGGACGACTGCGGGTCGTAGCTGATCACGCTCTGTCCATAGCTCGGCGCCTCCGAGATCCTCACGTTGCGCGGGATCACCGCGCGCAGCACCTCCTTCGGGAAGTGCTCTCGCACATCCGCTGCCACCTGCTGGGAGAGGTTCGTGCGGCCGTCGTACATGGTCAGGAGGATCGTCGAGACACCGAGGTTCGGATTGAGGTGCCGCTCGATCAGGTCGATGTTCTTGAGCAGCTGGCTGAGCCCCTCGAGGGCGTAGTACTCGCACTGGATCGGAATGAGCACCTCGCGAGCGGCGACGAACGCGTTGATCGTCAGCAGCCCGAGCGAAGGAGGGCAGTCGATGAAGACGTAGTCGAACGGCTCGTCCATGGTGTCGAGCATGCGGTCGAGCGCACGGCGGAGACGCTGCTCGCGTGCGACGAGCGAGACCAGCTCGATCTCGGCGCCGGCCAGGTGGATGGTCGCCGGCACACCGTAGAGCGAGGCGAACTCCGGGCTCTTCTGCACGACGTCCGCGAGGGGAGTGTCGTTGACGATCACGTCGTACACGCTGGCCGTCTCGGCGCGGTGCTCGATGCCCAGGGCCGTCGACGCGTTGCCCTGCGGATCGAGGTCGATGACGAGCACCTTCGCCTCACCGCGGGCGAGCCCGGCGGCGAGGTTGACAGTCGTCGTCGTCTTGCCGACGCCGCCCTTCTGGTTCGAGATCGTGATGACGCGCGTCGACTCGGGCTTAGGCAGCGGCTGGGCGTTCAGCAGTGCGCGCCGGCGGGTCATGTCCGCGATCTCCCGGGCCAGGGGAGTCGAGGAATCGAAGCCTCCGGTCAGACCGGCGGAATCGGTTTGTTTCACGTGAAACCTTCGCTCAGCGAGTGGGACGGACATCAGCACCGAGGAGTCGACGGACGAGGAGTCGGGGGCTCACGGCGGCGTCGTGGCGATCAACCCACTGTAGCCCGGACGACCCTCGTCACCTCGGAGAGCACGCCGTCGCCGAGCACGACGACCTCGGGCGGGGAGAGCCGGAAACGACGGATCTGCTTGGCCGCCGCCTCGATCTCCTTCTCGGCGTTGATGCCCTTCAGCAGGACCAGCTCGCCTCCGGGCCGCAGCAGCGGCGCGGTCAGCGGGATCAGCTTCGAGAGGGCGCTGACCGCCCGAGCGGTCACCTGGTCGAGAGGCTCCGCGAGCTCCGCCTCTTCAGCACGGGCTCGAAGAACTGAGACATTCTCGAGTCCGAGTCCGTCCACCTGCTCCTGAAGCCAGACGACGCGACGCTCCATCGGCTCGATGAGCACGAAGCGGACGTCGGGCCGCACGATGGCCAGGACGAGCCCGGGAAGGCCCGCGCCACTGCCGACATCACCCACCAGTCCCGGACGCAGGAGAGGGGCCACCAGGGCGCTGTTGAGCACGTGCCGCGTCCAGAGACGGGGGAGCTCCAAGGGCCCGATCAGGCCGCGCTCCTCACCCTGGTCGGCGAGAGCCTCCGTGAACCGCCGCAGGAGGGGCAGGCGGTCGCCGGCGATCGCCGCAGCGGCTGCGGGCTCGGCCTCGAGGGTCGACTCCACGCCGTTCAGCCGCGGGTGATGACGGTGTGGCGCTCGCGCGCCTCGCCGCGCGACTCCGACACGAAGCCGCGCTCGCCCACCATGTCGTGGACCAGCTTGCGCTCGTACGACGACATGGGCGGGAGCGAGGCCGACGTGGCGCCGTCCTCGATCCGCTCGATCGCGCGGTCGACCAGCTGGGCGAGCTCAGCCTCGCGGGCGTCGCGGGAGCCACCGATGTCGAGGATGAGGCGGGAGAACGCGCCGGTCTTCGTCTGGACCGCCAGGCGCGTCAGCTCCTGCAGTGCCTGGACGGCGTCGGGGCGGGAGAGCACCCGGAGGTTCGTGTCGCCGGAGGCGGTGACCGAGAGGTAGGCGCGGCCGTTGCGGACCTCGATGTCGATGTCGCCGTCGAGGTCGCAGATGTCGAGGAACTCCTCGATGTAGTCGGCGGCGACGTCGCCCTCGTCCTCGAGCTGCGAGAGCGTGGACTCGGGCGCCTCGTCGACGGCGGACGCGTCCACGTCCGCGGGTGCGGACGCGTCGTCGGTGATGGTCTGCATCGGATCGGTCATGGCGGCTCTACTTCTTTCCGGCTTGCTTCTTGGAGCGGTTCTTGCTCACGGGCTGCGTGCGCTGCACGGCCTTCTTCTCGACGAGGGTGACGTCGCCGGCGGCCGTGGTCTCCTCGACCAGCTTGCCCTTGCGGCGCAGGCGCTCCTCGCGGGCCTTGGCGGCCTCGCTGCCCGGGGTCGGCATGTTCCGGATGACGATGAACTGCTGGATCATCGTCCAGATGTTCGAGGTCAGCCAGTAGAACATCACGCCGAGGGGGAAGGCGAAGCCCGAGAAGGCGAAGACGAGGGGGAGGATGTAGAGCAGGATCCGCTGCTGCTTGAACGTCGGCGAGGCCTTCGCCTCGGGCGACATGTTCTTCGAGACGATCTGCAGCTGGGTGATGAACTGCGACGCGGTCATCAGGACGACCATGATCACGGCGATGATGATGACCGGCTCCTGGCCGCCCTCGGCGAGTGCGCCCTGGATCGACTGGTGCAACGGCGCGACGCCGAAGAGGTTCGCCTCGCCGAACTGGCGGGCGAGCGTCTCGTCGAGCGGGCCCACGCCCTTCTGGCTGTGCTGCGCCGCGTTCAGCACCGAGAACAGGCTGAAGAAGATCGGCATCTGGATCAGCAGGGGCAGGCAGGAGGCGAGCGGGTTGGTGCCTGTCTTCTTGTAGAGCTCCATGGTCTCGCGGGACATCGCCTCGCGGGACAGCTGGTCGCGCTTGCCCTTGTACTTGTCCTGGATCTTCTTGAGCTGGGGCGCGACCTCGAGCATCCGGCGCTGGCTCTTGATCTGCTTGACGAAGATCGGGATGAGCGCGGCGCGGATGACGATGACCAGGCCGACGATCGAGAGGACCCAGGTGATTCCCGCGGCCGCCTCCATGCCGGTGAAGGTCAGCAGCTGGTGGAAGGCGACGAGGAGCAGCTCGACCACCCACTTGAGGGGCCAGAGGATCGTGCCGAGGAGGTCCATGGAGTGGGGTCAGTCCTTTCGAGGGCCCACGACGAACCCGGCTCGCGTCACGGCGAAGCGGGTCCGGCCGGAAGCCGGTCGGTGCAGGGGGATCGAGGTCGGGACGTCGTCGATGCCGCCGGCCGCCCACGGGTGGCAGCGGAGCAGACGGCGGGCCGCGAGGACGGAGCCGAGGACGAGCCCGTGGAGCTGGACCGCCTGGAGCGCGTACGCGGAGCACGAGGGGTAGTAACGGCAGACGTCCCCGTAGAGAGGGGACACGACCGCCCGGTAGACGATCAGGAGCAGGACGCCGATGTTCCGCGGCAGCAGGAGGATCGCCCACCCGAGCCGGGCGAGCGGCGCCTCGCGGCGGGGGAGCACAGCGGTCACGAGGACGACCCGCTCTTCCGCGCGGCTCGCGCCATCGCGGACCACACCTCGGAGCGCAACTCCGACCAGGGGGCGTCGGCGCTGCCGGGCAGCGCGCGGACGACGACCTGGGTGCCGGGGTCGATCTCGGGGACGAGCTCGAACGCCACGGCCTTGAGCCGGCGGCGGACGGTGTTGCGCGTCACCGCGGTGCCGACCGTCTTGGCGACGATGAACCCGAACCGCGCCGGATCGCCCGCGGAGGACCGGCGGACATACGTGACGGTGTGCGGTCCTGTGGACCGCACACCGCGACGGACGACTGTCCGGTACTCGCCTCCGTGGACGATGCGATTGGCTCTGGCCAGCACCGCTGGTCGGTACCGCTCGCTGCTAGGCGGAGAGCTCGGTGCGCCCCTTGGCGCGGCGCGCGCTGAGGATGCCGCGGCCGGCACGGGTGCGCATGCGCAGACGGAAGCCGTGCACCTTGGCGCGACGACGGTTGTTCGGCTGGAAGGTTCGCTTGCTCATAATCAGATCTCCACGTACGTGTTCCGCGGCGCGAACCGGCACCACCCGCTCGGGCGGAGACTCGGATCCTCCGGGAAGAAGGGGTGCCCGGCTGCGGAATCCGCTCGGCCTGCGAGGGCCGCACGGACGACACCGGGCAGGCGTCAACTGATTTAAACTACGGCCTGTTCCGTCACCGGTCAAATGTGGACGGCGCGAAACCTCGATCATGCACACGGGACACGGGGTTCCGCGCATTGACACGCGGGTGTCGCTGTGGTGGATTTGTCTCCCGTCGGCTCCGTTCGTTACGGTGTTGAGCCGCAGTTATCCACAGGTGGGATCCGCGTCCTCCCGCGCCCGCACAGGCATCGCTCGAGGCCGGTGGACAACCCTGTGGAGAGAGCGGCACTCGAGACCCGGCTCCGCGCCCGGTCCGCGACGCCCCTGCAGCGGGCGGCGACGGGTCCGGCGGAGACGGCGATCCCGCAGCGACTTCACAGCGACAGCACCCAGGACCGGAGACAG